>NZ_OW485601.1:2587500-4987500 GCF_937425535.1 Rhodovastum atsumiense
GGGCTGGTGTGGATGGTTCCTGTGCATGGTGGGTCATGACGGACCGTAAGGTTCGTTTGGAGATCTCGAGCGCGATAAGGGCATTCGGTGGATGCCTTGGCACCAGGAGGCGATGAAGGACGTGGCACGCTGCGAAAAGCCATGGGGAGCCGCGAGCAGGCGTTGATCCGTGGATATCCGAATGGGGAAACCCACCCTTAGGGGTATCCTGAACTGAATCCATAGGTTCAGGAGGCAAACCCGGGGAACTGAAACATCTCAGTACCCGGAGGAAAAGACATCAACAGAGATTCCGCTAGTAGTGGCGAGCGAACGCGGAACAGGCCAGTGGCCTGGCGATTGTAAGCAGAAGGGTCTGGAAAGGCCGGCCAGAGCGGGTGATAGCCCCGTATGCGTTTAGATCGTTGGGTCCTTGAGTAAGGCGGGACACGTGAAATCCTGTCTGAACATGGGGGGACCACCCTCCAAGCCTAAATACTCCCTGGTGACCGATAGCGAACAAGTACCGTGAGGGAAAGGTGAAAAGCACCCCGATGAGGGGAGTGAAATAGACCTGAAACCGAATGCCTACAAGCAGTCGGAGCCGCATCTGCGGTGACGGCGTACCTTTTGTATAATGGGTCAGCGAGTTTCTGTTCGCGGCAAGCTTAAGCCGATAGGCGTAGGCGCAGCGAAAGCGAGTCTGAACAGGGCGTTCAGTCGCGGGCAGAAGACCCGAAACCGAGTGATCTAGCCATGGCCAGGCTGAAGGTGGGGTAACACCCACTGGAGGGCCGAACCCACGCCTGTTGAAAAAGTCGGGGATGAGCTGTGGCTAGGGGTGAAAGGCCAATCAAACTCGGAAATAGCTGGTTCTCCGCGAAATCTATTGAGGTAGATCGTCGTGTGATCACCCTCGGGGGTAGAGCACTGGATGGGCTAGGGGGTCCCAAAGACTTACCAAACCTAACCAAACTCCGAATACCGAGGAGTGCAGCGCGGCAGACAGACGGTGGGTGCTAAGGTCCATCGTCGAGAGGGAAACAGCCCAGACCGCCAGCTAAGGCCCCCAAATCGTGGCTAAGTGGGAAAGGATGTGGGAATTCCAAAACAACCAGGAGGTTGGCTTAGAAGCAGCCATCCTTTAAAGAAAGCGTAATAGCTCACTGGTCTAATAGAAATCCTGCGCCGAAAATGTAACGGGGCTCAAGCCACGTGCCGAAGCTGCGGGTGCAGAGCAATCTGCGCGGTAGCGGAGCGTTCCGTAGGCCTGCGAAGGGAGTGGGGTGACCCCTCCTGGAGGTATCGGAAGTGCGAATGCTGACATGAGTAGCGACAAACAGTGTGAGAAACACTGTCGCCGAAAGTCCAAGGGTTCCTGCGCAAGGTTAATCCGCGCAGGGTGAGCCGGCCCCTAAGGCGAGGGCGAGAGCCGTAGTCGATGGGAACCAGGTTAAAATTCCTGGGCCTGCTGGAAGTGACGGATGTGAAACGTGGTGGGGGCTTATCGGATTGTCCCTGCGGCCGGAACATCCCGGGAAACAGCTCCAGCGTATAGACCGTACCCGAAACCGACACAGGTGGACTGGTAGAGTATACCAAGGCGCTTGAGAGAACGATGTCGAAGGAACTAGGCAAATTGCCCGCGTAACTTCGGGATAAGCGGGACCCGGCTGTGGGCAACCATGGTCGGGTGGCACAGACCAGGGGGTAGCGACTGTTTAGTAAAAACACAGGGCTCTGCGAAGTCGAGAGACGACGTATAGGGTCTGACGCCTGCCCGGTGCCGGAAGGTTAAGAGGAGGTGTGCGAGCACTGAATTGAAGCCCCGGTAAACGGCGGCCGTAACTATAACGGTCCTAAGGTAGCGAAATTCCTTGTCGGGTAAGTTCCGACCTGCACGAATGGCGTAACGACTTCCCCACTGTCTCCGGCATCGGCTCAGCGAAATTGAATTCCCCGTGAAGATGCGGGGTACCCGCGGTCAGACGGAAAGACCCTATGAACCTTTACTGCAGCTTTGCAGTGGCATTAGGAGAGCACTGTGTAGGATAGGTGGGAGGCTTTGAAACCGGGGCGCCAGCTTCGGCGGAGCCAACCTTGAAATACCACCCTGGGCGCTTCTGATGTCTAACCGCGATCGGTCAGCCCGATCCGGGACCCTGCATGGCAGGCAGTTTGACTGGGGCGGTCGCCTCCCAAATGGTAACGGAGGCGCGCGATGGTGGGCTCAGGCCGGTCGGACATCGGCTGCTGAGTGCAATGGCATAAGCCCGCCTGACTGCGAGAGCGACAGCTCGAGCAGAGACGAAAGTCGGCCATAGTGATCCGGTGGTCCCGCGTGGAAGGGCCATCGCTCAACGGATAAAAGGTACTCTAGGGATAACAGGCTGATCTCCCCCAAGAGTCCACATCGACGGGGAGGTTTGGCACCTCGATGTCGGCTCATCACATCCTGGGGCTGGAGCAGGTCCCAAGGGTTCGGCTGTTCGCCGATTAAAGTGGTACGTGAGCTGGGTTTAGAACGTCGTGAGACAGTTCGGTCCCTATCTGCCGTGGGTGAAGGAGACTTGCGAGGAGCTGTCCCTAGTACGAGAGGACCGGGATGGACGCACCTCTGGTGAACCGGTTGTCGCGCCAGCGGCACCGCCGGGTAGCTATGTGCGGACAAGATAACCGCTGAAAGCATCTAAGCGGGAAACTTCCCTCAAAACCAGGTCTCCCCGAGGGCCGTGCAAGACCAGCACGTCGATAGGCCGGATGTATACGCGCGGCAACGCGCTCAGCTAACCGGTCCTAATCGCCCAACAGGCTCGATCATCTCCCCCATCACGCACAGCAGTCATCCACACCAACCGCCACTCAGGCCTCGCCACGCACACACACCGACGCAAACACCAGAACCTGCCCCCACACCCTGACACACACAATCAGGGTGGGTTTGACGACCTGGTGGCTCTGGCGGGGTCCCCCCACCCGATCCCATCCCGAACTCGGCCGTGAAATACCCCAGCGCCCATGGTACTGCGTCCCAAGACGCGGGAGAGTAGGTCGCCGCCAGGTCTTCAAACCCACCCTGACTTCCTCACCAACACACCCACACGCCCCATCAGTCGACAGCTTCACCGCGGGGTGGAGCAGCCCGGTAGCTCGTCAGGCTCATAACCTGAAGGTCATAGGTTCAAATCCTATCCCCGCAACCACCACTCCAACCACCGCCGATGCCCACGCATCGGCGGCGGTTCGCGTTTGGGCCTTCGTCCAGCATCGCGACGGTGGATGACGCTCCGCTCATCCGCCCCATCTCTCCTCCAGCAGAGGAGGACCAGGCCGTGCGAGGCGGAAGGACCGACGACGGGCCGAATGATCGGGCGACGATCCGACACTTGCCCGATCTGCATGACATCGAGACCCTGTCCGCCCGCTACGTCCGGCAGACCTTCAAGCCGCACGCGCACGACGAGTACCTCTTCGGCGTGATCGAGAGTGGCGTGCATGCCGTCTGGTGCCGGGGCACCATGAACCGCGTGCCCGCGGGGACGGTCGTTACCATGCATCCCGGCGACGTCCATTACGGGGGCGGGGGCCATGCGTGTGGCTGGTGTCAGCGGATGCTCTATGTCAGTGAAGCCGGGATGCGCGCGATCCTCTCCGACATGGCGGATCGCGAGATCACCGGCTCGCTGGATTTCACCGACGCCTTTCACGCCAGGCCCGATCTGGCGTGTCGGTTCTCGGCGCTCCATGCGGTGCTGCACGGCTCCTTGGAAGCACTCGCGCGGGATGTCGCGCTGGACGACCTGATGCGGGCCATTCTGACCGAACTGGTGCCCGGGGTGGTGCCTGAAGACCGCAACGCGCCCGATGGCCGCATTCGCGATGCCATCGAGTATCTGCGATCCCGTGTCGACGAAAATGTCACCCTGGATGAATTGTGCAGGGTCGCGGACCTGCGTCGCCGCCAGACCATCGCCGCCTTCCGCCGGCACACCGGCCTGCCGCCCCACGCCTGGCATGTCCAGCAAAAGATCGGCCGGGTGAAGCGTCTGCTGCGCGACGGGATGTCCGCGGCACAGGCCGCCGCCGAGACCGGCTTCGCGGATCAGAGCCATATGGCCCGGCACTTCCTTGGCATCGTCGGGGTGACCCCGGGCGCTTATGCCCGCGGTTGAGGCCGCACTTTCGTTCTATCGCGCCACGCCTGCTTGCCCCTACCCCGGATCCAGGCGGAACAGGCTGGGCGCGACACATGGCGATCGGGCGAGCGGTACGGGGCGGGACGACACTCAGGGCGGATCTGGCCGTGCTCGCCGTCGCGATGGTCTGGGGGGCGAGCTATCCCGTCGCGAAAAGCGCCCTTTTCCATGCGCCGGTGCTTCTGCTGATCTTCTACCGTTTCCTGACCACGGCCACGGTGATGTCCGCTGTCGCCTGGTGCGGTCTCGCTGCTGCACCCAGACGGGACGTACTGGCCGGGGCGGTTCTCGGGGCGATCCTCTTCGCGATCTTTCTGGCTGAAACCTGGGGCATCGCGTTCACCACGGCAACGAACACGGCGCTGATCATCTCGCTCTGTACGGTCATCACGCCGTTTCTGGATTTCGGGCTGGCAGGGCGGCTGCCGCCCCTCGGTGTAATCCTCGGCGCAGGCGTCGCGATCGGCGGTGTCGCCATCCTGGCCGGCGGCATGAGCACGCCCGGGGGCGGCGATCTCCTGGTTCTGGTGGCGGCGGTGCTGCGGGCGGTCATGGTGGTATCGACACGGCGCTTGATGGACGGGCGGAGGCTCTCGTCCGCGGCGCTCACCGCGGTGCAGTCGGTGACGGTCGCGACACTCACATTGGCCGCGTTGCTGGCACAGGAGGCGCCGTCGGCCCTGCTCGTCACCGCGGGCTCCGGCTTCTGGGGGGCGGTGGTCTTCCTGTCGATCTTCTGTACGATCGGCGCATTCTATGTCCAGAACGCTGCCCTGCGCCGCACCAGCCCGACTCGCGTGAGTTTTCTGATGGGAACCGAACCGCTTTTCGGCTTTGCGTTGTCCTGGCTGCTGCTTGCGGAACCGGTGACGGCAGTGACGTTGCTTGGTGCAGGGCTGATTGTCGGCGGGACGTTCTGGGGATTGATGTCCGAGCGGTGATCAGGCTCTATCGCTCTCTACCGCCGATCTGCCTTTTGCTTCAGGACGGTATTCGCTGGCCTGACGTCTGGGACAGGCGATTTCGCAAAACCTCGATCTCGGTATTCGCGAACACCTCGACGCCGTGTCGCCGCAGCAGGGCGGTGGTGACGCCGGCCCCACCCTGCTTCCGGCCCGAGAAGGTTCCGTCATGGATGAGGCGGCTGCCGCAGGACGGACTGCCGTCGATCAGCAGGGCAAACCGGCACGCGTGCTCGCGCGCGAGCGCCAGCGCCGCCTGGGCGCCGGCAACGTAGAGCTCCGTCACGTCCGTTCCGTTCGCCTGGACGACCCGTCCGTGCCCCGCGAGGACGGCTTCCCCCGAGCGTCCTTCAGCGATCTCGGCCGGGGGACGCGGCACGGCGAAGCCGGCCATGAGTTCGGGGCAGATCGAAACGAGACGCCCCTCGCGCCGCCATTGGTCGATCGCTGGGTGGATCAAGGGTTTTGCCGCACCGTCGTAGCGGACGGGGTGGCCGAGCAGGCAGGCGCTGATCAGAATCCGGGCGACCATCGCCGCGACGAGCCTCCTCTCAGCAGGTTCCCGCTCGACACCAGATCGTCGCACCAGCGCGACACCCGGTCCTGCCATCATTCCAAATGTTATCACGAGACCGACGCCGGTGCGCCTGCGCCGGCGTCGGTCTCGTGGTCTGCGCCGGGCTCAGTCCTTCAACCAGCCGAGCAGTTCCGCGTTGATCTGGTCCTTGCGGGTGACGCACATGCCGTGGTCGCCGCCGGCGATGACCCTCAGCGTGCCCTGCGGCAGCAGGGCAACGGCGGCCTTCCCGGTGGTCTCGATCGGAACGATCTGGTCGTCATCGCCGTGCAGGACCAGCGTGGGAATGGTCATCCGGCGCAGGTCCTCCCGCTGGTCGGTTTCGGAGAAAGCCTTCACGCACTCGTACTGGGACAGCAGGCTGCCTTGCATGCCCTGCGCCCAGAAAGCATCCCGCAGCCCCTCGTTCAGGGTGACGCCCGGCCGGTTGAAGCCGAAGAACGGAATGGTGAGATTCTTGTAGAACTGCGATCTGTTGGCCTGGACGCCGGCACGGATCTCATCGAAGACGGTCATCGGCACGCCCTGGGGATTCCACTCGGTGCGGGCCATGATCGGGGTGACGGCACCGATCAGCACGGCCCTGGCGACGCGGGAGACGCCGTGACGGCCGATGTAGCGCGCGACTTCGCCGCCACCGGTCGAATGGCCCACATGCACGGCCTGCCGCAGATCCAGCGCCGCCACCACCGCCGCGAGGTCATCGGCGAAATGGTCCATGTCGTTGCCGCCGCGCGGTTGCGATGACCGTCCATGCCCGCGCCGGTCATGCGCGATCACACGGAAGCCATGTCGGGCAAGGAACAGCATCTGGTCCTCGAACGCGTCTGCGCTCAGCGGCCAGCCATGGCTGAAGACGACTGGCTGGCCGTCCCGGGGCCCCCAGTCCTTGACGTGGATCCGGGTGCCGTCCTGCGTGAAGATGAAGCTGCTGTCTGACATGTCCGTATGTCCTGTAGGGTTGCTGGAAAAGGACGCGGCATGGGTGGTCAGGGCGGCGGCGGTCGGGGCCGGAGGCAGCAGCGGGGCGCATGCTGCTGCTCCGGCCATGACGTGCCCTGCTGGTCACTTCTGCCTGGCGTCGACACCTCAGCCTGCCTCGACCCGCGCCCGGCGATCTTGAACGCGATTGATGGTTGGTCGGCTGCCGGTGGCCGGTCCCGGGTCAGCCCCCCGGACCGTGACCGAAGGCGATGGCGCCCGGCGTCAGTCCCGTCTTGCGCTTGAAACTGCGGATCATGTGGCTTTGGTCGGCAAAACCGCTCATCAGCGCGGCATCGACGCTGCTGTGGCCGACCCGCATCAGGTCACGCACGCGGTTGACCCGAAAGGAACGGAGATACTCATGCGGCGTGACCCCCGCATGTTGCTTGAAATTGCGCAGGAACACGAAATGGTTCATGCCGGCCGTGTCCGCGAGATCGCGCAGCGAGATCGGCTCGCTGTAATGCTGGCGCATGTACTCGATGGTGCGGGCGATTTTCTGGTGATTGCGTGACCGGCGCCTCGGTGCGTCGCTATCGCCGCCCGCCAAGGTGAGGGCACGGACGAGGCCGAGCAACATGCATTCGAAGGCAAGCCCGTCCCCTCTTTCGGCCGCGCCATGGGCGGCAAAGAGCATGTCGCCCAACCAGGTGCGCCGATGTTGCATGATCGTGAAATCAATGTCGCGGCCAAGCCCGGCCTGCCGGCGCAGCATGGTCAGATAGCCCGGCGAGACATGCAGTTCCCGGCATATCCCACCCGTCTTCGCCACCTGCTGGAGCCTGGCCGAGTAGATGTCGCCGGCATTGCGGACGATGACGCTGCACTCCGCCTCGTCGCTGGCGACGCCGCGGCACTGGCTGCTCCACCGGCAGCCCCGAAATGAAAGGAAAACGATTCGCTCCGGCAAGGCGCGATCGATCATGACATCTGCGGTGGGCGCGATGTCGAACCGTGCCAACAAACAGTCATCGTTTCCCCACAGCTTCATGTGTGGTGATTTGGCTGCACGCAACAATGGTCCCCCTGCCTTCGTGCTGCACCGGCCGCTTGCGGGAAGCAGGGGCACAGCCGAGGTTTTCTTGACATTAATTCGCGCATTGCGAACTTGGAAGGAATTTCATTTCCGACGGGTCATTCACCGGCCATGCGGCCCGGTTCGGCCCACAGCCAGGGACCTGGCTTCCTGTCGATCAGGTGGAGCGGAAGACCTCGGACTCACTCCGCCATCATCGGGTTTCGTTTCTCTTCAAACCAGACGGGGCACGGGGCGGCAGAGGGGGAAGGATCGGGCCAAACCGTCAATCCGAGACAAGACGTCCCCCACCTCGTTCCGCATTTTCCCACCGTATCGGGCATGACCCGCAAACGAGGGGAACCATGACACAAGCCGCCATTGCCGCGCCGTCGCCGCTGCTGCTGACGCCGTCGGACCACACTCTGATCCTGATTGATTTCCAGTCGCAGATGGCGTTCGCGACCAAGTCGATCGATGCGGCCAACCTGCGGACCAACGCGGCGATGATCTCCCGCGCCGCCGCCGGCTTCGGCGTTTCCACCATCCTGACCACGGTGGCCGAGAAATCCTTCTCCGGGCCGATGTTCGACGAGATCGTCGCCGCCTTCCCCGGACAGGCAATGATCGACCGCACCAGCATGAATACCTGGGAGGACGCGAACGTCATCGGCAGGGTCAATGCCATCGGCAAGCGCCGTATCGTGCTGGCCGGGCTGTGGACGTCGGTCTGCATCGTCGGCCCGGCGCTGTCGGCGTTGTCGCAGGGGCACGAGGTCTATGTGATCGCCGATGCCTGCGGGGATGTCTCGGCCGAGGCGCATGAGCGGGCGATGCAGCGGATGATCCAGGCCGGCGCCCGGCCCATGACCTCGCTGCAATATCTGCTGGAGCTGCAGCGCGACTGGGCGCGCGGCGAGACCTACGAACTGACCACCGGCATCGCCCGCACCTATGGCGGCGCCTATGGCCTTGGCATCATCTACGCCAAGACCATGTTCGGCGCCCACGAGGGCTGAGCCGATGACGTCCCCCCGCACCGTGCCGAGGCGGCAGGAAGGCTCGCGATGA
Organism: Rhodovastum atsumiense; assembly: GCF_937425535.1. Lineage (NCBI taxonomy): Bacteria > Pseudomonadati > Pseudomonadota > Alphaproteobacteria > Acetobacterales > Acetobacteraceae > Rhodovastum > Rhodovastum atsumiense. The sequence goes on from NZ_OW485601.1 coordinate 2,596,285, forward strand.
TGCCCTATGTCCTCTCGGTCGGAGCGGGGCTGGTCGTCGGCATCCTGTACGGACTGGTCCAGGTCCGTTCGCCCGCGCCGCCGGTGATTGCGCTGGTGGGGCTGCTCGGCATGCTGCTCGGCGAGCAGGTACCGCCGCTGGTGCGCTGCCTGCTGCAGCGCCATCCGCCGGCCGCGCTCTGGCAGCGCCATGTCCGCCCGCATGTCTTCGGCAGCCTGCCCGCCGGTGAGCCGGTGCGCCAGCGGCTGCCGGATCAATCCTGATCCCCGGAGCTTCCCATGGCTCATCCGACGACCGCCGAGACGATTCTTTATAACGGGCGGATCACCACCCTTGATCGCGGCCTGCCGGAGGCCAGCGCCGTGGCGATCGCCGCCGGGCAATTTTTGGCCGTCGGCAGCGATGCCGAGGTGATGGCCCTGGCCGGGCCAGGGACGCGGCGCATCGATCTGGCCGGACGGCGCGTGCTGCCGGGACTGATCGATAATCATTGCCACATCATCCGCGGCGGCCTGAACTTCAATCTGGAATTGCGCTGGGACGGCGTGCGTTCGCTGGCCGATGCGATGGACATGCTGCGCCGGCAGGTCGCGATCACGCCGCCGCCGCAATGGGTGCGCGTGGTCGGCGGCTTCACCGAGCACCAGTTCGTCGAGAAGCGGTTGCCGACGATCGAGGAAATCAACGCCGTTGCCCCCGACACGCCGGTTTTCCTGCTGCATCTCTACGATCGCGCCCTGCTGAACGCCGCCGCCCTGCGGGCGGTGGGCTACACGAAGGAGACGCCGCAGCCGCCCGGCGGCGAGATCGTTCGCGATGCCGGTGGCAATCCGACCGGGTTGCTGCTGGCCAGGCCGAACGCGGCCATCCTCTATGCCACGCTCGCGCGCGGACCCCGCCTGCCGCTGGAGTATCAGGTGAACTCCACGCGCCACTTCATGCGTGAGTTGAACCGGCTCGGCGTGACCGGCGTGATCGATGCCGGTGGCGGCAACCAGAATTATCCGGAAGACTACCAGGTCATCCAGACCCTGGCTGATGCCGGACAGCTGCCGCTGCGGATCGCCTACAACCTGTTCACCCAGAAGCCGAAGGCGGAAAAGGAGGATTTCCTCGCCTGGACGCGCGGGTCGCGCTACCGGCAAGGGGACGATTATTTCCGCCACAACGGGGCGGGCGAGATGCTGGTGTTCTCGGCCGCGGATTTCGAGGATTTCCGCCAGCCCCGTCCCGACATGCCGGCGGAGATGGAGGACGATCTCGAGGGGGTCGTGCGCATCCTGGCCGAGAATCGCTGGCCCTGGCGCATGCACGCCACCTATGACGAGACGATCAGCCGGGCGCTGGACGTGTTCGAGAAGGTGAACCGCGACATCCCGCTTGAAGGGCTGAACTGGTTCTTCGACCATGCCGAGACGATTTCGGAGCGCTCGATCGACCGGATCGCGGCGCTCGGCGGCGGGGTCGCCGTGCAGCACCGCATGGCGTATCAGGGCGAGTATTTCGTCGAGCGCTATGGCGCGCAGGCTGCCGAGGCGACGCCGCCGATCGCGCGCATGCTGGCGAAAGGCACGCGGGTTTCAGCCGGCACCGATGCCACGCGGGTGGCGTCCTACAATCCCTGGGTTTCGCTCGCCTGGATGGTCACCGGCCGCACCGTCGGGGGCCTGCGCATCTACCCGGCCCATAACTGCATCGATCGTATGACCGCGCTCCGGATGTGGACCGAGAACGTGACCTGGTTTTCCAACGAGGAAGGTCGCAAGGGCCGGATCATGGCCGGGCAGCTCGCCGATCTCATCGTGCCCGACCGCGACTACTTCGCCTGCCCCGAGGACGAGATTTCCTTCATCACGTCGGACCTGACCATGGTGGGAGGACGGATCGTGTTCGGCGCGGGCGATTTCGCTGCGCATGACGAGACCGAATTGCCGCCGGCGATGCCGGACTGGTCACCGGTGCGGCGGTTCGGCGGCTATGCGGTCTGGGGCGAACCGAAGGGAGCGGGGCGGACGGCGTTGCAGCGGGCGGTCGCATCCGCCTGCGGCTGCACGAACAGCTGTGGGGTGCACGGCCACGATCATGCCACGGCCTGGTCGTCCCGGCTGCCAATCCGGGATTTGAAGGAATTCTGGGGTGCGCTGGGGTGCGCGTGCTGGGCGGTGTGAGCGGGAAGGGAGGCATGACGGCGGCAGGCACGGTGTTGCATCGCCTCTGCCTGATCGGCCTGTGCGCGGCTTATCTGCAGGGAGGGGTCGCCAAGCTTGGCGATCTGCCGGCCGCCCTGAATGAGATGGCGCAACTCGGCCTGCAGCCGGTGGCGTTGTTCGCGACGGCGGTGATCGTGCTGGAACTCGGGGCCTCGGCCATGGTGATTCTCGGCATCGGCCGGAGGGCAGGGGCCCTCGCCCTTGCCGCCTTCACCTTGGCGGCGAGCCTGATCGCGCTGCGATTCTGGGACATGCCGCCGGGCCCTCAGCGCTTTGCCGCCACCAATGGCTTTTTCGAGCATCTCGGGCTGGTGGGCGGCCTGCTGCTGGTCGCCTTGCAGGCACGAAGGGAGGGCACATGAGCGCAGGCGGAAAAACCTGGCAGCCATTGCTGCTCAGTTTCAACGCTGGTTTCGTCGATACGGCCGGATTCCTGACCCTGCACGGACTGTTCACCGCGCATGTCACCGGCAATTTCGTCACCTTCGGGGCGGCGCTGACGCAGGGGGGATCCGGTATCGTCGCCAAGCTGCTCGCTTTGCCGGTCTTCTGTGCCGTGGTGATGGCGGCCCGGCTGATGGCGGGCGCGGCCGGGCTCCGGCCCCTGCTCATCGTGAAGATCGTGCTGCTCGTGCTGGCCGCCGCCGTCCTGATTGGTTTCGGTCCCTTCCCGGACGCCGATCGCCCGGCGCCGCTGCTCGGCGGCATGTTGCTGGTCTCGGCGATGGCGCTGCAGAATGCGATGCAGCGCATTCACCTCACGGCGCTGCCGCCCAGCACGCTGATGACCGGCAACACCACGCAGATCATCATCGATCTGGCCGATGCGTGGCGCGGTCTGCCAGGAGAGGCGGAGCGGCGCCAGCGTCTGCGGCGCCTGGGCGGCAGTGTTGCCGGTTTTGCCGCGGGCTGCCTGACGGCGGCCCTGGCTCTCATGTTGGCCGGGCTGTGGGCGTTTCTTCTGCCACCCGTGCTCGGCCTGCTGGTTCTGCTGGCCGTGATGTGAAATGCGGCTCCCTCACGCTTCGTGCCAGCGCGGCGTGTACACCCAGGTCTTGCCGTCCCGGCGCGGCAGCACCCGCGTGGTGGAGGAGCCGACGATCACCACGGTGCGCATGTCCACCATGTCGCTCCGCACCTCGCCCAGACGGGTGGTTGTCAGGCTCTCGCCGGGCCGGCCGATATCGCGTCCGAGCACCACCGGCGTGGCGGCGTCGCGGATTTGGCGCAGCACCTCGAAGGCCCGGTCGAGTTGCCAGGGCCGGGCGCGCGAGATCGGGTTGTAGAGCGCCAGCACCAGATCGGCGCCGGCTGCCGCGGCGAGGCGGCGCTCGATCGTCGCCCAGGATTTGAGGTTGTCGGACAGCGAGATCACGCAGAAATCGTGCCCGAGCGGCGCGCCGGCGCGCGCGGCGGCGGCCTGGGCGGCGGAAATGCCGGGCAGCACGACCAGATCCACCTGTCCCCAGGCGGGGTCATCGCCGCGTTCCAGCGCCTCGAACAGCGCCGCGGCCATGGCGAAGATGCCGGGATCGCCCGAGGACACGACCACGACGTGCCGGCCGGCGGCGGCCAGCGCGAAGGCGTGGCGGGCGCGGTCGAGTTCCTCGCGGTTGTCGGAGACATGCACCGTCTGGTCGGGACGGAACGGCCCGGCCATCCGCACATAGGGAATGTAGCCAAGGATATCCTGCGCGCGGTCCAGTTCGGCGCGCACCTCGGGTGCCATCAGCCCGGCCTTGCCCGGCCCCAGCCCGACCACGGCCAGTCGCCCGGGGACCGGGGCGGGCGGGGTTCCCGAGGTGATGGCGGCAGTGATGCCAAGCGCCGCCCCGATCTGCCGTGCCAGTTCGTCGCCGCCGGCCCGGGCGCCGCACAGCGGCACCACCGCCCGGCCGTTTTCGGCCACCACCACCACCGGCGCAGTGTCCGGGCCGGGTTGCACCGCCTGCGCCACATCTTCCAGCGGCCCCAGCGCCACCAGCGTCGTGCCGGCAGTGGACAGGCGGCGCAGCAACGCACCGAACGCATCCGGGGAAGCGGGGGCGAGCAACTCCGCGTCCGGACAGGCCGCGAGCAGGCGTTGCGCCACCGCTTCCCCGGCCGCGCCGCGCCGGACGATCGCCAGCATCTATTCGCGCTCCGTGGCCAGCGCGTTGACGGCGGCACCGACCATGGCGCTGCCGCCGCGCCGGCCGCGCACCACGACGAAGGGCACGCCCCGGCTGTCTTCCGCCAGTGCCGCCTTTGATTCGGCGGCGCCGACGAAACCCACCGGGAAGCCCAGGATCAACGCCGGCCGTGGCGCCCCGGCATCGAGCAGCTCCAGCAAGCGGAACAGCGCCGTGGGGGCGTTGCCAATCGCTACCACGGCGCCGGCGAGCCGCGGCCGCCACAGATCCACCGCTGCCGCCGATCGGGTATTGTCGATTTGCCGTGCCAGTTCCGGTACCGCCGGGTCGTTGAGCGTGCAGATGACGTCGTTATTGGCCGGCAGCCGGCTGCGGGTGATTCCCATCTCCACCATGCGGCAGTCGCACAGCACTGGCGCCCCGGCCGCCAGCGCCGCGCGCCCGGCCGCGCCGGCCCCGGGGGAGAACACCAGGTCGTCGATCACGTCCGGCATGCCGCAGGCATGCGCGACCCGCACCGCCAGTTTTTCCAGGTCGGCGGGGATGCGCGAAAGGTCGGCCTCGGCGCGGATGATGGCGAAGGAGCGGGCGTAGATGTCGGCGGCGTCGCGGCGGTACTCGATCATGGTGGCCTTGCTCGGGAGAGAAGGGGACAACGCGTCCTGCCCGAAATACCCCGATCTGGACAGCCCGTCTTGCGGGCGGGCTGCCTTGCCCTATGACAGCGCCGCGACGGCGGACGGGAGAGCGGCGCATGCCGGCATGGCTGACGGTGGTGGGGATCGGCGAGGACGGGCCGGAGGGCCTCGGCGCCGAGGCGCGCGGGGCCATCGCCGCGGCGCGGGTGCTGGTGGGCGGCGCCCGCCATCTCGCCATGGTGCCGCCGGCGGCCGGGCAGGAGCGGCTGGAATGGCCGCGTCCCTTCGATGTCGGCGCCGTGCTGACCCGGCGCGGCACGCCGGTCTGCGTGCTGGCGAGCGGCGACCCGATGCTGTTCGGCGTCGGTGCGGTGCTGGCACGGCAGGTCCCGGCCGAGGAGATGCGTATCCTGCCAGCTCCCTCGGCCTTTTCCCTGGCGGCGGCGCGGCTGGGTTGGCCGCTGCAGGACGTGGTCCCGCTGAGCGTGACTGGCCGGCCGCTGGCGGCGGTGCTGCGGCATGCGTACCCGGGCGCGCGCTGGCTGGTGCTGGCGGCCGATGGCGGCACGCCCGCCGCCCTGGCGGCGCTGCTTGCCGCCCATGGTTTCGGGGCCAGCCGGCTGGAGGTGCTGGAGCACATGGGCGGCGCGCAGGAGCGTCGGCATGGTGGCATCGCCGCGGAATGGACCCTGCCGCGCTGTGCGGAGCTCAACGTGATTGCCGTGGAATGCCGGGCGGATGCGGCAGTGACCGGCTGGTCCGGACTGGCCGGGTTGCCCGACGGCGCCTTCCGCCATGACGGGCAGCTCACCAAGCGCGACGTGCGGGCGGTGACGCTCGCGCATCTGGCGCCACTGCCCGGCGAGCTGCTGTGGGATGTCGGCGCGGGATGCGGCTCGATCGGCATCGAGTGGATGCGCAGCCATCCGGCCTGCCGGGCGATCGCCATCGAGGCGAACGAGGCGCGCCAGGCCCTGATCACCCATAACCGGGAGGCGCTCGGCGTGCCCGGTCTGCACCTCGTCGCCGGTCGCGCGCCCGAGGCGCTGGCGGACCTGCCGGTGCCGCAGGCGGTCTTTATCGGTGGCGGCCTGACCGTGGCGGGAGTGGTGGACCGGTGCTGGGACGCCTTGCCCCCCGGCGGTCGGCTGGTCGCCAATGCCGTGACCCTGCAGAGCGAGGCGGCCCTGGTATCCTGGCGGGAGCGGTTGGGCGGGGACCTGACCCGGCTGTCGGTCGCGCACACCACGCCGGTCGGGCGGTTCGATGCCTGGCGCTGTGCCATGCCGGTCACCGTCTGGAGCGTGCGCAAGCCGCATTAGCGGAGCCCCTGGCGCGGGGTGGGTTACGCCCCGTATGTCAAGGATGGTTACGAAACGATCAATTGCGACACTTTGGGCATGGCTGTGCCCATTTCCTGCGCGGATATGTGCGCTTTCAGCCGGCATCGCCGCGAAAATCAGCCGGAATGCATCCTTTTTGATTGCGGTACGGTCATTGCAGTGAAATTTTTCGACTGCGGTGAAACGCGCCCCCTCAAGGAGCACGCATGAAGCTGGTGACCGCCATCATCAAGCCGTTCAAGCTTGACGACGTCCGCGACGCTCTCACCAAACTCGGAGTCCAGGGACTCACGATCACCGAGTGCAAGGGCTTCGGCCGGCAGAAGGGGCAGACCGAGATCTATCGGGGGGCCGAGTACGCCGTGGATTTCGTGCCCAAGATCAAGATCGGGGTGGTGGTCGAGGAGAGCCTGCTCGAGGAAGTCATCGAGACCATCATCCAGGCGGCGCGTACCGGCAAGATCGGGGATGGGAAGATTTTCGTCTCCCCTGTCCAGCAGGCGATCCGCATCCGAACCGGCGAATCCGGAATCGACGCTGTCTGAGAGAAAAAAGGCGACCGTGATGTCTCTGCTTCGCAAGACCGGCCTGGGTCTCGCCCTCGCCGGGCTGCCTTTCGTCACTGCCACCCATGCTTTCGCCCAGGCCGCCGACGCGGCCGCACCGGCAACGCCCGCCCCCGCGCTCAATGTCGGCGATACCGCGTGGATGCTGACCTCCGCGGTGCTGGTGCTGATGATGCTGGTGCCCGGGCTGGCGCTGTTCTATGGCGGCATGGTCCGCAAGAAGAACGTGCTGGCCGTGCTGATGCAGTCCTTCTTCGGGGCGGGCCTGCTGTCCCTGCTGTGGGTGGTGGCCGGCTATTCCATCGCCTTCACCGAAGGCAATGCCTTCTTCGGCGGCTTTTCCAAGCTGCTGCTGTCCGGCATCGCCCCGGATACGCTGGCGCCGCTCGCTCCGACGATCCCCGAAACCGTCTACGTGATGTTCCAGCTCACCTTCGCGATCATCACCGCGGTGATCATCCTGGGGGGGCCGGCCGACCGCATGAAGTTCTCGGCGGCGATGATCTTCATCTCGGCCTGGGTGCTGCTGGTCTATGCCCCGGTGGCGCACATGGTCTGGGGGCCGGGGGGGCTGCTGGCCGATGCCGGCGTGCTGGACTTCGCCGGCGGCACCGTGGTGCACATCAACTCCGGCGTCGCCGGGCTGGTGGCCGCGCTGGTGGTCGGCAAGCGGGCCGGGCTCAATTCGGAGAGCATGGCGCCGCACAATGTCGGCCTGACCATGATCGGCGGCTCGCTGCTGTGGGTGGGCTGGTTCGGCTTCAACGCCGGCTCCGCGCTCACCGCCGGCACCGGCGCGGGCATGGCGATGATCAACACTCATGTGGCGACCTCGGCGGCCATCGTTTCCTGGACCGCGGCCGAATGGGCGATCCGCGGCAAGCCGAGCCTGCTCGGCGCGGTGTCGGGTGCGGTCGCGGGGCTGGTGGTGATCACCCCGGCCTGCGGCTTCGTCACCGTCACCGGGGCGCTGCTGATGGGGCTTGCCGGCGGTGCGGTGTGCTACTGGAGCGTCAGCACCCTCAAGCGCTGGTGCGGCTATGACGATGCGCTCGACGCCTGGGGCGTGCATGGCGTGGGCGGCATCCTCGGCGCGCTGCTGACCGGCGTGTTCGCGGTGGCGGCGATCGGCGGGGCCGGCAAGTCCGGCCTGATCGACGGCAATCCCGGCCAGCTGGTCCTGCAGGTCGCCGGCGTGGCCATGACCCTCGCCTGGTCGGGCAGCATCAGCTACGTCGTGCTGAAGCTGATCGACTGGACCATCGGGCTTCGGGTCGGCGACGAGGTGGAGGTCGAGGGCCTCGATCTCGCCCTGCACGGCGAGACCGTCCGCGACTGAGCGCGATCCGTCCGTCGCGTGCGGCGCAGCGCCGGGCCTCGTGCCCGGCGTTTTGCGTTCCGGCCGCGGCGATTGCTGCTGCCGGCGTTGTTTCCTATAGTTGGTGTCCAATTGCCCCCGAGGAAACAATGAACGACTTCCAGCAGAATCCCCATGCGTTGTCAGGGGCGCGTGAGCACCGGCTGGAAGTGGCCATTGGCCAGCAGGTGCGCGAGTACCGCACCCGGCTCGGCATGACGGTGGCGGATCTGGGCCGGCAGGCCGGGCTGTCGGCGGGGATGCTCTCGAAGATCGAGAACGGCGTGACCTCGCCGTCGCTGTCCACGCTGCAGGCGCTGTCGCGGGCGCTGAACGTGCCGGTGACGGCGTTCTTCCGCAAGTTCGAGGAGCAGCGCGACGCCACCTTCGTCAAGGCCGGGGAGGGGCTGGCGATCGAGCGGCGCGGCACCCGGGCCGGGCACCAGTACCAGTTGCTCGGCCACACCATCGGCAGCAAGTCGGTGGTGGTGGAGCCCTATCTGGTGACGCTGACGGAAACCTCCGACGTGTTCCCCGTCTTCCAGCATTCCGGTCTGGAATTCATCTACCTGCTGGAAGGCGAGGTCAGCTATCGCCACGCCGACAAGCTGTACAACATGCAGCCTGGGGACTCGCTGTTCTTCGATGCCGATGCGCCGCACGGCCCCGAGGAACTGCACCGCCTGCCGATCCGCCTGCTGTCGGTGATCGTGTATTCCCGCCAGGAAGAAGGCTGATTGTTCCGGTTCTAGCGGCGGAACACCACGGTCTTGTTGCCATTGGGCAGCACGCGGTGCTCGATATGGTAGCGCACGGCGCGGGCGAGCACGACGCTTTCGATGTCGCGTCCCAGCGCCACCAACTCGTCGGGCGTGTGGGTGTGGTCCACACGTTCCACCGCCTGTTCAATGATCGGGCCTTCGTCGAGGTCGGTGGTGACGTAATGCGCGGTGGAGCCGATGATCTTCACCCCGCGCGCATGCGCCTGGTGGTACGGCTTCGCGCCCTTGAAGCTCGGCAGGAAGGAATGATGGATGTTGATGCAGCGCCAGGACAGGGCGGCGCACATCTGCGGCGACAGCACCTGCATGTAGCGCGCCAGCACCACCAGGTCGATGTGCAGCCGGTCCACCATTTCCAGGATGCGGCCTTCCTGCTCGGCACGCGTGTCCCTGGTCACCGGCAGATGGTGATAGGGAATGCCGTGCCATTCCACCACACGCTGCAGGTCCGGGTGGTTGGACACCACGCCGGGGATCTCCACCGGCAGCGTGCCGGTACGGTAGCGGTACAGCAGGTCGTTCAGGCAGTGGTCGAATTTGGAAACCAGTAGCAGCAACCTCGGCCGCCGCGTGGCATCGTGGATGTGCCACTCCATGCCGAAGCGTTCGGCGAAGGGCGCGAACGCGGCTTGCAGCGCCGCGATCGAGGGCATGCCCGGACGTTCCTGGAACACCGTGCGCATGAAGAAGCGCCCGGTGGCGACATCGCCGAAATGCTCGGATTCGGTGATGAACAGCTCATGGCTGGACAGGAAGCCGGCCACCGCCGCCACGATGCCGGTCGTGTCCGGGCAGGTGATGGTGAGGATGTAATGCTTGGCAGGCGGCGTCATCGCGCGATGGGATCCATGCGAGAGGGGGAAAGCTCACGACGGAAGGGGTGGCGCAGCGGCGGATTGCCGCCGCGCCGTCCGGGTCAGCAGTCGAGCGTGTGGTGGCGTTCCCACGCCGTGGCGTGGCTCATGAACGCGTTCCACTCGGCCAGGCGCAGTTTGGTGTAGCTGTCCACCACCTCGTTGCCGAAGCCGGCGCGCACGATCTCGGAGGCATCGAACAGCCGCAGGGCATCCAGCAGATTGAGCGGCAGCCGGCGGACATCCTTCAGGGTGTGACCATCGGTGTACATGTTGATGTCCAGCCGCTTGCCGGGATCGCGCCGGTTGGCGATGCCGTCGAGCCCGGCCAGCAGCAGCGCCGCCGGCGCAAGATACGGGTTGGTGGCCCCGTCCATCAGGCGGAATTCGAAGCGCCCGGCATCGGGGATGCGCACCATGTGGGTGCGGTTGTTGCCGGTGTAGGTGATGGTGTTCGGTGACCAGGTCGCTCCCGAGGTGGTGACCGGCGCGTTGATGCGCTTGAAGCTGTTCACCGTGGGATTGAAGATCGCGCAGAGATCCGCCGCCGAGTGGATCACGCCGCCGAGGAACTGGTAGGCCAGGGTGCTCATGCCCAGCTCGCCGGCCGGGTCGGCGAAGGCGTTTTCCTCGCCGCGCCAAAGGCTGACATGCATGTGGCAGCCATTGCCGGTGAGGCCGTTGAATGGCTTGGGCATGAAGGTCGCGCGCATGCCGTGCTTCTCGGCCAGCGTCCTGACCATGTACTTGAAGAAGACGTGCCGGTCGGCGGTGCGCAGAACGTCGTCGTATTCCCAGTTCATCTCGAACTGGCCGTTGGCGTCCTCGTGGTCGTTCTGATAGGGCTGCCAGCCAAGCTGCAGCATCGCGTCGCAGATTTCCTTGATGAGATCATAGCGCCGCATCAGGGCCATCTGGTCGTAGCAGGGTTTCGGGTAGTCATCGGCGCCGTCGGCCACCGCGCTGCCGTCCCGGTTCAGCAGGAAGAATTCGCACTCCACGCCCGTCTTCATCTGCAGGCCCAGCGCACGGGCCTTGGCGATCTGCCGCTGCAACACCTGGCGCGGCGCGTCCGGCACCGGCTGGCCGTCGCAATACAGATCGGCGGCAAGCCAGCCCACTTCAGGCTTCCAGGGCAACTGGATCAGGCTGGCCGGGTCGGGAATGGCCAGGGTGTCGGGATGGGCCGGCGTCTGGTCCAGATGCGTGGCGAAGCCCGCGAAGCCCGCGCCGTTCTTCTGCATGCCGGCGATCGCCGCGGCGGGCGCCAGCTTGGCGCGCAGCACGCCGAACAGGTCGACGAAGGAGATCAGGAAATACTGAATGCCGCGTGCCTGGGCAATCTCGGCAAGGTCCTCTGCCATCGGAGCTCCTCTGCTCAGCAGTTGCCGCGGGAATGGGCGCTTTGGAATTATCACGGGCACCGTATGGCATGATTTGCCTCGTTTCAACCCAGAAGAAAGAATTTTTCCGCAGAGGATACAGAAAAGAGGCAATTTTCCCCTCAGGAAAAATTCTTGATCCACAGGATTGACCGGCGCGTCGGAATGTTGCTAGCCTCGGGGCTCGCGCAAGGAGGGACGGTGATGTGCGGAATCGCAGGCATCCTCTTCAAGACGCCGGCCGCGAACCATGTTCTGGGGCGCGCGCTGGTGGACATGCTGGACGGCTGCCAGCATCGCGGGCCGGATTCCACCGGCTTCGCCCTGTACGAAGATGACGTCGCCGGCCTGCGCCTGCGCTTTCTCGTCGATGACGACGCCGAGGCGCAGATCGCGCGCATCCGTGCGGCGTTGGCAGCCCAGGGCGCGGTGATCCGGGCCGAGAAGCGCGAAGGCAGCACCTTCCTGGTCGAAGTCGGGTACGACGGCGAGATCCGCCCCTTCGCCTATGCGATGGAACAGGCGGCGAAGCTGGTCTCGATCGGCACCGCGCTTGATATCATCAAGGATGTCGGCACTTCGCGCGAGCTGGACAGCGTTTATCACCTGGGCGAGATCCGCGGCAGCCACGGCCTGGGCCATGTCCGCCTGGCCACCGAATCCGAAGTGAAGCCGGAAGCCGCGCATCCGTTCTGGGCCACCGGCTTCGCCGACGTCGCGATCGTGCATAACGGCCAGATCACCAATTACTGGAAGATGCGGCGCCGGCTGGAGACGCGCGGCTTCGAGTTCCGTACGGATAACGACTCCGAGCTGATCGCCGTCTACCTTGCCGACAAGATGGCGCAGGGCGTGACGCTCGACGCCGCGCTGGCGCAGTCGGTCGAGGACCTGGACGGCACCTTTTCCTTCCTGGTCTCGACCCGGGACGGCATCGGCTTCGCCAAGGACCGGCTCGCCGCCAAGCCGATGGTCATGTACGAAGACGACACCCTGGTGGCCATCGCCTCGGAAGAGGTGTCGCTGAACCGCCTGTTTCCGGGCCACTCCCTTTCCACCACCGAACCTGCGCCGGGGACCTATCGCACGTGGTCACGATCGATCTGAGCACCATCACGGTCCGCGAGGCCAACGCCACCCTGCGCGGCGCCGCCGCGCGCGGCGAGGACATCGAGATCCTCAACCCCGATGCGCGCCACCATATCGGCGTCGGACTGATCCATCCGGTGACGGTACGGGTGCGCGGCTCGGCCGGGTATTTCTGTGCCGGGCTCTCGCATGGCGCGCGCTTCGAGGTCGAATCCAATGTCGGCTGGGGCGTCGGTGATTCGATGTATGCCGGCAGCGTCGTGGTCGGCGGCAATGCCGGCGCCATCGCCGGCGTGGCACTGCGCGGCGGCGAGGTGGTGGTCCGCGGCAATGTCGGCAGCCGCGCCGGGCAGGTGATGAAGGCCGGCACGCTGCTGTGCCGCGGCAATGCCAGTTTCCTCGCCGGCTACCTGATGTATGGCGGTCGCATCATCATCCTCGGCGATTCCGGCGAGCGCGTCGGCGAGGACATGTCGGGCGGCGCGATCTATGTCGGCGGACGGGTGCAGAGCCTCGGCGCCGATGCGCGCATCGTGGAGATGCCCGCCACGGAGGCGGCCGGGATTCATGCCTTCCTGGCGAAATACGGCATCGTCTTCAACGGCTCCTTCACCAAGATCGTCAATGCCGGCACCAAGCTGCGCTACGGCGTGACGGAGCCGATCAGCCGCCCGCTGCCGCACACGGAGTTTTCCGCCGGCGATGCCTACTGGAACGCCAAGGTGGCCGGCGACATCCATGCCAAGGCGCTGATCGGCCGCTATCGCATCCGCGGCTATGGCGCGGCCAGGCCGGTGCCGCATTTCTCCGACATCGCCATCAAGGTCGATCCCGCGCGCATCGGCGCCGTGGGTGACCCGGTGACGGCGGTCAACCTGCGCACCCGGCTCGGCGACCGCTTCGGCGCGAAGCCGCTCGATCTCTCCATGCCCGTGCTGATCGCACCGATGAGCTATGGCGCGCTGTCGAAATCCACCAAGATCGCGCTGGCCCGCGCCTCGCGCCTGTCCGACATCGTCGAGAACACCGGCGAGGGCGGCATGCTGCCCGAGCAGCGCGCCGAGGCAAGGCAACTGATCTACCAGTGCCTGTCCGGCCGGCTGGGCTGGAACATCCACGACATGCTGCGTGCCGATGCGCTGGAAATCTACATCTCCCAGGGCGCCAAGCCGGGGCTCGGCGGGCAGTTGATGGCGAAGAAGGTGACGAAGGAGCTGGCGGCGATCCGCGGCATCCCCGAAGGCATCGATTTGCGTTCGCCCTCGCGCCACCCCGACATCATGGGGGCCGACGACCTGGTGATCAAGGTGGACGAGTTCCGCGAGGCCACCGGCTACGCCAAGCCGATCTCGGTGAAGATGGGCGCGGGCCGGGTGCGCGACGACATCAAGATCGCCTACAAAGACGGCTTCGACTTCGTGCAGCTCGACGGGTTGCAGGGCTCGACCGGTGCCGCCTCCACCGAGGTGCTGGAGAACATGGGCATCCCGACCCTGGCCGCGTTGCAGGAAGCGCTCGATGGCCTCGCCGAGATCGAGCACAAGGGCGACATGCCGATCGTGCTGATGGGTGGCATCAAGGACGGCATCGATGCGGTGAAAGCCCTGGCGCTCGGTGCCAGCGCCGTGGCGATGGGCACCGCGGCGCTGATCGCCGGCGGCTGCATCAGTTGCATGCAATGCCATGTCGGCAATTGCGTGGTCGGCATCGCCACCCAGGATCCCGCGCACGAGGCGCGCTATCAGGTCGATGTCCAGGCCCAGGCGATCCACCGTTTCCTTGAATCGGTGCGCTGGCAGATCGCCGCGATCACCCAGGCGCTCGGCTACTCGGATTTCCGCCAGCTTTCGCGGCGGGATCTGGTGGCGCTGACGCCGGAGGCCGCCGCCATCACCGGCCTGCCCTACGATCCGTCCTATCGCCCGGCCGAGGATCGGCCGCTCGCGCAGGTGGCCTGAGATGAGCTGCAAGCCGTTTTCCCTCGACCTCGCCGCCGACCAGAGCGGGCTGCCGCACTACCAGCCGCCGCCCTGTCAGGTGGCCTGTCCGATCGGCACCGACGTCGCGTCCTATGTCGGGCTGATCTGGGCCGGTGACCTCTCAGGCGCGCTGGAGGCGATCACTGCCACCAACCCGTTCTCCGGTGTGTGCGGCCGGGTCTGCGACGCGCCGTGCGAGCCGGCCTGTCGCCGCACCGGCGCCGATGGCCCGGTCGCGATCCGCGCGCTGAAGCGCTACGTCATGGACCGTCTCGGTCCGGGGTTCCACCTGCCGGCGATCGCCCCGGACAAGACGCAGCGTGTCGCCATCATCGGCGCCGGCCCGGCCGGCCTGACCGCGGCGCAGGACATCGCCGCCGCCGGCTACCACGTGGACGTGTACGAAGCGCTGTCCCGCCCCGGCGGAATGATGCTCTGGGGCATTCCGGATTTCCGCCTGCCGCCCGAGGTGGTCGAGCAGGACATCGCTCGCATCCTGCAACGTTGCCCCGGCATTACCCTGCATCTCTCCGCCCCACTCGGTGAGGCGGTGTCGCTCGCGGACCTTTCCCGCAGCCATGACGCGGTGCTGCTGACGGTCGGTGCCTCGGCCGGGCGACGGCTCGGCGTGCCCGGCGACGACCTGCCGATGGTGCAGGACGGCGTGAGCTTCCTCAATGCGGTGAATGGTGGCGCCCGTCCGCGCCTGCCCGCGCATGTGGTGGTGGTGGGCGGCGGCGACGTTGCCATGGATGCCTGCCGCACCGCTCGTCGCCTGCCGGGGGTGGAGAAGGTGACGGTGCTGTACCGCCGCGGTCCCGATGAAATCCCCGCCCGCGCGCACGAGATTTCCGCGGCCCTCGCCGAAGGCATCGAGATCGTCTACAACGTTGCCCCCGCCGCCGTGCTGGCGCGCCCCGACGGCAGCACGCGGCTGCGCTGCCTGCGCACCGAGCTGGGGGCGCCTGGTCCGGACGGCCGCCGGGCTTTCCGCACCTTGCCGGACTCCGGCTTCGAACTTCCCGCCGGCCTGGTCATCGCCGCGGTTGGGCAGAAGACCGCGACGCTGGAACTGGCACGGCATGGCCTGCTGGAAGGCGAGCGCATCGCCACCGATCCGGCCACGATGCGCACGCGCCTGCCGGGTGTCTTCGCCGCCGGTGATGCCGCCTTCGGCTCTTCCACTATCGTGCAGGCCATGTTCCAGGGCCATAAGGCGGCCTATTACGTGCTCGCGGCGCTGGAGGGAGAGGCGCATCCACTGCCGTACCGCACGCCCTGCCGTACCCGGGCCGTTCCGGTGGCGCAGGATCCGCGCTGGGAAATCCTCGGCCTGGAGCATCCGCGTTTCCTCGGCCTGGGCGATGCGCTCTGGGGCGAGACCGAAGCCGGCTATGACGATCGCGTCGCGCGGGAGCAGGCCGCCCGTTGCTATCGCTGTGACACGGAAACCGGATCGGTCGATTATTCGGTGAAGATGCGCGAGACCATCTTCGCGCTGGCGCGCCAGGACGCGACGCCGTCCACCATCGCCGACCTGACCCGCCAGCGCCTTGCCGGCCGTCCCGATCCGTTTCTGCCGACCCGCCCGGCGACCTTCGATGAACTGGTCTTCCTGCCCGCCAACCTGACCCGGCTGGTGATCGATCCCTACCGCGAGGCCTGCCGGACCCGGACGCCCCTGGGCAACGGCCTGGATCTCGCGCATCCCATGCTTGTGGGCGGCTTCGACGCTGCGCCGGAGGCCATCCGTGCGGCGGTGGCCGCGGCGTTGCTGCGCTCCGGGGGCGGCTATGCCGGCCGCCGGCCGCTCGATGAGCCACGGATCCCCTGGCTGCAACTGGTCACCGCCCCGGATGCGGCCGATGCGCGCGCGGCGGCAGTGCTGCTGGTGAAGGACGCGCATGCGCCCTTCGCGCTGCCGCAACGCCGCCACCCAGGCCAGTTGCTCGGTCTGGTGGCGACGGCGGAAACTATCGCCGAAGCGGTCGATTTCGCCATCACGGCGAAGGCCGACCTGCTGCTGCTCGATGGCAGCGGGCATATGCAGGCCAACTGGGCCGAACTCGCCGGGCCGCCCGATCTCGGACTGATCACCGGGGCCGTGAGCCTGCTGCGCGCCCGCAAGGCCGAGGAGACGATCCCGCTGCTCTGGTTCGGCGGCCTGCGGTCCGGCACCGATCTCGCCAAGACCCTGGCCCTCGGCTGCAACGCCGGGATCACCAGCCTGGCTGCCGCCCTCGCCCTGGGCGGAGAGATCGGCGAGGCCGGTCCGGACTTCGCGCCGGCCGACCACGACAGCCGGGTCCAGGCGCTCGCGTCCTTCCTGCAGGCGGCGGTGTCGGAATGTTCCATGATGGCACGCTGCACCGGTAAAACCGACGTGCACAACCTGGAGCCGGAGGATCTGCGGACGATCTCACTCGCGGCCCGGCGGGCGACCGGGATCACCATGGCCGGGACCAAAGGGTAAAGGCCAGGGCTCCGCCCTGGACCTGCCAAGGGCCACAAGGCCCTTGGATCCCATTCGCGCTGCGCGGCACAGAGTCAGGGGTTCCAAGGGCGAAGCCCTTGGTGGAGGTGCAGGAGGCGAAGCCTCCTGCCGGGGCCGGGGCAGCGCCCCGGGCGGCGTGCCTTTCCATGGGGGCGTCATCCGCGCTACTTTTCCCTTCCAAACCCGCATACGTCTGTGATTCGCTCGCCCGGGATTGCGCTCGCTGATGCCCATTGCGTTCTCGTCCGAGGATCTCGGGCGCGTCTTCCCTTCACGCACGCTCACGCGTGGCCGCACCCTGGTGCTTGCCGGTGCGGTCGAGGTGCATCTTGATGGTGACGCCATCGCGGGCAGCGTGCAGGAGCGGGGAACGCGGCACGCCGTCCGGATCGTGCCGTCGGCGCTCGGGCGGCGGGTGGTGTTCGATGCCGGCTGTGGTTGCGGGGCCGCGGCCTGTGTCCATCTGGCTGCCGCCGCTTTCGCCGCCCTCGACCGGTTTCCGGCGCTGCGCCGGCCGGAGCAGCAGAGTTTCTTCGATGCGTTGGTCGCCTCTCCCGTCAAGGAGAAACAGAAGGTGGTCTTCGAACTGGCGGCGGGGCTACCCCCGCATGCCTGCTTCGTCTCTGTCATTCTTGTCGGCGAACGGACCGGCCGCATCGAAAGGACCACGCCGGCGCAACTGCTGGCCGATGCCGGGATCGGCGGGGATGTGCATGCGCTCGCAACCGCTTTGGGCGGAGGTGACCAGACCCGCACCGGGATTCCGCCCGGCCGTGTCGCCGGTCTGCTGCCACGCCTGGCGCAGAGCGGGCTGGCGCGCTGGCAGGCCACCGCGCGGGCGCTGGTTTCCGGCGAGACGCGGAATTTCGTTGCCGGTGCGCCGCCGCCCTTGCCGCCTCGTTCGGCGGTCATCGCCGGCGATGCGGGATCCTGGTACGTCGATGCCGCCACCGGCGCGGTCGGCCGCATTCACCTCCAGCAGGTCCGGCCGCGTCCTGTCCCGGGTCGCGTGGTGCCCGACCGTCCGGCGCGCCGGGTCGCGCCGTCGGCCAGCGTCGAGCCGGTCATCGTGGAGCGTGCCTTTGCGCCGGTGCTGCGGCTGACGCGGCTGGAATGTCCCGACGAAGGTGGTCGCCTGCAGGTGTTCGACGCCCTGCTGGTCGATTTCGAGTATGACGGCATCCGGGTGCACGCCGACGATGACCGCCAGTTCCTCCGGGTGGAAGCGCCGGGCGGGCCGGTTTTCGTCCGCCGCGATCGTGCCGCCGAGGCGTCCTGGCTGGAAGCGCTGCTGCAGGATGGCTTCGTGCAGATGCGGGTGGCCGATGGCGCGGCGGCGAAGGGGCGGCGGGCTTTTCTGTTCCGGGGGCGCGACGCCGTCGAGCGCTGGCAGGCTTTCGTCACCGAACGTGTCCCGGCGCTGCAGGCGCTGGGCTGGCGCAGCCTGATCGACCGGGATTTCGGTCCCCGCGTGGTGGGTTCGGTCGGGATCTGCGACATGCGGGTGGCCGACGCCGCGCAGGGGGGCTTCTCACTCGATCTTGGGATCGAGATCGAGGGCGTGCGCCACAAGCTGCTGCCGATCCTGATGCGCCTGCACGAGCGCGGCGGCATGGAAGCGGCGCAGATCGTCGATGGCGAGGTGGTCACCAGCCTCGATGACGGCCGCATCCTGAAATTGCCGGCCGAACGCATCGGGCGCCTGCTCGCGGTGATCGGCGACCTGATCGAGGCAGCGCGGCGCACCGGCGACGATGCGCTGGTACTGGATGCCGCCGAGGCCCCGGCGGTGCTGGACCTCGAGGAACTGCTGACCGCGCGCTGGCAGGATGCCGCCGCCATCGCCGCCCGGGTGGCGCATTTCCGCGGCGTCGCCGAGATCCCGGAGGTGGCGGTCCCGGCCGGTTTCACCGCCGTGCTGCGCCCCTACCAGCAGCAGGGCGTCAACTGGCTGCAGCATTTGCGGGCCTGCGATCTCAGCGGGTTCCTCGCCGATGACATGGGGCTGGGCAAGACGGCGCAGACCATCGCCCACATCGTCGTCGAAGAGGCGGCCGGAAGGCTCGACCGGCCCACGCTGATCGTGGTGCCGACCAGCCTGGTCAGCAACTGGACGGCCGAGCTCGCCAAGTTCGCGCCGCATCTGCGGGTGGCGGTGCTGCACGGCCTCGACCGCCACGAGCGCCGCGACCATCTCGACGGCATCCATGTCGTGGTGACGACCTATACCGTGCTCGCGCGCGACATCGACGCGATGCAGCATTTGTCCTGGCACCTGGTGGTGCTGGACGAGGCGCAGGCCATCAAGAATCCCGCGGCCAAGGCGACGCATGCGGTCTGCCGGCTCGACACGCGGCACCGGCTTTGCCTTTCGGGCACGCCGATCGAGAACAACCTGGGCGAATTATGGTCGCAGTTCGCCTTCTTGATGCCGGGCCTGCTGGGTGAACGGAAAACATTCTCCAAACGCTTCCGCACGCCGATCGAGAAGAAGGGCGATGTCGTCCGCCGCCGGCAACTGGCCCGGCGCATCCGCCCTTTCATCCTGCGCCGCACCAAGGCCGAGGTGGCGGCCGAGCTGCCGCCGAAGCACACCATCCTGCGCCGCATCACCCTCGCCCCCGACCAGCGCGAGCTGTACGAGACCATCCGCGCGACGCTGCACGAGAAGGTGCATCACGACATCGCGACCCGCAGCCTGGCGCAAAGCCGCATCGTCGTGCTCGACGCGCTGCTGAAGCTGCGCCAGGTCTGCTGTGACCCGCGACTGGTGAAGCTGCCCTCGGCCCAGTTCGGCGCCACCTCCAGCAAGCTCGACGATCTGCTGGAGATGGTCACGGAGATGGTCTCGGAGGGGCGGCGGATCCTGCTGTTCTCCCAGTTCACCTCGATGCTTGACCTGATCCGGCCGCGCCTGGCCGCCGCCGGCATTGCCTTCGTCGAACTGCGCGGCGACACCGATGACCGCGCCACGCCGGTGCGGCGTTTCGAGGCGGGGGAGGTGCCGGTGTTCCTGATCAGCCTGAAGGCTGGCGGGCGAGGGCTCAACCTGACCTCGGCCGACACGGTGATTCACTACGATCCGTGGTGGAACCCGGCCGTCGAGGATCAGGCCTCGGACCGCGCCCATCGGATCGGGCAGACGAAATCGGTCTTCGTCTACAAGCTGATCGCGGCGGATACTGTGGAGGAGCGCATCCTCGACCTGCAGGAACGCAAGGCCGCCCTGGCCGGCATTGCCTTCGACACCGAAGTCGCCGCTTTGCCGGGGTTGGAATTCGAGGATATCGACTTCCTGTTCGGCCCGGCAACCGACCCCCTGGCTGCCTGATCGCAGGCCTGCCGCGGCGGACGCCCGGCTGACGCGCCGATCCAGCCGGTCATCGCGTCGCAACACGACTTTGCTTGCCGGGAACAAGGGAGGCATCCCACCCCCGGTTTCGCACGAGGCGGAGGGGACGTTGCTGCATCCCATGTCGCATGTCACCGCGCCGGGAATCAGCCTGCCGCCGCGGGCGCTGGCCTGCGGCGGTCTCGGCGACCCGGGGCTTGGGCGGCCTTTACTCGGCCGCTTTTGCCTTCCGCGACCGCCCGGACGACTTCTTGGCGGGCTCCGGGGCCGGCGGCGGCGGCGGCTCTTCCTCTTCGGCCTGCGTAGGCTTCCGCCCCAGGCCGATCGCCTTGGCAAGGCTTGACCGCTTTTCTGCGTAATTCGGCGCAACCATTGGGTAGTCGTGGGGCAGGTTCCACTTCTCCCGATACTGTTCAGGCGTCATGCCGTGAGCGGTCTGTAGGTGCCGCTTGAGCATCTTTTGCTTTTTCCCGTCTTCCAGACAGACAATGTAGTCGGGAAAAACGGAACGCTTCACAGGAACTGCTGGCTGGAGTTTTTCCGGCTCGGGGGCCTGGGTCCCGGCCTTCGTAAGCGTGTTGTACACAGATTGTATCAGCGCCGGCAGGGCGTCGCTGGCTACGGTGTTGTGCGAGACGTGTGCAGACACGATCTGCGCGGTAAGGGTCAGGACTTGGTCGCTCATGGATCCCAACTAGGTTTGACGGGGGTGATTATAGATCCATTACGTGCTGTGCCAATCATGGTTCAGCTAAGGGCTAGCAATAAGCCGATGCATGCCAGGGCGAGCGTTTCGGCCTCGGATCGCGGTGCGCGTGTGGCGTGGCGCTGACGGCCGGGCGTTGGCCGCAAAAGGGGGCGCGGCGTCGAAATCTGCGGATTGGCTGCCACTTTGGGGAATGCGTGCGGGCCTGCCCGGCCCGCCAGGACATGCAGCCCGCAGTTGGGGATTTGGTTGCGCATGATGGATACGATGCCAGTCGTGCTGCGCCCGGGGCGGAGAATCGGGGCGTGGTGGATGGGATGAGGCTTCCTGCCAGCGGGGGCAGGCGGGAGATCTGGCGTGCCGGGCAGCGGGCATGCCTGCTTCGGCGGGATGGTGCGCGGCGCGCATTCATTGTCGCTGACAGATGATGCGGGGTGGAGTTCCGGCAAGAATGGCGGGCGGCGGGGCGTTCCGTGCTTCGCGCAAATCGTCCTGGCCTGCGGCGCCGGCCACGGGGCGAGGGCATCCAGGCCATGTGTGCAATGCCGTTGCCCCTGGCCTGTTATGGTGCAGCGGGACGATGCGCCCGTTCGAGTGAAAGTTATTGTAGAGCAATAAATACTGGCTTCCTTGCCGCTCCATCGGTGTGGTCGCCCATGTTCGAGGCAGGGAGGGGCGAAAACGATATTGCCGTGCAATGGTGTGCGTGATCCGGTGCGGTGGCAAAGCGTGTCCGGCCTGGGTGATGCTGGCGCCGATCGATGCGCATGCTGCGGCCGCGCACGTGGCGAGCGATTCCAATCCGCTGGATTAACGAGGTATCTGCGGCGATGCCGGACACATGGATGTCCAGGCGCATTGTTCGGAGATGTTACATGAATGCAGGCGGTCATGATAAAATGTTAATGATGTTATGTTGGTGGTGTTGATTTTCTGAATTATATACTTATCAAAAGAGATTTTTTGTTAAGTATTTTGGTGAATTATTTCAGAGAAATTCACGCATTTGGATTGACGGAGCGTTGCGCCCTGGTGTCAATTGGGTGGTGATTGGCTCTCCCCGCCCATCGAAAGGGCACCGGCATGTCGTCGTTTCGTTCCGTTCTGGCTGGTGGGTTTCTTCTGCTTGCAGCCGCCATCCTGACGGTTGGCGGCGAGGCTCCGGCAGCCGGTGCCGTCGCGGATGCGGTGCGGGATCGCTTGCGCGAAGAAGCCCAGCGGGCCGGGTATGTCACACAGGCCGCCCTGCAGGGCGACATGAAGCCGATTGCCTTCGCGTCTTCGTTGCGCCCGCTGCTGACATCCGGGATCTTCGTGGCATCGAGCATCACCTTCGTGGTTTGCGATGACGGTCCCAGTGGCCTCGACATCGCCAGGGCCTTGCAGGATCGCCTGCAGGAAGAAGCGCGACAGACCGCGCATCTCATGCGGAACATTCTGCGCCGGGACGTGCCGCCCATCCGCTTCGCCAACATCCATCCGGGGAATTTCTCCGATTCCGGGCTCATGACCTTCGCGGGGCAGGTCAGTTTCGACGAAGTGTCCGGCACCGACGTCAGGCACGTCACCACCCGGGTGGTTGTGAGCCGGGACGAGGAAAGCTGGCGGGTCCTGCGCATGGAGAAGATCTGATCCGGCACCCGCCGGCACGGGAACGCTGCGGGGCCGTGTCGTGGGATCAGGCGTTGCGCCCGCGGTCCCGCAGGGCGAGGTCCACGACCTTGCCGTGTTCCGGTTCACGCAGGGCGGTGATGGCCTGGTCCGATGCTTCCTGGCTCAGTAATTCCGCCACCTTGCGCGCCAGCAATTCGCGCGAGAACGGCTTGCCGATCAGGTGCACGCCCTCGTCCAGCCGGCCATGGTGCATGATGGCGTTTTCGGTATAGCCGGACATGAACAAAGTCCGCAGCTCCGGTCGCACTTCCGCAAGCCGGCGCGCGACCTCGTGGCCCTTCATGCCCCCGGGCAGCACCACATCCACCAGCACCAGGTCCAGCCGGGTGCCGACCTGTCCGAACACGCGCAGCGCCTCCGTGCCGTCGCCCGCTTCCAGCACGCGGTAGCCCAGCTCACGCAGGATGATGACGGCCACCTCGCGCACGGCGGCGTCGTCCTCCACCACCAGGATCGTGCCGGACCCACGTGGCAGCGTGAGGCAGGCGGCCCCACGCTGTGGCGCGGGCAGTACCGCGCCGGGCGCGCGCGGCAGATAGAGGCGCACCGTCGTGCCTTCCCCGGGCTGCGAGGTGATCGTCACATGCCCGCCCGACTGCCTGACGAAGCCGTAGACCATCGGCAGGCCAAGCCCGGTGCCCTTGCCGGCTTCCTTGGTGGTGAAGAAGGGTTCGAACACCCGGGCCAGCACTTCCGGCGCCATGCCGGTACCGGTGTCGGACACCGCTACCATGACGTACTCGCCGGGCGTGACCTCGGTGTGGCGGCGGGCATGGTCGGCATCGAGCACCTTGTTCGCCAGCGCGATGGTCAGGCGACCGCCGCCGGGCATGGCATCGCGGGCGTTCAGGGCCAGGTTCAGGATGGCGCTTTCCAACTGCGCCGTATCGGCCATGGCGGGCCACAGCCCGGCCGCATCCACCACCTGCAGGTCGATATGCTCGCCGAGGGTGCGGTGCAGCAGGTTGGCCAGATCGGGCAGCATGGCCGACAGGTCGATCGGCATGGGCGAAAGCGGCTGCTTGCGCGCGAAGGCCAGCAATTGCTGTGTCAGTGAGGCGCCGCGTCGGGCGCCCCAGATCGCCCGCTCGATGCGCGGCAGCACCGGATGCCCTTCTTCCAGGCGCGGCCTGGCCATTTCCAGATTGCCCAGTACCACGGTGAGCAGGTTGTTGAAGTCATGCGCGATCCCGCCGGTCAACTGCCCCATCGCCTGCAGCCGCTGCGCGTCGCGCGCGGTCAGCTCGGCGCGCACCCGTTCGGTGGTGTCGGTGACCGTCAGCACGAAGCCGCCATCCGGCATGGCGGTGCGGCGCAGCTCGAAGCTGCGGCCATCCAGGGCGCGGGTGCGTTCATAGACGACCGGCTCGCCCGGCAGCTTCAGAAGACGGCCATGGCGGATCTGGTCCGCGGTCTCGAGGAAGGCATCCCCGCCCCCCGCCGCCGCGGCCTGCGCGACGATCGCTTCGTAGGGCGAGCCCGGCTGCAGCGTTGGCCGCGGCAGCGCCAGCAGCACCGGGAAGCGTTCGTTCCAGCGCAACAGGCGATGGTCGGGGCCGAAGACGCCGATGCCCTGGCTGATGCTGTCGAAGGCCGCGCGCATCTGCTCCGCCAGCGCCCGCTGCCCGGCCTCGGACGCGGTCAGCCGGGCCTGGGCCTGTGCCAGCAGCCGGGCAGACAGGACGAGCAGCCCGATCGCGAGCACGCTGCCGCCCAGGGCAAGCTGGCGCGCCTGCATTTCCGCGCCGGCGGCCGTCGCCTGGCGTTGTGCGAGCAACCGTTCCTCTTCGGCCTGCATCGTTTCGAGGGACAGCCGGATCTGGTCCATCAGCTGCGCGTCATGATCGGCGCGCAGCACGGCCGGGGCGGCCGCGGCGCCGGCCTCGCGCCGCAGATGGATGGTTTCTCCCAGGGTCTCCAGCTTCTTCTGGATGACCAGGGCAAGGCTCCGCAACCGCTCCTGCCGGGTGGCGTTGTCGGCGGTCAGCCGGTGCAACTCGCCCTGCAGCAGGGTGATGCGCCCAAGGGCGGCGCGGTAGAGGGCGAGGTCGTCCTCCTCCCCGGTCAGCAGGAACCCCCGTTGACCGGTCTCGGCGTCGCGCAGGGCGATGCCGAGTTGATCGATGCCGGTGATCACCTCGTGGCTGTGGCGAACCTGGCGGCGTGCCTCCTGGGCGCTGGTGAACTGGAACCAGGTCAGCAATCCGACCATGGCCACCAACAGCAGGGTGCCGGCCAGAGCCATGAGGCTCGCGTTCCTGGTCAGGAGCTTCGACACCGGTTTCCCCCTGCTGGAGCGGTCGAATCGGCCCGGGAGATGTCGCCTTCGGGCCAGGCGCAGTGCTGCGCCACTCGCGCGCTTTTGTCCTCTGGGGGGAATTCCTTACGGCTGTGCTCGGTTGCCCGCCAGCTGGCGGGGGCAGGCAGGACCAGCCGGTGCGACTCTAATTGACTGTTTCTTCCGGGTAGATGCCGTACAGCGTCTCGCGACGCAGGAAGCCGCGATATTCGCCGACCTGTGCCTCGCACCAGGTGGCCTTCGCCTCGCAGTTGCGCAGGCGGCCGACCACGCCCGGCTTCAGCACGGCAACCGGGTTCGCGTCCTCCGAGGCCGAGCGGCGCATCACCTGCTCGGTCTTCACCATGAAGCTGCGGCGTCCTGTCAGGTTGGCGGTGTGGACCCAGCCCTTCACCCCCTCCTGGTCCTCGATCAGACGCCAGACATCGAATTCACGCTCGATCTGCACCGGCAGGTCGCGACGGCGGTACACCCATTCGATCGGGTAGCGGGTGCCAGGCCCGGAGCGCAGATTGATTTCGTCGGAACGCAGGCTGGCCCAGCGGGGGATCGCCAGCCCGGTGACCGGGCCCTTGCTGGGATCGGGGGCCACCCGGGGCGGCTCGGGCAGCGGGATGTCCTCCTCGGGCGAGGGGTCGGCCGCGGCCCCTGCCGCCCCCGCGGCAACCCCTGCGGCGGCACCCGCCGCGGCCGCTGCCCCGGCCTTCGCCCCGGCACGTCCGGGCTTCTGTGCATGCCCGGAGGCGGGGGGGGTGACCACCGGCGGGGCCTTCGCCTGGCCCGGCCGCGGCGGGCCGCCCTGCTGCCCCGGGGGGCGAGGGGCGGCCTGCGGGGGGGGCGGCGCGGTGGGGGCAACGGTCCTGCCCGGCTGGCGCGGCGTGCTCTCGGGCGAGGGCGCCGGCACCTGTGCCGCGGCCGTCGAAACGGCCAGCAGCCCCGCCAGAACCAGTCCCAATCGTCCTTGCGACTCCGTCATGCAACCATGCGTGCCAATCCGGGCCGCATCCGGTCAAGCCCTGAAACTCAGAGCGTGATCACCTGGCCCTTCGCGGCCCCGAGGAAGGTGGCGACGCCAGCGACCTCGACCCCTTTCAGCAGCGCCTGGGGGGCGATTCCGGCCATGCGCAGCCCGGCCTCGCAGGCGATCAGGCGGGCGCCGAGCTGGGTCGCGGATTCCCGCAGGTCGCCGATGCCGGCGATGCCGTGGGCGCGCACGCCGGCGTCGCGCCCGGCATCCGCCAGTCCCGACCAGTCGGCGCACAGGGCGCGGCAGCCCTCGTTGGTGGCGAACAGCACCACCTGCCGCCCCAGCGAGGCGGCGCCGGCGGCCAGCACGAAGGCATAATGCGCGCGCTCGTGCGTGCCGGAGATCAGCAGGATGCCGAGTGTTTCAGATGGCACAGGCAGGGCCCTCCGTGGTGGCGTGAGCGGACAGATCGTGCAGCGTCGCGTTCGGCCCGCAGGCCGTGCAGGCGGGGTCGGGGCGCAGCCGGACGGTGCGGAAGCGGGTGTCCAGCGCATCCCAGACCAGCAGGCGCCCGGCCAGCGTCTCGCCGATGCCGAGGATTTCCTTCAGCACCTCGGTCGCCTGCAGCGTGCCCATCACCCCGGTGACGGCGCCGAGCACGCCGGCCTCGCTGCAGGTCGGCACCAGCCCGGCCGGCGGCGGTTCCGGGTAGAGGCAGCGATAGCAGGGGCCGCCCGCATGCGGCTTGAACACCGAAAGCTGGCCCTCGAAGCGCAGCACCGCGGCCGAGACCAGGGTCTTGCGCGCCAGCACGCAGGCATCCGAGAGCAGGAAGCGGGTGGCGAAATTGTCGGTGCCGTCGCACACCAGGTCGTAGCCGGCGATCAGCTCCAGCACGTTGTCCGGGCCGAGCCGGGTGCGATGCGGCACCACCTCCACGTTCGGGTTGATCGCCCGCGCGGCCAGTGCCGCCGATTCTACCTTGGGCATGCCCAGCCGGTCGGTGGCATGGGCGATCTGGCGCTGCAGGTTCGACACCTCCAGCACGTCGTCGTCCACCACGCCGATGCGGCCGATGCCGGCCGCGGCCAGGTACATCATCAGCGGGCTGCCCAGCCCGCCCGCGCCGACCACCAGCACCCGCGCCGCCCTGAGCTTCGCCTGTCCGGTGCCGCCGACCTCGGCCAGCAGGATGTGCCGGGAGTAGCGGCGGATCTCTTCTTCGTTGAAATCGAGGTCCATCCGGCCAGCATAGGCCCGCGCGGCGTCGCGACGAAGCCGCATTTGCAGGAGGGGTGTGATGGCCCATCAGGATGCCGCCCGGGACGCCGCGCTGGTGCTGTTCTCGGGCGGGCAGGATTCGACGACCTGCCTGGCCTGGGCGCTGGCCCGCTATCCCCGGGTGGAGACGATCGGCTTCGCCTATGGCCAGCGCCACGCCGTGGAACTCGACTGCCGGGCGCCGCTGCGCGCGGGAGTGGCCGGGCTGCAGGACTGGTCGGGCCGGCTCGGGCCCGACCACGTGATCGATCTCGGCGCCTCGCTGGCCGCGATCGGCGCCACCGCGCTGACCACCGAGACCGAGATCCGCATGACCGAGGCGGGGCTGCCGAGCACCTTCGTGCCGGGGCGCAACCTGGTTTTCCTCGCCTATGCTGCGGCGCTGGCGTACCGGCGCGGCCTGCGCCGGATCGTGGCCGGGGTGTGCGAGACCGACTATTCCGGCTACCCCGATTGCCGCGACGACACCATCAAGGCCATGCAGCTCGCGCTCAACCTGGGGCTGGAGCGGCGCTTCGTGCTGGAGACGCCGCTAATGTGGGTGGACAAGGCTGCCACCTGGGCGCTGGCCGAGGAACTGGCCGGGCCGCCGCTGGTCGAGCTGATCGTCGAGCACAGCCATAGTTGTTACCTGGGCAATCGCGCGAATCGGCACGAATGGGGCTATGGCTGCGGAACCTGCCCGGCCTGCGAGCTGCGCGCGGCGGGCTGGCGGCGATGGCGGGAGGAGCGCATTTGACGACCATCCGCTTCCTGCACGCGGCGGATCTGCACCTGGACAGTCCGCTGCGCGGCCTTGAAGCCGATCCGGGCGCCCCGGTCGAGCAGATCCGCGGCGCGACCCGGCGGGCGCTGGAACGGCTGGTCGATCTTGCCCTGGTCGAGGACGTCGCCTTCGTGCTGATCGCGGGCGACATCTATGACGGCGACTGGCCCGACTACGGCACCGGGCTGTTCTTCGGCCACCAGATGGCGCGGCTGGCCCGGGCGGGCAAGCGCGTCTTCGCCATCCGCGGCAACCACGATGCCCAGAACCGCATCACCCGCTCGCTGCGCCTGCCCGATGGCGTGCGCCTGCTGCCGGCGCGGCGGCCGGAGACGGTGGAGCTGCCCGATCTCGGCATCGCCGTGCACGGCCAGAGCTTCGCCGCCCAGGACGTTACCGACAACCTGATGCGCGCCTATCCGAAACCGGTGGCGGGGCTGGTGAACATCGGCCTGCTGCACACCTGCCTGGAGCAGGTCGGCGGGCCGCATCCGCGCTATGCGCCCTGCACCCGGGCCGAGCTGACGGCGCATGGCTATGAATACTGGGCGCTCGGCCACATTCATGCGCGCGAGGTGGTCTGCGAAAATCCCTGGATCGTCTTTCCCGGCAACCTGCAGGGACGGCACGTCAACGAAACCGGCGCCAAGGGCGCCACGCTGGTGACGGTGGCCGAGGGCCGCGTGGTCGCGGCCGAGCACCGGGCATTGGACGATTTCCGCTGGGCACGGCTGAGCGTCGATCTCACCGGCCTGGAAACCGAGGAAGCGGCGCTGGCCGAGATCGCCACCCGGCTGGGGGTGGCGCTGGACGCGGCTGGCGGGCGCGGGCTGGCGGCGCGGGTGACGCTGACCGGAGCGACCATTTTGCACGGCGCGCTGGCGGGGCTGCGGGAGAAGCTGGTCAACGAGGCCCGCATGCTCTCGGCGCTGTTCTGGATCGAGGGGGTGGAAATTCGCACGCGTCCGGCACGGCCGGCGGCACTGGCGGCGCGCGGCGACGCGCTGGGGGCGCTGGCGCGGCGCATCGCCACCCTGGCCGAGGCGCCGCCGGAGGCGCTGCTGGCGGAATGGCCGGCGCAGTTGCTCGGGCGGCTGCCGCCGGGGACGCTGCCGCCGGAGCACCCGCTGCACGATCCGGCACAGGTGCTGGCGCGGGCGCGCGACCTGCTGCTGGCCCGGCTGGAGGAGGGCTGATGCGCCTGACCTCGCTGCTGCTGGAGAGCTACGGGCCGTTCCAGCGCCAGGAGATCCTGCTCGATCCGACGCCCGGACGCATCAACCTGCTGGTCGCTCCCAACGGCGCGGGCAAGTCGGTGCTGCGGCGGGCCTTCGGCGACCTGCTGTTCGATATCCCCGAACGCTCGCCGATGTCCTGGCTGTACGGCACCCAGAACATGCGCCTCACCGCGCAGCTTCGCCAGGACGGGGCCGGGCTGACGCTGGTGCGCCGCAAGGGGCGGGGCAACACGTTGTCGGATGGCACCGCGCCGGTGCCGCCGGAGGCGCTGCGGCTGTTGCTTGGCAGCGCCGACCGCCGCCTGTTCGAGGATCTGTTCGGGCTCGACAGCCGGTTGCTGCGCGAGGGCGGCGAGGAGCTGTGCCGCTCTTCCGGGCGACTCGGGCAGATGCTGCTGGCCGGCAGCGGCGGGCTCGGCCGGGTGCAGCGCCTGCTGGAAGGGTTGTGCCAGGAGCGGGACGCCATCGGCCGGGCCGAGCGGCGCCATGTCTCGCAGCCGATCTGGGCGGCGGCGGCCGAGGCCACCGATGCGCAGCGGGCGCTCGGGCAGGCGGCGTTGCGACCGGAAGCGTTCCTGGCGCTGGAAAAGCGGGCGGCGGAAGCGGCGGAGACGCTGGCGGCGCTGCGGCGCGAGCGCGGGGAGGTCGAGGCGGCGCGGGCACAACTGGCGGCGCTGCGGGCGGTGCGTCCCTGGCTGGGGCGGCGCGACGCGGCGGTCGCGGTGCTGGCGGAAGCGGGCGAGGTGCCGCGCCTCGAAGCCGGCTTCGAGGCGCGCTGGCGTCGGGCACTGGAAACCCATACGGCCGCGGCGGCAGCGGCCGCGAATGCGGCGGAGCAGGCGGCGGCGGTGGCGGCGACCCTGGCCACCGCGGCGCCTGACACCACGTTGCTGGACGCCGCCGGGCCGGTCGAGGCGGTGCTGCGCGAGGCGGTGACCGCGCGCAACGCCGCGCGCGACCTGCCGGAGGTGGAGGCATCCTGCCGCGAGGCGGAGCGGGAAGCGGCCCGGCTGCGCCACGAGCTGGGCTGGGACGCGGCCGTGGCCGTCCCACCCTTGCCGGCGGTGCGGGCCGCGCGCGAGCGGCTGGCGGCGCTGGCCGGGCTGCGCGCGATGGCGGAAACGGCGGAGCGGGAAGCGCTGGCGGCGGGGGCGTTGCTGGCGCGCGCGCGCGCCGAGCTGGCGGCCTTGCCGGAGGCCGAGGAGATCGGGGCGCTGGCCGCCATGGTGCGC
This sequence comes from Rhodovastum atsumiense, assembly GCF_937425535.1. Classification (NCBI taxonomy): domain Bacteria; kingdom Pseudomonadati; phylum Pseudomonadota; class Alphaproteobacteria; order Acetobacterales; family Acetobacteraceae; genus Rhodovastum; species Rhodovastum atsumiense. The sequence continues at coordinate 2,626,626 of NZ_OW485601.1, forward strand.
GAGATCCGTGGCATGGGTGCGCCGGCGCGGCTGGAGGCGGCGCAGCGCGCGGTCCGCGAGGCCGAGGCGGAGCTGGCCCGGGCGCTGGCGCGCTTGCCTGACCGGGCGTTGACGCGGGCGGCGCTGGCGGCGACGCAAGCACCGGCGGATGCGGTGCTGGCGGCGCGCGAAGCGGCGCTGGGCGAGGCCGAAGCCGCGCACCGGGATGCCCTGCGCGAGCGGGACCGGCTCGGGCATGAGCTGGAGGCGTCCCGCGCCGAGCTGGAGCGGCTACGGCGCGAGGCGGCGTTGCCGGCGCCGGGCGCGCTGGCCGAGGCGCGGGCGGCGCGCGATGAGCTGTGGGACCGGGTCTGCGCGGGCGGCGGGGCCGGGGCGGCGGTGGCGTTCGAGCGGGCCTTGCGGGCGGCCGATGCGGTGGCGGATGCGCTGCTGGCGCACGCCGCCGAGGCCGCGCGGGCGGAGGCGTTGCACCATCGGATTCAGGTCCTGGTGGCGCAGTGCGACGTGGCGCAGGCGGCCGGCGAGGGCAGCGCGGCGGCGTTGTCGCGGGCCCGGGCGGCGCTCGCGGCGCTGGCCGAGGCGGCCGGGGCGCCGGGCGACATGCTGCCGGCCGCGCTGCGGAGTTTCCTGGCGGCGCGCGGGGCGGCGCTCGACCGGGCCGTGGAGCTGGACCGGGCGCGCGCCGAGGAAGCCGCCGCGGCGGCGGCGCTGACCGAGGCAGCATGGCGGCTGGCGGTGACGCTGGGGGTGCCGGAGGGCGGCCTGCCTGCGCTGCTGGAACTGGCGGAGGCGCGCATCATCACCGCGCGCGAGGCCGTGGCCGCCCGCAAGGCGGCGGAGGCCGAGTTGCGTCGTGCCACTCATGACTCCGCCGAGCGACAGGCGGCGGCGGAGCGGGCCCGGGCGGCGCTGGCCGCCTGGACCGCGGCCTGGAGCGAGGTCGCGGCGGCGCTGGCGCGGCCGGCGGAGGAGGCGCCGGAGGCAAGTGGCGCGGCGCTGGCGTTGATGGACGAGCTGCGCGGCCACGAAGCCGTTGCGGCGCGCGACGGGGCGCGGGTGCGTGACATGCAGGCAACGCTCGAAGCCTTTTCGGCGCGCATGGCGGCGCTGTGCGCCCAGGTGGCGCCCGGGCTGGGCGAGTTGCCGCCGCAGCAGGCGGCGGCGCGGCTGGAGGCGGCGCTGAAGGCGCAGCGGGCGGAGGCGGCACGGCTGCAGGCGCTGACCCGGGCCCGCGACGAGGCGGAGGCGCGGGCGGTGGCCGCGTCCGCCGAGGCGCGGCTGGCCGCCGAGGCGCTGGCGGCGTTACGGGCGGCGCTGCGGGTGGAGGACGACGAAGCCGCCGAGGCGCAGTTGCGCCGCATCGCCCGTGTCGCCGAGGCCGAGGCGGGGCTGGCGGAGGCGCGTGGCCAGATCCTGGCGCTGGGCGGCGGCATGACCGAGGCGGCGCTCGATGCCCTGGCGGCGGCGAGCTCGGCCGGGGTCGACGAGGCGGAATTCACCCGGCTGGGCGAGCGCCTGGAAGAGCTTGCCCGGCTGATCGAAGCGGCCTCGGCCGAGGCGCGCAGCGCGGCGGAGGCCCGCGACCGGGCCGGCCAGGGCGAGGACGCCGCGGCCGCGGCGGCACGGCGGGAAGCGGCGCTGGCCGCGCTGTCGCGCCACAGCGAGGAAGCATTGGTGCTGCATGCCGCCGCCAGCCTGCTGCGGGCTGCGCTGGACGCCGAGCGGGCGGAGGCGGGGTCGGGCACCGTCGCGCGGATTGGCGAGGTGTTCCGGGCTCTGACCGGCGGCGGGCAGGCGGGCGTGGCGGTGGAGGATGACGGCGCCGACCAGGTGCTGATGGCGCTGGAGCCGGACGGGCGGGCGCGCAAGACGGTGGCGGAGTTGTCGGAGGGCACGCGCGACCAGTTGTTCCTGGCACTGCGCATCGTCGCGCTGGAAGCCTATGCGCAGGCCAACCCGGCCTTGCCCTTCATCGCCGACGACATCCTGCAGACCTTCGACGATGCCCGCGCCACCGCCGGGTTGCGGGCGCTGCTGGATCTGTCGTCCGTGGTGCAGGTGGTGGTGCTGACGCATCATCCGCATGTGCAGGCACTGGCGCGGACTTTGCCGGCGGGGGCGGTGCACATGCTGGTTCTGCCGGAGCTGCCGATTGCTTCGGCCGCGTAAGTGTAAGTTAAGGCAAGGGCTCCGCCCTTGACCCGGCAGGGGCCACAAGGCCCCTGCACCCCAATCGCGCTGCGCGGCGTCAGGCCGGGCGGCGTTGGCGCAGCGGCTTCGGTTCGGGATGGGTCTCGGGCAGCAGGAACATGACCGCGAGGCAGGCCAGCACGCCGACGCCGGCCAGGCAGAAGAACGCCGTCGCTTCCCCGAAATGATCCGCCAGCGTGCCGCCGATCGCGGTGCTGGCCGCCCCGCCCAGGCTGGCCGCCAGCCCTACCACGCCCAGGGCAAGGTTGAACCGGCCATGGGCATGGGTGATGTCGGCTACCACCAGCGGGATCATCACCCCGATCACGGCGGCGGCGATGCCGTCCAAGGCGTGGTAGCAGACCATCAGCTCGGGCGCGCCGTCGAGGGCGAGCAGGACGGCGCGCAGCGGCAGGACGGCCACGCCCAGCAGCAGCACCGGGCGGCGGGCCCAGTGGTGGGCCAGCCGGCCGAGTTGCGGCGACAGCATCGCCGCCAGCAATTGCGGCAGGATGATCGAGGCGGGCACGACCAGTTCGGAGAGGCGGGCGGTCAGCACCAGCGGCGACCAGGACGCGTCGCTGGCCGAGACGACGACCTGGAACACGGCACCCGGGGCACGGGTGATCGCGCTCGCGGCCAGCGGCAGCAGCGCGGCGTTGCCGAGCTGGAACAGGGCCATGCAGCCGGCGAAGGCGAGCAGGCAGGGATCCAGGACGACCTGCCGCACCGGGACCGGCGGTTCGGTGCGGGCGCGGCGCGGCAGTGCGCCACGGTGGGTGGTGCGGGCGGGCGCGGCCTCGAGGTCGGCGCGGCGGATCATCATGACGGCCAGCACGGCGGCAGGGCCGGAGGCGGCGGCGAGCAGAAACATGGCCTGCCCGGAAAACCACAGCCCGACCGCGCCCATGATGCCGGCCGCCACCGCCGAGCCCATGGCGGCGAAGCGCACGTTGCGGCCCAGCCGCTCGCCGAGCATGTGCTGGCGCGACAGCGCCAGGGTGAGCGCGGCGATGGCCGGGCCCAGCACGCTGCCGGCCGCGCCCTGCAGCACCTGGGCGGTGAACACCGGCAGGGCCAGCGGAACCCCGGCGATCAGCAGGGCGGCGCCGGTGACGGTGAGGATCGCACCGGCGACCAGCACGCGCTTGTTCGGGACCCAGTCGACCAGCAGGCCGGCCGGCACCTGGCTGACCATGGCGGCGACCGTGCCGACGCTGAGCGCGAGGCCCATGGCGGTGGCGCTCCAGCCATGGGTGGTCAGGTAGACCGCGAGGAAGGCACCGAACCCGGTCTGCATCAGCGCGACCAGGAAATTGAGCCAGCTCAGGCCGGCGAGGCTGGCGCGGAGTGCGACGTTCGTACCGTTGTTGGCGTGTGTGTCCAAGGCCGCGGACATGTCCGACTTTCCCGCACCGGCCCATATCTGCCGGTGATGCCAGTATGCCGCAAACGGGGCCGTGCGGATGCAGGCAGATGCTACGAAAGGTTGCTCTTGCAGCGCAATGCTGAACTCGCGCGGGAGCCGGAGGGGGGGCGGCTGCGGGCGCATCACGATATTGTTTGCCCGATAGCAGCCATTGCGCCCCGGGTCCATGCCGGGCGGGACACAAAAAGGCGGGGTGGGCTGGGCGGGCGGCCCGGCATGGCGGCATGATCGGTGCGCCCCTTCCCTCACATCGCCGGAGCCTCGCATGTCGGATCTTCTGACCGCTGTCGCGCCTCGGATGCTGAGCGTCCTGCGCATCGTTTCGGCCTTGCTGTTCCTCGAGCACGGGACCGGCAAGTTCCTGGGCTTCCCGACCCTGCCGGCCTTGCCGCCGGAGTATTCGCTGTCCTGGTGGGGCGGCCTCGGCGAGCTGTTCGGCGGGATCCTGCTGACCCTCGGGCTGTTCACGCGGCCGGTGGCGTTCCTGCTCTCGGGGGAGATGGCGGTGGGCTACTGGACGGCGCATGCCCCCCGGTCCTTCTTCCCGGCGCTGAACGGGGGCGACGCGGCCGTGCTGTTCTGCTTCGTGTTCCTCTATCTGGTGTTCGCCGGGCCGGGGCCGTGGAGCCTGGATGCGCGGCGACGCGGGTAGGGCGGCGCGAAACGAAACCGTCGCGCCGGACGGCGAGCTGTGGCATCTCACGGACTGGAGCGAAGCGCGTTTCCATGGCGGCGTTGCTGCTCAACGGCCAGGACAGCAGGGGCGGCGATGATTCAGGTGACGCGCAATATCGCGATCGACGAGGCCGAGCTGCAGGAGAGTTTCCTGCGGGCCTCGGGCGCGGGCGGCCAGAACATCCAGAAGGTCGAGACGGCGGTGCAGCTACGCTTCGACGTGCGCCACTCGCCCAGCCTGCCCGAAGCGGTACGCGAGCGGCTGGAGCGGCTGGCGGGACGGCGGATGACGCAGGACGGCGTGCTGGTGATCACGGCGCAACGCCATCGCACCCAGCCGCGCAACCGCGAGGATGCGCTGGAACGGCTGCTGGAGCTGATCCGCGCGGCGGCGGTGCCCCCGCCGCCGCCGCGCCGGGCGACCAAGCCGACGCTCGGATCGAAGCTGCGGCGGATCGAGGGCAAGAGCCGCCGCGGCGAGGTCAAGCGGCTACGCGGGCGGCCAGGCGACGAGTAGCCTCGACCGGGCCGGGGGGCGAGAGCTTCCGCGCCAGCACGGCGTCGAGAGGCGTTTCCCTCCCCGCCATGGCCGGCAGGGATCTGTTGCGGTTGCGTTGCCAGATTTGGGTGGCGAGCAGGCCGGCGATGCTGACCCAGCTCGGATAGGGCACGCCCGCGGCGGCGGCCAGCCCGTCCACCCGCCGCGCCGCCGCGACATAGGCGACCCCGGTACCGATCATCGCGGCGTTGTAGGCCGCGCTGGCGCCAAGCCTGCGGGCGCCGAAGAACACGCTCTGCCAGGCCCAGATCGAGGCGACGTTGAAGCCCCACAGTGCCAGCGCCTGGCCACGCTGCGGGCTCGGCCGGGCAATGAGCAGCCGCGTGCCGGCCACGGTCAGGCAGGTATTCACCACCGACCAGACCGTGCCGATGGTGGCGCCCGAGGGGGTCCAGGACGGCTTGTCGAGCGCCGCATACCAGCGGGCGGTCGCGGGGCGTTGCGGTCCGGGGCTGTAACGGCCGCCGAGCACGGTCGCGGTCGCCACCGCGCCGCCCGCCAGAAGTGCGGCAATGCTGGTGCGCATGGGTTTCGAATCCTCCTTCCCTTGATGGGAGGCGCATACGGTGATGGCGTCTCCGGGTTCCCTCGGTACCGTTCAGTGGGGGGTGGAACTTCGTTTCCGGCGCTGGCTTAAACGGCAGTGGATGGGCCGGGGAGGCGGGAGAGGGCATGACGGCGACCGGGGATCAGCCCGACGGCGACGACCGGCGGCGCGTGGTGTTGGTGTTGCAGGGGGGCGGCGCGCTTGGGTCCTATCAGGCCGGCGTGTTCGAGGCCCTGGTCGAAGCCGGGTTGCAGCCCGACTGGGTGGCCGGGGTTTCGATCGGGGCCGTCAACGGCAGCCTGATCGCCGGCAACCCGCCGGAGCAGCGGCTGGAGCGGCTGCGGGAATTCTGGTTGCGCATCACCGCGCCGACGGCGCTGTGGCCCCGCCATGGCCCACCGGTGCTGGAGCGGCTGGAGCAACGGGCCGGCGCGCTCGGCGCCCTGCTGTTCGGCCAGCCCGGCTTCTTCCGGCCGCGCCTTCCCTTCGAGTGGTTCACCGACACGCCGCCGGTCAGCTTCTACGATACCGGCGCCCTGCAAGGGACGCTGGCCGAACTGGTCGATTTCGAGCGGATCGCGCGCGGGCCGACCCGGCTGACGGTCGGCGCGGTCAATGTCGAGACCGGCAACCAGATCAACTTCGACAGCCGGCACATGCGGCTTGGCGTGGAACATGTAATGGCGAGCGGCGCGCTGCCGCCGGGGCTTGCCGTGGTCGAGGTCGAGGGCGAGGCATTCTGGGATGGCGGGCTGGTTTCCAACACCCCGTTGCAGGTGGTGATGGACGACGCCCCGCGCGAGGACAGCCTGATCTTCCAGGTCGATCTGTTCCCCGCGCGCGGCCCGCGGCCCGCCACCCTGGACGAGGTGCTCGAGCGCGAGAAGGACATCCGCTATTCCAGCCGTACCCGTGCCGGCACGAAGTCGGCGTCGGAGCGGCAGAGCCTGCGCCTGGAACTGACGCGCTTCCTCGATCGGCTGCCGGCGAAGCTGCAGCGGGATCCGGTGGCGCAGCACCTGCGCGGGCTGTCCTGCCGGGCCCGGATGGACATCGTGCACCTGATCTATCGTCCGGACGTGCCGCAAGGCTCGCAGAAGGATTTCCAGTTCGATCGCGGCACGATGTCGCGGCGCTGGGAACAGGGGCTCGCGGACGGGCGGCGCACGCTGCAGGCGGCGCCATGGCGTGCCCCCGTTCCGGCCGGAACGGGCGTGCGCGTGTTCGACGTGACCAGGCCGGCGCCGGCACGCTGAGACGTTATCCCGAGGGTGGTTCGTACCGGCCGCCGGGCGTGGGAAAAGGAGAGGCAAAGGCACGAGACGGGAACAGTGACATTACTCCAACGGCCAGGGGGACCGGCCGGCAGCCGGGCGTGGTCCAGGCATGCCGGCGCGGCAGCCGCGTTGATCATCGCGCTGGCGGTGGCGCTGCGGGTCATCCATCTGGACCGGTTGTCGCTGTGGAACGACGAATTGTTCTCCCGCTATTACGCCGAGCTGTTCGGGCTCGGCTTCCTGTGGGGAGAGGGACTGCGCCGGGAGCCCAATCCGCCTCTCTATTACACGCTTCTGCATGTCTGGATCGGAGTGTTCGGCGACAGCGCCACGGCCTTGCGGGCGCCATCGGTGCTCGCTGGCTGCGCGGCGCTGCCGATCGTCCATGCGCTCGGGCGGGAATTCGGCGATGCGCGGCGGGGTCTGCTCGGCATGCTGCTGTTCGCGCTCTCGCCGATGGCGATCTATTTCTCGCAGGAAGCGCGGGTCTACGCCTTCCTGCTGCTGCCCGCGGGCGGAGTGCTGCTGGCGATCGCGCACCTGCTCCGCGATCCCCGCAAACACGGCTGGTTATGGGGCTACGGACTGGCCGCGCTGGTCGGGATCTACAGCCACCCGACCTTCCCGATCCTGCTGATCGCCTGCAATCTCGCCGTGCCGGCCTTGCTGCTCGCGGGGCATGGCCTGTCCGCGGGGCGCGGCATCCTGCTCGGGTGGTTCGGTGCCAATTCGCTGGTGGCGGTGGCGGGGTTGCCGGTGGCGCTGGCCCTGGCCGGCGGCGATGCGGCGGGGGCGCTCGACTGGGTGGCGCCGTTGCGCCTGCGCGACATCGCCGTGGCGCTCAGCGGGCTGGTGAGCGGCGTGGTGACCGATCCCCGTTTTCCGGGCACGCCGCTGGCGGTGGCGCTGCTGCTGGCGCTGGCCGCCGGACTGTGGGTGGATCGGCCGGGGCGGCGGGAATTCGGCGTGCTGGTGCTGATTCCGGCACTGTTTCTCGGCCTGGTCATCGCGGCCAGCCTGGCCCGGCCGATCCTGCTGCCGCGGGTGCTGTGCTGGCTGACGATCCCGCTTTGCGTGCTGCTGGCGCGTGGCCTGCTGGCCGCTACGCCGGTGCGGCCGTTGCTGGGCGGCGTGACGGCGGTGACCTTCGCCGTCGGCCTTGGCTGGCAACTCGGCTTTGCCGACGATGCCAAGGAGCCCTGGCGCGACGTGCTGGGTGGGTTGCGGACCGAACTCGGCCGCGCCGATCTCGTGGTGCTTGGCCCGAGCATGGATCCGGTGATCCTGCGTTATTACGCGCCGGGCCTGCGGGGCGTGCGCATCTGGGACAATGGCAGCCCGCGCACCATCGAGAACACGCTGGTGGCGCAACGGCTGGGCGTGGCGCCGATCGACGGCGATGCGCTGCTGCGCCGGATCCGCGACGGAAAATCGGTCTGGCTGATCGCCAATTATGTCGATCAGCCGTCCCTGCCGGGGTTGCTGGCGCAGGCGCGGCCGCGGCTGCGGATCGACCGGGGGTGTGGACGCTATACCTGCGTGACGGTGCTGGCCTGGTAGCCGGGCAAAGGTCCGCTTCAGGAGCGGGTGAGTTGCCGGTGCACCGTATCGGCGGTGAGGTCGATGGGCCGTGGTGGAAGTCGCGAGAACAGGGCCTGCCATTGCGCCGTCAGGCCCGGCCGAAGGCCGTTGCGGAACAGCGAGCGGACGTAGCGTGAGCCACTGAGCACCGGATGCACGAAGGCGTCCTCGGACAGCCGCCCGAGCATGGCTTCGTGGTAGGGGGGCCACCAGGCCACATGCGGGATGCGGCCATAGTCGGACAGGCTGCGGACAGTGAAGCCGGCATGGATCATCTCGGTGGACATGAAGCCTTCCGAAATCGGCCACTGGCGGATCTCGCCGGCACGATGGCGGGCGGAAAGGTCCAGCCGTCGCGTGCGCAGATGCAGGGCGGCGGCGCGCGAGAACAGGCAGACGCAGACGAGATAGGGGTGGACCGCCATGGGGGAGGGGAAGGCGTCGCGGCATGACGCCAGCCACATCCACTCGGCGGCGGACCTAGCCATCGGCTCGCCGATGAAGTCGGCGCCCGTTGCCGCCGCGGCAGCGACGAAGGCGTCGAGATCGCAGTTGGCCACCGCGTCGTATTCGAGCATCACGTAATAGTCGTACTCGAGCCCGGCCTCGAGGGCGAAGTACAAGGGATAGTCGGCATTGTACCAGAACAGCCTGCCCGCGGGGTACCCGGCATAGCCGCGGGCGGTCATGTCGGATTCGGTGTGGCGCAGCACCATCGGATGGTCGACGCGGCCGACCCGGCCATGGGTTTCGTCGATCATGAGATGGACATGTCCGTGGCCCACGCGCTCGCGCAGTGCCGCCAGTCGGCGCCGGACGAAGCGGTCGTACGAAAAGGCCTTGAACAGGACGGCGTAGGAGGGAGACGATGCCATGCTTGGGGATCCTGGGGCGGCGACGGCAATGGGGGATCATCCTGCCGCGCCGCGGTCCTTGGTGAGGCGTTCCGGGTCACGCGACGCAGCGTGTGCTTGCGTCGCGATCACGGGATGGGCGGATCAGGCCCGTGCCGTATCGGGGAGATCCACGGGGCGGTGATGCCGGCGCACCGGCGCAAGCTCCTCGCAGATCGCAACGAGGGTCTCGCAGACCTCGCCGACCTGCTCGGGGGTCAGCAGGTCCGACATCGGCAGCGACAGCATGCGCAGGGCGAGGCGTTCGGTGACGGCCAGCGGCGCTGCCACGCAGCGTTCGCGGAAGAAGGGCTGCTCGGCCAGATGCGGGGAGAAATAATGGGCGGCACCGATGCCGCGCTGCTGCAGCTCTGCAATGATCCTGTCCTGGGTGCCGGCGAGATGGGCGGGCAGCAGCACCGGCATGAACTGGTACGCATGGCGTGGCAGCGTCATGCGCTGGAAGGTGAAGCCCGGCAGCAATGTGCGATAGAGGCCGGTGAGCATCATGCGATGCTCCACCACGGCCGGGAACTCGCGCAGCTTGGCGAGCGCGAGCAGCGCGCCGACCTCGCTCAGCTTCGAATTGAGGCCGGGCATGGTGGCCGAACGTGGCACGCCGAAACCGAAATTGCCCATCGTGCGCAAGGTCTGCGTGGTCTGGGGATTGGCGCAGTAGATCAGCCCGCCCTCGGCGGTGGCGAAGGCCTTGGTCGCATGCATCGAGAAGACGATCGGGTGCGCGAACCCGGTGCCGAAGCCCATGCCCCGGGCATCGGCGGAGCCGAGGGAGGCGGCGGCATCGACCACCACGGGGATGCCGGTGCGTCGCGACAGTTCGGCATAGCGCCGCAGGTTGAGGCCGTTGCCGAAGGTGGCATACGGGGCAATGACGGCGATCTCGTCCGCGTATTTGCGCAGCAGTTGGTGTTCCGAGACGGCGGAGGGCAGCCAGGTTTCCTCGTCGATGTCGCACAGCAACGGCGTCAGGCCGCACCAGAGGGCCGCCTGCGCGAGGGCGGAGAAGGTGAACGAAGGCATGAGCGCATAGCGCCTCGCCCCCGTCACGGGGCCAACGGCGTGCCGCATGGCGAGCATCAGGCCGATGGTGGCGTTGCAGACCGTCAGGGCCGACCCGGTTCCGCCGAATTGCGCCGCAAGGATATCGTGTTCGAAGCGGGCGTTGACCGGCCCGTAGTTGGAGAAAATTCCGGACGCGTCGATCTGCTCGAGTTCTGTGCCAAGGCGGCTGAGATGCACGGGGTTGGGACGCGTGAGCGGGATCGGCATGCGCGCGCTTCCCTCACGTGTGACGGCACGGTCGGCCAACAATTATCTCCCGATTTCCTGAGGTCGGCGAAGAAGACGGTTGTACATCGGTGCGTGCATTGAACTGATGCGTAAACATGATGTCGCGCAAAAGCTGTGCATGCCAACCCAAAAAAGATGCTATTGCGGCAGGGTATTGAGTAAATGTTGCAAGGCCATGGTAAGTTTCCGCGCCGGCGCGAATAACAGGAATTTGACTTATTGTTTCATATGTTGACGATGATCTGGAATACACGAGTATTTACATGCAGTTACATATATTATGATTGCATAATGATACGGATAATTTGGCTTTCTTATTTACCAAGGATTGTTCGGTTATCTCGTGTGGGATATGTACAAGCGATGTTGAAATGAACGATGGCCGGCTGTTCCCCGGGGTGGATAAGGGGGGCCATGACATCTCCCTGGATTTGATTTGCAAAGATGAAATCACAATGCATTGGCAATAGGTAAGTTTGCAATAAAATTTATCTACATATCTATATTATCGCGCCATGATTTACATTTGCCTGAATGAATGTCGCGATGGGCATGTGGGACAAATTTGGTATATGCCGATTATAACGAAATCATTATAAAAGTATTTTCCCGAATTTATTGCTGCCATCCGTATGGCATCGGTACTGCCGGTGTTGGATGCAATGGCAGACGCACCGGATCTGGACGTCATCACGGCGTCCTGACGTCGCCTTCGTCCCCGCGTGGTCCTGCGCGCAGGGCCGGGCGGAACGGGCGGGGCCGTGGCACCGGGAATGGCGAGGAGTATTCCCGGAAAGCTGAATTTGTACGTATGTCATCAACCCTGGACGCTGAGGCCGAAGTCGTGCCAGAGCTTGCCGGCCCGGTATGGATGTTGTGCAACGGCCCGGCGTGACCGTTGCCTGTGTCCCCCGGGTGTCCGGCTGGCACGGCTCGTGTCGCAGGACCGAGACCGCCCCAGGCCAGGAGAGGCACCGGCATGGCCGACGCCCGTACGATATCCCGCCCGCACCGTCCCTTGTCGATGCTTCGGCACTTCCTCGACAACGAGGCGTCGGGTGGCCTGGTTCTCATGGCGGCGGCGGCGCTGGCCCTGGTTGTCGCCAATTCGCCCCTCGCCCCCGCCTATTTCGAGACCCTGCACGCCTCTCTGGGGCCGCTCAGCGTGCAGCACTGGATCAACGACGCCCTGATGGCGGTGTTCTTCCTGGTCGTCGGCCTGGAGATCAAGCGGGAGATCCTCGACGGCCAGCTTGCCACCTGGCCCCGCCGGGCGCTGCCGGGCATCGCCGCCCTCGGCGGCATGGCGGTGCCGGCCCTGATCTATGCCGCCTTCAACTGGAGCGACCCGGCGACGTTGCGCGGCTGGGCCATTCCCTCGGCCACCGACATTGCCTTCGCGCTCGGCGTGCTGTCGCTGCTCGGCTCGCGCGTGCCGACCTCGCTCAAGGTGTTCCTGACGGCGCTTGCCATCATCGACGATCTCGGGGCTGTCGCCATCATCGCCGTCTTCTACTCCGGTGACCTGTCGCTGCCGGATCTGGGCCTCGCCGCCGCCGTGGTGCTCGCCCTGGTCGCGCTGAACCGGTCCGGCGTCCGGCGGCTGCTGCCTTACCTGCTGCTCGGGGGCGCGCTCTGGTTCTTCGTGCTGCGCTCGGGCGTGCACGCCACCATCGCCGGGGTCGTGCTGGCCTTCACCATCCCGCTGACCGCCGCGCCAGGCCGCCCGGACGCGATGGAGACATCGCCGCTGCACCGGCTCGAGCACGCCCTGCACGATTGGGTGGCCTTCCTGGTGGTGCCGGTATTCGGCTTCGCCAATGCCGGGGTGTCCTTCGTCGGCCTGAGCGTGGACGTCCTGCTCGACCATCTCACCCTGGGGGTCGCCCTCGGCCTGCTGTTCGGCAAGCTGGTCGGGGTGTTCGGCAGTGCGGCGCTGACCATCCGCCTCGGCCTCGCCGACCTGCCGATGGGCGCGAGCTGGCCCCAACTGGCCGGGGTGTCCCTGCTCTGCGGCATCGGCTTCACCATGAGCCTGTTCATCGGCCTGCTTGCCTTCGCCGGCGACCCGTTGCTGCAGGATCAGGTGAAGATCGGCATCCTGGGCGGTTCCTTGCTTGCCGGGCTGGCCGGCTGGGCGGTGCTGCGCGTCGTGCCGCGCGAGGTGCCCGCCCCGGCGCCACGGGTCAGGCACAGTTCCGTGCAGGCCGAGTAGCGTAGCGCGCCCGGCCGGCGGGGGAGTGTCCGGGGGCGGGAACCATGGGCCGGGCTTGCGGTTGGCTTGCCGGACCCTGCCCGGAAGCCCGCGATGAAACTGTTCAAATGCCAGGCCTGCGACCAGTTGCTCTATTTCGAGAACACGAAATGCGAGCGTTCACAGCATCGTCTTGGCTACCTGGCCGATGCGGCGCTTCTCTCCGCGCTGGAAGAGGAACAGGCAGGCTGGCATGCCCTCGGCCGGCCGGGACGGACCTTCCGCTTCTGCGCCAATGCCGCGCATGACGCCTGCAACTGGCTGGTGCCGGCCGGTTCGGCCGAGGCGTTCTGTGCCTCCTGCCGGCACAACCGCACCATTCCCGACCTGACCTCGGCGGAGAACCTGCGCCGCTGGCGCAAGCTGGAGATCGCCAAGCACCGGCTGTTCTACACGCTGCTGCGCCTCGGGCTGCCGCTTGCCAACCGGGTGGACGATCCGGAGCACGGGCTGGTGTTCGACTTCCTCGCCGACGCGCCCGACCCGACCGGGCCGAAGGTGCTGACCGGCCACGACAACGGCATCATCACCATCAACGTCAAGGAGGCCGACGACAAGGAGCGCGAGGCCATGCGCGCGCAGATGCGCGAGCCGTACCGCACCCTGCTCGGTCATTTCCGCCACGAGGTCGGGCATTACTTCTGGGACGTGCTGGTGCGCGACGGCGGCTTCCTCGACGCCTTCCGCGAGCGGTTCGGCGACGAGCGGCAGGACTACGACGCGGCGTTGCAGAAGAATTACCGCGAGGGCCCGCCGGCCGACTGGCAGGAGCATTTCGTCAGCACCTATGCGAGCTGCCATCCCTGGGAGGATTTCGCCGAGACCTGGGCGCATTACCTGCACATCGTCGACACGCTGGAGATGGCGGCTTCCTTCGGCATTTCCGTGCGGCCGCGGATCACGCGCGATCCGGACCTGGCCACGGAGATCGACTTCGACCCGCATCAGGCGAAGGATGTCGAGACGTTGGTCGAGGCCTGGCTGCCACTGACCTTCGCGGTGAACAGCCTGAACCGGGCGATGGGACAGCCGGACCTCTATCCCTTCATCCTGTCCGCCGAGGTGATCGACAAGCTGGGCTTCATCCACCGGATCGTGCACGCGTCGGCCCGGCCCGTGCCCTGAGCGGTCTGCACGGACAAGATTATTTTCTCCACAACGGCGAGGCACGGCACCCCTCGCAGCATGGGGGGCGAGGATGGTGCGCGGAGGTGGTTTCTGGCAAAACCGGCAGCCATGTCGCATTCCGCATCCGATCACGCCTGGCAGGGGTCTCCGGACCGCGATCACCTTGTCTTCCGGCTGATCGCCCTCGCCAAGCTGCAGCTCGATACGCATTTCCTGGAGCCGGAGGACGCCGAGGCGTACCGGCGCCGGTTGCGCCGGCCCGCCGGACGCGGCAAGCCGGCGCTGCCGCGTGTACTCGCCAAATGGGAGCACGAGGATGCCACGCTGACCCTGACCCTGACGGCCTTGCCGGCGGCGGAGCAGTTCGAGGCTGCGCTGCATCATCCGCGTTTCAGTGCCGTGCTGGCCCTGCGCTACCTGCCCGAGGAGAGGCTGCTGCAGGCCGCCCGGGTGGAGCAGTTCCAGGGCGACATCCTCGAGGCCATCGCCATTGCCGGGGAATGGGCGGAGGACGAGCCGGACCTGTCGGATGAATCGGCGGCGCGGGCCGTGGTGATGGAATTCGCCGGCAACAAGGCCGCCCCGGTTCCCGGCACGTTCAGGGTGGTTCCGGCCCTCAGTGCCGCGCGGCCGGAACCGCCGGCGCCCGTCGATGCGAAGGCACCCCCGCCGCCCACGGCGGCGGATGCGCGCGAGGTCAAGGCTCTGACGCGGGCGGTGGCCGCGGAGCTGAAGCGGCATGGCTCGCCGTCGCTCGATGGCGCGAGCAATGCCTGGCTGGAGACCCGCCCGCAGACGCTCTGGCCGCTGCTGGACGCCACCATCGCCGCCAGCACCGCGCGCAAGCGTGACGAGGCGCTGGTCGCCGCCTGCCGCTGGCTGCTGGCCAACCAGCTCGAGCTGATCCGTTATCGGCTCGAACGCGGCCATGAGTGGGCGCGGGCCATGCTGGATGCCTACCAGGAGAAGCTGATCGCGCTGGTCCAGGCCAGGACCCTGCCGGAGCCGGACTGGTTCGAGCTGGTCAATGCCCTCAAGATCGCCAAGGTGCCGATCCGGCCGGAAATGGCCGAGGCGCTGACCATGGCCGCGGTGGAGGCAAGCCCGGGCGAGGCGGCCTCGGCCGAGGAAATCCCGCAGCAGCTGCGCCGGTTGCTCGACGAGCTCGGCCGCGCGGCGGAAAGCCCGTTCATGGTGGTCGAAGGCCTGGCCGAGACCGGCACGCTGATGCCGGCCGAGCTGCGCGCCTACATGACGCACGAACTTGGCCTGTCGCCGCATCCGGTGCTGCGCGAGGCGGTGCCGCTGCTGCTGCTCGACCCGGAGCCGCTGGTGCGCCAGGCGGCGGCGGCGGTGCTGGAGCAGGTGGCGGGGCCAGAGACTTTTTCTCCGGTGATGCTGCGGCGGACCCTGCTGGTGCGCAACTGGGTGCCGGAGGCCGAGCGCGAGGCGGTCGACCGGCTGGTCCGCAAGGCGCGGATGAAAGGCGTGAGCTGCGCGCAATGGGCACCGGCCCCGGCGTTGACCATCCAGGGCTCGATGGTGGACGGCTCCGGGGCGCAGAGCCTGCTGATGACCACCACGGGGGGGCGGACCGGCCTGTTCGCCGGCCTGCTGCTGAAGCAAGGGTTCGGCATCCGCGACGCCTGGTGCAATCCCTCGCTGTCACGGGGCGAGATCACCCGCTCGTTCAAGGAAGCTCTGCGCACCATGGTGTGGCGTGCGACCGATCGCGACCATATGGACATGGTGGTGCAGCATCACCTCGCGCGCGGCCTGGAGGCAGGCAACCTGCCGCAGGCGGCGGTGGTGGAGATCGCCGAGGCGATCGGCGCGGCGGATTGGAAGGATCGCCGGCTCGATGTGGCGGCGGAGATCGAGCGACTGTTCGCCGGCCTGCCGGACGAGCTGCGCAGCCCGGCGGCGCTGGCGGCGTCCCTGCAGCGCAGCGGCAGTTGGATCGCCAAGGATCGGATGATGCAGTCCTGGTTCGAGGACGATGCGGCGATCCGGGCGCTGGTCGATGGCCCGAAGCGGCCGAGGCCGAAGACGGCGGTGCGGCAGGTGCTGGAGCAGGTGCTGCCGGCCCGGCGCGAGGCCTGGGCGGAGAAGCTGCTGCTGCTGGTGCTGTGGATGCAGGCGGGCGATGCCAAGGCCATGGCTGTCGCGACCTGGCAGGATTGCGTGGTGCTCGCGCAGGAATTGCTGGTCGGACGCCCGATGACGGAATTGCCGGCGATGGAAGCGATCGCCGAGCGTAGCATTTTCGCGGCACGGCTTGGGAGCTGGTAGAAGGCAAGGGCTCCGCCCTTGACCCGGCAGGGGCCACAAGGCCCCTGCACCCCATTCGCGCTGCGCGGCCAGGAATGGGATCCAAGGGCAAAGCCCTTGGTCGGTCCAGGGCGAAGCCCTGGTTGGGTGCGGGGCAACGCCCCGCCGATCGGCGTTTGCACGATCTGAATCCGTGGTCAAGTGGGAAATTCCGGCGGGATTCGTGTGATTGACATCGGGCATTCGGTATGGGTGGTTGTAAATACCGGTCTGGAATGGCATATTGAATAATACGCTAATTTAGCGTGTATTTGATGCCGTGCCGATCCCGTCAGACAGGAGTGCCCTGCCATGATCCGACGTCGTTTCCTGCCGGTTGCCGCCCTGGCCTCGATGGCCTGTCTCGGCATGGCGGGTTCGCGGCCGGCCATGGCGCAGGGCGGGCGGGCGCTCAAGGTTGGCGTCTCGGCCGGCCCGTATGGCGACATCCTGCGCGAAGCGGCGAAGCTGGCGGCGGCGGAAGGGCTGACGGTCGAGGTGGTCGAGTTCACCGACTGGACCCAGCCCAATGCGGCGCTGCAGGCCGGCGACATCGACCTCAACAATTTCCAGCACCGGCCTTATCTGGAGGCGCAGGTGAAGGCCCGTGGCTATCGGATCGTGCCGCTCGATCCCTCGATCGTGGTGCCCGCCGGGATCTGGTCGGCGAAATACGCGAAGGTTGCGGATATTCCGGCCGGGTCGAAGCTGGCCATTCCGAACGACCCGTCGAACGCCGCCCGCGCGTTGTTCCTGTTCCAGCAGGCCGGGTTCATCACGCTGAAGCCCGGCGCCGACGTGAACGCGACCCCGCTCGACATCGCCGCCAATCCGAAGCGCTTCAGCTTCATCGAACTCGATGCGGCCCAGCTTCCCCGCTCGTTGAACGACGTGGCGGCGGCGTTCGTGTCCAACAACTACGCCTATCTCGCCGGCCTCGACAAGCAGAAGGCGCTGGCGCTGGAAGGCGTCGATTCACAATGGACCCTGGTCTTCGCCGCGCGCGAGGACCGCAAGGACGATCCGCGCATCCGCCGCTACATCGCTCTCTATCGCTCCCCGGCCGTGAAAGCCTTCGTGCTGGATCGGTTCAAGGGCAGCATCCTGCCGACCTGGTGACCCGCATGAATATCCTTGCCCCGATCGACATGGTGCCGGCACAGGCCGGTGCCTCGGCCGCCGTGCCGGCGATCCGCTTCGACCGCGTCTCGAAAACCTTTCCCGCCCGTGGCCGCCATGACGCGGTGACCGCGCTTCAGGACATCTCGCTCGATGTTGCCCCGGGGCAGATCTTCGGCGTGATCGGCCGTTCGGGCGCCGGTAAGTCCACGCTGCTGCGTGTCATCAACGGGCTGGAGAAGCCGACCGCCGGGCGCGTGCTGGTGGACGGCACCGATGTCGGCGCGCTGGGGGAAGCCGAGCTGCGCGCGCAGCGCCGCCGCATCGGCATGATCTTCCAGCACTTCAACCTGCTGTCCTCGCGCACGGTGTTCGACAACGTGGCGCTGCCGCTGGAACTCGCGGGGGCGAAGCGCGACGCCATCGTCCGGCGGGTGGACAAGCTGCTCGACATGGTCGGGCTGGCCGACAAGCGCGGACGCTATCCCGCCGAATTGTCGGGCGGGCAGAAGCAGCGCGTCGGTATCGCCCGGGCGCTGGCGACCGAGCCGCGGGTGCTGCTGTCCGACGAGGCGACCTCGGCGCTCGATCCGGAAACCACGCGGTCCATTCTGGACCTGCTGCGTCGGGTCAATGCGCTGACCGGCGTCACCATCGTGCTGATCACCCATGAGATGCAGGTGATCAAGGCGATCTGCGACAGCGTTGCCGTCATCGAAGATGGCCGCATCATCGAGCAAGGCCCGGTCTACGACCTGTTCGCGCAGCCGCGCACGGCGACGGCCCGCAGCTTCGTCGCCTCGGTGGCTGGCAGCGCGATTCCGGCGGGGCTGGCGGAACGGCTGTCGCCGCGCCCGGTCGAAGGATCGCGCGCGGTGCTGCGCGTCGTGCTGTCCGGCCCGCAGGCAACCGCGCCGATCATCAGCGAACTCGCGCGCACGCAGGGCATCGACGTACAGATCCTGTCGGGCCAGATCGACCGGATCGGCGAGGTTGCCTTCGGCACGCTGGTGCTGAGCGTGCCGGCGGACCCGGCCGTGGTGGCGGCGGCGCTCGGCCTGGTGCGCGGCCATGGACTGGAAGGGGAGGTCGCCGGCTATGTCGCCTGAACTGCTCGAGCTGATTGCCGGCGCCACCGCCGAGACGCTGTACATGGTTGCGGTCGCGGGGCTGCTCGGCACCGCGCTGGGCCTGCCGCTTGGTGTGTTCCTCGCCACCAGCGGCCGCGGCGAGCTGTTCGAGGCGGTCGCGGTCAACCGCGTGCTCGGCACGGTGGTGAATGCGGCGCGCTCGACGCCGTTCATCATCCTGGTCGTGGCCATCATCCCGTTCACGCGCCTGATCGCGGGCACCTCGATCGGCACCTCGGCGGCGATCGTGCCGCTGACGGTGGCGGCTGCCCCCTTCATCGCCCGCATCATCGAAGGCGCGATCCGCGAAGTTGACCAGGGCCTGATCGAAGCATCCCGCGCGATGGGGGCCACGCCGCTGCAGATCGTGACCAAGGTGCTGCTGCCCGAGGCGCTGCCGGCGATCGCGCTTGGCCTGACCCTGACGGCGGTCAGCCTGATCGGCCATTCGGCGATGGTGGGGGCGGTCGGTGGCGGTGGGCTGGGTGACCTTGGCATCCGCTTCGGCTACCAGCGCTTCATGCCGGAGGTGATGGCCGCGGTTGTGCTGGTGCTGATCGTGCTGGTGCAGGCCGTGCAGTCCTTCGGCGAAGCGCTGGCGCGCCGGGTCAACAAGCGTATCCGGCAGGGCTGAGCGGCCGGGATTTCGACACGGAGAATACGTCAATGCCTGGTTTCAATGCGCCCCGGCGCCGCCTGCTCGCGGCCGCCGGCGCCGGCCTCGCGGTCGCTGCCTTCGGCCGCGCCGCGCGGGCCGACACCACCACGCTGCGCATCGGCGTCACCGCCGGGCCGCATGCGCAGATCCTGGAGGCGGTGCGCAACGTGGCGGCGCGGCGCGGGCTCGCGCTGAAGATCGTCGAGTTCTCCGACTACATCACACCGAATGTCGCGCTGGATGCGGGGGACCTGCAGGCGAACTCGTACCAGCACCGGCCGTTCCTGGACCAGCAGATCAAGGATCGCGGCTACCGCATCGAAGCGGTCGGCGAGACGGTGACCTTCCCGCTCGGCATCTACTCGCGTCGCTGGAAGCGGTGGCAGGACGTGCCGACCGGGGCGCGGGTGGCGATCCAGAACGACCCGACCAATGGCGGACGGTCGCTGCTGCTGCTGCAGGAAGCCGGGGTGATCCGCCTGCGCGAGGGCGTGGGCCTGCTGCCGACGCTGCGCGATGTGGCCGACAACCCGCACAAGCTGCGCTTCGTCGAGATCGAGGCGGCGCAGGCGCCGCGGGTGCTCGACGATGTCGATGCCGCCGCGGTGAACACCAATTTCGCGCTGCCCGCCGGGCTCAATCCCGGCCGCGATGCCTTGCTGCTCGAAAATCCCAAGGGTCCCTACGTGAACCTGATCGCCGTGCGCGGCGTCGACCGGGACAAGCCCTGGGTGCGCACCCTGGTGGAGAGCTACCGCTCGGACGAGGTGAAGGCGTTCATCCTGGCGAAGTTCGACGGGGCAGTGCTCGCCAGTTGGTAGAATTGCGGCGGCGGGTGAACCGGGCAAAGCCTGCCCGGCCTCTGCCGCCCTCCATCCCTTCTGACAAATCCTCCGTTATATTGGTCGTCTTTCCGCTGCGGACGGCAGATCCTCCAGCCGCGCGGAGGAAAGCGAACGGGCTCGCGTCTGGGCTGTTGTGGCGGGTGCGGAGCGGACGCAATCTCCTTGCGAGCGATCACGGATCGCCAAAGCGTAAGCGAGGAGAGTTCAGATGAGCGCCGCCATGTCGATGATGCCGATGGCCATGCCTGCACAGATGATGCCGATGCCCATGGGGATGGCGGGGATGATGCCCGGCATGATGCCGATGGGGATGGGCATGCCGGGGATGATGCCTGGGATGATGCCTGGGATGATGCCCGGCATGATGATGCCGATGGGCATGGGCATGCCGGGGATGATGCCTGGGATGCCGGGAATGATGCCGGGCATGCCGATGATGATGTGCCGGATGACCTGCGCCATGACTCCTGAGGGCATGACCTGCACCATGATGCCCATGGACGGCATGTCCAAGGAGATGTTCATGGAATGCTGCAACCGCATGATGGCCATGATGAAGACCATGCCGACCATGATGATGTGCGGCGGCATGATGATGTGCTGCATGGCCGCATGACGCCACTCCGTGCCCTCCCGGTGGGACGTGGCCGGGAGGGCGCGGGCTGCGGGGTTCAGCCGATCGGCGTCGTGTAGGTCATCACCAGGTAGATGACCGCCTCTGTATCGCTCAGGTTATGGTAGATATGGGGAAGGTCGGCGTCGAACAGGATCGCGTCGCCTGCCGCCAGCACGCAGGGACGGTCGGTTCCGACGGTGATCTCGATTACCCCGCTGATGACGATCAGGTTCTCCCGCGTGCCGGGGGCGTGCGCTGCCGCCACTTCGCGATGATGCGGGGCGAGGCGCAGTTCATAGAATTCGACCTGCCGGGTCTCGTCGAACGGGAACAGCGCCCGTGAGGTGAAGTGCCCTTCGCTGGAACTGAGCACCTTCGCCTCGTCGCGGCGCATCACCGTCATGTGCTGGGCCGGCTCAGCGGCCAGCAGGCGGGCGAAGGGAACACCCAGGGCACCGGAGATCTTCCACAGCGTGCTGATGGTCGGCACGCTTTTGCCGTTTTCGATCTGGCCCAGCATCGCCCGGCTCACGCCGGAGAGCTTGGCCAGACGTTCCAGCGAATGTCCCTGACGCGTGCGCAGGCGGCGCAGGTTGTGTCCGAGGATGGCCGGCAGGTCGCCAGCCGCTTCGTCGGAGCTGTTTGTATGCGGTTCGTCGGGATCGTCCGGGAGGCGGGAGCCGGAATCAGGCATGCGCGGCCGTGACGGGCGGGAACACTGGCCAGACCGGTACGGGAACCCACACGATTGCCCACATCATGGGCATGACCACCGGCTTGACCTCAGTGCTGTGTTGGGCGGACCGTCGCGCGCGATACGCCGCGAGATCGATCACGTTGCTCGCCACCTGTGCCAAGCCGATCTCCTCTGTCCGTTCCGATCTGGACGCATCCAATATAGCAGACGGTCGGGTGAAATAACAGAGCAACTTTTGATTCGCGGGGAATGGGCCGCGCAGTCCCCCTCGTCGCCGGATGGCGGCGATCGGGGCGGGGCGGATATAGTGCATTCCGAGGGGAAAAGAAGTCCTGAATGCACTTTATAAACGTGGTTTGCGCAGTTTGGCGATCCAACATAGTGTGATCCGGCGCCGCTCCTCTGGCGCTCAGGAGAACGCCATGACGCACCAACCCGCATCCGCGCGCGCGGATGACGCGCCGTACTGGGACGCCGCCCTCGAAACCCAGAGCCGGGAGGCATGGCAGGCGCAGACCCTGGCCTTGCTGCAGCGGCATTTGCAACACGCCTACTACAACGCGCCGTGGTATCGTGCGTCCTTCGATGCCGCGGGGGTGCATCCCGACCAGCTACGCAGCCTCGATGACCTGCGGCGCTTCCCCACCATCGACAAGCGCACCCTGCGCGCGCGCCAGGACGCGGCCCCGCCCTGGGGCGACCTCGTCGCCGTGCCCGAGCGTGACATCGTCTATATCTCGGCTTCCTCCGGCTCGACCGGCGCGCCGACGGCCTCGCCTTTCACCGCGCAGGATTTCGACGAGTGGATCGACTACGAGGCGCGGCAGTTCTGGTCCTCGGGCCTGCGCGCGACCGACCGCTACGCGCATTCGCTGAATTTCTCGCTCTTCGTCGGCGGCCCCTGCGTGCTCGGCGCGCAGAAGCTCGGCGCGCTGTCGATCCATGCCGGCACCCTGCCTTCCGAGCGGCTGCTGTTCATCCTGCGCCAGTTCCAGGCGACCGCGATCTGGACCACGCCGTCCTATGCCTGGTACCTCGGCGAAACCGCGATCCGCGAGGGCATCGACCCGAAGCGTGACCTCGCGGTGCGGCGCATCTTCGTCGCCGGCGAGCCCGGCGGATCGATCCCCGAAACCCGCGCCGGCATCGAGGCGCTGTGGGGCGCCTCGGTCTACGATTATTACGGGCTATCCGACATCTTCGGCTCCTGCGCCGGCATGTGCGAGGCGAAGGACGGGCTGCACTGGGCCGAGGACCACATCCATGTCGAGGTGCTGGATCCCGCAACGCAGGCGCCGGTGCGCGAGGGCGAGCGCGGCGAACTGGTGCTGACCACGCTGCGCAAATCCGCGCGCCCGATGATCCGCTTCCGCACCGGCGACATCGTCTCCTTCACCTCCGAGCCCTGCCGGTGCGGCCGCACCTCGATCCGCATGCACGGCGTGCACGGGCGGCTGGACGACATGCTGATCATCAAGGGTGTGAACATTTTCCCCAGCGACGTCGAGGCGCTGGTGCGGGCGGATGCCGACCTGACCGGCGAATACCGGCTGGTTGTCGACCGGGTCGGGCATCTGGACCGGTTGACCGTGCAGATCGAGCGCCGGCACGATGATAACGGCCTGGATGCGGCACTGGTTCACCGCTTCGGCGGGCATCTGAAGGCGGTGACCGGGGTCAGCGCCGGGATCGAGGTGCTCGCACCCGGCACCCTGCCGCGCGCCACTCACAAGGCCAAACGCGTGGAGGACCGGCGGGCGCATGTCTGGGCCTGAGAAGGCAAGGCAAGGGCTTTGCCCTTGACCCACCAAGGGCCACAAGGCCCTTGGATCCCAGGAGCGCTGCGCGGCACAACAAGATAACGGGATCCAAGGGCGAAGCCCTTGGTCGGTCCAGGGTGAAACCCTGGCAGGGTCCGGGGCAGCGCCCCGGCGCGGTTGTTCAGCCCTGCCGCAGGCGTGGCACCAGCATGGCGAGATGCGTCGCCAGTGCCTCGCACTGCCGCCGCAGGTCGGGCACCGCAGTCATTTCCCAGAACATGCCGCGCGTCACCGGGCCGACAGCGAACAGGCGCGGGGAAATCCCGCCGTCGCGGTCGCGCACCGCGCAGTTGGTGGTGACCTCCAGCCCCAGCCGCAGCGGGTCCGGCCGCACCAGCCCGTCTTCCAGCAGGGCGCGCACCAGCGGGTCGGCGATCCGGTCGAAGTCGCAGCACGGGCCCGAGCAGTTCACCACGCGGCTGGCCCGCAGCCGTTCCAGCCCGTCGCCGGCGCGGGGCCGGAAGCTCACGACCACGCTGCCGTCCTGGCTGTCATAGGCCTGGATCCGCCCCGCATGGATGCGCAATTGCCCGCTGGCCCGCGCCGCGTCGATCCGTTCGGCGATGACGGGGGCGCTGCGGTGGCGGTGGACATCCCACCACGGCCGCAGGTGGCGCAGGAAGCGGGCCCGGTCGGCGGCTGACAGGGCCTGCCAGATGTCCAAAGTGAACGGCCGCAACTCGTCCACCACCGGTTGCCAGCTGCCGCCCGCCGCCATGGCCCGGGTGGCGTCCCGGCGCAGCAGGCGCAGCAGGGCAATGAGGCGGGTGGGAAACGGGTCGTGCGGGAAGGGCAGGGCCGGCGCCGCGGCGTGGCGCTGCGGCAGCAGGCCGCGGCGCGACAGGGCGTGGATCGGCGCCCTGTGGCCCTGGTCGAGCAGCGCGACCACGGTATCGACCATGGTCAGTCCGGTGCCGATCAGCAGCACCGGCGCGTCCGGATCGAGCTCCGTCAGCGTGTCGGCGGCCCAGGGATCCGGGCGGTACAGCGGGCCGTCATAGAAGGACGGGTCATCCACCGGGGGCGGGTCCGGGGGAAAATTGCCGATGGCGAGGATGGCCAGGTCCGCGATGACCTCGCGGTCGCGGTCGAGACGCAGCCTGTGGCCGGCGGGATCCTTCTCGATGGCCAGCACGTCGCCGCGCAGCAGGTCGAGGCGCGTCTCGTTCTCCGGGCGCTTGCGCTCGTCGTTGAGCAGGGCGCGGACATAGCCCCCGAACAGGCGCCGCGGCACGAAGGTCCGCTCGGTCGGTTCCAGGTCCCCCAACTCGCCCACCGGCTGGCGCTGCAGCCAGTGCAGGAAATCGGCGGGGCGGTCGTGGAAGGCGCTCATGCGCCCGGCCGGCACGTTCAGCAGATGCCCGGCATTGCGCCGGGCATAGGCGAGGCCGCTGCCGAAGCTGCGGCTGCGCTCGATCAGCGTGACGCGGGTGGGCGGTGGGCAGCGGCGCAGGATGTGCAGCGCCAGCAGCGTACCGCTGAATCCCGCGCCGACGATGGCGATGGTCGGTCCGGACATCCGGGGCCCCCTCCGGGGCGTTCGGCCGCGCCCCTGTTCCTGTGTGGTCCTGTCGCCCGCGACCTTGCGGGGTCACTGCGCCGGCTATGGATGCCCGGCGCGACCACCATAACAGGAAAACCCCGGGGGTACGCTCAGCGCTGCAATCCCCAGCGCCGCACGGTGCGCGATTCCAGCGCGTGGAACAGCAGGCCCTCGACCAGCAGGCCGATGGCGATCACGGTCAGCAGCCCGGCGAAGACCTCGGGGATCTCCAGGTTGTTGCGGTGCTCGAAGACGAACCAGCCGAGCCCGCCGGAACGGGAGGACGCGCCGAACACCAGTTCGGCGGCGATCAGGGTGCGCCAGGCGAAGGCCCAGCCGATCTTCAGCCCGGCCAGGATCGCCGGCAGCGCCGCCGGGGCCAGGATGAACACCGCCAGCCGGATACCGGACAGGCCGAGATTCTCGCCGACCCGCCGCAGCGTCGGCGAGATCGCCCGCACGCCGCTATGCGCGTTCAGCGCCGCCGCCCACAGCACGGAATGGCCGATGACGAACACCAGGCTGGGCGTGCCCAGGCCGAACCAGAGCAGCGCCAGCGGCAGCAGCGCGATCGCCGGCAGCGGGTTGAACATCGCCGTCAGCGTGGTCAGCAACTCGCTGCCGAAGTCGCTGGCGACGGCGAAGCCGACCAGCAGCGCGGCCACGGCGAGCCCTGCGCCATAGCCGAGCGCCAGCACGCCCAGCGAGGCGGCGGCCCGGTCGGGCAACTCGCCGGAGAGGATGCAGCGCCAGAGCGCCGCGAGCGTCTGGCCGAGGGTTGGGAACAGCAGTTCGTTGCCGACGAAGCGGCCATAGCCTTCCCAGAGTAGGGCGAGGAACAGCAGCACCAGCCCCCGGCGCAGCGCGGCGCGCAGGGCGGGGGAGGCCAGCAAGCCGGGCGAGGCGGCGAGCGGCGGGGGCGGGGCGGGCGGCAAGGCGGCGAAACCGTCAGGCATGGAGCAGCTTTTCCTCGGTCGCGTGCCCGACCCCGGGCAGCAGCAGCGTGCGCAGCCGCTCGTGCAGCAGGGCGTGGACGGTGGGATCGGCGTCCGGCGGCACGTCCACGGCCATGCGGACCCGTCCGGGATGGGCCGAGAGTACCAGGACGCGGGAGCCCACCAGCGTCGCTTCCTCGATCGAGTGGGTGACGAAGATCAGCGAGAACGGCTGCTCGCGCCACAGCAGCAGCAATTCCTCCTGCATGCGGCGGCGGGTGAGGGCATCGAGGGCGGCGAAGGGTTCGTCCATCAGCAGCACGCGCGGGGCGGCGGCGAGGGCGCGCGCGATTGCTGCCCGCATCTTCATCCCGCCCGAGAGCGTGTGCGGGTAGGCGTCGGCGAAGCCCGCGAGGCCCACCTTGGCCAGCAGCGCATCCGCCCGCGCCGTCGCCTGGTCACGGGCCACGCCTGCGAGCAGCAGCGGATAGGCGACATTGGCCCGCACGGTTTTCCACGGCAGCAACTGGTCGAATTCCTGGAACACCATCATCCGGTCGGGACCGGGACGGCGGACCGGTGCCCCGTCCACCAGGATGCGGCCGGCGGCCGGGCGCAGGAAGCCGGCCACGGCGGCAAGCAGGCTTGACTTGCCGCAGCCCGATGGGCCGAGCAGCACCAGTCTTTCATGCTGCCGCAGGGCGATATCGATATCCTCGCAGGCCGTCAGCAGGCCGCGTGAGGTGGGATAGCGCAGGGTGACGCCCTGTATCGCGATGACCGGGGCGCGGGGCTCGCCGGGCGCCGCTGTCCCCCAAGCGCCTGCAGCCGGCACGTGGGGTGCGGTGGAGGGGGCGGCCTCGACAGACGGTGCCATGGCTTTCTCCCGGCTGGAATTGACTGGAAGCCCTGCCGGAAACCGGCGGATGAGATGGTGCATTGACCATTTCACGAATATGGCGCGACGCGCAAGCGTTCAAGCACGGTTCCAAACGTTAAAAAATTCAACAATCGCGGGATTGACCACGATGTGTCAACGTAGTTATCAGCGATTTTACATCGAAACATGGCTGCCGGGTTGCGGGATCCCCGCCGGGCGGGCCAGAGCCCAGGAGAACGGAATGACGATGTCACCGACGGTCCCGGCCCGCTTGTCGCGCCGCGCCATGCTGGCCGGGGCCGTGCTGGCGCCTGCCGTCATCGGCCGGGCCCACGCTGAAACCGCTACTATCCGGATCGCCCAGCAATTCGGCATCGGCTACCTACCGCTGATCGTGGTGAAGGAGCGCAACCTGTTCGCGCCGGCGGCGCGGGCGCTCGACCTGCCGGAAGCGCGCATCGACTGGGTGCAGATCAGCGGCGCGGCCGGGATGAACGACGCGCTGTTCTCCGGCAATCTCGACATCGCCTCGGCCGGCTCGGGGCCGCTGATCACGGTCTGGGCCCGCACCCGCGCCAATCTGGGGGTGCGCGGCGTCGCCGCCCTTGGCTCTCTGCCGGTCTGGCTCACCACCTCCAATCCGGCGGTGCGGAGCGTGCGCGATTTCGGGCCGCAGGACCGCATCGCTTTGCCGGCGGTGCGCATCGGCTACCAGGCGGTGCTGCTGCAGATGGCGGCGGAGCAGGCCTTCGGGGCCGGTCAGTACGGGCGGCTGGATGCGCTGACCGTCAGCATGTCGCATCCCGACGCGACCATCGCGCTGTTGTCCGGACGGTCGGAGATCACCGCGAATTTCGGTGGTCCGCCCTTCCAGCAGCAGCAGGTCGAGCAGAGCAACGGGCGCATCCGCCGGGTGGTGAGCAGCTACGACCTGCTCGACGGGCCCTGCACCTTCAACGTGCTCTATGCCACCGACCGTTTTCGCAGCGCCAATCCGCGCACGCTGCAGGCGCTGATCGCGGCACTCGATACGGCGAACGCATGGATCGCCGCGCAGCCGCGCGAAGCGGCCGAGCTTTACGTCAAGGCCGAGAAATCCGCGCTGTCACCGGACTTCGTCGAGCGCCTGCTGCGCGCGCCGGAGAACCGTTTCACCACCACGCCGGAGAAGTTCCTGCGCTTCGCCGCGTTCCAGCATTACACCGGCCAGATCCGCGAGAAGCCAGCGGCATGGCAGGACCTGTTCTTCCCCGAGATCCACGCCCGCGCGGGCAGTTGAACGCGGCTTCAGCGACTGGTGGCGGCCAGCGCATCGACGACGTCGCGCAGCGCGGCCTCATTGTCGAGGCCGTGCCGGCGCCCGTGCTCGTAGGTGGCGATCTGCTGGTCGGCGCCGGTGCCGGTGGTGACGATGCGGTCCAGTCCCGCGACTTCCCGTTCGCAGCCGAGCGCCGCCGCGTCTTCCGCCACCAGCCCGGCCAGGTCCTGCAGCCGTTGCACCAGCGTCACGCGCGTGCAGGCTTCCGCGTCGATCAGCGAGGCATGGATGCCCTCGCGCTGCACCAGCCAGAAATTCTCGTTCGCGATCGCCCGCGACACCCCGGTCAGCCGGGCATGGATGTCCGGCCGGCGGTCGAGCAGGCGCAGCAGGCAGCGATACAGCGCCGCGATCGTCAGGCTGTCCTCGACCCGCATGCAGGAATCGCAGACCCGCAGTTCCAGCGTGGGGAAACGCATCGACGGGCGCAGCGTCCACCACAGATAGCTGGCATCGGGGATCGCCCCCGAGCCGATCATCGCCCGCAGGAAGTGATCATAATCCTCCTGGTTCTCCAGCAGGTCCGGCAGGCCGGAGCGCGGCCATTCCCGATAGGCCGCCATCCGGTAGGCGGCGAGCCCGGTCCGCTGCCCCTGCCAGAACGGCGAGGACGCCGAGAGGGCCAGGAAGATCGGCATATAGGGCAGCATGCGCCGCATCAGGTCGACACGCCGGCCCGGGTCCGGAACTTCCACGTGGACGTGCAGCGCACAGACCAGGTTGCGGGCGGCCAGGATGCCGTACTCGGCCAGCATGCGGGCATAGCGTTCGCCTTCGCTGATCGTCTGGTCGGACCATCGGGCGAGCGGATGCGTGCCGGCGGCGAAGACCAGCAGGCCCATCTCCCGCCCGATCGCGGCCAGGCCGGCGCGCAGGGCCAGCAGTTGCTCACGCGCCGTGGCGAAATCGGTGCCGGGCGGCGTCGATACTTCCACCTGGCTCTGCAGCACTTCGTGGCTGGCGCCGAAATGGGTCCGGGCGATGGCATGGAAGCGCCGGGCGACCAGCGATGACGGGGTGCTGCGGCTGCTGGCGTCCGCCAGGAAGTACTCTTCCTCGATACCGAAACGATATTTGTTGTCCACCATGGCCTCCCTGCCTGCGGCAGTGATGACGGCCATGGTTGCGAATGGTTCGCCCCCGGGCTCGCGTTGTCACGCCCCACGGCCGGTGGGGGCGGCCGTGGTTCGGGGCGAAGGGATGGGCTGGCGCCTGCGGCAGCGCCTGCAAGCTTCAGTGGGTCGAGGACGGCAGGGCGGGGTAGGAAACAGGATGCGATCGGGGCCGGCTTGTCAGCAGGGCCGCTGCCCAGATCAGGCCGACCATCCCGCACCACGGAAAGAGGCCGGCCATCATCAGCAAGTCATCACGCCTCATGGCTTACTCGCTATGGTTTTGGTTGTTCAACTGCACTACAAATCAACCATAGCATGAATATGGATCGGACTTGCCGTGAAGTTGGGGCGGTTCCTTCAAACGCAGCGATGGTGTGGCGCGATTACAATGATGTGGCCGTTTTTCATCGGCGGCAGGGATACCGGGAACGATGGTCAGTCCAGGTATTTGACCACGTAATAGGTCGCATCCGCCTGCAGCGCAGCCACCCGTACCGGGGTGGAATTCTGGTCATCCTTGTACGACATGACCCGGATGGCGGCGTTACCCCCGGCCTCCCGGACCTTGTCGGCCAGCGTCTCCTCGGGGGAAGCGCGGCCCGCAAGCTGAATCGTGCCGATCACCTGGTAGCGCCGCGGCGGGTCTCCGCTGGTCCAGAGATCGATCCCCTTCACCGTCTCGTGGGTACCGCCCTGGCCGATCACCGCGCTGGGGCGAATGTCATACGGGCGGAAGGTCGCTTCCGCGCCGTGGCAGGCCCCGAGGCCCAGGGCAAGAACGATAGGGGCCATTCGTGCCGCCGACATCGACAGCATCTCTCATCTCCACTCCATGCCGAGGGATATCAATCCAGTTCCAGGATAAAATGAGATCGGTCTGGCACGGAATCAATGCCGCGACAGCATGGCTTCGATCGACGTCCGGTTCTGGTCCGGTATGACATGGCCTGAATAAATAACGGTCTCGTTACATTTCGACGCTGCAGGGGAGGGCAGGCATCCTGCCGCCGTGGCTAAAGATCGAGGATCCGGCCCGGGAACATGCGATTGGTCAACAGGTCCTGAAAGGCAAGCAGGTTGCCACGCAGGCGGCCACGGCGGTCGATATGCGGCTCGGGCCAGGTCGCGCGGAGGATATTCATGGTCAGGTTGCGCGCGATATGTGCCACGGCCCGCCGGAACGGGTAACCTTCACGCTTGCGGGACAGGTAGAGCGGATTGGCCACCTGGGAATAGCCAAGCCGCACCCCGCGCACGCGGCCGGAGGTGACGCCGCGATGCACGCCGGTGGCAGCGGCGATCTTCACGATCTCGCCCAGCGGCGCCAGGCGGCGCGACATGTCCACGTCTTCCTGCCACGCATAAAGCGGCAAGCGTTCGTCGAAGCGGAGATTCGCTTCCTCGATCGGGCGCAGCCGCACCGCCATGTTGCATCCGTAGGCAGAGAAGACGGGGCTGGCCTCGTCGTCGGCCGGCGGATCCGCGGCGAGGATCCTCCCGGCCTCGGCGGCGGAAAGCCCCGCACTGCCGATGCCGTCGGCAACGACCCGGCCGGTTGCCAGGACGATGCGCGGGTTGCGCAGCATGTGCCGCTCGATTGCCGCCAGGTAGCCTGGATGGGGGATGAAATCGTCGTCGAAGAAGACGACGACATCCGTGCCCTTCGCGGCGGACAGGATCGCGTTGCGCTGGCAGGGCAGGCCGGGGGTGGAAAAGAGGATGCGCGTGCCGGGCAGAACGGCTTCGCATCCCGCAACGTCGGCGGGTTTGGTGCCGCAGATCACCACCTCGTCCGGGCGCCGGGTCTGCCCGCCGATCTGCTGGAGGGTTTCACGAAGAATGGAAGCCCGGCCGATGCTGGGAATGCCGACCGTGATCTTCAGATGCATAGCTTTCTCCAGGCAAGCCTTCAGTGTCGGTCACGCGCCTTCCGGGGGCACGGTCCGTGACATGGCCATGGCGGTACAGGCAGGGCTACTATTTCGCTTGCGCCACAGAAATACACATCTTGCTGCAATTGCGTTTCGACTGCGCCGGTTAGTTTGTAACGAGAATTCTTTATCTCAAATCCAGGTG
This sequence comes from Rhodovastum atsumiense, assembly GCF_937425535.1. Classification (NCBI taxonomy): domain Bacteria; kingdom Pseudomonadati; phylum Pseudomonadota; class Alphaproteobacteria; order Acetobacterales; family Acetobacteraceae; genus Rhodovastum; species Rhodovastum atsumiense. Next base: position 2,657,532 of record NZ_OW485601.1, read on the forward strand.
AGCTCTTGTCGGCTCCGACGCGCCGGCACGGATCACGGAGGGGCGGCAAGCCATTCCCGCAGCTTCGACCAGCGTCGTCCCGCGCCCTGGTTGCGCACCGCGATCGCCAGGGCCTTGCGCTGGCCGATCAGCACGACCAGGCGCTTGCCGCGGGTGACCCCGGTGTAAAGCAGGTTGCGCGCCAGCATGGTGAAATGCTGGGTGGAAAGCGGGATCACCACGGCCGGATATTCCGAGCCCTGGCTCTTGTGAATCGTGGTGGCATAGGCGAGCACCAGCTCGTCCAGTTCACCGAAGCCATAGCCGACCTCGCGGCCCTCGAAGTCGACGAACAGCTCGCCCTCGTCGGGGTCGATGCGCCGCACGATGCCGAGATCGCCGTTGTAGACCTCGCGGTCGTAGTCGTTCTCGACCTGCATGACCTTGTCGCCGGGGCAGAAGGTCCAGCCGAAGCGTTCCACCCGCGTCTCCCCCGGCGGGTTCAGCGCCTTCTGCAATTCGATGTTCAGCGCCCGCGCGCCGAGCCCGCCACGGTTCATCGGGCAGAGCACCTGCACGTCGCGGACCGGATCGAGCCCGAAGGCGCGCGGGATGCGCTCGCGCACCACCGTCACCAGCCTGTCCACCGCCTCTTCGGGCGTCGTGGCGTCGATGAAGTAGAAATCCGAAGGGGCCTCGCCGCGGGCGAGATCGGGCATCTGGCCGCGATTGATCCGGTGGGCGTTGGTGATCACCCGGCTGCCGGCGGCCTGTCGGAACACCTCGGTCAGCCGCACCACCGCGACCGCGCCGGAGCCGATGACGTCGGCCAGCACCTGGCCGGGCCCGACCGAGGGCAACTGGTCGACATCGCCCACCACCAGCAGCGCGGCCCGGTCCGGCATGGCCCGCAGCAGCGAGCGCATCAACGGCACGTCGACCATGCTGGTCTCGTCGACGACGAGCAGGTCGCAATCGAGCCGGTTGTCCTCGCCGCGGCGGAATTCCCCGGTACTGGGATCGGTTTCCAGCAGCCGGTGGATGGTCTTCGCCTCCAGCCCGGTGCTCTCCGACAGCCGCTTGGCGGCGCGCCCGGTCGGCGCGCACAGCGCCACCCGGATCTGCTTGGCGATCAGGATGCGCAGGATCGAGTTGACCAAAGTGGTCTTGCCGACGCCGGGGCCGCCGGTGATCACCAGCACCTTGCTGGCCAGCGCCAGCCGCACCGCCTCGCGCTGGCTGTCGGCCAGGGTCAGCCCGGTGCGCGATTCCACCCAGGGGATGGCGCGGGTGGCGTCGATCTCCGGCCAGGGCAGGTCGCCAGCGGCCAGGGCGCGCAGGCGTTCGGCGATGATCTGCTCGGCCCGGTACAACCCGGCGAGGAAGACGCAGGGGCGCTGCTCCACCGTGTCGGCCACCACCACCCCGGCTTCGAGTTCCTGCGCCAGCGCCGTGCCGATCAGCTCCGCCTCCACCTCGAGCAGCTTGGCGGCAAGCTCCATGAGTTCCTCGGCCGGCAGGCCGCAATGGCCCTCGTCCATGGCCTCGGCGAGGGCGTAGCTGACCCCGGCGCGCAGCCGGATCGACGCGGTTTTTTCGATGCCGAGCTTCGCCGCGATCTGGTCGGCGGTGCGGAAGCCGATGCCGCGGATGTCGCGCGCCAGCCGGTACGGGTTCTCGCTCATCACCTGCACGGCGTCGGCGCCATAGGTCTTGTAGATGCGCACCGCCCGCGCGGTGCCGACGCCATGGGCGTGCAGGAACAGCATGATTTCCCGCACCACCTTCTGCTCCGCCCAGCCGGCGACGATACGCTCGGCGCGGCGCGGGCCGATGCCCGCCACTTCATGCAGCCGGGCGGGCTGCTGCTCGATGATGTCGAACACCTCCTCGCCGAAGCCGCGCACCAGCCGTTTGGCGTAGACCGGGCCGATGCCGCGGATCATGCCGGAAGCCAGATAGCGTTCGATGCCTTCCAGCGTGGTCGGGGGGCTGGCCTTGAGGAAGCCGGCGCGGAACTGCAGCCCGTGGGTGCGGTCGTTCACCCAACTGCCGCTGGCCTGGATGAACTCGCCGGCATTGATCAGGGCGGCGTGGCCGATCACGGTGACCAGGTCGCGTTGCCCGCGCACCTTCACCCGCAGGACACAGAACCCGTTTTCCGGATTGTGGAAGGTGACCCGTTCCACCAGCCCGGCCAGGGCCTCGTTCGCCGCCGTGTCCACCGTGTTCGCGCGCATGCGCTTCCCTATCCCAGCTCAGGGCCAGGGAAAACGGAAGCCACACGGGACGGCCCTGACCAGGGCCATCCGGCAGAAGGATGTGAAGCGAACGCGCGATACCGCGTGCGGTCAGCCGGAGGGGGGCAAGGCGGTTCCGGGCAGCACGCCCTCGCGCTTCGGTTCCTGCCAGAGGGAGTCCCGCGACACACGAGCCGGACCGGCCTGGTCTCCCGGCGGGGGCACCAGCCAGCGCAGCGCGTGCGCGAGGGCGGCGGTGCCGTCCTGCGCGAACCAGTGCCCGTGCGCGAAGATGACGCGGTCCGGCCGCAGCTCCAGCAGGCGTGCCGCGGCCTTTGCCGCCGCCCGGCGCCGCAGCCTGACCACGGCGCGCAGATAGGGCGGTGGCATGGCGTCGGGCGCCACCATCCCGGCCCAGCGCAGCAGCGGCCGCAGCAGCGCCGGCAGTTTCGCCGCCTCCAGGCTCAGCACCAGATCCGTGAGCACCAGCGTGCGCGAAGGGCGGTGGAACAGCGCGACTTCGTGGAAGCCCAGCCCGCCCGGCACTGTCAGGGTCTCAATGGTGTCGCCCCAGGCCGGCGGCGCCGTCGCGCCGATGTCGTGATCGAGCCGTACGCCACTGCGGCGCACCTGGGCGCGGTCGCGCAGCCGCGGTGCGGCCCAGGTGGTCGCGTCCGGGCAGGCGCGCTGCCAGTCCCGCAGGAAGGTCCAGTGCCCGCTATTGGGCGCGACGAGGTGACGGATGCGGCCCAGCCGCTCCAGCCGTTCCCGCAGCCGGTCGCTGAACCGCGTTGGCGCATGCAGCAGCAGGTCGCCGTTATCCAGCCGGATGACGGTCATGCGGACCGGCAGCACCCGGCCCATGGCCCCGGGCAGCAGGCTGTCGACGATGAAGACCTCGCCACTGACCTGCTTGGGCAGGTCGAGCGGCGGGTAGCCCACCTTGCCGGGGGACACCGCGTCGGCCCCCAGCAGCCGCGCCAGCCACCCGGATTTCGACCCCGGACCGCTGACCGGGGTGGTGTCGCTGAACGCGACCACCGCCAGTTCCGCCAGCCCGGCGCCGATCAGCAGGGCGCGCTCGCGGGGGGGCTGGCCTCGCAGCAGCAGGCCGGCGCCGCACAACGCCCCCGCGCCGAGCGCGTCGAGCGCGAGATGCCGGCGCATGCTCAGGCCGGGCCGGAGGCCGGCCTCGTAGTCGGTCACGAGGGCGTAGCTCGCATGGTAGGTGCCCGCCGCCCCTAGCACCGTCCGCACCGGTGGGCTCAAGGCGCGCCATGCGGACAGCCCGCCGAACAGCGCGGCCACGGAATAGTCGATCACGCCATGCAGCCGGGTCGGGATCATCGTCTGCTGCCTCGGTTCCGGGACTGCCGAGGCAACGGCGCAGCGGCGGGAGGGATCCAGGGAGGCGCGTCACAAAGGCAGGCTGCCCTGCCGCGTCTTGCGCCCGCCTTCCGCCGTCACCTTCGCATCACCGTCGGCGAAGTGCAGCCGCAGCTCCGTCCCCGGCTTCACCGTAACGGCCGAGGTCACCGGCGTTCCCTTGCGGTCGAACACCAGCGCGTAGCCGCGTGCCAGCACCGCCTCGGGCGAGACCGCTTCCAGCCGCCCCGCCACCCCGTCCAGCCGTGAGCGCATCTCGCGCAGGCTGGCACGGATCGACGCCACGCTCAGCCGGGGCATCACCCGTGCCCCTGCCTGCTGGCGCTGCGCGGTGCTGTGCTGCAGCCCCGCCCGCAGCCGCTGCCCGAGCAGCGCCACCGCGCCCTGCCGCGCCTCGGTGATCTGTTTCGGCGGCGGCAAGTGCCGTTCCACATCGACCAGCGCCGCGCGCCGCCCCGCCACCAGTGCCGGCAGCGCCACCAGCAACCGCCGGCCGCGTTCCTCCAGCGCGGCGCGCCGTTCCCGCAGCATCGCCGCCAGATCGGGCAGCCGCGCGGCGCTGCGGTCCAGCCCCGCGCGCCGCGCCGCCAGGAAGTTCGGCAGCGCCAGTCCCAGCCGCACCGCGCGGTCGTCCAGCCGTTGCCGCGCCACCCCCACCAGCGAGGGCAGGTCCGGCAGGCCGCGCTCGGCCCGCTGCAGCCGCAGCCGGCGCTCCTGCGCCAGCCGGTTCAGCGCCCCGGTCAGCCGCGCCGCCTTCTGCGCCAGATCGGCCGCCAGTTCGGTGCGCGAGGGCACCGCCAGCTCGGCCGCCGCGGTCGGGGTGGGGGCGCGCCGGTCGGAGGCGAAGTCGATCAGCGTGGTGTCGGTCTCGTGTCCCACCGCCGAGATCAGCGGGATGCGGCATTCCGCCGCGGCACGCACCACCACTTCCTCGTTGAAGGCCATCAGGTCTTCCAGGCTGCCACCGCCGCGCGCCACGATCAGCACGTCCGGCCGCGGCACCGTGCCGCCCTCGGGCAGCGCGTCGAAGCCGCGGATGGCGGCGGCGATCTGCGCCGCCGCGCCCTCGCCCTGCACCGGCACCGGCCAGAGCAGGATCGGGCGCGGGAAGCGGCGCAGGATGGTGGTGCGGATGTCCTGGATCACAGCGCCGCGCTCGCTGGTCACCACCCCCACCACGCGGGGCAGCAGCGGGATCGGCTGCTTGCGCTCCGGCGCGAACAGCCCTTCCTCGGCCAGCCGCTGCCGCAGCATCTCGATGCGGGCGAGCAGCGCGCCGGCGCCGGCGTATTCCATCCGCTCAATGATGAGCTGGTAGGTGGACCGTTCCCCATAGGCGGTGATGCGGCCCTGCGCGATCACCTCCACCCCGTTCTCGGGGTCCAGCCCGAGCCGCGGCACCGAGGATTTCCAGACCACGGCGGCGATCTTGCCGCCCTCGTCCTTCAGGGAGAGATAGATGTGCCCCGAGGGATAGCGCTTCAGCTCGGTGATCTCGCCGCGCACCCGCACGCGGCCGAACGCCCCTTCCAGGGTGCGCTTCACCGCCCCGGAGATCTCCGAGACGCTGTATTCCGGGATGTTGCCGGCCGGCAGGAGTCGCGTTTCGCCCATCGGGGCACCCTATGCTAGACGCCCGCCCAACTGAAGGAGGCTGCGGGATGCGCGTGCTGGTGGTTGGATCGGGCGGGCGGGAACATGCGCTCTGCTGGGCGCTGGCCGGCAGTCCGCTGCTGACGAAGCTGTGGTGCGCGCCCGGCAATGCCGGCACCGCCGAGTTCGCCGAGAACGTCCCGATCGGCGTGCTCGACATCGCCGCCCTGGTGCGATTCGCCAAAGAGCAGCAGGTCGATCTCGTGGTGCCTGGCCCGGAAGCGCCGCTGGTGGCCGGGCTTGCCGACGCGCTCGGCCTGGAAGGCATCGCCTGCTGTGGCCCCTCGGCCGCCGCCGCCCGCATCGAGGGCAGCAAGAGCTTCACCAAGGAGCTCTGCGACGCCGCCGCCATCCCGACGGCGCTGTGGGAGCGCTTCGACGACGCCGAGGCCGCCCGCGCCTTCGTGCGGCTGCGCGGCGCGCCGATCGTGGTGAAGGCCGACGGGCTCGCCGCCGGCAAGGGCGTGGTGGTGGCGGCAAGCGTGGCCGAGGCCGAAGCCGCCATCGCCGCCTTCATGGAGGAAGGCTCGCTGGGCGAGGCCGGCCGCTCGGTGGTGATCGAGGAATGCCTGGTCGGCGAGGAGGTCAGCCTGTTCGCCCTGTGCGACGGTACCCACGCGATTCCGCTCGGCGCGGCGCAGGACCACAAGCGGGTGGGGGATGGCGATACCGGCCCCAATACCGGCGGCATGGGCGCCTATTCACCGCCGCCCGCGCTGCCGCCGGCGCTGGAAGCGGCGGCGATGGAACGCATCATCCGCCCCGCGCTGGCCGAACTCGCCGCCCAGGGCACGCCGTTCCGTGGCATCCTGTTCGCCGGGCTGATGCTCACCGCCGACGGGCCCAAGCTGATCGAGTTCAACGCCCGCTTCGGCGATCCGGAATGCCAGACCCTGCTGCTGCGGCTGAAATCGGACCTGCTGGCGGCGCTGCAGGCCGCCTGTGACGGGGAACTCGCCGATTTCGACCTGCGCTGGCACGACCAGGCCGCGATCGCAGTGGTGATGGCCGCGCGCGGCTATCCCGGCGAGCCGGTGAAGGGCACCGAGATCCGGGGCATCGAGCGCGCCGCCGCGGTGCCGGGGGTGCGGGTGTTCCACGCCGGTACGCAGCGCCTGGACGGCAAGCTGGTCGCCAGCGGCGGGCGGGTGCTGACGATCTGCGCCACCGGGGCGGATCTGCGGGCGGCGCGCGATGCGGCGTACGAAGCGGTGGCGGCGCTCGACTGGCCGGAAGGGTTCTGCCGGCGCGACATCGGCTGGCGCGCGCTGCCGGCCTGATTGACCTATTGGTACAGCGGTGTGCCGTCTTCGGCGCGCAGCTCGGCGCGCCAGGCGGTGCGCACCGCGTCCTGCACCGCCGCGGGCAGGGCGATGTAGTCCAGGTCGCGTGCCGACTCGCCGCCGCTGCGCCAGGCGAAGTCGAAGAATTTCAGCACCTCCGCAACGCGGGTGGGGTTGCGCGGGGATTTCGGCACCAGCACGAAGGTGGGGGACACGATCGGCCAGGACGCCGCGCCGGCGGTGTCGATCAGGTTCACCGCGAGCCCCGGGGCATGCGCCCAGTCGGCGGCGTCGGCGGCCGCGGTGAAGCTCCGGGGGGTGGGCGCGACGAAAGCCCCGGCCTTGTTGCGCAGTTGCGTGGTCGTCAGTTGGCCGCGGGCCGCGTAGGCGTGCTCCACGTAGCCGATGCTGCCCCGCACCAGCTTGACGGTGGCGGCCGCCCCGTCATTGCCGCGCGCGCCGTGGCCGGCCACCCAGCGCACACTGGTGCTGGCCCCCACCCGGGTCTTCCAGTCCGGCGAAACCGCCGACAGGTAGGAGGTGAACACGAAGGTCGTGCCCGAGCCGTCGGCGCGGTACACCGGCGCGATCGCAAGGTTGGGCAACGTCAGATCCGGATTGAGCCGGGCGAGTTGCGGATCGTTCCACTTGGTGACCTTGCCGAGATAGATCGCCGCCAGCAACTCGCCGGTCAGCTTCACCTGGTTCGCCGCGATGCCGGGCAGGTTGATCACCGGCACCACCGCCCCGATCACGGTCGGGAACTGCAGCAGGTTGTTGGTCGCGAGCGCCTCCGGGTCCATCGGCGCGTCGGAGGCGCCGAAATCGACCGTGCCGTTGAGCGTCTGGTTCTGCCCGCCGCCCGAGCCGATCGCCTGGTAGTTGAGCTCGATGCCGGTGGCCGCCCTGGCGGCCTCGCCCCACTTGGCATAAATCGGGGCCGGGAAGGTGCCGCCCGCTCCGGTGATGGGCTGGGCCTGGGCAACAGGCACCAGACCGGCCATGACCATGGCCAGCACCGCGACGACACGCTTCATAATCCCTCCATCCGCGACGGCGACCCCGACGAGCAGCGGTTCCCGTTCTGGAGAGACTGCGACCGACAGGCTGTCTTGAAGCCGTAACTTAGGAGCGCCCGGCCCTGGCGCCAAGACGACCGGCCTGCACGGATCGGAGAGTCCGCGGGCACCCCAGCGCCGCGATTTCGGCATACATGTGTAACTGAGAACTCACCCGGTCCGTAGGCCCTGGAAGAAATCCCGTAGCAGCGCGGCCGCCTCGCGCTCCCGCACCCCCCCGATCACGTCGGGTCGGTGCAGGCATCCCGGAGCGGCGAAGATCCTTGGGCCATGCTCCACCCCGCCGCCCTTGGGGTCGTAGGCGCCGAACACCACCCGCCGCACCCGGAACATCGCCGCCGCGGCGGCGCAGAGCGGGCAGGGCTCCAGCGTCACCACCAGGTCGCAATCCGGCAGCCGGGGTTCCCCCCGCGCCGCCGCCGCCGCCCGCAGCGCCAGCAACTCCGCATGCGCGGTCGGGTCGGCCAGTTCCTCGGTGCGGTTGCCCGCCCGCGCCAGCACCGCCCCGTCCGGGCCGATCACCACCGCCCCCACCGGCACCTCGGCGCGCGCGGCGGCGGCGCGGGCTTCCCGCAAGGCCAGCTCCATCGGACTCGCTTCGGTCGGATGCATGCGCGGTTCTTGCCCGCAATCACCGCCGAAGGCTAGCAAGGGCGTCATGACCACGCACCGCAGGCCCCGGGTGGGCGTCACGCTGGATTCCGAGCAGCCAGGCAGCTACTCGAAATATCCCTGGTACGCGCTTCGTACGAACTACACCGACGTGATCGCCGGCGCGGGCGGCCTGCCGCTGGCCTTGCCGCATCTCCCCGCGCTCGCGGGCGACCTGCTCGATACGATCGACGCCCTGGTGGTCACCGGCGGCGCCTTCGACGTCGACCCCGCCCTGTACGGGGAAGCCGACCGGCACGCCACCGTCATCCTCAAGGAAGGCCGCACCGCCACGGAACTGGCGCTGGTGCGCGGCGCGCTCGATCGCGGCATGCCGGTGCTGGGCATCTGCGGCGGCCAGCAATTGCTGGCGGTGGCGCTCGGCGGCACGCTGATCCAGCACATCCCCGACGCGGTGCCCGGCGCCCTGGCGCACGAGCAGCCCAATCCCCGCCATGAACCCGGCCACGAGGTCGCCATCCTGCCGGGCACGTTGCTGCATCGCATCGTCGGCGCCGCCAGCATGCAGGTGAATTCGTCCCACCACCAGGCCGTACGCAGCCCGGGGCCGCACGCCGTGATCGATGCCACCGCCCCCGACGGCATCATCGAAGGCATCGAGGATCCGCGTTTCCGCTTCTGCCTCGGCGTGCAGTGGCACCCGGAATACCTGATCGATCCCGGCGACCGCCGTATCTTCGACGCCCTGCTCGGCGCCGCCGCATGACCGAAACTTCCGAAACCCGCCCCGACGGCGAGCGCATCGCCAAATGGCTCGCCCGCGCCGGGGTTGCCAGCCGGCGCGACGCCGAGCGACTGCTTGCCGAAGGCCGCGTGCGGGTGAACAACGTGGTGATCACCCATCCCGCCACCTTCATCGTCCCGGGCGACCTGGTGGTGGTCAACGGCGCGCTGGTCGAGCCGCCGGAGCGCACCCGGCTCTGGCGCTACCACAAGCCCGCCGGGCTGATGACCACGCATCGCGACCCCGAGGGCCGTCCCACCATCTTCCAGAAGCTGCCGCCGCATCTGCCGCGGGTGATCAGCGTCGGCCGGCTCGACCTCAACAGCGAGGGGCTGCTGCTGCTGACCAATGACGGCGCCCTGGCCCGCCGGCTGGAACTGCCGGCCACCGGCTGGATCCGCCGCTACCGCGTGCGCGTCTTCGGCGTGGTGGACGAGCGCGCCCTCGCCGGGCTCGCCCGCGGCGTCACCGTCGATGGCGTGCGCTACGGTCCGATCGAGGCCGGGCTGGACAGCCGCAAGGGCGACAACGCCTGGCTCACGATCGGGCTGCGCGAAGGGCGCAACCGCGAGGTCCGCAAGGTGATGGCACATCTCGGACTGCAGGTCTCGCGCCTGCTGCGGGTCAGCTACGGCCCGTTCCAGCTCGGCCTGCTGGAGCGCGGCGCCGTCGAGGAAGTGCCCGCCAAGGTGCTGCGCGAGCAGATCCCGGCCGACCGCACCCCATGAGGATCATCTCCGGCGCCTTCCGCGGACGCGGCCTCGTCGCCCCGCAGGGCGCCGTGACCCGTCCCACTGCCGACCGTGTCCGCCAGGCCCTGTTCGACATGCTGATGCATGCGCCCTGGGCCGGGCGTGACGCCCTGGTCGGCCGGCCTGTTCTGGATGCCTTCGCCGGCTCCGGCGCACTCGGCCTGGAGGCGCTGTCGCGCGGCGCCAGCCATGCCACCTTCCTCGACCGCGACCGGGCCGCCATCGCCGCGCTGCGCGCCAATGTTGCCGGCTTCCACGCCGAGGATCGCGCCACGATCCTGCTCGCAGACGCGACCCGCCCGCCGCCCGGCACGCCCTGCGCCCTGGTCTTCCTGGATCCGCCCTATCACCAGTCTTTGGTGCCGCAGGCCGTCGCGGCCCTGCGCCGCGCCGGCTGGATCGCCGGCGACACGCTGCTGGTGGCGGAAACCGGCCGCGACGAGGACCTGCCGCTGAGCGGGGAGCCCCTGGCTGAGCGTATCCACGGGGCGGCCCGCCTCAGCATCTGGCGCGCCGCCGGGGAATGAGATGTGGGGCGGACGCAGTCCGCCAACGCAAGGCGATCACCTCGCGGATGGGTGCGATGGCGGATTGCGCTTCGCTTATCCGCCCTACGGTTTTCTGCCACGCAGCGCCCGGTCAGAACTCGCGGCGGCGGAGGATGTGCAGGGGGATGGCGATCCCGGCGCCGATCCCGGCCAGGGTGAACACCACGCGCAGCATGGACGCCAGGGTCGCGACGACGGTCGGTCCTTCCGGGGCGCCCTGCGGCGCGGTCAGCGCGAACAACCCGAGCAGGGCCTGGGCGAAGAACGCGCCCGGCACCATGGGAATGCAGCCGGCCACCGCCACCGCGCTCGCGCTGGGGCCGCGGTCCTGGCGCAGCAGCGCCACGGCGGCAACCGTCACCGTGCTGGCCGCGGTGAAGGAAGCGGCTTCCAGGCTCCAGCCCACCTGCAGCCCGAGCGTGCGCACCGCCAGCGCGGCAGCGCCGCTCGCCGCGCACCAGGCCAGCGAGACCGGCCGGAAATTGAACAGCACCCCGAAACCCGCCGCGGCAATCGCGCCGAAGGCGGCCTGATGCAGCACGTAAACCAGGGTCGCGGTCATGCCGCGACCCCCAGCAGGATGCGGGCGAACCAGATGCCGGTGGCCACGAAAGCCATCACCATCAGCACCGAGACCGCGCGGGCGCTGCCGAGCGTCGGATAGCCGTCCATGACGTCGGCCTGGGCGTTGGTCGCCGCGACCCCGGGCACCAGCAGCAGGGTAGAGGCGAACATCGCCAGGTCGACGGTGGCGCTGCCCGCCAGCTTCGCGCCCAACCCGCCCAGGCAGGCGGTCAGCAGCGAGATGGCCGTCGCCACCACGAACATGTTGGTGCCGGCGCCGAGCAGCAGGTGCCGCACGTACTGGCCGATGCCGCCGGCCAGCAGCACCGGCAGGAAGCTGTGCGCGTCCGCCCCCAGCAGCCGGCTGAAGCCGGCGCAGGCCAGGCCCACCGCCACCGCCACCATCCAGGCGGGGTAATGCGGCGTGTGCCGCAGCAGCGCGTCGAGCCTTGCCTCGATCTCGGGCACCGTCTGGCCGCGGCGCAGCGCGTCGGTCACCAGGTGGCGCACGCCGTCGTTCAGCCGCTGGTTCACGCCGTGGCGGTCCACCGTGATCATGCGGGTGATGGTGTTGCCGCCGCTGCCGAGGGTGATGCTGATCGAGGCATAGCCGACCCGCAGCCCCAGCAGCTTCACCCCGAGCCCGTCCGCCAGCATCGCCCCCCATTCATGCACCACCGCCGCGCGGCTGCCGGATTGCATCAGCACCTTGGCGCAGCGCAGCCAGAGCAGCGCGATCTGCTCGAGGTCGCGATGTCGCAAGGGATCGTAACGGGGCGTGTCGGGCATCTGGTCCTGTGGGGCAGGGAGGAGAGGGGGGAGGGGCGGCCGGTCAGCGCCGGCCGAACAGCCGTTCGATCTCGGCGCGGCTGAGCTTGAGGTAGGTCGGCCGGCCATGGCTGCAGGTGGCGGCCCGCGGCGTCGCCTCCATCTGGCGCAGCAGCGCGTCCATCTCCGGCAGGGTCAGCCGGCGCCCGGCGCGGATGCTGCCATGGCAGGCCAGCCGGGCCACCACCGCGTCCAGCTTCGCCTCCAGCGCCGTGGTCTCGTCCATCTCGGCCAGCTCGTCGGCGAGGTCGCGCAGCAAGGGCGCCGGATCCGGCGCCCCGAGCGCCGCCGGCAAGGCGCGCACCAGCACCGCGCCGGGGCCGAACGCCTCCAGCTCCAGTCCCAGCCGCGCCAGCTCCTCGGCCCGCGCCAGCAGTCGTGCCGCATCGGCCGGGGCAAGGTCGACCACGGCGGGCAGCAGCAGCGGCTGCGTGCGCACCCCGCCCTGCAGCAATTGTCCCCGCAACGTCTCGTGGGTCAGGCGCTCATGCGCGGCATGCTGGTCCACCACTACCAGCGCGCCGTCGGCGGCGACTGCCAGCACATAGGTGTCGAGCACCTGTGCCACCGGCGCGCCCAGCGGAAACTGTTCGGCGGGGCGCTCCGGGGCGGGGTCGGGCACGCGTGCGGCCGGAGCCGCGCCGAGCGGCAGGCCGACCTCGGCGAGCCCGGCGACCGCCGGTGCGGCGCGCGGCGCTCCGCCCGGCGTCAGGTTCAGCCACGGGCGGCCGGAATGCGGCAGGATCGGCGGCGGCGGTGCCGGCCGCGGCTCCAGCGGCGTCATGGCGAAGCCGGCGCCGCCGGCAAGGGCGCGCGACAGCGCCGAGATCACCAGCCCGCGCACCGACTCGGCCTCGCGGAAGCGGACCTCGGCCTTGGCCGGGTGCACGTTCACGTCGAGATCCTCGGGCGGGACCTCCAGGAACAGCGCCACCACCGCATGTCGCCCGTAGGCGATGACGTCGCGATAGGCCACGCGCACGGCGGTGCGCAGCACCGGGTCGGCGACCGGCCGGCCGTTCACCACCAGCGCCTGCGTCGCGGCGGTGGCACGCGTCACCGTGGGGGCGGCGGCGAAGCCCGAGAGCCGCAGCGACCCGCGTGCCAGCTCCACCGGCAGCAGCGCCGCCGCCGCGTCCGGGCCGAGCAGCGCGGCGACGCGGGCGGCGCGGTCCTGCACCGGCAGGTCGAAGGCGACGCGGCCATCGCTTTCGAAGCGCATCGCCACCTGGGGCGCTGCGAGCGCGAGCCGACGCACCGCCGCCTCGGCGGCATCGGCCTCGGTGCGGGCGGATTTGAGGAATTTGCGGCGGGCGGGGGTGGCGTAGAACAGGTCGCGCACCACCACCCTGGTGCCGGGGGCCCCGGAGGTCGGCCGTACCTCGCCCACCTGCCCGCCCTCGACCTGGATCGTCGCAGCCTCCGCGCCGCGCGGGCGGGAGGTGATGGCCAGTCGCGCCGCCGCCCCGATCGAGGGCAGCGCCTCGCCGCGGAAGCCCAGCGTGGCGATATGGGTCAGGTCGTCGTCCGGCAGCTTGGAGGTGGCATGGCGCAGCACCGCCAGCGCCAGTTCCTCCGGTCCCATGCCGATGCCGTCATCGGCGACCTCGATGCGGTCGATGCCGCCGCCGTCGATGGCGACGCTGATGCGGGTGGCGCCGGCATCCAGCGCGTTTTCCACCAGCTCGCGCACCGCCGCCGCCGGACGTTCGATCACCTCGCCGGCGGCGATGCGGTTGACGGTGGTTTCGGGCAGGAGGCGGATGCGGCCGGCGATGGAATCCATGCCCTCAGATATGCCGCTGAGGTACTGCGATTCCCATACCGTCCTGTCCCGGACCGTTGCGGAGCGGGCCGGTCGGACGGGGGCACGGTAAAACCCGGTGCTTTCCCTCCCGGAGCGGCCTGATGCCGGAGACAGCCCGAATCGCGACCACGGACGTGGCACATGCGCTCGCCTCGTTCCAGGCGGCGCTGCGGCACTGGGGGCGGACGCTCACCGTCACCACCACGGCCGGCAATACCAGCCTGTCCGATACCCGGCTCGCCGGTGTCAGGCAGTTCGTGGCGGGCGGGATGATCGTGCCGGTCCTGCACATGACCCGCACGATCATCGGGCGGGACAGCACGATCGAGACCTTCGACGGCATTCCCGTGGCCATCCGCAATGCTGGCGGGATCGTCCGCGCCGCCGGCTGGAACATCAACCTGGGCACCTTCGCCGCCACCGCCGATGCGGCGTCCGTGGACGGTCAGAGCCATCCCACGATGCAGGTGCAGATCGTGGACGGAACCCGGCCGGATGGCGGCGGCCCGGTCGCGGGCGTGTTCGTCAATGCCGGCACCTTGCGCACGAGCGCCGCCGGCCGGCTCTGGATCGACGCGCAGTCCGCCGACGCGCGGCTGGTCAATCTCGGCCGGATCGACGCGGGTGGCAGCACGGTGCTGAACACCGAGGTGATCGGCATCGGCGAGATCCGCCTGGAAGCGCCGGGCTTCCTCAACGGCCTGCCCGAAGGCGCCAGCGTCACCGCCAACCGGGCGGTCGGCCCGGGACAGGTGGTCACCTTCAACGGCGGCGGCGATCTGCGCATCGCCGACCTGCCGGCATTCCGCGCCCTGATCCGGGGCTTCGGCACCGCCCCGGGCGCGGCTCACGTCGAACAGGAGCGAATCGACCTGATCGGGCTGGATGTCACCGCCATCAGCTATCGCGGCGACAGGCGGGCGGGCGTGCTCAGGCTGGAACACGACGGCACCCGCCTGGGCGAACTGCGCTTCGCCGGCCCTTACACGGCCGCGTCCTTCGCCCTCAGCCGCGGCGAGGCCGGGACCACGATCCTGGCCAGGCCCGGCTGACCGGCCGGTTCAGCTCTCCTGGCGCAATTCCCTGAACCGGGTCAGCAACGCCGTGGTGGAGCCGTCATGCGTGCCGGGCTGCCCGCCGGGCTTCAGCTCGGGCAGGATGCCGCTGGCCAGCAGCTTGCCCAGCTCCACGCCCCACTGGTCGAAGCTGTTGATGCCCCACAGCGCGCCCTGCACCGCCACCTTGTGCTCGTACAGCGCGATCAGCCGTCCCAGGGTGAAGCCGTCGAGGCGGCGGAACAGGATGGTCGTGCTCGGCCGGTCGCCGCTGAACACGCGGTGCGGTGCCACCCGGGCGATCTCCGCCTCGGGCACGCCCTTGGCGCGCATCTCCGCCTCGACCTCGTCGCGGGTCTTGCCGCGCAGCAGTGCCTCGGCCTGGGCGAAGGCATTGGCGGCCAGGATCAGGTGCGCGTCCGGCCGGTCGTGGTCGGGCCGGGCGGCGAGCAGGAAATCCACCGGGATCGCCTGGGTACCCTGGTGCACCAACTGCATGAAGCTGTGCTGCGCGTCGGTACCCGGCTCGCCGAACAGCACCGGGCAGGTCGGGCCTGCGACCGGGGTGCCGTCCAGCCGCACCGACTTGCCGTTGCTCTCCATCTCCAACTGCTGGAGATAGGCGGGGAAGCGCCGCAGCCGCTCGTCATAGGCGAGCACGCAATGGGTGCGCAGCCCCAGCGCGTTGACGTGCCAGATCCCCACCAGGGCCAGCAACACCGGCAGGTTGACGGCGAAATCAGCGCTGCGGAAATGCTCGTCCATGGCGTGGCCGCCGTCCAGCATCGCCTGGAACACGTCCCAGCCGGCCGCGAGCGCGATCGACAGCCCGACCGGCGACCACAGCGAATAGCGCCCGCCCACCCAGTCGCGGAAGCCGAACACCCGCTCCGGCGCGATGCCGAAGGCGCCGACCGCCTTCAGGTTGGTCGACAGCGCGGCGAAATGCGACCCCACCGCCGCCTCGCCGAGCGCGCCGGCGATCCAGGCCCGCGCCGCCTGGGCGTTGGTCGCGGTTTCCTGCGTGGTGAAGGTCTTGGAAGCGACGAGTACCAGCGTGCGCGCCGGATCCAGCTCCCGTGCCAGGGCGGCGAAGCCGTGCCCGTCGACATTGGAGAGGAAGCGCGCCCGCAGCTTCGGGCCATGCGCCAGGGTCAGCGCCTCGCTGGCCATGCGCGGGCCGAGGTCGGAGCCGCCGATGCCGATGTTGAGCACGGTGTCGAAAGGCTGGCCGGTGGCGCCGCGCAGCTCGCCGTCATGCACCTGGGCGACGAAGGCCTGCATGCGCTTCCGCTCGGCCAAAGCGAGCGCGCTGGCGTCGTCCACCCCGCCCGGCAGCGTCGCCTTCAGGGTGGTGCCGGCGGGCGCGCGCAGGGCCATGTGCATGGCGGCGCGACCTTCGGTCATGTTGACCGGCTCGCCGGCAAACAGCCGCGCGCGGAACCCCTCCACCCCGCCGGCCCGGGCGAGGTCGAGCAGGGCGACCAGCGCTTCGGTGTCGATGGAGGTCTTGGAGAAATCCACCGTCAGGTCGTCCAGCGCCACGGTGAAGCGCCGCGCGCGCTCCGGGTCGGCGGCGAAGAGCGGGCGGATGCGCTGCGCATCCGGGCGGGCGGCCAGCGTCGCGAGGCGGCGCCAGGCGTCCTGCAGGATGGGATCGGTGCTCATGCGCATACTCTAGAGCATTTTCCGGCCGCTCTCGCGCACGGAAAATGCCCTGGCGCCGGCTTGTGACGAGGCGGCCGCCCCGGCGCGGGGCCGGGGCAAGGGGCGTTCAGAAAATCGCGTCCCAGAGCGTGTCGTTCTTGCGCTGGATGATCGGCGTGTCGCCCGAGGTCGCGTCGTGGCCGAGGGCGGCGTTCTCGCGCAGGCGCTGCGCTTCCTTCTGCGGATCGACCACCACCGCCTTGTCGCGCGGGCTGCGCCAGAACATCAGCTTGTCGGCGAAGCCACGGTCGGTCTGCTCGCGGGCTGCGTCGGCGTCGAGCTTGCGGCGGATATCGGCGGGGGCAGCGGGACCGGCCGCGGCCACGAAGGCCTGCTGGCCTGCGCTCATGCCGCCGGCGGGCTGGTTATCCTGCAGCACGGCCTGCGGTGCCAGCGCCGCCTCGGCCGCCTGGCGCGAGGTCATTTCCTGCGGCCGCGCCGCCCCTGGCCGCGGCGGGCGCAGGGAGAAATCGGGTGGCATGGACAACGGCGCCCGCGTCGTTACCTGGAACTCGTCCGGGGCGTCGCGGGTGAGGCCGAAGCTGCGCGAGATGTCGTCACCTCCGCAACCCGCCAGCGCGAGCGGCAGCAGGGCGGCGGCGAACAGAATACGGAGCAGGGACATGGAACGGGTTTTTAACGCCCGTCCCGAACTCGGGCAAGGCGCTCGCCGGAGGAAGGGTGGTGACGGGTGAACAGGCTCTCCAGCACCAGCGCGGAGACGCCACAGACGATCGCAGCATCGGCCACGTTGAAGACGTACCAGGACCAGCCCCAGGCATGGGCGTGGATGAAATCCACCACCGCGCCGAATCGGAGGCGGTCGATGACGTTGCCGACCGCCCCGCCGGCGACCGCGCCCAGCGCCACCGCCACCAGCGGCCGCTCGGCGCGCCACAGCCAGACGCCGAGCGCCACCACCACGGCCAGCGCCACCCCGGTCAGCAGCACCGGGCCGGCACTGCCGAAGCCGTTGAGCAGGCCGAAGGTGACGCCGCGGTTCCAGACCATGGTCAGGTTCAGCACCGGCAGCACCTCGAGGCTGCCCAGCTCTGGCAGGCGCAGGCCGTACAGGATCCACGCCTTGCTCGCCTGGTCGGCGAGCAGGATCACCAGGGCGGCGGCCATGCCCAGCCAGCGGAGGGCGGCCGGACTCACTCCGCGGCCGCCCGGCACACCAGCCCCGACTCCACCGCGTCGGCGCAGCGCCGGCACAGCGCCGGATGCTTCGGCTGCTGCCCGACTTCCGGCAGCACCCGCCAGCAGCGGGCGCATTTCTCGCCCTCGGCTGGGGCGAAGGCCACCGCCACGTCGGGAAGCTCGGGCAGGCGGAAGGCGCTCTCCGGGGCCGGGGCGGTGGTGAGCGTCAGGTCGGACACGATCGCCAGTTCCGCCCATTCCGCCGCCGTCAGCAGCGCCGCCTGCTCCGCGTTCAGGTGCAGCGCCGGTGCCGCCTGCAGCGAGGCCCCGATGGTGCCCTCGGCGCGGGCGCGTTCCAGCGCGCCGGTGACGACGCGGCGGATGTCGCGGATCCCGGCCCAGCGGGCGGCCAGCGCCTCGTCGCGCCAGCGGGCCGGGACCTCGAAGAAGTCCTGCAGGTGGACGCTGGTGTCCTCGCCGAAGCGGGCCACCCAGGCTTCCTCGGCGGTGAAGGCCAGCACCGGGGCGAGCCAGGTGGACAGGCAGCGGTGCAGGTGGTCGAGCACCGTCCGGGCGGCGCGCCGGCGGACCGTGTCCGGCCGGTCGCAGTACAGCGCGTCCTTGCGGATGTCGAAATAGAAGGCCGAGAGGTCGGTGGCGCAGAAGCTGTGGATCGCCGGGTAGACCCCGGTCCAGTCATGCGTGCGCACCGCTTCCCGCAGCCGCGCGTCAAGTTCGGTCAGCCGGTGCAGCACCCAGCGCTCCAGCTCCGGCATCTCGGCTTCCGGCAGGTGCTCGGCGGGGGTGAACCCGTCCAGGCTGCCCAGGATCCAGCGCAGCGTGTTGCGCAGGCGGCGGTACAGCTCGGCCTGCTGCTTCAGGATCTCCGGCCCGATGCGCAGATCCTCGGCGGTGTCGGACATCATCACCCACAGCCGCAGGATGTCGCTGCCGTACTTGTCCCAGACCTGTTGCGGCGCCACGACGTTGCCGAGCGACTTCGACATCTTGCGGCCCTGCTCGTCGAGCACGAAGCCATGCGTCAGCACCGCCTTGAACGGCGCCCGCCCGCGCGTGCCAACCGATTCCAGCAGCGAGGAATGGAACCAGCCGCGATGCTGGTCGGAGCCTTCCAGATAGAGGTCGGCCGGCCAGGGCAGCTTGCGCGCCTCCAGGGTGAAGGCATGGGTCGAGCCGGATTCGAACCACACGTCGACGATGTCGCGCACCTGTTCGTACTCGGCAGGGTCGCGGCCGGGGCCGAGGAAGCGTTCCGGTGGCGAGGCGTACCAGCTATCCGCCCCTTCCTCGCGGAAGGCGGCGACGATGCGGTCCACCACCGCCTGGTCGCGCAGCACCTGCCCGGTCTTCTTCTCGACGAAGACGGCGATCGGCACGCCCCAGGCACGCTGGCGGCTGATGCACCAGTCGGGGCGCGCGGCGACCATGGACGACAGGCGGGTACGGCCCTTTTCCGGCACGAAATGGGTCCCGGCGATCGCCGCCAGCGCCTTGGTGCGGATCTCGCCCGCGCCGTCCATGCGGATGAACCATTGCGGGGTGGCGCGGAAGATCAGCGGCTTCTTGGAACGCCAGGAATGCGGGTAGGGGTGGACGATGCTGCCGCGCGCGAGCAGCCCGCCGGCCTCGGTCATGGCGGCGCAGACCGGATCGGCGGCCTTGTAGACGTGCAGCCCGGCGAACAGCGGCACCCAGGCATTGAAGGTGCCGTCGTCGCCCACCGTTTCCGGCACCTCGATGCCATGGGTGCGGCCGAGCTCGAAATCCTCCTCGCCATGGCCCGGGGCGATGTGGACGAAGCCGGTGCCGGCGTCGGTAGTCACGAAATCGGCCGGGAAGACCGTTACGTCATGGTCGTAGCCGCGCCCGCGCAGCGGGTGGGCGCAGACCGTGCCGGCGATCGCCGCGCCTTTCAGCACGTGCAGCACGGTATGCGCCGTGATCCCGGTCGCCTCGCAGGTCTGTTCCACCAGCGGCTGTGCCAGCACCAGCACCTCGCCCGGGCGGGCGAGCGAGCCCTCCTTGACGCCATCGACGCGCAGCACCGCGTAGTCGAAGTCGGGGCCACAGGCGATGGCGCGGTTGCCCGGCATGGTCCAGGGGGTGGTGGTCCAGATCACCACCGCCGCCCCCGCCAGCTCCGGCACGGTCGGCGTCACCACCGGGAAGCGGACCCAGATGGTCGTGCTGGTATGGTCGTGGTACTCGATCTCGGCCTCGGCCAGCGCGGTCTTTTCCACCGGCGACCACATCACCGGCCGCAGGCCGCGGAACAGCTCCCCGTTCATCAGGAAGCGGCCGATCTCGGCGGCGATCGCGGCCTCGGAGGGGAAGTCCATGGTGGCGTAGCGGTGCGCCCAGTCGCCGAGCACGCCCAGGCGGCGGAATTCCTGCTCCTGCACCCCCATCCAGTGGGCGGCATAGGCGCGGCATTCGGCGCGCAGCTGCAGGATCGGCACCGCGTCCTTGTCCTGGCCCTTGGCGCGGTAGTTTTCCTCGATCTTCCACTCGATCGGCAGGCCGTGGCAGTCCCAGCCGGGGATGTACTCGGCATCGGCCCCGCCCATCTGGGCGGCGCGGTTGACCACGTCCTTGAGGATCTTGTTCAGCGCGGTGCCGATATGGATGTTGCCGTTGGCGTAGGGCGGCCCGTCATGCAGGATGAATTTCCTGCGCTCGCGGCTGGCCGCGCGCAGCCGCTCCCACAATCCCATCCGCTCCCAGCGCGCGAGCATCGCCGGTTCCTTCTTGGGCAGGTCGCCGCGCATCGGGAACGAGGTCGCGGGAAGGAAGACGGTGTCGCGGTAGTCCTGTTTTTCGGTCATGCCAGTCTTGGTCATGGGGATCTCGGGGGGATCTCGGGCGGCGAGGTCGCCGCATCGGACAGAGGAAGGGCGCGTCAGAACTATCCCGGACCGCTCAGGCGGCCGGGCCGGTAATTCGCGCGTGCGGTACCCCGTGCATCGGCCGACTATGGGGAGGGCGCGAGGACGCGGTCAAGCACGCGCCGCGCCTCTTCGGCATCGGCGACGATCTGCGCGCGCAGGGCGTCGAGCCCGGCGAATTTCTGTTCGCTGCGCAGGAAGCTCAGCAGCGCCACCTCGATTTCCAGGCCGTACAGGTCGCCGCTGAAGTCAAAGAGATGGGCTTCCAGCAGGCTTTCGGGGCGGTTGCTGAAGGTCGGGCGGCGGCCGATATTGGCCACCCCGCGCAACGTGCGCCCGTCCGGCAGCCTTGCGGTGACCGCATAGACGCCCCGCGCCGGCTCGATATGCCGCCCCAGCGCGACATTGGCGGTGGGGAAGCCGATGCCGCGCCCGCGCGCGTCGCCGTGCAGCACGATGCCGCGGATCGCCCAGGGGCGGCCGAGCTTGGCGGTGGCCCGCTCCGGGTAGCCGTCCTGCAGGGTGCGGCGGATGCGGGTGGAGGAGATCGGCCCGGCCTCGTCGCCGATCGGGGCGACCACGGTCAGGCCGATCCCCAGCGCCTCGGCACGCTCGGCGAGGAAGCCGATATCGCCGCCGCGGCGATGGCCGAAGGCGAAATCCGGCCCGCAGACCAGGTGCCGGGCGCCCAGGCCGCGGTGCAGCACGCCGGAGACGAAATCCTCGGCGCTCATCATGCTGAACGCGGCATCGAAGGGGATCTCGTAGAGCAGCTTCACCCCGAGGGCGGCCAGCACCTCCGCCCGGGCGGGCGGCAGGGTCAGCCGGAATGGCGGGTCGTCGGGGCGGAACAGCTCGCGCGGATGCGGCTCGAAGGTCAGCACGGCCAGCGGGGCATCGGGCCGCGCGCCATGGGCGGCCTTCAGCACATGGGCATGGCCCAGGTGCACGCCGTCGAAATTGCCAAGCGCCACCGAGGCGCCGCGGGCATCCTCGGGCAGGTCGCGCCAGTCATGGAAGATACGCATGCTTCGTGTTGGTCTCTGCCGGCCGGAGGGGTGCGGGACCGCTCGGCCGGTACCGGTGGCAATCCGGCACCGCCTTTTCCCGCAACGGAAGAAAGGGCGCTGGCCCCTCATAGCCCATCTCGGGCGGGAGGGTGCTGCCATAAAGACAGGGGAGAGGGGCGGGCGGCGTGGGCACTCCCGCGCCGCCGCGCCATCCCCTTGTTTTTATGGGTGTCCTGGTTCGATGCAGAAAGTCGTGCGGCCGGATGGAGCCCTAGCCACGCACGGGGACCAGGACGGTGGCCTCGCCCTCGATCACGGTCTTGCCGGCGACCGTGCAGATGGTCTTCAGCGTGGCGCGCTTCTTGTCGGCCTCGATCGCCGTGACCTCGACCGTGGCGGTGACGGTGTCGCCGATCCTGACCGGACCGCGGAACCGCAGGGTCTGGCCCATGTAGATGGTGCCGGGGCCCGGCAACTGGTTGCCCAGCACGGCACTGATCAGCCCCGCCGTCAGCATGCCGTGCGCCACCCGTTCCTTGAACGGGCTGGCGGCGGCGGCCTCGGCGTTGATGTGCACGGGGTTGGTGTCGGTGCTGACCGCCGAATAGAGCAGGATATCGGCTTCCGTGATGGTCTTGCCGGTGGTGGCGGTCATCCCGACCTTCAGGTCTTCGAGATAGACGGTCATCGGATCCTCGGCTTGGTTGCGCGAGGACTATGTCCGCAGATCCGGGGGTGTCGTCCAGGGCTTCGTCAGGACGCTGCCGCCCGGCCCCGCCGTGCCGCCGGCCGCGTCCGACCATCCGGGTGCAATGCCTGAAATGGAGTTCGCGTCCCGCACGAACGCTGAGCGGTGATGGTCCGGTCAAGGAAGAGGGCGGCGGTGAAATTCATCATTCCGTCTGGCGGGCGCGCTTGCCGGCGTGGGGGCAATCCAGTGGCGTCTTGCGAGGTTTCCTTTGCGGGTCCATTGATGAACTGGTCATGTTGCAACTTTTTTCGTCAGAGCGTCAGCGGAGTGTTGATGATTCTCTTTCGCGTACGTTCCTTGACGCGCTCGAACTCTATCGCGTCGGCAGGTCGGTTCCGACCCCCGGCAATTCCGGCAGCTACCTGATCCGGGAGGTCGCCTTCTGCCTGTTGCCCTCGCGGTATGACGGCGCGTCGGTCGAGATGCATACCCTGCGGTCGCTGCGGCCACGTAACGGGCAGGGAACCGAGGTGCTCAGGTTTATTTGCGGACAGGCGGATGCCTGTGGTGTCACCCTGACGCTGAAGGCCTGGCCCTATGCCACCGAGGCCGTGGCGCAGCCCATGGAGCAGGCACGGCTGATACGATGGTACGAGAAATTCGGATTTCGCGCCACGCGCTATGGCGCCATGGTCCGTCCTCCTGGCAATCCTTGATGCTCCGGCATGCATGAATCAAAGCGAATGCCAGTGCTGCCCATGAAATGACCATGCTGAATTGCCGTGGCTGAACGTCGTGCCGGCTGCGGCGACAAGCATGCTGGTTGCCGCTGCAGCGTCGGGGCGGTCATTGCCTGGATTTCTTGCCGGAGTGATCTGGGAATGCTGGCTGAAGGGGAATGATCGGCCATTCCCCTGCCGTCAGGGCGGGGGAATCCGGCTCGTATCCTGTTGGACAGGCGCGCGCGGGAGTGCAAGGTTTCATGCGCTACTCGCCCCAAGGGACAAAGTCATGCCCGAAATTGCCACTCGCGCCGCCGAACTGCTGCTTGCCGCCCGTCGTGATCCTGCCCGCCGCCTCGACGACCTGCCGCCCGAGTTGCGTCCGGCGGATCGTGCCGTTGCCTATGCCATCCAGCAGCAGGTTGCCGCCCAGCTCGGCCCGATCGGGGGCTGGAAAGTCGGTCCGGTGCAGGCCGATGGCCTGCCGCTTTGCGGGGCGCTGCCGGCCAGCGGCATCCTGGCCGGTCCGGTGACCATCGGCCCCGAGTACCGGCTGCGGGGCGTCGAGGCGGAAGTTGCGGTGCGCATCGGCCACGACCTGCCGCCCCGGGCCACCCCCTATTCGCCCGAGGAAGTCGCTGCCGCCATCGCCGCCTTCCACCCCGCCATCGAGGTCCTGGAATCCCGCTTCGTCGAACCCGCTTCGGTGCCGATGCTGACGGCGCTCGCCGACTTCCAGTCGCACGGCGCCTTCGTCTTCGGTCCGGGCGTGACCGAGTGGCGCGGCATCGATCTCGCCGCCGAGAGCGTCGAGCAACGGGTCGACGGCGCGGTGAATGCCACGCGCACCGGCCATCCCGGCGGGGATCTGCTCGGCCAGGTGATCTGGCTGGCGAATGCGGGCAGCGTCTGGGCCGGCGGGCTGAAGGCGGGCCAGTTCGTCACCTGCGGATCCTGGACCGGCGCCAACCGCGTCGCCGCGGGCGCCCAGGTGAGCGTGCGGTTCTCCAGCGTGGGCGAAGTGTCGCTGCGTTTCGCGCCGTAGCCGGAGGGCGGCCGGCCCGCCGTTTCCTTCGTCCTTGGACCATTCGCTGGAGCGCGCTGACGGCCACTGTCAGCGCGCTTCCATATGGGGCATCAACTGCCGCTGCTGGCACATGCCGCCGTGCCCTGCGGCACGGAGCGGCGGCCGCCCGACAGGGGGACGCCACGCAGGCTGTAGGTGGTCAGCCATCCCGAGATGTACATCGGGTAGTTCAGGCCCGCATGGGCGATGTACTCACCCGACGCTGCGTCTGCGGATGTCGTTGCCCCGGCAGGCCACGCATGCCCGACATTCGGAATGGTCAGGATGCCTATGCGGACGTTCCTGCCGCCCATGACGGTCGCTTCCCGGCCCTTGCCTCCCTGCACCGGAACGCTGCACCCGGCCTCGCGCGCCGCGTAGACCTCTTGCAGCACCTTGACGTCGTCGATGCTCCACTTGACGCTGCTGACGCAGTTCTGTCCCGGATGGCCAACCCCCGTACAAAGGGGCGCTTGCTGCCATCCGTCCTTGTCCATCGTGCCGAAGGCGATGTTGGCGATCTGGGTGGCCAGGAACGGGAGCTTGCTTCCGGCAAGCTTCCGGCACGCCGCGACGGAATCCTCGACGGTTCTTTCCGGCACCTCGAAAACCGCCTTGAGCTGATCGCTTCCGACCGACGGCCCGGCAATGGAGCCGACGCCCGAGAACACGTCCGGCGCCGCGCAGGCCGCCTTGAGCGCAAGCGCCCCGCCCGACGACAGGCCGACGACATAGATACGGTCGCGGTCGATGTTCAGCGTCGCGCGCGCGGCCAGCTTCTGCGCCAGGTCCGCGACGAACGCCGCGTGGCCGTGCAGGTCCATCGTGCCGTCGTAATCCCAGCAGCCCAGCGAGGCGGCCGTCAGCGAGACGCCAACGCCGTCTTCCGGGGTGACGTAGGGCAACGCCGCCACCAGCCCGTATTTCTCGGCCGCCGCCGCGATGTTGCCGCCCTCCTTCAACTGGTCATGGGTCTGCGCGCAGCCGTGCAGGACGACCAGGAGCCCGCGCTTGCCCAGTCCCGGCAGAGTGCCGCGTGGCGTGTAGATCCAGGTCGGGTGCACCCCGAACTTCTCGGGGGCCGATGCCCACTCGGCCGCTGCGGGGGAAGCGGCGAGAAGGGCCAGCGGCAGGCACGCCGTCGCCACCCAATACGGCATCCGGCGGGGATGCCGCCGATGCATGTCGTGTCTGAACATCCGTCGTCCTCCTCTGTTGGGCAGGCTTCCGGGTTCCGTGGGGCGGGATGGTTGCGGCGGCAGCGAGGCATGTCTGTCTCGGCCAGGACGCATTTATTTGAAATTTGCACAAAATTCGGCTGGGCCGATTAATCCATGTCAAAATAAAATACATGTGAATACGGATCGTGATCCTTGTGGATATTCGCGGAAAAGCGCGCTAAAGTAGAAAATAATATACAGAAATAAAACTTTGGTTGATTTCGGCAATGCTCGGATTGCCGTCGCATTGCGCAAAGTCGCACCAGAGAAACCGCACGGCCACCTTGGCCGGGAGCCCCGTAACGTGGTCCAGCTCGTCCTGATCTACTGCCTTGCCGCCAATGCCACGTCCTGTGTCGAGAAGCGTCCGCTGCTCGCCGACATGAACGGCCTCGCTGCCTGCATGGTCGCCGCCCAGCCGATGGCCGCCGAGTTCATCGCCGGCCATCCCGATTACCGCCTCGCCCGCTGGCGCTGCGAGATCGGCAAGCGTCCCGAAAAGGCCGCCTGATCCCGCCCGTCAGCCCGCCGCGACACGTTCGGCGAGGCGCATGAACACCGGCACGGCCCGCGCCAGATCGGACAGGCGGGCCGTTTCGGTCGGCGTGTGCGCCTGGGCGATGTCGCCGGGGCCAAGCACCACGCACGGGGCGATGCCCTGCAGTTCGGAGGCATCGGTGCCATAAGGCGCGGTCGCCGGCGCCTGTCCGGTCAGGTCGGCGCAGAGCCGGACCAGCGGATGGTCGGCCGGCAGTTCCGGGGGGGCGCCCTCACGTTCCTCGGTGACGGCAAGCCCGTGGCGGGTGGCGGCATCCTGCACGGCGCGGCGCACCGGATCGGGATCGACACCGGCGCTGTAGCGGAACTTGATGCGCAGCGTCGCCTTCGGCACGGTCACGTTCACCGCGGTGCCGTGGTTGTCGATCACCGGGTTGAAATCGCTGAACGGCGGATCGTAGGCGGGATCCTGCAGCGCGGCGTCCTCGCGCAGGCGCCGGTACAGCGCCTTCATCTCGGCCAGGAACTCCACCAGGTCCCAGTTGGCGTTGCGCCCGCGCCCGGTGCTGCTGTGCGCCTGCACGCCGGTGGCGACGACGTTGAAATTGATGTGGCTGCGGTGCCCGCGCACCGGTCGCATCCGCGTCGGCTCGGCCACCAGCAGGGCGGCGGGCGGCGCCTCCCGCACCAGGACGGAGCGGGCGGCGATCTCCTGCGCGCCGCGCTTGCTGGTTTCCTCGTCGGTGGTCGCCACCAGCATCACCGGCACCCGTTCCGGCAGGGCACGGGCCGCCACGATGCAGGCGGCGAGCGGCCCCTTCATGTCGGTGCTGCCCAGGCCGTGCAGCGTGTCGCCGTCGATGCGGCCCGACCAGGGATCTTCGGTCCAGCCGGTGTCGGGGACGGTGTCCATGTGGCCGGAGAATGCGAGTCCGCCACTGCCCGTGCCCCGCCGCGCCACCAGCGCGCGCTTGGCCACCCCCGCCGCGTCCGCGTAGTCGATCCGCTCGATGGCGAAGCCGGGCAGGGCGGCTTCCACCGCCGCGGCGAGGGGGAGGTTGGAGACGAAGCTGCGGCTGTCGATGCGCACCAGCTCGCGGGCCAGTGCGGCAACGTCGTCGAGGAATTCGGTCATGGCAGCGTCTCCGGCGGAAGGGCAGGCGGTATGGGAGCGGGCGAGGGGGGCGGGGCTCTCAGCGGCGCCGCGCCCGGCTGACGAAGTCGCCCATCGCCGCCAGCACCTGGGGTGCCGCCATGATCCAGGGAGAGGTGCCGCCGAACAGGGCGGCATGCTTCGTACGCAGGGCGTAGTGCGGCGCCGGCTCGGCGTCCGGGCCGACCGGGGCGCCACGGAAGAAGCGGGCGATCACGTCGCGCATCGCCACCGGCTCGGTGACGAGGTTGACCACGGGCAGGCCGGCGCCGGCGATGCGCGCGAGATCGCCGGGCAGGCGGCGTGTCGGATACCACTGCAAGGTCGCGGCGGGGTTCACCCGGTCCACCATGTTGTCGTTCAGCAGGTCGAACAGCGCATTCTTCTTCAGCCCGTCGCCGAACAGCGCGGGCAGGCGGATGATGGTATGGACCGGGAAGCGCTCGGCCACGAAGCGTTCCACTTCGAAGCGGTGCAGCCCGTAGGGCTGGTTGGGCAGGCCCGCCAGATCCGCGTCCTCGTCGAGCGGCCGCGCGGGATCGGGGTAGACGTCGATCGTGGAGATCAGCACGAAGCGCCCGGCACGGGTGCGTTCCAGCACCTCAAGCAGGGCGCGGATGGCGGCGCGGTCCTGTTCCGGCTCCTGGTTGGCCAGCCACTTCACCGAAGGGATGCCGGCGCAGACGATCTCGTCGAAATGCTGGCCGGCCATGTCGCGGAAATCGCGCGTGTTGAAGCCATGGCTGAAGCCGCCGGCGGCGAGCAGGGTGCCGCCGACAAAACCGGTATGGCCGATCAGGGCGCGTTTCATGGCGGGGCCTCCGCTGGCTTGGTGCGCCATGGGCGCCGGATCGTCAATCGCCCCTGATTGCCCCGCTTGCAACCGCGGCGTGGCCGGACCAGCCTGTGGATGGAGGAGCGACGCGACATGACGGTGGCCTATCTCGATCCGCAGACCGGCCGGACCTGGCCGATCGATGTGCCGCGCTGGTGTGGGGAGGCGCAGGCGCCGCTGTTGCTGACGCCTCTGCCCGGCATCACCCGCGCGCAGATCGACACCGCGACGAACAGCCTGTGGCGCTACCGGGCGGCCTTGCCGCTGGCCTGCGCCGCCCCGATCACCTTGGGCGAAGGCCGCACGCCGCTGCTCTCCCGCTCCCTGGACGGGGTCGAGGTGCTGCTGAAATGCGAGTGGGTCATGCCCACCGGCAGCTTCAAGGACCGTGGCGCCGCGGTGATGCTGTCGCTGCTGCGCCAGCAGGGGGTGCGGGCGGTGCTGGAGGACAGCTCCGGCAATGGCGGTGCCGCGGTCGCCGCCTATGCCGCGGCGGGCGGCATGGCGGCGACGATCCTGGCCCCCGCCGCCACCAGCCCGGCCAAGACGGTGCAGATGCGCGCGCATGGCGCGACGGTGGAGCTTATCCCCGGCACGCGCCAGGACACCGCCGAGGCCGCGATCGCGCGGTCCCAGGCGGTGTTCTATGCCAGCCACAACTGGCACCCGTTCTTCCTGCAGGGCACCAAGACCCTGGCCTATGAGCTGTGGGAGGATCTCGGCTTCACCGCCCCGGACAACGTCATCGTGCCCTGTGGCGCCGGGTCGAACGTGCTGGGTTGCGAGATCGGCTTCTCCGAGTTGCTGCGGGCCGGCGCGATCGACCGGTTGCCCCGCCTGTTCGCCGCCCAGCCCGCCCATTGCGCCCCGATCGCCGCGGCTTTTCTGGCCGGATCTGACCTGGACGGGGCCGACGCGCCGGTCGCGACCCCGATTCGCCCCACCATCGCCGAGGGTACCGCCATCGCCGCGCCGATCCGCCTGCGCGAGGTGCTCGGCGCGCTGCGCCGGAGCGAGGGCGGCGCGGTCATGCTGGCGGAGGAGGAGATCGCCGGGGCGACGCTCGATCTGGCGCGGGCCGGCCTCTATGTCGAGCCGACCTCGGCCCAGGTGCTGGCGGCGCTGCGGCGGCTGCTGGCCACCGGCGCCGTGACGCCGCAACAGACCACCGTGCTCGTGCTGACCGGCAGTGGGCTGAAGGCCACGCCGCGTCTTGCCGGGATGCTGGGAGTGACCCTGTGACCCGCCGTATCGCCCTGCTGGGCTTTTCCGTCGAATCCAATCGCTTCGCCCCGCTCGCGGGTGAGCGCGATTTCGCCGCCCGGTCCCTGCTGCGCGGCGAGGCCCTGCTCGCCGAGGCGCGCGAGGCGGCCCCGCGCATGCTGCCCGAGCTACCTGGTTTCGTCGCCGACATGGACGCAGCCGGGCCGTGGGAGCCGGTGCCGATCCTGCTGGCGGCGGCCGAGCCGAACGGGCCGGTCGAGCAGCGGTTCTTCGATGCGTTGATGTTGGAGTGGGAGGCGCGGCTGCGTGCCGCCTGGCCGCTCGACGGGGTCTATTGCGTCATGCATGGCGCGGGGCTGACCACGGAAGACGACGATCCCGAGGGAACGCTGCAGGCGATGGTGCGCCGGGTGGTCGGGCCCGGGGTGAAGGTGGTCGCCAGCTACGACCTGCATGCCAATGTCTCGGAGGCCGATGTCGAGACGCTGGACGGCTTCGTCGCCTATCGTTGCAACCCGCATCTGGACATGCGCGCGCGCGGCGCCGAGGCGGCGCAGTTGCTGCGCCGGCTGATCGGCGGGCTGCCGGGCACGATCGCGCGGGTGCGACTGCCGATCGTGCCCCCCACGGTCACGTTGCTGACCGGGGCGGAGGTGCCCGAGCGTCCCTTCGGCGAACTGGTCGATCTCGGCCAGGCGCGGATGCGGGAGCCGCCCTATGCCGGGGAGGTGCTGAACGTCTCGGTGCTGGGCGGCTTCCCCTACAGCGACACTGCCTTCACCGGGCTGTCCGTGGTGGTGACCGCGACCGAGCCGGCGCTGGCGCAGGCCCTGGCGCTGGAAATCGCCGAGGCGGCATGGGAGCGGCGCGAGCGGTTCCATCCCCGGCTGACCACGCTGGAGCGGGCAGTGCGGCTGGCCCGCGCGACCGAGGACCCGGCGAAGCCGGCGCTGATCTTCGCCGATCTCGCCGACAATCCGGGTGGCGGCGGGCGGGGCAACACCATGTTCGTGCTGTCGGCCTTCCATGCCGCCGGGGTGCGGGATGCGGTAATCGGGCTGATCCATGACCCGCTGCTGGCCGCCGAGGCGCATCGGCGTGGCGTCGGGGCTGCCTTCCCGGCGCATTTCAACCGTGACCCGAGCAGCGACTTCACCTTGCCGTTCCGGGCCCCGGCGGTGGTGCGAAGCCTGCATCCGGGGCCGGTGCGGGGCCGGCGGGGCATCTATGCCGGCGTCAGCCTGGACATGGGTCCCGCCGCGGCCCTGCAACTGGACGGCATCACCGTGCTGGTCGCGTCCGAGCGTTTCCAGTGTGCCGACCCCGCCTTCATCGAGACCTTCGGCCTGGACATCGCCGCCGCCCGGGCGGTGGTGGTGAAGTCGCGCGGGCATTTCCGCGGCGGCTTCGATGAATTCTTTGCCCCGGACCAGGTGATCGAGATCGACGCCCCGGGCCTGGCCAGTCCGATGCTGCAGCATTTCCAGTGGAAGCATCTGCCGCGTCCGGTGGTGCCGCTTGACGCCCAGGTAACCTGGACCCCCTAGTTTCTGTGCCGCGCAGCGAGACTGGGATCCAAGGGCCTTATGGCCCTTGGCAGGTCCAGGGCGGAGCCCTGGCCTTGACCTGAAAGGCCCTTCTCCCGAAGCCGCCCCGCCCGCTGCTATAGGCACGAGGATGCAGCGCCCTTCCCGAGTCGTTTCCCCGCCGTCGCCGCGGCGTCGTTCCTGGCTGTGGCCGGTGGTGAAATGGGGCGTGATCCTGGGCATCTGGGGCGTCATTGCCCTGGGGCTGGTGCTGCTCTGGTTCGCCTGGGACCTGCCGCGTCCGGATGCGGCGCTGGATGCCGTCCGCCGTCCGAGCCTGACGCTGCAGGACCGGTCCGGCCGGACCTTTGCGAGTTTCGGCGACGTGGTGGGCGATCCGCTGCGGCTGTCGGACATGCCGCGCTACCTGCCCGCCGCCGCCGTGGCAGTGGAGGACCGGCGTTTCTTCGAACATCCCGGCATCGACCCGATCGGCGTCGCCCGGGCGGTGTGGGTGAACCTGACCTCCGGGCGGGTGGTGCAGGGCGGGTCCACCATCACCCAGCAGGTGGCCAAGAACCTGTTCCTGACCAACGCGCGCACGCTGCGTCGCAAGGTCCAGGAGGTGCTGCTGACGCTGTGGCTGGAGCGCAGCTTCAGCAAGCGCGAGATCCTCGAGATCTGGCTCAACCGCGTCTACCTGGGCTCGGGGGCCTGGGGCGTGGATGCCGCGGCCAGGATGTATTTCGGCGTCTCCGCCCGCCGCGTCACGCTGTGGCAGGCCGCCATGTTGGCCGGGCTGCCGCGGGCGCCCTCGCGCTTCAACCCGCGGGCTGATCCGGCCGCCGCCGCGGCGCGGACGCGCGAGGTGCTGGCGGCGATGGTGGATGTGGGCGTGATCAAGCCCGAGGAGGCGCAGGCGGCGGCGGCGCAGATCGGCAGCTCCGCCAAGCCGCCGCTGGCGGCCGGCTATTTCGCCGACTGGGCCGCCGAGCAGGTGCAGGGGCTGCTGGCGCCGGGCGCGGATGCGGTGGTGCAGACCACGCTGGACGGCCGGCTGCAGGCGACGGCGGAAACAAAGCTGGCGGCGTTGCTGGAGGGCAGGGGGGCTGCGGCCGGGGTGGGGCAGGGTGCGGTGGTGGTGCTGGATGCCGCGACCGGCGCGGTGCGGGCCATGGTCGGTGGGCGCGACTGGCGCAGCAGCCCCTTCAACCGTGCGGTCATGGCGCGCCGCCAGCCCGGCTCGGCGTTCAAGCCCTTCGTCTGGCTGGTGGCGCTGGAAGCCGGGCTGCGGCCGGACGATACCGTGCTGGATGCCCCGATCCGCCTGGGCAACTGGTCGCCCGCCAATTTCGAGGGGCGCTACCAGGGCGAGGTCACGCTGGAGGAGGCGCTGGCGGAATCGATCAACACCGTCTCGGTGCGGTTGCTGCGGCAGTACGGCGGGCCGCGGGCGGTGGTGGAGGCGGCGCGCCGGCTGGGGGTGTCGGAATCGTTGCCGCTCAATGATTCAATCGCGCTCGGCACCGGCGAGGTCGGACTGCTGCAACTGACCGCCGCCTACGCCACGTTCTTCAATGGCGGGCTGCGGGTGACGCCGGGTGCGATCGAGCGGGTCGCCACCGGCGGGCGCGAGGTCCGGCCGGCCCGCATCCCGCCGGCCCCGGTGGTGGATCCGGACATCGCGGCGATGATGGTGCGGATGATGACGGCGGTGGTGACGCATGGCACCGGGCGCGGCGCGGCGATTTCCGGCCGCCATGTCGCCGGCAAGACCGGCACCACGCAGGATTACCGCGACGCCTGGTTCGTCGGCGCGACCGGTGACGTGGTCATCGGCGTCTGGCTGGGCCAGGACGACAACCGCCCGATGAAGGGCGTGACCGGGGGCGGGCTGCCGGCCCGGCTGTTCCGCGACATCGCCCTCGAGGCGCGGGGGTGACGGAACCGGGCGGCGGCGGCCGGCGCTGAGGGGCGTGACGGGGGGGGGACGGCATGGCGGCGTTCATCTGCGTGACCTGCGGCACCCAGTTTCCGCCGGCGGACGCCCCGCCCGACACCTGTCCCATCTGCAGCGACGAACGCCAGTACGTGGGGCCCGGCGGCCAGCGCTGGACCACGCCGGATGCCCTGCGCGCCACCCATTTCAATGCCTGGCGGCTTCTGGAGCCGGAACTGTTCGGGCTGGGGACCATGCCTGCCTTCGCGATCGGGCAACGGGCGCTGCTGCTGCGCACTCCCGGCGGCAACGTGCTGTGGGACTGCCTGAGCCTGCTGGACGACGCCACCATGGAGATCGTCGCCGCCCTGGGCGGCATCGCCGCGATCTGCATCAGCCATCCGCATTACTACACGGCGATGGTGGACTGGGCGCGGGCCTTCGCCGCGCCGGTCTGGCTGCACGCGGCCGACCGGCAGCACGTGGTGCGGCCCGACCCGGCGCTGCGTTTCTGG
Organism: Rhodovastum atsumiense; assembly: GCF_937425535.1. Lineage (NCBI taxonomy): Bacteria > Pseudomonadati > Pseudomonadota > Alphaproteobacteria > Acetobacterales > Acetobacteraceae > Rhodovastum > Rhodovastum atsumiense. Next base: position 2,690,254 of record NZ_OW485601.1, read on the forward strand.
TCTGGACCCTGCCGGGAGCTGTGGGATGGCATCACGCTGATCAACGCGCCCGGCCATTTCGACGGCGCGACGATGCTGCACTGGCCGGCGGGGGCGGGCGGCCGGGGCGCTCTGCTTGCGGGCGACATCGTGCAGGTGGTGCCGGACCGGCGCTGGGTCGGCTTCATGCGCAGCTATCCCAACCTGATCCCGTTGCCGGCGCGGACGGTGCGCGGGATCGCGGCCGCGGTGGCGCCCTTCGCCTTCGAACGGGTGTACGGCGCGTTCTGGGACCGGGAGGTGACGGAGGATGGGCGCGGGGCGGTGCTGCGCTCGGCGGAACGCCATATGACGTGGATCAGCGGTTGAGCCTGCTCAGCCCACCCGCAGCAGCCGGGGCCCTTCCGCGCGCAGCCAGGTGACGGCGGCGTTGGTATGGGGGGTCAGTTCCTCGACCAGCGCCCAGAAGCGCGGGCCGTGGTTCATATGGCGCAGATGCGCGACTTCGTGCGCGGCGACGTAGTCCTGCACGAAGGGCGGCGCCATCACCAGGCGCCAGGAAAACGCGAGGTTGCGGCTGGCGGCGCAACTGCCCCAGCGGCTGCGGGTGTCCTTCACCGTCACCCGGTGCGCCTGCACCCCGGCGATCGCGGTCTTGGCGGCCACCAGTTCCGTCATCCGCCGCCGTGCCTCGGCGCGGAAGAAATCGGCGACCCGGCGGGGCAGGAACTCCGCCTCGCCGCTCACCAGGATTTCTTCCTTCTCCACCCATACGCCGCCGACGCGGCCAGGCACATGGCGGATGCGATACTCGGTGCCGTGCAGCGGCACCTTCGCCCCGGGGGCGAAGGGAATGGCGCCGGGCAGGGCGGCGAGTCGCTCGGCCACCCAGGACGCATGGTCCATCAACAGCGCCATCCCGGCGGTGCGGCCGGCCCGGGGGGGCAGGGTGACCACCACGGTGCCACCGCGTGGATCGATGCGCAGGCTCACGCGGCGAGCCCGCTGGCTGCGCCGCCATTCCACTCGCGCCGCGCCCCCGGGGAGCGCGAGAATCTCGGAACTCGCTGAATCCATCACGCATAGTTTGGCAAGTCTCGTGCGTGGGGGCAATGAGTTCCGTCGTGGTCCGCGGGGTTTGAACCAGGCGGCCGCGCCTATTTGTTTCGGTCGGCGGCGTTGCTGAGGGACCGCCCGGCCGAGGACATGTCGCGGCCGACCCCCTCGGTCGTGTTGCAGCCTGCGAGCGACCCGAGGCTGGCAAGCAGCAGGGCCACCGCCACCAGCCGGAAAAAATGCGGATGCAACGTCATCGATCTGCTCTCCCCCTCACCCCGTTCGGATGCGATCCGTAACCGGCCGCGCGGGGGAGAGTTCCCGCGTACCACCTTCCTGATGGCAAAAGGCTTTTGTCGCGGCGTCAGCCCGCCGGCGTCAGTTTCAGCCCGCAGGCATCGAAGGTGGCGAACAGCTTTGTCCGTGCTTCCGGCGAGAGCGGCAGATGCGGCGGACGGATCGCCTGCCAGCCGGCATCCCCGGTGTGCCGGGCGACCAGCGCCTTCAGGCCGGGGATCAGGGCCGCCGAGGTCACGGCCTTGCGGATGGCCGAGAGGGTCACTTGTGCGTCCGCGCCCGCCTGCCGGTCCCAGTTGGCGTAGACCAGCGCCGAGATCGCGCTGCCGACATTGGCGGCGGCGGTGATGCAGCCGGCGCCGCCTTCCTGCAGCAGGGCGTGCAGGGCGCCATCATCGCCGCAATAGACCTCGAACCCGTCGGCGGCGAACACGTCGACATAGGATTTTGTATTGGCGAAGTCGCCGCTGGAATCCTTCACGCCCTTGACCTTGCCGGGATAGGCCTTGATCAGCCGCCCGATCAGCCCGAGCGTGACCGGCACCGCCGACTGGGCCGGGAAGTGATAGAGGTAGATGCGGATATCGCCGCCGACCCGCTGGATGACCTCGCTGAAATAGGCGAACAGCCCATCCTCGGACGGGGTCTTGTAGAAGAACGGCGGCAGCAGCAGGGCGCCACGGCAGCCCAGCTCCGCCGCCCGGCGGGTCAACAGCACGGTGTCGGTCAGGGCGGTGGTGCCGGTTCCTGGCAACATCACGGCAGGCGGCAACCCCCGCTCGGCCAGGCCTTCCAGCACCGAGATTCGCTCGGAGATGCCCAGGCTGTTGGCTTCCCCGGTGGTGCCCAGGATGCCCAGTCCGTTGCACCCATTCGCCAGCAGCCACTGGCAGTGCCGGGCCATGCGGTCGAGATCGACGGAGAGGTCGGGGGTCATCGCGGTCAGCACCGCCGCGTTCACGCCACCGTACAGCGCTTCCTTCATCATGGCGTAGGACCTTCCCTCTATTTTTTGCCGGCTGGCACCGCAGTGGGGCGCTTCGGATTCGGCTCCTCTCCGGGCCAGGCGACGATATGGTGCTCCAGCGGCCCGGCATGCCGCTCGCTGACGCCCCGTCCGCGGACCGAAATGCCGGCGCTGTGCACCGTCATGGGATCCCCTGACACCAGCGGATGCCACCAGGCGAGGCCGCGGCCTTCGGCGAGCCGGCGATAGGCGCAGGATGGCGGCAGCCAGTCGATCTCTTCGAGTACGGATGGATGCAGGCTCACGCAGTCCGGCACGTGGCGGCGGCGGTTGGGATAGTCGCGGCAGCGGCAGGACTGCAGGTCGAGCAGGCGGCAGGAGACGTTGGTGAAGCTGAGCTCGTTGGTGTCTTCGTCGCGCAGCTTGTGCAGGCAGCAACGGCCGCAGCCGTCACACAGGCTTTCCCATTCCTCCCGGGTCATCTCCGTGAGGCGTTTGGTTTTCCAGAACGGGGCCATGCGGGACATTCGGCCGGCACCCTACGCCAGCCCGGGCCGGAGCGGCTAGAGCGCGCTGACCGTAAACGGCCTGCGCGCTCTGGCTTTTTGTTCAGCCGCCGGAGAAGCGGGCCAGCATCTCGCGCAGCGGTTCCGCACCGGGGTTGTTGCCATCGCCCTGCAGCACGATCTGCTGGGCGGCAATGGGGCGGCCGTAATAGATCGAATTCCATTCGCTGCGGGCGCTGATCAGGCTGCCGTCGAGGGTGATGCCGGCATAGAGCCCGCGCGCCATGGAGAAGGCCACGATGTCCGCCTTCAGGGCGGCGGTGGTGGACCCCTGCACGCCCGCGCCCACGGTGGCGACGGCCACGCCGGCATCGGCGCCGAACTTGAACTGGCTGTCGAGCAGCGCCTGCAGTCCTTTCTGGGTGAGCACGATGATCAGTAACTGGGCGTCCTGGATGCCGATCTGCAGGCCGAAGCTGCCGCTGCCCAGCCCGTAGAAGGCGGGGTAGGTCCAGCCGGCCTGGGTGCGGCCGACCAGCACGCAACTGCCGCCCTGGCCGCCGAAGATGAAACCCGCCTTGAACACCCGCGGGCAGATCATGGCGCCCGTGGCCCGGCGCAGCAGGTTGCGGGCGTCGCTCTGTGGTGAGCCCGCCAGCATTTCCTGCACCGTCAGGGTGGCACGGTCGACCAGGATCTGCTGCTCGGTCTGTGCCCGCGCCGCCAGCGGCAGGAGGGCCAGAACGGCTGCGAGAAGAAAGCGGGTCATGGAAAAGCGTCTCCCGATCATGGGGGGCGGAGGCCCGGGCCGGGGGCCGGCCCTGAAGGTCGAAAAGGGTGAAAGCGGTGCGAAACCGGCAGGAATAGGGTGGCGCAGTTTGTCCTGGCAGGGGGTTACACGGCAAGCTTGACATGACACGGCAGGAACGAGCGGGGCGAGGGCAGCCGCATGCACGTTTCCGTGTTCCCCGGGCGAGGACCGCCCCGGCTGCTCGCCCGGCCGCGTGCGCCGGGACGACGAGGCAGCGGATCGCCGGCAGTGCCGGCGCGGCCGCCGGTCAGGTCAGGCGCGGCTTGCGTTCTTCGGGCAGCGTCTCGACCTGCTCGTCGCGACGACGCGGAGAGCGCAGGCGCAGGCGCACCGGCGGGGTCCGCGGCTCGGCCTCGGCGGTGCCGGCCGGGGCGGGGGCGGCCAGGCCGAAGGCGCGCAGCAGCTCGGTGTCGGTGAAGCTGCGGGCAGGCTCGCCCGGCTCCGGGGTGCTCAGGGCCTTCAACTGGACATAAAGCCGTCCCATGCGCAGCGAATGCCGCTTCTCCAGCGTCGCCGCGGCTTCGCGGAAGAAGGCGCGGGCGAGCAGGGTGAGCGGCCACATCACCGCCGCCGCGAAGCCCGCGAGCAGGATCGATTGCACGATGACGACGCTGGCCTGCTGCCAGCCGGCGAGCGGGCCGATGGCGGCGGTCAGGTGCATCAGCGCCAGCGTGGCCACCACCACGTCCATCAGCACGAAGCAGGTGGCGCCGAGGATGCACCACACGGCGTGGCGCGTCAGCTGGACCTGGGCTTTCTCGACGAAGACATTGACCGCGGCGATCTGGGCGGCGGCGGCGCTGTCCACCGGAGATCCCTTCCGGGTCGTGGAGGCGGCCTTCTCGAAGCTGTGGCGCGCCGTGCGGAACAGGTCGTCCTGTTCTTCCATGCGGGCGCGGATTTCCTCGGGCGTGCCGGTCGGCAGGACGCGTTCGCGAATCGCGGTCCACAGCCCGGGGCGGTTCGAGACGAACAACGCCCCGAGTCCCAGAAACACGAAACAGATGAGCAGTGCCGTCGTCATCGTCCGACCGTCCTGGATGAGGTACGTTCGCGAAGATAGCCGGGGCGGCAGGGCGGGACAACGCACCTGCCCCTGGCGCGGCCGGGCGTGCACCGGGCCGGGTTGGATTTGTTTTTATGTCAGAACATAAACCTGCGGCCGGGCTCAGTAGCCCGGCAACTCGTTCACGCAGACCACGCGCCATCCCGAAGCATGCCGTTCCAGCCGGGTCAGCGACAGGTTCTGCACCGAGAGGTGCAGCGCGCTGTCGGCGCCGATGCGCAGCGCATGCGCCACCGCCGCCCGGATCGTGCCGCCATGCGTCACTACCACCACGTCCCGCCCGGGCTGCTCGCGGGCCAGGCGTTCCATGACCGCGCCGACCCGGCCGATCACGTCGGCCATGCTCTCCCCGCCCGGGGGGCGTTCCTCGCCGGCCAGCGGCCAGAACGGATGCGCCGGCAGCGCCAGCCGCGCCGGCAGGTCACCGTGCGGCAGGCCCTGCCATTCGCCGAGATCCTGTTCAATCAGCCCGGGCTCGATCGCGGGGGCCGCGTCCGGGTAGCCGGCCTGGAAGATCGCCTCGGCGGTGCGGCGGGTGCGCGAGAGCGGCGTCGCCACCCAGTGCGCCGGCCGGGGCAGGCGCTCGGCCAGCGAGCGATACATGGGCGCCTGTTCCAGCAGCGTGTGCGGGCACAGTTCGACATCCATGATGCCGTAGAGATAAAGCCGGGCATTTTCCGCCACCAGTGCATGCCGGATCAGCCAGAAGCGGGTCGGATCCCGCGCAATCTCGTTCATCGTCACTCGCCGATATTGAGCAAGGCGCCCCGCTCCCGGGCCGCCCGGAACTGGACGAGGAACAGCAGCCCGGCCAGGGCCAGCCAGATCCCGTTCAGGCCGAAGGCCCAGGCCAGGTGGTTCCAGGCGATCTGGCCGTGATCGAGCGCTGCCCGCAGCCCCTCGAACACATGCGCGGCCGGCAGGGCCAGCGCGAAGGGCTGCAGCCAGCCCGGCAGCACCGAAACCGGATAATAGACCGCGGCGAAGGGGGTCAGGGCGAACAGGATCGACCAGGCCAGGGCCTCGGCCCCCGCGCCATGGCGCAGGATCAGGCTGATCACGCCCAGCGCCACCCACCACCCCATCATCAGCAGGCCGATGGTGAACAGCACCAGCACCCAGCCCACCGCGAACAGGTTGAAGGCATAGAGCGCCCAGGCCAGCAGCACCGCCGGCAGCACGCCGAGCGCCGTGCGCACGATCGAGATGCCGAACAGCGCCGCCACCAGCTCCCACGGTCGCAGCGGGCTGACGAAGACATGGCCCAGGTTACGCGACCAGATCTCTTCGAGGAACGAGATCGCCACCCCCATCTGGCCGCGCAGCGCGATCTCCCACATCAGCACCCCGCCGAGCAGGATGCCGAAGGCCACCGCCCCGGTGCTGCCCATGCGCTGGCTGAAGAACGAGGCGGTGAAGCCCCAGATGCACATCTGCAGCGCCGGCCAGTAGGCCAGCTCCAGCAGGCGCGGCCAGGAGCGCCGGTACAACGCGAGATGGCGGTACATCAGCCCCCAGATCCGCCGCAGCGAGGCCCGGCCCTGCGCGGAGGCGGAGGAGGAAGCAACCCCGCTCATGCCGCGTCCTCCCGCGCCCGGTTGCGGGCGATGTCGAGGAAAACTTCCTCCAGGTCGTCGCGGCGGTAGCGGGTCAGCAGCTCGGTCGGGCTGCCGCGATCGACGATGCGGCCCTGCTTCATCATCAGCACGTGGCTGCACAGCCGCTCCACTTCGGCCATGTTGTGCGAGGCCAGCAGGATCGAGCAGCCGCTCGCCGCCTGGTAGCGTTCAAGCCAGCTGCGCACCCGTTCGCCGGTATCGGGATCGAGGCTGGCGGTGGGCTCGTCGAGCAGCAGGACCTCCGGGCGGTTGATCAGCGACTTGGCCAGCGCGACCCGGGTTTTCTGCCCGGCCGAAAGCTGCCCGGCCGGGCGCTGCAGCAAATCCCCGAGATCGAGTTCCTCGGCGAGTTCGGCGATGCGGCGTTCGGCGTCGGGCACATCGTAGAGATGGGCATAGACGCGCAGGTTTTCCACCACGCTCAACCGTTGCGGCAGGGCGACGTAGGGCGAGGAGAAATTCATCCGCGCGAGGGCGGCGAAGCGGTTCCGGGCCATGTCGTGGCCCAGGATGCGGATGCTGCCGGCGGTGGGGATGAGCAGCCCGAGCAGCATGGCGATGGTGGTGGTCTTGCCCGCGCCGTTGCCCCCGAGCAGCCCCACGGTCCGGCCGCAGGGCACCGAGAAATCGATGCCGTCCACTGCCAGGGTCTCGCCGTAGCGCTTGGTCAGGCCGTTTGCCGTGATGACGTCCATGCAAGCGGCTTAGGCCGCGCCGATGCCGCCGCCAAGGGGGGATCGGCCACTGCAACGGCGCCGGGTACCGGCGGGGGCGGTCGGCACCGCCCCGCCGCCTGCCCGGTCACGCCCGGGCGAGGGGATGCACCGCCCGGCCCTGGTACAGGGTGATGCCCCGTGCCAGGCCCCAGGCCAGCGCGGCCGGGGTGTCGACATGGCACAGCACCACCTGGCCAGGCTCCGGCAGCCTTGCGCCATCGCCGTCCGCAAGCGCCGCGGACCAGCGTAGCTGCAGCAGGTCCAGCTCCATCTGGTGCAGCGGGAACACCTCCAGCAGCTCCGGCGTGACGTCGCGCAGCCCCAGGCGATAGCCACGGGTGTGGGCGAAGTCGCGCGCGAACAGGAAGGCCGCCGGGTCGGCCATCAGGTCGGGCAGCGCCAGGTCGATCACCACCTGCCCGCGCAACACCCCCGGCAGCACCGCGTCGAAGCGCAGGAACTCTGGCGACAGCACCGAGGCCACGTTCAGGTTGAGGCTGAACGGCCCGGCCTCGCGCAGTTCCTGCGGCGCCGCCAGCAGCGCCAGCATGCGTCGGTCGAGCGTGCGGGTGAGGCGGCGGAACAGCCAGGGATCGGCCCGCACCGACCGGTCCGGACAAAGCTGGGCGGCGATTTCGGTGATCGAGAGATGGCGCGTTTCCCAGCAGGGCAGCAACCCTTCTTCGGTGGCCTCGCAGATCTGCCGGCGGCGCACGAAGCGGGCGACATCGGCGCTGGCGAGGTCGCGCTCGATCCCGGCCAGGGCCTGCGGGTCCAGCGGGTCCAGTTGCGCTTCCGGGTCGGACGGCTGCGCATCCGGTGGCCGCGACGCGTCCTCGATGATCCGCAGCAGCGTCCCGGCGTCCTGCGGCAAATGCAGCGTCAGCGTGAGCGTATCCGGATCCGGCAGCACATCGCCTTCGTCGGCGAAGAGGTGCAGCACCGTCTCCATGCTGGTTTGCAGGGCCGCGCTGGCGTCCCCCCGCCAGACGATGGCGACATCGCCGTTGGGCAGGGCGAATCGCTCTGCGCGGTCGGCATCCACCAGCGGGTCGATCGCTGCCTGCGCCAGCCGCAGATGATGCGGCCGGGCCAGCACTTCCGGCAGCCCTGACAGCCGCAGCAGCAGCACTTCCCGGCCAATGTCCGAACCGGCGCAATCGCGTGCCAGCTGTCCCAGGCGGGCCGTGTCCGCCGCGATGATATCGGTGACGTCCTGCGCCGGGGTCGGGCGGCGGGGCCATGGGCTCATGAGTGCGACTTCCGGGTCATGCAACCAGCTCGGCGGATGCCAGGGGCGCCGGCACCGGGGGAAGCGGCACCGGCAGGGAGGGGGCCAGCAGCCCGGGGGTGCGGCAGCCGGTCCGGCCGGCCGGGCCGCTTGCCGCGGCGCGCTCGATGCATTCGCGCAGCGTGCAGCCGGCCGCATCGTGGCAGCCGACCATGCGCGTCGCCGCCAGCATGGCGTCGATATGCCGCCCCTGGAACCGCCTGATGTCGTGCGACAGGCCCCAGCACAGCGCGGTCTCGGTGTCGGCGCGATGCAGCAGGATCCGGTCCGGGCCGATGCGCTCGATCGTGGCGGCGAGTTGTTGTCGTTCCTGGGCCGGCAGCTCCCGCAGGCGCGGCGACCACTCCAGCTTGAGCAGGTCCGGCTGCAGCGCCTCGGGCCGGGCGATCAGCAAAGTGAGATGGGATACCTCGCCCAGGATCAGCCGCAGCCCGGCCTCGACCAGCAGCGCCCGCGCCCGGGCGAACGACACCGGGTCGCCGCAGGCTTCCAGCAGCGAGACTTCCACGCCGAGGGCAATGCCGGCGTCGCGGCACGACGCTGCGTAACCGGCAAAGGCATCGGACAGGATCAGTGGCAAAGTCAGTTCGAGATGCAGCGCCACCCATCCCCCCGCGGGCACGCAGGCGGCGAAGGGGCCGCCCTGGCCGGCCGCCCCCTGGCCGGCCGCCTGGTGCAGCAGTGCCAGCAAGCGCCGGTCCAGTCGCCTGGCGAGGTGGCGGAACAGGAACGGATCCGCGCCGGCCTGGCCCTCGGCGGCGAGACGTGCCTCCAGCGCGGCCGTGGCCAGGATCACCTTGCGATAGATCGGTCGCAGTGACGGCCCGTCACCCTCCGCCGTATCGGTGCCGGCCGGTCCCGTCATCAGGACACCGGTCTGCAGGTGCACCAGGTCCCCGACCGCGGTGTCGTCCACCAGCGCGGCAATCGCCGCCACGGCCGCGATCTGGCCGGGTTCCCCCGCCGCCTGTTCCTGGGGCGGACGCGCCGGTGCGTCCGCGGCGCGGGCAGCGGCATAGGCCTGCAGCCCCGCGGTGTCGCCGTCGAGGTGCCAGATGCTGATCACCCGGGTCGGGTCGGGGGCATCGACGCGCAGGAGCCGGCCGAGCGTGGCCGGCAGGTCCGCCGGGTCGGCCAGGCCGATCGTGCCCACTGGCCGCGGCGCCGCCGGCGCCCGCTTCTCGGCCAGGTGACAGAGCAGGACCATGTCGCCGTTGCCCAGTGCGAAGACCTGCCCTTCGTGCCGCTGGGCCGTGTCCTGCAGGATGGCGCGCGCGATGCGCTGATGGTGCGGACGTGGCGCCGGCGGGTCCAGCCGCGACAGGTGCAGGACCAGTGCCATGCGGCCTTCCGGCCGCCGCAGCGCCCGGCGCACCGCATCCAGCAGCAGGTGCTCGCCCCCCCCTTCCGGCGCCATGGCCGGTGGGGAGGCCACCCGCAATCGTTCCCTGGGCAGCCGGTCCGTGACCGGACCGCTCCAGCTTGCCCGCCCCTGTTCCTGCTTCGCGATATGCTGCATCAGGTCCATCTTGCCGCCTGGCCCTCCGCCGGGCTTCCTGCCCGTCCGCCTCGTGCGGCCCATCCCCGGTTCCGGTACCGGCCGCACGGGTGACGCCGTGGGCTGTGACCCGGCACTGCCTCGAAACCGGGCGGGCCAGTCACTACACTGGAGCGTCATGATTACCTTCGCGTTAGCACCCGCCACTCTTCCCGCCGGAGAACGTGTCTATGCCGTCGGTGACGTGCATGGCTGCTCCGACCGCCTCCGCGCGCTGCATCGCGAGATCAACCGCGATCTCGTCGCCCGCCCGGTCGCGGACGCGCTCGTCATCCACCTCGGCGACTATGTCGACCGCGGGCCGGACAGCGCCGGCGTGGTCGAGACGCTGCTGCAGCCCTTTCCCTTCACCGGCGAAGGGCCCGGCCCGCGGGTGATCAACCTCATGGGCAACCACGAGGAGATGATGCTGATGTCGCTGGCCGACGCCGACACCGCCCCGGTCTGGCTGGCCAATGGCGGCGACATGGCGCTGGAAAGCTGGGGCGTGTCGCTGCGCACCCGGGTGCGCCAGTGGGTGGCGGCCATCCCCGACCGCCATTTGTCCTTCCTGCAGGCGCTGCCGCTGATGCATGCCGCCGGCGGCTACGTGTTCGTACATGCCGGGCTACGCCCGCGAGTGCCGCTGACGCGCCAGTCCCGTTTCGACATGCTGTGGATCCGCGAGCCGTTCCTCTCCTTCGAGGGCGACCTGCCCGGCGTGGTGGTGCACGGCCACACCCCCGAACCCGAGCCCGTGGTCCGTCCCCACCGGATCGGCATCGATACCGGCGCCTGCATGGGCGGGGCGCTCACCTGCCTGGTCCTGGAAGCGGACCGGATGAGCTTCCTGCGCGCATGACCCGCGGCCCCTCTCCGGAGCCTGGGCGCGCCTTGCCGTGATTCCCCGTGCCTGACTGCTTGCCTCCGCCTGCCGACAGCGCTACGGCATGATGATGCAAGTCAGCGACGCGCCCGCCCCCCGGGCCGAACCGCCTGTTTCCACCCCCGATCTCGCCGACGCGGTCCGTCGCCTCGGACGAACCAGTGTCCTCGTTGTGGGCGACGTCACCCTGGACCGCTATGTCTATGGCGAGGTCGACCGCATCAGCCTGGAAGCGCCGGTGCCGGTGCTGAGCGTGCAGCGCGAGATCGCGGTGCCCGGCGGCGCCGGCAACATCGTGCGCAACCTCGGCGCGCTCGGTGCCGCGGTCGCCTTCGTCTCTGTGGTGGGCGACGATTCCGCCGGCTCGGAACTGACCGGGCTGGTCGGCACCCAGCCCGGGGTGGAACCCTGGCTGCTGGTGGAAGGGTCACGCGCCACCACGGTGAAGACCCGCTTCATCGCCCAGGGCGGGCACCAGGGCCACCAGTTGCTGCGCGCCGACCACGAGGAAACCTCGCCGATCAACCCCCGGCTGGCCGACCGGCTGATGCGCATCGGCCGGGACGCCATGGCGGCGACCTCGGTGACGGTGCTGGCGGACTACCACAAGGGCGTGCTGGCCGGCGACATCCCGACCCAGTTGATCGCCGCCGCCAGGCGGCTCGGCCGGCGCATCGTCGTCGACCTGCGCGGCAACGACTACGCCCGCTACGCCGGCGCCGACGTGCTGCTGACCTCGCGGCGCGACCTCGCCCGCGCCTGCACCATCCCGCCCGACAGCGATGACGGCTTCGTCGCCGCCGCCGAGTCGGTGCGCCGCCTGCACGACATCGGCGCCATCATGATCACCAGCGCCGAGGCCGGCACCACCCTGGTGCATGACGGGGCACCCTTCCACTGCCCGGTCGAGGCCACCGACGTGCTCGACCTCTCCGGCGCCGGCGACACCACCTCCGCGACCGTGGCGGCCTGCCTCGCCGCCGGGCTCGACCTGCCCACCGCCACCCGGCTGGCGACCATCGCGGCCGGCATCGTGCTCGGGCGCATCGGCACCGCGGTGGTGCGTGAACACGACCTGACCGCCGCCCTGCTGCCCCATAGCGGCGCCCTGCAGAAGATCACCGCCGGCGAGGCCGCCGCCGAACGCACCGAACGCTGGCGCCGCCGGGCCCTGCGCATCGGCCTGGTGCACGGCTGCTTCGACCCGCTGCGCGCCGGCCATATCCACCTGCTGGAACAGGCCCGAGCCGCCTGCGACCGCCTGATCGTCGGCGTCTACGACGACGCCATCGTCCATCGCGACAAAGGCCCGGACCGGCCGTTCCAGCCCGAGGCCGTGCGCGCCGCCCGGCTCGCCAGCCTGGGCTGCGTCGATCTCGTCGTGGTGCTGAACGACGCCGATACCAGCAGCCTTATCACCAACCTGCGGCCCGACCTGCTGGCCGGTACGATGAACCCGGCGGAAGCCGACCACGTCCGCGGCTACGGCGGCCAGATCCTGCTCGCCGAGCGCCTGCCGGAACCGTCCGGGGCGAACGACTAGCCCGGGGCGCTGCCCCATAGGCGTTAGGATATTCTTGCGCTGAGGGGTTTGGCTTATTTTATGAGGGAGATGCAGACATTTGCATCTCCCCATGCGGATGACTGGGCCTTGGTTCGGTCGCGGTTGCCGCGCGATCTGGATCTGTCGCGATTGGCGCGTGAGACGAAGGCGCTTCTCCGGCTGCGCGGTGTGCGGGATGCGGAGAGCTTGCTGCGGTTGGCGCTGGCGCGCGGTCCGGGGGGGCTGTCGATCCAGGAGACGGCGGCCTGGGCTGAGTTGGTGGGGGTGGCCCAGCTGAGCGGCCCATCGCTGCACGATCGGTTGCATCAGTCCGTCGATTTTCTGCGGGCGATCGTGAGGTCTCAGCTGGAACACGGCCGGTCGGCGCACTCACCGCTGTGGGCCGGGCGACACCTGCGCATTGTCGACAGCACCAGCCTCAGCCAACCTGGCAGCAAGGGGACCGATTGGCGGGTGCACGCGGTCTACGACCTTGCCGCGGGCGGGTTTACGCATCTGGAACTGACCGATGCCAAGGAAGGCGAACGGTTCAGCCGAGGCGCTCCGGTGCCGGGTGAACTCCGTCTGGGCGATCGTGGCTTCTGCAATGGTCCCGAACTGGCGCGCTACCTGCAGCAGGCTGGCGAGGGGGGCGCCGATTTCATCGTCCGCATGCGCTGGAACACCTTGCCCCTGCGCGATGACACAGGGGATCCCTTCGACCTGATCCGCTTGCTGCAGCAGATTTCCCAGCCGGGCGAGGTAGGCAGCGTTCTCGTCAACGCTGTGACGGGCCGCGATCGCCCCCTGCTGCCGTTGCGGGTGGTGGCGCTGCGCCTGCCCGCAGAAAAGGCCGCGGCCAATCGCAAGCGCTTGTTACAGAAAGCCAGCCGCCAGCAGACCACGCCCGACCCCCGCAGTCTCATCGCAGCGGAGTTCCTCATCCTGGGCACCACCCTCCCCAGCGAGATCCCGGCCACGGAAGTGCTAACCACCTACCCGCTGCGCTGGCAAATCGAACTCGCCTTCAAGCGGCTCAAATCGCTGCTGCACATCGACCGCCTTCCAACCCACACCCAGACCGGCGGACAGGTTTGGCTCCATGCCCATCTCATCCTGGCGCTGCTCTGCGACACGGTGAACCGGGATTTCCTGGCCTTTTTCCCCTCAGGACCTCAGTGAAGCCAACGCCGCCCCATCCTTGTGGCGCAGCTCCAAAATGGTCCTGCGCACGTTGCTCCAGGCCGTGCTCGGTGCCATCGGGCTGCTCAAGCTCCTCGCCAACGCCGCCAGCGTCCATCGCAAACTCGCCGATCCCCCACGACGCCGACAAAGGCAGGTCAATTATGCCCCACAGGCGCTATCCTAACGCCTATGGGGCGTTGCCCCGGACCCGGCAGGAGGCTTCGCCTCCTGCACCTCCACCAAGGGCACGGCCCTTGGAACCCATTGTGCGGACCTTCGCGACGCGGGCGTTTCGCGGCAAGCTGCCGGGCAGCGAAGGAGAAATGCCATGCCCGAGAGTCGCCTGGTGATCGGTACACGCCGCTACTCGTCCTGGTCGCTGCGCGGGTGGCTGGCCGTGCGGCTGGCCGGGCTCGATGTGGAAGAGCAGGTGCTGGCCCTGGCGGGCGGCTCCACGCCGGCGGTGAAGCAGGCCACGCCCTCCGGGACGGTGCCGTACCTGGAGCATCGCGGCGTGCGGGTGTGGGAGAGCCTGGCGATCTGCGAGTACTGCGCCGATCTCGCGCCGGCGCTGTGGCCGCAGGAGCCGCGGGCGCGGGCCTGGGCGCGGTCGATCGCGGCGGAGATGCATGCCGGCTTCCGTGAGCTGCGCATGGCGATGCCGATGAGCCTGTTCCGGCAGGCGCAGGGGGCGGGGCGGACCGAAGGGGCACTGGCCGACATCGCGCGGATCGACGCCGGCTGGGCGGAAGCGCTGGCGGCGTCCGGCGGGCCGTTCCTGTTCGGGGCGGCGTTCGGCGCGGCGGATGCGATGTATGCGCCGGTGGTGTGCCGCTTCCTGACCTATCAGCCGGAGCTGTCGGCGGCGGCGCGCGGCTATTGCGCGACGGTGCGGGCGCATCCGCTGCTTGAGGAATGGTACCGGCTGGCGGCGGCGGAGCCGGCGGCGTGGCATCTGGCGAAATACGAGGCGCCGGCCTGACGCCCGACAACCGGCCCTGGCCGGCGGCGTTGTCGGGCCGTCGGCCGGGGGCGAGGAGGGGGCTTTGCCGCAACAGGTGTCGTCGCATCCGCAGGCACCTGCGCGCCGGGTCGGCCGGGCGCTGGACTGGCTGAATTTTGTCCTGGCGGATGTGCGTGACGGGCTCGGACCCTATCTCGCCGTCTATCTGGTTGCCGTGCGTGGACCGCAGCAGGGGTGGAACGAAGCCTCCGCCGGCCTGGTCATGACCATCGCCGGGGTTGCCGGCCTGCTGGCGCAGATCCCGGCGGGGGCGCTGATCGACCGTACGCGCCACAAGCGCCTGCTGGTGATCGCCGCCGCCGTGGCGGTGACGCTCGGGTGCCTCGCGCTTCCCTTCGCCGACGGCTTTGCCACCGTGGCGGCCACCCAGGCGCTCGCCGGGGCGGCCGGTGCCGTGTTCCCACCTGCCATCGCCGCCCTGACTCTCGGATTGGTGGGGCCGCGCCGGTTTTCCCGCCGCGTCGGCCGCAACGAGGCCTGCAACCATGCCGGCAACGCGGCTTCGGCCGCGCTGGCGGCGGCCACCGCGGTGGTGTTCGGGCCGGTCGTGGTGTTCTGGATCATGGCGATCCTGGCCGGGCTGAGCATCGTCGCCACGCTGATGATCCCGCCCGACGCCATCGACCACGTCGCGGCGCGTGGGCTGGCGCATGACGCGGCGGGGGGCGGGGCCGGGGCGCCGTCGGGCCTGCGTGTCCTGCTCGCGAACCGGGCGTTGCTGACCTTCGCGGTGCTGGTGACGGTCTTTCACCTGGCCAATGCCGCCATGCTGCCCTCGGTGGGGCAGTTGCTGGCGCACGTGGTCGGCAAGGAGGACGCCACCTCGCTGGTCGCCGGCTGCATCGTCGCGGCCCAGTGCGTCATGGTGCCGGTGGCCGCGGTGGTGGGCGCCCGGGCGGACGCCTGGGGGCGCAAGCCGATCCTTCTCGCCGGTTTCGGCGTCCTGGCGGTGCGGGGGCTGCTCTATCCCGTGTCCGACGATCCGGTCTGGCTGATGGGCGTGCAGTTGCTCGACGGGGTCGGCGCGGGGATCATGGGGGCGCTGTTTCCCGTGGTGGTGGCCGATCTGACCCGCGGCACCGGGCGCTTCAATGTCAGCCAGGGCGCGATCGCCACGGCGCAGGGGCTGGGGGCGGCGCTGAGCACCACCCTGGCCGGGACGATCATCGTGACCTTCGGTTATGGCGACGCCTTCCTGACCCTGGGGGTCATCGCCGTGCTGGGCTGCCTTGGTACCCTGTTCGCCATGCCGGAAACGCGGGAGCCCGTCGGCGCTGCCGCGGCGCCCGGGGTCACGCCGGCAGGGTAGGGGCTCCCGTCAGGCTCCCCGCCGCGCCATCAGCAGTTCTTCCAGCCGCAGACGCGTCCTGTCAGCGGCCTGCCGGGCCGATTCGGCGTCCGCATGAGCCTGCAGCACTGCCGCGGCCCAGCCCGGCATCGGCTCGCCGAGAGCGTCGGACGTGGCTGCCGCCAGGCGGGAGAAGGCAAGGGTCATGCGGTCCTGTTCCTCATCGGGCTGGAGCGCGTTGCTCACGACCTGGCACGCCGCCACTTCCAGCGCGTGCGCCGTGGCCAGCGAACGGTCGGGTTCGCGCAGGAAGACCTCGCGCAGGATGCGGGTGGCGGTGGCGCGATCCGCGGCGTCCAGGACGGCCTCGTCCCCCGTGCCGAAGCCGCGCAGCCTGCGCCCGTCCGTGTCCGAGGACGGCAGCAACCGGGCCGCTTCCCGGATGGCTTCGGCCAGCTCCGCCGATGGACGTTCCAGGGGGGACGTGTCGTCGCTCATGCCGCGGCGGCCTCCGTGCTGGGCCATGCCGTCTCCGCGAGGGAAGATCGGCCGGCCTGGGTTTGATCGGTTGTATAATGACCACAAAAGACACGCGACAAGGGAAACCTGCTCTCGCCTGCCCGCCGCGACATCTGGCAAGTGCTTGATCGAAGTTACATTTCGACCCGGCTGTCGTATCAGCGCTGCCCTTGGTCCGGGGGCGCCGCGAGGTGGGCAGGGCTGATCCGGCGGCGGGCCCTGTCGCCGTGCCGGCGCATCCGCGCTACAGACCATCGCGATGTGCAAGGACAGGATTGCGGTCGTCCTACCGCCACGGGAAGCCTTCTCGCCACTGGCAGCCGGGGCCATCGGGCTGCTGGCGCACCGGCTGGTGGTGCAGCCTTCGGCCTTCGTGCCGGTGGTGTACGGACCGGAAGTGGCGGCCCCGTTCACCGATGTCACCTTCCGTCCGGTCCGTCCGGCCTGGATCCTGGCCAGCCAGGCGATCCGCTATGCCGCCGCGCTCGGTCGTCGGCTCCGCCGTGATCCGCCGGCGCTGGTGGAAGTGCACAACCGCCCGGACGTCGCCCTGTTCCTCGCCGCCCGGCTGCCGGTGCCGGTGATGCTGGTGCTGCACAACGACCCGCAGGGCATGCGCTGCGCCCGCACCGCGCAGGAGCGCCATGCGCTGCTCGACCGCCTCGCCTGCGTGGCCACGGTCTCGGAGTTCCTGCGCGCGCGGCTGCTGGCGGGGGTCGAGGTGCCGCCGCGGGGACCGGTGGTGGTCCCCAACTGCATCGACTTCGCCGTCATCCCGCCCGCCGGGCCGCGCGAGGACCTGCTGCTGTTCACCGGCCGGGTGGTCGCCGACAAGGGGGCGGACGTGTTCGTCGCCGCCTGTGCCCGGGCCCTGCCGCATTTGCCCGGCTGGCGGGCGGCCATGATCGGGGCCGACCGGT
This sequence comes from Rhodovastum atsumiense, assembly GCF_937425535.1. Taxonomy (NCBI): domain Bacteria; kingdom Pseudomonadati; phylum Pseudomonadota; class Alphaproteobacteria; order Acetobacterales; family Acetobacteraceae; genus Rhodovastum; species Rhodovastum atsumiense. The sequence continues at coordinate 2,707,464 of NZ_OW485601.1, forward strand.
TCGGCCCCGACAGCCCGGAGACGCCGTTCCTGCGCGACCTGCGTCCGCGTGCGGCGGCGGCCGGGGTGACGCTGCATGGCTACCTGCCGCACGACGCGGTGCTGGCGGCGCTGGTTCGCGCCGGCATCGCGGTGATGCCCAGCCGCTGGCAGGAGCCGTTCGGGCTGGCGGCGCTGGAGGCGCTGGCCTGCGGTGCACCGCTGCTGTGCTCGATGCGCGGCGGGCTGGCCGAAGTGGCGCGTGGCGCGGCGCTGCCGGTCGATCCCGACGATCCGGCGGAGCTGGCCGGGGCGATGCTGGCGCTGGCCCGCGATCCCGATCGCCGCGCCGCGCTCTCGGCCGCCGGGCGGGCGCGGGCGGCGGCGTTCGACGCCCCGCTGGCCGCATCGCGGCTGGATGCGCTGCGCCGCGATGTGCTGGCCGCATGGTCGCCGGGCGCACCCCGCCCTATATGAGCGGCAAACCCGCGCGTTCACGGAGCGAGATCCCCATGGCGGATGCCAATTCCCAGGACCAGGTGCCGGTCACGGTGCTGACCGGCTATCTCGGTGCCGGCAAGACCACCCTGCTCAACCGCATCCTCACCGAGCAGCACGGCCGCAAATACGCCGTGGTGATCAACGAGTTCGGCGAACTGGGCGTCGACAACGACCTCGTCGTGGACACCGACGAGGAAGTCTTCGAGATGAACAACGGCTGCATCTGCTGTACCGTGCGCGGCGACCTGATCCGCATCATCGGTGGGCTGATGAAGCGCCGCAACCGCTTCGACGGCATCATCATCGAGACCACCGGCCTCGCCAATCCCGCGCCGGTGGCGCAGACCTTCTTCGTCGACGACACCGTGCGGCAGAAGACGCGGCTGGATGCGATCGTGACGGTGGTGGATGCCAGGCACCTGCCGCAGCGCCTGAATGACAGCCACGAGGCCGCCGACCAGATCGCCTTCGCCGACGTGATCGTGCTCAACAAGACCGATCTCGTCACCGCGGAGGAGCTGGCCGCGGTCGAGGCGCGGATCCGCGAGATCAATCCCTTCGCCCGCATCCTGCGCGCCGAGCGCGCCAACGTGCCGATCGCCGAGTTGCTCGACCAGGGTGCCTTCGACCTCGCCCGCATCCTGGCGCAGCGTCCCGACTTCCTCGAGGACGAAAGCCACGAGCACAACGAGGAAGTCCGGTCGATGAGCTTTGAGCTGGAGCAGCCGATCGACCCCGAGCGCTTCAACGCCTGGATCTCGGCGTTGCTTGCCGAGCGCGGCCAGGACCTGCTGCGCACCAAGGGCATCCTTGACTACAAGGGCGAGGACCGGCGCTTCGCCTTCCAGGCTGTGCACATGATGGCCGATGGCGACTTCATCGGGCCGTGGAAGGACGGCGAGCCGCGTCGCTCGCGGCTGGTGTTCATCGGCCGCAACCTCAACCGCCCGCAATTGCGGCGCGGCTTCGAGAGCTGCGTGGCGGCCTGAGGCATGAACCAGGTTCTTTCCGCCGACCATCTGCTGGAGACCCGCGGGGTCTCGCAGCAGACCGATGCCTTCGTGGTGGCGGTCGCCTTCGAGCGCGCCGGCCCCGATTGCGCCTTCGCGCTCGGCGACGGCACGCTGCGGATCGTTGCGCGCGCGGGCGGCGACTGGCGCGGCGTCGAGGTGCATGACGGGGCGGTGCAGGCGCTCGCCGCCGACGCGGCGCCGACCGGGTTCCTCTCGGGCGGGGATGACGGCCGGCTGTGCCGCGTCGCCGGGGAGGACGTCACCGAGATCGCCGGCTTCGGCATGATGAAATGGGTCGAGCACGTCACCAGCTTCAGCGACGGCAAGGCCGCCCTGCGCGCCTGCGCCGTCGGCAAGGTGCTGCACCTGTTCGACGGCCAGGGGCGCCGGCTCAAGGCGCTCGAGCACCCGTCCTCGGTCACCGGCATCGTGTTCGATGCGAAGGGCAAGCGTATCGCCGCGTCCCACTACAACGGCGCGAGCCTTTGGTATGTCGCCTCGAAGACCGACAATCCGCGCAAGCTGGAATGGAAGGGCAGCCACACCGGCATCGCCATCAGCCCCGATGGAGAGGCTGTGGTCACCGCCATGCAGGAGAACGCGCTGCATGGCTGGCGGCTGACCGACGGGCAGCACATGCGCATGACCGGCTATCCGAACAAGACGCGGGCGCTGAGCTTCACCCGCAACGGCAAGTGGCTGGCGACCTCCGGGGCCGAATCGATCGTGCTGTGGCCATTCTTCGGCGGCGGGCCGATGGGCAAGGCGCCGACGGAACTGGCCGGCGGCGACGACATCACCTGCACGATGGTGGCCTGCCATCCGCAGCACGAGGCGGTGGCGGCCGGTTTCTCCGATGGGCTGGTGGTGCTCGCCGACATCAACGCCGCGCGGATCCTGCCGGTCTGTGGACCGGGCCGCGGCCCGGTCTCGGCGCTGGCCTGGAGCGCCGAAGGCTCGCATCTCGCCTTCGGCACCGAGACCGGCTTCGCCGCCGTCGTCGATTTCTCAAAGCGTTAAGGGAAGATCGCCCGGGCCGGAATGAGAGAACATCCGGACCGGGCCTTGCGGCAGTGGATCCCCGGTTGAAGGTCGGCTTCCCAAAAGTCGAATCGTGACGTCCCTGGGCGGCATTGGCCTGGGTATTCCGAAAGCGCGGTTCGAATCACAATTATATGAGCATTGTATTAATAAATTATTGTCGCCGCGGCATTTGGTATCAATGGAAATGGAAGTTTTTCATCAGGTGCCAGGGGCTCCGTGTCCCGGTCCCTGAAAGACGGCGGTACATGAAAATGGCCCGGGGCGGTCCCCGGGCCTGCTGCGTGGAGGGCCGAGGATGGACGTCCAGACGGATTTCCGCGCGACGGCACGGTCGCAATTCCTCAACCGCGAGGCCGCCGAGGTCTACCTGCTCCTCGACTACCTGTCAGGTCGCTCGGACAAGTCCCTGGCCGGGATTCATGGGGGGGGAGCCGCCGTTTCAGGCCCCCGGTCGCAGGACGTGTCGCTCGTTCAGCAAGCCACGTCGGACGGGGGGCGGCGAGCGGAGGTCGAGGGGGACCTGCAGGGCGCCACCTTGCTGGTCCGCCGTGCCATGGCGATCAAATATCCTTTGACGGAGCAGTCGGCCAGTTTCGACGCGGACGCGGCCTTCCTGGTGCGGGCAAGGGATGTGCTGAATTCCCGGGCATGGCCTGCCAATGGCTCGACCATTGCGTTCACCTTGATGGTTTCGGGGGAGCAGTCGGTGAATGCGGCCGGGACAGCGACCCCGCCGGACAACACGGCCCTGCAGTTCGCGAAGGAAGCCTTCCCCGGACTCGTGGAACCGGCGGTCGTTCTGCTCAGATCCGTGCGCCGGACGGTCCTGCTCGCCAGCATCTGCCTCGTGGCGGCGATTTTCCTGGCGGCCTACACCGCGTTGGGGAAGACGTTGCTGGATACCTACGACGCGATCCGGCGCGATGCCGGGGCCGTGAGGACCAGGATTGCCAGCGCGGAGACGGCGGGCATCCTGTACGGCGTCTCCATGCCTGACCGGGACGGTGCGTCGCCCGCGGCGGCCGATCTTCTGCGGCGGCCGACGGATGAGGATGTCGTCGTCAGCAATCTCAGGCGGCGCATGTGCCATGTGGAAGGGACGCCGGCACCGGCAGCGCCGGATGCCGCCGGTGCCGGTACGGGACGATCGGGCGCCACGGCCACCCTGGCCACGAAATATGCCTTCTGCGATGAACTCTCCGACCTGGACGACCGGATTTCCCGGATGAAGAAACACCTGGTCCAATGGGCCTACTACTGGCCATTGTTCCGGGAGGGGCCGGATGAGCAAACCGGGCCGGCGGTCATGTCCGTGCTCGGCAATTACATCCTTCCCATCCTGTATGGCTTCCTGGGATCCGCGGCGTTCGTGCTGCGGCGTTTCGAGGATCGGCTCGGCCGCAGCCTGCTGACGCCGCGCGTGCGCCGGTGCAACAACATCCGGCTGGCGCTTGGGGCGCTGAGCGGGGCCTGCATCGGCCTGTTCTCGGCCAGTTCGGCGGCGGCCTCGCAGGAGCGGGGCTTCCTGGGGCTCGCGGTCACGCTGTCCGCCTCGGCGCTCGCTTTCCTCGCGGGATATTCCGTGGAGGCCGTCTTCCGCACCCTGGATGCGTTGATGAACCACGTCTTCCGGGTGAACGAGGTCGAGTCCGCGGGTGAGGCGCCCGTTCAGGTGAGTGCCGCTTCCACCGGGCTGCTGAAAGGTTCCAGCTGATGGCGGCAGGCGGCGGTCAGGCCGCCACCCGCCGCAGCAGGTCCGCCTGCGCGTAGGGCTTCACCAGCACGTCGAACTCCGCCCCGGCGCCGAGCAGCGCCAGCACGTCGGCGGCATAGCCCGAGGTCAGCACCACCCGCAGCCCGGGACGCAGCCGGCGCGCCTCGCGGGCGAGATCGACGCCGCTGATGCCGCCTGGCATCACCACGTCCGAGACCAGCGCATCCAGCCGTTCCGTCGAGCGCAGCACGCCCAGTGCCTCGCCGCCGTTGCGGGCCGGGATCACGCGATGCCCGGCATCGGCGAGCAGGACGCTGATGGATTCGAGCACGTCGGGATCGTCCTCCACCAGCAGGATGGTCGCTGAAGGTGGCCTGGCCGGGGAATCCTTGTCGCCCTCGGTTTCTTCGGGTGCGGCCGGGGCGCGCGGGAAGAACAGCGAGACGCTGGTGCCCTGGCCAGGGATGCTCACGATCGCCACCGCCCCGCCGGATTGCCGCACGAAGCCGTGCACCTGCGCGAGCCCCAGCCCGGATCCCTTGCCGACTTCCTTCGTGGTGAAGAACGGCTCGAAGGCATGCGCGAGCACCTCGGAGGCCATGCCCTCGCCGGTATCGGACACCTCCACCCGCACGTAATCGCCCGGCGCGATATCTTCGAGCTTCCCCGCCTCGCGCGCGGTCAGCGTTGTGTTGGTCATCGCCACGGTGAGGACGCCGCCCCGCGGCATGGCATCGCGTGCGTTCAGCACCAGGTTCAGCAGCGCCGATTCAAGCTGCGAGGGATCGATGCAGACCGGCCAGAGATCCGGTTGCGCGCGGGTCTCCAGCCGGATCGTCTCGCCGGCGGCGCGACGGAACAGGTCGCTCATCTCCGCCACCAGCCGGCTGGGCACCAGCCGCTCGGCATGCAGCGTCTGGCGGCGGGAGAAGGCCAGCAGTTGCGCGGTCAGCCGCGCCCCGCGCCCGATGGCGCGCCGGGCATTCTCCAGCAGGCGGGCGCCGCGCTCGATCTCGCCGCGGCGGATCACCGGCCGCGCCAGTTCGATATTGCCGGCCACCACCTGCAGCAGGTTGTTGAAGTCGTGCGCGATGCCGCCGGTGAGCTGTCCCACGGCCTCCAGCTTCTGCGCCTGTGCCAGCCGCTGTTCCAGCTCACGCCGGTCGGTGACGTCGCGGGCGCTGCCGACCAGCCGGTCGGTGCCGGTCGCTGCGTCGGGCAGCGGCACCAGAACCAGTTCCAGCGTGCGCGGCTCGCCGTGCCATTCCGTTTCGGTTTCCTCGCGCAGCACGCGGGACTGCTCGATGCAGGCCGTGTAGCGTTCAACCATGTCCCGCGCGCGGGCGGGGCCGCTGACGTCCTCGACGGTGCGGCCGACGATCTCGGTCTCGGGCCGGTCGAGGAAGGCCGCGAAGGCCGGGTTGGCCGCCTCGTAGACGAAGCGGCCATCGGCGCGGCGGCATGCCACGAAGGCCATGTCGGGCGTGTTCTCGAAGACGGCCCGGAACAGCCGCTCGCTGGCGACCAACTGGGTGCTGCGCTCGGCCACGCGCGCTTCCAGCAGCGTTTCCGCTTCCCGCTGTTCGGTGATGTCGGTGTTGGTGCCGAACCAGCGCACGATTTCGCCGGCCTCGTTGCGGATGGGCAGCGCGCGGGAGAGGAACCAGCGATAGCGACCATCGCGTCCGCGCAGCAGGAAGGTATCCTGCCAGGGCTCGCCGGTCGCCCAGCAATGGGTGATGTGCCGGACGACGCGGTCGGCGTGATCGGGATGCAACCGGGTGCGCCAGCCCCAGCCCTGCATCGCCGGCTTCGTCGTGCCGGTGTATTCGTACCATCGGCGATTGTACCAGAAGACCCAGCCCGCCCCGTCGGCCATCCAGGCCAGTTGCGGAATCGATTCGGCGAGGGTGCGGAACTGCTCCTCGCTTTCGGCGAGCCTGGCCTCGGCGGCGCGCGCCTCGGTGACGTCGCGGAAGAACACCGTCACCCCATCGGGCGCGGGATAGGCATGCGCCTCGAAATGCCGCCCGAGCGGGGCGAAGGGGGCATCCGCATGCGCCGGCTCGCCACGCGCCATCGCCGCGGCGAAGGCAGCGTTGAAGGGGCCGCCGGCCAGCCCGGGAAAGACACCACGGATGTCCTGGCCGATCAGGTCGCGCCCCGCGGCGAGCTGCGCCGCGGCGCGCGCGTTGAGGTAGGTGAAGCGCCAGTCGCGATCCAGCGCGAACACGCTGTCGGTGGTGCTCTCGAGCGCATTGGCCAGCGCCCGCTCACGCCCCTGCAGGCGCTCGGCCATCACGTCGAAGGCAGCTCCCAGCCGTTCGAATTCCGAGCCTTGCGCGGAGAGCTCGGTGCGGGCCGAGAGATCGCCACGGGCCAGCCGCTCGACCGCGGCGAGCAGGCGCGCGGCCGGGCGCCGCACCAGGCGGTTCGCCACCAGCACCATCAGCGTCATGGCGAGCAGGGTGCTGAGCGCGATCAGTGCCAGGCCGCGCTGGTTCGCCTGGGTGAGGTCGCGGAAAGCCTCGTGCCGGCTCAGCCCGACCGTCACGCCCAGCCCGTCGGGGGCGTTCGTGGTCGGGGTGTAGGCGACGATGCGCCATTCGCCGTCCGGGCCGGGGCCTTCGGTCAGGCCGGCGCCACCCTGCTGATGCAGCGCCTGTACCGGACCGGTCGCTGGTCGGCCGACGAATTTCCCGACCTGCGGCCAGTCGGCGATCACCGTGCCGTTGCGGTCGAGCACGGTGGCGGCCGCACCCATGGGCAGGGGCAGGCGCTCCATCTGCCGTGCGAGCCAGTCGGGCCGGATACCCAGCGCGATCACGCCGACGATCCGGCCGGCCTCGTCGCGATAGGCCTGCGCGAGGTGGATGCTGCGCTGGCCGGTGCCGCGGCCGGCCGCCATCTCGCCGATCGCGAAGCCGCCCGTCCGCATGGCGTCGCGGAAATAGGCCCGGTCCGAGACGTCGGTGTCACGATCGGCGGCGTGGGTGGCGCAGACCACGCGTCCGTCCGGTCCGATGAAGGAGCCCGACTGGTAGTGGTCGAACCGTCCCAGCAGCGTGGTGAACCGCGCCTCGCAGGTGTCTCGTGGTTCGAGCAGGGTGGAGGGAAAGGTGCCGATCGCGGTCAGCAACTGGCGCGCGCTTTCGACGATGCGTCGTTGGTCGACCGCTACCAGGCTGGCGAGGCGCATCGCCTCGTCCCGCACCAGGCGTTCACGCACCTGCCGCGCTTCCCATTCGTTGAGCAACTGGAAGCCGAGCACGGGCAGCAGCGCAACGACCGCGCAGAGCAGCAGACCACCGAGCAGGCTTCTGTTCAGGGTTCGCCGTCCTTTGTCCAGGTCCCGGCCGATGTCGAGCGGGCAACCCTCTCCGGCCAGGCTGACAACACCATTGTCACACATGCCTGACACCTGTCGGGACAATCCTCCCCGCTGTGCCGCTACGTCACCGGCATAGCGAGCAAGCGGCAGCTCGGCCCGTCAATACGGGGCATCCGTGGGACTTTTCCTGCCACCGGTTGCATCCCGGCCTTCGCAGGTTCTTTCAACACTTTGTAAGGAAAGAGATTTTGCGCCTCATTTCGTTCCCTAACGGCGATGGCACGGGGATCTCGTTGCGATGCGCAGAGGACCGCACAACTGCGAGATCACGCGTCGTCGGCACGTGTTTGCACAGGACACAAGCGGTCCGGGCGAGTTCCTGCGGCCCGGCTTTGCATCAATCGCCAAATCACGCAAAGATCATGTGACGGCCGCACGCGAAACAAAGCCAGCCGTTTCTGCACGCGAGGGATGTATCGGCGCAGCGATCAGATCCCGGGAATGGTCATCCCGATCATGTCGCCCCTATGGCCCCCCCATGTACCAGCACATGCACCAGCGCATGTACCAGAATGCATGCCGGCGTATGGTTGGAACTTATTGGGGGCAGGGACCCCCATTTCTGATCTGCCAAGTCAGAATAGCGGAAGCGCGGCGACATGCCAGCCCCGCGATTGCTCTCCCACCGGTAGGGCGCGCTTGCCGGCGACCGCGTGCGCGGTGTATCGCCGGTCCAACGGCAGAAGCGGTCGCCGCGCGAGGCCTGGTCTGCGCGGGGGTCGGAACCGGACGGGGGATGAAGCTGATCCGGCAACCGACGAGATCATGCCGGCCGTGCAATCCTTCGTGATGACCTGATCGTGACGAAGTGCGGACGGCGGTATGCCATGATTGAAAACCAGCAACAATTTGCCAGCGATAATTATGCGGGGATCTGCCCGGAGGCCTGGGCCTCCATGGCCGAGGCCAACCAGGGCCATGTCCCGGCCTATGGCGAGGACCCCTGGACGACGCGCGCCTCGGATGCTTTCCGCAGGCTGTTCGGCACGGCGTGCGAGGTTTTCTTCGTCTTCAACGGCACCGCCGCCAACTCGCTTGCCCTCGCCGCGCTGTGCCAGTCCTATCACAGCGTCATCTGTGCCGCGGTGGCCCATGTCGAGACCGATGAATGCGGCGCCCCGGAGTTCTTCTCCAACGGCTCCAAGCTGCTGGTCGCGCCGGGCGGGGGCAGCAAGCTGACGCCGGCGGCGATCCGCGCCATCGCCACCAGCCGCAGCGACATCCACTATCCCAAGCCACGGGTGGTGACGATCACCCAGCCCACGGAGACGGGCCAGGTCTACGATCTCGAGGAACTGCGGGCTCTTTCGGCCACCTGCCGCGAGCTCGGCCTGCGCCTGCACATGGACGGGGCGCGCTTCGCCAATGCCTGCGCCAGCCTCGGCTGCAGCCCGGCGGAGATGACCTGGCAGGCCGGGGTCGAGGTGCTGTGCTTCGGCGGCACCAAGAACGGGCTGGCGGTGGGCGAGGCGATCCTGTTCTTCGACCCGGCGCTGGCCGAGGATTTCGACTATCGCTGCAAGCAGGCGGGCCAGCTCGCCTCGAAGATGCGGTTCCTGTCGGCGCCCTGGACCGGCATGCTGGACAGCGGCGCCTGGCTGCGCAACGGCGCGCACGCCAATGCCTGCGCGCGACGCCTGGCCGCGCAGATCGAGGACCTGCCGGGCGTGACGCTGATGTTCCCGGTGCAGGCCAATGCGGTGTTCCTGCAGATGGCGCCTGCCGTGCAGGAGGCGCTGCGCGGACGCGGCTGGCGCTTCTACACCTTCATCGGCGGCGGCGCGCGCTTCATGTTCGCCTGGGATTCCCGCCCGGACCGTGTCGACGAACTGGCCCGTGACCTGCGCGAGATCGTCACCGGTGCTGCGGTTCCGCTCTAACGCCCCCGGCTCTCCGCCCTGGCGAACAGCATCTCGATCCGGTCGGCGAGCTGGGCGATGGTGACGGGCTTGCGCAACAGCGAGAACGTTCCGCTCAGCGCGCCGCCCACGGCCATCTGCGCTTCCTCGCCCATGTAGCCGGTCAGCAGGATCGCCTGCAGGCCAGGCCGGCAGGCTTCCGCCGCGCGGATGAGGGCGATGCCGCCCATGCCGGGCATGGCGAGATCGCAGACCAGCACCTCGACGGTCTCTTCGGCTTCCAGCAACGCCAGGGCCTCGGCGCCGCTCTCGGCGGTCAGGACGTCGAACCCGGCGTCCTCCAGGCCGGCGGCCAGTGTTTCCCGCACCGTGTCCTCGTCATCGACGATCAGCACGCGCCGGACCGCTCCGGGGGGCGGGCGCGCGGACCGGGGCGTGGTGGCTTCGTGCAACCGCTCCGGCGCCGGCAGCCAGAGCGTGACGGTGGTGCCCCGCCCGGGCGCGCTGTCGACTGCCAGCGCGCCGCCTGATTGCTCGGCGAAGCCGCGGGCCATGGACAGGCCGAGCCCGGTGCCGTGCTCCTGGGCCTTGGTGGTGAAGAAAGGCTCGCAGGCGCGCGCCAGCGTCGCCCGGTCCATCCCGGTCCCGGTATCGGTGGCGGAGAGGCGCACGTAGCGGCCGGGCTTGAGGCCCATTGGATGCAGCGGGCGGGGCGGGATCTGTTCCACCGCCGCGGCCAGGGTGAGCGTGCCGCCCTCGGGCATGGCGTCGCGGGCATTGGTGGCGAAATTGACCAGCACGGTCTCGAGCTGGCCGCGGTCGGCCAGCAGGGCCGGCAGGTCGGGGCCGATATCGACGCGCACGCTCACCGGGCTGCCGAGCGTATGGCTCAGCACGTCGCGCATTCCATCCAGCAGGGTGGCCGGCTCGATCGGCTCGGCCCGCAATTCGCCCCGGCGGGCGAAGGCGAGCAGCCGGCGGGTGATGGCGGCCCCGCGCTCGGCCGCGTTCAACACGGTGCGGGCGAAGCGCCGCACGCTGGCCGGGTCCGCCACGCGGTGCTCGATCAGCCCGGCGCCGGCCTGCACTGCCTGCAGGACATTGTTGAAGTCATGCGCGATGCCGCCTGCGAGCTGGCCGAGCGCCTGCATCCGTTCGGCATGGGCGGCACGTGCCTGGGCTTCCTCCCGTGCCGCCACTTCGGTGCGCACCCGCTCTTCCAGGTGACGGTTCAGCTCCGCCAGTGCCGCCTCGGCCGCCCGCTGCTCGGTCACCTCGCGCGCGACGACGTTGATGCCGGTCACCTGCCCTGCCGCGTCGCGCAGCGGCAGCCAGTCCTCCATCCAGATGCGGCGCACGCCGGGGCGGGCCGGCGTCTCGCCGGTGATTTCGACGTTGAGCACCGGTTCGCCGCTGTCCAGCACCCGCCGGCCGAGTGCCTCGCCGGCCTCGGCCAGGTCGGGCAGGATCTCGCCGATGCGCCGGCCGATATGGGCCTCGGCCGGCGCGCCATTGATCTCGGCCAGATGGGCATTGATGCGGACCCAGCGCAGGTCACGGTCAAGCACGCACAGCCCGACCGGCGCGGTGGCGTAGACCATCTGCAGCTCGTCGAGGGCGCGCCGTGCCGTCGCTTCGGCCCGGCGCTGCTCGCTGAGATCGACGATGAAGGCGGCGCACAGCCCCGACCCGCGGTCGATCAGGGCGAAGGAGACCAGCACCGGCACCCGGCTCCCGTCCGGCCGGATGTATTCCTTCTCGAAAGGGCGGCAGCGGCCATCCGGCGATGCCATGGCCTCGGCGATCGCCGCCCGGTCCGCCGCGCGGTACTCGGGCGCGGTCAGCGCATCCCAGCGGAGGGGTTCCGCCGACAGCGTGGCGTGGCTCAGCCCGACGATGCGCAGGAAGGCATCGTTGGCCTCGTGGATGCGCCCGTCGAGATCGGCGCGGGTAATGCCGACCGGGCTCGCGGCGAACAGGCCGCTCAGCTCCGCCTCGCGCATCGCCAGGGCGGTTCCGCGCTCGGTGACCTGCGCCGTCAGCCCGAGATTCAGCGCACCCAGCGCCGCCGTAGCGCGGCGGCGTTCGGCTTCGGCCACGGCGAGCGCCTGCGCGGTCACGGTGGCGACGTAGAGGAACAACTGCAGCAGCACCGGCTGCAGCATCGGGGCGAGCGTAGGGACGGCGAAGGGACCATGGCCGGCCGCGCTGCCGCTGGCCGCGATCAGCGCGAGCAGGGCGCAGGCCAGCGCCGTTGCGCCCGCGCCGAGGCGCAGGGCGGGCCAGAGCAAAGGCGGCAGGGCAAGAAACGCGATCGGCTGTCCTGGCGATACCGAGGTCCAGAAGACGCCCGCCGCGGCGGCCGTCACCAGCAGCAGGGCGGCCGCGCCTTCCCGGCCACGGGCCGACACGGCACGGGCTGCCGCCCTTCGCGGATCCGCCCGGATGTCCCGCAGGATCGCCACCGAGGCAAGGGCGAGCGGGGCGGCCACGGCGACGCCGACCACGTCCGCCGCCCACCACACTTTCCAGACTCTGGCAAAGGCGGCCGGCCCTTCCATCAGGGTCATGTCCGTGGCGCCGATCGTGGCACCGAGGATCGGCGCGGTCAGGGCCGCCCCGCCGATGATCGCGACGGTTCGCAGCGAGCCCGGGCTGATGGCGGTGATGTTCCCGGTTCCCTCCGATGCCTCGCCGTGCCGCAGGACCCGTCGGACGAGCCATGCCCCGAACAGCGCTTCCAGGCCGTTGGCCAGGGCGAAGCCGAGCACGAGGCCGACCGGGCGGCCCAGCACCAGGGTATCGGAGACCAGGTTCGCCGCCGTTCCGGCGGCGATGATCGCGGGCCAGCGGGATGGGGGGGCGAGCAACAGGGCGGCAAGATAGAGCCCCGCCGCGGGCCAGAAGGAGGCGACATGGGACAGCGGCAGGGTCAGGGCGTGTCCCAGCAGGGCGGCGCCGAGATACAGCAGGCCGAAGCACAGGATGATGCCGGCGGCCGGCCCGGTCCGGGGGGACGAAGGGGCAGCGTTGCTGACGGCCATGCGCACCTCTCTGGTCGTGGCCCTTGCGAGTATGCCATGCCGGGGCGGCACCCGCTGCGGCGCTCGGCCCGGCGCTGGCGGATCCCCTCCTCCTGCCCGGGCCGGATCGGCACGCGGGTCTGGCACACGATGATACTACTCCCCGCCTGCCGCCCATGACAGCGGCCCCTGGCCCTCCGCCTCATTTTCATGCCATCTCTTGCTGCCCGGTCAGCGGCCGACTTCAATGCGCAGCGCGTCCGCCACCGTTTCCATGGCCGGGGTGAGCACGCGGTTCCGCCGCCGGATCAACCCGAAGGGCAACAGCAGCCCGGGGACCGGGATCGGCAACGTCGCCATCAACCCCAGTTCGCCGTAAAACCGGATCAACGATCCGGGCAGCAGGGTGATCATGTCGGAGTAATCCAGAAGCCCGACCGTGGTCAGCGTCGAGGAGGTCTCGACCAGGCTGCGGGGCAACGGCAGCCGCGCCTCACGGAACAACTGGTCGTGGATCACGCGCAGGGGCGCGGGATGGGGCTGGGCGATCCATGTGTGGTCAACCAGATCGGCGAGCGACAGGTCGGGCCGCCCGCGCGCGGGATGCCTGGCGCCCACGGCGATCTCGATCTGCTCCTCCGCCGGGGTTTCGAATATCAGGTTGTCATCGCGGCGGTCCTGTGGGATGCGGGCGACGACGAGATCCAGCCGATCTTCTTCCAGGGCCCCGAGAAGATGGTCGCTCGTTTCTTCCACAACGGCAATGTTGACGCGGGGATGCTCGCGTTTCACCCGCGCCACGGCGCGGGCGATGACGCCCCCGGTCTGCGATGACATCGAACCGATCCGCACGTTTCCCACCCCCCCGCTCCGCAACACGTCGAGCTCGTCGCGAAGCGCGCTGAGGTCGGTGAAGATCAGGCGGGCGAAGCGGATGGCAGCCTCCCCCAAGGCGTTGGGTTCAATTCCCCTGGGCGTCCTGACGAACAGTGTCTCGCCCAGCGTATCTTCCAGCTCGTGAAGGTTTTTCGTAATGGCGGGCTGGGTCAGGGACAGGGCATTGGCCGCAGCGCGCAGTGATTTCCGTTCGGACAGGGTGGCAAGGAGCCGCATATGCCGCATGCTGAGGCGGCTTTCTATTTTAGAATACTGAGAAACCATTTCAGCGATAACCTATATTTATCACTGTAATAATCTTAATTCAATTGGCTGATGGCGGCAACGGCCCAAGGATGGGGCTCTAGACCGGTTCACCAACAATCGCCGGCGCCAGGAAAACGCATCGAGGAGCCCTTTTCGACATGTCACTCAAGATTACCGACGTCTCGGTCCGCGACATCCGCTTCCCGACATCCCGCAGCCTGGACGGTTCGGACGCGATGAACGCCACGTCGGATTATTCCGCGACCTACGTCACCATCGAGACCGACGGCGGCGCCGGACCGACCGGCCACGGTCTGACCTTCACCATCGGTCGCGGCAACGACCTGTGCGTGGCCGCCGTCAAGGAACTGGCGCGGATGTTCGTCGTCGGCCGCTCGCTCGACGACATCACCGGCAACTTCGGCGCTTATTGGCACGAGCTGGTGGCGGGCGACTGCCAGCTGCGTTGGGTCGGTCCGGAAAAAGGCGTGATCCATCTGGCGACCGCCGCGGTCATCAACGCGCTGTGGGACCTCTGGGCCAAGCAGCAGGGCAAGCCGGTCTGGAAGCTGCTGGTCGACATGACGCCGGAGGAATTGGTCCGCTGCGTCGACTTCACCTTCATCACCGACGTCCTGACCCCGTCGGAGGCGGTTGCCATGCTGCGCCGCGTTGCTCCGGGCAAGGCCGCGCGGGAGCAGGAGATGCGGGAGGTGGGCTTCCCCGGCTACACCACCGCCGCCGGCTGGCTGGGCTATTCCGAGGAGAAGATGCGCCGCCTGGCGCGTGAGGCGGTCGAGGCGGGCTGGACCCACCTGAAGCAGAAGGTCGGCGCCGACATCGAGCAGGACCTGCGGCGTGCCCGCATCCTGCGCGAGGAGTTGGGCTGGGACCGCAAGCTGATGATGGACGCCAACCAGATCTGGGACGTCGATCAGGCGGTCAGCAACATGCGGCGTCTGGCCGAATTCGATCCCCTGTGGATCGAGGAGCCGACCAGCCCCGACGACATCCTGGGCCACAAGGCGATCCGCGACCGCATCGGCCCGATCGGCATCGCCACCGGCGAGCACGCGCACAACCGGGTGATGTTCAAGCAGTTCTTCCAGGCGGGCGCGATGGATTTCTGCCAGCTCGATCCGGCCCGCCTCGGCGGCCTGAACGAGGTTCTGGCGGTGGTCCTGATGGCGGCGAAGTTCGGCGTGCCGGTGTGTCCGCACGGCGGCGGCGTCGGCCTGTGCCAGTATTCGCGGAACGTGGTGATGTTCGACTACATCGCCGTGTCCGCCTCCCTTGAGAACCGGGTGCTCGAATACGTCGATCATCTGCACGAGAATTTCGTCGAACCCCTGGTCGTCAGGCGCGGACGCTACATGCCGCAGGTTCAGCCCGGCTACGGCGTGACGATGAAGCCCGAGAGTCTCGAACGGTTCTCCTATCCCGACGGCGCCGAATGGCGTTCGTGAGGCGATCTTCCGTCTGAACCCGGAATGGGGCAGTTCGCCCCATTCCAGATCAGTGTCGTATGCGTCATGAAGAACGCATGCGACTACAAAACGACAAATTGCGGCGGAGAGGAAAATGCAAGTAAGTGCGGAGAAGGCCGCGCTGGCCTCGGCCATTTCAAAATCAATTCGAAGACTGTTGCCGTTCCTGGCGCTGATGTACGTGATGGCCTATCTCGACCGGGCCAACATCGGCTTCGCCAAGCAGGCGTTCCAGGCGGACACCGGCCTCAGCAACGCGGCCTACGCGTTCGGTGCCGGCATCTTTTTCATCGGCTACGCCATCTTCGAGATTCCCAGCAACATCATGCTCTACCGCGTCGGCGCCCGGATGTGGCTGTCGCGGATCATGGTCACCTGGGGTCTGATCTCGGCGGCGATGATGTTCGCCCACACCGAGACAACCTTCTATGTCCTGCGCTTCCTGCTGGGCGCGAGCGAAGCAGGCTTCATGCCCGGCGTGATGCTGTACCTGACCTTCTGGTTCCCGATCGAGGTGCGGGCCAAGGTCGCGGGCTTCTTCTGGTTCGGTCCGCCCGTCGCCTTCATCCTGGGCGGCCCGCTGTCCGGTGCCCTGCTGAGCTTCGACAATGTCTACGGCCTGCATGACTGGCAGCTGATGTTCCTGGTCGAGGGCGTGGCGGCAGCGCTGGTTGGCATCTGGGCCTTCTTCTACCTCGTCAACCGCCCGACCGATGACCGGTGCCACTGGTTGACGGCGGAGGAGAAGGCGGCCCTGTCCGTCGCGCTCGAAAGCGAGGAGAGCGAGAAGAGCGACCACGGGCCGCGCGGGGCCTGGGCGGCGCTGTGTGATCCGCGCGTCATCTATCTCTGCGTCATTGCCTTCACCATCCAGGTTGCTTCCTACGGCATGGCCTTCTTCCTGCCCTCGCAGGTGGCGGCGCTGGTCGGCGCCAAGATCGGGCTCCTGGTCGGCGTGCTGTCGGGCATTCCCTGGCTGGTCGCGGCCATCGCTGCCTATTACATCCCGCATTTGTCGACGGTGATGAACGAGCGCCGCGTGATCTCCGCCGTCACGCTGTGCCTGGGCGGTCTCGGCGTCGGCCTGTCGGGCTCGCTGGCGGCCTTCTCCCCGACCGTGGCCTTCATCTCCCTCTGCATCGGCTGCGCCGGCCTGCTGGCGGTCCAGCCCATCTACTGGACCCTGCCGACGGGCTACCTGAGCGGCGCGGCGGCTGCCTCGGGCATCGCGCTCATCAACTCGCTCGGCAACCTGGGTGGCTTCGTCGCGCCGAACATCCGGGTGTGGGCGGAAGCTGCCTTCCAGTCGCAGACGGCGGGCCTGCAGCTTCTCGGCATCATCGGCGTCGTGGGTGGCCTGATGATCCTGCCCGTCTTCGCCCTGGGCATCGCCCGGCGTCCTGTGCAGCGCAAGGGCTGGAGCCCTGCGATCAACGCCGCGGACTGAACGGCCAGCCCCGGCGGTTCCGTTCCGCCGGGGTTCGCTTCCGCGACGATTTCAACTCAATGATGGAGAATCGCATGAAAGCCCTGATGATCGAGGGTGAGGGGACGTGCGTCCTGCGCGATGTGGCCGAACCGCATCCGGGCCCGGGCGAGGTGTTGCTGAACGTCCGCCACGTCGCGCTGTGCGGCAGCGACCTTTCCACCTTCAAGGGATTGAACCCCCTGGTTTCCCTGCCGCGCATTCCCGGCCACGAGATCGGCGCGGAGATCGCCGGGGTCGGGCCCGGCGTTCCGTCGGAGTACGCCGTCGGCCGGCGGGTGATCGTCGTTCCCTACACCAGTTGCGGCGTGTGCCCGTCATGTCGCAAGGGCCGGGTCAACGCCTGTCGCTCGAACAAGACGCTGGGCGTGCAGCAGGATGGCGGCCTGGCCGAGCGCCTCGTCCTGCCGTACGGCAAGCTGATCCTCAACGACACGCTGGCGCCGCGCCATCTGGCCCTGGTCGAACCTTTGTCGGTCGGCTTCCACGCGGCAGCACGCGGCGCGATCGCGGCGGGTGAGACGGTGGTGGCGATCGGCTGCGGCATGATCGGCATGGGCGTGATCGCGGGCGCGGTTCACCGCGGAGCGCGGGTGATCGCGATCGACATCGGCGAAGCCAAGACGAGGCTCGCGCTCGCCCATGGGGCCGCGCACGCGATCGACGCGGGGCGGGAGGATGTGGTTGCGCGAGTGATGGAACTGACGAACGGGGACGGCGCCGACGTGGTGGTCGAGGCTGTGGGGTCGCCCGCCACCTTCCGGCAGGCGATCGACCTCGCCGCCTTCTCCGGCCGCGTGGTCTATGTCGGCTATGCCAAGGAGGAAGTTTCCTACAAGACTCAGTTCTTCAACATGAAGGAACTTGACATTCGCGGATCGCGCAACGCGCTGGCCGAGGATTTCAGGTCGGTGGTCGACTATCTGGAAGCGCTGCAAACCCCGCCGGACGACCTGATCTCCAGGGTTTTCTCCTTCGCTGAGGCCCCGGAGGCGCTGCCGTACTGGGTTCGCGAGCGCGACAACGTCGTCAAGGTGATGATCGAAATCTGAAGCGGACAGCCGCTCGTCGCGGGGACGTCTCATCATGGCGAATTGGCTGCGCATTCACGCAGGCGACACGGTCGCCGTTGCGTTGGCGGATCTGGAGATCGGGGCCGAGGTGGCCGGGGTGCGACTGAGGGAGGCGGTGGCGCGCGGACACAAGGTCGCCCTCGCCGATCATGCGGTGGGCGCGCCGGTGATCAAGTACGGGGCGCGCATCGGCCTGGCCAGGGTCGACATCGCCGCCGGTTCCTGGGTCCATACCCATAATATCGGCACCGCCTTGGGCGGGGTGGAGGATTACACCTATCCGGGCGTCCCCACCGTCCCCGCCGCTGCCGCTCCGGCCGTGCGGACCTTCAGCGGCTTCGTCCGCAGCAACGGCGACGTCGGCGTGCGCAACGACCTGTGGATCATCCCGCTGGTCGGCTGCGTCGACGGCCTGGCCCGCAAGCTCGCCTCCGGCTTCCAGGCGTCCGGCCTGTTGCCGGAGGGATCGCGCGCGCTGGCGTTGGAGCATCCGTATGGTTGCTCGCAGTTGGGCGACGATCTCGACAACACCCGCAACATCCTGCGCGCGCTGGCCCTCCATCCCAATGCCGGTGGTGTGCTGATCCTGGGGCTGGGGTGCGAGAACAATACCCGCGAACTGTTCGCGAAGGACTTCGTGCATCCCGATCCGCGCCGTCTGCGCTACCTCACCACGCAGGAGGTCGATGACGAGGTCGCGGCGGCAACGGATCTGCTGAAGGAGCTGGCAACGGTGATGCGGGGGGACCGGCGCGAGCCGGTTGGCCTCGACAGGCTGCGCGTCGGCCTGAAATGCGGCGGCTCGGACGGTTTCTCCGGCATCACCGCCAACCCGCTGCTGGGGGCCTTCTCCGACGCGTTGTGCGCGGCGGGCGGTTCCACCATCCTGACCGAGGTGCCGGAGATGTTCGGCGCCGAGCGGTTGCTGATGGAGCGGGCCGGGGACCGGGACGTCTTCAACCGGACCGTCTCCCTCATCAACGATTTCAAGGGATACTTCCTCTCCAACAACCAGCCGATCTACGAGAACCCCTCGCCGGGCAACAAGGCGGGTGGTATCTCGACGCTTGAGGAGAAGTCGCTGGGCTGCACCCAGAAGGCCGGTCGTTCGATCGTCCGTGACGTAATCCGCTACGCCCGGCGCGCGACCCGGCCGGGCCTGACGCTGCTGGAAGCCCCTGGCAACGATGGCACTGCCGTCACCGCGCTGATCGCCGCGGGGTGCCAGATGGTGTTGTTCACCACCGGCCGCGGCACGCCGCTCGGCGGCCCGGCCCCGACGATGAAGATTGCCACCAATACCCCGCTGTTCCGGCGCAAGGCCAACTGGATTGACTTCAACGCCGGTCCAATCGCCGAGGGCGAGGTGACGGTGGACGGGCTTTTGCCGTCGTTCGTCGATGCGGTGGTCGCGGTCGCGAACGGCAAACGCACCCGCAACGAGGAAAACGACGTTCACGACGTGGTGATCTTCAAGACGGGTGTCACCCTCTGATGGGTCTCCCCGCGCGAGAAGGAAGCCGCGCCGGGGCACGGACACAACGGGAACGTGAGAAAGAACGAGAGATGCGAACCATCGACGTTTCGGATTTGCAGGGTCGTCCGCGACCGACGCCGCGCGTCTTGCAGTTCGGCGAGGGAAACTTCCTGCGTGCCTTCGTCGATTGGAAGATCGACCGCATGAACGAGGCGGGGCTGGAGGATTGGGGCGTGATCGTCATACGCCCGATCCCCGGCGGCAATCCGAAGTCCCTGAACGAGCAGGACGGCCTTTACACCGTTCTCTCGCGCGGCATGGACGAGGCCGGCAGGAAAATTTCGGAATCGCGCGTTATCGCTTCCGTCCGTCGCGAGATCGCCGCGCACGGCCAGTGGTCGGAGGTTCTGGCCGCTGTCCGCGACCTGAACATCCAGGTGATCGTTTCCAACACGACCGACGCCGGCATCGCCTACGTGCCGACCGTCAAGTACGACGACGATCCCCCGGTTTCCTTCCCCGGCAAGATGACCCGTCTGCTGCACGAGCGCTGGAAGGCGTTCGACGGCGAGGCCGTGGCCGGCCTGTCCATGATTGCCTGCGAGCTGATTGATCACAACGGCGACGCGTTGCGACGCATTGTGCTTCGGCATGCCGAGGAGTGGGCACTGGAGGCCGCCTTCATCGCGTGGTTGAAGACCGCCAACTCCTTCCACAACACGCTGGTCGACCGCATCGTCCCGGGCTACCCGCGCGCCGACATCGATCAGGTTCGCGCCGAACTCGGGTACGACGACGCTTTCATTGCCACCGCGGAGTTGTTCCACTTGTTCGTGATCGAGCGGCGGCAGGATCAGAAGAAGATCCCGCTCCCGCTCGCCAGGCATGATCCGGAAACCATCATCGCCGAGGACGTCTCTCCGTACAAGGAACGCAAGGTGGCGATCCTGAACGGCGCCCACACCGCGCTGTGCCCGCTGGCCCTCATCGCCGGCGTGGAGACGGTAGGCGAGGCGGTGACGACCGAGGTCGGCTCGAAATTCCTCGACCGGCTGCTGAACGAGGAGGTCATTCCCTTTCTCTCGTTGCCGAAGGCCGAGTTGGAGGCGTTTGCGGCATCGGTGCGCGCCCGCTTCGCCAATCCGTTCATCCGCCACCTGTGGTACGACATCGCGCTCAACTCGATCGCCAAGTATCAGGCCCGCAATCTGCCGCGGCTTGAGGCAAGCCTGGAGCGGACCGGCAAGCCGTCGCCGCTGATGACGCTGTCGCTCGCCGCCTGGCTGGTGTTCTACCTCGGCCGCCATGCGCATGCAGAGACGTGGCCACCCAGGGATTCCGCTGAAATCATCGCCAGGGCGGTGGCGATCGGCGAGGCCGGTGACGCGGAAGCGGTGGTCGCCGCCTGGCTGTCCGAGGCGTCCTTCTGGGGCAGGTCGATCGACACGCCCGTCCTCCGCGCGGCGGTGCTGGAGGCCTATCGCTTCATCACCGCCGGGCCGTTCACCTTCGAGCGGTTGGCGACGCGTCTGGGCTGACGGAAGGCGGCCTGTCCGGGCGCGAGAGGGCCGGCACATTCTGGCGGATGGGCGTCCGTTCCTGCGCGTACCGGATCAGGGCAACGAAACGATAGATGCCGTGCACGAACTTGCCATAGGGCAACATGACGAACAGGGCGAAGACCACGCCCAGGTGCAGGGCCAGCAGGGGGCCGAGCAGGGCGGTATGGCGCAGGACCACCAGCGCCATGCCGCTCAGGCTGGTCAGGAACAGCATGGCCGTAAAACCGATATCCATGCCGAGACTGGACGCGTCGCGGATGTCCCGATCGCGCCGCGCCTTCGCCACGAACAGCCCGGCGGGTCCCACCAGCAGGAGGATGCCCCCCGACACGCCCAGCAGGACCGGCAGGTCGTGCCAGGCGTACGGCGCCGCGCGGCCCAGGAGGTAATGCAGCAGGGTGGCTGCCCCCGTCGCCGCGAAGCAGAGCAGGAAACCGGCCAGTGTGATGTGGTGGAACAGCCGCTGCCCGGCGGGATGCCCTTCCCGGTTCATGCAGCCCATGCCGCCGCCTTCGAGATGGCGCAGGCGGCCGGCATCCCGGATGGCCTGCCAGAGCCAGCCGGATGGGGGCGACGCAGGTGGTGCGGGGCCGAGGCTGCGGCGGAAGTTCCGCACGCCCATGCCGATCGCGACCACGGCGTAGAGGAAGGCCGCGCCGAACAGGCCCACCATCGCCTGATGCGGCATCAGCGCATAGAACGCGCCGGGACCGGCGTGCCGGCCGAACAGGATGGCCGGGTCATGGACGGCGGCGAAGCCAAGGATGAAGGCGGCCACCGCCAGGGCGGTCACCAGCCCGGCCACCAGCCCGTTGCGCGGGAACAGGCGCCGCATCGCCGGTGGCCAGGCGCAGCTCGCGTAGGACCCGGCGCGCAGCTGCGCCAGGGTGCGGGGTACGTTGACGTTGAAGGCGTGCGGCGGCGCGTACTGGCAGTCGAAGTAACAGGCGCCGCAGCCATGGCAGAGATTGGCGAGGTATGTCAGCTCGCCATCGGGGAAGTCGCGCTTCATCTGCAGGGAGGGAAAGACGGCGCACAATCCCTCGCAGTAGCGGCAGGCGTTGCAGATCCGCATCAGGCGCCCCGCCTCGGCGAGTATTTCGGTCGCAGGCATGGGCGGTCTCCGTTCCGTGCGCGGGCGGCACGCCTGGAACCGGTGGCGGACCGGTCCGCCGCCCGGTGCCACGGCTTAACCGATTGCCGGCTTCCCGGGCAATGGTTCCTGGGAACGGGGCGAGGATCGGCGGAGCTGTCGATCGGATCCCTGGAAGTCCCAGGGACGGGACGTGCCGGTGGTGCGGCAGATCCAGGATCGGGCAATTCCCGTCGGCCTGGATCATTGCGGAATTTTCATCCCGAAAGGCAGGCCGCGACGCGCGCATTCCGCAATTGTGCAGGCCGGCTCAATAATATGGGTCGAGCGAAGAATCGGATAGCATGATGGACGATATTCTGTTGTCCCATGCCGTTCCGATCAGTGAATATGATCCGGGAATGAAGACCCTGGATGCGCCGCTATAATTTGGCTGATCGTAGACCGTCGCATATCCGGATCCGGAAATTCGCAGTGATGATACCGCTGCAGTCAATCCGCCCAGATCTCCGTCGGAGGCTCGGATAACCAGGTTTTGGCCTGTGTAATCCGGGTTGTCATACAGGAATGCCAAAACCGGCATAGTGATGTTCCTCGAATGGGTCCTTTAGTCGACGATCGCGCACGATAATGGGATTTAACTGCCGGGCCACTGAATATTGATCCCATCGCGAGATCGTGCGGAATGCTGAAATTTGCAGACTGGATGTGGCAAGTTGCGATGCGGTGGATGGAGGCGCATGGGGTGCAGGCCTGGTACCGGTCCGGGTACCGGATCCGGTACCAGGCCTGGTACCAGTCATGGTACCAGGCCTGGACAGCCGATCCCGGCTGGCTGGCGCACGCCATTCGAATGTTTGCAGCCAGGCTGGGGTGTTTCGCGGTCCGGCGAATGCCTGGGTGGCGCCGTGCCGACGGACATCGTGCCAGGATCGGGCGGTTGCCCCGACCGGCCTGGCGCGGGATCATCCGGGGCGCGGTGGGGTGTCCCGGTTCAGTGCCAGGTCACCAGCGGCTGGCCGTTCATGCTGCCCGGGCTGGCGGCGAGCCCCTTGGCCTCCGCCAGTGAAAGCCCGACGAAGGTGATCGCCGCGTCGACATGGCCGCTGCCGTGCAGGTCGACATTCAGCGTCGCCCCGCTCCGTCCGAGCGGATCGGTCCCCTCGGCCCAGCTCGTCCGGCCGCCGGCCTTCCAGTCCAGCCCGCGCACCGCCACCATGTCCCCGTGATGGAAATTGCGCACGCTGGCCCAGCCGTCCGGGCTGGCGGCGTTCACCAGGAAGGTGTCCATTCCCTTGCCGCCCACCAGCACGTCCACGCCTGGCGCCGTCCAGAGGGTCTGGTTGTGGGTTGCATCGGCCGCGCCCCGGCTGGTGGCGCTGACGGGGCGGGGGGCGGATGTGGGGGGGTGGAAGCCGGGCGAGGCCGGAAGCCCCGTGTTGCCCGGTGTCACCGGCGCCACCGGCGATGCGGCGTCGTGTCCGACCGGAATCCCCGATGCGCGTGTCCAGATCGGCAATCCGTTGGTGTCGTAGACGGCATTGCCGTGGCCCGATGCCTGTTGGGCTCCGGGGCCTGCCACCACCAGGCGCCCATAGCCCCAGGCATAGTGCAGCGTCGCTCCGCCCGGCACCGCCTGCGGAAAGGTCAGCAGGACATGGGTGGAATCGACGATCCTGGCGGCGCAGGCCTTGATCTGCGCGCCGTTTGCCAGCACCGACCAGCCGACGCCGCCGGCGGCGGTTGCGTTCAGCGGCTTGAGGCCGGTGGCGGCGTCCTGCGCGACCCGGACCAGAAGCCGGGTGGGATTTCCGTTCACCGGCGTTGCCTGGTTCGCCTCCGGCCCGAGCGCGTCGACATGTCCCCCCGCGCAGGCGACCGGCGAGCCGGGGCGTGCCTTGGCCGCGAAGGTATCGGCGATCGAGCGGGCCAGCCGGTCAATGAGCTGGGCCGCGTCCGCGGTGTTCATGTGCGGCCCCCCCTTCACCCCGTTGTTCCACGCATCCATGTCGACGTCGTTGAACTGGGCGGCGATGCGGGCATCGAAGCCGCGATCGGCAGCCAGGGTCTGCATCCCGAGCTTGATCGCCTGGTTGCTGGCGCCGTTGGCGCCGCCATAGGGAATGGCATTGACGAACAGGTAGGGCACGGTGGCGGCGCCCTGGCTGAAGGCCTGCCGCACCAGGGCGGCATCGGCGCGCACGGCGCTGGTCCATTGCGCCGTGGTCAGGCCGGCATGGGTGCTGTCATACTCGTTGTGCAGCCACAGCACGGCGGTCGGTGCCGCCCTGATCGCGGCCGGCTGCTCGGCGATGGCCTTCAGCAGGTTCTTCTCGTGCGACTGCGGGACCCAGCCTGCTCCCACGCCGCCGGCGGCGGGCTGCATCCAGTTGCCGATGAAGCTCGTGCCCCCGGCGACGGTGTCGCTGCCCGGGATGCTGCCGTCATTGGCGATCACCCGCACTTTCTGATTGACGCCGTCGAAGCCGAGCAGCCGCTGCACCTCGTCGCGCACGCGGTAGATCACGCCGTAGGTGAGCAGCAGGTTCGCATTCGATTGGCCACGCAGCAGGATGTTCACCTCGTCCTGCGGGGCGGCGGAAGTCGGCGTGGTTGCCGCGGGAGAGGGGCTCACAGGGCGGCAACCGCCAGTGGACGAAGGAAGCGGTCTCCGCTGCGTGTATCGGGCAACTCAAGGCTGCTGCCGTTCTGGCGCATGATCATCTCCGGTTGATTGATCACGCGTCTGTGAGCAGATTTGCAGTCTTCAGGTCAAGTCAGGTAAAATCAGATTGTATTTACGGTTGTATATGACGCCCCGCGTGGCAAAATCTTCCGGAGCAACAGGCAGTCATCTTTGGTTGTATTTTGTGCCAATAAGTAGAATTAGTTGCTTGTTTATTTCCAAAAAGGTTTGCCTGGGCCGGTGCGATTGTGGGGGCGCCGTGCCGCAGAAATATTTCGATATTGCAGAGAAATGGTGGCCTGGAACGAGGGCGCCGATGCCGTGCGGCCAGGGCAGGTCGCACGATGTTCCGCGGCCGGTGCGGCGGCGCATGCGCATTGCGGAGCCGCCGCAAGCGTGTTTCGCTCGCGCGCGCCGGCACAGGACGTCGTGCCGGACAGCGTGAAAAGGGGACGCGGCAGCATGGCAGCCGGGATTTACGATCTCGCGATCATCGGAGGCGGCATCAACGGCACCGGCATCGCCCGCGATGCGGCCGGGCGTGGTCTCAGCGTGTTGCTGTGCGAACAGAACGATCTCGGCTCCGGCACGTCCTCTGCCTCCACCAAGCTCATTCATGGCGGGCTGCGCTATCTCGAATATTTCGAATTCCGTCTCGTTCGCGAATCATTGCTGGAGCGCGAGGTGATCCTGCGCGCGGCGCCGCACATCGTCTGGCCGCTGCGCTTCGTGTTGCCGCATCATCGTGGCCTGCGCCCGGCGCCGGTGCTGCGGCTCGGGTTGTTCCTTTATGATCATCTCGGCGGCCGGAAGCTGTTGCCGCCGACGCGCATGCTGGACCTGCGTCGCGACGTGGCCGGGGCGGCGCTGCGGCCCGAGTACCGCCGCGCCTTCGAATATTCCGATTGCTGGGTGGAGGATGCGCGCCTCGTCGTCCTGAATGCCATGGACGCCCGCGCGCGTGGCGCCGTCATCTGCCCGCGCACGCGCTGCCTCGCCGCCTGTCCCGAGGATGGGCACTGGCGCGTCACCCTGCAGGATCAGGGCGACGGCGCGATCCGCACGGTGGCCGCGCGGGCGCTGGTCAACGCCGCCGGGCCCTGGGTGGGGCAGGTCATCGCCGGCGTGTTCCAGGCCGGGATCCCGGCGCAGGTCCGGCTGGTGAAGGGCAGCCACATCGTCGTCCCGCGCCTGTTCGCGCACGACCGTGCCTACATCTTCCAGAACGCGGACCGGCGCATCGTCTTCGCCATTCCCTACGAGCAGGATTTCACGCTGATCGGGACGACCGACGCGGACTACACGGGGGATCCGGCCGGGGTGTCGGCCTCCGCGGCCGAGCGGAGCTATCTGTGCCGCGCCGTCAGCGACTACCTGCGCCAGCTGGTCGCCCCGGAGTCCATCGTCTGGAGCTATGCCGGGGTGCGCCCGCTGTATGACGACGGCGCCCGCTCCGCGCAGGCGGCCACGCGCGACTACGTGCTGAAGCTGGAGGGCGATCCGCCGCGGCTCGATATCTTCGGCGGCAAGATCACCACCTATCGCCGCCTCGCCGAGCATGCCCTGCAGCGCCTGCGGCATGCCTTCCCCCGCATGGGCGCGCCGTGGACGGCGGATGAGCCGTTGCCGGGCGGCGACATGCCGGTGGATGGTTTCGCGGCGGCGGTCCTGGCCTTGCAGGAGCGTTATCCGTTCCTGCCCGGGACGCTGGCGCGCCGGTTGGTGCGGGCCTACGGCACGCGGGCCGGGGCTGTCCTCGGCGATGCCCGCGCGCTCGCCGACCTTGGCCCCGCCTTCGGTTCCGCCGCCCTGGACTCACCTCTGACCGCGGCCGAGATCGACTATCTCCGGCGCGAGGAGTTCGCCGTGACCGCGGAAGACATCCTGTGGCGACGATCCAAACTCGGTTTGCGGTTCACGCCGCACGACCGGGCGTTGCTGGAGGACCATCTGGCCGGTGTCGGGATGGTAGCCTGCAAGTAGCGTTGCAATCCCCGCATGTCGAATAAAGGTCGTGGTCAATTTTACGTGACATTCCCTGGGTCAATGCCTAAGATGCCGTTCCGTATCGGGGATGTTGCGGGCATGAATGTCGTATTCTGTCTTCCCTATATGGGAGGGTGGGGGCTTCGGGAGATTCGCGCCGCTCTGGCCGTCATGGACAGGCTCGGGGTAGAGAGTGAGATCAAGACTCCCGACTACTTCATTGCGACGCTTCAGGCCGGTGGCATGACGGAAGGCTTCGTCTTCGGTGGCCGTCCGAACAGCGCGACCACCAGGCTTCTGGAAATGCGCGGCCAGCGCGGCGTGCTCGAAATCGGCTCCGGTCCCGAACTGGCCATTCGCGACCCGTCGGGCAACCGCTTCGCCATTTCCGATCCGCAGCGGGCCGATGCGGATTCCTATCGAAACGGCGGCGATTACGCATTGATTGCCCACCTGTGCTTCCTGGGGCGCATTCCGGTGACGCTGGTCGCCGGGCTGGGATCGGTGGGCACCGAGGGGGCGGGGCAGTGGCTGGCATCGCACCTGAAGCAGTTGCCCCGGGACAAGGAATGGTTCGAAGTGCTCGAATTCCCGCCGCCGGTGGATCCCGGCTGCTGGCGCGGCGTGGCATCCTGGACCCTGGGCTGACCGGCCCCCGGGGGCATTCGGGCCATACCTGGTTCCAGGCGTGCGGAAGTCTCCCGTCGGCGGGCGGCGTTATTCACGATATTTATTATTTCAGTATTTATCATTTCAATTGAGGTGGTTGGACGCGCCTCTTGCAGATTGCCATGAATTGACCGGATATGGCATTTCTGATGCCTCGCGCTGACCGGGGTCTTCGGAAATGTCCAGTATAATTCTTCAACAATCCTCCGCCGCCCGGCAAATTACCGCTGGTCTGGACATGGTGGCCCGGCATGCCCTGGTGGCCCGGGCCGATTGTCCCATTCCTGGTGCCGGACATCCCGCGCCCTTCGGCCCGGGGGCGGCATGAGCGCCGGCACCGATCCGCGCGATCGTGACATCATGCAACTGCGCCAGCAACTCGCCGTGGTGACCGCGCGGCTTGCGCAGGCATGCCCCATGGATCATGCGCGGCAGGCCGATGCCAGCCGGCATGCCACGTTGGTCGCGGCACAGAAGGCCGTCACGGCAGCGGGCATGGATCTCCAGGCCGCCATGCAGGCCGTGGTGGAAGGCGCGGTCGCTATCGCCCCGCGTGCAGATGGCGCGGTGATCGAGCTGCGCGAAGGCGAGGAACTTGTCTACCGCGCCGCCTGCGGGGTCGCGGCGCCGCATGTCGGCCTGCGGCTGCGGCTGCACGGCGCGCTGTCGGGTTTGTCGCTGCTGGAAGGCAGGCCGCTGCTCTGCACCGACACGGAAACCGACGAGCGGGTGGATCGCGCGGCGTGCCGCCGGATCGGCATCCGCTCGATGATCGTCGTGCCGATCCCGCACCGGGGTGTGTTCGTGGGCGTGCTGAAGCTGCACTCGGCGGAGGCGCATGGCCTGAGCGCGGCCGACGTGCCGGTGGCACAGCTTCTGGTCGGCGTTCTGACCGCCGGCCTGAGCAGCATCGCCGAGGCCGCGGCGCTCGATGCCCTGCATGCCAGCGAGGCGCGGCTGCGGCTGGCGACCGAGGCCGCCGCGATCGGGACTTGGGATTTCAATCCACAGAGCCGGGCCTTGCAATGGGATGCGCGCTGCAAGGCCCTGTTCGGCCTGCCGCCGGAAACCGCGGTGGAATACGGCACGTTCTTCGCACGGCTGCATCCCGACGACCGGGCGACGGTCCGGCGGGCGATGGAGGCGGCGCTCGATCCCGCCGGGGCCGGCGAGTACGGGATCGAATTCAGGACGATCGCCCCCTTGGACGGGACCGAACGCTGGGTTGCGGCCAAGGGCCGGGCCTTCTTCGAAGGCGATGGGCCCGCGCGCCGTCCGATCCGCCTGATCGGCACGGTGCTCGACATCACCGACCGCAGGCATGCCGAGGAGAACTTGCGGCGGCTGAACACCTCGCTGGAAGCGCGGGTGGAGGAACGGACGGCGGCGCTGGCGCGCGCGGCGGCGGAACGGCAGGCGGCCGAAGAACAATTGCGCCAGGCACAGAAGATGCAGGCGCTCGGCCAGCTCACCGGCGGCATCGCCCATGACTTCAACAACCTGCTGCTGGTGATCACCGGCAGCGCCGAGTTGCTGCGGCGCCCGCAAGTGGCGGAGCAGACGCGGCAGACCCTGGCCGACGCGATCGCCAGGGCGGCCGGGCGGGCGGCGACGCTCACGGCGCAATTGCTCGCCTTCGCACGCCGTCAGCCATTGATGCCGGAAGTGTTCGACCTGAACGCGCGGATGCGGGAGACGACGGCCATGCTGCAGCGCCTGCTCGGCGCGCCGTATCGGGTCGAGACCGATCTGGCCGGGGATCTCTGGGCCGTCCAGGCGGATCCCAACCAGCTCGAGGTCGCGCTCGTCAATATCGGCGTGAATGCGCGCGATGCCATGCCGGACGGAGGCACGC
This sequence comes from Rhodovastum atsumiense, assembly GCF_937425535.1. Classification (NCBI taxonomy): domain Bacteria; kingdom Pseudomonadati; phylum Pseudomonadota; class Alphaproteobacteria; order Acetobacterales; family Acetobacteraceae; genus Rhodovastum; species Rhodovastum atsumiense. The sequence continues at coordinate 2,736,504 of NZ_OW485601.1, forward strand.
TCCGCATCACGACGCGCAACGTGGTGTTGCCGGCGGAGGGCGAGCGGCCGGCGGGCGATTATGTGTGCCTGTCCGTCCAGGATACCGGCACGGGCATCGCGGCGGAGCTGCTCGGGCGCGTGTTCGAGCCGTTCTTCACCACCAAGGAAACGGGGCGCGGCACCGGGCTTGGGTTGAGCCAGGTCTGGGGATTCGCCGCGCAGTCCGGCGGCGGCGTGCGGATCGAGAGCCGGCCCGGGCATGGCACGACCGTGATCCTGCAATTGCCGCGGGCGCGGCGTGCCGTGGAAACGGCGACCGAGGATGCGGCGCCCCCCCTGGTCAGCGGTGAAGGCACTATCCTGCTGGTCGAGGACAATCCCCAGGTGGCCGAGCTCGGGCAGATGCTGCTGGAAGAACTGGGCTACAAGGTGGTGAATGCCGGGAGTGGGGAACGGGCGCTGGACCTGCTGGCGGGCACGGCCGGGATAGACCTGGTCTTTTCCGATATCGTCATGCCGGGCATGAGCGGAATCGAACTCGCCCGTGAGGTGAGGCGGATGCATCCGGAGCTGCCGGTCGTGCTCGCGACCGGCTACAGCGACGTTGCCGCGCGCGAGGGAACCGGGGAAATCCCGATCCTGGCCAAGCCCTACCGGCTCGAAACACTTGCGGGCACCTTGCAGCGGGCGTTTGCCGCGCGCCCGTCCGGCCCGCTGTCGCGCTGAGCGGTACGGGCGCCGCGCGGCCGGCGGTCAGCCTTTCAGGCGGCGCCGCTGCGATGGCCCGGCCGACCGGGCGGCCTGCTGACGGCGCGGCTTGCGGGAGGGGCCCGGCCGGCGTCCCTCCATCCGGGGCGCCGGTTGCCGGGCGCGCAGCCGGCGGCGAACCAGCGCCACCAGGACGACCACGCCGAGCAGCCCGCCCAGGGTCCAGACCACCCATTTGGCGGTTTGGCCGCAACTGCCGGTGGCGCACAGAAAGGGAAGGCGGAGCAGCGCCGAGGTGTCGAGAATCAGGGCCGCGCAGAACACGCAGGCGGCCAGCAGGAACACGGCTGCGCGCATCAGGCTCCCGTTTGACGACAACGCCGCCACTATGGCGCCGCTTGCGGCATCGTGTCGATAGCAGGAAGAGCGGTGCGTTTGGCCGGCACGGCCGGGGCTTGTCGTGCCGCCGGTGCGGACCGATCTCGGATGATGATGGCCGCATCACCGCCCCTGGAGACGTCGCCGCGCGCCCTTGCCGTCCGCCGGGGTCATGGGCGGGCGGTGGCGCAGGCGCAGGCGGGGCAACCGCCCGGGGGAGTGAGGTGCATGTCTGTCCGGTTTTCCTTCGACAACAGCTACGCGCGCCTGCCGGAGCGGCTGTACGCGCGGCTCGATCCGACGCCCGTGGCCGCGCCGGCCCTGGTGCGGGTGAACGAGGATCTCGCCGGGCAGCTCGGGCTCGATCCCGAGGCGCTGGCCGGTCCCGAGGGGGTGGAGATCCTGGCCGGCAACCGGGTGCCGGAGGGCGCCGCGCCGATCGCGCTGGCTTATGCCGGGCACCAGTTCGGCCAGTTCGTGCCGCAGCTCGGCGACGGCCGGGCCATCCTGCTGGGCGAGGTGGTGGGACGGGACGGGGCACGGCGCGACATCCAGCTCAAGGGATCGGGGCGCACCCCGTTCTCCCGCAGCGGCGACGGACGTGCGGCGCTCGGCCCGGTGCTGCGCGAGTACATCGTCAGCGAAGCCATGGCGGCACTGGGGATTCCGACCACCCGGGCCCTGGCCGCGGTGACCACCGGGCAGACCGTGTTGCGGGAGACGGCGCTGCCCGGCGCGGTGCTGACCCGGGTGGCGGCAAGCCATATCCGCGTGGGTACTTTCCAGTATTTCGCGGCACGGGGGGATGAGGCGGCGGTGCGGCTGCTGGCCGATTACGTGATCGCCCGGCACTATCCGCAGGTTGCGGGGGCGTCACGGCCCTATCCGGCGCTGCTGGAGGCGGTGGTGGCGCGCCAGGCGGAGCTGGTGGCGCGCTGGCTGCTGGTGGGATTCATCCATGGCGTGATGAACACCGACAACATGTCCATCGCCGGCGAGACGATCGATTACGGTCCCTGCGCCTTCATGGACGCGTATGATCCGGCCACGGTGTTCAGCGCGATCGACGTCATGGGACGTTACGCCTACGGCAACCAGCCGCGCATCGCGCAGTGGAACCTGGCGCGGCTGGCCGAGACCTTGTTGCCCTTGTTGGCCGAGGACCACGACAACGCGATCGCCGCTGCGCAGGAAGCGCTGACATCCTTCGTGCCGCGCTTCCAGTCAGCCTGGTCCGAAGGGCTGCGGCGCAAGCTCGGACTGGCCATGCAGCGCGAGGAAGATGCCGCGCTGGTGCAGGACCTGCTGCAGGTGATGACGGAGAACGGAGCCGACTTCACCCTGACCTTCCGGATCTTGTGCGATTTGGCAACTAATCTACAGGACGACGTCGCCTTGCCCGGCTGGTTCGCCGATGCCCCGGCTTTCGTGGCCTGGCTCGGGCGGTGGCGGCGGCGACTTGGGGAGGAGACCGTGGCCCCCGAGGCGCGCCGCGCGGCCATGCGCGCGGTGAACCCGGCCTTCATACCTCGCAATCATCTGGTCGAGCAGGTGATCACGGCGGCGGTGGAGCGGCAGGATCTCACACCCTTCGCGGAACTGCTCGAGGTCCTCTCACGGCCCTACGAGGACAGGCCGGACCGTGCGCGCCATGCCATGCCCCCCACGCCGGAGGAACGCGTGCACCGGACCTTCTGCGGCACCTGAGGAGAGGCATTGGCCCAACGTCGTGCGGACGATGCTTGCAAGCCGTTGCCGTAGCCTCACATTAGGAGTGTGGCGCGCCGCTGGGGGATGACACGAAAGCTGTTCCGGCTGGGAAGGGCTGCGGGACCCTGGAACCTTTGGATGAATAATGCGTGAGTCTTTCCCGACCGGGGCGCACGGCATGCCGGCTGTGCATGACATCGTCGATCCGCGATCGTTTCGGCACCCATATTTGCCGTCCCGGGCTCTTCATCCTTTCACCTCTGCAAAAATGCGCGATTACTGCGTGACTTCCGCCAGTAACGTTGCGAACGGCCCGCTGTGCTGGTAGCCGTGCAAGTGGGAGGACAGGTGGTGCATTGATTGCGGCGATGCATCGTTGGATGCCCCAAGCCCCCTAGCCGCGGCAGCCGCCCATGTCTGCCGGGAATGAGAAAGGTTTGTTGCCATGGCAGGCTCGCCATCCACTGATCAACTGGTCGGCATCCTACGCGATACGGTCGTGGGGCTGGTGCGTCGCGAGGGACCCGATCTCTCGGCCCGCCAACTCGGCGTGTTGCTGACCTGCTATCTGGAAGACCGACCGCACACGGTGCGGGGCCTGGCCGCCGAGCTGAAGATCGCCAAGCCGGCGATCACGCGCGCGCTCGACCGGCTGGGTGAATTCGATCTTGCCCGCCGCAAGGTGGATCCGCTGGATCGTCGCAGCGTCCTGGTTCAGCGCACGGTCAAGGGAGCGGCGTTCCTGCGGGAGTTGCGCAATCTCATGGCAGCGGCGGCCAACCCTGCCAAGAGCTCCAAGGAGACACGGGGCGGCAGGGAAGGCAAGGTTGCCAACTTCCCGCGCACGGGTGGGCGAGCCGCGCGTTCCTGAAGGGATTGTTCCTGACAGGAGGCAAGCGGATGTTCATCGCCATGAATAGGTTCCGGATCGCGCCGGCCTCGGCCGACGCGTTCGAAACCGTCTGGACGTCGCGGGATTCGTATCTGCGCGGCGTGCCCGGCTTCATCGCCTTCCACCTGCTGCGTGGGCCGGCGGCGGAGGACCATGTCCTCTATGCTTCCCATACCCTCTGGCGCAGCCATGCCGATTTCGAGGCATGGACGCAGTCCGAGGCGTTCCGGGCGGCGCATGCCTCGGCCGGCGGCACGCGTCATTTCCATCTCGCGCCCCCGCAGTTCGAGGGGTTCGAGGTGCGCCAGACCATCGAGGGGCCGTAATGACGTAGCGGCCCTGATCACGCCCGCCTGACCACGCCGCCACCGGGGATCCCCTCGGTGGCGGCGCGTGCGATTCAGCCGGCCAGCGTCGCCAGATCGGGAAACGGGCGCACCGGATCGCTGCCGTTCCACCCTTCGCTCGCCTCGCGGATCATGCGGAAGAGCGTGCCCTTCGGGCCCGCCACTTCGGACAGCTCGACCACCGTGCCGGGGTGCATTTCCGTCTCGAAATAAACATAGCGCCCGTTGCGGCCGACATTCCCCTGCATGCCGATGCGCAGCCCGCGCGCGGTCAGCCGGGCGAGGTCGGCATCGAAATCCTGCGTCCAGTACGCAACATGTTGCAAACCCACCCGCCCGGCAGCCCGGAAATCACGGTACATCGATGGGGCATCGTTGCGCTGTTGGATCAGTTCGACCTGCAGCGGACCGGAATTGGCCAGGGCCACCGACACCTCGATGGGGGAGGGCTCGCCCCGATAGTGGAAATTCTCCACTGGCACCCGCTCGGCATAGAACCACGGGCCGATTCCCAGCACCTCGGACCAGTGGCGCATCGCCGCGTGGATGTCCTCGACCACGTAGCCCGCCTGGCGGATCTCGCCGAAAAACCTGCTCATCCGGTCATCCTCCGACCACTCGCTCACGCATCATGAGATATAGAACACTCATGGACAGGCAACGTAACAGAGAATATGTTACCGGCCCAGACGAGAATGAGGCGTTAGGGAGAGGCGACGATGCCGACGATAAGGCGGCGCGGGCTCATCACGGCGGCGGCCGCGGCAGTTCCCCTGCTCGCGATACCGGCGGTCCACACGCGGGCGGCGCGCCGTTTGGTCTACAAGTACGGCAATAACCTGCCGCTGTCGCATCCGCTGAACGTGCGGGCGCTGGAGGCGGCGGAGCGGATCAAGGCGGCCTCGGACGGCGCGCTGGAAATCCGGATCTTCCCCAACAACCAGCTTGGCGGTGACACCGACATGCTGAGCCAGGTGCGCAGCGGGGCACTGGATTTCTTCACGCCCTCGGCCCTGGTGATCGCCACCCTGGTGCCGGCGGCGCCGATCAACGCCGTGGGATTCGCCTTCCCCAGCTACAAGGAAGTCTGGGCCGCCATGGATGGCGAGCTTGGCGCCTTCATCCGGGCCTCGATCGAGAAGGTCGGCCTGCACATGCTGGAAAAGGTGTGGGACAACGGCTTTCGCCAGATCACCACGGCCAACCGTCCCATCCATGTGCCGCAGGACCTGTCCGGGCTGAAGATCCGCGTGCCGGTCAGCCCGCTCGGGATCAGCCTGTTCCAGGCGCTGTCGGCCTCGCCGACCAGCCTGCAGTTCAGCGAGGTCTACACCGCGCTGCAGACCCATGTGGTCGATGCGCAGGAAAATCCGCTGCCTATCGTGCAGACCGCGAAGCTGTACGAGGTGCAGAACCACGTCTCGCTCACCAACCACATCTGGGACGGCTTCCTGTTCATCGCCAGCGGCAAGACCTGGTACCGGCTGCCCGAGGACCTGCGCACCCTCGCCGCCCGCGAGCTGAATGCCGCTGGCGAGCGGCAGCGCGAGGACATCGCGCGGCTGAACGAGTCAGTGCAGGTGGACCTGCAGGCACGTGGCATGGTGTTCAACAAGCCCGACCCGGCACCGTTCCGCGAGATGCTCCGCAAGACCGGCTTCTATGCGCAGTGGAAGGAAAAGTTCGGTGCAGACGCCTGGCGCCTTCTCGAGAAGTACGTCGGCCAGCTCGGCTGACGCCGCCACCGCCGACATGTCCGGCTTCGTCGACGGGCAGGCGGACGGCCTGCGGCATCTCTGCGCCCTGTTCGACCGCTGGCTCGGCCACGCGGTCGAACTGCCCGCCGCCGCCCTGGTGGTGGCCGAGATGGTGGTGCTGTTCACCGGCATCGTGTTCCGCTACGGCCTCGGCCATCCGCTGGTCTGGACCGACGAGCTGGCGAGCATCCTGTTCCTGTGGCTGTGCATGCTCGGTGCGGTGGTGGCGCAACGGCGCGGCGGGCATATGCGCCTGACCGCGATCGTCAACCGGCTGCCGGACCACTGGCGCACCCGGTTGGAAACCCTCGCCGCCGTCATCGCCGCGTTGTTCGTGCTGGAGATCATCCTGCCGGCGGTCGAGTACGCGACCGATGAATGGATGATCACCACGCCGGCACTCGGCATCCCCGATACCTGGCGCGCCGCGGCGATCCTGGTGGGGGCGGTGCTGATGCTGGCGGTGGCGCTGCTGCAGATGGCGCAGCGCGCGAGCCTGCGTGACCTCGGCTTCTGCCTGCCCATCATCGTGGCCTGTGCCGCCGGGCTGTGGATCGCCCAGCCGGCGCTGGAGGCGATGGGCAACTGGAACCTGCTGGTGTTCTTCGGCGTGCTGGTCTCCGTGCTGGTGCTGACCGGCACGCCCATCGCGTTTGCCTTCGGTGTCGGCGCCATGTCCTATCTGGGGCTGATGACGGAGATGCCGATGAGCATCGTCGTCAGCCGCATGGACGAGGGCATGTCCACCCTCGTGTTGCTGGCGGTGCCGCTGTTCATCTTCCTCGGCCTGCTGATCGAGATGACCGGTCTCGCCGCCCTGCTGGTCAACCTGATGGCGGCGCTGGTCGGGCATCTGCGCGGTGGGCTGTCCTACGTGCTGGTCGGGGCGATGTACCTCGTCTCCGGCATCTCTGGCTCGAAGGCCGCCGACATGGCCGCGATCGCGCCGGTGCTGCTGCCGGAAATGGCGCGGCGTGGCAAGCCATCCGGTGAGATGATCGGGCTGCTGTCGTCCTCCGCCGCCATGGCCGAAACCATCCCGCCAAGTATCGTACTGATCACCGTGGGCTCGGTGACCGGGGTGTCGATCGCCGGCCTGTTCTCCGGGGGGCTGCTGCCGGCGGCGCTGGGTGCGCTCGGGCTGGTGCTGGTTGCCTATGTCCGTTCCCGCGGCGAGGATGTGGGCGACGCGAAGCGGGCCTCCGGCCGGGAGATCGGGCGCGCCTTCATCGCTGCGGTGCCGGCGCTGATCCTGCCGCTGCTGATCCGTTGGGCGGTGGTCAGCGGCATCGCCACCGCGACGGAGGTGTCCACCATCGGCGTGGTCTATACGCTGCTGGTCAGCCTGCTGATTTCCCGCCACCTGGACCTGAAGCGCATGGTGCCGCTGCTGGTGGATACCGCAGCGCTGTCGGGAGCGATCCTGATCATCCTCGGCACCGCGACGGCCATGGCCTGGGCGTTGACGCAATCCGGATTCTCGCATGACCTCGCGGCGACCATGGCCGCCATGCCAGGCGGAGCCGGTGGGTTCCTGGCGCTGTCGATCGTCGTGTTCGCGATCCTCGGCAGCGTGCTGGAAGGCATTCCCGCGATCGTGCTGTTCGGGCCGCTGCTGTTTCCGGTGGCGGGGGAACTGGGCATCAATCTGGTCCACTACGCGATCGTCGTGGTGCTGTCGATGAGCCTGGGGCTGTTCACGCCGCCCTTCGGCATCGGCTTCTACCAGGCCTGCGCGATCGGACGGGTGACACCGGACAAGGCCGTGCATGCGTGCTGGCCCTACATGGCGGCGCTGCTGGTGGCGACGATCATCGTCGCGGCCGTGCCGTGGCTGGCGTTGCCCGGGTTCTGATTTGGGGCGTTGCCCCAAACCCCACCAGAGGCTTCGCCTCTGGACTCCAGTAGGGGCCGAAAGGCCCCTGCACCCCGGATGCTGAAAGGGGGGGCGCAAAGCCCCCCTTTCAGCATCCGATGAACGAATGGGATCCAAGGGCCTCCGGCCCTTGGCGGAGGTGCAGGAGGCGGAGCCTCCTGCCGGGGCCGGGGCAGCGCCCCATAGGCGTTAGGATAGCGCCTGTGGGGCATAATTGACCTGCCTTTGTCGGCGTCGTGGGGGATCGGCGAGTTTGCGATGGACGCTGGCGGCGTTGGCGAGGAGCTTGAGCAGCCCGATGGCACCGAGCACGGCCTGGAGCAACGTGCGCAGGACCATTTTGGAGCTGCGCCACAAGGATGGGGCGGCGTTGGCTTCACTGAGGTCCTGAGGGGAAAAAGGCCAGGAAATCCCGGTTCACCGTGTCGCAGAGCAGCGCCAGGATGAGATGGGCATGGAGCCAAACCTGTCCGCCGGTCTGGGTGTGGGTTGGAAGGCGGTCGATGTGCAGCAGCGATTTGAGCCGCTTGAAGGCGAGTTCGATTTGCCAGCGCAGCGGGTAGGTGGTTAGCACTTCCGTGGCCGGGATCTCGCTGGGGAGGGTGGTGCCCAGGATGAGGAACTCCGCTGCGATGAGACTGCGGGGGTCGGGCGTGGTCTGCTGGCGGCTGGCTTTCTGTAACAAGCGCTTGCGATTGGCCGCGGCCTTTTCTGCGGGCAGGCGCAGCGCCACCACCCGCAACGGCAGCAGGGGGCGATCGCGGCCCGTCACAGCGTTGACGAGAACGCTGCCTACCTCGCCCGGCTGGGAAATCTGCTGCAGCAAGCGGATCAGGTCGAAGGGATCCCCTGTGTCATCGCGCAGGGGCAAGGTGTTCCAGCGCATGCGGACGATGAAATCGGCGCCCCCCTCGCCAGCCTGCTGCAGGTAGCGCGCCAGTTCGGGACCATTGCAGAAGCCACGATCGCCCAGACGGAGTTCACCCGGCACCGGAGCGCCTCGGCTGAACCGTTCGCCTTCCTTGGCATCGGTCAGTTCCAGATGCGTAAACCCGCCCGCGGCAAGGTCGTAGACCGCGTGCACCCGCCAATCGGTCCCCTTGCTGCCAGGTTGGCTGAGGCTGGTGCTGTCGACAATGCGCAGGTGTCGCCCGGCCCACAGCGGTGAGTGCGCCGACCGGCCGTGTTCCAGCTGAGACCTCACGATCGCCCGCAGAAAATCGACGGACTGATGCAACCGATCGTGCAGCGATGGGCCGCTCAGCTGGGCCACCCCCACCAACTCAGCCCAGGCCGCCGTCTCCTGGATCGACAGCCCCCCCGGACCGCGCGCCAGCGCCAACCGCAGCAAGCTCTCCGCATCCCGCACACCGCGCAGCCGGAGAAGCGCCTTCGTCTCACGCGCCAATCGCGACAGATCCAGATCGCGCGGCAACCGCGACCGAACCAAGGCCCAGTCATCCGCATGGGGAGATGCAAATGTCTGCATCTCCCTCATAAAATAAGCCAAACCCCTCAGCGCAAGAATATCCTAACGCCTATGGGGCAGCGCCCCGGTTCTCAGATCCCAGCCGCCGCCATGGCCTCTTCGACCGATGTTCCATCATGAATGATGGCCCGGCACGCCTTCATCACCGCGAGTGGCTGGCGTGCCTGGAAGATCGACCGTCCGAACAGGATCCCCGCTGCCCCCGCCTGCATGATTTGCGCGACGAGTTGCAGCGTGCCGCGATCGGAATCCTGGCGCGGCCCGCCTGCCAGCATCACCGGCACCGGTAGCGCGGCGGTGATGGCGCGCAGCGCGGCCACGCTGCCCGGCCAGTCGGTCTTGATGATATCCGCGCCCATTTCCACGCCAACGCGGGTATGGAAGGTGACGACGTCCGGGTCGAATGCGTCCGCTGCCAGGCCGCCGCGCGCCGCCATCGTCTCGATGATATGCGGCATGCCGGCCGCGCGTGCCGCTTCGTTCACCCGCGCGTTGTCCTCGAAGCTGCGGGTTTCCAGCGCGGGATCGTTATGGCCCACGAACAGGTAGGTCACCACGGCGTCGGCGCCGAGCGCCACCGCGTCGGCGACGCTCGCGACCAGGCGGGTGATGCCATCGGGATAGGCGAGCTGGGTGCCTTCCCGCCACATGGTGGTCTGGTCCAGCCGCAGGATCAGCGCCGGGCCGCCGCGCCGTGCCAGCCGGCCGCCGAGGCGCAGGGCGGTGCCGAGCGGCAGAATCACGCCATCGACGCCCGCCTCGGCCATCAGGTCCAGTGTCGCCTCGGGTCGTTCGAGGCCCGGGCAGGTGCCGAGTTGCAGCGCGTGGTCGAAGGCAACGCAGAAGCCGCGCCCGGTCCTGGGGTCGATCAGGCGCGACATGCGCACCATCTGCCCCGTCTTTGTCGGCATGGTTTTCGCTCTCTGTTGGTATCCGCGCCTAGACCAGTTCGAACGCGATGTCCGCCTGTCGCAGTTTCTGCCGGGTCGGTTCGTCCAGCCTTGCGTCGATGAAGACCCGGTCGAACTCGGACAATTCGCCGAAATGGTTCAGCGCCCGTGCCTTGAACTTCGAATGCGTCAGCAGCAGCGCCTTGCGCTCGGCCGCCGCCATCAGCGCGCGCTTCATGCGCACCACCTCCTGGTCCTGGTGATAGAGCGACAGGCCGATCACCGAGGAGGCGGAGAGGAAAGCCCAGTCGGCGCGCAGCTTCCCGAGGCTCTGTTCGCAGATCAGGCCGTAGAAGGCCTGCAACGTGTCGTTGTAGCTGCCGCCGGTCAGGATCAGTTGGACGTTGCTGCGCCCGCGCAGCAGCTCGCAGACCGGTAGGGAGTTGGTGATGACGGTGACGAACTCGATCGTCTCCAGCTCCTCGGCCAGCAGCAGCGTGGTGGTGCTGTCGTCGACCATGATCACGCTGCCGGGCTCAACCAGCGCGCGGGCGGCGCGGGCCAGCGCGCGCTTCTCGGCGTTCTCGTTCTGCAGCCGGTAGTGGAAGTTGCTTTCGAACAGCAGCGAGCTTTCCGCGGTGGCGCCGCCGCGCTCCTTGCGCAGCAGCCCCCGTTCCTCGAGCAGGTCGAGGTCGCGGTGGATGGTCATCCGGCTCACCCCGAGTTGGGCGACCAGGTCCTCGAGCGAGATGCTCTTGCGTGCCATCACGAGATTGACGATCTCGCGCCGGCGCTCGCTGGGGCTCAGGGGCTGGTTCATCGCTGTCTCCCCGCATGTCCGTTCAGCACCGTGCCGAAGCAATCCGGACCGCCCACCTGGCCTCCTTTCATCACGATCTCCACGCCATCGAGCGCCGGGTCGCGTGCGCGGATGCGGCACAGTGGCGCGCCGGGCAGCAACGGTGCCAGCATTTCCAGTGCCTCGATGCCCATGGCCTGCGCCGTATGGCTGGAACTGTCGCCGCCGGCCAGCATGACCCGGCGCAGCCCGGTCGCCGCGATCACCTCGCGCAGCGTCTGCCCGAGCAGGCCGCCGAGGATGCTGGCGCTGTCGGAGGGCGCCAGCCCGCTGCGTTGCAGGGCCTCGCGTGTCGGCGCGAGGCGCGGGTCGTCGCCGCCGCGAGCGGTGTGCAGCACCACGCCGGCATGGTCGCGCAGCGCCTCCGTGACCTGGGTGGCCAGCCGCGCCGGCCAGGACGCATCCTCGCGCCGCGCCACCATGGCGGCGGTATCCGCCGCGATCAGCGCGAAGCCGTTGGCCTCGGCCCAGGCGATCTGGCGCTCGGTGACCGGGGAGCAACTGCCGCAGGCGATGACGAGGCGTTCGGCCGGGCCGCAGGAATCCGGTGGCAGTCGGGGCGGCTGGCCCGTCATTCCCACCAGCGTCGGGGCCAGGGCATATTCCACGCCCGACGATCCCACCAGGAACACCGGTTGCGCGGCGCCCCGGCTGGCGAGCAGCCGTCCGCAGGCCTGCATGGTCGCGGCATCGAAGCCGTCGAGGATCACCATGTCGGCGCCGGCGTCGATCTCGGCGGCGAGGGCCGCGTCGGCATCCTCGCGCAGCATCCGGCGGAAGTCGAAGCCCACGATCCGTCGCGTCGTCTGGCGCGCGAGATGCAGCCGCAGGTCGGCCTCGTCCATCGGCGTCACCGGATGACGGCGCATGGTCGGATGGCGGTCGATGCGGAAGATGTCCTCGCTGCCCGAGAAGGAGCCGGCGGCGAACAGGGTGGAGAACACGACGAAGCGCTGGTGCCGCGGTACGCCGACCACGACCATGACGGCGCCGCCGAACACATCCTGCCCGATCTCGGCGGCGCGGCCGATATTGCCGACATGCGGCGCGGAATCGAAGGTCGAGCAGGTCTTGTAATGGCAGAACGGCGCCCCGAGCGCCTGCAGTGCCCGGAAGGTCGCGGGCAGCTCCGTATCCATCCAGGCCGGCGAGCGGCTGCGGCTGGTGCCGGCGACGCCGACGGCGGCCAGTCCCGGATAGCGCGCCAGATCTGCCGGCGTCGGCGTGCGCAGGAACAGCATCGCGGGCAGCCCGGCGGAAGCGACCGCCTCCAGCGCATCGGTCGAGCCGGTGAAGTCGTCGCCGTAGAAGGTCAGCAGGGGGCGTTCGTCAGGTCGGGAAATCGGTGGCATGGCGCCGCTCGGTCCGGTCTGCGAGGTCTGCCCATCCAGGCCGGAGTTCCCGGATGGCACATCGCGATGGACGGTTCAGAACATATTTGCTACGTCTATCGCCCACGATCTGTGTGATATTGTGATATGCAGGGATCGTTGTCAAACGCTTTGGTCCGCTTCGGCCCGTGCGGGCGCGCGGACGCCGCAGGAGGGCAGTCGCATGCGCGCCAGCAGCAGGATCGGCATCACCATGGGGGATCCCGCCGGGATCGGGCCGGAGGTGATCTGCAAGGCCATCGCCGCGATGCCGGACGATGAGCGCGCCGCGACGCTCGTGATCGGCGACCGCGTCTTCATGGAACGGGCGAGCCGGCTGGTCGGGGCGGATATCGTCTTCGTGCCGGCCGAAGGGCCCGCACCCGCCGGCAGTGTGCGCCTGGTCGAGGTGGAAGCGCCCAACCGCGACGCCATCCTGCCGGGCCGGCTCTCCCCCGATGCCGGCGAGGCCGGCTGCCGCTGCGTGCGCAAGGCGGTGGAGATGGCCCAGGCCGGGGAGATCGACGTCATCGTCACCGCCTCGCTGAACAAAGCGGCGCTGCGCGCGGCCGGCTATCCGCAGAACGGGCATGCCGGGCTGCTCGCGCATTTCACCGGGGCGAAGCGTTCCTATGCCGTGCTCGCCTGCCCGCAGTTCAGCGTCATCCATGTCTCCACCCATGTCGCGCTGGCCAGGGCGGCGGAGTCATGCCGGGTCGAACGGATCCTCGAGACGATCCGCGCCGGGCATGCGCACATGCAGAGCGCCGGCTTTGTCCGGCCGCGTATCGCTGTTGCCGGACTCAATCCGCATTGCGGCGAAAATGGGCTCTACGGTACGGAGGACGATGACTACGTGGTGCCGGCGATCACCGCTGCCCGGGCGGAAGGGATGGACGTGGCGGGGCCGGTTCCGGGCGACGTGGTGTTCAACCAGGCGGTGGACGGGAAATACGACCTCGTGGTGGCGCAGTTCCACGACCAGGGCCATATCCCGGCCAAGCTGATCGGGCGGCACGAGACGGTGAACGTCACGGCAGGGCTGCCGGTTCTGCGTACTTCCGTTGACCATGGCACTGCCTTCGACATCGCCTGGAAAGGTGTTGCCGATCCGCGCAACATGCAGGCGGCCATCGCCATGGCCCGCAAGATGCGGCCGGTATAAAGGCAAGGGCTCCACCCTTGACCCGGCGTCGTGCGCAGGCACGCATTCGCGTGACGGCACAAGGTCCCTGCACCCCGGTCTCGCTGCGCGGCGCCTAGGGCGTCGGATGGTGGCGGTCAGACGCCACCGCACTGATCCGGATATGCGCGCGTCATGCCGGCGGCGGGTTACGGCGGTAGCGAAGTTCCGGGGTGGGGAAATGGTCGTGTAATCCGGCGGCCGGATGATGCCCGTGGCGACACCAAGGACGGGCAACAACCGAAACCGGGAGAACCGACATGACACCCCAGGTGCCCAGGGCACCACCAGAAAAATTGTGACATTCAGGGCTGTGCCTCGGTGCGCTGATCAACGGGGCATTGCCCATGCCGTGTGGTTCATTGTTCGCGCGTGCCTGGTCGGGCGTAATAAATATTTGTCCGACGTGGCAAAGCGCCTTGTGGAGTGTCCTGCGATGCAAGTCTATGCAGCTTTGTACTCGACGATAAACGCCAAGCCATATGTTCTGGTGGCGAAGAAGCGTGAGCTCAACAGTTGGTGGAAAGGCAAGAACGAGGCTTGCCCGACCTATGTAAACGGAGCCGGGCAATGGGTCTTTCCGGGCGGAAAGGTCGAGGAGGGGTATTCCGTGCGGGAAAATGCGGAAAAAGAGTTCAAGGAGGAGACTGGTCTCGCATTTCCCGACTACGAAAAATCTGAAGAAAAAATATTTGCAAATGGCAAGTATACCTTGTGTACATTTAAGATTATCAAGAATCTCAAAGATATAGCGCAGGAGATCAATGACAACATCAAGGAAGTGCCGGGTTTCAGGCAGCCGTCGAGCGACAAGGTTAGTGATTGGGAGTTAGCTCTCGTAAATCTGGTTGAGCCAAAAGATCTGGATAAATTTCTTGGGGTTAACCAGATAAATTTCCTCCGTGAAGAAACGCAGCAATATGTCCTTGGGCTTCCTGATAACGACTACAGCCAGTCTATTGACTGGTATAAAAATATGGCGGGTTACCTTAAGGGGAAACTCGGCTGAGTTTAGGGCACGCCCTAGCCGATTCCGATTTTCTCCTTCAATGCCGCCAGGAAACGCCGGCTGACCGGCACCGTGTGACCCGCCAGCGTGCCGATCGCCCCCAGCCCGCCTTCCTCCAGCCGCACCTCGCGGATGCGGTCGAGATTGACCAGGAACTGCCGGTGGCAACGGAACATCGTGGTGCGTTCCTCCAGCGTGCGCAGCGAAAGTTCTGTGAAGCGTTCCTGGCCGTCCTGACCGACCACGAACACGCCGCTTGCGCGCGATTCCGCGTACTCCACCTCCTCGACCCGCAGCAGCAGGATGCGGTTGTGCCCCGCGCAGGGGATCTGCCGCAGCCGGCTGGCCGCCTTCAACACCGCGAGGTTCTGCGGCGCCCGGCTGCGCTGCAGGCGCTCCAGCGTCTTGGCGAGCCTCGCCGGATCGACCGGCTTGAGCAGGTAGTCGAAGGCGTTCTCCTCGAAGGCACGCACCGCATATTCGTCATGCGCGGTCAGGAACACGATGCGCGGCGCACGCTCGGGATCGAGCATGGCCAGCATCTCGATGCCGCTGACGCGCGGCATCTGGATGTCGAGGAACACCACCTCCGGCGACAACCGGTTGATGGCGGCGATCGCCTCGATGGCGTTGCCGGCCTCGCCAACGATGGTCACGCCGCCGGCACCGTCCAGCAGCACACGCAACTCGTCACGCGCCGGCGGCTCGTCGTCGACGATCAACACCCGCATCAGACGGCGGCCATCTGCATCGGCAGGCGCAAGATCACCTGGGTGGAGATGTCGCGCTCGCAGGCCACCTCGACGCCATAGCCCTCGCCGTAGCGGTTGCGCAGTCGCCGGTCCACCAGGCTCATGCCCAGGCCAGGCCCTTCGCCACCCTTGGCGTCCCCGTCGAACAGTCCGGCATTGTCCTCGACCGAAAGCAGCAGCTCGTCTCCGACCTGTTCGGCACGGATCCGCACCACTCCCGGTTCGAGGAGCTGCGAGGTGCCGTGCTTGATCGCGTTCTCGACGATCGGCTGCAGCGAGAAGGCCGGCATCCGCACATGCCGCAGCGCTTCCGGCACGTCGATCTCCACCTTCAGGCGGCCGGCGAAGCGTGCCAGCTCGATCTGCAGATAGGCGTTCACGTGCTCGATCTCGTCGCCGAGCGAGGCTTCCTCGGTCGGACGCTTGAGGTTCTTGCGGAAGAAGGTGGAGAGATTGAGCACCAGTTGCCGCGCCCGCTCGGGGTCGGTGCGGATCACCGATGACAGCACGTTCAGTGTGTTGAACAGGAAATGCGGATTGATCTGGGCGTGCAGCAGCTTGATCTCGGATTGGGCCAGCAACTGTTTCTGCTGCTCGTAGCGCCCGGCCAGGATCTGGGTGGAGAACAGCCGGGCCAGCCCCTCGCCAAGGCTGCGGTTGATCGAGGACACCAGGCGGGTGCGCGGCTCGTACAGCTTGATGGTGCCGATGACGCGCTCGTCCTCGCCCAGCAACGGGATCACCAGCGACGCGCCCAGCCGGCAGGTCGGGCTGATCGAGCACTGGTACGGCACTTCGTTGCCATCGGCGTACATGACCCGGTTGTGCTCGATCGCCTGCCGGGTCAGGTCGGAGGAAATCGGCGTGCCCGGCAGATGATGGTCGTCGCCGATGCCGATGAAGGCGAGGATCCGGTCCCGGTCGGTGATGGCCACGGCGCCGACGCCGGTTTCCTCGTAGATGATGCGGCTGATCCGCATCGTGGTCTCGCGGTTGAAGCCGTTGCGGAAGATGCCTTCCGCCCGGGCAGCGATCTTCAGCGCCTTGGCCGAGAACACGCTCGACTGGCGCTCCAGCAGCACCCGCCGCTCCGCCAGGATGCGCATGAACAGCCCGGCCCCGATCGTGTTGGAGATCCACATCGGCAGCGCCACGTGGTCGACCACCTTCCAGGCCACCTCGAAAGGCTGGGTGACCAGCAGGATGATGGCCATCTGCGTCACCTCGGCGAGAAAGGCCACCAGGGCGATGCGCCAGGGATCGAACAGTCGTTCGATCTGGCCACGGCCGACGAAGTGACGGTGCACCATCCCGCCGATCAGGCCCTCGGCCACGGTGGAGATGGCACAGGCCAGTGCGGTCGGCCCGCCCAGCGTGTAGCGGTGCAGCCCGCCGGTCAGCCCCACCGCGAGCCCGACCGAGGGGCCCCCGAAGATGCCCCCGAGCACCGCGCCGATCGCCCGCGTGTTGGCGATGGAATCGTCGATCTGCAGGCCGAAATAGGTCCCCATGATGCAGAACATGGAGAACATCACGTAGGCGGCGAGCTTGTGCGAGGGCCGGATGGTGACGTTCATCAGCGGCATGAACAGCAGCGTCCGGCTCAGCAGGTAGGCGATGACCAGGTAGACGCTGGTTTGTTGCAGAAGCAACAAGGTCAGAGTCAGGCGTTCGAACATCGCAGGGCATCCGGTGGGGGCGGGGCATCCTAGGCCCAACCGGCCGCCACCCGCCACCCGCCACCGCCGTCCGGCCGCTGGCCGCTGGCCGCTGGCCGGTCCTCGCTGACCGCTCAGCCCGCTCCTGCCGCCGTTCGGCAGGCCATGCTGCCACTCACCGGGATCGCCCCCACGCGCGGCCCCGGCCGTCCCTAGGATGGCGCCAGAGCTGAAGCAAGCCGTCGTGGCAGGAAGGCGCTCATCATGCACGCATTGTCATTCGTCATAGGGACGCTCTGCGTCCTGGCGATCTGTTACCGCTTCTACGGAATATTCTTCGTCAGCAAGGTACTGCAGGCGGACGATACGCAACTGACCCCGGCGCACCAGATGGGGGACGGGCGCAACTACGTGCCGACCCGGAAATGGGTGAACGCCGGCCAGCACTTCGCCGCCATCGCCGCCGCCGGCCCCCTGGTCGGGCCAGTGCTGGCCGCGCAGTTCGGCTATCTGCCGGGCCTCGTCTGGCTGCTGATCGGCGCGACCCTCGGCGGCGCGGTGCACGACACGGTCGTGCTGTTCGCCTCGATGAAGTATCGCGGCCAGTCGCTGTCGGAAGTGGCCAAGGCGGAACTGGGGCCGGTGGCCGGCTGGTGCACCGGCCTGGCGATGCTGTTCATCATCACCATCACCATGGCCGGCCTGTCCATGGTCGTGGTGCATGCGTTGGAACGCAATGCCTGGGGCACCTTCGCGGTGTTCATGACCATCCCCATCGCCATGGCGGTCGGCCTCTATGAGCGCATCACCGGCCGGTCGAAGGGCGCCACCTATCTGGGCGTGCTGGCCATCATCGCCTCGGTGTTCGTCGGCCCGCGCCTGCAGGGCACGATGCTGGGCGACTGGCTGACCCTGCATGCCGAGACGGTCGGCATCGCCATTCCCGTCTATGCCTTCTTCGCCACCACCCTGCCGGTGTGGCTGCTGCTGACGCCGCGTGGCTACCTGTCCAGCTTCATGAAGATCGGCGTGTTCGGCGCCCTGGTCGTGGGCGTGGTGTTCATCAACCCCGAACTGCGCTTCCCCGCCCTGACCCAGTTCATCCATGGCGGCGGGCCGGTGATCGGCGGGCCGGTGTGGCCGTTCATCTCCATCACCATCGCCTGCGGCGCCATCTCCGGCTTCCATGCCTTCATCGGCTCCGGCACCACGCCCAAGCTGGTCGACAAGTGGAGCGACATCCTGCCCGTGGCCTTCGGCGCGATGCTGGCCGAATGCGTGGTCGGCGTGATGGCGCTGATCGCGGCGACGGTGCTGCACCCGGCCGACTACTTCGCCATCAACGCGGCGCCGGCCGTCTTCGCCAAGCTGAACATGCAGGTGGTCGACCTGCCGCGGCTGGCCCAGGAGATCGGCATCGACCTCTATGGCCGCACCGGCGGCGCGGTGACGCTGGCCGTGGGCATGACGGAAATCTTCACCCGCATCCCCTGGTTCGGTGACCTCGCCTCCTACTTCTTCCAGTTCGTGGTGATGTTCGAGGCGGTGTTCATCCTGACCGCGGTCGACTCCGGCACCCGCGTGGCCCGCTACCTGATCCAGGACCTCGGCGGCGACGTCTATCGCCCGCTGAAGCGGCTGGACTGGATGCCGGGTGCGGTGGGCGCCAGCCTGGTGGCCTGCGCGCTGTGGGGCTACCTGCTGAACTCCGGCGACATCAACTCGGTCTGGACCCTGTTCGGCGTGTCGAACCAGTTGATGGCCTCGATCGGCCTGATGATCGGCACCACCCTCATCCTGCGGCTGGCGCGGCGGCGGATCTACATGCTGACCTGCCTGGTGCCGCTGGCCTACCTGTTCGTGACGGTGAACTACGCCGGCTACTGGATGATCGCCAACGTCTACATGAACCCGACGGCGAAGGGGTACAATCTCTTCAACGGCACGATCTCCATCATCATGCTGGTGCTGGGCATGGTGATCATGATCGCTTCGCTGCGGCGCTGGAAGGAACTGCTGCTGGGGGCCACCGGCACGCCCGGCGGCGAAGCCGCCCTGGTCGGCGCGGTGGGCGACTGATCCAACCCAAAAGGTCGTCCAGGAAGAGCGGATCCCGTCGGTCGCGATGCGGCCGGCGGGATCTGCCGTTTCAGGTCACTCCTTGGGGAAGTCGGTGGCCAGCCCGGTCTCGCGCCAGGCCTCGATCTCGGCCAGCCGCGCTTTCAGCCGGGTGGTCACCGCTTCGAGGCCGAAAGCCCCCATGACCAGGTGGCGCGGCGGGTTGGCGATCTCGGTGATGCGGATCATCGCCTCGGCCGCGCGCGCCGGATCGCCGGCCTGGGTGCCGCTGATCTGCGCCGTGGTCTTCATGCGGGCATGAGCGGTTTCGGCGTAGTCGGCGATGCGCGGCTCGGTGCGACGCAGCGAACGCCCGGCCCAGTCGGTCCGGAACGGTCCGGGTTCGATGCAGGTGACCTTGATCCCGAGCGGTGCGGTTTCGGCCTGGAGCGAATCCGAGAAGCCTTCCACGGCATGCTTGCTCGCCGCGTAGTAGCCGGTGCCGGGGAAGCCGATGAAGCCGGCCACCGAAGTGATGTTGATGACATGGCCGCGCCGCCGCGCCCGCATGCCGGGCAGCACCGCCCGCGTCATCGCGAACAGGCCGAAGACATTGGCATCGAACTGGGCGCGGATCTCCGTGTCCTCGCCTTCCTCGATCGAGGCCTGGTAGCCGTAGCCGGCATTGTTGACCAGCACGTCGATGCCGCCGAACCGGGCCTCGGCCGCCTGCACGGCGGCGGCGATCTGGGCTGCGTCGGTGACGTCCAGGTCGAGCGCCAGCGCACGATCCCCGGCTTCCTGCACCAGGTCCGCCACCTTGGCCTTGTCACGCGCCGTGACCACGGCGCGCCAGCCGCGCGCCAGCACAAGGCGCGCCAGGTCCCGGCCGAAGCCGGTCGAACAGCCGGTGATGAACCAGACGGGCGTTGTCTCGGCAGGTGTGGTTTCGGGGGGCATGCTTCGGTCCTTGGGATGAGACCCGGACACCTGGGACATGAGGCCGGGCGCTGCAAGAGGCGGTCGGTGGCGTATCGGTCGCGGGCAGGCCCGCGCGCGTCGGTCTGGCGATGGCCGCCGGGACTGGTAGGATCGATCACGAGGTGTGCCCGGCATGGACACGCGGTCAATGGTCGTGAGGAACAGGGAAGATGCAAGAGGCCGAACCGATTTTTGGGCGCGTGCTGCTGACCAACGACGACGGCATCGATGCGCCGGGGCTGCGCGTGCTGGAAGAGGTCGCGGCCACGCTTGCCCGCGAGGTCTGGGTCGTTGCCCCGGAACATGACCAGAGCGGCACGTCGCATTCGATCAGCCTGCACAGCCCGTTGCGGGTCAGTCCGAAAGGCGAGCGACGCTTCGCCGTGCGCGGCACGCCCGGCGACTGCGTGGTGATGGGGGTACGGCACCTGCTGGCGGACGGCCGGCCGGACATGATCCTTTCCGGGGTCAACCGCGGTGCCAATCTTGGCGTGGAGACGGTGTTTTCCGGCACCGTCGGCGCGGCCATGACCGCCATGCTGCTCGGCCTGCCCGCGCTGGCGCTGAGCCAGGCCTTCAGCGACGGCAACGCCGTGCCCTGGGACACGGCACGGGCGCTGGCGCCGGGGGTCATCCGCCGTCTCGCCGGCGCGGACTGGAGCCGCAACGCCTGCCTGAACATCAATTTCCCTACCTGCCCCGCGGATCGTGCCGGCCCGGTGACGCTGACGCGGCAGGGGGCCGGGCTGCTGGACGACATCGAGGTCGTTTCCCGCACCGATCCACGCAACTTCACCTATCACTGGCTGCGGCTGCACCGCTCGGCCCGCCAGGACGCGGAGCAGAGCGAAACGGCCGTCGTCGCCGCCGGCGGCGTTTCCGTCACGCCGCTGCGGTTCGAGCGCACGCACGAAGAGACACTCGTGCAATTGCGTAACATCCTGGGCTGACGCCGCGACGGCGTCGGGGGCGGCGCGGATCGATTGCCCGGCAGGGATCGTTGCGCAGCGGTCCGTGGCCTGGGCGCGGCTGGCATGCATCCTTGGCCTCCCGCCAGGGGAGGGGAGCCCTCTATCCTGGCGGCCTGCCCTTCTGGCCTTCCCGAGGGCTGATCGCCATGGTCATCCCTCGTGGCATCGCTTTGCCACGTGGCCAGTTCCAGGAACGACCCGCCCGTGCCTCTCGCGCCGAAACCCGCCAGCCCGGACAAGCCAGGTCTCGGCATTCTCCTGATTGTGGTGTCCACGCTGCTGTTTGCGGTGCTGTGGACCTTCGTGAAGGACCTGTCGCAGCGCTACCCGGTCTACGAGGTGACGTTCTTCCGCAACTTCTTCGCGCTGCTGCCGGTGATGCTGATGCTCGCCGCCCGCGGCAGTTGGGGCATGCTGCGGGTGCGCCGGATCGCCGGGCATGTCTGGCGGGCGGTCATCGGCGTGACCGCGATGGTGCTTGGTTTCCTCTCATATCATCTGATGCCCCTGGCCGATGCCGTGGCGATCTCCTTCATGTCGCCGCTGCTGATCACCGCCCTCTCGGTGCCCTTGCTCGGGGAGCGGGTGGGCCTGCATCGCTGGGCCGCCGTCCTGGTCGGTTTCGTGGGCGTGTTGATCATCGTCGACCCGGGCCGCGGCATGCTCACCCCCGGCGTGCTGGTGGCCCTGGCGAGTGCCGCCGCTACCGCCCTGGCAATGATCACGATCCGCCAGTTGAACAAATCCGATCCGCCCTTGGCGATCGTGTTCTATTTCACCGTGTTCTCCTCCATCTTCACCGCTTTGCCGCTGCCCTTCCTGTGGGTGACGCCCAGCGGGGCGGACTGGGTGAAGCTGGTCGTGATGGGGCTGACCGGGGGCATCGGGCAGTATTTCATGACCCGGGCCTTCGGCCTCGCCCCCGCTGCCGTCGTCAGTCCCTTCAACTATGCCGGGCTGCTCTGGGCCACGCTGTTCGGGTGGATCCTCTGGAACGAGGTCCCGCAGCCGCATGTCCTCGGCGGGGCGGTGATCGTCATCGCCAGCGGGCTTTATATCCTCTACCGCGAGACCCGGAAGGAACGGCCTGCCGACATGGCGGGGTGATCCCCGGTTGCCCCGGTCGGCAGAGGCACAACGGCAGTTCCAAAGAGAGGATTGTCTCAAAAACAATGCTGCATGCCCGCGCGGCATGTGTTTTTTAACGCAATTGATATTATAATAGTTTCCAAACCTGCGGGTTTGTGTCGCGCAGGGTGTCACATATAATGGTTGAAGTGCGATGCAGGATCATGTGCAGGCAGTGTCTCTGCGTATGCAACTGGCTTCCATGCCTTCACTTTGGCGGGGCATCGAAGATGATCTGTCGGCACTGGGGATACACTCCCTGGCTGATCTCCGCGGACGGGACCCGAAGGAACTGACGGCGGCCTATTGCGCCCGGACACAACGCCCCTTCGACGAGTTCATCCAGGACGTGTTCATCACCCTGGTGCGGTTTGCCGAGGAAGGCATGGCTGGGCCGTGGTGGCGGATCACCCGCAGGCGCTCCCGGGAGCGCGCATCCGATGCGGCCGTGGCGGCTTCACAGAAAACGCCGCATAATAATCACAATGCCTCCGTGTGGGCCGTGTAAAAATCTAAAATACCCATAGAAATACCACGCCATCGTGACTGTTGCCGAGCTTGCGGCTGCGGAAACCGGTCGTTGCCGTCGCGGGTTCCCCCCTGCGCTGTTACCCTCGTCCGCAGAGGCGCCCGATGTTCATTCACAAGCCCGTTCTGCTTCACGAAGTCCGTGTCGAAACCCCTGATCCGGTGTTCGCCGAGAAACTGCTCGAACAGTTCGGCGGCGCGACCGGGGAGCTCACCGCGGCGCTGACCTATCTCACGCAGTCCTTCCACACCGAGGATCCCGGCATCCGCGACATGCTGCAGGATATCGGCACCGAGGAACTCGGCCATCTGGAAGTTGTGGCCATGCTGATCGAGCAGCACACCAAGGGCGGCTCGGAACGGCTGCGCGACGCCGCCTATCGCAGCACCCTGTTCGCGATCCGCGGCCCCGGCGCGCATCTGGTCGATTCCAAAGGCTCGTTCTGGGATGCGCGCTACGTCAACGAGGGCGGCTACGTCGTGCGCGACCTGCGGGCCAACATCGCCGCCGAGGCCGGCGCGCTCGCGACCTACGAGGCGTTGATCGCCATGTCTCCCGACGACGGCAGCCTTGCGGCGCTGCGCCACCTGGCGACGCGCGAGGTGGCCCACACCCAGATGTTCATGACCGCCCTCAAGTCCATGAACAAGCTGGACGATCCCCTGTTCGGCGAGCTGAAGCCCGACGAGACGGTGAACGTCTACTACAACATGTCCAGCGGCAACGGTGCCGACGAGCGCGGCCCCTGGAACAGCGAACCGGCCTTCAAGTACGTCGCCGATCCGCTGCAGAACGAAATGCGCGAGCATGCCGGCCAGGCCGGCGGCAACGCGATCCGCATGCAGCAGACCCAGCCCGGGGGGGCGAAACCATCCGGTTCGTCATCGCGCTGAGCCATGGCGACGCTCGGACGGCGCACGGTCCTGCTGGCAGCGCCGCTGGTTGCGGTGCTGCTGCCGGCGGCAGCAGGTGCGGGGGCATTCGCCCCCATGTCCGCACCAGCCCCGGCCCTGCTGGCAGGGGGGCTGGTCGCCTGGGTGCGGCCGGATCCGGAGGGGGGCGCGCTGATCCGGCTGGCCTGGATCAAGGCGCCCGGCGCCATGCCGGAATCGCTCGGTGATTGGCGGATCCCGCCGGAGGAGCGGGCGGAGCAGGGGGCCCTGCCGCCGTTGCTTTGCCTCGGCCGCCGCGCCAATCACCTCGCCTGGTGCGTGGTGGCCGCGTCCTGGGGCGTCGATCCGCAATCCTGCATCCACACGCCCGGCCGGATCGTCGAGCCTTCGACCGGTCGCAGCGTCGATGTGCGGATCTGGGTGGACCCCGGCCGCTGAATCGCGGTCGTGACCGAGACGTGACGGGCAGCACCGGCCTGTCACGGTGCATGCTGGCGGATCACCGGCATGGCCGCGCGGCCATCGCCGGCATGCGCTGGGGAGGCCGGTCATGGGCGGGACGCTGCCGGACATTCGTCATGTCGTGGTTCTCATGCTGGAGAACCGCTCCTTCGACAGCATGTTGGGCAGGCTGTATCCCGCCGGCGATGGCTTCGACGGCGTGACCGGGGCCGAACGCAATGTCTGGCACCAGCCGGACGGCAGCCAGCAGGAGGTGCCGGTCTGGACCGACCCGGAACTGACGGCGGAGGCGCTCTGCATCCCCAACCCCGACCCGGGTGAGCTGTTCGACGACATCCAGGTGCAGATCCATGGCCTGGCGGAGCCGGGCGGGGCGGTGGCGTCGGGCCCGTCCATGGGCGGCTTCGTCGACAACTACATGCGCCAGCCGCCGACCACGCCGGTCGCCGATCCGAAGGCGGTGATGCATTGCTTCGCCCCGGAACAGGTGCCGGTGACCAGTGCGCTGGCCCGCGCCTTCGGCGTCAGCGACCGCTGGCATGCCTCGGCGCCCTGCCAGACCTGGCCCAATCGCTTCTTCGCGCATGCCGGGACGGCGAATGGATATGTCAACAACGCGCCGGTGCATTTTCCGTATCTGATGGAGACGGTGTTCAACCGCCTCGATGACGTGGGACAAGGCTGGCGGATCTATTTCCACGACATCCCGCAGGCCGCCACGCTCGCCCGGCTCTGGCCGTCGGCGGGGAATTTCCGCCGTTTCGAGGCGGAGTTCGCGCGCGATGCCGCTGCCGGAACCCTGCCCGCGTACAGCTTCATCGAGCCGCGCTATTTCGCCGACGTGCTGGGCAACCGGCTTCCCAACGACGCGCACCCGCCGCACAATGTCGCCCATGCCGAGGCCTTGGTGGCCGTCGTCTACAACGCGGTGCGGGCCGGGCCGGGGTGGAAGCACACCCTGCTGGTCATCACCTATGACGAGCATGGCGGCTGCTATGACCATGTCGTGCCGCCGCCGGCCACGCCGCCCGACGACAAGGCGCCGGAGGAATTCCATTTCGACTATTTCGGCGTGCGCGTGCCGGCGGTGATCGTCTCGCCGTACGTGCGCGCGGGCAGCGTCATCCGTCCGCCGGGCCTGACGCCGTTCGACCATACCTCCCTGATTGCCACGTTGCGCCGGTTGTTCGGCTTCGCGCCGCTGACGGCCCGCGATGCCGCGGCGCCGGACCTGCTGCCGGCGTTGCAGGCGGCCCCGGAGAACGATGGGCCCGCCGCGGTCACCGCCCCCGTGCTGTCCCCCGACCCGGCGCTGGTGGCGCGGGCGGCGGAGCGGCCGGCGAACGACCTGCAGGCCAGCCTGGGCGCGGCGGCGACGGGCTTGCCGGCCCACGGCACCGATATTCCCGCGCATGTGCGGCAACTGGCGGCGGCCCCGCCGGTCGTGCCGGTCCGGCACAGCGTGGCCGATGCCGCGGCGACGAGTGCGGCCCATATGCAGGCCTTCCTGGACTGAAAGCCCCGGGTTCCAGGGGGCGAGGCTCCGCCAGGGCTGCGCGCGGCTTCGAAACCATTTGCAGGATTTCGGGGCCTTGACCCTGGCGAGGTGGATCTGCACCTCTTGTGCATGGACACGAACCCGTTCTTTGAACCCTGGACGACACCCTTCGGCATGCCGCCGTTCGACCGCATCCGCGCGGAGCACATCCCCGCGGCGCTGGATCGCGGTATGCAGGAGCAGCTCGCCGAGGTCGCGGGAATCACCGCCAATCCCGAGGCCCCGAGCTTCGCCAACACCATCGAGGTGCTGGAGCGCAGCGGCGCGCTGCTGGAGCGCGTGAGCAACGTCTTCTCCAACCTGGTCGCCAGCCTCGGCACCGGGGAGCTGGAGCAGATCGAGCTCGACTACGCGCCGAAACTGGCGCAGCACGGCATGCGCATCGCGCTGGATCCGGCGCTGTTCGCTCGGATCGATGTCCTGTACCAGGGCCGCCACGAACTGGGCCTTGCCCCCGACGCGCTGCGCTTGCTGGAG
The DNA here is from genome assembly GCF_937425535.1 of Rhodovastum atsumiense. NCBI lineage: Bacteria > Pseudomonadati > Pseudomonadota > Alphaproteobacteria > Acetobacterales > Acetobacteraceae > Rhodovastum > Rhodovastum atsumiense. Next base: position 2,762,420 of record NZ_OW485601.1, read on the forward strand.
CGCCGCCATCTCGGCTTCATCCGGGCCGGCGCGCATCTGGCCGAGCCCGCCAAGGCGCGCATGGCCGAGATTTCCACCCGGCTGGCCACCCTGCATGCCCGGTTCGGCCAGAACGTGGTGCATGACGAGAAGGAGTGGTTCCTGCCGCTCGGCGAGGCCGACCTCGCCGGCCTGCCGGACTTCCTGCGCGAGGGGGCGCGGGCGGCGGCGGCGGAGCGCGGCCTCGATGGCCATGTCGTCACCCTCGCGCGGGCTTCGATCGAGCCGTTCCTGACCTTCTCGACGCGGCGCGACCTGCGCCGCACCGCCTATCTGGCCTGGGTGGCGCGCGGCGAGCATCCGGGGGCGCACGACAACCGGGTGCTGATCCCGGAAATCCTGGCCCTGCGTGCCGAGCGGGCCCGGTTGCTGGGCTATCGGAGCTATGTCGAGTTCCGCCTTGCCGACACCATGGCGGGGTCGCAGGCCAATGTGCAGCGGCTGATGGATGAGGTCTGGGCGGCGGCGAAGCGGCGCGCCGCGGCCGAGCGCGACCGGTGGATGGAGGTGGCGCGCACCGACGGCATCAACGACCGCATCGAGCCCTGGGACTGGCTGCATTACGCCGAGCGTGTCCGCCAGGAGGCCTATGCGATCGATGAGGCCGAGCTGAAGCCCTATTTCGTGCTGGAGAACATCCAGCAGGCCGCCTTCGACACGGCGAGCCGATTGTTCGGTCTGCGTTTCATCGAGCGTCCCGACCTGCCTCGCTACCACCCGGACGTGCGCGCCTGGGAGGTGCAGGATGCCAACGGGCATGTCGGCGTGTTCCTGGCCGACAACCATGCCCGGCCCGGCAAGCGGTCCGGCGCCTGGATGAGCAGCTTCCGCGACCAGTCCGCGCTGGATGCGGCCGTCTCCCCGATCGTGGTGAACAACAACAATTTCGCCCGTGGCACGCCGACGCTGCTGAGCTACGACGATGCCGAGACGCTGTTCCACGAATTCGGTCATGCGCTGCACGGATTGCTCAGCCGTGTGCGCTATCCCTCGCAATCGGGCACGGCGGTGCGGCGGGATTTCGTCGAGTTCCCGTCGCAGATCTACGAGCACTGGCTGGCGGTGCCGCAGACGCTGCAACGCTACGCCCGCCACCATGAGAGCGGCGAGCCCTTGCCCGAGGCGCTGATGCAGCGGCTGCTCGCGGCGCGGACTTTCAACCAGGGTTTCGCCACGGTCGAGTACACGGCCTCGGCGATCCTGGACATGGCGTTGCATGCGCATCCCGACCCGGCGGGGCTCGACGTGACGGCGTTCGAGCGCGAGGTGCTGGCCGGGATCGGCATGCCGCCGGAAATCGGCCCGCGCCATCGTCCCGCGCATTTCCAGCATCTGTTCGCCGGTTCGGGCTACGCCGCCGGGTACTATTCCTATCTCTGGGCCGAGGTGCTGGACGCGGACGGCTTCGGCTGCTTCGAGGCGGCGGGCGATCCGTTCGACCCACAGCTCGCGTCCGGGCTGCGTCGGATTCTCGAAGCGGGAGACACGCAGGATCCGATGGCGCTGTACGTGGCCTTCCGTGGCCAGGAGCCACGCACCGAGGCGTTGCTGCGGCATCGTGGCCTGCTGGCGATGGCGGAAGGATAAGGCCAGGAACTGTAGGGCGGATAAGCGCAGCGCCATCCGCCATCGCAACGCACCGCGAGGTGGCCGGCTTGCGTTGGCGGACTGCGTCCGCCCTACGTCGGTTCAGGACGAAGCCATTGCCGTTGTCACCTCGTCCAGCGCTGCGGTGAGCCACTCCAACGCCTGGTCCAGTTCGTCACGGCTGATGATCAGAGGTGGCGACAGCGTCAGCACGCTGCCCTGCGTGACCTTGAAGCTGAGCCCCCGCCGCAGTGCCGCGTACAATGTCGCCTCGGCCGCTGCGGTCGCGGGCCGACCATCGGCATCGACCATCTCAATGCCGATCAGCAGGCCGAGCCCCCGCACCTCGCCGATCAGCTTGCGTGTGGCGGCGATCTCCCGCAACCGGTCGAGCGCATAAGCCCCCAGTTCGGCCGCGCGCTGTGCCAGTCCTTCCTGCACGATCACCTCCAGCGTGGCGAGGCCGGCGGCGGCGAGGATGGGATTCTTCTCGTGTGTGTAATGGCCGATCGCGAGGTCGTCCGCGACATCGAGATCCGCGCGCGCCAGCACCGCCGCCAGCGGCAGCATGCCGCCGCCGAGGGCCTTGCCCAGCACGAGGATGTCGGGAACGGCGCCGCTGTGCTCGCAGGCGAACAGGCGGCCGGTCTTGCCCAGCCCGGTCGGGATCTCGTCGAACACCAGCAGGGTGCCGTGGCGGTCGCAGGCGCCGCGCAGCTCCGGCCAGAAGCCGGGTGGGGGCAAGGTCGGGACGGCGCGCATCGGCTCGGCGACCAGCGCGCCGATGTCGGGCTCGCGGTCGAGGGCGAAGGTTGCGGCGCGGGCGCAGGCCATGCGGCAGGTGGCGAGATCGGGCGCGCCACTGGCAGAAGGAAACCCATAGGGGCAGCGGAAGCAGGCAAAGGGCGGGACATGCGTCGTCCCTGGCAGCAGCGGCCCGAGCCGGGTGTCGCGGAACAGCGCTTCGCCGCCCACGCTGGCGGCGCCGAAGCCGGCACCGTGGAAGGCGTCCCAGAACGACAGCGTCCGGTGCCGCCCGGTGGCGACCCGCGCCAGCTTGAGCGCGATCTCGATCGCCTCCGACCCGCCCGGGGCGAACAGCACGCGGGTCAGCCCGGGCGGGGCGAGCGCGGTCAGCCGCTCGGCCAGCGCGATCGCCGGTTCGCAGGTGAAGCGGCGCGGCGCGAAGGGCAGTTCCGCCATCTGCCGGAGGATGGCCTCCTTGATCTTCGGATGGCCGTGCCCGAGGTGATGGACGCTGTTGCCGTGAAAATCCATGTAGCGGCGGCCATCCGCGTCCTCGATCCAGATGCCCTCGGCCCGGCGCACCGCCGAAAGGCAAGGCGTGGACAGTGACTGGCGCAGGAAGACCCGCTCGTCGCGTGTGACCAGTGCCTGGCCGGCCGGTCCGGCGGCGTGCCGCCATGCCGCCCGCGCCGGCCCCAGGTTGACATCGCCTTCCGAGCGGTCGGGGCCGGTCACGGCTTCTCGCCGCGCGCCAGCCGCTGGTCGATGTCATCCAGCACCGGCCCGATCCCGGCGATGGAGTCGATCACGTAATGCGCGCCGGCGGCGGCCAGCCGCGCCGTCGCCGCCCGGCGCAGGGCGTCCTGTTCGGCTATCGGCAGCGCCTGCCAGTCGGCAAGGCCGAGACCGACCTCGTTGCCCGAAACAGCGAGGCCGACGCTCCACATCCCGCCGTTGAGCCCTTCCTCGACATCGACCACGGTGTCGCCGATCTTCACCGCCGCTTCGACCGGGTAGACGCCGAGACGGGCCAGCGCGGCCAAAGCGGGAAATGGGCTCGGCCGGCCGGGCGGGCCGTCATCGGCACTGATGATGCAATCAATGTCCAGACCCTGGGCCACTGCGCGCGGGATCACCGCCTCCATGACCTGGCGCGGATAGCCGGTGGTGGAGCCCACCTTCATCCCGCGCGCACGCATCGCCTGGACCGCTTCCAGCGCACCGGGGATCAGGTCGGCATGCTCGGCAACCATCGCCGTCTGCAGGGGCAGGAAACGCTGGTACAACGCATCCACGTCGGCGTCGGTGGGGGCGTGGCCGTGGCGCTGCGCCCAGGCGGCGGCGATGCGCGGCTGGTCGGCGATGGCGCGGATATGGTGCCATTTCGGCTGGCCCATCGGCGCGCGCGCCTCGGCGACCGAGACCGTGATTCCGGCATCGGCGAAGGCGGCGATGAAGCTCGCCACCGGGGCGTGGCAGCCATGGTCGAGTGTCGTCCCCGCCCAGTCGAGGATCGCCGCGCGGAGTGGGCCGCAATAGCGGCGGGCGTAGCGGAAGGTCATGGCGTGCTGTCTCCGTCCCGTTGCGGCGCGCCCGAGCGCACCCCCATCTCGCCGAGCGTGTTGGCGACCGCGGCGACGGCGCCCTGCATCACCGCCACGTCCAGCCGGCCGATGCAGCCCATGCGGAAGCTCTCGGCGACGGTGAGCTTGCCGGGATAGATGACGTAGCCGCGCCGGCGCAGCCCTTCGTAGAAGCAGTCGAAGGCGAAGCGCGGATCGGCGGGCATGCGGAAGGTGACGATGATCGGCGCCTGCAGTGCCGCCGGCAGCAGCGGCACGAAGCCAAGCGCCGCCATGCCGTCGAGCAGGACCCGCAGGTTGCGCCGGTAGCGCGCGCCGCGCCCGGCCACGCCGCCTTCCTCGGCATGCTCGTCGAGCGCCCGGTCGAGTGCCGCCAGCACATGCGTGGGTGGGGTGAAGCGCCACTGGCCGTTCTGCTCGAAGCCGCGCCACTGGGCGTGCAGGTCGAGGCTGAGCGAATGCGCGTTGCCGGCGGCGGCTTCCAGCGCCTGCTGGCGAACGATGACGAAGCCGAGGCCGGGCACGCCTTCGAGGCATTTGTTGGCGCTGGCCATCACCGCTTCGAACGGCGTCCGCCGCGCATCCAGCGGCAATGCGCCGAAGCCGCTCATCGCATCGATCAGCAGCGCCCTGCCGTGGCGCGCGCAGATCGCCGCCACCTCCTCCACCGGGTTGAGCAGCCCCGTGGTAGTCTCGCACTGGACCACGGCCACATGGGTGATGTCCGGATCCTCGTCGAGGGCGCGGTCGAGTGCTGCGGGCGAGACCGGTTCGTTCTCGGCGGTTTCCAGGAAGCGGCAATCACGGCCGATCACGCGGGCGATCTGTACCATCCGTCGCCCATAGGCGCCGTTGACCAGCACCAGCAGCCGGCCCGTGCGCGGCACCAGCGTACCGAGGGCCGCTTCCACGGCGAAGGTGCCGGAGCCCTGCACCGGCACGCAGACATGCGTGTCTTCGGCGCCGGCAAGTTCGGCCAGCCGCGCGCGCACGCGCCGGTTCATGGCGATGAAGGTTTCGTCCCGGGAGCCCCAGTCACGGAGCATGGCCTGCTTCACCGGGGCCGAGGTGGTCAGCGGCCCCGGCGTGAGCAGATAGGGATCGGGCATGGTTCGGGGTCCTTGCGAAAGGCACGTTGGGCGAAAGGCGCACTGGTCAGCGATGCCGCCACGCCTGGGTGCGGCGGGTGAGGGCGGTCGAGAGCACGCTCTGCAGCAGCCGCACCGCGGCCGAGGTGACGACGATCATCATCGCCATGGCCGCCGCCGCGGCGACGCTGCCGGCATCGTCCATCGCCAGCACGGCAACCGCGGCCGGGCGCGTGTCCGAGGAATAGAGGAACACCACGGCGGAGACGGTCGTCATGGCGTTGACGAACAGGTAGAGCGCGATATCGAGGATGGTGGGCAGGCAGATCGGCACGGTGACGCGCAGGAAGGTGGTGTAGAACGGCACCTTCAGCGAGGCGGAGACGCTCTCGAATTCCGGGTCGATCTGCTTGAGCGCGGTCACCGCCGTCAGGTGGCTGACCGTGTAGAAATGCACGACGGTCGACAGCACCAGGATCGCCATCGACCCCACCAGCACATTGAGCGGGTTCCAGGGGGCGTTGAAGAAGAAGATGTAGGAGATGCCGAGCACCAGCCCAGGCACCGCCAGCGGCACCATGGCAAGCAGGTGTGCGCCCGCCCGCAGCCAGCGCGCGCCGCGGCCTTTCTCCACCAGATAGGCGCCGGTGAAGACGATCAGGCTGCCGATCACTGCGGTCCAGCTCGCCATCTTCAGGGAATTGAGGAACGACGCCCAGCCATCGGCATCAACCGAGGAGAAATCGTAGTTCGCCAGCGTCAGCCCGAGGTCGTACGGCCAGAACCGCACGAAGGAGCCATAGGCGGCCATCCCCAGCATGCCGAGCAGGAACAGGCTGATCACGCCGCAGATGGCGAAATACGCAAGGTCGGTGGCGCGGTGCGGCCGCGGCACATAGGGCACGGCACGGGCCGACAGGCTCGCCGTCTGCCGCCTCTGCACGATGCGGTCGGCGATGAAGGCAAGCAGCGCCGGGGTCAGCAGCACCATGCCGACGACCGCGCCCATCTGGAAATTCTGCTGGCCCACCACCTGTTTGTAGACATCGGTCGCCAGCACGTTGGTGCGGCCGCCGATCACCTTGGGGATGCCGAAATCGGTGATGGCCAGGGTGAACACCACCAGCATGGCACTGACCAGGCCGTAGCGGACCCCCGGCAGAGTGACGGTGAAGAAGGTCTTCACCCGCCCGGCGCCAAGCACCTGCGCCGCCTCGTAGAGCCGGGCGTCGGCGAGCGAGAGCGCGGTGTAGAGGATCATGGTGGCGTGCGGCAGGGTGTAGAACACCATGCCGATGACGATGCCGATCGGGCCATAGATGCTGGCGCCGAACAGCCAGTCCTTGATCACCCCCTGGTTGCCGAACAGGTAGACCAGCGAGATCGCCGGCAGCAGCGAGGGGGCGAGAATCGGGATGGTCGAGATCGCCCGGATCAGCCCTTTCCCCGGCATGCAGGTGCGACTGAGCCCATAGGCGAGCAGGAAGGCAAGCAGCGTGGTGATCAGGGTTGACAGCCCCGAGATCAGCAGGCTGTTGCCGATCGACTGCGACAGTGCCGGATTGGTAAAATAGGCGCCGAAATTCGCCAGGCCCACGAAAGCGCCGCTCCGGTCCTCGAACGCCTTGGACAGCAGCGAGACCAGCGGGGCCGCCACCAGTACCAGCAGGCAGGCCACCAGCAGGCCGAGGCAGGCCGCCAGAACCACTTTCTCGCGCGACCATTCGCTACGCCCGGTCGGCGGCGTGGCGGCGATGGGGGCGGTCGTGACGGTCGCCGAGGGGCTCACGGGGCTGCCCGGTAGACGCGCAGCCGCTCGCTCGGCAGGGCGATCGGCAGGGTCTGGTCGGTCGCGAGCCCGTGTTGACGGACCTGCGCCGTCGGCAGGTCGGCAGTCAGGATCATGCCTTCCAGGCAATCCGGCGCGAGGCGGGCGCGGAAGACATTGCCCAGGAAATCCAGGTCGGCGATGCGGGCCTGCATGCGGTTCGCCGGGGCGGCGATCGCCGCGTCGGCGATGGCGACATCCTCGGGGCGCACGCACAGGCTGACGCTGTCCCCGGCGGCAAGCCCGTCGAGCGGGGCGGCATGCTCGATTTCGATGCTGCCCAGCCGGACATGGCGGGGGCCGATCAGCGTGCCAGGCAGGAAGTTCATGGTGCCGATGAAGTCGGCGACGAAGGGATTGGCGGGATCGCCGTAGATGTCGCCGGGCCGGCCGACCTGCTCGATCACCCCGGACCGCATTACCACGATGCGGTCGGCCATGGTCAGCGCCTCTTCCTGGTCGTGCGTCACCATGATGGTGGTCACGCCCAGCCGGCGCTGCAGGTCCTTGATTTCCTGGCGCAGGTGCAGCCGTACTTTGGCATCCAGCGCGCTGAGCGGCTCGTCGAGCAGCAGCAGGCCGGGCGAGGTGGCCAGCGCCCGCGCCAGCGCCACGCGCTGCTGCTGCCCGCCCGAGAGCTGGGCAGGATATTTCTCGGCCTGGTCGGCGAGTCCGACCAGTTCGAGCAATTCGGTGCAGCGCCGATCCACCTCCGCGCGCCGCATCTTCCGATGCTCGAGCCCGTAGCCGACATTGCGGCGCACCGAGAGGTTGGGGAACAACGCATAGGACTGGAAAACGATGCCGAAATCGCGCTGCGAGGGCGGCAGCAGCGAGATGTCGCGTCCGCCCTGCTCGATCCGGCCGGAGCTTTGCGGGTCGAGCCCGGCGATGGCGCGCAGCAGCGTGGTCTTGCCGCAGCCCGAGGGGCCGAGGAAGCAGACGAACTCGCCAGGAAGCACATCGAGCGAGACGTCGCGCAGGGCTTCGAAAGCGCCGAAGCGCTTGCGGACGTTCTCGATCCGCAGGTAGGGGCGCGCGGTGTCCCCATTCGCCGCCGATGCCGTCCAGTTTGTCATGCCTGCCTCCGCGCGGGCCGCCGCAACCGAGGCTCCGGCGGCCCTGGTGCTTATTTCGGTTCGGACTTGGAATCGTAGCGCCGCGTCCATTCGGCGAGGATGCGGTCGCGGTTGGTCGCGGCCCATTCGAAGTTGTTCTTCGGCATCATCATCGCCTCGGCGTTGGCCGGGTAGTTCGGGATCTCCTTGCTGACCCCCTTGTAGGCAACCACCGCGTAATAGTCGTTGTAGAGCTGGTTGGCCGGCCGGCTGGCCGCGAAATCGGCCAGTTGCTTCGCCGCCGCGAGGTGTTTGGTGCCCTTGACGATCGCGGTCGCCTCCATGTCCCAACCCGAGGCGGGCTTGGGCAGGATGACGCTGATCGGGGCGCCCTTGGATTTCAGCGAGGCGCCGGTGTACTCGATCGAGATGCCCAGCGCGTATTCACCGGACGCCGCCTGCTTGCAGGGTTTCGAACCGGAATGGGTATAGGCGGCGATGTTCTCGTTCAGCTTGTCCATGTAGGCCCAGGCTTTCGCCTCGCCCATCATCTGCAGCCAGCCCGAGACGGTCAGGAAGCCGGTGCCCGAGGAAGCCGGGTTCGGCATCACCAGCTGCCCCTTGTACGCCGGGTTGAGCAGGTCTTCCCAGCTTTGCGGGGTTGGCAGCTTCTTCTTCGCGGCCTCGACCGTGTTGAAGCAGACGGCGCCCATCCAAGCATCGGCGCCGACCCAGGTCGGTGGTGACTTCTGGCTGCGGAAAGTGCTCTTGATCTCGCCCAGCGTCTTCGGCGCGTAGGCTTCGAGCAGCCCGTCCTTGTCCAGCACCAGCAGGCTGGAGGCGGCGAGGCCCCAGACGATGTCGGCCTGCGGGTTCGCCTTCTCGGCGAGCAGCCGTGCCGTGATGATGCCGGTGGAATCGCGCACCCACTGGATCTCGATGCCGGGATGCGCAGCCTCGAACGCCTTCTTGTACGGCGCGAGCTGCTCGTTTTCGAAGGCGGTGTACACCGTGAGTTTCTCGGCGGCGTCTGCGTTCATCGGGGCCAGGCCGGCCGCGATGGCAAGGCCGGCAACGGCGGCGAACAGGATGCGTCTCATTGATTCCCTCTTCCCACCCGCTCGCCCGCGGGGCCGCTGCGTCGTATCGCGGCGCGTCCGTCATGCTTGCGGTCGATGCGCCATACAACTCGTAGGGGATCGCTGAGAGACAGGAACGTTAAGGTTTTATGACGTGAGCAAGGATGTTCGCGAGCGATGGACGCGAAAGCCCCGCCCCGCAGGCAGGGGGCATTATATACAAAAATTAATCGTGAAATTATGCGGACGGTGGAGATCGCTGGAGGGAATTACGCGCCCAGCTTGAGATAGGCATAAAGCGATCGTTAATTCAGTTGACCAACGTCAGATGATAGTACAATCATGATGGTAGCCGGCACGCGTTGCCGGAAGCTGTCGCTTTTGTTGACCCCAACCCTGAGGAGGGACGAGGCCGTGACGGTCGTTGCCACGACGTCCCGTCGGGACTGTCCATTCCCTGCGATGCCGCGCCCCGGGGCCGGCTCCGCCTGTCGGCGCCCTTGTCGGGGCTGCCGCTAGCCTCCTTCTCCCCAGCCTGCCCGAACGCAATCCGTGAACGTCCGTCCGGAGGTCCGCGTGCCGACCGACAACCATAACAACACGACGCCGTCCGAGCCCGTCATCCGTCCGGTGGGGGGCCATATCGGTGCCGAGATCGAGGGGATCACACTGTCCGGCCAGCTCACCGCAAAGGCGGTGGCGCTGGTCCGCCAGGCATTGCTGCGCCACAAGGTGCTGTTCGTGCGCGGGCAGCATCATCTCGACGATGTCGCGCAGCAGGAATTCGGCCGGCTGCTCGGCGATCTGGTCGAGCATCCCACGCAACCGTCGCGCACCGGCACCGCCATCCTGGAGCTCGATGCGTCCCGTGGCGGCGGGCGTGCCGATCGCTGGCATACCGACGTGACGTTTGTCGATGCCTATCCGGCGATCACCATCCTGCGTGCCGTCACCGTGCCGGCCTTCGGTGGCGACACGGTCTGGGCGAACACGGCGGCTGCGTATGACGGGCTGTCGCCGGCGCTGCGGGCCCTGGCCGACCAGCTCTGGGCCGTGCACAGCAACGAGTACGACTACGCGGCGCAGCGGCCGCATGCGACCGAGGCCGATCACCAGACCTATCGCCAGGTGTTCACCTCCACGGTGTACGAAACCGAGCACCCGGTGGTGCACGTGCATCCTGAAACCGGTGAACGTTCGCTGATCCTCGGTAGCTTCATCCGCCGCTTCCTCGGGCATTCGCAGGACCAGTCGGAGCTGCTCTACCGCCTGCTGCAGGGGCACGCGACCCGGCCGGACTACACGACGCGCTGGCGCTGGCGGGAAGGCGACGTGGTGCTGTGGGACAACCGCGCCACCCAGCACATCGCCATCAACGACTATGGCGACCAGCCGCGCGTGGTGCGCCGCATCACCATCGCCGGCGTGGCGCCGGTCGCCATCGATGGGCGGCGCAGCGTGACCCGGCGTCCGGCCCCGCTCGCCGCCGCTGCCGAATGAGCCCCGAAGGACGCGCATCGTGAAACGTTTCCTGCCAGTTCGTGCCATCTTCGCTCTGCTCGCGGGGTTGCTTGCCGCCGTCCCCGCCGTGGCCGAGACCACGGTGATCCGCTTCGGCTATCCCGGCGTGGGTGCCGACAACCGGCCGTTCTCCTATGGCGGCATTACCGGCGCGGCGCATGCCGGCGGCTTTCTCGAGCGCGCCTTCGCCAATGATCCGGACGTGAAGCTGGAATGGACCTTCTTCCGCGGCGCCGGGCCGGCGCTGAATGAATCGCTCGCCGCCGGGCAGCTTGATTTCGCCATCGGGCTCGGCGACCTGCCCTCGATCGTGCACCGGGCCAACGGGCTGAAGACGAAGTGGATCGCCACCGAGAAGGTACGTGACACCATCTACCTCGCGGTGCGGCCGAACACCGGCATCACCCGGATCGAGGACCTGAAGGGCCGCAAGATCTCGCAGTTCAAGGGCACCAACCTGCAGCTCGCGGCCGACCGCGTGCTGGCGGCGCACGGGCTGACCGAGCGCAACGTACGTTTCCTCAACCTCGATTTCGGCAACGCGATCGCCGCGCTGACCTCGGGTGACGTGGACGGGTCCTTCGGCGGCGTGGAGCTGTTCGAGCTGCGCCGGCGCGGCGTGGTCGACATCGCCTACACCACCAAGGGCGACGACCCGACCTTCGGCCGCAATGCCGCGCTGTTCGTCACCGAGGCATTCGAGCGCGCGCATCCCGATCTGGTGCAGCGCGTGGTGACCGCCTTCGTGCGGGCGGCCCATTACGCCGCCGACGAGGCGAACCGCGAGGCGGTGATCGCGCTCTGGACGAAATCGGGCCATCCGGCCGAGAGCTTCCGTGCCGATTTCGAAAACGAGCCGTTGGCGCGCCGGCTGACGCCGCTGCTCGACGAGTACGTGCTCGCCCGCTATCGCGACCAGGCGGCGCGGGCGCGGGAATACAACCTGATCCGCAAGGACGCCGATATCGACGGCTGGGTCGAGCGCAAGTATCTCGATCGTGCCCTGGTCGAACTCGGGCTGAAGTCCTATTGGCCGCAGTACGACGCCGCCGGCCACAAGGTCACGACCGGGGAGGTCGAGCGCACCCGGGCCGCGGCGCAGTGACGCTGCGCTTCCAGCGCGCGCTGCGGACGAGCAGCCGCAGGCCGGTAGTCCTGCGGCTGCTCACGCGGCTTTTCATGCCGGTGGCGGCTCTGCTGGTGCCGCTGGTGCTGCTGCTCGCCTGGAGTCTCGCCGCGCGGCACGGCCTGCTGCCCGACCAGATCCTGCCCGATCCCCGCGTGGTGCTGCAGACCTTGCGGGAATCAGCGGCAAGCGGCGAACTGCTGGAACATACCCTGGTCAGCCTGCAGCGCGTGGCCGTGGGCTTCGCCGCGGGGGCGGCGGCGGGGCTCGCGCTCGGCACAGCGCTCGGCCTGTCACGGACCCTGCGCGGCCTGCTGGACGGCAGCTTCCTCGCCCTCGCGCAGATTCCGGTGCTGGGCTGGCTGCCGCTGATGATCCTGCTGGTCGGGCTCGACGAGGAATTGAAGGTCATCGTCATCGGCTGGTCCGCCTTCGTGCCGGTGGTGTTGAACACCACGCAGGGCATGCGTGACGTGCCCCCGGCCTTGCGCGAAGTGGGGCAGGTGCTGACCTTCGATCCCTGGTCGATGTTCACGCGCATCGTGCTGCCCGCGGCTCTGCCCGCCATTTTCACCGGGCTGCGCGAAGGCCTTGCCAATTCCTGGCAGACCCTGGTGGCGGTCGAGCTGTTCGCATCGTCCGAGGGGCTCGGCTTCCTGATGTCCTGGGGACGGCAGTTGTTCCAGCTCGATCTCGTGCTGGTGGTGGTGCTGGTGGTCGGCAGCATCGGCTTCGTGCTCAACTGGTCGCTCGGCCGCGTCGAGCAGCGCCTGCGCCGCTGGCAGGTGAGCGCGGCATGATCCTTCCTTCCCGCGCCGCGGTGCTGCGCCGTCTCCGGCCCTGGCTGGTGCCTTTGCTCGCGCTGGCGCTGTGGGATCTCGGCAGCCGTGCCGGATGGTTCGACCCGCGCCTGCTGCCGTCGCCCGAGGCGATCCTGGCACGGTTCCGGGCCGAGGTGGCGAACGGCGATCTCGGCGGCGACGTGGCGGCGAGCCTTTCGCGCGACCTTGCCGGCTTCGCCATCGGCGCCAGCACGGGCGTGGCGCTCGGCCTGCTGCTGGGCCTGTCGCACCTGGCCGAGCGGTTGCTCGGGCCGCTGTTCCTGGCCTACCGGCAGGTGGCGCTGTTCGCCTGGGTGCCGCTGCTGTCGATGTGGTTCGGCGGCAACGAGGTGGGCAAGATCGCCTTCATCTCGCTGGCGGCACTGGCACCCGCGGTGGTCAATACCTGGCGGGGCACGCGCGAAATTCCGCGCACGCAGGTGGAACTCGCGGCGGTGCTGACCTTTGGCCGGCTCGATTTCATCCGCTTCATCGCCCTGCCCGCGGCGCTGCCGGCGATCGCCACCGGCCTGCGCACGGCACTGATCTATGCCTGGCTCGCCACCATCGGTGCCGAGCTGTTCCTCAACATCGCGCCGGGCCTGGGCGGGCGGATGAACGAGGGGCGCGAAACCTTCCAGATGGATCTGCTGCTGACATGCCTGATCGTGCTCGGCGTGCTCGGCATCGTCTTCGCCCGGGCCGCGACCGCGGCCGAGGCTGCCCTGCTGCGACGGAGGATGGCATGACGCATATCGGACGCATCGGCGGCTTCGCCCTGGAGATCGAAGGCGTCAGCAAGACCTTCCACGTCACCGGCAAGCCGCTGACGGTGCTGCGCGACGTCTCGCTGGTGATGCCGCGCGGCGAATTCGTCGCCATCGTCGGTGCCTCGGGCTGCGGCAAGTCAACGCTGCTGCGGCTGATCCTTGGCCTTGATACCGACTACGAAGGCGAGATCCGCGTCGACGGGCAGCGCGTGCGCCGGCCGGGCCTGGATCGCGCCATCGTCTTCCAGGAGCACCGGTTGCTGCCCTGGCTGACCGCCGAGGGTAACGTGGCGGTGGCGCTGCGACGCAGCGGCCTGCCCCGGGCGGAGCGGCGGCAGCGTGTCGCCGAATTGCTTGATCTGGTCGGCCTGTCCGCCTTCGCCGGTGCCTGGCCGGCGCAGCTCTCCGGCGGCATGGCGCAGCGCGTGGCGATCGCGCGCGCGCTGGTCAACCGGCCGCGCTTCCTGCTGATGGACGAGCCACTGGGGGCGCTGGACGCGCTGACCCGGTTGCGGCTGCAAGGCGAACTGGCGCGCATCGTGCGCCACCAGGGCAGCACGGCCCTGCTGGTGACGCATGATGTCGACGAGGCGGTGTTCCTCGCCGACCGCATCGTCATCATGCATCCGCATCCGGGGCGGGTGGCGACGGTGCTGACGGTCGGGCTCGGCGCGGCGCGCGACCGCTCCGCCCCGGCCTTCCTTGCCATCCGCGACCAGGTGCTGGACCTGCTCGGCGTGACGCCGGCCGCCACCCGGGCGGAGCCGCCGCCGGGATCGGTGGTGCGCCACTTTCCGGTGCTGGCGTCCTTCAACTGCTGATGTCCCATTGCCCCCGCTGCATCGACAAAGACCACGAGACGAGGATTGATCCATGTCGGCACCGAGCCGCATCCCTGACCTCAAGCGCCGCCTGTGGGAGGAGCTCGCCCTCAAGGCGGAGCTGGTGACCGACGGCGTCGCCATCACCCAGGCGGCGCTGGACCTGGCCCAGCCCGGCGTGGTGGCGCAGGAGCAGGTACACAACCTGTTCGAGATGGATTTCGACGTCCATGACTTCGAACTGCCATCGGGCTTCGACCTGCCGCTCGGCCTGTCCGTCGGCTTCCGCTGGAACCAGCGCTCGGCCAATGTCATCACCGCCGATGGCGAGCGCACTATCCTGGTGCGCGACGGGCGCGAGTTGGGCGAGGTGAAGTTCCACAGGCGGCCCGGCTTCTACGGCCTCACCACCTCTGACGGCCAGACGATGGGCAATGTCGCCGCGCTGTATCGTCACCGCGCCCTGTTTGTCGCCTACAGCAACGAATGTTCGTACAAGGATCGCGGCGAGGACTGCGCCTTCTGCAACATCAACCACACCAAGGACGTCTACGGCGAGAAGAAGGGCATCTTCTGGAAGACGCCGAAGCAGATCGGCGAGGTCGCGGCCGCCGCCTTCGCCGAGGACGCCATCGACCACGTCACCATCAGCGGCGGCGTGATCCCGGAGCGGCGCGAGCTGGAATACTACCTCGACGTCGCCGAGGCGATCCAGGCCCATACCGGGCGCCAGGACTTCAACGGCACCGCCGTGGTCGCCGCCCCGCTCGACCTGCGCCACATCGATCGCTTCAAGGAAGCCGGGTACCGCACCACGGCGATGAACATCGAAATCTGGGACAGCGGCTACTACGACACCATCTGCCCGGGCAAGGCGCGTGGCGGCGGCGGCTGGGAGCACTGGGTGAAGGCGCTGAAGCACGCCGGGCAGGTGTTCGGCCACGGCAACGTGCGCTCCAACATGGTCGCCGGGCTGGAGCCCAAGCGGAAGACGCTGGAGGGGCTTGAATACCTCGCCGCGCATGGCGTGGTCGGCACCTTCTCGGTCTGGTGCCCCAATCCGGGCTCGGAACTGGAAGGACACCGCGCGCCGCAGCCGGGCTGGTACCTCGATCTGGCCGAGAAGACCACGGCGATCTGGAAGAAGGCCGGCTTCACCTTCCAGCAGGTCTGCGACTGCAACGCCTCCAACGACACGCTGCAGCACGACATCTGGCGCATCCAGGACGAACTGCTGCCGGTGTTCGCCGAGGCACGCGAACCGGAAGCGGCCCATGCGGCCTGACCGTCCCGTCCTGCCCCATGGGCGCTGAGGCGCCGATGGACGGGCACCCTGCCGCCGCGCGCGTTTGCCCCACGCCGGGCGCGGCGGCAGGGGAAACCACCCCCTGCGAGGAGGCACCCTCCATGCCCGCTTTCCTGCATCCGGGGACGCTGGCCAGGTTCCTGGTGCTGAGTGGCGCCAGCGGCATCTCGATCGGCGTGCTCGCCGTGGCGGTGCCGCTCTATGCGCTCGGCCTGCCGGCGAGCGCCGCCGAGGTCGGGCTGATCCGCGCCGCCGGCGGACTCGGCCTGCTGCTCGCCGCCATTCCCGCGGGGTTCTGCGTCGATCGCTTCGGCCCGCATCGCAGCTTCCATGCCGGCAGCATCGTCAGCATCGCCAGCATTGTCGGCTTCGCCTTCGCGCCCACCCCCGCCGCGCTGGCGCTGCTGGTGTTCTGCGACGGCGCGGCGCGGGCACTGCAGCTCAATGCGCTCGGCGCCATCTATTTCGAGGCGCTGCCCTGGCTCGGGCCGCGCCGGCTGGGCTGGCACAAGGCATCGCTGTCCACCGGGCTCAGCTTCGCCGGGCCGCTGCTCGCGGGGCTGCTGCTGGGCTCGGTCGGCTTCGGCGTCACCTTCGCGACGGTGGTGGCGCTGGTGCTGCTGCCGAACCTGCTGATCCGGCGCATCGCCGCACCCCGGCCGAGCCAGGGGCATGGCGGGCCGGGGACGACGCTGCGTGACCATCTCGATGGCTCCCGCGCGCTGCTGCAGCATCCTCGCGTGGTAAGCAGCCTGCTTACCGAGGCGGTCGTCAGCGGCAGCTTCGCCGCCTTCACCAGCTTCATGGTGGTGCGCGCGGTGACCGAGCTGGGCCAGGGCGCCGGTATCACGGCGCTGCTGGTGGGGTTGGAAGGGGCCGCCTTCATTGTCACCGTGTTCCGCGGCGGGGAACGGGTCGCGCGCCGGACGCATCGCGCGGCCGCGCTCGGCGGCATCGCCCTGTCGGCGGTCAGCTTCGTCGGCCTGGCGCTGGCCACCTCGCTGGTGCTGCTGGCCGAATTCGCGGTGACGCTCGGCGTGGGGCTGGGCGTGCTGAACCTGGTGACCACGGCGCGGGCGGCCAGCCTGCCCGGCGAGAAGGGGCGCGTCACCGCCCTGTTCATGACGGCCGCCAGCCTGGGGGGGGCGCTGGGCCCGGCCTTCGCCGGCGTGCTGGCCGGGACGCTCGACACGCGCGCCGCCTTCATCGGCTTCGTGCCGCTGTACCTGCTGCTGGCCGTTCTGGTGCTGGCGCCGGCCCGCCCGCGCCCGCTTGCCGGCGGCTTCACCCCGTTGCGGGACGACGCGCCCGCCCCATCAGAGTTGAGGACGGAAACACCGTGAGCGAACGGACGGCCAAACACATCGCGATCTACGGCAAGGGCGGCATCGGCAAGTCCACCACCACCTCCAACATCAGCGCGGCCCTGGCCGCCGAGGGCTACCGCGTCATCCAGGTCGGCTGTGATCCCAAGGCGGATTCCACCACCATCCTGCGCGGCGGCGACGATCTGCCGACCGTGCTGGACACGTTGCGCGAGCAAGGGCGGGTGACGCTCGCCGACATCTCCGCGACCGGCTTCGGTGGCGTGCTTTGCATCGAGGCGGGCGGACCGGTGCCGGGCGTGGGCTGCGCCGGGCGCGGCATCAGCGCCGCGGTCGACCTGCTGCACGAGCTGGAGGTGTTCGAGCAGTTCAAGCCGGACGTGGTGCTGTATGACGTGCTCGGCGACGTGGTCTGCGGCGGTTTCGCCGTGCCGATCCGCGACGGCATCGCCGAGCGTGCCTTCGTGGTCACGTCGTCCGATTTCATGGCGGTGTTCGCCGCCAACAACCTGTTCAAGGCGATCAGCAAATACGCACCTTCCGGCGGGGCGCGGCTCGGCGGCATCATCGCCAACGGGCTGCAGGCGCCCTACGCGCGGCCCCTGGTCGATGACTTCGCCGCGCGCACCGGCACGCGGGTGATCGGCTACGTGCCGCGCTCGCTCGCGGTGGCGCAGGGCGAGCTGTATGGCCAGACCGTCATCCAGTCGGCGCCGCAGTCCGAGCAGGCCGCCATCTACCGCGCGCTTGCCCGCGTCGTCGTCGGCGACGAGGACACCACGATCCCGCGCCCGCTGAACGGTCCGGCGCTGAAGGGCTGGGCCAAGAGCTGGGGCGACCGCATCTTCACCGAGGAAGCCGCCCTGGTCGAGGCCGGGGGAGGGGTCTGACATGGCGCGCCGTCCGGTCCTGCCCACCCGCGAAAAGCGCCTGCAGGCGATCAGCGCCTGGCTCGGCACCGCCGATGCGCTGAGCGCGGAATTCGCCGCCGGCACCCCGCCGCAGCGGGTGCGCACCTTCTCGCAGGCCGCGCCCGATGATCTGGCGGCGGCGCTGGCCTTCCTCGGTGGCATCGCCGGCGTGGGCATCGTCGTGCACGGCCCGCGCGGCTGTGCCGCGGCGCTGGTGGAAAGCGCGCCGGCGGCGCACTGGGCGGTCACCGGGCTCGACCAGCGCGATACCATCATGGGCTCGGAGGGCGCCCTCTCGCGCAGCATCCTGGCGCTGTACCGGCGCCACCATCCCTGGGCCGTGTTCGTGGTCACCACCCCTGTCGTCGCCATCAACGGCGACGACGCGCGCGCCACCGCCGACGCGCTGTCCGCCGAGCTCGACATCCCTGTCGTCGTGGTCGCCGTGGACGGGTTCCGTTCGCGCGTCGCCGCCACCGGATCCGATGCCGCCAGCGACGCGGCGCTGCGGCTGGTGCCGCCGCCCGCCGGGCCGGTGGGGGATTTTGTCAACCTGCTGACGCTCGATGCCGGCCGGGCCGCCGAGGCCGCCGCGCTGCTCGCTTCCCTGGGGCTCGGCGCCAACGTGCTGCCGGCCGGCGCCGATGCCGGGCGGTTCGTGCTGGCCGCGCGGGCGCGCTTCAGCGTGGCGCTCGACCCGGATGCCACCGAACGCTTCGGCCTCGGGCTGGAGGCCGCCCATGGCGTGAAGTTGCTGCGTCAGGCGCTGCCGATCGGCCTGGAGGCGACGCGGCACTGGCTGGAAGTGGTGGCCGCGGGCGCGGGCCATCCGCCGCCGGAGCGCCGCCTGCACGAGGCGCGGCTGGAGGCGCTGGGACAGCCGCTCGCGGGGCTGCGCGTCCATCTTGCGCTGCCGCCCGCCGCCGCCTTTGCCGGCGCGGTGCTGGTGGGCGAACTGGGCGGCACCGTCGCCCGCCTCAGCGTCGATCACGTCGATGCCGGGCACGTGGCGGCGCTGCGCCGCTTCGCCGAGGACCATCCGGGAGCGGTGCTGCACGTCGCCCATGGCCAGCCCTTCGAGCACGCCAACCTGCTGGGTGCCCGTGCCGCCGATCTGTTCATCGGCAGACCGGAGCTGGCGGCGCTGGCGGCGCGGCTCGGCGTGCCGGCGGTGGGCATCGCCGCGGCGGCGCTGGTCGGTTACCAGGGCGCCGAGTATCTGGTGCGGCAGGCGCGAAAGGCGCGGGCCAATCCCGCCTTCGTGCGTCGTCTGGCGGCGACCGCCCCGACCTACAGCGCCGCCTGGCTGCGGCGCAGCGCCGACTGGCATATCAAGCAGGAGGTCCGGTGATGGCGGTGTCCTCGGAGCGTCCAGGCACCGGCTGCGCCCTGCACGGCGCGCTGCTCAGCGCTGCCGCGGTGCCCGGCGTGGTGCCGATCCTGCACGCGACCGCCGGCTGTGCCGTTCAGGCCGGGCATGGCGGCACCGCCGGTGCGGCGGGATGGAGCGGCGGCCTCGGCGTGCCTGCCACCAACGTGTTCGAGAAGCAGGTCGTGTTCGGGGCCACGGCGCGGCTGCGCGAGCAGATCAAGAACGCCGTCAAGATCCTCGATGGCCAGCTCTATGTCGTGCTGAGCAGTTGTGCCACCGAGATGATCGGCGACGACATCCCCGCCATGGCGAAGGAAGCGCGCGAGCAGGGGCTGCCGGTCATCGACGTCGCCACCGCCGGCTTCCGCGGCCCGGCCCACGAGGGCTACACGCTGTTCCTCAAGGGCGTGCTGGCGCAGGCCGGGCGGCTCGGCGCACCCGGGCCGCGCGATCCCGCCCTGGTCAATCTGCTCGGCATCGTGCCGGGACAGGACGTGTTCTGGGAAGGCGAACTGGCGGAATGGTCGCGTCTGCTCGCCGGCATTGGCCTGCGGGCCAATCCGCTGTTCGGCCCCGATGGTGGCGTCGACGGCCTGCGCGACCTGCCGCGCGCCGCGATCAGCCTGGTGTTTTCGCCCTGGGGGCTGGAGGTGGCGCGCGGCCTGGAGCAATCCGCCGGGGTGCCCTGGCTCGATGCCGGCGGCCTGCCGGTGGGCGTGGAGGCCAGTGCTGAATTGCTGCGGGCGCTGGCGGCGCGGCTCGGCGCCGATGCCGCCCCGGTCGAGGCCGTGATCGCCGCCGAGCGCCGCCGCGAGGACCATGCCCTGTTGCGGCTGGCCGAAGCTTGGCACCGCCTGGAGCTGCAGCGCGAATTCGCCCTGGTGGCCGGCAGCCTGCAGGTGCCGGGGCTGGTGCGCTTCCTGGTCGGCACGCTGGGCTGGCTGCCGCGCACGATCGTGGTGACGGACGCCCTGCCGGAGCCGGCGCGTGCCGCGCTGGAAGCGACCCTGGCGGCAACGACGGAAGGCTTCGAGGCGCGCGTGTTGTTCAGCGACAACGCGGCCGAGATCGCCGATGCCGTGCTGGCGCAGGGCGCGGAAATCGTGCTCGGGCGTGCCTTCGAGCGCGACGTGGCCGAGCGCCTCGGCGTGCCGTTGGTCGAGCTGGCCTTTCCCGTCGCCGACCGGCTGGTGCTCGACAGCTTCTATTCCGGTCCCCGTGGGGCGCGGCGGCTGATCGAGGAGATCGGGCGGGCGGCCCTGGCCGGGGGCCGCGCTCCCGCCGAGGACACGCAACCAGCCCTTCCAACCCCCGTTGTCGTGCCCGCCCAGCCGATCGCTTCCTCCGCTCCGGCCACGGCGGGCCGAACCGCACCGCTTCCTGCAACCTGAGAAAGACCCGACCATGTGCCGCCTGTTCGCCCTCGTCCTGATCGCGCTGTCGGTCAGCTCGGCTGCCCTGGCGCAGACGACGCTGCTGAACGTCTCCTACGATCCGACGCGTGAGCTTTACGCCGCTTTCAACAAGGCCTTCACCGAAGTCTGGAAGCGTCAGACCGGCGAAACCGTCCAACTGCGGGCGTCGCATGGTGGATCAGGGGCGCAGGCCCGCGCGGTCATCGACGGGCTGGAGGCGGACGTGGTGACGCTTGCCCTGGAACCCGACATCGACGCCATCGTCGACCGGTCCGGGCTGATCGCGCCGGGCTGGCGGGGGGAACTGCCAAATCGCTCGGTGCCCTATACCTCGACCATCGTCTTCCTGGTCCGCAAGGGCAACCCGAAGCAGATCCGCGACTGGCCCGACCTGATCCGTCCGGGCGTGGCCGTCATCACTCCCAATCCCAAGACCTCCGGCGGCGCACGCTGGAACTACCTCGCCGCCTGGGGCTATGCGCTGCGCGCCAACGAAGGGGACGAGGCCAAGGCGCGCGCCTTCGTGGCCGAGTTGTTCCGCCACGTGCCGGTGCTGGACAGTGGCGCGCGCGGTGCCACCAACACCTTCGCGCGGCGCAACCAGGGCGACGTGCTGCTGGCCTGGGAGGACGACGCCATCCTGGCGGTGCGGGAAATCGGCAGCAACCAACTGGAAATCGTCTACCCGTCGCTGTCGATCAAGGCCGAGCCGGTGGTCGCCGTCGTCGACAAGGTGGTGGATCGCCGCGGCACGCGCGCGCTGGCGGAAGCCTATCTGCGCTACCTGTACACGCCGGAGGGGCAGGATCTGGTGGCCCGCCACTACTACCGCCCGATCGACCCGGCGGTGGCGGCGCGGCACACCCAGACCTTCCCGCCGATCGCCACCTTCGCGCTGGAGGATCTGTTCGGCGACTGGCGGACGGTGCAGGCGAAGCACTTCTCTGATGGCGGCATCTACGACCAGATCCATCAGCCGGGCCGCTGAGCAAGCGTTGGCGGACTATGTCCGCCCTACATCAGCAAGTGTAGGGCGGATAAGCGCAGCGCCATCCGCCATCGCAAGGCGCCTCAGCGGAACACGTCGCGCTTTCCCTCGTGCACCTTGCGGATCATCGTTTCCGAGTAGTGCCGGATCTTTTCAGGCATCCGCTCGAGTTCCGCCTGGATCGCCTGGTTGCCGGCCCGCACCGTCGCCGGTGAGGCATAATCCTCGAGGTATTCGACGAAGGTGGAGAGCCCGTTCGGGCCGCACATCTCGCGGATCAGGCCGGGCTTGGCCATGTCCATGAAGTCCTTGCCAGTGCGGCCGCGGCGGTAGCATGCGGTGCAGAAGGACGGCAGGAAGCCCGCTTCGGCGACATCGTGCACCACCTCGTCGAGCGAGCGGTGGTCGCCGCGCTGGAACTGGCTGGCGTCCTCGGCATCGGTCTCCGTGTAGCCGCCCGGATTGGTGCGACTGCCGCCGGAGATCTGCGAAATCCCGAGCAACAGGCTTTCCCGCCGCATCGCCGGGGTTTCGCGCGTGCTCATGATCATCCCGGTATAGGGAACAGCGAGGCGCAGGATGGCGATGAGCTTGCGGAAATCGTCGTCGGAGACGGCATAGGGCGGCGCTTCCGACATCGCCGAGCCGACGGCGGGCTCGATCCGCGGCACGCTGATCGTGTGACAGCCGACGCCGAAGCACTGTTCCAGATGGGCGATGTGCTGCATCAGCGCCAGGATCTCGAAGCGCCAGTCGTACAGGCCGAACAGCACGCCGAGCCCGACATCGTCGATGCCCGCTTCCATGGCCCGGTCCATCGCCGAGACGCGCCAGGCGAAATCGGTCTTGGGGCCGGCGACATGCACCTCGGCATAGGTCGGGCGGTGATAGGTTTCCTGGAACAGTTGGTAGGTGCCGATGCCGGCGGCCTTGAGCGCCCGGAATTCCTCGACGGTGAGCGGCGCGACATTGACGTTGATGCGGCGGATCTCGCCACGATCGCGGTGCACGCCGTAGATCGTGGCGATGGCATCGAGCAGGTAGGAAAATCCCTTGCCGGGAAACGCCTCGCCGGCGATCAGCAGCAGCCGCTTGTGTCCCTGTTCGACCAGCGCGGCGGTTTCCTGCGCCACTTCCTCAAGCGTCAGGAACCGGCGGGACAATTCGTGATTATTCTTGCGGAAGGCGCAGTAGACGCATTCGTTCTGGCAGATGTTGGAGAAGTAGAGCGGCGCGAACAGCACCACGCGCCGTCCGTAGATCTCGTCCTTGACGGTGCGGGCGGCGTCGAAGACCTCCGCCAGCAGGTCGGGCGACGTGACCGTCGACAACACCGCCACCTCGGCAAGGCCCAGCCCCGTCAGAGTCCTGGCCTTGTCGAGAATGGCCCTGACCTGCCCCGGGTCGTCGCGGGCCGGCGACCCGAGCGCCCCGGCAATGGCAGCCTCGTCGATCCAGTCGATCGGGCTTTGCTGTTTCATGCCGGGACCTTTGCCGGGAAGGAGGTCTTATTTCAACGCGCTTTCACGAGATGAACTTGCCGCGCCGTGTGTAGTCGGTGTGCAGCAGGTGGTGCGACTGATGGCCGCAGGGACCGTCGGTCAGGAAGTCCTCATAAAGTTTCAGCACCACCGGGTTTTCGTGCGATTTGCGCAGGGCATAGCCGGCATCCGCTTCGTAGATCGCCTGGGCGCGTTTGGCGCGGATTTCCGGGGTGGTGGGGATCGGCTGGCCGCCGCCGCCGAGGCAACCGCCCGGGCAGGCCATGACCTCGATGAAGTGGCATTCGCTGAACGGGCCGCCGGCCTTGATGTCCTCGACCACCTGGCGGGCATTGGCGATGCCGTGTGCGACGCCCACTTTCAGGGTCACCCCCTTCAGCCATTCCCAGTCCGGCACCAGCGCCTTGAGCAGGTCGGGCACCGGCCCGACCTCGGTGATCGGGATCTCGATCAGCCGCGCGCCCTCGAAGCCGCGCACCGGCACGATGTTGGCGTGGTCGAAGAAGTTCTCCACTTTCTGGCCGGTGACCAGCTCGATCACCGTGCGCAGCGCCGCCTCCATCACGCCGCCGGTGGCACCGAAGATCATGCCGGCGCCGGAGGCTTCGTAGAACGGCTCGTCGAAGCCCGATTTCGGCATGTTCGGCAGGTCGATGCCGGCCTCGGAGATCATCTTGGCGAGTTCGCGGGTGGTGACGACGAAATCGACGTCCTTGAAGCCGCTGTCGCACATCTCCGGCCGGTTGCACTCGTATTTCTTGGCGGTGCAGGGCATTACCGACACCACCACCATGTCCCTGGGATCGATGCCGCGCTGCTGGGCGTAATAGGTCTTCAGCAGCGCCCCGAACATCTGCTGCGGGCTCTTGGCGGTGGAGAGGTTGGGGATCATGTCGGGATAGACGTGCTCGACATATTTCACCCAGCCCGGCGAGCAACTGGTGAACTGCGGCAGGGCGACGTCGTTGTCGCGCTTGGCCAGGGCGTTGTAGAGCCGCAGGATCAGCTCGGTCCCTTCCTCCAGGATGGTCAGGTCGGCGGTGTGGTTGGTGTCGAACACGCCGTCGAAGCCCATACGGCGCAGCGCGGTGTTCATCTGCCCGGTCATCGAGGTGCCGGGCGGCTGGCCGAAGCATTCCCCGATCGCCGCGCGCGGCGAGGGCGCGGTCTGGATCACCACGTGCCGGCTCGGGTCATCGAGCATCCGCCAGACCTCGTCGGTCTGGTCGAGCGCGGTCAGCGCGCCGGTCGGGCAGCGATTGATGCACTGGCCGCAATTGATGCAGACCACCGCGGCGAGCGACTTGTCGCCGAAGGTGGTGATCATCGACCGCGCGCTGCGGTCCTTCACCGTCAGGCAGCCGATCGCCTGCAACTCCGCGCAGGTGCGCACGCAGCGGCGACAGAGCACGCATTTGTTCATGTCGCGCACGATGGCGTCGCTGGTGTGGTCCACCGGGTAGCGCGGCTCGGTCGGATGGCCGAAGCGGAAGAAATCCACCCCGTATTCCTTGGCCAGCGACTGCAGCTCGCAATTGTTGTTGCGCTTGCAGGCGTAGCATTCGCCGTAGTGGTTGGCGAGCATCAGGTCGACGATGTGCCGGCGTGCCGTGCGCACGGCGCGGGCCTTGGTGTCGATGGCGATAGGCTGCAGGATCGGGGTGGTGCAGGCGGGCTGCAGCGCGCGCATCCCTTCGACCTGCACCACGCAGATGCGGCAGACCCCGGCCGGGCGCAGGTCCGGATGGTCGCACAAGGTGGGGATGTGCACGCCGATCTCGCGGGCGGCCTTGAGGATGGTGGTGCCGGATGGCACCTCGACCGAGATGCCGTCGATGGTGGCGCTGACCATGACGGGGGCGGACGGTGCCTCGGACGCGCCGGCATCGCCGGCGGGGGCACACGGGACGACGACGTCGCGCGGATGATGATGCATGGGCCTGCTTCTCCCGAGATCCGTCAATGGCCCTGGATCGGACGCGCCAGGATCTCTTCCTTGAAGTGCGCGTTCAGTGCCACGATGACATTCGGGCTCGCCTGGCCGAGTCCGCATTTGGAGGTGAGCTTGATCGTCTCGCTCAGGCCGATCAGGTCATTGAGGTAGCGGTTGGAGCAGGTGCCGCGCTTGAGCAGGCGGATGCCCTCCAGCAGCTTGACGTTGCCGTCGCGGCAGGGCGTGCACTGGCCGCAGGATTCCTCGATGAAGAATTCCAGGTAGTTCTCGGCCACTTCCAGCATGTCGCGGTCCGGGCCGTAGATGATGATCGAGCCGCCGATGCCCAGGTCCTCGTAGGCGATCTTGCGGTCGAACTGCCGCGCCGGCACCAGTTGCCCGGTATAGCCGCCCACCTGCACCGCCTTGGCGCCCTTGCCGCCGACGGTTTCCAGCAACTGATCGACGGTGATGCCCCAGGGCAGCTCGTAGACGCCGGGATGGGTGCAGTCGCCGGAGACACTGAACAGCTTGAAGCCCTTCGACCGCTCGGTGCCCATGCTGGCGAACCACTTGGCGCCGCGGTCGAGGATGCAGCAGGCCGAGGCGAGCGTCTCGACGTTGTTGACGATGGTCGGGCAGTTGTTGAAGCCGCGTTCCACTGGATAGGGCGGGCGGTTGCGCGGTTCGCCGCGCCGGCCTTCCAGGGATTCGATCAGCGCGGTTTCCTCGCCGCAGACATAGGCGCCGGCGCCCATGTGGATGCGCACGTCGAAGCAGAAGCCTGGCCGGCCGAGGATGTCCTTGCCGAGCAGGTTGGCGCGGCGGCGCGCTTCCAGCACCGCTTCCAGATGCGGGCGGAGGTGGCTGTACTCGTAGCGCAGATAGACGATGCCTTCGCGCGCGCCCACGACATAGGCGGCGATGGTCATGCCTTCGAACACCATGTCGGCGTGCTTGCCGAGGATGATGCGGTCCTTGAAGGTGCCGGGTTCGCCTTCGTCGGCGTTGCAGACCATGTATTTCGGGTCGCCCTTGGCCGCGGCGCCGAACTGCCATTTCAGCCCGGTCGGGAAGCCGGCGCCGCCGCGCCCGCGCAGGCCGGAGGCGGTCAGTTCGGCGATCACCTCGCGGGGCGACATCGCCACCACCTTGGTCAGCGCGGCATTGGCCTGGTGGTTGGCGTAATTGAGGGTGTTGGAATAAGTCTCGCCGACATTGCCCACGGGCTTGCGATGGGCGTTGTACTCCTGCCGGCAGTCCTCGATGATCCGGTGCACCTTGGGCGCGGTGAGATTGGAGAACACCTCGTTGTTCACCATCATCGCCGGCGCCTGGTAGTTCATGCCGATGCAGCTGGTCCATTCCAGCGTGAACATGCCATCCGGCGTGGTTTCGCCAAAGCGAATGCCAAGGTCATTCTGCAACTGTTGGGCGACCATCTTCGCGCCCTTCATCATCGACGACATGTCGCGGCTGAGCCGGATGATGAAGCGCCCTTTCGGACGGGTGTTCACGAAATGGTAGAAGGTGGCGACCCCGTACACCTCGGCGGCGGACATACCCATCAGGTCGGCGATGTATTGCATCGCAAATTCAGAAATATAGCCGCACTCTGTTTGCAGTGCCTGAAGTATAGGTATCAGAGCGGAGCGCTTTTGCAATCTTTCAATGATGTATTTCTTGGCGAGGTCGGCGATCAGGTCTTTTTCTTTATCTTGTAGCGTCAACAGCATTGTCGACCTCTCTCGCCATGCGATCCCACGGGTCTCCGCCCCGAGCCCGCTTCAATGGTCGCAATGTGCAATTCTTGATAATGTATCAAATGTAGCGTTCTGACAACGTGGTGTTCATGAGCGCCGTGATGCCGTGCCCTGGTCGGAATGATCGATGACGAGGGGGCGGTTATGAGAGAAAAAGACCGTTCGCACCCGGGACGGCGGAGCCGCTGCCGGCGGGGCGTTACCCCGCGCCCCACCAGGGCTTCGCCCTGGACCGACCAAGGGCTTCGCCCTTGGAACCCATTCTGTGCCGCGCAGCGCCCTCGCCTTTTCCTGACGCGAATGTCGACAGGGTGATGACGCGTTTCCATTGCATCACTGTCCCGGACCGACCATCTGCGAGACCGCGAAAGGGCGAAGCGAGGGATCCATGACCACCGGCAGCGACACCGCGGGCGCCTCGCCCGGTTTCCGTCCCCTGACCGCCCGGCGGATCTATGCGTTCCTCTCCACCAATGCCTTCACCGCACGCGGGCTTTACCTGAACCTGGGCTATTGGCCCCGGGCGGGCGGCATCGACGAGGCCTGCGAGGCCCTGGTCGAACTGATCGGGGAAACCGCCGGGATGGGGCCCGGCGACGAGGTCGTCGATGTCGGGTTCGGCTTCGCCGACCAGGACATGTTCTGGCTGCGGCGCTTCGCCCCCCGCCGCATCATCGGCTTCAACGTGACCCCCGCCCAGGTGCGGATCGCACGGGCCCGGCTGCGCCGGATGGGGCTTGCGGGCCGGATCGACCTGCGGGAGGGCTCGGCGACGCAGTTGCCGCTTCCGGATGCAAGCTGTGACGTGGTGACCGCGGTCGAATGCGCCTTCCACTTCGACACGCGCGAACGCTTCTTCGCCGAGGCGTTCCGGGTGCTCCGGCCGGGCGGGCGGCTGGTGCTCGCCGACGTGATCCCCGCCGCGCCGCCGCCGGGTCCGCTGCGGCGCCGGGGGCGGGATTTTCTCTGGAATGCCGCCGCGATCTCGTTCGCGATCCCGGCCGCCAACGCCTATCCCCGCGACATCTACCGCGACAAGCTCGCGGCACCGGGGTTTGGCAATGTCCAGGTCACTTCGATCCGCGACCAGGTCTTCCCTGGCTGGCATCGCGCCGTGATGGAGGATGCGGCGCTGCGGCGGCGGCTGCGCCTGTCAGGATGGCTGGCGGATTTCCTGCTGCGCCATCTCGACGAAGACGCCATTTACCGGGCGTTCGATTACGTCCTGGCCTCGGCCCGCAAGCCGGCATGACCGTTCGGTGCGGGAGGGCTTCCGGCCGGATGGCGCAGCCAAGGGTACGCGTCGGGGCGGACGCGGTTTATGACCCTGGGAACACGAGAGCGCCTTCCGGCTGACCGCCAGCGGTCACAGCGCTCTCGTTCTGTGGCCTGACGCGGCCCCTGACCGTCGGGCCGTCGTCAGTCAGGCCGATGCGACCTCAGGCGAGGCTGATCGAACCGGCCTCGGGTCCCTTGGCGCCCTGCAGCACCGACAGCCGCACCGACTGGCCTTCCTGCAGCGAGCCGATGCCGGCGCGTTCCAGGGCGGTCGCGTGCACGAAGATGTCCTTGCCGCCGCTTTCGGGCGTGACGAAGCCGAAGCCCTTGGTGGGGTTGTACCACTTCACCACCCCGGACGTCTCGACGGCGCTGTCGAGGTCGAGCGGGCGCCGTGGCGCGCCACCTTGCGGACGGGGGCGTGCAGCCTGCGGCCGGCGCGGGGCGGGGGCCTCGGCCGTGCTCTCGTCAACGGAGAGAACCTGGCCAACCTGCCGGCCCTTCTGTCCGTTGCCGACGCGCACCTGCAGCGTCGCGCCCGGGCTCACCGTCTGGACCCCGGCGGCCTGCAATGCGTTGACATGCAGGAACACATCCCCCGAGCCATCGGCCAGGGCGACGAAACCGTAGCCCTTCTCGGTGTTGAACCACTTCACCGTCGCCTGCACCTCGGGTCCTGCAATCGGGGACGCGAAAGAGGGCAGGGGCGTCGGGGACCGGGTGTTACCGTAGAAGTTGTCGTCGTCGAACCCGCGCTGGCGAGTCTGCCAAGGCCGGTTGCTTTTCGTTGAGCGCAAGTAGCGTAGTCCTCTGGGATTCTGGTCAGGATTTTTAAAGCGCCACATCCTACACCGGATGGCTGCGCGTTGATAGCTTTTATCGGGCCTCGGGACGATGCCATCCCGGGCCTTGCCGGCGCACCTGCCCAGGTCGCCGCCTCTTTCACAAGCCACTGGCTTATAAACCAAATTTTGCCAGGAGGACAGGGGGGAGTGACAGGGGGATGACAGGTTTGACGGCGCGCCGTCCCCCTGGCCTGCCGTGTCGTCACACGGTCCCGGCATGCCTGCCGCGACGGGCACGATCGCTTGATCGGCGCTCCCGCGTCACGCGGTGGGGCCGGAGCCCCCGTCGCGATCGGACATTCAGGGCGTTTCCACCGTGATCCGTGGCGGCTGCCGCAGAGTCTGCAGGATCACGCAATATCGCTCGGTTGTCTCGATCAGGCGCGCCAGCCGGTCGGGGGCCGCGTCGGCCTCCAGCTCGAAGCGCAGCGTGATGTCGGTGAGCCCGATCGGCACGGCGCGGTCGATGCCCAGCGTGCCCCGGGCATCCCAGGTCCCCGTGGCGACGATGCGGCCGCCACGGACCTCGATGCCCATCGCCGTGGCCACGGCGCGCAGCGTCACGCCGGCACAGGCCACGATCGCTTCCAGCAACATGTCCGCCGAGCAGGCCAGTTCGCCGGTGCCGCCAGCCGCCGCATGCAGGCCGGCGATGGTCTCGCCATGCCAGGACGCGATCCGGCAGGCAATGCCGTCGGCGTTCAGTTGGGCTTCGGCCCGTGCCGGGATCCGCGCCGCGTCCGGCGTCTCGCGGTAGCGTTGCTTGAGGGGAGCCTGCAAGGCCCGGAGCTGGTCTGCGTTCATGGTGGGTCCTCCCTGAATTATCTGGCCTGGGCCATGCGGGTTTCCGCAGCGGCATGTTATGGCGTGATGATGTTCGTTGCCATGGGCCACCGCATGGCATGACCCGGCGTCGCCATCGGGGGCGCGAGGCCCCGTGGCAGCCTATCTCATGACGACAGCGAAACCAGTTTCGGGCGCGGCAAAACCGGCCTGTCCGGAGACTGCGCCCGCGCATCCCATCGGATTGACCGCCACGGCGCGGCGGTGGCATGCCGGCTCCGGCTTTTGCGGAACAGCCGGGGCGCGGGTGGCCGACCAGATCGTCATCACGGAGAAGACCAGCCAGGCCAGGGATGTGCGTGCGGCGGTGGGCAACCGCTATGGTCCGATCCTGCCGGCCGAGGGGCACCTGTTCGATCTGGTGGAACCGGAAGACGTGGTGCCGGAATGGAAGCGCTGGGCGCCGGTGCTGCTGCGGCCGGAGGGACTCTACGCCACGCGGCCGGCGGCGGGCGGCAACAAGCCATCGAAGCTGAAGGCGATCCGCGAGGCGTTGCGGACGGCGAAGCGGGTCTGGCTGGCCACGGATTGCGACCGCGAGGGCCAGTTGATCGGCCAGGAGATCCTGGAGCACTACCGCTACCGCGGCGTGGTGATGCGGGTGATGTTCACGGCCCAGGACCCGCAATCGATCCGCGACGCCTTTGCCCGGGCAAAGCCGAATGCCGAGTACGCCCGGCTTTATGCCGCGGCGGTGGCGCGGCGCCAGGCCGACCAGATCTACAACCTGTCGCTGACCCGCACCGCCACCGTCACCTTCGCTCGTGGCGCGCGCAGCGTCATCGGCGTCGGGCGGGTCAAGACCCCGACCCTGGCCATCGTCTGCCGGCGCGAGCTGGAGATCCGCGCCTTCGTCCCGCAGGCCTATTACGAGGTGGTCGCGACCGCGCAGGCCGAAGCCGGGCCGGTGCGGCTGCGCCATGCCCCGAAGGAGCGGATCCTCAAGCGCGCGGAAGCCGAGGCGATTGCGGCCCTTGCGGAAGGCTTCACCGGGCCGCTCGTGCTGCGGGTCGAGGACAAGCGGCAGGCGCCGCCGCGGCTGTTCGACCTGCCGTCGCTGCAGAAGCTGTGCGGTGCCCGCTTCGCCTGGTCGGCGGCGCACACGCTGGAGGTGGCGCAGGAGCTGTATGACGGCCAGGGCAAGAAGATCATCACCTATCCCCGTGCCGAGACCCGCTATCTGCCGGAAAGCCTGATCCCCGACGTGCCGCGCATCGTCGCCGGGCTGCGGGTCGGGCGCGCCTTTTCCGCCATCCCGGTGCCCGAGCCGCCGCTGGTTCGTCGCGGCGCCGCCGGTCCCTTCCATGACAAGGGGCTCGCCGGGGCCAGCCATCACGCCGTCATCCCCAACGTCAACACGGTCGGGGACCTCCCGCAGGTCTGGCCGCGCCTGTCGGGCGACGAGCGCCGGCTGTTCGACATCATCGCCCGGGCCTATCTGGCGGCGATGATGCCGGATTTCCGCTACCGGCAGACCACTGTCACGCTGGATGTGCGGGGCCACCTGTTCGGCGTCACCGGGCGCCAGCCCATTGAGCTGGGCTGGCGGGCCGCCTTCCCGGACTGGCAGCCGCCCGGGGAAAAGGGCGAGGAGGCGCAACTGCTGCCCGCGCTCCGGGATGGCGAGACGGTCACGCTGCGCGACGCCGCGGTCGAGGACAAGGAAACCCGCCCGCCGCCCCGCTACAACGAGGGCACGCTGATCGAGGCGATGCAGAATGCCTGGCGCTTCGTCGCCGACGAGGCGCTGCAGGCAAGGCTGAAGGAGGCCAAGGGGATCGGTACCCCGGCTACCCGCGCCGAGATCATCCGTGGGCTCAAGGCGCAGGATTTTCTGGTGGCCGACGGCAAGGCGATCGTGCCCACCGAGCGGGGCCTGGCGCTGTTCGCCGTGTTGCAGCGGGCCGATGCCGCCCTGGTCGATCCGGGCGTGACCGCGCAGATGGAATGCCTGCTCGACCAGGTGCTGACCGGCCAGCAGGAGATGATGCAGGCGATCGATGCCGTCTGCACCCAGGCCAGCCGCATCATCGGCCGGTTATGCCAGGGCCTGCCCCAGGGGGTGGCATCGCCCGATGCCGCCCTGCTTGCCACCGTGGCACCCGGCGCCGGCACGGCCGGATCGCCGCGCGCACGCAAGCCGCGCCGGCGGCGGGTGAAGGCGGATCAGGAAGCCACCGCGGCGCCGCCC
Source organism: Rhodovastum atsumiense (assembly GCF_937425535.1). Classification (NCBI taxonomy): domain Bacteria; kingdom Pseudomonadati; phylum Pseudomonadota; class Alphaproteobacteria; order Acetobacterales; family Acetobacteraceae; genus Rhodovastum; species Rhodovastum atsumiense. The sequence continues at coordinate 2,794,160 of NZ_OW485601.1, forward strand.
GCCCGGAAGGCAAAGCGGGCAACGTCGCGTGCAAGGCGTCCCGGTCCCGCCGGCACCGTCCCGGCGCCGGTGGCAAATGCCCCGACACCGGAGACGAGCGATGCCGAGACACCGCTGCGTATCCCCTTCGGCAACAAGGAGATCGCCTTCCGGCTCGGTGCCCGCTACCGCGCCGGCGGCTGGTATGCGCCGCCCGGCGTGGATCTGGCCGGCTTCCGTGAGCGCGGATGGCTGGGCGCCCCGTCGGGTTAGCGGTCGAGCACCGAACGGTCGTTCTTGCGGGCCAGGGTGCGGAAATGCGGCTCGATCTCGGCTTCGGCGAGGCCGAACGCCTGGGCGAAGTCGATGATCAGCCGCTGCTCGCCCGGCTCGGCGTCGCCATCGGACATGGCGCTGTCGATCATGTTCAGCAGGATGCAGAGCTTCTGGTCCGGCCGCAGCTGCGGTGCCACGGTAGCGAGGAACTGCGCCGGCTGGGTCACGCGCACATAGCGCAGGCAGGCATCGAGCTGGTCACGGCTGGCGCCACGCCCGAGCACCGAGGTGAGATGCCCGACTTCCTCGGGGTCGATCTCTCCGTCCGCCCCCATGCAGTAGATGAGGGATATGACGAGGCAGTTGCGCGGCGTGAGATCGAGTTGCGCAGACTGCGACCTGAACATTCCGAACATGCGAGAGCCCTGATTGGTTGGTGGTCCGTCCCCGTGGGGGAGCGGGCGCGCGACACGTGGGAAAGTTTCGTGCCGACTGCAACGGCCAACCGGGTAGCGAACTGTTACTCGCCATCGCGATCCTTTGCGGCGGGGCCGCGCGTGGGGCGCGACCCCGTGCCGCTCAGTGACTGATCATCCAGGGACGCTTGCCGGGAAACCCCTTGGCCGGGCTGACCGCCTCGGCTTTCCGTCCGGTGCCGGCCGAGCAGCAGCCGCAGCCGCGTGGGTGCCGCCCGGCGCTGCTCGCCAGCTTCGGGGCATGGGCGCTCTGTTCATTGGTGGCGAAGGCTTTCCGCTGGGACGCCTCCATCCGTCCCAGGGCCGGTCCGCGCAGCAGGGCGCGGGGAGCGTCGGCGCCGCACCCCGGACAGGGATGCGGCGCGTTGAACATGGCCATCGGCCGGTTCTCGGTGAACGGGCCGCAGCGCTCGCACAGGTAATCGTAGTCGGGCATGGCGTCGCCCGGCTCAGGCGTCGGGGGCGATGGGGATGTCGGTGCCGGGCTGCACGCCGGCGATCGGCCCGGCGGCACCCGGCCTGATGTCGAAGTCGAAGATCTCGGTGGGCAGCCACAGCGTGGCGCAGGCATTGGGGATGTCGACCACGCCGCTGACATGGCCCTGCACGGGGGCCACGCCGAGGATGGCATAGGCCTGGGCGCGGGTGTAGCCGAACTTGCTGATGTACTCGATGGCGTTCAGGCAGGCCTGGCGGTAGGCAACAGTCACGTCCAGGTAGTGTTGGGCGCCGCTCTCGTCGACCGAGATGCCTTCGAAGATCAGGTAATCGCGGTATTCCGGCTTGATCGGGCTGGGCCGGAAGATCGGGTTCCGGATGCCGTACTTCGCCATGCCGTCCTTGATCAGCTCCACCTTCAGGTGAATCCAGCCGGGCATCTCGATGGCGCCGCAGAAGGTGATCTCGCCGTCGCCCTGGCTGAAATGCAGGTCGCCCACGGAAAGCCCGGCGCCGGGGACATAGACGGGGAAATACACGCGGGCGCCGCGCGAGAGATCCTTGATGTCGCAGTTGCCGCCATGCTCGCGCGGCGGCACGGTCCGGGCCCCGGTGGCGGCCGCGGCGTCGCGTGCCTCGCCCCGCAGCCGGCCGAGATGCGCGGTGGGCGCAAAGGGCGGATTGGCCAAAGGCGGCACGCGGGTCGGGTTGGTGCCGATCAGCGCCGTCTCCCGCGCGTTCCAGGTTTCCAGCAGGGAATGCGACGGCAGGCAGCCGATCAGTCCGGGATGGATCAGCCCGGCGAAGCGCACCCCCGGCACGTGGCGCGACGTGGTGAACAGGCCGTGGAAATCCCAGATGGATTTCTGCGCCTGCGGGAACTGATCGGTCAGGAAGCCGCCGCCATTCTGCTTCGAAAAGAACCCGTTGAATCCCCACGCATTGGACGGGAAGGCGCCGATGTCGAGGAAGTCCACCACCAGCAGGTCGCCCGGTTCCGCGCCCTCGACGCCGACCGGGCCGCTGAGGAAATGCACGATGCTCAGGTCGATGTCGCGAACGTCGGCGGCGGAGTCGTTGTTCTTGATGAAACCGCCGGTCCAGTCATAGCACTCGATGATGAAATCCTGGCCGGGTCTGACCGTCGCCACCATCGGGATGTCCGGATGCCAGCGATTGTGGATCGTATCATTTTCATAGGGAGACTGCGACAGATCGACCTTGATCAAGGTGTCCGGCATATTGCTTCCCCTCTCTGACAGACCGGACGCAGACTGCCAAGTCACCGCGATTTTGTCCTGGTTGATCTTGGTTCGACACTTCTCGTGCTGGCGGTGCCGGCCAGCAGCCATGACGTGCCCGCGAGGACGACGCCATGGCCCTGCGCCAGGACGAAGGATCAGCTCTTGACCAGGCTGCAGCCGCCCTCGCTCATCGGCCGGAAGGCAGCGTCCGCCGGTGTCGTCGCTACGACCTTCAGCACGTCGATAGGGCTTTTGCTCTCTGCCGGCTTCTTGACCTGCAGCAGGTAGGACGGATGAATCTTGCGCCCGTCCTCACGGATCTGGCCGGCACCGAAGCAATCGTCATCGGTGGGCATCGCCTTCATGTGCGCGACCGCGCCCCGTCCGTCCGCCTTCGCCGCGGCCACGCCCAGCGCGGCCACGGTCTTCAGGTAATGCAGCGTCGCCGCGTAGCATCCGGCCTGGATCATGTTCGGCGGCTGCGTCGGCGTCTTCGGCCGCACCCGTTCCCAGAAGGCGCGGGTGCGGTCGTTCAGGTCCCAGTAGAAGCTTTCCGTCATGACCAGGCCTTGCGATTCGGCCAGCCCGACTGCACGCACGTTGCTGTCGTACATCAGCATCGCGGCGATCCGCATCGAGCCGGTCAGCCCGAACTCATGCGCCTGCTTGATGCAGTTCACCGTATCGGTGCCCGAGTTGCACAGGCCGAGTACCTTGGCGCCCGAGGCCTGCGCCTGCAGCAGCAGGGCACTGAAATCCGTCGTCTCCGGGAAGGGGTAGGTCTGCGCGCCGAGGACCTTGCCGCCGGCTTCCTGCACGAAGCGGGCGGTGTCACGCTGTAACTGCTGGCCGAACACATAGTTGGCCGTGATGAAGAACCACGTATCGCCGCCCGATCGCACCATCGCGCCGCCGGTCGACTTCGACAGCATATAGGTGTCGTAGGTCCACTGGATCGTGTTCGGGCTGCACTGCCCGCCGGTGAGATCGGTCGTAGCGGCGCCGGAGTTCAGGAACACCTTGTTTTTGTCTCGGCAGATGGTGTTCACCGCCAGCGCCACCGAGCTGGTCGGCACGTCGATGATCGCGTCCACGTCCGCCTCGTCGAACCAGCGGCGGGCGATGCCGGCGCCGGTGTCGGGACGGTTCAGGTGATCGGCCGACAGCACTTCGACCTTGATGTCGGGACGCTGCCGGGCGAATTCCTCGACGGCCTGTCGTACGCAGGTGACCGACAGCGGGCCGGTGTCGTCACGGTAATTGCCCGACTGGTCGTTCAGGACGCCAAGGCGGATCACGGGCGTTTGGGCGGCGGCACGACGGATCTGGCCGGGCAACAGGAAGGACGCGGCAGCGGCGCCCAATGCGGAGCGGCGTGTGACGGTCATGGACGTTCCTCTCTTGGTACCGGTTCTGCGCCGGTGCGGAAAGTGTGCGGGGGAAGATCCCCGGGTTCAAGGGGGGCGTTCAGGCCAACCGGGTTTCTCGCGCCGGTATCGCGGCTGTGACCGCATGTCGCGATGCATCCTCACGGAAGCAGGAATGCAGGCGTATCCCAAGCGTACATTCTCTTCCGTCATGAAACTGCTATGCTGGCTCGATGATGCAGCAGGATCCGACAGGCCCTTGGCGGGCGATGACGGCGGCGGACCTCGATGAGGTGGAGCGGGTCGGCGACCGCGTGCATCCGGATTATCCCGAAACGGCCGCGGTGTTCGGCGAGCGCCTGCAGCGCTATCCCGCCGGGTGCCTGGTGTTCCAGGGACCGGGCAGCATCCTGGGCTATACGATCAGCCACCCGTGGCGGCTCGGGCAACCGCCGAAGCTGAACGTCGTGCTGGGATCCCTGCCGGAGCGGCCGGACACGTTCTACATCCACGATGTCGCGTTGTTGCCCGAGGCCAGGGGATCGGGGGCCGGCGGCGCGGCGGTGGCATTGCTGACCCGGCAGGCCGTGGCGAGCGGCCTTGGCAACATGTCGCTGGTTGCCGTCAGCGGCGCATCCGGGTTCTGGCGCAGGCACGGTTTCGACGTGCTTGAGACGCCCGAGATCAGGGCGAAGCTGGCCGAGTACGGCGAGTCGTCCCGGTTCATGGTACGCTGGTTGCGATAGAAGACCGACTCCGTCCTGGTCTTGTGTTGCAACCTAGCAATGAAACGGATTAGATCGCGGGCGCCCCCGGACCGGTCGAACCGGATCAATCACCGTGGCGGAGGTCCCGGCCTGGCGTGACAGCCATGCCCGCAGTTCCGCCGGCAGGAGGCGTTCATGCCAGTGTCGATCGTTGCGCGCCGTCGTGTCCTTCGCCAGGTTCCGCTGTTGGGAGGCCTGGCATTGCTGGTGAGTGCCTGCGCGACGCATGTGCGCAGCACCGGCACCTACGGGGCGGTGGCGACCGGGGCGCCATTGCAGCGGCCCGAGATCGTGCTGGTGGAGGAATTCGCCGTCGACCCGTCGGAAGTGCACCTGGACACCAGCCTGCGCGCCCGGCTGACCCGCGGCCTGGAAGGGACGCAACCCGACACGCGCCGCGCCCAGGAAGCGGCCCGGGTGCGGGGCGTCGCCGCGGCGACGCTGGTCGGCCGGATCCAGGCCATGGGCCTGCCGGCGGCCGTGGTCGCGATCGGCACGACGCCGCATGAGCGCGCGGTGCTGGTGCGCGGCCAGGTGGTGGATATCGATGAAGGCAACCGGACCCGCCGCACCCTGATCGGCTTCGGCGCCGGCAAGAGCGTGGTCGGGGCCGACGTGCAGGTCTACTACGCGGCGCCCGGGCAGCGTCCGGCGCTGTTGCAGACTTTCGAGGCCGATGTCGACAGCGGCCGCATGCCGGGCATGGCGACCACCATGGGCGTGGGGGCCGCGGCCGGTCATCTGGCGACCTCCGCCGCCGTTTCCGGCGGGTTGCACGTGGCATCGGAGAACCGCAAGGCGGATCCGGAGGACCAGGCGAAGAAACTGGGGAACTGCGTGGCCGATGCGCTCGGGGCGGTGTTCCGGCGCGAGGGCTGGATCGCCACGACCGGCGGCTGAGGCCGCGACGAACAGGGCAGTCGCACCCCACGGAGAGCGTGCGATGATGGCGACGGCCCACCTGCTGATCCTGGCGATCGGGGCAACCGGCCTGCTGAGCATTCTCGCGGGCCTGCTGTCACGGCGCATCGGGGCGCCGTTGCTGCTGGTGTTTCTCGGCATCGGCATGATCGTCGGCGAGGCGGCACCCGGGCTGGTGTACGCCGATTTCCGCTCGGCCTACGTGATCGGCAGCGTGGCCCTGGCGGTGATCCTGTTCGATGGCGGGCTGTCGATCTCGCCGCGGCTGTTGCGGCTGGCATGGGGGCCGGCGCTGCTGCTGGCGACTGTGGGGGTGGCGCTGACGGCCGGCGTGGTCGGGGTTGCGGTCAAGCTGCTGATGGGCGCGCCGTCCTGGCCGGTGGCATTGCTGGTGGGGGCGACGATGGCGCCGACCGACGCGGCCGCGGTCGGCGCGCTGCTGCGCCGCGCCGGGGCGGTGCTACCCGAGCGGGTCCATGCCACGCTGGAACTGGAATCAGGGTTGAACGACCCGGCCTCGGTGTTCCTCACCCTGCTGCTGATGATGCTGATCCATCGTCCGGAATCGGTCGGCGCCGCCGATGGGATGCTGATGTTCCTGCAGCAGATGGGCGGGGGCGCGGCGCTGGGGGCGGGCGGCGGCCTGCTGCTGGTGGCCTTGCTGCGGCATGTACCGGCCGAGGCCTCGCTGGTCATGGTGCTGGCGCTGGCCGGGGTGCTGACATTGTTCGGCCTGGCGCAGGTGCTGGACACCAGCGGCTTCCTGGCGGTCACCGTGGCCGCGCTGATCGTCGGGCCGGCACATTTCCCGGCACGACCCGCCTTCGCGGCGTTCTTCGGCGGGCTGGCCTGGCTGGCGCAGGTAGTGCTGTTCGTCATGCTCGGACTGCTGGTCACGCCGGCACAATTGCTGCCGCTGATCGGCCCGATGGCGATGATGACGGCGGTGCTGATCCTGCTGGCGCGACCGGTGGCAGTGCTCGCCTGCCTCGCACCCTTCGGCTTCGCCGCGCGGGAGGTGGCCTTCATCTCCTGGGTGGGGCTGCGCGGCGCGGCGCCGATCTACCTCAGCATCGTGCCGGCGATCGCCGATCCCCGCGGGCTGCGGCTGTTCGACAGCGTGTTCGTCGTCGTGGTCGCATCGCTGCTGGTGCAGGGCTGGACCATCGGTCCGGTCGCCCGCCTGCTTGGCTTCGGCCAGAGGGGCGGTCGTGGCGCGTGCGATTGATTGTACTACGAAACATTTCACTGTTCAGGAAGTCAGCATAATCCTACACTCATAAGGAATGTTCCCTGATCAGATGAAGAAGGGGGCCACGCCTTGCGAGCACTTGCTGCCCTGGTTGCCATTCCCCTCATGCTGGCCGGCTGCGCGGAGCAGAAGGCGCCGCCGGCCCTGAGCGACGGTCTGGCCATGCAGCCCGCCAAGACCGACAGCGCGGCGGGCGACAACGCCAGCAACACCATCATCTATCGTGCGCCGGATCTGGACGCCCGGCGCTACCGTGGCTTCGTCGTGCTGCCGGCCACCGTCTATGATGGCCCGGATGCCGAGTTCGGTGGCACCACCGAGGCGGAACGGCAGGAACTCGCCGGGGTGCTGACCTCCGAGTTCAAAAAGGCCCTGAGCCAGCACCGCCGGGTGGTCGACCGGCCGGGTCCCGACACCGTCACCCTGCAGCTCACGCTCGGTGGCGTCGGCAAGACCAATGCCATCGGTGGTCTGACCCGGCTCACCCCGGTCGGCTTCGGGCTGATGGTGGTCAAGTCGGCGGCTGGCTTGCCGGCCAATTTCGTCGGTTCAGTGACCATCGGCGGCAAGCTGACCGAATCCGCCGGCGGCAAGGTGCTGGCCGGGTTCGTCACCAAGGAGAGCCCGCAGGCCTATGATCTGCGCACGGAGGCCGGCACGGTGATGACGGCGCGCCTGGCGATTGCCAAGGCCGCCCGGGATTTCGCCGCCGCCGCCGATCGGGTCGTCGAGGAGTCGCACCAGAAGACATCCGCGCGCGCCCCGGCCAGGTAACGTCGTCGCCATCGGCGGCGGGCCGGAGTCGTGGACCGGAGGGAGCCGTAGCATGATGCAAGTCACCGTCCGCCTTGTCGGCGCGACCGGCCTGGCACTCCTGGCGGTGTTGCCCGGCGGCTGCAAGGACCGGAACCACTATGTTCCGCCGCCGCCGCCGAAGGTGACGACGATGCTGCCGGTGCAGCGCGAGGTCATCCAGTACCTCGAGGTCAACGGCTCGGTGGAAGCGGTCAATTCCGTCGATCTGATGGCGCGGGTCACCGGCTTCCTGCAGGAGATCAACTACGCCGACGGCGCCATGGTGGCGCGCGGCACCTCGCTGTTCACCATCGAGCCCGAGCCGTATCGCGCCAAGCTGCTGCAGGCGCAGGCGCAGGTGCAGGCCTCCGAGGCGGTGCTGAAGCACGCGCAGGAGGAATACCTGCGCCAGTCCACCCTGGGGAAGGACCAGTTCGCCTCGCAATCCAAGGTCGACGAGGCGATCCGCAACCGCGACCAGAGCAGCGCCGACCTGCAGAACAGCCGGGCGAGCCTGGAACTCGCCGCCATCGATTATTCGTACACCCATGTGCTGGCGCCGTTCGATGGCATCGTCACCCGCCATCTTGCCTCCATCGGTGCGCTGGTCGGCGGTGCCACCCCCACCAGGCTGGCCAGCATCATCCAGCTCGACCCGATCTACGTCACCTTCAACGTCTCCGAGCGCGACGTGCTGCGCATCCGCCAGTCGATGGTCGAGCGCGGCATCAAGGTCACCGACCTCAGCAAGGTTCCGGTCGAGGTCGGGCTGGCCAACGAGACCGGCTATCCCCACGCCGGCGCGCTGAACTATGTGGCGCCCCTGGTCGATCCCGGCACCGGCACGCTGACCATGCGCGGCGTCTTCGCCAATCCCGAGCACACGCTGCTGCCCGGCTATTTTGCCCGGGTGCGCATCCCCACGCGCCGCGACGCCGCCGGGTTGCTGGTGCCTGACACCGCGCTCGGTGCCGACCAGGGCGGGCGCTACGTGCTGGTGGTCGGCGCGGATGGCGTCGTGGCACAGCGCTATGTGCAGACCGGCGCGCTGTCCGACGGATTGCGGGTGATCGAGACGGGGCTGCAGCCAGGTGACCGGGTGGTCGTTGCCGGGCTGCAGGCGGCCATCCCCGGCAGCAAGGTCGAGGCCGTTCCCGGCACCGCCGCAACCGCTCGCTGAGCGCGTCCTCCAGCCAGGGAGATCGCCGTGATCTCGAAATTCTTCATCGAGCGCCCGGTGCTCGCGAACGTGCTGGCGATCGTGATGATGCTGCTTGGCGGCGTCGGCCTGTTCAGCCTGCCGGTGGCGGAATATCCCGACGTGGTGCCGCCGACCGTGCAGGTCACCACGCGCTATCCCGGCGCCAGCGCGCGCACCGTCATCGACACCGTCGCCCTGCCGGTCGAGCAGCAGGTCAACGGCGTCGAGAACATGCTCTACATGCAATCGACGGCGGCGTCCGACGGCACCTACACGCTGACCGTGACCTTCGCCATCGGCACCGACCTCAACTTCGCCCAGGTGCTGGTGCAGAACCGCGTCTCGGCGGCGCTGGCCGCGCTGCCGCAGGCGGTGCAGGCGCAGGGCCTGACGGTGCAGAAGAAATCCACCGCCATCCTGGAGATGGCGACGCTGACCTCGACGGATCCGCGCCACGACAGCCTGTTCCTGGCCAACTACGCCACCATCAACCTGCATGACGAGCTGGCCCGGCTGCCCGGCGTCGGCAACGTCACCGTCTTCGGCGCCGGCCAGTACGCCATGCGCGTCTGGCTCGATCCCGACCGGCTGCAGGCGCGTGGCCTGAGCGCCAGCGACGTGGTCAGCGCCATCCAGCAGCAGAGCCAGGAAGTCACCGCCGGCCAGGTCGGTGCCCCGCCGGTGCCCACGGGCCAGGCGTTCCAGTACACGCTCGACATCAAGGGCCGGCTCGACGATCCGGCGCAGTTCGAGAACATTATCCTCAAGACCGGCCCCTCCGCGAGCGGCGTGCAGGTGACCCGGCTGCGCGATGTCGGCCGCGTCGAGCTGGGGGCGCAGACCTACAGCCAGTCCTTCACCGCCGACGGTCGGCCGGCTGCGGGCATCGCTATCTTCCAGACTCCCGAGGCCAATGCGCTCGACGTGGCGCGGCGCGTACAGGCCAAGCTGGATGAACTGGCACGCGCCTTCCCGCCGGGCATGCAGGTGACGATCCCGTTCAACACCACGAAATTCGTCAGCGCCTCGATCGACGAAGTCTACATGACGCTGATCGAGGCCGGGTTGCTGGTGCTGCTGGTGATCATGGTGTTCCTGCAGGACTGGCGCGCCACGCTGGTGCCGGCGACCACCGTGCCGGTCACCATCCTCGGCGCCTTCGCCGCCATGGCGGCGCTCGGCTTCAGCGTCAATCTCTCGACCCTGTTCGCCATCGTGCTGGCGATCGGCATCGTGGTGGACGACGCCATTGTGGTGGTGGAAGGCGCCGCCCGCCACATCGAGGCCGGACTGCCGGGCCGCGAGGCGGCGACCAAGGCCATGACCGAACTGTTTGGCCCGATCATCGGCATCACCCTGGTGCTGATGGCGGTGTTCCTGCCATCGGCCTTCCTGCCGGGGCTCACCGGCCGGCTCTACGCGCAGTTCGCGCTGGTGATCGCGGCGACCGCGCTGATCAGTGCCGTCAACGCCGCCACGCTGAAGCCGACGCAATGCGCCCTGTGGCTGCGCCCACCGGTGCCGCCGGAACGGCGTAACCTGTTCTATCGCGGCTTCAACCGCGTCTATGACGCGCTGGAGCGGGCCTATGCCGCGCTGATCGGGCGCATGGTCCGGCGCAGCCTGGCCATGGTGCTGGCCGCCTTCGTGCTGATGGGCGTCGGCTTCTACGGCTTCGCCCGCCTGCCGACCGGCTTCCTGCCGGTGGAGGACCAGGGCTATCTGCTGGTCGGCGTGCAACTGCCCGACGGCGCCGCGCTCGCGCGCACCGAGGCGGTGCTGCGGCAGGTGCAGCAGATCGCGCACGCCGTACCGGGTGTCGATCAGGTGATCAGCATCGCCGGCATCTCCGTGCTCGACAACAACGCCACCCTGGCCAATGGCGGCCTTGCCTATGTGGTGCTGAAGGACTGGTCGGTGCGCGGCGAGAAGCAGGGGTTGCGCGCGGTCTACGCCCAGCTCAGCCAGGGGTTGCAGGCCGTGGACGAGGCCGCGACCTTCATCCTGGTGCCACCGGCGATCCAGGGCATCGGCAATGCCAGCGGCCTGACCCTGCAACTGGAACTGCGCGACGGCAGCTTCGATCTCGGCAAGCTGCAGGGGCTCACCCGCACGGTGATCGCCAACGCCCAGACCCAGTCCGGCCTGACCCATCTCGCCAGCCCCTTCCGCGCCGGCGTGCCGCACCTGGAAATCGAGGTCGACCGGGTCAAGGCGGAAAGCCTGCACGTGCCGGTCGGATCGGTGTTCCAGACGCTCGCCACCTATGTCGGGTCGTCCTTCGTCGACCAGTTCACCCGCTTCGGCCGCAGCTTCCAGGTCTATGCCCAGGCGGACTCGACCTTCCGCCTGCGGCCCGCCGATATCGAACGACTCAGCGTGCGCAACGAGGCAGGGGAGATGATCCCGCTGGGCACGCTGGTGCATATCCGTCCCTCGGTCGGGCCGGCGCTGATCAGCCTGTACAACCTGTATCCTTCCAGCACGATCATCGGCAGCCCGGCCCCGGGCTTCAGCACCGGTGAGGCGATGGCGCTGATGGAACAGGTCGCCACCGCGTCGCTGCCGCGCGGCGCCGGGTTCGAATGGACCGCGATGTCCTACCAGGAGAAGGCAGTCGGCAGCAGCATCCTCTACGCCTTCGGCCTGTCCATCCTGCTGGTCTATCTTGTGCTCGCGGGACAGTACGAAAGCTGGCTCGCACCGGTGTCGGTGATCCTGGCGGTGCCGCTGACCCTGCTGGGGCCGGTCTCGGTGCTCTCGGTGCTCGGGCTTGACAACAACCTCTACACCCAGATCGGGCTGATGCTGCTGATCGCGCTGGCCGCCAAGAACGCGATCCTGATCGTGGAGGTCGCCCGGCACGCCCGCCTGGTCGAAGGCAAGCCGATCCTGGACGCCGCGGTGGAAGGGGCGCGCACCCGCCTGCGGCCGATCCTGATGACCTCCTTCGCCTTCATCCTCGGCGTGCTGCCGCTGGTGCTGGCGACCGGGGCGGGGGCGAATGCGCGTATTTCCATCGGGCTCGCGTCATGCAGCGGCATGCTGGCCTCGACCTGCCTCGCCGTGCTGCTGGTGCCGTCGTTCTTCGTGGTGATGCAGCGGCTGGAGGAGCGGCGGCGCGCAGGCAAATAAGGGAAGGCAAGGGCTCCGCCCTTGACCCGCCAAGGGCCACAAGGCCCTTGGATCCCATTCTCGCTGCGCGGCACAGAGTATCGGGTTCCAAGGGCAACGCCCTTGGTGGAGGTCCAGGAGGCGAAGCCTCCTGGTGGGGCTCGGGGCAACGCCCCGACGCGCTATCCGCCCAGCATTTGCCGCAGCAGGGCCACCGTCGCCACCCCCACAGCCACGGTCGCCAGCAGCGGCAGCCGGAACGCCGCGAGCACGACGATGCCGCCGGCCAGCGCCTCGGCCGGGCCGGCGGCGAGGGCCGGCGCGATCACCGCCGTCAGCACCGCCGGTGGCAGGGCGTCGAGCGCCCGGCGCACCGGCCCGCTGTGCGGCAGCCGGGCCGCGACGAACAGCCCGGCGATCCGGGTCGCATAGGTGGCCGCGCCCATCAGCACGATCGCCGGCAGGGTCCAGGGATCACCGACCATCACCGTCGTGCCTTCTCAGGACCGAGCACGACGGCAGTGGCAATGCCGGCCAGGGCGCCGGCCGGGACATGCCAGCCGCCCGGCAGCGCCGCATGCGCCAGCACCGCGGTGATGCCGGCCGCCGCGACCACCGGCCCGGTACGCCAGCCCTTCCAGAAGCTCAGGGCGAGGCCGAGGAACATCGCCGGAAAGGCGAAATCGAGGCCGTAGCGCGCCGGATCCTGGATGGTGGCCCCCAGCACGGCCCCGAGCACGGTGGAAACCTGCCAGCAGAAGAACAGCAGCAGGCCCGCGCCAAACCAGAAGGCCGGGGTCAAGGGCTGCGACAGCGCGCGGCGCTCGGCGACCGCCCAGATCTCGTCGGCCATCAGGTGCACCGCGACGAAGCGCAAGGGCCCGAAGGGACGGATGCGCCCGGCGATCGAAGCCCCCATCAACACGTGCCGCAGGTTGATCAGCAGCACCGTGCAGGCCAGCACGAGCAAAGGCGGCGGCGATTCCCACAACCCGATGGCGACGAACTGGGCCGAGCCGGCGAACACGATCGAGGACATCGCCAGCACGTCCATCGGCGTCAGTCCCTTGGCGACCGCCTGCTGCCCGAGCATCAGCCCGAACGGACAGGCCGCCAGCGCTGCCGGCAGGATGGCGAAGGCGCCGGCGTGCAGCTCGGCGAGGGGCGGGGCGGCGCGGCGCATCACGCGCGATAGCCGCCCGGCGCGACGCCGACGCGGGCACGGAAGGCGCGGTTGAGATGGCTCTGGTCGCAGAAGCCGCAGGCGGCGGCGACCTCGGCCGGTGCCTGTCCGCGGGCGAGCATCTGGCGGGCGGTGCGGATGCGGCGGTCGGTCTGCCAGGCATGCGGGGTGAGGCCGGTGGCCCGGCGGAAGGCCCGCACCAGATGGGTGCTGGAGAGTCCGGCGACCGCCGCCAGGGTGGCGAGGTCCACGCGCTCGGTGTGATGGGCGTCGAGCCAGTCGCGGGCGCGCGCCACCGCGTCGGGGGCGGAGGGCAGCCGTGCCGTGGGGCCGGCATCCTCGGCATGGCGGGCGACGATCCAGCCATAGGCTTCGAGCAGCGCCTCGTCGGCGGCGAGCGGCGGGGCGGCGGCTTCCAGCAAAAGATGGGCACGGCGCAGCAGCGCGTAGCCCTGCGGGTCCTGCACCACGGCGTCGCGGAAGCGCGGGATGGCCATCCGCCGCCCCTGCCGTTCGGAGGCGACGGCGCGCAGCAACTGCTCGGAGGGATAGGTCATGCGATAGGCGTAGCCGTCCTCCGCGGGGGCGCCGTCATGCACCTCGCCGGGATTGACCAGGCAGAGGCTGCCGGCGGTGGCGAGATGGCGCACGCCGCCGAGATGGAACGCCTCGCAGCCGGCCTCGATGACGCCGATCACGAAGGTGTCGTGGGTGTGCGGCAGGTAGCGGTGGCGGCGGAACAGCGCGGTCAGGCATTCCAGGCTGCCATGGCGCTGCTCGCGCCAGAGGCGGGCGCGGTCGGTGGCGGCGAGCGTGCCCCCGGCACCGACCGCGCCGTGCTGGTCCGTCAGGTGCTGGATCCTTGCCGACATGCGGCGGAGATTAGGCCGGGTGGCGGCACCCGGTCTTGGACGAAATTGCGCGCCGGGCGCGGGGCGGCCACCGCGGCGGGCAGTGCATATGACAGATTGCTGAAGCGACCAGCCGATGGATCGACGTTCCCTGCTGGCATCGTTACAGCTTGTTACGATCAGAACGGAGGGCAGGACCCATGACTGACAACGACCGTCGGTTGCTCGAGGCCACCGCTGGCGCGATCAAGCTGTTGCTGGACGCCGTGGTGCGCAATCGCATCACCCTGGTCGATCAGGTCCAGGCGCAGGCGCTCAGCGCGGAGATCGCCGCCGTGCTCACACGTGCGCATGCGGTTCCTGAAGCGGTGCCGCTTCCTCCGCCCGAGTTGCCACCAGCGCCCCCCGCCTTCGCCCGCTGGCGGGTGGGGGCCTGGATGTTCCATCGGCTGCGGGGATAAGGCCGGGCGCGCGCGCCGGCGGGGTGCCTCAGGTGGCCGGACGCGATGCCGCGTCGGCCTGCCGGTCGAGATGCGCCACCAGGGCGTCGGGCAATTTCAACCGGTGCGCGAGCGCCTGCAGGTAGGCGCGTTCGGACAGTTCGTCTGGATTCACCGCGAGGCGGGAGATCAGGTAGAGTTCGGCGGCCTGTTCGGGGGTGCGGGCGGCCGCGGCGACCTCGCTGACCCCGATGGGGGCGTCCAGCGTGTCGAAGACGAAGGCCTTCGCCTCGGCGTCCAGCCCGGCCTTTTCCACCTGTTCGAAGATGCGGGCCCGTTCCTCGGCGTCGATATGGCCATCCGCGCGGGCGGCGCCGATCATGGCCCGGATCAGCGACAATTCGAATGGCTCGCCGCCGGCCGCCTGGGTGGTGGCCGGCAGGAAACGCGGCTCAAGGGTTTCCACGTCGCGCGCGGTGGCCGGGGCGGCGGTGCCGGGGGCCTGGCCGGCCTGCCAGTTCTGCCAGGCACGGTGCGCGAGGGCGCCGAGCACCGCGGCACCACCGTGGCTCAGCAGTCCCTTGGTGCGCTTGCCGGTCTTTTTGCCGAGCAGAACGCCCAGCAACCCGCCGGCCGCGGTGCCGCCGACGAAGCCACCTCCGCTGCCGAGTACCTGCTTGGCGAGATCCGCCAGTCCTCCGCCCGTGCCCGTGGCGGGTGCTGACGGAGTTCCCCAGGGAGAAGGGGGCTGGGCAGGGCGGCCCGGGACGGCGCCGGTCCCGCCGGGGCCGAGAAAACGGTCGAGGAGGGCTTTCGCGTCGATCATGCCCGGCATATCGGGGCGGGCCCGATGCGCTGCAAGCGGGCCGGTGCGCGCGATCGCGTCAGCCTGCCGAAAAGCGAACCGGGCGGCGAAGGTGACGGCATGGCCGTCCCCCTCGTCGCCCGGCTGGCCCTGCCCGTGACAAGCAGGGTCCGGATCCGGTCGGGCACGCGTCCTCGCGTCGCGGCAGCGCTCAGGCTGCCGCCGCGAGGTTGGCGGGCACGGTTCGGATCAGATGATCGAAGGCCGACAACGCAGCCTTCGCCCCTTCCCCCAGGGCGATCACGATCTGTTTGTAGGGAACCGTCGTTGCGTCCCCGGCGGCGAACACGCCGGGCACCGAGGTTTGGCCGCGCGCATCGATTTCGATCTCGCCGCGCGGGCTGAGTGCCAGCGTGCCCTTCAGCCATTCGGTATTGGGCACGAGGCCGATCTGCACGAAGATGCCGTCGAGGTCCACCCGGTGCAGGTTACCGCTGTTGCGATCCTTGTAGGACAGGCCGACGACCTTGCTGCCGTCGCCATGCACCTCGGTGGTCTGGGCCGAGGTGATGATGGTGACGTTGGCCAGCGAGCGCAGCTTGTTCTGTAGCACCGCGTCGGCCCGAAGCGCCGCATCGAACTCGATCAGCGTGACATGCGCGACGATGCCGGCCAGGTCGATGGCCGCCTCGGCGCCGGAATTGCCGCCGCCGATCACCGCGACGCGCTTGCCCTTGAACAGCGGGCCGTCGCAATGCGGGCAATAGGCGACGCCCTTGTTGCGGTATTCGGCCTCGCCGGGGACGCCCATCTGCCGCCAGCGCGCGCCGGTGGAAAGGATGACCGTGCGGGCCTGCAACGTCGCGCCGCTGGCCAGCTTCACCCGCGCGAGCCCGCCCGGGATCGCCGCCGGTTCCAGCGCCACCGCGGTCTGCAGCGCCATGATATCGACGCCGTAGTCCCTGGTGTGCTGTTCCAGCGCCGCGGCCAGCTTCGGGCCTTCGGTATGCGGCACCGAGATGAAGTTCTCGATCGACATGGTGTCGAGCACCTGTCCGCCGAAGCGTTCCGCCACGACGCCGGTGCGCACGCCCTTGCGCGCGGCATAGACCGCCGCCGCGGCGCCGGCCGGGCCGCCGCCGACCACCAGCACGTCGAAGGCGTCCTTGGCCGCAATCTTCTCCGCCTCGCGCCGGGCCGCGCCGGTATCGAGCTTTTCCAGGATCTGGGCGAGGCTCATGCGCCCCTGGGCGAAGGGTTCGCCATTGAGGAAGATGCTCGGTACCGCCATCACCTTGCGCGCCTCGACCTCGTCCTGGAACAGCGCACCGTCGATGGCGACGTGCCGGATCCGGGGGTTGAGCACGCTCATCAGGTTCAGCGCCTGCACCACGTCCGGGCAGTTCTGGCAGGAGAGCGAGAAATAGGTCTCGAAATGATAGGTGCCGTCGAGCGCCTTGACCTGCTCGATCACTTCCGGCGTCTCGCGCGGCGGATGGCCGCCGACCTGCAGCAGCGCCAGGACCAGCGAGTTGAATTCATGCCCCATCGGCAGACCGGCGAAGCGCACGCCATGATCGGTGCCGGCGCGGACGATGGCGAAGGAGGGCTTGCGGGCGTCGTCATCGCGGCGCACCAGCGTGATGCGCTCCGACAGGCCGGCGATGTCCTGCAGCAGGCCGAGCATTTCCTGCGACTTGGCACCGTCATCGAGCGAGGCGATCAGTTCGACCGGCTGGGTGATGCGGTCGAGATAGGCCTTCAGTTGGGTCTTCAGCGTGGCGTCCAGCATGCGATGTCTCCCGATGGCGGTCCCCGGAATGACTCCGGACCACGTGAAGCAACCCGGGTGGGGCGGACCCGGAGGGCGCCCCGGGGCCGGCAGGGCCGGTCCCGGGGCAGCCGGGTAGGCTCAGATCTTGCCGACCAGGTCCAGCGACGGGGCCAGGGTCTTCTCGCCTTCCTGCCACTTGGCCGGGCAGACCTCGCCGGGATGGGCGGCGACGTATTGCGCGGCCTTGACCTTGCGCAGCAGCTCGGTGGCATCGCGGCCGATGCCGCCGGCGGTGATCTCGACGATCTGGATCTTGCCCTCGGGATCGACGACGAAGGTGCCGCGGTCGGCGAGGCCGACGTCTTCGATCAGGACCTCGAAGTTGCGGCTGATGGTGCCGGTGGGATCGCCGACCATCGTGTACTCGATCTTGCCGATCGCGGCCGAGGTGTCATGCCAGGCCTTGTGGCAGAAATGCGTGTCGGTCGAAACGCTGTAAATCTCCACGCCGAGCTTCTGGAAAGCCGCGTAGTTGTCCGCCAGGTCCTCGAGCTCGGTCGGGCAGACGAAGGTGAAGTCCGCGGGATAGAAGAACACGACCGACCACTTCCCCTTGAGATCGGCGTCGCTGACCTCAACGAACTTCCCGTTCTTGAAGGCCGTCGCCTTGAACGGCTTAATCTCGGTGTTGATCAAGGACATGAGTCTGCACTGCCTTCAATGATAACGTTGTGGTTTCCCGGATCTTCGGCCGTGCCCGCGGATCTTGTCTGGTCCGCACCGGCCCGTCTTCCGCCAGGGGTTGCTTGCCGTCGCCGGCCGCTTGACCACACTGGAGATAGCCAACCCCGATGTGAATAAAAAACGAAAAAAACCGATTTCGATGATAGAAGGAATCGATTGAAACGAGATGGTCATCGTCCCGGCGAATACCACTCCGGGCGATCAGGCCGGGGGGGGGGCGGCTTTATCATACAATTGTATTGCATGATTGCGGGCAGCCATGACCAGGCCGGGCTGCGCCGGGACTGCCCCACGGGGCGCAAAGCAATACGGCAAGCAAAAGGAATTGATCCCGCACCAACGCGGGCGGGGGACTAAGAACGCCGCTGGTCATGGAGGCGCGCGAGACGTGGCATTCAGGAACACCTGGC
The DNA here is from genome assembly GCF_937425535.1 of Rhodovastum atsumiense. Lineage (NCBI taxonomy): Bacteria > Pseudomonadati > Pseudomonadota > Alphaproteobacteria > Acetobacterales > Acetobacteraceae > Rhodovastum > Rhodovastum atsumiense. The sequence continues at coordinate 2,812,197 of NZ_OW485601.1, forward strand.
GTAGGTCTTGCCGGCCCTCCTGCGGGGGGGGGCGGGCGACATGAGCATCACCGTCTTCGGCATGATCCTGCTGCCGATCAGCCTGTGGCTGGCCTATCGCCCGATCCGCCTGCTGCAACTGGCGCTGCTGGTGGCGGCCTTCGAAGCCGCCGCCGCCCTGATCTTTGGAAATTTCGGCCTGCAGCCGGCGATGGTGCCGGGGTTGCTGTTCGTGCTCTACATGGTGTCGCAATACGCCATCGGCATGCGCTACCCGGGCGAGGGCGGCGTGCTGTGGGCGATGCTGCCGCTGCTGCTGCTGCTGCTCTACGCGGTGATGTCGGCCTGGCTGTTGCCGGACCTGTTCGCCGGACGCGTCATGGTGGCGCCGCAGAAGGCCGATCCGCTCGCGCCGGACGCCTTCGTGCCGTTGCAGGCCGGCTTCGGCAACGTCACGCAGACGCTGTATCTCGCGTTCAATGTGCTGCTTGCCACGGTGGTGGCCATTTTTCTCACCCGCGCCCGGATTCCCTGTGAGAGCCTCATCGCGGCCTATCTGCTGAGCGGCTACGTGGTGGTTGCCCTGGCGCTGTGGCAATTCGCCAGCCGTGTCGCCGGCCTTCCGTTTCCGGACACCTTGCTGCATTCGAACCCGGGGTGGGCCATCGTCGAACAGGAAGTGGGCTCGGTCCCGAGAATCCAGGGACCGTTTTCCGAACCGGCGGCGCTGGCCGGCTACATGTCCGGGATCGCTTTCTGCAGCCTGTGGATCACCTTGCGCGGCTACCGGACCATGTGGCCCAACGTGCTGTTCCTCCTGTCGCTCGGCACGATCCTGCTGTCGACCTCCACCACCGGCATCGTTACCGTCGCCGTCGGCCTGCCGTTCACCTTCGCCCTGGCCCTGGCCGGGGGCGGCCGTGCCGCGGTGGGGCGGATCGGCCGGACGGCCGGCGTACTGGTCCTGGGCGGGGTGATGCTGGGCGCCCTGATCTTCGCGACCAGGCCGAGCCTGTTCGATTCGGTGCAGACCGTCGTCGAGGCGACCCTGAGCAAGGGCGAAAGCGAATCGTTCCAGGAACGCTCGGAATGGGATGCCGGCGCGCTGGAGACGCTGGCGCCGACCTACGGGCTGGGCGTCGGCTGGGGCAGCTATCGCAGCTCGAGCCTGATCCCCGGACTGCTCGCCAATGCCGGGGTCTTCGGCATCGCCATGGTGATATGGCTGCTGCTGCGCCTGCGGCGTCTCAGGGTGCAGGGGCGCGTCGTCTCGCGCGGCCATGCCGGGCAGATCCTGGTGGACGGGTTCACGGCGGCGCTCTGCGGCCAGTTGGCCGCGGCGGCGGTGGCATCGCCGATGATCACGGCTCCGGTCTTCTTCCTGCAGCTTGGCTGTGTCGTCGGCATCCTCGTGCGCATGGTGATCGAGCCAAGGCTGTCAGCCGGCGTGACCACCGCCCCGGCCAGCGCCTGAACTGCGGCCGCCGGCCTGCCGGCGGGCGGCGGCATCATGCGCGCGCGGTTCCCATGACGGATTACGGCTTGCCTTCCGGGCCGTCACGCTGCTCTGACTTGGCGGCACTGTGCGGGCGCAGCTTCGGGGGTCATCATGCCGGCCATCATCGCCTCTGCGGACGGGGGCCCGTCGGGACGCGGTGCCGGCGCGCGCATGGCGCGTCCCCGGCGGATGCGTGCGCCTTGTCGCGTGAACCGGACACCCCATCAGGCATTCGTGCCGCGACGGCAGGTTTCATCGCTGCCGCGGCACGAATGCCGCCTCGCCGAGGAGCCGAGCATGGACATCTTTTCCAACCACCTCATCGCCACCCCTTGCGCCGGAGCCTGAGCGATGGACGCGGTGCCGATCGGCGTGGTCACCGTCTCTGATCGTGCCAGCCGGGGAATTTACGAGGACAAGGGCGGGCCGGCCATCGAGGCCGTGCTTGGCCGCATCCTGACGACCCCCTGGCACGCGAAGCGTCGTCTGGTTGCCGACGAGCGGCCGGCGATCGAGGCCGCGTTGCGGGAACTTGCCGATGACGAGGGCTGCCCGCTGATCGTGACGACCGGCGGCACCGGCCCGGCGCCGCGCGACGTGACGCCGGAAGCGACCGAGGCGGTCTGCGAGCGCATGCTGCCAGGCTTCGGCGAACTGATGCGCGCGGTTTCGCTGCGGGTCGTGCCGACCGCCATTCTGTCGCGGCAGACGGCGGGCACGCGCGGACGCAGCCTGATCGTGAACCTGCCGGGCAAGCCGAGCGCGATCTCCGACTGCCTCGACGCGGTCTTCCCGGCCATTCCGTACTGCATCGATCTCATCGGCGGGCCGCGGCTGGAAACCGACCCGGCCGTCTGCGTCGCCTTCCGGCCGAAAGGGAGCTGAACGAGCCAGGCTGGCCGCTGCTCGTTCCGTGCTTCGTGCCGCGATGGCGATGAAACATCCCGTCGCGGCACGAGGCGTGCGCAGGATCAGGCGGGACGGGGACCAAGAAGGATGATCGCGGTGCCGGCCAGGCAGACCAGGGCGCCGGTGATGTCCCAGCGATCCGGTCGAACGCCTTCCATGGCCCACAGCCAGAGCAGCGACGCGCAGATATAGACCCCGCCATAGGCCGCGTAGGCGCGCCCCGCGGCGTCGCTGTCCACGCGTGTCAACAGCCAGGCGAAAAGGACCAGGGACAGCAGGCCCGGCATCAGCCAGAGCGGCGACCGGTCCAGCCGCAGCCAGGCCCAGAACGCGAAACATCCCGCGATCTCGGCCAGGGCGGCCGCCACATAGACGAAAACTGTCTGCATGATCCCTCCATTGCCGGTCGAATACGCCAACCGGCAACGGAAATCCTGCTGGCGGTGATCATGGCCGCCAGATCGCGATCGAAAGTGCACCTGTCCGGCCGGCAGGTCGGATCGGACGGGCTCAGGCCGGCACGCCGTCGCAGTCGAAATCGGCGAAATCGGCGAAATCGGGCATCGACCAGAAAACTTTCAGCTCCGGCGCGGTGTCGGCGAAGTCGAAGGCTTCGTCGTCGAAATGCGCCAGCGGTCCCAGCGCCCCGATCGTTTCCAGCAGGTCGTCGCGGGCGGCGGCGGCGGCATCGGTGAGTCGTCCCGTCGCGCTGTCGGGGCCGAGCGTCAGCACATGGCCTTCGAGCACCGTGTCGATCAGGGTGGAGAGATGTCCGCCCTCGGCCAGTCCCAGGACCAGGTCATCGAGGCTGGCGCCGCGCGGGATCAGGAAGCGCAGCACGACACCGTCGCGGATCAGCGACGGAACCTCGCCGTTCACATCATGGCGATCCGCGAAGGTCACGCAGACGCCGTGCATCCGGCCAATCGTCAAATAAGCGTAAATGCCGCTGCGGCCGGCGGAAAATGTGGGGTCGCACGCGTCCAGGGCGGTCTGCGTGATCCCGGCCAAGGCATCGGTGTAATCGGTCATTGTCCGCCTCACTCACGAATCTGTGAACTGGCGGTATTGAGACAAATATTCTCGTCCAGGCAAAGCAGGGAATTGCGTGGAATTGTTGAGCTTTCTTGTTGATTTCTGAATGCCTTTCAAAATCTACCTTTGGGATAGACGGGCCGGGCGGGGGCGGGCGGCCCGACGGATCGGCCCGGCCTGGTCCGGCAGGTGTCCGGTCGCGTGCTTGGCAGAACAGACCGCGTGTGGTACGCGCGTTATACCCACGGTGACATCGCGCGAGCCGCGCCTCCTGGTCGCAGGCCGGCGCGGCATCTCCGGTCCCGGTAGAACAACGAAACCAAGACCGCCCCGGGCAACACCCCAGGGGCAGCATTCGGGAGGAAGAACAAATGGTCGAAAAGACCCTGGGCGAGATCGCCCGCAGCATCGCGCTCCGCTCGCATTACGACAACTGGATCGGCGGTCGCTGGGTCGCGCCGGTGCGCGGCCAGAGCTTCGACAATCCCTCGCCCATCACCGGCCAGGTGATCAGCAGGCATGCGCGCTCGACCGCCGAGGATATCGAGCTGGCGCTGGACGCCGCGCACGCCGCTGCCCCCGCCTGGGGCCGCACCGCCGCAGCCGAGCGGGCGCGCCTGCTCAACCGCATCGCCGACCGGCTGGAAGAGAAGCTGGAGCTGCTGGCGCTGGTCGAGACCATCGACAACGGCAAGCCGATCCGCGAGAGCAAGGCCGCCGACCTGCCGCTCGGCGTCGATCATTTCCGCTACTTCGCCGGCTGCGTCCGTGCCCAGGAAGGCAGCCTGGCGGAGATCGACGAGGACACCGTCGCCTATCACTTCCACGAGCCACTCGGCGTGGTCGCCCAGATCATCCCGTGGAATTTCCCGTTGCTGATGGCGATCTGGAAGCTGGCGCCGGCGCTGGCAGCGGGCAATTGCGTGGTGCTGAAGCCGGCCGAGCAGACCCCGCTCGCGATCTGCGTGCTGATGGACGTGCTGGCCGACCTGTTGCCGCCGGGCGTGGTGAACGTGGTCACCGGCTTCGGCGTGGAAGCGGGCAAGCCGCTGGCGCAGAACCGGCGCATCGCCAAGGTCGCGTTCACCGGCGAGACCACCACCGGCCGGCTGATCATGCAGTACGCCTCGGAGAACCTGATCCCGGTCACGCTGGAGCTCGGCGGCAAGTCGCCCAACATCTTCTTCGCCGATGTCGCCGCCGAGGACGACGACTTTCTCGACAAGGCGCTGGAAGGCTTCGCCATGTTCGCGCTCAACCAGGGCGAGGTCTGCACCTGCCCGAGCCGGGCGCTGGTGCACGAGAGCATCTACGACCGCTTCATGGAGCGCGCGCTGCGGCGGGTCGGCCGGATCGTGCAGGGCAATCCGCTCGATGCCACCACCATGCTCGGGGCGCAGGCGTCCAACGACCAGCTCGAAAAGATCCTGTCCTATTTCGACATCGCCCGGCAGGAGCATGCCGAGATCCTGACCGGCGGCGAGCGGGCGCATCTGGGGGGCGACCTGGAAGGCGGCTACTACGTGAAGCCGACGATCGTGCGCGGCCATAACCGCATGCGCGTGTTCCAGGAAGAGATCTTCGGCCCCGTCGTTGCCGTCACCACCTTCAAGGATGATGACGACGCCCTGGCGCTCGCCAACGACACGCTCTATGGCCTCGGTGCGGGGGTGTGGACGCGTGACGGCAATCGCGCCTATCGCTTCGGCCGGGCGATCCAGGCCGGCCGGGTCTGGACCAATTGCTACCACCTGTATCCGGCGCATGCGGCGTTCGGCGGCTACAAGCAGTCTGGCATCGGCCGCGAGACGCACAAGATGATGCTGGATCATTACCAGCAGACCAAGAACCTGCTGGTGAGCTACAGCGCGAAGGCGCTCGGCTTCTTCTGATCAGGCGGGGCACCGCGCGAGGCGGGATGGCCCGCCCGCCTCGCCGGCCGGGGGAGAGAGAGGACATGGTCGAGCGTGTGGTCGCGACCGAGGCCGCGGAGGCCCTGATCGCGAAATTGCGGGACCTGCACGGCGAATTGCTGTTTCACCAGTCAGGGGGCTGCTGCGACGGCAGCGCGCCGATGTGCTATCCGCGCGGCGAGTTCCGCGTCGGCGGGCAGGATGTGCGGCTCGGCAGCATCGCCGGCTGCGCCTTCTTCATCGGCGCCGCGCAGTTCACCTATTGGGAGCACACCCAGCTCGTCATCGACGTGGTGCCAGGCCGCGGCTCGGGGTTTTCCCTGGAAGCGCCGGAGGGTCTGCGCTTCCTGACCCGCAGCCGCGTGTTCACCGATGCGGAACTGGCGGAGCTGCAACAGGCCGGGCCGCCGCCGCGGGGCGAGGTGCCAGTGCCGTCCTGATCGTTGCCGGGCCGAAGCGAAGCCGGTACTCGGCCGGCGCCACGCCGAGCCCGCGCAGGAAGGCGCGGCGCATGCGCTCGTCATCGCCGAAGCCGCAGCGCGTGGCCACCACTGCGACCGGCATGTCGGGCTCGCTGGTCAGCAGGCGGCGGGCCGCTTCCAGCCGCAGCGCCTCCACCGCCCGCGCCGGCGTCGTCCCGGTCCGGGCCACGTAGAGCCGCGCGAAGCTGCGCGGCGACATGCCGGCGCGCGCGGCCAGTTGCTCCACGCGTAAATCGGCGGTCAGGTTCTCCGCCATCCAGCCGTGCAGCGCCTCGAAATCACCGGCATGGTCGGCGGACTGGGCGGCGAGGGCGCGGCTGAACTGCGCCTGCCCGCCAGGGCGCTTGAGGAACACCACCAGCCGCTGCGCCACCTCCAGCGCGACGGCGTGGCCGAGATCTTCCTCGACCAGCGCCAAAGCGAGGTCGATGCCGGCGCTCACGCCAGCCGAGCTCCAGACTGTGCCGTCGCGCACGAAGATCGGTTCCGCCTCGACGCGCAGGTCCGGGTAGCGAGCCTGCAACTGCTCGCAGTAATGCCAGTGCGTGACGGCGCGCCGTCCCCGCAGCACTCCCGCCGCGGCCAGCAGGAAGGCGCCGAGGCAGACCGAGGCGACACGCCGCGCCTGCCCCGCTTCCGCCGCGATCCAGCCGAGCAGCGCGGCATTGCCTTCCTCCACCCAGACCGTGCCGCCGCCCGGCACCAGCAGCGTGTCGGCCCGGCCCGCCGCGTCGCGGCCGAGCGTGGCGATGACGATGCCGGTATCGGTGGCGATGTCGCCGCCCTGCAGGGATACGGTCACCACCTCGTAGGCGCGGCTTCCCTGCCGTTCCGCGGTGATGCGGGAGGCGGTCTCGAACACCTGCGCAGGGCCGGCGATATCCAGCAGCAACGCCCCGGGAAAGGTCAGGATCAGCACGCGGCGTGGGCCGGCCGCCTTGGCAGGAAAGGAGGGCATGTTGTCCTTCATGCCACGCCGTGTGTCCGGCAGGCTATGGCCGTTCCGCTGCCGAGGAGACATGCCGTGACCGAACCCGCCTTGTCCGCCCCGATCAACGCGACCTGCCCCTGGTCCGGCGACCCGGTCCGGCCCGACAGCCTGACGCGCTATCGCGGCCACAGTGTCGGTTTCTGCAATCCGGGCTGCCGCGACAAGTTCGCCACCGCGGTCGCGCAGTTCGACGCGATCATCGCCGGCGAGGCCGGGCCGACCCTGCTGCGGCGTGCCGACCTCGATCCCACCCCGGCGCGGCTGGCCGAGGCGGCGCTGGTGATCATCGATGCGCAGGAGGAATATCGTTCGGGGGCCTTGCCGCTTTCCGGCATCGAGGCGGCCGTGGAGCGGCTGGGGGCGCTGCTCGCGGCGGCGCGCGCGGCGGGCTCGCCGGTGATCCATGTCGTGCATCGCGGCCGGGCCGGCGGCCTGTTCGATCTGGCGGGGCCGGGCGGCGCCATCCTGGCGGAGTTGCGTCCTGTGCCGGGGGAGGCGGTGATCGAGAAGGATTTGCCCAGCGCCTTCGCTGGCACGTCGCTGCATGAACAGTTGCGCGCGGCCGGTCGGCCCGACCTGCTGCTGGCCGGCTTCATGACGCATATGTGCGTCAGCACCACGGCGCGGGCGGCGCTGGATCTGGGCCACCGCGTCACCCTCGCCGCCGATGCGACGGCGACACGGGCGCTGCCGGATCCGCTCGGCGGGCCGGCGCTGGCCGCGGCGGAGGTGCAGCGTGCCGCGCTGGCCTCGCTGGCCGACCGCTTCGCCATCGTCGTCCCCACCGCCGCGCTGCTGCCGGCCTGAGCCGGCCCCGGTTGCCGGCGGAGCGGTCCGGCCTACATCCTGTGGCGGTGGTCGCGGCAGGAACGGCGTGGCCCGCAGGAAAGGGCCGCAATGGTCAGGCACTTCACGACGGGATCCCCGTCCGGGCATCTGCTCCGGCGCGCGCTCTCGCCCTTGCTGGTCGCGGTGGCCGTGGTCATCGTGCTGCTCGAGGCGACGGTCTGGCGCTGGCTGACGGCGCTCGGGCGGGTGCTGGGGCGTTTCGCCGTCTTCACGGCGCTGGAGCGGCTGGTGGCACGGCTGAGCCCGGGCGCGGTCGTGGCCGTGTTCGTGCTGCCCTTCATCCCGATCGTGCCCTTGCTGAAATTCGGCGAGCTGTGGCTGATCCGGCATCACCACTTCGTCTGGGCCGCCATCGTCATCATCGGCGCCAAGGTCGTCGGGGCCGCGTTCTCGACCCGTGTCTTCGCCATCGCCCGGCCAAAGATGCTGCAGGTCCGCTGGTTCGCGCGCTGCGACGCCACGGTCGCCCAGCTGCTCGACCTGGGCCACCAGGCGCTGGAACGGCTGCCGGGCTGGCGGGCCGCGCGCGAATACGGGCATCGCCTGCATCTGCGGGCCCGCGGCGCGGTCCTGGCGGCATGGCGCCGCTTGCGGCAGCGGACCACCCGTGCCGGGGCGGGGGGCCTCGGGCGGCGCCTGGCCGCCGCGCTCCGCCGGGAACGAAGGGAAGGGGCCTCCTGGTGAACGGAAGGTTCGGCTACCCTAACGGGGACCTTGCAGGATCGGAAGGATCATCCCCGTGCGCCCTGGCATTTTCGTCTGGAACGAGCTGCTGACACCCGATGTCGAGGCCGCAAAGCAGTTCTACGCCACCCTGGCCGGCTGGAGCTTCAGGGGCACGCCCTGTGCCGAGGGCACCTACTGGGTCGCCGAGCTGGAGGGAAAGCCGGTCGCCGGCATCATGACCATGCCGCGGGACCTGCCGCCGCACGTGCCGCCGCACTGGTTCCAGTATCTGCAGGTGGACGATGTCGATGCCAGCCTGGAACAGGTCACGCAGTCCGGCGGGACCATCCTGCGCCCGCCTTTCGACGTGCCCGATGTCGGGCGAATTGGTTTCATCACGGACAGCACCGGCGCCGCCCTGGGGCTGATGGCGCCGCTGGCAAGACCCTGAAGGCATTGGTCTGCTCTGCACGGCCGGGCCACCGCACGCGTCATCGCGTCATTGTCGCGTCCCGGCCGGGGCGCGACACTCGCGGCCATGATCACCCCGTCTTCGTCCTCCCTTCGCCTCGATCACGTCCTCAGGACCTTGCCGCGCCATTATCCGGGGCCGGGCGGGGCGATCGCCGTGCTGCGCGCGGGCGAAGTGCTGGTGCGCCACGCCTGGGGCTGGGCCAATGCCGAGCGCCGCATCCCCTTCACGCCGCGCACGCTGTTCCGCATGTGCTCGATCACCAAGCAGTTCACCTGCGGGCTGGTGCTGGACGCATTCCCCGACCCCTCGGTGCTGGATGGCGACATCGCCGCCCGACTGCCGTTGCTGCGGCAGCCGGCGCCGGGGGCCTTGCACCTGTGCCACAACCAGTCCGGATTGCGGGATTACTGGGCCGTGGCGATGCTGCACGGCGCCCCCGTCGAATCGCCGTTCGGGGATGCCGAGGCTGCCCGCCTGATCGGCGCGACCCGCACGCTGCACTTCGCGCCGGGCACCCGGTTTTCCTACGTCAACCAGAATTACCGCCTGCTCTCCGACATCCTGCAGGCGCGCACCGGCCGCACCCTGGCGGAGTTGTTGCGGGATCGCATCTTCGCCCGCGCCGGCATGGAGGGGGCCTGCCTGGTCGCCGACACCCGCGCCATGCCGGACGGCACGGAAGGCTACGAGGGCACGCAGGCCGGCGGCTTCCGCGCCGCCGAGAACCGCATCCTGTGGACCGGCGATGCCGGCATGGGGGCCAGCCTCGATGACATGATCGCCTGGGAGCGCCATCTCGACGCGACCCGCGACGATCCCGATGCGCTGTATTCCCGCCTGACTGCGCCGGTCAGCTTCGCCGATGGCAGCCCGGCCAGCTATGGTTTCGGCCTGTGGCGGTCCACCGAGTTCGGCCGCGCCGTCACCAGTCATGGCGGCGCCTTGCGCGGCTGGCGCAGCCATCGGCTGTACGTGCCCGCCGAGCGCGTCTCGGTGGTGGTGATGTTCAACCACCTGACCGATGCCCAGGCCGCCGCGCTCGATCTGCTCGCCGCGGTGCTCGGGGAGGAACGGACGCGGCCTGACGCGGCCCTGCCGCCGCCGGACTGGCTGGGCGCCTATGTGGAGCCGGAAACCGGGCTGGCGGCGCGCATCGAGGCGGCTGCCCCGGGGCAAGTACGGCTGCGGTTCGGCCATGCGCCGGAACTGCTCGACCTGCGTCCCGACGGCAGCGCCGGCAATTCCCGTGGAACCCGGCTGCGGCCCGGCCCGGGCGGCCTGTGGATGGACCGCCCGCAGGAAAACCAGAGTTCCTGCCTGCATCCCCGCGCGGGCGTCTCCGCCAGCGACCTCGCCGGCCAGTATCGCTGCGGCGAACTCGATGCCGGGCTCACCGTGGTCGATGCCGGCGGCATGCTGTACGGTGGGTTTTCAGGCTTCCTGGGGCAGGGGCGGATGGAACTGCTCGATCCGATCGGGCCGGATCTGTGGGCGCTGCCATGCCCGCGCGCGCTCGATCACACGCCACCGGGCGACTGGACGCTGGCCTTCCGCCGCGACGCGGCGGGCCGGGCGGTGGGCGTCACGCTGGGCTGCTGGCTGGCGCGGCGCCTGGACTACGCCAGGATCGACTGAAGCGTCACTGGAACGCCCAGCGCAGGGTGCGGGCGATGCCGAGCGTGCCGGCGCGGGCCAGTGGGCGACCCAGCGCCGCCGCGGGCAGCCCGTGCAGGCGCCGCGCCCAGACCGGCAGCAGATCGACCGCCGCCTGCATGGTGAGGCGCTGCAACGGCTCCATCAGCCGGTTGGGCGCCGGCTGGGCAAGAACGAACCGGGCCACTTCCTGGGTGCGCGCGTCGCAGAGTAGCTGCGGCCGCATCGCCCGGATCAGCTCCTGGGCCTCGGCGCGGCTGCGCGGGATCGGGTCGGCGCCCAGCGCCGCGGCGATGCGCGCCATCTCCTGGACGTAGCGGTCCTGGTCCACCGCGGACATGGCGGGTTCGGCGTAGCGGATCCAGGCGTCGAGGAAGCTGGTCGTCTCGGTCACGTGCACCCAGGCGAGCAGCGCCGGATCATTCGCCGCGTACGGCCGTCCGTCCGGCAAGGTGCCGCGGACCTGGTCATGGATGCGGCGCACGCGGGCAATGGTGGCCATCGCCTCGGCCTCGCCGCCATAGGTGGTGAGCGCGATGAAGCGGGCGGTGCGCCGCAGCCGGCCCTGCATGTCGGTGCGGAACCGCGAATGGTCCCACACGCCCGCGAGCACCGCCGGGTGCAGCATCTGCAGCAGCAGCCCGGTGATGCCGCCGACCATCATCGAAGTGACGTCGCCGTGCACCCGCCACGCCACGGCCTCGGGCCCGAACAGCCCGTCCGGGCGGGGTGTGACCGGCTTTTCCCCGCGGGAGCGGTCGTTGAACAGGGCGACAACCTCGGCGGTGATCGCGCGCCGGAGCGGCTGCAGGACCAGGCTGTCGAGCGGCGACGATGGCGCAAGGACTCGCATGCGGGACTGGCGCATGGGGGCTTCACTGCTGCAGGGGATGAATGGGACGCCGGAGCGTGGATACCGGACATGGGGACGCGGCCGGTATTTCCAAGGTCAGGCCGGGGTTTCGACGGTAACCGGTCCGGCAGGTTGCCCCGCCCGGAGATTATTCCCGAAATCACAAGCATTTTCTTGCGATTTGGGTTGGATGCTTGGCCTGTCTCTCCTATAAGTGGATATCCCATAATATTCAGCAACCGGGCGAGGCGGGTGCAAGCCTGCTGCCCGCAAGGCGCCTTGCCATGATTTTCCCCCGTCTTCCTGGTGCTCTCCTGGCCCTGTGTCTTTGCTTCGGCCAGGCCGGGGCCGCCGTCCCGGACCCGGGTGCCGCGCCCCGCGTGGGCGAGGGGATCCAGCCGGCCTCGCATGTTCACCACGGCCGGCCGGTCGCGAAGCCGTCCGCCGAGCCGAGGGTGCCGCAATTCGACCGCTACCTGCATCCCGCCGGGCCGGTCGCCTATTCGGCGGGGAACTACCTGACCGCGGACGGGCGCAATCTGGTGGCGCTGACCTTCGATGATGGTCCGGATGTCGTCAACACGCCGAAAGTGCTGGATATCCTGCACGAAGCCGGGGTGCACGCGACTTTTTTCCTGATCGGGCTGCATGTGGAGCGCCATCCGGACGGCGCCCGGCGGGTCCTGGCCGAAGGGCATGAGATCGGGCCGCACGGCTACTGGCATCGCCGCATGTCGCGCATGACCGACGAGGTGCTGCGCGCCGACATGACGCAGGCGATGGCGGCGTTGCGGGCGGTTGCGCCGGAGGCCGCGATCACTTGGTTCCGCCCGCCCCAGGGGGCCTGCGACGCGCGCGTCCTGGCCGAGGCTGCCCGCTTCCAGCTCGACACCATCCGCTGGACCGTGGATCCGGCGGACTGGAAGCCCGGCCGCACCTCGGCGGAGATCACGGATGCGGTGCTGTCGCGCCTGCGTCCCGGCGGGGTCGTGCTGCTGCATTCGGTGCACGCCGCCACGGTGGAGGCGCTGCCGACCATCCTGCGCGAAGGTGCGGCCCGCGGCTTCCAGTTCGTGACCGTCAGCGAGTGGTGGGCGGCGACGCATCCGACGACACCGACGGTCGCGGCCCAGAACGGCCCGCCGCGCCCGGAGCGCGACGGCGCGACGCTGCTTCCGGCCGTTGCCCGCTGATACCGGCAGCCCAAAGGGCTGACCGGTAGGCACGCGGGGATGGTGGGGCGGCCGCGCGCAAAAACAAAGACATACCGGCCGGCCGCACCGAATGGGTCAATGCTTCGGCACTGCGGCCGACTGGCATGAGGTGCAGGCGCCGTCGTCCCCACGGACGTTCGCCCCGGATGACATTCGCGCAGGTCCGGGGCAAGGTCCTTTCAAATGGAAATCCCAATCCGCTACGCTACAGGGGTGGCGTATAAAGAATAGTGCATGCGCCACTAAGTAGAATCGGGTCGATCGGGGTGTTCGGGAGCGGGGAGAAGCCCATGAACAGAGCGGGTGGCAATGCTGCGCCGGCAACGCATGGCGGGTCGATCACATACACGCTCACCGGCAATCTGACCGGCACCCTGCAGGATCACGCCGGCCACACCATTACTTTCGCGCATACTCCGTTCCGTTGGGACGTGGTCGGTGACATCCGGAGCGGAACCAGCCTGTTGGGGCTGGCTCCGGTGCCCGTCTTCGAGGTGCCGGCCCGCTCGGACCGGATCGCCATCGGGCATCGGGACCTGTCGCCGACCATCCCGACCGTGTTCGCGGTTGCCACCGTGCCGGGCGCCCATCCGTTCGGCATCGCCGGGTTCTCGGAGCGGGCCACGAACCACGGATTGGCATGGCGATCGCCGCGCCTCGCCGGCTATGACGGCGTCTCGGCGATCCCGTCCCTGCCGGTCAGCTTCGACAACGCGGCATCGCTGCCGACCAATGGCGGGGATCTCCGGATCACCACCGCCTCGGACCTGCACTTCCGGGCCGTGACCGGCTGATCCGCCGGGCCGCGCGTCAGCCGGCCGTCCGGGTCTGGGCGGCCCGCGCGAGCACCTCCTCTTCCGAGGGCGGGTTGGCCGGATGCCAGCTCAGGCATAGCGGCGCCAGCAGCTTCTGCGGCCGGTCCGCGCCTTCCGTGGTGAGATAGAACTGCCCGCGCGGCAGCCGGCCAAGGTCCTCGCCCCCACCGCCGCGGCTGCGCAGCAGTTCGCGCACGGCGTCCAGGGCCGCCGGGGAATTGGTCAGGCCGAACAGCTGCGTCGTGCAGTTGGCGACGATGTTGTGGTCGATCGCCTTCGGGGCCTGGGTCGCGAACACCATGCCGAGCCCGTATTTGCGCGCCTGCCGCACCAGGGCGACGGTCGCGGCGCGGCTCGGCGTGCCGCGGTCGGAGGGGGCGATGGTCTGGGCCTCGTCCATGACCAGCAGCCCGCAGGCCGGTCGGCCGGCCCCGGCCGGGTGACGGCGGACGTGGCTGAACAGCGCCATCAGCAGACGGCCCACGAAATCCTGCCGCGCTTCCTCGCCGGGCAGCCCGGCAAGGTTGACCACGGAGATGCGCACCCGCCCGTCCGTGCCGCCCAGCAGCACCGCCGGGTCGAGGACGGTGCCCTCGCCTTCCAGCAGGGGATTGCGTGAGCGGGCGGCCAGCAGGGCGTCGGCGACCTCGGCGGCGAGCTTCGGCGCGCCGCCGATATCGGAGGCTTCCGCCGGCAGGTCGCGCAGCAGCGTCACCAGGTCCTGCAGCCGGCCGCCGCCGGCGCGGGCGAAGTGGCGCAGCGCATCGACCAGCACCCCCATGCGCAACTGGCCCTTGGCGCCGCCGGCGGGGATCAGCGGCTCCAGGGTCGCCGCCGCCACCCCGACCGCCATGTCGCGCTCCTCGGCGTCTTCGCCCAGCGCGGCGAAGTCCGGCAGCGGCGCCAGGGACAGCGGATTGCCCCGCGCCCGGCCGGGGGTCCACACCACCACCTCCGTCCGGCGGAAGAAGGCGGCGGCCCTGGCCGCGTCGTCGTCGGTGAAGCCGAGGGGCGGCCCGGGCCAGGGATCGGCCAGCCGCACCAGGTCGTTGTTGCTGTCGAGCACGATGGCGGGAATGCCGGCGAGGGCGGCTTCCTCGACCAGCCGCCGCAGCAGCACCGTCTTGCCCGAGCCGGCCCCGGCCACCACCGCCACATGGCGGGGCAACAAACTGAGCGGCAGCCGCACCGGCGTGCGGTCCCCTGCGCGCAGGCCCAGGGGAATGAACGAGGCGCCCGTCCCGCCGGCAGTGCCGGCGGGGGCCACGGGGGCGGACGGGGGAGATGGGATGGCGGCGGGCACCGGCGCGGCATCACCCAGGCCGAGCGCACGGAAGAACGCCGACTCCGCGAGCGGCCGGCGGCGGCGCAGCCAGTCGTCGAGGCCGGGCGGCGCCTCGGTCAGCAGCGCCTGCAGGGCGGCGAAGCGGGCGAAATCGGCCGCATCGGGCGCCAGCACATCGCCGCCGCGCAGCTCGAACTGGCGCACCAGGGCGGCGGTCTTCGGCCCGCCCGGCCAGGGGCCGCGACGCAGGATGATCAGACGGCGGAACGGCAGCTCGCGGTCGATGCCCGAGCCGGTGATCGCCTGTTGCAGCCGCGTCTGCACCGCCAGCGCATTGGCATGCGGGATGGCGCGGAAGCCATGGTGGCGTTCCTGCCCCCCGGCCGCGTGGTCGATCAGCCGCAGCCTTGCGTGCAGGCCCGGGATGTCCTGCTCGATCAGCAGGTCTTGCGTGGGGGGCAATTGGGTCTGCCGCTCCAGTGCCCGCAACCCCGCCAGCAGCAACTCGACCACGCGGGCATCGTCGCCGCCGAGTTCGAGCAGCCCGGCTGGGGGCGGCAGGGCGCAGAGGGCGTCGTAGCGGGCATCGAGCGGCGCGCCGTCCCCGGCGGGGGCAACTGGGGCGGCAACTGCCGGGGGCGTTGCCGGCATCGGCGCGGCACGCGGCGGCGGGACGGGGGCCGCCGTGGCATTGGCAAAGCCCGCCAGTTCCGTCACCTCGCCGGTGGCGAGGCAGGTCTCGACATGCTGGCGGCAGGCCTGCAGCAACTGGCGCGGGCTGAACAGCGTGACGCCGGCGAAGGCTTCCGGGCGGAACGGCCAGGTCGGGTAGGGCGGGGCGTAGCCCGCCTCGGCCCAGGCGGCCGCCAGGCGCCGCTCCACCAGCCGCGCGGCGATCTCCGCCTGGCCCAGATGGGCCAGCCGCACCGGCCGGAACCGGTCGCGGAACGCCGCGATCGCCCGCGTGCACAGCGTCTCCCAGGTCGCTTCCAGCGAGGCGACCACCGGAATGGTCCGGCGCGTCACTTCCCGCAGGTCCATCAGCCCGCCGGCCAGCTCGTCGATCACGGCGAGGGCGCGGTTCTGCACCTTGTCCTCGGAGGGCGCGCCGGTGCCGGCCGAGGCATGCGCGACGCTGACGATGGCGTCGATCTGGTCGAGCGCGCACAGCGTCGGCCCCCCCAGCGCCATCAGCCAGGACAGGCCCTCCACCGCCTTGCGCGGGGGAATGGCCGAACGCATCACCCGCAGCCGCTCGCGCCCGGTCGCCTCGATATCGGTGCCGATCAGCCAGGCGCGGGCGAAGTCCTGCAACTCCGGATCGGCGGACAGCAGCGCCAGCAGCACCGGCACGACGTCGCGATGCGCCAACGCGCCGCGCGAATCCTCGCGCCGGATGGCGGCGGCGAGGGCGCGCGTGATCTGCGTCCAGCCCGCCTCGTCCGCGTCCGCCAGGGTCGCGGCCATCGGTTCCAGGCCGAAGCGGGCGCAGAGCCGGTCGAGCAGCGCATGGCCCTGGCTCGGCTGGCCCGGCATCGGCCGGGTCAGGGAGTCGACGAAGCCGAGCGCGGTGGTGCCCCAGAAATCGTTCACGTCCAGCAGGTCGAGCAGCACGAACCAGCCGCCCGCATCCCAGACCTGCCGGCGCAGCGCGCCGAGCAGATGCGTCTTGCCGGCCCCCGCCGTGCCGATCACCGCCCAGCCGAGCGGCCGCTCCGGCGCGTCGGGCCGGGTGCCACGGACGAATTCGTCGCCGAGCCGGCGCAGGATGTCGCCGTTCAGCTCGGGCACGTGGCCGGGGCTGTCGGTCCAGATGCTCTCCAGGTCGCGGGTGTAATGGAACTCGGCCCGGCCGAGCGCCGCCAGGGCGGCTGGGTCTACCGGTCGAGCCACAGGATATGTCGCATCTGCGTCCCCACCGCGATGGCGGCCGCGTGATCGGCGGCGCCGATCTCGGTGGGATCGTCGAGCGGCAGCAGCCCGGCGCCGCCGTCCTGCGCCAGCGCCAGCAGCGCCGTGTCCAGTTCCGCCCGCGGCACCTCGGCCAGCCGCGCCCGCAGCGCCGCCAGCCGCACCCGCCGGTTCACGCTGCCGCCGCTCTCGGCGAGGTAGGCGGCGCGGATGCGCCCGGCGAGATCGGCATCCCCCGGTGCCTCGACGGGCGGATGGATGATGTCGGCCAGCGCCACGTCGCGCGCGGCCATGTAGGCGCCCAGCCGCCCCAGCAGGCCGGACAGCACGGCGGTACCGGCCGTGCTGCCGGCGGGCAGCGGGGCCGCCGTGTTGGCGGCCGCCCAGGCCCAGCCGGCGTCGGTCAGTTCCAGTGACACCGCCCGTCCGGCCTTGCCGGCGCGCAGCAGCCGCGCGCGCACCAGCGCGTCCCGGTCGGACTTCTTCGGCTCTGGCCGCAAGTCCTTCTGCAGCGCGGTGCCGCCGCGGGCGAGCAGGGCCCAGAGAATCAGTGTCTGCAAGGGGGACGGCGCGGCGGCGCGATCATCGGACATCACCCGTGCTCCTGCATTTGATTGCCCTGTCGAAACTGAACCGCGTCCCGCAACTTGTCCAGCGACAGCCACGGATCGGCCAGTACCTCCTCGGCGGTCAGGCGCAGCACGAGATAGCCGCTGATGGCAAGCTCGTAATCGCGCTGGCGGTCGCGGCGGAAGGCCTCGCGCGTGGCGTGGTCGGCATAGCCGTCGATCTCTACCACCAGCCGGCCGGCCTGCCATAGCAGGTCCACGCGGGGGTGCCCGCCGCGCCGCGTGGGCACGGTCTGGTTGAAGGCGAACAGCGGCCGCAGTTCCGCATCGGCGGCGAGCGCTGCGGCCAGGCGCTGCTCGGCCGCGCTGGCCCAGTGCGGCCGCCCCTCGATCGGGCCGACCCAGGGGGCATCCGCGTCCGCTGCGGCTTTCGCGATGGCGTCAGCGGGCGGTTCCGGCCGGACCAGCCCGGCGCAGGGCAGGCGGTCGATCCAGGCCGGCACCGTGGCCGGTGCCTCGGGCAGCAGGGCCACCACGGCGCATCCGCTCTGGCGCGCCAGCCATTCCAGGCCGCGCTGCGCCGCCCCCGCGGCGGCCATGTCGGGCAGGTCCGGCAGCACCGGGACCAGCGTCAGCGATCCCGCGGCGAGGGCGAGCGCCAGTTGGCGTAGCTCCATCGCCAGCGTCAGCTCGCCGACGCGCGGTGGCCGGCCGGCGGCGGCGCGCGGGATGGCGTGGCGCGCCCACAGCGGCGACAGCTCCGGCAGCGCATCGAGCCGGCGGCGCAGGTGCTGCTCCAGCAGCGTCAGCTCCATGCCGGCGACCGCCTGCGGCACCGTGCCGCCGAACCAGTGCGGGAAGGCGGCGAGTGCCGCCCTGGCCAGGGCGGCGGCCGCGCTGTCCGCGATCGCGTCCGCCGGCGTGGCGAGGGGCAGCGGGAACAGGGCTCCCTGCCGGCCATCCGGCGGCACTTCGGCCGCGGCCAGGGCGGCGCGCGCCATGGCGGCGTTGGCGCCGGCCAGGCACAGTGCCGTCCCGCGTGGCCGGGACAGCAGCCAGGGGCCGAGTTCGGCGGGCGCAATGCGGAGGGTAGGGAGGTTCGCATCGAGGCACGCCGCGGCAGGACCGGGCGGAGGCGGCCAGCGACGGACGGGCATGGCGACACCTGACCAGACTGGTCAAAAGATAAAGCCCGCCAGTGCCAGCCCGGCAAGTCCGGCGCCAGGGCCGGGCGCTTATTTCGCGACGTTATCGCGACGACAATCCGGCCTGCGACCTGCCCAGGAGGTTACCCGCATTCCGGAAGGGTTCCAGCAAGGCCAGGAGCAGCCTGTCAATGCGTGATTTCATCCCTGTTCCGGCGGGCGTTGCCGGAAAGACGACCACTGCTTCGGTCACGTCCTGGTTGCGCCTCAACAATGCTACGCCGTGACAGGGGGCTGCGAGACCGGCGATCGACGCCATGGTGTCGGCAGCGCGGCTGTCCTCGAGCAGCGCCCAGCCATTATCGTGAACCGACAGCACGGTCGAGCCGTCCTGTTCGATGAGCGAGACGTCGATCCGCCCCTGCCGCAGCATCGCCATGCCGTGTTCGACCGCATGGCGAAGCATTTCCTGTGCGATGGGAAGAATGACGTCACGCAGGGACGCAAAGCTGCCGCCGGTGACCACGACGCTGAGGGAAATCTGCTGATCGGCAGACCCGAACGTCGCAATGGCCCGATCGCCCAGGATGCGGAGCTGCTGCTCGATCGGTGCCCCTGCCGCCATGGCGCCTGGCTGGTTGGACATGTCTGGCATCCGGCGGAATCGAATTCCCGGTGGTACGGCCATGGCAGGCGCGGGTCCGCGGGCCGTGGCGGTCAATCCGCCGCGTCCCTGCGACCACGCGGCGGAAGGTCGAGGGTTGCCAGCGTGCGGTTTCCGTGACGTTCCAGGGCGACGGTTCCGCGTTCCCGGGCCGCGAGCCGCCGTACCAGGGACAGGCCCTCGCCGGGCAGGGGCGCCCCCCCACAGCCCCATCCGTCATCACTGACGGCCAGCCGGATGCCGCCCTGCCACGCGAGCAGCCTGACCTCGAGCCGCCCGGCGATGCGGACGTGCAGCCCGTGCCTGACGGCATTGCCGACGAATTCGTGTGCCGCCCGCAGCACCACGTCCCGCAGCGCGGAGGGGCAATGGACAGTCGCCGTGACGTCGAGCCGGATGTCCTGGCTGGGCCCCCGGAGCAGCGTGACAACACCTTCGCACAGCGAGGTGAGTCGCGCATTAAAGGAAGAATACGTCGAAGAAACATCAAACAGGGCATCCGATACTGTCGCGAGTGCGATTCGCATTTGCAGTTCCGGCAAAATCCTTCGTTCCGTATCGACGTCCCGGAGTTCCGGATAGTCCGTCGTGATCGAGGTTATCCGCCGCAGCGTGTTTCTGGTGTCGTGGCGGAACTGCCGGAGATCGGCAAGGAAGCTGTCATTGACCGCCTGAAGGCTACGGATCGCACGCAAGGCGGATATGCCGTCGATCCGGCCAAGGGGCGCGGATGCGGACAAGGCAATCCTGGAAAAGGTGGTCACGGGCGGGATGTCCTGACCTGTGGGCGAGGAGGGCCTCTCTGCCGGCATGGTTATGTGGGAAAATTTCCCACGTCAATTTGTTTGTGGGACTTTTTCCCACGAACGGGATGGTCTAAGAAGGATGGCGTTCCTTCAGGACCACTCCCCATTCCGACGCAGCGGCCAGATTTCCCGAGCGTTCCGATGCAGAACCGGCTTCTGGAGCCATTCGCCCGGTTGCTGCGCCCTTTGGTGCGCCTGCTCATCAGCAGTGGCGTGACATTTCCCCTGCTCGTCGACCTGCTGCGGGAGCTGTACGTGGATGTGGCGCGTCATGATCTGTTGTCCGACCCGAAGATGCGCACGGACCGCCGGGTCAGCCGGATGACCGGTGTTCACCGCAAGAACCTCCGGCGCCAGCGCCTGGCCGGCGCGTCCGAGGCTGCGGCGCCGCTGACGGCGAGTGCCCAGATCGTCGCCCATTGGCTGGGCCTGCCCACCTATACGGATACCAGCGGCCATCCACGCCCCCTGCCATGCAGCGGCGATGCCGCATCCTTTGAGGGACTCGTTGCCATGGTGGCCCGGGACCTGCGGCCTCATGCCGTGCTGGAGGAATGGGTCAGGCAAGGCCTCGTGACCCTCGACGCGGAGGGCCGGGTCCATCTTCAGGTAATGGCCTTCCTGCCCGGGCATGGGAGCGAAGCGCAGCTTTTCTATTTTGCGCGGAACCTGCACGACCATGCCGCCGCGGCCGTTGCCAACGTGCTTGCCAGCGGAATCCCGCCTTTCCTGGATCGCAGCGTGCATTACGACCGGCTTGGCGCCAGGGCAGCCGCGGCGCTGGTGGCGGAGGGACGAAAGGCCGCGCAGCAGATGCTGCTGGAGGTCAACCGCAAAGCCCTTGCCCTGCTCGAAGCCGATGATCCGGCTGTGGCCGCGCCGGAACAGGGCGTGACCCGGCGGGTCAATCTCGGTGTCTATCTGTTCGTCCAGGATGAGAACGCCGATGCGCCCGGGTGACAAAGGGCTGCGTCATCTCATCGGGCTGCTCATGCTGGTCCTGCCGGTGGCATGTGCGCCGCAGGCCCGGCGGGATGTGCCCGCGCTGCAGGACGGCCCGACCGCTGCCCGCGTCTGCCGGGTCGGTCCCGATGACGGTCCGCCGGTGGCGGGCGGTACTGCCGGTGATGCCAGGACGGTCCGCCAGGCCGAGCGGGGGATCGGTGGCACCGGCCTGTCTTCCGATGCCACGCTGCAGGCGGAGCGTGGCATCGGCGGCACGGGAATCGTTGCCGTGATCACCGGCTTTGCCAGCGTTTGCCTGGGCGGGCGCGAGGTCATGCTGGATGACGACACCGTGGTGTCGATGGACGGCGCGGCTGCTTCGACCCCCGCTTTGCGCGCCGGCCAGTTGGCAATCGTGGAAGCCACCGGAGCCGGCACGGAGCTGCGGGCGCGCCGGGTGCAGGTCCGCCACGAGGTGTCGGGGCCCGTCGAGGGCCTCGATGCCGGGAACATGCTTCGGGTTGCGGGCCAGCAGGTGGCGGTGACCGCGGACACGCTCGGCGAGCGGTCCCCGGCGGCAGGATGGTGGGTGAGGGTGAGCGGCCTGCGTCGGCCGGATGGCAGTGTGCTGGCGACGCGCGTGGACCGGATGGAGCCGGGGCCGGTGACGGTGCACGGTCCGTTGCGGCAGGTTGGCCGTACCTTGCGGATCGGTACCCTGACGCTGCGACCAGAAACGGCTGCCATCCCCGGCCATGCTGTGATCGCCTCGGGGCGGTATATCGACGGTGTCCTGCACGCCGACACGCTGGCGCCCGATCTGCTGGTGACCGATCCGGCCGCGTATTTCAGGCCGGACACGCGGCACGTCCTGTTCGAAACCTATGTCACCGGTCTTGGTGGCACCCTTGAGTTCGGGGCAGGCACCCGGGTGGCCGCCTCGCCGGGACTTGGTATCGGCTGGCCGCAACGTGCCATCGTACAGCTTGACCGGCATGAGGACGGCAGTCTGCGGGCAACACGCCTGCATGAAAGCGGTGCCGGTTCCGGCGATGGGAAAAATCCGGCAGTGTCAGCCGGGGACAACCACCGTCCCCGTTCGCAGAGGGGGCAGGCTGCGCCAGGCAATCATCCTGGCAGGCCATCCGATGCGGCCGTCGCACGGTTTGAACCGGCGCCCGTGCCGAACCGCATGCCTAGCCTTGATGGTTCCAGCGGCAGCCTTGGTGAGCGGCAGGGCAGGCAAGGGACCTTGCCAGGTGAACGGCAGGGCGAGCGCGCAGCCTCTGGTCCGGGCTTCGGTTCGTTCGCGGCAGACCCCCTCGTGGGCGCGCCCGGAAGCCCCGGAGCCGCAAGCGGGGGGCGGATGCGGTCAAACTTGCCTTGATGTGAAAGGCGTCGATCTGAAGCCCCGATATAGTCTGCGTGCATCTGGTGCGTCGTAATAATCTCGCAGATTTTATAACGATAAAATAGCGTTTTGGAATTTTTTGTTTACATAAAAACAATATTCGTATTGGTTGAAATGCGTCCCCGGGGACGTCTGTCGGACAATCATGATGCCGACACGGTCGGTCCGGTCGGTCCGGAACCACGGCCGGGTCATGCCCGGAGTGAGGATCGTCGATGCAACTGCGCCGTGCCCTGCTGATCAGCACTGCCGACCGCTATGTCGGCATGGTGGTGAACTTCGCCCAGCTCGCCATCATCGCCCGCCTGATGACGCCGGATGAATTCGGTGTTGCCGTCATCGGCACCGCCATCACGTCCATTGCCATCGCGGTACGGGAATTCGCGTCCCAGGTCTATCTGATCAACCGTCCCCGGCTCAGCCTGACGACGATCCGGGCCTGCTTCACATTGATGATGCTGACGACGCTGCTGATCGTGGCGGTGATCCTGGCAATGGCCCCCTGGATGGAGGCCTGGTACGACCGGCCCGGCCTTGCCCTGTATCTTGGCCTCATTGGCGTCGCCCTGCTGCTGGAACCCTTCTCGCAGATGATCGTGGGGCTGCTGCGCCGTGATCTTGCCTTTGGCAAGGTGGCGGTCGTGAACATCGTCAATGTCGTGGTGAATGCCGCCATGCTGGTGGTCCTGGTGGGCCACGGGGTGGGTTTCACCGCCTTCGGCTGGGCCTGGGTCGCCTGTGCCCTGGCGAGCGTGCTGGTGGCCATCGCATTGCGGCCGGACCTGTCGGTGTTCCGCCCCAGCCTGCGCGGCCTGCGGGATGCCGTGCGTTTCGGCGCCTATAACGGCGCCGCCGCCTTGCTCTATCGCGTCTACGAAGCGGGACCTTTGTTCGCGCTGGGGCAGATGCTCAGCTTCAACGAACTGGGGCTGTTCTACCGGACGCTGACCCTCGCGCAGTTGCCGGACAAGGTCGTCCTGAGCGGCGTGACGGCCGTGGCGCTGCCGGCCTTTTCCCAGGCGGCCCGCGAAGGCCGCGATCTGACCACCGCATACCTGCGCGCGGTGACGCTGATCACGGCCGTGCAATGGCCGGCCCTGGCCTGCATGGCGACCATGGCGGAAGGGGTGGTGCATGTCGTGCTCGGCGACACCTGGATGGCGGTGGCGCCCTTGCTCCGCATCATGGCCGTCGCCTCGCTGTTCGCCTTCACCAGCGAGCTGAACTATCCGGTGCTGGTCGCCACCGGCGCCATGCGCCAGAACCTCCGGCGGGCCTTGATTGCCTGGCCCGGTTCGGCGGCCATCATCATGGGCTTCGCCGTGTTCGGCCTGCACGCCGTGGTGCTGAGCTTCCTGGTCGTCATTCCATTCCAGGCACTGGTCTCCGTGCTGGCGGTGCGCCACAGCCTGTCCCTGTCGACGCGCAAGCTGTTCGGTGCCGTCGGCCGCAGTGCGGTGGTGACGGGGATCACCGTGCTGGGGCCGCTCACGGTGATGGCCCTGCAGCCGACCCATACGGTGATGTCACCCTGGGCCCTCTTCGTTTCCCTGCTGCTGGCGATGCTGGCCTGGCTGGCGGCGTTGCGGTTGACCCGCCATCCGGCCTGGCAGGAAATCCTGCGGCTGCTGCCGGCACGTGCCCCGGCCGGCCGTCTGGTGGCCGTTGCCGGGGCACGAGACTGACGCAGGTCGCCGGCCCTGCCTCAGGTCACCGGGCCGGGGTTGAACAGCGTCAGCGCGTTGCGCAGGCCCCACTGGTCGGACCAGGTCTGCTTGCGGCCGCTGGCGACGTCGAGGATCAGGTGGAACAGTTCCCAGCCGACCTCTTCGATGGTTGCCTCGCCGGTGGCGATGCGGCCGGCATCGATATCCATCAGGTCGTGCCAGCGCGCGCTCAGGGCCTTGCGGGTGGCCATCTTGATCACCGGGGCGGCGGCGAGGCCATAGGGCGTGCCGCGGCCGGTGGTGAACACCTGCAGGGTCATGCCCGAGGCCAGTTGCAGCGTGCCGCAGATGAAGTCGCTGGCCGGGGTGGCGGCGAAGATCAGCCCCTTGCGGTCCACCTGCTCGCCGGGCGCGAGCACGCCGGCGATGGCGCTGCTGCCCGACTTCGCCACCGAGCCGAGCGCCTTTTCGACAATGTTGGCGAGCCCGCCGCGCTTGTTGCCCGGCGTGGTGTTGGCGCTGCGGTCGGAGGCGCCTTCCTGCAGGTAATCATCGTACCACGCCATTTCCCGCACCAAGGCGCGGCCGACCTCCTCGTCCGCCGCGCGCGGCGTGAGCAGGTGGATGGCGTCGCGCACTTCGGTAACTTCGGAGAACATCACCGTGGCGCCGGCGCGCACCAGCAGGTCGGTGGCGAAGCCGACCGCGGGGTTGGCGGTGACGCCGGAGAAGGCGTCGCTGCCGCCGCATTGCATCCCGACGACCAGGTCGGCGGCGGGGCAGGTGGTGCGGGTGCGGCGATTCAGCTCCGCCAGTCGCTTTTCCGCCATCTCCATGATCGAGGCGAGCATGGCGCCGAAGCCGACATGGCTTTCGTCCTGCAGCCGGACGATGCTGTCGGTGTTGCCGGGGCCGGGCGCCGGGCGATCATCCGACAGCACCCATTCGGGGAACATCTTCTCGCAGCCGAGGCCCACCACCATCGGCGCGCCGCCGAAATTCGGGTTGCGGGCGATGTTGCGCACCGTACGGATCGGCACCGCGGCGCCGGGGGCATTGATCGCCACGCCACAGCCATAGGTGTGAGTCAGCGCCACCACGTCGTCCACGTTGGGGAAGCGCGGCAGCAACTCCGTGCGGATGCGCTGCGCCGCGTACTCGACCACGCCGGCCACGCATTGCACGCTGGTGCTGATGCCCAGCAGGTTGCGGGTGCCGACGCTGCCATCGGCATTGCGGTAGCCCTCGAAGGTATAGCCTTCCAGCGGCGGCTGCGGCGGCGGGACGGCGGTGGCGAGCGGCAATTCATCGAGACGCGGCGCCGGTGGCAGGCGGACCAGCGATTCCTCGATCCAGCTGCCGCGCGGCACCGGGCGTTGCGCATGGCCAATCACCTCGCCGTAGCGGCGGATCGGCTCACCTTCCGCGAGATCGACCAGGTTGACCTTGTGGCCCTGCGGCACGTGCTCGCGCAGCGTCAGCCCGGAGGGGAATTCGGTCCCCGCCGGCAGGCCGTTCGCGTTGACGACGATGGCGACGTTGTCGTCCGGGTGGACCTGGATGGTGAGCGGCGTCTCGGCCATGTTCCTGTTTCCTTTCTTGCCGGCCCCCTGGCCCGCGCAGCGACGGGCCGGGCTGCCGGATGGCTTCAGGCTGCTGCTGCTGCTGCGGCGGCGGTGCCGGGGCGGGCGCAGCGGGTGACGCGCAGGGCGTTGGTGGATCCGGCCACGCCGAAGGGCTGGCCGGCGATCACCACCACGTCCTCGTCCGGCGCGGCAAAGCCGTACTGCATCGCCACGCGCCCGGCTTCCTCCACGGTGGCGTCGGGCCGGCAGGGCTCCGGCAGCAGCGCGGCATGCACGCCCCACACCACGGCGAGGCGCCGCGCCGTCTCGACCGAGGGCGTCAGGCCCAGGATCGGCGCCTCCGGGCGTTCGCGCGCGGCGCGCAGACCGGTGCCGCCCGAGGTGGTGAAGGCGCAGATGGCACGCGCGCCGAGCGTCCCGGCGACCTGGCGGGCGGCGGCGGCGATCGCATCGGCGGCCGAGCGCTCCGGGGCGGGGCGGGAAGCCTCGACGATGTTGCGCCAGAGCGGATCCTGCTCCATCCGGGCAATGATGCGGTCCATGATGTTGACCGCCTCGTAGGGGAACTGGCCGGACGCCGTCTCGGCCGAGAGCATCACCGCGTCGGCGCCGTCGAGCACCGCCGTGGCGACGTCGGAGGCCTCCGCGCGGGTGGGGGCGGGGGCCGCGATCATGCTCTCCAGCATCTGGGTCGCCACCACCACCGGCTTGCCGGCGGCGCGGGCGGTGCGGACGATGCGCTTCTGCAACAGGGGTACTTCCTCGGGCGGCATCTCCACGCCGAGGTCGCCGCGTGCCACCATCACGCAGTCGGCCAGGGCGACCACCGCGTCGAGGTTCTCGATCGCCTGCGGCTTCTCGATCTTGGCCATGATCCAGGCGCGGCCATTGGCGATGGCGCGGGCCTCGGCCACGTCCTCGGGGCGCTGCACGAAGGACAGGCCGATATAATCGACGCCGTGTTCCAGCGCGAAGGCGAGGTCCTGGCGATCCTTGGCGGTCAGCGCCGGAATCGCCAACGGCACGTCCGGCACGTTCACGCCCTTGCGGTCCGAAAGCGGGCCGCCGACCACGACCTCGGTGACCAGGTGATCGGTACGGGTGTGCAGCACGCGCAGGCGCAGCTTGCCGTCATCGAGCAGCAGCGTGGTGCCGATCCGCGCCGCTTCCAGGATTTCCGGATGCGGCAGCTCCACCCGGTCGGCATCGCCGGGGGTGGGGTCGCGGTCGAGGCGAAAGCGCTGGCCGGTCTGCAGGTGGACGCGGCCGGCGGCGAAGCGGCCGATGCGCAGCTTCGGGCCCTGCACGTCGGCGAGGATGCCGATCGGCCGGCCAAGCCGGCGTTCCAGGTCCCGGATTGCGGCGATGCGGGCGGCATGGTCGGCATGGGTGCCGTGGCTGAAATTCAGCCGGAACACGTCGGCCCCGGCGCGGTACAGCCGCTCGATGGTCTCCGGGGTCGAGGAGGCCGGGCCGAGCGTGGCGATGATCTTGGTGCGACGGCTACGGCGGATCCTCGGGGCGGGCGGCATCGGTGGTGTCCTTGCGACGGCGGGGCCGGGGGCGGTGCGGTCAGGTGATCAGCACCGCGCGGAAATCGTTGACGTTGGTGAGGGTGGGGCCGGTGACGATGCGGTCGTCCAGGGCCTGGAAGAAGCTGTGGGCGTCGTTGTCGGCCAGGGCCGCGCGGGCATCGAGGCCGAGCGCCCGCGCCCGCGCCAGCGTGTCGGGCGTGACCAGCGCGCCGGCGGCGTCGTCGGCCCCGTCGATGCCGTCGGTGTCGCCGGCGATCGCCCAGATGCGCGGCGCCCCGCCAAGCTCGATCGCCAGCGAGAGCAGGAATTCGACATTGCGCCCGCCGCGGCCCTGGCCACGCACGGTGACCGTGGTTTCCCCGCCCGAGAGCAGCACGCAGGGCGCGCCGGCCGGCTGGCCGTGGCGTTCCACCTGCCGGGCGATGCCGGCCATCACGCGGGCGACCTCGCGGGATTCGCCCTCGATCGCATCGCCGAGGATCACCGGGGTGATACCGGCTTCGCGGGCGACGGCGGCGGCGGTTTCCAGCGAGCGCTGCGGTGTTGCGATCAGCACCGTCTGCGCGCGCGCCAGCCGGGGATCGCCGGGCTTGGGGGTTTCCTCGGCGGCCGCGTCCAGGTGGCGGCGCACCGCCTCGGGCGGGGTGATGCCGTAGCGGGCGAGGATGGCGCGGGCATCGGCGAAGCTGCTGGGATCGGGCACGGTCGGGCCGGAGGCGATGACCGCGGGATCGTCGCCGGGCACATCGGAGATCAGCAGGGCGACGCAGCGCGCCGGGGCGGTGGCGGCGGCGAGCCGGCCGCCCTTGATGGCGGAGAGATGTCGGCGGACCACGTTCATCTCGTGGATGGTGGCCCCCGAGCGCAGCAGTGCGCGGTTGACCTCCTGCTTGTCGGCGAGCGTCAGGCCGGGGGCGGGCAGGGCCAGCAGCGACGAGCCGCCGCCCGAGATCAGGGCGATGACGAGATCGTCCTCGGTCAGGCCCTGCACTATTTCCAGGATACGCCGCGCCGCCTGCTCGCCGGCGGCGTCGGGCACCGGGTGGGCGGCCTCGACGATCTCGATGCGGCGGCAGGGCACTGCATGGCCGTAGCGGGTGACGACCAGCCCTTCCAGCGGGCCGGTCCAGTGCGCTTCCAGGGCCGCGGCCATCGCCGCCGAGGCCTTGCCGGCCCCGATGACGATGGTGCGCCCGATGGGCGGTTCAGGCAGGTAAGGCGGCAGGCAGAGGCTCGGATCGGCGGCCCGGACCGCTTCGGTGAACATCACGCGCAGCAGGTCGGCTGGTGTTTCAGGCATGGATCCGTTCCCTCCGTGGCTGTCGCCTTGTTGTTTAGCCTTGTTCAGCCCTGCTTGCTGCCGATTTCGTGATCGGCGAGCAGCTCCAGCGCCCGCACCATGGCGGAATGATCCCACTTGCTGCCGCCGCGGGCGGCGCAGGCGTTGAACAGCTCCTGGCAGGTGGCGGTGTTGGGCAGGCTGATCTGCAATGACTTCGCCCCCTGCAGCGCCAGGTTCAGGTCCTTCTGGTGCAGCTCGATGCGGAAGCCCGGATCGAACTTGCGGTCCACCATGCGCTGGCCATGCACTTCCAGGATGCGCGAGGACGCGAAGCCGCCCATCAGCGCCTTGCGCACGCGTGCCGGATCGGCACCGGCCTTGGAGGCGAACAGCAGGGCCTCGCCTACCGCCTCGATGGTCAGCGCCACGATGATCTGGTTGGCGACCTTGGTGGTCTGGCCGTCGCCGGTGCCGCCGACCAGGGTGACGTTCTTCCCCATCTTCTCGAACAGCGGCTTCACCTTCTCGAACGCCGCGTCCGGGCCGCCGACCATGATGGTCAGCGACGCCTCCCTGGCGCCGACCTCGCCGCCGGAGACCGGCGCGTCGAGGTAGTCGCAGCCCAGCGCATTGATCTTCTCGGCGAACGCCTTGGTGGCGATCGGCGAGATCGAGCTCATATCCACAACGATCTTGCCGGGGGTCAGGCCCTCGGCGATGCCGCCCTTGCCGAACAGCGCCGCCTCGACATGCGGGGTGTCAGGCACCATGGTGATGATGATCTCGGCCTGCTGCGCGACCTCCGCGCCGGAGGCGCAGGCGACCGCGCCGCCGTCGAGCAGAGTCTGCGGCAATTGGCCGATGTCGTAGAGGAACAGGGTGTGACCCGCTGCCTGCAGATGGGCCGCCATGGGCCGCCCCATGATGCCGAGGCCGATGAAGCCGACGTTGCTCATGCGTCCAGTGTCTCCTGTTGCCTTGTTGCGGGGGCGGGTCAGACCGCGACCCGGATCTTCGGCTCGCCGATGGCTTCCCGCATGCGGGCGACGAGGTTGGTGCTGCCGGCCGAAAGAATGCCGACATCGCTGCCGATGGCGACGTAGGTGAAGCCCATCTCGAAATAACGCCGCGCATCGGCCTCGACCGGGGCGAGGATGCCGATCGGCTTGCCCACCGCCTTGGCGCGGGCGCAGGCATCGGCAATGGCAGCCTGCACCTCCGGGTGCGCGGCATTGCCGAGATGGCCGAAATCGGCGGCAAGGTCGGAGGGGCCGATGAACACCCCGTCGATGCCATCGACCGCGGCGATGTCCTCCAGCGCGGCCAGGGCCGTGCGGGTTTCCATCTGCACCAGCACGCAGATCTGCTCCTGCGCCGTGTGCAGGTAGTTGGGCACGCGGCCGAAGCGGTTGGCGCGGTGGGAGACCGACACGCCGCGGATGCCGTGCGGCGGGTAGCGGGTGGCGGCGACGGCGGCCTTGGCTTCCTCGGCCGACTGCACGAACGGCACCAGCAGGCTGCGCGCGCCGATGTCGAGCAGGCGTTTCATCAGCACCGCGTCGTTCCAGGCGACACGGACCACCGGCTCGGCGCTGCCGGTGGCCAGCCCCTGCAATTGCGACAACACGTCGACGGTATCGCTCGGGGCGTGTTCGGTATCGACCACGATCCAGTCGTAGCCGGCATAGGCCAGCACTTCCGCCACCACGTTGCTGCACAGGCTGCTCCACAGCCCGATCTGGCGACGGTTTTCGCGGAGCGCGGCTTTCAGTGCGTTCGGGGGGATACTGGTGACAGGTCCGGACATCGGGGTGGCCCCTCTCGTTGCTGCGACGGCTTGCGCAGTCTCCTCGCCACCAATCGGTAGCGCTCGCATCCATCGCCGTCTAAGCTAAACACGGCATTGATCGATCCAAGAACGGCATAGATGTTCGAACTGAGCCAATTGCGCTGCTTCGTCGCCGTCGCCGAGGAACTGCATTTCGGCCGTGCTGCCGCGCGGCTGCACATGACCCAGCCGCCGCTGAGCCGGCAGGTGCAGTTGCTCGAACATGCGCTCGACATCGTGCTGCTCGAACGCACCAGCCGTTCGGTGCGGCTGACGCCGGCGGGGCGCGCCTTCCTGCCGGAAGCACGGCGGATCCTGCAACTCGCCGACGGCGCCGGCCTCGCCGCCAAGCGGGTGGCGCGGGGGGAGGCGGGGTCGATTGCGCTCGGCTGCACCGCGGCGGCCAGCTATTCGCTGGTGCCGCGGCTGATCGCCTTCGCCAATGCGGATCTGCCGGGCATCGACGTGGTGCTGAAGGAAATGGTCACCGCCGACCAGATGGAGGCGCTGGCATCCGGCCGGCTTGACCTCGGGCTGGTGCGCCAGCCCTTCGACCGGCGGCTGGTGGAGGCGGTGTGCGTGCAGCGCGAGCCGCTGCTGCTCGCGGTGCCGCGCGGGCATCCCCTGGCCGAGGGGCCGGAGCCCAGCTTCGCCGATCTCGACCAGCAGAAGCTGGCGATGTGGTCGCCGGTGCAGGCGCGCTACTTCTACGACCTGATCAGCGGGCTCTGCGCCGCCGCCGGGGCGGCACCGCAATATGTGCAGTACGTCAGCCAGGCCCACACCATGCTGGCGCTGGTCAGCGCCGGGCTGGCGCTCGCGGTGGTGCCGGAGGCGGGGCGGGCCTTGCACTTCGAGGGCGTGGTGCTGCGGCCGCTGCATTCGCGACGGCGCGCGCTTGCGGAGCTGCACCTGGTCTGGTGGCGCGAGAACACCAATCCGGCACTGCCGGGGTTCCGGCAGGCCGTGCTGGACCGGTTCGCGCCGAAAGGGCGGGCGCGATGAGCCCGATCCGGTGATCCATCCAAGGATTGGATCGATCAATTCGTTCTTTGGTTTGGACTGTCATCGGTGCCGTCCATAAGGTTTCCTCGCCACCAAATAGGTGCGCCCGTAACCGTCCAGGAGCGAGGCAGAAAAACAAGACGTCGAAGTCAAATTCGCGCAGTGGCTGATAGTAAATCGGCATGCCTGTGCCGGTTATTGACTTTGTCAAAGTAAAAAACCCAAATAACTCTGTTACAAAACGCAAAACAAAAATTAAAACAGGGTTGACCTGGATCAAGTAAACTCTCACAAACTTGTGATATACTAAATCCGACCTGAGAGTCGGCGAAAAATTAAACGCTGCAGCATCTGACGTGCTGCGTGGAGGACCAGACATGCCTTCTGACACGCTGGCCGCGAACTCCATCGCGTCCGCAACCGCCCAGAAAACACGCGTGCGATGGCTGATCGTTACCATGCTGTTCGTGGTGACGGTCATCAATTACGCCGACCGTGCCACGCTCGCCATCGCAGGCCCGGTCATCAGCAAGGACCTGGGGCTGAACGCCGCCCAGATGGGCATCGTCTTCTCGGCCTTCGGCTGGGCCTACGTGATCGGCCAGTTGCCCGGTGGCTGGCTGCTCGATCGCTACGGCTCGAAGGGCGTGTATGCCGCCAGCCTGTTCCTCTGGTCCTTCTTCACGCTCTGCCTCGGCTTCGTCGGCTTCCTCACCGGCGCGGTGGCGGTGTTCACGCTGTTCGCCCTGCGCTTCCTGCTCGGGCTTGCGGAATCGCCGTCCTTCCCCGGCAACAGCCGCATCGTCGCCGCCTGGTTCCCCAAGCACGAGCGTGCCACCGCCTCGGCACTGTTCAATTCCGCGCAGTATTTCGCGACCGTGATCTTTGCTCCGCTGCTGGGCTGGATCACGCATTCCTTCGGTTGGCCCTGGGTGTTCGGCGTGATGGGCGGGCTTGGCATCTCACTCGCGCTGATCTGGCTGAAGCTGGTCTACAGCCCGGCCGACCATCCGTGGGTCAACAAGGCCGAGGTCGACTACATCGCCGCCGGCGGTGGCCTCGTGCACATGGACGATGCCAAGGCGAAGGCCGATCCCGCATCCGGTGCGAAGTGGGACGACATCCGCCAGATGTTCCGCAACCGCATGATGGTCGGCATCTTCATCGGCCAGTTCTGCATCAACGCCATCACCTACTTCTTCATCACCTGGTTCCCGGTCTATCTGGTGCAGGCGCGCGGCATGTCGATCCTGAAGGCCGGGTTCGTCGCCTCGCTGCCCGCCATCTGCGGCTTCCTGGGCGGCATCCTCGGCGGGTTGATGTCCGACTGGATGCTCCGGCGCGGCTATTCCCTTTCGGCCGCGCGCAAGACGCCGATCGTGCTCGGGATGGTCACCTCCGTCTCCATGATCATCTGCAACTATACCGACGTGCAGTGGGTCGTGGTCGGGCTGATGGCACTGGCCTTCTTCGGCAAGGGCATCGGCGCGCTCGGCTGGGCGGTGATGTCGGATGCCGCGCCCAAGGAGATCACCGGCCTCGCCGGCGGTGTCTTCAACATGTGCGGCAATCTTTCCTCCATCTCCACGCCGATCATCATCGGCTACATCATCCAGACCTCCGGGTCCTTCAACGGTGCCCTGGTCTTCGTGGCCGCCAACGCCTTGATCGCCGCCCTCAGCTACCTGGTCATCGTCGGCGAGATCAAGCGCATGGTGCTGGTCCGCTGACCAGCCGCCCCACGGCGGGCCGGCCCGGTGCCCCGGGCCGGCCTTCCGCACGTCACTGCCGCAAAGGACGGAATGACCCCATGAACGACCTGGCAAATAATGCCGGCGCCCGCACGCCTCTCGTCACGGACATGCTCGTTGTCCCGGTCGCCGGCCAGGATTGTATGCTGCTGAACCTGTGTGGCGCGCACGGTCCCTTCTTCACCCGCAACGTGGTGGTGCTGAAGGACAGCGCCGGCAACACCGGCCTCGGCGAGGTCCCGGGCGGGGAGGGGATCCGCGCCACGCTGGAGCGGTCAATCCCGCTGGTGGTCGGCCAGCCGATCGGCAGCTTCAACGCCATCCTCAATGCCATCCGCGCGACGCTGCCCGGCGCGAAGGCGGCGAAACAGACCATCGTCCACCAGGTGACCTCGGAGTCGGAGGCGCGGGTGCTGCGCCAGCCGCACGAGATCAACCTGCGCACCGACAACGTCATCACCGCGGTCGAGGCGGCGCTGCTCGACCTGCTCGGCCAGCACATGGGCGTGCCGGTCTGCGCCCTGCTCGGCACCGGCCAGCAGCGCGGCGCGGCGAAGATGCTCGCCTACCTGTTCTATGTCGGCGACCGCGGCCGCACCGACCTGCCCTATCCCGAAGCGCG
Source organism: Rhodovastum atsumiense (assembly GCF_937425535.1). Taxonomy (NCBI): domain Bacteria; kingdom Pseudomonadati; phylum Pseudomonadota; class Alphaproteobacteria; order Acetobacterales; family Acetobacteraceae; genus Rhodovastum; species Rhodovastum atsumiense. Next base: position 2,845,541 of record NZ_OW485601.1, read on the forward strand.
CGGCGGCGCTGATGCCTGGGAGCGCGTGCGCACCGAGGCGGCGCTGACCCCGGAGGCCATCGTCCGCCAGGCCGAGGCCGCTACCGCCCGCTACGGGTTTTCCGACTACAAGCTCAAGGGCGGGGTGATGCCCGGCGAAGACGAGATGCAGGCGGTGCTCGCCCTGCACCGGCGCTTCCCGGAAGGGCGGGTGACGCTTGACCCGAACGGCGCCTGGACGCTCGCCGAGGCGATCGAACTGGGCCGCGCCTACGGCCACGCCATGGCCTATGCCGAGGACCCGTGCGGCCCCGAGGCCGGCTATTCCGGCCGCGAGGTGATGGCCGAGTTCCGTCGTGCCACCGGCATCCCGACCGCGACCAACATGATCGCCACCGACTGGCGCCAGCTCGGCCATTCGCTGTCGCTGCAGTCGGTGGACATCCCGCTTGCCGATCCGCATTTCTGGACGTTGCAGGGCTCGGTGCGGGTGGCGCAGCTCTGCGAGGCGGTCGGCCTGACCTGGGGTTCGCATTCCAACAACCATTTCGACATCTCGCTGGCGATGTTCACCCATTGCGCCGCCGCCGCGCCGGGGGACATCACCGCCATCGACACGCACTGGATCTGGCAAGAGGGCAACGAGCGCCTGACCCGCGAACCGCTGCAGATCGTGGGTGGCAGCGTCGCGGTGCCGGACCGGCCGGGCCTGGGCATCGAGATCGACATGGACCGGCTGCAGAAGGCCCACGAGGTCTACAAGAAGATCGGCACCGGCGCCCGCGACGACGCCATGGCCATGCAATACCTGCTGCCTGGCTGGACCTATGACCCAAAGCGCCCCGCCTTTGGCCGCAAGGCCGCCTGAAGGGAGGACCCAGATGTCCCGTTCCGATACCCCCGTCGTCACCGAGATGCGCGTCGTGCCCGTGGCCGGGCATGACAGCATGCTGCTCAATCTCTCCGGCGCGCACGGTCCCTTCTTCACCCGCAACGTGCTGCTGCTGCGCGACAATGCCGGCCGCACCGGCGTGGGCGAGGTGCCCGGCGGCGAGAAGATCCGCCAGACGCTGGAAGATGCCCGCGCGCTGGTGATCGGCAAGCCGATCGGCAACTACAAGAACGTGCTCAATGCCGTGCGCGGCCGCTTTGCCGACCGCGATGCCGGTGGACGCGGCCTGCAGACCTTCGACCTGCGCACCACCATCCATGTGGTGACCGCGATCGAGGCAGCGCTGCTCGACCTGCTCGGCCAGTATCTCGACGTGCCGGTGGCGGCGCTGCTCGGTGACGGCCAGCAGCGCGACGCCGTGGAGATGCTGGGCTACCTGTTCTATGTCGGTGACCGCGCCCGTACCGATCTGCCTTACCTCGCCGAGCCCGACGCGAAGGATGACTGGTTCCGCCTGCGCCGCGAGGCCGCGCTGACGCCGGAAGGGGTCGTGCGCCTCGCCGAAGCCGCGCATGCCCACTATGGCTTCAACGACTTCAAGCTGAAGGGCGGTGTGTTCAGCGGCGCCGAGGAGATCGAGGCGATCGCGGCACTGGCGGCCCGCTTCCCGCAGGCGCGCATCACCCTCGATCCCAACGGCGCCTGGTCACTGGCCGAGGCGATCTCGCTGTGCAAGGGGCGGCACGACATCCTGGCCTATGCCGAGGACCCGTGCGGCGCCGAGCAGGGCTATTCCGGCCGCGAGGTGATGGCCGAGTTCCGCCGTGCCACCGGCCTGCCGACCGCCACCAACATGATCGCCACCGACTGGCGGCAGATGGGCCACGCGATCTCGCTGCAGTCGGTCGATATCCCACTGGCCGACCCGCATTTCTGGACCATGCAGGGCTCGGTGCGGGTGGCGCAGATGTGCCATGAGTGGGGCCTGACCTGGGGCTCGCACTCCAACAACCATTTCGACATCTCGCTGGCGATGTTCACCCATGTCGCGGCGGCGGCGCCGGGCAAGATCACGGCGATCGACACGCACTGGATCTGGCAGGACGGCCAGCACCTGACGCGTGACCCGCTGAAGATCGTCGGCGGGATGGTGAAGGTGCCGGAGAAACCGGGCCTCGGCATCGAGGTGAATCTCGATGCACTGGAACAGGCGAACGCGCTGTACAAGCAGCACGGCCTCGGCGCGCGCGACGATGCGGTGGCGATGCAGTACCTGATCCCGGGCTGGAAGTTCGACAACAAGCGCCCCTGCCTGGTGCGCTGATACAGGAAGGCCAGGGCTCTGCCCTGGACCCGGCAGGGGCCACAAGGCCCCTGCACCCCCATAGCGCTGCGCGGCAAGGAATGGGTTCCAAGGGCCTTGTGGCCCTTGGTGGAGGTCCAGGAGGCAAAGCCTCCTGGTCGGGTTCGGGGCGAAGCCCCGACGGTCAGCCCGCCCGCGCCGGTGCCGTGAACACCGTCACTTCCGGCGGCATGCCCTGGAATTTCTCGACCTCCGCCATCGTCGTACAGGCCGACGTTGCCTGTGACAGCCGCGAGGTCCCGATATCGGGCGTGAGCACGTTCGGGTCGCCGAACTTGCACAGTGTGTCCGGCTTGCCGGGGTCAAGCGGATCGTACCACGCGCCTTCCTGCAGCCGCAGCACGCCGGGGCGGATATCCTCGGTCACCACGGCGCCGGCGAGGCACTGGCCGCGGTCGTTGAACACCCGCACCGTGTCGCCATCCTTGATGCCACGGGAGGCGGCATCTGCCGGGTTGATCCAGCAGGGCGAGCGTCCCGCGACCTCGTACAGCTTGCGCACCGCTGCGCTGCCACAGAGCTGTGAATGCAGGCGCAGCTCGGGGTGCGAGGAGTTCACGTGCAGCGGATACTTGCCAGGCCTGCCGAGGCGCTCGACCGGTTCCATCCAGGTCGGGTGCGGCGGGCAGTCCTCGTATTTCATCCGTTCGATGGCGGTTGAGAAAATCTCGATCTTGCCTGAGGGCGTTGGCAACGGGTTGAGCAGCGGGTCCTGCCGGAAGGCGGCGTATTTGATCCATTTCTTCGATGCGGCGGGAACCTCGAATTCCACTACCCCGGCACCGTTCCAGAAGCTGTCGAAATCCGGCATGGGGATGTTCTTCGGCTTCGCCGCGGCCAGCGCGGCGTCGTAGCTCGCGCGGATCCAGTCCATCTCCGATTTGCCTTCGGTGAACGGCTGCTCCACCCCCAGGCGCTTCGCCAGATCCTTGAAGATGTCGTAGTCATTGCGGGCCTCGAACACCGGGTCGATGATCTTGCGCATCGCCATGATCGCGACGCCGGCAGAAGGGCCGACGCGTTCGATGTCGTTGCGTTCCACCGTTGTGGTGGCGGGCAGCACGATGTCCGCCATGCGGGCGCTGGCCGTCCACTGGAAGTCCTGGACGATGAAGGTCTCGAACTTCTTCCACGCCGCCACCTGTCGATTGCGGTCCTGGTGGTGGTGGAACGGGTTGCCGCCAACCCAGTAGGCGAAGCGCACGTCAGGGTATTTGAAGCGCTTGCCGTTGTGCTCGTACTCGCCACCCGGGTTGAGCAGCATGTCGACGATGCGGGCGCAGGGGATCACCTTGGTACCGCGGTCTTCGGTCCAGGGCTTGGTTTCGACGCGCTTGCCGGCCGACATGCCGTTGCCGAGCGGCGGAGCAAGCGACATCGGTGCGCCGCCGCCGTCGATGTGGTAGCGCTGCACGAAGCCACCGCCGGGCAGGCCGATCTGGCCAAGCATGCAGGCCAGGGTGATCAGCATCCAGGGGGCCTGCTCGCCGTGCTGCTGGCGCTGCGTGGCCCAGCCGCCGACCAGCATGGTGCGGTTCTTCGCGAAGCGCCGTGCCAGGTCGCGGATCACCGCCGCCGGGATGCCGCAGATCGCCTCGGCCCATTCGACGCTCTTGGCGATGCCGTCGGACTTGCCGGTCAGGTAGTCGGCGAAGCGATCGAAGCCACGCGTGCAGTCCTTGAGGAACTTGCTGTCGTGCAGGTTCTCGCTTAGCAGTGTGTGGGCGATGCCGATCATCATCGCGACGTCGGTGTGTGGTCGTGGCGCGATCCACTCGGCGTTCAACTTCTTGCAGGCATCGGTGCGCACCGGGTCAATGAAAATCGCCTTCTTGCCCCGCTTCGCCAGCTCGTCGAACCAACCCCAGACCTGATGGTCGGGGATGGCGGCGGAGATGTGGTTGTTGCCGAGCGGGCTGCAGGCCCAGAACACCAGCAACTCGGTGTTCTCGGTCACGGTGCCGTACGCGGTCTGCTGGCCTTCGGCCTCCACCGAGCCGACCACGTAGGGCATGATGCCCTCGAGCGCCGCCTTGGAATAGTTGGACGAGGATTCGACATAGCCGCCGCTGAGATTCAGCAGGCGCTTCAGCATCGTCTGCGGGTTGCCGACGCGCCCGGAGCTGCGCCAGCCATAGCTGCCGCCGAACAGTGCCCAGGGGCCGTGCTCGGCCTGCATGCGACGGATCTCGCCGGCCACCAGGTCGAGCGCCTTGTCCCAGCTCACCCGCACGAAGTCGCCCGTGCCCCGGGTCTCGGGGGCGGCACCGGGACCCTGTTCCAGCCAGGCCCGCCGCACCATCGGGTAGCGGATGCGGGCCGGATTGTAGACGATGTCCTGCACGCCGGCGAGGGTAGGGGAGGGGCGCGGGTCCTTCTCCCAGGGGCGGAGGCTGACGAAGCGGCCGTCCTCGACGCGGGCGTGGAAGGCGCCCCAGTGCGAGCCGCTCAGGATTTCCTGCGGGCCGGCGGCGCGGGCGCGTCCCGGCATTCCGCCGATCGTGGCTGTCGCGCCGAGCGCGGCGGCGGAGACCAGCAGCCGGCGCCGCGTCAGCGCACAGGGGCTGGCGGCCTGGGTATCAGGGATGGTCATGCACCCATTTCCTCATGGACGTGTTCGGATCCGGCACACGCAGCCGCGTCTTCCTGCAGCAGGAAGAGGTGCAGCAGCGTGGCCAGGGCGGCGTAGAAGCCGGGCGGGTCGCAGGTGGTGCACGCCGCGGCGAAGCGTGGCACCCAGCCGAGCAGGCGCTCCCGCAGCGCCGCCACGGCTGTTGCATCGGGATCGGGGGCCGCCAGCAAGGCGGCCATGAGCGACAATTCGATGGCCAGGTGATCCGGCGGCTCGCAGCACTCCGCGGCGACGGCGAGCCCATGCGTGGCCAGCAACGTGGCCATTTCCGCGGTCGGTTCCTGAAACAGCCGTCCGCCCGTGCCGCGCCAGGCGGATTCGCAGGGTGGCACCGTGCCTTGCGGACCACCGGTCCCCAGGAAGAGCCGGCAGAATGCCGCGTTCAACCGGCTGGTCGCCGTCGGGGTATCGGCGAAGCCGGCGAGCACGGTGCAGGCCCGTTGGAGGGGCGGGCGGCAGACTGGGCGCTGCAGCAGTGCCCCGAGGCAACCGAGCCGGCCATCCGCCCTCAGCGCGGCAACGTCTTCCTGTTCCAGCGGCGCAGCAAAGAAGGTGGCAAACCCGGCGAAGAGGTCGGCGCGGGACAGGGACATGGTGCGGCTTCTGCTCAATGCCCCGCGTGCATCTGCAGGTACTTCAACATGAAGCGATACTGCTCGTCGTCGAGCGTGATGTTGTTCTTCATGTCGGCCAGCGCCCCGGTCCACTGGTTGGGCAGGAAGTGGTTGATCGGCGTCAGCCCGTGGCAGGAACTGCAACTGGCCTGGTACATCTCGGCGCCATAGGCCCAGAGACGGTTGATGTCGGAGAACAATCCCTGGCGCTGGACCCACACCGTGAGCGAAACCGGTGTCCAGGTGAGCTCGGTTTCGGGATCCAGCACGGGGGTACCACGCTCCAGCTTCTCGGTGGTTTCATCCGGCATCACGGCGGTCATGATGCGCTGGCCCTTGGCCACGTAGATCAGCCGTTCGGCGCCTTCCTGGGCCCAGCCGCTGACACGCACCTGCACCCAGTCGCCATTGCGCGCCAGCACCTTCACCGGCGAGGCAGGCAGCAGCTTGCCGGCGGACTCTCCATCCTGGGCCGCGGCGGGACGGTCGAGGAAGAACGGTGTGGTGGCCAGCGTGTAGAGATCGTTCGCCCGCGCACCTTCGCTGGCCGCATCGGCGACCAGTTGCTCCCAGGTGGCGCGGTAGCCGCTGGACATGTCAGGCAGCTTGTGGGCGATGCCCTTGTGGCAGGCGATGCAGCTCTCGCCCTTGGCAAGGCCCTTGGTCATCTGGTCGGATTTCGGTCGTTGCTTGTGCGGGTCCATGGCCGACGCGAGGTGACAGGAACGGCACTCACGCGAATCAGTCGCTTCCATCCGGGCCCAGACCTGTTGCGCCATGCGCAGTCGGTTGCGCTCGAACTTCTCCGGCGTGTCGATGGTGCCCAGCGCCTCGTGCCAGACATCCTTCGCCGCCCCCAGCTTGGCCAGCAGCTTCGGTCCGGTCTCGTGCGGCACATGGCAATCCGAGCACACCGCACGCACGCCGGAGGCGTTGCGGAAATGTGGCGAGGCCTGGTACTCGGTATAGGGCGCCTGCATGCTGTGGCAGGAGACGCAGAATTCCAGCGTGCTTGAACGATCGAGCGCCACCGATACGGCACCGCCGGCGGCAAGCGTGCCGGCCACGGCCACGGCGACGAGGGCGATCATGCCTCCCAGTCCGATTTTGATGCCAGGCTCGCGCCAGGCTTTTCTGATCCACGCCAGCATGTCCTGCTCCCGGGGGCGTCCCGTCGGGACGACGGGCCATTACGGCTTTTTCTAGATTATTGCTGTGAACCGGGTTTGTCCTTGTGTTAACAGGAGGTGAACCGGTGAGGGTGGCATGTTATCGGAGCCATGCACGACAAGAGGGGCTGCGGCGCAAGGCCGCCATGTGCTGGTGGTGGACGACGAGCCGGTAGCCCGTGAATCGATCACGGCCTATTTCGAGCGCGAAGGTTTCCGTGTGACCGCCGTGGGCAGTGGTGCCGGCCTGCGCGCTGTGTTGGCGCGGGAAACGCCGGACCTGCTGTTGCTGGATATCCGTCTGCCTGACGAAGATGGATTGGCCATCATGCGCGAATTGCGCGCCCAGAGTGCCCTGCCGGTGATCCTGGTTTCGGCCCGGGGGGACGAGGTGGATCGCGTGCTGGGCCTGGAGCTCGGTGCCGATGATTATGTCACCAAACCGTTCTCGCCGCGTGAGCTGCTGGCGCGGGCCCGCACCGTGCTGCGTCGGATCGGTGCCAGTTCGTATTCATCCGGGCCGGACCGCATGGTTCGTCGTTTCGCGGGCTGGAGCATTGACTTTTCGCTTCGGCGCCTGACCTCGCCGGGCGGGGAGGAGGTGCGGTTGACGCGCGGCGAATTCGACCTGCTCGCCGCGCTGGCGCGCCGGCCGGGGCACGTGCTGACGCGCGACAGCCTGCTGGATGCGATCAGCCATCGCGACTGGGCGCCCAATGACCGGACCGTGGATGTTCTCGTGGCACGGCTGCGCCGCAAGATCGAGGCGGATCCGGCGCATCCACGGCTGATCGTGACGGAGCACGGCATCGGCTACGCCCTGCACGCCTGATCCCCGGCGGCCGCCTCGTCCCAGGCGGTCTGCAAATCCGCCAGTGCTGTCGGCATGATCGCGATGACTGCCACCACCGCGGCACGCGTCGCCGTGATGGAACCTGACTCGGCTGCCCGCTGCACGGCTTCCGCCAGATCCTGCAATTCCGCCAGCCCGACCTGCGCTGCCGCGCCCTTGAGCTGATGCGCCGCCTCGCGCAAGGGGGGCAGCGCGCCGGTGGCGGCATGTCGTGACAGGGCCGCCTGCAGGTCCGGCGCCGTGGCCAGGAACAGCGCCACGATGCGGCCGGCCCGCTCGGCGCCCAGGTCGCGCGCGCGCTCGGCCAGCACGCGGCGTGGGGTGGGCGAGGCCTGCGCCGCATCCGCCGGCGCGAGGCTGAAGATACCGATCGCCTCGCCCAGCACCCGGCGAAGTTCGTCGCGGCGGAACGGCTTGGCCAGGAACGCCGTCATGCCCACGGTTAAGCAATCCTGCATTCGCCCAGGCGAGACATCGGCGGTGAGAGCGATCACCGGCACGTCCCGACGGGTCGGGTGCGCCATGGCACGAATGCGTCGGCACAGGCCCAGCCCGTCGAGTCCCGGCATCGACAGATCCGTCATGATCACATCGAAATCCGTGGTCTCGGCCAACGCCGCCGCCGCCAGCCCGTCCCGCGCCAGCGTCACGCCATGACCCATCTGTTCCAGCATGGCACTGGACACCGCCGCGTTGACCTCGTTGTCCTCGGCCAGCAGTACGCTCAGGCACGGCAACGCTTCGGGCAGCGTATCCTCGGCTTCCCGGACGGAAAGCGGAGCTTCCGCCATGGCCAGCGGGACCCGCAGCGTGAAGACGCTGCCCTGCCCCGGCGCGCTGTCGGCGGTGATCGAGCCGCTCATCGCCGCGACGATGCGCTGCACGATGGCCAGCCCCAGGCCGGTGCCGCCGAAGCGGCGGGTGATCGATGAATCACTCTGGGCGAAGGCGTCGAACAGATGCGGCATGGCCTCCGGGGCGATGCCGATGCCGGTGTCGCGGACCTGCACTTCGAGCGATGCCGTCTTCCCTGTCGCGGGTTCGATCCAGGCCCGGGCCGTCACCACCACCTCGCCGCGCTCGGTGAACTTGATGGCGTTACCAATCAGGTTCATCAGCACCTGGCCGAGCTTGGCCGGATCACCGACCAGCCGTGGCGGAAGGTCGTCGATCGCCAGGCGGCAGGCTACCCCCTTGCCGGTCGCCTGCGGTGCCATCGAGGCAGTGATCGTGCGCAGCAGTTCGGCCGGGTTGAAATCGATCCGCTCCAGCTCCATGCGCCCGGCCTCGATCTTGGAGAAGTCGAGCACATCATTCAGCAACGCCAGCAGCATCGTCCCGGAACTGGAGATCGCCGCCAGCCAGCGTCGTTGCGCGGGTGAGAGCGGGCTGTCTTCCAGCAACTGCGCCATGCCGAGGATGCCGTGCAGCGGCGTGCGCACCTCGTGGCTCATCGTCGCCAGGAAAGCGGATTTCGCCCGGCTGAGCTGGTTCGCCTGCGCGAACTCCGCCTCGCGCAGCCGCGCCAGTTCGCCCTGCAACCGCTGCGTCTCCAGCGAACTGGCGCGCAACCGCTCCAGCGCGCCGGCCATGGCCCCGAGTTCGTCGGCGAAGCCGGTCGCGGGCACGGCGGTCTGCAGATCCTGCCGCGACAGGCGCTCGATTGCCACCACCAGCGCCCGCAGGGGGCGGATCAACCGTCGTTGCACGGCCCAGATGGCGAAGGCGCCGGCCATGGTCACGGTGACGGCCACGGCCGCCATGACCGCGAGCATGGCCAGCGCCTGCCCCTGGCGTGTCCGGGCATGGTCCACCGCCAGATCGAGCGCATCGTGGCCAAGCCGGATGATGGTTCCATAGGCCGCCACGCACAGACCTGACCAGTCCGCCGCGGCCATGGCGGGCTGCCCGGATCCGTCCAGCCCGTGGATGATGGCATCCATGCGGGCCTGCGCCGCCGCCGTGGCTGCCTGGGCCTCCTGCAGATCGGCACGCAGCCGCTCCGGCGCGGCCGGCCGGCGCAGCAATTCCTCCAGATCCTGCCAGCGCGAGGTGTAGGCGCCGACATGCTCGCGCCACTCCGCGTGCTGTGCCAGGGAAAGCGGCCGGCTTTCCTGCACGTTCTGGCGCAGGTCGGAACAGGGGCGGCCGAAGTGCTCGCGAATAGTGGCGGCGGCGGTGCGCACCTGCAGTAACTCGGCGACCGGCGGGTCAAGCATGCGCAGCGCGTTGCCGATGCTGTTCGAGGCATCGACGATCCGTCCCGACAGATCGAACATGGCGAAGCGCCACGGCTCGGTCGGGCGCACGTCGCGGTGGGACAGTGGCGGGGCCATGGCATCCGCGAGCAACGACCACCGTGTATCCACCACGCGCTGCGCCTCCGCGATCGCGTCGGCAAGCCGGACGCCGCCATCGGGCCGTGACCTGGCCAGGGCCGCCAGGGCGGCGGCGGTGAAATCGTTCACCCGACGAGCGGAGGCGGCGAGGATGTCCGAGGGATCGTCGCTGGACAGCAGCGCGACGCCGCTGACCCCTACTTCGGCCCGGATGCCGACGATCCCGTCGAACAGGGTTCGGTCGGCATGCGCCAGCGTGACGATGCGTCGTGCCTCGGCATAGGCCGACCACTCGCGCAGTGCCAGCGCGGCGGTCATGACGATCAGGGCGATGACGAACTGCCATTGCAGTATCACCACGAGGCGGCCCAGCGATCGTTGGAACATGCCTGCCCCTTTCATGCACGCAGGCCCGTCAGCCCGATGCTGCCCATGCCGGTCCCTACGCGCGCATGTCTCTGTGTCGGCAAGCGCACTTGCGGTTGCCGCGGCGCACGGGCCTGCTGGCCGTCCCGAAGGTGCCCAGATGTTTCACCTGCCCCGTGCCAGTCTGCATCGACCTGCGACGATCCTGGTCTGCATCGCGCTTGGACTTGCCCTGGCCGGTCCCGTCCGCGCCCAGCGTCTTGCCGATCTGCTGGGCCAGGTTGCGCCGTCCGCGCTCGTTCCCGGCACCGATCGCTTCGGCCCGCCGGAGGGCACGCCGCCGCGCGCCCCGGCCTATGCGGGCAATCGGTTGCTGGGCTGGGCCTATCTCAATACCGATGTCACCGCCACGCCGGGCTATGCGGGCTGGCCCATCCTGATCCTGGTCGGCCTCGGCACCGACTGGAGAATCAGCGGCGTGAAGCTGGTGGAGCATCACGAACCGCTGCTGCTGAGCGGGGTGCCCCCCGAGCGTATCGACGCACTGGTGCAGAGCTATGTCGGCAGTGACATCGACGGCATCACCTCGATCGCGGAACGCCGCCCGGTGGATCTGATCAGCGGTGCCACGGTGAGCATGATGGCGATCGGCGATTCCATCCTGCGCTCGGCTGTCCTGATGTTTCGCCAGTACGGCGGTATCGTGACCGGGGGGCAGGCGGCCACGCCATCTGACCAGGCCGATGCCGGGAACGTCCCGTTGGCCGATCCGCCCATGTGGCATGCCTTGTGGCAGGCGAGTTCCGGGCGGATCGCCGTGCTGGCGGCGGCCCTGCTGGTGCTGACGGTGATTTTCTTCTGCCAGGATTGGTTCGCGCGCCGACCCGTGCTGTACGACAGGCTGCGACTGGGCTTTCTTGCCTTCACCCTGCTCTGGCTTGGCTGGTATGCGCAGGCGCAGCTTTCGGTGGTGAACGTGCTCGCCTTCGCCGCGGCCCTGCGGGCGGACTTCCGGTGGGATGCGTTCCTGGCCGCGCCGCTGATCTTCATCCTGTGGTCGGCCACCGCGGTGGCAGTGCTGTTCTGGAATCGCGGCGCTTTCTGCGGCTGGCTTTGTCCCTATGGTGCGGCGCAGGAATTGCTCAACCGCTTTGCCCGCGCGCTTGGCTTGCGGCAATGGGCCGTTCCGCATGCCGTGCATCAACGCCTCGGTGCGATAAAGTACGTGCTGTTCCTCGGCTTGTTCGGCGTCTCGCTCGGGGCCTTCGCTGCGGCCGAGCGCCTGGCGGAGCTGGAACCGTTCAAGACCGCCATCGTCCTGCGCTTCGTGCGGGACTGGCCCTTCGTGCTTGCCGCGCTGGCGCCGTTGCTTGCCGGCCTGGTCGTCGAGCGCTGTTTTTGTCGCTATCTGTGCCCGCTCGGTGCCGCCCTGGCGATTCCAGCGCGGCTGCGCCTGTTCGATTGGTTGCGCCGGCACCGTGATTGCGGCACCCCCTGTCAGCGCTGCGCCCATGCCTGCCCGGTGCAGGCCATCGAACCGGACGGGCGCATCAATCCCAACGAATGCATCCAGTGCCTGCACTGCCAGATGCTGTACCATCACCGTGACAAATGTCCTGCGAGGATCAAGGGCCGCCGCAGGCAAGAGATGTGCGGGGGCAACCTGCGGGCGGAGGGGTGACCCGTTGCCGGCGATCCGACGGCAGGCGGGGCGGAAGAGCATTCCGAAGGCTCTTCCACCCCGTCCGTGCCACCCCGGCGCTCCATGCATGGGGCACCGGGGCAGTGGCCGCTGCTAGGCAGCGGGCTGGTTGTAGGCGGTCACGGCCGGCGGCGTGCCGGCGAACTTCTCGATCTGCACCAGCGTGGTGCCGGCGATCGTCGCCTGGGCGAAGCGCGAGGTCAGCGGCTCGTCCAGGGTGAGCACGTTGGCATTGCCCTGCTTGTCCAGCGTGCCGATCTCGCCCGGCTTCAGCGGGTCGTACCAGGACCCTTCATGCAGGCACACCGTTCCCTTGGAGATGTCGTCGGTGACGACGGCGCCGGCCAGGGTCTGGCCGCGACCGTTGAACAGCCGCACCACATCGCCGTTGGCGATGCCGCGCGCGGCGGCATCCGCGGTGTTGATGATGACGGGCTCGCGTCCGGCCACCTTGTAGCGGGCGCCGGCATCGGTGTTGTCCATCTGCGAGTGCAGGCGGTACATCGGGTGCGCCGATACCAGCTGCAACGGATAGTCCTTGGCCGCGGCGCTGCCCTTCCATTCGACCGGCTCCAGCCAGGTCGGGTGCGTCGGGCAGTCGTCATAGCGGAGCTTGCCGACGGCGCGCGACACGATCTCGATCTTGCCGGTGGCCGTGCCGAGCGGATTGAGCAGCGGATCGGCCCGGAAATCCGCCAGATGGACATAGTCGCCCTTGCCCATCGGGAATTCCAGGACGCCGTCGCCGTTCCAGAACGCATCGAATTCCGGCATCGGCACCGCCTTCGACTGCGCGCGCGCCTGGTCGTAGAAGAAGCGCACCCAGTCCATCACCGTCCGGCCTTCGGTGAACTTTTCGCGGAAGCCTAGGCGGTCGGACAGTTCCGCGAAGATGTCGTAGTCCACACGCGACTTGTGCTGCGGCGCCACCACTGCCTTGCAGGCCAGGATCAGGTTGCGTACCTGGCCGACCTCGTCGCGTTCCAGGTCGCAGGCCGCCGGCAGCACGATGTCGGCGAAGCGCGCGGTCGGCGTCCACCAGGGTTCGTGCACCACGATGGTCTCGGGGGCGCGGAATGCCTTGATCAGGCGGTTGGTGTCCTGGTGATGCGTGAGCTGGTTGCCGCCCGAGATGTAGACCAGGCGGACATCCGGGTAGGTGATCGTCTTGCCTTTGTACTCGATGGTCTTGCCCGGCGTGGTCCAGGCATCGGACAGGCGCGCGATCGGGAAGATGGCGTTGACCGGGTTGGGGCCACTGGACATGCCGCCGACCACGGGCATGCGTGGATTGGGCATGCCGCCATCGCCATAGTGCAGGCCAAAGGTGATGCCGCCGCCGGGCAGGCCGATCTGGCCCAGCATCGCGGCGAGCGACACCAGCGCCCAGGGGGCCTGTTCGCCATGGTGCTGCCGCTGCACCGACCAGCCGCAGGCGATGGTGGTGCGGGTGCCGGCCATCTTGCGTGCCAGCTCCACGATGGTCTCGGCGGGCACCCCTGTGATCTTCGCCGCCCAGGCGGGGTCTTTCGGCGTGCCGTCGGTCTCGCCGGTCAGGTATTTGGCGAATTCGGCGAAGCCGAAGGCGTAGGTCGAGAGAAATTTGGCGTCGTGCCGGTTTTCGCTGAGCAGCACGTGCATCATGCCAAGCGCCAGGGCGACGTCAGTGTTCGGCGCGATCGGGATCCAGCGTGCCCCCAGCTCGCGGATGGTCTCGCTGCGCACCGGGTCGATCGCGATCAGATCGATGCCGGAATTCTTCAGCTCCAGCCAGTTCTTCGTGCTGTAGCGTGCCGAGAGGATGCGGCTGGTCACCAACGGGTTGGCGCCCCAGAGCAGCATCAGCTTCGCGTTGCCGCGGATCACCGGCCAGTCGGAGGCCGCGGATACGCTGCCCCAGGCGACGGTCGGCAGAATCTCTGAAATGGCCTGATTGCTGTAGTTGCCGAAGAAGGTGGATGAGCCGCCGAACCCGTTCAGGAAGCGCTGCAGCATCGGCTCCAGCCGGTGCACATGCGCGTGGTTGGAGCTCCAGGAACTCTTGCCCTTGTGCAGCGAGGCATTGCCGTAGCGCGCCTTCACCCGCTGCATCTCCGAGGATACCAGCGAGAGTGCCTCGTCCCAACTGACCTCGACGAAGTCGTTGTTGCCGCGGGTGGTGCGGTCGCTTTTTTCGCGGTTCTTCAGGAAGTCGCGGCGCACCATCGGGGCCTGCACGCGGGCGCGGTTATAAAGCCGGTCCGGCATGGCCTGCAGCAGCGGGTTGGACGCGCCGTCCTGGGCAAGCTGCTCGATGCCGACCACCTTGCCGCCTTGCTTGATCATCCAGAGCGGGCCGAGACAGGTGTTCGCCACCACGCGTCCATCGGTAATTCCGCCGGCCCCCGAGGCTGCGCGTGCGAGATGAGGAAATAACGCAACTCCGGCGGCGCCTGGAATGATATGGCGAATGAAGTCACTGCGGGTAAGCAATGTTCCTGTCTCCTGCCGTGTGCCAGGTTTGATTGGGCCCGGCCGGCGCAAATGCGCGGCAAGTGTTTTTGGGCCGATATGAGATTTGCGGCCATATCATCGCGCGTCCTTGATGCAGGTCAATTCGTGCAAAGTACGAAGTATTCAAACTACTCTGTGAGATCAGTGCAGGACCGTGAGTGGCGCTATGCTTGGCCGTGCATGACGATCTGATGCGGACGTTGCTCGCACGAAGGAATTTCTTTTTAAGGAACGAATTTTATCTGCAATGAAATAGCCGGCAGCCATCCTGCGCTGGCCCGGTTATCACCTTCCCCCGGTCATCGCCTTCCCATCATCGTGCGTGCGGCAACCGCCTTCCTGTCCGGTGCTTTCCCTCGGCATCAGCGGGAGGGGCGCATGGACGAAACAGGGCCAGCCATCGCGACCAGGGCGGTCATCGCGGCGCCGGTGCCTGGCCGTGCGATGGCGCGATACGGGGCGTCATTCGTCATTGGCTTCGTGGCAGGGTTGCGCAGCATGACGGCCTGCGCCGCGCTGAGCCAGGCTGCCGCGCGTGGGCAGGCGCGACTCACCTGGATCCCCGGTGGCGGCGCGACGCGTGGACTGCTAACGGCCGCGGCCCTGGCCGAGATGGCGGGCGACAAGATGCCGTTCGCCCCCGACCGCCGCATCCTGCCGTCTTTCCTGGCGCGATTGGCGATCGGCGCGGCCGGTGGGGCGGCGCTGGCAGGGCGGGATGCGTCGTTGCCGGCAGGGGGCCTGGCGGGCATCGCAGGGGCGGCAACGGGCACCCTGCTGGGGCGGGCGGCCCGTGGGGGCGTCACGGGTTCCGGCGCCAATTGGGGGCGGGCGCTGGCGGAGGATGCAGTGGCGGCCGGGCTCGCCGCAGCGCTGCTCGGCCGGGTGGGACGTCACGGGGACGCCCTGGCCCGGCCGGTGTCGTGATGTTGGCTGGATCCGCGGCAGGTCAGGCGGTCGGGCGTGGCCGCGGCGGTTCCAGGAAGGCGACGTTGGTGGATAAATCGTCCGGCGCCGGCGTGACGTCCTGCTCCGGCTTGTCCAGCAGGTGGGGGATGATGTCGCGCACCGCCACCAGCGGCCACAGGATGCCGGCCAGCGGCGCCCAGTCGCCGTTGTTCGGGGGCCAGCCGAAGCCGGCGCGGGCATAGGCCACGGCGGCGCCGAGCGCGGCATAGGCCGCCACCCCCTGTCCGCCGGCTCCGGCGATCCAGATCAACAGCCAGCCGACCAGCCCGATCAGGGCCGGCTTGACGAACCAGCCAAAGGCGCGGACGAGCAGAGAGTCCTCGTCGAACATAGTCCCCTTCCTTCTGCGAAGGGCCCGTGCCGTGAGGACGGACCGGGCCTGGTCAGGTATTGCCGGGGGGCGGACGGTCCCATCCGGGGGCATCCCAGGCCAAACCTTTATTGTGCGCGACATGGTGCGGATCGGCAAGTATGCAATGCCGGAGCGGAGCCTGTGCCGGGGCGCGTGGCACAGCCCCTGGCAAGGCGATTTCGAGGGCCATCGGCCTGTCCGGAGCCGCGATGTGATCTGGCCGGGCCGCCCAGGGGAGGCTCACGATCTCGTTCCATGCGGGCGAGTCGAGCGGAGGAGGCGAAGATCGGCGGGGTCATGCCGCAGATCGTTCGGGACTGCGTGGTGACGTTTGACGCGGCTGGTCCGGCGGGGCTGATCGATCCCAGGCGGCCGGGGCCGGGGCCGGTGCCTCTGCTGACTGCCGGGCAGCAGTGCGGCGTTGGTGGCGATATTGAAGTGCCAAATGAGCGTCGGGATTACAGTTGCAGCCAGACCCGGGGCCGGTTCAGTCATCATCGGAGATCATGAAGCGCAGCGTGCCGGGGGCAGGGTGGAAATCACCGGGCATCCCGCGCCGGCGGCACCGCCTGCTGCGCCTGTCGGGCCCGTACGATGATTTCCTCGAAGCGCTTCCGCGCCTGGACCGGCACCGTATCCGGAACAGATATCGTATCCAGCGAGGCGTCGCCGACCTGCACCAGCATCACCATGCCCATCATGTAGTGGGGAATGCAGCGAATGCCGTAGGTGCCTGGCTGCGTGAAGGTCACATCGATCTCCTCGTTGATGCGGCCCTTGAAAGACTCCGCGCCTGCCGGCAGCATTTCGAGTATGGAGGCAGCGTTGTGGGTCACGCTGGTGGCGAGGAACTTCACGCTGTCGCCCGGCTGCAGGCGCAGATAGTCCGGCTCGTACACCATGCCGCCGGTATCGTTTCTGTTGAGCATCTTTACCTCGTAGCGCTCAGCATGGGCGGCGGTCGTGGCGGCCAGCAGCAGCAACAGAACAGGCAGGCGCATCACGGATTCTCCTCATGACAGTGAATGGAAGCGAATGATCCGCGCCCCGTCGGCGGGATCGGTGAGGAAACTGGCGCGGACACCGAAGACATCGTGCAGCAGGCTGGCGCGCAGCACTTCGGCTGGAGGGCCCAACGCCACCAGGTGACCACGATGCATGACGCCCAGGCGGTCGCAGCCCATGGCCTGGTTCAGGTCGTGCAGGGCGATCACCGTGGTCAGCGACAGGCCGGCGATGAGCTGCAAAATGGAAATCTGGTGGTGGATATCGAGATGGTTAGTCGGCTCGTCCAGCAGCAGAACCCGCGGACGCTGCGCCAGGGCGCGGGCGATATGCACGCGCTGACGTTCCCCGCCCGACAATGTTGCCCAGTCGCGCGTGGCAAAGTCAGACATCTTCACCATGGCCAGCGCCTCGGTGACGATCGCGTTGTCGACGTCGGACCATGGCCGCAGGGCCGAGAGCCACGGCGTTCGCCCCAGCTCCACGGCGTCGCGCACTGTGATGCGGTCGGTGGTCTCGGCCTGTTGCTCTACCACGGCCATTGCCTGGGCAATCTCCCGCCGTCGCATGTGCGCCAGCGGCCGCCCTTCCAGCCACACCTGGCCGGTTGCAGGACGCAAGACCCCCGACAGCAGTCGCAGCAGCGATGACTTGCCCGACCCGTTGGGGCCGATCAGACCCACCATCTCCCCTTCCGCCACCGTCAGGCTGACATCCCGCACGATCGACGTGCCGCGCACCGACCAGCCAATCTGGTCCGCTTTCAGGATCATCGCGCGGATCGCCTGCGCACCAGGATGAGGGCAAACACCGGTGCGCCGACCAGCGAGGTGACGACGCCGATGGGGAGCACCTGGCCCTGCACGGCGATGCGTGACACGACATCGGCCAGAATCAGGAATATGGCTCCCATCAGGGCCGAGGCAGGCACCAGCCGGGAATGGCGCGGTCCCACCAGGAAGCGCGCAGCATGTGGCACCACCAGGCCGACGAAACCAATGCTGCCGACGATGCTGACCATCACCGCCGTTGCCAGCGAGGCACAGAGAATCAGCAAGGCCTGCACCTGCCGAACCGGCACCCCCAGTGAGACCGCGGAATCGGCACCGAACGTGAAGGCATCCAGCGCCCGCGCCTGCCACAGGCACAGCAGTGTGACGCCGATCGCCACCGGCACCGCCGTCGTCACGTTGTCCCAGCGCGCCCCGCTGAGATTGCCGAGCAGCCAGAACAGGATGCCGCGCGCCTGCTCGGCGCTGGCCGAGCGGGTGATGATGAGGGCAGTCAGCGCATTGAAAAGCTGCGAACCGGCAATCCCCGCCAGCACGATCTGCGCTGTACCGCGCGATCCCGACCCGCCGCCGGAGGCATGTGCCAACAGCGCCACGAGTAGAAACGCGGCGAGCGATCCGGCGAAGGCGCCCGCCGACATCGACACGGCCCCGGCGCCCAGGCCTGCCACCGTGACCAGCACCGCCCCGGTCGAAGCGCCCGCGGAGATGCCAAGAAGGTACGGATCGGCCAGAGCGTTACGTAACAACGATTGGAGGATCACGCCCGCCACTGCCAGGCCTGCACCACAACTGGCGGCGACAAGGGCGCGCGTGAGGCGATAGTTCCACACGATGCCCTGGTCGATCCGATCCAGGCTGTAGCCGGCGCCAAAGAAATTATTGGCCAGCGTCTGCCACACTGTCCCGGCCGGGATGCGCGTCTCGCCGATGCAGATGCCGGCGAGGATCGCGGTGGCGAGCACCGCCGCGATCCAAATGCCATGAAGCATCACCCGACCGATCAGGCCAGCCAGGGGGCGCATCAGGCCAGCCGTCATTGCCTGAGCCGGGCCATCGCCTCCGTCAGCGTCTCCAGCCCACTCACCAGGCGGATGGTGGCCTGCATGGCGTGCGCATCAAGGATGACAATGCGGTTGCCCTTCACCGCTGCCATTTCCTTCGTCACCGGATCAGTGCGCAGGAAAGCCAGCTTCCTTTCGTAGTCATCGGCCGGGAAGCGGCGACGGTCCATGCGCGCGATGACAATCACCGAAGGGTTGGCGCGCGCGATGGTCTCCCAGCCTACGGTGGGCCATTCTTCGTCGGATTGGACCACGTTACGCAAGCCGAGTGTCCCCATCATGTAAGCCGGGATGCCCTTCCGGCCGGCAACATAGGGATCGAGATCCAGGTCGGCGCTGGAGAACCAGAACACCGCCGAGGCATCCGTCAGCCCGAGGGCTCTGGCACGTGTGATGGCCGTCGCCTCACGCCTGCGCAGATCGGCGACCAGTTCCGCACCGCGATCCTGCCGGTCGAAGATCTGCGCCAGTTGGGTGATGCCCTTGTAGAGTGTGTCTGTGGTGAAGGGCGCGGTGCGGGTACCGTCAGCCCCGACCTGGTTGTTCTTGCCTTCGCAGTCGGAAGGCATGATGTAGGTGGGAACCCCGAGCTTGTGGAACTGCTCGCGCGTACCGACCACGCCTTGCGGGCCGATCATCCACTCGAACTGCGTCGCCACCAGGCCGGGGCGCTTGTTGATAACCGATTCGAAGCTCGGCGCATTGTTGTCCAGCCGCGGCACCTGGTCGTTCTGCGTCTTGAAAGCAGGCAGCACGTCGTTGAACCAGAGCGAGGTGCCGGCCATGTGGTCGCCGACCCCTAAGGCGTAGAGGATTTCGGTGACCGATTGCCCGATCGTCACGACGTTCCGTGGTGCTGCGGGAAACGTCAGCGTGTGCCCGCAATTCCCGACATTCAGCGGATACTGCGTGGGTTCAGCCTGGGCGGCAGACAGCAGCAGGCAAAAGCCTGCCGTGGCGACGGCGAGGCGCAGAGGGGCCATGGCTCGCTTCTCCGATCGTGATGAAAGCCGGAAAAGGCAGGGCCATGGTGCGGACGCACGACAAGCCTGAGGCGCAGGACCACGGATCGCCAAGGTCGGCACAGCAAGCAAAGCATCCACATCTTCTCCCCGGATCCCTCGCCGGCCGGAAGGTTACGCGCGCCGGCAGGTCTCCTGACTAGCGGGTCATCGCCTGGTCCGGCCTTCCCGGGATTGCTCCCAGTGGCATGTTGGACCGGGCTCGCCGCCTACAGTTGCGGGGCAGTTCCGTTTCGTGACCCTGGGGCCACAGCGGATTCCCTATTAATTCCTTGCGGAAACCGACTCTCGCTGGATACCGGACTTGCTGGAATGTGACAAGCCACGCCACTTCAGGGGATCGTGCCCACACCGTGCCGCGCTTCCAACTTCCGGCCTGGCTGAGGTGCCCCCTGTCGCGGCAACCCGACCTCGCTGCCTGTTTTGGATTCGACATGGAGATGCGGGGGGACGGTATGGACCCACGGATGAAATCGCATGGGGGTCATGTGCGGACTACAAACCTGCAACCCGGCGTGCGCTCGCGCGTTCATGCGACCTTCCGGCAGTCACACCATGTGTGCCGGTGACGAGACACGAGCGCGTGACCATTCATGGTCGCAAGACAGGCGCCACAAAGACGGGCAGGGCGCACGTCGTTGCGCATGAGTGGGCATCAGCCACAAGCGTGAGGACCGCATACCATCGCACTGGTCGCGCCGATCACGTTTTCTGAGGTGGACATCATCCAGACGTGCAAGCACCGAGGTGCTGTGTCGGCTGATATAACAGCCTGCACTGTCTTGGAAAACTGGAGCGGGCGAAGGGATTCGAACCCTCGACCCCAACCTTGGCAAGGTTGTGCTCTACCCCTGAGCTACGCCCGCGCCCCAGCCGCGTCGTCCGCGGAGGTCGGCCTTCTATTCGGCTTCCGCGGCAATTGCAAGGGGGGTCCGCCGTAAAAATCGGATCGTCCCCCCGCCTTGCCCCGCGTCGCGATTTCGGCGACTCCTGCCGCCTCGGCCGGGTTGTGCCCCGGACCGGCTGTGCCATCTATACCCAAACGAGACGGGATCTAAGGCGAGGACGCCCTTCATGGACCTTATCATCGGGCAGAACCAGGCCGGCGCCGGTAGCGCCTCCGGCGACGCCATGATCATCGACGGCGATCAGAAGACCTTCATGCAGGACGTGATCGACGCGTCCCGCACCGTTCCTGTGCTCGTGGATTTCTGGGCCACCTGGTGCGGGCCCTGCAAGCAGCTCACCCCGGCGCTCGAGAAGGTCGTGCGGCAGGCCGGCGGCCGGTTGAAGCTGGTCAAGATCGACATCGACAAGAACCGCGGCCTGGTGCAGCAGCTGGTTCAGCTCGGCCTGCCGCTGCAGTCGGTGCCCACGGTCGCCGCCTTCTGGCAGGGCCAGATCGCCGACCTGTTCCAGGGGGCCGTCCCCGAATCGGAGGTGAAGCGCTTCGCCGAGGCGCTGCTGAAGCTCGCTGGCGGCGCGATGCCCGGCGCCGACCTGATCGCCGAGGCGAAGGCCGCGCTGGAGGAAGGCCGCGCCCAGGAGGCGGCCGAGCTGTTCTCCGCCGCCCTGCACGATGAGCCGGAGAACCCGGAGGCCTGGGGCGGCATCATCCGGGCGCTGATGGCGCTCGGCCAGGAAGACCAGGCGCAGCAGGCGCTCGAGCAGGTGCCGCCGAAGATCGCCGACCATGCCGAGGTCGCCGGCGCCCGCAGCGCGCTCGCCCTGGCCGCCGAGGGCCGCAAGGCGCGCGACCAGCTTTCCTCCTTCGAGGCCCGGCTGGCCGCCAATCCGGCCGATCATCAGGCACGCTATGATCTCGCCACGGCGTTCAACGCCATGGGGCGACGCGAGGAGGCCGCCGACGCGCTGCTGGAGATCATCCGCCGCGAGCGCGGCTGGAACGAGGACGCCGCGCGCCTGCAGTTGCTGAAATTCTTCGAGGCCTGGGGCTTCGACGACCCCGCCACCACGGCGGCGCGGCGCAAGCTGTCCTCGATCCTGTTCAGCTGACATGGACGACCCGCGCCCGCGGCTGGAGGACGTGCCGACGGAGTTCCCCGTCTTCCCGCTCACGGGCGCGTTGCTGCTGCCGCGGGGGCGGCTGCCGTTGAACATCTTCGAGCCGCGCTACCTCGCCATGACCGAGGACGCACTGGCGGCCGGGCGGATCTTCGGGATGATCCAGCCCGACCCCCTGCTGCCGACCGGGCCGAGCGGGCCAGGGCTCTACCGCATCGGCTGTCTCGGTCGGCTGTCTTCCTTCAGCGAGACCGATGACGGCCGGTACCTGGTCACGCTCACCGGGCTGCTGCGCTTCACCGTGGTCGAGGAACTGGCGCCGCGCCGCGGCTACCGGCGGGTGCGCGCCGACCTGGTCCGTTTCGCCGCCGATCTCGACCCCGCCGCGCCGATGCCCCGCTTCGACCGTCCCGCGCTGCTCGCCGCCCTGCGGGCCTTCTTCGGCCGCCGTGGCTTCGAGGCGAACTGGGAGGCGATCGAGCGCATGCCGGACGAGACGCTGGTGACCACGCTGTGCATGGTCTGCCCGTTCGAGCCGGCGGAGCAGCAGGCGTTGCTGGAAGCAGAGACGCCTGACGACCGTGCCGCGGCGCTGGCCGCCTTGCTGGTGATGGATACCCATGCCCCGGGGGCGGATTCGGCGCCGGCCCGCCCGCGGGCCAGTTGATGCCCGGCGCCGGAGTGACACGAATGGCCGACGAGACCGCTTCGACGACCGAGTCTGCCCAGCCCGCGCCGGTCGACCCGCGGCTGCTGGAGATCCTGGTCTGTCCCGTGACCAAGCAGGGCCTGCAGTATGACCGTGCCCACAACGAGCTGATCAGCCGCGCCGCCGGCCTCGCTTATCCCATCCGCGACGGCATTCCCATCATGCTGCCGGACGAAGCCCGCCGGCTCGACGAGGTCTGATGCCCACCCCCACCGAGATCCGCCTCCTGCGTGCCGAGAAGCGGCTGGAGGTGGATTTCGATGACGGCAGCCGCTTCGTCTATCCCGCGGAATATCTGCGGGTGGAAAGCCCGAGCGCCGAGGTGCAGGGCCACGCCCCCGGTGAGCGCAAGACAGTGCCGGGGCGGCGCCATGTCGGCATCATGTCGCTGGAGCCGGTGGGCAACTATGCCATCCGCATCCTGTTCGACGACCTGCACGGCAGCGGCATCTACTCCTGGGCCTATCTCTACGAACTCGGGCGCGACCAGCCGGCGCGCTGGCAGCGCTACCTGGACGAGCTGGCGGCGCAGGGACTGAGCCGGGATCCCTGACGCCGGGCCTCACCAGTCGAAGAACGTGAGCCCATGCACGCCGGCGACGGCCCCGGCCACGGTCAGCAGCCCCAGCCCCAGCAGGACCCGGTGCAGGGTTTCGACCCGGCGGTAGGTCGCTTCCGGCCGCCGTGTCGCCGCCCGCTGCAGGTACGCGTCCAGGAACAGCGGCTCCAGCACGAACAGCATGACGGTGAACACCGCCCAGGTCAGCACCATGGCGTGCATCCACCAGAATTCCGCCATCGCGAACCGATCCCAGAGTTCCAGACGCCAGGCCATGTAGAAGCCGCTCGCGCCGGTCAGGGCGGTGGTCCAGCGGGATTGCCGGGCGAAGCCGTGCTCGATGACGTGGAATTGCGCCATCCGCTCGGGGGCTGCGTGGCGGCGGCGGATCACCGGCAGCAGGATGGTGGTGACCATGGCGACGCCGCCGATCCACAGCACCACGGCCACGACATGCAAGGCGCGGGCAAGCGTGATGTCCGTCATGCCAGGATCACGCGCGTGCCATCGGTCCGGGCTACGTGCACCGTCACGCCGGCCTGCCGCGCCAGTTCCGCCACGCGTTCGGGCGGCAGCAGCGAAAACGCGGTGGACAGCGCATCCGCCGTGGTGGCGTCGGGGGCGATCACCGAGATCGCCGCATAGCGCCAGCTCGAACGTCCGTCCGCCGGATCGAAGATGTGATTGAAGCGGCCGGCCGCGTCGAAGCGCGTGCCATAGCCACCCGATGTCGCCACCGCGCGGTTGCGCAGGGGAATCGTCTCGGCGATCTGGCCGGGGGCGGCCGGATCCTCCAGCCCGACCTGCCAGGCATCGCCCATGGGATGGCCGCCGAGCGCGCGGGCCTCGCCCATGTCCACCAGCGCCTGCGTGATCCCGTTGGCGCGCAGCCTTTCAACCACGCGGTCGGTGACGTAGCCCTGGGCGATGCCGTTCAGCGTGATGGCGGTGCCGGGCCGCAGCGTGATCTGATCCGCGTCGAGGTGGATGCGGTGTTGCCCGACCCGGTCCAGGGCGGCGGCGACCGCCTCGGCCGGTGGCCCCGCCGGATCCGCGCCGGCGCGGGCGAAATGCCCCGCATAAAGATCCCACAAGGGCTGCACCGTCACGTCGAAGGCACCATCGGTCAGCGCATGGAAACGCGCGGCCTCGGCCAGCAGGCGCAGCAGGTCGAAGGGGGGCGCCGCCAGCGCACCGTCACGGTTCAGTCGCAGCAGCGCCGAATCGGGCTGATAGAGGCTGAGCTGCCGCTCCAGCCGTGCCACCTCGTCCAGGCTGTCGCGGATCAGACGTCGCGCCTCTGCCGGATCGGGATGATGCAGTTGCAGCTCCGCATTGGCGCCGAGCGCGCTGCCGCGCCAGACATGCAGCATCGGTTGCGGCGCGGCGTGGGGCGCGAGCAGCGGCAGCCCGGCCATGGCGGCCGAGATGGCAATGAAGCGGCGGCGGCGCAGCGGGGTCACGACCGTTCTCCGTCGGGGAAGATATAGGCCGGCGGGATTTCGGAGAAACGCAGCACCTGGCCGCCATTCTCGGCGGCGAAGCGGTGCGCCGCCGCGGCCTCGCCGAAGGGGATCGCCTCGTCGGTCTGCATGCCGCTGCGCCGGCGGCTGCCGATGACGAACAGTGCCTGCTGTGCCGTCACCCATGTCTCAGGCTGGTCCCAGTCGCGGGCGCGGGCCATGTCGCTGACATAGATGGCGGCGATGTCCCTGGGCATCTCGGGCAACATGGTGAAGGCGATGGCGTCGCGCACGGTAGAGAACCAGTAGGGATCGGCACGGTCGCGCACGAAGATCTGCCCCTTCGGCCCCGGGTGTTCGTCGAGCGACATGCCGCAGAACGTGCCGATGGCGGCGGCGGTCACCGGGCGCGGCGGTGGTGGGGCCTCGGCCCGCTCCTCCTTGCAGGCGACGACCGGAAGCGCGAAGCAGGCGGCGAGGAAGCGGCGGCGGTGCATGACGGTCTCCTTCAGACCGGACGACGGGCGAACAGCGCGGCGGCGGCGGCGAGCGGCAGGGCGATCCAGGCCAGCAGCGCCGCGGTCAGCACCGCGGGCGTCAGCGCGGATCGGCCGGCGATATCGGCCAGCCCCGCGAACACGCCGACCCCGGCCCCCGAGAGATTGAGTAGCCGGTAGGCATCGGCGGGATTGAGCAGCAGCAGCGCGTCCAGCAGGCCCGCCGTGACGGTGCGGCCCTGGTCGGCCACCAGCAGGCCCAGCAGTGCCATGTCCCAGATCAGCACGCAGCCGAGCCAGATGCCGATGGCGATCCCCCCGGCCGTGCCGCGCTCGCGCACCTGCGTGCTGACCAGGGTGCCGATGGCGACGAACACCGCGCCGAGCAGCACGGATGATCCGATCAGCGCCGCGAATTCTGGCCAGGCGTCCGCTTCAGCGCCGCCCGTCGCGGTCAGCGCGGTCGCGGCGGCGCCGAAGCCCACGGTGGTGGCGAAGGCCAGGATGGCGACATGGCCGGCGAACTTGCCCAGGATCACCTGCCAGCGCGCCACCGGATAGGCGAGCAGCAGCGCCAGCGTGCCGCGCTCCGCCTCGCCGACGATGGTGTCGTGCGACAGCAGCAACGCGATCAGCGGCAGCAGGAAGATCGAGAGGCTGGAGAGGCTGACAATGGTGACGGCGAGGGGGCTGGCTTTCACCGCGCCGGTCGGGGCGGCGCCGAGGAAGGCCAGCGTCAGCGCGAAGACGGCCAGCAGCAGCGTGGTGGCGAGCACCCAGCGATTGCGCAGCCCGTCGCGCACTTCCTTGGTGGCGAGCAGCAGCACGGTCCGCATCAGGCATCTCCCTCGCGGCGCAGGAAGGCCGCATAGACGTCATCGAGACTGGGGCGAACGATATCCACCTCCGTCACCTCCGGGGGCAGGTCGCGCAGCAGTCCGGGCAGGTCCGCCTCGTCGCACACCGTCTCCAGCAGGCCGCCGGGCAGGGGGGACCAGCCCGCCCAGTCATCGGGTCCGTTGACCACGGCGCGCGGCGCTTCCGCGAGCCGGATGCGCAGGCGCGGGCGGATGCCGGCCAGGCGGCGCAGCGCGGAGAGCGAGCCATCGGCCATCTTGCGGCCGCGATCCATCACCACCACGCGGTCCACCTGTCCTTCCAGTTCGGCCAGCGCATGGGACGACAGCAGCACGCAAGCCCCCGCATCGCGCAGGGCGCGCAGGATCTCGTAGAATTCCTGGCGGGCCGCCGGATCGAGCCCGGAGGTTGGCTCATCCAGCAGCAGCGCCCGCGGTTGGCCGAGCAGCGCCTGCGCCAGTCCCAGCCGCTGCCGCATGCCTTTCGAATAGGTGCCGACCCGCCGCCGCGCCGCTCCGGCGAGGCCGACGCGCGCCAGCAGCCCGGCATTGGCGCGCACGTCCTGCCGCTTCAGCCGGGCGTAGAAGGCCAGTGTCTCCGCCCCGGTCATCGCCGGCTGGAAGGCGACGTTCTCCGGCAGGTAGCCCAGCGCCGCGCGCGCCCGTCCTGCCTCGGCCCCGGCCGGGTCGCCGCCGAGCGTGCGCACCGTGCCGGCACTCGGGCGGATCAGGCCGAGCATCAGCTTGATGAGCGTGCTCTTGCCCGCGCCGTTATGGCCCACCAGCCCGACGCACTCGCCCGGATGCAAAACAAGGTCGATGTCCTGCACCGCGACCTGCCGCCCGAAGGTCTTGGTCACGCCATCGAGCCGGATCGTCGCCTCGTTCATTGTCCGCCCTCCAGCCGCGCGAGTGCTGGCGGGCGCAGGGGCGTCATCAGCGGCGCGGAATCGACGACGCCGCCGGGATGGATCGCCGGGAATTGTCGTTGCGCCCAGCGCACCACTTGTACCGCGGGGCTGTTCATCAGCAACTTCGCCGCCGGCGCGCGCCAGACCACCTGGTCGATGATGTCGTTGGGGCGGTACGGCGCATCGGCGATGCCGTCGCCGTCAAGGTCGAAGGCGGCATTGTCGCTCCAGTAATTGCCGCGACCCTCGACCGCCCAGTCGAGGTAGCGCGTGCCGACATACATCACCTGGGTGCGGTTGGCGACGAAGGCGTTGCCGGAGATCGCGTTGCGCTCCGAACCGGCGGTGAAGTGCACGCCAAGCCGGCAATCCTCGAACCAGTTGTCGCGGAAGCGGTTCTTGTTGGCGTTGTAGATGAACACGCATTTTTCCGCACCGCGCACGACGTTGCCGGAGATCGCCGAATCGTTGGCAAAGTTGAACAACAGCCCCTGGTCGCGGTCGTGGTCGGAGACGTTCCCCGTGAGCCTCAGCCGGTCGGAATACATCATGACGTAGCCGACGTTGTTGCCAACCGAAACGTTGTCGGCGACCTCGCTGTCGTTGGTGTACATGAAATGCACGGCGAAACGCAGGTCACGGAAGCGGTTGCCGCGGATGATATCGGCGCGGCTGCTGACCGAGAACACGCCGTCGCGCCCACCGGCGATGTCGCTGTCGAGGATGCGGGCGCCCGGTGCGTTCCAGATGGAAATGGCGGGGCCACGCTCGGGGCGGCGCAGCCGGCGCAGGCCGTCGATGGTCACGTGGCGCACCGTCACGTCGCGCGGTCCTTCGAGATAGATGCCGATCAGGTTTTCCTGCAGCACGGTCTCCTCCACGACCGCGCCATGCGCGCCACGATCGAGGAAAATGCCGGAGTGCTTGTCGATCAGGCTGAGCCCGGAACCGCGCACGGTCAGGCCGCGCAGCACCACGCCCGCGGCGGTGACACGGACCGCCATGCCCTGGCTCAGCCCGTCGATCACCGTGCCCGGCTCGCCCGCGAGCGTCAGCCCAGGCTTGTCCACCACGACGCTGCCGCGATGGATGCCGCTGGCGAGGCGCAGCGTGTCACCCGGCGCGGCCTGCGCGATCGCCTCGGCCAGGGCCTCGCCCGGTGGTACCGGGATTTCGGCCGCGCGCGCGCCCGTCACGCCAAGATGCAGGACGAGCAACAGGAACAGCGCGCGGCCGAGTGCCATGGTCAGGCGCTCTTCGGACGCACGAGCATGCGACCCGACATCTCCATGTGCAGGGCATGGCAGAACCATTGGCAATACCACCAGTGCACGCCCGGCCGGTCGGCGACGAAGGTCACCGAGGCGGTCTGCTGCGGGCCGATCTCCATGGCGATGCCGTGCCGCACCAGGGTGAAGCCGTGCGTCAGGTCCTCCACGTCGTCCATGTTGGTGACGTACACGGTGACCTCGTCGCCCTGGTTCACCTCGAATTTCTCGAGGCTGTAGGCGGGTGCGATCGAGGTCATGTAGACCCGCACCCTGGTGCCGTCGCGGATGACGTGGGCGGCCTCTTCCAGCTTCACTCCGTCCTTCGCCGCCTGCCGACGCGCGTCATCCCATGTCGGGTCGTCGCGCTTCCAGATGCTGATCGGGTTCACCTTGGAGCGGTGGACAAGGCAGATGTCATGCGGCTCGGCGAAGCTCGGGCCGTCATGCACCAGCTTCATCTGGTCGCCGGAGATGTCGATCAGCTGGTCGTTCTCGGGCTTCAGCACGCCGGTGTTGAGGAAACGGTCCTTGCTGAACTTGTTCAGCGACACCAGCCATTTCCCGTCGGCCTCGCGGGTCTCGCCCATCGAGGTGTGGTTGTGGCCGGGCTGGTAGTGCACATCCAGCTTCTGGATGATGGGGTCGACCTTCTCGCCGGCGAAGGCGCGGCGGGCCTTGTCGATGTTCCACTTCACCATCTGGCTGTCGATGAACACCGTGGTGTAGGCGTTGCCCTTGCCGTCATAGGCGGTGTGCAGCGGGCCGAGCCCCAGTTCCGGCTCGGCGACGACGATGCCGCGCGGCTGGATCTTGTCGGCGAACAGGTCGTCCAGCCGGCGCACGTCGATCACGGTGACGGTGGGCGAGAGCTTGCCGTTGAACACCACGTGGATGCCGTCGGGCGCGGTGTTGCAGCCATGCGGGGAGTTCGGCACCGGCAGGTAGCGGGTGTATTTCGAGCCGCGACGGCCATCGACCACCTTGACCCCGCCCATCTGCTTGAAGTCGCTACGCTGGATGGCGCCCTCGATCGCCTTGATGTCGAAGATCACCGCCCAGGCCTGCTCGTGGTCCGTCATCTCGGCGACGGTGACGCCCTTGTTCGGGTTGTAGCAGGTCGAGAAGGCGTATTTGCCCTGGTAGTCGGCATCGCAATTGTCGAGGTTGCCGTCGACCAGCACCTGCCAGGCCACCTCCATCCTGTCGCCGTCGATGGCGGTGAACACCGACCAGTAGTTCTTCGGATCGTCCAGCACGGAGCCGTCGTTGGGGATGGGGATGACGTGCTCGCTGTTGGCGAAGACGTAGCCGGTGCGTGGGAACTTCTGTGGGCGCAGGCCGTGGATGTCCGACGCGTTCGGGATCTCGATGATCCTGTCAGTCTTCATCACGTCGCAGCGGATGCGGGCGACGCGGCAATTGGCCTTGTCGTTGATCCACAGGTAGCGCCCGTCATAGGTACCGTCGGTGAAGGACATGTGCGGGTGGTGGGCATCGCCGTTGTGGTAGTCGAGCGCATCGCCCGATGCCTGTCCGCCATACCGCTTGCGCAGGAATTCCTTGGTGGAGGGCAGCAGGCCCTCGGTCAGGATCTTCTTGCTCTCGTTGGTCAGGCCCCAGCCGGTGGCGCTGCAGCGGTTGAACACCGGGATGCGCATCAGCTCGCGCATCGACGGCAGGCCGATGATCCGCACCTCCCCGGTCTGGCCGCTCGAGGAGAAGCCGTAATATTCATCGAGGTCGCCCGGTTTCACGTCGGCACCCTGGCTGCCGCGCGCGGCCGGGCGGGTCTGGGCCAGGGCCTCGTGGCCGAGGGCCAGGCCACCGGCGCCGGCGGCGAGCCCCGCCAGCGCCGCGGTGGCGGTACTGCCCAGCAGGCCCCGGCGGCGCAGGCCCGTGGCGTCGTGCGGTGTATCATCGCTCATGTGAGGCTTCCTTCGGCGTGGCGCCTGCCGGCGCCTGGGCGGATCGGCGCGCCGTCATGCGACGGGCTCCGTGGTTGGCCGCTTCGGCGCGGGCCGGGGCGGCGGGGGCGGCGGCGCGGAAGCGGCATATTTCTCGCGCTTCAGCCGGCGCTGGATCATGACCGGGCATTTGCGGTCATGGTGGTAGAGCATCTGGCAGTGCAGGCACTGGATGCATTCGTTGGGATTGATGTGGCCTTCCGGGTGGATGGCCTGCACCGGGCACTCGTTGCCGCAACGCTGGCAGGGATTGCCGCATTCGCGGTAGCGGCGCAGCCAGTCGAACAGGCGCAGCCGTGCCGGGATCGCCAGCGCGGCGCCGAGCGGGCAGAGATAGCGGCAGAAGAAGCGCTCGATGAACAGATTCGCCGCCAGCAGGCCGACGGCGTAGAGCACGAAGGGCCAGCTGCGGAAGAAGCGCAGCACGATCGCGGTCTTGAACGGCTCCACTTCGGCGCCGATCTCGGCGGTGGCAAGCGCGCCCAGCGAGATACCGAACAGCACCAGGAAGACGACGTATTTGACCGCGGTCAGGCGCTGGTGGAGGGCGAAGGGCAGGCGCAGTTGCGGGATGCCCACAAGACGGGCGCCCCGGTTGGTCAGTTCCTGCAGCGCGCCGAAGGGGCACAGCCAGCCGCAGAAGGCGCCGCGGTTCCAGAACAGCATGGACGCGGCGGTGGCGAACCACAGGCTGAAGATCAGCGGGGCCATCAGGAAGTAGTCCCAGCTGAACTCGCTGCGCAGCGCCGAGAGGAAGGCGAGCACGTTGACCACCGAGAGCTGCGCCTGCGCGTACCAGCCGATCCAGACCAGGGTGAAGGTCAGGAAGCCGAGCCGCACCCGGTCGTAGAGCACCGGGCGGCGCGCGAACCAGTCCTGGAAGAAGAACACGGCCGTCAGCACCAGCAGCGCCACCGAGAGCACGACGATCTTCCCGGCGCTGGCCCACCACATCGCCTGCCACAGCGGCGGTGCCGGTGTGGCGGCGATCGCTGCCGGCGCGGCGGGCGGCGTGGCCACGGGGCGGAGGTATTTCGATGGAAGATCGTAGGTGAGATCGACCGTCAGGAACGCCTTGTCGCGTCCGGTGGTGGCACGCTGCACCAGCAATTGCAGTCGCCAGGGGGCGGTCGGATCGAGCCGGTCGCCATCGGGCACGACGAACAGGTCGGCCTCGGCGAAGTCCGGCGCGCCCGCGGCCTCGGCGCCGCCGAGGCGGCGGTGGTTGCGGTCGCGGAAGCGGATGGTCTGGTCGCCCTGCAGCACGGTGAAGCGATCGAAGATGCCGCCGCGCACATAGCCCGATCCCTTGAAGGAATAGGCACCATTGGCGAACACCACGATCGCCTGCCCCCCCGGTGGCAGGCTGGCCCGCAGCCGGTCATATTCGGCATCGCCGAGCAGGCTGCGGCCGATCGCCGGCACGCTGACCGGGGCGACGTAGAGGTCGATGAAATCCTGTGCCGGGTCGTCGCGCTCCGGACGGCCTGCGGCCACGGCATTGCCGGCGTGGGCGAAGCTGTCGCTGATCTCGCCCACGGTCAGGTGCAGCCGCCGCACCGAGCCGTCGCCCAGCAGGTCCGCCCAGCTTTCCGTGCCCGTCCGGGTCTCGTCCAGCACGCGGGTCGGGGCGGCGGGGGCTGCCTGGGGCTGGGCTCCGATGCCGTGCAACTGCGCCATGCGTTCGGCGCTGCGCAGGATCGAATCGCCGATCACCATCACCGTGACCGTGGCGCCGCTGACGATGTCCACGGGGGGGCGTGCCGAGCCTGTCGAGATCCCGCCCACATCACGCCCGACATAGCCGGCGATGAAGGCATTGATGCGCGCCGGCGGAATGCCGATCAGCACGATTGGCTCATGGTGCTCGACCAGTTTCGCGCCGGTGATTTTCCCGTCGGCGCCAAGCCCCACCAGGATGCGGATCGGCTTGCCGGAATAGCCCACGGCCGGGCCGACATCGGTGTTCAGGTAGATCCAGCCCAGCAGTTTCTGGCCGGCATAGGCGGCGGCCGAGGGCGGCGTACCCGCGGACGGGGCGAGGCGGTCGGCCCCGGGCACGAGATCGGATGGTGTGATATCGGAAAGAAAACTGTCGAGCTGACCGGCACGTGCTTCGCCGATAACGGCGAGGGCAAGAAAAAGTGCAGCTACAACCAGTGCCTTTCGGCACATGTCAAGCATCACGACGTTTCCCCCGAGGCGGGTGTACACTGTCCGGGATCCCAATGCGAGTTGCGATGTTTCCCGGATCAGGGAGATAGCCATGCACAATCCGCCACCGCTGCCGCCCCCGCTCGCCACGGCCGAGGACCTGCTTGCCCTGGCCCAGGCGCTCGAACAGGAGGCGGCGTCGCGCTACCAGGACCTCGCGGCGCGGATGCAGGGGCGCGGCGAGGCAGACCTCGCGCGCCTGTTCACGCAGCTTGCCGAAGTGGAGGGCAAGCACGCCCGGCAGGTGGAAAGCCGCAGCCTGCGCCTGTTCGGAACCCCGCCCGATCCGGCGCGCGTGCGCTGGGACCTGCCGGAGAATTTCGACGAGGAAGCCGCGCGCTCGGCCAGCCTGACGCCCTATGCCGCACTTGTCATCGCGGTGCGCAACGAGGAACGGGCCTTCGCTTTTTACTGCCACGTCGCCGCGGCGGCGCCGCCGGCGGTGGCGGCCATCGCCGAGGATCTGGCGCGGGAGGAACTGGATCATGCCGCGTGGCTCCGCCGGGCCCGGCGGGAAGCGTGGCGCCGCGAGGGGCGGCGGCCGCGGCCGGTTTTGCCGGAAGATGTGGCGGCATTGCGGAACAGCGTGATGGTGGGCCGGGCGGCGATGGCACGGCTGCACGCGGCGCTGGCGCTATCCCTGCAGGCGGCGGGCGAAGCGGCGCTGGCCGTGATCTTCCGGCAGATCGCGGAGGAAGAAGCATCCGGCATCGTGGCGGAGGAGTCCTGTCCGGGCGTGCAGGATGGACTGCGCGTCCTGGAGGAGGAATTCGAGCGGCTGGCTGATATCGCCGCACGCAGCAGCGATTCCGCCATGGTCGCACTGGCCCAGGAAGAAGCGGAACGGACGCTGCGCTGGCTGGCCCGCGCCGGCGGGGCCTGGCGCAACGAATTGCTGCAGCCGGTGGCACCCGCCTGACATGGGGTGGCACGAACGAAACCGCACACGGGGCTTCTCCGTTAGGAAGGCGGACAGAGGGCGGTCCCCCGTCCCGCGCCTTGTACTGCGTCAAAATGGTATTATCAATACCACATTTTGCCCGACCGAACGGGAGCCTTGCTTCCTCGTGACGTCAGGGTGTCAGGGATGCGTGGCGGCGAGCCCGGCCGGCAAGGGCAGCGCCAACTGCCCTGCGTGGTCCTCGCCGGCGAAACCGGACAGGGTGACGCCGAGCAGGCGCACCCCTTTCGGCACCGGCAGCACCGCCGCGAGCAGGTCGAGGGCCGTCTGCTCCAGGGCCTCGTGGCTGGGCAGGGGGGCGGCAAAGGACCGGCTGCGGGTGATCTGCCGGAAATCGGCGTATTTGACCTTCAGCGTCACCGTGCGGCCATGCAGGTCGGACTTCGCGCAGATGGCCCAGACCTTTGCCACCAGCGGGCGTAGCTGGGCCTGCAGGGCCTCGAAGCCGGTCAGGTCGTGCGGGAAGGTGGTTTCGGCACCGACCGATTTGCGGATGCGATCGGCCTGCACCGGGCGGTCATCGATCCCGCGTGCGATCCCATAATAGAACGAACCACTCTTGCCGAAATGCTGTTGCAGGAACAGCAAACTTTGGGATCGCAGGTCGCGGCCGGTGAAGATGCCCAGGCGGTTCATGCGCGCGGCGGTCGCCGGTCCGATGCCGTGGAACCGGCCGACCTCCAGCGCCTCGACGAAGCCGGCGCCGTCCCGCGGCGGAATCACGAACAGCCCGTCCGGCTTGCGATGGTCGGAGGCGAGCTTGGCCAGGAACTTGTTGTACGAGACCCCGGCCGAGGCGGTCAGGCTGGTCTGCTCGCGGATCCTGGCGCGGAGCTCCTGGGCGATGTGCGTGGCCGAGGCAATGCCCTTGAGGTTTTCGGTGACGTCGAGATACGCCTCGTCCAGCGACAGCGGTTCGATCAGCGGCGAGTAGTCCGCCAGGATGGCCCGAATCTGTAACGATATCCCGCGATAGACGTCGAAGCGCGGGCGGACGAAGACCAGGTCCGGGCATTTCCGCCAGGCCAGGGCCGAGGGCATCGCCGAGCGCACCCCGAAGCGGCGTGCCTCGTAGCTGGCCGCGGCGACCACGCCACGCTCGCGCGCTCCGCCCACGGCCACCGGCCGGCCGCGCAGGCGCGGATCGTCGCGTTGTTCCACCGAGGCATAGAAGGCATCCATGTCGATATGGATGATCTTTCGCCGGTAATGCGGCGCGCCCGGATGGGGCGGGGATGGCGAAGGGAGGTTGGACACCCTCCCAGCCTATCAAAACAGAACAGGAACATCCATGCCGTGCATCCCCCTGTCCGGCAGCGAACGACCGGTTCAGGCCGGCAGCACCCGCAGCGCGGTGACGCCGGCTTCCAGCACCGCCAGCAGGTCGGGCAGTGCCAGCGCGACGCAGCCTTCGGTCGGCGCGAGATCCGGCCGGGCCACGTGCAGGAAGATCGCCGAGCCGCGACCGCGTTGCACCGGGGCATCGTTCCAGCCGAGCACGCCGATCACGTCGTAGACGCGGTCCGACCGCCACAGCTCCTCGTGGCGGGCGGGATGCGGCAGGCGGACCGGGCGGTTGTAGTCGGCATGGCCGGGGTCGTCGCACCAGCCGTCCTGTGGGCCGATCGGCTCGCGCGGCAGGGCGGTGCGGGGAATGGCGACCCGGTCGGCGCGGTACAGCACCCGGCGCAGCGGCAGCAGGCCGGCGGGGGTGGCACCGTCGCCTTCTTCCTTGGTTACCCGCACGCCGCCGCGGCCAAGTGCTGCCCGCCAGATACGGCCGCGCAGTTCCAGCCTGCCGTCGGGATATACCAGGGCTTCAGTCATGGTCACTCCAGCAGATGCCCGAAGCGTTCGGCCTTGGTGGCCAGGTAGTGATCGTTGATGCCGTTCGGGGCGAAGGCGTGGCTCTCGCGGCGCAGCACGGTGACGCCGCAGGCGGCCAGGGCCGCCACCTTGTCGGGGTTGTTGGTCAGCAGCCGCAGCCGGCGCACGCCCAGCGCCTCCAGCATGGTGGCGGCGACCAGGAAATTGCGTTCGTCCGCGCCCCAGCCCAGGGCGCGGTTGGCATCCACCGTGTCGAGCCCGCGATCCTGCAGCGCGTAGGCGCGCAGCTTGTTCACCAGCCCGATGCCACGGCCTTCCTGCGCCAGATACAGCAGGACGCCGGCGCCTTCCTCGGCCATGCGGCGGATGGCGCCGCGCAGTTGCGGTCCGCAATCGCAGCGCAGGCTGCCCAGCAGGTCGCCGGTGAAGCATTCGGAATGCAGGCGCACCAGCGGTGCCTCGGCTTCCTCGGGCCGGCCGACCAGGATCGCCAGGTGCTCCACCCCCGCATCGGGGGCGCGGAAGGCGACGATGCGGGCGTCAGGGGCACCGTCGAGCGGCACCTGCGCCTCGGCGACGCGCACCAGCGCGGCCGCCAGGGCAACGGGATAGGCGAGTACGTCGGCCGCTGGCACCGACTGCAGGCGCAGGCTGGCCGCGCGCGCGGCCGCATCGGGGGCGGCAGGGGCGGCGAGCACCGCCGGCAGCAGCCGGGCAAGCTTGGCCAGGGCGAGTGCCGCGGGGGCGGCGGCCGGACACTCCGGCGCCAGCACCGGCTCGGCCGGCAGCACCTGCTCGGCGGTGGGGTCGGCGAGGCTGCGCAGGAAGGCCGGGTCGAACAGCGCCTCGGGCAGGCGCAGCGCCAGCGCCGCCGTATTCGGCGGCACCGGCCGGTGCAGCACCGCCGCCGCCCGCACCGGGGCCAGCAGCAGCATCGCCGGGCCGCCGGCGAGCGCCTGGAATTCGCCCAGCCCGCGTGCGCCCGCTGTCTCGGCGGTCAGCAGCACCAGGTCAGGTGCGGCTTCCAGCAGGACCGGCGTGCCCCGGCGCAGATCGGCCGTCGCCCTGTGCACGCCACGCAGCCGCAGCACGTCCGGATCGGCGGGGCTGCCGGTGGCCGGCGCGGCAGGATCTTCCGCGCCTCCGGCAGGAGGGTCGTGTCGCAGGGGCGTCGGATTCATGCTGTCACCGAATATCGTACGAAAGGACCGGGGTCGATTGTTCTGCCACATCCTGTGCGGCGATGCTGTCGGTCCACGTACACCTCATGACGCCCCTGGATATGGACGTTCGGCCGGGTCTTGCCCGGTTCACCTCACGATAATGTGCGCGACTTGCGAAACGACAAGGCCGTATGCACATTGTCGTGGCGCGTTGGGCTTTGGTCCGACCTGCGAACTTGTGATTGCTGCCGGTCAGGCAGTGTAAACTGGCGGGTGGTTTCCCCGGGGCGGCGACTTTCCGGGGACAGCCCCAAGACTGCGAGGGAACCGGTATATGACGGGCGAGCGGCCCATCCTCATCGTCGATGACGACGCAGCGCTGCGGAGCATGCTTGCCGAGCAGCTGGAACTGGACGGCGAGTTCTCCGCTACCGGCGCCGAGACCGCAAGCGAGGCCGAGGCGAAGATCAACAGCCGGGAAGCCCGGTTCGATGCGCTGATCCTCGATGTCACCCTGCCCGACGGCGACGGGCGCGACCTGTGCGCCCGGCTGCGGCGCGCCGGGGTCAAGGTCCCCATCATCATGCTGACCGGGTCCGACGAGGAATCGGACGTGGTGCGCGGGCTCGATTCGGGAGCCAACGACTACATCGCCAAGCCTTTCCGTATGGCCGAGCTGCTCGCCCGCCTGCGCGCGCAGCTGCGGATCTTCGAAAACAGCGAGGACGCGGTCTTCACCATCGGCCCCTACACCTTCCGGCCGGCGGCGAAGCTGCTGCAGGACCCCGGCAAGAACCGCCGCATCCGCCTGACCGAAAAGGAAGCGGCGATCCTCAAGTTCCTCTACCGCGCGGGCAGCAAGCCGGTGCCGCGCCAGGTCCTGCTGAACGAGGTATGGGGGTACAACTCCGCCGTCACCACCCATACGCTGGAAACCCATATCTACCGGCTGCGCCAGAAGATCGAGCCCGATCCCTCGAATGCCAGGCTGCTGGTGACCGAGGGCGGCGGCTACCGGCTCGACCCCGAAGGGGTGAAGCCGGTCGTCGCGTAGGCACGGCCTCGACGCCATGTCCTGTCGCGTGCATGCGTGCGGTCACCCATCCCGCGTATGCACGCGATCGTATGTGCCGCTCTGGCACGCGGTCAGGCGTCCAGCTCGACGCAGACCGGGACGTGGTCGCTGGCCTGGGGCCAGTCGCGGGCGTCCTTGAGGATGGTATACGATCGTAAAGCTTTGGTGAGGTCGCGGCTGACCCAGACATGGTCGAGCCGCCGACCGCGGTCCGAGGCCCGCCAGTCACGGTTGCGG
This sequence comes from Rhodovastum atsumiense, assembly GCF_937425535.1. Taxonomy (NCBI): domain Bacteria; kingdom Pseudomonadati; phylum Pseudomonadota; class Alphaproteobacteria; order Acetobacterales; family Acetobacteraceae; genus Rhodovastum; species Rhodovastum atsumiense. Next base: position 2,882,879 of record NZ_OW485601.1, read on the forward strand.
TACGACCACCACGTGTAAAGTTTCCGGTCCTCCGGCACGAAGTGGCGGAGGGCGTCGTGGAAGCCCTGGTTCAGCCAGTGTGTCAGCGCCTCGGTCTCCACCGGGGTATGGCTGACCACGTCCAGCAATTGCCGGTGGCTCCAGACGTCGTGCTCGAGCGGGGCGATGTTGAGGTCGCCCACCAGCACGGTGCGGCGCAGCCCGGCCCTTGCCGCGAACCAGCCGGTCGCCTCCGCCACGAAATCCAGCTTGTGGGCGAATTTCGGGTTGGTGACGCGATCCGGCACGTCGCCGCCCGCCGGCACGTAGAAATCGTGCAGTTCCAGCGGGCCCGAGGGCAGGTCCAGCAGCACCGAGAGGTGCCGGCAATCGCCCCGCCCGCACCAGTCCGGCGCGATGTCGTTCGCCGTGAAGGGGATCTTCGAAAGGATCGCCACGCCATTGTAGCCCTTCATGCCGCGCCAGGCGGCATGCGGGTAGCCGAGTTCGGCCGGGGCCTGGGCAGGAAACAGCAGGTCCGGGACCTTCGTTTCCTGCAGGCAGATCACGTCGGGCCGCAGTGCCTCGATCAGGCGGGGCAGGGCGGGCAGGCGCAACCGGAGCGAGTTGATGTTCCAGGTGGCGATGCGCAGGGTCTGGGGCACGGGCGGGGCGGCCGGGCGGTCAGACGATGCGGGTGCGCACGCTGCCCACCCCTTCGATGGTTCCCTCCAGCACGTCGCCGTGCCCGACCGCGGCCACGCCCTCGGGCGTGCCGGTGAAGATCAGGTCACCCGGCGCCAGCCGCACCAGGCCGGAGAGACAGGCGATGGTCTCGGCGATGCTCCAGATCATCTGCGAGAGGTCCGATTCCTGGCGGATCGTGCCGTTCACCGCCAGCGCGATGCGCCCGCGGGTCGGATCGGGCAGGCGGAAGGCGGGCAGCAGGTCGCCGATCGGCGCGGAGGCGTCGAAGCCCTTGGACATGTCCCAGGGCTTGCCGGCCTTCTTCGCCGCCGCCTGCAGGTCGCGCCGGGTCATGTCGAGTCCGGCGGCATAGCCCCAGACATGGTTCAACGCCTCGGCGACCGGGATGTCGGCGCCGCCGCTGCCCAGCGCGACCACCAGTTCCATCTCGTGGTGCAGGTCGGACGTCGCCGGCGGATAGGGCATGTCGGCCCCGCCGGTCAGCACGGCATCCGCGGGCTTGGTGAAGAAGAAGGGCGGTTCCCGATCCGGATCGGCGCCCATCTCGCGGGCATGCGCGGCATAGTTGCGACCGACGCAGAAGATGCGCCTTACAGGGAATAATCCCCCGCCCAGCACCGGCACTGCCGCAACCTGCGGTGGCGAAATCGCATACTCAACCATGAGCCCATCCTTCAGGGTTGCAAATCGCACTGGGAAGTGAAAAAGCCACGCCGTCAACCCGGCCCCACGGCGCTGACGCGTACCAGATGATTGTCGTTGAGTGCAAATGACGGACCGGGTTGGCCGGCCCCCAGGAGGTTGCGTGTGATACAGGCGAGCCAATCAAAGTCGCTGTATATCCAGGTGCTGATCGCCATCGTTCTCGGTGTCGCGCTCGGTCACTACTATCCGGAAATCGGCGTGCAGTTGAACCCGCTCGCGGTCGGGTTCGTGAAGCTGGTGAAGATGGTGATCGCGCCGATCATCTTCGTCACCGTCGTCGTCGGCATTGGCAAGCTGTCCGACACCACGGAAGTGGGGCGCATCGGCCTGAAGGCCATCATCTACTTCGAGATCCTGACCACGCTGGCGATGCTGATCGGCCTGGTGGTCGGCCACATCATCGAGCCGGGCTCGGGCCTGAACGCCGACCCGCACAGCCTCGATGCCAAGTCGGTCGCGCAGTACACCGCCAATGCCGCGCACCAGACGGTCACCGATTTCCTGCTCGGCATCATCCCGGATTCGATCGTCGGCGCCTTCGCTCGCGGCGACATCCTGCCGGTGCTGTTCTTCGCCGTGCTGTTCGGCATCGCCCTGGCCAAGCTCGGCGAGCGCGGCCGCCCGGTCATCCATTTCTTCGACGAGGCCGGCGCGGCGCTGTTCGGCGTGATCGCGCTGATCATGCGCGTGGCGCCGCTCGGGGCCTTCGGCGCCATGGGCTTCACTATCGCCAAGTACGGCATCGGCTCGCTGTCGCAACTGGCATGGCTGATGGCCTGCTTCTACCTGACCTGCGCCTTGTTCGTGCTGCTCTGCCTCTCCATGGTGATGCGCATCACCGGCCTGCGCCTGTGGCCGCTGCTGCGCTACCTGAAGGAAGAGTTCTTCATCGTGCTGGGGACCTCCAGCTCGGAAACGGCGCTGCCCGGCCTGATGGCGAAGCTGGAGAACCTGGGCTGCAACCGCCCGCTGGTCGGCCTGGTGGTGCCGCTCGGCTATGCCTTCAACCTCGATGGCACGTCGATCTACTTCACCATGGCGATCACCTTCATCGCCCAGGCGCTCAATATCCCGCTCTCCTGGGGCGATTACCTGATGATCCTGGCGGTGCTGCTGCTGACCTCCAAGGGGGCCGCGGCGGTGACCGGCGGCGGCTTCATCACCCTCGCCGCCACCCTGGCCACGCTGAACGGCAAGGTGCCGGTGGCCGGCATCGTGCTGGTGCTGGCGATCGACCGCTTCATGAGCGAGGCGCGCGCCATCACCAACCTGTTCGGCAATGCCGTGGCGACGATCTTCGTCGCTTGGTGGGAAGGCCAGCTCGACCGCGACCGGGCCCGGCGGGTGCTGGCCGGGGTAGAGGTGCCGGCGCCGGCCGTGCAGCCCGTGATCTGACGGTGCATGCGGGGGAGAGGGGACCGCGCGGTCCCCTCTCCCCCGCAGTTGAACGGGGCGGCAGGGGCGGTCCGGCCCGGCCGAGAACCCGGCGCTGCCGGGGAACGTTCATCCGGGCGGTCGTGGCGTCGTTCCCCACCCTGCGCCGCGGCGGTGCCGGCGGCGCGGTTGCTCCCAGGCCGCGTCGCCACCCTTTCCCCGGCCCGGGCATACTCCTGAGAGTCTTTATTCCTTTTCTGTCGCTCTGGACGCGGTGGCCCGAGCACCGCAGGATCGGCCGCATGGAAAAGGGTATCGGCATCGCCGGCATTGCCGGCCGGATGGGGACGTTGCTCGCCGAAGAGGTGCGGGCGGCGGGGGCGACGCTGGTGGGCGGCATCGATCGTCCCGACGCGACGGTCGCGGGGGGCGGTCTCTTTCCCGACATCGCCGCCCTGGCGGCGGCGGCGGCGGTGGTGATGGATTTCACCCATGCCTCCACGGTGCAGGCACATGCGCGCGCGCTGGCGCAGGCCGGCACGGCCTGGGTGCTGGGCACGACCGGCCTTTCGGCCGAGGATCAGGCGGCGGTCGCCGAGGCGGCCACCCGCATCGCCGTGGTTCAGGCCCCCAATTTCTCCCCCGGCGTCAACCTCGTGCTGGCCCTGGCCGAGCGCATGGCGGCAGCGCTGCCGGCCGGGCAGTACGATGCCGAGATCGTGGAGATGCATCATCGCCAGAAGGTGGACGCCCCGTCCGGCACGGCGCTCGGCCTGGGCCACGCCGTCGCCAGGGGCCGCGGCGTCGCGCTGGAGGCGGTGAAGGAAAGCGGTCGCGACGGGCATTGCGGCGCCCGCCGCACCGGCGGCATCGGCTTCGCCGCGCTGCGAGGCGGCCAGGTGGTCGGCGAGCACACGCTGCTGTTCGCAGCGGCGAACGAGCATATCTCGATCACCCACCGGGCGTTCGACCGGCGGGTGTTCGCGACCGGCGCGGTGCGGGCGGCGCTGTGGACGCACGGGCGGCCGCCGGGCCTCTATTCCATGATGGACGTGCTCGGGATGGCGCCGCCGCGCGGGTGACGCGCCGGAGCGTCGTGGATCGGTGGGGGTTCAACGGAATATTGTCGTTGAACTCCGGCTGATCCGCGGCGGGCATGTGGAAATTTCTCCGCCGAGGCTTGACCCCCAGGGGGCTTTCGTTCACACACCGGGCCCATGGTTTCATGGGCCTGTCAAAGGCCGTCTCCGCTCCCCCCCTCCGCCTGACGGAATTTCATATGCGCGACAAGGGCGAATTCCTTTTCACTTCCGAGTCGGTCTCGGAAGGGCATCCGGACAAGGTCGCCGATCGCATCAGCGACACCGTGCTTGATGCTTTCCTGGCTGCCGATCCGTACGCGCGCGTGGCCTGTGAGACGCTGGTGACCACCAACCGCGTCGTGCTGGCTGGTGAGACCCGTGGCCCTTCCACGGTCACCCACGAGTATCTCGCGCATCTGGCGCGGCTGGCGATCAAGGACATCGGCTACGAGCAGGCGGGCTTCGACTGGCGCACCGCCGAGATCGCCGTGCACCTGCATGCGCAGTCGGCCGACATCGCGGTGGGTGTCGATTCCGCGGGCAACAAGGACGAGGGTGCCGGCGACCAGGGCATCATGTTCGGCTATGCCTGCCGCGAGACGCCGACGCTGATGCCGGCGCCGCTCTATTATGCCCACGAGCTGCTGCGCACGATCCGTGACCGGCGCGCGGCCGGCGATGCGGGGGTGAAGGGGCTGCTGCCGGACGCCAAGAGCCAGGTGACGCTGCGCTACATCGACGGCAAGCCGGTCGGCGCCACCAGCGTGGTGATTTCCACCCAGCACGAGGAAGAGCTCGACCAGCCGCAGATCAAGCGCCTGCTGCTGCCGCTGATCGAAAGCGTGCTGCCGGCCGGGTGGACGCCGGACGAGCGCGACATCTACATCAACCCGACCGGCAAGTTCGTCATCGGCGGCCCGGACGGCGATTGCGGCCTGACCGGGCGCAAGATCATCGTCGACACCTATGGCGGTGCCGCGCCGCATGGCGGCGGGGCGTTCAGCGGCAAGGACCCGACCAAGGTCGACCGCAGCGCCGCCTATGTCGCCCGCTACCTCGCCAAGAACGTCGTGGCCGCCGGCCTGGCCGAGCGTTGCACGCTGCAGCTCAGCTATGCGATCGGCGTGTCGCATCCGCTGTCGCTGTATGTCGACCTGCACGGCAATCCCTACGAGGTCAGCGAGGCGAAGCTCGAGCGGACGCTGCGCGAGCTGGTCAACCTGACGCCGCGCGGCATTCGCGAGCATCTGCACCTGAACCGCGCCATCTATGTTCCGACCTCCGCCTACGGCCATTTCGGCCGTGAGCCGAATGCGGAGCATGGCACCTTCACCTGGGAAAAGACCGATCTGGTCCCGGCGCTGAAGTCGGCGTTCGGTCGCTGAAACGAATGGGGACCAGGGGCCGCACGGCCCCTGGTCCCTCTTCCGACGCCGTGACCATCCCCCTGAAGCCTCCCCCCGACCGGCTGTATGGCCGCTCCCGCGGGCATCCGCTGCGGCCGCGCCAGCAGAAGCTGCTGGACGTGACCCTGCCGCGCCTGCGTTTCGATCCGGCGCAGGCAGGCACCCCCCTGGCCGCCTTCAGCTCCCCCGTTTCGGCCTTGTGGCTGGAAGTCGGTTTCGGCGGCGGCGAGCACGCGCTGGCGCAGATCGCCGCGCATCCGCACGCCGCGCTGATCGCCTGCGAGGTGTTCGAGAACGGACTCTGTTCGTTACTCTCGCGCGTGGTGCCCGAGGGCGGCGAGGCAACGGCGCCATTGCCCGGCAATCTCCGCCTCTGGAACGACGATGCGCGGACGCTGATCCGGGCCCTGCCCGATGGCTGCCTCGATCGCCTGTTCCTGCTGTTTCCCGATCCCTGGCCGAAGGGGCGCCATGCCAAGCGCCGTTTCGTGCATCCGGGGTTGCTGCCGGAGCTCGCACGGGTGCTGAAGCCCGGCGCCGAGTGGCGCATCGCCAGCGACGACCCGACCTACCAGGGCTGGGTGGCCGAGGTCCTGGCGGCCCAGGACCTGTTCGACGTGCCGCCCCCGGCGACCGTGCGCCCCGATGGCTGGCCGCCGACCCGCTACGAGGCGAAGGCACTGGCCGCGGGACGGCCGCCGCTCTACTGGTCGCTGCGCCGGCGCGCCCCGGTCAGCTCCGCCGCCACGTGAGCACCGAGCTCGCCGCGTAGTTCCAGACCAGGCTCATCACCGCGCCGGCCATGCCGGCGAGCCACCAGGTGGTGTGCACGGTCGGGCTGAACAGGAAGGACGAGACGCTGACATTGGCGGCGGCTCCCACCGAGCAGATCGCCGCGAAGGTCACCAGCCCGCGCAGGAAGCCCCAGCCGTGCAGCCGGCGGTCGCGGAAGGTGAAGATGTTGTTCAGCCAGAAATTGCCGACGATGGCGGCGGCGGTGGCCAGCGACTGCGCGGTCGGGAAGTCGAGCCCGAAGGGCGAAAGGCACAGCCGCAGCACCACCAGATGCGCGGCGATGCCCATCGCGCCGACCGCGGCGAACAGCAGGAAGCGCACCGGCACGATATGGCCGACCAGCTTGTCGGCCAGCAGCAGCGCGTAGTCGCGCAGCACCCCGGCATCGAGCTTGCTCTCTCCGGCGAGGCGGGTGCGGAACTGGTAGGGCAGCTCGATCAGGCGCGGCCGTTCCGGCAGCGAGGCCAGGATGTCGAGCAGGATCTTGAAGCCCATGGCCGAAAGGCGCCGCACCGCGCGCTCGAAGGTGGTGCGGCGGATCATGAAGAAGCCGCTCATCGGGTCGGTGACGGGGGCGCGCAGCACCATCCGGCTCAGCCGGGTGGCGAGGCTCGACATGCCGACGCGCCCCTTGTCCCAGCCGCCGACGCCGCCGCCGGCGACGTAGCGGCTGCCGATGGCGATGTCGTAGCCGTCGTCGCGCAGGGCGGCGAGCATGCGTGGCAGCACCGCCTCGTCGTGCTGCAGGTCGCCGTCCATCGCCGCCACGTAGGGCGCAAGGCTGGCCTGCGCGCCTTCGATGAAGGCCGAGGCCAGGCCGCGCCGGCCGATGCGGTGCAGCAGGCGCACACGCGGGTCGCGCGCGGCGATGGCGGCGACGGCGGCGCGGGTGCCGTCGGTGGAGTCGTCGTCGACGAAGATGGCTTCCCAGGCGGTGCCGGCGAGGGTTGCGTCCAGCCGTTCCACCAGCGGGGCGATGTTGTCCTGTTCATTGAGGACCGGAATCACCACGGCAAGCAGCGGCGCCTGCCCGAGGGCGAGCGGGGTCGGGATGTCGCCGTTCACGGGTGGTCGTCCTCAGCGGTTGGGGGGCAGGAGGAATGCTAGAGCGGTTTTGTGCGATGCGGCAACCGTTGGCACACCCCAGGGTTTTGTTTCCGCAGGGGTTTTGTTGCAATTGGCGCGGGTGGGACGCGGGCGGCGGCCCGCGGCGGGATCAATTTCTCAGCAGATCCGGGGCGCCGTGGCGTCGGGGCAGGGGGGATCGAAGATCTTGCGCTGGCTGCGGTGCGTCGCTACCTTGAAGATCACAAACATCTTCCGATCGATACGGAGGGTGGCCCTGACGGGCCGCCTTTTTTGTTTTGGAGCACGCCACGTCCCCTCCCGACCTGCCCCACCACACCGGCCTCGAGGCCCGGGTGGCCGACATCATCGCTCCCACGCTCGTCGACATGGGCTACGAGCTGGTGCGTGTGGCCGTGCTTGGGCGCGAGCGGCCGACGGTGCAGATCATGGCCGACCGTGCCGATGGCAGCCAGATCACGCTCGAGGATTGCGAGGCGATCAGCCGCGCGGTCGGTGCCGTGCTGGACGTGGAAGACCCCATTCCCGGTGCCTGGACGCTGGAGGTAAGCTCGGCCGGCATCGACCGGCCGCTGACCCGGCGCAAGGACTGGAACCGCTTTGCCGGCCATCTCGCGCGTGCTGAGACTGTGCTGCCGATTGACGGCCGCAAGCGTTTCTCCGGCACGGTGCTCGGGGCCGACGACACCCATGCGCGGCTGCGCCTCGAGGACGGCACCGAGGTGGCGCTGCCCTTCACCGAGATTCGCAAGGCGCGGCTGGTGCTGACCGACGCGCTCATCGACGCCACTGCCGCGTCGTCCCGATCGAACTGACCCGGCTGACCGGCCGGACCTGAGACTCCAGAGAGGACTTCGTCCATGGACATCGCCATCGCCCGCCCCGAGCTGCTCCTGGTGGCCGACGCGGTCGCCCGGGAGAAATCGATCGATCGCGAGGATGTGCTCAAGGTTCTGGAGAGCGCCATCCAGAAGGCCGGTCGCGCCAAGTACGGGCACGAGAAGGACATCCGCGCCACCATCGATCGCAAGACCGGCGATGTGCAGCTCTCCCGCTGGACCCAGGCGGTCGAGGCGGTGGACAATGAAGAAACCCAGATCCCGGTCCACATCGCCCGCAAGTTCAAGCCCGACATCGAGGTGGGGGGCTACCTGGTGGACCCGCTGCCGCCGATCGATTTCGGCCGCATCGCCGCCCAGACCTCCAAGCAGGTAATCGTGCAGGGCGTGCGCGAGCTGGAGCGCCGCCGCCAGTTCGAGGAATTCAAGGACCGCGTCGGCGAGATCGTCAACGGCACGGTCAAGCGCACCGAGTACGGCAACCTGATGGTGGAGATCGGCCGCGCCGAGGCGCTGCTGCGCCGCGACGAGCTGATCCCGCGCGAGAGCTTCCGCAACGGCGACCGCGTGCGCGCCTATATCTATGACGTGCGGGAAGAGCCGCGCGGGCCGCAGATCTTCCTCTCGCGGACCCATCCCGGCTTCCTCGCCAAGCTGTTCGCCCAGGAAGTGCCGGAAATCTATGACGGCATCATCGAGATCAAGGCGGTGGCGCGCGATCCCGGCAGCCGCGCCAAGATGGCGGTGATCAGCCGCGACGCCAGCATCGATCCGGTTGGTGCCTGCGTAGGTATGCGTGGTTCGCGCGTGCAGGCGGTGGTGCAGGAACTGCAGGGCGAGAAGATCGACATCATCCCCTGGTCGCCCAACACTGCCACCTTCGTGGTCAATGCGCTCGCCCCCGCCGAGGTCAGCAAGGTGGTGATGGACGAGGAGGGCGGGCGCTGCGAGGTGGTGGTGCCCGACGACCAGCTCAGCCTGGCCATCGGCCGGCGCGGCCAGAACGTGCGGCTCGCCAGCCAGCTCACGCGCTGGGACATCGACATCCTGACCGAGGCCGAGGAGAGCGAGCGCCGGCAGGAGGAATTCCGCCGTCGCACCGGCCTGTTCGTCGAGGCGCTGGATGTCGACGACGTGATCGCCGGTCTGCTGGTCACCGAGGGCTTCAACTCTGTCGAGGAACTCGCGTTCGTGCCGTTGGAGGAGCTGGGCGGCATCGAGGGTTTCGACGAGACCATCGCCGGTGAGTTGATCCGCCGCGCCGAGCAGTTCCTGGTCAAGCGTGACAACGAGCTGACCGGCCGGCGCGTGGCGCTGGGCGTCAGCGACGAGGTCGCCGCCATGGAGGCGCTGACGCCGGCGATGCTGGTGGCGCTGGGCGAGAAGGGGGTCAAGACGCTCGACGACCTCGCCGACCTTGCCTCTGACGAGCTTGTCGAGATCGTGGGCGAGTCCAATATGGACGAGGCCACCGCGAACGACGTGATCATGGCCGCCCGGGCCCACTGGTTCGGCGCCGAGGACGGCGACAAGCCGGCCGAGGGCGACGAGACCGACGAGGCCGCCGTCGGCAAGGGGGAGGCGGATCACGGCTGAGCCAGCCGAGGGCGATCTCTCCGCGCCGGACGACGGGGACGAGCCCGAGACCGGGCCACTGCGCCGCTGCGCGGTGACGCGGGAACGCCTGCCGAAGGAGCGGATGATCCGCTTCGTCGTCGCTCCGGACCGCAGGGTGGTGCCCGATCTGGCGGCAAGGCTGCCCGGTCGGGGAATATGGTTGAGCGCCCGGGGGGATGTGATAGAAACCGCATGCACGCGAGGCGCCTTTGCGAGGGCCGCGCGCGGTCCGGTGACGGTTCCCTCCGATTTGAGGTCCGAGCTGCAGGCGGCCTTGTCACGCCGGTTCGCCGACCAGCTCGGTCTGGCACGGCGGGCGGGACAGGCGGTGGCCGGTTTCGCGAAGGCGCGTGAGTGGCTTGGGTCGGGACGTGTGGCGCTGGTCGTGCAGGCGCGCGATGGCAGTGCCGAGGAACGCCAGCGTTTCCTCGGTGGCTGGGGCGGGCCGGTGGTGACGCCGCTCGACGGTGCGCGGCTGGGGGCGCTTTTCGGCCGCGACCATGTGGTGCATGTGGCTGTGGCGCGGGGCCGGCTGGCGGAGACCCTGGAGCACGAGGCGGCGCGTCTGGCGGGACTGGCGACGGACGTTCGGGCCGGCCAGTGTGGCGGGCGCGGTGACGGCAGGCGGGGCGGCGCCGTTCGCCGCGGGACGGACCAACCGTACGGCGAAGCCGGGCGGAACGAAGTGCAGGATACAGGCGGGTAGATGACCGAAGGCAACGATCAGGACCAAGGCAAGGGCCGGCTTTCTCTGCGCCCCTCGGGACGCGTCGAGCTGGGCCGTACCGTGGATGCCGGATCAGTCCGACAGAGCTTCAGCCACGGCCGTTCGAAGGTCGTGCAGGTGGAAGTGCGCAAGACGCGTGCCCCCGCCGCGCCGGCGCGGCAGGGTGGCCAGGGCGGCGGCGGCGGCGGTGGCGGCGGACAGCAGCGCAGCGGCGGTGGTAACCGCCAGGGCGGCGGTGGCCGCGCGCTGACCGCGACCGAGCTCGCCGCCCGTCAGCGTGCGCTGCTCGAGCAGCAGCGCGAGGCGGCGCGGCGCGAGGCCGAACGGCGCGAGCAGGAAAAGATCATGATCCTCTCCGCCGCCGAGGAAGCGCGGCGGCGCGAGGAGGAGGCCCGCAAGGCCGCCGAGGAAGAAGCTCGCCGCAAGGTCGAGGAAGAAGAACGCGCGCGCGCCGAGGAAGAGGCCCGCCGGGCCGCCCAGGCCGCCGCAGCGGCCCAGGCCGCGGCCCAGGCCGCGACGCCGCGGACCCAGGCCCCGGTGCAGGAAGCGCGCCGTCCGGCCCGCCCGGGCCCGCAGCGTCCGGCCCCGCAGCGCCCGGGGGCGGCTCCGGCCGCTCCGGCGGCACCGGCCTCCGAGACCCTGCGCCTCAAGCCCGCCCGCCCGGGCGGCGAGGAAGAAGAAGCGCGCCCTGTGCGCCGTCCCGGCACTCCGGCTGGCGCCCCGCCGCGCAAGCCGCAGGTCGCCGCGCCGAAGAAGGGGGGCGATGACCGCCGCCGCCCCGGCAAGATCGACGTCGTCGCCGCCATCGAGGGCGAGGACGATCGCGTGCGCTCGCTCGCCAGTGTGCGGCGCCAGCGCGAGCGCGAGCGTCGGCAGGCCGAGCTGGAGCGGTTGCGTTCCGATCAGGTGAAGGTCGTGCGTGAAGTCGTGCTGCCTGACAACATCACCGTGCAGGAGCTGGCCAACCGCATGGCCACCCGCGCCGGTGACGTGATCAAGACCTTGATGAAGCTGGGCGTGATGGCGACCATCACGCAGACGCTGGACGCCGACACCGCCGAGCTGGTGGTGCAGGAGTTCGGCCACCGGGTGAAGCGCGTCTCCGAGGACGATGTCGAGCTGGGCCTGGAAGGCGCCGCCGACACCGATGCGGAGCTGCTGCCGCGCCCGCCGGTGGTGACGGTCATGGGCCATGTCGACCACGGCAAGACCTCGCTGCTGGACGCGCTGCGCCACAGCGACGTGGCGGCGGCCGAGGCCGGCGGCATCACCCAGCATATCGGCGCCTATCAGGTGAAGCTCGCCTCCGGCGACCGCATCACCTTCATCGACACCCCCGGCCACGAAGCCTTCACCGCCATGCGTTCGCGCGGTGCCAGCGTGACCGACATCGTGGTGCTGGTGGTGGCCGCCGATGACGGCGTCATGCCGCAGACCATCGAGGCGATCCGCCACGCCAAGGCGGCCAACGCCCCGATCATCGTCGCCATCAACAAGATGGACCGGCCGGACGCCAACCCCAACCGGGTGCGCCAGGAACTGCTCAGCCACGACATCGTGGTCGAGGACATGGGCGGCGAGACCCAGGACGTGGAAGTGTCGGCGCTGAAGAAGACCGGGCTCGACAAGCTGCAGGAGGCGATCCTGCTGCAGGCCGAGATCCTGGACCTGCGCGCCAATCCCGGCCGCACCGCCGAAGGCTCGGTGATCGAAAGCCGGCTGGATCGCGGCCGCGGTCCGGTTGCCACCGTGCTGGTGCAGAAGGGCACGCTGCAGCAGGGCGACATCATCGTCGCCGGCGCCGAATGGGGCCGCGTGCGCGCCATGCTCGACGACAAGGGCCGCGCCATGAAGGACGCGGGCCCCTCCACCCCGGTGGAGGTGCTCGGCCTGGCCGGCGTGCCGAGCGCGGGCGAACCCTTCGTGGTGGTTGAGAACGAAGGCCGCGCCCGCGAGATCAGCGAGTTCCGCCAGCGCAAGATCCGCGAGAAGGCCGCCGGCGTCGCCACCGCGGCGCGCGGCACGCTGGACCAGATGCTGGCCCGCATCGCCGCGGGCGAGCAGAAGGAAGTCGCGGTCCTGATCAAGGCCGACGTGCAGGGCAGCGCCGAGGCGATCCAGGCCACGGTGATGAAGCAGCAGCACGAGGAGGTGAAGGTCCGGGTGCTGCTCGCCGGGGTCGGCCAGATCACCGAAAGCGACGTGCAGCTTGCCAAGGCTTCGGACGCGGTCATCGTCGCCTTCAACGTCCGCGCCACCACCCAGGCCCGGGAGCTGGCGCAGCGCGAGGCGGTGGATATCCGCTACTACTCGATCATCTACGATGTCGCCGACGACATCGAGAAGATGGTCAAGGGCAAGGTGGCGCCGAAGGCCCGCGAGAAGTTCCTCGGCTACGCCGAGATCCGCCGCGTGTTCGAGATCACCAAGGTCGGCAAGGTGGCGGGCTGCATGGTCACCGAGGGCCTGGTCAAGCGCGGTGCCGGCGTGCGCCTGCTGCGCGACGGCGTGGTCGTCCACACCGGCGACCTGACCCAGCTCAAGCGCTTCAAGGACGATGTCCGCGAAGTCGCCCGTGGCTACGAATGCGGCCTGTCCTTCGCCAACTTCAACGACCTGCGCGAAGGCGACATGGTGGAGTGCTACGAAACCGAGATGGTGCCGGCTTGAGGCACGGCGGGACCCAGCACTCCGCGAAGGCCCCCTCGCAGCGGCAATTGCGCGTGGCGGAGGAAATCCGCCACGTGCTCGCCGGTGTGTTCGGGCGCGGCGAAATCCGCGACCCGGACCTCACCGACGTGGCCATCACGGTGACCGAGGTGCGGGTCAGCCCCGACCTCAAACACGCCACGGCCTTCGTGGTGCGGCTCGGGCGCTCGGATATCGCCGAGAAACTGCCCGCGTTGAAACGCGCGGCGCCCTTCCTGCGCGGACAACTCGCCCACGCGTTGCGGCTGCGTTATGCACCGGAGCTGCATTTCCAGGTGGATACCAGCCTGGATAACGCCATGCATATCGACGCCCTGCTGCATTCGCCCGAAGTCGAACGCGACCTCGGCTCCACGCGGAACGGCTGAGCCTTGTTGGCGGGGCGTTGCCCCGCGCCTCACCAGGGCTCCGCAATGGCAGGCGTAGGGCGGATAAGCGCAGCGCAATCCGCCATCGCAACGCTGCGCGAGGTGCCCACCCTGTGATGGCGGATTGCGCTGCGCTTATCCGCCCTACATGACCTGCGCCGAAACCTCGCCAATCCGGTACGATCCGGTCCGTGCTATGCTGCATCGCAGCACTCCACGACACGGAGGATGGGCCGATGGAGGTCAAGGAAGCCGTCGCCGCAGCCAAGGCCTGCGTGCGTGAGCTGTTCGTGGGCGAGTCCATCGCCAATATCGGGCTGGAAGAGGTCGCCTATGACGAGGCGGCCGGGCAGTGGCATGTCACCATTGGCTTTGCCCGCCCCTGGGAAATGAGCATCGGCCTCATGACGGTGCAGGGTCAGGGCACCAGCCGTTCCTACAAGGTCATCGCCATTTCCGATCGGGATGGCCGGGTCGTGTCGGTGCGCGACCGGGATCTCTCGCCGCCCTGACGTTACCAGCCGGGCATGCCCGGTCCGGTCCAGGGATGCAGGGACGCAGGCGGCTGACGGTCGGGCAGGCCGATATCCCGGCGCAGCCGCGCATCCATCTCCGCCAGCATGTCCCTCTGCCGCCGGCGCGATTGCGCGGAGCCGGTGACATACCACCAGATTTCCCTCAGCGCGGCGCGAACCGGCGCGGTGATGGGACTGGAGCTTACGGAACAAAGGGTTGGCGCGATCGAGGGGGATGACATGGCCCCCCGAAGCTGCGCCCTGGTGCGCGCAAATCGAAGAATATTATTCTGATGCGCCGCATTCGGATAAATTTGTCTTATGGGACCCACGCTCAGGCAGATCCGCAGTTTTCTCGCCGTGGTCGAGGCGGGCAGCGTGTCGGAGGCTGCTGCCGCGCTCGGGCTGACCCAGCCCGCGGCCAGCCAGCAATTGCGCGAACTGGAGCGCAGCCTCGGCGTGCGGTTGCTGGAACGGGCCAAGGGGCGGGTGCTGCCAACGGCGGCGGGGGAGGCGATCCTCGCCCCGGCACGGCGGGCGCTGGCAGCGGTGGACGACATCCGCGCCGGGGTCGCGGCCTTTCGCGACGGGGCGGCGGGGCGGGTGCGGCTCGGCACCGGGGCCACCGCCTGCATCCATCTGCTGCCGCCGGTGCTGGCGGCGCTGAAGGCGCAGGTGCCGGGGGCAGAGGTGATCATCTCCATCGGCAATACCACCGAGATGCTGCGCCAGGTGGAGGAAGGGAGCCTGGATGCGGCGCTGGTGACGTTGCCGGCGCCGATCTCCCGGGCGCTCTGCACGACGGTGGTGGCGACCGACCCGTTGCTGGCGCTGCTGCCGCGTGACCTGGTGCCGCCGGGCCGGGCGGCGCTCTCGGCGACCGAGCTGCTGGGGCTGCCGCTGATCCTTTATGAGCCGGGCGGCAGCACGCGCGCGATCATCGATGGCTGGTTCCGCCGCGCCGGGCAGGTGCCGCAGCCGGTGATGGAACTGGGCAGCATCGAGGCGATCAAGGTGCTGGTGGGCAACGGAAGCGGCGGTTCGGTGGTGCCGGCGCTGGCCCTGGCCGGCGCGGCGGGCGAGGTGCCGGGGGCGGTCGCCTGCCCGCTGTCGCCGCCGCTGTCGCGCCGGCTGGCCATCGTGCTGCGGCGGGAAAAGGTGCTGGACCGGGTGTTGCGGGCCTTGCTGTCCGGCTTGCAGGCCCATGCCGGGGCAGGGGCGGCGCCGTCGCTTTCGTGATGCCCTGGGCTGCGCTGGCCGGGCGGGCGCCGGGCCTTCCCGGCCTTGTTTTCGCATCCCCGCCGTGGTCTATGCGCCGCCTTTCCCGCCCCCGCCCTTTTTTTCTGTTCCTGTACAAGAGCCGCATGCGCCATCGTAAGCAACGCGGCCGTCCCCTGGACGGCTGGCTGATCATCGACAAGCCCCAGGGCCTCACCAGCACCGATGTGGTGAACCGGTTGAAGCGCTGGTTCGACGCCCAGAAATGCGGCCATGGTGGCACGCTCGACCCGCTCGCCACCGGACTCCTGCCGATCGCCTTCGGGGCCGCCACCAAGACCGTGCCCTATGTCATGGACGGCACCAAGCTGTACCGTTTCACCCTGCGCTTCGGCGAGGCGCGCGACACCGACGATGCCGACGGGCAGGTGATCGAGACCTCCGAAGCGCGGCCGACCGACGAGCAGATCCGCGCCGCCCTGCCGGCCCTGACCGGCGACATCATGCAGGTGCCCCCGGTCTTCTCGGCGGTGAAGGTCGCCGGCGAGCGCGCCTATGACCTCTCGCGCGCCGGTGCCCCGCCGGTGCTCGATCCGCGTCCGGCCCGCGTCGATCGCTTCGAGCTGATCGAGCGGGTGGATGCCGATACGGCGGTGTTCGAGGTGCAGTCGGGCAAGGGCGTCTACATGCGCAGCCTCGCCCGCGACCTGGCGCGGGCCTGCGGCACCGTGGGCCACATCGCTGCCCTGCGCCGGCTGCGTGTCGGCCCCTTCACCGAGGCGCAGGCAATTCCTCTGGACAAGCTCGCGCCCACGGAGGATACCCCGCGCGCTTCTCCGGACCTCTTGCTTCCGGTCGCGACCGCGCTGGCCGACATCCCGGCGCTGGCCCTGACCGAGGCGGAGGCCTTCGGCCTGTCGAACGGCCAGGCGATCAGCCTGGTCACGCTGATGGGACGCATTCCAGGGGCGGCCGATCCCGATGGGGGTCTGGCCCGTGCCATGGCGGGGAGCCGCGTGATCGGGCTGTGCCGGCTGGAAGATGGCTGGCTCAGGCCCGAACGGCTGCTCTGAGCCGCGCGCGTCGCAGCAACCTCATTCATTCATGGAGTAAGCCGATGTCGATCACAGCCGAGCGCCGCACGGCGCTGATTTCCGATTACGCCACCGTGCAGGGCGATACCGGCAGCCCCGAGGTCCAGGTGGCGCTGCTCACCGAGCGGATCAGCAACCTCACCGAGCATCTCAAGACGCATGCGAAGGACTTCCACAGCCGCCGCGGCCTGCTGATGCTGGTCGGGCGCCGCCGTCGCCTGCTCGACTATCTGCGCAAGAAGGACCACTCGCGGTACGAGGCGCTGATCGGCCGGCTCAACCTGCGCCGCTGACCGGCAAAATCATGGTCTTGCCGGCGCTTCCGCCTATATAAGGGGCGCCGGCGCTTCCCCCGCGCCATGGTGGCCGGGGGAGCTCCACCCCGGGGGATTGGCCCCCGGACGCCGCGGCTGCGGCGGTGCAACAGACGGCCGATCCGGCAGCCTCCGCTTCGGGAGCCGCGACGGCGTTTCCGGCCACATGGATCGTGGGCGTTCTGGCGTCCACCCGCGGCTGCAAGCCATTCCCGCAGTCCGCCTCCATGCCGCCCGAGGCGCCGTACCCCGCCGGAGTCAACGGATCGTTCCCGTGCTGCCACCCGTCCGGCCGGCACGAAAGGGAACGACGAGACGATGTTCAATTACTACCGCAAGGAGCTTGACTGGGGTGGCCGCAAGCTGGTCCTCGAGACCGGCAAGGTCGCGCGTCAGGCCGACGGCGCGGTGATGGTGAGCTACGGCGACACCATCGTTCTGTGTACGGCGGTGGGCATGCGTACGCCCAAGCCGGGCCAGGATTTCTTCCCCCTGACCGTGAACTACCAGGAGAAGGCCTTCGCCGCGGGCAAGATCCCGGGCGGCTTCTTCAAGCGCGAGGGCCGGCCCTCGGAGATGGAGACGCTGAAGTCGCGCCTGATCGACCGGCCGATCCGCCCGCTGTTCCCGGAGGGCTTCAAGAACGAGGTCCAGGTCATCGCCACCGTGCTCAGCCATGACCTGGAAAACGATCCCGACATCGTCGCCATGGTCGGCTGCTCGGCCGCGCTGACGCTGTCCGGCATTCCGTTCTTCGGCCCGGTGGGCGCCGCCCGCGTCGGCTACGTCGACGGCCAGTACGTGCTCAACCCGACCGCCGATCAGATGAAGAAGACCACGCTCGAGCTGGTGGTGGCCGGCACCACCGAGGGCGTGCTGATGGTCGAATCCGAGGCGGATGAGCTGACCGAGGAGACGATGCTCGGCGCCGTGACCTTCGGGCACGCGGCGTTCCAGCCGGTGATCCAGGCGATCATCGAGCTGGCCGAGGTGGCCGCCAAGGAGCCCTGGCCGCTGCCGGAGGAGAGCGAGGAGCAGAAGACCCTGCGCGCCCGCGTCGACAGCCTGGCCCGTGCCGGCCTGGCCGATGCCTATCGCGAGCCGCAGAAGCAGGTCCGCCACGAGAAGATCGACGCGGTCCGCAAGGCCGCCGCCGAGGCGCTGGCGGCCGAGGGGCTCGATGTCGAGAAGGCCAAGGGCCTGTTCAAGGACCTCGAGGCCGACATCGTCCGCAACGCCATCCTCGACACCGGCCTGCGCATCGACGGCCGCGACACGAAGACCGTGCGCCCGATCGTGGCCGAGGTCGGCGTGCTGCCGCGCGCGCATGGCAGCGCCCTGTTCACCCGCGGCGAGACGCAGGCCTTCGTGGTGGCGACGCTCGGCACGGCGCAGGACGAGCAGGTGATCGACGCGCTCGAGGGCGAGTACCGCGAGCACTTCATGCTTCACTACAACTTCCCGCCGTACTCCGTTGGTGAAACGGGCCGTCTCGGCAGCCCGGGCCGGCGCGAGATCGGCCATGGCAAGCTGGCCTGGCGCGCCGTGCATCCGTTGCTTCCGGAGAAGGAGAAGTTCCCGTATACCTTGCGGGTGGTTTCCGAGATCACCGAGAGCAACGGGTCTTCCTCGATGGCGACGGTGTGCGGCACTTCGCTCGCGCTGATGGATGCCGGCGTGCCGCTGAAGAGCCCGGTGGCGGGCATCGCCATGGGGCTGATCAAGGAAGATCGCGGCTACGCCGTGCTCACCGACATCCTCGGCGACGAGGACCATCTCGGCGACATGGACTTCAAGGTGGCCGGCACCGAGCGTGGCGTCACCAGCCTGCAGATGGACATCAAGATCACCTCGATCACGCCGGAGATCATGCAGGTGGCGCTCGGCCAGGCGCGTGACGGCCGGCTGCACATCCTGGGCGAGATGGCCAAGGCGTTGACCGGGGCGCGCACCGACGTCGCCGCGACCGCGCCGCGGATCACCGTGATCAACATCCCCAAGGAGAAGATCCGCGACGTGATCGGCACCGGCGGCAAGGTGATCCGCGAGATCGTCGAGCAGACCGGCGCCAAGATCGACATCGAGGACGACGGCACCATCAAGATCGCCGCCACCGACATGACCAAGACCCAGGCGGCGATCGACTGGATCCGCGGCATCGTCGCCGAGCCCGAAATCGGCGTGATCTACACCGGCAAGGTGGTCAAGACCGCCGAGTTCGGCGCTTTCGTGAACTTCCTCGGCTCCCGCGACGGGCTGGTTCACATCAGCGAGCTGGCGCAGGGCCGGGTCGCCAAGACCAGCGACGTGGTCAATGTCGGTGACAGCGTGAAAGTGAAGGTGCTGGGCTTCGACGACCGCGGCAAGGTGAAGTTGTCCATGCGCGTGGTTGACCAGGCCACCGGCGAGGACATCAGCGAGAAGGTCGGACCGAAGGGCGGCCGCAACGAGCGCGGCGGGCGCGGCGGCCAGGGGCCGGACGGAGAGGCCACGAACGGGTCGTCCGACGCCGCGGCCGAGTGACCAAAAAAGAAGGAGTCGTTTCCGCTTTCGGGACCTTGATCCCGAAGGCGGGACGGGCTTCGATGAAGGAAACGTGACAGTCGCCCCCCGGAAGGCGCGGGTCGTCAGGAGCAGGCCATGAAGGTGATCAACCCGATCCGAATGGGGGGCGTCGAGGTCCTGCCCATCGTCGAAGGCGGCAAAGGGGTGGCGATCTCGAACGGCGTCACCGCGGGCCTTTGGGCGGCCGGCGGCGGGGCCGGTACGATCAGCGCCGTCAATGCGGACAGCTATGACGCCGACGGCAATATCCTCGAGCAGATCTATCGCGGCCGCACCCGCCGCGAGCGCCACGACGAACTGGTGGCCTACGGCATCGCCGGCGGCATCGCCCAGGCGCAGCGCGCGCACGAGATCGCCGGTGGGCGCGGGCGCATCCACGCCAACGTGCTGTGGGAGATGGGCGGCGCCGAGCGGGTGATCACCGGCGTGCTGGAAGGCGCCAAGGGCCTGATCAACGGCATCACCTGTGGTGCCGGCATGCCCTATCGCCTCGCCGAGATCGCCGCGCGCTTCAACGTCCATTATTACCCGATCGTTTCCTCGGCCCGCGCCTTCGGGGCGCTGTGGAAGCGCGCCTACCATAAGGCCGCCTCCCTGCTCGGCGGCGTGGTCTACGAGGATCCCTGGCTCGCCGGCGGCCATAACGGCCTGTCCAACAGCGAGAACCCGGAAAAGCCCGAGGACCCGTTCCCCCGCGTGCTGGCGCTGCGCAAGCTGATGCGCGAGTTCGGGCTCGGCGACACCCCGATCATCATGGCTGGCGGCGTGTGGTGGCTGGAAGACTGGGAGGACTGGATCGACAACCCCGATCTGGGCCCGATCGCCTTCCAGTTCGGCACCCGTCCGTTGCTGACCCAGGAAAGCCCGATCGGCAATGCCTGGAAGCAACGTCTGCTGAAGCTGAAGGCCGGCGACGTCTTCCTCAACCGCTTCAGCCCGACCGGCTTCTATTCCTCGGCGCTCAACAACAGCTTCATCCAGGAACTGCGCGAGCGCAACGAGCGGCAGGTGGCCTATTCGGCCGAGCCGGTCGGCGAGCACGTCGCCGAGTACGGCGTCGGCCCGCGCAAGCGGCCGACCTACCTGACCCAGGTCGATCTCGAGCGCGTCCACGGCTGGGAAGCCGAGGGCTTCACCGAGGCGCTGCGCACGCCGGATTCCACGCTGATCTTCGTGACCCCGGAAAAGGCGCGCGAGATCATCGAGGACCAGGTGGCCTGCATGGGCTGCCTGAGCCAGTGCCGCTTCTCCAACTGGTCGCAGCACGAGCCTGATTTCAGCAACGGCAAGAAGGCGGATCCGCGCAGCTTCTGCATCCAGAAGACGCTGCAGGCCGTCGCCCATGACGCCGACAAGGAAGACGTGGTCGAGAACAATCTGGTGTTCAGTGGCCACAACGCCTTCCGCTTTGCCTCCGACCCGTTCTACAGCAACGGCTTCATCCCGACGGTGCGGCAGTTGGTGGAACGCATCCTGACCGGCCGGTAAGCCCGCTCCCCCTCCGGTCCGTGCGACCGGAGGGGGCCTGGCCGGCTCAGCCCGCCCGGACCGGTTCCCCGGGAAACGCCAGATGGTGCAGCAGGCTGGCCTGGGTATAGGGCTTGGCGATGATGGTGAACTCGTCCTCGGCCCCCAGGCGGTTCAGCACGTCACGCGCGTAGCCGGAGGCCAGCAGCACCCGGATGTCCGGGCGGATCGCCCGTGCCTCCCGGGCCAGATCGACGCCGCTCACGCCGTTCGGCATCACCACGTCCGAGAGCAGGACATCGATGGGCCGGTCGGAGCGCAGCACGTCCAGGGCCGCCACCCCGTCGGCGGCGGTGGTCACGCTGCAGCCGGCATCGAGCAGCATCATCCGCACCACCCCGAGCACGTCCGGATCGTCCTCGACCAGCAGCACCGACAAGGGGGGCGTGCCGTCGCGCGCGGGGGCGGCGGTGGCCGGGGCCTGGGCGGCGGTCTGGTCGTCGGCCGGGAACACCAGGCTGATCACGGTGCCTTCGTCGGCGCGGCTGCGGGCGAGCACGCCGCCACCGGATTGGCGCACGAAGCCATGCACCTGCGGCAAGCCGAGGCCGGAGCCCTCGCCGATCTGCTTGGTGGTGAAGAAGGGTTCGAAGGCACGGGCGAGCACCTCGGGGGACATGCCGGTGCCGGTGTCGGTCACTTCGACGCGGACATAGTTGCCGTCCGCCACCTCGAAGGTCATGGCCTCCGTCCCGGCCAGGGGCAGGTTCGTCAGCGCGATCTCGATCCGGCCACCGGCGGGCATGGCGTCGCGCGCATTCAGCACCAGGTTCAACAGGGCGGCCTCGAACTGGCCGGGATCGAGGATGCAGTCCCACAGCTCCGGGTCGGCGTGGATGGTCACGCCGATGCTCTCGCCGACGGCGCGCCGGACCAGTTCGTGGATCTCGCCCACCAGCCGGTCCAGGCGCACCCGCTCGGGATAGAGCATCTGCCGGCGCGAGAAGGACAGCAATTGCCCGGTCAGCCGGGCGCCCCGGCCGATGGCCCGCAGCGACCGGGTCAGCAGCCGCTCGCTGCGGGGGTCCTCGGCGCGGCGTGACCGGGCGAGCAGCAGTTCGAGGTTGCCGGAGACCACCTGCAGCAGGTTGTTGAAGTCGTGGGCGATGCCGCCGGTCAGTTGGCCCACCGCCTCCATCTTCTGCGCCTGGGCGAAACGGCGCTGCGCGTCTTCCAGGGCGGCACGGGAATCGCGCTGGGCGGTGATGTCGCGGGTGATCTCGGCGTAACCGATCAGGACCCCGTCCTCGTCGCGGATGGGATCGAGGATGACGTTGGCCCAGAAGCGTGTGCCGTCCTTGCGCACGCGCCAGCCCTCGTCTTCGTAGCGTCCCTCGGTCGCGGCGGTCTGCAGGGCACGGGCCGGTTCCCCGGCGGCGCGGTCTTCCTCGGTGTGGAAGATCGCGAAATCCCGGCCCACCACCTCGTCGGCGGTATAGCCCTGGATGCGTTCGGCGCCGGTGTTCCAGTTGGCGACCCGTCCTTGCGGATCGAGCATGAAGATGGCGTAGTCGGTGACGCCCTGCACCAGCAGGCGGAACCAGGTTTCGCTTTCGCGCAGGGCGGCATTGCCTTCCTGCACCTGTCGCTCGAGCGTGCGCTCGTGCCGGGCGCGCGCCTCGCGGGCGGCGACGATGTCGGAGATGTCGAGGCAGATGCCGTACCAGCGGTCCACCTGTCCGTCGGCCCGGTGCACCGGGCAGCCGCGGACCAGGTACCATGTCCAGGTCCCGTCCGCGCCGCGCATCCGCATCTCCACCTCGTAGGGGATCACCAGCCGGACGCTTTCGTTCCAGCGCCGGCGGACCATTGCCAGGTCATCCGGATGCACCGTGCGGGTCCATCCCTCGCCCAGCAGCGCCGTTGCCGGAAGCCCGGTGAAGTCCTGGAAATGCCGGTTGGTGTAGATGTGGCCGCCGGCGGCATCGGTGACGAACACCAGGCCGGGGATGGCTTCGATCACCTCCTGCAGCCGGGCCTCGTGCCGGCGCTGCTCGGTCACGTCGCGGGAGGTCGCAACCAGGCGCTCCACCGCGCCCTCGGCCGTGCGCACCGGCGAGAGCACGACGTCCCAGCAGATGCTTGTTCCCGTGGCGGTGGTCCGTGCGTGCGAGAAACGGGCGGTGCCGCCGGCCTGCGTCATGCGCAGCGCCGCTTCCACCGACGGCCGGGCCTCATCCGGCCAGAGCGATGCCCAGTCCCGTCCCTGCAGCGCCGCGACGTCGTCCTGGCCCTGCGCCTGCAGGCCTGGCCCGTTGACGGCGAGCACCCGCCCGGCCGCGTCGAGCAGTTCGATGCAGTCGGTCGAACTTTCCAGCACGCTGCGCACCTGGGCCTCGCTCGCGGCCAGCAGCAGGGCCGATCGTCGCGCCGCCTGCCCGGCCAGCCGCAGTTCGCGTTCCCGCGCTTCGCTGGCGGCGGCCATGGCATCCAGCGTACGGCCGAGGCTGACGAATTCGCTCGCGCCGGCGGCAAGGCCGGTGCGGGCGGCGAGATCGCCCTCCTGCCAGCGAGACGCGGCCGCCAGCAGCCGGCCGATCGGGCGGTGGATCACGACCCTGGCCATCAGGGCGGCGCTGAGCAGCGCCAGCATGGCGCCGAGGGCGATGAACAGGCTGCCGCGCTGGTTGGCGGCCTGGATGGCGGTGAACATGCCGGCGCGGTCGAGGCTGACCGAAACCCCGAGGTCGGGCCCGCCGAAGCCGATCGGGGCAAAGCCGAAGATGCGCGATCCGCCTTCCAGGCTCGCCATCGTCACCACCCCTGGCCCGGCGCGCGCCATTTCACGAATGACGTCGGGGGAGGCGAGGGTGCCGACGAAGCGGGGGGCGTCGGGGCGGCGTGCCAGGATGGTGCCGTCCCGGTCGGTGATCGTCGCCGTGGCGCCCGGCGGCAGCGGCAGGGCGTCCACATGCGCCTGCATCCAGGCAAGGTCGAGCGTGCCGACGACCGCACCGGTGACCTGGCCCGTGTCGTCGCGGACAGGGGTGGCGAAGGCCAGGCGTGGCCGGCCGGAGCCGCGCCCGGTGATGTAGCCGCCCACGACGAAGTGGCCCTCGTCGATGGCCTGGCGGACATAGGGCCGGTCGGACAGGGTGATGGCGCGATCCTCGGAGTTGCCGGCGCAAATCGCGCGGCCATCGCGCCCGACGGTCAGGAACGAGCCGTAGCGTGGCGCCGAGCGCAGGGTGCGCGCGAGGAAGACGGCGCAGCGGTCCACCTCGCCGCGCCAGATCGCCGGCGCCTCGGCCAGCGTCACCAGCACCTGGCGCGCGCCTTCGATGATCTGCCGTTGCTCGGAGGCGACGAAGCGGACGAAGCGCAACGCTTCCTCCGCGACACGCTCTTCGCGGTCGCGGCGCGCCCCGGACTCGGTCAGCACCTGGAAGACCAGGACAGGCAGCAAGGCCGCCGCAATCACCAGGAGCAGGCGGGTGTTCAGGCTTGTTCTCAGTGTGCGCTTCCTCATTGCGCCCGGGGAGCATTGTGCAGGCCGTGCCGGCAGGCATCTGCGCGCGATCGGCACTTCCTGGATGCGGCATCGGCATCCGTCAGCCAGATCACGATAGGACAAGAGAGTGGTGACGTCAAAATTCTGTTTAAAAACGCCGACAAAAAGGCAGATCTTGGGAATATCTTGATAATATTTACCTGCGGGCAAGGCGCAGGAATGCGAAAAAGTATTGTCAAACCTTTACGGGAACTTTCCGGGTTCAAAAAATGCCCCGGCGGGCGATGCAACGTGATCGCCGCAGCCCGTTCCATCGGCGGGAAGGGTGAAAAAAGCGACCGCCCACGTGGGGCGGTCGGATGGTCCTGGCCTGATGCCATGGTCGCCCTGCCCGGCAGGACAGGGCGACCGTTCCCTCAGCAGCAGCGCAGCCCGCCGCCGGTGCCGTAGCGCCGGGACTGCCGGTCGCGGAAGAATTCCTCCCGCGTCATGACCGGCAGGTCGGGATGCCGCGCCTGGCGATGCGCGACATAGGTGTCGTAGTCCGGCAGCCCGACCATCAGGTTGGCCGTTTCCTTCAGGCGGCGGCCGAACAGGCGGGCACTAGACCCCAGATCGCACAGGGCGCAGGGCAGGCTCATATCCGACCTCCTTGGCGGTCACCACCGGCGCGGCCAGCGCGCGGCGGATGCCCAGCACCCCGTAGACCAGCATGGAGACGACCACGACCATGAACATGGCGCACATGGCCGCGTCCACATAGTCGTTGGTCACCACCCGCTGCATGTCGGCCAGCGACTTGGCCGGCGCCAGCACGCGGCCCTCGGCCAGCGCGTCGCCGAAGCGGCGGGCATGGGCGAGGAAGCCGATCGACGGGCTTTCGTGGAACAGCTTCTGCCAGCCCGCCGTCATGGTGCAGATAGTCAGCCATATCGTGGGCACGATGGTCACCAGGGCGAAGATGTCCCGCTTCATGCGGAACAGCACCACGGTGCACAGCGTCAGCGCGATCGCCGCCAGCATCTGGTTGGAGATGCCGAACAGCGGCCACAGCGTGTTGATGCCGCCGAGCGGATCGACCACGCCCTGGTACAGGAAGTAGCCCCAGGCCGAGACCGCGAGCCCCGTCGCCACCAGATTGGCCAGCCAGGATTCGGTCTGGCGCATCGCCGGGATGGCGGTGCCGAGCAGGTCCTGGATCATGAAGCGGGCGACGCGGGTGCCGGCATCCACCGTGGTCAGGATGAACAGCGCCTCGAACAGGATGGCGAAGTGATACCAGAACGCCATCATCGTCTGGCCGCCGATCACCCCGGAGAGGATGTGCGCCATGCCGACCGCGAGCGTCGGTGCGCCGCCGGCCCGCGAGAGGATGGTGGTTTCGCCGACATCCTTTGCAAGCTGGGTGAGCTGGTCGGGGGTGATGACGAAGCCCCAGCCGGAAATGGTCTGCGCCGCCTGGGCGGCGGTGGTGCCGATCAGGCCGGCCGGGCTGTTCATCGCGAAGTAGGCGCCGGGCTCGATCACGCAGGCGGCGATCAGCGCCATGATGGCGACGAAGCTTTCCATCAGCATGCCGCCATAGCCGATGAAGCGGATCTGTTCCTCGTTCTCGATGAGCTTCGGCGTGGTGCCGGAAGAGATCAGCGAATGGAAGCCGGAGACGGCGCCGCAGGCGATGGTGATGAACAGGAACGGGAACAGCGAGCCGGAGAACACCGGGCCGGAGCCGTCGATGAAGCGGCTGACCCCCGGCATGCGCAGTTCCGGCATCACCACGACGATGCCGACCGCCAGCGCCAGGATGGTGCCGATCTTGAGGAAGGTCGAGAGATAGTCGCGCGGTGCCAGCAGCAGCCAAACCGGCAGCACCGAAGCGACGAAGCCGTAGCCGATCAGGATCAGCGCCAGGGCCTCGCCGCGATAGGTGAACAGGGCGGCGAGCTCGGGGGTTTCGGCCACGGTCTGGCCGAAGATGATCGCGGCCATCAGCAGCACGAAGCCGATGACGGACATCTCGGCGATGCGGCCCGGGCGGATGAAGCGGCTGTAGATCCCCATCAGGATGGCGATGGGAATGGTGGCGAACACCGTGAAGGTGCCCCACGGGCTGCCCGCGAGCGCCTTGACCACGATCAGCGCCAGCACGGCGAGCAGGATGATCATGATCATCAGCACGCCGAACATGGCGATCACGCCGGGGACGGTGCCCATCTCCGAACGGATCATGTCGCCAAGCGAACGACCGTCGCGGCGGGTGGAGACGAACAGGACGATGCAGTCCTGCACCGCGCCCGCGAACACCACGCCCGCCAGGATCCACAGCGTGCCGGGCAGGTAGCCCATCTGCGCGGCCAGCACCGGCCCGACCAGCGGGCCCGCGCCGGCAATCGCCGCGAAGTGGTGGCCGAACACCACCCATTTGTTGGTCGGCACGAAGTCGAGTCCGTCATTGTGGCGGACCGCCGGTGTCGGACGCGATGCATCCAGCCGCAAAACGCGGCGGGCAATAAACAGACTATAGTAGCGATAGGCGGTCAGGTAGGTGCAGACCGCAGCCGTGACCAGCCAGACGGCGTTGATGGTTTCTCCCCTGTTCAGCGCAATAGTGCCCAGCGCAATGGCGCCGAGCAGCGCGATCAGGGGCCAGACGAGCCAGTTGACGGCGCCACCGGTGGCGCCCCGGCTTCCCGACATTTTATTTCTCCCCGGCAGTCGGTGTCGCAAAGGATGATTGACACTCGGCGCTTTCAACGCAGCAAGTCAACATGGGACGCGCTTTTCGCTGCCCTGCTGCGCGTGCGCGCCGGGATCGCGGGGCGAGGCCAGAGAGGGGGGATATTTTTGTGCGACGCACAAAAATACTGTGTGGCCGGGCTGTTCTTGTCGCCGTGACCGGGGTGGATGGCAGGGGCGGGATTTGCGCAACCGATTATTTCGCTTTGGATCCTTTCGTCGTGCAAGGGGGATTCCGCCTCGGCGGGGCGCATGCGAGTTGACGCGGCCCCCCGCGCGGCGAGACTTTGGGGCTTCCCATCTGCAGGAGGCAGGATCATGCGCCAGGCGCGTTTCCGCGCTGACCCGATGGCCGTGGGGGCATAGGGAAACGACCGTGCCGCCCCCGCCCGACAATGCCCGCCAGCTCAGTGCCGCCAGCTACCGTCTTGCGGTCGAGGACAGCGAGTTCCTGCTGCGCGACGAAGTGCGCGCCGTCCGCTTCGCCCTGGAATACGCCAAAGTCGACCTGGCTCTGCGTGACTGGGGCATCCGCACCACCATCATCGTGTTCGGCAGCGCACGCACCCCATCCCCTGAACGGGTGGAGGCGGCGGAAGCCGCGGCGCAGGATGACGCCTCGCGCGCCGCCGTAGCGGCGCTGCGGGCGAAGGCGGCGATGTATGAACAGGCGCGCCTGTTCGGCCGCATCGCCTCCCAGCGCGGCGGGGCCTTCGCGCCGCGCAATCGCTGGCGCGACAACGTGATCGCGACCGGTGGCGGCCCAGGGATCATGGAGGCGGTCAACCGTGGGGCCTGGGAGGTCGGCGCCCCGAGCATCGGCTTCAACATCACCCTGGCGCACGAGCAGGCGCCCAATCCGTACACCACGCCGGAGCTGACCTTCCGCTTTCATTATTTCGCCATGCGCAAGATGCACCTGGCGATGCGGGCGCGGGCGCTGGTGGTGTTTCCGGGTGGCTTCGGCACGCTCGACGAATTGTTCGAGATCCTCACCCTGAACCAGACCGGCAAGAACACCTCGCCCTTGCCGATCGTGCTGTTCAACGAAGCCTATTGGCGCCGCATCATCGCCTTCGACACCCTGCTGGAGGAAGGCATGATCCGCGCCGAGGACCTCGCGCTGTTCGACTTCGCCGACACCGCCGAGGACGCCTGGGCGGCGCTGGTGCGGCGCGGCCTGTCCGCGCACGCGCCGCAGAAGGGGTAAGGGACATGCTGACGGCACTGGTGGTGTTGCTGGGATGCCAGTTGGCGGGCGAGGTGATCGCGCGGGCGGGGGGCATTCCGGTGCCCGGGCCGGTGATCGGCTTCGTGCTGCTGTTGCTGGGGCTGGCCGTGCGGGCCTGGTGGCAGCCGGAGCACAAGGCGGTGGAAGGCACGCCGCTCGCCGCGGTGGCCGCGGTGCTGCTGGGCAATTTCTCGCTGATGTTCGTGCCGGCGGGGGTGGGGGTGATCCAGCAGGGCCCGGTGCTGCTGCAATATGGGCCGGTGCTGTTCGTGGCGGTGATCGTCTCGACCTTCGTGACGCTGGTGGTGACCGGCGTGGTGTTCATGGCGGTGTCGCGCTGGCTGCGCAAAGGGGCGTGATGAGCGATCTGGGCTTCCTGTGGGTCTACCTGGCGACCAGCCCGCTGCTGTGGCTGACGGCGACGCTGCTGTCCTATGTGCTGGCCGACCGGGTGGCGGCGTCGCTGGGGCGGCATCCGCTGGCCAATCCGCTGCTGATCGCGATCGTGCTGATGGTGGGCGTGCTGCTGGCGACCAAAACGCCGTTCGCAACCTATTTCGAAGGCGCGCAGTTCGTGCATTTCCTGCTGGGGCCGGCGACCGTGGCGCTGGCGGTGCCGCTGTGGCACAACCGCTGGCAGGTGGTGCGGGCACTGCTGCCGCTGCTGGCGGCCTTGCTGGTCGGTTCCCTGACGGCCATCGTTTCAGCGGTCGGCATTGCCTGGGCCTTCGGCGCGCCGGGGCCGGTGCTGGCGGCGATCGCCCCGAAATCCGTGACCACGGCCATTGCCATGAGCGTCGCCCAGGGGCTGGGCGGTGATCCGGCGCTGACGGCGATGCTGGTGATCGCGACCGGGATCGTCGGCGGCATGATGTGGCCGCTGCTGGGCCGGCTGGGGGTGCGCGATCCGGCGGCGCAGGGCTTCGCCACCGGGCTGGCGGCGCACGGCATGGGGACCGCGCGCGCGTTCCAGGCCGATCCGGTCGCCGGCAGCTTCGCCGGCATCGCCCTGGCGCTGAACGGGCTGATGACCTCGCTGATCGTGCCCGTGGTCCTGCGGCTCTTCGGGATGTAGCCTCGGGCCGCGGCAAGCAGGGAGCGCGCGGCGCCATGAGCATCGAACTCTGGACCTGGAACACCCCCAACGGTCGGAAGATCAGCGTCGCCCTGGAGGAGATGGGCCTGCCCTACACGGTGCGGCCGGTCGACATCACCCAGGGCGCGCAGTTCGACCCGGAGTTCCTGGCCTTCAGCCCCAACAACCGGATTCCCGCGATCCGGGATCCGAACGGGCCGGACGGCGCGCCGATCACCGTGTTCGAATCCGGTGCGATCCTGGTCTATCTCGGGGCCAAGACCGGCATGTTCTGGCCGGCGGATTTGCGCCGGCAGGTGCCGGTGCTGGAATGGCTGATGTGGCAGATGGGCGGCTTCGGCCCGATGCCGGGTCAGGTGCATCATTTCCTGCAGGTGGCCGACGAGCAGGACCGGCGCTACGGGCTGGCGCGCTACAGCAAGGAGACGCGCCGTCTCTATGGCGTCGCCGACCGGCGGCTGGCGCAGGTGGAATTCTTCGCCGGCGAGATCTCGATCGCCGACTTCGCCATCGTCGGCTGGGTCTGGCGGCACGAACGCCACCAGGTCGACCTCGCCGAGTTCCCGCATGTCCGGCGCTGGTATGAAGCGATGATGGCGCGCCCGGGAACGCGGCGCGGCTTCGAGGTGGCGCTGTCCTGACCCTGACGGGTCAGAACAGCTCGATGGCAGGCTCGGCGGCGCCGGTCTCGCCCGTGCCGAGCGCGCGGGAATGGGCGACGCGCTGCTGCTCCATCACGTAGGACGCGTAGACGCTCTCGATCATGGCCTCGACCAGCGGCAGTTCCACGCCGGCATTGGGGTTGCAGACCAGCTTCGCCGCCGCCTCGGCGTGATCGCCGAGGCGCGCGATCGCATCGGCGGTATGCTCGAGCTGCTGGCGCGTCACGTCCTGGAACTGGACGCTCGCGATCGCTTCCAGCAGCAGCTCGCGCATCTGCGCCGCCCGTGCGCGCATGGCCGTGGCGGCTTCGATCTGTGCCGTCGCGATGCTGCCGACGCCTGTGGCGGTGGCGCCGATCTGGCCGACGATCGCCTCGATCATGGCGCGTTCCTCCTCCGCCTTCTGGACCACGAAGGCCCGTTGGTCGAGGAACCGTCCGACCAGGGCCTGGACCATGTCGAGATGGTCGCGGATCTGCCCGGAGATCTGTGTCGTGCCGTGGGAGAGCTGGCGCACCTCGCCGGCCACCACGCCGAAGGCGGCGCCGGCCACGCCGCTGCGATGGGCCTCGATGGCGGCGTTCAGCGCCAGCAGGTTGGTCTGGCGGGCGACGCCCTCGATCTGGCGCAGCAGGTCGTCGAACCCGCCGAAGGCGGTGACGATCTCGCCGTTCATCCGGTCGGCGTCGGCGGCGGCGGCATCGCGCGCCTGCACATGCGCGCGCAGCTGGTCGATGACGGCATTGTTGGCCGCCATCCGCTCCTGCACGTCCAGCATCGCCACGTGGGTGGCGGTCTCGGCGGCATTGAGCCGTTGGACCAGTTCATAGGCGCTGTCGTCGACGCCCTGCAGCCGGGTCAGGATGTCCATCGCGGCCTGCTCGGTGCAGCCGACGGCGGAGGCGATCTGCTCGCGCAGCATGGCGGCGTAGCGGGGATACACGGCGATCTGCGCGGCGACCGCGTTGGTATCCGGTGGTGCTGCCTTGGCCGGCGGGGCAGCGGCATCCGGCACGGCCCTGGTGGCGGTCACCGTCCCGTCCCGCGGCGAGGCCGTGGCCGGGGCCAATGCACGCGCGGCGGCCAGGGAGGCCGCGAAGGAGGACAGCGCCAATGTCAGCACCGGGAGCCCCAGGCCGCTGCCAACCCCGTACACGGCAAGCGCCAGGGCACTCAGCGCCGAAAGCGTGGCGGCGGTCCGGGGTGGCACACGCAAAAAGATCGAACCGCCCTGCATTTCAGGCTCCCGGGATCACCTGCTTGAGCACCTGCAGCAGCTTGTCGGCCGGCACCGGCTTGACCAGCCAGCCGGTGGCGCCGGCCGCCTTGGCGTCATCGCGTTTCTTCTGCTCGGATTCCGTGGTGAGCAGCAGCATCGGCGTGAACCGGGCATTGGGCAGGCGGCGCGCCTCGCGGATCATCTCCACGCCGTTGATGCCGGGCATGTTGTAATCGGTGATGACCAGGGCGAAAGGCTTCGTGCGCATCTGCGTCAGCCCCTCCTCACCGGAAGCGGCCTTGGTCACGCCATAGCCGCTGCGTTCCAGCACCGAGGCCATGCTCATCAGCAGGGTAGGCGAATCATCGACCAGCAAGACATGCTTCATGGGGTGGATCCTTCCTGACGGGGTATGGCGGGGGGAAGCTCGGCGCAGAGGCGCGCCACGAAGGGGTCGGTGGCGGCGGCGGCAAGCCGGGGGCGGGCCGCCAGCAGCACCTGCAGCACGGCGGCATGCAGGTGCCTGCAGCCGGACAGATCGACCGCGGGGGTGGCGGTGCCGCGCACCCAGTCCAGCAGCGGCTCGGCTTCTTCCACGGTGCAGGTTCCATCCAGCACGGCGAGGTCGCCCTCGATCAGGATCGGCATCACACCAGCTCCGCGACATCCAGGATCAGCAGCACGCGCCCGTCGCCCAGCAGCGTGGTGCCGACGAAGCCGCGCAGGCCGGAGAGCATCCCTTCCAGCGGGCGCACGATCGCTTCCATGCGCTCGCGGAAGGCGTCGATGACCAGGCCGACGGTGGCCTGTCCCGCGCGCAGCACCAGCACCGGGTCGTCCTCGCGGGCGGCGGCCTGTGGCGCCACCGGCAACTCGAGCAGGTGATCGAGGCGCAGCAGCGGCACGATGCGGTCACGCAGCACGAAGGCTTCCTGTCCGCGGATGCAGTGCACCGCGCTGGCCGGCAGGCGCACACTCTCGACGACCGTGTTCATCGGGATGCCGAACAGGTGGCCGGCGCATTCGATGGTCATGATGCGCGTCACCGCCATGGTCAGCGGCAGCGTCATCCGCACCGTGGTGCCCTGGCCGGGCTTGCTGGAGAGATCCACCCAGCCCCCCACCTTCTCCACGGTCGAGCGCACCACGTCCATGCCGACGCCGCGGCCGGAGAGGTCGGAGACCTGCTCGGAGGTGGAGAAGCCGGCGCGGAACACCAGCCGCAGCGCTTCCTCGTCCGGCATGGCCTCGGCCGCCGCGTCGTCGAGCAGGCCGCGCTCCACCGCCTTGCGGCGCACCCGCTTCGGGTCGATGCCGCGCCCGTCGTCGCTGACCGTCACCACGATGGTTTCGTTCTGCTGCTCGGCGGCCAGCCGCAGCGTGCCATGCGGCTTCTTGCCGGCGACCATGCGCTCCTCGGCCGATTCCAGGCCATGGTCGAGGCTGTTGCGGATCATGTGCAGCAAGGGATCCGACAGCGCCTCGATCATGTTCTTGTCGGCCTCGGTCTCCTCGCCTTCCAGCACCACGTCGACCTGCTTGCCGAGCCGGCGCGAGAGGTCGCGCACGAGGCGGGGGAAGCGCTGGAACACGTGGTTGACCGGCAGCATGCGGATCGCCATCACCGCGGACTGCATCTCCTCGGCCAGCCGGTGCACCACCGCCTGCTGGTCCTTGATGTCGCGCGCGAGGTCGCGCGCGCTCGCGCCCGCCTCAGCCTTGCGGGCGAGGTAGGACAGGCTGTTCTTGGCGACGATCAGCTCGCCGACGAGGTTCATCAGCACGTCGATCTTGGACTGGTCGACCCGCAGGGTTACCGGCGCGCTGCGCAGCTCGGGCGAGGGGGCCGGCGCCTCGGCCGGGTCGGCGGCGACGGCGGTGCCACCGGCGGCGGCAGCAGCGGCGAGGGGGGGCAGGGGCGGCGGGGCGGCCGGGGCCCGCACCTCGCGCAGCAGCGCCGCGAGCGCTTCCGGATGGCCTTCCGCGGTCTGTCGCACCGCCGAGCCCAGGGTGGCTTCGTCGAGCGCCCGGCCCAGATGCGTCATCACCCGCCGCAGCAGCATGCCGATCGCGCTGGCACGCCCGGGCAGGCATTCCGGTTCGCAGGACACGTCCAGAAGATGCAGTTGGCTGGCCAGCACTTCGGTGACGACGCCGGCATCGGGCTGTGGCGCCTGCGACGGGGCGAAGGCGGAGATCGCCACGTCCTCGCAGTAGCGGAACAGGTGCTGCACGTCCTCGCGCGGGGCGGTGCAGAGCAGGCGGAACGACAGGGCCGAGGCAAAGGCGTCCATCTCGGCGAGCGCCGGCCAGGCCGGCGGTGGCAACACCTGCAGCGCCACCAGCTCCGGCACCTGGCGCACCAGGTTCAGTGGATCCTCGCCGCGGAAGAAGCATTGCGCATCGGGGCAGTACTCGACCGCCACCAGGTCGCGATCGACGGCGCGGGCCGCCGCTTCCGCCGTGGCCAGCTCGGCGGGGGGCAGCGTGGCCACCCAGGCGGGCGGCGCATGCGGCGCGGCGGTGCCGCCGGCGGACGCGGCCGCCGGGCCGTCGCCACCGTCCATCAGCGCGCGAATGGCCTGCGCCCGGGTCGCCGCCACCTCGGCCGCTTCCGCCGGCAGGTCGCCACCGCTGCGCTCGATCGCCTCCAGCCAGGTCCGGGTCAGGTCGAAGGCGGCCAGCAGCAGGTCCACCATGGCCGGCGTGATCGGCCGGCCGGTGCTGCGCAACTGCGCCAGCAGGTCCTCGCCGGCATGCACGAGCGAGGTCAGCGGCGCCATCTCGAACAGGCCGGACGTGCCCTTGAGCGTGTGCACGGCCCGGAACAGCGAGTTCATCGCCGCCGCGTCGGCGTGGGCGCGTTCCAGATCCAGCAGGGCCGCGCCGGCGGCGTCCAGCAGGTCGCGTCCCTCGATCAGGAACTGCTCGAGCAGCGGGTTCATGCGGGCGGCATCCCAAGCAGCACCCGCACCAGCCCGGACAGGCGCTCCGGACGGACGGGCTTGTGGAGATACATGTTGGCGCCGACCGCGTAGGCCTGCGCCGCGTCGGCGGCGGTGCTCTCGGTGCTGATCATCACCGCCGGGATCGCCTGCAGCTCGGGTTCCTGGCGCACCGCGCGCAGGAAGCCGTAGCCGTCGAGATGCGGCATGTTGACGTCCACCAGCATCAGGTCGGGCGGGTCGCGCAGGGCTTTCTCCAGCCCCTCGGCGCCGTTCCAGGCCTCGTCCACCTTGCAGCCGATGGCCGTGAGCACGCCCCGATAGAACAATCTGACGGTGGCGGCATCATCCACGACGAGAACGCGGGTTCCCATGTTTCCCTCACATCGGCCGCTGGTAGACGATCGCGTCCTGGAACTTGCGTACCGTGAACAGCGAGGAGATGCGGCTCATCGATTCCGAATGCCCGAGACAGACGAACCCGCCCGGCCGCAGCGCCTCGTAGAACGCCTCGGCGGCCCGGCGGCGGGACGCGTCGTCGAAGTAGATCAGCAGGTTGCGGCAGAAGATCACGTCCATGTCCCGATAGCGCCGCATGTCGGCGGTACAGGTGATGTTGGTCTTGCGGAACTCGACCGAGTTGCGCAGGTCCTCGACGATCTGCCAACTGGCCTCGCCGGTGCGGGTGAAGTAGCGCATCCGCGCGGCCGGCGAGAGATTCTGCAGCGCCCGTGCGTCGTAGATGCCGCGGCGTGCGTGCTCGAGAACGCGCGTGTCGATGTCGGAGGCGAGGATGCGGATGTCCCAGTCGTCCACTTCGTGCCAGTTTTCCAGCATGTACAGCGCGATCGAGTACGGCTCCTCGCCGGTGGAGCAGGGTACCGACCAGATCTGCAGCGGTTCCTCGCGCCGGCGGTGATGCGTCACTTCCGGCAGGATTGCGTTCACCAGGCAGCGGAACTGGTATTCCTCGCGGTAGAAATACGTCTCGTTCACCGTCATGGTGTTGATCAGGTTCTGCAGTTCCTCGGCTCTGGGATCGAAGAAGCGCAGCGCCGTCATGTAGTCGGCGAAGGAGCCGGTTTTGGTGGTGACGATGCGGTCGGCGAGGCGACGGTCGACGAAATAGCGCTTGGTGTCACCGAAGACGATTCCGGTCTTCTGGTAGAAGAATTCCTGGAAGCGGGCGAACTCGCCGTCGGTGATGACGATGTCGGCCGGATTCATGACCCGCCTGCCAGACGTTGGCACACGGCCTCGGCGGCGAAGACGAGAAAGGGTTCGTTGTTGAAGCGCCGGGCCAGTTCCTGCAGGGCCGGGATGGCCTCGGCGCTGCCGATCTGCTCCAGCGTCTCCACCGCGGTCGCGCAGACGTTCACCTCGGTGTCGCGCTGCATCGCCGCGATCACCCAGGGGACGGCGGCGGGATCGCGCATGCCGGCGAAGGTGACCAGCGCGGCGATGCGCAGGTCGGGGTCGGCATGGTCGAGCAGGGCCCGCACGCTTGCCGCGGCGGGCGGGCCGATTTCCTGCAACGCGACGATCACCGCGTTGCGTAGCCAGGCATCCTCGCGCGCGAGCTCCTTCACCAGCGCATCGATGGCGGCCGGCGTCGCCACCGCGGTCAGCGCGCCGAGCAGCGCCTCCTGCACCGGCCGCACCGTCTCGGCGGCGAGGGCCGCGACCAGGGCGTCGGTTGCCTCGCCGGCACCCGGGTGTTCGGCGATCTCGCGCGCGGCGGCACGGCGGACATCGTTGTCCGCGGCCGTGAGCTCGACCACGAGGTCGGCCATCGATCGCTGCCGCGCGCGGGGGGACGTCCCGTTCCCGGCACGCGCCTTCAGAAACGCCATGTCACACCGGATCCGCTTGGGTGGTCAAAGACACGTAGGTGGTCAAAGACAAGGGCAGGTCTGTGCCCTGGCACTGGTTGGTTGGCGGGCCCATCACATCCTCATCCACTGTGCCAGGTGCGCGGCGATGCGGTCGCAGGCCAGCACCTCGGTGGCGCCACCGCGCCGGATCAGCTCGGCCGGCATGCCGAAGACCGCCGCGGTCTGCTCCGATTCGGCGATGGTGCGCCCGCCGCGACGGTGCAGCGCCGTCATCGCCTCGGCGCCGTCATTGCCCATGCCGGTCAGCAGCACACCGATCAGGCGGGCCGGCGGCAGATGCTCCATGGCCGAGGCCACCATCCGGTCGGCACTGGGATGCCATGGGCTCTGGTCGGGCGGCACGGCATTGGCCACGATCCGCCCCAGCCGGCGCTCGATCACCACGTCGGATTCGCCGCGGCCGATGAAGATGGCGCCACCGCGCAGCGGGGTGGGCGCGGCCACTTCCTGTACCGGCAGCACGCACAGCCCGTCCATCCGCCGCGCCAGCGATCCGGTGAAGCTCGCCGGCATGTGCTGCGCGATCACCACGGCATAGGGGAAGCCTTCCGGCAGGTCGGGCAGGATGTCCTCGAGCGCCCGCGGGCCGCCGGTGGAAACGCCGATCAGCACCACTCCGGCCAGGTCGCGCGGCGATTGCAGGGCGGCACGGTGGCGCGCGGACACCGCGGTGCGCTCGGCACGCAGCGATTCTTCCAGGCGCATCGGCCGCAGCCTGGCACGCGCGGCGGTCCGCACCTTGGCCAGCAGTTCGGTCCGCACCCGGTCGATGCCGGAAGAGACCGTACCGTCGGGCTTGAGCACCACGTCGACCGCCCCGAGTGCCAGTGCCCGCACGGTGACTTCGGCGCCATCGGCGGTGAGGGAGGAGACCATCACCACCGGGCGCGGCGCCTCGCGCATCAGCCGGCGCAGGCAGGTCAGGCCGTCCATCTCCGGCATGTTGACGTCGAGCGTGACCACCTGCGGGTTGAACACGCGGATCTGTTCGAGCGCCTCATGCCCGTTGCGCGCGTGCTGGACGACGACGTCGCCCGCGGATTCCAGCATCTGGCGAAGCTGGCGCCGCATCAGCGCGGAGTCGTCAACCACGAGGACGCGCAGGGGAGAGCCCGGCATGATCGTCGTTCCGCCGGCTCAGAGCGCTTCGACCGAGCGCTGCTCGTCCACGCTGAGCAGCCGTTCCGGCTGCAGCAGCAGGAGCATGCGCTTCTGGCGCTCGAGATTGGCGACGCGGTCGATCAGCAGGCGCTGCTGTTCGGAGAGATGCGGCGCCGGGCCGATCGTGCTGCGCGGCACCTTCAGCACCTCCACCACGCTGTCGACGATGAAGCCGGTCCTTGCGTGCCCCACCATCAGCACCATGATGCGCTGGCGATCGTTGCGGGCCATGTCCGGCAGGGCGAAGCGGCGGCGCTGGTCGACCACCGGCAACACTACCCCGCGCAGGTTGACCACGCCTTCCATGAAATCGGGCGTGCGCGGCACGCGGGTGAGCTCGTCCGGGACCCGCACGATCTCCTGCACCGCGCCGATCGGCACGCCGTATTCCTCGTTGCTGAGCCGGAAGACGACGAACTGTTCTTCCTCGTCGACCGCCTCGGTCTCTGCCTGTGCCACCCTGCCATCTCCCTCCGCCTGCACGGTCGCCGCTTCTGCGGCGATGCCCGAGAAATCCGCGCCCGCGAACATCTTCTGCGCCGAGAGGATGGTGACCAGGCGCCGCCCATCCTCGAGCCGGCAGATCGATTCAAGATCGGCCGCATGCCCGCTCCTGGACAGCAGCGGCGGCACCGCGTCCACCAGGGACAGCGAAACCCGCAGCACTTCCTTGACGGCATCCATGACGATGCCGACCGAGGCGATCTCTTCGCCCCCCCGGTTGCGTCCGACCGAGACAACGACGATGCGGTTGTGCTCGGCCAGGGCCGGCTGCGGCATGCCGAACATGCTGCGCAGCGACACCAGCGGCAGCAGGCGGTTGCGCAGCGTCATCACGCCGATCACGTGCACGTCGCTGCGCGGCACCATGCTGATGCGCGGTGGCACCTGCACGATTTCCTGCACGTCGGCGATCGGGAAGGCGTATTCCTGGCCGGCCACCTCGAAGGAGACCAGTTGCAGCTCGCGATCGGTGCGCGTGACGGCTGCCGTGGCCGTGCCTTGCGCGACTTCCGTGGCGGCGGCGCCGCCAGTCTGGCGGCGCTCGGTCTGCAGCGCACCGCGCACCCCCAGGCTTGCGGGATCGAGCAGCATGATCATGCGCTGGTCGCGCTTGATCATGCCCTGCAGCAGGTCGGAGGAGACGGCGCTGCCGATCGCCTCGGCCGGCTCGATCTCGTCGCCCTCCGGGCTGATCACGCTGGCCATGCGGTCCACGACGAAGCCCGAGAGGGCCCCGCGGTTGAGCACGACGACGCGGGTGGCGTCGTTGTGCTCGGCCTCGGTCATGCCGAACAGGCGGCGCAGGCTGGTGACGGGCAGGACGGCCCCGCGCAGGTTGGCGATCCCTTCCAGACTGGAAGGTGCCATCGGCACGTGGACCACCCCGGGCATGCGGATGATCTCCTGCACCTCGGCGAGGGGAACGCCGAACATTTCGCCATCGACCCAGAAGGTGACGAACTGCCGGCCGGCGGTCGTGGTCAACGCTTCGCTCATGAGATGAAATCCCGTGTCGGATCGCGGCCTGGCGCCGCGCCCTGCTCGCGTTGCCTCACGATTCGCTGTTCTGGATCTCGTCGGCGAGCGAGGCGATCTCCTCGACGGCGGCGGCCAGTTCCTCGGCACCCTTGGCCTGCTCGCGCGTGGCCTGGGCGGCCTGGGATGCCGACTGGCTGGCCTGGGTGGCGGCGGCCGAGATCTGCTCGACCCCCTTCTTCGCTTCCGCCAGCGCGGCCAGGATCTCGGCGGAGCCCGTCGCGATCTCCCGGTTGCCATCCAGGATGATTACCATGTCGGCGGCCATGGTGGTGAGGTTGGTGGTAATCGACTTGTTGCGCTCGACCTCGGCGCTGGCAGCGGTGGCGATCTCTTCAAGGTCGCGGCGCACGCGCACGATCTGGTCCTGTACCGACTTCACCAGATCCTTGATCCGCTCGGCATTTTCCGAGGAATCGCGGGCAAGGTTGCGGATATCGGTGGAGACCACCATGAAGCCCTTGCCGTACTCGCCGGCGCGCGCCGCCTCGATGCTGCCGTTCACCGCCAGCATGTTGGTCTGGATGGAGACAGTGGTGATGGCATCGACGATCTTGTCGATGCGCCGGGCCATCTGGTCGAGCCCGTTGATCTGCTCGCGCGAGGCGGCGCTGGCCGCGACCGATTGCTCCACGCCGGCGATCATCTCGTCGACCCTGGCGCGGTTGTCGCGCAGCGCCTCGGCCATGGCCGTTCCCTTTTCCATGGCGGCTTCGGCGCGGGTGTTGGCGATCTGGGCGCCGCGCTCGATCTGTGTGATCGCGGCGGCGGACTGGGTGGTGGCGGCGGATTGCTGCTGGGCGCCGCGGTTGATCTGCTCGATCGCCGCCATGATCTGGGTGGCGGCGCGGTTGATTTCCTCGACGGCGGCCGACAGCTCCTCGGCCGCGGCGGCGACCTCTTCCGCGCTCTTGGCGATGCTGGTGCTGTTGCGCAGTTCCTCGGCCAGTTCGGACAACTCGGTCGCGGCCTGCTCGCTCTGGGTCAGCGCGTTGCTCTGCTGCTCGACGGTGCGCAGCGCTTCCTGGCAGGCGGCGGACTGTTCCTCGGCGGCGGCGGCGACGGCTTCCGATCCCTTCTGCGCCTCGGTGGCGGCACGCGCGGATTCCTCGGAGGCGGAGAGGATATCGCGGGCGCCGCGCAGGATCTCCGCCATGTCGGTGCGCACGACTTCAAGCTGGGCGGTGACGACGCGGCCCTTCTCGACCTCGGCGCCGGTCGCCGCAGCGGATTTGTTGATGCCGTCGGAGATGGTGGTGACCTCGCGCTGGATCTCGGCAACGAGGGTCTGGATGTCGCGTGCGCTCTTTTCCGAGGTCTCGGCGAGGGTGCGCACCTCGTCGGCGACCACGGCGAAGCCCTTGCCGTGCTGGCCGGCACGCGCCGCCTCGATGGCGGCGTTCAGGGCGAGCAGGTTGGTCTGGTCGGCGATGCGGGCGACCGCCTTGACGATCTCGCCGATATTGGCGGCCTGCTTTTCCAGCTCGGCGACCATGGCGACGGAGGCGATCTGCCGCTCGGCGGCGCGGCCGATGCTGGCGAGGCTCGCGGTGATCTGGCCGTTGACGCTGGCAACCAGGGTCTGCAGGGAATCGGTCTTGCTCTGCGACAGCTCGGCGTTATCGCGGGAGCGGCCGATGCTGATGCCGATGCGGCGCACCGCCTGCATGGACTCTTCGGCGGCCCCGGACGCTTCCTCGGCGCCGGCGCTGATCTGCTCCATCGAGCGGCGCAGTTCTTCGGCCGCGGAGCTGGCCTCGCTGATGCCGCTGGAGACCTGCGTGGTGGCGGAAGCGACGCGCTCGGCGGCTTTCTGCTGACGCGCGAAGGTGCGGACAGGGCGGCGCTGGGCGGCCTTCGCGTTTGCGGTCTGGGATTTCGCAAGCGATTCGCCCGCACTCGGCGGGGCAACCGCCACATGCTTCGTGCCGTCGCGCAATTCGGAGGACTTCACCAGGGCCATGGGACCTGCTTTCGCATTGAACTGACAGAAATTCGCACAACCGTAGATTGTCAGTCAACTATAAGTAATGTTGGATTTGTTGTAGTTTTTTATCGAATTCGACTTCGATTTTATCGAAATCTGCAGAAATACCTGCGGTAATTTCGCGAGAATTTTGCATGCACGCCGGCGCATTGATGGTATGCGCCGGTATCGTCCGTGCCGCCCTTGGGCGGACGGGGCGCCACCACGAGAGGCCGGTGGTTCATGGCCGTCTGGTGGGCGTGGCGGGGCGGCTGTCCCGGAAGTCCGTATAGATATCGGGGAAGCCATCGTGGATCGTGCCGGCGAGTTCCTCGTTGAACGCCTGGAGCGCCAATGCCACGCTGCTTCTGGGGGTCTTGTGCGTGATCTTGTAGAAGACGCGCTCCGGCGGAGCGGGGTCGATCTGGAAGGTCTCGAAGCGGCCCGTTGCCAGCATGGCGTGGGCAATGCCGCGGGGGACGACCGCCCATTGTTCCTTGTGCTCGATGACCGCGAACAAGATGAGCGGATTGTCCACGGTCGCCCAGGGCTTCTTGCCGGAATGGAACCAGTAGTCGTGCCAGGCCAGGTAGCTGGTGCCCCAGGGAACGAGGATGCAGTGCTCCGGGTCGAGTGAACGGACATCGACCTTTCTTGCGCCGCCCTGGCGGATGCGCACGCCGATGAGCGGCACGGAGAAGCACGGCGACACCGCGACGCTCTGCGCCGTCTGCTCGACCAGCGAGAAGCCCACATCGATGGTGCGCTTCTCGATCTCCTCGTACATTTCCACGGAGTGAAGCGAAATTGTGCGATAGCTCAGGCGGGGCTTGCGGTTCCAGAGGCGTCGGCACAATTCGGGAATGAAGGTCATGTTGGCGCTGGGAACGGTGCCGATGACGATGTGCTGGCGTGGCTGGGCCCAACTGACCTCATGGGCTTCGCGCAACAATTCCTGCCAGCGTTCCGCGATCGGCAGGAAGGCCTCGCCCTGGGGCGTCAACTCCACCTTCTTGAGTCCCTTGCCCCTTTCCAGAAGGTGATAGCCCAACTTTTCTTCCAGCATCTGCAGTCGCTTGCTGATGGTGGACTGGGAAAGATGTGTCACTTCGGCGGCACGGGACAGGTTCCGGTGGCGTGCCAATTGAAGAAATATCTCAATGTCCTGGGACTGCACGGCTGAGCTCCTTGTTGGTCCAAAAAATATTCTATTTTGGAATATATATAATTCAAAATAATCATTTTTGTAATATTAACTCGCATGGCATGGTGGCCCGCGAGATGATGCGAATTCGTGATGAAAGGCGCAATGCTGCGGGAATTAATCGATCGTGCCGGTTCCGCAGTCGCCCGGCGACCAGCGCAGTGAGCAAATTGAAATATAGAGATATCGAATAATCAACATCAAATCAAGTCGAATAGCGCATCATCGAAAATGCCCCGGTGCCACAGAATCATCGCTTCGGAGAAGACATTGCAGGTCATACTGACGGAACCCATCCATCCGGTCCCCCTGGCCAGGCTGCGCGAGGCGGCGGAGGTGGTGGCCTGGGACGATCCGCGATCCGCCGACTGGTCGCACGCTGACGCGATCATCGTGCGCGCGGCCCCGGTGACCCGCGCCCGGATCTCGTCCGCACGACGGCTCAAGGTCATCGGCAAGCACGGCATCGGGGTCAATGCCATCGATGTGCAGGCCGCCCGGGAACACGGAGTGCAGGTGGTGTACACGCCCACCGCCAACGTCAATTCCGTGGCCGAACTCATCGTGGGCTTCATGCTCGCCCTGATGCGCAAGCTGCCCGACAATATGCGCATGCTGCGCGCCGGCGCAGCCCGCATTTCCCCCACGGAACTCACCGGGACGGAACTGGGCGGAAAAACCCTCGGGCTGGTGGGGCTCGGCAGAATCTCGCAACGTGTCGCGGAGATCTGCCGCTTTGGCTTCGGCATGGAGGTGGTGGGGTATGATCCCTTCCTGCCTGCGGATCGTTTTGCCGAGCTGGGCATCGTCCATCATGCGACGCTGGACGCGCTGCTCGCGGCATCGGACGTGGTCAGCGTCAGCGTGCCTTACACGCCGCAGACCCGTCATCTCATTGGTGAAGCCCAGCTCCGGCTCTGCCGTCCCGGGGCGCTGCTCATCAATACCGCGCGCGGTGGTGTCGTCGACGAAATCGCGCTGGCAGATGCCCTGCGTCGCGGCCTGTTGGCAGGGGCTGCCTGCGATGTCTTTGAGACGGAGCCGCCGCCCCCGCAACATCCTTTGCTTGCGCTTCCAAATTTTCTCGGCTCGCTCCACGTGGGGGCGTCCACCAACGAAGCGCTGCTGCGGGTGGGCAACACCGTGGTGAGCGACGTGCTGGCAGTGCTGCGCGGTGAAA
This sequence comes from Rhodovastum atsumiense, assembly GCF_937425535.1. Lineage (NCBI taxonomy): Bacteria > Pseudomonadati > Pseudomonadota > Alphaproteobacteria > Acetobacterales > Acetobacteraceae > Rhodovastum > Rhodovastum atsumiense. The sequence goes on from NZ_OW485601.1 coordinate 2,925,792, forward strand.
AACCCGAATTTCCCTACCTGTCGTGAGGCCGCCACGGGCCGGAAGCAGACCGGCCATCACAGGCAATGCCAATCCATCCGTGGAGTGAAACCATGTCCCTTCCTGGAAACCGGATCTTCACCCGGCTCAACCGTCCTGATCCCGAGCTCATCGAGGCTTTCCGCGGGCAGGCCACGCCCAATATCGCGGACAACATGTCGCGCATGTTCTGCGCCTGCAGCGCCATCAGCCCGGTGCGCCCGGACATGAAGCTCTGCGGTCCCGCCTTCACCGTCAAGGTCAATCCCGGGGACAACCTCTTCATTCACAAGGCGCTGGACCTGGCCCGGCCCGGCGACATCGTGGTGGTGGACGGCCAGGGAGACCTGACCAACGCGCTGATCGGAGAGATCATGGTGCGCTACGCCGCCCGGCGGGGCATCGGCGGACTGGTGCTCGACGGCACGGTGCGGGACTACGACGGCATCCTTGCCTTCGGCACGCTGCCTGTGTTCTCGCGCGGATATACGCCGATGGGGCCTTACAAGAACGGGTGCGGGGAAATCAACACGGTGATCGCCTGTGGCGGAGCCGTGGTGCGTCCCGGCGACATCGTGGTGGGTGACGCCGACGGCGTGGTCTTCGTTCCCCAGAAGGACGCGAGGGAGGTGCTGGCGGCCACCCAGGCCATTTCAGCCAGGGAGAAGCAGATTTTCGTCGACATCGAGGCCGGTTGCTATGACCGCGCCTGGGTTGACGCCAAGCTTCGCCAGACGGGCGCGGAAATCATCGACGACACCTGCCAGTTCTGAACAGGGTTTGACGGATTGTGGTCGTTACCTGTCTGACCTGTCTGTGCGACAGGTGACGGCCGCCCGGCCCAGGATGCACCATCATGGAACAAGCCGTTACCTACGCAGCGCGTTTTGAGTCCGAGGCCACCCCCCGCCGTGTGCGTGAGGCCAAGAAGGCGACTGTCGCGGCCTCTTTCGGAACTTTCCTGGAATACTATGATTTCAGTTGCTACGGCTACGTGGCGGCCATGCTCGCCACCGCCTTCTTCCCCGGCGACAACCCCACGGCTTCCTTGCTCTCCACGCTCGCGGTCTTCGGCAGCGCCTTCATCGTCCGGCCGCTGGGCGGCATCCTCTTCGGCCATATCGGGGATCGCTACGGTCGCAAGACGGCCCTGCTGGCGACGGTGCTGCTGATGGGTCTTGCCAGTACCGGCATCGGCCTGCTGCCCACCTACGCCTCCATTGGCGTGGCCGCGCCAGCGCTCCTGATCACCCTGCGACTGCTCCAGGGACTCTCCGCCGGCGGCGAGATCGGCGGTGCGGCGTCCTATATCCGGGAATGGGCCCCACCTAACCGGCGCGCATTGTACATCTCCTTCATTCCGGGCATCGCCGTGCTGGGCAAGGCCACGGCCGCCGGGCTGGCGGGCATGGCGGCCGCGTTGTTTGCCACGAGCGCCCCCGACTGGGCCTGGCGCGTGCCCTTCCTGGTCGCGCTGCCGCTGATGCTGGGCTGCCTGTGGATCCGGCTGCGGATCGAGGACAGCCCTGAATTCGAGCATCTGCGCAACACCGGCGGGCTGGCCAAGGCGCCCTTCGCGGAACTCTTCAAGGCTTATCCGGGGTCGCTGTTCAAGCTGATGATGTTCGCGATGGTGCAGACCATCGGAACCTATATCGGCACGGTGTACGTGGCCGTGTACATGAAGACGGTGCTCCGGATCCCGCAGTCGCAGGTGGGCTTCATTGTGCTCATCGCCGTCACCTGCGCAGCGGTGCTCATTCCCGTGTTCGGATTTGTCACGGACCGTCTCGGGGCAAAGCGGACGCTTGCGATATCCTACAGTCTCTACATCGCGCTCAGCTATCCGATGTATGCCATGATGGGGCCGGAGTCCTTTAATCTCACCGTGCTCGCCCTGGTGGTGACCATGCTGCCCTATACCATGTGCCAGGCGGGGTCCTATCTGATGTATCCCGAACTTCTGCCGACCCGGGTGCGCAGCACCGGCGTCTCCTTCGGGCACAGCTTCGGATCGGTGATCGGGGGAGGACTCATGCCCTTCCTGGCCACGATGCTCATCGATTCCTTCGGTGACATCATGATCCCGACTTACATGCTCATGGCCAACGGCATGTTGGGATTGGTCATGATCCTTTGCGTCCGGGACGCCTTGCCCGGCGACGCCCGCAAGTATCGCTGACGCTTCCGTGGCACGGCCGGATCGCTGTGGCAGCAGCGGGCCGGCCGTGACCGCATGGCTCCGGCGCCGTGCGCGACCGGACGGCGATGTCATGGTGGCTGGCAGGTCCTTGCGGTCGCGCAGCCATCCCACCGGTTCCGCACGCGGACCGGTCGGCGCTTCGGACTGACCAGGGCAGATAATGCCTGCGGTTTGCACGTATTGCCCGCAATACGTTGCCTGCAATCCGGCTCTGCCGGCATGACGGAGAAGAAATATGTGGGATGTCCGTCGCGATCCGTTATATTGGCTGAGAAACCGGTTACAAAGAAGCTGAACACATCTGGAAGGGGCGTCCGTTGGTGTCCACACCCAAGCAACGGACATACACGAGCATGCCAACTGCCGATCTGGCCGGACTTGAAATCGTCATTGCCCGGGTCCGGGCCGCCCAGGAAAAATTTGCCACCTACAGCCAGGCGCAGGTCGACGCGATCTTCCGCAGCGCCGCGCTGGCCGCCGCCAATGCCCGCATCCCGCTCGCCCGGCTCGCTGCCGAGGAGACCGGCATGGGGGTGATGGAGGACAAGGTCCTCAAGAACCATTTTGCCGCCGAATATATCTACAACGCCTACAAGGACGAGAAGACCTGTGGCGTGGTCGGGGAGGACGCCGAGGCCGGCGTCATCACCATCGCCGAGCCGGTCGGCCTGATCTGCGCCATCGTGCCGACCACCAATCCGACCAGCACCACCATCTTCAAGGCGCTGATCAGCCTCAAGACCCGCAACGGCGTGATCTTCTCGCCGCACCCGCGCGCCAAGCGCGCCACCTGCGAGGCCGCGCGCCTGGTGCTGGAGGCGGCGGTGGCGGCGGGCGCGCCGGAGGGCATCATCGGCTGGATCGACGTCCCCTCGGTCGAGCTGTCCGAGGCGCTGATGCATCATCCGGCGGTCAACCTGATCCTGGCGACCGGCGGGCCGGGCATGGTCCGCGCCGCCTATTCCTCCGGCAAGCCCGCCATCGGCGTGGGCCCGGGCAACACCCCCGCGGTGATCGACGAGCACGCCGACATCAAGCGCGCGGTCGCCTCCATCCTGATGTCGAAGACCTTCGACAACGGCGTGATCTGCGCCTCCGAGCAGGCGGTGGTGGTCGTCGATGAGGTCTACGAGGCGGTGCGCGACCGCTTCCTGCGCCATGGCGGCTACATCCTCTCCGCCGCCGAGGCCGAGGCGGTGCGTGGCGTGCTGCTGCGCAACGGCTCGCTGAACGCCGCCATCGTCGGCCAGGCCGCGACCACCATCGCCGGCATGGCGGGCATCGAGGTGCCGCCGGCCACCAAGGTGCTGATCGGCGAAGTCTCCGAGGTCTCCGAGGCCGAGGCCTTCGCCCACGAAAAGCTTTCACCCACGCTGGCGATGTACCGGGCGGCCGATTTCGCGCAGGCCTGCGACATCGCCGCCGGGCTGGTGGCGCTCGGCGGCATCGGCCACACCTCCGTGCTCTATACCGACCAGGACCTGCAGCCGGCGCGGGTGCGGGTGTTCGGCGAGCGCATGAAGACCGCGCGCGTGCTGATCAACACCCCGGCGGCGCAGGGCGGCATCGGCGACCTCTATAATTTCCGCCTTGCCCCCTCGCTCACGCTGGGCTGCGGCTCCTGGGGCGGCAACTCGATCTCGGAGAATGTCGGCCCGCAGCATTTGCTCAATCGCAAGATGGTCGCCAAGAGGGCCGAGAACATGCTCTGGCACAAGCTGCCGCGCTCGATCTACATCCGGCGGGGCTGCCTGCCCTTCGCGCTCGAGGATCTGCGCGGCAAGCGTCGCTGCATGATCGTCACCGACCGCTTCCTGTTCGAGAAAGGCTATGTCGACGGCACCGTCGACATCCTCAAGCAGCTTGGCATGGAGGTGGAGTGCTTCTACGAGGTCAGCGCCGATCCCACGCTGGGCGTGGTGCGCCGGGCGCTGGCGCGGGCGAATGCCTTCCGGCCCGACGTGATCCTGGCCCTCGGCGGCGGCTCGCCGATGGATGCGGCCAAGATCATGTGGGTGATGTACGAGCAGCCCGACGTGCATTTCGACGACCTGGCACTGCGCTTCATGGATATCCGCAAGCGGATCTACCGCTTCCCGAAGCTTGGGGTGAAGGCGCAGCTCGTGGCGGTGCCGACCACTTCCGGCACCGGGTCGGAAGTGACGCCCTTCGCGGTGGTCACCGACGAGGCCACCGGCGTGAAATACCCGATCGCCGATTACGAGCTGACCCCGTCGATGGCGATCATCGATGCCAACCTGGTCATGGACATGCCCAAGTCGCTGACCGCGGCGGGCGGCATTGACGCGGTGACGCATGCGCTGGAAGCCTATGTCTCCGTGGTGGCCAACGAGTTCTCCGACGGCCAGGCGCTGGAGGCGCTGCGGCTGCTGAAGGAGAACCTGCCCTCCGCCTACCAGGAAGGCGCGCGCAATCCCCGGGCCCGGGAACTGGTGCACAGTGCGGCGACCCTGGCCGGCATTGCCTTCGCCAATGCCTTCCTCGGCGTCTGCCATTCGATGGCGCACAAGCTTGGTGCCGAGTTCCACCTGCCGCACGGCCTGGCCAATGCGTTGCTGATCAGCAACGTGGTGCGCTACAACGCCGCCGACATCCCGACCAAGCAGACCGCCTTCAGCCAGTATGACCGGCCGAAGAGCGTGCTGCGCTATGCGCAGGTGGCGCGTCATCTCGGCCTGGGCGGCACGCGGGACCACGAGCGGGTGGCGAAGCTGATCGAGTGGATCGAACAGCTCAAGCAGACGCTTGAGATTCCGGCCTCCATCCAGGCGGCGGGCGTGCCGGAGGCCGAGTTCCTTGCTGCGGTGGACCGTATCGCGGAGGCGGCCTTCGACGACCAGTGCACCGGGGCGAACCCGCGCTATCCGCTGGTCTCCGAGATCCGGCAGTTGCTGGTCGACAGCTATTACGGCCGTGCCTATGTGGAAGCCTATGAGCGCGGCCATGTGGTTTCGGTAGGGCTCGCGGCCAACGGCTGACCCGGTGCCATGCCGTCGGGTCGGGACTTCAGCGTCCCGGCCCGGCGCATGTCGCCGTGTCCTCGATGCCATGTGCCATTACGGCGTGGCGGCAGCCTGTTGTCTTGATCGGAACAAGGAGGCGTCGGCGGCCTGGTGCCGGGGGGTATGGGAGGGCGTGGCGGCGGTTATTTGCCGGAGCGGCTGTCCTTTGGCCTGATCCACCACCGAACCGGCTTCGGTTCCGCCGGTGCCCGTTTGGCCCGTGCTGTCTTCGGCTTTGCTTTCGGCGCCTGTTCCACGCGGATTTTTGCCGCCGCCACCCTGGCAATCCGGCGAGCCGGCGATGCTGCCGGGGCTTCGTCGGGTTGGTCTTCCGCCGCCAGGCGTGCGGCCAGTCGGCCCGCCAGTTCCAGTTCCGCCTTTTCGCGGGCGGCACGTTCGGCGGCGAGGGCGGTTTCGGCCTCATGCTGCTGGGCCAGCGCGCGTTGCGCAGAGGCGAGCGCTTCGTCGCGGGTCAACACCAGATGGCCAAGTTTCGTCTGCAACTCGCGGATCTTGGTCTGCGCCTCGGCAAATGACCGTTCGGCGCGTTCACGGGCGCGTCGTTCGGTGACCAACGCCAGCTCCGCCTTGGCCAGGCGGTTGGTCGGGCAGTTGGGGGAGGTCGATGCCGAGGGGGACCCCGTCGCGCCGGCCTCGCTGCGTGCCATGACGACCACCGGCACTTCCCCATCGCGCACGAAGCGCCGCCGCTGCCCGTCCTGACGGAACCGGTCCGAGCGAAAGGCGGGGGCGCCCGGAGGCGATGGCCGTTCGCGCTGTCCGCCGTTGCCGCCAGGAATGAGACCAAGCGCACGCCGTGCCTGCATCTCTGCGGTATGAAGATCGGAGCTGTCGGGAGAAGACGGGGTCTCGTCGGAGACGTTGGTCATATCGTCCAGATCATGTGAGCGCGTGAATGCGCGTCCGGTCACGTCTTCATCCTGTGTCTGATGAGGTTTTCGCCCAGGCAATTTGCCTGTTGCAAGTGGCACGACTATACGACGCAGTCGCTGCGATCACAAGTCTGCATGCATTTCAACCCCTCGTCGTTGGTTGACGTTTTGGTCTCTCTTGTTAATAGAGAACAGGTCGCATGGAGGCATTTTCTATCCTGGTATCATGCCTTTGCGGTGATTGAACAGCCCGCATCTCTCGGCAGGTTTCACTGTAACGTCAGATAGCGCCCAGAGAAATAAGTAAAATCCTCGTCAATATTGTTGTCATCCGGCTGCGATTGGCCTGATCGTGCTTCCTGGACATTTTCCCTTCCAACGAATGTCTGGCCCACTCCGATGGTCGTGGCCGTGGTCCTGAGCTTCGTTGCTTGATTCGTTCGGGCGCCGCGCCAGGGGGCGGGGATGCAGTGTACTTGGCAAGGAATGAATCAGACGAAAACGATGCTGTTGTCTTGCCCCCTCCGGCTTTGGGGGCAGTTCGTCGGAACGGTTCAAAAATATCTGACCGTGCATCTGTTGCCGCAGCGTCGGTTGGCCCCGTGTGCGGCAGCAAGGGGGCATCCTGGCAAGCCTCGTTCCGTATCCTGGTCTGATATCGCGCTGCGATAAATCCGGTTCCCTGGGATCCGAAATAGCCGGGCGGCACGCCAGGGCTCTTCGGGGGGCGGAGCAACGCCCCGAGGCGCCTGGATCAGAAGCCCAGTTCCACGGCCGCCCGTTCCAGGGTTCGGTGGCTGCCAACCTCATAGAGGCTGCCAAGCCATTTGCGAACCGGCACGGTCAGGCGCGCATCCGTGCCAAGCAATCCGAACAATGGCCGGATCGACAGCAAGGGGGCGGGATCCTGGCCACCCTCTTCCGCCTTCTGCCGCAGCAGCGCCGCCATCGGGTGGCGCACGTCGATCGGTCGCCCCTGTTCGTCATCGCCGCGCACGCGCCGCATCCAGCCGGCCAGGGCGAGGGCGAGCAGATCGATGCTGCCGCCCTGTTCCAGCCGGGCCGTGATCGGCACCACCAGCACGTTCAGCGGTGCGTCGGTGTTGACCCGTTCGACGGTGTCCTTGATGGCGGGATTGGCGAAGCGGGCGATCAGGGTCCGCTTGTAGTCGGCCAGGTCGATCCTCGGTACATCCGGCAGGGTCGGGCCGGTCTCGCGGTCCATCAGCGCCGCCATGTAGCGGCGGAACAGCGGGTCGGCCATGGTCTCATCGATATAAGTGTAGCCGCAGAGCCGCCCCAGCGCGGCCACCGCGAGATGGCTGCCGTTGAGCAGGCGCAGCTTCATCATCTCGTACGGGGCCACGTCCGGCACGAACTGCGCGCCGACCTGTTCCCAGGCCGGCCGGCCGGCGGCGAATCTGTCCTCGATCACCCATTGCGTGAAGTCCTCGCAGACCACCGGCCAGCGGTCGGCGATGCCGTAGCGACGCTCGAGATGGGCGATGTCCTCCGGCGCCGTCACCGGCGTGATGCGGTCGACCATGGTGTTGGGGAAGGGCACATGCGCCGCGATCCATCCGGCGAGGCCGGATCCGCGCAGCTCCGCCAGCGTCAGCACCGCCTCGCGCAGCACATCGCCGTTGTGCTGGATGTTGTCGCAGGACAGCGCGGTGAACGGCGCCCCGGCCGCCGCGCGTCGCCGCCGGCAGGCTTCCACCAGGATGCCGATGGCGCTGCGGGGGCTTTCCGGGGTGGCGAGGTCCTGCCGGATCGCCGGATGGCCGGGGTCGAGCCGGCGGGTCGCGGGATCGAGGCAATAGCCGTTCTCGGTGACGGTCAGGCTCGCGATGCGGATCGCCGGGTTGTCCAGCTCGGCCAGCAGGGCAGCGCTGGACTCGCCTGCGTAGATGATGCGCGCCACCGAGCCGATCACCGAGACGGCCTCGCCGCCGGCACCGCGCTCGATCAGGGTGTACAGCGCGTCCTGCGGCACCATGGCGTCGTGCATGCGCTTGTCGGCCGGCAGCAGGCCCGCCCCGACGATGCCCCAGGACAGCGCCGCAAGGTCGCGCTGCATCAGCTCGTGCGTGTAGCGGGCCATGTGGGCACGATGGAACCCGCCGAAGCCAAGATGCACGATGCCCGGCACGACGGTGGCGGGATCGTAGCCGGGAAGCCGCACGGGCGCCGTGATGGCGGCGAGGGTGCGGCGGCTGAGCTCGATCGCGCTCATGGAATTCCCTTTACTTGACGGCACCGAAGGTCAGGCCGCGCACGAGCTGTCGCTGGCTGATCCAGCCCAGTACCAGGATCGGCGCGATCGCCAGCGTGGAGGCAGCCGAGAGCTTGGCCCAGAACAACCCCTGTGGCGCCGAGAAGGAGGCAATGAAGGCGGGCAGGGGGGCGGCGTCGTGGACCGAAAGATTGAGGCTCCAGAACGCCTCGTTCCAGCACAGGATCACCGAGAGCAGCCCGGTCGAGGCGATGCCGGGGGCGACCAGCGGCAGCAGCACGTACAGGATCGCCTGGCGCACGTCGGCGCCGTCGATGCGACTGGCCTCGATGATGTCCTTTGGCGTCTCGCGGAAGAAAGTGAACAGCATCCACACGCCGATCGGCAGGTTGCTGAGTGTGTAGACAACGATCAGCGCGATGCGGGAATCGAGCAGCCCCGTGTCCCGCGCGATCAGGTAGATCGGCACCAGCACGCCGACCGCGGGCAGCATCTTGGTCGAGAGCATCCACAGCAGCGTGCCGCGGGTGCGCGGCGTCGGATAGAACGCCATGGCGAAGGCCGCCGGCACCGCGATCGCCAGCATCAGTACCGTCGTCGCCAGGGCGATCACCACGCTGTTCATGGCGAAGGCGACATAGTTGGCGCGATCGAAGATCTCCGCGTAGTTTTCCAGCGTCGGCGCAAACAGCAATGTGGGCGGCGTCTGCACCGCCTGTGCCTCGGTCTTGAGGCTGGCCAGCCCCATCCACAGGATCGGGAAGAACATCACCACCGCCGCGGCCCAGGCCAGCACCCCGGCGGCGAGGCTGTGGCCCTTGGACGACGGCGTCATGCGTCGAGCTTCCGTGCCACGGTGCGCACCAGGAAGGCGGCCATGATGTTGGCCAGGACGATGGCGATCACCCCCGCTGCCGAGGCCGAGCCGACATTGAAGGCCAGCAGCGCGCGCTGGTAGATCAGGAAGGCAAGGTTGGTGGTGGCAAGCCCCGGCCCGCCGGAGGTGGTGACGTAGATCTCGGCGAAGACGCCGAGCAGGAAGATCGTTTCCATCATCACCACGACGCTGATGGCGCGGCCCATGTGCGGCACCTGGACATGCCGGAAGATCGAGACCGGCCCGGCGCCGTCGAGCCGCGCCGCCTCCAGCGTCTCCTCGTCGAGCGACTGCAGCGCCGTCAGCAGGATCAGGAAGGCGAAGGGCAGCCATTCCCAGGACACGATCATGATGACCGAGGCAAGCGGCAGCTCGGCGAACCAGTCGACCGGGGGCAGGCCGAACAGGCCGGTGATCCAGGCGAACAGCCCGTTCACCGGATGCATGAGCAGGTTCTTCCAGATCAGCGCGCTGACCGTGGGCATCACGAAGAACGGCGAGATCATCATCACCCGGGCGATGCCGCGGCCGGGGAACTCGGCCTGGAACAGGGCGGCGAGCACGGCGCCGAGGCAGACGGTGATCGCCAGCACGGCGCCGACCAGCAGCACGGTGACCCATAGCGACTGCACCAGGGCAGGATCGCGCAGCAGGAAGCGGTAGTTGTTGAAGCCCGCCCAGCCCGCCAGGTCCGGGTTCAGCATGTTGTAGCGACGGAACGAGAAATACAGCGTCATTGCCAGCGGGATCAGCGACCACAGCAGCAGCAGCCCCACCGCCGGCGCCACCAGGGGCAGGGTGCGGACCCGTCCCCCCTGTCCGTCCGCCGCCGTGCGGGGGCGCGGCGTCAGGAATCGGCGCAGGGTCGCCGTCGCCGGGCTGCTGTGCATGCGTCCCCTCCGTCTGTGCCGGGGGCCGGGGATGGAGTTACTGGTAGCCCGCCTGCTGCATGGTCGCGGTGACCGATGCCTGTGCCCCTTTCAGGGCATCCTCGACACTGCTCTGGCCGGTCAGCGCGCCGGCCAGTGCCTGTCCGACGGTGGTGCCGATCGCCTGGAATTCCGGGATCGCGACGTACTGGATGCCGACATAGGGCACGGGCTGGGCGCTCGGGTGGCGCAGGTCGGCGGTCTGGATCGCCTGGTTGACCAGGGTCGCGAAGCTGGCGGCCTTCACATACTCCGGATTGTCGTAGGTGGATTTGCGCGTGCCCGGCGGCACGCTGGCCCAGCCTTCGGATTTGCCGACCTGGGCGATGTAGTCTTTCGACGTCGCCCAGGCCAGGAACGACTTCGCCGTGTCCGGCTTCTTCGAGGTCTTCGGCACTGCGAGCGCCCAGGCCCAGAACCAGTGCGAGCCATTCGGCACGCGCGCGACCGGCGCCTGGGCGAAGCCGACCCGGTCGGCGACCTGGCTGCCCTTCCTGTTGGTGACGAAGCCGGCGGCGACGGTGGCATCGATCCAGATGGCGCAATGGCCGGTGGCGAACAGCGCCAGGTTTTCGTTGAACCCGTTGGAGCTGGCGCCCGGTGGGCCGTAGTCGCGCAACAGGTGAACATAGAAGCCGGCCGCGTCCTGCCAGGGCTTCGTGTCCAGTTCCGCGTTCCATTTCTCGTCGAACCAGCGGCCGCCGAACGTGTTCACCAGCGTGCTGAAATAGGCGGTGTTCTCGCCCCAGCCCGGCTTGCCGCGCAGGCAGATGCCGTATTGCTGCTGGTCGCGTTTGGTCAGCGTGCGGGCGAACCCCTCGATGTCGTCGTAGCTCGGCTGCTGCGGCATCTGCAGCCCGGCCTGCTCGAACAGGTCCCGGCGGTACATGGTGAAGGAGCTCTCGGCGTAGAACGGCACCGCGACCAGCCGGCCATCGCCCGACAGCGCCTCCCGCACCGTCGGGAAGATGTCTTCGTAGTCGTAGCCTTTCGGGAAATCATCGAGCGGGGTGAGCCAGTTTTGCTTCGCCCAGATCGGCGCCTCGTAGGAGCCGATGGTCAGCACGTCGAACTGTCCGCCGCGCGTGGCGATGTCGGTGGTGGCGCGCTGGCGCAGCACGTTCTCTTCCAGCACCACCCAGTTGATCCGGTTGCCGGTGCGCTGCTCCCATTGCGGCGAGAGGCGCTGCATGATGATCATGTCGGCGTTGTTGACGGTCGCGACGGTGATGGTCTCGGCGCAAACCTCCGTGCCGGACAGGATTCCGGCGACGGCGACGATGGCGGTGATCGTCCGACGCATATCCCCCCAGCTCCTTATTGCGGGCTGCCGCTCGGCTTGCCGGCAGCAGATCAGCGTCGCGGGGGGACGTCAAGCAACGGAGCGCCCCGGCAACGGCCGTGCTCCGTCCCGAGTGCGTGACGCGGCGCGCGAGCCGCCGGATCAGTTTTCCAGCTCGCTGTCCCAGTACAGGTAGTCGCGCCAGCTCTCGTGCAGGTAGTTCGGCGGGAAGGCGCGCCCGTTCTCCTGCAGTTGCCAGGTGGAAGGTTGCTCCGGTGCCGCGCGCGGATACATCTGGCATTCCCGCGGCAGGCGGCTGCCCTTGCGCAGGTTGCACGGGCCGCAGGCGGTCACGACGTTCTCCCAGGTGGTGCGCCCGCCGCGGCTGCGCGGGATCACATGGTCGAAGGTCAGCTCCGGGGTCGGCTGCCGCTCGCCGCAATACTGGCAGGCGAAGGCGTCGCGCAGGAAGACATTGAAGCGGGTGAACGCCGGGCGGCGCGCCGCCGGGATGTAGTCCTTCAGGGCGATCACGCTCGGCAGGCGCATCGACATGCTGGGCGAACGGACCTCGGCGTCGTACTCGCTCAGCACCGAAACGCGGTCGAGGAACACGGCCTTGACCGCGTCCTGCCATGACCAGACGGACAGGGGAAAGTACGAGAGCGGACGGAAATCCGCATTCAGTACCAGCGCAGGAAAATGTTGTCCGCCGTCCGGCAAAACGCATCCCCGACCGGGCGATGCCCAATGTCTGGGGGAAGTTCACTTAACGATCCGCCAGATATTGTGCGTCGCCGAGAACCCGGGAGACTTATCGCACCGGGATGTGGCAGCCGCAAGGCGGAGTTGCCGGGTTTCACCGTTGCGTCACGCGCGAGCACCGATCCCACGCTACGAAGGCACAACGATACTTGGGGCGTTGCCCCAAACCCCACCAGGGCTCCGCCCTGGACCTGCCAAGGGCTTCGCCCTTGGAACCCTTTATTTTTCCGCGAAAGCACGCTGCAATGCCAGCGCACCCCGCGCCAGTCCCGCCTCGTCGATGCCATGCCCGAGTCGGGGACAGAACAGGCTTTCCACCGGGAACCCCGCCGCCAGCAATGCCGCCTCCGCTTCCCGCGAGCGCGAGGGTGGCACCACCTCGTCCACCTCCCCATGCACCAGCAGGACCGGCGGACGCGCCGGCGCCTCCCCCAACCGGTGCGGCGCCAGCAAGGCGCCGGAAAAGGCCAGGATGACCCTGGGCGGCACGGGGCGGCGCAGCCCGGTGTGCAGCGCGGTCATTGCCCCCTGGCTGAACCCCATCAAGGCATAGGCATCCGCCGGCAGCCCGAGCCGGGCCAGTTCCGCATCGATGAAAGCGCCCAGCAGCGGCGCCGCCGCATCCACGCCCGCTTCCAGTTGCGTCGGCGTGCGATCCCACAAGCCGAACCATTGCCGGCCCATCGGCGCGCCATCGTAAGGGAACGGGGCATCGGGGGCGACGAAGGCGGCCTGCGGCATGGCTGTGGCCCACCAGGGCGCCAGATCGATCAAATCATGACCATCCGCGCCCACGCCATGGCACAGCACCACCAGTTGCGCGGCGCGGCCCTCCTTCGGTCCCCAGCGCGGCCCGTCCAGCATCGTCGCGTGCTCCTCCTGCGGCGTCACAGCCTGTATAGCGCCCGGCATGGAGGTCATCACCCGCTTCGCGCCCAGCCCGACCGGGCATCTGCATCTCGGCCACGCCTTCTCGGCGCTCACCGCCTGGCACCGGGCCCGGCAGGCGGGGGGACGCTTCCTGCTGCGGCTGGAGGATATCGACCCCACCCGCTGCCGCCCGGACTTCGCCACGGCGATCCTGGAGGACCTGGCCTGGCTCGGGCTGGACTGGGACGGCGAGGTGCGGGTGCAGTCCGCGCACCTGCCGGAGTACCGCGCCGTGCTGGACGGCCTTGCCACGCGCGGGCTGGTCTATCCCTGCTTCTGCACCCGCGCCGACATCGCCCGCGAGGTCGCCGGCTCCGCCGCCGCGCCGCATGCCCCGGACGGGGCGCCGCTCTATCCCGGCACCTGCCGCCGGCTATCGGCCGACGAACGGGCCACCCGGATCGCCGCCGGCCAGCCCTTCGCGCTACGGCTCGACATGGCGCGCGCCCTGGCCGCCGTGCCGGGGGAGCTGACCGTCTTCGAGGAAGCAGAAGGCGAGCGGCGCTGCGATCCCGCCCGCTTCGGCGACGCGGTGCTGGCGCGCAAGGACGCGCCGGCCAGCTACCATCTGTGCGTGACCCATGACGACGCGCTGCAGGGGGTCACCCTGGTCACGCGTGGCGAGGATCTCCGGCTGGCCACCGACCTGCACCGGCTGCTGCAGGCGCTGATGGGCTGGCCCGTGCCGTGCTACGCCCACCACCACTTGCTGACCGATGCGGCGGGCCGGCGCCTGGCCAAGCGCGACCGCGCGGCGACGCTGCGCGAGCTGCGGGCGGACGGAGTTTCGCCGGCGCAGGTCCGCGCCCGCGCCGGCTTCCCCGATCAGATGTGACGCGCGCCGCCGTCGCAGTCGAGGATCGTGCCGGTGATGAAACCGTTGCTGGCGACCAGCAGGATCGCCTCGGCCAGGTCGGTGACCGTGCCCACCCGGCGGGCCGGCAGGCGCTCGGCGGCGCTGCGCATCAGCGTGTCGCGCTTCTCCGGCGACAGCTTGTCCCAATAGGGCGTGTCGACCAGCCCCGGGCTGACCGCGTTCACCCGCAGCGGCGCCAGCTCCAGCGCGAGCGGCCCCACCATGGCATGCAGGGCACCATTGGTGGCGGCCAGGCCCGAGAGCCCCTGCATGGCCCGCCGCCCGGCTGCCCCGGTGACGAAGGTGGCGGAATGCCGCACCCGGCCCACCGCAAGCCGCAGGCAGCGCACATGCACCCAGAATTTCTGCTCGAAGGCGGCGCGGAAGCGCTCCTCGGTCAGGCTCGCGAACATGCCGTCCGCCGCCCCGCCGCTGGCCGCGATCACCAGGTGGTCGAAGCGGCCGATCCGTTCGAAGCAGGCACCGAGCGCCGCCTCGTCCGTGGCATCGACCACATGGCCGCTGGCCGCCCGGCCGAGCGGCTGCAACGCCGCCGCCAGCTTGTCGCCGTCGCGCGCCAGCGCATCCACCCTGGCGCCGGCCCGCACGAACGCGCCCGCCACGGCCAGCCCGATGCCCGAGCTGCCACCTACTACCACCGCATGCGCATCGCGCAGGCTTTCGAACGCCATCGACATGAATCCCGGTTACGAGTCCAACTTTATTCTATACCGTCCCCGCCGGAGGGCGCACCCGGCCCCGGATCGGAACGGTATCGATCCCATGCAGCCCAGCGTGGCTTTGATCGGGGACTGCGAGGCCTCAGACCAGGGATGGCGCCGGGTCCAGCAGATGCGGTCCGTCGTTGCGCACGTTGTTGACCAGCGTGGCCACCGGCCAGACCCGGAACGCGGCCTCCGAGGGGCGCAGCAGGGCGGCGTGATCGCCCGCCTGCTCGCCAAGCCAGACCGGCCAGTCCGGTGGCTCCAGCACCACCGGCATGCGCTCGTGCAACGGGCGCAGGGTTTCGTTCGCCGCCGTGGTCAGCACGGTGAAGGTCCGCAGCACCTCGCCGTCCTGCCCGCGCCAGCCCTCCCAAAGTCCGGCCAGCGCCATCGGCTGGCCATCCTCCCGCGCCACCGCGTGGGGAATTTTCGCGCGCCCGGCGGCCTGCCATTCGTAGAAGGCGTCGATCGGCACCAGGCAGCGGCGGCGGACGAAGGCGTCGCGGAACATCGGCGTGGTGGCGGCGGTCTCGCTGCGCGCATTGATCGGCTGACGGGTCGCCTTGGGGTCGCGCACCCAGTTCGGCACCAGGCCCCAGCGCAGCAGGTCGAGGTGCCGCGCCCCGCTCTGCGGATGCAGCCGCACCACCGGCGCGAGCCGGGTCGGCGCCACGTTCCAACTCGGTGCGAACTCCGGCGGGGGATTCACCGTGCCGAAGATCTGCCGTATCTCTTCCGGCGACCGGAAGGCCGCGTAGCGCCCGCACATCCCAGGATCATCGGGACGCGTGGCCCGGCTTTCAACCCGCGGCCGCCATGATAGGGTCGGCGCGCCCGTGCCCGGGGGAGGGATCATGCGCCTGACCACGTTCCTGTTCGGCCTGCTGACCCTGCTGCTGCCGCTGGCCGCGCCGGCGCAGGAGCGCGTCGTCAATGTCTACAACTGGACCGACTACATCGATCCGTACGCGATCGACCGATTCCAGCGCGAGACCGGGATCAAGGTCCGCTACGACGTCTACGACAGCCTGGAAACGCTGGAGGGCAAGCTGCTGGCCGGCCGCTCCGGCTACGACGTGGTGGTGCCGACCAGCGAGCCGACCTTCTCGCGGCTGATCCGCTCCGGGGCGCTGCTGCCGCTCGACCGGGCGAAGCTGCCGCATGCCGCCGGGCTCGACCCGGCGCTGATGAAGCAGGTGGAGACCTCCGATCCCGGCAACCGCTTCGGCGTCATCTATCTCTGGGGCACCGCCGGGTTCGGCTTCAACCCGGCGCGGGTGAAGGCACTGGCGCCGGACGCCCCGCTCGATTCCTGGGACCTGCTGTTCCGCCCCGAGCACGCGTCGCGGCTGGCCCGCTGCGGCATCACCCTGCTCGATTCGGCGATCGATGTGGTGCCGTCGGTGCTGCATTATCTCGGCCGCAGCCCCGACAGCACCGATCCCGCCGACCTTGCCGCGGTTGAAAAGACGCTGCTGGGCATCCGCCCCTATGTCCGTGCCTTCGTCGGCGGCGGCACCGTCGAGCAGCTCGCCAGCGGTGAGACCTGCCTCGCGCTGAGCTATTCCGGCGACATCATCCAGGCCGGGGCGCGGGCCAGGGAGGCCGGGCGCGGCGTGGAGGTGCGCTATGTGGCGCCGCGCGAGGGGGCGCAGCTCACCTTTGACATGCTGGCGATCCCGCGCGACGCGCCGCACCCGCAGGAGGCGCTGGCCTTCATCGACTTCCTGCTGCGGCCGGAGGTGATGGCCGGCATCACCAACCAGGTGCGCTATCCCAACGCCGTGCCGGCCAGTCTGCCCATGGTCGCCCCCGAAATCCGCGACGACCCCGGCATCTATCCGCCCGCCGAGCTGCGGGCGCACTTCTTCACCCTTGGTCCGGTGCCGCCGGAGGCCGCCCGCGCGCGCAGCCGCATGTGGGCCCGGGTGAAGGCGGGGCGCTGAATGGCTGCGGTCTCGATCCGCGGGCTGCGGGTCCGCTACGGCACGGCCCCGGCGCTGGACGGGCTCGACCTCGACATCGCCAGCGGCGAGATCTTGGTGCTGCTGGGGGCGAGCGGCAGCGGCAAGACCACGCTGCTGCGGGTGGCCGGCGGCTTCCTGGCCCCCGACTCGGGGACGATCGCGCTGGATGGGCAGGACGTGACCGCGTTGCCGCCGCACCGCCGCCCGGTGAACACGATGTTCCAGAGCTACGCCCTGTTCCCGCACATGACCGTCGCCGGCAATGTCGCCTACGGCCTGCGGCGGCAGGGGCTGCGCGGCCCCGCGCTCGCGGCGCGGGTGGAGGAACTGCTCGCGCTGGTGCGGCTGGAGGGCTTCGGCGGGCGGCGCATCCAGGCGCTGTCGGGCGGCCAGCAGCAGCGGGTGGCGCTGGCCCGCGCGCTGGCCCCGCGGCCCCAGTTGCTGCTGCTGGATGAGCCGCTTTCCGCGCTGGATCGGGGATTGCGCGAGGAGACCCGCGCCGACCTGGTGTCGTTGCTGCGCCGCACCGGCACCACGGCGATCCTGGTGACGCATGACCAGGACGAGGCGCTGGCCACCGCCGACCGGCTTGCCGTGCTGAACCGGGGGCGGCTGGAACAGGTGGGGCCACCGGCCGAGCTGTACGAGCGGCCGGCGACGCGCTACGTGGCGTCGTTCCTGGGGGCGGCGAACCTGCTGGAGGCGGTGGTCGCCGAGTCCGGGCCCGGCGTCACCCGGCTCCGGCTGGGCTGCGGCAGCCTGGTCGCGGCCGCCGGTTCGGCCCTGGCGCCAGGCAGTCGGGTGACGCTCGCCCTGCGCCCCGAGCGGCTGCGGCTCGACACTGATGGCGACATCACGACCCAGGCCCTGGCCGGAACGGTGACGGACGTCACCTATCGCGGCAGCACGCTGGAACTGGCCTTGCGGCTGGCCGACGGCGCGGCGTTGCGGGTGTCGCGGCCGTTGGGGGAAGGGGCCGGTCCGGCCCTGCCGCGTCCGGGCGATCCGCTGCGGGTGCGCTGGTCCCCCGCCGCGTCCATGCTGCTGACGCAGTGACGCGGCCGCGGCCCGGCCCCCTGGATCATCGGAAATGCGGCATCTGGATATCCGGGATCGACAGGCCCGACAGGCCCGGCAGGTCCGGCAGGTCCGGCAAGGGCGACACGCCGATCAGCCAGGGATGCAAGGCCAGGAACGCCAGGTAGATCAGTCCCGCCACGCCCAGGCGCCGGACGCTGAACCGGTGCAGCGAGGGTTGCCACCGTCCGGACAGCAGTGCGGCGAAGGGCACCAGGGAAGTGCGGCCGGCCAGCCACAGCCAGGTCCGGCGTCCCAGTTGCCGCTGCTTGCGGGCATCCGTGACCGGCATGCCGATCAGGCTGAAGAAGGCGAAGGAGCCGAACAGGATCACATGCGCCAGGTCGCCGTTCGGCACGATGTGCCCGCCGGACCAGAACAGCGTGGCCAGCAGCAGCGGATGCCGCGTGATCCCGGCGATGCCCGGGCGGTCGGCCTCGAAGCGCTCCACCGCCCAGCCGCCGAAGGACAGCGGGTTGGGGGCGCCGAAGCCGAAGGCCAGCAGCAGGCAGGCCAGCGGCATCAGCACGTTGGGCACCCAGAGTTGCCAGGGCTCGAACGGCCAGAGCTGGATGTGGGGCGCCCGGCCGGTGGCGACGATCAGCCAGCCCAGCAGCACCAGCGACACCGCCGAATAGACCAGCAGGTAGCCTTCTTCGCCCAGGGCGTCGGTCAGCCGGTCCCGCAGGAAGGGCCGGGCCGGCAGGACATGGGCGAGCATGAACAGGATGATGGCCGCGGCGAGCTCGTTCCAGGCGGTGAACTCCGGCCCGAACCAGGTCATCACTGTACACGCCGCCGGATCGGGGCCGGGGCGGGCGGGAGCCAGTCTGTCATAATGATCTCCGGTTGCGCGTTTCCCCTGCCAGCTTGACGCATCGCTTGCATTTGCGCAGGACCCTGGGACGCATGCGTGCGCTGATCCTTCTCCCGGTCTGGGGCTGGCTGCTGGCTTTCGTCGCCATGCCCGGCCTGATGCTAGCCGTCATCGCGCTCGCGCAGAGCAGCGATGGCATCCCCCCCTTCGTGCCCGGAGTGAACGGTGGCAATTTCGCCACGCTGCTGACCGACCCGTATTACCGGGATGCCTTCCTCGCCAGCCTGCGTGTGTCCGCGCTCTCGGCCGGGCTGTGTCTGCTGATCGGCTATCCGATGGCCCTGGCGATCGCCCGCAGCGCGCCGAAGCGCCGGCCCTTGCTGCTGTTGCTGGTCATGCTGCCGTTCTGGACCGGCTTCCTGCTGCGCATCGCCGCCTGGATCGGCCTGCTGCGCGACGATGGCTGGATCAACGCGGCATTGCTGGCCCTCGGCCTGATCGACACCCCGCTGCCCCTGCTGCACACCGATTTCGCGATGCAGATCGGCCTGGTCTACGCCTACCTGCCCTTCATGGTGTTGCCGCTGGAGGCCCGCCTCGCCCGCACCGACCCGTTGCTGGAGCAGGCCGCCGCCGATCTCGGCGCGGGCCCGCTGCGCGTGTTCCTGACCGTCACCCTGCCGCTGTCCCTGCCCGGAGTCGTCGCCGGGCTGGTGCTGGTGTTCGTGCCGGTCGCCGGCGAATACGTCATCCCGGAGATGCTGGGCAGCCCCGGCTCCCAGACCATGGGGCGCGTCATCTGGCAGGAATTCTTCGACAATCACGACTGGCCGCTGGCCTCGGCGCTGTCGCTGGCGCTGCTGGCGGTGCTGCTGGTTCCCGCCATCGCGGTGCGGCGGGCGCGATGAGCCGGTTGCTGCTGGGCTGGCTGCTCGCCGGCTACGCCTTTCTCTACCTGCCGATCGCGCTGCTGGTGGCGACCAGCTTCAACGACTCGCGGCTGACCACGGTCTGGACCGGTTTCTCCACACGATGGTATGCGGAACTGCTGACCGACACCGCGTTGATCGAGGCGGCGCTGTTGTCGCTGCGCATCGCCGCGGTGTCGGCCACCATCGCCACCGTGCTGGGGGCGCTGGCCGGGATCGCTCTGGCCCGGCTGCGCCGCTTCCGTGGCCGCGCGCTGTTCGGGGCGCTGCTGGCCGTGCCCCTGGTGCTGCCGGACCTGCTGATCGGCATGGCGCTGCTGCTGCTGTTCGTGGCAGTGCAGACGCTGCTGGACTGGCCCGCCCGTGGTGCCGGCACCGTCACCGTCGCCCATGCCACCGCCGCGATGGCCTTCGTGGCCGTGGTGGTGGAGGCCCGGCTGCACGATGCCGGCACGGCGCTGGAGGACGCGGCGATGGACCTCGGCGCCTCGCCGTTGCAGGCTTTCTTCCAGATCACGCTGCCGCTGGCCGCCCCGGCGCTGGCGTCAGGCTGGCTGCTGGCCTTCACCCTGTCGCTGGATGACGTGGTCATCGCCAGCTTCGTCTCCGGGCCGGGAGCTTCCACCCTTCCCATGGTGGTGTTCTCGACCCTGCGGCTGGGGGCGACTCCGGTGCTGAACGCGCTTGCGACGGTGGTGCTGGGCCTGGTCGCGCTGGCGCTGCTGGTGGTCTGGGTGGCTTCGGGCCGTTCCTTCCGGGGGGCACGCTGAAGCGCCCCGGGATTGTCATACCGGCCCCGACGTCTCATTGCCCGGGTAACCCGTTGCCCCCTGCCAGTTTCCCGGACTAGGGTCCCGCCCTTCGACCAGATGCGGGATGCGCCCCCATGAAGCTCACTGCCGAACGCCTGGACCGGATCAGTCCCAGCCAGACCATCGCCATCGCCACCAAGGCGCGTGCGCTGAAGGCCGCCGGCCGTGACGTGATCGGCCTGTCCGCTGGCGAACCCGATTTCGACACCCCGCAATTCATCAAGGATGCCGCTATCGCGGCGATCCAGGCGGGCGAGACCAAGTACACGGACGTCTCCGGCACACCGGCCCTGCGTCGCGCGGTTGCCGAGAAGTTCCGTCACGACCTCGGCGTCGAGTATGCTCCGGACGAGGTGATCGTCTCGACCGGTGGCAAGCAGGTCATCTTCAATGCCATGGTCGCCACGCTGAACGCCGGCGACGAGGTGATCATTCCGACCCCTTGCTGGGTCAGCTACCCCGACATCGTCTCGCTGGCCGATGGCACCCCGGTTTTCGTGCCCGCCGGGCAGAACACCGGTTTCAAGATGCGCGCCGAGGACCTCGACGCCGCCATCACGCCGAAGACCAAGTGGCTGATCCTGAACAACCCCTCCAACCCGACCGGCGCCGCCTATTCGGCCGAGGAGCTACGGCCGATCTGCGACGTGCTGCTGAAGCACCCGCATGTCTGGGTGCTGACCGACGACATCTACGACAAGCTCGCCTATGACGGGTTCAAGCCGGCGACGGTGGTGGCGGTCGAGCCGCGGCTGCGCGAGCGTACGCTGACGATGAACGGCTGCTCCAAGGCCTATGCCATGACCGGCTGGCGCATCGGCTTCGCCGGTGGCCCGAAGACGCTGATCAAGGCGCTCGACAAGCTGCAGAGCCAGTCGACCTCGAACCCCACCTCGATCAGCCAGGCAGCGGCGCTGGCGGCGCTGACCGGGCCGCAGGACTTCATCAACGAGATGATCGCCGTCTACCAGGAGCGCCGCAACCTGGTGGTGGAGATGCTGAACCAGGCGCCGGGCATCACCTGCCACAAGCCGGAGGGCGCGTTCTACGTGTTCCCCTCGGTGCATGGCTGCATCGGCAAGACCAGCCGCAAGGGCGCGAAGATCACCGACGACGAGAGCTTCGTCATCGCCCTGCTGGACGAGGAAGGCGTGGCCGCGGTGCATGGGGCGGCCTTCATGTTCCCCGGCCATTTCCGCATCAGCTACGCCACCGATACGGACAGCCTGCGGGAAGCCTGCCGCCGCATCCAGCATTTCTGCCAGGGCCTGTCGTAACCATGCCGGCCCTCGCGCAGCGGCTCGGCCGTGCCCAGGTCGCGGCGACCGTCGCCATGACCAACAAGGCGCGCGCCCTGCGCGAGGCCGGCCACGACGTGGTGTCGCTGACCATCGGCGAGCCGGATTTCGCGACGCCGCCGCACGTGATCGCGGCGGCGCACGCGGCGGCGCTGGCCGGTGACACCAAATACCCACCGCAGGACGGCACGCGGGCGCTGAAGGACGCAGTGTGCCGGCAGTTCCGCCGCGACCACGGCCTGGAATTCGGCCTCGACGAGGTCATGATCTCGAACGGCGCCAAGCAGGTCATCTACAATGCCCTGGCGGCAACCGTGGACGAAGGCGACGAGGTCGTCATCCCGGTGCCCTCCTGGGTCGCCTACAGCCTGACCACACGTCTGATCGGCGGCGAGCCGGTGCACGTGACCTGCCCGCAGAACAACGGGTTCCGGCTGCGCCCGGAGGACCTGGATGCCGCCATCACGCCGCGCACCCGCTGGCTGATCCTGAACTTCCCGAACAATCCCACCGGGGCGGTGCCGAGCCGCGCGGAGCTTGCCGCCCTCGCCGAGGTGATGCTGCGCCATCCGCATGTCTGGATCATGTCCGACGACATGTACGCGCATCTCTACTACGGCGATGAGCCCTACGTGACGCTGGCCGAGATCGAGCCGCGGCTGCGCGCGCGCACGCTGACGGTCGGCGGCGTGTCTAAGACCTACGCCATGACCGGCTGGCGCATCGGCTATGCCGGGGGGCCGCGGGATCTGATCCGCGCCATGGTCACGGTGCAGGGCCATGTCGCCGCCGGCGTCTCCACCATCGGCCAGGCCGCCGCCGTGGCGGCGCTGGACGGGCCGCAGGAGCTGGTGGCCGAGCGTGCCGCGGTCTATCGCCGCCGCCGCGACTTCGTGGTCGATGCGCTGAACGCCTGCCCGGGCCTCTCCTGCCACCGGCCGGAAGGCGCCTTCTATGTCTTCCCCAATGTCGCGGGTTGCCTCGGCCGTACCACTGCCGGCGGGCGCCTGCTGCAGACGGACGAGGATTTCGCGCTGGCCTTGCTGGACGAGCAGCACGTCGCGCTGGTGCACGGTGCCGCCTTCGGCATGAGCCCCTATCTGCGCATCAGCTACGCTACCGACGACGCCACCCTGGCGCGGGCGATGGAGCGCATCGCCGCCTTCACCCACGGCCTGAGGTGACCCGGCTGCGGCCCGGCCGGGACGACGATGCGGCGGGCATCATCGCGCTGATCGCGTCCTGCTGGTCCGAGTATCCCGGCTGCGTCATGGACCTCGACGGCGAGGTGCCGGAGCTGCGTGCCCTCGCCACCTATTTCGCCGAACGGGACGGGGCGCTGTGGGTGGCCGAGGCGGGCGGCGCCGTGGTCGGCATGGTCGGCACCCACCCGCTCGGCGAGGGTGCCTGGGAGATCTGCAAGCTGTACGTCGCACGCCCCCAGCGTGGCCGCGGCGTCGCCCAGGCGCTGATCACGACGGCGGAGGCGCATGCCCGGGCGCACGGCGCCACCGCGATGAAGCTCTGGAGCGACACCCGCTTCGAGCGGGCGCACCGCTTCTACGAAAAGCACGCCTATGTGCGGCAGGGACCGATCCGGGTGTTGGACGACCTCTCGCACTCGCTGGAGTTCGCCTATGCCAAGCCGCTGACCGGCGTGGTGGTGCGGGAGCTCGATGCGGTGGGGGTGGCCTCGGCGGCGGCGCGGCTGGCCGAGGTCATGAAGGATTGCGTCGATTCCGGCGACGCCCGTGCCGTCTGGCGCCAGGCCGCGACCGAGGTGGCGACGGGCCGGCGCTGCGTGCTCGCCGCCTGGGCGGAGGGGGAGCTGGTGGGGACGGTCCAGCTCGATCTCGGTTTGCCACCGGACCAGTCGCACCGGGCCAACCTGCAAAAGTTGCTGGTGCAGGCCGGCGCGCGCCGCCGCGGCATCGGGCGCCTGCTGATGCAGCAGGCCGAAGCCGCGGCGCGGCAGGCCGGGCGCAGCCTGCTGGTGCTCGACACCCGCGCTGGTGATGCCGCCGAGCATCTGGTGCGCGGGCTCGGCTGGACCGAGGCCGGGTGCATTCCCGGGGACACCCGCGACGCCGATGGCACCCTGCGCGACACGCTGATCTTCTACCGCGCCGTTCAGCCGGCCTGACCGGTCACTCCTCGCGTTCGGCGGCGCCGGTGCCGCAGGCCGCTCAGCCGCGTCCGCGCACGGCCATTTCCTGCAGCGTGAGTTGCATGGTCCGCCCCGACTGCCAGGCATTCGCCCCGGCATCGACCGAAGGGGCGGGAATATCGCCCCGTTCCTGCCGCAGCGCCGCCTGCGGTGTGTCCAGGCGTTGATTGCGGGCTTCCAGCCGCTTCGGGTCGAGCTGGCCGTCGGCGGTGAAGCCCATCATCAACTGCGGGATGCCGAGCGGCAGGTCGCCGTCGCGGTCGATCTGCCAGGTGTGCCAGGTCTTGCCGTAGGTGGTGACCAGGTCGCGCATCAAGGCGTATTCCGCGACCCGGGGCAGTCCGGGGGCGACCAGTTGGCCCGATGCGACTTCATAGTCGTGGCTGTGCCAGAGCCGCTTTTCGTCCGCGGGCAGGCTGCGGAACAGCCTTTCGCTGACGATGTATTCGATGCCGATCAGCTTCGCGGTGTCGCGGTCGGAGTCGAAGATCACGCACTGGTGGAAATCTTCCGTCAGGTGCGTGCAGTAATGAAATGCCTCGACCACGCGGCCCATGTCATCGGCGTAGAAGTGAAAGCCGTTGAGATAGGCGCTCATCGCGTCCACCGGGCGTTTGGATTGCAGCATGCTGGCGCCGGCATCGAGCATGGTGCTGCGGGTGCTGCGTGGCTCGCCGGCCTGGGCCCGTGCCGGGCGGGCGGCGAAGGCGGCGGCGACAGGCGCGAGCACCGCCGAGGCGGCCAGGGTGCGCCCGAGACAGCGACGGCAGGTGAGGCGGTGCAGTGCGCCCATGGGGTCCCTCCGGATGGATGACGGGGGGAGAACACCGTCGGGCCGGCCGGGTTGGCGCACAGAAAAACCCCCCGGTGCCGGGCACCGGGGGGCGTCATTCCGAAGCAGCGGGACGATCAGCCCTGGGTCGCGGGGGCGATGCCCTTGTCGGCCAGGGTGGTGGCCAGCTCGCCGGACTGGAACATCTCGGTGACGATGTCGCAGCCGCCGATGAACTCGCCCTTGATGTAGAGCTGCGGGATGGTCGGCCAGTTGGAGAACTGCTTGATGCCCTCGCGCAGCTCGGCGTCCTCCAGCACGTTGGCGGTTTTGAACGGCACGCCGACATGGGTGAGGATCTGCACCACCCGGGCGGAGAAGCCGCATTGCGGGAAGGCGGCCGTGCCCTTCATGTACAGCATCACCGGGTTTTCGGTGATCTCGGCCTGGATGCGCTCGAAGACGGGATTGGACATCAGGGGAGTCCTTATTCTGGAGCGGAGGTCTGCAGGGCGAGGGCGTGCAACTCCCCTCCCATGCGGCCGCTGAGGGCGGCGTAGACGATCTGGTGCTGCCGCACGCGCGAGATGCCGCGGAAACTCTCGCTGACCACGCTGGCGGCGTAATGGTCGCCGTCGCCCGCGAGGTCCTCGATGGTTACGCGCGCATCCGGCAGGGCCACTTTGATCAGGGCCTCGATCTCGCTTGCCGACATCGCCATCCGGTCTGCGTCTCCCCTCGTGTTTCAGCGACCCATCAGCGTCGGCAGGAACCGTTCATGTGCCGCACGCAGCGTATCCAGCGAAATGGTGTCGCCAGAGGGAAGTGTCAAATCCCCATCGCCGGCACGGCCAAGCCGCCGCGCCGGAATGCCGGCCGCGGTGGCGGCGGCCAGCAGGGCGGCGGCGTCGCTGACCGCGAGCACGTAGCGCGCCTGGTCTTCGCCGAACCACCACGCATGCGGGGGGATGCCTTCGGCGGCGGGCAGCAGCCGCACGCCGGTATTGCCGGCCAGCGCCATTTCCGCCACCGCCACCAGCAGCCCGCCATCGGAGACGTCGTGGCAGGCGCGCACCCGCCCGGCCAGGATCTCGGCGCGGACGAAGTCACCGTTGCGCCGTTCCGCCACCAGGTCGACCGGCGGCGGCGGACCGGCTTCCTGGCCGGCGATCTCGCGCAGCCACAGCGACTGGCCGAGATGGCCGCGGGTCTCGCCGATCAGCACCAGATCCAGCCCCGGCGCCAGCGCCAGCCCGACTGCCTGGGCCGCATTCTCCAGCACGCCGAGGCCGCCGATGGCCGGGGCGGGCAGGATCGGCAGGCCCTCGGTCTCGTTGTAGAGGCTGACATTGCCGCTCACGACCGGGAAATCCAGTGCGACGCAGGCGGCCGACATGCCGCGGATGGCGGCGGCGAACTGGCCCATGATCTCCGGCTTCTCGGGGTTGCCGAAGTTCATGTTGTCGGTGACGGCGAGCGGGGTGGCGCCGGTGGCGGTCAGGTTGCGCCACGCCTCGGCCACCGCCTGGGCGCCGCCCGCCTCCGGGTCGGCCTGGCAGTAGCGCGGCGTGCAGTCGGTGGTCAGTGCCAGCGCCCGCGCATGGTCCTCGATCTTGACCACGGCGGCGTCGGCGGCTCCCGGCCGGCGCACGGTCTGCCCGCCGACGGTGCTGTCGTACTGGTCCCAGATCCAGGCGCGCGAGCAGAGATCGGGGCAGCCGATCAACTGGGTCAGGGCGGTGGCCGGCCCGACCGGATCGGCGACATGGCCGAGCGCCACCGGCTTCGGCGTCTCCACCGTGGGGCGATGATACAGCGGCGCCTGGTCGGCGAGGGGCGCGAGCGGGATATCGGCCTCGATCCGGCCCTGGTGGCGCACCACGATGCGGCCGGTGTCGGTGAGATACCCGACCACGGCGAAATCCAGCTCCCATTTCTCGAAGATGGCGCGGGCCACGTCCTGCCGGTCCGGCCGCAGCACCATGAGCATGCGCTCCTGGCTTTCCGAGAGCATCATCTCGTAGGCGGTCATGCCGGTCTCGCGCTGCGGCACGGCATCGAGGTCGAGGTCGAGCCCGACCCCGCCCTTGCCCGCCATCTCCACCGAGGAGGAGGTCAGCCCGGCCGCCCCCATGTCCTGGATGGCGATGATGGCGTCGGTCGCCATCAGCTCGAGGCAGGCCTCGATCAGCAGCTTCTCGGTGAAGGGGTCGCCGACCTGCACGGTCGGGCGCTTTTCTTCCGAATCCTGGGCGAATTCGGCGCTGGCCATGGTGGCGCCGTGGATGCCGTCGCGGCCGGTCTTGGAGCCGACATAGACCACCGGGTTGCCGATGCCGGCGGCGGCGCTGAGGAAGATGCGGTCCTTGCGGGCGATGCCGACGGTCATGGCGTTGACCAGCGGGTTGCCATTGTAGGAGGGGTGGAAATTCACCTCGCCGCCCACGGTGGGCACGCCGACGCAGTTGCCGTAGCCGCCGATGCCGCGCACCACGCCGTCGATGACGCGCTGGGTGCGGGGCAGGCTGGGATCGCCGAAGCGCAGGGCGTTCAGGTTGGCGATCGGCCGCGCCCCCATGGTGAACACGTCGCGCAGGATGCCGCCCACTCCGGTCGCCGCCCCCTGGTAGGGCTCGATGAAGCTCGGGTGGTTATGGCTTTCCATCTTGAAGATGGCGGCCAGGCCCTCGCCGATATCCACCACGCCGGCGTTCTCGCCCGGGCCGTGGATCACCCAGGGCGCCTTGGTCGGCAGTTGCTTCAGCCAGACGCGGCTGGATTTGTAGCTGCAATGCTCCGACCACATGACGCTGAAGATGCCGAGCTCGGTGAAACTCGGCGTGCGTCCCATGATGTCCAGCACACGCGCGTATTCATCGGCGGAAAGGCCGAACTCGCGGGCGAGGGACTGGTTGACTTCGCGGGCCATGGTTGGGTGCCTCGGTCGGGAGAAGCGGGGGCCGGCGCCCCCGGTCCGGGCCCCCCTCGCGAGGGGCCGGGTCGGCGGAAAGGGCGGGGATCAGGCCGCCAGGGCGGCGGCCAGTCCGTCGAACAGCGGCTTGCCGTCGGCGCCGCCCATCAGCGGGTCCACCAGGTCCTCGGGGTGCGGCATCAGCCCGAGCACCCGCAGGTTCGGCGAGAAGATCCCGGCGATGTTGCGGGCGCTGCCGTTGTGGTTGGCCTCCGGCGTTACCGCGCCCTCGGCGGTCACGTAGCGGAACGCCACCAGGCCCTCGCCCTCCAGCCGGTCGAGCGTGGCGTCGTCGGCGAAATAGTTGCCGTCGCCATGCGCCATCGGGCTGCGGAACACCGCACCCTGCTGCCAGCGCCCGGTGAAGGCGGTATCCGCCCGCTCCACCCGCAGGTGGCAGTCCATCGACAGGAAGCGCAGCCCGGCATTGCGCAGCAGCGCGCCCGGCAGCAGCCCGGTCTCGACCAGGATCTGGAAGCCGTTGCACACGCCCAGCACGTGCCCGCCGCGTTGCGCATGGGCGCGCACCGCCGCCATCACCGGCGACTGCGCGGCCATCGCGCCGCAGCGCAGGTAGTCGCCGTAGCTGAACCCGCCCGGGATCACCACCAGGTCGAGCCCGGCGAGGTCGGTTTCCTTGTGCCAGACCATGCGCGGCGCCTGTCCGGTGGCGCCCCGCAGCGCGATCGCCATGTCGCGCTCGCGGTTGATGCCGGGAAAGACGACGATGCCGGCCTTCATCCCGCGACCTCGACCCGGAAGCCTTCGATGACGGTGTTGGCCAGCAGCTTGCGGGCCATCTCCTCGGCCTGGGCCTTCGCCGCGGTCGGGTCGGTCTCGGCCAGTTCCAGCTCGATCACCTTGCCGGCCCGGACCTCGCCCACGTTGGCGAAGCCCAGCGTATGCAGGGCCTGGCCGATCGCCTTGCCCTGCGGGTCCAGCACGCCGGGCTTGAGCATGACGGTCACGACGGCTTTCACGGGCCCCACCTCTTCACGGTATTGCACTGCCTCATTGCATGGTCTCCGGGCCCTTGAGGTCGCGCATGCCGGCCTCGGGCAGGATGCCCAGGCGGCGCGCCACTTCCTGGTAGGCTTCCTCGACCTTGCCGAGGTCGCGCCGGAAACGGTCCTTGTCCATTTTCTCGTTGGTCTTGGAATCCCACAGCCGGCAATTATCCGGGCTGATCTCGTCGGCGAGGACGATGCGCATCTCCTCGTTTTCCCACAGCCGGCCGAATTCCAGCTTGAAGTCCACCAGGCTGATGCCGACGCCGAGGAACAGGCCGGTCAGGAAGTCGTTCACCCGCAGCGTCAGCGAGACGATGTCGTCGAGGTCCTGGGTGGTGGCCCAGCCGAAGGCGGTGATGTGCTCTTCCGACACCATCGGGTCGCCGAGCTGGTCGTTCTTGTAATAGTACTCGATGATGGAGCGGGGCAGGCGGGTGCCCTCGGGGATGCCGAGCCGGGTGGACAGGCTGCCGGCGGCGACGTTGCGGACCACCACCTCGACCGGAATGATCTCCACTTCGCGGATCAGCTGCTCGCGCATGTTGAGCCGGCGGACGAAATGGGTGGGCACGCCGATCTCGCCGAGCCGCGACATCAGGTATTCGCTGATGCGGTTGTTCAGGACGCCCTTGCCGGTGATGACGCCCTTCTTCTGGGAATTGAAAGCGGTGGCGTCATCCTTGAAATACTGAACGAGCGTGCCCGGCTCCGGTCCTTCGAACAGGATCTTGGCTTTTCCCTCGTAGAGCTGGCGGCGGCGGGCCATGGTCGATTCCTTACTGGGCAGTCCCGGTCGCGCAACCGTGCGGGCGCGCGCTCGTGCTGCGCCGCCGGGGTCCCGAGGGCGCCGGAGCGGTATAGCAGCCGCGTCCGAGCCGCGAAACGCCCGCGCACTGCCGTGGACGCAGGGCGGGGGCGCGGCGCGGCGACGCGGTGATGGGGGGGCTACTCCCCCCCGGCGGCCTTGCCCTCGGGGCCGAAGACCCGGTCGAAAATGGCGTCGATCTGGCGCAGGTGCAGGCGCGCATCCATGGCCTCGTCGAGCACGGCGGCGGGCACCCGCCCCGCGACCTCCGGATCGGCGTCCAGGTTGGCGCGGAAGCTGCGTCCCTCCGGCGTGCCCAGCTTCTGCCAGGTCGCCATGGCGTTGCGTTGCACGATCCGGTAGGCGTCCTCGCGCAGGATGCCGGCCTTGGCGAGCGCCAGCAGTACCTCGCCCGAATGCACCACGCCCCCCAGCGATTCCAGGTTCGCCGCCATCCGTTCCGGGTAGACGGTCAGCTTGGCCATCATCCCGGCCAGCCGGGCCAGCGCGAAGTCCAGCGTCACCGTCGCATCCGGCGCGATCGCCCGCTCCACCGAGGAATGGCTGATGTCGCGCTCGTGCCACAGCGTGACGTTCTCCAGCGCCGGCACCACCGCGGAGCGCACGATGCGGGCGAGCCCGGTCAGGTTCTCGCTCAGCACCGGGTTGCGCTTGTGCGGCATCGCCGAGGAGCCCTTCTGGCCGGGATGGAAGAATTCCTCCGCCTCCCGCACCTCGGAGCGCTGCAAATGCCGCACCTCGGTCGCCAGCCGTTCCACCGCCGAGGCGATCACGCCGAGGGTGCAGAAGAAGGCGGCGTGGCGGTCGCGCGGGATCACCTGGGTGGAGACCGGCTCCACCGCGAGCCCGAGCCGCCCGGCGACGAATTCCTCCACCCGGGGATCGACATGGGCGAAGGTGCCGACCGCGCCGCTGATGGCGCAGACCGCCACCTCCGCCCGCGCCTGTTCCAGCCGTGTGCGGTTGCGGGCGAATTCGGCGTAGTGGCCGGCGAGCTTGATGCCGAAGCTGGTCGGCTCGGCATGAATGCCGTGGCTGCGGCCGATGGTCAGGGTGTGCTTGTGCTCGATCGCCCGCGCCTTCAGCGCCGCCAGCACCTCGTCGAGGTCGGCGAGCAGCAGGTCGGCCGCCTGGGTCAGCTGCACCGACAGGCAGGTGTCCAGCACGTCGCTGCTGGTCATGCCCAGGTGGACGAAGCGCGAATCGGGGCCGATATGCCCGGCCAGCCAGGTCAGGAAAGCGATGACGTCATGGCGGGTCTCGCGCTCGATCTCGTCGATGCGGTCGAGGTCGGCCTGGGAGATGGCGGCGAGGGCGGGCGCGCCCTTCTCGCGGATGGTGCGGGCGGCTTCCTCGGGGATGGCGCCGAGCCGGGCCATGCCCTCGGCGGCCAGCGCCTCGATCTCGAACCAGATGCGAAAGCGGTTTTCAGGCGCCCAGATGGCAGCCATCGCCGGACGGGTGTAACGGGGAACCATAGGGCGCTCCGGGCTTCTCAAGCGGGGTCAGGCCCCATCTAGGCCGGAGCCCGCCGCCGAGCAAGGAAGACCCATGCCTGACTTCTTGTTGCCTGCCTTTACCCTGCACGAGCTCTCCGCCCTGCTGCAGGTCATCGTCATCGACATCACGCTGGCGGGCGACAACGCCGTGGTGGTGGGACTGGCCGTCGCCGGCCTGCCGCGGGAGCAACGCCGCCCGGCCATCATCGCCGGCATCGCCGGCGCCACGGTGCTGCGGATCGCGCTCGGCGCGGTCACCCTGCAACTGCTGCAGATCGTCGGGCTGGTGCTCGCCGGCGGGCTGCTGCTGCTCTGGGTGTGCTGGAAGATGTACCGGGAACTGCGGCGCCCGGTGGTGCCGGAGGCGGCGGCGGCGGCGCATCCGGGCCAGCGGAAGACGCTCGGGCAGGCGATGCTGCAGATCGTCCTGGCCGACGTGTCGATGAGCCTCGACAACGTTCTCGCTGTCGCCGGCGCTGCCGAGGGCCATACCTGGGTGCTGGTGACCGGGCTCGCCGTCTCGGTGGTGCTGATGGGGGTCGCGGCCTCGCTGATCGCCTCGCTGCTGGAGCGGCAGCGCTGGATCGCCTGGGTCGGGCTGCTGATCGTGCTCTATGTCGCGCTGCGCATGATCTGGGACGGGGGCTGGGAGGTGGCGCGCCACCTCGCCTTGGCCTGATCCCGTGCCGGCCCCGCCGCCCCGCGGGGCGGCGGGGTCAGCCGCCGAGGAAGTCCCGCGTCGCCGCCGCGTAGCCGGCCTCGCGGGTCAGCTGCTTCATCAGCGCGGCCGGGGGCTGATTGACCAGGGATCCGGGCGGCGTGCCGGCCCGCAGCGCCGCCAGCGTCTCGTGCAGCGCCTGCACCGCCGCCATGAAGGGATGATGGCCCTGCAAGGCCAGGCGCACCCCGGCCTCCGCCAGGGCCTGCGGCGGCAGGGTGCCGTCGGTGCCCCCCAGGATCAGTGGCCTGCCGGTCGCGGCGTGCAGCGCCTTGACCTGGTCGAGCGTCTTCACCCCGGTGAAGAACAGCGCATCGGCCCCGGCCTCGGCATAGAGGCGGGCCCGCGCCACCGCGTCATCGAGCCCGCTGACCGCCAGCGCGCCGGTGCGGGCGACGATCACCAGCCCGGGGTCGCTGCGGGCGGCCAACGCGGCCCGGATCTTGCCCAGCCCTTCCTCCGGCGCCAGCAATTGCGGGCGGGTCTCGGCGTAGGCGCGTGGCAGCAGGGTGTCCTCGATGGTCAGTGCGGCGACGCCCGCCACCTCCAGTTCCTGGACCGTCCGCATCACGTTCAGCGCATTGCCGTAGCCGTGATCGGCGTCCACCAGCAGCGGCAGCCGGGCGGTCGCCCGGGTCATGCGGCGGATCTGCTCGGCGAATTCGGTCAGCGTGATCACCACCAGATCGGGGGCCCCCAGCACGGTCAGGGCGGCGACCGAGCCGGCGAACATGCCGGATTCGAAACCGAGATCCTCGGCGATGCGGGCGGAGATCGGGTCGAACACGCTGGCGGGATGCAGGCAGGCGCTGCCGGCAAGCAGGGAGCGGAAGGCGCGGCGGCGGTCGGTCCAGGTCATCGATGGGCTTCTCCTGGGGCAGTCCGGGCTTCTATACGCCCCCTGTCCGTGCGCGAAGGGGGCAGGGCGGAAGCGGCCGCGTGAGGTGTCGTTTCGAAAGTCACCATGTCCCGGAAAGTTGAGTGGCGAACATCTCCATTGGCTGTTTTGTAGGAAAATGAGTCGTTGCGGTGGCATGAGAGTGGAAACTTCAACCTGTAGTTGATTTTTCTTCCACAAAAGGCTGCCTTGGTTGCGGTTTTTGGTCACAGATTTGCGATTGCGCGTGCTATACGCCCATTGCAGGAAGAGCCCGGCATAGGTTGCCTGTGGCAGCGCATGCCAAGGCCGGTCGCACGGCTTGCTGCATCCGGGTAGTACCGTCATCGCCGGAAGCATCGGCAGGCGCGCGCCCAAAGCACGTCAGGGGATCACGCATTTGACTGCTTCGAACCAAGAGTCGCCGGGAGGCCCGGCCTCCGGATCGTCAGGACCGGTGGATGCGGCCGATCCGCACGCCGCGCGCATCAAGGCGGTGTCGGCGGTAGCCGGCGTGCACGGCATCGAGCTCGATCCGGCCATGCTGCCGCGCGAAGCCGGGGCGCCGCCGACCGAGGCGGCCCTGCTCGCCTGGGCGCGGGAAGGCGGGCTTGCCGCGAAATCGGCCACCCTGACCTGGCGGCGGCTGATGAAGCTGCAGGCGCCCACCCCCATCGTGCTGCTGCTGAACGACGGCGGCGCGGCCTTGCTGATGCATGCCGATCGTCGCCGCAACATCGTCTGGCTGCGCGATCCGTCGGTGCCGCGCGACCAGGACGGCGTGGCCGTCGACGAGCTCCGCCTGCGCCAGGTCTGGGACGGAAAGGCCCTGCTGCTGCGCCCGCAGGCGAAGAAGGCCGAGGGTGACCAACTCGGCCTGGGCTTCCTGTTGCGGCTGGTGTGGTTCGAACGCAGCATCATGCGTGACGTGCTGCTTGCCTCGCTGGTCCTGAGCTTCCTCGCGACCCTGCCAGCGCTGGCTGTCATGGTCGTGCTCTCCAAGGTCTTCACCTATCGCAACGTCGCCACCCTGGACGCGGTGATCGCCCTGCTGACGCTGGCGGTGTTCTGGGAGGTGCTGCTCAACTACGCCCGGCGGCGCATGATCAACATGGTCGGCGTGCGGGTGGACGCGAAGCTCAATACCTTCATCTTCGCCCGCGTGCTCGGCCTGCCGCTGGATTACTTCGAGCGAAGGCAGCTCGGTGCGATCATGCACCAGGTCGGGCAGATCGGTAAGATCCGGGACTTCATGACCGGCAAGATGCTGGCCACGATCCTGGACCTGGTCACGGTCGCGGTGATGCTGCCGCTGATGCTCTACCTGGATGCGACCCTGACCTGGCTCGTCGTCGCCGGCGCCGGCCTGTGCGGGCTGGTGATCGTGCTCTTCCTCGGTCCGGTGCGCCGTGTCCATGGGCGCTGGCAGCGGGCGGAAATGAACCGTTCCACGGTCCTGCTGGAGACCGTGCACGGCATCCGCACCGTCAAGTCGCTCGCCATGGAGCGTGCGCAGCGGGACGTCTTCGACGTGGTCACCGCCGAGGCCGCCGAAGCCAAGGAGCAACTGGGCTATATCAGCAACTGGCCGCAGACGATCGCGACCGTGGTCGAGGCGCTGATGACCCGCGGCGTGCTGATGGTGGGCGCGTTGATGGCGCTGATAGAAGGGCGCGGCGATCTCGGCGTGCTGCTGGCCTTCATGATGCTCGGCAACCGCCTCGCCCAGCCGCTGGCCAATATCGCCCGCCTGATCGACGACATCGAAGATGTGCGCGGGGCGCTGGCGCTGGCCTCCGACGTGGTGAACAACCGGCAGGAAGCGGTCGCGCCCGGCCTCGGCGCGCGTCCGGTGATTGCCGGGGCGATCCGCTTCGAGAAGGTCGACTATGCCTATCCGGGCACCCGCTCGCTTGCGCTGGAAGGCGTGACCTTCGAGGTCCCGCCGGGCACGACGGTCGGGCTGGTCGGCCGGTCAGGGTCCGGCAAGTCCACCATCACCCGCCTGCTGCAGGGGTTCGCCACCGGCTACGAAGGCCAGATCGCCATCGACGGGCATGAGATCCGCGGCATCAACCTCGATTACCTGCGCCGGCAGTTCGGCGTGGTGCTGCAGGACAATTTCCTGTTCCGCGGCACCATCAAGGACAACATCATCGCCGGTCGCCCCGGCCTGACGCTGGCCGACGCGGTGCAGGCGGCCCGCCTTGCCGGCGCCGAGGAATTCATCGAGCGCATGCCGGCCGGCTATGAGACGATGGTGGAGGAAGGATCTGCCAACCTCTCGGGCGGACAGAAGCAGCGCCTGGCGATCGCGCGGGCGCTGATCACCGACCCGCGCATCCTGATCCTGGACGAGGCGACCTCCGCGCTCGATCCGGAGAGCGAGGCGGTGGTGAACGCCAACATCGCCCGCATCGCGCAGGGACGGACCATGCTGGTGGTGTCACACCGGCTGTCCTCGCTGACCGAGATGGACCAGATCATCGTGCTGGATCGTGGCCGCGTCATGGATATGGGGCCGCATCGCGACCTGGTGGAGCGTTGCCCGGTGTACCGCCAGCTCTGGCTGCAGCAGACCCGCTACATGGACAATCCACGCACCGCGGCACCCGCGCCGGTGCTGGCCCAGGGCAATTGAGGGAGGACGCGGCATGAGCAAGCCTCCCACGTCCGTCATCGCCGCCGGGGCCGCGACCCAGAACGAGGACGCGGCGCCGGTGCTGCTGGAATACCAGTCGCCCACCGCGGCGCTGATCGCGCGCCCGGTGCCGCTGGCCGCGCGCTTCACCACCTGGGTGGTGGCGTCCCTGTTCGCCGCGCTGCTGGCGGTGATGTCGCTGCTGCCGATCGACCGGGTGGTGACGGCGGCGGGCAAGGTGACGGCGACCACCGGCAACCTGATGGTGCAGCCGCTGGAGACCGCGATCGTGCGCTCGATCGCGGTCAAGGAAGGCCAGTTGGTGCATGCCGGCGACACGCTGGCGCAGCTCGACCCGACCTTCGCGCAGGCCGATGCCGGCTCGCTGGAGACGCAGGTGGCGAGCCTGTCGGCCGAGGTGACGCGGCTGACCGCGGAGACGCAGGGGCGGATCTACCAGTCCGATGGCAGCCCGGCCGGGCAGCTGCAGGCGATGATCTTCACCCAGCGCCATGGCGAGCGGACCCTGCGGCTGGAGAATTACCGCCAGAAGATCGAGGCGCTGACGGTGAAGGCGGCGCAGGCGGATTCCGATGTGCGCACCTACACGCAGCGTCTGGCGCTGGCGAGCGAGGTGGAATCGAAGCGGCGCGAACTGGAGCGGCTGCAGGTGGGCAGCCAGCTCAACCGGCTGGCCGCCACCGATGCGCGGGTGGACATCGAATCCCGCCTCGCCGCGGCGCGCTCGGAAGCACAGTCCTCCCGGCGCGACCTGGCCGCCCTGGTGGCCGAGCGCGACGGCTATGTGCACCAGAACGCCGCCGAGACCTCGCAGCAACTGACCGAGCAGGGCCGCAAGCTCGCGGATGCGCGCGAGCAGTTCAACAAGGCGGCGTTGCGGCGCACCCTGGTGCAGTTGCGCGCCGACCGTGACGCGATCGTGCTGCGCATCGCCCCGGTGAGCGTGGGCACGGTGATGCAGACGGCGCAGGAATTCATCGAGTTGGTGCCGCTGGATGCGCCGCTGCAGATCGAGGCGGCGGTGGACGGGCGTGATGTCGGCTTCGTGCGGGTCGGCGATCCGGTGACGCTGAAATTCGAAACCTTCCCCTACGCGCTGTACGGCACGGCGGAAGGCACGGTGCGCAGCCTCAGCCCGGACAGCTTCAAGGATCCGACGGCGCCGCCGTCCAAGGAGCAGGTGGACAAGTCGCGCGCGGCGCAGGCGATGGGGGTGCTGTTCTTCCGCGCCAAGATGTCGATCGACGCGGTGCAGTTGCACGACCTGCCCGAAGGCGCGCGCATCGTCCCCGGCATGCCGGTGACGGCGGATATCCGCGTCGGCAAGCGCACCATCATTGGGTACCTGATGTCACGCTTTATCCCCGCCGCCTCCGAGGGAATGCGCGAGCCGTAGCGGCTCCGTGGCCCCGGCGCCGGGATTACTCCGCCGCCGGGGCCTGCAGGGAGCGTCGGATCACGAAAAGGCTGAAGCCCGACGCCATCACGGCCTTCACCCCGGACACCAGCATGCATCCCAGCAGCAGGTCGCCGTTCCAGCAGCCGATCGCAAGGGCGGCCAGCATCGCCGTGCGATAGGCGATGTCGAAGGTGAAATGCTGCCGCTGCAGTCCCAGCAGCAGCACCGCGTTGCTGAACGGGATATTGGCGAAATCGAACAGCCAGCCGATCGCCATGATCTGTACATAGGTCACGGCGGGTTCCCATCCCGCCCCAAGCACGGTGCGGATCAGGGGGTGGCCGAACAGCATGAGCACCAGGATCACCATCCCCGCGATCGCCACCAGGGCGCCGGAGGCGGTGACCAGCACGGAGCCGAACCGTCCCGTGCGGGCGCGTGCGTCCAGGGCGGCCGACATGAAGAGCTGTCGCGTCGGTGGATCGAGGAAGCCCGCGGGCACCTGCAACAGTCGCGCGGCCATCCAGTAGTAGCCGACCTCTTCCGTGCTGAACCAGGCCGACAGCAGCAGCAGCATGGCGACGTCCCCGAGCGCCCCCACGGCAAGCCGCGGGGCCAGGAACAGCGGGCAGTTGCTGTGCCGCGCCATTTCCGCGCGCAGTTCCTGCCGGGTTGGCAGGGGGCCGCGCAGGGAGTCGCCCAGCACCACAAGTGTCGCCGCCAGCGCCAGCATCTGGGCGAGGATCATGCCGGTGCCGGTCGGCAGCAGGAACGCCATGGCGATCTGTGCCAGCGCCGTGCCACCGGTGCGCACCGCGAAGCCGAGCGAGAGGCGATGGAAGTCGCGGCGCTGCGTTGCCGACTGCACGCCGATCTGCACCAGTCCGACCAGCAGGATGCTGGCCGGCAGCAGCGCGGCGTTCTGCGCCAGCCCCCCCAGCCAGCCGAGGCCGAACGGCCGGGCCGCGAACAGCAGCAGGGCGAGCAGGGCGACGAAGCCAGCCAGGACGGCGGCGCTGGCCACCCGCAGCGCGCTGGCCGCGCGTGCATCCTCGGCCAGCGGGATGGCCTGTTCCAGCGCCAGGCACGACACCACGGCCAGGGCCGCGACCGTGCTGGTGAACAGGCCGAACGCACCGACCGCGCCGGCGTCGAACAGCCGTGCGATGGCCGGGACCGCGGCGATCGCGATGATCTGGCCGAGGCCGTTCCCGGCGAACAGTGAGATCACCTTGCGCGAGCGCAAGGCGCCGCTGGCGACGCCACGAATGGCATGAATCTGGATCGCCGGCATTCACGCCATCCTCTTCCTGCAGGCAACGCGCACGCCATCCCGTGCCCGGGCCAGTGCGACGGTGCTGACGCAAAGCGCCGCCACGTCGCGGCGCTGGCCGTTGATCGACAATGCCGGGCGAACGGGATGCTAGTTGATGTAGTATTTCTTCGCGGCACCAAGATAGATGCCGCTGTCACTGTAGCCGTAGCGCGCATGTTCGCGGGTGTTCACGTGATTGAGCGTGACCCCGATCACCTGCGCCCCGGATTCCTCGAGCGAACGCAACTCGGCCGCCACCAGGTCGCGCCCGGTGCTGCCCCACCGGGTCACGAACACGACCGCATCGGCGGCCCGGGCCACCATGCGCGTATCGGCAACCACCGAGGTCGGCGGACTGTCCAGCAGCACCAGGTCGAAGCGCAGGCGGAGCGTGGCGATCAATTCCTTCAGCGCCGGCCCGCGCAACAGCGCAAGCGGGTTGCTGGTTGCCCCGGCCGGCAGCAGCCAGGCCGGCGACAACTGGTCCTGGCGCAGCGCCTCGTCGAGCCTGGCCTGGCCGCCGAGCACCCCGGCCACGCCCGGGGTCAGCTCGACACCGCCGATGCTGTGGGTCCTGGGGCGGCGGAAATCAAGATCGACCACCACCACCTTCTCGCCCGCATGCGCGATCTGGCGTGCCAGCGCCATGCTCAGCGAGGTCTTGCCTTCGCCGGGCACGGCCGAAGTCACCAGCACGCTGCGCCCGGTGCCGCTGCCGTGCAGCACGTCCAGCCACACCGAGACGGTGCGGATGGCCTCGGCGAAGGCCGAGTTGGGCTTGTGTACCACATAGTCGGCGGGCGAAAAGCGGCGGCCGGTCCGCACCAGCGGTACCAGGCCGAGGCAGTTCACGCCGAACACATCGCGCACCTCATCGCCGCTCCAGATCCCCTTGTTGCGCATCTCGCGCGCGAGCGAGATTCCAACGCCGGCGCCAATCGATCCAAGGGCGGCAATCATCATCAGGCTGTGGGTGCGCGGAAAGAATGGCAACAGCGGCGGGCGGGCGGTCGATACGATTTGCGCGTCCGCCTCCTGCGCGCCGCGCAGCGCCTCGATCTCCTGCTGGCGGCGCGTGAGGTCGGCGAGCAGCTTGCGGCTGGTCTCGGCCTGCTGCTCGGCTGCGCGCAGGGGCAGGGCCGCTT
The DNA here is from genome assembly GCF_937425535.1 of Rhodovastum atsumiense. Taxonomy (NCBI): domain Bacteria; kingdom Pseudomonadati; phylum Pseudomonadota; class Alphaproteobacteria; order Acetobacterales; family Acetobacteraceae; genus Rhodovastum; species Rhodovastum atsumiense. The sequence goes on from NZ_OW485601.1 coordinate 2,964,790, forward strand.
CCTCGTAGCGGGCGACGTCCACCTTCACCCGCGCCACCTGGTCGGCCAGCGTGCGTTCGCGCGCCCGCGCCACGTCGAGTTCCGAGCGCAGGGATTGCAGCACGCGCCCGGTCTCGTACGAAAGCTTGCCGCGCACTTCGCGCAGTTGCGCGTTCACCGCCAGCATCGAGGGGTGGTTCGCGAGGTGATTGGACGCGAGATCGGCCTGGCGGGCGCGCAGTGTCGTTTCCTGGTCCTGCAGTTCCTGGATCAGCCGGTTGCCCACCACGTCCGGGGCCTTGCCGGCATTGGCCGCGCGCACCTTCGCTTCGGCCTCTTCGCGCAGCGCGGTGGCGGCCGAGAGATTGGTGGTGAGCACCTGCAATTGCTGGGACGCGAGCGAAATATCCGTGTTCCCCCCACCGCCCGGCGCCTGTGCGCGGAACAGCTGCATCTTCTGGCGGTAGGCTTCGGACTTGCGGTCGGAGTCCTCGATCTGCCGCTGCAGCAGCGCGATGCGGTCGCGCAGCACGCCCAGCGTCCTGGCGGCGGTGTCCTCCTTCAGCCGGGCGCTGCGCTGCATGTAAGTCTCCACCAGCGCGTTGGCAATCGCCGCCGCGCGCGCCGGGTCCCGGGAAGTCGCAACCACCCGGATCACGCGCGATCGATTGGCGGCATCGACCCAGATATTGCGCTGCAAGGCGATGGTCGCGGTCGCCACCGGATCCGACGGTCCCGCCTCGCCACGGGGCAACGTCAGGCCGGTGAGGTCTTCCACATAGGCGATCGCGCGATCCAGCCATGGCTTCAGCAGGCCCGGCCCCTCATCGCCGAATTCCTCGGTGTTCTGCAGGCCGAGGCGGCGCACCACCTGCGACAGCATGTCGGCGGATTGCAGTACCTGCACCTCGCTCAGCACCGCCTCGGTGTCATCGAGGCGTGGTGCCACGGCGGCATTGGCATCCAGCAGGCGGGTGTTGCGCTCACCAAGTTGCAGCATCGCCTCCGCCTGATAGCGGGGCTTCAGATTCACGATCACCACGGCGGCGATCGCGAACAGCAGCATCGCGATCACTGCGGCACCCAGGGCGCGTCGCCGCACCCGGGCGAACAGCCGGCCAAGGTTCTGTGTCTCGGCCGGATACCCGCTCTTCGTGATCATGCCGTCGCCTCCTGTTCCGCCATCACCCCGCCACCGCGGCTCTCGCCACCGCCTGCTCCGGCGATGACGGCCTGTCCGGCCTCATGCTGCCATCCGCCGCTGTTCGAGCGCGAATTCGTAGAGTCCCCGATAGCTGGCCGTCATGGCCTGCGTGGTGCAGGTGGACGCTGCTTCCTCCGCGCCCTGCGACAAGGTCCGCAGCAACGCCCGGTTCCCGGCGAGTTGCGCGATCGCTGCGGCCAGGGAGGCAGGCTTGCCGGCTTCGAACAGCAGGCCGTTGACGCCGTGCGTCACGATCTCCTCCAGCGGAGGCTGGTCGCTGCCGATCACCGGCCGGCCGTGGAGGAAGGCTTCGGCGATCACCAGCGAGGTGCATTCGACCAGCGCCGAGGGAAACAGCACGGCGTCGCACAGGGCGAATTCCCGCTGGCGTTCCTCGGTGGCGAGGAATCCGTGAAAGACGATGCGCGGATCATCGGCGACGGCACGGCGCACCACTTCGCCCAGTGGGCCACGGCCGACGATGTGCAATGCCACCGGCCCCTGCAACAGCCGCATCGCCTCCAGCAGTTGCAGCAGGCCGGATACGGGATGCAACTGGCAGGAAAACAACAGCCGCAGCACCGCATTCTCCGGCCGTTGCGGCAAGCGCGCGGGCCGGGGCAGTCCGTTGCGAACGACATGCTGGCCAAGCCGGACGGTGAGCCCGGCACGTTCGTGCAGGCTCAGCACGTGCCGTGAGGGGCTGCACAGCAGATCGACCTCGCTGCCGAGCCGGCAGTACCAGCGACGGTACAGCCGGCACCCGAGACAGTTGCCGCCGCAGGGCATGCCGTGCGCATCGAGCATCGTGCTGCGCCGGCACAGCAGGTGATAGTTGTGCAGTGTATGCACCACCGGTAGGCCGCGCCGCTGCGCCTCCGCCCAGATCGCGGGCGAGAGGCCGCGGATGTTGTGGGTATGCACGAGATCCGGGGCGATCGTGTCCAGAACGGCGCCGAATTTTGCCGCGGCGTCGTGGTTCCAGGCATCGCGCAGCATCCACACCAGTTTTGCCGGCAGGCTGCGGGCCTCCCCCGCCCGGAACCGCGCGTAGCTCCACCACAGATTGCGCGGGAAGAAGCGGACGACGTGGACGCCGTCCTGCGCTTCCTCGTGCATGCCCTGGCGCGGTGCGCAGGTGGTGACCACCGTGACGTCCACGCCGGTGGCGGCGAGTTCGCGGGCGAGATGCCAGACCACGATCTCGCCGCCACCAACCAAGTAGGGCGGATAGAAGTTGTTGACGAGCACGATGCGTAGCGGATCCGGTGCACGCAGCGGGTCAAAACGCATGACGGCTGAACAGCTCCCGTACCGCCGTCAGCCACAGGATGCGCAGGTCGAAGCCAAGTGACCAGTTCTCGATATAATGCAGGTCATGCGCGACGCGCTGGCGGATCTGTTCCTCCGTACGCGTCTCGCCACGCCAGCCCGACACCTGCGCCCAGCCGGTGATGCCCGGCTTGACCACATGGCGCCGCGCATATTCGGCGACCACGTCGCCATAGTAGCGGTTCGCCGCCTTGGCATTCAGCGCATGCGGTCGCGGCCCGACCAGCGACATCTCACCGCTGATCACGTTGAAGATCTGCGGCAGTTCGTCGAGGCTGTACTTGCGCAGGATGCGGCCGAGCGGGGTGACCCGCGGATCGTTGCGCTCGGTCAGCCGGTTCGCCAGCGGGTCCGAGGCATGGTGATACATGGTGCGGAATTTGAGGACGGTGATGACATTGTTGTTGAAGCCCAGCCGGCGCTGGCGGAACAGCACCGGCCCGGGGCTGTCGAGCCGGATCAGCCCGGCGATGATCGCCATCGCCGGCGCCAGGATCAGCATGAACAGCCAGCCGAAGGCCAGGTCGAAGGCCCGCTTCTGCACGCCCTGCCAATCCTTGAGCGGGCGCTGCCGGACAACGATCACCGGATGGCCGTCGAGATCGGCGATCGCGGCGGCACCGTAACGCAGCCCTACCACGTCGGCGGTCAGGTAGACGTCGCAGGCAACGTCGCGCAACCTCTCGCAGATCCGTTCCACCCGCGCCTGCTCGATGAGTGGCAGTGCCACCACGATGGTGTCGATCGCCTGCACGCGCACCTGCACGATCAGGTCGTCCAGCCCACCCAGGACAGGAACGCCGGCCTGGCTTGGTGGCGCGTCTTCGTCACGCTCCACATAAAGCCCGACAACCGAGGTGTTGGGCGAGCCCATGTCGATGCGGTTGATCAGCGCCGCCGACAGCGCATTCACACCCACGATCGCCATCTTCCGGTCGAGCCGACCCTGCGCATGCCAGTGCCGCAGCAGCGTCAGCGACACGCTCCGCCCCAGCAGCAATCCGCCGCCGGCCAGGGCGGCCCAGAGCACCGTCCATTGCCAGATCACGCCGTAGGGCATCCCGGTCAGCACCAGTTCGGCCCCGGCCGTGACGGTGCCGGCGGCAATCCCGGCTGCCGCCGTGCCGGTCCGTCGCCCCGGTCCGAGCAGCATCGCCAGGCTGTAGAGATCGGTGCGGGAATAGATCATCACCGCGGTCACGGCGGCGACGATGCCGGCGACGATGAAGGGCCCCGGGGCCGGCTGCGCCGTCGGCAGCCAGGCGAGGACCGCGGCGGTGATGAACAGGACCACGTCGGACAACCGGACCAGGTCGCGGATCACGCGGGTGGAAACCGGTGGTGCGCTCGGGCGGGGGATCTGCCCCAGCCGTGGCGGCATCGTCTCATGGCCGTAGGCGCTGACGATTTCGGAACCGACACTGCTCATGGATCGCTTTGCCCCTCTTAGTCCGCAACTTCCACGGAAGTCGGCGCTGCGCCTGCGTGCAGCCGTCGGAAATAGCCTTTGTGCATGGCGAGTCTCGGCCGCAGCCGCGCCGGCAGCCGCGCCGCATGGCGTCCGATGCGATAGCCGGTGTATTTGGCCACCCAGTGCAGCGCCGCGAGCGGGATCAGGTGCGGCGCGGTGCGGCCCAGGTAGGCGACCTCCGATCGGATGAAGGCGAAGCCTTCGCCGCCGACGCCGCCGAACTGCTCGGCGATCATCGGGAAGGCCGCGTGATAGACGCCGGTGTCGAAATACCGGCGGAACTCCTGCAGCGGCGTGTAGCCGTGCGAGTGCACTGCCTCGGCCCGGGCCGCGTAGACCACGGTCCAGCCCCCTTGCAGCGCCCGCGCGGCGAACACCTGGTCCTCGCCCATGATGACCGGTGTGGCAAAGCCGCCAAGCTGGTTGAAGATGCTGCGGCGATAGGCCGCAAAGGAATTGGAGGCAAAGACTGCCTTGATGCCAAGGGCGCGCGCCGCTGGCAGCCGTTTGGACAAGCCTGTATCTCCATAGTTGAACAGCCGTGCATGACGTTCGATCGGACCGGCCTCGGGACGCGGAAGCTGGCGGCCATAGGCCATGGCCACGTCGGCATCGGTGAAGGAGTGCAGCAGGCGCGCCAGGGCCTGCGCATTCGCCGGAATCGCATCCTGCGTCAGGAACACCAGCAGATCGGCACGCGGATCAACCAGCGCGGCGCCGAGATTGCGGGTTCCGCCATGATCGAACTGCGCGGGAGCAATGGTGTGGACGCGATATCCGGCGCCGCGGAAGATCGACACGGTATCATCGACCGATCCGGAATCGATGATCAGCACTTCGCACGGCTGCGCTGACTGGCTTTTCAGCGCTGCTACCTGCAAGGCCGCGAATGCTCCACCGTTCTGCGTTGGAATGATCACTGCAAAGGTGGGTAGAGCGGGCCCTGCTTGTCGTCCGGACGAGGCGTGCGCTATCGATTCGACGGATGGCTGCATCGGCTAGGGCTCATGACGTTAAGGACATGACTGGCATCTGGCAGATCCCCGCGCGGGCGGCTGAACCGATCGGGACGCACGCCGGATCGCAACTGACTCTGCCGTCATGCCGCAGTGCAGAATGCTTATAATCAAATGCTCTGCACAGCAGAATTGTTGCAGTCGACTGGTGCGAAAATCTTGTCCATCTCCGCGTGATCGCACTGTCGGCATTGAAATTCCACTTTTGGGCGCAAGTCCACAATCCAGACGTGCGCAGCGACGGCCTGATCTTGCACTTTGGCTCGGGATTTGTGCGCTCCAGCGTCGATTGCTCAAAGGCGATCGGATTGGGGCAGCCATGCGGTCCAGAGCGACGACCCGGAACAAACCCTGGTGATGACCGGCCGCACCGATTCCCCGGCCGCCGGACCCATGCGTCACCTGTCATCATCGGATGTCCCTGCCTTCCGATATGCTCAATCGGCAGTGCCGAGTGGTTCGATGGTCGCGGTCTGCAGCGGCCCGCGCCGGAACTGCCCCAGCGAAGGGCCGCGCAGCGGCGTGACGATCGGCGCGGCCGCGGCGTCGGCCGGGGCGACCACCTGCGCCAGGGCCTCGATGGTGGGATGGCGCAATAGCTGGCTTGCGGTCACCGCCAGGCCCGCGCGCATGCTGCGGGCCGCGATCTGGAACAGATGGATCGAATCCGCCCCGAGATCGAGCAGGTTGTCGGTGAGCCCGATGCGGGAGAGGCCCAGAACCTCCTGCCAGATCGTCGCCAGTTGCCGCTGCAGTTCGGTTTCAGGTTCCACATGCTCCGCCGCCGCGGGCAGTGGCCCCGCATCCGGTGCCCTCAGCGCCCACCGGTCGATCTTGCCGTTCGGGTTCAGCGGCATGGTCTCCAGCCGCAGCCACAGCGCCGGCACCATGTAATCGGGCAGATGCCGGGCCAGTGATGCGCGCAGCCGCTCCGGCGTCAGCCCGGTGCCGGGCCGTTCCACCCAGTAGCCAACCAGTCGCGACCATTCCTCCTGCAGTGCCACCGCGCAGGCCTGCACGCCATCGACGCGGGCCAGTACCTCCTCGATCTCGCCCAGCTCGATGCGGAAGCCGCGCAGCTTGACCTGCTGGTCATTGCGGCCGAGCAGTTGCACGCGCCCATCCGCCAGCCGCCGGGCCACGTCGCCGGTACGGTAGAAGCGGGTGGGCGGGGCCGTGCCCGGGGATGCCGTGACGAAGCGCTCAGCGGTCAGCGCGGGCCGGTCGAGATAGCCGCGCGCAAGTCCCTCGCCGCCGATCCACAATTCCCCCGGCACGCCGACCGGCGCGAGCGCGCCGGTGTCGTCCACCACATGGAAGCTGGTATTGGCGATCGGCAGCCCGATGGTGACGGGGCCGTCATCGGGCAGGATGCGAACGGTGGAGGACCAGATCGTGGTTTCGGTCGGCCCATACATGTTCCACAGCTCGGCGCCGTCCTCGAGCAGCCGGTCGGCCAGGGACCGCGAGAGCTTCTCGCCGCCGCACAGCAGCTTCATCCCCGCTATCGGGCGGAAGCCCGCATCCAGCAGCATCTGCCACAGGCTTGGTGTCGCCTGCATGACGGTGGCGTTGCACCCCCGCATCCGCTCGCACAGGGCGAAGCCGTCGACCACGTCGGCGTGAGCAGCGATCTCCACCCGCGCCCCGACCACCAACGGCGCGAACAACTCGAGGCCGGCAATGTCGAAGGCAATCGTGGTGACCGCCATCATCACGTCGTCCGGCCGCAGGCCTGGCCGCGCGATCATCGACAGCAGCAGGTTCACCACCGAACGGTGCCGCACCTCGACGCCCTTCGGCGTGCCGGTGGAGCCGGAGGTGAAGATGACATAGGCGAGGTCGTCGCCACGTACCTCCACCCCGGGCGCATGTCCGGGCCGTGCCGCGATCTCCGCCCAGGCGTGATCGAGCCGGATCAGGGGTGCCCCGGTCGGAAGCAGGGGCTCCGCCGCCGCGTCATCGGTGATCACCCCGGCCACCTGGGCCTGTTCCAGGATCAGCCGCAGCCGCGCCTCGGGATGGCCGGGATCAAGCGGCACATAGGCGTAGCCGGCCTTCAGCACGCCCAGCAACGCCACCAGCATGTCGAGTGAGCGTTCCACCAGGATGCCGACGCGCTGTTCGCCGGCGGGCAGAATGCCACGCAGATGATGTGCCAACTGGTTGGCGCGGCGGTCGAGTGCCGCGTAGGTCAGGCTGGTCCCACCGAAGCCGGCCGCGATCCGGTCCGGGGTTTCGGCCGCCTGCGCCGCGATCAGGTCGTGCACGCCACGATCGAGATCATGCGCGACCGCAGTGCGGTTCCAACCTTCGGTCAGTTGCTGCAGCGTGGCCGCGTCCATCATCGGCAGCGAGGCCACCGTCCGGTCGGCATCCTCGGCGATCGCCGCCAGCAGCGCGCGCCAGTGTCCGATCCAGCGGGCAATGGTGGCCTCGTCGAACAGGTCGGTGCTGTAGTCGCAGTCGATGCGCAACCCCGCATCCGATTCGATGACATTGAGGAAGATGTCGAAGTTGACGAAGCGCTTCGGATTGGGGGCGATCCGCACGGCGAGGCCGGGAAAATCGGCTGCCTCGCCAAGCTTCTCCAGGTTGAACTGCAATTGTGTCAGCGGCAGCCGGTTCAACTCGCGCCGCAGGTCCAGCCGGCGGACCAGCGTGCCGAAGGTGTAGCCCTGGTGCTCGTAGGCGGCCATCACCGTCTGTTTCAGCGTGGCCATGAAGGCGGCGGCGCTGGTGTCCGCCTGCCAGGTGGCACGCAGCGGCAGCAGGTTGACGCAATGGCCGACCAGGATCTGGTCCTCCACCAGCGACTGCCCCGCCGAGGGAATCGCCACCACCACGTCGCGCTGTCCGGCAAGGCGGCCCATCAGCAACTGGAAGGCACCAAGTAGGGTGACGAACAGCGTGCAGCCCCGTTTCGCTCCCGCGCGCTTCACCGCCTGGTACAGATCCGCGTCGATGTGGGTCCGGTAAGTGGCGCCGCGGAAGCTCTTGCGGTTCGGCCGTGGACGGTCGGACGGAAGTTCGAGCTCCGGCACGGGGGTTGCGAACTGCGCCATCCAGTAGCGTTCGGCTGTTTCGTTCGCCGTCGTGGCAACCGCCTGCCGCGCGGCATGGACGCTGTAGGGCAGGGGGGAGGGCAAGGCCGGTGCCTTGCCGGCGCTGCGTGCCGCGTAGCAGGCGGCGAGCTCGCCGGCGATGACGTTCATCGACCAGCCATCGCAGACGATGTGATGCGCGGTGAACACCAGGACATGTGCATCGTCGGCCAGGCGCACCAACTGCGCCCGCACCGGCGGCCCGGCCACCAGGTCGAACGCCGTGGCGGCATCCTGCATGACCAGCTCGTCCAGCTTCCGCCCGGCTTCCGCCGGTGGCAGGGCCGAGAGATCGTGGCGGCGCCACGCCGGGGCAGGCGTCGCCGTGATCAGCATGCGTTCCCCGTCGGGACGGAAGCGCGCCCGCAGCGCGTCGTGACGTGACACCACGTCGGCCAGCGCCGCTTCCAGCGCCGCTTCGTCCAGTGTGCCGTCGAGACGCAGACTGATCGATTCGTTGAAGCTGCAGGAGGCGTCATCGCCAAGCTGGGCGGCCAGCCATATCTCGGTCTGCGGTTCGGTGAGCGGCGCCTCGTCCAGCGATTTCAGGCGTGGCGCTTCCTTCGCGGTGATCGCCCCCGCCGCCAGCATCTCGTCAAGGCTGTCGCGGAAAGCGTCGACGATGCGCGCGAGATCGGCCTCGGTATGGGCGGTGGTCAGGAAGCAGGGGAAGCCTTCGGCGATGTGGATGCCACGCAGGCGCAGGTGATAGTAGAGCAGGCTGCCGAGCCGGTCTTCCTGGCCGAAGGCGAAGTAGAACATGCTGCCGAAGTTTTCGATGCGCGTGCGCAGGCCGCGCCCGGCCAGGGCGTCGTTCAGGCTGGCGACCAGCGCGGCGGTGCGCGCGGTCAGGCGTTCCTGCAACTCCGGCCCGGCTTCCTTCAGGTGCAGCAGCACCGCCTTCAGCGCCGCCAGCACCAGCGGATGGCGCACGAAGGTGCCGGCGAAGAAGGTCGGCGCGACCTCGGGGATCGAGTCGTCGCCGTACTGCCACATGCCGCCGTCGAGCGCGTCCATGAAGCGGCGCCTGCCCGCGAGTACGCCCACCGGCATGCCGCCACCCACCACTTTGCCGTAGGTGGCAAGATCGGCACGGATGCCGAACAGCGCCTGCATGCCGCCCGGATGCATGCGGAATCCCGTCACCACTTCGTCGAAGACCAGGGCGGTGCCGGAGTCCTCGGTGATCCGGCGCAGCTCCTGCAGGAAGTCGCGCGGCTGCAGCGCAGGGTGGCGGCTCTGCACGGTTTCACATATCACCGCGGCGAGTTCCCCCGCGTGCGCGCGTACCCAGGCCAGGCTCTCCGGATCGTCATAGGCCAGCACGACCATGTTCTGCACGGATCCGGCGGGAATGCCGGGTGCCACTGGCAGGGCCCGCGGCGGGGCGCCACGCCGGGCACCCTTCACCAGCACCTCGTCGAACTGCCCGTGATAGGCGCCCCCGAACACAGCGACCTTGTCACGGCCGGTGACGCAGCGCGCCACCCGTATCGCCGCCATCACCGCCTCGGAGCCGGTGTTGCAGAAGGTCGCGCGCTCGTTGCCGGTCATCTCGCAGAACAGCCGCGCCACCTCGCCGGAGATGTCGGATTGCGGACCGATGGCGAAGCCGTCCTGCAATTGCCGCGTGACCGCGTCGACGACGAAATCCGGCGCATGGCCGAAACAGGTCTGGCCGTAGCCGTTCACCAGGTCGACATACTCGTTGCCGTCGACATCCCAGATCTTCGCGCCCTTGGACCGCCCGGAGGCGATCGGATAGACCATCTCCTTCCATTCCGCCCGGAAGCCCGCGGCAGCGCGCGGATCGGCCAGGACGTCGCGGTACTCCTGTGTCAGGCGCTTCGATCCCACCGTCTTCGCCGTATAGCGCGCGGTCAGGTCGGCGATATGCGCAAGCTGGGCCGCGGTCAGGTCATGCTGCGCGCCGATCTGCGCGCCCGGACGATACAGCGAGAAGCGGCTGGGCAGTTCCTCGCCACCGGCCGGGGGCGAGGGGGCAGGCACTGCCTGCGGGGCGGGGTGCGCCGTGGCGGATGCCGGCAGGCCACGCAACAGGGCGAGCTGGTCGGTCATCAACCGGCGCATGGCGTCCAACTGCGCCTGCACCACCGCTTCCAGGGTGCCGGCAGCCGGCGATACGGACGGGATCGCCGGCGCCGGCATCTCCCCCCCGGTCGCGGCATGAACGGCGACGGGGGTGGCTGCCGGCGCGGTTTCCGGCGGCAGCGACTGCGCCACATGCGCCGACAGGGCCGCCAGGTTCGGGAATTCGCCGAGCAATTGCCGGAAGGTGATCCGGATGGCGAAGCGGGCCTGGATCTGCTGCGCCGCCTGGCCCAGCATCAGCGAATCGAAGCCGAGTTCCAGGAAGGACGCCTCGTCGGGGGCGGTGGACAGGTCCTCGCCGGAGAGCTTCTCGAAGATGGCGACCAACTCGGCGCGGGCCTTCGCGGGGCGGGCATCGGCCGGCGAAAGGGCCGCAGTGGTCATCGCAATCTCCATCGGCTTATCGTGGCTTTCAGCGGCATTCGTCATGGGAACGGACACGGCATTGGCGGTGGCGCCCGGCCGCGGCGGCTCGATCCAGTGGCGCCGGCGCTCGAACGGATAGGTCGGCAGCGGCACACGCTGCGGGGGCGCCGGGGCGTGGTGCGCCGCCCAGTCGGGCGCGAGCCCCGCCATCCACAGCCGTCCCAGCGCCTCGTTCAGGCAGGCGTGGTCGGTTGCCTCCCGCGTGGCATCGGGCAGCGATGCCACCACGACGCGCTGCGGGCCGGCGGGCAGCGCCTGCAGCGCCAGTGTGGTCAGCGCCTTGCCCGGCCCCACTTCCACCAGCGCCGGCGCTTCGCACTCGGCCAGCGTGGCCAGCGCGGCGGCGAAGCGCACCGGCGCCCGGCAATGCCGGGCCCAGTACTCCGGAGATGTCGCCTCTTCCGGGGTGATCCACTGCCCGGTGACGGTGGAAACATAGCGAAGCTGCGGTGTCCGCAGCGAAATGCCGTGGAGCATCCCGGCCAGGCCCGCGACCGCCGGATCCATCATGCGCGAGTGGAAGGCGTGGCTGGTGTGCAGTCGCCGTGCCAGGATTCCGCGCTGCTGCAGCTCGGCCTCCAGCGTGGCGATCGCGTCCAGCGGGCCCGCCACGACGCAGACTGACGGCCCGTTGATGGCAGCGAGGTCGAGCTCTGTTCCGAGCAGCTCCAGCACCTGCTCTTCCGGCAGTCGCACCGCCAGCATGCCGCCGCGCGGCAGGTCCTGCATCAGCCGCCCGCGCGCGGCGATCACCGCCAGCGCATCTTCCAGCCGCATCACGCCGGCCAGCGTGGCCGCGACGAACTCGCCGATCGAATGCCCGATCATGGCGTCCGGCCGCAGCCCCTGCGCCATCAGCGTGCGGGCCAGCGCGTATTCCGTGACGAAGATCGCCGGCTGCGCCAGCACCGTGGCCAGCAGCGGATTGTCCTCGCCCTTCGCTTCGCCATACAGCAGGTCACGGATGTCCTGGCCAAGGATTGGCTGCAGGATCGCGGCGCAGGCATCGACCTCGTGGCGGAAGCAGGGTTCGTGGGCATAGAGGTCACGCCCCATGCCGGGGTACTGGGCACCCTGCCCGGGGAACATGAAGGCGAGCGGCGGCGTCGCCCGGGCGAGCGTCGTGGCGACGGACGGTGCCGCCAGCTTCACCGCGGCCTGTGCCGTATCTGCTGCCACCACGGCGCAGCGATGCGGGAATTCCCGCCGTCCGGTCTGCAGGGTGAAGGCGACATCGGCGAGGCTCAGTTCGGGATACGCCTGCAGATGCGCGGCCAGCCGGCTGCGCATGGAGGCAAGCGCCGCTTCGCTGCGCGCCGACAGCACCAGCACCTGGGCCGGGCGCGTATCGGCCGGGCGCGGCAGCAGCGGCGGCTCCTCGAGCACCACATGCACGTTGGTGCCGCCCACGCCCAGGGCGGAGACGCCGGCGACGCGCCGTCGCGGCGGATTTGGCCAGGGAATGACCTGATCGTTGACGAAGAACGGGCTGTTGCCAAGGTCCATCCGCGGGTTCGGCGTGTGGAAATGCACGGTTGGCGGGATGACGCCGTGCCGCACCGCCAGTGCCGCCTTGATCAGCCCGGTGGCGCCCGCCGCGGTATCGAGATGGCCGACATTGCTCTTGGTCGAGCCGAGCGCGCAGACGCCTCGCGCCCCGGTGGCGAAAGCCTGCCGCAGCGCTGCCACCTCGATCGGGTCACCGAGGGGGGTAGCGGTACCATGGCATTCAATAAAGCCGATTTCTTCCGGCTCGACTCCGGCCACCGCCTGAGCCGCGGCGATGACCGAGACCTGGCCCTCGACGCTCGGGGCGGTGAAGCCGACCTTGTCGTTGCCGTCGTTGTTGACGGCATGGCCGCGGATGACGGCATGGATGTGGTCGCCAGCGGCGATCGCGTCCTCGACGCGGCGCAACAGCACCACCGCCGCGCCGCTGCCGAACACCGTGCCGCTGGCCTCGGCGTCGAAGGGGCGACAGCGACCGTCGGCCGAGACCATGCCGCCTTCCTGGTGCAGGTAGCCGCGCTTCTGCGGGAAGGTGATCGACACGCCGCCGGCCAGCGCCATGTCGCTTTCGAACATCAGCAGGCTCTTGCAGGCCTGGGCGACGGCGAGCAGCGAGGTGGAGCAGGCCGACTGCACCGTCATTGCCGGGCCGCGCAGGTTCAGCTTGTAGGCGACGCGGGTGGCCAGCACATCGGGAAGGGCACCGAGCAGCAGCGGATATTCGGTCACCTGGTAGGCGCTGGTGAAGCGTTCGGTGACGCCGCGGTCGGCGAGGACGTTGTGGAGGAAATAGGTCGGCATGGAGGCGCCGGCGAAGACGCCGATGGCGCCGGCGAAGCGCGCGGGGTCGCAGCCGGCATCCTCCAGCGCTTCCCAACAGATTTCCAGGAAGACGCGATGCTGCGGGTCGGTCAGCTCCGCCTCGCGGGCCTGCATGCCGAAGAAGCCGGCATCGAATTTGTCGGCATCCGGCAGGATCGGACGCGCCCGCACGAAGTTGGCAGAGCGGCGGATCTCGGCCGGGAAGGCGTCCTCGAGTTCGGCCTCGGAGAAATGCGCGATCGAATCGACGCCTTCGCACAGGTTCCGCCAGAAGCCGGCGACGTCGTCGGCTCCGGGCAGGCGGGCGGCCATGCCGATGATGGCGATGCCGCCGGGCGAGTGGGCGTTGGACATGTTCGACTGGGAGGTCACGATGATCTCCTCGTGCGCTGATCGCGCAGGCGCCTCAGCATCTCGGTCTGACGGGCGGCTCGGTCGTTGGCGACGCTGGCACGGCCGACGCCATCCGCCTGTGCCAGATGGGCGGCCAGGCCGGCAATGGTGGGGAAGCGGAACAGGGTGACGACATCGAGCACCGGCGAGACATGACGGACAAGCTCCGCGTGGACCGCCATCAACTGCAGAGAGCTCCCGCCTAGGTCGAAGAAATTGTCGGTGAGTTCCACGTTCTGTGTATGCAGGACCCGCTGCCAGATCGCGCGGATGCGCCCTTCCAGCGGCGAACCCGTGACCCCCTGCCAGGGCGATGCGGCGGTCCCGGCAGGCGGTGCGGGCAAAGCGCGGCGATCCACCTTGCCGTTCGGCGTCAGCGGCATCATGGCAAGGCCGACGATCGCCGAGGGCAGCATCCAGTCCGGCAGTTGCGCCGCCAGCCAGGTCTTCAGCGCCGCGGCGTCGACCGGCGGCACCACGTAGGCGACCAGCCGCTTGCCGCCCGGTTCGTCGCGTGCCGTCACCACGGCATCATGCACGGCTGTGTGCCGGCGCAGCACGGCCTCGATCTCGCCGGTCTCGATGCGCCGGCCGTTGATCTTCACCTGTCCGTCGATCCGGCCGATGAACTCGATGACGCCATCGGGGCGGCGGCGTACCAGGTCGCCGGTGAGATACAGGCGTTCGCCGCCGTCCTGGCCAAACAGGTTCGGAACGAATTTCTCCGCGGTCAGCTCCGGCCGGCGCCAGTAGCCAAGTGCCACTCCCTCACCGCTGACGCAAAGCTGCCCTTCCTCGCCGTCAGGCACTGGCCGCAGCGCGTCATCCAGCACATGGCACTGCGTGCCGGCGATCGGCCGGCCGATCGGCACCGGCCGGCCGGGTGGCAGATCGCGCGGAATTTCATGGCAGCAGGTGAAGGTGGTGTTCTCGGTCGGCCCGTAGCCGTTGATCAGCGTCAGTCCCGGCAGGGCCGCGACCACGCGCCGGCAATGCTCGGGGCTCAGCACGTCGCCGCCGGCCAGCAGCCGCCGCAACGGCCGCAGCGCGTCCAGGCGCTGATCGACCATCAGGTGGAACAGCCCGGAGGTCATCCACATGGTGGTCACGCCGTGCCGCGCGATGGCCGCGCCGATTTCGTCCAGCGACGGCTTCGCGCCGGCGACGAAGGCCAGGCGCGCACCGTTCAGCAGGCAGGCCCAGATCTCCAGCGTCGCCGCATCGAAGGCGAGCGGCGCCAGTTGCAGGAACACCTCGTCGGCGCCGAAGGCGGCGAAGCCGTTGTCGATGCAGAGCCGCAAGATGCCGCGATGCGGTGTCAGCACACCTTTCGGTCGGCCGGTGGATCCCGAAGTGTACATCATGTAGGCGACGTCGTCGCCCGTGCCGCGATCGGGCAGCGGCCCGGCGTCGAGCTGCGCCGATGCGGCGAAGGCCGCCGGCGTGGTGATGATCGGGGCCCTCCATTCTGCGGTACCGCCGACCTCCTGCAGCAGCGCGGGATCGGCGATCACCAGGGCGGGTGCGCTGTCCTGCAGGATGAAGCGGAGCAACTCGGCGGGATATCCGGCATCGAGCGGCACGAAGGCCGCGCCGGTTTTGAGAATGGCCAGGAACGTCGTGACCGCCTCGGGCGAGCGCGGCAGCAGCGTGGCGACGAAGCTGCCCGGCGCGACGCCACGACTTTCCAGCCAGCGCGCGAGACGGTTTGCCTGCGCATCCAGGCAGCCATAGCTGATGCCGTCATCGCCGGTCAGCAACGCGATCGCATCCGGCGCCTGCGCCGCATATTGCGCTACACCCGCATGCACTGTTCGTGGTCGGGTCATCGCAACGTTCCGCCTGACGGCGTTCCTGTGAAGGTCGATTGCCTGTCGGCAACCGGGGAAAGCCGGATGGGGGCACATGAGGCGGGGATCAACATGGACGCTCCAGTCCACCGGGCGGAACGGCGGTTCCTGCCATCCGGTCTTTCCTGTCCAGCACTGCGATTTTCTCCCTGGGCGATGGGGCGGCCAAGCTCACCACCATCCACTAATGCGAGAACTTCAAGAGAAATACTATAAAACCGGAGGGGAGAGATCCCATGATGATTCCTGCACCAACTGAATGCACGTTTGCGCGACATGCGCGCATCGTTGTGATCGGTGACGCTGGCGGCGATGAGCGTGCCCACACGGCCCGCACCGGTCGCACAGAATTCATTGCGGAAACTTCCTGCATGCCGTGTGGCGGATGATCAGGGGCGACGGCTGCGCAACGGCGGGGAGAGCTCGATCACCAGTGGGGCTGCTCCGAGCGTCAGGTCGATGCGATCCCGATCCCGGTCCTGCCGGCGCGGCAGCGGTGATGCCAGGGGATCGAAGATCCGCACCGCAGGAAAGGCCATCTCCAGCTCCAGTTCGAGGCGGCAGAGGGGCGGGGGAAGGCTCTGCCTGCCGCGCAACAGGCTGTCCTCCGACCAGACGACCAGAGCGAAACGGCCATCGGATTTCTGTAACAGAAGCGAACGCCCGCCGGGCGGCAGGCCGTGCAGGCGATACGCCAGGTCCGAGGGGGCGAAGCCGGTGGCGTCGGGGCCGGCATCGCCGAGCACCATGGCGAGATGGCGCAGCGCCGTCGCCGCCGGCTTCGGCTCGCCCCGGGCGGTGAACAATCCCCAGTGATTCTCGAAGGCCATGTCGTCCGCATGGTCCATGGCTTCGTCGAACAACTGGTAGATCACGGTCGCGATACTGCCGGCCTGGAACGCCCCGAGCAGAAGTCGCAACGTGTAGGCCGCATTCACCTCGCGGGTGCCGTAGTATCCGGTGCGGTCGTCGAAGATGTCGACGAAGCCGGTCTCTGTGATGACGAAGGGCAGGTCGGGCGCATAGTCGGTCTCGGCGCGGATGATGCCGGCCAGTTCGCCGCCATCCGGGTCGCCCGGCGAGCGGCCATGGTGCTGGTAGAAATGCACGTTGCCGTAATCGGCGAGCGCCGCCACGCTGGTTCCCATCGCCCCGGCGGTGGTCGCTGCAGGACCGTTGGCGCGGCCATTGGCCGGATCCGCGAGGCTCCACAGCGCCACCGGGATGCGGCCGTGGAAGCGCTCATGCAGGTCCCGCTGGGCGGCGATCACCGCGCGCCAGCCGGCATGGCGTCCGCCATCCGCACCCTGGTAGGCAATGGACCGCGCCTGCAGCCCCCAGCCGGCATTGTCGACTTCCAGGCAGCCTTCCACGAAGGCCATCGCCCCATCCCGGAGCAGCCGCTCGATCAGATCGAATTGCGGCCCGTGCACGGGATTGTCGGCATCGTAGCCGATATAGATATCCCACCGGTAGCCGAGCTTCCCCAGTTGCCGCACCTGGTCGAAATACCGGGCCCCGACCGCATAGAACAAGGTGTCGCGCAGCAGCGTGACACCCAGGCCCTGCGGATTGAGCCAGGACAGCGCAGCTTCCACGGTTTCCGGCCGCGCATAGGGCGATTGCGGTGCCCCCCACAGGGCATTGTAGTTCAGATGCACCTGCACGCCGATGCTGCGGATGAAGTCGGCGGCCCGTGCCGCGGTGACCGGGGCGGCGCGCGCGGACGCGGCCACGCTTCCCAGCGCGGTGGCGGCGATGGCGCCGGCGGTGAAGCCGCGCCGGCCCAGGGGGCGCAGGCTCACGACGTCTTCCGCCAGGACGGGGTGCAGACCAGCCAGAGGCACAGCGGTACCACCTGGGGTTGCGCGAACAGGTTCTCGAACTGGAAGACGCCGAGCAGATACAGCGCGCACCACGCCTCGATCGCGTTGCCCCGCACCAGGCCCCAGGCCAGCCGGCCGAGCCGCCAGGCGACGAACAGCATCAGCGGTGCGCCGGCGAGCAGCGACAATTCGAGGAAGGCATTATGGGTCGCGGTATAGCCGGTCATGTCGAACAGCGGCTGCATGTAGGTGGAGGCCATGCCGAGCGGGTGCTCGAGCGTGAGCTGCAGCGAGGCCAGGATCGTGGTGAAGCGGCCATCCGCGTTGGAGGCGGCCTCGCGCGTGTTCATCAGCCGGGCCAGCAGGTCGTCGGTGCCGCCGTTCAGTGTCGGCCTGGACGACATGATCGCCAGCGCCAGCAGCGCCGCGTAGAAGGCGGCGCCGATTCCCAGCAGCCATGCCGTCGCCTTTGAACGGATCCGCTTGTACAGAAGCAGGCCGCACAGCACGAGGGTGATGATCGCGGTGGAACGGGTCTGGGTGATGTCGAGCACGAAGTAGCTCGCCACCAGGGCCCCGGACATGGCGGCGAGTGGCAGGCGACCCTCGCCGATCAGCCCGAGCAGCAACGGCACCAGGAACAGGATCGAGGGCGAGGCGGCATTGGGATGGGTGAAGATGCCATAGCCGCGCACGTTGTCGCCTTCCCAGACCTTGGTGGCCTGGTGCAGCGCGTTGGGATCGCCGCCGAGCGGATCGACGATCAGCGAGATCAGCGCGACCGTGGCCCCCAGCAGCATGCCCGCGGCCACCCATGGGCGCAGCCGCGGATCGGACATGCGCGAGGCCAGCCAGTAGGCAGTGAACAATCCGGTCAGCCAGCGGAACAGGATGTTGGTGAGCCGGCTTTCAGCGTAAGGCTGCCCGCCCACCAGATATTCCACCGCGAGCCAGGAATAGGACAGGGCGATGATCACGCCGATGGTACGGATCGAGCGGTGGAACGGCCGGTGCAGGATGACGTCCACCAGCAGGTTGGCGGCACAGAGCAGGTTGACGGCATCGGTCGTGCGCACGCCGCCCGCGCCCGGCAGCGCCACCGGATAGAGCAGCGCCGCCCCGATCATCACGGCGAAGAGCGCGGCCACGCCCAGGCCGAGCCGGCCCCCGATGTGGTAGGCCACCGGCGCCGCGTCCGCCGGGGAAGGGGGTGCGCCGGCGTCATCGATGACGGTGATCCCGCCCGGGAAGCTGGCCTGTCTCATGCGTTCATCACCGCGTGGCGGTCTCCGTAGGCGGGCACAGGCAGGTTGCGTGGATCCGCTCCAGCGCGCTGCCGACGGCCTGCCAGTCATGTTCGGCCAGCGCCACCGCGCGGGCGTTCTCGCCCAGCCGCGTCGCCATCGCCGGCTGGTGCAGGCACCGCGCCAGACCATCCGCGAGCTCGTCCGCGGTTTCGCCACACAGCACATCCACGCTGTCGCGCAGGGCCAGTCCGGTCAGCGCTTCCCGCGTGGCCACGATCGGCATTGCCGAGGCCATCGCCTCCAGCACCTTCAGCTTGGATCCGCCACCCGAGCGCAGCGGCGCCACGAACACCGAGCTGGCGGCGTGGACCTCGGCGACGCTCGCGGCATAGCCATGGAATTCCAGCCGTGCATCGGCCCAGCGCCGGCGCCACTCCTGCGGCATGGCATGGCCGTAAACCGCGAGCCGCGCCTGCGGTTCCGTCCGCCACAGCTCCGGCATGATCGCCTCGCACAGCCAATGCACGGCATCGACGTTGGGGGCGTATTCGTAGTTTCCCAGGAACACGACGCGACGCGCCGAGGCATCGCGACGGACAGTGGCGAAGGGCGCCAGGTCGATGCCGTGCGGCAGCAGCACCGCGTGCGCCCCCACCGCCGCGAAGGCGTCCCGGTCGGTTTCCGAACAGGCGATGACGCAGGCCGCCCGCCGCAGCACCTGTCGTTCCCAGATGCGGGCCCGTGCCGCGTCCAGGCGTGCGAGCGGGCGCAGCCACGAAGGCAGGCGCCGGTACTGCTCGTGCACCACCTGCGATTCCACGTTGTGTTCATTGAGCAGGAACGGCACGCCGCGCCGGCGCAACGGGGCATCGAAAGGTTCGAAGGCGTAGCTGTGCTCGATCTGGACGATATCGAAATCGCGCTGCAGCAGGGTGTCGAACATCCGGCTGTAATTGGGATCGCAGCCATTGATGGTCGCCACCGTCGGCCGCCCGAGCGACAACGCCGCCCGCAGCAACCGTCCGGGGCTCGCGCGCGGGCGGCGCGGCAGCACGATCAGCTCGTCGAGGAAGGATTCCAGATGCGCGCGCGCGGCCTCGTCCGGCATTTCTTTCGTCAGGCACAGCAGCGTGATCGCATGGCCGCGCGCGGCCATCTGCCGCAGCAGCGCATACCCCTTCACCTTGCCACCATTGGTGGTGGGCCAGGGCACATAGGGCATGGTCCACAGGATGCGCCGCGGCGGCAGGATCCGGCCGGGCGGCGGGGAGGGGATCTGGTTCATGCGACTTTCTCGACGGCCTCGGCGCCGGCATGGGCCAGGGTGGCGTAGAGCCGGCGATACGACTGCACCATCGTGCCGGCGGTGTAGCGGGGTGCCTGCCGGCTGGCCCCGGCGGACAGGGCGGCCAGCAAGGCCCGGTTCGCGGCCAGCCGGTCCAGCGCGGCGGCAAGGCCGGCCGCATCCCCCATGGGGAACAGCAGCCCGTTGGCGTCCGCCCCGCGCGGCTGCACGAATTCCGGGATTGCGCCGAGATCGCTGCCGACGACCGGCATGCCGTGCAGCAGCGCCTCGACGATCGCGATCGGCGCGTTCTCCGACCAGATCGAGGGAAATGCCAGCACATCCGCCGCCGCCAGCAGCGCCGCCTTGGCCGGGCCGGTGACATAGCCATGGACGCGCAGCCGCGTGTGGCGCGCCGCCGCTGCCGTGACCTCGGCTTCCAGTTCGCCGCTGCCGGCGATGTCGATAACGACGTCGCCGCGCAGCAGCGGCAATGCCGCCAGCAGCACTTGCACCCCTTTCTCGCGGCGCAACTGTCCGATGTACAGAACGCGCAACGGGGCGTCGGCGGAGCGGGTCGGGCGCGGGCGTGGCGCCAGCGGGATACCGTTGGCGATCACTTCGGTGCGCCGGCCCTGGCCGAAGCCATGTGCGAGGTGGCGTTCGAGTACGAAGCGCGAGGGGCTGCACAGCACGTCGATGGGGCGCGCGCAGGCCGCGTACCAGCGTCCATAGGCCTCGCAGGACAGGCAACGTCGCGTGCAGGCGCCGCCGTCGCGCCGCAGCATCGTGCCGCGGGCGCACAACAGCCAGTAATCATGCGTGGTGTGTACGATCGGAATGCGCAATCGTGCCGCTTCGCGCCACAGGCTCGGTGACAGGCCCTTGAGGTTGTGGGTGTGCACGATGTCCGGCCGCACGCGCGCGAGCACGGCGGCGAATTTGCCGGCGCTGTCGGGATTCCAGCTGTCGCGCAGGTTCCAGGCCAGCCGCGCCGGCAGGGAGCGGCGGTCGCCCGCGGCGAAGCGTTCCAGGTTCCACCAGAGATTCCGTGGAAAAAAGCGCAGCACGTGAACGCCGTTCAGCATCTCCTCGGTGCTGCCTTCGGCCGCGCTGCAGGTGCTGACGACGGTGACCTCGTCGCCGCGTTGCGCCAGCCCTTCCGCCAGATAGGCGGCGACCAGTTCGGCTCCGCCGACGACATGCGGGGGGTAGGCGTTGGCGACGATGACAACTTTCACGGCACCTCCTGCGTCCCTGTGGCGGCAGCCCCCATCCCCGGCCTTGCCGGGGCGCCGCCTTGTCCGCGCGCCCAGCCCTCATCCAAACGTCTGCGCATGGCGAACCGCCGGCACGGACAGCGATGTGTCCAGGATCGGTGCTCCGCGATGGCATCGGAAGTCGCATCTTTGCGGCGAACGCGTGCAATCCTGCACAGATCCGGCCCTCGGAACAATCAATCAAGTGAGACCTGCGAGTTCATTGCAGAAAAAGTGAGGTCTCATATCAGTTATTCCGGGCTCGTTATTTAATAAAGGCGAGCCAGTTCGGTTGAAACGACATCAAATATTCTGCTCAACTCTCGTTGAATTGATCAGAATTTTCCCGGGGAACCCCTGGACTCACGAATACGTGAAAATTTGGGTTGACGTGGCTGCAACTTCGGGTAGATGATCTCCCCATGCAGAAGCGCACCAGCATCCTGCCGGACCGCTTCACCACCGCATACCGACCGGGCCCTCCGCAGGCCGGTCGCCGTTGAACAAGCCCGGACGTGACCGGGCTCGCCCTCGGGTTCCCGGCGGCTTTCGCCGAGATGACAAGGACGCGCGATGAGAATTTCTGACTAGACCACACCGGAGTTGGTCAGGGAACGGGCGCCGGAGCGCCCGGCGACATCAGAAAAGGTCAGGACGATTTCGGTCCGGCATCCATCTGCGGGGCGCGACGTGACCGCGTGCGCCTCCGATCCGGAACCGCCGATTTCCCACCCGGCGCCGCGCGGCTGACCGCCGCGCGAGGCCTGCCCGCGGTCGCACCCGACGCGACCCGCCGATCCCCGTGCGCCGAAAACACAGCGCCGGCGGGGCCACGGAAGCGGGCCACCACGCAATCCATTCGCCGGTGCGTCCGCGCCGGCCCCAGACCAGGAGCCGACCCATGCCGACTCAGGCCGTGAGAGCTGCCGACTTCACTCGTTCCATCAGCGTTCAGATCCACATGGGTCACGGTGGCGGGGGCCGTCCTTACGGCAACATGACGACGCTGCAGAACGCGCTCGCCTACCTGAACCCCAAGGGCATCGGCACGGGCGTTGGCGTGGTGCGCGACGAGACCTGGGCCAGTTCCGATCTCGCGACCCTCGGCCGGCTCGGCTACAAGCTCGATGTCTATGTCGCCTACAACCAGGGCGCCAACAGCGCGAGCGGCGCCATCGACGCGCTGCGGCCGCTGGTGAACGCCGGCTATGTGCGCATGGTCGAAGGCCCGCTGGAAGTCGACAACGTGGGCTGGGGTCTGGTCAGGACCGGTTCCTATACGGCCCTGAACGGCCAGACCTATGCCGGCTGGCAGGCTGCCGTGAAGTGGCAGCAGGATCTCTACAACACCTTCGCCAGCAAGACCGACGTGGCGCTGTTCAGCCTGGCCAATCCCGCCAATGGCAACGCCAGCAGTCCCGCCGTGTCGGCCGCGCGCTCGCTCGGTCTCAGCCTGAACGGCATCACCGAGCTCGGCAACGTCCATTTCTACCAGCACAACGGCAATTCGCCGGCGACCGAGATGCCCGGCGTGATCCGCGACGAAACCGGCTACACCCCGGGCAAGCCCTTCGCCATCACCGAGACCGGCTTCAACGATCTCAATGACGGCAGCACCAATTATCTGGGATCGGCGCACGCGAACGGCGTCTACACGCTGGATCTGGCGCTGAACGCGTTCAAGGCCGGCTGCAAGCTCACCAACCTCTACGAGCTGTTCGACGAGAACATGGGCTATGCCGCGCAGGGCATCGCCTTCGAGGACCATTGGGGCCTGTTCAATGCCAACGGCACGCCGAAGGCGGCGGCCACCTACCTGCGCAACATGATGTCGGTGCTCGGCGACAGCGGCGCGAATGCCGGCGGGTTCGCGCCCGGTTCGCTCAATTACTCCGTCTCCGGGTTGGGATCGAACGGCCAGACGCTGCTCATGCAGAAGAGCGGCGGCGTCTACGACATCGCCGTCTGGGCCAATGCCAGTGTCTTCACGGGCGGCCATGCCGGCACGGCGCCGACACAGAACGTCACCGTCAATCTCGGCGGCACCTATGGCAGCGTGAAGGTGTACGACCCGGTGCGGGGCAGCAACGCGGTGCAGACACTGAGCAATGTCAGCTCCGTCAGGCTGGGCGTCACCGACCACCCGCTGATCATCGAGGTCGGCGGCCAGGGCAGTGGCCGCGCAACAAGTTCTGGCGGCACTCCCGCCGCCGCTTCCCCTGCCAGCCCCGGCACCGCTGCGGCCCCATCCGGATCCCACGTCATCAACGTCGCCGGCGGCAGGACCGTGACCACGCAGCCGGGCACGCGGAACACGGTGAACATCACCGGCAGCGCCACGGTGAATGCCAAGGGCACCGACACGATCAGGGTCACCGCCGGCAACACCACCGTCAACGGCGGCACCGGGCACCTCGTCTTCGTCGGCGGCGGCGCCGGCAAGGCGACGCTCAATCTCAGGGGCGGCACGACCGAGGCCACGCTCGGCAACGGCGGCAGCGCCGTGAAGATCGCCGGCCACGTGACGGCGACGGCCGGCGGGGGCACCGACCTGTTCACCCTGACCCGGGATGCCTCGATCGACACCGCCGTGATCTACAATTTCAAGGCCGGCACCGATCACCTGCACCTCGCCGGCTATGGCTCCGGCACCGCCGGCGTGGCCTGGGTCGCCGACGCCGCGGCGGGGACCTCGGTGCACCTGACCGACGGCTCGCATGTCGGGCTGGTCGGGGTGCACAGCACTGATCTGGGCAGGTTGTTCGCCTGAACGGCACCTCTCCCGCGCCGCTCCGGCGTAAAATCCGGCCTGGGTCCACCCCCCAGGCCCGAGGTTTAACAGGAGAGCGCCGCCGATGCCGTTGTACGGTTTCCATTGCACTGCCTGCGACATCGATTTCGAGACGCTGGTCATCGGATCCGAGGTCCCGACCTGTCCGGAATGCGGCGGTACCGCGCTGGAGCAGCTTCTCTCGCGCGTCGCGCCGGACATGAAGACGCCCGGCCTGGTGCAGCGGGCCCGCGCCTGCGCCGATTGCCAGGGGCATTTCAGCAATTACAGTCCCTCCGAACGCCCGCCCTGCCAGCGCTGACCGGCCCGCGGCGCCGGCTTATTCCGGCGCGTGGAAGGCGAGCCGGCGGCCGCTGACCTCGTGCACCTCCATGTCGGTGTCGAACACTGTCCGCAGCACCTCCGGCCGCATCACCTCGGCCGGGGTGGCGTGCAGCACCACCCGGCCCCGCCGCATCGCCACCAGCGCGTCCGACCAGCAGGAGGCGAGGTTGATGTCGTGCAGCACCAGCACGAAGCTGCGGCCGGAGCTGTCGGCCAGCCGCCGCACCAGCCGCATCAGCGCCGCCGCATGGCGCGGATCGAGGTTATTCAGCGGCTCGTCCAGCAGCACGTGATCGGTGCCCTGGCACAGCGCCATGGCGATGAAGGCACGCTGGCGTTGCCCGCCCGAAAGCAGGTCGAGGAACCGGTCCGCCAGCTCTTCCAGCTCCAGCAGCCGCAGCGCCGCCTCCACCTGTTCCTGATCCTCGGCGCGCAGCCGGCCGCGGCAATGTGGATAGCGCCCGAACGCCACCAGGTCGCGCACGGTCAGGCGCATGGTCACGTGGGTGTCCTGGCGCATGATCGCCAGGCGTTTCGCCAGTATCGCCCCCGGCGTGCGCGCGACATCCAGCCCGCCGACGCGGATCGTGCCGCGGTCGGGGGAGGTCAGCCGCCCGATCATCGCCAGCAGGGTGGACTTGCCCGCGCCGTTCGGCCCGATCAGGGACGTGACGCCGCCCGGAGGCAGCCGTAGCGAAACGGCATCGACGACGGGCGTGCCACCATAGGTCTTGGTGACGTCGGTGATCTCGATCATCCCCGGGCTCCACGCAACAGCAGCAGCAGGAACAGCACCCCGCCGGCGAATTCGATGACGATGCTCAGCGCGGCGCCGAGGCCCAGCACCCGCTCCAGCACCAGTTGGCCGAGCAGCAGCGCCAGCATGCCCAGCAGGGCCGCCGCCGGCAGCACCACGGCGTGGCGGGACGAGGGCATGATCCGGTAGGCGAGATTGGCCACCAGCAGCCCGAGGAAGCCGATCGGCCCGACCAGCGCGGTCGGCACCGCGACCAGCACGGCGACCATGCCCAGCATGCGCCTCACCGCCGGCCGGTACTCCACGCCGAGGCCGATCGCCGGCTCGCGCCCGAGCGCGATCACGTCGAAGCGGTGCAGGTCCCGCAACGCCATCACGCCGGTCGCCGCCATCGCCAGCGCGGCCACGGCCAGCAGATCCAGTTCGGCACGGTTGAAATCGGCGAACAGCCGACCCTGCAGCACGGCGAAGGCGGCCGGGTCCAGCATCCGCTGCAGCAGCGCGGTCAGGGCGCGGAACAGCGTGCCGAGCCCGATCCCCGCCAGCACCATGATGTGCAGGCCGTGCGCTTCGCCCCGGAACATCCGGCCATAGAGCAGGGCCGACAGCGCCACCATCAGCGTGGCCTGCAGCACGAACCCGGCTTCGCGCGGCAACGTTCCGATGTTGCCGGCCAGGTGGATGGTCGTGGTCTGCACCAGCACGAACAGGGCGTCGAATCCCATCACCGAGGGGGTCAGGATGCGGTTGCCGGTCACGGTCTGGAACAGCACCGTCGCCACCCCGACGGCGCCGCCCACCAGCAGCAGGGCCAGCACCTTGGCGCCGCGGAAGGCCAGCACGAATCCCCAGTCGCCCCGCGCGCCGACGGTCATGAAGGCCGCGATCGCCAGCAGGGTCAGCACGGCCAGCAGCGCCAGCACGCGCAGGCAGCGTCGTTGCATCGCCGTCATCCCAGGTGCCGGCGTTCGCGCGCCAGCAGCCACAGGAAGGCGGCGGCGCCGAGGCTGCCGATCACCACGCCGATCGGGATTTCGTAGGGAAAACGGATCAGGCGGCCGGTGATGTCGCAGGCCAGCGCGGTGCCCGCCCCGAGCAGCGCCACCAGCGGCACCGACCGGCGCAGGTTGTCGCCGACCAGCAGGGCGATGACATTGGGCACCACCAACCCGAGGAAGGGGATGATGCCGACGGTGACGACCACGCTGGCCGAGACCCCGGCGACGATGAGCAGGCCCATCCCCACCACCCGGCGATGGTCCACACCCAGGCCGATCGCGGTGTCACGGCCGAGGCCGGCCACGGTGAAGCGGTCGGCCATGGCGGCGGCGAGCAGGGTCAGCGCGCCGGCGATCCACAGCAATTCGTAGCGCCCGGCCAGCACCTGGGAGAAATCGCCGGTGCGCCACGCCACCAGCGACTGCATCAGGTCGGTGCGATACGCGATGAAGGTGGTGGCGGCGTCGATGATGCCGCTCAGCACGATGCCGGTCAGCGGCACCACCAGCATCGAGCGCAGCCGGATCCGCCCCAGGATCGCCAGGAACAGCAGGGTCGCCCCCAGGCCGCCGGCGGCGGCGACCAGCATGCGGCCCCAGACCGGCAGGTCGGGCGCGAACAGCATCACCAGCACCATGCCCAGGCAGGCGCCCTCGACCGTGCCGGCCATGGCCGGCTCCACGTAGCGGTTGCGTACCATCATCTGCAGGATCAGCCCCGCCACCGCCGTTGCGGCGCCGGCGAAGATCAGCGCCAGCGTGCGCGGGACGCGGCTGGTGGTCAGCAGCATCAGCAGGCGCGCGGTGTCGCCGCCGGGGCCGCACAGCTCCGGCAGGTCCGCGACGCCGATGCAGACGCTGATGACGGCACAGACGAAGACCGCGGCGATGGCGGGCAGCAGGCTCTCCAGGCCGGCGGGCGGTTGCCGCGGCACCCTCAGGCGCCCCCCAGCACGTGGGCCATGTCGTCGACGATCGCCTGTTCGCTGGCGAGGCCACCACTGGTCAAATAAAACCGGACGGGATCGAGGAAGACGATCCGGCCGGCTTTCCCGGCCTTGGTCGCCGCGACCAGCGGCGTGTCGAGCAGGACGGCGGCCGGCCGGCCCGGCCGGCCCACCGCGGTGTCGCGGTCCACCACGAACAGCCAGTCGGGATCGGTGCGGGCGATGTATTCGGGGGAGACCGGCTGGCCGTGCGTGGCGGGCGGCAGCGCCGGATCGGCCGGCTGCAGCCCGAACATGTCGTGGAGCATGCCGAAGCGCGAGCCTGGCCCATAGGCGCTGATCCGCCCACCGCTGGTCAGCACGATCAGGGCCGTGCCCGCCGCCTCGCCACGCGCGCGCACCGCAGCAGTGGTGGCGCGCAGCCGTTCGAGCCGGGCTGCCACCTCCTCCTCCTTGCCGAAGATACGGCCGAGGGCGATGGCGTTGCGTTCCATGCTGCCGGTGAAGTCGCCGGGGTCGAGCGACAGCTCGATGGTGGGGGCGATGGTGGAGAGGGCGGCGTATTTGTCGTGCATGCGCGGCCCGGTGATGACCAGTCCCGGCCGCGCTGCCGCCACGGCTTCGAAATCGGGCTCGAACAGCGAGCCGATCCGCGCGTAGCTGCGGGCCTGGTAGCGGGCGAGGGCAGGCGGCATCCGCCAGTCCGGCACCCCGGCGACCGGCACGCCGAGCGCATCCAGCGTATCGAGCGCGCCCAGATCGAACACCAGCACCGGTGCGGGCAGGCGCCGCAGCGTGGTGCGGCCGTGCGCGTGCGCGACGGTCACGGTGTCCGCCTCCGCGGCGCCCGCCCCGCCGCCCGGCAGCAGCGTGGCCAGCAGGCCGGACACGAAGCCGGCCCGTGACAGTTTCATTCCGGCTGTACCGGTCTTTGGTTCACTGGGCATTGGACCTGCGATGCAACGTCAAGGAAGGGGGGTGTCGGCGAAGTCCCGCAGCCGGTCGCGCAGCAGCGCCAGCGCGCGCGCCATGTGGATTTCCACGGTGTTGCGCGCGATGCCGAGGCGGGTGGCGATCTCGGCGTAGCCGAGGCCGTGGAAGCGGTGCAGGATGAACACCTCGCGCGGGCGCGCCGGCATCGCCGCCAGCGCCGCGCGCAGCGCCGTCGCGGCCTCGGCCGAGAGCGCCTGGCGGAACGGGCCCGGTGCCGGGTCGGCCAGCAGGTCGGGCACCGTCTCGGAGGGTGCGCCCGCGCCATGGCGCAGCGCCTGCCGCTGTGTGTCGATGATACGGTTGCGCAGCATGCGATGCAGGAAGGCCCGTGCCGCGCCGATCGTCTCGCCCGTGCGCGTGCGTCCGTCGAGCGCTGCATACCGGGCGAACACCTCCTGCACGGCATCGGCCGCCGCCTCCCGGTTGCCCAGGCCATTGCGGGCGAGCCGGGTCAGTTCGGGGCCATAGAGGCGAAACAGCGCGTCCAGATCGTCCGACATCAGGGGCCGGCGCCCCGCCCGGTCGGGGGCAGGACCGTTGCCCGCGCAAATATTCTCCCCGATGCCGTAGGGGTGACGGCGGAGCGGGGCGTCTTGAGGGGCATGTCATCGCCCTTCGATTTCCCCATCGTGGTTGCGGCCGGAGTCCGGCCGTGAGCGAGGATCCCAAGGTCATCGCCGAGGAACAGGCGCTGGCCTGGTTCGTCCGGTTGCGGGCCGGGGACGCCAGCGAGGCCGATCGCGCCCGCTGCCGTGCCTGGCTGGCCGCCGATCCCATGCATCGCGCCGCCTGGGCGGAGCTGCGGCATCTGTGGGACGTGGTGGAGGTGTTGCGCCCGGAGGCCGGCAGGGTGATGGCCGGGGCGGTGCCGGCGCGCCTGGGCCGGCGCGCGCTCTGGCGCCCGGCGGCGATCGCGGCGGGGGTGACGCTGGTGCTCGGGGCCGGCGGGCTGGTCGGCAGCCGGGCCGGGTGGCTGCCGGCGGTGCTCTCGGCCGATGTCAGCACCCGCATCGGCGAGCGGCGGCACCTGGAGCTGGCCGACGGATCGCAGGCGGAACTGGATGCCGCTTCCGCCCTGGCCCTCGACATCGTGCCGCCGCGGCGCCGCGTGGTGTTGCTGGAAGGACGCGGCTTCTTCACCGTAGCGCCGGCGGCGCAGCCCTTCATCGTCGCCGCCGGTGAGGGTGAAGTACAGGCCGCGCGTTGCGCCTTCGACATCGGGATCGGTCCGCAGGGCGTCGCCGTCACGGTCGCCACCGGCGAACTGGCGGTCCGCTGCCCGGCCGGCGAGGCCATGCTGCGGGCCGGCGAGGGGCTGACTTACGATAGTGCGCGCCTGCACCGGATGCCGCCGGCCGATCCCGCTGATATCGGCGCCTGGCGCCAGGGGCGGCTGGTGTTCCGTGGCGCGACGCTGCGCGAGGTGGCGCGTACGCTGGAACGTTATCATCGCGGTCCCATCCTGATCACCAGCGCGGCGGTGGCCGGGCTGACGCTGACGGCGGTCTTCGAGGCGGATCGGGTGGAAGCGGCGCTTGCGGGCATCGAACGGGTTCTGCCGGTGCGGGTCCGACGGGTGGCGGGAATCGTCGTGCTGATCGGCGCCGCCTGACCCGGGACGGGAGGAGCAAAAAACGCGCTGCCCGACTTAGGGGGGAACGCCGCGTGGCACGTCTCAACCAGTATCGCGAATGATAGTCACTCGCAATCTGGGATCCGCCGTAACCGGCGGAGGTGAGGCAGGACGGCATGACGTTCGAACAGCGTGGCGCTGCAGGTGCATCCCGGCGAAAGGCCGTCGGGGGACGAAACCGGATATTGCTTGCTTCCACGGCGCTGACACTGGCGGCGGCGGTGCTGGCTTTTCCCGCGCAGGCGCAAGGCCCGGCCGCGCCTGCCATCCCCGCGCCGGCCGGGGTGGCAACATTGCCGGATTTCGATATTCCGGCGCAGCCCTTGCAGGATGCCTTGATCGGCTTTTCCCGACAGTCGGGGCTGCAGATCGTCGCGGCGGACACGCTGGTGCGGGGGCGGCAGTCCACTGCCGTCCTCGGTCGGCTCACGCCGTCGCAGGCATTGGAACGGCTGCTGATGGGCACCGGCCTGAGCGGGCAATTCACCGATCCGAAGACGGTGACGCTGCTGCCGGCGATGAGCAATGCCGGCGACATGACGTTGCCGGAAGTCAATGTGCAGGCGACCGCCTGGCACGCCTGGCAGCCGATCTCCGGCTATGTCGCGCCGCTGACCACCACCGGCACCAAGACCGACACGCCGCTGATCGAGGCGCCGCAATCCGTGGGCGTGGTCACGCGCGACCAGATCGACGACCAGGGCGCCCGGACGGTGGCGCAGGCGCTGCGCTACACCGCCGGCGTGCTGCCGGAAGTGCGGCCGAGCGCGCGCTACGACACGGTCTATGTGCGCGGCTTCGGCGGGCAGGGCACCAACGCGGCCTATGTGGGCTTCCTCGACGGGCTGCGGCAGCAACGGGGCGTTTCCTATGCCATTCCCAATGTCGATCCATGGTTGCTTGAGCGTATCGAGGTGCTGCGCGGCCCCGCCTCGGTGCTCTATGGCCAGACCGGCGCGGGTGGCCTGGTCAATCTCGTCAGCCGTCGTCCCACCGAAATGCCCACCCACGAGGTGCGGGTGGACGTGGGCAATGACGGCTATGCCCAGGGTGCCTTCGATTTCGGCGGCCCGCTGACCGGGGATGGCGATTTCCTCTATCGCCTGACCGGCGTCGGCCAGATGAGCGACACGCAGTACGACTTCAGCAAGGAGCGCCGCCTTGCCATCGCGCCGGCGGTGACCTGGAAGCCCGACCAGGACACCACGCTGACGCTGCTTGCCAACTACCAGTACGATCCCGATGGCGGCTTCTACAATTTCGTGCCGGCGACCGGCACGGTGACCGCCAACCCCTATGGCACGCTGCCGTCCGGTTTCTTCGCCGGCGATCCGAACTGGAACCGCTACCAGCGCCGCGCCGGCTCCATCGGCTATCAGTTCGAGCGCCGCATCGACGATGTCTGGACGGTGCGGCAGAATTTCCGGTACCAGCACATCAGCAGCGAGTTCCGTGCGGTGTCCGGCCGCGCCGTCGCCGCCAACCAGCGCACGCTGACGCGGATCGCCACCCAGTCGATCGAGGAAGCCAACACGGTGGCGCTCGACAACCAGGTGCAGGCCAGCTTCGCCACCGGCCCGCTGTTCCATACCGTGCTGACCGGGCTCGATTGGAGTTACAGTTCCGCCAGCCGCAAGCTGGGCAGCGTGACCGCGCCCTCGCTCGATCTGTTCGCGCCGGTCTACAATGTCAGGATTCCGGTGATTCCGCTGGCCACCACGCTGCAGGACCAGGACCAGCTCGGTGGCTATCTGCAGGACCAGATGGCCTTCGGCCGCTGGCGCCTGAACATCGGGGTGCGGCTCGACCGTGCCACCACCGAGACGGTGACGGTCGCCACCGGGGCCCGCACCACCCAGACGGACAACGCCGTCACCTGGCGGACCGGCCTGCTGTACCTGTTCGACAACGGGCTCGCGCCCTATGTCAGTTACGCCACCTCGTTCCTGCCCAACAGCGGCACCTATTCGCCCGCGCGCGGCGGCGGTGCCTTCAAGCCCACCACCGGCGAGCTGTTCGAGACCGGCGTGAAATTCCAGCCAGCCGGGTACAACAGCTTCGTGCAGGCGGCGCTGTTCCAGATCACCCAGCAGAACGTGCTGACCACCGATCCGCTGAACAGCAGCTACAGCACCCAGACCGGCGAAATCCGGTCCCGCGGCTTCGAACTGGAAGGGCGGGCGAGCCTGACGGACAGCCTCGATCTCATCGGCACCTACGCCTATACCGACGCCCGCATCACCCGCTCCACCGTGGCCGGGGTCAGCGGCAACCAGGCTCCGTCGGTGCCCGAGCACATGGCCTCGGCCTGGGCCGACTACAGTTTTCGCGAAGGCCGGCTTGCCGGCTTCGGGATCGGGGCCGGCATCCGCTACATCGGCTCTGCCCCCGGCGACGAGGCGAACAGCTTCCGCGTGCCCGGCTTCGCGCTGTTCGACGCCGCCATCCGCTACGATCTCGGCGCCCTGCACGACAAGCTGAAGGGCACGCAGCTCGCGCTCAATGCCAGCAACCTCTTCGACAAGGAGTACATCTCCAGTTGCTCCACCGCGACCACCTGCTTCTTCGGCAATCGCCGGACCGTCATCGGTTCGCTGAGCTATCGATGGTGAGCGGCCTGCAGGTGCCGCGCCGGGGGCTGGGCCTCGGCGCGGCGGCGCTGCTGGCGATGGGGGCCGCGCCGGTCCCGGCGCCTGTCGCCATTCCCCGCAGCCTGTACTGGGACCTGCCGGTGGGCGAGGGCGGCTGGCGCGTGCAGGTCGGCTGGCCGGAGACGGAGCCGCCGCCCAGTGGTTTCCCGGTGCTGTACCTGCTCGACGGCAACGCCCATTTCGGCACGGCGGTGGAGGCGATACGGCTGCAGGCGCGGCGGGGCGATGTGACCGGTGTCCGGCCCGGCGTGATCGTCGCGCTCGGTTATCCCACCGACGATGCCGCAACGATCATGCGGCGCCGCCAGCGCGACTACACGCCGCCTGCCGCCGGGGCGCCGCCCGGCAGTGGCGGCGCGGATGCGTTCCTCGATGCGCTGGCGGGGCAGGTGATGCCGCGTCTGGCGGCGGCGTTTCCGGTCGATGCCGCGCGCCAGGCGATCTTCGGCCATTCCTATGGAGGGCTGTGCGTGCTGCACGCGCTGTTCACCCGCCCCGGCCTGTTCGCACGCCACGTGGCCGCCAGCCCCTCGATCTGGTGGCATGACACGGCGGTGCTGCACAGCGCGCGCCGCTTCATCGACCACCCGCCCCCCGGCACGGCCGGGCGCGGCGTGCTGATCACGGTCGGCGGGCTCGAACAACCCCCACCCGGGCCGGTCGCGCCGGGGGAGGATGCGCATACCGGGCGGCTGCGCATGGCCCGCATGGTGGACCGCGCGCGCGATCTGGCGCAGCGGCTGGCGGAGATGGGGGAAAACGGCCCGCAGGTGGAGTTCGTCACCTTCGCCGGCGAGACTCACGGCTCGGTGGTGCCGGCTGCGATCAGCCGGGCGATGCGCTTCGTCTTCCCGGCGGAGATGGGCCGTTGAGCAGGGGGAGGATGGTAGCGGCGGGCGGATTTGAACCACCGACCAAGGGATTATGATTCCCCTGCTCTACCGCTGAGCTACGCCGCCATCCATCGCGGAGGCGGGGGACATAGCGTCCCGATCCCGGCGCGTCAACCGGAACTCGCCGGGATCGGACGAATGAATCCGCCCCCCAGCACCCGCTCGCCCGTATAGAAGACACAGCCCTGGCCCGGGGCGGGCAACACCGGTGCGTCCAGCCGCACCTCCGCCCCGTCCGCGGTCGGCACCACTTCCGCCGGATGCAGCGAATCCCGCGCCCGCAGCTTGACCGCGCAGCGCAACGGCCGTGGCGCCGTCAGCCAGTTGACTTCGCGCAGGCGCACCAGCCGCGTCCCCGCGCCCGGAGCGCCCACCACGACCCGTCGCCGCGCCGCATCCAGCGCCACCACCACCCGGCGGGACCCGCCGGCCTGCGCTGCCATGCCCAGCCGCTTCGCCTGGCCCACGGTGTAGCGGGCGACGCCGTCGTGCTGGCCGACCACCTCGCCGGCCTCGGTCACGATTTCCCCCGCTGCGACCGCTTCCGGACGTAGCCGCGCCACCATGTCGACATAGCTGCCCTGCGGCACGAAACAGATGTCCTGGCTGTCCGGCTTGGCCGCCACCGGCAGGCCAAGCCGCCCCGCCTCGGCCCGCACCGCCGCCTTGTCCGGCATCTCCCCGAGCGGGAACAGCGACCGTTCCAACTGCGCCCGCGTGGTCGCGAACAGGAACCAGCTCTGGTCACGCGCCGGATCCACCGCCCGGTGCAGCTCCGCCCCCTCGGGGCCGTCCAGCCGACGGACATAATGGCCGGTCGCCAGACGCTCGGCCCCGAGATCGGCGGCCAGGGCCACCAGATCCCCGAACTTCACACTCTGGTTGCAGCGCACGCAGGGCACCGGCGTCTCGCCCACGGCATAGCTGTCGGCGAAATCGGCGATCACCGCGTCGCGGAACCTGGCCTCGGCATCGATCACGTAATGCGGGATGCCCAGGTGATCGGCGACCCGCCGCGCATCGTGGATGTCCTGGCCGGCACAGCAGGCGCCCTTGCGGCCGGTTGCGGCGCCGTGGTCGTACAATTGCAGGGTGACGCCGATGACGTCATGGCCGGCCCGCGACAGCAACGCCGCCACGACGCTGCTGTCCACTCCGCCCGACATGGCGACCAATACCCGCATTCCAGCGCTCCCCCGGGGGCTCTGCCCCCGACCCCGCCAGGGCTCCGCCCTGGACCTGCCAAGGGCTTCGCCCTTGGATCCCATTTATATAGGAGGCCATTCCCCGAAACGGGGATCCAAGGGCCTATGGCCCTTGGTGGAGGTCCAGGAGGCAAAGCCTCCTGGCGGGGCCGGGGCAGCGCCCCGGCGCGGCGGTTCAGCCGGCCTGCATGTTGCGGGTGCCCGGAGG
Organism: Rhodovastum atsumiense; assembly: GCF_937425535.1. Lineage (NCBI taxonomy): Bacteria > Pseudomonadati > Pseudomonadota > Alphaproteobacteria > Acetobacterales > Acetobacteraceae > Rhodovastum > Rhodovastum atsumiense. Next base: position 2,999,025 of record NZ_OW485601.1, read on the forward strand.
CAGCCGCACCACCAGCCCGTCCAGGGCCTCGGTCATCACGATCTGGCATCCCAGCCGGGAGGTCTTCTCCAGGCCGAAGGCGAGGTCGAGCATGTCTTCCTCGTCCTCGGTGGGGCCGGAGAGCTTGCCGAACCAGGACGGATCCACGATCACGTGGCAGGTCGAGCAGGCGAGCGATCCCTCGCAGGCGCCTTCGATGTCGATGCCGTGCTTGTGGGCGATCTCCAGAACCGACAGGCCAACCGGCGCATCGACGACGCGGCGCGTGCCGTCGCGCTCGATGAAGGTCATGTTGGGCATCAGGTGACTTGGGCCTCGATATGTGCGTTGGCCAACCGGGTGTGTGCCGCGATCAGGGCCGCCCCGGCGAAATCGATGTCGGCCGGGGTGGTAAAGCGTCCCAATCCGATGCGCAAGGTGCGCCCGGCTGCGTCGTCGGACAGGCCCAATGCGCGCAGCACATAGGACGGTTCCACCTCGGCCGAGGAACAGGCCGAGCCGGTGGAGACGCACAGGTCGGGCAGGGCGGCGATCAGTTCGGCCGCGCTGGCGGCGGGGAAGGTCAGGTTCAGGTTGCCGGGCAGGCGGGCGGCCTGGCTGCCGTTGACGACCAGGCCGGGGATGCCGGCCCGCAGCCGGGCGAGCAGCGTGTCGCGCAGGGCGCCGATGCGGGCAGCGTCCTCGGCCATTTCCATCCGGGCGAGCCTTGCGGCTTCGCCCAGCCCCACGATCAGTGGTGCCGGCAGCGTGCCGGAGCGCAGGCCGCGTTCCTGTGCGCCGCCGGAGAACAGGGCGGCCAGCCGCACGCGCGGCCGCCGCCGCACATACAGCGCACCGACGCCTTTCGGCCCGTAGATCTTGTGGCCGCTGATCGACACCAGATCCAGCCCGAGCGCCTCGACGTCGAGCGGCACCTTGCCGAAGCCCTGGGCGGCGTCGGTATGGACCAGCGCGCCGGCGGCCTTGGCCAGGGCGGCCAGGGGGCGCAGGTCCTGCACCACGCCGGTTTCATTGTTCACCGCCATGATGCTGACCAGCAGGGTCGGCACGGCCAGCGCCTCGGCCAGCCGGTCGGGGTCGAGCGTGCCGTCCGCGCGCACCGGCAGCACCACCGGCTCGAACCCCTCCTCGCGCAGGTCGGCCACGGATTCCAGGACGCATTTATGCTCGGTGGCGAGGGTGACGATGCGCCGGCGCGGGTCGCCGCCGCGGGCGGCGTGGCGGGCCGCGCCCTTGATGGCGATGTTGTTGCTCTCGGTGGCGCCCGAGGTGAAGACGATCTCCCGGGCGGTGGCGCCGATCACGGCGGCGACCTCGGCGCGCGCCGCCTCGACCGCCGCCTCGGCCTGCCGGCCGAGCGCGTGCTCGGCGCTGTGCGGGTTGCCGAAATGCTCGGTGAAGAAAGGCAGCATGGCCTGCACCACGCGCGGGTCGCAGGCGGTGGTGGCCTGGTTGTCCAGGTAGACCGGGCGGTTGGGGCGGGCGATCATGCGATCGATGTAGGCTCAGGCGGCGTTGCGGCAAAGCCGCGCGGCCATGGATTGGTATGCGTTCACGAAAGCGCTGATATCGGTTTCGGTGGCGTTCCAGGGCAGCGACACCCGGATCGCCTCCGCGGCGAGCGCGCCGGCGCCCATGGCGTCCAGCACGTGGCTGCGCTCCACCTTGCCCGAGGAGCAGGCGGCCCCGGCCGAGACCTGGATGCCGGCGAGGTCGAGCGCGATCACCTGGGTATCCGCCCGCACCCCCGGCAAGGCGAGGCAGGTGGTGTTGGGCAGGCGTGCGGCCCCGGCGCCGAGCGGGCGGGCGCCGGCGGCGATGGCGGCGTGTTCGGCGGTGTCGCGCAGCCGCGCCAGCGCCGCCATGGCGGCGACATCCAGGGCTGTCGCGGCGGCGGCGAAGCCGGCGATGGCGGGCAGGGCCGGGGTGCCGCCGCGGCGGTTGCGTTCCTGGCCGCCGCCGCCGATCAGCGGCGCCAGCCCGGCCGAATGCGCCGGCGCCACCAGCAGCGCCCCCGCCCCCGGCGGGCCGCCGAGCTTATGGGCGGACAGCGCCAGGCTGTCGGCGCCGAGCCCGGCCAGGTCCGCGCCGATGCGCCCGGCCCCCTGCACGGCGTCGACATGCAGCCGCGCGCCGGCGTCCCGGCACAGCGCCGCCGCCTCCGCCACCGGCTGGATCGTGCCGGTCTCGTTGTTGGCGAGCATCAGGCAGACCAGCGCCGGCGGCCCCCCGGCCAGCAGGCGGCGCAGGGCGTCGAGGTCGGCCACGCCCTCGGCATCCACGGGCAGCACGGTGGCGCCGGGGGCGGCGGCGCGGATGGCGGCATGCTCGGTGGCGCCGACGATCAGGCGCCGCCCGGCGCCGAGCGCGTGCAGCGCCAGCGCGTTGGCCTCGGTGCCGCCCGAGGTGAAGATCACGTCCTGCGCCCGGGCGCCGAAGCGGGTGGCGAGCCGCTCCCGCGCTTCCTCCAACAGGCGCCGCGCCGCCCGCCCGGCGGCGTGCACCGAGGAGGGGTTCCCGGTCAGGTCGAGCGCCTCCAGCACCGCCCGGCGCGCCTCGGGGCGCAGCGGCTCGGTGGCATTGGCATCGAGGTAGGTCACACCGCCTCCAGCAGCAGCGGCGCGACGGCCCGGCCGGAGACGCGGCCGTGCACCACGTCGGCCAGGGTGACGCCGGAGAGGAACAGGCGGATCTGCCGTTCCAGCTCGCACCAGAGGTCATGCGTGCTGCAGGTCGCGGTGCCGCCGTCCTTGTCCTTCATGCAGCCGGCCTCATCGGCGCAGCGCGTTGCCCGGATTGGTTCCTCCACCGCATCGACGATGTCGGCGATCACCATCTCGACGGCCGGCCGCCCCAGCCGGTAGCCACCGCCAGGGCCGCGGGCGGACAGCACCAGCCCGGCCCGGCGCAGTCCGACGAAAAGCTGTTCCAGGTAGCACAGGCTGAGCTGCTGGCTCGCCGCGATCTGGGCGAGCGTCACCGGCCCGCCATCCGGGGCCTCGCCGCCATCCCGACAGGCGAGGTCCACCATTGCCATCACCGCATAACGCGCGCGCGTCGAGAGATGCATCGCCTAGGTTCCAATCGTCACGCCGTGGCCCGGCCGTGTCGTCGCCCTGCCGTCGGGGTCGATCCGGGCCAGCCTTGCCTCGATTTCAGTCAGCTCGGTGCGCAGTTGCTCGATGTCGTGCAGCAGCGGGTCCAGCACGCCTTCGGCCGGGGTGCCATACGGGTCGAAGCATGGCCGCAGGTTCGGCAGGTGGCGGCGATCCACCGGCCGGGCCGGGATGCCGACCACCGTGGTCCCGGCCGGCACCGGCGCGAGCACGACGGCATTGGCGCCGATCCGGGCATTGTCGCCGATGGTGATGTTGCCCAGCACCTTGGCGCCGGCCCCGATGATGACGTTGTTGCCGATGGTCGGATGGCGCTTGCCGCGGGCCAGCGACGTCCCCCCCAGCGTCACCTGGTGATACAGGTGGACATCGTCGCCGATTTCCGCCGTTTCCCCGATTACCACGCCCAGGCCGTGGTCGATGACCAGGCGCCGGCCGATGCGCGCGGCGGGATGGATTTCGATTCCGGTCAAAAAACGGCCGAGATGCGCAAGCATTCGCGCCAGCAGGAACAAGCGTAATTCCCACAAGGCATGGGCCATGCGATGCCAGATCAGTGCGTGCAACCCGGGGTAGCACAGCAAAACCGTCAGCCAGGACCGTGCCGCCGGATCGCGCTCCTGATAGGCGTGGATGGCGTCCCGCAAAAACATGAATCCCATGCGACACTTTTCCATTATGAAAGTTGCGCGCTCCGACCTATAGTCCGGCAGCCCTGGGGCATTCGGTCCCGCCCTGGGCGGTTCGAGGGGAGGGGCCGGTCTTCGTCAATTGCAACGGACGGGCAGAACGGTTCAGGTCAGAAATGGGATCGCTCGCGGCCAATGGTTCGGGCACATCCAGGGTTGGCGGCAGGCAAGCATTCCTGAGTTCGTCGGTCAAGAATTCGCGCCTGATCCTGCATGTGATTCGCGCGGTTCAGGGGATCGCGGTAAGGGATTCTCCTCCCGCAGGGGGCGGGGCTGCCTGACCTCTTGCAAAAACTCTTGCAAAAAGAGCCTTGGGAAAACAAGTCTTTGCAAGAGGCGTGCCTATCTGGGGTCATCGATCACTGATCGGGCAGGGCTTGTGGTATCGTTAAGCGATCGCGGGTCCCGTCAAACCCCATGGTCCGGCCGGCCCGGGCGGACCGGTCATCTCCCGAGGGTGTCAGCCCGGTCGTTCGTGGCCGGGGCTTACAGGAAACGGATTTCGCAGCATCATGCCTGAAGTCATGTTCGCCGGCCCGGATGGCCGGTTGGAGGGTCGCTACCACCACTCCAAGGAGACCGGAGCGCCACTCGCGCTGATACTGCATCCGCACCCGCTGCACGGCGGGACCATGAACAACCGCGTCACCTACACGATGTACCAGGCCTTCCAGCGCCTGGGCTTCTCGGTGATGCGCTTCAATTTCCGCGGGGTCGGGCGCAGCCAGGGGCGGTATGACGGCGGCATCGGCGAGATCGGCGACGCCGCGGCGGCGCTGGACTGGATGCAGGCGGTCAACCCGAATTCCGGCGGGCTGTGGATCGCCGGCTATTCCTTCGGCGCGTTCATCGGCATGCAGTTGCTCATGCGCCGCCCGGAGATCTCCGGCTGGATCAGCGTGGCGCCGCCGGCCAACCACTACGATTTCGGCTTCCTCGCTCCGTGTCCATGCGGCGGGCTCATGCTGCATGGCGACAGCGACGAACTGGTGCCTGAGCCCGCCGTGAAGAAGTTGGTCGACAAGCTCAACACCCAGAAGGGCGTGTCGGTCGATTATCGCATCCTGCCCGGGGCCGACCATGTTTTCGCCAGCCATGCCGACGTGATCGCCGAGCATCTCGAGGACTACGTGCGCAAGACCGTCGCGCGCCGCGCCATGGCGCTCGCCGCCGACTGACCTCCCCCGATCCCAGCGAAAGGCCCGGGCCGTTGCCGGTCCCCGGGCCTTTCGCTCGGGTCGGGAGCGTCAACCGCCGGCCGGGACCGGCTGCTCCGCCACGGGACGGACCACGGTGCCGCCCGGCAGCGGCCGGGGCACCCCGGTGGTGCCGGGGAAGCTCAGCGGCAGCCCGCGCAGCACCCGCACCGCCAGGAAGCCGAAACAGGCCGCTTCCAGCGTATCCCCATCCCAGCCGACGCTTTCCACCGCCGCCACCGCGCCCAGCCGCTCCCGCAGGGCGGCCATGATCGACGGGTTGTGCCGGCCGCCGCCGCAGACCAGCCAGCGCCGTGGCGCGGCGGGCAGGGGGGCGCGGGCAACCGCCTCGGCGGTGAAGGCAACCAGCGTCGCGGCGCCATCGGCGGGGGACAGCCGCTCCAGCCCGCTGGCCGCCAGCGTGCGGCCGAAATCCAGCCGGTCCAGCGACTTGGGCAGGGGACGGGCCAGGTAGGGATCGGCCAGCAGCCGCCGCAGCACCGTCGCATCGACCCGCCCCGCCGCCGAAAGCGCGCCGTCGCGGTCGCAGTCCTGGTTGCCGTGGCGGGCGGCCCAGTCGTCCAGCGGCCCGTTGCCGGGGCCGGTGTCGCAGGCCAGCAGGCTGCCGTCGGCGCCCAGGTAGGTGACGTTGGCGACGCCGCCGATGTTCAGCACCGCGAGCGGCTTCGGCAGGTCGCACGCCAGGGCGGCGTGGAAGGCCGGCACCAGCGGTGCGCCCTCGCCGCCGGCGGCGACGTCGGCGCTGCGGAAATCCCAGGCGACCGGCAGCCCGGTCGCCGCGGCCAGCCCCGCCGGGTCGCCGATCTGCCAGGTCAGGCGCTGCTGCGGCCGGTGCAGGATGGTCTGGCCATGAAAGCCCAGGATGTCGGCCTCTGCCCCGATCGCCCGCACCGCCTCGGCATGGCGCGCGGTCAGCCGCGCGGCGATGGCGGCCACCTCAGGGTCGTGGCGCCCGAGCCCGGGGGCACGGTCGAGCAGCGCCCGCAATTCCGCCCGCAGCGCCGCCGGATAGGGCAGGGTGAGCGCCGGCCCGGTCCGGCCGACGCGCTCGCCGTCGGTCTCGATCCAGGCCGCGTCCACCCCGTCCAGCGAGGTGCCGCTCATCAGCCCGATCGCCCGCAGCATTTCCATCGGTTGTTCTCCTGTGCTAGCCCGCACCTCCTTCGAGCAGACCGGACCAGCGACAATGCCCAGCGCCGACTTCCTGCACGAGGCCACCGAGCGCGGCTTCGTCTTCCAGTGCACCGATACCGAGGGCCTCGAGGCCGCGCTGAAGGCGGGAATCGTGTCAGGGTATATCGGCTTCGACTGCACCGCCGACAGCCTGCATGTGGGGCACCTGCTGCCGCTGATGCTGCTGCGGCTGCTGCAGCGCCACGGCCATCGCCCGGTGCCGCTGCTCGGCGGCGGCACCACGCGGATCGGCGACCCCTCGTTCCGCGAGGAAGCGCGCCAGTTGCTGACCGATGCGCAGATCGCCGCCAACATGGCGGGCATCCGCCGCAACATCGAGCAGTTGATGCGCCTCGGCGACGGCCCGACCGATGCGGTGATGCCCAACAACGCGGAATGGCTCGACAAGCTCAGTTATATCGAATTGTTGCGCGATGTCGGCGTGTATTTCAGCGTCAACCGCATGCTGAGCTTCGACAGCGTCCGCACCCGGCTGGAGCGCGAGCAGGGGCTGACCTTCCTGGAATTCAACTACTCGATCCTGCAGAGCTATGATTTCCGGGAACTGAACCGCCGCTACGGGGTGGTGCTGCAGATGGGCGGCTCCGACCAGTGGGGCAACATCGTCTCCGGCATCGACCTGGTGCGCCGCACCGAGGGCAAGACGGTCTTCGGCCTGACCACGCCGCTGCTCGCCACCGCCTCGGGCGCCAAGATGGGCAAGACGGCGAAGGGGGCGGTGTGGCTCGCCGCCGACAAGCTGCCGGTGTTCGATTACTGGCAGTTCTGGCGCAACACCGAGGACGCCGATGTCGGCCGCTTCCTGCGGCTGTTCACTGAATTGCCGCTGGACGAGATCGCCCGGCTGGCGGCGCTGGGCGGGGCGGAGATCAACGAGGCGAAGAAGGTGCTGGCCACCGAGGCGACCGCGCTGGTGCACGGGCGCGCGGCGGCCGAGGCGGCGGCGGAAACGGCGCGGCGCACCTTCGAGCAGGGGCAGGCGGCCGGGGACCTGCCGCGCGTGACCATCCCGGCGGCGGAAGCAGGCGAGGGAGTGCCGGTGTTCCGCCTGTTCACCCTGGCCGGGCTGGCCGCGAGCAATGCCGAGGCGCGGCGGCTGATCCGTGGCGGCGGTGCCCGGCTGGACGATGCGGTCGTCAGCGACGAGGGCCAGGTGGTGCCGCTGGAGGCGCTGCGGGCCGGGGTGAAGCTGTCCTCCGGCCGCAAGCTGCACCGTCTGGTGCAGATCGGCTGAGGTTACTGGCCGGCGCGGCCCCGCCCGCGTCGGTTGCTTAATCCCGCTTGACCCGGCGCGGTCGGCCGTTCTCGTCGAGGGCGACGTAGGTGAACTCGGCGGAGGTCACCCGGATGCGTTCGCCGCGGCGCTGGCGCAGCACCCAGGCCTCGACCCGCAGGGTCAGGGATGTGGTGCCGACGCGCAGCAGGTCGGTGTAGCAGCAGACCACGTCGCCGACCTTGACCGGCAGATGGAAGGTCATGTCGGTGACGCGCACGGTGACCACGCGTCCGTCGGCGATGCGGGCGCCGCTGATGCCGCCGGCCACGTCCATCAGCGACATGATCCAGCCGCCGAAGATGTCGCCGGCCGGGTTGGTGTCGGCCGGCATCGCCAGGGTGCGGACGGACAGTTCTCCCCGGGGTTCGCTCGGCAGTTCGGTCTCGTCCGGCATGGTCTGTGGATCCTCGTGCTGTGGTGGAACGGGAACGGAGAGGAAGGTGTAGGGCGGATAAGCGCAGCGTCATCCGCCACCGCATGCCACCACGAGATGGCCACCTTGCGTTGGCGGACTGCGTCCGCCCTACATTCCCCCCTTCGAACGCCTATGGGGCGGCGCCCCGCGTCAGAAGCAGGCCTTCACCAACTGGGCAAAGGCCCGCGCCCGATGGCTGCTGGCGTGCTTGGCCGCCGGCTCGATTTCTCCGTAGGTCTGGTGCCCGCCGATCGGCACGAACATCGGGTCGTAGCCGAAGCCGCGTTCCCCGCGCGGCGGCCACACGGCGGCACCTTCGACTCGTCCAAGGAACGTTGCCGTCTCTCCATCCGGCCAGGCCAGGCAGAGGGCGGCGGTGAACCAGGCGCGCCGGTCGGTGGTGTCGCCCAGTTCCGTCTGCACCCGCTGCATCGCCAGCGTGAAATCCTTCCCTGGCCCCGCCCACCGTGCCGACAGCACGCCGGGGGCGCCGCCCAGGGCGGCGAGCGAGAAGCCGGAATCGTCGGCGAGTGCCGGCAGCCCCGCCGCCCGGGTCGCGGCCGTGGCCTTGATGCGGGCGTTGCCGAGGAAGTCGTCCGCGGTTTCCTCGGGTTCCGGCAGTCCGAGTTCCCCGGCCGAGACGCAGTCGATCCCGTGCGGCGCCAGCAGCTCGGCGATCTCCCGCAGCTTGCCGTTGTTGTGGGTGGCGATGACCAGCCGTGACCCGCGGGCGAGCCGGCGGGCCATCAGCCCACCTCCAGCGCCGCGCGCTGGGCGGCGAACAGCCGCGTGGTGCCCAGTTTCGCCAGCGTCAGCAGTTCCTGGAACTGGGCCTCGGTGAAGGGGGCCTTCTCCGCCGTGCCCTGGATCTCGACGATGCCGCCGGCGTCGGTCAGCACGAAATTGGCGTCCGCCTCCGCCCCGGAATCCTCGGCGTAGTCCAGGTCCAGCACCGCGGTGCCGTCGACCAGGCCGCAGGACACCGCCGCCACCTGGCCGATCAGTGGCACCGCCTTCAGCACGTTCATGCGCACGAGGTGGCGGAAGGCGAGATTCAGCGCCACCCAGGCCCCGGTGATCGAGGCGCAGCGCGTGCCGCCATCGGCGTTCAGCACGTCGCAGTCGAGGGTGATCGACATCTCGCCCATGGCGGTGCGGTCGGTCACCGCGCGCAGGGAGCGGCCGATCAGGCGCTGGATTTCCTGGGTGCGGCCGGACTGCTTGCCACGGGCTGCCTCGCGGTCGCCGCGGGTATGGGTGGCGCGGGGCAGCATGCCGTATTCGGCGGTGACCCAGCCGAGGCCGGAATTGCGCATGAAGGGGGGCACCTTGGCCTCGACGCTGGCGGTGCAGAGCACTTCGGTGCCGCCCATGCGGATCAGGCAGGAGCCCTCGGCGTGATGGGCGAAGCCGGTGGTGATGGAAACGTCGCGAAGCGCATCGGTGGCGCGGCCGGAGGGGCGCATGGGCAGGTCCGTTGCTGGCTGTGTGCGCGCGCTATGGCCGCCCGCGGCCGGGGAGGCAAGCCTTGGCATGGACAAGCCGCTGTCACACGGGGAAAATGATATTGTCATCGTGGACCGGATTTCGACGCCGATGTGCCATGTTCCTGCGCGGGGGCAACCTGCCGCGCCTGTCGGACTCCGGGGTATCCCCGGATTGGCCGCGACATGGACGGGGGCGTTGTTTCCGGCGATGCGCAACCCTTCCCGCCCGGCCCGGACCCGGCGGATGGAGACGTGAATGGCAGACAGGTTGATCTCCATCGGCGTCATCGGCGCGGGCATCATGGGGGAGCGCCTGATGCGCGCCGCCCTTGAGCACGCGGCCGACGTGGTGCGGGTGGCCGGCGTGTGGGATCCCTCGCCGGCATCCCTGGCACGCATCTCCCGCGAATTGCCGCCGGTGCCGTTGCTCGACTCTCCGGAAGCGGTGGTCGCGGCGGCGGACTGCGTCTATGTCGCCTCGCCGCCGGCGTCGCACCTGGGCCATGCCCGGCGGGCCCTGGCCGCCGGCCGCGCGCTGTTCTGTGAGAAGCCGCTGGCGGTGGATCCGGCCGATGCGCGCGCCTTCGTCGCCGAGGCCGGGGCGGCGCGGGCGGCGGTGAATTTCCCCTTCGCATCCTCCTTCGCGGTGCAGCACCTGCAGTCCTGGATTGCCGAGGGGGTGATCGGCACCCCGCGCTCGCTTGGCATCGAGGTCGCCTTCGCCACCTGGCCGCGGTCCTGGCAGCGCGATGCCGCCGCCTGGCTGGATGGCCCGGCGCAGGGCGGCTTCACCCGCGAGGTGGTGTCGCATTTCCTGTTCCTGGCCCGCCGGCTGCTGGGCGAGCTGGTGCTGCAATCGGGTCGCGCGCGCTTCCCCGAGCCCGGTCTCAGCGAGCGCGGGCTGTCGGCGCGGCTGACGGCGGGCGGGGTGCCGGTCACGCTCAGCGGCACCGTGGGTACCACGGTGCATGACGACCACAACGTCTTCACCCTGACCGGCAGCCTGGGATCGGTGCGGCTGCGCGACTGGTCGATCGCCGAACGGCTGCAGGCCGGCACCTGGCATCCCGACCCGGATGCCCTGCCCAATGCCCGCATCCGCCCGCTGGTGCTGCGCCGGCAGCTGGAGGGGGTGGCGCACCTGGTCGCCGGCGAGCCGCATGCCCTCGCCACGCTCGCGGAGGCGTTCGAGGTGCAGTCGGTGGTGGAAGCCATTCTGGCCGAGGATGGACATTGACGCGTCAGCGCCATTTCCTACCTAGTGACCATAGGATTCCGTTACTTGACATGGTGCGGCCCGTGACCCCGCCCGACACGCCTCTCGGCGCACCTGGCCTGCGCGCCAAGATTTCCGGCCGGCAGGCCTCGCTGCCGCCGACCCTTGATGCCCGCTCGGCGGCGGTGCTGCGCGAGATCGTCGAACAATACGTGGAAACCGGCGAGCCGGTCGGCAGTCGCACGCTCTCGCGCCGCCTGCCGATGAACCTCTCGCCGGCCACCATCCGCAACGTCATGGCCGACATGACGGAGGCGGGGCTGCTGTTCGCGCCGCACACCTCCGCCGGCCGCCTGCCCACCGAGCAGGGGCTGCGCCTGTTCGTCGACGGCCTGCTGCAGTTCGGCGAGCTGGGCGAGGAAGACCGCGAGGCGATCGGCGCCGCCCTGGCCGCCGCCGGCCGCAGCCTGGAGGACACGCTGGCCGAGGCCTCGACCATGCTGTCGGGGCTGTCGGCGGCGGCGGGGCTGGTGCTCGCGCCCAAATCCGAGGGGGCGCTGCGGCACATCGAGTTCGTGCCGCTCGGCTCCGGTCGCGCTTTGGTCATCCTGGTCAATGCCGACGGGCAGGTGGAGAACCGGATCATCGAGATCCCCGCCGGCGTGCCTCCCTCGGCGCTGCAGCAGGCGGGCAACTACCTCAATGCCCGGATCGGCAGCCGCGGCATCGCCGATCTGCGCAGCCTGGTGGTCGAGGAAATGGCGGCCAACCGCACCGAGCTGGACGAACTGTCCTCGCAGGTGGTCGAGGCGGGGCTGGCGACCTGGACCGGCGATGCCCGCGGCGGCTCGCTGATCGTGCGCGGCCAGGCGCGACTGCTGCAGGACGTCACCCAGATCGAGCGGCTTTCGGCGATCCAGGTGCTGTTCGAGCGGCTGGAGACGCAGGAGACCATGCTGCGCCTGCTCGACCTGGCCGAGAGCAGCGAGGGGGTGCGCATCTTCATCGGCGCCGAGAGCGGCCTGTTCGGCGCCTCCGGCCTGTCGATGGTGGTGGCGCCGGCCCGCAACGCCAACGGGCGCATCGTCGGTGCCATCGGCGTGATCGGCCCGACCCGCATCAACTACGGCCGCATCATCCCGGTGGTGGACTACACGGCGCGCGTGATCGGCCGCCTGCTCGGGTGATCCCATGCCGGCGGGTGTTACCGGCCCGCAGGACTTGTCCCGCATGGTCCCGCTTGTGTCCGTGCAGGGGGCCGACTAACTGATGGCGCCATGAGCACGCAGGACACTTCTCCCGAAACCGTCCCCACCGGGGCCGAAGCGCCCGCGGTGGAGTCGATTGTCGAAACCGCGTCCCCGGCGGACGCAGCCCCGCCCCAGGCCGAGGCACCTGAGGCCCCCGCTCCCGAGGGGGCGATGGCGCTGCTCGCGCGCATCGCCGCGCTGGAAACCGAGCTGGCGGACACCAAGGACCGCTGGATGCGCTCGGAGGCGGAGATCGCCAATGTGCGCGCCCGCGCCAAGCGCGAGGTGGACGAGACCCGTCAGTACGCGGTGCAGAAATTCGCCCGCGACGTGGTGGAAGCGGCGGAAAACCTCCGTCGCGGTCTCGATTCCATTCCCCCCGTGCGCGAAGACGAGCCGGAGCTGGTGGCCAAGCTGCGCCAGGGCTTCGAGGGGGTCGAGCGCAGCTTCGTCTCCCTGCTCGAGCGCAACGGCATCCGCCGCGAGGACCCGACCGGCGCGCTGTTCGATCCCAACCTGCACCAGGCCATGGCCGAGCAGGAAAGCGCCGAGCACCCGCCCGGCACCGTCATCCAGGCCTGGACGGCGGCCTGGACCCTGAACGGACGGCTGCTGCGCCCGGCCATGGTCGTGGTGTCCAGGGCGCCGGCGCCGGAGCTGAACGCGCCGGCTACGCCCGGCTGATCGGCCCCACCTTCACCGATCGGACCGGCCGGCGACACAGGACTGCAAAGGAAAGAGGCGCGGCGCCCTTGTCCCGCACCGCGTTGGTGAATACATCGGGGACATCACACCGGGGATCCAGCGCGGTGCTTCGGGCTGCCAGGATCCGCTGAAAGGAGTAACGTATGAGCAAGGTCATCGGCATCGACCTGGGCACCACGAATTCCTGCGTCGCGATCATGGAGGGCAAGGATGTCCGCGTGATCGAGAACGCGGAAGGGGCCCGCACCACGCCGAGCATCGTGGCGTTCAGTGACAGCGGCGAGCGGCTGGTTGGCCAGTCCGCCAAGCGCCAGGCCGTCACCAACCCCACGAACACCCTCTTCGCGGTGAAGCGCCTGATCGGCCGCCGCTTCGAGGACCCGATGGTGTCCAAGGACATGTCCCTGGTCCCCTACAAGATCACCCGTGGCGATAACGGCGATGCCTGGGTCGAGGCCCGCGGCGAGCGCTACGCCCCCAGCCAGATCAGCGCCTACACGCTCGGCAAGATGAAAGAGACCGCCGAGGCCTATCTCGGCGAGCCGGTCGCCCAGGCCGTGATCACGGTGCCCGCCTACTTCAACGACGCCCAGCGCCAGGCCACCAAGGACGCCGGCCGCATCGCCGGGCTCGAGGTGCTGCGCATCATCAACGAGCCGACGGCCGCGGCGCTCGCCTACGGCATGGACAAGAAGAAGGGCGGCACCATCGCGGTCTATGACCTCGGCGGCGGCACCTTCGACATCTCCGTGCTCGAACTCGGCGACGGCGTGTTCGAGGTGAAGTCCACCAACGGCGACACGTTCCTCGGCGGCGAGGACTTCGACGCCCGCGTGATCGACTACCTCGCCGATGAATTCAAGCGTGAGCAGGGCATCGACCTGCGCCGCGACAAGCTGGCGCTGCAGCGGCTGAAGGAAGCCGCCGAGAAGGCCAAGATCGAGCTGTCTTCCTCCAAGGAAACCGAGATCAACCTGCCCTTCATCACCGCCGACGCCTCCGGGCCGAAGCACCTGGTGATGAAGCTGACCCGGGCCAAGCTGGAAAGCCTGGTCGACGACCTGATTCAGAAGACGCTCGACCCGTGCCGCGCCGCGCTGCGCGATGCCGGGGTGAAGGCCTCCGAGATCGACGAGGTGATCCTGGTCGGCGGCATGACCCGCATGCCCAAGGTCATCGAGACGGTGAAGACCTTCTTCGGGCGCGAGCCGGCCCGCAACGTCAACCCCGACGAGGTGGTGGCGATCGGTGCCGCCGTGCAGGGCGCGGTGCTGAAGGGCGACGTCAAGGACGTGCTGCTGCTCGACGTGACCCCGCTTTCGCTGGGCATCGAGACGCTCGGCGGCGTGTTCACCCGGCTGATCGACCGCAACACCACGATCCCGACCAAGAAGAGCCAGGTGTTCTCGACCGCCGATGACGGGCAGACCGCGGTGACCATCAAGGTCTACCAGGGCGAGCGCGAGATGGCGGCCGACAACAAGCTGCTCGGCAATTTCGACCTGACCGGCATCCCGCCCGCCCCGCGCGGCGTGCCGCAGATCGAGGTCACGTTCGACATCGACGCCAACGGCATCGTCTCGGTGCAGGCCAAGGACAAGGCCACCGGCAAGGAGCAGCAGATCCGCATCCAGGCCAGCGGCGGGCTGTCCGAAGGCGACATCCAGCGCATGGTGCGCGAGGCCGAGGCGAATGCCGAGGCCGACAAGAAGCGTCGTGAGTTCGTCGAGGGCAAGAACCACGCCGACGCCCTGGTCCATCAGGTGGAAAAGAACCTGAAGGATCACGGCGACAAGATCTCGGCACAGGACAAAGGCGAGGCCGAGGCGGCCCTGGCCGCCACCAAGTCGGCGCTTGAGGGCAGCGACCTCGAGGCCCTGAAGTCGGCGACCGAGCGCCTGAGTCAGGCCGCGATGAAGATCGGCGAGGCGATGTACAAGGCGCAGGCGGATGCCGGTGCCGCCGGCCCGCAGGCCGGCCCTGGTCCGGACGCCGGCGCGGCGCCGGGTGGCAAGGACGACAAGGTGGTCGACGCCGAATTCGAGGAAGTCGACCCGAACAAGAAGAAGTCCGCCTGATTTCGGTCATCGCGGACATGCAGACGGTGACGCGCCCGCGCTTCCTGGAGAGGCGGGCGCGTCGCTTCTTTCGGCGCCGGGCAGAGGGCTGAAATGGCGAAGCAGGATTACTACGCGACCCTTGGTGTCGCGCGCGACGCGAGCGCGGATGACCTCAAGAAGGCGTACCGCAAGCTCGCCATGCAACATCATCCGGATCGCAACCCGGGCGACAAGAAGGCCGAGGCCCGGTTCAAGGAAATCAACGAGGCGTACGACGTCCTCAAGGACGAGCAGAAGCGCGCCGCCTATGACCGCTTCGGCCATGCCGCCTTCGAGCAGGGCGGCGGCGCCCCGCCCGGCGGCTTCGATTTCGGCGGCGGCGCCGGGCTCGGCGACATCTTCGACCAGATGTTCGGCGAGTTCATGGGCGGCCGTCGCGGCGGTGGCCGCGGCCCGCGCCAGGGCAACGACATCCGCGCCGCGATCGAGATCGACCTCGCCGAAGCCTTCGCCGGCACCAGGACGCAGTTGCGCGTGCCCACCCGCGTCGGCTGCGAGGCCTGCAACGGCACCGGTTCGGAAAGCAAGGATCGCGGCGTCGACAACTGCAGCACCTGCGGTGGCACCGGCAAGGTGCGGGCCCAGCAGGGCTTCTTCCTGATCGAGCGCACCTGCCCGACCTGCGGCGGCCAGGGCAAGGTGATCCGCAACCCGTGCCGCATCTGCCACGGCGCCGGCACCGTCCAGCGCGAGCGCACCCTGCAGGTGCAGGTGCCCGCGGGCGTGGAAGACGGCACCCGTATCCGCCTTCCGGGCGAGGGCGAGGCCGGCGGCCCCGGCGCACCGGCCGGCGACCTCTACGTTCACGTCTCCATCCGCCCGCACAACATCTTCCAGCGCGACGGCGCCAATATCTTCTGCCGCGTGCCCCTGCGCATGACCCAGGCGGCCCTCGGCGCCGAGATCGATGTGCCGGCGATCGATGGTACCAAGGCCCGCGTGAAGATCCCGCCGGGAACCCAGGCCGGGGACCAGTTCCGCCTGCGCGGCAAGGGCTTCTCCGTGCTGCGCAGCGCCGCTCGCGGCGACATGTACATCCAGGTCGCGGTGGAAACGCCCCAGAACCTCACCCGCCGCCAGCGCGAACTGCTGGAGGAATTCGAGGCCGAAGCCAAGGGGAACGCCAAGGGCAGCCCTGAATCCGAGGGGTTCTTCGCCAAGGTGCGGGAATTCTTCGAAGGCAATGGCAGGTAAGATTTAAGGCAAGGGCTTCGCCCTTGACCCACCAAGGGCCGGCCCCTTGGTCCGCTTCGCGGCCCAAGCCCATTCTCGCTGCGCGGCGGGTTCCAAGGGCGAAGCCCTTGGTGGAGGTCCAGGAGGCAAAGCCTCCTGGCGGGGGCGGGGCAGCGCCCCGCGCTTTTTGGGAACCCCAGGCCGGTCCAATCATTGTCACGTCTCGACGGCACGGCGCCGCCCGGAGATTGACACTCGGCCGAACCGTCTCACGTGTTTGGTCCCGGCTTATGTCGGGGCAGGACAAGAGAAAGGGGGTTGCCCGGCATGGCACAGGCGCCGTGGCCGTCCGCGCATGAGCGGACGCACCGATACGACGTCGTCTTCGCAGGCATGGGCCTGGCGAACGCGCTGACCGCGCTGCGCATTCGCGCCCGGCATCCGTATCTGCGGATCGCTGGCTTCGATCCCAACCCGGCGGTTGGCGCCGGCCGCACCTGGTCGTTCTTCGCCTCCGACGTGACGCCCGCGCAGCTCGCCTGGCTGCGGCCGCTGCTGCGGCAGGAATGGCCGGCCTACGAGGTGCGCTTCCCCGGCCTGCGGCGGCTGCTGGACACGCCGCTTTGCACCCTCTCCGGGCCGGCGCTGCAGCAGGCGCTGACCGGCATCGTCCATCATGGCGAGATCCGCGAGGTGCATCCCGATCACGTCATCCTGACCGATGGCGCGGTGATCGAGGCGGGGATGGTTCTGGATGGCCGTGGCGCCCGCCCGAGCGAGGCGCTGCAGTGCGGCTGGCAGAAATTCATGGGCCAGGAGATCCGGCTGACCCGGCCGCACGGGCTGCGCCATCCCGTGCTGATGGATGCCTGCGTCGACCAGTTCGACGGGTTCCGGTTCATGTACCTGCTGCCGTTCGGCCCGGATCGGCTGTTGGTCGAGGATACCCGCTACAGCGACACCCCGGTCCTCGCCCCCGGCATGGCCCAGGCCGAGATCGCCGCCTACATCGCCGCCCAGGGTTGGGAGGTGGCCGAGCTGCTGGCCCAGGAGCACGGGGTTCTGCCGGTGGTGCTGGACGGCGACATCGCCGCGTTCTGGGCCGAGGCGGGCCCGGCCGCGCCGATGGGCATGCGGGCCGGGCTGTTCCATCCGCTCACCGGCTATTCCCTGCCCTCGGCGGTGATGATGGCCGATGTCATCGCGCGGGTGACGCCGATGCGGCCGCAGGCGTTGCGGGACATGATCGAGCACACCTCGCGCGTGCGCTGGCGTGACCAGGGGTTTTACCGGCTGCTCAGCCGGCTGCTGTTCCAGGCCGGCCGGCCGGACCAGCGCTGGCGGGTGTTCGAGCGCTTCTTCACCCTGCGCCAGCCGCTGGTGGAACGCTTCTTTGCCGGACGCAGCACGGCGCTCGATCGTGCCCGCGTGCTGACCGGCCGTCCGCCTGTGCCGATCGGCGAGGCGGTGCGCTGCATCACCGCCCCGCCGTTCCGCATGCCGACGCGCGATCAGCCGGCCGGACTTGCCGCCGCGCTGGTTACGCCTGGCTCGCGGGATGCCTGAGCGCGCGCAGTTGCGCGCGCAGCCGCGGCAACGGCGGGGCGTAGAGGAAGCCGAAGGAAACCGCGCCGTCCTTGGTGTTCACGGCGTGGTGCAGGTGGTGTGCCGCCACCAGCCGCCCCAGGTAGCCCCGGGTCGGGTGGAAGGGCAGGCGGATGCGCCGGTGCACCAGCACGTCGTGCATCAGGAAATAGGCGATGCCATAGGCGGTGACGCCCCAGGCGAGCGGCCAGGCCCAGTCCGTCCCATATTTCCCGATCGCGAACAGCGCCACCGCGATGCCGGAGAAGATCAGCACGAAGCGGTCGTTGCGCTCGAACGGGCCGGTGCGTGGCCGGTGGTGGGATTCGTGCCAGCCCCAGCCGAAGCCGTGCATGATCCAGCGATGTGTGGCCCAGGCCGCCACCTCCATGGCGGTGAAGGCGGCGATGCCGAGCAGCAGGTTGAAGGCAAGGCTCATGGCGCGTTCGGTCCCCGGATCGTTGATGTCGGTCATGATATAGGGGGCCGTCCGTGGCCCGGAACGGTCGCGCGGAGCCGGGATGTCAGGCGGCCACCCGGCTTGCGGCGCCCGGCGTGCGCAGGATGATTTCGGCGGCGCGCTCGGCCCCGCCCGCCGCAGTGCATTCCCGCTGCAGCGTGGCCGCCGCCGTTCGGAAGCGCGGATCGCCGGTCACCGCCGCCAGTGCCGCGCGCAGCCGGCGGGCGCGGTCGAAGGGGCCGTGCAGGGCGATGCCGGCCCCGGCGCGCTCCAGCCGGGCGGCGATCGCCCCCTGTTCGTAGGCCAGCGGCAGGATCACCGCCGGCACCCCCGCCGCCATCGCGTCCATCACCGTGTTCATGCCGCCATGCCCGACCAGGGCGGCGGCGCGCGCGAGCACGGCGCGTTGTGGCACGAAATTGTGCACCTGCGGGGTGCCCGGCAGGGTCGCGATCGCCTCGGCCGGCAGCCGGCCGCCATGCGCGATCACCAGTTCCAGCCCCAGCCCGGCGCAGGCGGCGGCGATGGCGCGGAAAATTCCGGCGCGGTGGCCCTGCAGCGTGCCGAGCGAGGCGAACACCAGCCTGCGCCCGCCACCGGGGGGCCAGGCCGGTGCCGGCTCCGGCGCACGGATCGGCCCGACATAGTGGAAGCCATCCGGCAGGGCGCGGCGGGGAAAGTCCAGCCCCGCCACCAGTTGGCTGACCTGGGCGAAAGGAGAAAGCGTGTCGTCGATGCCCCGCATCTCCAGTCCCGCGGCGGCAGCCCGGCGGGCGATCACGGTGTCCAATGGGTGCATCAGCAGGTCATGCACGCGCCAGCCACCGTGATTGCGCCATCGCCCGAAACGGGAATCGCGCCAGCGCCAGGCGGTGAAGGGGGGCGGCACGCCCGGCTCGCGGTTGATCGCCAGTGCATTGGCGACCGAGACCCAGGGCAGGCCGAGCGTCGCCGCGGCCAGGGCGCCCGCCGGCTCCAACTGGTCGACCGCGACCACGTCCGGTGCCAGCAGCCGCAGCGCCGCCAGCAGCGGATCGGCGAGGGCCGCGGTGCGGGTCGCGGTGCCGCGCACCGCGGGCAGCGGCGAGAACGGTACCTCGCGGGCCGGGGCCGGTGTCACGCGCAGCGTCGCCACGCCGGGGGGCGGCGCCGGCAGGTCGAAATCGTGCAGGAAGGTCACCTGCGCGCCGCGTGCCGCCAGCGCCGCGCTGATCGCCAGCATCGGGGTGATATGCCCGACGTAAGGCGGGGCGATCAGGACGACATGAGTCACAAGCGGTCTCCGCCGGGCGGTACAGGGCCGCTCACATTGGCGGCCGGCGGTGCGTCGGCAAGACGCGATCAGTCGGCGGCGGCGACCTCCGGCGGGGCGAGCCGGTCGCGGATGGCCTGCCCGAAGGCTTCGAAGATCCCCCGGGACACGACATCGTGGTCCCAGTCATATTCGGGATGCCATTGTACGCCGATGGCGAAACCGGGGGTGTTCACCGCGCGGATCGCCTCGACGGTGCCATCGGGGGCGACGGCATCCACCACCAGGCCGGGGGCGACGCCATCGACGCCCTGGTTGTGCAGCGAATTCACCCCGATCTCGGCGGCGCCGGCCAGCCGGTGCAGCCAGGTGCCGCGGGTGATCCGGACCTTGTGGGCCTTGCCGGTGCGCACCAGCGGATTGGGTTGCAGCGGCGTGGAATGATCGAGCCGGCCGGGCAGGTCCTGCAGGCGCTGGTGCAGGCTGCCACCAAGCGCCACGTTGAATTCCTGCATGCCGCGGCAGATCGCCAGCACCGGGATGCCGGCGGCGACGGCGCCGCGGATCAGCGGCAGCGTCACGGCGTCGCGCATGGCGTCCTCCGGCGTGCCTTCGGCATGCGGCGGGCCGCCATAGAGGCTGGGACACACGTTGGAGCGGCTGCCGGTCAGGATCAGCCCGTCAAGCCGCGCCAGCAGCGTGGCGATGTCGGCCTTGGTGCCGTTGGCGGGGATCAGCACGGGAACGCCGCAGACCACCAGATCGGTCACCCGGACATAGGTGTCCGAGGCCGCGTGATTCGGCATCCCGTACGCGCCGAACAGTTTCGTGCAGCAGGAAATACCAACCAGAGGCTTCATGATGCAGATCATGATCAGGGAAAGTGGCCGCAAAATGAAGCAAAACGTGCGGCCCTGGCGCAAATGCACCGCCGGCCGGGGCAGGGTGTGGCATCCACGCACTCATCGGCTGCCGTCCTGCCCCCGGCAGGCGATCCCTCAGCCGCCGCCGTTGGGTTGCCCGCTGCCGTCCTGCGGGGTGAAGGTGAACAGCTTGGGGTCGAAGCTGCCGCCGAGCCGGATGTCGAACAGCGTCACCCGCGTCTCCTGCCGCCGGCTGTCCACCACCGACCATTGCCGCAGTTGCAGCGGATTGTCGGCGAACACCAGGCTGAGGCTGCCGTCCTGCGGCGAATTGGTGCGCACCATGGCAACCTGAATCTGGCCGGGCAGGCGCGACACGCCGGTGACGGTGACGTCCCCCGACAGCCGGAGGTTGTCGCGCAGCAGCAGGCCGAGCGGCGTGGCGCTCAGCGGCAGGTTGGTGGTCTGCCGGAGCTGGCTGTCATGGAAGAAGAACAGGCCGTGGCCGGCGACCATCAGCAGTGGGCTGGGCGGATCGTATTCGAAGCGCATGCGGCCCGGCCGTTCCAGCCAGGCCGTGCCCTCGGCGGTGCTGCCGTCCGGGGCGACCTGCAGGAAGCGGGCCTTCAGGCTGCGCAGCCCGTCCAGATAGGTTTCGATGCGCGCGAGATCGGCCCGGTCGCGCGGCGAGGGCGCGGCGGCGATGCCCTGGGCCCGCGCCGCCGCCGGCGCCAGCAGCGGCAGCAACAGCAGGGCGCGGCGGTTCAGGAGGAGGGAAGGGATCATCGTCTGCATGTGGCGTGCCGGGTCCTTCGTGGGAAGCGCCGCGCGGGCATGTGCCCCATACGTCCCTCGCGGGGGCCGCGGCACGCCCTGCATCATATCGCATGCCGTGCTTTCCGTCGCATCAGGCAACCCCGCCGGCTGAAATCCCGTTTCTCTCCGGCAGGAGGATCGGGTCATGCAGGAGGAGTTGATGCCGGAAGAAACGGGGCGGCGCGGACGACAGGGCTTTGCCTCGATGGATGCCGCCCGGCAGCGGGAGATCGCCTCGAAGGGGGGATCGAGTGTTCCGCCAGAGAAAAGACCCTTTGCGCGGAATCACGAACTCGCGGCCCGGGCTGGTCGCAAAGGGGGGCAGACGGCACAGAGTCGGCAACGTCAGAGCTGAATGATATCAGAAACTTCCAGGTTGTTTGAGCCTTGGCAGGGGCCACCGTGCCCCTGCTGGCGGCCGGGTGGGTGACGCTCGATGCTCACTTGATTCGCCGCGCGGAATGGGATGACCCTGGACTGCGGACTACAGGGGAACGTTCCGTGACCGAGCTGCATCATCGCTCCGCCACGCAGTTGGCCGCTCTGCTTCGTGCCAGGAAGATCAGTTGCCTCGAGATGCTCGATCATTTTCTCGGGCGCATCGATCGGCTCAATCCGTCCCTGAATGCGATCGTCTGGAGCGATCGCGCCCGTGCCCGTCGGCGCGCCCGCCGCGCCGACACGGCGCTGGCGCGGGACGAGATCTGGGGCGCGCTGCATGGCGTTCCCATCACCGTGAAGGAAAGCTTCGACCTGGCCGGTGCGCCCACCACCTGGGGGCTGCCGGAGCTGCGTGACAACGTCGCCGCCGCCAATGCCGCCGCCGTGGAGCGACTGGAGGCGGCCGGCGCCGTGGTGTTCGGCAAGACCAACGTGCCGGCGATGCTGGCCGACTGGCAGACCTTCAACCCGGTGCATGGCACCACCCGCAACCCCTGGAACCCGGATCGGGTGCCGGGGGGATCTTCCGGTGGCGCGGCGGCGGCGCTGGCGGCGGGGTTGACCGGGGCGGAGCTGGGCAGCGACATCGGCGGCTCGATCCGCAACCCCGCGCATTACTGTGGCGTGTTCGGCCACAAGCCGAGCGGGGGGCTGGTGCCCTTGCGGGGCCAGGCCCTGCCGGGCTGGGTGGCCGGCAAGGACATGGAAGTGGCGGGACCGATGGCGCGCAGCGCGCGCGACCTGGACGTGCTGCTTGATGCGCTGGTCGGGCCGGATGGTCCCGAGGAAGCTGCCTGGACGGTCGAGTTGCCGAAATTCCCGCCGCGGTCGTTGCGCGGCGTGCGGGTGGCGGTGAAGCTGGACGACCCCTGTGCCCCGATCGAATCCGAATATGCCGCGCGGCTGCAGGCGGTGGTGGAGACGCTGGCGCGGGCGGGGGCGAAGGTGTCGGACAAGGTGGCGCCCAAGGTGGAGTCGGAGCGCCTGCTGGAAGTGTATCTGCTGCTGCTGCGGGCGGCGACCTCGGCCCGGGTGCGTGACGAGGAGATCGAACGCTGGCGCGCGATCCGGGCGGCGCAGCCCGAGGCCAATCCGCGTTTCCTGAAGGCGCTGGTGGAAGGCAACGGCCTGTCGCACCGGCAATGGCTGGCGCTGGACAACGAACGCCAGCTGATCCGCCAGGCCTTTGCCGCCTTCTTCGAGAAATGGGACGTGCTGTTCTGTCCGGTGGCGTCCTCGGCGGCTTTTCCGCATGACCAGGACGGCGAGCGCTGGCAGCGCACCATCGAGGTCGACGGCACGCGCGTGCCCGGCACCGACCAGTTGTTCTGGGCGGCCCATGCGAGCCTCGCCTACCTGCCGGCGAGCGTGGGGCCGGCCGGAGTGCTGCGCTCCGGCCTGCCGGTCGGCTACCAGGCGATCGCCGGCCATGGGCGCGACCGTACCGCCATCGGCTTCGCGCGTATGGTGGAGCGGCAGATCGGCGGGTTCGTGCCGCCGCCGCATACCTGATCCGGCAACGGGGCCTTGATCCGGCGGCCTGATCCACGCAACAGAAAGGACGATTCCGTCGCGATCGGCACACCAGCGGACCGACCCGACCGGTGGACGCGTGGGAGGTGCCGATCTCCGGGTTTTCCGATCTGCTGCTCGCCTGGATCCGCGATCACGCGGCCTGGGCACCGATCGTGGTGTGGGCGCTGGCGTTCTGCGAGTCCCTGGCCTTCATCTCCCTGCTGGTGCCCGCGACCGTCATCCTGATCGGGGCGGGGGGCCTGATCGGCGCGGCCGGGCTGAGCTTCTGGGTGAACTGGCTGGCCGCGGCGGTCGGGGCGGCGCTGGGCGACTGGCTGTCGTTCTGGCTGGCGCGGCGCTACGACTATGCCATCACCGGGCTGTGGCCGTTGTCGCGCCATCCCGGGTTGCTGCAACGTGGCGAGGCGTTCTTCCGCCGCTGGGGCGTGCTGGGGGTGTTCTTCGGCCGCTTCTTCGGGCCGTTGCGGGCGACGGTGCCGCTGGCCGCCGGCATCGCCGGCATGAAGCCGCTGCCGTTCCAGCTCGCCAATGTCACCTCGGCCCTGCTGTGGGCGGCTGGAATCCTGGCACCGGGCGCCTTCGGCATCCAATGGCTGATGTGACGGGCATGGCGGCCGGGCCGGCGCTTGACCGGCATCAAGGCGGTCTCGTCCCGTCGCTGGAATGCTGTCGCGAAAGAGGTCGCGCCATGTCACTCCGTCGCATCCTGGTCCCGGTCCTGCCCGACGTGCCGCCTTCGCCGCAGCTCGATGCGGCGTTGCAGCTCGCGCGGGCCCTGGGCGCCCACATCGCCGCCCTGCACATCCGCCCCGATCCCGAGGCGCTGTTCGCCACCATTCCCGAAGCCCTGCTGACCGCGGGCGCCGAGCGGGCCCGCTACGAGGCCGAGGCCAGCGCCGAAGCCACCCAGGCGGAAGCCGGGTTCGCCGCCTGGCGCGCCCGCCAGGGCCTCGCCGCCGAGGCACCCGGGGCGGACGGGGTCTCGGCCGGCTGGTCCAGCCGGGTCGGCCCCCTGCAGACGGTGCTGGCGCGCGCCGGCCGGCTTGCCGACCTGATCGTGCTGGGGTTCCCGGGCATGCCGCATCTGGTGACCGGCCATGCCTTCGACGTCGCGTTGCTTGAAACCGGGCGCCCGGTGCTGCTGGCCCCGGTGCCGCCCGCCGATGCCATGTTGCGGCACGTGATGATCGCCTGGAACGGCAGCCTGGAGGCGGCCCGTGCGGTCGCCGGGGCCTTGCCGCTGCTGCGGGGCGCCGGGCGGATTTCCGTTTTCACCGCGGCCCAGGAGGAAGGGGCCAGCCCCGCCTGCGCGGGCGAGCTGGTGGCGTACCTGGCCGGGCATGGCCTGGTGGCCGCGCCGGTGACCACCCAGGACGCGGATGCGCAGGCTGGCCCGGCGCTGCTGCGCGCCGCCGTCGAGGCCGGGGTTTCGTTGCTGGTGATGGGCGCCTACACGCATGGCCGCATCCGCCACCTGCTGCGCGGCGGGATGACCACCGATGTGCTGAAACAGGCCGCGCTGCCGGTGGTGATGGCGCACTGACGCGCCGGCCTTTACAAAATTTTCGGATTTACAGGCGGGTCTGTCGGTCTGCGCACAGTTTTCGTGCGCGCCGATGGGTTTTTCGCTCACCTTTTCCCACGTGGCACGTCAATACTTCACTGATCCCGACCCGCCAGCTAGGTCTGTTGGATGGGTCGACATCCAAAGCACGCTGACGGTGCAGCCGTTCAGGAGGGGAATTATGGAAGATCATGGGTATGACGACGGGCTGGTGCATGGGCATCGCTGGGCGAGCGAGCCGCTTGGTTACAGCCCGCGCAAATCCACGGTGTCCGCGGTGACCACGGCCCGCGCCCGCACCCGTGCCCGCTCCGAGGCCAGCCACGATGAGGGGCCGGTGCACGAGCACCGCCGGGCGTCCTGCACGCCGGCCCGCTGACGCCGCGGTTTCACACGGCTTTTCAACCCAAGCCCGCGTCGAGACGGGCGGTTGGAAATGCGCCTGCCGCCGCCGGCGCGGAGACCACGCCGGTATCGGGCTCCCGGGGCCATGCACGGCTGCGGGAGCCCGGTTTCATTCAGGCCGGCTCTGGTCTGTGGGGCAGCTCGCCGGTAAGCGCCATCGCCGCGGCCTCGGCGACCCGGATGCCGTCGACCCCGGCCGAGAGGATGCCGCCCGCATAGCCCGCGCCCTCGCCGGCCGGGAACAGGCCGCGCGTGTTGATGCTCTGGCAGTCGGCGTCGCGGCGGATGCGCACCGGCGAGGAGGTGCGCGTCTCCACCCCCGTCATCACCGCATCCGCCATGGCGAAGCCGGCGATCTGGCGGTCGAAGCGCGGCAGCGCCTCCCGCATCGCCGCGATGGCGAAATCCGGCAGGCAGGCGGCGAGGTCGGCCGGCGTCGTGCCCGGCTTGTAGGACGGCGTTACCTCACCGAGCGCGGTGGAGGCGCGGGCGGCGAGGAAATCGCCGACACGCTGCGCCGGCGCCGCGTAGCTGCCGCCCCCCGCCGCGAAGGCGCGCGATTCCCACAGCCGCTGGTAATCCACCCCGGCCAGCGGATGCCCCGGATAGTCCGCGGGCGTGATGCCGACGACGAGGCCGGCATTGGCGTTGAATTCGGCGCGCGAATACTGGCTCATGCCGTTGGTGACGACGCGGCCCGGTTCGGAGGTGGCCGCCACCACGCGCCCGCCCGGGCACATGCAGAAGCTGTAGACGCTGCGGCCGTTGCCGCAATGATGCACCAGCTTGTAGTCGGCGGCGCCGAGCAACGGATGCTTCGCGAAGCTGCCGAAGCGGGCGCGGTCGATCAGCGATTGCGGATGTTCGATGCGCACGCCGATCGAGAACGGCTTGGCTTCCAGGAACACGCCGCGCGCGTGCAGGGCGGCAAATGTGTCGCGTGAGGAATGGCCGATCGCCAGCACCACGCAATCCGTGCGCAGATGCTCGCCATTGGCCAGATGCAGCCCGCGCAGGCGGCGCGTGCCGTCCGGCTGCGTCTCGATGTCGAAATCGGCGACGCGGGTGCGGAAGCGGTACTCGCCGCCCAGGCCCTCGATGGTGGCGCGGATGTGCTCGACCATGGAGACCAGGCGGAAGGTGCCGATATGCGGCTTGGAGAGATACAGGATCTCTTCCGGCGCGCCGGCGCGGACGAATTCCTCCAGCACGCGGCGGCCCAGGTGCTGCGGGTCCTTGATGCCGGAATAGAGCTTGCCGTCGGAGAAGGTGCCGGCGCCGCCTTCGCCGAACTGCACGTTCGATTCCGGGTTCAGCTCGCCACGCCGCCACAGGCCCCAGGTGTCCTTGGTGCGGTCCCGCACGATGGTGCCGCGTTCGAGAATGATCGGGCGGAAGCCCATCTGCGCCAGGGTCAGCGCCGCCATCAGCCCGCAGGGACCGGCGCCGATCACCACCGGGCGGCGGGCGAAGCCCTCGGGGGCACGGGCGACGAAGCGGTACCGGGTGTCCGGTGTCGGCCCGAGATGGGGATCGCCGGCGCAGCGTTGCAGCACCGCCGCTTCCCCGGTGACTTCGACATCCACCGTGTAGACCAGCACGATCGCGCTTTTCCGCCGCGCGTCATAGCCGCGCCGGGCAACGGTCAGGCCGCGCAGCGCGGTCTCCGCCACGCCGAGCCGGCGCGCGACCGCGTCCGCCAGCGCTTCCGGCGGATGGTCGAGCGGCAGGCGGAGTTCAGTGAGGCGCAGCATCGGTGCCGGCCGGCACGCCCTTGCTGGTCGAGTATTCGAAATGCAGCGCGACATCCGGGCGCACGATCGGGTGGATGGCATGCGCCGCCATCGCTGCCTCGGAGAAGCCCTGCAGGATCAGCTTCAGCTTGCCCGGATAGGTGGCGATGTCGCCGATCGCGAACACGCCGGGGCGCGAGGTCTCGCAGGTGGCCGGCGTCACCTTCAGGTGGTGGCGTTCAAGGTCGAGCCCCCAGCCGCCGATCGGCCCCAGATCCATCGACAGCCCGAAGAAGGGCAGCAGCACGTCGGCCGGCAACAATTTCGTGCCGCCATCCAGGTCGGCCACTTCCACCGCTTCCAGCTTCCCGTCGGTGCCGTGCAGGGCGTGCAACTGGTAGGGGATCACCATTTCCACCTCGCCGCGCTCGGCGGCGCGGTCGAGCTGCGCCGCGCTTTCCGGGGCGGCGCGGAACTTCGGCCGGCGGTGCACCACCTGGATCGAGGCGGCGATGCCGCGCAGCGCCAGCGCCCAGTCCACCGCCGAATCGCCGCCGCCGGCGATCACCACGCGCCGGCCGCGCAGGTCCTCGCGCCGGCGCACGTAGTACTGCACGCCGCCGCTGCCCTCGTAGGCCGACAGCCCCGCGAGCGGCGGCCGGTTCGGCCCGAAGGCGCCGGCGCCGGCGGCCAGGATCACGGCCTTGCACCGAATCGACTCGCCGCGGTCGGTGCCGAGGGTGAAGCCGCCTTGCGTCCCTTCCAGCGTCTCCACCCGGCGGCCGAGCAGGGTGGCCGGCCGGAACGGTGCCATCTGGCGCTCGAGATTGGCGATCAGATCGCCGGCCTCGATCGCGGGATGTCCCGGAATGTCGTAGATCGGCTTTTCCGGGTACAGCGCCGTGCACTGGCCGCCGATTTCGGAAAGGGCATCGATCAGCACGCTGGACAGTTTCAGCATGCCCAGTTCAAAGGCGGCGAACAGGCCCACCGGCCCGGCGCCGACGATGGCGACATCGGTCTCGATCTGCTGCGTCATGGCGCGGAAACTAGACTGGTGCGCCGCCGAGGCAAGCAGGCAGTTGAGGCCACGCCGAACCCGGAGCAGATTGCCGCCATGTCCGAACCGAGTGCGACCGTTTTGCGCGAGCTGCCGGATCTCGATGCCACGGCGGCGCTCGCTGCCGCGGTCGCCGCGCTGGCGCGTCCCGGCGACGCCATCCTGCTGGACGGGCCGTTCGGCGCCGGCAAGACCGCCTTTGCCCGCGCCTTCCTGCGCGCCGCCACCGGCGATGCCGCGCTGGACGTGCCCAGCCCCAGTTTCACCCTTGTGCAGACCTACGAGACGAGGCAAGGCCGCGTGCATCATTTCGACCTCTGGCGGCTCGACGGGCCGGCCGCACTGACCGAGCTGGGCTGGGACGAGATGCGGGATGACATCGTCCTGGTGGAATGGCCGCAGCGCCTGGGCGCGCTGCGCCCCGCCGACGCGCTCGGCGTGGACCTGGCGTTGCTGGCGGGGGAGGCCCGCCGCGCCACGCTCTCGGGCTGGGCCGGCCGCATCGGGGCGCTGGCATGATCCGGCCGCATACGGCCATGCTGCTGGCCGCCGGGCGCGGCACCCGCATGCTGCCGCTGACCGAAGGGACCGCCAAGCCGCTGCTGCCGCTGGGCGGCCACCCGCTGATGGACCACGCGCTGGACCGGCTGCAGGCGGCCGGGGTGGAGCGCGTGGTGGTGAACACCTGGTGGCATGCCGACCGCATCGCCGCGCATCTGCAGGCCCGCGAGGCGCTGCCGCGGCCGGTGCTGCTGCGCGAGGAGACGCTGCTGAATACCGGCGGCGCCGTGTGCGCGGCGCGGGAGGTGCTGGGGAGCGACCCGTTCTTCGTCGTCAACGGTGATTCGTTCTGGCTGGACGGGCCGACGCCGGCGCTGGCGCGGCTCGCCGCCGCCTGGGACCCGGAGCAGCACGACGCGGTGCTGTTGGTGCATCGCACCTTCCAGACCCAGGCGGAGGTCGGCAACGGCGATTTCGCCCTCGATCCCTGGGGGATGGTGCGCCGGCCGGAGGAGCGGGAGATCGTCCCCTACATCTTCGCCGGCATCCAGTTGCTGTCTCCCACCTTGCTCGCCGACGCGCCGGAGGGAGCGTTCTCGATGAACCTGCTGTGGGACCGCGCCATCGAGGCCGGGCGGGTGCGGGCGCTGGTGCATGACGGGCTGTGGTGGCACCTCTCCACCCCCGCCGACCTCGCCGAGGCCGAGTTCATGCTCTACGAGCGCCGGACGGGCCAGACGAAGTGACAGAGGCGGCCGCGTCGCCGCGCCGTCTGCGCCTGGCGACCATCCCCCCCGACGTGCCGTTCCTCGACGTGCTGGCCGCACGCTGGCTGGCCGAGCATGGCGGGGACGCGCTCGGGCGCGGGCTGATCCTGCTGCCGACCCGCCGCGCCGCCCGCGCGCTCGCCGAGGCGTTCCTGCGCGCGAGCGGCGGCCGGGCGCTGGTGCTGCCGCGCATCACCGCCTTCGGCGCGCTGGACGAGGCGCCGCTGACCATGACCGGCGCGCTCGACCTGTTGCCGGCGATCGACCCTCAGGAGCGGCTGGCGGCGCTGGCCGCGCTGGTGATGAAGCTGCCGCCGGAGCAGGGCGGGGCGGGCAGCGTCGACCGGGCGCTGATGCTGGCGCGCGAACTGGCGCGGCTGATGGACGAGGCCGAGCGGGCGGAGATCGACCTCGCCTCGGCGTTGCAGCAGGCAGCGGATGCGGCGCATGCCGAGCACTGGCAGGCGACGCTGCGCTTCCTGGAGATCGTCACCCGGCACTGGCCGGACTGGCTGGCCGCGCAGGGGGTGCTCAACCCGGCCGCCCGCCAGGTCGCGCTGTTGCAGGCGCAGGCGGCGGAATGGGCGGCGCATCCGCCCGCCGAGCCGGTCTGGGCTGCCGGCACCACCGCCGGCATTCCCGCGGTGGCGGCGCTGCTGCGCGTGGTCGCCGGGCTGCCGGACGGGCAGGTGGTGCTGCCCGGACTTGATCTCGATTTGCCGCAGGAGGCCTGGGAGGCGATCGGGGAGGCGCATCCGCAATGCGGCCTGCAGCGTCTGCTGGCCGGGCTCGGGGCGACCCGCGGCGATGTCGTGTCCTGGGACGGCGCGGCGGCGGCGCCGGCCGGCCGGGTCCGCACCCTGGCGCGGGCATTGCTGCCGGCCGCCGCCCTGCCGACATGGCGCGAGGCCGGCCCGGTCGCCACCACCGGCCTGTTCCGTCTGGAAGCGGCCGACGAGCAGGAGGAAGCGGCGGCGATCGCGCTGATCCTGCGCGACACGCTGGAGCGACGCGGCGCCCGCGCGGCGCTGGTCACGCCCGACCGGCAGCTTGCCGGACGGGTGTCCTCGGAGCTGCTGCGCTGGGGCGTGGTCGCCGATGACAGTGCCGGCGAGGCACTGGCCGAGTCCCCGCCGGCGGTGTTCCTGCGCCTGCTGGCCGAGACGGTCACTTCCCGCTTCGCGCCGGTGCCCCTGCTCGGGCTGCTCAAGCATCCGCTCGCCGCGGCGGGGCTGGAGCCGGTCGCCTGCCGGATGGCGGCGCGCCTGCTGGAAGTGGAAGCGTTGCGCGGCCCCCGGCCCGCCGCCGGGCTGGGCGGGCTGCGGCAGCGCGCGCAGGCGGCGCCGGAGCCGGCGCGCGACCTGCTGGCGCGCCTGGAGACCTGCCTCGACCCGCTGCTGCGCGCCGCCACGGCGGCGGCGCTGCCCCCCGCCACCCTGCTCGCCGCCCTGATCGAAGCCGGCGAGGCGCTGGCGACCAGCGAGGCCCTGCCGGGGCCGGCGCGGCTCTGGGCGCACGAGGAAGGCGAGGCGCTGGCGGTGCTGCTGGCCGGTGCGCAGCCGGCGCTGGCGCATCTGCCGGATGCGCCGCCCACGGTGCTGCCCGGCCTGCTGGATGCGTTGCTGGAAGGCGCGGTGGTGCGCAGCCGTCGCGCCCTGCGTGGCCGCGAGGGCGCCGAGCATCCGCGTGTCTTCATCTGGGGCCTGCTGGAAGCCCGGCTGCAGACCGCCGAGGTGGTGGTGCTCGGCGGGCTGGTCGAGGGCGTCTGGCCGCCGGCCACCGATCCGGGGCCGTGGATGAGTCGGCCGATGCGCATCAAGGCGGGGCTGCCCGGCACCGAGGAGGTGGTCGGGCTGGCCGCGCATGATTTCCTGATGGCCGCCTGTTCGGCGCCGACCGTGGTGCTGTCCTGCCCGCGCCGGCGTGACCGTGCCCCGGCGGTGCCGGCGCGCTGGCTCGCCCGGCTGGAAGCCTTCCTGGCCGGGCAGGGGCAGCGTCTTCCGTCGCATCCGGCCGCCGGCTGGGCGCGGCTGCTCGACCAGCCCGCCGGGCCGCCCGCGCCGGTGCGTCCGCCGGCGCCCTGTCCGCCGGTGCGGCTGCGCCCGCGCCGGCTGAGCGTCACCGAGATCGAGACCTGGCTCACCGATCCCTACGCCATCCACGCCAAGCACATCCTGAAGCTGAGGCCGCTCAAGCCGCTGGAGGAGGCGACCGACGCCGCCGATTACGGCGCCCTGGTGCACCGGGGCATGCAGATCTTCCTCGACGAGGTCGGCGCCGACTGGCCGGCGGATGCGCCGCAGCGTCTGGCGGCGGCGATGGACCGGGCGCTGGCCGAGGCCGGGCTGCGGCCGGCGCTGCAGGAATGGTGGCGGCCCAGGCTGGCGCGCATCGCCGTCTGGCTCGCCCCGCACGAGCGCGAGCGCCGCGTCGCCGGGCCGCAGTTGATCCGTGGCGAGGTCAAGGGCGAGTGGACCCTGGCGGTGCCGGGTGGCTTCACCCTGGTCGGCCGGGCCGACCGCATCGAGCGCCGGGCCGATGGACGACTCACGATCATCGACTACAAGACCGGGGCGCCCCCGTCCGACAAGGATGTCGAGGCGGGGTTCCGTCCGCAGTTGCCGCTGGAAGCGGCGATGGCCGAGGCGGGTGCCTTCGGCCCGGAGCTGACCGGGACCGCTGCCGAGCTGGTCTACTGGCACCTGAGCGGCGGCTTCGTGCCGGCGGAGGAGCGCAGCATCCTCCGCGGTGATGCCACCCGCATCGCCGCGGCGGTGGCCACCGCGCGGGAGAAGCTGATGACCCTGGTGACGGCGTTCGACGACCCGAAGCGGCCCTATTTGTCGCAGCCGCATCCCGGTCGCGTGCCGCGCTTCTCCGATTACGCCCAGTTGGCGCGGGTCGCCGAGTGGGACCTGTCGGGAGGCGGGGAATGATCGCGCCGCGCGGCACGGCAAACGTAGGGCGGATAAGCGCAGCGCCATCCGCCAACGCAAGGTGGCAACCTCGCGGGGCGTTGCAATGGCGGATGGCGCTACGCTTATCCGCCCTACGTCCCCCGGGATCCCCTGCGCATGGCCGGGCAGCGCCCCGATGAGCGCGCCGATCCTGGCCTTTCGCCCGCCATCAGGTGAACCCCCCCGCGACCGTGCCGTCGCCAACCAGGGGCTCGCCTCGGACCCCGATGTTTCGGCCTTCGTCGCCGCCTCCGCCGGGTCCGGCAAGACCAAGCTGCTGACCGACCGCCTGTTGCGGCTGATGTTGCAGGGGGCCCCGCCGGCGCGCATCCAGTGCCTGACCTTCACCAAGGCGGCCGCCGCCGAAATGGCGGTGCGATTGCAGCGCCGGCTGGGTGCCTGGGTCACCATGGACGACGCCACGCTGGGCGCGGAGCTGCAGGCGGTGTCGGTGCTGCCCACGGCGGAGCGTCTCGCCCAGGCCCGCTCCCTGTTCGCCGAGGTGCTGGACCTGCCCGGCGGCATGCGCATCGGCACCATCCACGCCTTCTGCCAGTCGCTGCTGCGGCGCTTCCCCATCGAGGCGCAGCTATCCCCGCATTTCCGCCTGCTGGAGGACATCGACGCCGACGTTGCCTGGCGCGAGGCGCGGGAAGCCATGCTGGAAGGTGCCCAGGGCGAGGAGAGCCGTGCGGCGCTGGCGGCGCTGGCCGGGCTTGCCTCGGCCGAGCAGTTCGGCCGGCTGGTGCGCGACCTGCAGCAGGATCGTGAGCGGCTGGCCGCGCTGCTGGCGATGGAGGACGCGGCGGTGGCGGCGGCGCAGCGGCGTGTGCTGGCGGTCACCGGGGAAGAGGCGGAGGTGCTGGCCGCCGCCTGCGCCTGGGATGGCTCGGCCCTGCGCGCGGCGCTGGAGGTGGTGGCGAAGAAGGGCGCCGCGACCTGCGCCGAGAAGGCGGTGTTCCTGCTGGAATGGCTGTCCGGCCCGGAACAGGAGCGGGTCGGGCAATGGAGCGCCTGGCGGCTGGCCTTCCTGCTGGAGGATGGTTCGCCGCGCGGCCCCACCACGCTGGTCAACAAGAAGCTGGCCGAGCAGCGCCCCGATCTCGCCGAGGCGCTGCTGGCCGAGCAGCAGCGCGTGCTGGCGGTCGAGGATGCCTGCCGGGCGGCCCGTGCCGCCGCGGCCTCGGCGGCGCTGGTGCGGCTGGCCGGGCCGGTGGCGCAGCTCTATGCGGGGCGCAAGGAAGCCGGGGCGCAGCTCGACTACGACGACCTGATCGGCCGCACCGGGCGGCTGCTGGTCGATCCCGGCGCTGCCTGGGTGCTCTACAAGCTGGATGGCGGGCTCGATCATCTGTTGCTGGACGAGGTGCAGGACACCGCGCCGGCGCAATGGCAGATCGCCGGAAAGCTGACCGAGGAGTTCTTCGCCGGCGGCGGCGCGCGGGAGGACCAGCGGCGGACGGTGTTCGCGGTCGGCGACCGCAAGCAGTCGATCTACTCCTTCCAGGGCGCCGACCCGGACGAGTTCGAGCGCTGGCGCGGCCTGCTGCGCGAGCGGGTGGAGGCGGTGGACCAGTCCTGGCGCGACGTGACGCTGGACGTGTCGTTCCGTTCCGTGGCGCCGGTGCTGGACCTGGTGGATGCGGTGTTCGCCGATCCGGATGCCGCCGAGGGCGTCACCGAGGCCGGCGCGCTGCGGCATCTGCCCGACCGTGCCGGCCATGCCGGCCGGGTCGAGCTATGGCCGCTGACCCCGGAGCCGGAGGCGCCGCCCTCCGAGCCCTGGAGCGTGCCCGACCGCAACCTGGGCCAGACCAGCGCGCCGCAGCGCCTCGCGGTGGCGCTGGCCGACTGGATCGCGCGCGAGACCGCGGGCGACACCATGCTGGAAAGTCGCGGCCGGCCGTTGCGGGCGGGCGACGTGCTGGTGCTGGTGCGCCGGCGCAACGCCTTTGCCCGCGCGCTGGTGCGGGCGCTGAAGGCGCGCGACGTGCCGGTGGCCGGGCTCGACCGGCTGGTGCTGACCGAGCAGCCCGCCGTCGCCGACCTGCTGGCGCTGTGCGACGTGCTGCTGCTGCCCGAGGATGACCTGCAGCTCGCCGCCGTGCTGACCAGCCCGCTCGGCGGGCTCACCGACGACTCGATGATGGCGCTGGCGCTGCGGCGGCGCGGATCCCTGTGGGCGGCGCTGCGGGCGCGGGCGCATGAGCGGCCGGACTGGGCGCAGGCACACGACTTCATCACGGTGCTGCTGGGGCGCGTGGATTACGCCTCGCCGCATGCGCTGCTGGTCGAGGCGCTGGGCCGGCTGGGCGGGCGGGCGAAGCTGTTCGCGCGGCTCGGCCCGGAGGCGGCCGAACCGGTGGATGAATTGCTGGCCGCCGCCCTGGCCTATGCGCGCTCGCACCCGCCGTCCTTGCAAGGCTTCCTGCACTGGCTGCGCCAGTCCGGCGCCGAGGTGAAGCGCGAGGCGGAAGGCGCCGGCGGGCTGGTGCGCATCATGACGGTGCACGGCGCCAAGGGGCTGCAGGCGCCGCTGGTCATCCTGCCCGACACCACCGCGTTGCCGCCCGAGGACGGGCCGCTGGTCTGGGCCGAGGACCCCGATGGCGGTCCCGACGTGCCGATCTGGTCGCCGCGCAAGGAACTGCGCTGCATCGCCTCCGACCAGTTGCGCGAGCGGGCGGCCCGGCGCCGGCGCGAGGAGCACAACAGGCTGCTCTACGTCGCGCTGACCCGCGCCGAGGACCGGCTGGTGGTGTGCGGCTGGCAACCCTATCGCGAACCGCCCGAGGGCACCTGGCACCGGCTGGTGCGGCGGGGCTTCGAGCGGCTGGGGGTGACGGCCACGGCCTTCGACGCGGTGCCGGATCCCTGGGAAGGCGAAATGGTCGCGCATGGCTGCGCCCAGGCCCGCCCGCCCGAACGCGCCACGACGAAACAGGCCGACGCCCCGGTGGCGACGCTGCCCGCCTGGGCCGGCCACGCCCCCGGCTGGCTGCCGGGGCGGCTGCCGGACGAGCCGGCACCGCCGCAGCCTTTGGCGCCGAGCCGTCCGGAAGGCATCGAACTGGGCCCGGTGCCGGAAGCGGCCAGCCCACTCGCCGCCCGCGATCCCAGCGGCGCGCGCTTCCGCCGCGGCCAGGTGGCGCATGCCTTGTTGCAGCACCTGCCGACGCTGCCGCCCCCCATCCGGCACGCCGCCGCCCTGCGCTACCTGGCGCGGCCGGGACTCGGGGTGAACGATGCATCGACCCTGGCCGGGCAGGTGATGGCCGTGCTCGACCACCCCGACCTCGCGCCTTTGTTCGGACCGGAAGGCCGCGCCGAGGTGCCGCTGACGGGTATCATCGACGGCGTGGTGGTGGGCGGCCTGGTGGACCGGCTGGCGGTGCTGCCGGGCCGCGTGCTGGTCGCGGACTACAAGACGAATCGCCGGCCGCCATCCGGCGTCGAGGAGGTGCCGGTGATGTACCTGCGGCAGATGGCGGCCTACCGCGCCGTGCTGCGCGCGGCATTGCCGGGGCGGGAGGTGTCCTGCATCCTGGTGTGGACCACCGGGGTGCAGGTGATGATGCTTCCCGACGCGCTGCTGGACGGCCATGCTCCCGGCGCGGCTTGACCGGCGATTTCGGGTTCGTACATGGCGGCAGAAGCCAGGAAAGGGCAAATCCGGGATGAGCGAAAACACCAAGGCCGTAACGGACGACAGCTTCTCGACCGAGGTGCTGGCGGCCAAGGAGGCCGTGCTGGTGGATTTCTGGGCTGAGTGGTGCGGACCCTGCAAGGCGATCGCACCGGCCCTCGACGAGATCGCCAGCGAATACGCCGGGCGCCTGACCGTCGCCAAGGTCAATATCGATGACAATCCGATTACGCCGAATACCTACGCCGTTCGCGGCATCCCCACGCTGATCCTGTTCAAGGACGGCAAGCCGGTCAGCCAGAAGGTCGGCGCGGCACCGAAGAGCGCGCTGAAGCAGTGGGTCGAGACTTCGCTGGCGTAAGGGAAAAGGAAGGCCAGGGCTCTGCCCTGGACCCGGCAGGGGCCACAGGGCCCCTGCACCCCAGTCTCGCTGCGCGGCACAGCGCGGAATAACGTGTTGGCGGGCTATCGCTATCACGCTGCGCCATCGGCATCGGCGTGAGGGATAATTCCTCCGGAGCAAACCGGAGGAACGCAACATGGCCCGGACACACCGATGTCTCGGTGCCCTCGTTCTGCTGGCGACAGCCTGCGTCCTGCACGCCGAGGCGGCAACGGTCGTGCTCTCCTGCGGCAGCGTCGGCCAGGAACTGCAGATCTGCCAGGGCGGCGCGGCTGCCTGGAGGCGGGAGACCGGTCACGATGTCATCGTGGTGGCGTCCCCGGGTTCGGCCACCGAACGTCTGGCACTCTACCAACAGGTTCTCGCCGCCGGGTCGCCCGACATCGATGCCTACGCGATCGACGTCATCTGGCCCGGCCTGCTCGCCTCCCATTTCATCGATCTCGCCCGGCGCGTCGATCCGGCCGCCCTGGAGGCGCATTTCCCCGCCATCATCGCGGCCAGCACGGTGCGGGGCCGGCTGGTGGCGCTGCCGCTCTATACCGATGCCGCGTTGCTGTTCTATCGCGCCGACCTGCTGGACAAATACGGCCTGCGGCCGCCC
This sequence comes from Rhodovastum atsumiense, assembly GCF_937425535.1. Classification (NCBI taxonomy): domain Bacteria; kingdom Pseudomonadati; phylum Pseudomonadota; class Alphaproteobacteria; order Acetobacterales; family Acetobacteraceae; genus Rhodovastum; species Rhodovastum atsumiense. The sequence goes on from NZ_OW485601.1 coordinate 3,035,475, forward strand.
GCCACCTGGGACGAACTGGCCGCGCAGGCGACGCAGGTGCTTGCCGCCGAGCGCGCCACCGGCAACCGCGACCTGCAGGGCTTCGTCTGGCAGGGCAAGGCCTATGAGGGGCTGACCGTCAACGCCCTGGAATGGATCGCTTCCTCCGGGGGCGGCACCATCGTCGAGGCGGACGGGACAATCACCATCGACAATCCCGGGGCGGTGCAGGCCGTGCAGCGCGCCGCCGCCTGGGTGGGCGGCATCAGCCCGACCGGCGTGCTCAACTATGCCGAGGAAGAGGCGCGGGGCGTCTTCCAGTCGGGCCGGGCGGTGTTCATGCGCAACTGGCCCTATGCCTGGGCGCTGGCACAGGGCGAGGGCAGCCCGGTCAGGGGCAAGGTCGGCGTGGTGCCGCTGCCCACGGACGGGGCGGCGAACCGGCCCCGGGCGGTGCTCGGCGGCTGGCAACTCGCGGTGTCGAAATACTCCCGGAACCAGGAGGCCGCGATCGCCCTGGTGACATTCCTGACAGGGGCCGCGGAGCAGAAACGCCACGCCGTTGCCTATGGCTACCAGCCCACGATTCCGGCGCTCTATCGCGATCCGGAGGTGCTGCGGGCGCTGCCTTTCCAGGTCGAGGGCGTGTTCGACACCGCGGTGGCGCGCCCGTCGCGCGCGACGGGCGCCCTTTACAACCAGGCATCGAGCCAGTTCTTCAACGCGGTGCATGCCGTGCTGGAGGGACATGGCAGCGCGCAGGAGCGGCTGGCGGCGCTGGCGCGTCAGCTCGAGCGGCTCAGCCGCGGCGGGCGCTGGTGAGCGGCGGCCTGTCGCGGTTGAGGCGAATTCCGGTCCTGCACGCGGCACCCGCGCCGGCCAGGCGCGGCGGGCTGCAGGCGGAGAACCGGCGGGCGGCGCGCCGCTTCCTGGCCCCGGCCGGTTTCGTGCTGCTGCTGGTGGCGGGCTGGCCACTGCTGCGCACCGTCTGGCTCGGCTTCACCGATGCCCGGCTGGTGTCGGATCAGCCGCCGCATTTCGTCGGATTCGAGAATTACGCAGGGTTGTTCGCCGATCCGGGCTGGTGGCGCGCGGTCGGCAACACGCTGATCTTCGCGCTGGTGTCGGTCGCCATCGAAACGGTGCTGGGCCTGGTCATTGCGCTGGTGATGAATGCCCGCATGCCGGGGCGCGGGCTGGTCCGCGCCGCCGTGCTGGTGCCATGGGCGATCCCCACCATCGTTTCCGCCCAGCTCTGGAACTGGATGTTCAACGACATCTACGGCGTCATCAACAAGGTGTTGCTCGACCTGCGGCTGATCGGCGCACCCCTGGCCTGGACCGCGGATCCGCATCTCGTGCTCGGGGCGATGATCCTGGTCGATGTCTGGAAGACCACGCCCTTCGTGGCGCTGCTGCTGCTGGCCGGGCTGCAGCTCGTTCCGGAGGAATGCTACGAGGCGGCGGCGATCGACGGGGCCGGGCCGGTGCAGACCTTCCGGCTGATCACCCTGCCGCTGCTCCGCCCGGCGCTGGCGGTGGCGGTGATCTTCCGCCTGCTCGACGCCATGCGCGTCTTCGACATCATCTACGTCCTCACCGGCAACAACGAGAACACCATGTCGATGTCGATGTTCGCCCGGCAGCGCCTGGTGGATTTCCAGGACGTCGGCGCCGGCTCGGCCGCGGCGACCTGCCTGTTCCTGATCATCATCCTGCTGACCGCGCTTTACATCGTGGTCGGCCGGGTGCGCTTCGACGAGGACTGAGATGGCGTATCGCCGGCGCTCCCGGCTGCGTGGCATCGGCTTCGCCCTGCTGCTCGCGGCGATCGTTCTCTACGCGGTGTTCCCGTTCTACTGGGCGGTGGTCTCTTCGTTGAAGGCCGGCTCCGACCTGTTCCGCGCCGATCTGCTGCCGTTGCACCCGGCCTGGGGCAACTACCTCGCCATCTTCCGCGAGCAGCCCTTCGGCCGGAACATCGTCAATTCGGTGGTGGTGGCGTTGTCGGTGGTGATGCTGTCGCTGGCGCTTTCGCTCGGCGCCGCCTTCGCGCTGGCGCGGGTGCGCTTCCGTGGCCGCGGCGTGCTGCTGCTGATCGTGCTGGGCGTGTCGATGTTTCCCAGCATCGCCGTGCTGGCGGGCATGTTCGAGCTGCTGCGGGCCTTCGGCCTGTACAACACCCTGGCCGGGCTGGTGTTCAGCTACATGCTGTTCACCCTGCCTTTCACCATCTGGGTGCTGACCACCTTCATGCGCGAGGTGCCGCGTGAACTGGAGGAAGCGGCGGTGATCGACGGCGCCACGCCGTTGCAGGTACTGCTGCGCGTGTTCCTGCCGGTGCTGGCGCCGGCCCTGGTCACCACCGGGCTGCTGGCCTTCATCACCGCCTGGAACGAATTCCTGTTCGCCCTGACCTTCACCCTCGACCGCGCCCGCACCGTTCCGGTCGCGATCGCGCAGATGACCGGCGCCAGCCAGTACGAGCTGCCCTGGGGCAACATCATGGCGGCCTCGGTGCTGGTCACCGTGCCGCTGATCGTGCTGGTGCTGGTGTTCCAGCGCCGCATCGTCGCTGGCCTGACCGCCGGCGCGGTCAAGGGATGAGGGGAAGGGCCGCGCTACGTGATCTCGGTCCCGTCGGCCTTCAGCACCTCGCCGGCAAGGTAGAGGCTGCCGCAGATCAGCACCCGCGCGGGCCGGTCCTTCGGGATGGCGGCGAGGGCGGCGGCGACGGTGGGGCCGGGATGGGCGACGCCGCCAGAGGCCGCGATCACGTCGGCGACCGGCATGGCCAGATGCTGGCCCGGCTCGGCCACTGCCCAGATGCCGGCGGCGCGCGGCAGCAGCGGACGCAGGAACTCGCCCGAATCCTTGCCCTGCTTCATGCCGACGATCAGGTGCACCGGGCGGTCGCCCCAGGTGTCGAGATGCTCGGCCAGGACCTGCCCGGCACCGGGATTGTGCCCGCCATCCAGCCATAGCTCCCAGCCCGGCGGCAGCGTCGCGGCGAGGCGCCCGGTCAGGCGCTGCAGCCGCGCCGGCCAGGAGACCGTGGCGAGGCCGCGGCCGATCGCCTCGGCGCCGAAGCCCAGCCCGGCAGCGCGGATGGCCGCCACGGCGATGCCGGCATTGTCGGCTTGGTGCGGGCCGGGCAGACCCGGCGGCGGCAGCTCGAGCGAGCCCGCCGCGTCGGCGTAGAGCAGTCCGGACGCGGTGCGGGCGATGCGCCAGTCGCGGTCGCGTTGCAGCAGGCGGGCGCCGGTGCGGGCGGCTTCCTGCCGCAGCACCTCCGCCGCTTCCGGCAGTTGCACCCCGGTGGCGACGGGCACGCCGGGCTTCATGATGCCGGCCTTCTCGCCGGCGATCTGGGCGATGGTGTCGCCGAGGAAGTCGCGGTGGTCGAACGAGATCGAGGTGATCGCCGCGGCGGCGGGGGGCGGGATCAGGTTGGTGGCGTCGTAGCGTCCGCCCAGTCCCACTTCCAGCACCACCAGCCCGGCGGGGACGCGGGAGAACAGCAGGAAGGCGGCGGCGGTGATCACCTCGAAGACGGTGATCGGCGCGCCGGCATTGCGGCGCTCCACCTCCTCGATGGCGGTGGCCAGGGTGTCGTCGTCGACGATGCGGCCGGCCAGCCGGATGCGCTCGTTGAAGCGCACCAGGTGCGGCGAGGTGAAGACGTGCACCGGCGTCCCCGCCGCCTCGGCGATGGCGCGCAGGAAGGCGCAGGTGCTGCCCTTGCCGTTGGTGCCGGCGACGTGGATCACCGGAGGCAGGCGCCGCTCGGGATGGTCAAGCTTGCCCAGCAGCGCTTCCAGCCGGCCGAGGCTGAGGTCGATCAGGCGCGGATGCAACGCGTGCAGCCGCGCCACGATCTCGGCGAAGCGGCCCTCCCGGGGCGGGTTGTCGCTCATGGCGTGGTGGCGGGACGGGTCAGGCGGCGGCCGGCTGCGCCGGTTGTGCCGGCGGCTCTTCCGGGCCTTCCAGCAGCGGCGGCAGTTCCTTCACCCGCAGCAGGCCGATCAGCCGTCCGAGCGTCAACGGCAGGTCCTGGCGCCTCACCACCATGTCGACGATGCCGTGGCTGTAGAGGTACTCGGCGCGCTGGAAGCCGTCGGGCAGCTTCTCGCGCACGGTCTGCTCGATCACGCGGGCGCCGGCGAAGCCGATCTCGGCGTTCGGTTCGGCGATGTGCACGTCCCCGAGCATGGTGAAGCTCGCGGTCACGCCGCCGGTGGTCGGGTCGGTCAGCACGGTGATGAAGGGCAGGCCGGCTTCCTTCACCATCTGCGCCGCGATCACGGTGCGCGGCATCTGCATCAGGCTGACCGCGCCTTCCATCATGCGCGCCCCGCCCGAGGCGGTGTAGATCACCAGCGCCGCTTCCTGCAGCACGGCGAGCTTCGCCGCCGCGACGATGCCTTCGCCGACCGCGGCGCCCATCGAGCCGCCGATGAACTCGAAGGCCATGGCCGCGACCACGGTCTTCTGGCCACCGACCAGCCCGTGCGCCACCGCGAGCGCGTCATCGAGCCCGGTCTTCTCGCGGGCGTCGCGCAGGCGGTCGGTGTAGCGCTTGCCGTCACGGAAGCGCAGCGGATCAAGCGGCACCTTGGGCAGCTCGATGCGGGTATAGGCGCCGCCGTCGAAGGTCCAGGCCAGCCGTTCCTCGGCCGAGGCCCGCAGGTGGTGGCCGCAATGGCTGCACACCTTCAGGTTCCGGGCCAGCTCCGTATGGTACAGCATCTGCTGGCAGGCGGGGCATTGCACCCAGAGATTGTCGGGCACCTCGCGGCGGCCGAGCAGGGTGCGGATCTTCGGGCGGACGTATTCGGTCAGCCAGCTCATAGTCTTCTCCTCGGGGGCGGGAACGATCCCGCCCCAGCCCCTTCCCGTGGGGAAGGGGGGTCTTCTGTCAGGCGGTTACCCGTGCGGACCGGACGCCCTCGGCAAGGTCGCGGACCTGGTCGAGCACGAGGCGGATGGCGTCGGGGCGGGGATGGCCCTTCTCGTCCAGGTGCCCCGCCAGGGTGTCGATCAGCGACGACGCCACCACGGCGGCGTCGGCGGCGCGCACCGCGGCGGCGGCCTGGGCGGGGCTGCGCACGCCGAAGCCGATGGCGATCGGCAGGTCGGTGTGGCGGCGGATGCGCGGGATCGCGGCGGCGAGTTCGTCGGCGCTGGCGGTGCGCGTGCCGGTGATGCCGGTGATGCTGACGTAGTAGACGAAGCCCGAGCTGCCGTGCAGCACCTTGGGCAGGCGTTCGTCGTCGGTGGTGGGGGCGATCAGGCGGATGATGTCCAGGCCGCGCGCCGCCGCGTGCGGGGCGAGCAGGTCGGCTTCCTCGCTCGGCAGGTCGACCACGATCAGCCCGTCCGCCCCGGCCGCCGCGGCGTCGGTGCAGAAGCTTTCCGTCCCGTAGGACAGGATCGGGTTGAGGTAGCCCATCAGCACGATGGGGGTGGTGTCGTCCTCGCGGCGGAACTCGCGCACCATCGCCAGGGTGTGCGCCATGTTGGCGCCGGCGCTGAGGGCGCGCTTGCCGGCGAGCTGGATGGTCGGGCCGTCGGCCATCGGGTCGGTGAAGGGGCAGCCGATCTCGATCAGGTCGGCGCCCGCCGCCGGCATGCCGCGCAGCAGCGCCATCGAAGTGGCGGGGTCGGGGTCCCAGGCTTCCAGGAAGGTGATGAGCGCGCCGCGCCCTTCCTTGCGGAGGGCCGCGAATTTGGCGGCGATGCGGCTCATAATTTCACTCCCAGATGCTCGGCGACGGCGAAGATGTCCTTGTCGCCGCGGCCGGAGAGACCCATCAGCACGATCTTGTCCGGGGAGAGGGTGGGGGCGAGCTTCATCACCTGCGCCAGGGCATGGGCCGGCTCCAGGGCCGGAATGATACCTTCGGTGCGGGTGCAGAGCTGGAACGCCTCCAGCGCTTCCGTGTCGGTGGCGGCGACGTATTCGACGCGGCCGATGTCGTGCAGCCAGGAATGTTCGGGGCCGATGCCGGGGTAGTCGAGGCCGGCGCTGATGCTGTGTGCCTCGATGATCTGGCCGTCGTCGTCCTGCAGCAGGTAGGTGCGGTTGCCGTGCAGCACGCCCGGCCGGCCGCCGGCGAGGCTCGCCGCGTGTTCGCCGGTTTCCACGCCGCGCCCGGCTGCCTCGACGCCGATCAGCCGGACGGTGGCGTCATCGAGGAAGGGGTGGAACAGGCCCATGGCGTTGGATCCGCCGCCGATCGCGGCGACGCAGACATCCGGCAGCCGGCCTTCGGCGGCCTGCATCTGGGCGCGGGCCTCGACGCCGATGATGTTCTGGAAGTCGCGGACCATGGCCGGGTAGGGGTGCGGGCCGGCGACCGTGCCGATCAGGTAGTAGGTGTCGCGGACATTGGCGACCCAGTCGCGCATCGCCTCGTTCATCGCGTCCTTGAGCGTGCCGGCGCCGGAGGTGACGGATTTCACCTCGGTGCCGAGCAGGCGCATGCGGAACACGTTGGGCTTTTGCCGTTCGACGTCGGTGGCGCCCATGTAGACGGTGCAGGGCAGGCCGAACAGGGCGCAGACGGTGGCGGTGGCGACGCCGTGCTGGCCGGCGCCGGTTTCGGCGATGATGCGGGTCTTGCCCATGCGGCGGGCCAGCAGGATCTGGCCCATCGTGTTGTTCACCTTGTGCGAGCCGGTGTGGTTCAGCTCTTCGCGCTTGAAGTAGATCTTCGCGCCGCCAAGGTGTTGGGTCAGGCGTTCGGCGAACCACAGCGGGCTGGGCCGGCCGACGTAATCCTTGAGGTAGCCGTCGAGTTCGCGCTGGAAGGACGGGTCGGCCTTGGCGGCCTCGTACGCCTGTTCGACTTCCAGGATCAGCGGCATCAGCGTTTCGGCGACGAAGCGCCCGCCGAATTCTCCGAACCTGCCGCGGCCGTCCGGGCCGTTTCGCAGGGAATTGGCGCCCCCGGGGGTGCCAGGCATCAAGGGATCGTCCAAGGTAGTCCTCCCGACCGACGCGGCGTCTTAGCGCAGGCCCGCGTCCGCGGGAAGGCAAGCCAGGATCTTCAGAAATGGGGTCCAGGGGCCTTGTGGCCCCTGGCAGGTCCAGGGCAGCGCCCTGGCGGGGGCGGGGCGGCGCCCCGCGCTTTGGTTATTCCGCCGCCGATGCCTGGTGCGGTGCCTTCTCCAGGTCCCGGTCATGCCCGAGTACCAGCACGATCATCATGGCCAGGATGGCGAGTCCGGCGATCAGCAGCAGCCCGCCGGCAAAGCTGCCGGTCGCGTCCCGGATCCACCCCATGGCGTAGGGGCCGGCGAAGCCGGAGAGGTTCCCCACCGAGTTGATCACGGCGATGCCGGCCGCGGCCGAGGTGCCGGAGAGCACGGCGGTTGGCAGGGTCCAGAACACCGGTAGCAGGGCGAACACGCCGCAGGAGCCAAGGGTAAAGGCGAGCACGGTCAGGATGGGATTCTGCGTCAGGGTGGAAGCGGCGATGCCCACGGCCGCGACCGCGAGGGCGACCGCGGCGTGTCCCTTGCGTTCGTGCCGTGCGTCGGAGCGGTGGCCGTACCAGACCATGCAGAGGGCGCTGACCGCGTAGGGGATCGCGACCACCCAGCCGGTCAGGGCGTTGGAAAGGCCGAAGGTCTTGATGATCTGGGGCAGCCAGAAGCCGACGCCGTAGAGCCCGGCGACCGCGCCGAAATAGACCAGCGCGAGCGCCCATACGCGGATATGCGTCATGGCTTCCCGCACCGAGAGATCGTGCACCGCCTCGCGCTGGCGCCGTTCCGCCTCCAGTCGCGTGGCCAGCCAGGCGCGTTCGTCCGGGGCGAGCCAGGCGGCATCGGCCGGCCGGTCGGTGAGGTAAAAATAGGTGACCACTGCCAGGATCACCGCCGGGGCCGCCTCGATCAGGAACAGCCATTGCCACCCTGCCAGCCCGGCGAGGCCGTGCAGGCCAAGGATCATCCCCGAGACCGGCGAGCCGATGGCCGATGAGATCGGGATCGCCGCCATGAACATGCCGATGATCCGCGCCCGGTACAGCGAGGGGAACCAGAGGGTGAGATAGAAGATGATGCCGGGGAAGAACCCCGCCTCGGCGGCGCCGAGCAGGATGCGCAGCAGGTAGAAGGCATATTCGTTGCCCAGCCCGGTGGCCGCGCCGATCTGCGGGATGAAGGCCATCATCCCGGAGAGGATGCCCCAGCTCACCATGATCCGGGCGATCCACCGGCGGGCCCCGAACCGGTCGAGGAACAGGTTGGAGGGCACCTCGAACAGGAAATAGGCCAGGAAGAACACGCCCGAGCCGAAGCCGAACATCGTCGCGGTCAGGCCGAGCTCCTGGTTCATGGTCAGCGCGGCGAAACCGACGTTCACCCGGTCGAGATAGGCGACGAAGTAGCAGAGCATCAGGAACGGGATCAGGCGCAGCGAGACCTTGCGGATCGTGCGTGCCTCGATGGGGGGCATGGGGACGCTCCTCTGGCGGCTTTTGGGCATTGCCCGCGAACCTGGATGGCGATGCCGCGTTGGCCGCAGTCTGCCACAACCGGAGAATCAAGACGCATGCGTCGCACTACGCTGACCGCCCTGACGGCCGTCCTGCTGGTCACTTTGATGCTGCCGCTGGCCGCCTGCCAGAGCGAAGGCCCGGCCGAACGGACCGGCAAGAGCCTCGACCAAGCCGGGCAGAACCTGCGTGACACGGTCGATCCGCCCTCCGGCCCCGCCGAGGCCGCAGGTCGGAAGCTCGACCGGACGTTCCAGTAACCGGGGCGGCGCCGGAAGCGCCGCTCAGGTTTCCGCGTAGGGGTTCTGGGTGCCGCGGAACTGCAGCCGGATTGGCGTTCCCGGCAGCTCGAAGCTCTCGCGCAGGCCGTTCACCAGGTAGCGCTGGTAGGCGTCCGGCGTCTGCTCGGCGCGGGTGCCGAACACCACGAAGGTGGGCGGGCGCGCCTTGGCCTGGGTGATGTAGCGCAGCTTCAGCCGCCGGCCGTCCACCAGCGGCGGCTGGTGGCGCTCCAGCGCCGCCTCGAACCAGCGGTTCAGGGCGCCGGTCGCGACACGCATGTTCCACACCGCATGCGCCTGCCGCACCGCCGGCAGCAGCTTGTCCACGCCGTGGCCGGTGAGCGCCGACATCGTCACCACCGGCAGCCCCTTCAACTGGGCGAGGCTGGTTTCCAGCCGGTCCGCCACCGCCTTGCGCGCGGCGGCGCGATCGGGGACGACGTCCCATTTGTTCAGCACCAGCACGCAGGCGCGGCCCTCGCGCTCGATCAGCCGGGCGATCTGCAGGTCCTGTTCGTGCAGGCCCTCGGTGCCGTCCACCGCCAGCACCACCACCTCGGCCATCTTCAGCGCCTCGATGGCGGCGGAGACCGACATCTTCTCCAGCGCCTGCTCGATGCGGGCGCGGCGGCGCAGCCCGGCGGTGTCGACCACCTCGACCACCTGGCCCTGCTCGTCGGTGATCAGCACGGCCACCGCGTCGCGGGTCAGCCCCGGCTCCGGGCCGGTGATCATGCGTTCCTCGCCGACCAACTGGTTCAGCAGGGTCGACTTGCCGGCATTGGGCCGGCCGACGATGGCGAGCTTCAGCGGGCGGTCGGCGTCGCCCTCGGCCGCGTCCTCGGCCGGCAGGCGGTCGGCGATCTCGCGCATCAGGTCGGCGAGGCCCTCGCCGTGCTCGGCCGAGACGGCGACCGGATCGCCGAGCCCGAGCGCGTAGGCTTCCAGCGCGGCATTGGCGCCGGCGCGGCCCTCGGCCTTGTTGACCACCAGCAGCACCGGCCGACCCTGCCGGCGCAGCCAGTCGGCGAAATGCGCGTCGGGAGGGGTGATGCCGGCGCGCGCGTCCACCACGAACAGCACCAGGTCCGCCCCGGAAACCGCGGTCGCGGAGGAGGCGCGCATCCGCCCGTACAGTGTCTCGGGCGCCGATTCCTCCAGGCCCGCGGTATCGACCAGGCGCACCCGCCGGCCGCGCAGCGTCGCCTCGGCCTCCTTGCGGTCGCGGGTCACGCCAGGGGTGTCGGCCACCAGCGCCGCGCGGCGCCCGGCCAGACGGTTGAACAGGGTGGACTTGCCGACATTCGGCCGTCCGGCGATCACCACGATGGGGAGCATAAGCCTCTTACCGCAGCGCGACGAGCGTCGCGTCCTGCGTTACCAAATACACCATGCCGCCGGCCACTGCCGGCGACACCGAAAGTGGCCCGGGCAATTCCTGGCGACCCAGCACCTCGCCGGTGATGGGATTGATCATCGCCAGGGTGCCGTCGCTGCCGCCGAGCAGCAGCCGGCCGCCGGCCAGCACCGGGCCGATCCAGCGGATCGGGTCCTCCTGTTTCTTTTCGTCCTCAAATCGGGGAAGCTGGGTGACCCAGGCGACGCGCCCTTCGCTGCGGGAGATCGCGGCGAGCTGGCCCTCGGTCCCCAGCAGGAACAGCCACTCGCCGGCCACCCAGAGCGTGTCGCCGGTGGCCACGTCGCGTTCCCACAGCCGCCGGCCGGTGCGCGGGTCGAGCGAGATGGTCAGCCCGCCGAGGCTGCCGGCATAGACCCGCCCGTCCGCCAGGGCCGGCAGGCCCCGGATCGCCGAGAGGTCGAGCATGCTGTTGCGCCCGCGCGCCGAGGCGAGGCTGTCGCTCCAGGCGACGGTGCCGGAGGTGGCGCGCAGCCCGACCAACTCGCCCGAGCCGAACCCGGCCACCACCACCCCGTCGGCATAGGCCGGGGCGGGCAGGCCGAGCACGCTGGTTTCCGGGGTGCGGGCCTGGTACGACCAGAGCTTGCGCCCGTCATCGGTGGCGAGCGCCAGCAGCTCGTCGTTCATGATGGCGACGAACAGGCGGCCCTCGGCGATGGTGGGGGCCGAGCGGACCGGGCGGTCGGTGGGCTTGCGCCAGCGGATCTTGCCGGTGGCGGCCTCGATGGCGAGGACCTCGGCGCGGCCCGTGCCGGCGTACAGCGTATCCCCATCCACGCCGATGCCGCCGCCGATATTGGTGCTGCGGTCCTCCGCGGGCTGGGTTTCCAGCCGCCAGAGCTGGCGGCCGGAGCCGGCGTCGTAGGCCGTCACCACGGCGTCGCTGTCCATGGTGAACACCCGGCCGGCTGCGATGACCGGCTGGGCGGTGATCTTGCGGCGGTAGCCGCCGCCCTCGCCGATGCCGGCGCGCCAGGCGGTGGCCAGCCGCTCGCCGGCCTGCAGGTGGCCCATGGCATGGGCGGGGGTGCCGCCGGCCTGTGGCCAGTCGGCATTGGCGAGCGGGGGCGGCAGCGTCACCTGGCCGGCGCGGGGATCGATCTCCAGGCCGCGGCGCGGGTTCATCACCGAGATGCGCTCGCCGGGCAGCTTCGGCTTGGTATCGCTGAAGAGGTCGTCGAACATGCTGCATCCGCCCAGCAATCCGACGGACATCAGCAGGGCGGCGCGGCGCGGGAGGCGCGCAGCGCCGGTGGGTCGGTCAGCCATGGTTCGCCTCATTCACCCAGCCGCGCCAGCAACCCGTTGGCCCGGCCGCGCACGCCGTCCGGCGCCGTCACGTCCTGGGCAAGCCGCTTGAGCGTGTCGCGGGCCGCGTCCTTGTTGCCCTGCCGGATGTCGAGCAGCGCCTGGACTTCTTCCGCGAGCGCGTGCCAGGGATTGTCGGGGGAAGCGAGGGGCTTCAGCCGGGCGGCCAGCGCGGCCGGATCGCCGGCGTCGATCTGGTGCAGCACCGATTGCAGCACGGCGAGGTCGCGCAGCAGCTTCTCGGCCCCCGAATCGTCGGCGACCTGGCGCCACAGATCCTCGGCGCCGGCGAGGTCGCCGGTATCGGCCTTCAGCGCCGCCTCGCGCAGCCGGGCGAGGGTGCGGTAGCCGGTGCCGCCATCGCGCACCACCTCGGCGAAATCGACCAGGGCCTGCTTGCGGGCCTCGCCCGGCGGGCCACCGGCGGCGTCGATGCCCCTGAGGAAGATGGTGGCGATGCGATCGGTTTCCCTGGCCTGATACCATTTCCAGGCCTGCCAGCCGCCCGCGCCCGCCACGACCAGGACGACGGCCACCACCAGCAACCCGCCATAGCGCTGCAGCAACCTGCGGGCGCGCTCGGCGCGGAGGTCCTCGTTCACTTCGTCGAAGATATCGGGCACGGCCGTTCCTCAAGCATCCGGGGCGGCGGACCATAGCGGCGCGACCTCGCCGGGGCAAACGGGGCGAACAAGGAAACGTTCATCTCTGTCGTGCAGGATCACGCCATGCGCGTGTTGCCGCCCTTGCCGCTTTCCGCCCTGCCCCTGCTGGCCCTGGCCCCGCTGGTCCTGGTCGGTTGCGGCGTTCCCTGGACCGAGCCCGCCGGGGCCTTCGTCGCCGCCGATGCGGCGACTATCCCGGTGCTGGGGCGGTCGATCGGCGACACCGTGGTGTCCGGCGTCAGTGGCCGGGACTGCTCGGTGGTGCGGCTGGACCAGGGGTTGAGCTATTGCCGCCCGCCCGAGCCGCCGCCGGATGTCCCGACCTTCTGCACCCGCAGCCTCGGCGTGGTGGATTGCTGGCGGAACCCGGAGGCGTTCGGCGGCCCGCCGCTGCGTGGGGTCGCCGACGGTCCGACCCGGCTCACGCCGGAGCAAGAAGCCCACCGCACACGGCGCTGGCCGGGGATCTGATTATCCGGCGAATCTCACCAGCCGGCCGCGCGGGGCGCCGAGCACCTCGTCCTCGCGCATCACCGGCATGCCGCGGATGATGGTGGCGACCGGCCAGCCCGTCACCTGCATGCCCGCGAAGGGTGTCCAGCCGCAGGGGCTGGCGATCCAGCTTTCCTCGATCCGCCGGGTCCGGCGCATGTCCACCAGGGTGAAATCGGCGTCGTAGCCGGCGGCCAGACGCCCCTTGCCGACGATGCCGTACACGCGTGCCGGCCCCGCGCACATCAGGTCCACCAGCCGCGGCAGCGACAGCCGCCCGGCATTGACGTGGTCCAGCATCACCGGCACCAGGGTCTGCACCCCGGTCAGGCCGGAATGGCATTCCGGCCAGGGCCGTTCCTTCGCCGCGCGCGGGTGCGGGGCGTGGTCGGAGCCGATGCAATCCACCGTGCCGTCGCGCAAGGCCGCCCAGGCGGCGGCGCGGTGGCGCTCGCCGCGGATCGGCGGGTTCATCACGCCATAGCCGCCGAGCCGCTCGTAGCAATCCGGGGCCACCTGCGTCAGGTGGTTCACCAGCACCTCGCAGGTGGCGACGTCACGGAAATCCTTGAGGTATTCCAGTTCCTGCGCGGTGGAGACGTGCAGGATATGCGCCGCCCGCCCGGTGCGCCGGGCCAGTGCCATCAGCCGCCGCGTGCCCAGGAAGGCGCATTCCTCGTCGCGCCATTCCATGTGAAAGGCATAGGGATCGCCGGATTTGAACTGCGGCTTGCGGGTCTGCAGCCGGGCCTCGTCCTCGCTGTGATAGGCGATGCGGCGGCGGCCGCTGCGCATGACCCGCTCGATGCCGGCGTCGTCGTCGACCAGCAGGTCGCCGGTGGAGGATCCGGCGAACACCTTCACCGCGCAGACGCCGCGACCGGTTTCCAGCTCGGCCAGGGCGGGGACGTTCGTCTTGGTGGCGCCGACATAGAAGCCGATGTCGCACCAGGCGACGCGCTCGGCGTAATCCTGCTTGACCGCGAGCGTGGTGGCGTCGACCAGCGCCGGCCTGGTGTTCGGCATGTCGAACACCGCCACCACCCCGCCAAGCACCGCGGCCTTCGTGCCGGTGGGCATGCTCTCGACGGCGGCGTTGGCCGCGTCGCCGGCGTCGCGCAGATGCACATGCGGGTCGATCAGCCCCGGCAGCACGTGCAGCCCGGTGGCGTCGATGGTCTCGGCGGCGGTGGCGTCCGTGCCGATGCCCAGGCCGGCGATGCGCCCGTCGCGGACGCCGACATCGGTCTGTTCCATGCCCCAGGGCAGCACGCAGGTGCCGCCGCGGATGATCAGGTCGTAATGCGCGGACATGGGGGCGGGGGCTCCTGCTGACGGTTCGGTTAATAGTGGTACCGGCACTGGACGATTTCGATGCGCTGTTCGGCGCCGGCCCCGGCAACGCGGTAGACGAGCCGATGCTCGCCGGTGATGCGGCGGGACCACCACCCCGATAGCGCGGCTTTCAGCGGTTCCGGTTTGCCGAGGCCGGTGAAAGGCCGCCGCCTTGTGTCCTCGATAAGGGCGTTGATCTTGTCGAGCACGGTCCGGTCGTGCTGGCACCAGTGCTGGTAATCCTCCCAGCCTTCCTCACTGAAATGGACCTTCAATCCCGTGGTCCGGTGGCGGGGATGATGTCCCGCTCCCGGGCGCCCCCGGCCTCGACGGAAGCGATGGACCGCAGCAGCCGCTGGGCATTGGCGGGGCTGCGGAGCAGGTGGACCGTCTCCATCCACCCCTCGAACTCTTCTTCCGACAGCAGCACCACGTTGCCCTTGCCGCCCTGCCGGGTGATCGTGATGGGCACGCGGCTTTCGATTGCCTCGTCCATGTAGCGGGACAGGTTCTGCCTCAGCTCGGTATAGGGCACATGGGGCATCTGCGTGTCTCCTCACGTACAGAAATCTGTACGTGAGGTCGGGCCATGTCAACCAGCTTCACTCAGCGGGAGGCGGCCAGCGTCTCGAACACGTCGCCGCCGGGCGACAGCCCCATGATGTGGGTGTGGTGCCACAGCGCGTAGAACAGCAGGTGCCAGGCCCCGACCGATTCGCGCTTGCCGGCGGCGCTGCGGAACAGGGCGCAGACCCGCGACGGCTCGGCGATCTCCGCCACGCCCGGCTGCGCCGCCACCAGCGGCCCGAGCCGGTCGCCGCGCGCCGCCATCCAGGCGCCGATCGGCACGGTGAAGCCCTGCTTGCGCGCGAAGGGCCGGGCCGCCGGGCAGTGCCGGGCCAGCCATTGCCGCAGCAACCACTTGCCCAGGCCCTGCCGGACTTTCAACTCGTCGGGCAGGCGGAACGCCGCCGCCGCCACGCCGGGATCGAGGAAGGGGGTGCGCCCCTCCACCGCATGCGCCATCAGGCAGCGGTCGAGCTTGAGCAGCAGGTCGTGCGGCAGCCAGTCGGCGATGTCGGTCGCCTGCGCCGCCGCGATGCGGGTGCGCCCGCCCGCCGCGGCCCCGGCTTCCGCCGCGGCGATGCCGTCGCGCCAGGCGGCGGGGCGGGTGCGCAGCACGTCCAGCCGGTCGAAGGTGCCGCGCGCGCGCATCACCCGCCCGCCGCGCCACCACGGCCGGGCGACGCTGCGATAGCGGCCATAGCCGGCGAAGATCTCGTCGCCGCCCTCGCCGGAGAGCACCACCTTGACGTCCTGCCGGGCCCGCCGCGCCAGGAACCAGGTAGGAATGATGGCGTAGTCGGCCGCCGGATCGTCCATGCAGGCAACGATCTCCGGCAGGTGGCGCCAGACTTCGGCCTCGCTCACCTCGATGCTCTCGTGGCGGGCGCCGAGCGCCTTCGCCACCTCGGCCGCCGGCGCGCGCTCGTCGGCGGCGCCGGGCACGTCGAAGCCGGCGGTGTAGGCCAGCACCGGCTGGTCGTTCAGCCGCGCCATCATGGTCAGGATGGCAGTGCTGTCGATGCCGCCGGAGAGGAACATGCCGTACGGCACGTCGCTGCGCTGGTGCAGGTCGACGCTTTCCTCCAGCGCCCGGTCGAGTCGCCGCAGCGCGGTGTCCTCGTCGATCTCCTCCGGCCCGCCTTCGGGCAAGGCCGCGATGCGCCGGCGCTCCAGCACGTGGCCATCGGCGCAGACCAGGGTTTCGCCGGGCAGCAAGCGGCGGATGCCCTCGAAGATCGTTTCGGATCCGGTGGTGAACTGCATCTGCAGCAGCTCGTCGCGTGCCGCCGGGCGCAGCCGCCGCGCCACCAGCCCCGCCTCCAGCAGGGCCCGCGGTTCGGAGGCGAAGGCCAGTCCGGCCGGTGTCTCGGCGGTATAGAGCGACTTGATGCCGAACGGGTCGCGCGACAGGCAGACCGTGCGCGCGGCGCGGTCGTGGATGGCGATCGCGTACATGCCGCGCAGGTGCCGGGCGAAGTCGGCGCCTTCGCGCAGGAACAGGTGCAGCGGCGGTTCGTTGTCGCTGTGGGTGGCGAAGCGCGTGTCCGGCAGCTCCGCCCGCAATTCCCGGTAATTATAGACCTCGCCGTTGCCGACCAGCGCCGCCGAGCCGGCGAACAGCGGCTGGTCGCCGCCGGCGAGGTCGATGATGGCCAGCCGCGTGTGCACCAGCGCGACCCGCCCGACCACGGCATGCCCCGATCCGTCGGGGCCACGATGCGCGAGCGCGCGGGCCAGCGTTTCCAGCACACCGGTCTGCGGTGCCGCCGCGTCAGGAAGGGCGAGGATGCCGGCGATGCCGCACATCAGGGGCGAATCCGGGCAGTGACAGGGGCCATGGCCCGAGCTGGATAGCACCCGCAAACCATTCTGTCTTGCCACGCTCCCGCCGCTTCCCATGTCCCTGCCATGACCCGTCTCGCGCATCTGTCCTCTCGCGGCGTGGTGGAAGTCGGCGGCGAGGACCGCGTGACCTTCCTCCAGGGCCTGGTTTCCAACGACGTGGCCCAGGCCGCGCCCGGCCGGGCGGTGTGGGCCGCCCTGCTGACGCCGCAAGGTAAGTGGCTTGCGGATTTCTTCATCCTCGACGACGGCACGCGGCTGCTGCTCGACTGCGTGCGCGCCCAGGTGCCGATGCTGCTGGCGCGACTGGCGCGCTTTCGGCTGCGCGCGCGGGTCGGCCTGCGCGATGCCTCGGAGGACCTGGCGGTGCACGTGGCCTGGGAGGGCAGGCCGTCGCTGCCGTCCGATGCGCTGATCGCCCCGGATCCCCGTCTGCCGGAGGCGGGCTGGCGCGTGCTGGCCCCCGCCCCGCTGCCGGGCGATGCCGGCGCGGCGGCGTGGGATGCGCACCGGCTTGCCCTGGGACTGCCCGAGGCCGACGACCTGGAAGCGGAGAAGACGGTATTGCTGGAGGCCGGCTTCGACGAACTGCAGGGCGTGTCCTGGAGCAAGGGCTGCTACATGGGCCAGGAGCTGACCGCGCGCACGAAATACCGCGGCCTGGTCAAGCGCCGGCTGGTGCCGGTGGCGGTGGAGGGCGCGCTGCCCGAGCCCGGCACGCCGGTGCTGCGGGACGGGGCGGAGGTCGGCGTCATGCGCAGTGGCCAGGGAATGGCCGGGCTGGCGCTGCTGCGGCTGGAGGCGCTCGGCGCTGGCTCCCTGACCTGTGGCCCGGCCCGGCTGACGCCGCGCCCGCCTGCCTGGATGACCCTGCCGGCCGCCTGAAACGCCACCGGCCCGGGGAGGGCCCCGGGCCGGCGTGTCAGTTCGTCAGGATGACGGGGATCAGGTCCACTCGTCGTCGCTGCCGGCGCCGTCCGACCAGCCGGAGTCATCGGCGCTGGCCTGGTCCCAGCTCTGGTCGGCGACCGGCTGGTCCCAGCCGGCCTGCTGGCCGCCGCTCGACCAGCCGGAGTTGTCGGCCACGCTCTTTTCCGCCCCGCCCGCGTCATACGGGTCGGTCGCCGGGGTGGCGGCGGTGGGGGTGCTCCAGGGGCTCGCGCCTTCCGCCGGCAGGAAGCCGCTGGCGGCCGAGGACGCGGCATGGGTCGCGGCACCGCTGCCGCCCGAGAACAGGTTCATCAGCGCATGGCCCGCGACCATGCCGCCGGCCACGCCCGCCGCGGTGGTCAGGGCGCTGCCGAGGAAGCCCGAGCCGCGCTGCTGGAACATGCCGGGATTATAGCCCGGCGGGTACTGCGGCTGCGGGGGCGGGGGCGCGTACTGCTGCTGATAGGGCTGCTGCGGTCCCTGAGGCCCCTGCGGCGGCGCCGAGCGGCCCCCGCCGAACAGGCCCGAGAAGAAGCCACGGGATTCCTGCGGCTGCTGGGGCTGGCCCCAGGGCGAGGCGGCCGGCTGCTGCTGCTGCTGGGCCTGCTGCGCCTGCTGGCGCGCCTGTTGCAGTTCCCATTCCAGGCGCTGGATGCGGTTCGAGGCCTCGACCAGGGCGTGTTCCTGCACGAAGGCCATCTGGGTGATGCGATAGCGGGCTTCGGGGCTGCGCTGGAACAGATCGGCGATCAGGGCGTCGGCCTCGCGGTCGACGGGGGGCAGCGGCGGGGTCGCCTGCTGTCCGCCGGCCCCGGCCGCGAACCCGCCGCCGGGCTGGGCGCCGCCGACCCGCTGGATGAAGCGGGTGATGAGGTCGCGTTCCTCGTTCGTCATTGGGTCTCTCCGAGACTCCTGGCTGTGTCCGGCTTCGGGATGAAGCTGTTTTCGTCCGGTCCGATGTGGGGCGTGGCCATTGCGCGTTCAAGTTAAACCCGCGACAGACGAGGGCGGGATTTCGTTGATTGCCGGGAAAATATCTGCCCTGTAACTCGTTGTCACTGGTCGCAACTTGCCGTAACCGACGCCCGTCTCGCATACTGGTCGGACGACGTCCCGCGGCGGTCCGTGCCGGCGCCGGGGCATCGTGGGTCAACGTCGCCGGCCCGGGCCGGGTTCGTCCCGTCCCGTCCGTGGCATGGCCGATGCGTTCGGGTATTCTTGTTACGATCGATCCCGGCCCCTATGGTGCCCCCCCTCACACGACCGCGTCAGCCGGCATACGGATGGAAACCAACACACACGCCCAGCCAGGTTCGGCCCCGCCGAGCTTCCAGGATCTGATTCTGCGACTGCACGCCTACTGGGCGCGACAGGGTTGCGTCATCCTGCAGCCCTACGACGTTGAAATGGGGGCCGGCACCTTTCACCCGGCGACCACGTTGCGCGCACTGGGCAAGCGCCCCTGGGCGGCCGCCTATGTGCAGCCCAGCCGTCGCCCTTCGGATGGTCGTTACGGTGAAAACCCGAATCGCCTGCAGCACTACTATCAATATCAGGTGATCATCAAGCCAAGCCCGGCAGATGCCCAGCAATTGCTGCTGGATAGCTACCGGGAAATCGGGCTCGATCCGCTGCGCCACGACTTCCGCTTTGTGGAGGATGACTGGGAAAGCCCGACGCTCGGGGCGTGGGGCCTGGGATGGGAAGTCTGGTGCGACGGCATGGAGGTCGGCCAGTTCACTTATTTCCAGCAGGTTGGCGGCATCCCGACCGACCTGCCGAGCTTCGAGATGACCTACGGGCTCGAACGCCTGGCCATGTACGTGCAGGACGTCGAGAACGTCTATGACCTCGACTTCAACGGCCGCGGCGTCAAATACGGCGACGTGTTCCTGCGGGCCGAGCGCGAATACAGCGCCCATAACTTCGAGTATGCGGATACGGCGATGCTGGCCCGGCATTTCGAGGATGCCGAGCGCGAATGCGCCGCCCTGCTGGCCCGGAAGGTGGCGCTGCCCGCCTATGACCAGTGCATCAAGGCGAGCCACCTGTTCAACCTGCTCGATGCCCGTGGCGTGATCAGCGTGGCCGAACGCGCCAGCTACATCGGCCGGGTGCGCGCCCTCGCCAAGGGCTGCTGCGAGACCTGGCTTGCCGGAGAGACGGCGTGACCGCGCCCAGGCATCCCGCCCAGATAACCGTCGAGCCGGCACGCAAGGATCAGTAATGCCCGAATTCTTCCTCGAGCTGCTGAGCGAGGAAATCCCCGCCCGCATGCAGGCCCGGGCGGCCGAGGATCTCGCCCGGCTCGTGGCCGAGGCGCTCGCGCCCCTCTCGCCCGCCGACATCGCCACCTTCCACGGCCCGCGTCGCCTGGCCATCGCCGCCTCGGTGGCGCGCGGCGTCGCCGAAAGCCGCAGCAGCGAGCGCGGCCCGCGCCGCAACGCCCCCGAACAGGCGCTTGCCGGCTTCCTGCGCAAGCACGGCGCCACGCGCGAGCAATTGCGCGAGGAAGGCGATTTCTGGGTGCTCGACCGGGTGGTGCCCGGCATCGTCGCCGCCGACCTGATCGCGCGCGAGCTGCCCGGGCTGCTGCGCCGCTTCCCCTGGCCGAAATCCATGCGCTGGGGCGGCACCAGCAGCTTCACCTGGGTGCGCCCGCTGCGGCGCATCCTGTGCATCCTCGACGGCGAGGTGGTGCCCTTCGACCTGCGCGAGGGCGAGGATGACGGCCATGGCCTGGTCAGCGGCAACCTGACGGAAGGCCACCGCTTCCTTTCCCCCGGCGCCTTCCCGGTGGCGTCCTGCGCCGAATGGCGCGACGCGCTGCGGGATCATCACGTCATCGTTGCGGCCGAGGAGCGTCGCCGGACGGTGTGGGAGGGCATCACCCGCCTGGCCGCCGCGCGCGACCTGGGCGTGGTCGAGGATGCCGGCCTGCTCGACGAGGTGGCCAACCTGCTGGAATGGCCGGTGCCGCTGCTCGGCGCCATCGATGCCGCCTACATGGACCTGCCGCCCGAGGTGATGCAGGTCTCCATGCGCGTCAACCAGCGCTATTTCGCGCTGCGTGACGGGCAGGGGGCGGCGGCGCCCTGCTTCGCCTTCGCCGCCAACGTCATCGCCAGCGACGGCGGACGCACCATCGTCGCCGGCAACGAGCGGGTGCTGCGCGCCCGCTTCGCCGATGCGCGGCATTTCTGGGACCTCGACCGCACCACCCGGCTGGACGCGCGGGTGGCAGCGCTCGACGGCATCACCTTCCACGCCAAGCTCGGCACCCAGGGGGCGCGGGTGCAACGGCTGGTGCGGCTGGCCGGGGTGATCGCCCCGCTGGTCGGCGCCGACCCCGCCCTGGCGCAGCGGGCGGCGCTGCTGTGCAAGGCCGACCTGACCACCGGCATGGTCGGCGAGTTCCCCGAGCTGCAGGGCGTGATGGGCCGCTACTACGCCCTGCACGACAATGAAGATCCGGCGGTCGCGGATGCCATCCGCGACCACTACGCGCCCAAGGGACCGAAGGATGCCGTCCCCGCGGCGCCGGTCGGCATCGCCGTGGCGCTGGCCGACAAGCTCGACACCCTTGCCGGATTCTTCGCGATCGGCGAGAAGCCGACCGGCTCGGGCGATCCTTACGCCTTGCGCCGGGCGGCGCTGGGCGTCATTCGTATTGTCCGCGAGCAGGGGCTGCGGCTGCGGCTTGGCGAGTTGATCGCCGCCGCCGGCGAAGGCCAGCCGGCTCCGGTCGATGTTGACGACCTGCTCGGTTTCCTCGCCGAGCGCCTGCGCGTACAATTGCGGGCCGAGGGCGCGCGTCACGACGTGCTTTCGGCGGTGCTCGGCACCGGGCTGGATGACGACCTGGTGCGGCTGCTTGCCCGCACCGATGCCGTCACCGCCCTGGTCGGCACCGAGACCGGTGGCAGCCTGCTCGCCGCCTGTCGCCGTGCCGCCAACATCCTGCGCATCGAAGAGCGCAAGGATGGCCCGCATGACGGCGCGGTGGACACGGCGTTGCTGACTGCCCCCGAGGAGCAGGCGCTCGCGTCCGCCCTCGATCGTGCCGACCCCGACGTGACTGCAGCCCTCGCCCGCGAAGATTTCACGCGGGCAATGGAATCGCTTGCCGGACTGCGCATCTCCGTCGACGCCTTCTTCGATAAGGTTACCGTCAACGATCCGCTGCCGGAATTACGCCGCAATCGTCTCCGACTGCTCTCCCGCATGCGCGCCGCCATGAATCGGGCGGCCGATTTTTCAAAGATTGAAGGTTGAACAGGAGGCCGAACCAGCCATGACCAAGTGGGTGTACAGCTTCGGCGCAGGCCGCAACGAGGGCCGCGCGGACATGCGCAACCTGCTCGGTGGAAAGGGGGCGAACCTCGCCGAGATGGCCAGCATCGGCCTGCCGGTGCCGCCCGGCTTCACCATCACCACCGAAGTCTGCACAGCGTTCTACGACAACAACCGCAACTACCCCGCCGAGCTCACCGACCAGGTCAAGGCCGGCCTGACCCATATCGAGCAGGCGGTCGGCCTGACCTTCGGCGACCGCCACCGGCCGCTGCTGGTGTCCGTGCGCTCCGGCGCGCGCGTCTCCATGCCGGGCATGATGGATACCGTGCTCAATCTCGGCCTGAACGACGCCACCGTCGAAGGGCTGTCGGAGATGTCCGGCGATCCCCGCTTCGCCTGGGATTCCTATCGCCGCTTCATCCAGATGTACGGCAGCGTCGTGCTCGGCGTCGATCATCACCGCTTCGAGGAGATCATCGAGGCGGCGAAGCATGATCGCGGCGTGGTGGAGGACACCGCGCTGACCGCCCAGGACTGGCACCGCGTGGTCGCCGGCTACAAGGACATGGTCGCCGCCGAGACCGGCAAGCCGTTCCCGATGGACCCGGCCGAGCAGCTCTGGGGCGCGATCGGTGCCGTGTTCGGGTCCTGGATGAACCCGCGCGCCAACACCTATCGCCGCCTGCACGACATCCCGGCCAACTGGGGCACCGCGGTGAACGTCCAGGCCATGGTGTTCGGCAACATGGGCAATGACTGCGCCACCGGCGTCTGCTTCACCCGCGACCCCTCGACCGGCGAGAACGTGTTCTACGGCGAGTACCTGGTGAACGCGCAGGGCGAGGACGTGGTCGCCGGCATCCGCACGCCGCAGCCGATGTCGCAGCTGCGCGCCAAGCCGGGCGAAGTGCCGATGGAAGAGGCCATGCCGCAGGCCTACCGTGAATTGCTGGATGTCCGCGCCACGCTTGAGCGCCACTACAAGGACATGCAGGACATCGAGTTCACGGTGCAGCGCAACAAGCTGTACATGCTGCAGACGCGCAACGGCAAGCGCACCGCGGCGGCGTCGCTGCGCATCGCCGTCGAGATGGCCAATGAGGGCCTGATCGACCGGCGCGAAGCGGTGCTGCGCGTCAACCCCGCCTCGCTCGACCAGCTCCTGCACCCGACCCTCGACCCGAAGGCGCACCGCACCCTGCTCTCCAAGGGCCTGCCGGCGAGCCCCGGCGCCGCCTGCGGCATCGTTGTGTTCAGCGCCGACGAGGCTGAAAGCCGCGCCCAGAAGGGCGAGGCGGTCATCCTGGTGCGCGTGGAAACCAGCCCCGAGGACATCCACGGCATGCATGCCGCCCGTGGCATCCTCACCACCCGCGGCGGCATGACCAGCCACGCCGCCGTGGTGGCACGCGGCATGGGCCGTCCCTGCGTGGCCGGCGCCGGCGGCATCTCGGTGGACTACGGCACCCAGACGCTGACGGCGGGCGGGCGTACCGTGAACGCGGGCGAGGTCATCACCCTCGATGGCGCCACCGGCGAGGTGTTCCTCGGCACCGTGCCGATGATCGAGCCGAAGCTTTCGGGCGATTTCGCCACGCTGATGCAGTGGGCCGACGGGTTCCGCCGCCTGAAGGTGCGCGCCAACGCCGAGACCCCGCTCGATGCCGAGACCGCGCGCAAGTTCGGCGCCGAGGGCATCGGCCTCTGTCGTACCGAGCACATGTTCTTCGATCCGGAGCGCATCGGCGCGGTCCGGCAGATGATCATGGCCGCCGACGAGTCCGGCCGTCGCGCCGCGCTGGCGAAGCTGCTGCCGTTCCAGCGCCAGGACTTCGTCGACCTGTTCCGCATCATGGCCGGCCTGCCGGTGACCATCCGCCTGCTCGACCCGCCGCTGCATGAATTCCTGCCGCACGGTGACGCCGAACTGGCCGAGGTTGCCCAGGCGCTGGGGACGGACACGGAAGCGATGCGCCGCCGCGCCATCGAGCTCGCGGAAGCCAACCCGATGCTCGGCCATCGCGGCTGCCGCCTCGGCGTGACCTTCCCCGAGATCTACGAGACCCAGGCCCGCGCCATCTTCGAGGGCGCGATCGCGGTCGCCAAGGAAACCGGCCACGCCCCGGTGCCCGAGGTGATGATCCCGCTGGTCGGCACCAAGCCTGAGCTCGACATCACCCGTGCCCAGGTCGAGCGCGTCGCCAAGGCGGTGTTCGCCGAGACCGGGGTGACGCTGGAGTACACGGTCGGCACCATGATCGAGCTGCCGCGCGCCGCCCTGATCGCCGACCGCATCGCCGAGGTCGCCGACTTCTTCAGCTTCGGCACCAACGACCTGACCCAGACCACCTTCGGCCTGTCGCGCGACGACGCCGGCAAGTTCCTGCCGACCTATGTCGAGCAGGGCATCCTGCCGAAGGATCCGTTCGTCTCGCTCGACATCGACGGCGTGGGCGCGCTGGTGCGCATCGCCGCCGAGAAGGGCCGCGGCACGAAGAAGGGCCTCAAGCTGGGTATCTGCGGCGAGCACGGCGGCGATCCGGCCTCGATCTTCTTCTGCGAGGAAGTCGGGCTCGACTACGTCTCCTGCAGCCCGTACCGCGTGCCGGTGGCGCGGCTGGCGGCGGCACAGGCGGCGCTGCACGGCGGCGGAGACCGCACCGCGTAAGCCACACTTCAGGACGGATGCGGCCGGTTTCCCCGGCCGCATCCTCCGCGCCGGCGCGACGCCTGCAGCCCATGGCGGGTTGACCTCCCGGTCCTCTCCCCGCCATCGTGGGTGCAACAGTCGGAAGGCCCGCGCATGCTCAGCCGCGACACCCGCGTCAACACCCTGATCGGCACCGGGCACTTCCTGTCGCATTTCTACGTGCTCTGCCTGCCGCCGATGTTCATCTACTGGCGGCCCGCCTTCGATGTCGGCTACGCCCAGCTCGGCCTCGCGGTCACGCTGATGTCGGGCATCACCGCGGTGCTGCAGACCCCGGTCGGCTTCCTGGTCGATCGCTACGGCGCCCGCCGCTTCCTGGTCGGCGGCACCCTGCTGATGACGCTGACCATCGCCGCCATGGGCTTCGCCACCGCCTACTGGCAGATCCTGGTGCTCGCCGCGCTGTCGGGGGTCGGCAACTCGGTCATCCATCCCGCCGACTACGCCATCCTGACCGGCTCGGTGTCCAAGGACCGCATGGGCAGCGCCTTCGGGCTGCACACCTTCAACGGCAACCTCGGCTTCGCCCTCGGCCCGCCGGTGATCATCGCGCTCGCCGAGGCGATCGGCTGGCGCGGCGCCCTGATGGTGGTGGGCCTGCTCGGCATCCCGCTGGTCGTCACCATCCTGCTGCAGAGCCGCTTCCTGGTCGACCAGGTGCGTCCGCACGACGACGCGCCCGCCATGTCCGGGCGGGAGCTGCTGCTCTCGCGCACCATGCTGCTGTTCTTCGGCTTCTTCATGCTCGGCTCGATGGCCGGGGCAGGGATCCAGGCCTGGATCATCACCATCCTGCACCAGACCCGCGGCATGGACCTCGCCCTCGCATCGACTGCGCTCACCGGCTACATGATCGGGGCGACCGGCGGCACCCTGATCGGCGGCTACGCGGCCGACCGGATCAAGCGCCATTTGACCTTCGCCGCCGTGCTCACCACCGTCTCGGCCGTGCTGGTGCTGGCGATCGCCGTCCTGCGCCTGCCCGACGCGGTGATCCTGGCGCTGCTGTTCGTCTCCGGCATTGCCCTCGGCGCCAGCCGCACGCCGCGTGACATCATGGTCAAGGACGCGGCGCCGCCAGGGCAGATCGGCAAGGTGTTCGGCTTCGTCTCGGCCGGGCTGCCGCTCGGCGCGGCGGTGACGCCGGCGCCGTTCGGGTTCCTGATCGACCAGGGCTACCCGATGGGCGTGCTGGTGCTGGTCTCCGTGCTGCTGATGCTGAGTATCCTGTGCGGCGGGACCGCACGGGCCCAGGCGCCCGTCAGGGCGGTGCCGGCGCCGGCAGAGTAAGCGAAGAAAGGCCAGGGCTCCGCCCTGGACCTGCCAAGGGCCACAAGGCCCTTGGATCCCATTCTCGCTGCGCGGCACAGAAAATCGGGTTCCAAGGGCCGATGGCCCTTGGTGGAGGTCCAGGAGGCGAAGCCTCCTGGCCGGGTTCGGGGCAGCGCCCCATAGGCGTTAGGATAGCGCCTGTGGGGCATAATTGACCTGCCTTTGTCGGCGTCGTGGGGGATCGGCGAGTTTGCGATGGACGCTGGCGGCGTTGGCGAGGAGCTTGAGCAGCCCGATGGCACCGAGCACGGCCTGGAGCAACGTGCGCAGGACCATTTTGGAGCTGCGCCACAAGGATGGGGCGGCGTTGGCTTCACTGAGGTCCTGAGGGGAAAAAGGCCAGGAAATCCCGGTTCACCGTGTCGCAGAGCAGCGCCAGGATGAGATGGGCATGGAGCCAAACCTGTCCGCCGGTCTGGGTGTGGGTTGGAAGGCGGTCGATGTGCAGCAGCGATTTGAGCCGCTTGAAGGCGAGTTCGATTTGCCAGCGCAGCGGGTAGGTGGTTAGCACTTCCGTGGCCGGGATCTCGCTGGGGAGGGTGGTGCCCAGGATGAGGAACTCCGCTGCGATGAGACTGCGGGGGTCGGGCGTGGTCTGCTGGCGGCTGGCTTTCTGTAACAAGCGCTTGCGATTGGCCGCGGCCTTTTCTGCGGGCAGGCGCAGCGCCACCACCCGCAACGGCAGCAGGGGGCGATCGCGGCCCGTCACAGCGTTGACGAGAACGCTGCCTACCTCGCCCGGCTGGGAAATCTGCTGCAGCAAGCGGATCAGGTCGAAGGGATCCCCTGTGTCATCGCGCAGGGGCAAGGTGTTCCAGCGCATGCGGACGATGAAATCGGCGCCCCCCTCGCCAGCCTGCTGCAGGTAGCGCGCCAGTTCGGGACCATTGCAGAAGCCACGATCGCCCAGACGGAGTTCACCCGGCACCGGAGCGCCTCGGCTGAACCGTTCGCCTTCCTTGGCATCGGTCAGTTCCAGATGCGTAAACCCGCCCGCGGCAAGGTCGTAGACCGCGTGCACCCGCCAATCGGTCCCCTTGCTGCCAGGTTGGCTGAGGCTGGTGCTGTCGACAATGCGCAGGTGTCGCCCGGCCCACAGCGGTGAGTGCGCCGACCGGCCGTGTTCCAGCTGAGACCTCACGATCGCCCGCAGAAAATCGACGGACTGATGCAACCGATCGTGCAGCGATGGGCCGCTCAGCTGGGCCACCCCCACCAACTCAGCCCAGGCCGCCGTCTCCTGGATCGACAGCCCCCCCGGACCGCGCGCCAGCGCCAACCGCAGCAAGCTCTCCGCATCCCGCATCCCGCACACCGCGCGGCCGGAGAAGCGCCTTCGTCTCACGCGCCAATCGCGACAGATCCAGATCGCGCGGCAACCGCGACCGAACCAAGGCCCAGTCATCCGCATGGGGAGATGCAAATGTCTGCATCTCCCTCATAAAATAAGCCAAACCCCTCAGCGCAAGAATATCCTAACGCCTATGGGGCAGCGCCCCGACGGCTTACGCCGGGACCGGGCTGACCCGGATCATTTCCCCGTGCCGGGTTTCCCCCGGCCCGCAGAGGTCGGCGATGCGCGGCGCGATATCGGCCGGCTTCGGCAGCTTCGACGCGTCCTCGCCGGGGAAGGCGCTCCGGCGCATCTTGGTGGCGACCGGGCCGGGATCGACGAGGTTGACGCGCAGGCGGGTGGTGCGGGTTTCCTCGGCCCAGCTCCGCACCAGATGGTGCTGTGCTGCCTTGGTGGCCCCGTAGGCGCCCCAGTAGGCGGTCGGGTGCAGCACGATCGCGCTGGAGACGAACACGGCGCGCCCGGCATCGGCGGCCTGCAGCAGCGGCCCGCAGCTGCGGATCAGCCGCCACGTGGCAGTGGCGTTCACCGCCACCACGTCGTCCCAATCCTTGGGCAGGATATGCGGCGCCGGCGTGAGCTGGCCGAGGCTGCCGGCGTTGGACACCAGGATGTCCAGCCGCCGGAAGCGCTGGAACACGCTCGGCCCCAGGGCGTCGAGCGAGCTGCCGTCCTTGATGTCGAGCGGCAGCAGCGTGGCGCTGCCGCCCCCGGCGCGGATGGTGTCGTCGGTTTCCTCGAGCCCGCCTTCGGTGCGCGCGGTGATCACCACATGGGCGCCGCGGCGGGCGAGTTCGATCGCGACCGCGGCGCCGATGCCGCGGCTCGCGCCGGTCACGAGGGCGATGCGGCCGGCGAGCGGGCGCGTGTCGGGTCTGCCTCCTTCCGGGGAGGCGGTGGCGGGATCATCGGACATCGGGGATCAGCGACTTTCGGACAGCAGGGAGAGTTGGCGGGTGTCGTTGTCGATCTGGTCGTGCAGGGCGATCGGGTAGTTGCCGCTGAAGCAGGCGTCGCAGTAATGCGGGCGGGCGGGATCGCGGCCGGCATGGCCGAGGGCGCGGTACAGCCCGTCCTGGGAGATGAAGGCGAGGCTGTCGGCGCCGATCAGCTCGGCCATCTCCTCGACCGTGTGCTGGGCGGCGAGCAGCTTGCCGCGCTCGGGCGTGTCGATGCCGTAGAAGCAGGAATGCGTGGTCGGCGGCGAGGAGATGCGCATGTGCACCTCGGCCGCGCCGGCGTGGCGGACCATTTCGACGATCTTGCGGCTGGTGGTGCCGCGGACGATCGAATCGTCGACCAGGATCACCCGCCGCCCTTCCAGCATCGCGCGGTTGGCGGAATGCTTCAGCTTCACACCAAGGTGGCGGATGGAATCGGTCGGCTCGATGAAGGTGCGGCCGACATAGTGGTTGCGGATGATGCCCAACTCGAAGGGCGTGCCGCTTTCCTTGGCGTAGCCCATGGCGGCCGGCACGCCGGAATCCGGCACCGGCACGATCACGTCGGCGGGGACATGGCTTTCGCGGGCCAGTTCCATGCCGATGCGCTTGCGCACCTCGTAGACCGGCAGGCCCTCGACGATGGAATCGGGGCGGGCGAAGTAGATGTACTCGAACACACAGAACCGCGCCGGCTGCCGGCCGAACGGCTTGATGCTGTGCACCCCGGCGTCGTTGATGACGACGATCTCGCCCGGCTCGATGTCGCGCACGAAGCTGGCGCCGACGATGTCCAGCGCGCAGGTCTCGCTCGCCAGCACCCAGGAGCCGTTGCTTTCGATGCGCCCGAGGATCAGCGGGCGCACGCCCAGCGGGTCGCGCACCCCCATCAGCGCCTCGTTGGAGAGCGCTACCAGCGAATAGGCGCCGACCACCTGCTTCAGCGCGTCGATCAGCCGGTCCACCACGGTGGAATAGAGGCTGATGGCGATGAGGTGGATGAACACCTCGCTGTCGGTGGTGGACTGGAACAGGCAGCCGCGCCGCACCAGCGCGCGGCGCAGCGCCCCGGCATTGGTCAGGTTGCCATTATGTGCGACCGCGAAGCCGCCGAACTCGAAATCGGCGTAGAGCGGCTGGACGTTGCGCAGCACGGTGTCGCCGGTGGTGGCGTAGCGGTTGTGCCCGACCGCGCGCGCGCCGGCGAGCGATCCGATCACCCGGGCGTCGCCGAAATTGTCGCCGACCAGGCCGAGGCCGCGATGGGTGTGGAAACGCTGGCCGTCATAGCTGACGATGCCGGTGGCTTCCTGGCCGCGATGCTGCAGCGCGTGCAGGCCGAGGGCGGCGACGGCGGCGGCGTCGGGATGGTTCCAGACGCCGATGACACCGCATTCCTCGTGCAGCTTGTCGTCCGCGCCCCGGTCATCCGGTCGCGGGGCAGGTCGCTGGTGCATCGGCGAGTCTCCTTCTGCCGTCACGGGCGGGCGGTGGCCCGGCCCTGGGCAGGTACATGCAAGAGGTCGGCGGCCCGGGTCTCGCGCCCGGGAGGGGGCTTGGGCACGGCAGGGCGGTAGCGGGGCGGCAGCTGCTCGGCGAGCCAGGTGGCGCCTTCGTAGGCATAGGGCAGGGTGCGCGCCTGCAGCACCGGCTCCGGCCAGCGCTCAGGCGCCACCAGGAAGCCGGCGGCGATATAGGCGACGACGACCAGGGCGGCGCCGCGGACGATGCCGAAGACCACGCCGAGGCTGCGGTCGACCCCGCCCAGCGCGGAACCGCGCACCACCCCGCCGATCAGCCCGGCCACGACCGAGAGCAGGATCAGCGAGACCACGAACACGGCCACGTAGGCGATCGGGGCGGAGAGGTCGCCATTGCCCATCCAGGCGCGCACCCGCGGCTCAAAGTCCGGGGCGCCCCACAGGGCGGCGGCGGCCGCGGCCACCCAGGCGCCGATGCCCAGCACCTCGCGCACGAAACCGCGCAGGAACGCCAGCATCGCCGAGACGGCGATGACGGCGAGCACCACGATATCGACCCAATTCACCGCGCGTGTTCCGGCATTTGCGTGGGGATATATCGTCGCTGCCCCATCCGATGCCAGCCCATCATGGCGATGAGTCGCCTGATCGTCCTGCAAACCTGCCCACCAGGTCGCCGAGGTGGCCGATCTCCTGCAGCGCCAGCCCTTCCGGGGCGGCGAGCGGGCGGTTGCCGCGGGCCACCCGGCGGGGCAGGCAGGCGCACCCGAAGCCCAGTTTCTGCGCTTCCTTGAGCCGGGATTCGGCCTGGGCGACCTGGCGGATCTCGCCGGACAGGCCGACCTCGCCGAAGAAGACCATCGCCGGGTCGGTCGGCTGGTCGGCGGCGGCGGAAACCACCGCGGCGGCGACGGCCAGGTCGGCGGCGGGCTCGGCGATGCGCAACCCGCCGGCGATGTTGAGATAGACGTCCGATGCATTCAGCCGCAGGCCGCAGCGGGTTTCCAGCACCGCCAGCAGCATGGCCAGCCGCCCGGAATCCCAGCCGACCACCGAGCGCCGCGGCGAGCCGCCGGCATTGGGGGCGAGCAGGCACTGCACCTCGACCAGCACCGGCCGCGTGCCTTCCAGCCCGGCGAAGACGGCGCTGCCGGAGACGTTGCCCCGGCGCTCGGCCAGGAACAGCGCCGAGGGGTTGGGCACCTCGGCCAGCCCGGTCTCGGTCATCTCGAACACGCCGATCTCGTCGGTGGCGCCGAAGCGGTTCTTCACCCCGCGCAGGATGCGGAACTGGTGGCCGCGGTCGCCCTCGAAATAAAGGACGGCATCGACCATGTGCTCCAGCACCCGCGGGCCGGCGATGGCGCCTTCCTTGGTGACGTGGCCGACCAGGGCGACGGCGAAGCGGTTGGTCTTGGCCAGCCGGATCAGCTCGAAGGCGGCGGCGCGGACCTGGGAGACGGTGCCGGGCGCGCTGTCGATGCTGTCGAGCCACATGGTCTGGATCGAGTCGATCACCACCAGGGCGGCGTCCTTCGCATCCTCCAGGCTGGCGGCGATGTCGCGCAGGTTGATGGCGGCGGCCAGTTCCATCTTCGCCTCGGCGAGGCCCAGGCGGCGGGCGCGCAGCCGGACCTGCTCGACGGATTCCTCGCCGGAGACGTACAGCACCCGCCGCCCCAGGCCGGTGAGGGCGGCGGCGGCCTGCAGCAGCAGGGTGGACTTGCCGATGCCGGGGTCGCCGCCCAGCAGCACCGCCGAGCCCGGCACCAGCCCGCCGCCGAGCACGCGGTCGAGCTCGGCGATGCCGGTGGGGGCGCGCGGCGGTGGGGCGGCGGTGCCGGCGAGGTCGACGAAGGCGATCTTGCGCGCGGCCGAGCGGGGCTTCTGCAGGCCGCCGGGGCCGGAGTCCGGGGTGTCCTCGACGATGGTGTTCCACTCGCCGCAGGTTTCGCAGCGGCCGTTCCATTTGGGGGTGACGGCCCCGCAATTGGTGCAGACGAAACGGCTTGCGGGCTTGGCCATGGCTCAGGTCCAGGATGAGGTGTCGCGCGGCAGGCGCCCGAGCGGATCCCTGCGCACGGTATGCGTCAGCCGCGTGACAGGTTCAAGCCGGGGAGGTCCCAGGGGCGCTGACGCGCCTGGTGTGAGGAGAATGGCATCCGGCCCGTGGATCGATGGGATCACGCGCCATTCCTACGCTGCCCACGCCCGGCGCAGCACTTGCAGCGGCCGGCCGTCGATCGTGGCGAGGCCGCCGCCGATCAGCGCCATACCCAGGAAGTGCCGCGGTTCGAGCCGTTCGCCCAGCATCAGGGCGCCGAGCAGGATGGCGCTGACCGGGACCAGCAGGGTCACCAGCACCACGTTGGTCGCGCCCGCCACGGCAAGGATACGGAAATAAAGGATATAGGCCAGCGCCGTACAGGCCAGGGCGAGGCCGGTCAGGGCAGCGAGCGTCGCCGTCCCCGGCAGCGGCAACTCCCATGGCCGATCCAGCAGCAGGGCACAGGGCAGCAGGATCAGCGTGGAGGCGGTCACCTGTCCGGCCGCGGTCGCCAAAGGCGGCACGCCCAGGCGGCGAAAGCGCCGCCCGTATACTCCGCCGAAGGCATAGGAGAGGGCGGCTGTGAGACAGGCCGCCTGGGCGAGCAGATTGGTCCTGAAGTCTCCGCCCGGATCGGCGGCGAGCATCACGGCCACGCCCAGCAGGCCGGCCATCACCCCCCCCATCTTGCCGGGCGTGAGCCGCTCGTCGGTGGTCAGCAGATGGGCGACGATAACGGTGAAGAGCGGCGTCGTCGCGTTCAGGATGGCGGCGAGGCCGCTGGCGATATGGTGTTGGCCCCAGACCAGCAGGACGAAGGGGATGGCATTGTTCAGCAGCCCCATCGTCAGGAAGGCGGTCCAGAGTCCCGGCACGGCGGGCAGGCGGATCCGCCGCACCGCCAGCACCCCCCAGAGCGCCAGCGCCGCCAGGGCGACGCGCAGGACGACGATGGTGAGCGAGGGCAGCTCGCGCACCGCGACGCCGACGAAGAAGAACGACCCGCCCCAGATCACCGACAGGGCGAGCAGCATGATCCATTCGGTGGTGCCCATCCGGGGCGCTGGCATCTGCATCGGGGCTTCCTGCTGGTGCGATCGCGTCAGTTGACGCGACCGCCGGCGCGCGGGCCATCCGCTGCTTGCGCCGACACTCCCGGTCCCGTTGCTACCGCCGCAGCTCCATCTGGATCGGACCCTCGCGGCGACCGTGGGTGAACTGGTCGACGATCTCGTTGCCGGTTTCCATCAGCTCCGTCGCCGCGCCCTGCCAGATCAGCCGCCCCTTGTGCAGCATGGCGGCGCGGTCGCCGATGCGGCGGGCGCTGGCCATGTCGTGGGTGATCGCCACCGCCGTGCTGCCGAGCCGCTTCACGCAGTCGACGATCAGCCCGTCGATCACCGCCCCCATGATCGGGTCGAGCCCGGTGGTCGGCTCGTCGAAGAACAGGATGTCGGGCCGGGCGGCGATGGCGCGGGCGAGCGCCACCCGCTTCTGCATGCCGCCCGACAGCTCGGCTGGCCACAGCTCGCCCACGCTGGCGGCGAGGCCGACCTGGGCCAGCACCTCCTCGGCGCGGGCGCGGGCCTCGTGGCGCGACACCCGCCGTTGCGCGAGCAGGCCGAAGGCGACGTTCTCCCAGACCGGCAGGCTGTCGAACAGGGCGCCGTTCTGGAACAGCATGCCGATGCGGGCGCGCAGCTTTTCGGCCTCGTGCCGGTCCAGGCGCAGCACGTCCTGGCCGTCGATCTCGATCACCCCGGCATCGGGCGTGATCAGGCCGAGGATGCATTTCAGCAGCACCGACTTGCCGGTGCCGGAACCGCCGATCACCACCATCGAGGTCTGCGGCATGATGTCGAGGTCGATGCCGTCCAGCACCACCTTGTCGCCGAACGCCTTGCGTACGCCGCGCAGGCGGATCTTGGGGACCGCTGCTGTGTCGCCTTTCATCGTGTCCCGCGCGTTCTGCGCCATCTTGCCCTGCACGTCCTGCATCGTCGTGTCCCGCGGGTTCCCCGTCATCGGGCGAAGAACAATTCGGTGATCACGTAGTCGAAGGCGAGGATCAGCACGGAGGCGGAAACCACGGCGTTGGTGGTGGCAGCGCCCACGCCCTGCGCGCCGCCGCGACTGGTATAGCCGTGGTAGCAGCCCATCAACGCCACCAGGAAGCCGAACACCGCGGCCTTGACCAGGCCGGAGACCACGTCGTCGGTGCGCACGAAATTGACGGTGTTGGCGAGATAGACGTCCGGATTGAAGCCGAGCTTGACGGTGGCGATGATGTAGCCGCCCAGCACGCCCAGCAGGTCGGCGACCAGCACCAGCAGCGGCAGCGCGACCAGCCCGCCGAGCAGCCGCGGCGCCACCAGGTATTTCATGGGATTGGTGGACAGCGTGCTGAGCGCATCGATCTGGTCGGTGACGCGCATGGTGCCGAGCTCGGCGGCCATGGCGGCGCCGACCCGCCCGGCCACCATCAGCCCGGCCAGCACCGGCCCCAGCTCGCGCGTGATCGAGAGCACGACCAGATTGGCGATGGCGCTCTCGGCATTGAAGCGAGAGAGCCCGGTCGAGGATTGCAGCGCCAGCACCATGCCGGTGAAGATCGCCGTCAGCGCCACCACCGGCAGGCTGTAATAGCCGATGTCGAGGAAGGAACGCAGGAACAGCCGCCCGTAGAACGGCGGGCGGACGATGTGCGACAGGCCATCCAGCGCGAACATGGAAATCCGGCCGGTCACCGTGAAGGTGGTCAGCACGGCGCGGCCGAGCCTGGCCAGCGCATCCAGCAACGCGGTCACGCCGGCACGATCCGGGCAATACGCGGGCCGAGTCCGGTCAGGATCTCGTAGGCGTTGGTGCCGGCGGCATCGGCAATGTCGTCCGGCGTGATGGTGGGGCCCATGAGTTCCAGCCAGTCGCCGGGCACCACGGGCGGGGCGTCCGTCACATCGCAGGTGGTCAGGTCCATGGAAACACGGCCTACCAGCGGTACGGGGGTGCCGTCAAAGCCCCCCCCGGTCAGCAGGGCGCGGGTGCGGCCCGAGGCCGGGCGCGGCCAGCCATCCGCATAGCCGATGCCAAGCGTGGCGATGCGGCTGGGGCGGGGCGCACGCCAGGTGGCATTGTAGCCGACGCTCTCGCCGGCCGCGATGTCGCGGACCTGCAGCACACGGGCCCGCAGGCGCAACGGCACCCGCATCGGGTTCGGCCGTCCCGGGGTGGGGTTGATGCCATAGAGCGCCGCCCCCGGACGGGCGAGGTCGGAGGCGAATCCGGCGCCAAGGAAGATGCCGGAGGAATTGGCGAAGCTGCGGGGGGCGGGGGGCAGGACGGCGCAGGCGGCTGCGAAGCGCCGGCGCTGTTCCGCGTTGGCGGGGTCGTCGGGCAGCTCGGCGGCGACCAGATGCGTCATGACGTAGCGGATCGAAAGCCCCGCGAGCCGTTCGGGCGCATCGGCCAGGGCGGCGAGCCCGGCGGCATCGAGTCCAAGGCGGTTCATGCCGGTATCGACGTGCAGCAGCACCGGCAGTTTCCGCCCCTCGGCGCGGGCGAGCGCGGTCCAGCGCTCGATCTCCCCGAGCCCGCCGAGCACCGGCACGATGTCATGCGCGAGATAAGCGTGCTCTGTGCCGGGCACCGGGCCGTTGAGCGGGGCGATCAGGGCGCCGG
This sequence comes from Rhodovastum atsumiense, assembly GCF_937425535.1. Taxonomy (NCBI): domain Bacteria; kingdom Pseudomonadati; phylum Pseudomonadota; class Alphaproteobacteria; order Acetobacterales; family Acetobacteraceae; genus Rhodovastum; species Rhodovastum atsumiense. The sequence continues at coordinate 3,070,640 of NZ_OW485601.1, forward strand.
GCAGGCGCGGGCGCAGGGCGATCGCCTCGGCCAGATGGGCGGTGAAGAAATGTCGGCAGCCAGCCGCATACAGGCGTGGGGCGACGGCGGCGGCACCGAGGCCATAGGCGTCGGCCTTGACCACGCCAGCGACATCACCGCCCGGATGGCGGCGGCGCAGCTCCTGCCAGTTGGCGGCGATGACATCGAGGTCGAGTTCCAGCACCGCGGTCGCGGCGTCGGGGGCGGTGGCGGGGAAGCTGTCCCGGTCCACCAGAGGCGTCTCCGTCACGGATTCCGGCATCCTTGCTGGCGCGGCGGCGTCGTGTCCGACCCCATGCCGGACGCGGCGCGCCTGCGCGGTTCCAGGCCAGAGCACATGACCATATCAGAACGTGCCGGATGGTGCGAAAGCCGGGCGCCCGCGGATCCCGGTGCCGTCACTCGCCATCGTGGTGCAGGTCGAGATCGGCGAAGCGGGTGAATTCGCCTTCGAAATAAAGGTCGATCTTGCCGGTGGCGCCGTGGCGGTTCTTCTCGATCAGCAGCTCGGCGCGGTTATGCACGTTCTCCATGTCGCGCTGCCATTTCTCGACGGCGCCATGGAACTTTTCCTCGTTCTCGAACGCGAGTTGCTTGGGCGCGCGTTGTTGCAGGTAGTATTCGTCACGATAGACGAACATTACCACGTCGGCGTCCTGCTCGATCGAGCCGGATTCGCGCAGGTCCGACAGCAGCGGACGCTTGTCCTCGCGGCTTTCCACCGAGCGCGACAACTGCGAAAGCGCAATCACCGGGACGGCGAGCTCCTTGGCGATCGCCTTCAGCCCCATGGTGATCTGGCTGATTTCCAGCACGCGGTTTTCCGGCCGCGATCCGGCGGCGGGACGCATGAGCTGCAGGTAGTCGACCACGATCAGCGACAGGCCCTTGGTGCGGGCCAGCCGGCGGCAGCGCGTGCGCATGGCCGAGAGCGTGATCGCCGGCGTGTCGTCGATGTGCAGCGGCAACGAACCGATCTCGCGCGAGACCTGGACGAAGCGGTCGAAATCCTTCTGGCCGATATCACCGCGGCGGATGCGCTCGCCGGAAATCCGCGACTCTTCCGAAAGCAGGCGGGTGGCGAGCTGCTCGGCGCTCATTTCCAGGGAGAAAATGGCGACCGAGCCTTTCGTGGGTGTCTCTGGCCCGGCGGCCCGCGCCTCTGCCTGCAAGGCGCGGGCGGCGCCGAAGGCGATCTTGGTGGCGAGCGCCGTCTTGCCCATGCCCGGGCGCCCGGCGAGGATCATCAGGTCGGAGGGATGCAGCCCGCCGGTCTTCTTGTCGAGATCGCGCAGCCCGCTGGAAAGGCCGGAGACGCCGCCGGAACGGTGGAAGGCCCGCTCGGCGTTCTGGATCGCCTCGGTCAGCGCGTGCTCGAAGGTGACGAAGCCGCCCTGGGAGGTGCCGCGCTCGGCGAGGTTGAACAGCTCCTGCTCGGCCACCTCGATCTGGCCGGAGCCGTCGAGTTCCGGCGTGGCGCCGAAGGCGTTGTTGACGACGGCCTCGCCGATGTCGATGAGCTGCCGGCGCAGCCAGGCGTCGTAAATCGCACGGCCGTACTCGCCGGCGTTGATGATGCCGACCATCGCGCCGAGCAACTGCGCGAGATAGGCGGTGCCGCCGACCTCGCCGAGAATGCCGGAATGCTCGAACTCGGCCTTCAGCGTCACCGCGTCGGCGAGCTGGTTGGCCTCGATGCGGCGGGCGATGGCGGAATAGATGCGGCCATGCACCGGATTGGCGAAATGATCGGCCTGCAGGAATTCGCTGACCCGCTCATACGCCTTGTTGTTGGCCAGCAGCGCGCCAAGCAGTGCCTGCTCCGCCTGGATATTGGCCGGGGGAAGGCGCTGCGAGAGGCCAAACAGCGGGGGCGGCGAATCAACTGTGTTCATGCGGGGGGCGCCTGGGAAGCCCCCAGCATAACGCCCGGGACCGCGTCCAGACAGGGGCGCAAGGCCTGTGGATAAGGTGGATCAGGGGGATGGAATCGTCGTTAGGGCGGGCTGTGGCAGAGTCGCCTCAGGGGAAATGCGGGGCCGCCCGGCCCTTGCATGCCATCGCAACGCTGGCAGCGGGCGCGGGCGGAGTCGGTAAAATCGTTTCGATATCAACGCATCGAAAGATCGTAATAATATCGGAGCGTTTCGCGAGCCCTTCGCGGCCTCACGCCGAGACGCGCGGCGCCATCACCCGTTCCGCCTCGAACATGTAATCGCGCGTGAGCGGCAGGGCGCCCTGGTCGCGGGTGATCTGGATCTGGAACACCATCTGGCCATGCCGGCGGAAGGCCAGCTCGGCACCGGCGAGATAGAATTCGAACATGCGGCAGAACCGTTCGTCGTACAGCGCGGCGATGGTGTCGCGGTTGGCGGCGAAGCGGCGGCGCCAGTGGCGCAGCGTTTCGGCGTAGTGCAGCCGCAGGATCTCGATGTCCGTGACGACCAGCCCGGCCTTCTCGATCGCCGGCAGCACCTCCGACAGGGCGGGGATATAGCCGCCCGGGAAGATGTACCGGGCGATCCAGGGATTGGTGCGCCCCGGTCCGTCCGGACGGCCGATCGCATGCAGCAACGCGACCCCGTCAGGGGCGAGGCAGCGGCGGATCGCCTCGAAATACTGACGGTAATGCACCACGCCGACATGCTCGAACATGCCGACCGAAACGATACGGTCGAAGCGCCGTGTCATCGCCCGGTAGTCGCACAGCTCGAAGCCGACACGCTCCTGCAGCCCCTCGGCGCTCGCGCGCGCCCGCGCCTCGGCGAGTTGCTCGGAGGAAAGGGTGATGCCGGTCACGCGGGCGCCGTAGTCGCGCGCGAGCGTCAGCGCCATGCCGCCCCAGCCTGACCCGATGTCGAGCACGGACAGGTCCGGGCGGTCGAGTTTCAGCTTGGCGGCGATGTGGTGCTTCTTGGCGATCTGCGCCTGCTCCAGCGTCTCGGTGCCGGTGCGGAAATAGGCGCAGGAATATTGGCGGTCGCGATCGAGGAAGAGGCTGTAGAGCCGTCCGTTCAGGTCATAGTGGCGGGCGATGTTGCGTCGCGCCCGTGCGGCCGGGTTGAACTGGCGGATCCAGCGGGTGACGCGGCCGAGGAATTCCTGCAGCGCAAGCAGCCGATGCGGTGCCGCGCCCGCGGAATAGTTGGACATCAGCACGTCGAGGACGTCGTAGATCGTGCCGTCCACCGGCGCGATCCGCCCATCCATATAGGCTTCGCCAATTGTGATGTCGGGCTGCAGCAGCAATCCGGCGAGCAGGCGCGTGTCCCGCAGCGCGAGACCGGCGGTCGGGCCTTCGCCCGTGCCATGGGATGAAACCTGGCCGTCGGGCCAGTGGATGGTCAGGCGGCCGCTGACCACAAATCGCCGGAAGATCCTGTCGAGGGCGGCACGCATGGTTTCCCCTCCCGCCTGGATGTCGGTCGGGCGAGGAAATGGTTATCCAACTTGACAGGTTTCAAGTACGCACCGCTTCACGAAGCGAATCGGGACAGCGGTGGGATAGCCGTCGCCCCTCTCCCGCGCGGCGGGAGAGGGGCGGGGCGATTACGCTTCGGCGGCCGGCTGTTGCTCGAGCAGGGCGGCCTCGTCGTAGACGGGCTCCTCCTCGGGCTCCTCGGTGGCGATGCTCTCGCCGCGGGCCTGCTTCTCGGCTTCCTCGGGGCTGCGGGCCACGTTCGCGGTGACGGTGATCACCACTTCCGGGTGCAGCACCACGCGCACCTTCGCCAGCCCGAGCGACTTGATCGGGTGCTCGAGCACCACCTGCGAGCGGGTGATCGACAGCCCCGCGGCGGTGGCTGCCTCGGCGATGTCGCGCGAGCTGACCGAGCCGTACAGGCCGCCGGATTCGCCGGCCTGGCGGATGACGACGACGGACAGGCCGCCGACCCGCTCGGCCACGCGCTCGGCTTCCTCGCGGCGCTTGAGGTTCTGCGCCTCAAGCTGGGCGCGCTGCTGTTCGAAGCGCGCGAGGTTGTCCTTGCTGGCGCGGATCGCCTTCTTCTGCGGCAGCAGGAAGTTGCGGGCGAAGCCGGGCTTCACCTTCACCACCTCGCCCATCTGCCCGAGCTTGTCGACGCGCTGGAGCAGGATGACTTCCACGGATGCCATGGCGCGACCCTCCTCAGCTCACGACGTAGGGCAGCAGGGCGAGGAAGCGGGCGCGCTTGATCGCGTTGGCCAGCTCGCGCTGCTTCTTGGCCGAAACCGCGGTGATGCGGCTCGGCACGATCTTGCCGCGCTCGGAGAGGAAGCGGGAGAGCAGGCGCACGTCCTTGTAGTCGATCTTCGGCGCGTTCGGGCCGGAGAACGGGCAGGACTTGCGGCGGCGGTAGAACGGACGGCGCGCGCCGACGGCGGCGCGACGGGCGGCGGGATTGATTTCGGTGCTGTCGGACATCGTGGCTTACTCCTCGACCGCGCCGCGGAAATCTTCGCGCTCGGCGCGCGGGGCGACTTCCTCGCGGGCGCGGAACTCCTCGCGGTCGTCATAGCCACGCTTGCGGCCGGAATCGAAGCGGCCGGCCGGCTTGGGCCCGCGGAAGCCACGCTCGCGGTCGTCGGACTTGCGCGAGAGAATGGCGCTCTGGCCTTCCTCGATCGCATCGACGCGGATGGTCATGTAGCGCAGCACGTCCTCGTTGAGGCTGAGCTGGCGCTCCATCTCCAGGATCGAAGCGGGGGCCGCGTCCAGGCCGAGCAGCATGTAGTGGCCCTTCCGGTTCTTCTTGATCCGGTAGGCCAGGCTGCGCAGGCCCCAGTACTCGCGCTTCTTGACGGAAGCGGAGGGACGGGGTTCCTCGCCCTCGGCGGCCGGGGCAATGCCACGGTCGGTGTCGAGCTGAATGCCGATCGCGTCGGCGATGGCCTCGACCTGCTGCTGCGTGACATCGTTCCGTGCGATGAACACGGTCTCGTAAAGCGGCATGGGCTCTCCCTCTGGCTTGTCTCTGCCCCGGACCGCTGGATCGAGGTCCCGCGCCACCATGGCACGCGGGCATAGCCGGGAGAGGCCGTCTCTACCCGGCAGGGAAGGCGCGGGCTTATACACGCGTGCCCGCCGGATGCAAGGACGATCACGGGCCGGCAGGCCGTAGGGCGGATAAGCGCAGCGCAATCCGCCATTGCAACGGATCAGCGAAGCGCAATCCGCCGTGCCAACGTTCCGCTGATCATCATTACAGCCCGAAGATGGCCGGCCACCACGCGAGGCCGGTGGCCAGGCTGCCGAGGATGCCGGGCAGCAGCGGCAGCCAGCGCCGGCCCGCCGCCACGCCCTGGCGGACCAGCACGCGGTCGGCCAGCCAGACGCTCCAGGCGAAGCCCAGCAGGAACAGGATGCCCTTGGTGATATGCACTCCCTCAATGCCGAAGGCGGTGCGGCGCAGCGGCTCGAACAGCTCGGCGCCGAGGCCGATCACCAGCGAGATCAGCGCGATCGGGGCGTACTGGTAGCCCAGTTCGGCGAAACGGGCGGCGAAGCTGCCGCGCGCGCCCACCTGCCGTGCCAGCACCGCGGCGGCCGCCGTGGTCGCCGCCAGCACCACCGTCAGCGCGATCATGCAGCCGATCATGAAGCCGTTGATCATCAGGAAATCGAGCCACATGAACGTCTCCCCGCGGTCGGGGTGGACGCTCATCAGCCAGGACGGGCCGATCGCGGTGATCCAGGCCCAGCCATGCTCGATTGCCCATTCGCCGAAGGCCTGCCGCGCGTCCTGGTAGGCGGGCAGCACCAGCCACAGGAAGCCGCCGAGCGCCACGCCGGTGTCGAGGAACAGGAACCACACCTCGGTCGGGTTGGGGTGGTGGTCGCGGATCGCCTCGATTTCCTCGCCCGGCCGGCGCAGCCGCAGCGACACCCCGCCGCGCGCGTCGGGGTTGACGCAGCGGAAGCAACTGATGCAGTGGCGCGATTCCGCCTTGTGCGGCAGGTCGATCATGGTCGGGCAGACGCCCTTTTCCGTGTACGCCTCCGGCCCGGGCAGGCGGGTCTTCGGGGCGAACTCCACGGCGCCGAGCCGGGCATAGAGACCGAGCACCCGGCCGATCGGGCACATGTGGCGGCACCAGGCGCGCTTGCGCCGGCCATAGAGGAACCCGATCACGATCGCCATCAGCATGGTGCCGCCGAAGATCTCGGCGGCTGCCTCGGGATGGTCGCGCACGCCGGTGGTCTGGCCGAGCAGGGTGATGACGATGAAGCTGACCAGCGGGGTGCCTTCCCAGCGCAGCCAGGCCGGGATCGGCCGGCGCAGGCCGACGCCGTTGGCCCATTCCGCCGCCGCGCCCATCGGGCAGAGCACGCCGCACCAGGCGCGCCCGGCGAAGATGACGGACAGGAACACCAGCGGGAACCACAGCCCCCACAGGGCATAGGAGGCGCCGACCCGCAGATTGTTCCAGGGGGTGGCGTCGCCGGGCGGGTCGGGCAGCAGCAGCGGCCCGCCGATCACCAGCAGGAACACCACGAACATCCCGGCATGCACCCAGGAGAGCTGCCGGCGATGCGTGACGAAGAACCGTTCCAGCAGCGCGGCGAGGCGGGCGATCCGTCCCGGGGAGGCGCCGGGCGGGGCGCAGGGGGAGCCGTGGGCGGGACATGTTTCGGCCAGGACGGCGGCAGGACCAACCACGACGGGGCTCCCGGGGCTGCAAGTGGGTCTGCAAGTGCGAGTCAGTCGCGATATTAAGAGGCGCCGGTCGATGCGGCGTCGATCGTTGCGCAGGGCTGGTCCGCGCGCCCGGCGCATGCCGTCTGCCGGGTCCCCGGTGTCGCCGGCAATTGACAGGGGCACGGGGCGAAGCTACGCCGCGCGCCCAATTGCCCCCCGCTTCTCATTTCGGGATTTTTCCGCATGCCGGTGCACGCCTTCATCTTCCCGGGCCAGGGCAGCCAGGCCGTGGGCATGGGGCGGGACCTCGCCGCCGCCTTCGCCGCCGCCCGCGAGGTCTTCGAAGAGGTCGACGAGACCCTGAAGCAGAAGCTGTCGAAGCTGATGTTCGAGGGACCGGCCGAGGAACTTACCCTCACCGAGAACACCCAGCCGGCGCTGATGGCGCATTCGCTGGCGGTGCTGCGCGTGCTGGAGCGCGAGGGCGGGCTGAAGCTGGCCGACAAGGCGGTGCTGGTCGCCGGCCACTCGCTCGGCGAGTACAGCGCGCTGGCCGCCGCCGGGGCCTTCACCCCCGCGCGGGCGGCCGCCCTGCTGCGGCTGCGCGGCCAGGCCATGCAGAAGGCGGTGCCGCCCGGCGAGGGCGCCATGGCCGCGCTGCTCGGCGCCGAGATGGAACTCGCCCGCGCGGTCTGCGCCGAGGCGGCGGAAGGCCCGGACGGCACGCAGGTGGTCTCGCCCGCCAATGACAACGGCGGCGGGCAGGTGGTGATCTCCGGCCACAAGGCCGCGGTCGACCGCGCCATCGAGGTGGCCAAGGCGAAGGGCGTGAAGCGGGCCATGCTGCTGCCGGTCTCCGCCCCGTTCCACTGCGCGTTGATGGCGCCGGCGGCGGATGCGATGGCCGAGGCGCTGGAGAAATCCCCGCCGGGCGCGCCCCTGGTGCCGGTGGTGGCCAATGTCACCGCCGCCAAGGTGACCGACCCGGCCGAGATTTCCCGGCTGCTGGTGCAGCAGGTGACCGCGACGGTGCGCTGGCGCGAATGCGTGAACGCGATGATCGAACTCGGCGTTACCAGCTTCGTCGAACTGGGCGCGGGCAAGGTGCTGTCCGGCCTGGTGCGGCGGATCGCCCCGGACGCGGCGACCGCCTCGGTCGGCACGCCGGCCGAGATCGAGCAGATCCTGAAGACTCTCTGAGACAAGGAAACAGCCATGTTCCGGCTGGACGGCAAGACCGCCCTGGTCACCGGTGCTTCCGGCGGCATCGGCGCCGCCATCGCCCGCACGCTGCACGCGCAGGGCGCGGTGGTGGCGCTGTCGGGCACGCGGCGCGAGGCGCTCGACGCCCTGGCGGCGGAGCTGGACGCGGTCTCCCCGGGCCGGGCGCATGTCTGCCCCGCCGATCTGCGCGACCCGGCCGCGGCCGATGCGCTGGTGGCGGCGGCCGAGGCGGCCGGCGGGCCGCTCTGGGCGCTGGTGAACAATGCCGGCTTCACCCGCGACATGCTCGCCCTGCGCATGAAGGACGAGGACTGGCAGGCGGTGCTGGACGTCGACCTGAGCGCGCCGTTCCGGCTGGCGCGGGCGGCGATGAAGGGCATGCTGAAGCGGCGCGCCGGGCGGATCGTCTCGATCTCGTCCATCGTCGGCCACACCGGCAATCCCGGCCAGGCCAACTACGCCGCCGCCAAGGCGGGGCTGGCCGGCATGAGCAAGGCGCTGGCCCAGGAAGTGGCCTCGCGCGGCATCACCGTGAACGTGGTGGCGCCGGGCTTCATCGCCACGCCGATGACCGACGACTTGTCGGACGCGCAGCGCGTCAAGCTGGCTGAGAGGATTCCGCTGGGCCGGCTCGGCCAGCCGGCGGACGTTGCGGCGGCGGTGCTGTATCTCGCCAGCGACGAGGCAGGGTGGGTCACTGGTACCACACTGCACGTCAATGGTGGCATGGCGATGGTCTGATTCGCCGGCTTTGGGCAGGTTGGACCCGTGCCGATGGTTGGCGATTGCGACTAAACCATGCTAAGCGCCGCGCGCCCTCGTCCGGGGCGGTGTACGCGGCGCAGTTCAGGTCTGTCCCGTGGGCCGGGCTGGTCCATCACAAACGGGACCAGGAAGGCGGGCGGACCGGGCGAGTGACGTTTAGACCAAGAACGGGCAGGCAGGAGCCAAAATTCCGATGAGCGAAATCGCCGATAAGGTGAAGAAGATCGTCGTCGAGCATCTCGGCGTCGAGGAAAGCAAGGTCACCCCCGAGGCGTCGTTCATCGACGACCTGGGCGCGGACAGCCTGGACACGGTCGAGCTGGTCATGGCCTTCGAAGAGGCCTTCGGCGTCGAGATCCCCGAGGACGCCGCCGAGAAGATCAGCACCGTGAAGGATGCGATCGAGTACATCGAGAAGCAGAAGGCGGCCTGAGCCGGAACACGGCAAAAGGGAAACGGCAAGGATGGCACCGATGCGGCGCGTTGTGGTGACGGGCATGGGCATCGCCTGCCCCCTGGGATTAGGGGTCGGGCATGTCTGGAAACGCCTGATCGAGGGCGAGTCAGGCATCAGCGCCATCCAGTCCTTCGACGTGAAGGACCTGCCGGCCAAGATCGCCGGCCAGCTTCCGAAGGGCAGCAAGGCCGAGGGCAAGCTGGACATCTCCGAATGGGTCCCGGTCAAGGACCAGCGGAAGATGGACAAGTTCATCCAGTACGCCCTGGTCGCCGCCACCGAGGCGGTCGAGGATTCCGGCTGGCAGCCGCAGGACGAGGAAAGCCGTTGCGCCACCGGCGTGATGATCGGCAGCGGCATCGGCGGGCTTGAGACGATCTACGACGCCTCGGTGCTGGTGCACGAGGGCAAGACGCGGCGTCTGTCGCCCTTCTTCATTCCCTCCGCGCTGATCAACCTCGCCTCCGGCCACGTCTCGATCAAGTACGGCTTCAAGGGCCCGAACCACAGCGTGGTGACGGCCTGCGCCACCGGCGTGCACGCGCTCGGTGACGCGGCCCGGCTGATCATGCTCGGCGACGCCGACGTGATGGTGGCGGGCGGAGCCGAATCCGCGGTGAACACGCTCGGCATCGCCGGGTTCTGCGCCGCGCGCGCGCTGTCCACCGGCTTCAACGAAACCCCCACCAAGGCCTCGCGCCCCTGGGACAAGGACCGCGACGGCTTCGTCATGGGCGAAGGCGCCGGCGTCCTGGTGCTCGAGGAATACGAGCACGCCAAGCAGCGCGGCGCGAAGATCTACGCCGAGGTCTGCGGCTACGGCCTCTCGGGCGACGCCTACCACATCACCGCCCCGGCCGAGGGCCATGACGGCGCCTTCCGCGCCATGAAGGCGGCGCTGAAGAACGGCGGCATCACCCCCGACCAGATCCAGTACGTGAACGCCCACGGCACCTCCACGCCGCTCGGCGACGACCTGGAACTGGACGCGGTGGAACGCTTCTTCGGCGATGCCGCGCGCGGCCTGGCGATGTCCTCGACCAAGTCCGCGACCGGGCACCTGCTCGGCGCCGCCGGCGCGATCGAGGCGGTGTTCTCGATCCTGGCGGTGCGCGACAACGTGGCGCCGCCGACGCTCAATCTCGACGCCCCGAGCCGGGAGAGCGTGATCGACCGGGTCGCCCATACCGCGCAGGAACGCCGCATCGACATCGCGCTGTCGAACAGCTTCGGCTTCGGCGGCACCAACGCCTCCATCCTGTTCCGCAAGGCGCCCTGAGCGCGCGTCGGACAGCAGCGATCCTCCCTCGCGATCCCGCCCGGGCCATCCCCGGGCGGGAGTTACCCGCGGTACCATCGCCAGGATGGTCCCGCGATGGATAACCTCCCCCAGCAGTCCAATCCGGCCGCGAGCCCCGATCCGCCGTCCCCTCGGCGCCGACGGCGCGTGCTCACCTGGGCGGTCACCCTGCTGGCGCTGCTGGCCCAGCTCGCCGGCGGCGTGGCCGGCTGGCATTACGGGGTGGCGCGCTACCAGCAGCCGGGCCCGCTGCCCGAACAACGGGCGGTCGTGGTGCCGCGTGGCAGCGAGGCCCAGGTCGCCGAGGCGCTGCGGGACGCCGGGGTGATCGACGATCCGCTCGCCTTTCGCATCGCCTCCTTCGTCACCCGGCGGGACGGCCCGATCCGCGCCGCCGAACTGGCCTTCCCCGCCCATGCCAGCCTTCGGGAGGTGCTGCAGGTGCTGCGTACCGCCCGGCCGGTGCAGTACCGCCTGACCATCGCCGAAGGACTGACATCGGCCCAGATCGCGGTGCTGCTCGAACGCGCCCCGGCCCTGACCGGCCCCACCCCGGTGCCGGAAGAAGGCACGCTCATGGCCGAAACCTATCTCTACGAGCGGGGCACCACCCGCGAGGCCCTGCTCGCTCGTGCCCGTGCCGCGATGGGCCAGGCCCTGGCCCAGGCCTGGGCGGAACGGGCCGACGGATTGCCGCTGGCCAGCCCGCACGAGATGCTGACCCTGGCCAGCATCGTCGAGCGCGAAACCGCGCGGCCGGAGGAACGGCCCATGGTGGCGGCGGTGTTCCTCAATCGCCTGCAACAAGGCATGCGGCTGCAATCCGATCCCACTGTGATCTATGCCGTGTCCGGAGGGCAGGGCGCGCTGGAACGGCCGCTTTCGCGCGCCGACCTGGATTGGCCCAACCCTTACAACACCTACCGGGTCACCGGGCTGCCGCCGGGACCGATCGCCGCGCCGGGGCTCGCGGCCCTGCGCGCGGTCGCGCACCCGGCGCCGGTCGACGACCTGTATTTCGTCGCCGATGGCAATGGCGGGCATGCGTTCGCGCGCACGCTGGAGCAGCACAACCGCAACGTCGCCCGCCTGCGCGCCCTGCAGGCGGAGCCGCGCTGATCCGGGGCGCTGCCCCGGCCCCGCCAGGAGGCTTTGCCTCCTGGACCTCCACCAAGGGCCACAAGGCCCTTGGATCCCATGTTTGGTTCCTGGGAAGGGGGCATCCTCGCTGGTGATGGGTCCGTGTCGGTTCGCCCCCCTCCCAGGAACCAAACAACCGGGGTGCAGGGGGCCCCTGCCCCCTGCCGGAGTCCAGAGGCGGAGCCTCTGGCAGGGTCCGGGGCAGCGCCCCGGATCAGCGGGGCAGCCAGCCGAGCAGCAGGGTCAGCGTGACCATGGACAGGGCCGTGGCGATCACCACGGTGCTGGCGGAGGCTTCCATCATCGTCTCGAACCGGCGCGCCAGCAGGAAGGCGTTGGCCCCGGTCGGCAGCGCCGCGGTAAGCACCGTCACCGCGAAGGCAAGCCCGGTCACGCCGACGAGGTGGGCGACCACGGCGACGATGGCCGGCATGGCCACCAGTTTCAGCAGCACTGCCAGCGAGACCTCGCGCAGGTCGGACCAGGATGGCCGCGGCAGGGTGCCGCCGAGGCAGAACAGCGCGAGCGGCGGGCCGGCGGCGGCGAGCAGATCGAGCACGCGGTGCAGTGCCGCGGGCATCGGCACTCCGACGAGGCGCCAGGCGAAGGCGAAGACCAGCGACATCACGATCGGGTTGCGGATGATCCCGGTGAAGGTGCTGCGCAGCATGATCAGGATGCTGCCGCGCCCGCCGCGATCGGCCTCGATGAAGATGGTGGCGAGCGGGATCAGCACTACCGAGTGGAAGGCGATGATCGCCATCAGGGTGACCAGCCCGTCGCGGCCATAGGCAGCGCTGACGATGGGGATGCCGACCATGACGGTGTTGCCGAAGATGCTGTTCATCCCGAACACCGAGGCCTGTGCCAGCGACACCTTCAGCACCAGGCGGCCGAGCAGCAGCGCAAGGAAGAACAGGATCGCGGCGCCGACCAGGAAGGATCCGGCCACGTCCGCCAGCCGCAGCGGCGGTGCTTCCGCGACCGATCCGAACAGCAGGGCGGGGAAGGCGATGTAGAACACGAAGTCGGTCATGCCGCGCATGGCGGCGGCATCGACGATGCGCAGGCGCAGGCTGGCAGCCCCCAGGCCGATCAGGATGAAAACCGGGGCGACGATGCCGAACAGGATGCTCATGGGGCGGCGAACAGGATACCGGCGATCGTCAGCCCTGGTTCGTCCCGGCATCCGACGTCGATCGCGTGATAACGCTATCGTGATACGAAACAACGTTCACCGGCAGGGTGCCTGCGTTGCGGCTGGCTCCTGTCATATGCAACCAGAAAATAACGATATCGCGATAATTTCCACCTTATGGTGGTTTTTATTGGTGTTTTAGCTACTCTGGCGTGTGGTGCGACGGGAGCTGTTCCGGTGGCGCGTCGTAGCCGAGCGCCCAGTCGGGGCACCAGAACCAGCAGCGCTCCGGCGAGCGCGGCGCGGGACGGAGATAGCTGCGCACGAATTCGACGCCGGGGCGGGCGAAGGCGCGGGCGAGGCTTTCCCGCAGCGCCGGCGTGCCGGCCAGGCGGCCGGCGGCGGTGACGAAGGCGCAGGGGCAGAGATGCCGGACGGGAAAGCCGGCACCGTCGTGGCCAATGGCCAGCACGGCGCCGCGGGCGGACGGGTCGCCCCCCTTGCCGCCGGCCTGGGCCGGCGCGAGCGGGAAGACCAGCATGCCGCCGGGGGCCAGATGCCCGGTCCAGGCGGCGGCGGGATCGGCCACGGCGAAATTGACGTAGATCCGGTCGGTGGTGTCCCGCGGCCAGAGGGCGGCGTCGCCCTGCCGGACGGTGACGTTGCGCCACGGTGCCAGGTTGGCGGTGGCGGTGGCGGCGAGGTGGCGGTCATATTCGATGGCGGTGACCGTTCCCTGCGGGCCGGTGAGCTCGGCCAGCAGAGCCGTGTAGTAGCCGCTGCCCGCGCCCAGGTGCAGCACCCGGTCACCGGGGCGCACCGCCAGATGGTGCAGCATCCGCGCATGCAGCGAGGGGCTGCCGTTGTTGAGCCCGCGCTGCCGGTCCAGCACCACCAGCACGTCCTCGTAGATGCGGGCCGGGTCGTTTTCGGCGAGCGTGACCGCGCCGAGTTCCTGGTCGAGGATGGTCCAGGGATCCGGCCCCAGGAAGGCCTCACGCGGGACGGTGGCGAAGGCCGCGGCGACGGCGCTGTCGGTGACCCCGGCGATGCGCAGCATGCGGTCTGCATAGTCGCGGCGCAGGGCGGCGGGGTCGGTGGCGGTCATCCGTCCAGGGCGGTGATGAAAGCCGGCAGGCCGGTCTGGCGCCCGGTGGCCAGGCGCGCCGCCTGCAGCACCGCCCGCGCCCCGGCGACCGCGGTGGCGAAGTCGGCGTTGACCAGGACGTGGTCGAATTCCGGCGCGTGCGCGATTTCCGCGCGGGCGGCGCGCATGCGCCGGGCGATCTCGGCGGGGTCGTCGGTGCCGCGGCCGCGCAGCCGTTCTTCCAGCACCGCGAGCGAAGGGGGCAGCACGAACAGCCCGACGACGTCGCGCGGCAGGGCGTCACGCAGTTGCCGGTGGCCCTGCCAGTCGATGTCGAACACCACGTCGCGGCCTGCCGCCAGCGCCGCTTCGACCGGGGCGCGCGGGGTGCCGTAGCTGCGGCCGAACACCGTCGCCCATTCCAGCAGTTCGTCGTTGCGGGCCATCGCCTCGAATTCGGCCGGGGAGCGGAAATAGTAATGCACCCCTTCCTCCTCGCCGGGGCGGGGGGCGCGGGTGGTGGCGCTGACCGACAGCATCAGGTCGGGCTCGGCCTGCAGCAGGGCGCGGGTGATCGAGCTCTTGCCGGCGCCGGAGGGGGCGGCGATGACCAGGCAGACGCCGCGGCGGGGCAGCGTGCTCAGCAGCGTGCTCATTCGACGTTCTGCACCTGCTCGCGCAGTTGCTCGATGGTCGCCTTCAGCTTCAGCCCGGTGGCGGTCAGCGCCACCGAGGCGGATTTGCTGCACAGCGTGTTGGCCTCGCGGTTGAATTCCTGCACCAGGAAGTCGAAGCGCCGGCCGATCGCGGTGCCCTCGGCGAGCAGGGTGGCGGCGGCGTACAGGTGGGCATCCAGCCGGTCCAGTTCCTCGCGCACGTCGGAGCGGGCGGCGAGCAGGGCGACTTCCTGGGCGATGCGTTCTTCCGGCAGCGTCGGCACCTCGGCGAGCAGGGCCTGCACCGATTCCAGCATGCGGGTGCGCTGCAGCGCGGGCTGGTCGGCGGCTTCCTCGGTGGCGCGGCGGCACAGGGCGGCGATCTCGTCGAGCAGGCCGGTCAGGGTCGCCGCCAGCCGGGCGCCCTCGGCGCGGCGGGCAGCGACGAGGCCGTCGAGGGCGGCGAGGAAGCCCTGGCGGACCGCTTCCTCGCGGGCGCGGGTCACCTGTTCGTCCTCGGCGACCACGGCGGCGGGGCGCAGCACGCCCGGCAGCGCCAGCAGTGCTTCCGGTCGCGGCGGCGGGGCGCCGGGGATGCGGCGCTGCAATTCCGTCACCAGCGCCAGCGCCTGGTCCAGCGCGGCGGGGTCGGGCATCAGCCGCGGCGCCTCGTCGCGGCGGATGGTCAGGCCGGCGGTGACGTTGCCGCGGCGCAGCAGCTTCGCCGCCGCCTCGCGCAGCGCGGGTTCCAGCGTGTCGAAGCCGGGCGGCAGGCGGAAGCGCAGCTCCAGGCCGCGCCCGTTCACGCTGCGCAGTTCCCAGGCCCAGGCGGTTCCCTCGATGATCCCCTCGGTGCGGGCGAAGCCGGTCATCGACGCGAGGGGAGAGGCGGGCGGCGCGGTCATGCTGGCATCCTTCCGGAGTGCGACCTTCCAGAAGCCCGATCCTTCTGGCAAGAGCGCGCCCTTGTAGCAGGGCGGGGCAGGTCCCGGAACCATGGTTGCATATGGCTGCGTGCTGATCACCGGTGCGTCCTCGGGTCTGGGGCGGGCGCTGGCGCTGGCCCTCGCGGCGCCGGGCGTGGTGCTGCACCTCTCCGGGCGCGACGGCGACCGGCTGCGGGCGACCGCGCGGGACTGCGCCGCCCGCGGGGCGGCGGTGCGGGAGCAGGTGCTGGATGTGCGCGACGCCGCGGCGATGGCGTCCTGGGTCGCGGCGGCGGGGCGGCTGGATCTGGTGGTCGCCAATGCCGGGATCTCGGCCGGCACCGGCGACGGGCGGGCGGAGACGCCGGCGCAGACAAGGGCGATCTTCGCGGCCAATCTCGACGGGGTGCTGAACACGGTGCTGCCCGCGCTCGCGGTGATGCGGACGCAGGCACCGGATGGGCAGGGGGTGCGCGGGCGCATCGCCGTGGTGGCCTCGATTGCCGGGTTCATCGCCTCCCCCGGCGCCCCGGCCTATTGCGCGAGCAAGGCGGCGGTGGATGCCTGGACGGTGGCGACGGCGGCGGGGGTGCGGCGCGAGGGCGTGGTGATGACCAGCATCTGCCCGGGTTTCGTGCGCACGGCGATGACGGCGCGCAACCGTTTCCCGATGCCCGGCCTGATGGATGCGGAGCCGGCGGCGGGGATCATCCTGCGCGGCATCGCCGCGGGGCGGCGGCGGGTGGTGTTTCCCTGGTGGATGGGGCTGGCGGCACGGCTGGCCGGGCTGTTGCCGCCGCGCCTCTCCGGCGCGTTGCTCGGACGGGCGCCCGGCAAGGCGGGCTTGTCCGGATCGGCGTGAGAGGCGAGAACGTTACGCGGAACGAGGAAGGAGGCGACTGTGTTGCACGGGAATGCCGGTGTTCACCATCTCGCCATCGGCGGGATCACGGTGACCGCCTTGAATGAAGGCGTGCTGCAGGCATCGACCGAGCTGGTGACCGGCCTGGAGAGATCGGTCGCGGAGGAGATGTTGCGCGAGGCGTTCCGGCCGGTGCCGCCGCGCATCACCGTCAGTTGCTTCCTGCTGGAATTCGCCGGGCGGCGGGTGCTGATCGACGCAGGCAGCGGCAACGCCTCGGGGACGGGGCTCGGGCTGGCGCGGTCGCGGCTGAAGGCCCTGGACGTGCATCCGGCGGGGATCGACACGGTGCTGATCACGCACGCCCATTTCGATCACGTCGGCGGGCTGATCGACGAGGCCGGCAACCCTTACTTCCCCAATGCCGAGCTGGTGCTGCACGAGGCCGAGCCGGCGTTCTGGCTGGACGAGGCGAATGCCGCGCAGGCGCCGGAGGTGCGGCGGCAATCCTTCGCCACGGCGCGGCGGGCGCTGGCCCCCTACCTGCAGAAGAAGCTGCGCACGGTCCGCCACGGCCAGGAAGCGCTGCCCGGCATCACCGCCCATCACCTGCCGGGACACACGCCCGGCCATTGCGGCTGGGTGCTCAGTTCCAATGGCGACACGCTGCTGGTCTGGGGTGACGTGATCCACCTGCCGGCGATCCAGTTCGCCCGGCCGGAGGCCGGCCTGGCGTACGACATCGATCCCGAGCAGGGGCGGGCGACGCGGGCGCAGGTGCTGGACATGGTGGCGACCGACCGGCTGCGCATCGCCGGCATGCACCTGGACTTCCCGACCTTCGGCCATGTGGTGCGGGCCGGGACCGGCTACGCCTTCCTGCCGGAAGTCTGGCGCCCGGGAGCGCACTGACCCGACCGGGGTTTGACCTGCCAAGGGCTTCGCCCTCGGACCCCGCTATTTTTTCTGTGCCGCGCAGCGCGAATGGGGTGCAGGGGCCTTGTGGTCCCTGCCGGGTCCAGGGCAGCGCCCTGGCCTTTGCCGTGGGCGTCTGGTCGGGCTCAGGGCAGGCGGACGTACTGGAGCAATTTTAGCGCAAAAGTTGCTCCAACCATTCCCGGGCGACCGTTCCATCCGCTGCGGTGAGGGCATGTCCGCAATCGAGGACATGCATCCTGACCACGGCTTCAGCGGATCGCAGCAGCTCCGCGAGCGCCTGTCCCTGCGCGGGCGGCGCGATGGGATCGTCGGCACCGGCGACCAGCAGCACGGGAACGCCCGCCTGCGCCACCGCCGCGGCCTGCCGCAGCGGCGGGACCGCCCGCAGCAGCACGGCACCGGCGAAGATGCCGGGATGGCGCAGCAGCATCGCCGCCGCCGTGTTCGCCCCGTTCGAGAAGCCAAGGACGATCGGAGGCGGCAAGCGGTGGCGTGTCCGGGCGGCGGCAAGGAAGCCGGCGAGATGGTCCGCCCGCCGCGCCACATCGACTTCGTCCAGCGTGCCGTCGGCGAAGCGGCGGAAGAAGCGAAGTGCCCCGTTTTCCTCGACCTGGCCACGCGGGGCCAGGATGGCGGCGCCGGGGAGCACCGATGCGGCGAGCGCGAGCAACTCGGTCTCGTCGCCGCCGGTGCCGTGCAGCAGCAGCAGCAGCGGCAAGGCGGGCCGCGTGGCCGGTGCGAAGCGATGCACGAAGCATCGCCCGCCGCCTTGGTTCATGCCCCCGTTCACGCCCGCACCGGTACGGGGGAGGGGACCATTTTCCGGGTGGTCAGCAGCAGGATGGCCACGCCGGCCAGCATCATCCCGGCCATCACCCACAGCCCCGCGGTCAGGCTGCCGGTCTGCGTGCGCACCCAGCCCAGCAGCATGGGGCTGAAGAACCCGCCGGTGAGGCCGAGGCAGTTGATCAGCGCCAGCCCCCCGGCGGCCGCGCGCTCCGGCAGGTAGGCCATGGGGATCGCGTAGAAGATCGGCATCGCGGCGAACAGGGTCGCGGTGGCCACCGCGAGCAGGGCCAGCACCAGTGCCAGTTGTGTCCCCGCCAGCGACGCCATCAGCAGGCAGGAGGCGCCGAGCACGACATTGACCGCGTAGTGCCAGCGCCGCTCGTCGCAGCGGTCGGACTGGCGGGAGATCAGGACCATGCCGACCGAGCCGATGCCGTAGGGGATGATCGACCACAGCCCCACCTCGGTGGCGCTGCGCACGCCCGCGGCCTGCAGCATCACCGGCATCCAGAAGGTGATGGCATAGAGGCCGCAGACGAGGGTGAACCAGGCGGCTGACCAGAAATAGATCCGCGGATCGCGCAGCGCCGCGCCGAAGCCATGCCCGCCTCCGGCGCGGCTGGCGTCGCGGGCGATGTCCGCCGACAGGGCTGCCTTTTCCTCCGCGCTCAGCCAGTTGGCCTCGTGCGGACGATCGGACAGGACCAACAGCACGCACAGGCTCAACAGGATCGCCGGCAATCCTTCCAGCAGGAACATCCATTGCCAGCCCTTGAAGCCGAGCACGCCCTGGAAACCGTCCAGGATGAGCCCGGAGACCGGCGCGCCGATGACGCCGGCCACGGCGCTGCCGCTGAGGAACACCGCCGTGACCTGGGCCCGTCGCCGGTTGGGGTACCAGAGCGTGAGATAGAACATCACGCCGGGCGCGAGCCCGGCCTCGAACACGCCGAGCACCAGCCGCACCGCGTAGAACGAGAGCGGTCCGACCACGAACATCGTTGCGCAGGAGGCCGCCCCCCACAGCAGCAGGATGCGGACCAGCGTCTTCCGCGCGCCGACGCGCTGCAGGTAGATGTTGCTCGGGATCTCGCACAGGAAGTAGGTGACGAAGAACAGTCCGGCGGCGAGGCCGTAGACCTGGTCGGTGAAGCCGAGGTCGCCGCGCATGTGCAACTGCGCGTAGCCGATATTGACCCGGTCCAGATAGGCGATGACGTAGCAGGCAAAAAGGATCGGCAGCAGGCGCCATGTGACCTTCCGGTACAGCGCCGCATGCGGGTCATCCGGGCCGGCGATCGCGCCTGTGGCCGCTGCCGCCGCCCCGGGCGTGAGAATGTTCTGCCGCTGCATCGTGAACGTTTTCCCCCATGTTTGTTGCAGTCTCGCGCGCCGCCCCGCCGATCCGCGGGGCGGCGGGATCAGCCCGTTGCGGCGGTGACGCCGTTGCGCAGCGTGCCGAGGCCCTCCATCGCCACCTCGCAGACATCGCCCGGTTGCATCCACAGCGGCGGCTTGCGGGCGAAGCCGACGCCCGCGGGCGTGCCGGTGACGATGATGTCGCCGCACTCCAGCGTGCAGACCTCGCTCAGCAGCGAGACCAGGGTGGCGACATCGAAGATGAGATCGTCGGTCGAGGCATCCTGCACCGTCTCGCCGTTCAGCCGGGTCTGCAGGCGCAGCCCGGCGCAACCCGGCGGCAGCGTGTCGGCGGTGACGAGCCAGGGGCCGAAGGCGCCGGTGGCGTCGAAGGTCTTGCCGACGGTCCATTGCGGCGTGCGGAACTGGTAGTCCCGGATCGACGCGTCGTTGAACAGCGAATAGCCCACGACATGGTCGAGCGCGCTGTGCCGGGGGATGTCCCGTCCGGCGCGGCCGATCACCGCGACAAACTCGCCTTCGAAGTCGAGTTGGTCGGACTGGCGCGGCCGGATGATCGGCGCGCCATGGCCGACCAGGCTGGAGGCGAAGCGTGCGAAGATCGTCGGATAGGACGGCGGCGTGAAGCCGCTTTCCGCCGAATGCGCGGCATAGTTCAGCCCGACGCAGATGATCTTGCCCGGCGCGCGCAGCGGCGGCAGGAAGACCGCCTCTGCCTCATTGATCTCCGGCGCGGCGGCCAGGGCGCGCCCCGCCGCGGCGAGCGCCTCCGCGCCGCCGGCGACGAGGCTCTCCAGGCTGCCGGGGCAGGCCGGATCATCGATGAAACGGCCGCGCACCCTTCCGTCGCTGCCGGGGACGGCGATGGCCTGCCGGTCGCCGATGCCGAGTGTGGCGAATTGCATCCGTGTCTCCGAAGCTGTCCGATGGTAGGGGGGGCGGATCAGAGCCGCCGGAACCAGTCCTCGATGTCGATCTCGAGCGGCAGCAGGATGCGGACCACGCAGTTGTACCAGGCGATGGTCAGCACGAGTTCGAGGCGCTGCGGCTCGTCAAGCACGGCGCAGAGTTGCTGCCACAGGTCATCATCGAGCCGCCCGTCGCGCGTGACCGCGCGCGCGACCCGCATCACCACGCGCTCCTGGTCGCTGAACACGGGCGCGTCTTCGAAGTCGTGCAGTCGCTCCAGCTTCTCCCGCGTGACGCCGGCCTTGACCGCGCTGTTCCAGTGATGCGCGACCTCGTACTCCGCGCTGGTTTCCAGGCCGACGGTGAGCACGGCGAGTTCCCGCAATTGCCGGTCCAGAATGGTGCTGTGGCGCAGCGACATGGCCATGGCCAGCACGCCCTCGCACAAGGCGGGCGCATTGGCGATCGCGAGGAAGATGTTCTCGACCGGCTTGCCGCGCAGCGCTTCCAGGCGATCGAACAAGGCCTGATCGGCTGCGGGGGCAGCGTCGCGTGATGCGTAGGGAATGCGTGCCATCGGGTCCTACCGGGTGATGTCGTGAGAGGTGGGGGCATCGGCGATGAAGGCGGGGTCGAGGCTGACGGGGTGGCCGTCGCGTGTCAGCACCACGCTGTCGGGGAAGTCCTGCGTGAAGGTGACACCTTCGTCGGCCAGTCGCCGCAGCAAGTCCGGCAGCCCCGCGAGGCAGCCGGTTTCGATGTCGTGCAGGACGACCACCGCCCAGTCCTGCGCCCGTACCTGCGAGACGCAGCGTTCGACCCAGCCATCCGGGTCCCGCCAGTCGCCCGGGACGCTGTTCCAGAGGATGGTGGTGTAGCGCCCGCGCAGCAGATGCGCGGTGGCGGCGCGGCTCAGCAGATGCGGGCCGAGCAGTCCGTCATTGCCGTACGGGCGGAACAGCTTCGCGGGGGTGGCGCAGGCGGCGATCCGCCATTGGGCTTCGTCGATCTCCCGCACGGCGTACCCGGCATCCGGCCGGTCGCCCAGGGCCACGCTGTGTGTCAGGGTATGGTTGGCCACCCAGTGGCCGGCCCGATGCACCTCGTGCATCAGCGCGACGCCGCCGGGCGCGCTCACTTTCTCGCCGATCATGAAGAAGGTGCCGCGCAGGCCGTTCCGTTCCAGGATCGACAGAACGGCTTCCGTCACGCCCGGCGTCGGGCCGTTGTCGAAGGTGAGCGTCACCCGCTTCATTTCGATGTTTTCCTCCCGCTGCGCCGCCAGCGTCAGGGGGCAGGATCGCAAGGTGGTTGGCCCTTGATAATCCGCGAACAGACGAAGATATTTTTTCCCAAACGAGGGTAAATCGGGGGGCGCCATGGCTGCGCCGCGGCAGAGCGACCTGCTCAACGACGCCAGCGTGCTCTCGCTGCGCAGCTTCGTGGCCGTCGTGGAGACCCAGAGCTTTTCCTCCGCCGCGCGGCAGTTGCGGCTGGCACCGTCCTCGGTGACGAAGCACGTCCAGACCCTGGAAGACGGGCTGAAGCTGGCGCTGCTGCACCGCTCCACCCGGCGCCTGCGGCTCACCGAGGCCGGCGAGCGCTTCTACGAACGATGCCTTGCCATCCTCGGGGAGATCGACACGCTCGCCGGCGTCATTCTGCGCGAGCGCGAGCTGACGGGGCATCTGCGGGTGACCGCGCCGCCGTCCTTCGCCATGACGGTGTTCGGGCCCAACCTGCATGGCTTCCTGCAGGAGCACCCGGGGATCACGGTGGACCTGCTGGTCACCAGCGCGGCGCCGGATCTCGTGCGCGATCGCGTCGATGTCGCCATCCGCATCGAGGAGGCGCCGGACACCAAGCTGCACCACCAGTTGCTCGCCGCGGCGCCGCGCATCCTGTGCGCTTCACCCGAGTATCTCGGCCGGCGCGGGGTGCCGCGGGCGCCGGGGGAACTCGCCGGCCATGTCTGCCTCTCGGCGCGGTTCTCGGAAGCGGCCGAGACCTGGACCTTGCGGCGGGGAGAGGAGGAGCATGTCGTCGGGCTGAAGAGCCAGTTGCTGTGCGACAATGGCGACGTGCTGCGCCATGCCGCGTTGCGCGGCGCGGGGATCGGCAATTTCTATCGCTTTCACGTCCATGCCGACCTGCGGACGGGGGGGCTCGTGCCGGTGCTGCCGGAATTCCTGCCGCGCCCGCGAAACATCTATGCCGTCACGCCGCACCGACAACTGGTGCGGCCGCAGGCGAGCGCCTTCATCGCGTTCACGCGGATGGTGCTCGATCGGCAGGGGGCGTGAGGCACGCGGCACGGCCCGTTGCCCTGTCGGGCGTTAAAAGCCTTACGGAGCTGGCTGGTCATGCGCGCCGATAATCATCTCGTGCACGACGGCCGAAGCGTCGCTCAGTGAGGCGCTCAGGCGCGGAGCGCTTGCACGAGGGCCTGGCTGGCAAGGTGGGCTGTGGCGAGCAGGCGATCCAGGCCGTGGCCCTCGCGGGCCATGGCGGAGAGGCCGGCCATCACGGTCACGACATAGTCGGCCAGGCGCCCGGCCGCTTTCGGATGGGTGGCTGCGACGAAGCGGCGGATGGTGTCCTCGGCGGCGGCGGTAAGGGCGCGGGCGGCCTCCCGCGCCTCGGGGTCGTTGCAGCGCGTGCCCTCGATGGCGAGGCAGCCGGCGGCGGCAGGGTCGGCGGCGTAGCGGCGGACGGCCTCCTCCAGCACGGCGGCGAGAGCTTCGGCAACGGGGCGGCCGGGGCGGAGGATCTCGGCCAGGGGGACGCCGTTGGTGCCGGTGTAGCGGCGGAGGGTGCGGGCGTAGAGGCCGGCCTTGCTGCCGAAGGCGGCGTAGAAGCTGGGCGGGTTGATGCCGAGCGCTTCCGTGAGGTCGGCGACGCTGACGGCGTCGTAGCCGCGGGCGTGAAAGAGGCGCTGGGCGGTGGCGACGGCCTGTTCCGGGTCGAAGCGGCGGGGGCGGCCGCGGGGGCGCGGTGAATTTGTAGTCATCGATACAGAATGCCTTGACGAGGCGCTCACGCGATTTATGTAGCGGTCACTAGGTTAAACCTCAAGGAGGGCCTAATGGCTGGTTTTCAGGGCAAGTCCGTTCTCGTGCTGGGCGGGAGCCGCGGGATCGGGGCGGCGATCGTGCGGCGCTTCGCCGCGGAGGGCGCGGCGGTGACCTTCACTTATGCCAGTTCAAGGGAGGTGGCGGAGCGGCTGGCGGCGGAGACGGGCGCCACGGCGGTGGTGACGGACAGCGCCGACCGGGATGCGGTGATCGCGCGGGTGCGGGAGAGCGGGCCGTTGGACGTGCTGGTGGTGAATGCGGGGGTTGGCGCCTTCGGTGATCCGCTGGAGCAGGACCCGGACGCGGTGGACCGGCTGATCCGCATCAACGTGAACGCGCCCTACCACGCCGCGGTGGAGGCGGCACGGCGGATGCCGGAGGGCGGGCGCATCATCGTGATCGGTTCCGTCAACGGGGACCGGATTCCCTTCCCGGGCCTGTCGGCCTACGCGATGAGCAAGTCGGCGCTGCAGGGGATGGCGCGGGGGCTGGCGCGGGACTTCGGGCCGCGCGGGATCACGGTGAACGTGGTGCAGCCCGGGCCCATCGACACGGATCTGAACCCGGCGGACGGGCCGATGAAGGACATCCAGCACGCCGTCATGGCCATCAAGCGTCACGGGCGGCCGGAGGATGTGGCGGGGATGGTGGCCTGGCTGGCGGGGCCGGAGGCAAGCTTCGTGACCGGGGCGATGCACACGATCGACGGCGGCTTCGGCGCCTGATCCGGCGGGACACAAGGCGGCCGGGGCGCCTCGTCCATCACTTGCTGCCCCCTAGCTGCCGGCCGCCTCCAGCGCCTCCGCGGCTTCCAGCCATTCCAGCTCGGCCGCCTCGGTCTCGCGGCCGATGGCGGCCAGCCGGGTCTGCGCGGCGGTGACCTCGACGGCGCGGCCGGGCACATACAGCGCCGGATCGGCCAGCTTCGCCTCGATCTTCGCCCGTTCGGCGGCGAGCTTCGCCATGCGCGCCTCGGCGTCCTTGGCACGGCGGCGCAGCGGCGCGGTGGCGGCGCGGGCCTCGGCGCGCTCGCGGCGGTCCTCGCGCCGACTCGGCGCGGCTTCCGTCTTGTTGGCCGGGCGGGCGCGCTCGGCCAGCAGGGCACGGTAATCGTCGAGATCGCCCTCGAACGGCGCGACCGTGCCGTCGGCCACCAGCCAGAGCCGGTCGGCCACCAGCTCAACCAGGTGCGGGTCGTGGGTGATCAGCAGCACCGCGCCCTCGAAATCGGCCAGCGCCCGCACCAGCGCCTCGCGGGCGTCGATGTCGAGATGGTTGGTCGGTTCGTCGAGGATCAGCAGTTGCGGCGCGTCGCGGGTGGCCAGCGCCAGCAGCAGCCGCGCCTTCTCGCCGCCCGAAAGCGAGGAAATGGCGGTCCCGGCCCGGTCTGCGTCCAGGCCGAAGCGGGCGAGCTGTGACCGCACCTGCGTCTCGGTGGCGCGGGGCAGGGCGCGCGCCATGTGATCGACCGGGGTCTGGCCGGGCACCAGCTCCTCGGTCTGGTGCTGGGCGAAATACCCCACCTTCAGCTTCGGTCCGCGGCGAACCTCGCCCGTCAGCGGATCGAGCCGGCCGGCGATCAGCTTGGCCAGGGTGGACTTGCCGTTGCCGTTGGCACCCAGCAAGGCGATGCGGTCGTCCATGTCCACCCGCAGCGACAGGTGGCGCAGCACCGGCCGCCCGTCATAGCCGGCGGCGGCACGGTCGAGCGCCAGGATCGGCGGCGCGATCTGCTGCGGCTGCGGGAACTCGAAGCGGGTGGGGGTGTCCTCGACCACCGCCTCGATCGCTGGCAATTTGGCGATCGCCTTCAGCCGCGCCTGGGCCTGCCGCGCCTTGCTGGCTTTGAAGCGGAAGCGATCGACATAAGCCTGCATATGGGCGCGCTGGGCGGCGACCTTGACGGCCATGGCGGCCTGCTGCGCCGCCCGCTCGGTGCGGATGCGGACGAATTCCTCGAAGCCGCCGGGCGTCAGGGTGATTTTGCCCCGGTCCAGATGGGCGATGGCATGCACGCAGCGGTCGAGCAGGCCACGGTCATGCGAGACGATGATCGCCGCCCCCGGGAACTTCGCCAGCCAGGTTTCCAGCCAGAGCGTGGCTTCCAGGTCCAGATGGTTGGTCGGCTCGTCCAGCAGCAGCAGGTCCGGTTGGGCGAACAGCGCGGTGGCCAGCGCCACGCGCATCCGCCAGCCGCCGGAGAACTCGGCGATCGGACGGGCCTGGGCGGCGGCATCGAAGCCCAGTCCGGCCAGGATCGCGGCGGCGCGGGCGGGGGCGCTGTCGGCGCCGATGGCGCGCAGGCGCTCGTGGATCTCGGCGAGGCGGTGCGGCTCGGCGGTTTCGGCCTCGGCAAGCAGGGCAAGGCGCTCGCGGTCGCCCTGCAGCACGATGTCGAGCAGCGGCGAATCGCCCTCCGGGGCTTCCTGCTTCACCTGGCCCAGGCGGGCGCGGGCAGCCATGCGGATCTCGCCACCGTCGATGGCGAGGTCGCCCGCGATTGCCTTCAGCAGCGTGGACTTGCCGGCGCCGTTGCGGCCGACCAGCCCGATGCGGCGGCCCGGGTCGACGGTGAGATCGGCGCGGTCCAGCAAGGTGCGGCCGGCGATGCGGATGACGATGTCGCTGAGGGTCAGCAGGCTCATGGGGCGGGACCCTAACGGCGGGCGCCGATGCTTGGAAGCGGCGTTGCGGGCAGGCGGAGTTGCGGGGCGGCAGGGGGTGCTCTAAAGCCCCGCCCCAGTCCAAACATAACCGTCGGAGACGCCGCCATGGCGATCGAACGTACGCTCTCCATCATCAAGCCGGATGCCACGCGGCGCAACCTGACCGGCCGCATCAACGCCAAGTTCGAGGAAGCGGGCCTGCGCATCGTGGCGCAGAAGCGCCTGCAACTCTCGGTGGCCCAGGCCGAGGCGTTCTACGCCGTGCACAAGGACCGCCCCTTCTACCGCGATCTGGTGACCTTCATGGTGTCCGGCCCGGTCGTGGTGCAGGCGCTGGAAGGCGAGAACGCGGTCGCGCGCAACCGCGAGATCATGGGCGCCACCAACCCGGCCAACGCCGCCCCCGGCACCATCCGCAAGGAATTCGCCGAGAGCATCGAGGCGAATTCCGTGCATGGGTCCGATAGCGCGGAGAACGCGGCGATCGAGGTCGCGTTCTTCTTCTCCGGGATCGAGATCGTCGGCTAAGGGAAGGCGAGGGCTCCGCCCTCGACCCGGCAGGGGCCACAAGGCCCCTGCACCCCATTCTCGCTGCGCGGCAAAGGAATGGGTTCCAAGGGCGAAGCCCTTGGTGGAGGTCCAGGAGGCGAAGCCTCCTGGTCGGGTGCGGGGCGAAGCCCCGCCGCTTCCAGGCGTCAGAGCCAGACCAGGAAGAACGCCAGCAGCAGCAGGATCACCGCCACGGTGATGATCGTTCCGGTGGTGAAGCTTGTGAAGGATTGGAAGAACTGCTGGCGATCGGCGAGGAAAGCCTCCTCCGTGACCGGAGGCGACGACGTCGATGTCTGGGCCATGGGCGTCCTCGGGGCTGTTTCCTGGGGCTGGCTGGGGCTATCCACCATGCCCCGTACCTTAGGAAGACGCCGCCGCCGCTGACAAGGTTGCTGGCAGGGGATTGACCAGCGCGGCCTCCGCCGGCGGGTGGGGCGCCTGGCCTTCGAGGAAGCTGCGCAGGGCCAGCGGATAGACCACGTGTTCCTGCACCAGGACCCGGGCGGCGAGGCTGTCCTCGTCGTCGCCGGGCAGCACCGGCACGGCCGCCTGGGCCAGGATCGGCCCTTCGTCCATGACCTCGGTGACCAGATGCACGGTGCAGCCATGCAGCTTGGCGCCGGCGGCCAGTGCCCGGGCATGGGTGTGCAG
The DNA here is from genome assembly GCF_937425535.1 of Rhodovastum atsumiense. Lineage (NCBI taxonomy): Bacteria > Pseudomonadati > Pseudomonadota > Alphaproteobacteria > Acetobacterales > Acetobacteraceae > Rhodovastum > Rhodovastum atsumiense. Next base: position 3,097,796 of record NZ_OW485601.1, read on the forward strand.
GCCGGGGAAGCCGGGCAGCAGGCTCGGATGGATGTTGAGCATGCGCCCGGCGTAGCGGCCGACCAGGAACGGGGTCAGCAGGCGCATGTAGCCGGCGAGGCAGACCACCTCGACGCCGGCCTCGTCCAGCGCCGCCGCCAGCGCGGCTTCATGGGCGGCGCGGTCGCGGCCGAAGGGGCGATGGTCGATCGCCGCCGCCGCGACGCCGGCCGCGCGCGCGGTGGCAAGGCCGGGGGCATCGGGGTTGTTCGACAGCACCAGGGCGATGGTGGCGGGAAAGGCGGGATCGGCGGCGGCGCGCAGCAGCGCCGTCATGTTGGAGCCGCGGCCGGAGATCAGGATGCCGACGCGGCGCTTCGCCGTCGTGGTCACGCCAGCCAGTCCGTTGGCAGGTCGATGCGCACCTCGGGCTCGGCGCCGGGATCGGCGGCCTCGATGCGGCCGATCGTGAAGACGGTCTCGCCCTCGGCTTCCAGCAGGGCGCGGGCGGCGTCCGGATCGGCCGTGACCACGGCCATGCCGATGCCGCAATTGAACACCCGCAGCATTTCCTCGGCTGCCACCCCGCCGTTGCGGGCGAGCCAGCCGAAGACCGGCGGCAGGGTCCAGGCGGCGCCATCCAGCGCCGCGCGCGTGCCTTCGGGCAGGACGCGCGGCAGGTTGCCGGGCAGGCCGCCGCCGGTGATGTGGGCGGCCGCCTTGAGCAGCCCGGCGCGGTGCAGCGCCAGCAGCGACTTCACGTAGATGCGGGTGGGCGCGAGCAGCGCGTCGCCGAGCGTGCCGGACGCGGCGAAGGGCGCGGGGGCGGCCCAGTCGGCGCCGGCAGCGGTGACGATGCGGCGCACCAGGGAAAAGCCGTTGGAATGCACGCCGCTGCTGGCCAGGCCGAGCACGGCATCGCCCGGGGCGACGTCGCGCGGCAGCAGCGCGTCGCGCTCGGCCGCGCCCACGGAGAAGCCGGCGAGGTCGTAGTCGTCGGCGGCGTACATGCCCGGCATCTCGGCGGTTTCGCCGCCGATCAGGGCGCAGCCGGCGATGCGGCAGCCTTCGGCGATGCCGCCGATGACGCGCGCGGCCTGCGCCACCTCCAGCTTGCCGGTGGCGAAATAATCCAGGAAGAACAGCGGCTCGGCCCCTTGCACGACGAGATCGTTGACGCACATGGCGACAAGGTCGATGCCGACGGTGTCATGGTGGCCGGTGTCGATGGCGATGCGCAGCTTGGTGCCGACGCCATCGGTCGAGGCGACCAGCACGGGGTCGCGCAACCCGGCCGCCTTCGGGTCGAACAGGGCGCCGAAGCCGCCAAGCCCGCCCATGACACCGGCGCGCGCGGTGGCGCGGGCGAGGGGTTTGATGCGTTCCACCAGCGCGTCACCGGCGTCGATGTCCACGCCGGCTCCGCGATAGGTCATGCTAGCCATGCCGGACCTCGGGTATGATGTGACCATGATCCGAGCGACCATGGCGGGAGAAGGGGCGCCGCGGAGCGCGGGCGCAAACAACCATAGCGACCGTCCGCGTGCAATGCGCGACGGCCGGCAAGAGGGACGGGACAGGCGCATGCCTGATGGGCCGGGATTTGAGCGTCCGGTCAGCAACGACATGCTGACCGTTCCGAATGTCATTACTTTCGCGCGGCTCTGCGCGGTGCCGGTGGCCGTATGGCTGGTGCTGCGGCAGGATTTCGCCATGGCGTTCTGGCTGTTCGTGGCGGCCGGCATCTCGGACGGGCTGGACGGGTGGCTCGCCCGCCGCAGCGGCCCGACGCTGGTGGGCACGGTGCTCGATCCGGTCGCCGACAAGGCGCTGCTGGTGTCGATGTACGTGACCCTGGCCGCGGTGCGGGTGCTGCCGGACTGGCTGGCGATCCTGGTGGTGTTCCGCGACGTGGTGATCGTGGGCGGCGTGCTGGTGCTGGGGGTGATGGGCCAGAGCGTGACCATCCGGCCCTTGCTGATTTCCAAGCTGAACACCTTCCTGCAACTGGCACTGGTCGCGGTGGTGTTGTTGCTGTCGGCGTTCGACCGGTCCTGGCCATGGCTGAGCACGACGCTGATCTGGGCGGTGGCGGCGAGTACGCTGGCCTCGGGGGGCGCTTATCTCTGGAAGGGTGTGCGGGGGCAATGACGTTGCCGGTGGCCTCCCCGCCGATCCTGGCCGAGCCACCCGTTCCTGGACCGCCGCCGCCACCCTCCCCGCGCGGCCCGGGCACTACCCGGCTGCAACGTCTGGGGCTGCTGATCGGCCTGCTGGTGGCGGCGTGGCTGATGCTGCAGCTCTTTGCCTCGGTGCTGCTGCCTTTCGTGGCGGCCGCCGGGATCGCCTATTTCCTCGATCCGCCGGCCAGCCGCCTGACCCGCGGCGGCATGCCGCGCGGGGGCGCGGCGCTGTTGCTGATCACCGCCCTGGTGGCCCTCGGGTTGCTGTTCGCCCTGCTGCTCTATCCGTTGATCCTGTCGCAGATCGGCCTGCTGATTGGCCGCCTGCCGGCCTATGTCGGGTCGATCCGGGAATTCGCGACCGACGTGATGGCCCGTCTGCAGGAACGGCTGGGGCCGGAATATGTCGACGAGAAGCTGCGCGACCTGGTGGCCGGGCAGGCCGGGACCATGCTCTCGGTGGTGGCGAGTGCGCTGAGCCGCCTGATCGGGGGCAGCTTCGCCCTGTTCAACGTGTTGTCGCTGATGCTGGTGACGCCGGTGGTGGCCTTCTACCTGTTGCGCGACTGGCCGCGGCTGGTGGCGCAGGTCGATGGCTGGCTGCCGCGGCGCTACGCCGGGGTGATCCGGGCGCAGGCCCGCGAGGTCGACCGCATCCTCTCGGCCTGGCTGCGGGGCCAGGCGCTCTGCTGCATCATCCTGGCGGTGTTCTATGCGGCCGGGCTGTCGGCGGCCGGGCTGGAGCTGGGGCTGACCGTCGGGTTGTCGGCGGGGATGCTGTCGTTCATTCCCTATGTCGGCACGATCACCGGCGCGGTGACCTCGATCGGGCTGGCCTGTGCCCAGTTCCCGACCTGGACCGGGGTGGCGGTGGTCACTTGCGTGTTCATCGCCGGGCAGTTGCTGGAAGGCTACATCATCTACCCTCGCTTCCTGGGGGACAGGGTGGAGCTGCACGCGGTCTGGGTGATCTTCGCGCTGTTCGCGGGCGGGGCTGCCTTCGGCTTCCTGGGCGTGCTGCTCGCGGTGCCGGTCGCGGCGACCATTGGGGTGCTGGCACGGTTCTGGCTGCGTCGTTACCTGAACAGTCCGCTGTACCTGGAGCCGCCCGCCCGCCCGGGACACGAGCCATGACAAGCCTTGTCGTGCGCAGCGTGCCGTCACGCGATGGCCCGACCAATGGCTGCCCCCTTGGAACCCATTCTGTGCCGCGCAGCGCGAATGGGATCCAAGGGCCTTGTGGCCGTCGCGCGCAGCGCGCCTTCGCACGACGCCGGGTCAAGGGCGGAGCCCTTGCCTTTCCTGACGCTTACGGGGCAAGGCCCCGATGAACCGCATGCCGCGCCAGTTGGCCTTGCCGTTCCCGCATCCGCCGCATCATGGCGCGGCCGACTTCCTGCCGGCGGGGTCCAATCTCGCCGCCCTTGAATGGTTGCGCAGTATCGGTGCCTGGCCGCAGGGGCGGCTGGCGCTGTGGGGGCCGGAGGGCTGTGGCAAGACGCATCTGCTGACCGTCTGGGCGGCGCGCCATCACGGGGCGCTGGTGGCCGGTTCGCTGCTGTCCAGGGCTGCGGCCGAGGGCCCGCCGCGGCGGCCGGTGGCGGTGGACGATGCCGACACCGCGCCGGAACGGCCGCTGCTGCATCTGCTGAACGCCGCTGCCGAGGCGCGGCTGCCGGTGTTGCTGGCCGGGCGCGCGCCGCCGGCGCGGTGGGAGGTGGGGCTGCCGGACCTGGCGAGCCGGTTGCGGGCGATCACCGCGGTGGAGATCGGCCCGCCCGAGGACGAGTTGTTGCGCCGCCTGTTGCAATTGCTGCTGGCCGAGCATCAGTTGGCCGTTCCGGAACCGGTCCAGGAGACGCTGCTGCTGCACCTGCCGCGGGCGCAGGGGGCGGTGCGGGAGGCGGTGGCGCGGCTCGATCATGCGGCGCTGGCCGCGGGCGGGCGGGTGACGCGGGCCCTGGCACTGGCGGTCGCCGCCTCGATCGATCCGGAAGTTGCCGGGACGTTGCCCTCACATGACGTTTTGTCCCATTCTGCCGAGCCGGCCTCCCGTGATGGGATCCGGCTCTTGTAGGGTCGGCAGATGGACGAGCTCGAAGCCATTCACGTGCCGGGCGGCGGTGCGGTCGCGGTTCCGATTTCCCAGCCCCCGGCCCGCGTGCCGGAGCCGGCGCCGCTCGATGCGGCGAGCCCGGAGCGGTTCATCAACCGCGAGCTGTCCTGGCTCGACTTCAACCATCGCGTGCTGGAAGAAGCGGCGAATCCCAACCATCCGTTGCTGGAGCGGCTGCGCTTCGTCTCCATCAGCGCCGCCAATCTCGACGAATTCTGGTCGGTGCGGGTGGCCGGGCTGATCGGCCAGGCCAAGGCCGGCGTGACTTCGCGCTCACCCGATGGCCGCACCCCGGCCCAGCAGTTGGTGGAGGTGGAGGCGCGGGCCGAGCGGCTGATGGCCGAGCAGCACGGCGCCTGGGTGCAACTGCGCGCCCTGCTGCAGGAAGCGGGCATCGAGGTGTGCGAGCCGGCCTCGCTGTCGGATGTCGACTGCCAGTGGCTCGATGCCTGGTTCATGGAGCGGGTGTTCCCGGTGCTGACGCCGCTGGCGATCGATCCGGCGCATCCGTTCCCGTTCATCCCCAACATGGGGCTGGTGATGGCGCTGGCGCTGGGGCGGGCGGAGGATTCGCACCGCATGCGCGCGCTGATCCCGTTGCCCTCGCAGATCGAGCGCTTCGTCCGCCTGCCCGGCGCCAAGGGGGCGAGCATCCGCTTCGTGATGCTGGAGCATGTGGTGCTGCTGTTCCTGCACCGGCTGTTCCCCGGCTTCCGCCGCGACGGCCACGGCATGTTCCGGCTGATCCGTGACACCGATGTCGAGTACGAGGAGGAAGCCGAGGACCTGGTCCGGTCCTACGAGACCGCCCTGAAGCGGCGCCGGCGCGGCATGCCGATCCATCTTTCGGTGGAAGCGGCGATGCCGGCGCATCTGCGCGAGCTGGTGGTCGACGAGCTGGAGGCGTCCAGCCAGAACGTGTTCGTGCTGGACGGGATCCTGGGCGTCACCGATCTCAGGCAGTTGATCGTGGACGACCGGCCGGACCTGCTGTTCGCGCCCTATACGCCGCGCTTCCCCGAGCGCATCCGGGATTTCGGCGGTGATTGCTTCGCGGCGATCCGCGCCAAGGACATCATCGTCCACCATCCCTTCGAGAGCTTCGACGTGGTGGTGCAGTTCCTGCGCCAGGCGGCGCAGGACCCGAACGTGGTGGCGGTGAAGCAGACGCTGTACCGCACCAGCCGCGACAGCCCGATCGTCAAGGCGCTGATCGAGGCGGCCGAGGCCGGCAAGTCGGTCACCGCCATGGTGGAGCTGCGCGCGCGCTTCGATGAAGAGGCCAATATCCGGCTGGCGCGCTCGCTGGAGGCGGCGGGGGTGCAGGTCGTGTACGGCTTCACCCAGTTGAAGACCCACGCCAAACTCAGCCTGGTGGTGCGGCGCGAGGGCGGCACCATGCGCGCCTACGCGCATTTCGGCACCGGCAACTACCACCCGATCACCGCGCGCATCTACACCGACCTGTCCTTCTTTACCTCCGACCCCGACCTGACGCGGGATGCGGCGCGGCTGTTCAACTACATGACCGGCTATGCAAGGCCGGAGCGGATGGACGCGGTGGCGTTCAGCCCGCTGACCATCCGCCCCACCCTGAACGAGCTGATCGACCGCGAGATCGTCTTCGCCCGCGAAGGCCGGCCGGCGACGATCTGGCTGAAGCTGAACAGCCTGGTGGACGACGACCTGATCGACCGGCTGTACGCGGCGTCCCAGGCCGGGGTGAAGGTGATGGGGGTGGTGCGCGGGATCTGCTGCCTGCGCCCGGGCGTGCCGGGGCTGTCGGAGAACATCCGCATCAAGTCCATCGTCGGCCGTTTCCTGGAACACAGCCGCATCTGCGTCTTCGGCAACGGCTACCGGCTGCCGAGCCGGCATGCCCGGGTCTATATCAGCTCGGCCGACTGGATGGCGCGCAACATGGAATGGCGGGTGGAGACGCTGGTGCCGATCCACAACCACACTGTCCATCGCCAGGTGCTTGACCAGATCATGATGGTGAACCTGCGCGATACCGAGCAGTCCTGGGAACTGCGCTCCGACGGAACCTGGCGCCGGCTCGGCCCGGTGCCGGTGCGCAAGCGGGTCTCGGCGCACGAGTATTTCATGACCAATCCGTCGCTGTCCGGTCGCGGCTCGGCCCTGCACGGGGCAGCGCCGTCGGTCCCCGCCGAGCCGGGGCGGCGCCATGACCGGATGCTGGAGGACTGAGCGCGACGGCGGAACGGGGCCGGTTTCGCAACCGATGCGGCGGGCTTTTGGCCAACGAAAGAAAGCTTGACGCTGCCGCGCCCGCCCGGCACCCGTGGCTTTTGCGATGCCCTACATGCCCCCTGCCGAGTTGCCGCGCTGCGCGGTAGTCGACCTCGGTTCCAACTCCGTGCGCCTCGTCGTGTTCGAGGGGCGCGGACGCAATCCCATGCCGATCTTCAACGAGAAGGCCGTCCTGCGGCTCGGACGCGGATTGCAGGGCACGGGGCGGCTGAACGACGAAGCGGTGGCGCAGGCGCTGACGGTGATGGGCCGCTACGCCGCGATCGCCCGCGCCATGGGGGCCAACCCGTTCGAGGTGCTGGCCACCGCCGCGGTGCGCGACGCCGCCAACGGCCCGGATTTCGTGGCGGCGCTGGCGGGGCAGATGCCGGGGGTGCCGATTCGCATCCTCGCCGGCGAGGAGGAGGCGGCGCTCTCGGCCCAGGGGCTGCTCTGCGGCATCCCGCATGCCGATGGGGTGCTGGCCGATATCGGCGGCGGCTCGCTGGAATTCGTGCGGCTGGAACAGGGGCGGCCCGGGATCGGGCAGACGCTCAAGCTCGGGGTGATCCGGCTGGCCGAGCGGGCCGGCGGCGACCCGATGCAGGCGCGAGCGATCGCCGAGCAGGACCTGCTGGGGGTGCCCTGGCTGGGCGAGATGAGCGGGCGCGACCTGTTCCTGGTGGGCGGGGCGTGGCGGGCGCTGGCGCGCATCCACCTCGCCCAGACCGCCTATCCGCTGAACATGGTGCATCACTACACGATCGGGCGGGACGAGGCGCGCGACCTGGCCGGGATGATCATCAGCGCCTCCCGCCGCACGCTTGAGCGCATGCCCGGGGTGCCGCGGCGGCGCATCGACGACCTGCCTTTCGCGGCGGTAGTGCTGCGGCGGGTGTTGCGCAGCACCGGGGTGCGGCGCGTGGTGTTCAGCGCCGCCGGGCTGCGCGAGGGCTGGTACATGCGGCAGATCGAGCCGCCGAAGCGGGACGAGGATCCGCTGCTGGCCGCCGGCATCGACTTTGCCCGCCGCTTCGGCCGTGATCCGGCCCTGCCGCCGGCGCTGGTGACCTGGACCGATCCGCTTTTCCCCGGGGAGCCGGCCGAACACCGGCGGTTGCGCGAGGCTTCCTGCTGGCTGTCGGACGTGGGCAGCCACGAGCATCCGGAGTACCGGGCCGAGCAGACCTTCCTGCATGTGCTGCGTCAGCCCGGCGTGGGCATGGACCACCAGGAGCGGGCCTTCCTCGGGCTGGCGCTGGCGCTGCGCTACGAGGCGGAGCCCGATGCCGGTTTCCTGCAGACCGCGCGGCAGTTGCTCAGCCCGGAAGCGGTACGGCGGGCGACCATCCTGGGGATGGCGCTGCGCCTGGCCTATACCCTCTCGGCGGGGACGCTCGACCTGCTGCGGGCGACCCGGCTGGAGGTCGGGGGGGCGCTGACGCTGCGGCTGGCCCAGGGCAGCGGCGTGTTCGCCGGCGAGAGCGTGACGCGCCGGTTGGACCGGCTGGGTCAGGCGATGGGGCTGGCGACCACCACGGAAGCCGGCTGATTCGGGCGGTCAGCACACAAACGTAGGGCGGATCAGCGAAGCGCAATCCGCCATCGCAAGCAGGCCGGCTTGCGTTGGCGGACTACGTCCGCCCTACGTCATAACGCCACTGATCAGGACGGGTTACGGCTCCGGCGAGCGGATCAGCTTGATGCGGCGGCCATCGACGCCGAGCGCGATGCGGCCCTGCTTCAGCGCCAGCGCGTCGGCGCCGAACACCTCGTGGCGCCAGCCGCTCAGCAGCGGGATGTCGGGCCGGTCCTCGATGGCGAGGCGGTCGATGTCCTCGCTGGAGGCGACCAGACGGGGGGCGACGTGGTGCTGCTCGCATTTCGCCGCCAGCAGCACCTTCAGCAGCGAAACCAGGGCCGGGGAGGGGCGCGGGCCGTCGCGGTGATTGGGCGCGGCCGGCAGGGCGTCGTCGGGCAGGGCCTTCGCCTCGGCGATGGCGGCGATCAGCCCGGCCCCCATGCGGCCTTCGGCGAACCCCTTGGTGACGCCGCGGGCGCGAGCCAGCGCGTCCGGGGTCTCCGGGGCGGTGGCGGCGATTTCCAGCAGCGCCTCGTCCTTCAGCATCCGGCTGCGCGGGATGTTGGCGCGCTGGGCCTCGCGCTCGCGCCAGGCGGCAATGGCGCGCAGCACGGCGAGCATGCGGCGGTTGTTGGTGCGCGGGCGAAGCCGCTCCCACATCGCCTCCGGGTCGGGGCGGTAGGTGGCCGGGTCAGTCAGCAGCGCCATTTCCTCGGCGACCCAGTCGAGCCGGCCTTCGCGTTCGAGGCGGGCGCTCAGGCGTTCGTAGACGCGGCGCAGATGCGTCACGTCGGCAGCGGCATAGCTGATCTGCGAGGCGGAGAGGGGTCGGACCGACCAGTCGCTGAAGCGGTGCGCCTTGTCGATATGCCCGCCGGTGAGCGCCGAAACCAGCGCGTCATAGCCGACCTGGTCGCCGAAGCCGGCCACCATGGCGGCCACCTGGGTGTCGAACAGCGGCCGCGGCACGTCGCCGAAACGCAGTACGAAGATCTCGATGTCCTGGCGGGCGGCGTGGAACACCTTCTCGATCGCGGTGTCGGCGAGCAGCGTCCCGAGCGGGGCCAGGTCGAGCCCCGGCGCCAGCGCGTCGATGACGGCGACTTCCTCTTCGCCGGCGAGTTGCACCAAGCAAAGCTCGGGCCAGTAGGTGCGCTCGCGCATGAACTCGGTGTCGACGGTAACGAAACGCTCGCGTGCGAGTCGCTGGCACAACGCCTCGAGTTCGGGCGTGGTGCTCACCAGGACAGGGGGAGGAAACTCGGCGCGCGGGCTGCGAGGCATGACAAAGAGTGTACACGCCGCATCGGTGCCGAGGAAAGCGGCGTCGTTGCTGGCGCTGCAGTTGTATGACGGCACCTTCCACCATCAAAGGTTACACGGCACGTCCGTTGCATGTCCGTGGTCGTTGCGCGCGGGCATGGTCTTTGCGCAGGATCGTGGCGGTTTTCCGATGTGACGCTGCGGCAGCGGGCACGTTCGGAGGCGTGGGTGCAACGGGTGCGGCGCCCCGGAGGACGGAATGGAGCAATGCTGAACGTGTTCCCCGGGCATCCCGGGCAGGCGGAGCCCACGCCGCATGCGCAGGCGGTGTGGATCGACCTGGTCGACCCTGATCCGCAGGAAATCGCGCTGGTGGAGCGGACCACCGGCCTGCACGTACCGGGACTCGCGGAGCTGAGCGAGATCGAGAGTTCGAGCCGGCTTTATCGCCGCAACGGCACGCTCACCATGAGCCTGCCCGCGGTGCAGGCCGCCGATACGCAGGCGCGGACCACGCCGGTGGGCGTGGTGCTGTCGCGCGAGCGGCTGCTGACCGTGCGCTTCGCCCGGTTGCGCGCCTTCGAGACCTTCGCCGAGTCCTGTAAGGACCGGGAGCAGATCTCCTCCACCGACCTGTTGCTCGGCCTGCTGGAGGCGATCGTGGACCGGCTGGCCGACGTGCTGGAGCGGACGGGAGAGGAACTCGACCAGGTGTCCGGCCGGATCTTCCATGCCCGGCGGGGAGGCTTGCGCCCCAAGCGCGAGGAGAACGAACTGCGTGCGGTGCTGCGCGCGGTGGGGCGGTCGGGCGACCTGATCTCCAAGCTGCGCGACACGCTGCTCGGGGTGGGGCGGCTGGGGCCGTTCCTGGCGACCAACGCCGACTGGCTGACCGATGCGCAGAAACCGCGGCTGGAGACGCTGCAGGCCGATATCCGCTCGCTGACCGACTACAACGCCCACCTGACCAACAAGGTGCAGTTCCTGCTGGACGCAACCCTGGGCTTCATCAGCATCGAGCAGAACGACATCATCAAGGTGCTGACGATCGTTTCGGTGGTGGGGGTGCCGCCGACCTTCTTCGCCAGCATGTACGGCATGAATTTCAAGTGGATGCCGGAACTGGACTGGGCCTGGGGCTACCCGTACGCGCTGATGCTGATCGTGCTGTCGGCAGTGCTGCCGCTGCTGTGGTTCCGCTGGCGCGGCTGGCTTTAAAGGCATGGCTCCATCGCGTGCACGGAACACCAGGGGGGGCTTTCCGCCCCTCGCCCGGCCCTGGCGGCTTGACACTGCGGGGAGCGGCCTGTTGTCTGCCGCGCCTCAAGTTGCCTCGGGACAAGCCCCATGCACGCCTATCGCACGCATACCTGTGGCGCGCTGCGCGCCAGCGACGCCGGCCAGACCGCCCGCCTTTCCGGCTGGGTGCACAGCAAGCGCGACCACGGGGGGCTGCTGTTCATCGACCTGCGGGATCATTACGGCCTGACGCAGATCGTCTTCGCCGCCGGCAGCGTGGCCTTCGAGACGGTGGACCGGCTGCGGCCGGAAAGCGTGATCACCGTCACCGGCGAGGTGGTGCTGCGCGAGGCCGGCACGGTCAATCCGAAGCTCCCCACCGGCGAGATCGAACTGCGCGCCGCCACCGTGGAGGTGCAGTCGGTCGCCGATGTGCTGCCCATGCAGGTGGCCGGCGACGAGAAATACCCCGAGGACATCCGCCTCAAATACCGCTTCATCGACCTGCGGCGGGACAAGCTGCACCGCAACATGGTGCTGCGCAGCCAGGTGATCGCCTCGGTGCGCCGGCGCATGATCGCGGCCGGGTTCACGGAATTCCAGACGCCGATCCTGACCGCCTCCTCGCCCGAGGGCGCGCGCGACTTCCTGGTGCCGGCACGGCTGCACCCTGGCAAGTTCTACGCGCTGCCGCAGGCGCCGCAGCAGTTCAAGCAGTTGCTGATGGTGGCGGGCTTCGACCGCTACTTCCAGATCGCCCCCTGCTTCCGCGACGAAGCCAGCCGCGCCGACCGCTCCCCGGGCGAGTTCTACCAGCTCGACTTCGAGATGAGCTACGTGACGCAGGAGGACGTGTTCGCCACCATCGAGCCGGTGATCGCGGGCGTGTTCGAGGAATTCGCGGAAGGGCGCAGCGTCACCAAGCCGCCATTCCAGCGCATCCCGTACGAAGAAGCGATGCTGGTCTACGGCACCGACAAGCCGGACCTGCGCAACCCGCTGCGCATCACCGACGTGACCGCGCAGTTCGCCGGCTCCGGCTTCGGGCTGTTTTCCAAGATCGCGGCCAGCGGCGGCGTGGTGCGGGCGATCCCGGCGCCGGGCACCGCCGGCAACCCGCGCAGCTTCTTCGACAAGCTGAACGAATGGGCGCGCGAACAGGGCGCGGGCGGGCTCGGCTACATCGTCTTCGAGGCGGACGGACCGAAAGGGCCGATCGCGCGTAACCTGGAGCCGGAACGGGCCGAGGCCATCCGCGTGGCCTGCGGGCTCTCGGCCGGTGACTCGGTGTTCTTCGCCGCGGGCAAGAAAGACGAGGCGCCGAAATTCTCGGGGCTGGTGCGCACCAAGCTCGGCCAAGACCTGGGGCTGATCGCCGCGGGACGCTTCGAGTTCTGCTGGATCACCGACTTCCCGATGTACGAGCTGAACGAGGAAACCGGGCAGATCGACTTCAGCCACAACCCGTTCAGCATGCCACAGGGCGGGATGGAGGCCCTGCTGACCCAGGACCCGCTGACCATCAAGGCCTTCCAGTACGATATCGTCTGCAACGGCATCGAACTGTCCTCGGGCGCGATCCGCAACCATCGCCCGGACATCATGATCAAGGCCTTCGAGATCGCCGGCTACACCGCCGCCGACGTGGAAGCCCGGTTCGGCGGCATGCTGAACGCCTTCCGCTACGGGGCCCCGCCACATGGCGGCTCGGCGCCCGGCATCGACCGCATGGTCATGCTGCTCGCCGATGAGCCGAATATCCGCGAAGTCATCCTCTTCCCGCTGAACCAGCAGGGCGAGGACCTGATGATGGGCGCCCCGGCCGAGGTGCCGCCGGCCCGGATGAAGGAATTGTCGCTGAAACTCGACCTGCCGCCGAAGCTCAAGGGCGGACAGAAAGAGTAATAGAGAGTAAGGCAAGGGCTCCGCCCTTGACCCGCCAAGGGCCACACGGCCCTTGGATCCCATTCGCGCTGCGCGGCATGAAGGCGCTTGATGCGGCCTTTGTGACGGAGCAAAGATGGCGCTGGCGCGTTGTAACGACGCGCGGCGTCGGCATGCCGGCGTGAAACCACAACAGGATCCAGATGAACCCGCGATCTAGCAGTCAGCCGTCGGAGTGCCACAGTCGACGCTTCGCGTCGTCCGTGGTGATCCGTAACGGCTGCTTCGTGGTCCGGGACGCGAACGCCCCAGGGGTCTGACCCCTCCGGCCACCGCCTCCCGGGCTTGAGCTGACCGCTTGAGCATGGAGGAGGCAGGAATGGCCCCCCTTCTCGAACCGAGTCCCGTGCTCGTGCCCGCCGGCACGGCCGAAACCCTGGCGTCGGTGGCCGCCCCGCCCGCACAGATCCGGGGGGCGCTCGGCAGCATCCCGCATGGCCAGGAGGCGCGCGGCTGGGCGGGACGGTTGCGTACGCTGCTGGCCGTGCTTGGCCCCGGGCTGATCGTCATGGTCGGCGACAACGACGCCGGCGCCTTCGCCGTCTACACCCAGGCCGGGCAGGATTACGGCACCGCGCTGCTGTGGACGCTGCTGCTGCTGGTGCCGGTGCTCTACGTCAACCAGGAGATGGTGCTGCGGCTCGGTGCGGTCAGCGGCGTCGGCCACGCGAAGCTGATCGTGGCGCGGTTCGGCCGCCTCTGGGCCGGGGTCAGCGTGATCAGCCTGCTGGTACTGAACGCGCTGACCATCGTCACCGAGTTCATCGGCATCACCCTGGCGCTGGATTACCTCGGCCTGTCGCGCCTCGTCGGCGTGGCGGTGGCGGCGGGGCTGATCATGGCGGCGGCGGGCACCGGCGATTTCCGCCGCTTTGAGCGGGTGGCGCTGACCCTGGTGGCGGGCAGCCTGCTGCTGCTGCCGGTGGTCCTGCTGGTGCATCCGCCGCTGGGGCAGATCGGGCGGGACCTGCTGGTGCCGCAACTGCCGGAGGGGAATCTGGCGCGGGTGCTGTTGCTGGTGGTGGCGATCGTCGGCACCACCATCGCGCCGTGGCAGTTGTTCTTCCAGCAGAGCTACATCGTCGACAAGCGCATCACCGCCCGGTTCATCGCCTATGAAAAGGCCGATCTGTGGCTGGGCATCGTGGTGGTGGTGGTCGGCGCGGTGGCGATGATGTCGTTCTGCGCCGCCACCTTCGCCGGCACCCCGCAGGCGGGCGGCTTCACCGATGTTGGCGACGTGGCGCGCGGGCTGCAGCATCACGCCGGCACGGTTCCGGCCACGCTGTTCGCCCTGGCGCTGCTGGATGCCAGCATCATCGGGGCGGCCGCGGTGTCGCTCTCGACGGCCTATGCGGTGGGCGACCTGTTCGCCGCCGGGCATTCGCTGCACCGGCGCCCGCGGGAAGCATGGGGCTTCCATGCGCTCTATGCCGGGCTGGTGGCGGCCGGGGCGCTGCTGGTGCTGCTGCCGGGGGTGCCGCTGGGGCTGATCACCGAAGGGGTGCAGACCCTGGCCGGGGTGGTGCTGCCGGTCTCGACGGTGTTCCTGTTGTTGCTGTGCAACGATTCCACGGTGCTGGGGCCGTGGGTGAACGGCCGCTGGATGAACCTGTTCACCGGGACGGTGGTGGCGGGACTGGTGGTGCTGTCCGGCCTGCTGATCGCCGCGGTGCTGGTCCCCGGCCTGTCCGGCGGCTGGCTGATCGGATTGCTGGGCGTCGGCGCGGTGGGGGCGGTGGCGGTCGGCATCGGGGCGATGCGCCTGGCGCCGGCCCGGCCGGCGGACGCCACGGCGCAGCGGCCAGGCTGGCGCATGCTGCCGCCGGAGCGCCTGCCGGCCGCCCGTCCCGCCGGCGGGGCCCGGGTCTGGCTGGTCGGGCTGATGGGCTATCTGGTGCTGTCCTGCGGCATGGTGGTGCTGCATGTCGCGCAGGTCGCGCTGGGGATTGGATAGGGGCGCGGCGGGAAACCGCGTCCGGCATGCGGCGCCGGCGTCTGTGTGCTGGCGCGCATCCTGGGACGTTCCTATGTTTTGCGCCATGAGTCGTGAGCGGCAACACCGTCCTGCCATCGGGCCCGGAGCGGTGGGGCAAGCAACCTGTCCAGAGTCCGGAGTCTGCGCATGCGTCTGTTCGTCCTGACCGCCCTGGCCCTGCTGCTGGGGGGCGGCGTGCCCGCGATGGCGGTTGAGCCCGCGGCCCCGATGGCGGCGCATCGCGCGCTGTACACGCTCACGCTCGAGCAGGCGCGCGCAAGCGAGGTGGCGGGTGCCTCCGGCACCATGGCCTATGAGGTGCTGGATGCCTGCGACGGCTGGGCGAGCCGGCAGCGGCTGGAGATGACCATCATCAACCGCGACGGGCAGGACATCCAGATGCTCTCCGACTACACCACCTGGGAGAGCAAGGACGGGCTGAAGATGCGGTTCCGCATGCGCCAGACCACCGAGCAGGCGGTGACCAGCGAGGTCGCCGGCGAGGCGTCGCTGGAGCGGGTGGGTGGACCAGGCACGGTGCATTATTCCGTGCCGGAGGACACCACCAAGGACCTGCCGGCCGGCACCTTGTTCCCGATGGCGCATACCGAGGCAATCCTGGCGGCGGCGCGCGCGGGCAAGAAGTTCATCACCCTGCCGCTGTTCGACGGCACCAGCGAGAAGGGCGGGCAGGACAGTTCGGTCGCGATTTCCTCCTGGGGCGGGCCGCGGCCGTCGAAATGGCCGGATCTGGCGAAGCTGCCGAGCGGGCGGGTGCACGTGGCCTTCTTCGACCGGGGCACGTCCAGCCAGCAGCCCGACTACGAGGTCAGCATGCGCTACTGGGACAACGGCGTCGCCGATGAGCTGGACATGGATTTCGGCGAGTTCGTGATGAAGGGCACGCTGACGCAGTTCGCGATCGTGCCGCCGGGCTGCTGACCGGGCGCTTCCCCGGGAAGCGGAAACGAAAGGGCCTGCGCCGTATCCGTGACGATACCTTCGTGACGATGCCGGCATGGGCGGGACCGCCGATGCGCATCGCATGACCTACATTGTTCATTCCATCTTCCACACGCTGCAGGGCGAGGGGGCCAATCTCGGGCGGGCCTCCGTGTTCATCCGCTTCGCCGGCTGCAATCTGTGGTCGGGGCGCGAGGAGGACCGCGCCGCCGCGACCTGCCGCTTCTGCGACACGGAGTTCCGCGGCGGCACGCGCCATGCCACCGCGCCAGGGCTTGCCCGTGCGGCGGCACGCTGCTGGGGCGCCGCGCCAGGGCATCGCTTCGTCGTGCTGACCGGGGGCGAGCCGCTGCTGCAGGTCGACGCCGCCCTGGTCGAGGCCCTGCACGCCGAGGGCTTCGTCATTGCGGTCGAGACCAATGGCACGGTCCGGCCGCCGAAGGGGATCGACTGGATCTGCGTCTCGCCGAAGGCCGGCGCGGAACTGGTGCTCGATCACGCGGACGAGCTGAAGCTGGTGTTCCCGCAACCGGGCCTGCCGCCGGACGCGCTGGCCGGCTTCGCCGCGGCGCAGCGCTGGCTGCAGCCCATGGACGGCCCCGCGCTCGCGGCCAACACCGCCGCGGCCGCCGCCTATTGCCTTGCCAACCCCCCGTGGCGCCTGTCGATCCAGGCACACAAGACCTGGAACATACCGTGATGCGCATTTGTCGGGCCTACACGCTGGAATCCAGCCACCAACTGACCGGCGTGCCGCCGACCCACAAATGCAGCCGCCTGCACGGGCACCAGTACCGCGTGGTGCTGACGATCGAGGGGCCGGTCGACCCGGTGAGCGGCTTCGTCATCGATTTCTGGGAACTGGATCGTGCCTTCGCGCCGCTGCACGAGCAACTCGACCACCACCACCTCAATGACGTGCCCGGCCTGGGCAACCCGACCGCCGAACTGATCGCTACCTGGATCGGCGAGCGGCTGGCCATTCCCGGCCTGCGCCGCGTGACCGTTTACGAGACGCCGGATTGCTGGGCCGAGTGGGACAGCCCGGCCTGAGCAGGGCACCACGTATCCTGGGCACGGCGGCGCTTCCACCCGGCCCGCGCCGGCCCGTCACATCATCCCGGCCGCGGTGAAGCCACCATCGACCGCGAGGGTGTGGCCGTGCACGTACCGCGCCGCGTCGGAGCAGAGGAACACCACTGCCTCGGCGATTTCCTCGGGGCGGCCGTACCGGGCCGCCGGGATCAGGCGGCCATAAGCCGCGCGCGTTGCGGCATCATGCGCGGCTTCGACCATCTTCGTGTCGGTTGGGCCGGGGGCGACGGCGTTGACGTTCACGCCCTGCGCGGCCAACTCGACCGCCATCACCCGGGTGAGCAGATCGAGCCCCGCTTTCGCGGCACCATACGCGGCACGCCCACGGCCACCGCGTTGCCCGGACGTCGAGGTGATATTGACGATCCTGCCGCCGCCGCGCTGCACCATCACGCGGGCGCAGGCTTGCCCGACCAGGAAGGCTCCGGTGAGATTGACGGCAATCGTCCGGTTCCAGTCCTCGATCGAGGTTTCCAGGAACAGCGCGGTGCGGCCAATGCCGGCATTGTTGACCAGGATGTCCAGCCGGCCAAACCGCGCGATGACGGCTTCGGTCATGCTGCTGACGGAAGCCGGATCCGCAACATCGACCGCGATCGGCCATGCCCGGCCACCGGCGGCTTCCACCGTGGCGGCCGCGTGGCGGGCCTCGTCGCCGGCGATGTCGGCCACCGTGACGATCGCCCCTTCGCGTGACAGCGCGTGAGCAATGGCCAGGCCAATGCCCCCCGCCGCGCCGGTGACGATCGCGACCCTGCCTTCCAGCTTCAAGACCCGTCTCCGTCTGTCTTCAGGGGGGCGGTATCAGCGGTATTCCGCATCCGCGACCTGCTCCAGCCACGTCACCTCGCGATCGTCCGGCGTCGCCATGTGGATCGCGATATGCACGAAGTGATGGTCGGGGGCGGCGCCGTGCCAGTGCTCTTCCTCGGGATCGATCCACGCGCTGTCACCCGGGCGCAGCGTGATCAGTTCTCCGCCCCGGCTCTGCAGCCGGCCAATGCCGGAAAGGACGTGCAGCACCTGCCAGGAAGGATGGGTGTGCCAGGCGGTGCGTGAACCGGGCTCGAAGGACACCCGGTAGACGCGCAGGTCGTGCGGGGCGCCGCCGCGGGCGATCTCGTCACGCCAGACGGTTCCGGTGAAGCCGACCGGGGCGCCGCGCAGGCTGGGGACCAGGGTCTCGTTGAACAGCCGAACCATGACGGTTTCTCCTTACCAGCCGGCGAAGCCTGCCCCGGGATAGCGGGTGTTGATGAAGTCCTTCACCTCGTCGGACTGATAGGCGGCGACGAGCCTGCGCACCCATGGCTTGTCCTTGTCTTCGGCGCGGACGACGATTTCGCAGACATATTGCGATTGCGGCTTTTCCAGCAGGATGGAATCGCGCTGCGGGTTCAGGCCGGCCAGCAGCGCGTAATTGGCGTTGACCGCGGAGGCATGCACATCGTCGAGCGATCGGGCCAGTTGTGCCGCCTCGATCGAGCGGAACCGGAAGCCATGCGGATTCTCGATGATGTCCAATGGCGTGGCCTTGAAGCCCACCCCATCGCGCAGGCGGATGAGGCCGACGGATTGGAACAGCAGCAGCGTGCGTGCCTCGTTCGCCGGGTCATTCGGAATGGTGATCTGCGCCCCGCGGGGAAGATCTTCCAGCCGCTTGTACTTTTTCGAATAGACCGCGATCGGGAACAGCACGGTGCGTCCGACCGGGACCAGCTTGTAGCCGCGTGCCGCGATCTGCGATTCCAGGAAGGGAAGGTGCTGGTAGCTGTTGGCGTCGAGATCGCCGGCGGCCAGCGCCGCATCCGGCATGATGTAGTCGTTGAACTCGATGATGCGGACATCGAGCCCATTGCGGGCCGCCACTTTTGCGGCGGCCTCGAGAACTTCGGCGTGCGGGCCGGCGGTTGCCCCAACCTTGATGGTTTCTGCCTGTGCCGGCGCCAGAAAGCCCAGCACTGTCAGAGTCAGCGCCAGCGCAACGTTCTTGAGGGGCATCAAGTTGTCTCCGGGAGGTATATTTTACTGAAAATAATCGTGATAAATAATAATTACAGTCTGGTTCGGATTTGGTCAATTATAAACCAGCTTGGATCGTGCAGTTCGGAGGTGTGCGCGCCGGAAGTTCAGCGGCCTTCGGTGATGCCTTCGGGGCATGGCCGGGCGAGCGGGGGCGGCCCCGCATCCTCGGCCGTGGACCGTATCCCGGATTTTCCTGTCCGCCGGTTGGGCGCACGGCGTCGCCGGGTCTCCCTGGCAGCAGGGGGGGGCGGGCCGGGAAGTTGCGGGCCATGCAGGGCCCAGGAGGGGACCCTGGGTTCCCAATCCTGGAGGCGCAGCAGGCCTTCCTTGAAACGGGCATAGGCGTGATAGTTGTCCGACACGCCGAATTTCGCGCCGGGAGGGAAGGGGGCCAGCTGCATCCGGTCGAGATCGATGTCGTACCAATCGGTCAGCCAGATCGAACCGGTGGGATAGATCTCAATCAGGTGCTTCCACGATTGCCGGACATCGTTCCTGAACCACTCGCCGCGCCTGCGATATCCGGCGAGGGCCTTGTGGCATCCCTTCTCCACTTCGGCGGCGGCCTGTTCGTTTTCACAGAGGATGACCCCGAACAGGGCCAGGTTGTGGCTCGAATTGGCCCGCACCTGCTTCAGCCGGTCGAACGGATTGGCCGAATACCCGATCTTGAATAAGTTTGAATGCGTGACGACCTGCCCGCGGATGAGACGTTCCCATGTAACGCCTGCAATCAAATAAACATCGGTCGTCAAATTATGAAACCTGTGATTTATAAAATCGGCTGTAATTATGTGGAAGTCATGAGATCCAATCCTGGGTGCGGTTCAGATAAGCCCGGCGAGGAGCATCGAAGGGCAGCCAGCTCAGGGATATGCTGCCGCAGATATACATCGGTGTGAAGGGGCTGTTTGGGCCGCTGGCCGGGGGCCTGTCCCGGACCAGCGGCGTCGTCGATGGGGCCGCCGCTTAAACCACGCGGCTCAGCGCGCCGAGCAGCACCAGCAAGCCAAGGCCGAGGCCCAGGCTCCAGGCGATGAGACGCCGCTCGATCGGCAGCAGCGGCTCCACCGGTTGGCGCGCCAGTTCCCGGCGCAGGTCGGGATCGGTCATGTCGTCCTCCTCACGAGGCCAGCGGCGGGGTCACGCCGTGGAAGAAGATCCAGGAAATCGCCAGCCCGACCCAGATGACGAAGCCGAACAGGCTGACCACGTAGACCAGGGCCAGCTTCCCCAGACCCTCTTCCCACAGCTTGCGGAAGTTGGAGAGCAGGCCGATCGAGAAGAAGGTCAGCAGGAAGAAGATCACCCGCAGCGTGTTCGCTTCCGCCACCGGGGTGGCGATCTGCGCCGGCGAGGCTGACAGCGAGAGCGCGAGCGCCACCGCGAAGGTCACGATGAAGCCCAGGATGAATTTCGGGAAACGGTGCCAGATCTCGATCGGCCGCGCCCGTTCCTGCCCCGGCTGCACGTTGATGTGGTTGGTCCACACATAGGCCAGGATGAACGCCCAGACGCTGATGAAGACGTCGATGAAGATCTTCACCGCCGCGGTGGTGCCCAGGATCCAGCCGGCCTGCCAGTTCACGCCGCCGGCCGCCGCCTGCGACAGCAGCAGCGCCTCGGTGATGCCGCCGGCCGCCACCGCCGCGCCGTCCGTCTTCACCGCCAGCCCCATCCAGGCCGCCGCCACCAGCGGCTGGTCGGCGAGGAAGGCCTGCGCCAGGAACGGGAGCAGCAGCACCTCGACCACCGCGAACACCACCACCAGCGACGAGACCAGCACCGGCACGCCCGGCCGGGAGCGGATCGCCCCGCCGGTGGCGATCGCCGCCGCCACGCCGCAGATGGAAATGCCCGAGGCGAGCGGCGCCGCCCATTCCCGGCTGAAGCCGAACCAGCGACGGGCAACGAAATACACCACAGCCCAGTAGATCAGGTACGCTTCGACGATCGCGGCGATGCCCCGCAGCAGCAGCGAACTGGCAAAGCCGAGCTTGCCGGCGATGGCGGTGGCCAGCACGCCCCCGAGCAGGACGATGGCGATCTTGATGTAAAGCTCCGGCCGTGCCGCTTCCTTCAGCCATTCGGCGAAGCGGGGGAAGGCATTGGCGATCACCAGCCCGGCCACCAGCGCGATCAGGAATCCACCCTCGCTGGTGAGCTTCAGTGACCAGTCGAGGCCGAACTTCTTCAATTCGGCCGGGGTGACCGCCGCCAGCCGCGCATGGCTGCCAAGGAACCAACTGCCATAGGCCAGCGCGAACAGCACGCTGAAGGCGAGGGCGAAACGCCCCACCCGCGCCCCTGTCGCCGCCGCCGCCAGTGTCAGCAGCACCAGCAATGCTCCCCAGGTGGCCAGCAGCGCGCCGCCGCCGCCGAGCCATCCCCAGGCCGTTCGTGCCGCCGGCGCCAGTGCGCCGGTCGGGTCGATCCACACCGCCGTGGTGACCACCCAGCCGAGCAGGTCGGTCCCCGCCGTTCCGGCCAAGGCCGCCAGGAACAAGGCCAGGCCGATGCCGGCGGCCAGCCAGTCCTCTCTTCCCCGGCCGACGGGCCCCCCGTCTGCCGCAACCGCACCGCTCATACGCGCGCTCCATATGTTCCGTCGTTTTCTTGTAGTATCGTGTGCGAAAAATACCAAGAGTATGCGTTTATTAAAAAATCACCCTGGGCATGCGCTGATGGGGGTCTTGCCCGATGTCGTGCCGGCGCACCGGGCATGGGGGTATCAACGTATTTTCCATGTGAAATGTGCCGTGGTCATCGCCGGCGGAACCGGGCTGGAGGGATCGCCCGGCACGCCGGATGCCTCACGTTTTCGTGATATTTTCGAAGGCGAGATTGCCCTGCCCGACGGGCCTCCATAGGCTTGCGGCCCGATGGGGATGGAGTCCCCCGAAACCGCCCGCGAGGGCTGATGACTCCTGCCGCGTGAGATTGCGGCAGGAGTCTGCCCGTCGCCCCGGACAGCCCTGCCGCAAGGTGGGTGTCCTGCCTGCTCCTCATGCGCTCGACGAAGGCGACCCACGGGCGGGCATGGCGTGCCATCCCGGTGGCCGCGACCTGGATACGGACATCCGGACCAAGGGAGAGCAAACATGAAGACCCGGATTGCCAAGGTGGATGCGATGGAAATCCTGGACTCGCGCGGCCTGCCGACCGTGCGGGTGTGGGTCGGCCTGGAGGACGGCACCGTGGCCGCCGCATCCGTTCCCTCCGGCGCCTCGACCGGGGAGAACGAGGCGCTCGAGTTGCGGGACGGGGACAAGGCGCGGTTCGGCGGCAAGGGGGTTGCGCGGGCGGTTGCCAACGTGACCGACATCATCGCCCCGGCCCTGGTCGGACAGGACGCGTCGCGCCAGGCCGGGCTCGATCGCATCCTGCTTGAACTGGATGGCACGCCCGCGAAATCGAAGCTGGGGGCCAATGCCATTTTGGGCGTGTCCATGGCCGCGGCACGAGCCGCCGCCGTCTCCGCCGGCCTGCCGCTCTATGCCTACCTGGGCGGGCCCGCCGCCTGCCGCCTGCCGGTGCCGATGATGAACGTCATCAACGGCGGCAAGCACGCGGACAATTCGCTCGACTTCCAGGAATTCATGCTGGTGCCGCATGGCGCGCCGAGCTTCCGCGAGGCGCTGCGCTACGGTGCCGAAACTTACCAGGCGCTCAAATCCGTGCTGAAGCGGCGCAACCTCTCCACCGCGGTCGGCGACGAGGGCGGCTTCGCGCCGAACCTGCCCGGCAACGAGGCCGCCTGCGAGCTCATCGTCGAGGCCATCCAGGCGGCGGGGCTGAAGCCGGGTGAGGACGTCGCGATTGCCCTCGATCCCGCCGCCAGCTCATTTGCCGAAGGCGGGGTTTACGACCTTTCGAAATCCGGTGGCGGGCGGAAGACCAGCGAGGAGATGACCGGGATCTATGGCAGGTGGATCGCGGCCTATCCCATCGTCTCCATCGAGGACGGCCTCGCCGAGGATGACTGGGCCGGGTTCAGGGCGCATACGGCCGCCCTGGGCGGGAAGGTGCAGATCGTCGGCGACGATATCTATGTGACCAACGTGTCCTTCATCCGGCGCGGCATCGCCGAGGGATCGACCAATGCCGTCCTCATCAAGCTGAACCAGATCGGGACGGTGACGGAAACCGTGCGTGCCATCGAGCTTTGCCGCGAGGCGGGCTGGCGCACCGTCGTCTCGCACCGCTCCGGGGAGACCGAGGACAGCTTCATCGCCGATTTCGCCGTTGCCATGGGCGGTGGCCAGATCAAGACCGGCGCGCCCTGCCGCAGCGAACGGGTCGCCAAGTACAACCGGCTGCTGGAGATCGAGCGCGAACTCGGGACTTCCGCCGTCTACGCCAGCCCGTTCAGGTGACGGCCCCCTGAAAGCGCTGTGCAGCACAACGAACAAACGCAGGGTGGATCAGCGTAGCGCCATCCGCCTTGCGTCGACTGCACGGCTGGAACGCAGGGGGACGGTCAGGCATGTCGTGCGCGGCCCTGCCGTCGCGGGCCGGCCGACTGTCCTCCCGCACGGTGGGCCGACTGACGGACCACTTCGGAAATTTCCAGGAACTGCCTCGCCAAAGGGCTTGTCCGGCGCCAGATCATGCCGATTGTCCGCGCGGGACGGGGATCCTCGAAGCGGGCGATGGAGACTGACGCCGAGCGTGTCTCGACCGCCACCGCCATCTCCGGAATCAAGGTGACCCCGATGCCGGCGGCGACCATCTGGACCAGTGTTGACAGCGAACTGCCGTCCAGCAATTCCCGTGACAGCGCCGAGGGCATGTTGCAGAAGGCCAGTGCCTGGTCGCGAAAGCAGTGGCCCTCTTCCAGCAGGAGCAGCCTCATCTCGCGCAGCGTTTCGCGATCGGGCACGGGCTTTCCCGCGTCCTCGCCCGGTCGGACCAGCACGAACTCCTCGGTGAACAGAGCGACTTCGGTGAACGAGGGTTCGGATACCGGCAGCGCGACAATGGCCGTGTCCAGCCTTCCCTCCGCCAGTTCCTGGATCAGCCTCGGCGTCAGCGTCTCGCGCACATGGATGTCGAGGCCCGCATGCAGGCGCGTCAGGTCGCCGATGATGGCCGGCAACAGATAGGGGGCGATGGTGGGAATGATACCGATGCGCAGCCGTCCCACCAGCCGGTCCCGCGAGGCCCGTGCCAGGTCCCCCAGGGCATCGACGGCGCGCAGGATGTCGCGCGCCCGCGTGGCGAATTCCTCGCCGAGGCTGGTGAGCTGGACCTGGCGAGCGCTTCTCTCGAAGAGCGCCGTTCCCAGCGACTCCTCCAACTCCTTGATCTGCATCGACAGAGCCGGCTGAGAGATCGCGCAGGCATCGGCCGCGCGTCCGAAATGGCCATACCGTGCCAGTGCCTCGACATAGCGAAGCTGCCTGAGTGTCAGATTGACCATAACCCTGCCTTATTGCCATCATCAGAAAACCTAACTTAAACTAATCGAACAGCTCTGCTAGATCGGCGACTGCGAAGATGAGGATCGGTGAATATTGCAGTGGCTTCACATTGCCGCCGCGGATTTTGCGCCGTCTGATGCCGTCAACCGATGCAAAGCCTGATGTGAAACAAGTAATATATTTTCGGGTTGTTCATATCTAAGCCGGGCGGGCGGCAAAGGCGGCATTTCACGCCTCCCGGGTCGGTGATTGTGCTAGCCATGACGTGGGATCGACTTCTGCGGGCGTCGTGATTCTTGTCCGCGGACCAGCTCCACCAACGTAGCCACGATCGGAGGAAACCATGGGCGGAAATGACACGGCGACGGCCGGCAAATGTCCGGTGACGCATGGGGAGCAGCTCAACACCATTTTCGGCGGGCGGTTGAACCGGGACTGGTGGCCGCAGCAGCTGAATCTCAGGATCCTGCACCAGCGTTCTTCCCTGTCCAATCCGATGGGGCCGGCCTTCGACTACGCGAAGGAGTTCCGGCAGCTCGATCTCGAGGCGGTGAAGCGGGATCTCTTCGCCCTGATGACGGACTCGCAGGACTGGTGGCCGGCGGATTACGGGCATTACGGGCCGCTGTTCATCCGGATGGCGTGGCACAGCGCGGGCACCTATCGCATCGGCGACGGCCGCGGGGGGGCGGGCTCCGGCTCGCAACGCTTCGCGCCGCTCAACAGCTGGCCCGACAACGTGAACCTCGACAAGGCGCGCCGGCTGCTCTGGCCGATCAAGCGCAAATACGGCGACAGGATTTCCTGGGGCGACCTGATGATCCTGGCCGGCAACTGCGCCCTGGAATCGATGGGCTTCAGGACCTTCGGCTTCGGTGGCGGGCGCGTGGATGTCTGGGAGCCCGAGGAGGACGTCTACTGGGGGGCGGAGGAGACCTGGCTCGGCGACAAGCGCTACAGCGGCGAGCGCGACCTCGAGAACCCGCTCGCCGCCGTGCAGATGGGCCTGATCTACGTGAACCCGGAAGGGCCGAACGGCAAGCCGGATCCGCTGGCGGCGGCGCGCGACATCCGCGAGACCTTCGCGCGCATGGCCATGAACGACGAGGAAACGGTGGCGCTGATCGCGGGCGGACATTCCTTCGGCAAGACCCATGGCGCGGGCGATGTGGCGCTGGTTGGCCGCGAACCGGAAGGAGCGGGTCTCGAGGAGCAGGGGCTCGGCTGGAACAACCGTTTTGGTTCCGGCAAGGGCGGCGACACGATTTCAAGCGGCCTGGAAGGTGCGTGGACGCCCACGCCGACCAAATGGGACAACAGCTTCTTCGACACCCTGTTCGGCCATGACTGGGAACTGACCAAGAGCCCGGCCGGCGCCTGGCAATGGAAGCCCAAGGATCCCGCTGCGGCGAATGCCGTGCCGGACGCGCATGATCCTTCGAAGCGCCATGCGCCGATGATGCTCACGACCGATCTCTCGCTGAAGCTCGATCCGATCTATGCGCCGATTTCGAAGAAGTTCCACGAGAACCCGGATGCCTTCGCCGATGCCTTCGCCCGGGCCTGGTTCAAGCTGACCCATCGCGACATGGGCCCGCGCGCGCGCTACCTCGGCCCGCTGGTTCCCGCGGAGGAGCTGGTCTGGCAGGATCCCGTTCCCGCGGTCGATCATCCCCTGATCGACGCGCAGGACAGTCTCGATCTGAAGGCCAGGATTCTTGCCTCCGGCCTGTCGGTCGCGGACCTCGTCGCGACGGCCTGGGCTTCGGCCGCGACCTTCCGTGGCTCCGACAAGCGCGGCGGGGCCAACGGGGCGCGCATCCGCCTGGCGCCGCAGAAGGACTGGGAGGTCAACCAGCCTGCCCGGTTGGAGAAAGTGCTCGGCACGCTTGAAGGAGTCCGGCAGGCGTTCAATGCCGCGCAATCGGGCGGGAAGAAGGTGTCGCTCGCCGACCTGATCGTCCTTGCCGGCAACGCCGCGGTCGAGCAGGCGGCGAAGGCCGCCGGGCACGAGGTGGCAGTTCCCTTTGCCCCGGGCCGCACCGACGCGACGCAGGAGCAGACGGATGTCCACTCCTTCGCCGTGATGGAGCCAGTGGCCGACGGGTTCCGCAACTATCTCAGGACGGGACGCAAGGAAGCAGCGGAGGCGTTGCTGGTCGACCGGGCGCAACTGCTGACGCTGACCGCGCCCGAGATGACGGTCCTGGTCGGTGGCCTGCGCGTGCTGGGGGCCAATGTCGGGCAGTCGCCGCACGGGGTGTTCACGCAGCGGCCGGGGGCGCTCACCCCCGACTTCTTCGTCAATCTGCTCGACATGGGCACGGCCTGGAAGGCGACCTCGGAGGCCGAGGATGCGTTCGAAGGCCGTGACCGCGCGACCGGCGCCCTGAAATGGACCGGCACGCGCGTGGATCTTGTCTTCGGCTCGAACTCCCAGCTCCGTGCCCTGGCGGAGGTCTATGCCTGCGAGGGCGCGCAGAAGAAGTTCGTGCATGACTTCGTGGCGGCATGGACCAAGGTGATGAACCTCGATCGCTTCGACCTGGCCTGATCCGGGTGGAACGGCGTTCGGACGTCGCCGCGCCGCGGCGGCGTCCGGACATCAGGGGGAGGATGTGGTGAGGGAGGCGCGAGGCATCGACGCAGGCCTATTCCGCAGTTTCCGTCAGGCTTCCGATCAGGTGCAGCAGAGCCTGGTGCTCGGGGCCCTGCCCGCCGCGAGCCAGGAAATCCCCGATGCCGACCTCGATGCTGCGTCCGCCTGATGCGGCATTTGGCTCGTGCCTGACGAACACCCGGCCCGTGTCCGGGGCGCTGACAAGCAGCCAGCGGTCTCCGCTGGAGCTTTCATAGAGTTCCCGTGTACATACCATGGCCGTTATTCCTTCCATTCAGCCTGGGCAGGTTCGCCCGTGATGTGACGGATGCGGTTCCGGCTGACCTGTTGTCACCGGTGCGCGGAGAAAGTGTCGTCGATTTCCCGGTACGCTCAGTCGTCTCTCATGCCGCTCATTGCGGTCCGTCCGACCGCGCAGGGGCTCATTTGCTCAACCCATCGGAAGCCCTCGTGCTTGGTGATGGTGGCGATCGCGACAGCTCCGCCGACGGATTTTGGCAAGTATACGGAGAACCTGACAAAGCCGATTGTCGTCTCAACCAGGAACCGCGCAAGATCGACGGCATCCTGGATCGGCATGGCCGGCAGTGAGAGCGTGGCATAGAGATCCCTGATCAGCCCTTCCTGGAGCATGCCCGCGTCCTGCGCCGGAACCCCGTGTCGCACCAACGCATCGCGGATGCCGAAGCCCACGCCGAGAATAAGCCGGTTGAGCGCCTCGTACTGCCCGTCCCACAGCACGCCGAAGCTGCTCTCATCCATGACCAGGCGCGGCGCCGGGCAGGTCTGGTGGGTCAGGTTGATCTCCCAGACTTCGGCAAGCGGCCGTTCTGCCGAATAGCCGCAAAGGCGAAGCTGGATGCTCGTCGGATCGGGGCAGTGCAGTGCTTTTTCCTCGAACAGGAAGGTCCGCAGGTGCTCGGCAATCTGCGCGATCGTATAGCTGTTCGGGTCAACCCGCCACGCGGCATGGCCCGGGTCCTGGCCGCTCAGGCGCCGGCGCAGATCCTTGAGCAGGGTCTCGATCGACTCGTTGCCGATGCCACCTGAGCCGGTGGACATCACCCCCACGGGCAATCCCTGGCACAGGTTGGTGATTTTGTTGGCGTGCGTGTAGACCTGCCCGCTGCTCATGGTTCCGGCACTGTCGGCGGCCATGACAATGCCGTCGTTGATTTTCACGGAGACAATGACGGTCATGTGCTCGTACCTGTCGGATCTTCCGCGCGATGCGTGCGCCGCGCCGTCGCTGGTATGGGGTGGGGGAAAAGGGGCTTGGAACGGATGCCGGCGCTGACCTGCATCCGTCCTGTTCGCCTCTGCCTGCCTGTTTTCAGGAGTGCCCCGCTTAACCTTTCACCCGTCCAGGACAACAGGTCGCGCTCAGCGCGGGGGCCGGGGCAGTTCGGTTCGGCGCACGAGGGTGATGCGGCGGGAATTCTCGATTCTGGCAATGGCGTTGCGGGCGCGGGCATTGATGGCGGCGCGGGCAGCGCGGATGCCGGCCTGCGTGGTGGCGGCGGGTTTCGGAACTGGGCATGGAGCCCCGGTGGGTTTGCGCTGGATCATGCAAAATCCTCGTAGCCAGCGGGGATATCGAGCGGCGCCTGATCAGAGCGCCCCGGCACGCCAACCCAGCAGAGCGCGGGCAGGAAGCCTGGCTGGTTCAGGTTCCGCCATGCGAGATTCGTCACCAGGCGATTGCCGTGGATCACTTCGCCCCGGTATGCGCCTGTCATGGAGAAAACCTGATTGCCGACAAAGCGTCCGCAGTGGCGGCCGGACAGTGACCACAACTCGTCGCCGAGCCGGTACCCAAACGATTTGCCGCCGGCGGTCCAGAGCCAGATGAGTCCGGACGTGCGCGGCGCCTTGGACGATGGCCTGGTTTGCGTGGCCAGTGGCGGGGCTGATTGGGTCATCCGGCTTTTCCTTTTCGTGCGGGAGAACCTGGCTGTGCAGGAGAGCCGTCCGTGGCGCCGTTTCGTCCCGCTGCGTCATCGGTGACATCGGTGGCCCAGAGATCGATCCCACCGTAGATGCTCGTCCGGCCAGCCTGGAATTTTCGTCTTGCCAGGGCTTCGATCGCTGTGCGGTGGCTGTTGTAGCGTGCGTGCAGCCCGGCCTTGCCGAAGCAACGCGATCCGCTGAGTTCCTCGATGGCAGCGCAGGAAATCCGGCATGGCATCGTCTGGCCATCGGCCTCGATATCGAAACGGAGCAAATTCGATTGGCCGCTCTGGCGCAGGAGATCCGATCGTCCGGCGGCGGCGCGCTCTGGCATCGATCCGCTGGGAAATCGCGCGGGACGGTCGTCGGTTTCCATTGTGGCACTCCCCCATTGTGGCAAGCCATGTCGCACGGTTGTGCACCGCGCAGGAAGCGGATGCGGCCATGGCGTGGGTTACCGTCAGGGGCGCGCACAGGATCTCGGCCGGCACGTCTGCTTATGCTGCTGTTTATCTGACAACGTGACGAGACAATGGGGTGGCGGTTTACTCATTGCAATCGAAATCGCCAGATCGTGTGCTGTGTGAATGCGATATTCCCAAGAATTGCGAATTATTGAAGGGGGGCGCCTTGTGCATGGGCAAAATGAGGTGCATAAACTCATGTAATTCACGGCGGCACTTTTCGTGTTGGGTGCGCCACCAATTGTCACGCAGAACGTGTCCGTTTGGTCCCCAAGCCTGGAAAAGCAATACGGGCCGCTTCTTGCGGCCCGCCGTCCATCCCAGGAGATCCGGGACACATGAGCATTGGCACCGTCAAGTGGTTCAACCCGCAGAAGGGCTTCGGCTTCATTCAACCCGATGACGGCTCGAAGGACGTCTTCGTCCACATCTCCGCCGTCGAGCGCTCGACCCTTGGTCATCTCAGCGAAGGACAGAAAGTGTCTTTCGACGTGGAGCGCGGGCAGCAGGGCAGGACCTCTGCCGTGAACCTGCAATCTGCCTGATCCACGGCATCCGTTGTTGGTCAGTGGCTGGCCGGTCGTGGGATGTGCAGGGCGCCCGCGACAAGCGGGTGGCCGGGGAATCGTGCCATGACCGATGTCGTCTCTGGCCTGCGGACCGAGATTGAAGATCTGCGCCGGCAGATTCGGGAAATCGACCGGCAGGCCAGCGATGCGAGGCAGGAAGCGCACCAGGCGCACGAAGAGGTATTGCGCCTGCGCGATGTCGTGGCAGCGGCCCAACGCGATCAACAGGATCTCAGGACAGCCCGTGCGCGCCTCGATCGTGTCCGCATGCGGGGTCTGCTCGCCCGGATCCTGAACCGTTAGGACATCCTTATCCGACGTGCAGCGTCATGTGGCCGGATGATGCTTCGGGCGGGTTGGTCCCGGATGTGGGGACGGTTGGACTGCAGCGCGATCCCGACACGTTTTTTCTGATCGGGGCTGTGATCAGCCCGGCATGATCATGCTGCGGTCTTGCGGACTGCTTGCGGCCCCGCCGCGGCTGCGCAGATTTTCGGACCGGTGCCCCGATTCCGGGAGAACAGTCCGTGAGCATTGAGTTTTCAGGAAAATTGAGATGAACCGGCACGCGGGTGGACCTTGTCTTCGGCTGCGAACGCGCAGCCCCGTGCCCTGGCGGCAGTCCATGCATGACTTCATGGCGGCGTGGACCAAGGTGATGAACCTCGATCATTTCGACCTGGCTTGATCCAGGCGGCATCATCCGGACGGCGCCTGGGTTGGCGCCCTCCGGATGATGCCGGGTTGCCGAAGAATAAAAAGTGGATATGGGCAGAAGTGGCCTATTCCATGTCTTCGAACAGAGTCGGGGGAGGCTCGGAAAGGTTCAATGAAAGCAAGACGCTATCCAGTCCGAATTGCCAGGAAAATTCCAGGCTGGATATCTTGCATTCCAATTCCACTTCCAGAATGCGTTTGATCGCTTCCGAAATGGCGCCTTCTATTTCTCTGATTGGTCGCGCTTTCAGCGCATCCGTGAGAGCCATCTGTCGTGCTCCTGATGATGTCGAGATAAGGTCACCCTGACTCCCGCTGCACGCGAACGCGATGTCGCCGCCTGGTGTCCCGCCTTCGGCGAGAGGGGGTTGTACCTTGTTTTCCAGGAGCTTGATGGTGCCGACGGTCAGGATTGAACTGACGACCTACTGATTACGAATCAGTTGCTCTACCACTGAGCTACGTCGGCGCGCCGCCACGGGCAGGCGGGGGATATACCGTTCGTCCGCTTCCCGCGCAACACATGCCTTGTCACCTTCGTCTCATTGTCGCGGGGGTCGCCTGCGGATCGCCCCCAGCAGGGCGCGCAATTCGGCCCGCGCGGCGACGTGGCCCATCCCCGGCCACAGGCCCAGGGCCGGGTCCTCCCCGTCCAGCAGCGTCAGCCCCTGCACGAACCGCTCGCGGAACACGCCCCGGTCGCCGAAGCCGCGCAGCGTCCGGAAGCCGATCCGTTTGCTCAGCCCCTCCAGCGCCGCGCCCACATCCTGCGGGCCGTGCCGCCGGCGTCCTCCGGCCACGCGGTTGCGCATCACGATCCAGTCGATCTGGCCCCGGTCCCGGGCGAAGCGGCGTTTGCGCGCCTCCCACACCATCTCGCTGTACAGGCCCGGCCGCCCCACCGCATGGGTGATCGGGTCCAGTTCGGCCAGCACCGCGAAATCCACGAAACTGTCATTGATCGGCGTGATCAGCGTGTCCGCATGCGCATGCCCGAGCCGGCTGAGGAAATTGTCCGTTCCCGGACAGTCGACCACCACGATCTCGCAACCGGCCAGCGCGGCCATCGCCGCGGCGAACCGGGCCGCCTCCTCGGCTTCCGCCTCGGCCCGGGTGTCGTGCCGGGCGGACGCCACGCTCGCCCGCTCGGGCAGGGGCAGCGCCAGCTCGTGCACCTGCGCGAAGGTCGTGCGGGCGGCCAGGCAGGCGGCCAGCGTCGCCTGCCGCGTGTCCAGGTCCAGCGCCCCGACGCGGTAGCCCTCGCGCAGCAGCGCCACCACCAGATGCAGGGCACAGAGCGACTTGCCGCAGCCGCCTTTCTCGTTGCCCACCACGATCACGTGCGGCCGGCGCTCGATGCTCACGCCGGAGCCGCGCCGCCCGGTCGTTCTGGCAGGGTTCCGGATCACCTCCGCCTGCGGCAGGTCGCTGCCACCCTTCATCCCACTCTCTCCCACTGGCACCGCGCGCCCGCCGGGCGCATATCTCCACCTCTCGTCCAACTTGCCGGCCACCCTCCGGTGCGATCGCCGTTATGGTGGGCGACACTGCCATGCCGGGAAAGGAGTGCCCACGATCAGCTCTCGCAGCCCCACGGCACGTCCGGAAGCCGCCCCGGCCGGCACTTGCCTGCGCGAATGCCCGGATTGTGGCCTGTTCCTGCGCCTTCCTGCCCTGGACCGCGGCACGGTGGCGCGCTGCCCGCGTTGTGCCGCGGTGCTGCGCCGGCACCGCACCGACCCGCAGGGGCGCGCTTTGGCCTTCGCCGTCACCGGGCTGCTGCTGCTCGCGCTGGCGACGCAGATGCCGTTCCTGTCCCTCGACATCGCCGGCCGTGCGCAGGCGACGGTCCTGCTCTCCGGCCCCGAGGCGCTGGAGGGGCAGGGACTGTGGGAACTGGCCCTGGTGGTGCTCGCCACCACCGTGATCGTGCCGCTCGCCAAGCTGCTCTGCCTCGCCTGGGTGCTGGTGGGGCTGCGGCTGCGCCGGCCCCCCCGCCACCTGTCCGCCGTGTTCCGCTGGGTCGAGCGCCTCACGCCCTGGGCGATGGTCGAGGTGTTCATGCTCGGCCTGTTCGTCGCCTACACCAAGCTCGTCGATCTGGCCCATGTCGAACTCGGCGCCGCCGTCTACGCGCTGGGTGGGCTGATGCTGGCCATGGCCGCCGCCGACGCGGTGCTCGACCACGAGCAGATCTGGGAGGCGATCGCGCGGCGCACCGCCCAGGCGTCTCCTCCCGCGCCCCCCTCCGCCGGCGGGCCGGGGCATCCCGGTCTGCGGCGCATCGGCTGCCACACCTGCGGCCTGGTCTGCCGCGCCCCGGAGGCCGCGCCCTGTCCCCGCTGCGGCGGCCGCCTGCATGCCCGCAAGCCCCATCCGCTCAGCCGCACCTGGGCGCTGGTGATCGCCGCCACCATTCTCTACATCCCCGCCAACCTGCTGCCGGTCATGACCGTGATCAATTTCGGCCAGGGCGCGCCGGACACCATCCTCTCGGGGGTGGAGGAACTGGCCGCCGCCGGCATGTGGCCGCTCGCCGCCCTGGTGTTCTTCGCTTCCATCACCGTGCCGGTGCTCAAGCTGGCCAGCCTGGTCTGGCTATTGATCTCCACCGGGCGCGGCCAGGCGACCCGCCTGCGCGAACGCACCCTGCTGTTCCGCATCGTCGACGCGGTCGGCCGCTGGTCGATGATCGATGTCTTCATGGTGTCCATCCTCACCGCCATCGTCCGGCTCGGTGCCATCGCCTCGGTGGTGCCGGGGCCGGGCGTGCTGGCGTTCTGCGCGGTGGTCATCCTCACCATGCTGGCCGCCGAAACCTTCGATCCCCGGCTGATGTGGGACGTGGCGGCCCGGCGCGACGGGACGGGGAGGGAGGCGGCATGAACGAGGCCCCTTTGCCGGAGGACTGGCCGGAAGCGCAGGTGCAGACGCGCCGGCGTCCCTTCCAGATGATCTGGCTGATCCCGCTGGTCGCCGCCGTGATCGCGGGGTTCCTCGCCTGGCATTCGCTGCGCCAGCGTGGCCCCACCATCACCATCACCTGGCGCACCGGCGACGGACTGCAGGCCGGCCAGACCAAGGTGCGCCACAAGGCCGTGGAGCTGGGCACGGTCCGCAGCGTCGAGCTGTCCGACGACATGAAGCAGGTCATCGCCACCGTGGAGATGCAGCGCCAGGCGACGCGCTTCCTCACCGGCAACGCCCGCTTCTGGGTGGTGCGGCCGCGCATCGCCTCCGGCAGCCTGGCGGGGATCGAGACGCTGGTCTCCGGCGCCTATATCGAGCTCGATCCCGGCGCCCCCGGCGGAGAGAGCGAAAGCCGTTTCACCGGCCTCGAGGAACCGCCCGCCATCCGCTCCGACGAGCCCGGCCGCACCTTCCGCCTGCAGGCCACGCGCCTCGGCTCGCTCTCGGTCGGTTCGCCGGTGTTCTTCCGCGACATCGAGGCCGGCGAGATGCTGAACTTCGATCTTGGCGCCAACGGACGGCAACTGACGCTGCAGGTGTTCATCCGCTCGCCCTATGACCGTTTCGTCCACGAGGGCACGCATTTCTGGAACGCCTCCGGCGTCTCGGTCGATCTCGGCGCCAGCGGCGTGCAGCTGCAACTGGAAAGCCTGCGCGCGGTGCTGGCCGGTGGCATCGCCTTCGACACCAGCGAGGCGGCGCAGAAGACCGAGCCGAGCCCGGCCGGTGCCACCTTCACGCTCTATCCGAACGAAGCCGCGGCACGGGTGGCCGGCTACAAGGAACGCATCACCTTCGCCACCTATGTCGAAGGCTCGGTCCGCGGCCTCGCCGCCGGGGCGCCGGTCGAATTCTACGGCATCCAGATCGGCAACGTGACCGATGTGCAGTTGCAGTTCGACCCGGACACCAAGCTCGCGCGCGTCGCCGTGCGCATGGAGCTGCAGCCGGAGCGCTTCATGCACGAGATCACTCACACCCGTTCGCCGCTCACGGTGTCGCGTGGCCTGGTGCAACGCGGCCTGCGCGCGCAACTGCGCACTGCCAACTACCTCACCGGCCAGATGTTCGTGGCGCTGGACTTCTTCCCCAACGCCCCCGCGGCCGAGGTCCTGGAAGAGGACGGCGTGATCGTGCTGCCGACGATGCCCGGCGGGCTCGACAGCATCACCGCCAGCATCGGCGGCATGGTGCAGAAGCTGAACAACCTGCCGCTCGAGGAGATCGCGAAGAACCTGAATGACACGCTCGCCGGCGCGAGCGCCGTCGCCAACAGCGGCGACCTGCGTGACTCGCTGCGCCAGCTCGCCGCCACGCTCACCACGACGCAGGAGCTGGTGCGCCGCCTGAACGCGGGCGTCGCCCCGGCACTGCAGCGCATCCCGGAGATGGCGCAGACGCTGCAATCGACGCTCGAGCGCGCCAACGGCCTGGTGGGCTCGGCCGAGGCCGGCTACGGCCGCAACTCCCAGTTCCGCCGCGACATCGAACGACTCATGGGCCAGGTCAGCGACGCCGCGCGCTCGCTGCGGCTGCTCGCCGACTACCTCAACGCCCATCCCGAGGCGCTGCTGCGCGGGCGCTGAACCGGACCAGGGAACCACCGCATGCTTCGCCGCCCTCTGCTGCTGCTGCCGCTGGCACTCGCCGCCTGCGCCTCGCCCGATCCCGATCTCTACACGCTGGTCGCCATCCCGGGCACGCCGGTGCCGACCGGACCGCGCCGCGTCGAGTTGCGCCGCATCGGCCTCGCCGGCTATCTCGACCGCCCGGAGATCCTGCGCGCCTCGGCGAACTACCGGCTCGACCTCGCCCGCAACGATCGCTGGGGCGAGCCGCTCGGGCGCATGAGCGAGCGCGTGCTCACCGAGAACCTGGTGCAGCGCCTGCCCGACGCCGCCGTCTCCAGCGAGGCCGGCGCGATTTCCACCACGCCCGACGTCATCATCGAAATCGACATCCAGCGTTTCGACGCCGATTCGAGCGGCACCGTCACCCTGCTCGCGCAGGTGGCGCTGCGCCGCGAGGGCGGGCAACGCCCCCAGGCCCAGGCGGGCACGCTGCGCTTCACCGCGCCGGTCAGCGGGGCCGGCACGACGGGGCTGGTCGCGGCGATGAGCACGACCCTGGCGGCACTTGCCGACAGCATCGCGCGGATGGTGGCCCAAAGATAAGGCAAGGGCTTCGCCCTTGACCCACGTCGTGCGCAGGCACGCCTTCGCGTGACGGGCCGCAAGGCCCTTGGATCCCATTCGCGCTGCGCGGCGGGTTCCAAGGGCTTTGCCCTTGGTGGAGGTCCAGGAGGCGAAGCCTCCTGGCGGGGGCGGGGCAGCGCCCCGCGCTATTCGCGTCGCAGCAGGTGGTCGTTCAGGAAGCGGCTGAACCCACGGCTGGCGAAGCTGGCCCGCAGCGCCGCCTCGTCGTATTCGTCGCGCACCCAGTCCAGGAAGGGCATGCGCCCTTCGCCGGTGGCCGCGTACAGCCGGAAGAACGCGTCCAGGATGCCGGTGGGGCTGTGGCTGATATGCCCGTGCCGCCAGGAGAGCTGCCGCAGTGCCGCCTCGGCGCTGCCGCCTTCGAACAGCACCGCGAGACCGGCGGCGAGCCCGGCGCGATCGGCGCCTGACTTGCAGTGGATCAGCGCCGGCGGGGTCATGCTGCGGTAGATCTCGTGAAAGCGCAGGATGCGGTCGCGATGGGGCGCGCCGCGGCTTTCGAAGGGCAGGAACAGGTGGGTCAGGCCAAGTCGCTGCGCGGCCGCCAGCGACAGGGTGTTCGACCCGTTGGGTTTCTCGCCGCGCAGGTTGATCAAGGTGCGGATGCCGTAGCGGCGCACCAGCCGGGCGAGGCGGCCGGGGGTCGGGTGGCTGGAGCGGTAGAGCTTGCCGGGGATGACCTCGGCGAAATTGTCCCAAACTGCCCGGAACACGGCGTGGTCGGCGAGCAGGCTGTCGGCCCAGACCGAAAGGGCTGGCTGGTTCATGCGGCGGGGGCGGGGCCGGTGAGGGCCCCGCCAGCTGGTCCGGTCAGCCGCCCTCGCGTTCGGTGATCAGCAGCTTGATGTCGCCGATCGCCTTCGCGGGGTTGAGCCCTTTCGGGCAGGTCTGGGTGCAGTTGAAGATAGTGTGGCAGCGATACAGCTTGAACGGGTCCTTCAGCGCGTCGAGGCGTTCGCCGGTCGCTTCGTCACGGCTGTCGGAGATGAAGCGGTACGCCGCCAGCAGGGTGGCCGGGCCGAGGTAGCGGTCGCCGTTCCACCAGTAGCTCGGGCAGGAAGTGGTGCAGCAGAAGCACAGGATGCATTCCCACAGCCCGTCCAGCTTGGCGCGTTCCTCGCGGCTCTGCAGGCGCTCGGCGTCGGGCGGGGGCGGGCTGTCGGTCTTCAGCCAGGGCTCGACGCTGCGCAACTGCGCGTAGGCGAGCGAGAGGTCCGGCACCAGGTCCTTGACCACCGGCATGTGCGGCAGCGGGTTGATCTTCACCTCGCCCTGCACGTCCGCGATCGGCTTGAGGCAGGCGAGCGTGTTCAGCCCGTCGATGTTCACCGCGCAGGAGCCGCAGATGCCTTCGCGGCAGGAGCGGCGGAAGGTCAGGGTCGGGTCGACCTCGTTCTTGATCTTGATCAGCGCGTCCAGGACCATCGGGCCGCACTTGTCCAGATCGACCTCGTAGGTGTCCATGCGCGGGTTGCCGCCGGTGTCGGGGTCCCAGCGGTAGATCTGGAACTTCTTCACCCGGCGGGCGTCGGGGGATGCCTTCCACGTCTTGCCCTTCTTCGGCTGGCTGCCGGCGGGAAGGGCAAAGAAAACCTTCTTGGTCTCGACCATTCTCGTGGGATCCTTGCCGCTCAGTAGACGCGCTTCTGCGGGGGAATGACCGACACTTCGTTGGTCAGCGTCTGCATCTTCACCGGGCGGTAGTCGAGGCGGACGTTGCCGGCGTCGTCACACCAGGCCAGCGTGTGCTTCATCCAGTTCTTGTCGTCGCGCTCGGGGAAGTCGTCATGCGCCTGCGCGCCACGGCTTTCCTTGCGGGCTTCCGCGCCGGTCATGGTGGTGGCGGCGTTGCCCATCAGGTTCTGCAGTTCCAACGCTTCCATCAGGTCGGAATTCCAGATCAGCGACCGGTCGGACACGTGGATGTCCGAAAGCCCGGCCCAGACCTTCTTCATCTTCTCCACGCCTTGGGTCAGGCTCTCGCTGTTGCGGAACACCGCGGCGTGGGCCTGCATCGTGCGCTGCAGTTCCAGGCGCAGGTCAGCGACCTTGGTGCCGCCCTTGGCGTGGCGCGCGCTGTCCAGCCGGTCGAGCGCGTACTCGCCCGCGCGCGCGGGCAGCGGCGCCTGCGAGGTGCCCGGCCGGATGGTCTCGGCGGCGCGGTGCGCGGCGGCGCGGCCGAACACGACCAGGTCGAGCAGCGAGTTGGTGCCGAGGCGGTTGGCGCCGTGCACCGAGACGCAGGCGGCCTCGCCCACGGCCATCAGCCCGGGGACGACCGCGTCGGGATTGTCCTTGGTCGGCCGCAGCACCTCGGTGTGTACGTTGGTGGGGATGCCGCCCATGTTGTAGTGCACGGTCGGCAGCACCGGGATCGGCTCCTTGGTGACGTCGACGCCCGCGAACACCCGCGCCGTTTCCGAAATGCCCGGCAGGCGTTCGTGCAGGATGTCGGCGCCAAGGTGCTCCAGGTGCAGCAGGATGTGGTCCTTGTGCGGACCGCAGCCGCGCCCGGCGTTGATCTCCAGCGTCATGGACCGCGATACCACGTCGCGCGAGGCGAGGTCCTTCGCGGTCGGCGCGTAGCGCTCCATGAAGCGCTCGCCTTCGCTGTTGGTCAGGTAGCCGCCCTCGCCGCGGGCGCCCTCGGTGATCAGGCAGCCGGCGGGGAAGATGCCGGTCGGATGGAACTGCACGAATTCCATGTCCTGGCAGGGCAGGCCGGCGCGCAGCACCATGGCGTTGCCGTCGCCGGTGCAGGTATGGGCCGAGGTGCAGGACAGGTAGGCCCGCCCGTAGCCGCCGGTGGCCAGCACCACGGTTTGGGCGCGGAAGCGGTGGATGGTGCCGTCTTCAAGGTTCCAGGCGACCACGCCGCGGCAGGCGCCGTCCTCGTCCATGATCAGGTCGAGGGCGAAATACTCGACGAAGAACTCGACGTCGTGCTTCAGCGACTGCTGGTACAGCGTGTGCAGGATGGCGTGGCCGGTGCGGTCGGCGGCGGCGCAGGCGCGCATGGCCGGCGCCTTGCCGAAATTGGTCATGTGGCCGCCGAAGGGGCGCTGGTAGATGCGCCCGTCCTCGGTGCGGCTGAACGGCACGCCGTAATGCTCCAGCTCGTAGACTGCCGGGATGGCCTCGCGGCACATGTATTCGATGGCGTCCTGGTCGCCGAGCCAGTCCGACCCCTTGACGGTGTCGTACATGTGCCAGCGCCAGTCGTCCTCGCCCATGTTGCCCAGCGCCGCGCCGATGCCGCCCTGGGCGGCCACGGTATGGCTGCGGGTGGGGAAGACCTTGGTGATGCAGGCCGTCTTCAGGCCCGCCGCGCCGATGCCGAAGGTCGCGCGCAGGCCGGCCCCGCCGGCGCCGACCACCACCACGTCATAGGTGTGGTCGATGACGTTGTAGGCACCGAGGGAAGGCTTGGTGATCGCGTTCATCTCTGATCCGTTCAAATGCAGCGCAGCGCCGCAGGCCGCGAGGTCATCCGGTGATGGCGAGCTTCAGCACGGCGATCGTCGCTGCCAGTCCCAGCAGCAGCGAGGCGGCCTTGACCGCCAGG
Source organism: Rhodovastum atsumiense (assembly GCF_937425535.1). Lineage (NCBI taxonomy): Bacteria > Pseudomonadati > Pseudomonadota > Alphaproteobacteria > Acetobacterales > Acetobacteraceae > Rhodovastum > Rhodovastum atsumiense. Next base: position 3,136,910 of record NZ_OW485601.1, read on the forward strand.
ATCACCGGCGTGCGGATCACGTCGGTATGGATGTAGTCTTCGCAGACGACCTGCACGCCCAGATGCAAGTGCTCGAAGGTCAGCACGATCAGGGTCAGCAGCAGCGTGGCGTTGATGATGTTGCCTGCCCAGGCCCGCACCTCGGCATAGGGCTGTCCGGTCAGGTGCGCGAGCGACCAGATGAACCACAATGTCAGCGGCACCAGCGCAATGGAGGTCAGGCGCTGTATCCACCAGTGATCGAAACCCGATTTCGCCGATCCCAGGCCGCGGGCGCGGCCGAGGAAAGTGCGCATCGTGTCGACTTTGAGTCCCTTGGGGTCGGCCATGACGGGGATTCCTCGGGCGCTGTCAGGTAAGGGCGATGAACCAGGTGAGCAGCGTCAGCCCTGCGCTCGCGCCGAGGATCACGGCGCGGGAGCGCTCCACCGACGGCAGGTCGTACATCTTGCCGGCGTCCCAGATCAGGTGCCGGATGCCGACGCACCAGTGGTACCAGAGTGCGAAGGTCCAGCCGAACAGCGCAAGGTAGCCGATCGGGGAGCGCGCCACGCGGGAGAACGTTGCGTAGGCGGCCTCGCCGCTCGCCGCGGCGACCAGGAACCACACCATGATGATGGTGCCGACTGCGATCGCGCAGCCGGTGACCCGGTGGGAGACGGACATCACCATGTCGAAGTTGAAGAACACCGACAGGTGGCCCGACATCGGGCGTTGGACCAGGCGGCCATCGCTGGTGCGCCCGACATATTGCGCTTCGCGTATGTCCCTCATCGGGTTTCTCTCCTTTTTCGGGCGGCGCCCCAGGCCGCAGTCAGCGCCCTGGTCCGCGCGCTGCACCGTCCGTTGCGTCCCGCCATACTCCGGCGCACCCGGTGGGTCAACGCGGCGACGAAGAAGGAATGGAGCTGCAAGGGAACAATCGGCCGGGCGGGCGGCGGCCGAACGCGAAAGGCGCAACCAGGCTCCCGCAGCTCATGCGCGAACGCGTGCTGCGGCGCAACGATTCTTGTCGTTGCGCCGCAGCACGTCCGTCATGATCTCCGTGGGCGGATCCGCCCGCCGCGCTGCCGGCGCGGCGGGGCGTCAGGCCGCCCGCTTCTTCAGCAGCCCCTGCGCGATCAGCGTCTCGGCGATCTGCACCGCGTTCAGCGCCGCGCCCTTGCGCAGGTTGTCGCTGACGCACCAGAAGGCCAGGCCGTTCTCCACCGTCGGATCCTGGCGGATGCGGCTGACATAGGTGGCGTCCTCGCCCTGGCATTCCAGCGGGGTGATGTAGCCGCCGTCCTCGCGCTGATCGAGCACGACCACGCCCGGCGCGTCACGCAGCGCGTCGCGCGCGGCCTCGACGCTGATCGGCCGCTCACATTCGATGTAGACGGCCTCGGAATGGCCGATGAACACCGGCACGCGCACGCAGGTGGCGATCACCTTGATGTCGGGATCGAGAATCTTCCGCGTCTCGACGGTCATCTTCCACTCTTCCTTGGTGGCGCCGTCGGACATGAACTTGTCGATGTGCGGAATGCAGTTGAAGGCGATCTGCTTGGTGAACTGCTCGGGCTTGATCGGGTCGTTGACGTAGGTCGCCTTGGTCTGGGCGAACAGCTCGTCCATGCCTTCCTTGCCCGCGCCCGACACCGACTGGTAGGTCGAGACCACCACACGCCTGATGCCGAACTGGTCGTGCAGCGGCTTCAGCGCCACTACCATCTGGATGGTCGAGCAGTTCGGGTTGGCGATGATGCCGCGTGGGATCCGCTGCAGCGCCTGCGGGTTCACTTCCGGCACCACCAGCGGCACATCCGGTTCCATGCGAAACTGGCTGGTGTTGTCGATGACGACACACCCCGCCGCCGCCGCGCGCGGCGCATGCACGGCCGAGACCGAGGCACCTGGGCTGAACAGCCCGATGTCCCAGCCGGCGAAGTCGAACTTGTCGAGGTTCTGGACCTTCAGGACCTGGTCGTTGCCGAAGCTGACCTCCTGGCCGGCGGAACGGCCGGAGGCAACAGCGGCGACTTCCGTAGTGGGAAACTTTCGCTCGGCCAGGGTTTTCAGCATCTCGCGCCCGACCGCCCCGGTGGCGCCGACGACCGCGACTCTGTAACCCATTGCTTCTGCTCCGTTTCCCGGCTCGCCCCGATTGGCGGCACGATCTTTAAAGGGTTAGCGAATTCCGCCGCCGCGCGGCAAGCCCGCAGAGCGGGGAACAGGGCTGCAGCAGAATCGCTATTGCGAGTCATTTGCAGCAACATGTATTGCTGTGCGTGCCACCGCAGCCGGATCGCCCGCGACATGTATGTCTGCATCTGCAACGCCCTCACCCATGCCGACGTCGCGCACGCGACCACGGTGCACGGCGCGTCCCGGCCCGGTGAGGTGTTCCATGCGTGCAAATGCCGCGCCAAATGCGGCACCTGCGTCTCCGTGCTGCGGGAGCTGGTGCAGCAGGCACTCGACGCCACGGTGACGCCGTCCGCCACGCCGGAGCCGGCCGGGGACGCCGCCGCCCCGCTGCCCGCCGCCGCCTGAGCGGGCTGCGGCCGGGTTCCAGGCCCGGATCGCCCGCATCGTCTTGTGCCCGCTCGCGCAACAGGCGTTGAGTGCGGCCGGTCGCGCCCCTAGGCTCGCCTCTGCCGCGACGGAGATGGAGTCGGGTCGTGACGCGCGATGTCCTGGCTGCCGCCCCCTCTCGCGTGCCCACCACAGGGGATGACCGCGCATGCTTCGCGATCCGAAAGTCGTCGAACATCTGAATACGCAGCTCACCAACGAGCTGACCGCGATCAATCAATATTTCCTGCATGCCCGCACGCTGCAGCACTGGGGTGTCACCCTGCTCGGCAAGCACGAATACAACGAATCGATCGAGGAGATGCGGCACGCCGACTGGCTGATCGACCGCATCCTCTTTCTCGACGGCCTGCCCAACGTGCAGCGCCTCAATCCCGTCCGGGTCGGCCAGACCGTTCAGGAAATCCTCCAGGCCGACCGCGCGCTCGAGGAGAAGGCCATGGACGACCTGCGCGAGGGGATCGCCTACTGCGAGAGCGTGCGTGACTACGTCTCGCGCGACCTGCTGCGCCGCATCCTCGACAACGAAGAGGAGCATGTCGACTTCCTCGACGCCCAGGACGACCTGATCCGCCAGATCGGCATCGAGCGCTACATCCAGCTCAACGCCGCCCCCGCCCCGGACCAGAAGTAGTCATTACCTCCCTCCTTGGCGAAGCCGCGGCGCTCGGGCAGTCTCTGCCCGGGCGCAACGGTGCCGGGCGGCATCCGCGCGCGCACACCGGAGATCCGGCACGCCCCGCAGGCGCGTCCGGATGTCCCAAGCAAAGCAAGGGGGGAAACGCCATGCTCGAAACCCAGCCCCAGCCCGAACCGCAGTCACAACAGTCGCAAGCGCAGCCGCAATCCCCGCCCCAGGCCCGGGCGCCCCGCTTCGGCTCGGCCGAGATCACGGCGCTGTCGCATCTCTATCGGGGCGAACTGTATCGCAGCACCATGTGGCGCAACCGCCTGGATGCTACCACCAACTGGGCGGTGGTCTCGACCGGGATCGCGCTGTCGCTGACCTTCAGCCACGAGACCGCCTCGCCGCTGCCACTGGTCCTGGTCGGTCTGCTGGTGGCGGTGTTCCTGCGCATCGAGGCCCGCCGCTACCGCTTCTTCGATTTCTGGCGGGTGCGGGCGCATATCCTGGAAACCCAGTTCTTCGGCCCGATCCTGCTCGGCCAGGGCGTGCAGATCGACAACCACTGGAACGAGATCCTCTACCAGGACTACCAGGCGCCCCGCCTGCACATCACCTTCGCCGATGCGCTGGGACGGCGGCTGCGCAAGAACTATGGCTGGATCTTCATCATCCAGGCGGTGGCCTATGTCGGCAAGCTGGTGATCCATCCCACGCCGATCGCCTCGGTCGGCGACCTGTGGGCGCGCGCCGCCATCGGGCCGATTCCCGGTCCGGTGGTGCTGCTCTGCGGCCTGCTGTTCCATGGAGGCCTGCTCGTCATCGCGGTGGTGACGCTGCGCGGAGGGCGGGGACGGGGACGGTCCCGGGAACAGCCGACGGTCGACCGCGTGCTCGAACTGGCGCGGCGGGCGGCCTGAACCGGGCCACGCGGGCCAGCAGCACCACCGGCACCAGCCCCGCCGCGACGATCGCCAGCGCCGCCACCGCCCCGTCCTCGTAGGTGCCGCGCACCGCCTCGCCATAGAGCGCGGTGGCCAGCGTCTCCAGGTTCAGCGGCCGCAGCAGCAGGGTCGCCGGCAGCTCCTTCATTGCGTCGATGAACACCAGCAGCGCGGCGGCGGGCAGGGCGGGGGCCAGCAGGGGCAGGTGGATGCGCGCGAACAGCGTGAAGCTGCGCGCGCCGAGGCTGCGGGCGCAGATGTCCATCTCGCGGCCGAGGGTCGCATACGCCGCGTCCACCGCGCCCACGGGAATGGCCAGGAAGCGCACGAGATAGGCCAGCACCACCGCCGCCACCGAGCCCGACAGCACCGGTGCGGCGGCCAGCGGCCAGGTCGCCTGCAGCAGCGTATCCACCCCGCCCAGCGCCACCACCAGCCCGACCGCGATCACCCCGCCCGGCATGGCATAGCCCAGCATGGCCAGCAGCAGCGGGAAGCGGCCATGCCCGATCCGCGCGCAGAACGCCACCAGCAGGGCGCCGAGCAGCGTTGCCGCGGCCGCCAGCGCGGCCAGCAGCGCGCTCGCCCCGGTCCAGGCGGCCAGTTCCGCCGGCAGGCCGTGGGCGGCGACGCGCGTCCAACTCGACCACGCCAGATGCGCCGCCGGGGCGGCGAAGCCCAGGCCCACCGGCACCGCGCAGGCCAGCGTCGCCGCGGCCCCCGGCAGGCCACGCAGGCGCACGGGCGCAGGGGGGCGGCTGCCGGGGGCGGCCGCCGCAGCCCGCCGGCCCCAGCGTTCCAGGGCCATCACCCCGGCCACCAGCAGCAGCAGCGCCAGGGCCAGTTGCGCCGCGCCTTCCAGCGAGGACCGGGTGAGCCAGGTGACCGAGATCGCCACCGTCAGCGTCCGCACCCCGAGGAATTCACTCGCGCCGATGTCGTTCAGCGCCTCCAGCAGTGCCAGGCTGATACCGACCGCGATCGCCGGCCGGGCCATCGGCAGCCCCACCCGCCACAGCAGCATCGATCCGGAGGCGCCCAGGCTGCGCGCCGCGTTCATCAGCTCGGCGCCCTGGCTGGCCAGGGCGATGCGGACGTTGAGGTAGACATAGGGGTAGAGCACGCCGCCGAGCAGCAGCACGCAGCCCCCGGTCGAGCGCAGGTCCGGCAGCAGCGGGCCATGCCCGGACCCTCCCCACAGCGTGCGCAGCGCCGCCTGTACCGGACCCGCTGGGTGCAGCAGGTCGAGCCAGGCATAGGCGCTGATATAGGTCGGCACCGCGAGCGGCAGCAGCAGCGCCCAGGACAGCACGCCCCGCCCGGGGAAATCGTGCCAGGCAACCAGCCATGCGGCCCCGGTGCCGAGCGCCCCCGCCACCACGCCCACGCCGAGCAGCAGCACCAGCGTCTGCTGCAGGGCATCGGGCAGGACGTAGCCGGCCAGATGCGGCCATAATGCCCCCGATCCTTGCGCGGCCAGGATCGCCAGGGCCGCGACCGGCAACGCCACCAGGGACGCGACCCCGGTGGCGGCGACACGCAGCACGAGAGCCGGCTAGCGATCGAGCCCGGCGCGATCGACCGCCAGGCTGGCCGCCTCGCGCCGCGCCGCGATCTCCGTCAGCGGGGTCTCGTCGACGCGCAGCGTGCCGAACGAGGCGACGATCGGGTTCAGCGCCACGCCTTGACGCACCGGATATTCGAAATTCGCCTCGGCGAAGCTTTGTTGCGCCGCGGGCGAGGTCAGGAATTCCAGCAGCTTCACCGCTTCCTCGCGGTTCGGCGCATGTCGCGCGACCGCCGCCCCGGAGACGTTCACATGCGTGCCTCCGCCATCGGCGAAGCCGGGCAGCACCACCCGCACCGCCTCGCCCCAGCGCTTCTGCTCGGCACCGCCCGCGCCCGAAAGCATCAGCCCGCCGTAATAGGTGTTGGCCAGCCCGACATCGCATTGCCCGGCGAGGATGTCGCGCGCCACGTCGCGATCGCCGCCGGCGGGGCGGCGGGCGAGATTGGCCTTGAGCCCGGCCAGGTAGGTATCCAGCCAGGCGGCATCGTGATGGGCCAGCAGGGCGGCGAACAGCGCGGTGTTGTAGGGATGCTGGCCGCTGCGCAGGCATAACCGGCCTTTCCAGCGCGGATCGGCGAGGTTCTCATAGGTCAGCGTCGTGTCCGGCACCCGTTCCTTCGAGACCATGATCGCGCGGGCGCGCAGCGACAGCGCGAACCAGTGCCCGCCCGGATCGCGCAGGCCCGAGGGGATCGCCGCCTCGACCGCCGCCGAGCGCACCGGTTGGGTCAGGCCGCGTTTGGCGAGGTCGCTCAGATTGCCGATGTCCACCACGATCATCAGGTCGGCGGGCGAGCGTGCCCCTTCGGCCTGCACCCGCTCGGCCAGTCCGCCCTGCAGGAATACCGTGTTCACCTGCACGCCGGTCGCCTGGGTGTAGGCGGCCAGCAACGGCTTGATCAGCCCCGGTTCGCGCGTGGTGTAGAGGTTGACCTCGGCGGCGCTGGCCGCGTTGCGGCCGGTGCCGCTGGCGACGCCGAACAGGACGAGCGCCGCGATGGCGGCACGCAGGGCTGGCAACATGGCTTCCTCATAATGCGACTTATTCGCATTACTAGCTGAATGGAGATCGCCGGTCAGCCCTTCCTCACGTTTTCGTGATATTTCTGTGCGCGATCTGTACCGCGCCCGAACGCTCAAGGATGTAGGGCGGACGCAGTCCGCCAACGCAGGATTTCGCAAGGTGGCCGGCTTGCGTTGGCGGACTGCGTCCGCCCTACATTTGCGACAGTTACGAAGCCATGCTTCGCTCTAAAGGGATAGCTCAGTCTTCCTTCAGTGCGTGGCGCAATCCCGGCCGGCGGTGGCCGGCGCGTCCTTCGGTGGTGTCGGCGCCGGCCAGCGCATCCAGCACCGCTTCCTGCGTTGCCTCGGCGACGGCCTGGAACAGCAGGTCGAGTTTCGGTTCCGCCACGACGCGTTGCGGCAGCAGGTCGGATTTGGCCGCGTGCGGCACCCGGTTGCCGGTGGTGAAGCCCACGAACACGTCGCCGCTGCCATGGCCCCAGAAGCTGCCGCAGCGCGCGAGTCCGACGCCGGCGCGGCGGATGACCCGCCTGAGCTGGCGATGGTCGACCGGCACGTCCGTTGCCACCACCACGATCACCGACCCCGCTTCCGGCACCTGCACCGAGGCCGGGTCCGGCGCGCGCCCATCCGGCAGCCGCAGGTCGCCCACCCGCCCGAAATTGGCGAGCACCAGCACCCCCAGCGTGTGTGCCACCTTGTCGAGCGCCACCACGCGGGAGGCGCTGCCGATGCCGCCCTTGAAGCCGAAGCAGCTCATGCCGGCGCCGGCGCCCACCGCGCCGTTGGCGAATTCCTCTTCCGCCGAGCCCAGCGCCATGAAGGCGTCGGTCGGCGTCACCAGCATCGCCTGGATGTCGGAGAGGTAGCCGTCGTTGCACTCGCACACCACCGGGTTGACGGTGGTGGTCCAGCGGCCGATTTCCGGATTGGTCTGCAGCGCGTTCCGGATCAGGGCGTTGGCGCAGGCCGGCACCGAGAAGGTGTTGGTCAGCAGGATCGGCGTTTCCAACTGGCCCAGTTCCTCGACCTGCATCAGGCCGATGCTCTTGCCGAAGCCGTTCAGCACGTCGGCTGCCGCGACCAGCTTGTCGCGAAAGATGTCGCCGTCATGCGGGACGATGGCAGTGACGCCGGTGCACACGTCGCCCTCGACCACCGTTGCGTGGCCGACCCGAACGCCGGCCACGTCGGCGATGGTGTTGCGTGGGCCGGTCGGCAGTTTGCCGCAGGCCAGTCCCAGATCCCTCGCCCTCATGTCCGCTCCCGGTCCGTATTCGTCGCAACGGTAACGAGGATGCCGCACCCGCGGCAAGGACGGGCACGACGCACGAACGCCAGGGCACGGGGCAGGGGGCGGTGGCCAAAGCCAAAAGTTGAAGCGGGATGGTGGAACAGGCCGTTTTTCGCGATATCGCCATCCGTCTGCCGTGCGGGGCGTCGCGCTACATCGCGGTGCGGCCGGCGGAGCGTGCCGCCACCGGGATGGGCATGGCCCGGTAGGTGTCCAGCGAGCGTCCCGCGCCGCCGCCCGGCATCGGCAGGATGCGGGCTGAATCCGACCGGTTCGACAGCATGAACCCTCCTCCGGTGCCGGTGCCGGTGCCGGCGGAGGCGGGCGTGGCCGGGCGTTGTGTCGCCGCCCAGGCGGCCGCCAGTTTGCTTCGTGTCGCTTCCAGCCTGGCCTGTTCGGTTTCTTCCGCGCGCTTCTTCGCGTCAGGCCAGATCGCCATCACCCGGCGCTGGTAGGGCTCGCCCCGTTCGGGGGTGGCCGAGTGGTAATAGGCGGTCGCCTTTTCCCATGTGCCGGTCTGCGATTTCAGTTGCGTCAGGAAGCGCGCCGCGTAGCGCGTGTTTTCCGCCGGATCGAAGGCCTGTTCGAGCGAGGTGAAGGCGGTCGGGTGATACATCAGGTTCACCTGCATGCAGCCCACGTCGATCGAGCGCATGCCCTTGGCCTGCAATGCCTTCACCGCCGCGATGGCTTCGGCCTTGGTCTGGAAGACGTAGTCGGCGCCTTCGGCATTGAAGCTCCAGGGCCAGGGACGCGTCTGCCCGTCGGGGGCGGTGCGCCCACTTTCGACGCGCCCGATCGCCGCCATCAGGTGTTCTGGAATTCCCGCCATGCGTTCGGTATCGCGAATGGCGGCGTCGCATTGCAGCCAGGGCGGCAATGCGGCTTGCGGCGTTGGCCGTGCCACCAGCCCTGGCCGTTGGGCGAAGCCCGGCCGTGACATGGGCCAGGGCTCGGCTGCGGCAAAAGACGGGGCCAAAATGAGAACGGCCATGAAAATTTTACGCATGGGATTGACGCTATACGCACCCGGATTAATCCGGAGTAATCACCACTCCCGGCGCTCGCGAATGGGTGAAATCGGTCAAGCCTGTGCTTGCCGTGGAGCTTCGCATTCATACGGATGCTGCATTGCGAAATATCACTTGCATCCGTCGGACAAGCTGCGTATCTTGTGCGTCGCAGCAAGGCGGTGACGCCGGGCTGCTTTCTTGGACGTTTCCTCCCTAAACTTGGCGGCACGATGACGTGCCGCCATTTTTTTTGTCCCGAGGACCGTCCGGGGCGTTGCTGTAAAACGATTGAATCCCCGAGGGTTGCATCAAGGCCGATGAGGCTTTGCCGGAGCTTTCAGCGCGTGCGCAACTGCGCGCCGGCTTTCGTGAGTGCCACGATCATCGTGGTCACGTCCTGTTGCACTTGCGTGAAGGCCGGCAGTTTTTCCATGCGCGCCTCGTCCATGTAGAGCGGGCGGCAGATTTCCACCTGCACGGCATGCACGCCCTCGCGCGGGCGGCCGTAATGGCGGGTGATGAAGCCGCCGGCATAAGGATCGTTGCGCCGCACCCGGTAGCCCAGCCCGCCCAGCGCTTCCTCGGCCGCGCGCAACACCCGCGGCGCGCAGGCGGTGCCGTGCGCGTCGCCCAGCACGAAATCCGCGGCCGCGGCCGGCGAAGTGGAATTGCCCGGCATGGAATGACAATCCACCAGCAGGCAGACGCCGAACCGCCGTCGCGTTTCCTCGATCAGCTCCCGCAGCGCCGCATGGAACGGCTCCCAGTACAGCCGGATCCGTCGTTCCGCCTCGGCAAAACGCAGCTTGCGCCGGTAGATGCTCTCGCCCGAGGACACCACGCGCGCGATCGTTCCGAGCCCCGCGCTGACCCGCGCGCTGGCGGTGTTCACCCAGGGCGGCAGGTCTTCCTCGAACATCGCGGGGTCGAGTTCCCAGGCCTCGCGGTTGGCATCGCAGAAGGCGCGCGGGAAGGTGGCCGCGAGCAGGGGGGCCCCATGGTCGGGGGCGGTGGCGAACAGCTCGTCGACGAAGCCGTCCTCGCTGCGTCGCAGCGCCAGGGCATCGAGCCGCGCGGCGGCGACGAACTCGGCGGGGTAGTCGCGGCCCGAGTGCGGCGAGGCAAACACCACCGGCACCGCCTGCACCACCGGGTGGGCGAGAGTCACGGGAGGAGATGCGGCCGCCGGGGGGACGATCGGCAGGTCCATGGCGGTGATTGAAGCCGCACCGCGAGCGGGGAGCAATCAGAAGAAGTAGCCCGACGGCTCACGGATCTGCCGCCGGCCAGTCTTCCGGCCGACCGGTCTACCGTCCGTGCCAGACCGGCTTGCGCTTGGCCACGAAGGCGCGGGCGGCGTTGTGGAAATCCTCGGTTTCCACGAAGCCGTTCACGCCGGCGTGCTCCTCGGGCGTGATCGGCAACGGTCCGCGCAGCTTGCGCAGCGCCGCCTTGTGGAAGCGCGCCGAAAGCGGGCTGCCCTCGCCGATGCGCCGGGCCAGCGCCAGCGCCTCGGCCTCCACCGCCGCGTCGGAAACCACGCGCGAGAGCAGGCCTTTCTCGTAGGCCTCGCGTCCGGAGAAGATCCGTCCCTCGATCAGGATCTCGGTGGCGACGGCGGTGCCGACCATCTGGATGATCGGGTCGATCTCCGCGTACGGATACCAGATGCCGAGATTGCGGGCGGTGATGCCGAAGCGGATGCCTTCGCCGCCCACCCGGAAGTCGCACATCGTGGCGATGCCGGCGCCGCCGCCGATGCAGGCGCCCATGATCATCGCCACCACCGGATGGCGGCACAGCCGGATCGACTGCATCGCCTCGTGCAGCACCCGGGCGTAGATGTCCTCCTGCTCGCGGCTGCCACGTTCGCGGTCGAAGGCGGCGATGTCCGCCCCGGAAGAAAAGGCGTGGGTGCCGGCGCCGCGCAGCACCACGCAGCGCAATTCCTCCTGCGCCGACAACCCCTCCATCGTCGCCTGCAGGCCGCGCCACATCGACAGGTCGAAGGCGTTGCGCACCTCCGGGCGATTGAACGTCACGATCGCGATCGTGCCCTTGCGGCTGATCGGCAACAAAGGGTGGAAGCTCTCGGTCATCGGTTTCCTCGCCCGGATCGCGCCGAGGCTGTCATGTCGGTGGCAGATCGTCCATGGCCGGCCGCCCGGTCAGGTGCCGCCAGTGATGCCACAGCAGCCGCGCCGCCAGCGCCCGCCAGGGCCGCCACGGCTCGGCCAGCACGCGCAGCGCCGCCGGCCCCGGCCGCGCTGCCAGCCGCTTGAGCTCCGCCGCCGCCCCCGCCAAAGCGAGATCGCCGGCGGGGAACACGTCGGGCCGCTCCAGCGCGAACAGCAGGTAGATCTCGGCCGACCAGGTGCCGAGCCCGCGCACCGCGGCGATCGCCGCCACCGCGTCCTGGTTGTCCATGGCGGCCAGCCCCGCTTCCGACAGCCGGCCCTCGGCGAAGGCGGCGGCGAGGGCGCGGGCATGCAGGACCTTGGGGCGCGACAGCCCGGCTTGCCGCAGCGTCGCCTCCGGCAGCGCCAGCAGCGCCTGCGGATCGAGCGCGCCCGGGACGGCGTGCAGCCGCCGCCAGATCGCCGCCGCGGCCTGGTTGCTGATCTGCTGGCCGACGATCGCCTGCAGCAGCCCGGGGAAGCCGGGGGCGCGCCGGCGCCAGGGCAACGGCCCGGCCGCCGCCTCGATGCGGGCGAGGTCGGGATCGGCGGCGGCCAGCGCGTCAAGCGCCGCGCGCGCCGCCGGCGGCGGGTGCGGGAAGCCGGGAATCATGGAATCAAAATCATGTACAACAAGGGCCTGCGACAGGCGCGCAGTCGTCATTATAATGCCCACCATGGAGACAGCGTCCATCAGCGGCCCATTGCCGCATATCCTGGTGGTTGACGACGACCGCGAGACCCGCGAGTTGCTCGCCCGCTTCCTCGAGCGCCACCGCTTTCGTGTCACCGCCGTGCGCGATGCCCGCGAGGCGCGTCGTGTCTGGGCGATGGGCAATTTCCACCTGATCGTCCTCGACCTGATGCTGCCCGGGGAGAGCGGGCTCGATTTCGCCCGCTGGCTGCGCGGCTTCTCCGAGGTGCCGGTGGTCATGCTCACCGCCATGGGCGAGGAAACCGACCGCATCGTCGGCCTTGAGCTCGGCGCCGACGACTACCTGCCCAAGCCGTTCAACCCGCGCGAGCTGCTCGCGCGCATGCGCGCGGTGCTGCGCCGCGCCGGCGATACGCCCGAACTCCGGCCCGAGCCGCAGGGGCCGCGCGCGCTGCGCTTCTCCGGCTGGACGCTGGAACTCACCCGGCGCCGGCTGCTCAATCCCGAAGGGGTGGAGGTGCCGCTCACCGGTGGCGAGTACGAGCTGCTGGTGGCGCTGGTGGAGCGCGCCAACCGGGTGCTGACCCGCGACATGCTGCTGGATCTGCTGCGCGGCCGGCAGGCCGGGCCGTTCGACCGCGCGATCGACGTGGCGGTCAGCCGGCTGCGGCGCAAGCTGGAGGACAATGGCCGCCAGGCCAACCTGATCAAGACGGTGCGGGGCGGCGGTTACGTGCTGGCCGCCGAGGTGGAGCGGGCGTGATCGGCAGATGAGGCTGCCGGGATGGCCGCGCAGCCTGGCTACCCGCACTGCGCTGGTACTGGTGAGCGGGCTGGTATTGGTGCAGGTCGCCGGGCTGACCATCCACGCGCTCGATCTGCGCGACGTGCAGCACCTGGCCCAGGCGCGCGACGCGGCGGTGCGCATCATGTCGATCTATCGCGGCGTGATGCTCGCCCCGCCGGAGCAACGGCCCGGGCTGGTGGCGGAATTCGATTCGCCGAGCGACATCAGCGTCACCGTCTCGGACCGGCCGGTGCATGCGCCGCTGCCGCCGATGCCTCCGCCGGTGATGCGGCAGATGCGCGCGGCCCTGCTGATCGTTCCTGTTCCGGCGCAGTTGCGCCCGCGTGACACCGTCATGCAGGGCAGTCCCGAGGACGGGCGCATGGCCATCGGCATGCGCATGCCGGAGCAGGGCTGGCTCAATGTCGTCATCCAGATGCCCGCGAGCTGGCCCTGGGATTCGCAGAATTTCCTGATCGCCTTCCTGCTGATGACGATCGCCGCCGCCGGGCTGACGCTCTGGGCGGTGCGCCGCCTGACCGCGCCGGTGGGCACGCTGGCGGCGGCGGCGGACGCGCTCGGGCGCGACGTCAACGCGCCGCCCCTGCCCGAGACCGGCCCGACCGAGATCGCCACCGCCGCCCGGGCCTTCAACACCATGGCCGACCGGATCCGGCGCTTCGTGCAGGACCGCACCTTCATGCTCTCGGCGATCGGCCATGACCTGCGCACGCCGATCACCCGGCTGAAGCTGCGCGCGGAGTTCCTCGAGGACGACGAGTTGCGTGGCAAGCTGCTCGCCGATCTCGACGAGCTGGAGGCGATGGTGTCGGCGACCCTGGCCTTCGGCCGCGATGTCGCCGCCGACGAGCCGGTCACCGCGGTCGACCTGCCCGAACTCGCCCGCACCGTGCTCGACGAGACCGCGGATGCGCGGCCCGAAGCCGCCGACTGCCTGAGCTATGACGGTCCGGATCATCTGACGGTGCGGGTGCGTTCGATCGCCATGAAGCGGGCCCTGACCAATCTCGTGCAGAACGCCATGGCCTATGGTGGCAGCGCGCATCTGCGGCTGAGGGGGCCGGAGGCGGGGCAGGTGCTGCTGACGGTGGAGGATGACGGACCGGGCATCCCGCCCGGGGAACTCGACCTGGTGTTCCAGCCCTTCCACCGCGTGGAGGTCAGCCGCAACCGCGAGACCGGCGGCACCGGGCTCGGATTGCCGATCGCCCGCAACATCCTGCGCGCCCATGGCGGCGATGTGACGCTGGCCAACCGGCGTGAAGGCGGCATTCGGGCAACCGTTACCATCCCAGTGTGAAAGGCGGAAGCCGGGCGCGGGGGGGCGCCCGACTGACAACCTTGGTCCGCTCTCCGCTTTTCGGTACATTGGCTCAAGGGCGCCCCTGCCGCCCAAGCCGATCGTCCGCCCGGGGATGCCAGGCGGATTGCCTGGGGAGCCGCGGTGACCGACCCGAACGCGCCGACCACGACCGATGCCGATTTCGAGCGCCTGGCCGCGCGCGTCGGCATGCTCGCCTCCGAGGCGGGCGAGGCCGACAATGCCGGTCGTGCGGTCGGGGCGCTCGCGCGTCGGCTCGGCCTGACCGGCGGCGATCTCAAGCGCATCTTCCTCGCCGGTGCCGCCCTGGTCGGGCACCGCCCGCCCAACCCGCAGGAGCGCGAGCGGCTGGAATACGAGCTGGCGACCCTGCGCCAGAGCCTGAACCTAGTCGAATCCGATATCCGCCGCGCCATGTTCGAGCGGGATGCCGCCCTGCTGGAGAACCAGTTGCTGCGGGCCCGGGTGGAGCGGACGCGCATGCTGGCGCTCGGCGGCGGGGTGATCGGGGTGGTGGCGCTGCTGATGCTGGTGATCGGGGCGGTGACCGTCCTGCTGCGGCCGGATCTGCCGCCGCCGCGTCCGGCGGTCGAGCGTTTCGCCCCGGATGGGGCCCTGCAGGTCCACACCGCGCATATCCGGCCGATCGGGGCTTCGCTGTTCCGCGATCCCGACCGGGCCGGGGTGATGCTGGCGGTGCTGCCGGGCGGCACCCGCGTCACGGTACGCCGGCTGTTGTGGAAGGCCCTGGTGCAGTGGGCCGAGGTGGAGGCGCCGGGCGGCCGGGTCGGCTATGTGCTGACCACCGAGATCGACCTGTCCTGACCGCCCGCCAGCGCCGGCTGCTCGTCCTTGAGGCCGACGCCGCTCAGCCGCAATTCCCGCATCCGCCCGATCAGCCAGAGCAGCTTCTCCGCCGCTGCGGCGGGGGGCAGGCCGTCCGGTCGGATATTGGAAATGCAGTTGCGCTCGGCATCGCTGCGGCCGCGCCGCGGCGCCCAGGTGAGGTAGGCGCCGAGGCTGTCGGGCGAGGTCAGGCCGGGCCGCTCGCCGATCAGCACCACCACCGCCTCGGCGCCGACCGCCGCGCCGACATCGTCGCCGAGCGCCACGCGCCCCTGCGCGGCGAGGACGATCGGGCCCATGCGGTCGAGCCGGCCGGCGAGGGCGGCGAGCACCTTCACGGCGTGGCGCTGCACCGCGGTCGCGGACAGCCCGTCGCAGATCAGGATGGCGATGCTCCCCGGCGCGGCGGCCAGCCCGTCCGGATCCTGCAGCCGGCGGCCGAGATCGGGGCGCAGCAGATAGGTCTGGCGGTCCGGGCAGGCGCTGCGCACCACCCCCGCCGTGAGTCCCGCTTCCACCAGCTCTGCCTGCAACCGGGGGATGTCCAGCTCCGCATGCACGGCATCGCGCGCTGCGGCATGGGCGGCCTGGAACTCGAGATGGGCGGCGGTAGGCAGGCCATTGCCGACCCGGCCAAGCGCCACCCGCGCCGGGGTGAAGCGCCGCAGGTCTCGCCACAGGACGGGGGCGCTCATGCCACCAGCCCCACCCGCGCCGGGGCCAGCGTGGCCGGGATCAGCTCCGGGGGGGAGGAAGCCGCCAAGCCCATTCGCTCCAGCCAGGCCTCGAATTCCGGGGCCGGGCGCAGCTTCAGCGCACCGCGCAGGTACAGGGCATCGTGGAACGAGGTGCTCTGGTAGGACAGCATGATGTCATCCGCCCCGGGCACGCCCATCACATAGGTGACGCCCGCCACCCCGAGCAGCGTCAGCAGCGCGTCCATGTCGTCCTGGTCGGCCTCGGCATGGTTGGTGTAGCAGACATCCACCCCCATCGGCAGGCCAAGCAGCTTGCCGCAGAAATGGTCCTCCAGCCCGGCGCGCTGGATCTGCTTGCCATTATATAGGTACTCTGGGCCGATGAACCCGACCACGGTGTTCACCAGCAGCGGCGAGAAGGCACGGGCGATGGCATAGGCGCGGGCCTCGGCGGTCTGCTGGTCGACGCCGTGATGCGCCTCGGCCGAGAGCGCGCTGCCCTGGCCGGTTTCGAAATACATGACGTTGTTGCCCACCGTGCCACGGTTCAGCGCCAGCGCCGCCTGCTGCGCTTCGGCCAGCAGGGCGAGCGAGACCCCGAAGCTGCGGTTGGTGGCCTCGGTGCCGCCGATCGACTGGAACACCAAGTCCACCGGCGCGCCGCGTTCGATGCAGCGCAGCGTGGTGGTGACATGCGCCAGCACGCAGGTCTGTGTGGGGATGGCGTAGCGGTCGCGCACCGCGTCCAGCATGTGCAGCAGGGTGGTGGTGGCCTCCACGCTGTCGGTCGCCGGATTGACCCCGATCACCGCATCGCCCGCGCCGAGCAGCAGCCCGTCCAGCGTGGCGGCGGCGACGCCGCGCGGGTCGTCCACCGGGTGGTTGGGCTGCAAGCGCACCGACAGCCGTCCGGGCAGGCCGATGGTGTCGCGGAAAGCCGTGGTCACCCGGCATTTGGCCGCCACCGCGACCAGGTCCTGTAGCCGCATGATCTTGCTGACGGCCGCTGCCATCTCCGGCGTGATCCCCGGACGCAGCGCCGCCAGCGCCTCCGGGGTCGCCTCGGCGAGCAGGTAGTCGCGGAAGCCGCCGACCGTCAGATGCGCGATCGGGGCGAAGGCCGCCTTGTCGTGGCTGTCGAGGATCAGCCGGGTGACGTCGTCCACCTCGTAGGGGATCACCGGCTCTTCGATCAGATGGCGCAGCGGCAGGTCGGCAAGCGCCATCTGCGCGGCCACCCGCTCGGTGGCCGAGGCGGCGGCGAGGCCGGCCAGCACGTCCCCCGACCGCAACGGACTGGCCCGCGCCAACAGCGTCCTCAGGTCGGGGAAACGGTAGGTGGTGCCGGCAAGGCTGTGCTGGAAAGGCATGCGGCCTCCGCAGAGGGGATGAGCAGTAGAAGATAGGACGGCATCAGGAAAGGCCAGGGCTTCGCCCTGGACCCAGCAGGGGTCAGGGGACCCCTGCACCCCAGTCTCGCTGCGCGGCACGGAAAACATGGGTTCCAAGGGCGAAGCCCTTGGCAGAGGTCCAGGAGGCGGAGCCTCCTGGTGGGGCCCGGGGCAACGCCCCGCCAACCCGGCACATGCGCCGGGTACGTGTGATTCCGCTGGACTCTTGCCAGGGGCCGCGCTAGACGCGCCGGCTCAACCGGAACGCGGGAGACGGCCGTGCCCCTTTGGGGCAGGGTGGTCGCGTGTACCGCGGTCCCTGAACAGGAGCAGGGATACTCATGGCGAAGAAAATCGTCGGCTATATCAAGCTGCAGATTCCCGCCGGCAAGGCCAATCCGTCGCCGCCGGTTGGTCCGGCGCTCGGTCAGCGCGGCCTGAACATCATGGCCTTCGTGAAGGAGTTCAACGCCGTCACCGCCCAGATGGAGCCCGGCATGCCGGTGCCCGTGGTGATCACGGCGTATGGCGACCGCACCTTCACCTTCATCACCAAGACGCCGCCGAACACCTACTTCCTGAAGAAGGCGGCCGGCATCCAGAGCGGCAGCACCGCCCCTGGCAAGGCCGGTCCGGTGGGTCGGGTGACCACCAGCCAGCTGCGCGAGATCGCGGCGCAGAAGATGAAGGACATGAACGCCAACGACGTCGAGGGCGCGGTGCGCATGCTGGCCGGGTCCGCCCGGTCGATGGGCCTGACCGTGGTGGAGGGCTGATCCGATGGCGCACGACAAGCGACTGAAGGCGGCCTACGCCAGCTTCGACCGGACCAAGGTCTATCCGCTGGACCAGGCGCTCGCGCTGGTGAAGCAGAACGCCCGCGCCAAGTTCGACGAGACCATCGAGATCTCGATGAATCTCGGCATTGATCCTCGCCATGCCGACCAGATGGTCCGCGGCCTGATCAGCCTGCCGAACGGCACCGGCAAGACGCTGCGCGTCGGCGTGTTCGCCCGCGGCGCCAAGGCCGAGGAAGCTCTGGCCGCCGGGGCCGACGTGGTCGGCGCCGAGGACCTGGCCGAGAAGGTGCAGGCCGGCGACATCGCCTTCGACCGCTGCATCGCCACCCCGGACATGATGGCGCTGGTCGGCCGGCTCGGTAAGATCCTGGGCCCGCGCGGCCTGATGCCGAACCCGCGCCTGGGCACCGTCACCATGGACGTCAAGGGCGCCATCGGGGCGGCCAAGGCCGGCCAGGTGGAGTTCCGCGCCGAGAAGGCGGGCATCGTGCATGCCGGCATCGGCAAGGCGAGCTTCCCGGCCGAGAAGCTGCTGGAGAACGCGCGCGCCTTCGCCGACGCGATCATCAAGGCCAAGCCGTCCGGCGCCAAGGGCACCTACGTGCAGAAGGTGGCCGTCAGCTCCACGATGGGGGCGGGCGTGCGCGTGGACGTGGCCTCGGTCGGCTGAGCCGGACGAGGCTGAAGGGATACGCCGGTCCTTCGGGGCCGGCGGGCAGGGGGTGAAAACCCCCGAACCTGTCCGAGACCGTTCGTGACCCTTCGGGGTCTTAAGGGGCTTCGGCCCGCGCGCGGGAGACGGGGAAGCCATGGGATGAGGGCCATCGTGCCCGCAGACCTGGCGGTTCCGCATGGGCAGGCGAACGGGGCCGGTCGGCGCGCTTCTGCGTGTCCGGACGGCCCATAGGGCAACCCGGCCGGATGCGGTCCACACGCATCAGGCCAAACAGGAGACGGGTTTTGGACCGCACGGAGAAGCACGCGTTCGTCGCTTCGCTGGCGTCCGTCTTCGCCGATACGTCCCTGGTGGTGGTCACCCAGCCCAAAGGGTTGACCGTTGCCGAGGCGACGGATCTGCGCCGGCGGATGCGCGCAGCCGGGGCGACGTACAAGGTCGCGAAGAACCGGCTGGCCGCACTCGCCTTGGATGGGACCCGATTCGAGGGCGTCAAGCCGCTGCTGAAGGGACCGACCGCGCTCGCGTGGTCGAAGGATCCCGTGGCGGTGGCGAAGACCGTCGTCGAGTTCGCCAGGACCAACGACAAGTTCGTGGTGCTCGGTGGGGCGCTTGGCTCTCAGACGCTGGATGCGGCTGGGATCAAGGCGCTGTCCGAGCTGCCGTCGCTGGAGACGCTGCGGGCGCAGCTGGTGGGTCTGATCCAGACCCCGGCCACGCGCATCGCCGGTGTGCTGCAGGCGCCGGGCGGACAGGTCGCACGGGTGCTGGCGGCCTACGCCAAGAAGGACGAGGCAGAGGCCGAGGCCGCGTAAGGCGCCGCCCCCCGGGGCGGCGGACGCGACGCGTACATGTTATGGCAGGCCTGCACAGGCGGGCTTGCATGGAACCGACCAGGACTTAGATAAGGATACACGAAAATGGCCGATCTTGCGAAGCTGGTGGACGAGCTGTCCAGCCTGACCGTGCTGGAAGCCGCCGAACTGTCGAAGCTCCTCGAGGAGAAGTGGGGCGTTTCCGCCGCCGCTCCGGTGGCCGTGGCCGCCGCGCCGGCTGCTGGTGCCGCTCCGGCCGCCGCCGCGGTCGAGGAGCAGACCGAGTTCACCGTCATCCTGGCCAACGCCGGCGACAAGAAGATCAACGTCATCAAGGAGATCCGCACCATCACCGGGCTCGGGCTGAAGGAAGCCAAGGACCTGGTCGAGGGCGCTCCGAAGACGGTGAAGGAAGGCGTGAACAAGGAAGAGGCCGGCAAGATCAAGAAGGTGCTGGAAGAGCAGGGCGCCACTGTCGAGATCAAGTAGGCAGCTACAACGCATCCTCCGGTGGGACGCCCCTCGCGGGCGACCTCCGGGGGAACAGGGTCTGAAGCGGGCGGAGGCTTCCCGGGCAGGGTGCCCGGGGGTCGCCGTCCGCGCTTCCGTTTCGTCGTTCCGGAACGGGCTGCCGCCGGGCTCGCGCCCCGGCAGGTGAGATGAACGAGTGGGATATCCCGGGCGGGCCGGGGGGATTGCAGGACCGCGAGCCGGCCAAAACGGCGATACTTCAGGACGGGGCAGCAGGGACAGGCATGAACGCGATCACGAAGTCGTTCACCGGACGCAAGCGCATCCGCAAGAACTTCGGGCGCATCCCCGAAGTGGCGCCGATGCCCAACCTGATCGACGTGCAGCGCGCCAGCTACGAGGCGTTCCTGCAGATGAACGTGCCGCACGACAACCGCACGAACACCGGGTTGCAGGAAGTTTTCAAATCCGTCTTCCCGATCGACGACTTCGCCGGGCGCGGCCGACTCGAGTTCGTCTACTACGAGCTCGAGGAACCGAAATATGACGTCGAGGAATGCATCCAGCGGGGCATGACCTATGCCGCGCCGCTGAAGGTCATCCTGCGCCTGATCGTCTGGGACGTGGACGAGGACACCGGGTCCCGTTCGATCCGCGACATCAAGGAACAACCCGTCTACATGGGCGACATGCCCCTGATGACGGATAACGGCACCTTCATCATCAACGGCACCGAGCGAGTCATCGTCAGCCAGATGCACCGCTCGCCGGGTGTTTTCTTCGATCACGACAAGGGCAAGACTCACTCCTCCGGCAAGTATCTCTTCGCGGCGCGGGTCATTCCTTACCGGGGATCCTGGCTCGATTTCGAGTTCGATAGCAAGGATCTTGTGTACGTCCGGATCGACCGCAAGCGGAAGCTGCCGGTCACCACGCTGTTCTACGCGCTGGAGGGCCGCTACGCCGAGCAATTGCGCGCGGCCCGCGAGGCGCAGGGCGAGACGATCGACCCCTCCGAGATCCGCGGCATGGATGCCGAGGAAATCCTCTCCACCTTCTACGGCCAGGTGGTGTTCACCCGTACCCCGAAGGGCTGGGCGCGCCCGTTCGATCCCGAGGCGTTCCGCGGCATGAAGCTGCTGGAGCCGCTGGTCGACGCCGATAGCGGCGAGGTGGTGGCCGAGGCCGACACCAAGCTGAACGCCCGTTCGGTCAAGCGCATCGCCGAGAAGACCCGCGAGGTGCTGGTCGGCCGCGGCGACCTGCTCGGCCGCTTCGTCGCCGAGGACCTGGTCAACGAGGACACCGGCGAGATCTACGCCGAGGCCGGCGAGGAACTGGCCGAGGCCCGGCTCGCGGCGCTGGAGAACCTGGGCATCGACCGTCTGCCCACCCTCGCGGTGGACCAGCAGAACGGCCCGTGGCTGCGCAACACGCTCGCGGTGGACAAGAACGCCAACCGCGAGGACGCGCTGATCGACATCTACCGGGTGATGCGCCCGGGCGAGCCGCCGACCCCGGAAACCGCCGAGGCGCTGTTCCGCGGCCTGTTCTTCGACCCCGACCGCTATGACCTCTCCGCGGTCGGCCGGGTGAAGATGAACATGCGGCTGGGCTCCACCGACGTGCCCGACACCGTGCGGGTGCTGCGCAAGGACGACATCCTGCGCACGGTCAAGATCCTGTGCGAGCTGAAGGACGGCCGCGGCCAGATCGACGACATCGACAACCTCGGCAACCGCCGGGTGCGCTCGGTCGGCGAGCTGATGGAGAACCAGTACCGCGTCGGCCTGCTGCGCATGGAGCGCGCCATCCGCGAGCGCATGGGCTCGGTCGACATCGACACCGTGATGCCGCACGACCTGATCAACGCCAAGCCGGCGGCGGCGGCGGTGCGCGAGTTCTTCGGCTCCTCGCAGCTCTCGCAGTTCATGGACCAGACCAACCCGCTCTCGGAGGTGACGCATAAGCGCCGCCTCTCGGCCCTCGGCCCGGGCGGCCTGACCCGCGAGCGCGCCGGCTTCGAGGTGCGCGACGTGCACCCGACGCATTACGGCCGCATCTGCCCGATCGAGACGCCGGAAGGCCCGAACATCGGCCTGATCAACTCGCTCGCCACCTTCGCCAAGGTGAACAAGTACGGCTTCATCGAGACGCCGTACCGCCTGGTGAAGGACGGGGTGGTGCAGGAAGGCTGGAAATACCTCTCCGCCATGGAAGAGGAACGGCTGGTGGTGGCGCAGGCCGACGCGCCCACCGATGAAACCGGCCGCTTCCAGGAAGAACTGATCTCCGTGCGCAAGCAGGGCGATTTCCGTCTCGCCCGGCCGGAGGAAGTGACCGCGGTCGACGTCTCGCCCAAGCAGCTGGTTTCCGTGGCCGCGGCGCTGATCCCGTTCCTGGAGAACGACGACGCCAACCGCGCGCTGATGGGCAGCAACATGCAGCGTCAGGCGGTGCCGCTGATCCGCGCCGATGCCCCGCTGGTGGGCACCGGCATGGAAGCCGCGGTCGCCCGCGACTCGGGGGCCACCATCGTCGCCCGCCGCGCCGGCGTGGTCGACCAGATCGACGGCGCCCGCATCGTGGTGCGCGCCACCGCCGAGGACGGCACCACCAAGGGCGTCGACATCTACCGGCTGCGCAAGTTCATGCGCTCCAACCAGTCGACCTGCATCAACCAGCGTCCGCTGGTGCGCGTGGGCGACCGGGTGGCGGAGGGCGACATCATCGCCGACGGTCCCTCGACCGAACTCGGCGAGCTGGCGCTCGGGCGCAACGTGCTCTGCGCCTTCATGCCGTGGAACGGGTACAACTTCGAAGACTCGATCCTGATTTCCGAGCGGATCGCCCGCGACGACGTGTTCACCTCCATCCACATCGAGGAATTCGAGGTGATGGCGCGTGACACCAAGCTCGGTCAGGAAGAAATCACCCGCGACATCCCGAACGTGGGCGAGGAGGCGCTGAAGAACCTCGACGAGGCCGGCATCGTCTATATCGGCGCCGAGGTGAACCCGGGCGATATCCTGGTCGGCAAGGTCACGCCGAAGGGCGAAAGCCCGATGACGCCGGAGGAAAAGCTGCTCCGCGCCATCTTCGGCGAGAAGGCGTCCGATGTGCGTGACACCTCGTTGAAGTTGCCGCCCGGCGTCACCGGCACGATCGTCGACGTGCGCGTGTTCAGCCGCCGCGGCGTCGACAAGGACGAGCGCGCCATGGCGATCGAGCGCGCCGAGATCGAGCGGCTCGCCAAGGACCGCGACGACGAGCGCGCGATCCAGGAACGCAGCTTCCTCAACCGGTTGCGCGAGAAGCTGCTCGGCCGCAAGGCGTCCGGCGGGTTCAAGGGCATCAAGGCCGGCACCCCGGTCACCGAGGAACTGCTGGCCGAGTTCCCGCGCGGCGCCTGGCGCAACATCGGCGTGCAGGACGACGCCGTGATGGCGGAGATCGAGACGCTCAAGCGCGAGTTCGACGCCGCCGTGGCCCGGCTGCAGGCCCGCTTCGAGAGCAAGGTCGAGAAGCTGCAGCGCGGCGACGAGCTGCCGCCCGGCGTGATGAAGATGGTCAAGGTGTTCGTCGCGGTGAAGCGCAAGCTGCAGCCCGGCGACAAGATGGCCGGTCGTCACGGCAACAAGGGTGTGGTCTCGCGCGTCGTGCCGGTGGAGGACATGCCCTTCCTGGAGGACGGCACCTCGGTCGATCTGGTGCTGAACCCCCTGGGCGTGCCGAGCCGCATGAACGTGGGGCAGATCCTCGAGACCCATCTCGGCTGGGCCTGCGCCACGCTGGGGCGGCAGGTCTCCGAGCTGGTCGAGGACTACCGCCGCACCGGCGCCGCCCGGCAGGAGCTGCTGGATGCGCTCAAGGACATCTACGGCGAGCGCGTCTTCGCCGATGAGATCGCGCCGATGAGCGACGAGCAGCTGGTCGAGCTGTGCACGAACCTGCGCAAGGGCATCCCGATCGCGACCCCGGTGTTCGACGGCGCCCGCATGGGCGACATCGAGGGCATGCTGAGGCGGGCGGGGCTGAACACCTCCGGTCAGGTCACCCTGACCGACGGGCGCACCGGCGAGCCGTTCGAGCGCAAGGTCACGGTCGGCTACATCTACATGCTGAAGCTGCACCACCTGGTCGATGACAAGATCCATGCCCGCTCCATCGGGCCGTACAGCCTGGTCACCCAGCAGCCGCTGGGTGGCAAGGCGCAGTTCGGCGGCCAGCGCTTCGGCGAGATGGAGGTCTGGGCGCTGGAAGCCTACGGCGCGGCCTACACGTTGCAGGAGATGCTGACGGTGAAGTCCGACGACGTGTCGGGCCGCACCAAGGTCTACGAGGCGATCGTGCGCGAGCAGGACACCTTCGAGGCCGGCATTCCCGAGAGCTTCAACGTGCTGGTCAAGGAACTGAAGTCACTCGGCCTGAACGTCGATCTGGACATGCGGACGGCCTGATTGGCGGTCCGGTTCACCGACTGGGGTTTTATCGAGACGCCGGGCCTGCGGGCCCGGCGCGCGGGGTGAGAGCATGAACGAGCTGATGAAGATCCTTGGCCAGACCGGCCAGTCGATGACCTTCGATCAGATCCGCATCCAGATGGCCTCGCCGGAGCAGATCCGCTCCTGGTCGTACGGCGAGATCAAGAAGCCCGAGACCATCAACTACCGCACGTTCAAGCCCGAGCGTGACGGCCTGTTCTGCGCGCGCATCTTCGGTCCGATCAAGGACTACGAATGCCTGTGCGGCAAGTACAAGCGGATGAAGTTCCGCGGGATCATCTGCGAGAAGTGCGGCGTCGAGGTCACGCTGGCCAAGGTGCGCCGCGAGCGCATGGGCCATATCGAGCTGGCGAGCCCCGTCGCGCATATCTGGTTCCTGAAGTCGTTGCCCAGCCGCATCGGGCTGATGGTCGACCTGACCCTGAAGGAGCTGGAGAAGATCCTGTATTTCGAGAGCTACGTGGTTCTCGAGCCGGGTCTGACCGACATGAAGCTGCATCAGCTGCTGACCGAAGATCAGCTGATGGCCAAGCAGGACGAGTTCGGCGAGGACGCCTTCCGCGCCGGCATCGGCGCCGAGGCGGTCAAGGGCGTGCTGAACGGCATCGATTGCGACGCCGAGAAGGTGAAGCTGCGCGCCGAGCTGAAGGAAACCACCAGCGAGGCCAAGCGCAAGAAGCTGGTCAAGCGCCTGAAGCTGATCGAGGCCTTCTCCGAATCCGGCGCGCGGCCGGAATGGATGATCCTGGACGTGATCCCGGTCATCCCGCCGGAGCTGCGCCCGCTGGTGCCGCTGGATGGCGGGCGCTTCGCCACGTCCGACCTGAACGACCTCTATCGCCGCGTGATCAACCGCAACAACCGCCTGAAGCGGCTGATCGAGCTGCGCGCCCCTGACATCATCGTGCGCAATGAAAAGCGCATGCTGCAGGAGGCGGTGGACGCGCTGTTCGACAATGGCCGCCGCGGCCGTGCCATCACCGGCGCCAACAAGCGGCCGCTGAAGTCGCTCTCCGACATGCTGAAGGGCAAGCAGGGGCGGTTCCGCCAGAACCTGTTGGGCAAGCGCGTCGACTATTCCGGCCGTTCGGTGATCGTGGTCGGGCCGGAGCTGAAGCTGCACCAGTGCGGCCTGCCCAAGAAGATGGCGCTGGAGCTGTTCAAGCCCTTCATCTACGCCAAGCTGGAGAAATACGGCCACGCCACCACCATCAAGGCCGCCAAGCGGATGGTGGAGAAGGAACGCCCCGAGGTCTGGGACATCCTCGAAGAGGTGATCCGCGAGCACCCGGTGATGCTGAACCGGGCGCCGACGCTGCACCGCCTGGGCATCCAGGCCTTCGAGCCGGTGCTGATCGAGGGCAAGGCGATCCAGCTGCACCCGCTGGTCTGCACGGCCTTCAACGCCGACTTCGACGGTGACCAGATGGCGGTGCACGTGCCGCTGTCGCTGGAAGCGCAGCTCGAAGCGCGCGTGCTGATGATGTCGACCAACAACATCCTCAGCCCCGCCAACGGCAAGCCGATCATCGTGCCGAGCCAGGACATCGTGCTCGGCATCTACTACCTGAGCCTGGAGACGCCCGAGTACCGCGCCGTCGAGGATGCCAAGGCCCCCGCCTTCGCCTCGCTGGCCGATATCGAGCACGGGCTGAACGCTGGCGCGCTGAAGCTGCATGACAAGATCCAGGTGCCGCGCCGCCTGGTGCACCTGCCCGAGGAAACCGACCCGGCCACCGGGCGGCGGTTGACCCGCGTGGTCACCACCCCGGGCCGTACCCTGATCGCGCAGGTGCTGCCCAAGCACCCGAACGTGCCCTTCAGCCTGATCAACCGGCAGTTGACCAAGAAGAACGTCTCGGACGTGATCGACGCGGTCTACCGCCATTGCGGCCAGAAGGAGTGCGTGATCTTCGCCGACCGGCTGATGGGGCTCGGCTTCCGCCAGGCCGCCAAGGCGGGCATCTCCTTCGGCAAGGACGACCTGATCATCCCGGCCGAGAAGCAGGCGCTGATCGGCAAGACCCAGGCCGAGGTGAAAGAGTTCGAGCAGCAGTACCAGGACGGCCTGATCACCGCCGGCGAGCGCTACAACAAGGTGGTCGACGCCTGGTCGCGCTGCACCGACGAGGTCGCCACCGCGATGATGCGCGAGATCTCCAAGCAGGAGCAGGGCACGCCCACCAACGCGGTGTGGATGATGAGCCACTCCGGTGCCCGTGGCTCGCCCGCCCAGATGCGCCAGCTGGCCGGCATGCGCGGTCTGATGGCCAAGCCGTCGGGCGAGATCATCGAGCAGCCGATCATCGCCAACTTCAAGGAAGGCCTGTCGGTGCTGGAGTACTTCAACTCCACCCACGGCGCCCGCAAGGGCCTGGCCGACACCGCGCTGAAGACGGCGAACTCGGGCTACCTGACCCGCCGCCTGGTCGACGTCGCCCAGGACTGCATCATCGTCGAGGACGATTGCGGCACCGAGCGCGGCCTGACCGTGCGCCCGGTGATGGATGGCGGCGAGGTGGTCTCCTCGCTGTCCGAGCGCATCCTGGGCCGCACCACGGCCGAGGACGTGCTGGACCCGGTCTCGGGCGCGGTGCTGGTGGCGAACAACGTGCTGATCGAGGAAGAGCACGCCGAGCGCATCGAGAAGGCGGGCGTCGAGACGCTGAAGATCCGCTCGGTGCTGACCTGCGAGGCGAAGATCGGCGTCTGCGCCCATTGCTACGGGCGTGACCTCGCGCGCGGCACGCCGGTGAACGTGGGCGAGGCGGTCGGCGTGATCGCGGCGCAGTCGATCGGCGAGCCGGGCACGCAGCTGACCATGCGCACCTTCCACATCGGCGGCGCCGCCCAGCGCGGCGCCGAGCAGTCGAGCGTGGAGGCGAGCCACGACGGCGTGGCGTCGGTGAAGAACCGCAGCGTCGTCATGAACAGCCAGAACGTGCCGGTCGTCATGAGCCGCAACTGCGAGATCGTGCTCGCCGACGACAAGGGCCGCGAGCGCGCCCGCTTCCGCGTGCCCTACGGTGCGCGGCTGCTGGCGGACGAAGGGGCCCAGGTCGCGCGTGGCCAGAAGCTGGCCGAGTGGGATCCGTACACCCTGCCGATCATCACAGAGCGGGCGGGCAGGGTGGAGTACCTCGACCTGATCGAGGGCGTCACCCTGGTCGAGCGCATGGACGAGGTGACCGGCCTGTCGTCGAAGGTGGTAGTCGACTACAAGCAGAACGCCCGTGGCGTCGATCTGCGGCCCCGGCTGCAGCTGAAGGACGACCATGGCGGGGTGGTGCGCCTGCCCAACGGCACCGACGCCCGCTACTTCCTCAGCCCCGACTCGATCCTGTCGGTGGAGAACGGCGCCGAGGTGCATGCCGGTGACGTGCTGGCCCGCATCCCGCGCGAGGGCAGCAAGACCCGCGACATCACCGGCGGTCTGCCGCGCGTGGCCGAGCTGTTCGAGGCGCGCCGGCCGAAGGACCACGCCATCATCGCCGAGATCGACGGGCGGGTCGAATTCGGGAAGGACTACAAGGCCAAGCGCCGCGTCATCGTGAAGAACGACGAGACCGGCGAGGAAACCGAGTACCTGATCCCGAAGGGCAAGCACGTCTCGGTGCAGGAAGGCGACTTCGTCCGCCGCGGCGACCCGCTGGTGGACGGCCCGCGCGTGCCGCACGACATCCTGAAGGTGCTGGGGGTCGAGGCCCTGTCGGACTACCTAGTGAACGAAATCCAGGACGTGTACCGGCTGCAGGGCGTGAAGATCAACGACAAGCACATCGAGGTCATCGTCCGGCAGATGCTGCAGAAGGTCGAGATCCTCGACCCGGGCGACACCACCTTCCTGGCGGGGGAGCAGGTCGATCGCTTCGACTTCGAGCGCGAATTGTCCAAGCTCGGCCGCGACGACCGCCCGGCGGTGGCGATGCCGGTGCTGCAAGGCATCACCAAGGCCAGCCTGCAGACGCACAGCTTCATCAGCGCCGCGTCGTTCCAGGAGACGACCCGGGTACTGACCGAGGCGGCGACCGCCGGCAAGGTCGACAACCTGACCGGGCTCAAGGAGAACGTGATCGTCGGGCGGCTGATCCCGGCGGGCACGGGCAGCGTGATGAACCGCATGCGCGCCATCGCCGCCGGCCGCGACCAGCGCACCCTGCGCCAGCAGGAGACGCCGGCAATCGCCGGGCGGGGCATCGCGGCAGAGTAATCGCGGCAGGGTAAGAGTACCTAGGGCCAGGGGGCCTTGCCCCCTGGATCCCGTTCTGTTTAGCGGCTGAGGCTGACGAAGGGGGCTAAGGTGCCGGCGGAACCGGTGCTTTAGCCCCCTTTGTCATGCCCCGAGTCGAGGCGAATGGGGGGCCAGGGACGGGGTCTTTTGTCTTTCTTCCCCTGCAGCCACGTCCCGCGCCCCGTGCATGGCGTGCGGTGCTTGACTCGTGGGTGTCTGGCCCGTAGGTTCCGCGCCCTCGGCCGACCCCCTGATGGCATGTCGGCTGGTCGTTGTTTGCAGGCACGAGCGTGCGGTGCCGCGTCCCGGGTTTTCGGGGGGCTCAGGCCGTAGGCAGCGTCGAACCCGCAGGGTGGGCTCCACCGTCTGCGGGTCTTGTCTGTGGAAGGCGTCCGGCGATGCATAGGGGTCGCGGACAGGATTAGGGTGTGAAAGAGGGTCTATGCCGACCATCAACCAGCTGATCGCCAAGGGGCGCGAGCCTCAGAGCGCTCGCAACAAGGTCCCGGCGCTGCAGGGCTGTCCGCAGAAGCGCGGCGTCTGCACCCGCGTCTACACGACCACGCCGAAGAAGCCGAACTCGGCGCTCCGCAAGGTTGCGAAGGTGCGCCTGACGAACGGCTACGAGGTGGTGAGCTACATCCCCGGTGAGGGCCACAACCTCCAGGAGCACAGCGTCGTGCTGATCCGTGGCGGGCGCGTGAAGGACCTTCCGGGCGTGCGCTATCATATCCTGCGTGGTGTGCTGGATACCCAGGGCATTGCCAAGCGTCGCCAGCGCCGGTCGCTGTACGGCGCCAAGCGGCCGAAGTGACCATGTTTATTGCTCGCGCGCGGCTTTGCCGCGCCGCCGCTTAGGAGGGCCGCGATGAGCCGCCGCCGCCGCGCCATCAAGCGCGAGATCCTGCCGGACGCCAAGTTCGGTGACGTCGTGATCAGCCGTTTCATGAATGCGCTGATGTACGACGGCAAGAAGTCGGTTGCCGAGACGATCGTCTATGGTGCCCTGGACGTGCTGAAGAAGCGCGGTGGCCCGCAGGCCGATCCCGTGCGCATGTTCCACGAGGCGCTGGACAACGTGAAGCCGGCCGTCGAGGTGCGTTCGCGCCGGGTCGGCGGCGCCACGTATCAGGTGCCTGTCGAAGTCCGCGCCGAGCGTCGCCAGGCGCTGGCGATCCGTTGGATTATCGACGCCGCCCGCAAGCGGGGCGAGCACACCGCGGAAGACCGGTTGTCCAACGAACTGCTCGATGCGGTGAACAACCGTGGCTCGGCAGTGAAGAAGCGTGAAGACACTCACCGGATGGCCGAAGCCAACAAGGCCTTCAGCCACTACCGCTGGTAACTGATATCCCACAACCCCGGATCCATCCCTTCGGATCGTAAAGCGGGCACGGAGAAGACGACGATGGCCAAGGCGAAATTCGAGCGGAACAAGCCGCACTGCAACATCGGCACGATCGGCCATGTGGACCATGGCAAGACGTCGCTGACCGCTGCGATCACGAAGGTGCTGGCGGAAACCGGCGGCGCCACCTTCACCGCGTATGACCAGATCGACAAGGCGCCGGAAGAGCGCGCCCGCGGCATCACGATCTCGACCGCCCACGTCGAGTACGAGACGAAGCAGCGCCACTACGCCCACGTCGACTGCCCTGGCCACGCCGACTATGTGAAGAACATGATCACCGGCGCGGCGCAGATGGACGGCGCCATCCTGGTGGTCTCCGCCGCCGACGGCCCGATGCCGCAGACCCGCGAGCACATCCTGCTCGCCCGTCAGGTCGGCGTGCCGGCGCTGGTGGTGTTCCTCAACAAGGTCGACATCGCCGACCCCGACCTGCTCGAGCTGGTCGAACTGGAAGTCCGTGAGCTGCTGAGCAGCTACCAGTTCCCCGGCGACGACATCCCCATCATCAAGGGCAGCGCCGTCTGCGCGCTGGAGGACCGCGAGCCGGAGATCGGCAAGCAGGCCATCCTGAAGCTGATGGAAGCCGTGGACGCCTACATCCCGCAGCCGGAGCGCGCCGTCGACAAGCCGTTCCTGATGCCGGTTGAAGACGTGTTCTCGATCTCCGGCCGCGGCACCGTGGTGACCGGCCGCGTCGAGCGTGGCATCATCAAGGTCGGCGACGAAGTCGAGGTCGTGGGCCTGCGTGCCACCATCAAGACCACCGTCACCGGCGTCGAGATGTTCCGCAAGCTGCTCGACCAGGGCCAGGCCGGCGACAACATCGGCGCGCTGCTGCGCGGCACCAAGCGTGAGGAAGTCGAGCGCGGCCAGGTTCTGGCCAAGCCCGGCAGCATCACGCCGCACACCGTGTTCAAGGCCGAAGCCTACATCCTGACGAAGGAAGAGGGCGGCCGGCACACTCCGTTCTTCACCAACTACCGCCCGCAGTTCTACTTCCGCACCACCGACGTGACCGGCATCGTCAAGCTGCCGGAAGGCACGGAGATGGTCATGCCCGGCGACAACGTGTCGATGGATGTCGAGCTGATCGCGCCCATCGCCATGGACGAGGGGCTGCGCTTCGCCATCCGCGAAGGTGGCCGCACCGTCGGCGCCGGCGTGGTCGCGCAGATCTCGAAGTAAAACTGCAGGGGTCGGTTCGCGAACTGGACGAGCGAAATGGATAACCAGAACATCCGCATCCGCCTGAAGGCGTACGATCACCGCGTGCTGGACAACAGCACGAAGGAGATCGTGAACACAGCCAAGCGCACGGGCGCGCGGGTCCGCGGACCGATCCCGCTGCCCACCCACATCGAGCGGTTCACGGTCAACCGCTCGCCGCACGTGGACAAGAAGAGCCGCGAGCAGTTCGAGATCCGCACGCACCGGCGGTTGCTCGACATCGTGGAACCGACGCCGCAGACGGTGGACGCGCTGATGAAGCTCGATCTCGCCGCCGGTGTGGACGTCGAAATCAAAATCTGACCGGTCATTGGCCTAAGGACCCGGGGCGATCCCCCGGGTCCCTCTGGGAAAGTACATAATGCGCACTGGATTGCTCGCGAAGAAGCTGGGCATGACCCGGCTTTTCAAGGAGGACGGCACGCACGTCCCCGTCACCGTTCTGCACCTGGATCAGGTGCAGGTGGTGGCCGCCCGCACCGAGGAGACCGACGGTTATACCGCGGTCCAGCTCGGCTGGGGCCAGGCCAAGGTGAAGAACGTGTCGAAGCCGAACAAGGGCCATTTCGCCAAGGCGAAGGTGGAGCCCAAGGCGAAGCTGGTGGAATTCCGGGTGGCGGCCGATGCCGTACTCGAGCCCGGCGCCACGCTCACGGCCGCGCATTTCCTGGTCGGGCAGAAGGTCGACGTGACCGGCACCACCAAGGGCAAGGGCTTCGCCGGCGCGATGAAGCGCTGGAACTTCAGCGGCCTGGAAGCCAGCCACGGCGTGTCCATCAGCCACCGCTCGCACGGTTCGACCGGTAACCGCCAGGATCCGGGCAAGACCTTCAAGAACAAGAAGATGGCCGGCCATCTCGGGCAGGAGCGGGTGACCACCCTGAACCTGGAAGTGGCGGCGGTCGATATCGAGCGCGGCCTGCTCATGATCAAGGGGGCGGTGCCCGGTGCGAAGGGCGGCTTCGTGCTCGTGCGCGACGCGGTGAAGAAGGCGCGTCCGGGCGATGCGCCGTATCCGGCGGCGCTTGCCGCGGCGGCGGCCTGAGGCACAGAGACATGCAGATCGAGATCAAGACCCTCGACAACGGCAGCGCCGGCACCGCCGATCTGCCCGACGAGATCTTCGGCGCCGAGCCGCGGGCCGACATCATGGCCCGCGTCGTGCACTGGCAGCTTGCGAAGCGCCGGGCCGGCACCCACAAGGTGAAGGGCATGGGCGAGGTGCAGGGCACCACCAAGAAGCCCTATCGCCAGAAGGGCACCGGCAATGCCCGCCAGGGCAGCCTGCGGGCGCCGCAGTACCGCACCGGTGGCGTCGTCCACGGTCCGGTGGTGCGCGACCACGGCTACTCGCTCAACAAGAAGGTGCGCCGCCTCGGCCTGATTTCCGCGCTGTCGCAGAAGGCGCGGGACGGCAAGCTGATCGTGCTGGATGCCGCCGCCGGCACCACCAAGACCAAGGAGCTCGCCGCGAAGGTGAAGCTGCTGGGCTGGGCCTCGGCGCTGATCGTCGACGGCACGGTGGACGAGGGCTTCCTGCGGGCGAGCCGCAACATCATCGGGCTGGACGTGCTGCCGACGGTGGGCGCGAACGTCTACGACATCCTCAACCACGACGTGCTGGTGGTCACCACCGCCGGCGTCGAGGGTCTGAAGGCCCGCCTGACCGGTGCGCCGGCGGCCGCCCAGGAGAACGTGGCATGAGCGAGACGGCGAAGGCGCCGCGCGGCCGTCCGATGTCGCGCGAGGCGATGTACCAGGTCATTCGCAGCCCGCTCGTCACCGAAAAGGCGACGGGCCTGGGCGAGAGCGGCCAGATGGTGTTCCGCGTGGCCCTGACCGCCACCAAGCCCCAGATCCGCGAAGCGATCGAGGGCCTGTTCGGCGTCAAGGTCCTGGCGGTGAACACGCTGGTGCAGAAGGGCAAGGCCAAGCGCTTCAAGGGCCGGCCGGGCCAGCGCTCGGATGTGAAGAAGGCCTATGTGCGGCTGGCCGCGGGTCAGACGATCGACCTGACCACCGGTCTCGCGTGAGCAGGGGCTGAGAGATGGCATTGAAGAACTTTAACCCCGTCACGCCGAGCCTGCGCGGCACGGTGCTGGTGGACCGTTCGGAGCTGTGGAAGGGCAAGCCTGTCAAGGGCCTGACCGTCGGCAAGAGCTCCTCGGGCGGACGCAACAACCATGGCCGCATCACCAGCCGCTTCCGTGGCGGCGGGCACAAGCGGTCCTACCGCGTCATCGATTTCCGCCGGCGCAAGTTCGACGTCCCGGCGACGGTGGAGCGGCTGGAATACGACCCGAACCGCACCGCCTTCATCGCCCTGATCAAGTACCAGGACGGCGAGCTCGCCTATATCCTGGCGCCGCAGCGGCTGAAGGCCGGCGACACGGTGGTGGCCGGTGCGCGCTGCGACATCAAGCCGGGCAACGCGATGCCGCTGGCGGCGATCCCCGTCGGCACCATCGTCCACAATGTCGAGCTGAAGCCGGGCGCGGGCGGCAAGCTGGCGCGCGCCGCCGGGCAGTATGCGCAGCTCGTCGGCAAGGACGCCGGCTATGCGCAGATCAAGCTGATGAGCGGCGAGCTGCGCCTGGTGCGCGGCGAGTGCATCGCCACCGTCGGCGCGGTCTCCAACCCCGACAATTCCAACCAGCAGATCGGCAAGGCCGGTCGCAGCCGCTGGCTCGGTCGCCGCCCGCATAACCGCGGCGTGGTGATGAACCCGGTCGACCATCCGCATGGCGGCGGCGAAGGCCGCACCTCGGGTGGCCGCCATCCGGTCACCCCGTGGGGCAAGCCGACCAAGGGGTACAAGACTCGCGTGAACAAGCGGACCGATCGCCTGATCATCCGCCGCCGGAACAAGGGGAAGGGCTGATCCATGGCGCGTTCCGTCTGGAAGGGCCCGTTCGTCGACGGGTACCTGCTCAACAAGGCCGAGGCCTCGCGGGCGTCGGGCCGCAACGAGATCATCAAGATCTGGTCGCGTCGCTCGACCATCCTGCCGCAGTTCGTCGGCCTCACCTTCGGGGTCTATAACGGCCACAAGTTCCTGCCCGTGCAGGTGACCGAGAACATGGTGGGCCACAAGTTCGGCGAGTTCTCGCCGACGCGCACCTTCCATGGCCACTCGGCGGACAAGAAGGCGAAGCGGGGCTGAGATGAGCAAGCCGAAGCAGGCACGCAGGCTCGCCGACACCGAAGCGCAGGCGATCCTGAGCAATGTTCGCGTCAGCCCGCGCAAGCTGAACCTGGTGGCCGGTCTGATCCGCAACCGCTCCGCCCAGGACGCGGTGGCGACGCTGACCTTTTCCAAGCGCCGCATCGCCCAGCAGGTGAAGAAGGTGCTGGAGAGCGCGATCGCGAACGCCGAGAACAACCACCAGCTCGATGTCGACCGCCTGGTCGTCACCCGCGCCGAGGTGGGGCGCTCGATCGTCATGCGGCGCTTCCACGCCCGTGGCCGCGGCCGCGCCTCGCGCGTCGAGAAGTGGTTCAGCCATCTGAAGATCGTGGTTGCCGAACGGGCGCAAGAGCAGCCCGAGCCGGCCGCCGAGCAGGGAGCCGCCTGATGGGTCACAAGGTCAATCCGGTCGGGCTGCGGCTTGGCATCAACCGCACCTGGGATTCGCGCTGGTTCGCCGGCGCCGACTATTCCCGCCTGCTGCACGACGACCTGAAGCTGCGCAGCCACCTGCGCAAGAAGCTGTCGGGCGCCGGCGTCTCCCGCGTGGTGATCGAGCGCCCGGCCAAGAAGCCGCGCGTGACCATCTACGCGGCGCGCCCGGGTGTCGTCATCGGCAAGAAGGGCCAGGACATCGAGGTTCTGCGCAAGGACCTCGCCCGCATGGCCCGCGCCGAGGTCGCGCTGAACATCGTCGAGATCCGCAAGCCGGAGATCGACGCGACCCTGGTCGCCGAGAACATCGCCCAGCAGCTGGAGCGCCGCGTGGCGTTCCGCCGCGCCATGAAGCGCGCGGTGCAGTCGGCGATGCGGCTGGGCGCGCAGGGCATCCGGATCAATTGCGGCGGCCGTCTCGGCGGCGCCGAAATCGCCCGGGTGGAGTGGTACCGCGAAGGTCGCGTGCCGCTGCACACGCTGCGCGCGGACATCGACTTCGGCATCGCCACGGCCAAGACGACCTACGGCACCTGCGGCGTGAAGGTCTGGATCTTCAAGGGTGAGATCCTGGCCCACGACCCGCTGGCGCAGGACCGTCGCGCCGCCGAGCAGGCGCCGCAGCGGTAAGGACCCAGGACGATGCTGCAACCGAAGCGCACCAACTACCGCAAGGCCCATAAGGGGCGCATCAAGGGCGCCGCCAAGGGCAACACCTCCCTGACCTTCGGCTCGTTCGGGCTGAAGGCGATGGAGCCGGAGCGCATCACCGCGCGCCAGATCGAGGCGGCCCGCCGCGCGATCACGCGTGCCATGAAGCGCACCGGGCGTGTGTGGATCCGCATCTTCCCGGACGTGCCGGTCAGCGCCAAGCCCGCCGAAGTCCGCATGGGCTCGGGCAAGGGCTCGCCGGAATTCTGGGTGTGCCGGGTCAAGCCCGGCCGGATCATGTTCGAGATCGACGGCGTGGCGCATGAACTCGCCCGCGAGGCGCTGACCCTGGGGGCTGCCAAGCTGCCGATCAAGACGAAGTTCGTCACCCGCATCGGGGACGCGTGAGGCCATGGCGAAAGAAACCAAGCCCGCTGATATCCGGGCCAAGACGGCGGACGAACTGTCCGCCCTGCTGCTGGACCTGCGGAAGGAGCAGTTCAACCTGCGCTTCCAGCGGGCCACCGGGCAGTTCGAGGGTGTGGGCCGCGTGCGCCAGGTGCGCCGCGACATCGCGCGTGTGAAGACCATTCTGGCGGAGAAGAAACGCTCCGCCGCCACGGCCTGAGGAGCGGGCGATGCCAAGGCGCGTCCTGACCGGGCGGGTGACCAGCGACAAGATGGACAAGACCGTTACGGTGCTTGTCGATCGCCGTGTCATGCATCCGCTCTATAAGAAGTTCATCCGGCGTTCGAAGAACTACGCCGCGCACGACGAGCACAATTTGTGCAAGATCGGCGACGTGGTCCGCATCGAGGAATGCCGGCCGATCAGCAAGCGCAAGACCTGGATGGTCGTCGAGCGCAACGGCCAGCCGCTCGGGGCACCCGAAGCGGCGCCGGCGCAGGCCTGAGGGAGGCGTAGATGATCTCTGTCGAGACCAACCTGGACGTCGCCGATAACTCGGGCGCGCGTCGGGTGCAGTGCATCAAGGTGCTGGGCGGGTCCAAGCGGAAGACCGCCTCGGTCGGCGATGTCATCGTCGTGTCGGTCAAGGACGCGATCCCGCGTGGCAAGGTGAAGAAGGGCGACGTGCACCAGGCGGTGATCGTCCGCACCGCCTTCCCGGTGCGCCGCGCCGATGGCAGCGCGATCCGCTTCGACCGCAACGCGGCGGTGCTGATCAACAAGCAGCAGGAGCCGATCGGCACCCGTATCTTCGGGCCGGTGGTGCGCGAACTGCGTGCCCGCAAGTTCATGAAGATCATTTCGCTCGCGCCGGAGGTGCTGTGATGGCTGCGCGCATCCGCAAGGGCGACACCGTCGAGGTCATCAGCGGCGCCGACAAGGGCCGCCGTGGCGAAGTGCTGCAGGTGCTGCCGAAGCTCGACCGCGCCGTGGTGCGCGGCGTGGCCGTGGCCAAGCGCCACATCAAGCCGCGTAGCATGGCGCAGCCTGGCGGCATCGTGGAGGCCGAGGCCTCCATCCATCTGTCAAACCTGAAGCTGGTCGATCCCAAGACCGACAAGCCCACCCGCGTGGGCTTCCGGATCCTGGAGGACGGCCGCAAGGTGCGCGTTGCCAAGGCCACCGGCAACGTGATCGAGAGCTGAGGAGGCTGCCGTGAGCGGATCGAAGGGCGGTCAGAAGGGCGGTAAGTCGCCCGCCAAGGGCGCGCCGGCGAAGGGCAAGCAGGCTGCGGCCTCCAGCAAGAAGGCCGAGGCCGGCGGCGGTCCCGCCTCGCTGCAGCAGGTGACGCTGGCCGAGGGCGCGGTTTCCGCCGGTGCCGGCGAAATGCCGCGCATGCAGAAGCGCTATGTCGAGGAGATCCGGGCGGCCCTGACCAAGGAGTTCGATTACAAGAACCCCATGCAGGTGCCCAAGCTCGAGAAGATCGTCATCAACATGGGCGTGGGCGAGGCCGCGGGCGACCAGAAGAAGCTGGACGCGGCGGTGGCGGAACTCGCGCTGATCTCCGGGCAGAAGCCGGTCAAGACGCTGGCGAAGAAGGCCATCGCCGGCTTCAAGATCCGCAAGGGTCTGCCGATCGGCTGCAAGGTGACGCTGCGCAAGGCGCGCATGTACGAATTCCTCGACCGTCTGGTGAGCATCGCGCTGCCGCGTGTGCGCGACTTCCGCGGCATCGGCGGCAAGGGCTTCGACGGGCGCGGCAACTTCGCCATGGGCCTGAAGGAGCAGATCGTGTTCCCCGAGATCATCTACGACCGGGTGGATGCGATCCGCGGCATGGACATCCAGTTCGTGACCACCGCGAGCACCGATGCCGAGGCGAAGGCACTGCTGAAGAAGTTCGACATCCCGTTCCAGAACTGAGCGGGTGGACGTGAAGCTGTTTGGGAAAACCGCCGGCCACGTGCCGGCAGGTTCCGGAGGGTAAAGAGCCATGGCGAAGACCTCTGCGGTGAACCGCAATGCGCGGCGCGAGCGGATGGCGGAACGCGATCGGACGAAGCGCGCCGCGCTGAAGGCCATCGTGATGGACCGTTCGAGCCCGGTCGAGGACCGGTTCGATGCGACGTTGAAGCTGGCGCAGCTGCCGCGCAACGGGGCGAAGGTGCGGGTGCGCCTGCGTTGCGCCCTGACCGGCCGCCCGCGCGGCAACTACCGCAAGTTCAAGCTGTCGCGAAACATGCTGCGCGAGCTGGCCAGTTCCGGCCAGATCCCCGGCATGGTGAAGGCGAGCTGGTAAGGAAGACCTGGGAAGATGGCTCTATCCGATCCCCTGGGCGACATGCTGGCCCGCATCCGCAACGCGCAGCGTTCGCGGCATGCCATGTGCCTGTCCCCCAATTCCCGCCTGCGCCAGAACGTGCTCGATGTGCTGCGGCGTGAAGGCTACATCCGTGGCTTCAGCACCGAGGACCTGCGTCCGGGCGTGTCGCAGATCCGCATCGAGCTGAAGTACAACGACGGCGAGCCGGTCATCAAGGAGATCACCCGCATCTCCAAGCCCGGTCGTCGCGTGTATTCGAAGATCCGGGAGCTGCCGAAGGTCTATGCCGGCCTTGGCATTTCCATCCTGTCCACCCCTCGCGGGGTGCTGAGCGATGCCGAGGCCCGCGCCGCCAATGTCGGCGGCGAGGTCCTCTGCCGCGTGTTCTGAGGGGCAGGCGATGTCACGCGTCGGAAAACATCCGGTCGAGATTCCCGCGGGCGTGCAGGTCGCGATCGCGGGCCGCACCCTTACCGCCAAGGGCAAGCTCGGCGAGCTGAAGCTCGAGCTTACCGAGCTGGTGGACACCAAGGTCGAAGGCAGCAAGGTGACCGTGTCGCCGCGCGACGCGACCACCCCGTCCCGCATGATGTGGGGCACCACGCGCGCGCTGGTCGCGAGCATGGTGCGCGGCGTCAGCCAGGGCTACTCCAAGACCATGGAGATCACCGGCACCGGCTACCGTGCCGCGGTGCAGGGCGACAAGCTGGTGATGAACCTGGGCTTCTCGCATGACGTGGTCTACCCGATCCCGCAGGGCATCAAGGTGACCTGCGAGAAGCCGACCTCGATCAAGGTCGAGGGCGTGGACAAGCGGCTGGTCGGGCAGGTCTGCGCCGAGCTTCGCACCTGGCGTCCGCCCGAGCCCTACAAGGGCAAGGGCATGAAGTTCGAGGGCGAGCAGATCCTGCGCAAGGAAGGCAAGAAGAAGTAACATGAGCGCGAACCAGGATTTGGCGGCGCGCCGTCGGGAGCGGCTGCGTTTCCAGCTTCGCCGCAAGGCCGGTGGACGGCCGCGCCTGTCGGTGTTCCGCTCCGGCAAGAACATCTACGCGCAGGTGATCGACGATTCCGTGGGCCGCACGCTCGCGGCCGCCTCCACGCTCGACAAGACGCTGCGTGAGGGGCTGCGCACCGGCGCCGACAAGGCCGCCGCGGCGGCGGTCGGCAAGCTGGTCGCCGAGCGCGCGCTCGCGGCCGGTGTGAAGGAAGTCGTGTTCGACCGCGGCTCCTACCTGTACCACGGCCGCGTCAAGGCGCTGGCCGACGCCGCCCGCGAGGGCGGGCTGTCCTTCTGAGGGGAATGACGATGGCACGTGAACCGAGGGAAGGCGGCGGCGGACGCGGGCGGGATCGCGACCGTTCGCATGACCGCGAGGCCGGCGACGAGCTGATCGACAAGCTGGTCACCATCAACCGCGTGGCCAAGGTGGTGAAGGGCGGCCGTCGCTTCGCCTTCGCCGCCCTGGTGGTGGTCGGTGACCAGAAGGGCCGCGTCGGCTACGGCGCGGGCAAGGCCCGCGAGGTGCCGGAGGCGATCCGCAAGGCCACCGAGCGCGCCAAGCGCAGCATGATCCGCGTTCCGATGAAGGAAGGCCGCACGCTGCACCATGACGTGCGCGGCAGCTTCGGCGCCGGTGAGGTGGTGCTGCGCTCGGCTTCGGCCGGCACGGGCATCATCGCCGGTGGCCCGATGCGCGCGGTGTTTGAGACGCTGGGCATCGGCGACGTCGTCGCCAAGTCGCTCGGCAGCC
The DNA here is from genome assembly GCF_937425535.1 of Rhodovastum atsumiense. Taxonomy (NCBI): domain Bacteria; kingdom Pseudomonadati; phylum Pseudomonadota; class Alphaproteobacteria; order Acetobacterales; family Acetobacteraceae; genus Rhodovastum; species Rhodovastum atsumiense. The sequence continues at coordinate 3,176,753 of NZ_OW485601.1, forward strand.
GCAACCCGCACAACATGGTCAAGGCCACCTTCGCCGCGCTGACCCGTTGCGCCAGCCCGCGCAGCGTCGCCAGCCGCCGCGGCAAGAAGGTCTCCGACCTGCTCGGCCGCCGCGACCAGCACGCGCCGGCGGCGACCCCGACCGAGGAGGCCCCGGCCCATGGCTGAGTCCGACAAGAAGGTCCGGGTGACGCAGGTCGCCTCCGTGGCCGGGCGCAAGCCCGGCCAGAAGGAGACGCTGATCGGTCTCGGCCTGAACAAGATCCGCCGCACGCGCGAGCTCGAGGACACCCCCTCGGTGCGCGGCATGATCCGCAAGGTTGCCCACCTGGTGAAGGTGGAGGAGCTGTCCTGATCCGCGCCGCGGACCGGGACGGAAGGGAAAAGCGATGAAGCTGAACCAACTGCGTGACAACGCGGGGGCGCGCCTGAAGTCGAAGCGCCTCGGCCGCGGCATCGGCTCCGGCAAGGGCAAGACTTCGGGCAAGGGCGTGAAGGGCCAGAAGGCGCGCGAAGGCGTGGCGCTCAATGGCTTCGAGGGTGGCCAGCTCCCGATCTATCGCCGGCTGCCGAAGCGCGGGTTCACCAACCTGTTCCGCAAGGAATACGCGGCGGTGAACCTCGGCGCGGTGGCCAAGGCGATCGAGGCCGGCCGCATCGACGCCGCCCAGCCGATCACCGAGGACACGCTGCGTGCGGCGGGCCTGGTGCGCGGCGGCAAGGTCGACGGCGTGCGCCTGCTGGCCAGCGGCGAGATCGGCCGCGCGGTCACCATCACGGTCTCCGGCGCTTCGGCGGCGGCGGTCGCGGCGGTGCAGGCCGCCGGCGGCAGCGTGACCACCACGGTGGCCAAGGCCGAAGCGGCTCCGGCCGCCTGAGGCGCTTGCGCCGTGGCGCTTGCGCGCGGCAAGATGAAACAACCAGGCGGCGCCCTCGGGACCCCCCGTGCGGCGCCGTCGTCTTGATCGGGGACCGCCATGGCGTCGGCAGCCGAGCAGCTCGCGGCAAACCTCAACCTCGGTGTGCTGTCCAAGGCCACCGAACTGAAGAAGCGCATCTGGTTCACCCTGGGGGCGCTGCTGGTCTATCGGATCGGCACCTACATTCCCGTCCCGGGCGTCGACGCGTCCGTGATGGGCGAGATGCTGCAGCAGCATGGCGGCGGCATCCTTGGCATGTTCGACATGTTCAGCGGCGGTGCGCTCGGGCGCATGACCGTGTTCGCACTGAACATCATGCCCTACATCTCGGCCAGCATCATCGTGCAGTTGATGGGCAGCGCCGTCCCTTCGCTGGAGGCGCTGAAGAAGGAAGGCGAATCCGGGCGCAAGAAGCTCAACCAGTACACGCGCTACCTGACGGTGCTGATCGCCATGTTCCAGTCCTACGGCATCGCCGTCGGGCTCGAGAGCATGCATGGCAGCTTCGGCGCGGCGGTGATCGATCCCGGCCTGTTCTTCCGCCTGTCCTGCGTGATCAGCCTGGTCGGCGGCACCATGTTCCTGATGTGGCTCGGTGAGCAGATCACCGCGCGCGGCATCGGCAACGGCACCAGCCTGATCATCATGGCCGGCATCGTCGCCAACGTGCCGCATGCCCTGGCCAACCTGCTCGAACTCGGCCGCACCGGTGCGCTGAGCGCCGCGTTCATCCTGGTGTTCATGGCGGTCGCGGTCGCGGTGGTCGCCTTCGTGGTGTACATCGAACGCGCGCAGCGCCGCATCATCGTGCAGTACCCGAAGCGGCAGGTCGGCAACCGCATGTTCGGCGGCGACTCGACGCACATGCCGCTGAAGGTGAACACCTCGGGCGTGATCCCGCCGATCTTCGCGAGCTCGATCCTGCTGGTGCCGGCGACCCTCTCCGGCTTCGCGGGCGCGAGCGGCCAGTCGGGCTGGGTGGAGTGGATCGCCGGGTTCTTCGCCCACGGCACGCTGCTGTACATGCTGACCTACGCAGCGCTGATCATCTTCTTCAGCTACTTCTACACCGCCGTGGTGTTCAACCCGACCGAGACCGCGGACAACCTGAAGAAGTATGGCGGCTTCATTCCCGGCATCCGTCCGGGCCAGGCCACCTCGGATTATTTCGACCACATCCTCACCCGCCTGACCACGATCGGTGCCATCTACCTGTGCGCGGTCTGCCTGCTGCCGGAATTCCTGATCAGCAATTATGGCGTTCCGTTCTATTTTGGTGGTACTTCGCTCTTGATCATTGTTTCGGTGACCATGGATACGGTCACCCAGATCCAGTCCCACCTGCTTGCGCACCAGTATGAGGGACTGATCAAGAAGGCGCGCGTAAAGGGACGTGGACGGTGAACCTCATTCTTCTCGGCCCCCCGGGGGCGGGCAAGGGCACCCAGGCGAAGCGGCTGCAGGATCGCTACGGCATCGTGCAGATTTCCACTGGTGACATGCTGCGCGCGGAAGTCGCGGCCGGCAGCGACATCGGCCGCGAGGCCAAGGCGGTCATGGAGGCGGGCAAGCTCGTCTCCGACGACATCCTTATTCGCATGCTCGGCAGCCGGATCGCCCGGCCCGATGCGGCCAAGGGCTTCATTCTCGACGGCTTCCCCCGCACCGTGCCGCAGGCCGAGGCGCTGGACGGCATGCTGGCGGAGAAGGGGCTGAAGCTCGACGCGGTGATCCAGCTCAAGGTCGATGACGCCGCCCTGGTGGAGCGTATCGCCGGCCGGTACACCTGCGCCAAATGCGGCGCCGGCTATCACGACCATTTCCAGAAGCCGAAGGTCGCGGGCGTCTGCGACAGTTGCGGCTCGACCGGGTTCACCCGGCGCGCCGACGACAATCGCGAGACCGTCGCCGCCCGGCTGGAAGCCTATCATCGGCAGACTGCGCCGATCCTGCCGCACTATGCGGCCCAGGGGAAGCTGCAGGACGTCGACGGCATGGCCGAGATCGACGAGGTCACGCAGCAACTGACCGCGATTCTCGACAAGGCAGCGTAAAAGGCGCACGGTGGCGGGGGAGGTTTGCGATCACGATAAGTTGATCGCATTGCGTTGACTCGTTTTTCCCCGCCGCTATAGTGCGCGCCCTTGGCGGCCCCACCTGGGTGAGGGCCGTTCCTGCGTTTTTTACCCAAGCCTCGATGGGCCGCGCGTTCGGCGAGGCAGCAGCCGCCGGGCGCCGCATGCGTCGGGCCTGCGGGGGCATCCCCGCATTGAAGGAGTGAGTGGGCGTGGCGCGTATTGCCGGCGTGAATATCCCGACCAACAAGCGGGTGACGATCAGCCTCCGCTATATCTATGGCATCGGTCCGGCCAAGGCGCAGGAGATCTGCGACCGGCTCGGCATCACCGAGGAGCGGCGGGTCAACCAGCTCTCCGACGAGGAGGTGCTGAAGATCCGCGAACTGATCGACCGCGAGTATCGCGTCGAAGGCGACCTGCGGCGTGAAGTTGCGATGAACATCAAGCGGCTGATGGACCTGGGCTGCTACCGCGGCCTGCGGCATCGCCGTGGCCTGCCGGTGCGCGGCCAGCGCACCCACACCAACGCCCGCACCCGCAAGGGCAAGGCGGTGGCGATCGCCGGCAAGAAGAAGGTGACGAAGTAAGGGCCTCGCCGCCCGTACCGACGTCGCTCCCGCATTTCCGCCGCCCTTGCCGGCCGCCCCACGGCCGGCAAGGGCCGCCCAGGATTGGACAGGATACAGACCGACATGGCGAAGCCCGCCGCCGCATCGTCGCGCCCCCGCAAGAAGGAGCGCAAGAACATCACCTCCGGCGTGGCCCACGTGGCCGCGACGTTCAACAACACCATGATCACCATCACCGACGCGCAGGGCAACGCCATCGCCTGGTCGTCGTCCGGCAGCCAGGGCTTCAAGGGCAGCCGGAAGTCCACGCCCTATGCTGCCCAGGTCGCCGCCGAGGATGCCGGCAAGAAGGCCCGCGAGCACGGCATGGAGACGCTGGAGATCGAGGTGAGCGGTCCCGGCTCGGGTCGCGAGAGCGCGCTGCGTGCGCTGCAGGCCGTCGGCTTCGCGATCACCGCGATCCGCGACATGACCCCGATCCCGCACAACGGCTGCCGTCCGCGCAAGCGCCGGCGCGTCTGAGGCGACAAGCCTGAGTACAGACGCCCTGGCCCGCGCCGGCTCGGCGCGTGCCGCCCACCCCGTTCCCATGAGGCCGAGTGTGGCATTGCAGAAGAACTGGCAGTCCCTGATCAAGCCCGAAAAGATGGAGGTCGAGCCGGGCGGCGATCCGTCGCGCGTCGCGACCATCATCGCCGAGCCTCTCGAGCGCGGCTTCGGCATGACCCTGGGCAACGCGCTGCGCCGTGTGCTGCTGTCCTCGCTGCAAGGCGCGGCGGTGACCGCCCTGCAGATCGACGGCGTGCTGCACGAATTCAGCAGCATCCCCGGCGTGCGCGAGGACGTCACCGACATCGTGCTCAACGTCAAGCAACTGGCGTTGCGCATGCACGGTGACGGGCCCAAGCGCATGAGCCTGACCGCGACCGGCCCCGGCGAAGTGCGCGCCGGCCAGATCCAGACCGGCCACGACATCGAGGTGATGAACCCCGAGCTGGTGCTGTGCACGCTGGACGAAGGCGTGAAGCTCGGCATGGAGTTCACGGTCAACGTCAACAAGGGCTACGTGCCCGCCGCCGCCAACCGCCCGGAAGACGCGCCGATCGGCCTGATCCCGGTCGATGCGATCTACTCGCCGGTGCGCCGCGTGTCGTACAAGGTGGAGCCGACCCGCGTCGGCCAGGTCACCGACTACGACAAGCTGCTGCTGACGGTGGAGACCAACGGCGCGGTCACGCCCGAGGACGCGGTGGCACTCGCGGCCCGCATCCTGCAGGACCAGCTGCAGCTCTTCATCAACTTCGAAGAGCCCCAGGCGGTCCGGCACGAGGAGCCGCAGGACGACCTGCCGTTCAACCGGAACCTGCTGCGCAAGGTGGACGAGCTGGAATTGTCGGTGCGCAGCGCCAACTGCCTGAAGAACGACAACATCGTCTATATCGGCGACCTGGTGCAGAAGTCCGAGCAGGAAATGCTGCGCACGCCGAATTTCGGACGGAAGTCGCTGAACGAGATCAAGGAGGTACTCGCCTCCATGGGCCTCAGCCTCGGCATGACGGTGGCCGGCTGGCCGCCCGAGAACGTGGAAGAACTCGCCAAGCGGCTGGAAGAGCCGTTCTGAACGGCGCGAACGGAGTAGGACGATGCGTCACGGAGTTGCCGGGCGGAAGCTCGGCGTCACGACCAGCCACCGCTTTGCCATGTTCCGCAACATGGCTCATGCGCTCATCAAGCACGAGCAGATCACCACGACCCTGCCCAAGGCCAAGGAACTGCGGCCGGTCGCGGAGAAGCTGATCACCCTGGGCAAGCGCGGCGGCCTGCACGCCCGCCGGCAGGCCTATGCCCAACTGCGCGACGACGTGATCGTCGACAAGCTCTTCACCACGCTGGCCGACCGCTACAAGGAACGTAAGGGTGGCTATACCCGCGTCCTGAAGGCGGGCACCCGCTACGGTGACGCCGCCAGCATGGCCGTGATCGAGCTGGTCGACCGTGACCCGTCGGCGAAGGGCCGCGACAGCGGGCAGGCTCCGGAAGCCGCGGAGGAAACCAGCGAAGGCGCGACCGAGTAAGTCGCTCCCTCCCTCCGCGCCCACGGCATCGGACCGGCCCTTCGGCCGGTCTTTTGCTGTCTGCGCGGGGCGCTGCCCCGCCCCCGCCAGGAGGCTTCGCCTCTGGACTCCGGCAGGGGTCGAAGACCCCTGCACCCCATTATTCGGTTCCTGGGAGGGGGGCGGAACCGGCACGGCCCGTCACCGGCGAGGTCGGCCCCCCTCCCAGGAACCGAATCGGGATCCAAGGGCCTACGGCCCGTCGCGCGACGGCGCGCATTCGCACGACGTGGAGGTCCAGGAGGCGAAGCCTCCTGGTAGGGTGCGGGGCAACGCCCCGCGCAGACGATTGATTTGGCGAGCGGGCTGGCCGACAAAGCTGGTCCAAGCCTGCGGAGACTGGCCAAGATGCCCGAGTTGCGCCTGCACAACAGCCTGACCCGTCAGAAAGAGCGGTTCGAGCCGCTCGATCCTGGTCATGTGCGCTTGTACGTGTGTGGGCCGACCGTTTATGACCTGGCGCATCTGGGCAATGCGCGGCCGGTGGTGGTGTTCGACGTGCTGGCGCGACTGCTGCGGCGCCTGTATCCGCGCGTCACCTATGTCCGCAACATCACCGACGTGGACGACAAGATCAACGCGCGCGCGCAGCAGAGCGGCGAGCCAATCGGCGCCATCACCGCCCGCACCACCGCCGACTACCATGCCGACATGGTGGCCCTTGGGGCCTCGCCGCCCGATGTGGAACCGCGGGCCACCGCGCACATCGCCGAGATGATCGCGCTGATCGAGCGCCTTGTCGCCAATGGCCATGCCTATGTGGCCGAGGGCCATGTGCTGTTCGCCGTCGGCAGCTTCCCGGGGTACGGCCGGCTGTCCGGGCGCAGCCCCGACGAGTTGCAGGCGGGGGCGCGGGTCGATGTCGCGCCGTACAAGCGCGATGCCGGTGATTTCGTGCTGTGGAAGCCCTCGACGCCGGAGCTGCCGGGCTGGGACAGCCCGTGGGGGCGGGGCCGCCCGGGCTGGCACATCGAGTGCAGCGCCATGTCCTGGCGCTATCTGGGCGAGACCTTCGATATCCATGGCGGCGGCACCGACCTGATCTTCCCGCACCACGAGAACGAACTGGCGCAGTCGGTCTGCGCCTTCCCCGGCAGCCGCTTCGCCCGGGTCTGGGTGCATAACGGCATGCTGTTGGTGAACGGCGAGAAGATGTCGAAGAGCCTCGGCAACTTCTTCACCGTGCGCGAGGTGCTGGCCAAGGCACCGGGCGAGGCGATCCGGCTGCTGTTGCTGCGGGCGCAGTATCGGGCCGTGCTCGATTTCTCCGATGCGGGCCTGGCGGAGACACGCGGCGAGCTCGACCGCTGGTATCGCGCGCTGGAGCGCACGCCGGGGGAAGCGGGCGGGGATGTGCCGGAAGCGGTGCTGGACGCGCTGTGCGACGACCTCAACACGCCGCTGGCGATCTCCGCCATGCATGGTCTGGCCGATGCGGCGCTGGCCGGGGATGTGGCGGCGGCGACGGGATTGCGCGCCGCGGGATCGCTGCTGGGGGTGCTGCAGCAGGATCCGGGGGACTGGTTCCGCGGCGGGCTGGACGGTGGCGCCATCGAGGCGCGCATCGCCGAGCGGACCGCTGCCCGCAAGGCGCGTGATTTCGCCCGGGCCGACGCGATCCGCCGCGCGCTGGAGGCCGAGGGGGTGGTGCTGGAGGACGGGCCGAAGGGGACGACGTGGCGGCGGGCCTGATCAGGGAGAAGGACGCGATGCGCGTGATGCTGCCGTTGGCCGCCCTGCTGCTGTGCGGGGCGATGATCCTGGTGCCGCGTGGCCCCGCCGGGGCGCAGGCGCTGCCGCATCACCATGGGGGGGCGGCCAGCGAGGCGGCGGCGCGGGTCGACATCCCGCCGGCGCCGGCCGATGCCGCGGCGATCGCCGGCTACGAGGCGGCGATGCGCCGGATGCACGAGCAGATGAACGTGCCCTGGTCGGGCAACGCGGACCGCGACTTCGTGCTGGCGATGATCCCGCATCACCAGGGCGCCGTGGACATGGCGCAGGTGCTGCTGCAGCACGGCAGCGACCCGCAGATCCGCAAGCTCGCCGAGGATGTCATCAGGACGCAGCAGGCGGAGATCGCGATGATGCGCGCCTGGCTGGCGGCTCACCCGAAGTGACGGAAGCAGAAACGGAAAACGACGTGACCGGACGTGATGGCGGGGCGGACCTGCACCCAATTGGCAACAGCCCGGTGGTGGTGCTGGTGCGCCCGCAGCTTGCCGACAATATCGGCGCGGTCGCCCGCGCCATGGCCAATGGCGGCCTGTTCCATTTGCGCCTGGTCGCCCCGCGCGACGGCTGGCCGCAGGAGAAGGCCTGGCGCAACGCCTCCGGCGCGGACCGCATCCTGGATGCGCTGACGGTGCACGAGAGCGTCGCCGACGCGGTCGCCGACCTGCACCATGTCTTCGCCACCTGCCCGCGGCCGCGCCACATCGTCAAGCCGGTGATGACCGCGCGCGGCGCCGCGGCGGAGCTGCGCGCCATCACTGCCCGCGACCTGCGCGTGGGGCTGCTGTTCGGCCCTGAGCGTGCCGGGTTGGACAACGACGACATGGCGCATGCGGACGCGCTGGTGCGCTATCCGCTCAACCCCGCCTTCATGTCGCTCAATCTCGCGCAGGCGGTCATGGTCATGGCCTATGAGTGGTGGTGCGCCGACGAGCCGACCGTGCCGCGCCAGTTGATGACCAACGAAACCCGCATCGCCACCAAGGCGGAGCTGGAGAATTTCCTGACCCACCTGGTCGCCGAGCTGGATGAATGCGGCTTCCTGCGCAACGCGCCGAAGCGCCCGGGGATGGTGCGCAACATCCGGCATTTCTTCCAGCGCGGCGAAGTCACCGAGCAGGAGCTGCGCACGCTGCACGGCGTGGTGACGGAACTGGCGCTGGGGCGGCGGCAGCGCGGACGGGACGAGACCGCGTAAGGCACGTGTAGGGCGGACGCAGTCCGCCATCGCAAGGTTGCCGGCTTGCGTTGGCGGACTGCGTCCGCCCTACATGAGCTTTCAGGTGTTCGGCAGGCTCGGCCCACTTCCGGCGCCGGTGGCCGTGATGGCGGCGCTGATCTCTTCCAGGTCCTGCCGGGTCAGTGTCAGGGTCGCGGCCCCGATCCAGCCATCCACCTGGGCGGCGCTGCGCGCGCCGACGATGGCGCCGCTGACGGCGGGCCAGGCCAGGGTCCAGGCGACTGCGACAGCAGGCACGGTGGCGCCGTGCCGCTGTGCGATCGGCCGCAGCGCCTCGGCCAGTGCCAGGTTGCGCGTCAGTTTCTCACCCAAGAATTCCGGGCTGCGGGAGCGCCAGTCATCGGCCGGCAGCGCCTGTGCCCGCGCGGCCGAGAAGCGGCCGGTGAGCAGCCCGGCCTGCATCGGGCTGTACACGATCACGCCGGTCCCATGGGCCTCGCACCAGGGCAGTTCGGCCGCGGCGACGTCGCGGCGGATCGCCGAGAAGGGCGGCTGCAGCGTGTCCACGTGTCCCACCCGTTCCGCCGCTTCCAGTTGGGCGGCATCGTGGTTGGACAGGCCGACCGCGCGCAGCTTGCCTTCCTGTTTCAGTGCCAGCAGCGTGCCCCAGTAATCTTCCAGCGCTGTGCCGTCATTGGCCGGCCAATGCATCTGGTAGAGATCGATGCGCTCCACGCCGAGCCGCCGCAGCGATGCGTCCACCTCGCGGCGCAGGCTCGCCGCGGCGCCAACGCGGCGCGGCATGGCCTGACGGTCGGCCTCGTCCCAGACCAGGCCGCCCTTGGTGAAGACATAGGGGCGCTCGGAGGCCGGGATGCCGGCGAGCGCTTCCCCGACGACTTCCTCCGAATGGCCCAGCCCGTACACAGCGGCGGTGTCGATCCAGTTGATGCCGCGGCTGACGGCGTGGCGGATGGCGGCAACCGAGTCGCGGTCGTCCTGGCTGCCCCAGCCGACTGCCCAGTCCGGGCCGCCGATCGCCCAGGCGCCGAAGCCGACGCGGGTGATCGCCATGTCGGTGCGGCCGAAGCGGCGGGTGGGAAGCGGTGTCGTCGTGCTGCTGTCCATGCAGGCCTCCTGTCTGGCAGCCAACGTCGTGCGCCGGCATTCGGCTTTCAAATAGATTGGAAAGATGACATTAAGCTGTGCCATTGCTGAATGGGCGTGAGTCCGGTGGAACTGAGGCAGTTGCAGCATTTCCTGGCGGTGGCCGAGGCTCAGCATTTCACCCGCGCCGCGCAGCGGGTGAACATCGTGCAGTCAGCGCTGTCGGCCTCGATCCGGGCACTGGAACAGGAACTGGACGCGAAGCTGTTCGTCCGCAGCACCCGCAGCGTCCGCCTCACCCCGGCCGGCCAGGCGTTTCTGGAGCAGGCGCGGGTGGCGCTGGAGGCAGTGGAGCAGGCACGGCTGGCCGTTGCGGCGGTCAAGGGGCTGCAGCGCGGCACGCTGGGCATCGGCACCGTGCAGAGCCTGCCGGCGTTCCTCGATCTTCCGGCGTTGCTTGCCCGTTTCCATGCGCGGCATCCCGGCATCGAGGTGCGGCTGTGCCAGGGCAGTCCGGCGCATCTGCTGGAGAAGGTCCGCAACGGGCGACTTGATCTGGCCTTCCTGCCGCTCTGCGATGCCTCCGCCGGGATCGCCACCCGGTTGATCGCCTGCGAGGAACTGGTGGTGGCCTGTGCCCCCGCCCATCCCCTCGCGGGGCGGGAGGGGGTGGCCCTGGCGGCGTTGCGGGCGGAAGCCTTCGTCGAGTTCGAGCCGGCCTGGGGCACACGGCAGTTGACCGACCGGGCCTTCCTCGCGGCCGGCCTCGAGCGGCGCATCGCCTTCGAGATCAGCGACCTCGACACCCAGCTCGCGCTGGTGGCCCGCGGGCTGGGCATCGCGCTGGTGCCGGAGGCGGTGGCGGAGGTGCGGCGGTCCTCGCTCGGCATTGCCCGCTTGGCCGGGCCGGAGATCTGCTGGGAACTGGTGGTGGCGACCTCGGTCGAGGGATCAGGTGCGCAGGAGGGCGCCGCGCGGCACTTCCTGGCCCTGCTCGATGCCGTGCCGGCCTAGCGATCCGGACGTCGCGCTTTTATCCGGCGAACTCGTCTTCCGCCGAGAGGCCGCCCTCCAGCGGCAGGTGGCTGTGCCGCCACGCCGCGGTGCCGCCATGCAGCACCGCGAGGTCGCGCAGTCCCGCCACCTGCAGCAACTCTGCTGCCCGCGTGGCGCGCGCGCCGGAGAAGCACACCAGCACGACTTTCCGTTCAGTGCGTGCCACTGCATGCGCCCGGTCGCGCACCCGGCGCAGCGGCAGGTTGCGCGCGCCCGGAATGTGCCAGGCGGCGAACTCGTCGGGTTCCCGTACGTCCAGTACCAGGGCGGGATCGGCGTCCACGAGGCGTCGATGCAGTTCGGTCGGCTCGAGCCGTTCGATCCGCGTTGCCGCCGTGTCGCCCAGCACTTTTTTCCTCAGCATCGCGAACATCACGATTTCTCCGGCCACGAGATCGGTCCGGCGCAGGAAGGCGGCCGGGATTGCAGGGGATACGGGAGCACGACGGGGCAGGGCACACCCGCCGGTCCTGCCAACAGGAGTCCGGGATCTCACCCGAACGGCACCGGCGCCGATGATCCCACGATCCGCCACGGGGCGTCGTTGCGGGACACGGCCTTTCCAAGCCTGGAGCACGACGGAGGCAAGCTCGCAAGTCACGCGGGCGTGGTCAAGCAGGGGAAGTCCGGGAAGGGACGGGGCCGCTATCCCTCGACAGGATGTCCCGCGCCCGTCACAAGGATCATCACGTGCCGCCTTCCCCGGGAGTGACCCCATGGCCCACTCAGATAATCTCCCGTCCAGCTCCGCCCCGCCGACCGGACAGGAATGTCCGTTCGGTCCCGGCTGGGCCGGCATGGGATGTGCGCCCGGGGTGGCCCGCCAGCGCGGCGGGGGCGGGTGCGGGCTGGGCCTCGGGATCGGCCGGCGCCGCGGCCGGGTGTTCGACAACGGTGACCTGCGCCTGCTGATCATGGCGCTGCTCGCCGAGAAGCCGCGCCATGGCTACGAGATCATCAAGGCGCTGGAGCAGTGCGTCGGCCAGGGCTACAGCCCGAGCCCCGGCGTGATCTATCCGACGCTGACCCTGCTTGAGGAACTCGGCCACGCCTCGGTGACCGAGGAGCGGGCCGGCCGCCGGCTCTATGCCCTCACCGAGGCCGGGGCGGCCGATCTGGAGCCGAATCGACCGGCGGTGGAGGCGATCCTCTCGCGCCTGGCCGCCGGTCCGGCGCATCGCGGCATCCCGCCGCAGGTGTTGCGCGCGATGGAGGCGCTTGCCGGCAGCGTGCGGGCGCGCGTGCAGGCGCGTCCGCTGGATGCCGCCGGGATCGAGGCCGTCGCCGCCGCGATCGATGCGGCGGCACGTGCCATCGAGGATCTCTGAATCGGGACTGCGGCCGGCGTCAGGGCCGCGTCTCGGTCCAACTGACCGAGACGGCGCCGCGGATCTCGCCCGGCGCATAGCCGGTGGCGGTGTCCTGTGGATAGGCTTCGGCGATTCGCGCCGCCACCTCCGGCGCAATGGTCCGGCCGTGGCATTGCGTGCACATCTCCGCCATCGGGATCGCCTTCAGCATCCGCACGCTGCGGCCCTGGGGGCCATCGGTCGCCGTCACCGCTTCCAGCCCGGCGGGATCGGCCCCGGCCGCGCGCTGCGTTGCGAAATGTTCGAGCGTCGCCGCTTCCCACGCATCCGGCCGGCCCTTCGGGTTGCGCGCCTTCAGGCTGACGCGCCAGACCGTGGTGCCGGTGCGCGCGCCGATCTCCCGCGCGATCGTCGGGGCCGCTTCCTTGCACACGCCGATTGCAAGAGTCGGCCCGCCGCTGTTCAGGGCACCGAGCAATTGCTGCTTCAGCCTGTCCTGGAATTCCATCGCCACCGCACGGCCTTTGGCCAGGTCCGCCGACGTTCCGCCGCCGGGCGCCGGCGCCTGCGCACCTGCCGGGGTTGCCAGCATGGCCGCCCCCATCACCATCGCTGCCGCGATGCCACGCATCCGTTCCATGGTTCCGCCGTTCCTGCGTCAGTCGCCTGGAATGGGGGAATTTTATTAATTGTGCAAGAAGGAAATTAAGCTTACATCCGCCTTCGGATCATTGCGAAAGGAGTCGGGATGTCCCCCGTGCCGCATGAGATGACCCCGGTGGAGCTGCAGGAGGCGTTGCAGCGCCACAGCATCGTTCTGGTGGATGTGCGCGAGCCGGATGAATACCGGGACGAGCGGATTCCCGGCGCGCTGCTGTTCCCCTTGTCCAGCTTCGACCCGGCGGCGCTGCCGGTGGGCGGCGGGCGCGAGGTGGTCCTGCATTGCGGCATCGGCAAGCGTTCGGCGCTGGCGCTCGCCAGGTGCGCGGCGGCCGGGGTGGCGGTGACCGCACATCTGCAGGGCGGGCTTGCCGCCTGGAAGCAGGCGGCCCTGCCCACGCTGTCCGGTGCCGCCGCGCCGGCGGCACATCCCTAACGCCAGGTCGGTGCCGGCACTTTCCGCACGCGGCCCGATACTTCCTCGAACCCGTCGATCCGGCTGTCCCACCAGTCGTCGATCAGGTCGCGGTTGGCGGCCGCCCAGGCGGCCACCCGCTCGAAGTCACGGGCGTAGAGCCCACCGGCGATCTGCAGCGTCACCGGCTCCAGCGCGATCACCGTGCGCGTTTCCGGATCGTAGCGTCCGCCTGGCGTGACCTCGATGACCGGCGTATCGCGCCCGTTGGAGCGCTGCAGCCAGATCACCTGCGGCAGGCCGGTCAGGTGGGATTTCAGGCTGACGGTCTGGCGCGACTGGCGGCGCGAGGGATCCTCGGGCGGTTGCCTGCGAGAGAGCCGGTCTTCGAAAGGCTGGTCGGTGAGGGGGGCGGCGGGCGATGGAGGCGGGGGAGGGGCCTCGGCCTCCACGGCTGTGACCACGACCGGTTCCGGGTCCGGTTCCGGATCCGGTTCGGGGGCCGGCTCCGGGGTCATGACCGGTGGCGCGGCCGCTTCCTCGGTCTCGGCGGCCGGTTCCGGCGATGCGGCCTGGACGGCCGGCCGCGCCGGCGCCGCGCCCACCTGCACCACGATCCCGTTCTTGCCGATCTCGACCGGGAGCTCCGGCCAGAGCTGGCGAATCAGGTCCAGGGCCGGCTCGACCGTGCTGCGCAGCTCCGGAATGGATTGCGATGCCGTGCCGAAGCGTTCGCGCAGCTCGTCCCATCCGGCCGTGACCGGTGTTGCCGCCTGGGCCCGCAACTGCGCCGCCGCGATGAACGCATACAGGTCCATGGCGAGCGGCGAATCGAGCAGTGCCAGCACGATATGCCGCTGCAGCGCCACCGCTGATTCCGCCAGGCTGGCGACGAAGCGCGCATTCAGCCGCGCGGTGGAGCGCCATCCCGGGGCGCCGCGGCTGCGTGCGCGCGCGTCGAACAGGGCCAGCGCGGCGGCGCCGTCGCCGGCGAGGGTGATGCGCGTGGACAACAGCCGGGCGAGCTGTTCCTCCATCTCCCGCAGCCGGGCGCCCTTGACCTCGGCCCCGAGCGCGCGCGCCACCGCGGCGATGTTCTCGCCCAGTTCCACGACGGTGCCGCCGGAGCGGTGCACGCTGTCGCACAGGTACATCAACAACAGGCGCGCGAAGCGGCCCGTCGGCAGGGTGACGCCCTCGGCCGCCTCGATGGCGAGGAACGCGCCGTCCCATTCCCGCCGCCAACTGGTCTTGGCGGAGGCACGCAGGGGCAGCGCGAACTGGCACAAGGAGGCGTGGTGCCAGAGAATCGGATCGGTCGTCGCCGGGGGCGACCCGCTCGCCAGCGGCGAGAGCAGGTCAGCAGAGGCATTCATGCGCAGGGAACCGGATGACAGCGGAGCGAACGCAAAATTGAGGATTTGTCGCGGGTTGTCCCCTCGGACACTTCCCTGGACATGTGTCAGTGGTGATAGGCGCACCGCCTGGCAAGATCAAGCCTGCCAAACTCCCGCCACGATCCCGACCAATTGGTGCCCGAACGTCCCGTCATCCTGCAGACCGAAGCAAGGAGCTTTGGGCCATGCAGGCAGAGGACGGACTCCGGCGCGGCGGCTATGTGATCGCGTTCGCGCTCACCCTGATCGCGATCTTCGTGTTCTCGGCTGGGAATTTCTGGGCCGGCTGCGGCCTGGTGCTGGCGGCGATGGCGGTCATTTCCGGGGTCGAGCATCTCGCGGAACTTGAAGTGCGGGACTTCGGCTTCGCCCGCCTGCCTGCCCCCGCCCTGCGGCGCTGACGCCTGCCGCCCCGCCCGCGGCGGATCGTTGCCGCGATCCGCCATCGGCGGGCTCATCGTTTCGGCGTGAGGTGCGTGCCGGCATCGCGCGGCCGGCCGTTGCCCCGCCCGCCAGCCTCGGGGCGCTATCCTGCGGCGTGGCGTTGTTCGCCGCGTGATCGCCCGCACAGATCATCTCGTATCCTTCGCGCCCGGCATGCATGCCGGCGAGTCGCAGCGCCTCCGCGAACCCGCCGGGGCCGTCCTCGCCGAAGCGGCGCATCACCAGCAGGTAACGGCCCTGTTCCGGCAGCGGGACGTGGGCATCGAGGCGACGCAGCCCGGGCCTGGGCCTTCTCCTGCCGCGTTTCCCGCCCCCTTGCCCTTTCGTCTAGTCCGCGGCCATGCCGCTCGCCCCCAGGCCGGCGGCTTCCATCGGCAGCGCGGCGGTTGGCAGCTCGATCTCGAACACCGCGCCGTCTGTGGCGTTGCAGACCGACAGCCGGCCGCCGAAATCGGCCACGATGTCCTGGCTGATCGACAGCCCGAGCCCGGTCGCCGTCGCGCCGTCGCGGGTGGTGAAGAACGGTTCGAACACGCGCCCGATCACCGTGTCCGACACCCCGCCCGCGTCGTCGGCCACGCGCAGCACCACGTGCCCGCCCACCTCCCGCGCCGAGATGCGCACCACCCGGTCGATCGCCGCCACGTTCTCGTAGGCGTCGCAGGCATTGGCGATCAGGTTCACCAGCACCTGTTCCAGCGGCATCAGGCGGGCCAGCACCGGCGGCAGGTCGGGGGGGATGTCGCGCTGCACCGCGACCCCCGACAGGCGCAGCCGCCCCCGCAGGATCAGCAGCGACGCGGCGATCGCATCGGCGATCTCGACCGGCATCACCGGGCCGGAATCCTCGCATCCGAACGCCCGCATGTGCGCGACCACGGCGGTGGCGCGGCGGGTCAGTTCGACCACCTGCTCCAGCCCGTGCCGCGCCGTCGGGATATGCGGCTGCGGTGTCGCCAGCCCCGCCAGGGTGAGTTCGGCGGCGGTGCGGGCGGTGGCGAGGGGGCGCTCCAGCTCGTGGGCGATCCCGTTCGCCAGCTCGCCGAGCAGGGCCATCCGGCCGGCCTGCGCCACCCGCTCGGCGGTTTCGCGCTCGCGGGTGATGTCGGTCAGGTAGCCGATGGTGTCGTGGGTGCCGTCGGGGTGGCTGGCCACCAGGGCCACGTTGTCGCGCAGCCAGATCCAGTGGCCGTCGGCATGGCGGAAGCGGTACTCGCGGGTGAAGTTGCCGCGCTGCAGCAGGTCGGCGGTGCGCACCGGCCCCGGAGGGAAGGTGGCCGGGTCGAACAGGTGCTCGGGCATCTTGTTCGCCGTCATGACCTCGACCGGATGGCCGGTGATGCGCTCGAACGCCTCGCTCATGTAGTTCACCTGGCGCCGGTGATCGGCGTCGATGCGGATCCGGTAGAGCGCCCCCGGCCCCGCCGCGACGATGGCGGCGAGCTCGGCGCGGGCCTGGTCGCGCGCTGCCTCGGCTTCGCGTTCGCGGGTGATGTCCATCAGGATGCCCAGCGCCTCGATCCGGGTACCGTCATCGGCCACCACGCGGATGGTGCGCCGCATCCAGCGCCAACTGCCGTCGCGGGAGCGGTAGCGCTTCTCGCTGGTCAGCAGGCCGCGCGTACGCAGCAGGGCCAGGAACTCCCCGACCGGCTTCAGGTCGTCCGGATGCAGCAGGCCGAAGGCGAAGCCGGGCTGCATCAGCTCGGCGGCGGTGTAGCCCAGGGCCTGCCCGGCATTGCCGGAGATATAGACGATATGCTCGCCGGCCCTGTCGTACATGGCCCGCAGCAGCACCGCCGGCCCGAGCCCGGCGATGGTGTCGAGCTCCCGCCGGGCGCCGGCCAGCGCCTCGGCTGCCTCGCGTTCGGCGGTGATGTCAAGCATCACCCCCACGATCTCGGCCTGGCCGTCCTCCAGCCGTTTCAGCCGCGTGGTGCAGCGCAGCCAGCGCGTGCCGCCGGAGGGGTCGCGGAAGCGGCATTCCCAGGTGGAGGTTTCCTGTCCCCGCGATGGCTCGCCAGATTGCTGCCGTGTGCCGTCTTCCCCGGGGTCGTCGAGATCGGCGACCGTTTCCAGGAAGCCGGGACGCATTATCTCGGCGACGGTGTAGCCGGTCACCCGCTGCACGTTGGCCGAGACATAGGTCATCCGCCAGCGCCCGTGCTCGTCGCGCACGCGCCGGAACAGCACGCCCGGCCCGTTGCGCACGATGTCGTCGAGATCGGCGCGCGCGCGCGTCAGCGCCGCCTCGGCCTCCTGGCGATCGGTGACGTCGACGAAGAAGCCGACGATCTCGCGCCAGCCTTCCGGGCGCAGCCGGACGGTGGCGGTCTCGTGCAGCCACACCCGGGCGCCGTCGGCGCGGCGCATCGGGAAGGTCAGGTCCAGCTTTTCCCCATCGCGGGCCGCGGCGATGCGGGCGCGACGGCGGGCGGCCACCTCGGGGTCCAGCTTGCCGTCCCAGAAGCCGGGCGCCTTGGCCTGCTCGGGGGTGTAGCCGAGCATCATCTCGACCGAGGGGGAGACGAAGCCGACCTGGCGCAGCCCGCCATGCAGGACGCGCGAGCGCGCCAGGAAGCCCGGCATCGTCGAGACCACCGCCTGCAATTCCCGCTGCGCGGCGCGCGACGCCGCTTCGGCCGAGCGCCGCGCGGTCACGTCACGGGTCACGCTGAGGAACACCGGCATGCCCGGGATCTCCATCCCGGGAGCCGCGAGCCGGAGGATCTCGTTCTCCACCCAGCGGATGCCGCCGTCGGGGCGGCGGATGCGGATCTCCAGGCACTGGGGGGTGCCGTCGTACTGCAACCGGTGCCACGCCTGGGCGAGAATAACGTGGTCCTGCGGCAGCGTGAGGCTGCCGGGCATGCTGCCGACCAGGTCCTCGGGGGTGATGCCGAGCAGGGCGGGGGCGGCATCGCCGACGGTCAGGTAGCGCCCGTCGGCATCGTGCAGGCAGACCAGCATGCTGAGCTGCCCGGCCAACTGGCGCAGCAGCGCCTCGCCGCAGCGCATGCCGTTCAGCAGGTCCTGATCGGATTGCCGCCGCCGCCGCCGCTCCTGCAGCACCACGGCGAGCCCGGCCGTCGCCAGCATGCCCGCCGCCAGGGCCGCCGCCCCGTGGCGCAGCCAGCTCGCCTCCTGCGCCGCGGGCTGCAGCCACTTGCCGGCGTCGACCGCCGCGGTGACCACCACCGGGGCCATGGCAAGCCGCCGGGCCGCTAACAGCCGCAGCCGGCCGTCCACCCCGCCTTCGTCCCGTCCGGTCGCCTCGCCGCCGCCGAGCGCACGCAGCTGCACCCGCAGCGTCGCCGCCGAGGGCAGATGCTCGGACCCGCCGGTGCGCGTCAGCACCAGCCCGTCCTCGCGCGCGACCATCAGGCTGTCCGCGGGGTCCAGTTCAAGCTGGCGCGTGAAGGCGTCGATGGCCGAGACCGCCTGCGACACCACCGCCACCCCGGCCAGCCTTCCGTTCGCATCGCGCACCGCATGGCTCAGCTGGATGGTCCGCAGCCCGGAGACGCGTCCTTCCACCGGTTGGCCGATGAAACTCTCGGCCCCGCGCGCGAGGATCGCGCTGATGTGCTCGCGGTCGGCGTGCGGGACCGGCCGTGGCGGCATGCCAAGGGTGGTCCATAGCAGCTGGCCCTGTGTGTCGGTCGCGCCCACCTGAATGATGCTGTCGCCGACCGGCGCGATCTGGCGCGCCAGCTCGGCCCGCAGCGCCTCGGCCAGGACGGTGTCGCCGGCCTGCATGGCGAGGGTGATCCGGCCGGCCAGCTCGTTCAGCCGTTCCGTCCGGGCCAGCAGGGCGGTCCAGTCCCGGTCGAGGAAGCGGGCCAGCAGGCGCGCCTGTTGCAGCCCGGCCTGCACGGCCTGGGCCTCGATTCCGGCGGCGAGCCGCCAGGCCGCGGCCAGCAGCCCCGCCGCCAGGATGGCGACGCATGCCAACAGCAGAATGGATCTGCCGTGTGGCCGGCTTGCCGTTGGGGGCTGGTCGCTCATGACGCTCCCCCGGGCGGGATTGCGCCGATGTCCCGGCGTCCGTTCCAGTGCGGGAATGGGACCATCCCAGGCCCGGCATCGGTGCGGGGGAAGGCGACGCCCGGTTCGCTGGGAAGGCGGGTCGCGTGCAATTCGGTCTCCCCGGCAATCGGAGGTCCGGCTCCAAGGGGCGGGACCAGCATCGAAGGATGGTCTGTTGCCTGATGCATTACACCTTGCGAGCACGGCGTTGCCGGAAGCGAGCTAAACGGCGTCGCATTGCATTCTGCAACCCGTTATATTACGTCCCTGGAAATACCAGACCGTATCATATGTTACGGTTTTGCGATCGGGTTCCCGAAATTTCGACTGTAAACGTGTTTTTCAGTCCTGGCGAAATCGCCGGGGCGGGTTGCATTCCCGGCAGCGATCATGAACCGTTGCGTGCAGGCGGTTCGGTGCTTAAGTGCTGGTCCGGCCTTTGCGAAATGTTCCCGCAACCATGCCGAGCGGGATCCGACCCGCCCTGACTCGGAGACCCATGCCATGACCCACCGGATCCTGGTCGTCGATGACGACCCCGCCTATCGCGAGGATCTGGCCGATTATCTGGAAACCTATGGATTCCGCACCGAACGCCACGGCTCGTTCGCCGGGCTGAGCGCGGCGCTCGAGCGGGCCGAGCCGGATCTCGTCATCCTCGACCAGTTCCTGGATGGCGAGAACGCGGTGCCGCGCATCGGCCTGCTGCGCCGGCGCACCCAGGCCGGCATCCTGCTGCTGACCCCTGGCACCGACGCGATCGATCCGGTGCTGGCGCTGGAAAGCGGCGCGGACGATTTCGTCAGCAAGCTGGTTCCCCGCCGCGAGATCGTCGCCCGGCTGCGCGCCGTGCTGCGCCGCGCAGAGGCGGTGGCGTCCCCCCCGACGGGCTGGGTGCTCAGCCGGACCACGCGCGAACTGATCGGGCCGGACCATTGCCTGGTGCCGCTGACCTCGATGGAGTTCGATACCCTGGCCTACCTGCACGAACGGGCCGGCGAGACGGTGGCGCGCGAGGACCTGTTCCGGGCGGTGCTGCGGCGCGGCTTCCGGCCTGACGACCGCGCCGTGGACGGGCTGGTGTCACGCATCCGGCTGAAGCTCGGCGCGGCCACCGGGCAACGCAACTGCATCCGCTCGATTCGCGGCGTCGGTTACGTGTTCACCGGCTTCCCCGCCGCCGGGCGCGAGCCGGCCCGCATCGCCACGGCGCCGACGTTACGCGGGCTCGCCATGGCCGGGGGGCTGCCGGCGAAAGGCTGAGATCGCGGTTCGGGCGGGACCGTTCAGGGGTCGGTAGGGGGGATGCCAAGGCGGGCAGCCAGGGCGTCGGCGAGTCGGGTGCCGGCCAGCAGCGCCGCCACCGCCGCGCCGACCGCTGCGAAATTCTGCGAAATTCCGGCCGCCTCGCAGGCCGCCGACAGCAGTAGCCCGGTGGCGAGGCCAAGCGGCAGCGCCGTGCCGAGGCGCAGCACCAGCCGTCCGGCCAGGGGATTGGCCCGCAGCCAGGCGTACAGGGGATCAGGCGGCGCCATGGCGTGGACACGGCTGTTGTACGGCAGGAGGCTGCGGAATCGGGGCTGTCATTGCGGGCATCAGGCTCTTATGGACAGGCAGGGGTTTTCTCCGGCGTGCGGCTGCCTATGCTGCGCGCGATTCCCGGGTCCTGGAAGAGAGCATGTCCGCTACCGATCCCGCCTTGATGTCCGCCGAGGAGTTGCTCGGCCATTATGCCCGTCACGCGCTCAGCCCCGTGGAGGTGCTGAAGGCAGTGACCGAGCGCATCGCCCGGTACAACCCGGAGATCAACGCGTTCGCGGTGATGAGCCCGCATTCGCTGAAGCAGGCCGGCGAAAGCGAGGCGCGCTGGCGCGCCGGCCGCCCGCGCGGCCTGCTCGACGGCGTGCCGGTGACGGTGAAGGACGTGATCGACCTCGCCGGCTTCCCGACGCGGCGCGGCTCCCGCCTGACCGACCCCGCGCCGGTGGCCGACGACGCGCCGGTGGCGCTGTCGCTGAAGGAACACGGCGCGGTCATCGTCGGCAAGACCACCACCACCGAGTTCGGCTGGAAGTCGCCCGGCGATTGCCCGCTGCACGGCATCACCCGCAATCCCTGGAACAAGCTGCATACGCCGGGCGGTTCGTCCTCGGGCGCGGCGGCGGCTGCGGCTGCGGCGTTCGGGCCGTTGCACGTTGGCACCGACGGGGGTGGCTCGGTGCGCATCCCCGCCGCCTGGTGCGGCGTGGTCGGGCTGAAGCCAAGCTTCGGACGGGTGCCGCAATGGCCGCTCGGCGCCTTCGCCAACCTCGCGGTGGCCGGGCCGCTGGCCCGCACGGTGCGCGACGCCGCGCTGATGCTCTCGGTGATGGCGCGCCATGACCTGCGCGACCCGTTCTGCCTGCCCGAGGAACCGCGCGACTGGCGCAACGGCATCGAGGAAGGCGTGGCCGAGCTGCGCATCGCGGTGCTGCGCCGGCCGGGCTTCGAGGCACCCGTCGACTGGGAAGGCATCGCCGCGGTCGAACAGGCGGCGCAACTGCTCAGCGAGGCCGGCGCCGAGGTGGAAGAGGTCGATCCCGGCCTGCCGGACACGCGCGCGGTGTTCTGCCGCGTCTGGGGCGTGGCCCTGACGCGGCTGGTGCAGTCCTTCCCGGAGACGCGGCGGCACATGCTGGATGCGGGGCTGCTCGCGGTGGCGGCCGCCAATGACGGCGTGCCGGCGACGGCGCTGATGGAGATGGAGGAACTGCGCATCACCGCCGCGCATGCGATGGCGCGGCTGCATCAGCGCTACGACCTGGTGCTGTGCCCGACCGTGCCGGGGATGTCGCCGCTGGTCGACGCGCCGCTGGGCGACCCGATGGAGGCGGTCTGGAACGCCTGGGCGCCCTGGACCTTCCCGTTCAGCCTGACGCGCCAGCCTGCGATCACGGTGCCGATGGGATTGTCGGGTAACGGCCTGCCACGGTCGGTGCAACTGGCGGCGGCACAGTACCGCGACGACCTGGTGCTGCGGGCGGCGCGCACGCTGGAGGTCGCGCAGCCTTTTGCCATGCCTGAGCTCGGCTGAGCGCAGGTAGGGCGGATCAGCGCAGCGCAATCCGCCATCGCAACGCGCCACGAGGTGGCTGGCTTGCGATGGTGGACTGCGTCCGCCCTACAGCGTTGCGCGGCTTTTGTTATTCCATCAATTCAATATTTCATTTTGACTGGCGCGCAGGCTTGTGATGCGCCCGTAATGGTGTTCCGCCTTATTCCGGCAGTCCGGATCGGTTGAGGAACACGCAATGAGTGATCACGGGCGGGGGCTGCTGGTGCTGGCGATGGCGGCGGCGATGGCGGTGCCGGCCGCGGGGGCATGGGCCGCCTGCGACACGCCGGATGCGCGCACCACCACGCGGGCCCGCTACAACCAGGCCATGATCGGCTGGCGCACGAACAATCCGGATGCCTATGCCGGTGTCCAGGAACAGATGAAGAAGGACCTGGCCGTGGCCGGGCGGCGCGGCGAACTGCCCCAGTGCCAGGTCTGGGAGCGATATATCCGCCTGTCCAAGCGGCCGGCCCCGGTGGGTGACCTGATCGGCGAATAACCCCCATCGACCTCTTCCGCGTCTGTCCGGCTTCGGCCATGCTGGTGACTTCGTGCCCAGCAGGAGATGCCCGATGCGCCGACGCCGTCTTGTTCCCGCCCTGGCCTTTGCCGCGGCCGTGCTGGCCTGGGACGCGGGGGCGGCACACGCCGCGGCGCCGTCCTTCGTGCGCGGCGGGGCCGTCACGCTGTGCACCGATCCGACCTATGCGCCGATGGAGTTCTTCGAACGGCCGGGCGAACGCCAGCCGGTCGGCTTCGACATCGACCTCGCGCGGGCGCTGGCGCAGCGCTGGGGCGTCAGCCTGCGCATCCTGACGATGGATTTCACCGGCCTGCTGCCGGGGCTCGACGCCAAGCGATGCGACTTCGTCATGAGCGGCACCTTCGTCACGCCCGAACGGCTGTCGCGCTTCAACGGGGTGCCCTACATCGCCTCGGCGCAGGTGATCCTGGTGCGCGCGGGCAGCAGCGGCGTCGCCGCCCCCGATGACCTGGCCGGCAAGGTGGTCAGCGTGCAGGCGGGCACGGTGTACGAGAAGCGGCTGCACGCGCTGGACGAGGCGTTCCGGGCGGCGGGCCGGCCGGGCATCACCATCCAGGCCTATCCGGGCGGATCGGATGCGGTGCAGCAGCTCACCACCGGGCGGGCCGCGGCGACGATCACCCAGGATACCGAGGCGGCGTACCGGGCGGTGGCGCAGAAGGGACAGTTCGCGGTGGCGTATTCCTGGCCTGCCACCGACGAGTTCGGCATCTTTTTCTCAAAGAACCCGGCGGATTACGCGCGGATCAAGGCCGATATCGAGGCGCTGCGGGCGGACGGGACGATCGCGCGGCTGGCCGCGACCTGGCATCTGCCGGAAAGCGACGCGGCGGCCCCCCTGCACTGGCCGGAATAGCCGGCGCGGACGTTCCCTTCGATGGATTTCGATACCGGGTTGTTCCTGGACGCGCTGCTGTCCTGGCCCTTCCTGCACGGCGCGCTGCTGACGGTGGCGCTCAGCCTCGCCTCGCATGGCGTGGGGATCGTGCTGGGGCTGGGCGTGGCGCTGATGGGCACCTCTCCGCGGCGGCCGGTGCGCGGGCTGGCCGCCGCCTATGTGTGGTTCTTCCGCGGCACGCCGGTGCTGTTGCTGCTGCTGTTCGTGTGGAACGCGCTGCCGCAGGTCGTGCCGGCGTTCCGCGAGGACTGGTTCACGCCCTTCCTCGCGGCCTGGCTGGCGCTGAGCCTGAACGAGACGGCCTATCAGAGCGAGATCAACCGGGCGGCCCTGCTGGCGGTGGATGACGGGCAGCGCGCCGCGGCGGCGGCGCTGGGGCTGACGCGGCTGCAGGCCTTCCTGCTGGTGGTGCTGCCGCAATGCCTGCGCGTGGCGGTGCCGCCGACGGTGAACGAATTCATCACGCTGCTGAAGACCACCTCGCTGGCTTCGGTGATCTCGCTGCAGGAATTGCTGGCGACGACGACGCGGGCGACCAGCGCTTCCTTCCGCTACACCGAGTTCTATGCGGTGGCGCTGGTGTACTACCTGGCCATCGTCTCGCTGCTGACGCTGGGGCAGGCACGGCTGGAGCGGCGCCTCGCGGTGGGCGAGCCGCGGCCGGGCGGGCAGGCGAAGGCGCACTGACCCGCCCCGGCCGGCGCCCCCCTATGACGGCTGGCCCGGGGCGCCGACGTGTTGGCGGAAGAAGCGGAGCATCTCCCCCGAGGCATCGGGGCCGCGCGGGTCGGTGTAGGAGCCGGCGTCGCTGCCGCCGAACCAGGCATGGCCGCCGCCATGCACGACCCAGTGCTCGAGCATCGTCTGTCCGTCGCCCTTGCTGTGCAGGACGCGGCTGAAGGTGTGACCACCGGGCACCTGGCCCCGCAGCCGCTCGGTGCGCAGGTCCGCGCCGGCGCGCGCCGCCGATTGGGCGATGACGGCCTCGCCATTGCGAGGATGCACCATGCGATCCTCGTCGCCATGGAACACGATGGTTGGGACCATCGGCTGGTTCGGGCGGGGCGGCAAGGCAGCCCCCTGGCGCATGGCGGTGAGGGCGGAGGGCAGGTCCTTCGCCGCCCCGCAGGGCATGCCGGAATGCACGCCGGCCGCGGCATAGAGGTCGGGATGGGTCGCCGCCATGATGGCAGCGGCGGCCCCGCCGGCGGAGAGGCCGGCGACATAGACACGCCGGGGATCGACGTCCTGCTCGCGCATGACCTGGCGCGTGATGCCGGCGACCAGCGACGGCTCGCCACGGTCGCGAAGCTGGTCCTCCGGGTTGAACCAGTTCCAGCATTTCTGCGGATTGGCCGAGTGCGGCTGCGCCGGATAGGCGACCAGCCAGCCATGTTCCTCGGCAAGACTGTTCATGCGGGTGCCGGCGGCGAAGTCCTCGGGGGACTGGGTGCAGCCATGCAGCATGACCAGCAGCGGCGCCGGGCCGCCGCGATGGCTGCCCGGGATGTAGAGCCTGTAGGCGCGCCGCCCGGCTTCGCCGCTGAAGGATCCGGTCAGGAAGCGTGCGCCATCCGGCAGCGCTTGGTCGTCCCGCACCGGTGCGTGCCGTTGCCCGTGGAGTTCCCTGAGCCGTGCGACGAGATCGTGCAGGGAGACCCGCGCGCCGGGAGGGGGCGTGCCGCCACCCCGCCGGGCGAACCTGTCCGTCCCGCCGGTCCCGCCGGTCGACCTGGGGGGCTCGCGCGGCGTCGCCTGGCCGGTGTCGGGCGCCACGTCGAAGAGGCGCGACGCGCGTCCGGATGGTGCGTGGGCGGCATCATGCGGCGGTGTGGGGGTGGTCTCCGCCGGGGCGTGGCTGCCGGCCACGCGCTGCAGCAGCGCCGTGGCTTCGGCGATCCGCCCTTCGCGCGTCAGGCGGGTGGCCTCGATGATGTCGGGATGCAGGCGCAGTTTCATGTCGGGACTCTTTCAGGAAAGCGGACGGAGGCGTGCTTCCTCCGGGTGAGAGGACGCATCGCCTGACGGCAGGCGGGGAGGGGCGTGATCCGGGTCAGCCGGTGCGGTCGGCCAGGGCGGCCTTCACCGCCGGGCTGGCCTGCAACGCCCCGAGCACCGAGATCGAGGCGATGGTGGCGCGGGCGAGCTCGGGGGAGACGTCATCGGCGATGCTGGCCAGGCCCAGCACCCGGATGTCGAGGCGTTGCCCGGCCGCGCGCACCGCTTCCAGGTCCGCGCGGCTGAAGTGCCGCAAGCCGAGATCCAGGCTTTTGCGGGTGACGGATTGCCGCGTGGCCTCGGCGTGGCGCTCGATCTGGTTGCGGATCGCGGTGCGGATGAAATCGCTTCTGTTAGAATAGAAACCGTCATGAACCAACAGGTCGATATGACCGAGATCGACATAGCCAAGGTTGATGGTGATCTTCTCGGTGTCGCCACCGCCCCTGGGGCGGATTTCATGCACGTTGTTCGTCATGGGCTGCCATCCATGCACCATCCCGGTGGATGGTTATCTTGGCCCGGCAGCAGGTTGATTCAAGTAATAACCAAACGGCAGTGGTTCTCGTTTCTGTGAATGGGCTGCGGGAATGACCCGGACGCGCATGCAATAAGTTCGAATTTCTTTGTTGCATTGCGGTATGCGCCTGCTTTGTCGCCGCGATGGCGCCCGGAGGCGGGACAATCTGATCCGGTGTCAGCGGGCGCAATTCTCTCGTGAACATGGTCGTGTATAAATATTTTCGGGACATGACTTCGTTTTCGACTTCATGGTGCTTCTTAATCCGGGTCTTCCGGGTCAATCTGCAACTGTCGAATTACGCTCGGATTCCTGGATTGTTCAGGATTGGTGTGAAGTGTGGTAATGCATTGCCGGCTTACGATCACGTGAAACCAAAGATTTTTTGATGATCCCAAGGGAATTTCTGTGAGATTTTCCGGTCCACGCCGTCGCGGGGATGGCTCGAAATCGGATCGTGGCGCGGGCTGCAGCATATTGGCCGGGATGGTCCGCAGTTGAACGCGCTGCGTAACGATAAAATTGGATCGCATCATCGCGAGAGAGATGCCATTTCCCGCAATATCCTTCTGGGGATGGATTGATGGCGGGCATATCGTTTCTGTGGCGCCGCCAAACCTGAGCGGCAAGCAATGGAAGGATCTTTACAGTGGCTCTGAACCAGCTTTGGAAAACCGAACCGAGTGGTTGTCTTACCTCCAAGATCGGATTGGTCCGGATGCTGGTGGAACCCGTGGGCGCGAGTTTCCGGGTGGTGGTGACCCGGAGCCCCAATGACCTGCATCCCGACGAGGTGCTGGCATCGGCGAGCGCGAGCGACGCCCGCGCCGCCATCTCCATGGCCGAGCGCATGGCGGCCCGGCTCGCCAGCTGAGGGCATCGTCGCGCCGCGGCGCGAGGGCTTACCGGGGTGTTCCGGTGCGGGCGACGGTGGCACCCGCACCGGAACACCGGATCTGGATCAGCGGCCCGCCGGTCCCGGATCCTTCTTCATGATGCTCACGAAGCTGAACCAGGGGGTTGTGGCAGGCCGGGCCATGGTTTCGGCGAAGATCAGCACGTCTCCCCGGCGGATGACGGTATAGTCATCGCTCATCCCATTGGCGACCGCCACGGGATTGTCGATGTGGATGCGGCCGTTTCCCACGAGACCGACCTTCACGTCGCGGAAATGGATCTGCCCGCCTGGCCGGATCTCGTAGCTGCCCGCGTCCGGGATGTCCTGATGCTTGCCTCCGCAGGTGAGTGACGCGCCCAGGAAGCGGTAGCTCGTCGCGGTGCCGGCGAAGCGCATCTGCACCTCGCTGCAGGCGTCGATCCTGTCTTCCATCTGCAGGACCCCGGTCCCGGTCCAGGTGCCGGAGACGAAGGCCGCATCCTCGTCGGCCAGGGCCATGCCACACGACAGGCCCAGCATGGCGAGCGCGCATGTCACTTTCATGGGTCTTCTCCTTGGCGGGCGGAAGCCGCTGCACGGGATGGCGGCGCGGCCCGCAGCAGATCCATGCCGGTGGCCCCGGGGCTTCTCGAATTCGCGTTATCCCTGCCGCCGTGACGCCAAGTTGTTGGGCGGGGGGACCGGAGCCGCCCGCAGCAGCAGGGCATTGGCGCCCACCACCAGCGCCGCGCCGATGGCCGTCGCCAGCAGGCGATCGACCAGCGGGCCGGTTCCGGCCGGCCGGCCGCCACTGAACAGCAGGATGATCAGCGGCGTCATGCTCGCGGTGTAGGCAAGGTAGTTGCGGCCCCGCAGCCATGGTCCAAGTCCCCCGAGCAGGGCGATCAGGCCGGCCGGCAGCCAGCCGGGCAGGGTAGGCAGGGCGACCAGCCCGGCCAGGCCGACGCCCAGCGCGGCCCCGACCGCTCGTTGCGTCACCCGCAGGGGCAGGGCCTCCGGCTGGCGTTGGCACAGGATCGCGACGGTCACGGCGATCCAGCCGAAATGGTGGTCCGGCCAGGTCGTGCGCAGCAGGGCGGCAACGGCGAGGCAGCCGGTCAGCCGCAGCGTGTATTGCCAGCCCTCGGGCTGGCGCAGCATCCGCCGCCAGCGCCGGAATTTCTGCAGCGCCGAGGCGGTCGGAGTGGCCGGCGTGGCTGCGGCGGGGCGGCCGGCCAGCGCCCGGAACAGGCTGCCGAACGCCAGGGCAAGACAGGCGGTCCAGAGCGCGCCGGCGGCCATGAGCGCCAGCACCCTCGCCGGATCGCGGGAAAGATCGCCGATGCCCAGCAGGATCGCCAGGAAGACGATGCCACGTCCGGTGCCCAGGGCCAGCGGACGGCTATAGCCGCCGACCAGCGCCGCCATGCCGGCCAGGACGGCCAGCGCCGCATCCGTCCACGGACCCTGGCCGGCCACCAGCACGGCCAGGACGGACGCCCCGCCCGCCGCGGCGAGCGTGCCGGCGAGCTGGCGGACCTGTTCGCCGAAGCCGTGCCCGGTCGCAGCGCCGGCCACCAACAGGCCGCCCACCGCGGCGGCTAGTCCGAGCGCCGTCTGCCCCAGCAGGGTGGCCAGCAACACGGGCACGCCCATGCCGAAGCCGGCGGCCAGGATGGCCGGTCCGTCCACCCCGTCCCGGGGCGTCCAGGCGAACGCCCCCGCGAGCGGCGCCCGGCGCATCGCGCCGTCGCCGCCCTCCCTGGTCGATGGCGAATCCATACGCTATGCGTAGCATATGGCCCGGCCAACTCCTACGCAGTACGTATCATATGTCCGCGCGTGACAATGACGATGCCGCCGTGCTGCTGCGCGGGGTGTTGTCGCTGGGACGGCGCCTGCGCGCCGAACGGCCGCGCGGAGGGGTGTCGCTGTCCGGGATCGGCCTGCTCAGCACCCTGCATGCCCAGGGGCCGATGCCGGCCGCGCGCCTGGCCAAACAGGAGGGGCTGCAGGCGCAGTCGCTGACGCGCCTGATCTCCGGGCTGGAGCGGATGGGATGCATCGAGCGCCGGCGCAGCGAGACCGACCGGCGCGAGATCGTGGTCATGCTCACGCCGCGCGGCCGCGAGGTGCTGGCCGAGGACATGCGCGGGCGGCAGCGCTGGCTGGAACGGGCGATGGCCGAGGCGCTGACCGGGGCCGAGCGGGAGACGCTGTTGCAGGCGGCGGCGGCGATGCTCCGGCTGGCACGCCATCAGGCGGCCGGGGACACCGATCCCCTGGGGCCGCCATAGCCTGCGCGGCAGCCTACGCGACGCGGCCGAGGATGACCGCGCTGGGGCGGAACGCCGCCACGCAGGGTTCGCCGACGGAGAGATGCGCGGCCAGCGCCGCCTTGCCCGTGGCCACCGCGGTCAGGCCGCTGCCGAGGTCGACCGTCACCTCCGTGGTGTCGCCGTCCCGCTGGATGTGGCTGACCGTGCCGGCCAGCGTGTTGTGGCTGGCATGGGCTTCCTCCTCGCCGGTGGGCAGCAGGAACACCGAGGATGCCTTGATCAGGGCGAAGACCTCGATGCCCGGCCGGAGGCCCAGCGCGGCCACGCTCGCCTGGGTGATCGCCGCCTTGATGAAGCGCCGTCCGGCGACTTCCAGCAGCACGTCCTCGCGCAGCGTGCCTTTCATGGTGGAGGCGACGCGGGCGACGAATTCATTGCGCGCGCTGGTGCGCACCGCGACGCGGTCGAGCAGGCGCACATCCTCGGCGAAGGCCACGCCCAGATGCGACAGCAGGCGCGCGTGCTCGGCCCGCAGCGCCACCAGGGCGACGCAGAGGCGGCGGCCGCGCGGGGTCAGGCGGATGCCGCGGCGATCCCCCTGCTCGATCCACTCCGCCAGGGTCTCGTGCGCCAGGTTGTTGCTCTCCAGGACCGAGCGCCGGGCCGCGGGGGCGTCGGCCGCCGTCACCGCCAGGAATTCGCCGGCCGAGACCGCGCGGAACAGCCAGGCCAGCCGGTGCTGGTCCGCCATCAGGTCGAGACCGCACAGGCCCATCCCGGATCCGTCATCTGTCGGCTGTGTCGGGTTCATGACATCCCTCCTGGCGGATGGTCTTTGCATGCGACATGTTTGGTCGGGAATAGCGCCATTGTCGGTGTTCGCCCTGGTCTGCGGACCGACACAGCAAACCCCGGGCCAGAAAACACCAGGCCAGACCGGCCGCGCGCCGGGTGCCAGGGTGCTTTCGCTTTGCTAAACCCCCGGTGGAATTCCGGAGTCCCGCGCCTGATGAGTCCCGCCGCCGATCCCTTGTTGTCCGCCTCGCCCTGGTGGCGCCCGCATCCCGGAGCGACGCTGCGCATCCAGGGAGGCCGCCGGTTGCAGGGGACCTACCCGATCAGCGGCGCCAAGAATGCGGTGCTGCCGCTGATGGCCGCGACGCTGCTGACCCCGCACCTCGTCACCCTGCACAACGTGCCGGCGAGCCTGGACGTCGCGGTGCTGTCCAACCTGCTGCACCGCCTGGGGGTGGCGATCGGCTGGTCGCGGACGCGGGCGGGCCTGTCGTTGACCTGCTGCGCCGACCAGGTGCGGCCGACCCGGATCGATCGGGAGCTGGTCGGGCGGATGCGGGCCTCGGTGCTGCTGCTGGGCGCGCTGCTGGCGCGCTGCGGCGAGGTCAGCCTGCCCTTGCCGGGCGGCGATGCCATCGGCCTGCGCGGGATCGATTTCCACCTCGCCGGGCTGCGCGCGATGGGGGCCGGGATCGAGCTTGCCGGTGGCATGGTCCATGCCGAGGCGCGGGGCGGCTTGCGGGGGGCCGAGATCGACCTGCCACAGCCCTCGGTCGGTGCTACCGAGAACCTGATGCTCGCGGCGGTGCTGGCCAGCGGCCGCACCCTGATCCGCAATGCCGCGCGCGAGCCCGAGATCGTCGATCTGGCGCAATGCCTCGGGGCCATGGGGGCCCGGATCAGCGGGGCGGGCGGCGACGTGCTCGCCATCGAGGGCGGCCATCCGCTGGGGGGGGCCATCCACGCGGTGATGCCCGACCGCATCGAGACCGGCACCATCGCCTGTGCCGCCGCCCTCACCGACGGCGAGATCCTGCTGGAGCATGCGCGGGCCGACCTGCTGGGCGCGGCGGCACCGGCGCTCGCCGCCACCGGGGTGGAGTTGCGAGAGGTCCCGGCCGGGCTGCTTGCCCGTCGTGCGGCTGCGGGGCTGCAGGGGATCGACCTGCAGACCGGTCCCTTTCCGGGCTTCGCCACCGACCTGCAGGCGCCGGTGATGGCGATGCTGACGCTGGCGCGCGGCGCGAGCGCCATCACCGAGACCATCTTCGAGCAACGCTTCCACCATGTCGGCGAACTGCGGAAGATGGGGGCGAGCATCGCGGTGCATGGCCGCACCGCCTGGATCCGCGGCGTGCCGCGGCTGGCCGGGGCGCGGGTGACCGGCACCGATGTGCGCGCGGCGGCGGCGCTGGTCCTGGCCGGGCTGGCGGCCCGGGGTGAAACCTGCCTCGACGGGCTCGATCATCTCGACCGCGGCCATGACGGCATGGCGGAAAAGCTGGTCGGCTGCGGCGCCGACATCGTGCGCGCGGCGGAGACGGCCTGACGGCACGGCCGGGAGCCGGGCGAATGGCCCCCGCCGCCGTTCAGCTTCGCGGACAGGCGATGAAGGCCGGCAGGGCTTCCGCGCGCGCGGCCAGCGCTGCCAGGCGGGGATGCTGCTCCGGGGACAGCAGCTCGGCGGTCATGCTGCGGGTGAAGGTCCAGGCGACGGCGACCGAGATGTCCGCCTGGCCCGGCCGCTCCCCGATCAGCCAGGGCGCATCCGCCGCGGTTTCGGCCTCCAGTTGGGCGTAGGCGGCGGCAAGCTGCGCCTCGATGCGGTCGATCCAGGGCTGGTGGCGTTTTTCCGCCGGGCGCAGCTTGTGCTCGTAGACGATCTGGACGGTCTTCTCGCAGGCGGCCAGGGCCAGGCCCACCAGGCGCTGGCAGCGCGCATGCGCCTTCGGATCCTCGGGCGTCAGCCGGCGCAGCGGCGGCACCAGCCGTTCCAGGTGATCGAGGATGAGCGTCGAATCCATCAGCACCGTGCCGTCGTCGGTGACGAAGGTCGGCGCCTTGACCACGGGGTTGATCTCGCCAAAGGCCGCGTAATCCGCGAATACCGAAAGTGGTTCGTGGGTGAAGGGAATTTCCATCATCGCCAGGGAAATCCCGACGCGACGGACATAAGGCGAATCCAGCATGCCGATCAGTCGCAACGCCTGTTCCTTTCCCGCATGTCGTTCCGTCCCGCCCAGGACGCGGGTGGGAGGGGGGGGCGCACCCTGCGCGACGCAATGACGCTGCCAGCCGCCGGGGAACTCGGCCACCGCTGTCCAGGCCATGCAGCCTTGCGGATGTTGCCGGTCGTCATTCCGGCATGGGCCCCCATGCGGCCGGGAGGGCGATGCCCTGGGAAATGAAATTCAACGTATTGTTACAGTTTATTCTAATTGACCACTGGTTTCTTTCGTATTTTAATATTTCCACCATGCCGCCCGATCCGGGGCGTGTGCCGGGGTGGCCAGCCACCGTTTCCCGAAGGAGCTTCCGCCATGTTGCTCTCTCCCCGCTTGCTGCATCGCCGGGCGCTGTTGCGGGCCGGCGGCGCGGCGATGCTGGCCGCGCCGCCCGGCGGCGTGGCGGCGGCGGCCCCCGCCGAGCCGGTCCCGGCGGCGAAGCCGCTGAGCAAGGTGCGGTTCATCTGGAATCCGGCGGCATTGTGCAACATCGTCGTCGGCGTGGCGAAGGACCAGGGGATCTTCACCAAACATGGCCTGGATGTGGAGACCCTGTTCGTGGGCACCGACACCGCCGCCATCCTCGAGGCGCTGTCGATCGGCAAGGCCGATGCCACCTCGACCTTCCTGATGCGCCTGATGAAGCCGCTGGAAGCCGGCTTCGACGTCCGGCTCACCGCCGGCGTGCATGCCGGCTGCTCCTACCTGATCGCCTCGCGCGAGGCCGGCATCAGGACCCTGCAGGACCTGCGGGGCAAGCGCATCGGCGTGTCCGACCTGACCGGCCCGAGCAAGTTCAACTACGCGATCTATCTGCAGAAGAACGGCATCAATCCCGACACCGACGTTACCTGGCGGGTCTACCCGGCCGACGTCTTCCCGATCGCCGTCGAGAAGGGCGAGATCGAGGCCTTCGTCGATGTCCATCCCAACTCGTACTACGCGCTGAAGCGCAGCAACGGCAGGCTGTTCGAGCTTGCGTCCAGCGGCACCGGGGAGATGGGCAAGCGGACCTGCTGCGTGCTGGCGGTCGGCGGCAGGCTGCTGCGCAACGACAGGCCGGTCGCCACCGCGCTGACCCGGGCGATGGTCGAGGCGGCGGTGCTGGTCGATGCCCGCAACGATATCGCCGTGGAATCCGCGCAGCGCCATTCGCCGCGCCAGGTCAAGCCCGAGGAAATCGGCGAGATGATCGCCAGCTATCCGTACGACCGGGAACGCGGCTGCCCCACCGGGGACGCCTTCCGCCAGCATGTCGAATCCTACGCCAAGGACCTGCTGGAGGTCGGCATCCTCAAGCCCAGCACCGATCCCGTGCGCTTCGCCCGGCGCTACACGGTCGACCTGCTGGGCTGATCGGGCCGGCGGATCAGTCGCGCTGCGGCTTCCGGCGGCCGAACGAGGCGCGCTCCGGGCGGCGGGGCCCGCCCTCCCGGCGCGGGGCGAAGGACGGCGCCCCGGTCGGCGACAGCCGCACGTCGTCCTCGCCGCCACTCGGCCAGGTGGCGGTGAAGGCGGCGGCGGTGGCCTCGGCGATCTCGAACTTGGTTTCCTCGTCGAACACGCGGATCGCGCCGATGTCGCGCTTGTTCACGCCGCCGAGCCGGCAGATCAGCGGCACCAGCCATTTCGGGTCGGCCTTGGCGCGCCGGCCCAGATTCACGCTGAACCACACCTTCGGCCCGTCCTCGCGGGGCGCGCGGGTGCGCCCGGACGGTGCCGTCGCGCTTTCGTCCCCTGCCTCGCGCGGGCGGCGCGACGGCCGCTCCGTGCCCACGGCGCGCGGCTGCCGGCGCACCGGGCCGCTGGCGTCGGCCAGTTCCTCCGGGGCGGGCAGGTGGGCGCGCCAGACCCGCAGCAGCGCCGCCGCCAGTTCCTCGGGCGAGCGGCCCTCGGCGAGCTGGCGCACCAGGTCCGCGTCCTCGGGGGTGGGCTCCTCGGCCAGGATCGGATCGCGCAGCAGCCGCTCGCCGTCGCAGGCGCGGATCGCCTCGGCGGTGGGGGCGGCGGACCAGTTCGCTGTGACCCCGGCCAGGGAGAGCAGTTGTTCGGCCCGGCGCACCCGGTTGGCCGGCACCACCAGCACGCAGACGCCCTTGCGCCCGGCCCGCCCGGTGCGGCCGCTGCGGTGCAGCAGCACCGCCTTGTCCACCGGCAGGTCGGCATGGATCACCAGGCCCAGATCCGGCAGGTCGAGCCCGCGCGCCGCCACGTCGGTGGCAACACAGACCCGCGCATGGCCATCGCGCAGGGATTGCAGGGCGCGGCTGCGCTCGTTCTGGGTCAGCTCGCCGGACAGCGCGACCGCGGTGAAGCCGCGCTCGACCAGGCTGCCGTGCAGGTGGCGCACCGCCTCGCGGGTGGCGCAGAACACCAGCGCGCCCGGCGCCTCGAAATAGCGCAGCACGTTGACCACGGCATGCCCGACCTCGTAGGGGGCGACGCGGACGGCGCGGTACTCGATGTCGGCATGCGGCTGGTTGCGCACCAGCGTGTCGATGCGCAGCGCATCCCGCTGGAAGCTGCGCGCCAGCGCGGCGATGTCGGGGGCGATGGTGGCGGAGAACAGCAGGGTCCGCCGCTCCTCGGGGCTGGCGCCGAGCAGCCGTTCCAGCTCCTCGCGGAAGCCCAGGTCGAGCATTTCGTCGGCCTCGTCCAGCACCAGCACGCGGAGCGCGGAGAGATCGAGCCCGCCCCGCTGCAGGTGGTCGCACAGCCGGCCGGGGGTGCCGACGACGATGTGGCAGCCCGCCTCCAGCGCCCGTGTCTCCCGCCGCGGCTCCATGCCGCCGATGCAGGAGACGATGCGCGCGCCGGTTTCCGCATAGAGCCAGGACAGCTCGCGGTGCACCTGCATGGCCAGCTCCCGCGTGGGTGCGACCACCAGGGCGAGCGGGGCGCCGGCCCGGCCCATCTGTTCCGCCTCGCCGAGCAGCGTGCCGGCGGCGGCCAGCCCATAGGCGACGGTCTTGCCCGAACCGGTCTGGGCGGAGACCAGCAGGTCGCGCCCCTCGGTTTCCGGGCGCAGCACGGCTTCCTGCACCGGGGTCGGGTCGGCGTAGCCGCGCGCGTCAAGGGCTCGGGCGAGGGCGGGATGAGTGGCGGGGAACGGCATGGGCAAAGGATCCGGAGAGGGGGCGCTGGCCGCCACGACCTCCGACCGCGCCGGATCGGCAGGCTGGAAACGGGACAGGCAGGGGGGATGGTTGGGCGGCGGCAGATATAGGCCGGGTTGGCGCGCGACCCAAGCGGGGGAACGCCGGGGCAGGGCTGCGCTGTGTTGGCGGGGCGTTGCCCCGCGCCCCACCAGGAGGCTTCGCCTCCTGGACCTCCACCAAGGGCTTCGCCCTTGGAACCCAATACTCTGTGCCGCGCAGCGCGAATGGGATCCAAGGGCCTTGTGGCCCTTGGCAGGTCCAGGGCAGCGCCCTGGCCTTGTCTTTTTCCTTTAGACGTGCCCCCCCAGATAGGCGGCAACAATGCGCGGATCCTCGGCCAGCGCCGCGGCTGCCCCGGCCAGGGCGATCCGCCCGCCTTCCATCACCGCGGCGCGATCGGCGACCTTCAGCGCGGCGCGGGCGTTCTGTTCCACCACCAGGATCGACACGCCCTGGGCGCGGATGCGGGCGAGCAGCTCGAAGATGTTGCGCACCAGCTTCGGCGCGAGGCCGAGCGAGGGCTCGTCGAGCAGCAGCACGCGCGGGCGGGCCATCAGCGCCCGGGCGATGCAGAGCATCTGCTGCTCGCCCCCGGAGAGCGAGCCGGCGAGCTGGGCCATGCGTTCGCCCAGACGGGGGAACAGCGGCAACACCGCGTCGAGTTCGGCCAGCCCGGCGCGGCCGCCGCCCAGGATCAGGTTCTCGCGCACCGTCATGGCGGAGAAGATCTGCCGCCCTTCCGGCGACTGGGCGAGCCCGGCGGCGACGATGCGGTGGGCCGGCGCGTTGGTGATGTCGCGCCCGGCCAGCACCACCCGTCCGGACCGGGCGCGGTAGATGCCGGAGAGCGTGCGCATCAGCGTGGTCTTGCCCACGCCGTTGGCGCCGAGCACGGCCAGCATCTCGCCTTCCGCGAGGGTGAGGTCGATGCCGCGCAGGATCTGCTGCGAGCCCATGGCGACGTGCAGGTCCTCGATTTCCAGCAGCGCGCTCATGCCTCGGTCCCCAGATAGGCTTCCAGCACGGCGGCGTCGGATTTCACCGCGGCGGGCGGCGCGTCGGCGATCTTGCGGCCGGAGGCAAGCACGACGACGCGCTGGCAGATCGACATCACCAGCGTCATGTCGTGCTCGACCAGCATGACGGTGGTGCCTTCGGCGTGCAGGCGGCGGATGAAGTCGGCGAGCGAGCGGGTCTCGTTGTCGTTCAGCCCGGCGGCGGGTTCGTCGAGGATCAGCAGCCGCGGATGCATCGCCAGCGCGCGGGCGATTTCCAGGTATTTGCGCTGCCCGTAGGAGAGATTGGCCGCCAGTGCCCCGGCCTGGTCGGCGAGCCCGACCGCCTCCAGCGCCGCCCAGGCGCGTTCGGAGACGGCACGGGCGCGCGCCCGGCCGCCGAACAGTGCTGCCGGGGCGCTGGTGCCGAGCACGCCGATCGCGCCGATGCTGACATTGTCGAACACCGTCATGTTCGGGAAGACGCGCAGGTTCTGGAAGGTGCGGCCGATGCCGGCGCGGGCGATGCGCCAGGGCGGCAGCCCGTCGATGCGCGTGCCCGCGAACCGGACCTCGCCGGAAGACAGCGGGGTGAAGCCGCAGATCAGGTTGAACAGTGTGGTCTTGCCCGCGCCGTTGGGGCCGATCAGGCCGACCAGCTCGCCCTCGGCGACGCTGGTGCTGACGTCATCGACCGCGACCAGCCCGCCGAAACGACGGCTGACCGCGCGGATCTCCAGCAATGCGGTCATCGCCAGCCGAGCCCCCCGCCAGCACCGCGCCGCCATGCACCGGCGAATTGCCGCCGGGCGATGTCAAGCGCCGAGACCTCGCCGATCAGTCCCTTCGGCAGGAACAGGATCACCCCGAACAGCACGAAGCCCACCAGCAGGTTGCGGATGTCGCCGAGCGGGCGCAGCAGCTCGGGCAACAGGATCAGGATCAGCGCGCCGACCACCGCGCCGGGCAGCGAGCCCAGACCCCCCACCACCACCATGGCCAGGACCAGGATGGACTGGGTGAAGCCGAAATCGGGCGGGGAGATATAGCCCGCGGTATGGGCCCACAGCGCCCCGGCGAGGCCGGCGAAGAAACCGGAGATGGCGAAGCTTTCGATCTTCAGGCGGATCGTGTCGATGCCCATGGCATCAGCGCACTGGTCGTCCTCGCGCAGCGCCCGCAGCGCGTTGCCGTAATAGGAGTGCGAGAGTCGGGCGATCACCCAGATCGAGGCGGCGGTGATGGCCGCCACCAGCAGGTAGCGGCGCAGCGGCGAGGCGAGGTCGATGCCCAGCAGCGACTGCTCGCCGAAC
The DNA here is from genome assembly GCF_937425535.1 of Rhodovastum atsumiense. Classification (NCBI taxonomy): domain Bacteria; kingdom Pseudomonadati; phylum Pseudomonadota; class Alphaproteobacteria; order Acetobacterales; family Acetobacteraceae; genus Rhodovastum; species Rhodovastum atsumiense. The sequence goes on from NZ_OW485601.1 coordinate 3,214,464, forward strand.
AGCATCACCCCGAGCGGCCCGCGCGTCAGATCGACCCAGTTGAGCATCAGCAGGTACAGCATCTGCCCGATGCCCAGCGTCGCCACGGCGAAGTAGATCGACACCAGCCGCATCGTCGGCAGGGCTACCAGCAGAGCGACGATCGCGGTGACCAGCCCGGCGGCGGGCAGGGTCAGCGCCATCGGCGCGCCGGCGCGCGAGGCGAGCAGGGCGGCGGTATAGGCGCCCACGCCGTAGAACGCGGCATGGCCCAGTTGCAGCAGCCCCGCCACGCCCGTCACCAGGTGCATCGAGGCGGCGAGCAGCGCGAAGATCAGCGCGGTGTTGGCGACCTGCCAGAAATAGCCGCGATCGAGGAATTGCAGTGCGCCGGGGATGGCGGCGAACACCACCAGCAGCAGCAGCGCCGTCAGCAGGCGGGCGCGGGCCGTGTCGCTGAAGGACAGGCTAGACACGTTCACGCACTCCGCCGAACAGCCCGCGCGGGAAGAACACCAGCGTCAGGATCAGGAAGCCATAGGCGACCATGTCGGCCCAGACCGAGGGCACCACCGTGGTCGCCATGCTCTCGCACAGGCCCAGGATCAGCGCGCAGGCGACCGCCCCGGGGATCGAGGACAGGCCGCCCATCACCATCGCCACGAAGGCCTTGATGCCGGGCGTGAAGCCCATCGCCGGATAGATCGCCCCGTAATAGAGCCCGACCAGCAGCCCCGCCGCGGCCCCCATCATCGAGCCGACAGCGAAGGTCCAGACGATGGTGCGGTCGGTGTCGATGCCGACATACTTGGCGCCAAGCGGGTTGTTCGAGACCGCGCGGATGGAAAGCCCGATGCGGGTATGCTTCAGCACCACCTGCAGCCCGGCCAGCATCACCACCGCCACGCCCAGGATGATCAGGTCGCCCGAGGCGACGGTCACCGGCCCGAGCGCGATCGGCGTGTTCAGCAGCCGCTCCAGCGGGATCTGCTGGAACTGCGAGCCGTACACAAGCTCCAGCCCCTCGCGCACGATGATCGACAAGGCCAGCGAGGACATCAGCGTCGCCTCGCGCATCGCCCGTGATTTCAGACTGGCCTCGTCGGAAAATCTTCGGAACGGCTTGAACCCGGCACGTTCCAGCAGGATGCCGGCGACCGCGCCGGCGGCGATCGCGGCCAGCAGCACCGCCACCAGCGGCGGCGCGAAGCCCGCGATCACCATCAGCCCGACATAGGCGCCGATCGTGTAGATCTCGCCATGGGCGAAGTTCACCACGTTCAGCACGCCGAAGATCAGCGTGAAGCCGATCGCCATCAGCGCATAGGTCAGGCCGAGCGAGACGCCGATCGCCAGCTGCTGGAGATAGTATTCCACCGCTCAGCCGGCCACCGCGACGAAGGCACCGTTCTTCACCATCGCCTTGGTCAGCTTCTTCGCCGGCTCGCGGTCGGGGCCGAAGGTGGTCTCGCCGGTGACGCCCGGATAGTTCTTCGTCTGCGCCAGCGCGTCGCGAACCTTCTCGCGCGTTGGATTGGGCCAGGCGCGCTCCAGGGCGGCGAGCATGATGCCGACGGCATCATAGGCCTGCGCGGGGAACTGGCCGGGCTCGGCCTGGCCGGTGCGGGCCTTCCAGGCGGCGACGAATTCCTGCACCTGCGGTTCCGGCGAATTGGGCAGGAAGGTCGCGGTCAGGCGCAGCCCCTCGGCATCGGCGCCGGCCAGCGCCAGCAATTGCTGGTTATAGGCGGCGGAGGTGGAGTGCACCGGGATGCCGATGCCAAGCTGCTTCATCTGCTTCAGGAACTGTGCCGCATCTTCATAGAAGAAGCCGGTGTAGACGACATCCGGCTTGCTGCGTGCGATCTTGGTGATGATCGGACGGAAATCCTGCAGGCCACGATTGAAGTATTCGGAAAACACCACTTCGCCGCCACGTGGCTTCAGCCCGTCGACGAAGCCGCTCACCACCGACTGGCCCCAGTCGGTCTGCTCGGAGATCACCGCGACGCGGCGGTGGCCCTCCGCAAGCAGCCACTCGGCGTTGTACGGCCCTTCCTGCGCCTGGGTGGTGATGTTGCGGAACTGCCACTTCGAGATCTTCGTGTAGTCCGGGTGCGAGGCAGTCTGCGAGAGCTGCGCCATGCCGGCCTGAGCGTAGACCTGCCCGGATGCCATCGACACGCCCGAGGTGAAGTCGCCGAGCACCGCCAGAATTGTGCGGTCATCGACAAACTTGCGCGCGATCGCGACACCTTCGCGCGAATCCGAACGTGAATCCTCGTAGACGATTTCCACCCGGAACGGTTTGTCGGCGCGGTTGAAGCGGTCCAGCGCGATCTCGGCGGCGTTGCGGAAATCCTGGCCGTACTGGGCGGTGCCGCCGGTCAGCGGCAACTGGTAGCCCAGCCGCAGCACCGGTTTGTCGGCGGCACGGGCGGGGCCGGCGAGCAGGGCGCCGGTGGCGAGCAACAGGCTGCGACGGTCGAGCATCGGATCATTCCTGGATGGCATCGTGGAAGGCCCCCCGGGCCCCGGTCATGGTAGATGTCGGTTGCCCGCGGGGGATGCAAGGGCCGGGCCGCTCAGTCCTTGCCCGGCAGCACGCGCAGGGTGCAGCAGCCTTCGCGGCCGGGCTGCCAGGTCTCGCCGGCGAAGGTGAAGCCCGCCGCGGTGAACATGCCCTGGTCGATGGCGCCGGCGATCTCGCACAGGTCCTTCAGGTCGGCATCGCCGCAGCCTTCGGCCTGCCACGCTTCCTTCAGCGGGCAACGGTGGAAATGAATGGTCAGCTCGGCCTCGTCGCAGCGGCGCAGCTCCGGGGAGAACAGCGTCTCGCCCTCGATGATGCCGCCGAGGAAGTCGCGGCTCAGCCCGGCGAGGTCGGCGGGGCCGTGCCCGGCGAGGCCGGCCCCGGCCTTCTCGCCCATCTGCCGCGTGGCTTCCTTCATCAGCGTCATGGCGCGCTCGCGGCCGAGTTCGGCGCGCAGCACCTCGAACATGCGGGCATAGAAGGCGGCGCGCATGGCGAAGGCACGGCGCAGCAGGGCGTGCACCTCGGTGGCGGCCATGGTGGTTTGGGTGGGCATCGTCGGTTCCTTGGGCATCAGGCGATCTCCCTGGCATCGCGCCAGCGATATTCCAGCAGCTTCAGCGGCGCGACGCGACGCAGCAGCCCGTGCAGCGGCAGCGGCGTGGGCGGGCCGAAGGGCAGCGCCACCTGTTCGGTGCCGGTGCCGCCGGCGAGGCGGGCGAATTCGCGGCCGATGGCGATGGCCAGCGACACCGCGCGGCCGTTGCAGCCGGTCCAGCCCCAGGCATCGGGGCCGAGTTCGTGGAAGCGCGGGGCGTAATCGGGCGTCATGCCGATATAGCCGTTCCAGACATAATCGAAGCGCACCGTGCCGAGCTGCGGCCAGATGCGGGCGAGCCGGGTGGCGATGCGCGCCTGCAGCCGTTCCACGGCGTTCACCGGCAGGATCAGCGCGCCGCCGGTCACCAGCCGGTCGCGCGCGTCCCAGCGGGCGAAATACAGGTCGCCATGCGTGTCCGACATCGCCTGCCGGCCGGGGATCACGGTGCGGCGCAGCACCGGATCGACCGGCGCGGTCGCCATCTGCCAGGAATGCACCGGCACCACCTCGCGCGCCACCGCGGGCGCCAGGGCGGGGGCGAGCTCGCCGGTATAGGCGTTGCTTGCCAGCACCAGCGCGCGCGCCCGCACCGTGCCGCGGGCGCCGCGGACGATCCAGTTGCCCTCGACGCGATCGAAGCCGAGCACCGGCGAGCGGACGCAGATGCGCCCGCCCCGGCCGAGCACCGCGGCGGCGAGGCCGCGCGCCAGCGCCAGCGGGTTGATGTGCCCGCCGCTGCGGTTCCAGAAGCCGCCGTGCCAGTAGCCGCTGCCCATCATGTTGCGCATCTGCATGCGATCGAGCAGCTCGACCGGCGCGCCCCAGCGCTCCCACTGGCGCACGCGCGTTTCCGCGATGCGCATCCGCCCGGGCGAGTGCGCGGGCTGCACCCAGCCGGTCTGCTCGGCCTCGGCGGCGATGTCGCAGCGGCGCACCGTCTCGAACAGCAGGTCGGCCGAGCCGCCGAGCATGGCGGCGAAACGTTCCCCGGCGCCGCCGTAGCGCGCCACCAGGTCGTCCGGGTTCATCCGGGTGAGGGTGGGGATCACCTGGCCGTTGTTGCGGCCGGAGGCGCCCCAGCCGGGTGCCATGGCCTCGACCACCAGCACGTCGGTGCCGGCCTCGGCTAGGTGCAGGGCGGTGGACAGGCCGGTGAAGCCGGCGCCGATCACGACGACGTCGGCGCGTTGCTCGCCCTCGAGCACCGGCAGGTCGGGCGCGGACGGGGTGACCGCCGCCCAGAGCGAGGGCGGCCAGGGAACGGGATCGGTCTGGGGCATATCCGGGTGTACTCTGTGCTGCCTCGCAACACTGCGCCAGGACGGCGCCGAGGAAAAGCGGCCAGATGCGCGCGACCCCGCCGCCGTCATCTCATCATGCTTGCGGGCGGCGGGGGGATTGTCCTACTCCGGCAGGCATGATCCTGATCACTGGCGGCGCCGGCTTCATCGGTTCGAATCTGCATGCAGCGCTGGCTGCGCGGGGCCACGAGACGATCGTGGTCGATCGCCTGCGCAGCGACGGCAAGTGGCACAACCTCGCGCACCATCCGCCGACCGCGATTGTCGCGCCGGAAGAGCTGCAGAATTTCCTCGCCCTGCAGCCGCCGATCGAGATGGTGTTCCATCTCGGCGCGATCAGCGCCACCACGGCGACCGATGGCGACCTGGTCTGGCACACCAATGTCGGCCTGTCGCAGGAGCTGTGGAAATGGTGTTCCTCGCTCGGGGTGCGGATGATCTACGCCTCCTCGGCGGCGACCTACGGGGCCGGCGCACAGGGCTTCGAGGATGGGCTGGACGATCTTGGCAATTTGCGTCCGCTCAATCTTTACGGCTGGTCCAAGCACGCCTTCGACCTGAGCGTGGCGCGCGCCGTGGCCGGGCGGCGCAAGCGGCCGCCGCAATGGGTGGGCCTGAAATTCTTCAACGTCTACGGGCCGAACGAGTACCACAAGGGATCGCAGGTCTCGGTGGTGAAGGTGAAATACGACGAGGTGCGGCGCGGCCAGGCGCCGCGGCTGTTCCGCAGCGACCGGCCCGATGTCGCGGATGGCGAGCAGAAGCGCGACTTCATCTGGGTCGGCGATGTCGTGGACGTGCTGCTCTGGCTGCAGGACACGCCGGGCGTGAGCGGGCTGTTCAATGTCGGCACCGGCCAGGCGCGCAGCTATCGCGACCTCGCCCACGCGGTCTGCCGCGCGGGTGGGGCGAAGGAAGACATCGAGTTCATCGACATGCCGGCCAATCTGCGCGGCCAGTACCAGTCCTTCACCGAGGCGCGCATGGATCGCCTGCGCGCGGCCGGCTACACGAAGCCCTTCACCTCGCTTGAAGACGGCATCAACCGCTATATCACCGAGTATCTGGCGATGCCGGATCCCTACGTCTGATTGCGGGCGCCGCCGCGATGGCCGCGGCGGCGCACCGGATTCAGGTTTGCTGCCAGGCGGGCAGCAGCGTCTCGCCGCGTCGCACCGCATCACGCAGCCTCGCGAGGCGGTGGTCATGCGCCTGCAACTCGGCCTGCAGCGCCTGCTCTTCGGGCGAGGTCGCGACCACCGCGGCGATGCCGCCGTTGCGGATGATCACGCGCCGCGCGCCCGACAGCGCCAGCAGCGGATCATGGGTCGACAGCAGCACGATCTTGCCCCGGCTGGTGAACAGGCGCAGCGCCTGCCGGCGATCCACCCCGGCATTCTCGATCTCGTCGATCAGCACCACCGGCTTCGCGCTCAGCAGGGCGGCATCGGCGATCATCAGCGCGCGGGACTGGCCGCCGCTCAGCTGCGTCAGCGGCGTGGCGGCGGTGAACGGCTCGCCGGCCATGGCGATGGCGGCGTCCAGCACGGTCCGCGCCGCCGCCCGTGGATCAGCGACGCCACAGCTTTCGGCGTGCAGGGACAGGAAGTCCTCGACGTGCAGGTCCAGCACGAAATTCATGTTCTGGGAGATCTGCGCCACCAGCCGCGCCTCGGCCGAGACGCGCATGCGCGGGGCAGGGGTCGCGCCGTTGACCCGCACCACCCGGCGACTCGGCGTGTCGCCCTGGGCGAGGCATTCGATGTCGGCCAGCAGACGGCTTTTGCCCGAGCCGGTCGGGCCGACGATGGCCACCACCTCGCCCGGCCGCAGGCAGAGCGGGACCGCTTCCGGCTGTCCGTCCTTGTCGCAGCCTTGCGTCACCTCCAGGCATTCCAGCGTGATGCCGCCGCCGGCAGGGCGCGCGGCCAGGAAGGCGCGCAACTGCTCCTGCAGGGCCGCCAGGGTCCAGCCGCCTCCGTCCCTGACCTCCCAGGGGAGCGATTGCCAGTAGTCCTGCAGCGAACACGCGGCCGCCGGCACGGGCAGGCCGTGCCGGCGCAGGAAGTCCGTGTCCACCGTCATGGTCGCGGCGCCGGTCATGGTTCCTGCTCCTCGATGCGCATCCGGCGGATCACGCCGTGCTGGAACTCCGCGCCGATGCGGGTCTGGCCGAAGCAGTAGGAACAGACCGCGGCGGGCACGGAGAAACGCAGGCGCCCGCCGGTCAGCGCCGCTTCCTCCGGCGCGTCCCGCCACAGCATGGCGACTTCCCGGCATCCCTGGCCGGTGATGCCGTTGGCGAACAGGATCTCGGCGCGCGCGTTCACCTGGCGGATGCGGAAGGCGAAGACGTCGCGCTCGGCCTGGCTGACGATGTCGCCCTTCGTCACCACCACCAGGTCGGCGGTGCGCAGCATCGGCCCGACCTTGCGCGGGGTGTCGATGCCCGAGAGGTTGTCCAGCACGCACATCGCCAGGAAGCCGCGCAGATGCGGCGCGCAGCGGTTGCACAATCCCGCCGTCTCGCTCACCAGCAGGTCGAGTCCCTGGCGCGCGCCCCAGGCGGCGCAGGCCTCGACATTGGTGACAAAATAATGGTCCGGGCAGGTGTTGCCGGAAATCCCGGTCAGCACCGGGATGCCCTCGGCCTCATAGGCCGCCGCATCCAGGCTGGTCAGGCAATCGAACTTCACCACCCCGGTCCGCAGCCCCGCCGCGCGCAGATGCCGCAGCGCCCGCAGGATGACCGAGGTCTTGCCCGACGAAGGCGGGCCGGCGACCGTCACCAGCTTCATCGTTTCAGATCCATGCCAAGGGCGCCCCGCGCCAGCGCGGCGTCGCAGAGCGGGTGCAATCCGGGAAAATCGAGGCCGCGGGCGTGCGACCAGCCCAGCCAGCGCAAGGGGCCGGGCAGGGGGGCGCCGCCGCTGTCGTCACGGTTGCTGGCGCAGCCCGCGCTTTCCATCCGGCCGGCCCAGTCCCGGCCGGTCAGCAACGCATGCGCAAGCCGCGCCGCCGGCGGGGCGTCGTGCCGGCGCAGCAGCAGCAACGGCACCGCGTAGGCCCCCTCGCGCGGCCAGACCAGGGCCACGCGGTCGCGATGGATGTTGTTGAGCGCCCAGAAATACGGAAGGATCGCCAGCGCGGCGCCCTCCGGATCGCCGGAACCCAGGTTGCGCGCCATCTGCGCACCGCCGCGGAATCCCCACATGTTCGCGCCCAGCGCCTGCAGCCCGTCCAGGCCGAAATCGACGAACAGGTTGAACAGCAGCACGCCCGCGAGCCGCCCGTCGCTGCCGTTGGCAACGATGTCGCCGCGGTACTGCGGCGAGAGCAGGTCCTCCCAGCCTTGCGGCACCGGGCGCCCGCGCAGACGGGCGCGGTCGGCCAGGATTACCCAGGGACCGGCGCCGTACACCTCGCAAACCCCGAGCGGATCGGCGAGCCCCGCCGCGGCGAGATCGGGACGCAGCGCCGGCTGCGGTCGCGGCTGGTAGAGCCCGGCCTGCTGCCAGCGCGTGGTGAAGCCGGGCCGCGTGAAGCGGCCGAGCCCGGCATCGGAGAGCAGGCCGGGCAACCAGTCCGCATCCTCGGTCTCGTGCACCCAGGCGCAGTCCGGGCTGTCCAGGCTGGCCGGCACGTACCAGGCGGCGGTCAGGCCGCTGCGGCGCCGCTCCCGTTCGAAGCCTTCATGCAAATGCTGGCGCACCATCCGGCGCAGCGGCGGGAACACATGGCCGAAATAGTCCAGGCGCCGCCGCGGCCCGCCTTCCTCCTCCGGGAAGGCCGGTTCGTCGCCGCTCATGGCGCGGCGGTGCCGGCGAACAGCAGGTGCAGGTCGGCATCGGTCAGGGCGACGCCGAAGAACAGACGGAAGAACGCCCGCGTTTCCGCTGGCAGATCGATCCTGTACCGATCCGGGTGCAACCGGCCCGCCAGCCATTGCACCCCCATGATCCGCATGTAGGAGGGCGGCCGGTCCATCCAGTTGAACGGCAGCGACGGCACCACCAGCACGCGCCGGCTGCGCACCGCCGCGAGCGTCTGCCAGCGTGGTTCCGTCAGGAACATCGTGGCGGTGCGGGGGAAGCGCACCAGGATGACGTCCGGGTCCAGCAGCAGCACCGTCTCCGCGGTCATCGTGGCGGTGGCGGCGAAGCTGTTGGCGGCCGCGCAGTGCAGCACGTTGCGCCCGCCGGCCAGCCCGATCACCTCGGCCCGGGCGGAGCCGTCGCACTGGCTCTGCAGCCCGTCGGGGGATTCGGCGTAGTAGACACGCGGCCGCTGCCCGTCCGGCAGGTCGCGCAGCGCGGCGGCGACGCGGGCGCCGGTTTCTTCCAGATAGCGTGCCAGTGCCTCGCCGCGTTCTGGCCTTTGCAGCACCGCGCCGAGGAAGCGGAAGGTCGCCGGGTACTGCTCCAGCCGCTCGGCCGCCACCGCCACCGCCGGCCTGCCGAGCCGGGCCATGGTGGCGCGCACCTGCTCCGACAGCCCGGTGCCGTCCAGCACCACGCCGAGGTCGATGCCGGCCGCCATCAACTGTTCAGGGTTCGTGGTCTGGATGCCGCTGACCGACAGCCGCGGCAGCGCGGCGAAGCCGGGCGGCAGGAAGCGGGCGAGGTCCGGCGTGGTGTCGAAATAGCTGCCCGCCAGCAGGTCGGGGGCGATCGCCGCCATGATCGCCACGGCGGAGGAGAACGCCCCGTACACGCGGTGGATGTCGGCCGGCAGCGTGATCGTCCGTCCGCTCATGTCCACCACCTCGCGCGCCCGGGCGGGGGACGCGGCCAGCAGCAGCGCGGCCGCGAACAGGGTGGCGCGGGCGATCCGGCGCAGGATCATCATCTTTCCCCCTCCTCCTCAGAACCGGACCTGCAGCGCCGCCCAGACGGTGCGCGGCGCGCCGAGGAAGGCACTGGCATTGCCGGCATTGGTGCCGTTGATGCTGCTCGGGAACACCGACACCCAGTAGCGCTCGTCGAACAGGTTCTTCACCCCGAGTCGCCAGGTCACGTCCCGGCCCCAGAGATCGGTCGCGTAGCGGGCGCCGAGATCGAGCGTGGTGTAGGCGTCCGCCCAGGTGGTGTTGGTGTCGTTGGCGGCGCGCCGGCCGGTGTGGTGGAGGTTCATCTCCAGCGCGAGCCCCGGCAGCGCCGGCACCCGGTATTCGGTGTAGAGATTGGCCTGGATGCGCGGCACGCCGACCACCAGCTTGCCGCTGGTCGCGGGGCTCACGGTGTCGGTCAGTTCCGGGTCGAGCAGGGTGACGCCGCCGAACACCGTCAGGTCCTCGACCGGGTTGCCCTTGGCCGAAAGCTCCAGCCCGTAATTGACCTGGGTGCCCTGTTCGCGGAACACGTTGTCGCTGCCGGTATAGGCGAAGGGGCGGGTCATGCGGAACAACGCCGCCGCCAGGTCCACCGCGGCCATGCGGGCCTTCCAGCCCAGTTCGAACTGCTCGCTGCGATAGGGCGGCAGGATCTCGCCGGCATTGGCGACGCCGGAGGTGGGCGCGGTGTCGCCTTTCTGCAGGCTGTCGGCATAGGTGAAGTACAGCATCATGTCCGGCAGCGGCCGGAACATCAGGCTGGCGGTGGGGCTGATTCCGTTCTGGTGATAGCCCGAGGTCTTCGTTCCGCTGGTGTCCCAGCTCGCCCCTTGCAGCCAGTCCTGGCTGAACGCGGCCAGCACCGACCAGCGCTCGGTGAAGGTGATGGTGTCGCCGGCGATCAGGCTGAACTGGCGGTTCTGGCCGGAGCGGTATTTCGGTCCCACATCCAGCCAGGCCGGCGGGTTGAACACGGTGGGGGCGTACAGGCTGGCGCTGCCCAGGGTGTAGCTGCGGGTATAGCGTGGCGTGAACTGGGTCTGCTGGAAGCCGTTGCTGCCCAGCATCAGGTCATGCGTGAGCCCGAGCCCGCGCACCCGCCCGTTCAGGTAGAGCAGCATGCTGTCCACCGTGGTGGTGCCGGACATGTTGGTGCTGATGGAAGATGTGTAGGTCCTGGCGTTGCTCGCGAGCGTGTTGGTGACGCCATACAGGATGCGGGTCGCTTCCTGGTGCAGCCCCCCCCCGGTCACCGACCAGTCGTCGGAGAAGCTGTGGCGCAGGCGGGTGCTGACGATGTTGGTCTCCAGCTGCTGGCCGGCGAAGCTCTGGCCATAGCCGACCTTCGTAGGATCGAGTGCGGCGGGCAGGGGCGTGGTCTGGCTGTAGGAGAACGATCCGGGATAGCCGTTGGCGATCTGCAGGTAATGGCTGGCGTTCAGCTCCAGCGTGGTGGCATCGGAGACGTGCAGGTCGAAATTGCCGCTGACCATCTCGCGGCGAAGGTGACTGCCGCCGACATAGCCGGTGCCATCGGCGATCAGGCCGTTCAGGCGGTAGCCGAACCGGGCGACCTGCCCGCCGACATCGGTGTGCACGGTGCCGATGCCGGCGCTGTCGAAGCCCAGGGACAGCTTGCGCAACGGCTCCTCGGTTGGCCGCTTGAGGATGTAGTTGAAGGTGCCGGCCGGGGCGGCCGGCCCATAGAGCGCCCCCGACAGCCCCTGCAGCAGTTCCACTGCCTCCAGTTGTTCCATCGGATAGGCGGTGACGCCGAACACGTTCAGCCCGTCCATGCGGGTGTTCTGGACGATGTCGCCCTGGAAGCCACGGCTCTGCGGCCGTCCGACATCCAGCCCGCCGCGTGCCTCGATCTGGGCGGAGGGGAAATAGCGGATGGCCTCGCTGAGCGTGCGTGCGCCCACCGCTTCCATCATCGGGCTGGAGATGTCCTGGATCGAATAAGGCGTTTCCAGTTTCGGCCGGTTGCCCAGCGGGCCGAGATCGACGCGGGCCCGGCGATAGCCGTCCCCGGCGCCGCCGCTCGCTTCCCGCGGCGGCGCCGAGACCACGACCGGATCCACCCAGGTTTCTTGGCCCGGCGCGTCGGCGCCCTGGGCCAGAGCGCTGCCACTGCCCAGCAGCCAGGCAGCCAGCGCCGCACCAGGGGATGTGATCCGAGTTGAGAATGAAGAAACGGCCATCATGTTCCCACCGCTCCGCACGCGAGTGCGGACGAGTGCTTCAGGAACGGCTCAGGCCGTGATCGGACCGGCGCGGCGGATCGGCGCGCGCTGTCAGTGTGTCGTCGGAACGTTAATCATCCGGCGGCGGTGATTCAAGCGCCCCTGGATCAGCCCGTCGGCTCCCCCGCCATCCGCTGCACCAGGCGCGTCGTCGATTGCCCTTCTTCAAGCGTCGCCAGGATGACGCGCCCGCCAGCCGCCTGCACCACATCCGCGCCGACGACGGTGTCGATGGTGTAGTCTGCACCTTTCACCAGCACGTCCGGCTGCAGCGCCTCGATGACGGCAAGCGGCGTGTCCTGCTCGAACAGCAGCACGAGGTCCACCGGGCGCAGCGCGCCGATCACGCGGGCGCGGGCCGCCTCGGTCTGCAGCGGTCGCGACGGCCCCTTCAGCCGGTGCACCGAGGCATCGCTGTTGAGTGCCACGATCAGCCGGTCGCAGGCGGCGGCGGCCTGTTCGAGCAGCGAGATATGGCCGGGATGCAACAGGTCGAAGCAGCCATTGGTGAAGCCGACCACCAGCCCCTGCCGCCGCCATGCCTCGCGCTGGCGGATCGCGTCGGCCAGGGCGACGACCCCGGGCGGGGGCATGCGGCGCGGATGCGCGGCACGGTCGAGCGCCGCCTGCAGCTCGGCGCGCGTGACCACGGCGGTGCCGATCTTGCCGACGACGATGCCGGCGGTCTCGTTGGCCAGGCGCATGGCCTCGGCCATGGGCAGGCCGGCGGCGATGCCGAGGGCGAGCGTGGCCACCACGGTGTCGCCGGCACCGGAGACGTCGAACACCTCGCGCGCAGCGGTGGGCAGGTGGATCGGCGGCGTGCCCGGGGCGAAATAGGACATGCCGAGTTCCGAGCGTGTCAGCAGCACGGCGGCATTGGTGATCGCGATCATGGCGGCGGCGGCACGCTCGGCCTCGGCGTCGGTGTCGCAGGGCAGGCCGGTCGCCTCGGTGAGCTCGCGGCGATTGGGGGTGATCAGGTCGGCGCCGGCATAGACGGCAACGTCGCGCCGCTTGGGATCGACCAGCACCGGGCAGCCGGCGGCGCGCGCCGCGGCGATGGCGGCATGCAGCACCGCATCGGCGCAGACGCCCTTGCCGTAATCGGAGATCACCATGACCTGCGCCCAGCGCGCCGCCGCCTGCACCGCGGCGATCAGTGCCTCGCGCGGCGCGGTATCGAGCGGGCGGTTGTCCTCGCGGTCGATGCGGACGAACTGGTGGTGGCCGGAGGCGACGCGGGTCTTGGTGATGGTGGGGCGCGAGGGATCGGTCACCAACCCCGAAGTATCGACCACCCCGAGCCCGGCAAGCAGGTCGCATACCATGTGCGCTTCGGCATCGGCACCGACGATGCCGACCAGGCGCACGCAGCCGCCGAGGGCGGCAAGATTGGCGGCGACATTGGCCGCGCCGCCGGCGGCGCGCCGCTCCGAGGCCGGACGCATCACCGCGACCGGGGCTTCGGGGGAAATGCGGGTGGCGTGGCCATCGATGTGGACATCCAGCATCACGTCGCCGACGACGGCGATGCGGCATGCTGCGAAATCGAGTCTCACGACGGCCTCCGGCACTGCTGCTGCGCAAATCCTATGGTACGAGGCGCAGCCTCACGCAAGTGTGGCGGGGCGTTGCCCCGCGCCCTACCAGGAGGCTTCGCCTCCTGGACCTCCACCAAGGGCTTCGCCCTTGGAACCCGATTTTCTGTGCCGCGCAGCGCTTTTGGGGTGCAGGGGCCTTGTGGCCCCTGCCGGGTCGAGGGCAGAGCCCTCGTCTTCCTTCAGGCCATCGCCTTCTTCAGATTCTCGTCGATCTTGCCAAGGAAGTCCTGGGTATTCAGCCAGGGCTGGTCGCGACTGATCAGGATCGCGAGGTCCTTGGTCATGAATCCGCTTTCCACCGTTTCGACGCAGACGCGTTCGAGCGTATCGGCGAAGGCGGTCACGTCCGGGGTGCCATCGAACTGTCCCCGATAGGCCAGGCCGCGGGTCCAGGCGAAGATCGAGGCGATCGGGTTGGTGCTGGTCTCGCGGCCCTTCTGGTGCTCGCGGTAGTGGCGGGTGACGGTGCCGTGCGCCGCCTCGCTTTCGACGGTCTGGCCGTCCGGGCTCATCAGCACCGAGGTCATCAGGCCGAGCGAGCCGAAGCCCTGGGCCACGGTGTCGCTCTGCACGTCGCCGTCGTAATTCTTGCAGGCCCACACATAACCGCCGCTCCATTTGAGCGAGGAGGCGACCATGTCGTCGATCAGGCGGTGCTCGTAGGTCAGGCCGGCGGCCTCGAACTTCTCGCGGAACTCGCGGTCGTAGATCTCCTGGAACACATCCTTGAACATGCCGTCATAGGCCTTGAGGATGGTGTTCTTGGTGGAAAGGTAGACCGGGTAGTTGCGCAGCAGGCCATAGTTGAAGCTGGCGCGGGCGAAACCCTCGATCGAGGCGCGGGTGTTGTGCATCCCCAGGATCACGCCCGGCCCCTTGAAGTCGTGCACCTCCAGTACCTGCGGTGGGCCGCCGTCGGCGGGCTGGTAGGTGAGGCTCACCCGGCCGGGGCCGGGGATCTTGGTCTCGGTGGCGCGGTAGATGTCGCCGTAGGCATGGCGGCCGATGACGATCGGCTGGGTCCAGTGCGGCACCAGCCGCGGCACGTTGCTGCAGATGATCGGCTCGCGGAAGATGGTGCCGTCGAGGATGTTGCGGATGGTGCCGTTCGGGCTGCGCCACATCTTCTTGAGCCCGAACTCGGCGACGCGGGCCTCGTCGGGGGTGATGGTGGCGCATTTCACGCCGACGCCATATTGCTTGATGGCGTTGGCGGCATCGACGGTGACCTGGTCGTCGGTCTGGTCGCGGTGCTCAATACCTAAATCGTAATACTTAAGATCGATATCAAGATAAGGGAGAATTAGCTTGTCCTTGATGAAGCCCCAGATGATCCTGGTCATTTCGTCCCCGTCGAGTTCGACGACCGGGGTCTTCACCTTGATTTTCGCCATTCCGCCCTCTTGAATTTGCCCGGCTGCCCAGTGCAGCCCCGTCTTTGGCGCAACGCGCGCTTCTGCCACCCCGTCCGCGCCCGCACAAGGCCCGGCGCGGTGGCAGCCGGCGCTTCCCCCAGAGGCCGTTCCCGGGCAGGCTCGACCCCATGCGCGTCTATCTCGCCGGACCTGATGTCTTCATGCCCGACCCGCTCGACCGCGCCGCCGCCCTCAAGGCAGTGTGCCGGCGGCATGGGCTGACCGGTGTCTCGCCGCTCGATGCCCTGGCCGACGAACCGTCCGACTGGGCCGCCCTGGCCGAGGCGCGGCGGATTGCCCTGCGCAACGAGGCGCATATCCGCTCCTGCGTTGCCCTGATCGCCAATCTCACGCCCTTCCGCGGCCCGAGCGCCGATGCCGGCACGGTGTTCGAGGTCGGGTTCATGCGCGCGCTCGGCCGCCCGGTCTTCGGCTGGTCGAACGACCCGCGCCTGTTCGCCGATCGCACCCAGGCCTTTCTCAACGGTTTCGCCCGCTGCACCGAGGCAGGCTGGCGCGACGGGGAGGATATGCTGCTCGAGGATTTCGCCCTGCGCGACAACCTGATGATCGACGGGGCGGTGCTGGCCTCGGGCGGGGCGCTGTTCGTGGCCGATCCGCCCGCGCAGGGGCGCTGGTCGGACCTGTCCGCCTTCGAAGCCTGCGTGGCCGCCCTGGCGACCGCGCTGGGGCAGCGGGGATAGCAGGCGTAGGGCGGACGCAGTCCGCCATCGCAAGCCTCCGCAAGCTGGCCGGCTGGCGTTGGCGGACTGCGTCCGCCCTACATCACTGCATCACGCCATCACTGGCGGTGGATCAGATGCCGGGTTCCTCGGTCGCCGTCGTCCGGGGGGCCAGCGGCCCGAGGGCGGCGGCGATGCCGAAGGCGCCGGGCAGGCCGCCCTTGGGGAACAGTCGCGTCACATGCCCCATCTTCCGGCCTGGGCGGGCTTCCACCTTGCCGTAGTGGTGCGGGATCAGCCCGGGGGTGGCGACGATCTCGGTCCAGAGCGCCATGTCGCCGGGACCGATCAGGTTCTTCATCACCGCGTCCGAATGCCGCACCGCCGGCGGCAGCGGCAGGCCGGCGACGGCGCGGATATGCATCTCGAACTGGCTGGTCGGGCAGGCGTCGATGGTCCAGTGCCCGGAATTGTGCGGCCGCGGCGCGATCTCGTTGACCAGCACCCGGCCGTCGGCGGTGACGAACATCTCCACCGCGAGCAGCCCTATCAGGTCGAGCCCGTCGGCCACCCGCCGTGCCGTCGCCTGCGCCGCCTGGGCGATTCGCTCCGGGACGCGGGCGGGGGCGAGGGTGGTGTCGAGGATGTGGTCGCGGTGGCTGTTTTCCACCGTGTCGAAGGCCGCCATGCTGCCGTCGGAGGCACGCGCCACCACCACGCTGATCTCGGCCGAGAAGTCGACGAAGCCTTCCAGGATCAGCGGCCGGGGCGAGAGCGCGGCGAAGGCGGGGGCGAGGTCGTCCGGCGTGCGCAGCAGCGCCTGACCCTTGCCGTCATAGCCCAGCCGGGCGGTCTTCAGCACCGCCGGCAGGCCGATGCGCGCGACCGCCTCCCGCAGTTCCTGCAGGCTGTCCACCGCCGCCCAGGGGGTGGTCTGCACGCCGATGCTGTTGAGGAAGCTTTTCTCCGCCAGCCGGTACTGGCTGATGCGCAGCACCGCCGGGGCCGGTCGGACCGGTTTCAGCGCCGCCAGAAGGTCGAGTCCCTCGGCGCTGACGTTCTCGAACTCGAAGGTGATCACGTCGGCCGCGGCGGCGAAGGCGCGCAGCGCCACCGGGTCCTCGTACTCGCCGAGGGTGACGCCGGAGGCCACCTGTCCCGCCGGGCTGTTCGCCTCTGGCGTCAGCACGTGGCAGCGATAGCCGAGCCGCGCGGCCGCGAGTGCCGACATGCGGCCAAGCTGGCCGCCGCCGACGATGCCGATGGTGGAATTCGGCGGGAGCGCGGTGCTCATGCGTCCGCCGGGTCCGTTGGTTCCATGGCGACGGCCTCCGTCTGTTCCGCCCGCAGCGCATCCAGGCGACGGGCGAGGGCCGGGTCGGCGGTGGCCAGGATCGCTGCGGCGAGCAGGGCAGCGTTGACGGCCCCGGCTCGCCCGATCGCCAGCGTGCCGACCGGTATGCCGGCTGGCATCTGCACGATCGAGAGCAATGAATCCATCCCCTTCAGCGCATGGCTCTCCACCGGTACACCGAGGACAGGCAGCGCCGTCCAGGCGGCGCACATGCCGGGCAGGTGCGCCGCGCCGCCGGCGCCGGCGATGATCACCTTCAGCCCGCGCGCGCGGGCGCCGGTGGCATAGGCCTGCAGCCGGTCGGGGGTGCGGTGGGCGGAGACGATGCGCGTCTCGTGCGGCACGCCAAGGCGCGTCAGCATCTCGGCGGCATGACGCAGCGTCGCCCAGTCGGACTGGCTGCCCATGATGAGGCCGACCAGCGGCGCGGCCCCGCTGTCCTGGTTGGAGGGGACCACGTCCTGCGATTCCACGTCTTCGGGCTCCACGGCCCTGGGGGCCACGGTCTGGGGGGGCACGGCTGGGGAAGACACTGCCGGCGGATCAGGCGATGCTGTCGGGAATCAGGCGTGATTCCAGCCAGGAGATCTCGTCCTTGAGCAGCAGCTTGCGCTTCTTCAGCCGTTGCAATTGCAACTGATCCATCGCCCCGTGCTCGGACAGCCGCGAGATGACGGTGTCAAGATCGCGATGCTCGCTTCGCAGTTCGTGCAGCTTGCGCAGCAGGGAGTCACGGTCGGTCAGCATGGCCATCTGTTACCATATCGTGTGGCGTCCGCATACGCGTCCAGGATTGCGCATCTTTCATGCCGAGGCCCTGGCAAAATCCGCCGGGAGTGGGTTACGATTTGATGGCACGCGGCCAGCCGGGAAAGAGTGGTCCGCTTGCTAAAGGGACGGCCCCGGTCCGCGTGCCAGTAGTGACGGCACATCCCCCGAAGAGGAGGCCACATGAGCCTGCAGTCCCGCATCGAGAGCCTGAAGCAGCGTCACGCAAGCCTCGAGGCTCGGATTACCGACGAGGACGCCCGTCCGAAACCTGATGCGGACACCTTGGTACGGCTCAAGATCGAGAAGCTGCGGGTAAAGGAGGAGATGGAGCGACTGCGCCCGCCGAACTGAGGCAGCAGCGCCAGCAACCGGCCACGGGGGCGTTGCCCCCTGGCCCTGCCGGAGAAGCCAACCCGGGGGGTCGTTGCTCCCCCCAGATATTCCGCCAGGGGCCGTTCAGGCCCTTGGCTCACATCCCCTGACACCATGGTCCGCTCCGCCGTCACGCGCCCTCGCCGTGGCGCGTCAGGCTGCCTCGTCCGCCTCGGGCGGCGGCGGCACCGGCACGGCCTGGCCTTCGCGGGTCAGGCGTTCGTTCGCCTGCTGCACCATCAGGTGCAGGTCGGTCTGGCTGCACAGGCCCAGGATCACCGGGTCGCGCGGCTTGATGTTGGGGGAATTCCAGTGCGTCTTGTCACGCACCTTCTGGATGGTGTCCTTGGTGGTGCCCATCAGCTTGGCGATCTGCGCATCCGAGAGCTGCGGATAGTTGCGCAGCAGGAAGGCGATGCCGTCCGGGCGGTCGTTGCGCTTGGCGACCGGGGTGTAGCGCGCGCCCTTGTTCTTCTTGGGCATCGGGATGGCGCTGGTGGCGAGCTTCAGCCGCGCCTCCGGCGAGCCTTCGCAGCGCTTGATCTCGGCCGCGGTGAGCTGGCCATGGGCGATCGGATCGTAGCCGACGATGCCCTGCGCCACCTCGCCATCCGCGATCGCCTGCACCTCGAGCGGGTGCATGCCGCAGAAATCGGCGATCTGCGTGAAGGTCAGGGCCGTCTTCTCGATCAGCCAGACGGCCGTCGCCTTGGGCATCAGGGGAAGGGTCATGACGTGCTACCTTGGCGGTCTCGTGGCGTTCTGGCGTGGGCTCGTGCGCGGGGCCTGCGGCTGCTGCGCCGCCGGAATTCGGGCCTGCCGGAACGAGAGGAATGTGCGGCATATGGCCCTCGCATGACCGGCCGGTCAAGCCGGACGCCGGGCTGTACGCCTGAAAGGGAAGGAGAAAAAATGGTGATCGCCGAGGATGACGACCTGCCGCGGCCCTCGCAGCGCCGTCTGGCGCCGCTGCCCCTCGATCTGCTCGGGGTGGCGGAGCTGCGTGCCTATATCGGGGAGCTGCAGGGCGAGATCGCCCGCGTCGAGGCGGAGATCACCCGCAAATCCTCCCATCGCGACGCGGCCGCCGCCTTTTTCCGCAAGCCGGGCTGATCACAGGCGCCAGGGAAAGGGTCACAAGAAAGGGGGGCGCGATGCGCCCCCCTCCGGTTCCACGGGCTGGTTCAACCGTGTCAGGCGGCCTGCGTGACCGTCTGCGGCTCGCCGGTCAGGCGGGGAGCCGAGCCATTTACGGGGATGCGGCGCGGCTTCAGCGCTTCCGGCACCACCCGCCGCAGGTTCACGTGCAGCAGGCCGTTGTCCAGGTCCGCCCCGTCGACGACGATGTGGTCGGCCAGCACGAAGCGACGCTCGAAGGCGCGGCCGGCGATGCCGCGGTACAGCACCTCGACCTTCTGGCCCTCGCCGTTGCCGATGCGGCCGGAGACGGTCAGGGTGTTGTCCTTGACCACGAGTTCGATGTCATCGCTGCCGAAGCCGGCCACCGCCATGGTGATGCGGTAGCTGTCCTCGCCGGTCTTTTCCACGTTGTACGGGGGATAGGACGTGTCGGCCGCTGCGGTCTGCGCCGTGTCCATCAGGCGCACCAGGCGGTCGAAGCCGATCGCGGTACGGAACAGCGGGGCGAAATCAAAAGCGTTCATTGTCAACCTCCTGCAAGAGCAAGGTCCAGTTTCCGGGCCGCCCCTGCGGGGCCGGCCCTGTCGGAAGGCTCCGGAACCCCTCCTGGGCATTCCGGACACCCCCGATATGGAAAACGCCGCCCCCCGGTTCAAGGGGGGGCGGCGCCGGATCCGTGGCAGGAGGTGCAGCGGCTACTTCTTCTTGAGGCCGAGGCCGGCGAACTTCTTGTTGAACTTCGCCACCTGTCCCCCGGTGTCGATGATCCGCTGCACGCCGGTCCAGGCCGGGTGCGACTTCGGGTCGATGTCCAGCCGCAGCGACTCGCCGGGCTTGCCGTAGCAGGACCGGGTCTTGAACTGCGTGCCGTCCGTCATGATGACGGTGATCTCGTGGTAGTCCGGGTGGATGCCCGCCTTCATCGCTGCTCGCTCCTGGGTGGCCGCGCCGATCCCGACCGGCGCGGCGAAGCCGCGGCCTATACAAGCCGGGGGAAGCAGGCGCAAGCAGGGGGTGCCCACGCCGCTCAGGCGTCGAGGAAGCGCGCCAGCCGCACCGCGGTATGGCCGCGGCTTGCCCGCAGGCTCGGCATCACCAGCATGCAGTCGTCGTGCGGGGTGCGGATCTCCCGGGTGCCGTCCAGCGCGATCAGGGTGTTGCCGCGCTCGATCACCTGGCCGCCGCGCCAGGGCTGCACGAAGGCGAAGCCCGCGGTTGCGGCGGTCACCGTCATCGTCACCTCTGCCATGCGCTGCGGTGGCACGGGGCCGGCCGGGGGCAGGGCCGGGTGCGCATCCACCAGGCCGGCATGGCGCAGCAGGCCGGCGACCGAGGCTTCCATCGCCGTGACGGTGTCGGGCTCCCAGTGCTGGCCCGCTTCCACCAGCACCGCGGTGGCCTCGGCGGCGGGGGCGGTGAAGCGGGCATAGTCGATGATGCGCCGCCCGGTGACGTGGCCTTCGTCGGCCACCACCAGCGCGGGCGTGCCGATGTCGCGGGCCAGTGCCCGCCCCCTCGCCGTCGGGCCGCTCAGGATCAGCGGGTCGGACGGCCATAGCATCGAATGCAGGTCGAGCAGGATGTCGGCGGCATCGATCATCGGGCGAATCTCGCGCGCCCGGTCCAGCTCCGCCGAGCGCCGGCCGCTCTCCAGCAGGTCCTCGTCCCACAGGCGGTTGAGGTCCTCGTCGATGAAGCGGCTGCCGGTCGGCTGCTCGGGGATGAAGCGGTGGAAGGCGGCGAGGTTGACGAAGCCGCAGGTCAGCCGTCCGCGCGCCGGCCGCAGCGCCGCGCGCAGCAACCGGTCCAGCACGATCGCCCCGGCAATCTCGTTGCCGTGTGTCAGCGCCAGGACCATCACATGCGGGCCCGGCGCCTCGGCCGCGTGGCTGACGAAGCCGGGCACCCCGGTATTCCCGGCCTCCCAGGGGGAGAGGTCGGGGGCGCGCAGGCGCACGTCGAAATGCGGCAGGGGCATCGGAGTCGGGGTGAGGGTTTCCATCGGTGCCTTCATTCCCTGGCCGGGCCGGATTCGCCATGCCACGGATTGGTCCCTGTCCCCCGTCCCGCGCCGGCATCAGTCGCCGCAGGCCCAGATTTCTGTTCTCCCATGGCGGCAGTCTATACGCGCCGGCGGCGCCGGCAACCGCGCGCCTGCCCGGTCATCGGGGGCATGTCGGCGCTGCGTCGGGGGAAGGTTGAAGATCGCCCGGGCCGCATCATCGGCCGCGCGTGCGGCGCCGCCCCGGCGGGAGGATCAGCCGTCGGCGCAGGCGGGGCCGGGATCGCTGACCAGGACGTAGCCGGCGCCGCGCACCGACTGGATCAGCCGCTGGCCCCGGTCATCGTCGGCGAGCTTGCGCCGCAGGCTGAAGATCAATTGGTCGATGCTGCGGTCCTCCGGCCGCCACGGGCGGCGCAGCGCCGCCTCGGACAGCCGCTCGCGCGAGACCGGCTCGCCGATCGCCTCGACCAGCGTCTGCAGCGCGGCGAACTCGGCACCGGTCAGCACCACCGGCCGGTCCTCGGCATCGGTCACCGAGCGCCGCTGCAGGTCGATACGGAACGGGCCGACCTGGTGAACCGAGGACGGGCGGGCGGCGCGGGCCGGTCCGCGCCCATGCGTGCGCCGGTGCACCGCGCGGATGCGCGCCACCATCTCGCGCATCTGCACCGGCTTGGCGATGTAGTCGTCGGCGCCGAGCTCGAGCCCGACCACGCGTTCGGTTTCCTCGGCGCGGCCGGACACGACGATGATCCCGCAGTCCTGCTCCTGCGACAGCCAGCCGATCAGCGAGACGCCGTTGGTGTCCGGCAGTTCGAGGTCGACCAGCACGACATCGGGCGAGAAGCTCTTCTTCAGCTCCATGCCGCGCGCGCCGGTGGGCGCCCAGGCCGTGCGCATCCCCGAGCGTTCGAGGAAACGGCGAATGGTTTCGGCCACCGCCGCATTGTCCTCGATCAGCAGGACGCGGGGCATCAGCAGCGGCGGGGAAGGCTCTGCTGTCATGCTGGTCCGATGGTCATGCATCTTGCCTGGGAACGTGCGGGTCTTGCCGAAGGATCACCCGGTCCCGTCCATCCGCTGCTTCGTGTCCCTGATGAACGCGAGCCGGGAAAATGATTAACAAATACCATCGGCTGTTTTTCAAGTGAGGAGACACGCTTACATGTACTCGTGATGTCGCAGATTGATTCCATGAAGGAGCATGTGCAAGCGAGAGATGCAACTGCTCCGGCTCTGTCGTAACGTCCTGTTGCGTGCGAGGCACGGAGATCATCTCATTTTTTGGCATTGTCCGGCATTTTGGCGTCAAGGGCAGGACAGTGCGAGAAATTATCAGTATTGCCGTCGACAGAAGGCACTCATGCTCGATCGCATTCCCCTGCGGCTCTTCCGCTTCCTGCAGGCACCACGGCGGATCCGGCGCCGTGCGCGTGAGGTCACCCTGGTCGGCGGGTTGGCCCTGGTGTTGTTGCTCGGTGCCGCCCTTGCCGCCGTGCTCGACGACCGTCGCCGTGCCCTCGAGGCCGCGGCGCAGGAGCTCGCCCGGGTCGCCGACGCCACCGCCGCCGCCGCGCGCCTGGTCACCGACGCGGCGCAACGCCAGCTCGACGATGTCGCCGCCGGCGTCGGTGCGCCGGGCGAGGACATCGCCGCATCGCTGCGCCGGATGGTGTCGCGCACCATCGGTGCGCGCGGGGCGGTGGTGCTGTCGCCGCAAGGCGAGCTGCGTGCCGCCACGGGCGAGATCGAGGCGACGGATCCGGCTTTGTTGCGGCGCGAAATGTTGCCCTGGCTGCAGCACCAGGCACCGCTTCCCTGGCTGGGCATGGCCGGCGGCGTGCTGTGGCTGGCGCAGCGCCTGACCGCCCCGGACGGCACCGTCACCGGCGCGGTCGCGTTGGCGCTGGGGGGCGAGTGGCTGGCGACGCTGGCGCAGCAGGCCGGCATCGACGGCGAGGGGGAGCTGGTGCTGCTTGATGCAGATCGGCAAAGAGCCATCGTCGCCGGCCCGGCCGCCACCGCCAGCCTGCCCGCGATCGCGGCGCTGCTGAGGGACGCGCCCGTGTCGGGGCCGGTCGTCCTGGGCGGTTCCGGCCGCCGCCTGCTGGCGTTTCGTCCGCTGCTGCCTGGCCGGCTCGAGCTTGCCGTGTTGCGCGGGGTCGACGACGTGCTGGCCGGCTGGTGGCGGCGGGCCACCACCACCGCCGCGGTGCTGGCCGGCGTGTTCGCCCTGCTGCTGTTCGCCGGGCTGCGATTGCGCCATCGCATCGTGCTGTTGCAGCGCCAGAACCTGCGCCACATGCGCCAACTGGCACAGCTCGCCACCATTTCCGAGCGCCTGTCGCGGCTGCGCGACCTCACCGAGATCGCCGCCCGCGCCGAGTCGGCCGGACGCTCGCTGCTGTCCTGCGAGTGCGTGGAGGTGCAGCTTTGCCGCGGGCCCGTGTTGCCGCCCGAGCCTGCGTCCCGGCAGCGCGGCGTCGAGCTGCTCAGCACCGGGGGGGAACGTCTCGGTCGGCTGGTGCTGACGCGCGGCGCGGGCGAGGGCTTCACCGCCGAGGACGAGCTGCTGCTCGAGCAGTTCGCCCGCGCCGTCGCCTCGGCGCTGGAGGGCGCCACGCTGCTTGCCGACACGATGCGTTCGAAATCCGAACTGGAAATGATCCTTTCCACCATCAGTGACGGCATGGTGGTGCTCGATCCCGGCTGGGTGTTTCGCTACGTCAACGCCGCCGCCGCCCGCTACCTGCAGCGCCCGTGCGAGGAGATGCTGGGGGCGTGCCTGTGGGAGCTGTTCCCCGGCCTTACCGGATCGGAGATGGCCGAGCGGCTGCAGACGGCCGCGGCGACCGGCCAGGATGCGGTGTTCACCAGCGCCTACCCGCCGCTGAATGCCTGGTTCGAACTGCGCGCCTTTCCCTTCGCCGGCGGGCTGACATTGTATTTCCGCGATGTCACCGCCCAGCGCGAAACCGAGGAGAAGCTGCGCCAGGCGCAGAAGCTGGAGGCGATCGGCCAGTTGACCAACGGCATCGCCCACGACGTCAACAACCTGCTGACCGTCATCCTCGGCAATCTCGAGCTGCTGGCCCTGCGCGCCGAGGACCGCGAGCGCGGCGTGCCCGAGCCCGAGGAGGAGCGTGGCCTCGACATCACCCTCGCCGAGGCCGGGCTGCGCGCGGGCGAAAGCGCGAGCCGGCTGATGCACCGCCTGCTTGCCTTCTCCCGCCGCCAGGCGCTGGCGCCGCAGGTGGTTGCCACCGCGGATCTGCTGCAGAGCCTGCAGCCATTGCTCGACCGCACGCTGAGCGAACAGGTGACGCTGCGCATGCACTGGCCCGCCGATCTGTGGCTCACCCGGGTCGATCCGGCCGAGCTGGAAAGCGCCATCCTCAACCTCACCATCAACGCCAAGGACGCCATGCCCGGGGGCGGCACGCTGATTATCGAGGCGGCCAACGTCACCATCGACCGGGTCTACGCCGCGGTGGCGGGGGTGGAGCGGACCGGCGACCACGTCATGATCTCGGTCGCCGATACCGGCATCGGCATGGGCAAGGAGGTGATGGCGCGCGCCTTCGACCCGTTCTTCACCACCAAGGCTCCTGGCAAGGGCACCGGTCTCGGCCTGTCCATGGTCTACGGCTTCACCCGCCAGTCCGGGGGACATGTGCTGATCGACAGCGAACCGGGTCAGGGTACCATGGTGCGCCTGTATCTGCCGCGCGCCCTGCCCGAGGACGGCGCCGGCGAGGCCGAGGTGCGCCCGGGCGTGGCCGGGGGCGACGAGACCATCCTGCTGGTGGAGGACAATGACCTGGTGCGCGCCCACACCGAAACCATGCTGCGCGGCCTGGGCTACACCGTGGTGGCGGCCCCCGATGGCGCCACCGCGATCCGCCGGCTCGTCGACGGGCTGGGGCCCGACCTGCTGCTGACCGACGTCATCCTGCCCGGCGGCATGACCGGGCGCGATGTCGCCGAGCGGGCGCAGCGTCTGGTGCCCGGCCTGAAGGTGCTGTTCATCTCCGGCTATGCTGGCAACGTGCTGATGGAAAACGGACGGCTGCCGCCGGGCGTCGACCTGCTGGGCAAGCCGTTCCGGCGCAGCGAGCTGGCGGCGCGCATCCGCGCCCAGCTTGCCCCGGAGACGGCGCCGCCGCTCGAACGCGCCTGACCGTTTCCTTCCCCCCTCATCCTGGCGCCGCCCCGGGCTGATGCAGCGATGATCGCCGACTGTCTCCCGCCCCGGATGCGAAGCTGCTATGGAACGAAAGCAAACGGGGAGAAAACGGACATGAAGACAACAGCCGACAGGCAAAGCCTGAGCTACGTCAGCGGCACCTCCTCCGTGCCGCTGCTGGGAGAGACCATCGGCGCCCGGCTCGACCATACAGTGGCGCTCCATGGCGATCGTCCCGGGCTGATCGTGCGCCAGCAGGGCATCCGCTGGACCTGGCGGGAACTGGCTGAACGGGTGGATGCCTTCGCCGCCGGGCTGGTGGCGCTGGGGCTGCGGCCGGGCGAGCGCATCGGCATCTGGTCGCCCAACAACGCCGAATGGATCATCACCCAGTTCGCCTCCGCCCGCGCCGGATTGATCCTGGTCAACATCAATCCAGCCTACCGCACCAGCGAACTGGAATACGCGCTCAATAAAGTAAGTTGCCGCGCCCTGGTCACCGCCACGGCCTTCAAGTCCAGTGACTACGCCGGTATGCTGATGTCGCTGGCCCCCGAGCTGGCGCACGCTGCCCCCGGCGCGCTGAAATCGGCGCGGCTGCCCTCGCTGGAGCTGGTGATCCAGATCGGCGCGCGCACCATTCCGGCGGCGCTGGCCTTCGAGGACGTGCCCGGCCTCGGCGGCGCGCCGGAACGCGCGCGGCTGGCTGAACTCGGCCGGCAACTGCAGTTCGACGACCCGGTGAACATCCAGTTCACCTCCGGGACGACCGGTTCGCCCAAGGGCGCCACGCTGACCCACCACAACATCCTCAACAACGGCCTGTTCGTCGGCGAGGCGATGCGCCTGACCGAGCAGGACCGGTTGTGCATCCCGGTGCCGCTCTATCATTGCTTCGGCATGGTGATGGGCGTGCTCGGCTGCCTGACTCACGGCAGTACTATGGTATTCCCTGGCGAGGGCTTCGACCCGCTGGCCACGCTGCAGACCGTCGCCGAGGAACGTTGCACCGCGCTGTACGGCGTGCCGACGATGTTCATCGCCCAGCTTGACCATCCGCGCTTCGCCGAGTTCGACCTCTCCAGCCTGCGCACCGGCATCATGGCCGGCGCACCCTGCCCGATCGAGGTGATGCGCCGCTGCATCGAGGCGATGCACCTGAGCGAGATCACCATCGCCTACGGCATGACCGAGACCAGCCCGGTCAGCTTCCAGACCACGCCGGACGACCCGATCGAACGCCGCGTCGCCTCGGTGGGGCGGGTGCAGCCGCATCTGGAAGTGAAAGTGGTGGACGCCGAGGGACGCGTGGTGCCGGCGGGCACGCCGGGCGAGCTGTGCACGCGCGGGTATTCGGTGATGCTGGGCTACTGGGACGATGCCGAACGCACCGCGCAGGCGGTGGACAAGGCCGGCTGGATGCACACTGGCGACCTCGCCACCATCGACGCCGAGGGCTACTGCGCCATCGTTGGGCGCATCAAGGACATGATCATCCGCGGCGGCGAGAACGTCTACCCGCGCGAGATCGAGGAATTCCTCTACCGCCACCCGAAGATTTCCGACGTGCAGGTGTTCGGCGTGCCCGATGCGAAGTACGGGGAGGAAATCTGCGCCTGGGTCCGCCTGCGCGAGGACGAGACGATGACGGAAGAAGACGTCCGCGCCTTCTGCCGCGATCAGATCGCCCACTACAAGGTGCCGCGCTACGTGCGCTTCGTGGAGGATTTCCCGATGACGGTGACCGGGAAGATGCAGAAATTCCTGATGCGGGCGGCGATGGAGAAGGAAATCATCGGCAGCAGGGCTGCAGAGTAGGAAGGCGAGGGCTCTGCCCTCGACCCGGCAGGGGCCACAAGGCCCCTGCACCCCATTCGCGCTGCGCGGCAAATTGACGTAGGGCGGATAAGCGAAGCGCCATCCGCCATTACAACGCTCCTCAAGGTGGCTGGCTTGCGTTGGCGGATGGCGCTTCGCTTATCCGCCCTACAGGTACTTGCTGTGCCGCGCAGCGCTTATGGGATCCAAGGGCCTTGTGGCCCTTGGTCGGTCCAGGGCGAAGCCCTGGCCTTACGGCTCCCCGCCGTAGATCCCGGTGACCGGCCGCCCGTCTGCCCGCACCACGCCGCGGTACATGCCGCGCGAATTGAAGGGCAGCACCACGTTGCCGGCGGCGTCCACCGCGATCAGCCCGCCCGATCCGCCGACCCCGGCCAGTTCCGCCACCACGTCGCCGGCCGCCTGGGCCAGCGAGTGCCCGGCGAGGCGCATGCGCGCGGCGATCTCGTGCGCCGCGCCGTAGCGGATGAAGAACTCGCCATGGCCGGTGGCCGAAACCGCGCAGCTGGCGTTGTCCGCCCAGGTGCCGGCGCCGATCACCGGGCTGTCGCCGACGCGGCCGGGCAGTTTCGCGGTCATGCCGCCGGTCGAGGTCGCCGCGGCGATGTCGCCGTGCCTGTCGCGGGCGACAGCGCCGACCGTGCCGTGCTTGGCCGCGTCATCGCGGGTGTCGCGGCCGCCGGCCGCACGGCGCGCCAGCTCGGCGCGCAGCGCTTCCTGCCGGCGTTCGCAGGCGAAATAGGCGGGATCGACGAATGCGACGCCGTGCTCGCGGCAGAAGCGCATCGCCCCGTCGCCGATCAGCAGCACGTGCTCGGATTGCTCCATCACCGCGCGCGCCGCCAGCACCGGGTTGCGTGGGCCGCAGATGCCGGCGACGGCGCCCGCCGCGCGGTTGCGCCCGTCCATCACCGCGGCATCCATCTCCTGCACGCCGTCGGTGGTGTAGACCGCGCCGCGGCCGGCGTTGAACAGGATGTCGTCCTCCAGCGCCATCACCGCGGCGGTGACGGCGTCGAGCGCCCGGCCACCCTGCTCCAGCACCCGGTACCCGGCCAGCAGCGCCGCGCGCAGCCCGCCGTGATAGGCGGCCTCGCGTTCCGGGGTCATGGTTTCCGGGCTCATGGTGCCGGCGCCACCGTGGATGGCGAGCACGAAATTCTGGTCCAAGACGAGGCTCCTCAACGCAGGAAGCGTATCAACGCAGGAAGGCGGCGAGGGCGGAGACGGTGTTCAGCCAGCCGAGCACCTGCGCCATGGTCTCCGCCGCGAAGGCGACCGTGATCGGGCCGGGGCGTTCCGCCACCGGGATGATGGCGGCCAGGTCGGCGAGCGCGGGCGTGGCGAGATCGAGTTCCAGCCGGTACGGCCCGGCGATGCGGAAAGGGGCGATGCGGGCGGCGTCGCGCACCGCTGTCGCGGCGGCATCGCGCAGCATTTCCCGCGCGCGCGCCGGCGCGACGGCGCGCGCGGCGCGCTGCCCCAGCGCCTGCTTGACGACGACGCGCTGCGCGACCGGGAACAGGGCGCCGCAGCTTGTTGCGGTGGCGTCGTCCCCCGAGATCAGGATCACCGGCACGCCGAGCGCGCCGGCATAGGCGCCGTACAGCGTCGCCTCGGAACAGGCGGTGCCGTTCAGCCGCACGGCGCGGAAGGCGGCGCCGTTGGTGGTGTGCGCCAGCACCCCGAATTCCCCCGCGCCGGCGTGGAAGCCCACGCACATCACCCCGGCATGCTCCGCGCCGAGGCCCGCGAACATGTTCGCCGGCTTGGGCTTGCCCAGGATCAGCTCGGCGCGCGGATCGATCAGTTCGGGCAGCAGGTTCAGCATCGGCCCGTGCCCGTCATTGACCAGCACTTCCGCCGCGCCGCCGGCGAAGGCACCGTCGATGGCGGCGTTCACTTCCTCGGTCATCAGGCGCCGGGCGCGTTCGTATTCGGGATTGCCGGGCTGTCCGTGCTGCGGCGCAACCACGCCGGCAATGCCCTCGATGTCGGCGGAGATGTAGATCTTCATGCGGAAGATCGCTGCGCCCGAATCATGTCAGCTTTTGGTTCAGTGCGTCGCGCAGCCCGTCGCCGAGCAGGTTGAAGGCCAGCACGGTGACGAAGATCGCAAGCCCCGGGAACAGCGTCAGGTGGTCGGCCACCCCGAGATAGCTGCGCCCGTCCGCCAGCATCGCCCCCCATTCCGGACTGGGTGGCTGCGCGCCGAGGCCGAGGAAGGACAGGCTCGCCGCCGTCAGGATGGCGATGCCGATGCGCAAGGACGCCGTGATGATCACCGCCGGCAGCGTGCCCGGCAGGATGTGGCGCAGGATCAGGGTCGGCGCGCGCACGCCGATGCTGCGCGCCGCCCGCACATAGAGCGCGTTCTTCAGCGCCAGCGTCTCGCCGCGGACGAGGCGGGCGAACACCGGCACGCCGAAGATGCCGGTGGCCCAGACCACGTTGGAGACGCCCGGCCCCAGGATGGCGACCACGCCGATCGCCAGCAGCAGGCCGGGGAAGGCCAGCAGCACGTCGCAGAAGCGCATCACCAGGCTGTCCACCCAGCGCCCGCACCAGCCGCTCAGCAGTCCGAGCAGCAGCCCGACCACGCCGCTGAAGGTCACCGCCGAGATGCCCACCGCGAGCGAGATGCGCCCGCCCCAGATGATGCGGCTGAGGATGTCGCGCCCATAGGCGTCGGTGCCGAGCAGATGCTCCGCCGAGGGGCCGGCCAGCACGTTCTCGTAGTCGGGCAGGGATGGGTCGAAGGGCGCGATCCAGGGCGCGGCGGCGGCGATCAGCGCCAGCAGCACGATGGCGAGCCCGGCCGCCATGGCCACGCGCTTGCGCCGGAAGCGCCGCCAGAACTCGGCCCGCGGCGAGGTGATGCGGGACGCGGCGGCGGTGGGGTCGCTGGAAGAGGTCATCGCGGCCGGATCTCGGGATTCACCAGGCCGTACAGCATGTCGACGACCAGGTTGATGAGGATGAATTCAGCGGAGAACAGCATGATCTCCGCCTGGATGACCGGGTAGTCGCGATAGGCGACGCTGTCGACCAGCAGGCGGCCGAGGCCGGGCCAGGAAAACACCGTTTCCACCACCACCGAGCCGCCGAGCAGGAAGCCGAATTGCAGGCCGGTCATGGTGATGACCGGGATCAGCGCGTTGCGCAGCGTGTGCCGCAGCACCACGCGCCGTTCCGGCACGCCCTTGGACCGGGCGGTGCGGACATAGTCCTCCGATGCCACCTCGACGAAGGCCGAGCGGGTGAAGCGCGCCAGCACCGCCGCCACCGCGACGCCAAGGGTGAAGGAGGGCAGCACGAAATGCTGCCAGGTGCCGTAGCCGCCGGTCGGCAGCAGGCCGAGATGCACCGAGAACAGGTCGATCAGCAGCAGGCCGAGCCAGAAGGCGGGGAAGGAGATGCCGGACACCGCCAGCACCATCCCCACCCGGTCGAGCAACTTGCCGCGCTTGACGCCCGAGATCACGCCGATGCCCATGCCGACGACGACCGCCCAGGCCATCGCCGCGAGGGTCAGCAGCAAGGTCGGCAGGAAGCGCTCGCCGATTTCCATGGCCACCGGCCGCTTCGTGCGCGCGGAGACGCCGAGGTTGCCCTGCAGCGTCTGCCACACGTAGCGGCCGTACTGTTCGACCAGCGGCCGGTCGAGGCCGAGCTCCTGCCGCACCGCCTCGACGTCCTGCAGCGCGGCGTCCGGCCCCGCCACCAGCCGCGCCGGGTCGCCGGGCAGCAGGTGGACGAAGCCGAACACGAAGATGGACACCACGACCAGCACCGGCAGGGTGCTGATCAGGCGGCGCAGAAGGTAGCTCGGCATCGGCTCAGTTGGTCAGTTCGGCGGCCTCGGGCAGCAGCCCGCGGTCCGGCATCTGGTAGAAGCCGGAGAGCTTCTTCGACTGGGCGGCGAGCGTCGGCTCGACCACCAGGAAGACCCAGGGCGCGTCCTCCCAGATGTGCTTCTGCGCGTCGGCATAGGCGGCGGCGCGCTTCGCCGGGTCGGCGGTGGTCAGCGCCGCGTCGATGGCGCGGTTCACCTCCGGGCTGTCGTAATAGCCGGTGTTGAACAGCGCCGGCGGGAAGGCGCTGCCGGCCAGCAGCGGACGCAGGCCCCAGTCGGCGTCGCCGGTCGAGGACGACCAGCCGCCCATCTGCATCTGCATCTCGCTTTCCGCCGGAGTCTTGGCGCCGTAGAGCCGGGCGTAGAGCATCGGCACTTCCATGCCGCTGATCGTCACCTTGATGCCCACGGCGGCAAGCTGCTGCTGCACCACCTGCATCATGCGCATGGACAGGCTGTTGTTGGCGCCCCAGATCTCGGTTTCGAAGCCGTTCGGGTAGCCGGCCTCGGCCAGCAGCTTCTTCGCCTTGGCCACGTCGTGGGTATAGGGCGTCTGCTTCACGTAGAAGCCCAGGCCCGGCGGGATCGCCGAATCCAGCGGCTGGGCGAAGCCGTTGAAGACCACGCGGTTGAAGGCCTGCCGGTCGATGGCGTAGTTCAGCGCCTGGCGCACCCGCACGTCGTTGAACGGCTTCTTCGTCACGTTCAGCGTGACGTAGCGCACGACGATCGAGGGCTCGTTGATGATGGTGACCGCCTTGTTGTTCTGCACCACCTTCACCATCTCCGGCGGCATCGGATAGATGAAGTGGGCCTCGCCGGTCTGCAGCATGGCGATGCGCGAGCCGTTCTCCGGCACGCTGCGGAAGGTCACCGACTTCACCTTCGGCAGGCCCGGCTTGCGGTAATGCGGGTTGGCCACGACCTTCAGCGTGTCGGCGTTCCAACTGACGAAGGTGAACGGCCCGGTGCCGACCGGATTGCGGCCGATCTCCTTGCCGTACTGCGCGACCGCCTTGGGGCTGACCATCATCGCCGCGGCATGGGCGATGGTCGGCACGAAGGCGCCGAACGGGCTCTTCAGCACCACCTTGACCGTGGCCGGGTCGATCACCTCGGTGCGCTCGACCATCGAGAACATGCTCGACCGCTTCAGCTTGACGTTCGGGTCGGTCAGGCGGTCGAAATTCGCCTTCACCGCGGCGGCGTCGAAGGGCGTGCCGTCGTGGAAGACCACGCCCTTCTGCAGCTTGAAGGTGAATTCGGTGGCGGTGTCGTTGGCGACGTAGCTCTCCGCCAGCATGGGGACGAGCTTCATGTCCTTGTCGAAGCCGTACAGCCCCTCGTAGACCAGCCGGCAGGCCGATTGCGACAGCGTGTCGTTGATGTCGGCCGGATCGAGCCCGGTCAGGTTGTCCGGCACGCCGACCACGAGATCCCCGGCCGGGGCGGCGGCGCGTGCGGGGGAGGCGAGCAGCCCGTCCATGGCGGGCACGGCGGCGAGGCCCAGCACCGTTCCGAGCAAGGCACGGCGTGATACGTCCGGATGGGAAGACATGGCCGGGATTCCTCCGTTAGTACATGCCACCGACGCGGTGGCGCGCCACGAA
The DNA here is from genome assembly GCF_937425535.1 of Rhodovastum atsumiense. Classification (NCBI taxonomy): domain Bacteria; kingdom Pseudomonadati; phylum Pseudomonadota; class Alphaproteobacteria; order Acetobacterales; family Acetobacteraceae; genus Rhodovastum; species Rhodovastum atsumiense. The sequence continues at coordinate 3,246,790 of NZ_OW485601.1, forward strand.
ATGGTCCTCTCCCACCGCCACCAGCGGCGCGGTCTCGGGCGGGTCGTCCAGCGGACGCATCGGCGAGGGGACCTCACTGTCGTCGATACCGGTTTCACGACCCCGGCGCCGCGGGTCGGCGGCCGGCACGGCGGCGAGCAGGCGCTGCGTGTAGGGGTGGCGCGGGTTCGACAGCACCGCCTGGCGCGGGCCGATCTCGACGACCTGGCCGAGATACATCACCGCCACGCGGTGGGCGACGCGCTCCACCACCGCCATGTCGTGCGAGATGAACAGGTAGGCGAGGCCGCGGCGCGCCTGCAGGTCCATCAGCAGGTTCACCACCTGCGCGCGGATCGACACGTCGAGCGCGGCCACCGCCTCGTCGGCGATGATGACCCGGGGCTCGCTGGCCAGGGCCCGGGCGATGCAGACGCGCTGGCACTCGCCGCCGGAGAGTTCGTGCGGGTAGCGGTACACGTAGGCGGCCGGCAGCCCGACCTGGTGCAGCAATTCCCGCACCCGCGCCTCCACGGCAATGCCGCTGGCGAGGCCGTGGGTGAGGATCGGCTCGGCCACCGAGACGCCGATGGTCAGGCGCGGATCGAGCGAGGCGAAGGGATCCTGGAAGACATATTGTACGCCGCGCCGCAGTGCCGCCTCGCTGGCCGGGGTCAGTTGCGTCACGTCCCGGCCCTCGAACAGGATGTGCCCGCCGACGGGCTGTTCGAGCCGCAGGATGCTGAGGCCGGTGGTGGACTTGCCGCAGCCGGATTCGCCGACAACAGCCAGCGTCTCGCCGGCGCGCAGCGAGAGCGATACCTTCTCGACCGCATGGATGCGCCCGACCGCGCGCCCGAGCAGGCCGCCGCGCACGTCGAAGCGCGTGGTCAGGTCGCGCACTTCCAGCACCGGCGCGGCCCCGGCGGCGACGGTGTCCTGCGGTGTGGGCGCGTCTTCCTCGGGGCTCGGGAAGGCCAGCGGCAAGGGATGCGCGGCGAGGCTGCCCAGCCGCGGCACGGCGGCGAGCAGGCGCTGCGTGTAGGGATGGCGCGGCGCCTCGAAGATCGCCACCGCGTCGCCTTCCTCCACCTTCTCGCCGCGGCGCATCACCGCGACCCGGTCGGCGACCTCGGCCACCACGCCCATGTCGTGGGTGATGAAGATCATCGCCATGTCGAGATCGCGCTGCAGCGAGCGCATCAGCCGCAGCACCTGCGCCTGCACCGTGACGTCGAGCGCCGTGGTCGGCTCGTCGGCGATCAGCAGGCGCGGCCGGCAGGAGAGGGCGACGGCGATCATCACCCGCTGTCGCATCCCGCCGGAAAGCTGGAACGGGTATTGCCGCAACCGTTGCACGGCGGCGGGGATGCGCACCTGTTCCAGCAGCCGCCGCGCCTCGGCCCAGGCGGCGGTGCGGTCGAGCCCCTGGTGCAGCATGACCGATTCGGCGATCTGCTCGCCGATGCGCAGCACCGGGTTGAGCGAGGTCATCGGGTGCTGGAACACCATGGCGATGTCCGACCCGCGCAGGCGGCGCATGCCCTCCGGCGTCTCCGCCGCGAGGTCGCGCACCACGCCGTCGCGGCCGCGCCAGCGGATCGAACCGCCGGCGATCCGGCCGCTCGTGTAGTCGATCAGCCGGGTGATGGCGAGCGAGGTGACCGATTTGCCCGAGCCCGATTCCCCCACCACCGCGAGGGTTTCGCCGTCGCCGACCCACAGGTCGAGGTCGCGGACCGCCGTGACCCGCCCCCGATCGGTATCGAAAACGACGGTCAGGCCGGAGATGTCCAGCAACGGGGCAGGGCTGGGGGAAGGCGAAAGGAGCATAGGGGTGGGAAAGGTCCAGAAAGCACGACAACGGAACGGTCGCCGCTTCCAGGCAACCCGGGCGCATACAAAGCCGATCTCGCGCGAATAACCAATGGAAACATGACGCGCTTGTCCCGTTCGGTTTGCAGGTCTGTGTCGGTTGTGCCCAAACAGGAACGATCCGGAAACGGGCGCATGGCGGTTTTTCGCCGCGCAGGCGCCATGTGTTCCGCCGCCGCCACATCCGGCATTTGCCGTCCTGCGGCCGCTCTCGGTAGTTTCCCGGTGTTGTCCGCCCCCACAGCCAGCGAGCAGCTTGCCCCGTGACCCCCCGCCGCATCGCCGCCGTCGTGTTCGACATGGACGGCACCCTGATTGATAGCGAGAGCATCTACCGGGCTGCCCTGGTGCAGGCGATGGAGGCGCTCGGGCGCACGGTAGACGAGGCGTTCCTACACGCGATCACCGGTCTGCCGGGACCCGAGATCACCCTGCGCATCCGCGCGCGCTATGGCGAGGACTTTCCCTTCGCGGCGTTCCACCGCCATTACGTCGCCCGGCGCGACACCCTGGCCGGCGACGGCATCCCGTTGCGGCCGGGGGCGGCCGAGGCGCTGCGGTTCGTGGCCGGGCTCGGCCTGCCGATCGCGCTGGCCACCTCGTCGATGCGCGCCTCCGCGCTCGGGCACCTGCGGCGCCTGGAGATCCTGGCGCATTTCACTGCGGTGGTGACGCGCGACGACGTCGTCCGCAGCAAGCCGCATCCCGACCTGTTCCTGAAGGCGGCGGCGCTGCTGGGCGTGGCGCCTGCGGATTGCCTCGCGGTCGAGGATTCGGTGGCGGGCGTCACCGCGGCGCTGGCGGCGGGGATGATGACGGTGATGGTGCCTGACCTGGTGATGCCGGACGCAGAGATGCGCCGGGCCTGCGTCGCCGTGCACGGCAGCCTGCACGAACTGCCGTTACTGTTCCCGCCGGAAGACGGGGCGGCCTGATCCTCAGCGCCGCCCGGCCAGCACCGCCAGGGCGCCGGCGAGCGCGTCGCGGAACGCCGCATCGAAGGACACCCCGGTGATGCGCCAGTCATGGGCGCGCCCCTGCCAGTCCAGGTGCCATTCGCCGACCCAGCCCAGCTCCGCCTCGCTCCAGGTGAGGTGGCCGGTCAGGGGCACGGTGCCGGGGAAGGCGGCGTCGGGAGTGGCGCGCGGCGGCAGGGCGACGCGCAGGCCGTAGCGGCGCGCGGCGGCCAGCAATGCCTGGCGCTGGCGCTCGCCGTCATCGGCGTCGTTGGAGAGCGGATAGGTGCCGCCGTCCTGGTCGCGCACGCTGATGCGGGCGAGCAGGCGGGGGCGCAAGGCGGTCCAGGCCGGCACGCCCAGCCGGTCCAGCGCGGCGCGGATGCCGGCGGGGTCGAAATGGGCGATGTAGTCCCACGGGCGGTCGCGCGTGCCCTGCTCGTCGTGGTGTGGCATGTCGGTCAGGCGGTCGAGGAACACGTCGTCCTCGACCAGGGCGGCGGCGTCGATGCCCTCAAGGCGGGAATCCTCGGCCAGGGCGGGTTCGCCCGAGACCTTCACCATCACCTCGCGCAGGGCCCGGGGCAGCGCCTCGGCGCGGCTGGCCGGGCCGGTGCCGGAGACGATGGCATGGCCCTCGAACAGGTCGTCCGCCCGGGCGGCGGGGGCGGCCAGCAGCAGTGCGGCAAGCAGGAAGCGGCCTTTCATGGCGCGAGCGTAGCACGCGGGACCGCCGAAGGCAGGTCCGCCTCTCCCGAGAGGGCGATGCACCAATGCGAAAACAATGCATGTGATTTTCAATTGCAGGACGATACACATCGTTCTGGCGCCGAGAGAAATTCCGCGCGCCGTGGTGGCGGTGCGGGGCTCGGAACGGCAGGAAGGGACCATGCCATCGCCCCCTGGAAGCGGCGGGCATGGCGGATTCTCCTCGTCCTGGCGATCATCTCGTTTCGAGGCGGGGCGTCTATACCCATCATGGCCTCTGCTCCGGCAAGGGGCGCGTCATCCATTACGCCGGCAGCGCGCGCGCGGGCGTACAGGGCCCGGTCGAGGAAATCCCGCTGGCGCAATTCACGGCCGGACACGGCTTTGCCATCCGGCCCCACAAGGGCCGCGCCTTCTCGCGGGCGGAGAGCGTGCGGCGCGCCCGCTCGCGCATCGGCGAGGACAATTACTGCCTGTTCACCAACAACTGCGAGCACTTCGTGCTCTGGTGCATCACCGGGAAGCCTCATAGCGCGCAGATAACGATCAGCTCCCAGGCCGTGATCGGTATGCTGGCCGGCGCTGCCGTCCGCGCCGCGGGCGGTGGGGCCATCGGTGGGCTGGCGGCGAGTATCGCCGGCCCCGCGGTGGTCGCCGTGGCCGCCGCCTATGGGATCTACGGGCTGGCAAGGTGGCTGGAAAAACCGCCGCGCTCCGCCGGGGCCAAGGGACATGCCAGAGCCGGGAAAGCGAAGGCGTGACGACGCGCCAGCGCGCGCCCCGCCGGGAAGCTGCGGTCCATCAGATCCTGGAGCGACGTCCCGGCCCCAGGCGGTTGGACCATCCGTCGGAGGCGCCCCACCAGAAGGCACGCAGCACACGCACGCGTTTGCCTCGGTAGGCAACCCAATAGGCCACGCCCTGGACGAACAGATACGGCAACAGCCGCAATCTCCACCGCAGGGGGGCAAGCCCTTCGCGCATCATGGCAACCTGGTTGCGCACGTACGTGTACAGGCGGGCGGGGGGTTGCCGGGCCAGCAGCATGCCCAGGACCGGGATGCGGATGATCCCCTGGCCCAGCCGATGCGGCATGATGGCCGTGCTGTCGATCCAGCATGAATATCCCTGGCGCCAGGCCCGGAAGCACCACTCGATATCGACCGCATCGATGAAGAAGTCGGTGCGGAAACCTCCGAGTTGCTCGAAGGCATCAAGGTTGATCAGGGAACCGGACGAGATCGCGAATTCGGCCGGGTGCAGCGTTCCGTTGACGCTGCCCCCGGCAAGATGGAACGGGTGAGGGGGCTTGAATGTGCCGTCCTCCGCCGACACCGGCAGCGGCCCGATCAGCGCCGGCTTTTTCCCGAGCCGGATCAGATCCATCATGCCCTGGCGCAGGTGCGTCAACATGCCGGCCTGCGGCGAGGAATCCTGATCGAAGATCAGGAGCAGGTCCGCCCCTGCCTGCCGGGACGCGGCCGCCATGGTGTTGTAGGCGAGGCCGAGTCCGGCATTGGTGCCGTCGTTCAGGAACGTGATGCCGCCCGCGGCGGCGGCACATAATCGTTGCTTCAGCGCCGGGTCGAGCGTGGAATTCTGAAAGATCCAGACCTTCCCCGCTTCCCTGGACATTCGTCCAACCAGATCGATGAGCAATTCCGGAACCGGGTCATAGGCGACGATGCCAATGTCGCTGGGCAAGCCGTTGGCCGTGAGCATCACCAGGCCCTAACCCGTGATCCGCACGGGCTGGATTCGCTCGCTGGCCGGGTCGATCTCGGCAATGATGCGGGAAAATTGCGCAATATCGTCTGGAAATGCGTAAATTTCCGCTTTTCTGCTCACCTGCAGGACAAGCGCAGCCGCTTCATGCAGGCTGGGATTGGTCGCCGTCAAAAGACGGCATGGATCCCCCATCGCAGCGAAGGTGGCCAGCAATCCCCGATCTCCGCTGGCATCCAGCAGGATGGGCGGATGGGGAGCCCTTTCGGCGATCCGCTCGCAGACCGAAATCACATGTCCCAGGTCCTGCCCGGACGACGTCCGCAGCACGAAGACCTCATGATCACCCGTCATGGGCTGTGCCTGCCGCCATGGGACCTGACGACGCGCGTGCCGGGCAAGCTGGTAGTCCGCCCGCACGAGGCTGAGGTTGGGATTGTAATAAGGATCATTCGCCAGTGTGCTGCCCCAGCGGGACAGCATCGTGGCGATTTCGCCTTCGAAACGCGCCCGCTTGTCCGGATCCGTATCCAGCCCGCGGCTTGCGGATTCATGGTGGTAGAGTTCGGCAAGCGGGGTCCAGATGATCTTGTATCCGCGCTGGCGGATTTTCAGGCACAGATCGACATCATTGAAGGCAACGGTGAGCGCTCGCTCGTCGAGGCCGCCAATTTCTTCAAACACGGACCTGCGAAGTGCGAGGCACGCCCCGGTGACGGCGGATGCCTCGTGGGCCAGCAACAATATGCCGAAATAGCCGGGATCGTTGCGCTCTGATCCAAGCAGGATGTGATTGGCAACGCCTCCTTCGCCGGAAGGGCCATGCCCGGCGCCGACCACCACGCCGCCATGTTGCACGCGACCGTCACCGTACAGCAGGCGTGCGCCGACGGCCCCGACCTCCGGCCGGATCGCCTGTGCGACCATGGCCTTCAGCCAGCCGGGGTCGATCACCTCAACATCGTTGTTCAGGAGAAGGATGATCTCACCGGTCGAGATTTCGGCCGCGCGGTTATTGAGCAGGGAGTAATTGAATGGACCGTCGATATTCAGTAATCTTACCCGCCTGTCGCGCGCCAAATTCTGAAAAAGTGTGAAGGTCTTTTGCTCGACGCTTCCATTGTTGACGATAATGACTTCAAGGTTTTCGTAGTCGGTCCTGTGGAGCAGGCCGTCCACACAAACCGAGAGGAGGTCCGATCGATCGCGCGTCGGGATGATGACCGAAACCCGTGGGTGTCTGGCCGGAACGGGGCGTTCGACCTTGACCCAGCCTGGCATGTCGTCACGCATCGTCACGGATGCGCCCTTCACGCCGGTTCGTTCCAGGTGCTCCAGAACCGCGCGCCGGGCCGCTTCCGCGCATTGGCGCAACTGGCTTTCGGAGAAGGAACGGGCCTGGCCGCCCTGGCGCCAGTGATAAAGCACTGTGGGGATGTGGCGGATCCGGTCGGCTGAGGTGTGCTCGGAGAACCGCAGGGTCAGATCGTAATCCTGACTGCCCTCGAAGCCCGGACGGAACCCACCGATCTTGTTGAGGATCGAGCGACGGTAAACCCCGAGATGGCTCACGATATTCTGGCTCAGGAGCAGCTCGGGATCCCACCCGGGCTTGAAATAAGGATTTGAGCGAACCCCTAAGTCGTTGAACTTGTCTTCATCCGAGAAGATCAGATCTGCGTTCGGGTGCGCATTGATCTCGGCCACCACCTCATAAAGCGCATGAGGGGGGAGGCGATCGTCGTGATCCATCAGCGCAACGAATTCGCCGGTCGCAAGAGCCAGGGCGGAATTGCTGGCGTGGCAAATATGTCCGTTCCCCGCCCGGCGCACGATCTTGATGCGCCTGTCGCCCGCAGCGAATTCCTGCAGCACCTTCCATGTCATGGGGGTCGTGGACGCATCGTCGGCGATGCAGAGTTCCCAGTTCTCGTACAACTGGCCGGTCACCGACGTGATGGCCTCGCGAAGCAACGCCTCCCGGGTGTTGTATGCCGGCATGATCACGGAGATCAGAGGCTTGAACCGGAAACGCGCGATATGCATCCTGATCGCCACGTGGTCGGCTTCTCCCCGTGGCTCGTTGAGGGCGATCCAATCGGCATAGCTGCCCTCAGGGGCGGTGATCCGCTGAAGTGCACGATTGAAGCGCGGACCGAACCAGGGCAACCGCAGCGCCAGACGAATAATGAATCTGGCAATCAAATGCGCGGTTCGAAAAGATACGGCAAATTTTTTTACAATTGGCAGAAATCGATTTAAAAACTGAAATATATATCCATGTATTTTAGATTTCATGGCGAACGGCCTTCCGCTTCGCTTCAATAAAGAAACGGTCGACCCAAAGGGGTGCCGATGCTGATTTCAATCGGCATGGGAGAGGCCATGTCATGCGCCTGGAACGGCGCGCAATCCTCGCCCGGGGAAACCAGAACCATGACACGCGGAGCGGGGAAAACGGCCATCAGGGGCAGCCTCGAAACAACGGAGAGGATGCGCCCCAGATATGTGGGAAGAATTCCCACGTCAACCGAAATGAGCTATGCCATGCCCCGCGGCCGGCAGGGCCACGATGGTTCCGGGATGGTATCTCCTTGTTTTCGCGCGCGGCCGTATTCACCCGGGCCGCGCGCAGGCCGGTCAGCCCTTCGGGCTGCCGGTGTTACCTGCGGTCAGACTCAGACATAGATCATCCGGCGGGTCATGCCGCCGTCGACCACGAACTCGGCGCCGGTGACGAAGCCGCTCTCCGGGCCGACCAGGAAGGCGACCAGGGCGGCGATGTCCTCGGGCGTGCCGACCCGCCCGGCCGGGTGCTGCGCATGATCGGCGGGGCGCAACGTCCCGCCATGGGTGTGGATCCAGCCCGGGCTGATGCAATTGGCCCGTACCTCCGGCCCGAGGCTGACCGCCAGCGCATGGGTCAGCGCCACCAGCCCGCCCTTCGAGGCGGTGTAGGGGAAGGTGTCCGGCTCGGACATGTGCGCGCGGGTCGAGGCGATGGTGACGATGGCGCCGCGCGCCGCCCGCAGCAGGTCCTCGGCGGCACGGGCGAGCAGGAAGGTGGCGGTGAGGTTGGTGGCGAGCACCGTGTTCCACTCGGTCAGCGTCAGCTCGGACAGGCTGCGGGTGATGCCGAAGCCGGCATTGCTGACCAGCGCGTCCAACCGGCCTTCCTGCGTGCGCACCGAAGCGACGGTGCGGATGACCTCGTCCTCGTCGGCCATGTCGGCCTGCTCGAAGCGGGCGCCGAGCCGGGCGGCGAGGTCGGCGCCGGCGGGGTCGCGGTCGACCAGCACCACGCGCCAGCCCTCGCGCGCGAGCCGGGCGGCGACCGCCGCCCCGATGCCGCGTGCCGCCCCGGTGACCAGGGCCGTCCGATCCTCCGGCATGAGCGTCTCCCTTCTGCCTGCCGTGCCAACGCCGCCGGCGCGCCGCCGATGCGCCGGGACGGCGCTGCTTTCACGTGTGATGATCTCTCTTTCTGTGACGCAACCCCGGTCCCATCTGCGCAGTCAAGCGGGATGCAGGAGAGGAGGGGACAATGTCGCAGATGCGCCTGGCGGCGATGGCGTCGGGGGTGTTGCTGGCCGGCTGCTCGGTGCTCGGGGTGCGCCAGGGCACCGAGGAGCCGCGCTATACCGTGCTCGCGCTGGCCAACGGGGTGGAGATCCGCCGCTACGGCCCGCGCATCGCCGCCGAGACGGTGGTGGCGCAGGACGAGATGGCGGCCCGCAACACCGGGTTCCGCCGGCTGGCCCGCTACATCTTCGGGGCCAATCGCCGGCAGGTGAAGATCGAGATGACGGCGCCGGTGGCGCAGGGGCACGGCGAGGCGATCGCCATGACCGCGCCGGTGGCGCAGGACCGCCGCCCGGACGGGGCCTGGGTGATCCGCTTCTTCATGCCGGCGAAATGGACCATGGAGACGCTGCCGGTGCCGGATGACCCGGCGGTGCTGCTGGTGCAGGTGCCCGAGCAGACGGTGGCGGTGCTGCGCTTCACCGGCTGGCGCGACGCCGGGACGATCGCCGGGCGGCAATCGGAGCTGCTGCGGCGGCTGGAGGCGACGACGTGGCGGGCGGAGGGCAAGCCGGTCGTCTGGTTCTACGATCCGCCCTGGACGATCCCGTTCCTTCGGCGCAACGAGGTGGTGGTCCCGGTGCTGCCACGCTGAGGCGGCGGTTTCCGCGTCAGGCCGGCACGGGTGTTGCGGGGCGGATGAAGCCCGGCGCGGTGGCCCCCTGCACCGTCGTCGTGCTCACGCGGGCCGGCGCGGGGGTGGCGAGGAAGCCGTGCTCGGTGCCGGAGGCGTCCTCGTAGGTTCCCACCACCAGCCCGGCGTTGTTGAGATCCTGCGCATAGGTGTTCGCCGTGGCGGACGCCTCCAGCGAGGTGAAGCGGCCGTGATCGAGCAGGTAGACGCGGTTATGGCCGATGCCCTCGCCATTGGGCTGCGGCACCGTCACCCAGAGATTGCCGACGACCTGGCCGCGGTTGTTGATGCCTTCCACGGTCGGCGGCAGGTCGGTGCCCGGCGGGACGATGTCGGTGAAGCGGCCGCCGGGATGCGCGAGGAAGGCATCGCCGCTGAACGAGCCGGGGGCGTTGTGGGCGCTGATGGTGATCTCGCCGGCATTGTCGATGCCGCTGGCGTGCAGGTAGGTGCCGCCGATGGGGGCGGCCGGGCCATCCGGATAGCCGGGCACGCGGATGGTGGTGAAGCGGCCCTGGCCGTAGCGGAAGACGTTGGCCTGGATCAGGTGCGCGCCCGCCGTCCGGGTGCTGCCCACGATCTGGCCGGAATCGTTGATGTCCTCCGGCAGGGTGGCGGCCGCGCCGGGGGCATCGAGCGTGGTGAAGCGGCCGTTGTTGTCGAGGAACCCGTGCTCGTGTCCCAGCCGGTCCAGATAGCTGCCGACGATCTGGCCCTGGTTGTTGATGCCGGAGGCACTGGTGGCGGTAGCGCCCGGTGCGTCGATGGTGGTGACGTTGCGCCCGGTCCTGAGGAATCCGTGCTTGTGTCCGGACCTGTCGACGTACGAGCCGACGATCTGGCCGCTGTCGTTCAGCCCCATTGGCAAAGTGCTGCTGGCCCCCGGAATCGCAATGTCAGTAAATATGTAAGCCATTGCAGCATGACTCCTGGATTTCCAAAACGATTCGAACAAGAACGCCAGCAACATAACATTATTGGATATACGTCGGGATTGATTTGACCTTCATCACAGAAATATGCACGGAAGTTCTGCGGCGGGACCAATAACGGCCGCGGTGACATGGGCGGCCGTCACGCCGGCCGGCGGGGTTTCCTCAACGGGCTGTTAATGTGCGCGGCGTCTTATGGCGGGGCGGCCTTCACCTGCTGAAGGCGTGCGGCGGGGCCCGCAGGACCGGATCGGTGAGGGGGCGCGCGAGCGGAACGGCGGACGGTTTTCGAAAGGGGGGGGCTCGTGGCTTTTCCCGCGTGACCCGGTCCGCCCCGTGTCGCCGTGCCGTCTGCATCCCCGTGCCGGGACGGGCACCGGCGTCAAGCGGTTGCCATGATCCTGGCTGGAGACCTGAAATATGCCCGATCTGCGCCGGCACGCGGAGTCCAATTTCCTCTGGGCCTGTGCCATTGTCGACGCCCTCGTCTCGGCCGGGGTGCGTCATGCGGTGATGTCGCCGGGGGCCCAGATGGTGCCGGTCGCGCTGGCCTGCCGGCGCAACCAGGCGCTGCGCTGCTCGGTCGTCGTGGACGAGCGCAGCGCGGCGTTCAAGGCGCTCGGCCTTGCGCGCGGGGCGCGGGCGCCGGTGATCCTGGTCTGCACTTCCGGCTCCGCGGTCGGGCAGTTCTATCCGGCGATCATCGAGGCGAATCTCGGGATGGTCCCGCTGATCGTGCTGACCTGCGACAAGCCGCCCGAAAGCCAGTTCCGGGCGGTGGCGCAGGCGATGGACCAGGACCGGATCTATGCCTCGCATGTGCGCGCCTCGCACGACCTGCGGCTGCCCGACGAGACCATCGCGCTGCTGCCCTCGCTGGTCGGCAAGCTGGTCGAGGCGTCGCTCTGGCCGACGCCGGGGCCGGTGCACCTGAACCTGAGCTTCCGCCCGCCGCTGGTGCCGGCGGGCCGGCAGGGCCCGGAGCTGCCGGCCCCGCCCTGGGTGCAGATGCCGGTGCGGATGCCGCAGCCGGACGACGCGCGGTCCCTGGCGCGGATCATCTCCGCCGGCCCCGGGGTGATCGTCTGCGGCCCGCGCGAACTCGGCCACGAGACCGCCGCGGCGATCAGCGAGCTGGCGGCGCACCTCAACTGCCCGGTGCTGGCCGATTCCTGCTCCGGCCTGCGCTTCGGCGGCCATGACCGCAGCGCCCTGATCACGCATGCCGACGCGGTGCTGCGCCGCTGCCCGCCGGGGGATGCCGCGCCGGCGTGGATCCTGCGCTTCGGCGGCACACCGACCTCGGAGACGGTGCTGTCCTGGCTCGATGGCAGCGGCGCGCGCGAGCACATCATCGTCGAGGAAACCGAGCTCTGGCCGGATCCGCTGGCGCAGGCCAGGACGACGCGGATCCTGCGCGCCACCCCGGCGCTCGTCTGCCGCCAGTTGCGCAAGGCGGCACGGCCGGCGCCCGTGTCATGGCTCGCGACCTTCCAGGCGGAAGACCGCCGCGCCGCCCGCATCCTGCACGGGCTGTGCGACCGGCCCGGCCCGTTCTGGGAGGCACATATCATCCGCCGCCTGCTGGCGAGCCTCGGCGACGGTGACACGCTGCTGGTCGGCAACAGCACCCCCATTCGCGATTTCGATGCGTTTTCCGGCACCGCGCCCGACTGGATCCGGCTGATCGCGAACCGGGGCAGCAACGGCATCGATGGCGGCGTCGCCTTCCTCGCCGGCCTCGCCGAGGCGTCGTGCGGCCGGACGGTCGGGATCATCGGCGACCTGGCGTTCAGCCACGATGTCGGCGCGCTGCAACTGGCCAGGGGGCGCGATGTCACGCTGGTCGTCGTCAACAACGGCGGTGGCGCCATCTTCGAGTACCAGGCAGTGGCCGGGATTGCCGAATTCGCCGATTTCCTGGCCGCCCCCGGGCTCGACATCGCCGCCCTCGCCGCGGCGTTCGGATGGACGCACCATGTCGCCACCGAAGAGACCGCCTTTGCCACCGCGCTGCGCCGGACCCGCGCGACGCCGGGGCCGCATCTGATCGAGGCGGTGGTCGATCGTGCCGCCAGCGTGGCCCGGCACCGGATGTTCACCGCCCTGGTGGCGCAGGACGGGGAAGGGGCCGAACTGGAGGCACTCGCGCCGGCCTGACGGCCGGTGTCGCTGAGGAGGTGGACGGGCGGCCGTGCTCCGGCCGGTCCCGTCCATTCCCCGCCGCAACCGGTCAGGCCGTCCGCAGGCGGGTGAGAAACCCGTCCACCTTGCTGCCGAGCGCGCCGGTCTGGGTGCGCACCTCGCCGGCCATGGCGGCGACCTGGGAAGATGCCTCCGAACTCTGCTGCGCCGCCTTATCGACCCGGGCGATGATCCGGCCGATTTCGGTGGTGCTTTCGGCGGCGCGCTGGGTGTTACCGGCGATTTCCTGCGTCGCCATGCCCTGCTCGGTCATCGCGGCGGCGATCGTGGTGGCGATCTGATTCATCCGCTCGATCGTGCCGGCGACGTTGCCGATGACGCTGGCGGTGTCCTGCGTCGCCCGCTGCATCAGGTTGATCTGCGAGACGATCTCGGCGGTGGCGTTGCCGGTCTGGGTGGCCAGCGTCTTCACTTCCGCCGCGACCACGCTGAATCCCTTGCCGGCCTGCCCCGCGCGGGCCGCCTCGATGGTGGCGTTGAGCGCGAGCACGTTGGTCTTGCTGGCGATGTCGCTGATCAGCGCGACCACCTCGCCGATCTTGCCGGCCGCCGAGGTCAGGCCGTGCACCTGGCTGACCGCGCCGTTCGCCTGCTCGACCGCTTCCGCGGCCACCTGCGTCGAGGCGGCGATCTGCCGGTTGATCTCCTGGATGGAGTTGGACATCTCCTCGGTGGCGGCGGCGACCGACTGCACGTTGGCGGTGGTGTCCGACGAGGCGGAGGCCATGGCCGAAGCCTCGGTGCTGGTCTGGCCCGCCATCCCGGCCATGGCGTGGGCGGTGTCCTGCATGCGCCCGGCGGCGGTGCCCACCGCGCCGACCACCTGCCTGATGTCGGTTTCCAGGTCGTCGGCCATGCGCAGCAGCATGGCGCGGCGCTCGGCGAGTTCGCGCGCTTCCGCCTGCTTCTGTTCCTCGGTCAGCCGCGCCACGCGCTGGGTGTGTTCCTTGAAGACGGACAGCGCCCCGGCCATCCGGCCCACCTCGTCGCCGCGGTCGCCATAGGGGATGTCGCGGTCCGCGCCGGCCGCGAGCTCGGACATCACGGTGGAGAGGCGGACGATCGGGGTCAGCACGCGCCGCATGAACAGGACCATGGCGAGCGCGGTCAGCCCCAGCACCACCAGGATGGCCGCGGCCGTCACGATCGTCCCCTGCAGGCCGGTGGCGCGGATCTCCTCCACCGCCGCCTGGCCGTCGACGAGGGCGGCGTCGCGGATGCGCATCAGCGAGGCATTGGCCTCGACCGCGGATTTGCGCCAGGCATCGACGCCGACCGGATAGGGCGTGCCGGCGAAGGCGGCGGCGACCAGCTCGTTGCGCAGCCCGCTATTGGCGCCGAAGTAACGGTCGCGCGCGAACCCGATCCCGTTGCGGGTCGTGGCCGGGATGGCCGGGTCGTCGCTGCGGTCGAGGATCTCGGCCCAGAGCTGGTCGATGCGGCCGGTGGTGTGGTTGATGCGGTCGCGTTCGTCCTGCGTGGCCGCGCGCCCGGCGGAGAGCAGGTCCGACAGCAGCAGCGAGGTGATGCTCGCCGCCTGCCGGATTTCCCAGCCCTTCTCGGCGATGTCGAGCAGGCTGCCGGCTTCCGGGCTGAGCCGCATCGTCTCGTTCAGGCGTTCCTGGATCAGCCGGTTCAGCCCGGCGATCGCGACGCCGTATTCATCCATGATGGTGGTGGCGATGGTGGCGGGGCGCGCCGGCTTCGGCTGGGCCCACTGGCTTTCGGCGCTGGCCCGCGCCGCCTGGATGCGGGTGCGGACCGCCTGCACCTGGCCGTGCAGCTCCGGCAGGTCGCGGGTGAGGAGCTCCAGCCGCGAGAGCTCCGCATCCGAGGCATCCCGGTTGGCGGTGTATTCCCGCAGCATGTCAGCGCCCGCCGGGGCGGCGCCGAGCAGGGCGCGGTTCACCGGCCCGCGCTCGATGGTCAGGTTGCCGCTGGCCCCGAAGGCGGCGGCCAGCGTCGCCTCGGCGGCATAGGTCAGGCGGGCCCGGTCGTAGGAATCCCAGCGATCCCGTAGTTGCAGGCCGGCCATCAGCACGACGATGCCGGATAGCATCGCTGCAAATGCCAGCCCCAATGTTCGGATGGACATACGCAATCTCCCGTATTCAGATGGCGCGCTTCAGGGCATTGGGGAATGTTCCTGTATCGAAGCGACGCCCGTTTTCCTGCCGGCCTGCTGGTTCCGTGCCGGTTGGCGACGCAGGATGTTCATGCGTTTGCTTGGCCGTTACGGGGGCATCCGGACGGCGCGACCACAGCACGGGCCGGTTAATCCCGAATGAGCGGCGGGGGGGGTTGCGCCGCGACGGGCGGAACGGAGCGTCGCGACGTGACCCGCGGGTGGATCATGGGTAAGTGAAGTCGCGGATTATACTGAAGCCGTGCTAGTATTTAATGCAGTGGGATTTGCACTTGGCCGGGCTTTTTGACCGGAAACTGCACGGGGGAAGACGGCATGGCGTTCATCATCGGCACGCCTCGGGGCGACACCCTCACCGGCAGCAACACGGCCGACCGGATCCTGGGCCTTGGCGGCGATGACCGCCTCTACGGCCTGGCCGGCGACGACCTGCTCGACGGGGCAGGGGGCAACGACACCATCGCCGCGGGCAGCGGCACCGACCAGGTGGTGGGCGGTGATGGCAACGACTCCCTCTATCTTGACGGGCCGCAATGGCCGGTCGCCGAGGGGGCCGGCAACGACACCGGATCCGGGGGCAGGGGCAACGATTCCATCTGGGGCGACGGCGGCAACGACGTCATGGCGGGCGATGACGGCCAGGATACTCTGGACGGGTTCTTCGGCGACGACACCATTCGCGGCGGCACGGGTAATGACCGCATCACCGGCGGGCCGACCGAGTTCCGCTTCCAGGGGGTCGAGGACCGTGACGTGCTCTGGGGCGACGCCGGGGACGATTTCATCGAGGGCGGCACCGACGATGACCGGCTGCATGGCGGTCCGGGCCGGGACACGCTCGATGGCGGCACCGGCTCCGACACGCTCTGGGGCGACAGCGGGTCCGACACCTTCCTGTTCGGCTGGAGCGGCAATGGCGGTCCGGACTACCTGCTCGATGGCATGACCGACGTGGTGATGGATTTCACCCCCGGGCAGGACGTGCTCGACCTCGAGCGGCTCAATGCTGCCTATTTCACTTCCTATGTCGACCCGCCCGGCGCGGTCGTGATGGTCCCCACCACTCACGTCTTCACGTTCCTCGGCACCGCCCCTTTCAGCGGCAGCGGGCGCCCGGAAATGCGCTACGACGTGCGTGAGGGCGACGTCTATGTCCAGCTCGACGCCGGCTTCGGGACCACCCGGCCCGATGGCATTGCGGACCAGACTATCGTGCTGGTCGGCCTCGATCGCCTGGCTGTTGCCGACGTCGTGCTCTGATGCCGGCAGCCCGCAGGGCTGACAGGTCTGCGCGCGGGGATGGTGGGGCGGCCGCGCGCGGCACCAGAGACATGCCAGCCGGCCGCCCGCACCCGAATGGGTCAATCCTTCGGCCGGCTGGTACGCGCGGGAAGCTCCCCGGCGTGTCGTGGCATCGGCGCCTTGCCGGAATGCTTGCGCCCACTCCGCCGCTCGGCGATGCTGATGCCAGAATGCGCAACAGCATCAGGGGGAATTGCATGAGCCCGGGCACGATCGTCGCACTGGAGTTCGCGATCACGTTCGGCGTGCCGATCTGGCTGTGCCTGCGCCCGATGGGCGCCACGCGCGATGATCCCGACCGTCGCGGGCCGCCGCCTCCCGCCCCGGTCACTCCGCCCGCGCCCGAGCCGGTCCTGGCCGCCCCGCGCGCGCTGCCGGATTGCCTGCTGCCGCGGCCGCAGGCCAGGCTGCAGGAGGCGGCACGGGAGAAGGAGCCTGCCTGACCGGTGGCCGGGACGGCGGCTGCCGTCGCCGCCCGGCGTCAGGCGATCAGTCCCTGCCGTTCGGCGTGCGAGGCCTGCATGCGGCCGATATCGGTGATGATCACCCGCAGCAATCCCGCGGCGACGATCGTGGCGATGTCGGTGAGGATGATCAGCAGATGGCTGCTGACCAGGCCGGCGACGTCCTCCGGGGCCGGCCCGAGCGTGGCCAAGGCCGCAAGCGCGGCGGCGCTCAGCACCAGCCGCCACCACCAGGTGATCGCGGTCGGCACCGCTTCGCCTTTCCAGTGGCGCGGATCGCTGCTGGCCTGCCAGATTTCCCGCAGCACTTGCAGCGGTTTCCACAGATTGGCGAGCGGCACGACATACCACCCGGCCGACCAGCCCGGGGTGAAGCGCAGCCCCGCCGCGCCGAGGCCATGGGCGTTGCGGTTGGCCGACCAGGTCCAGGCCAGCAGCAGGATGCCCGTCGCCAGCCCGGTGCCGAGGCGCAGCGGCGTCAGGCTGGCGGCATCTTCCTCGGCGGCCGGGCCGAGGCGCAGCAACTGGATGGTCGTGGTCACGTTCCAGACCACCGCCACGGTGCAGACGGCGATGGCGAGCTGGAGCAGGCGGCCCGTCCATTTCGTCAGGCCGCCGAGATCGTGGAACCGGTCATGACTGTGGCGAGGCATCGCGCGTCGGCAGTCCCTGGCTTTTCCGTGGGGCACGCATGCTCCGTCGTGATCGTAACAAGGGCAAGCGGTTTTCCGGCCCCGCCGGCATCCGGCCGTGGGGTGCCTGCGCGCCGGCCCGTCTGGGCGGTGGCGGTGCTGGCCATCCTGCTCTGCCTCGTCCAGGGTCTTGCCGGCAGCCTGCCGCGTCCGCCGCCGGCCTGGGCGGGGGATCCGTTCAGCGACCCGGCCGCGATCTGCCATGTGCCGGCGGCGGATGGGGCGCCCGCCGCGCCGGCGCAGCCCCCGCCCGCGCATGACTGCGCCCTCTGCCCGTCCTGCCTGGGCCTGACCGCACCGCCGGCGCTGCCGGTGGTGGCCACGATGCTGCCGGTGCGCCTGCCGTGCTGGTTCCGGCTCGCCGGCCTGCCGCCCCCGGCGCAGGCGCCCCCGGCGCCGCGGCTGCCGGTGCCGCCGCCGCGCGGCCCTCCCGTTTCCCTCTGAACCACGCGCGGCCACCGGCCACGCGTTCCTGTTCGTTCAGATCGGACTCAAGCCCCGAGGGGTCATCCCATGCCTGCTCCCGTCGCGCGCCTGCCGCGCCGCGCCACCCTTGCCTTGCCGCTTATCCTGCCGCTGGCCGCCGCCCTGCCCGGACGCGCCCGTGCCGCCCTGCCGCCGATCACCGACGCGATCGGGCGGCAGGTGCGCCTGTCCGCTCCTGCCGGGCGCATCGTGCTCGGCTTCAACTACGAGGAATTCACCGCCATCGCCGGCCCCGCCGGCTGGGACCGCGTCGTCGGCTTCGGGCGGGCGCTCTGGGCCGGCTGGCGCCCCGCCAGCTTCAGTCGCTACCGGGCGGTGATCCCCCGGCTCGATACGCTCGCCGATGTCGGCAACACCGACGACAACAGCTTCAGCCTGGAACGCGTGCTGTCGCTGCGGCCCGACCTGGTGATCCTCCCCGCATGGTCGTACGGGGTGCTCGGGGAGCAGGTGGCGCAACTGGAGGCGCTCGGCATCCCGGTCATGGTCATCGACTACAACGCGCAGGAACCGGCGCGGCACGCCGCCAGCACCATCGCGCTCGGCATCGTTGCCGGCAGCGAGGAGCGTGGCCGTGCCCTTGCCGCGATGTATCTCGACCGGGTCGCCGACATCGGCCGCCGCATTGCCGGCGCCCCGCACCGTCCGCGGGTCTACCTGGAACTCAGCCAGGGTGGGGCCGGCGTGGTCGGCAACACCTACTGGCAGGGAATGTGGGGCCGCATCTTCGACATGGTGGGCGCGGACAACATCGCCGCCGGACGCATTCCCAAGGCCTGGGGGCCGCTCAATCCGGAATACGTGCTGACCGCCGATCCGGAGGCGATCTTCATCGGGGGCTCCTCCTGGGTCGGGCGCCCCAACGCGGTGCCCACCGGGTTCGATGCCGACATCGCCACCACCCGCGCCCGCCTCGCCCCCTACGCGCGTCGCCAGGGC
This sequence comes from Rhodovastum atsumiense, assembly GCF_937425535.1. NCBI lineage: Bacteria > Pseudomonadati > Pseudomonadota > Alphaproteobacteria > Acetobacterales > Acetobacteraceae > Rhodovastum > Rhodovastum atsumiense. The sequence goes on from NZ_OW485601.1 coordinate 3,265,415, forward strand.
TGGGCGGAGCTGACGGCGATCCGCACCGGGGAGCTGCATGCCATCGAGCACGGGTTGTGCCGGGCGCTGTACGACTACACGGCGATGCAGTACATCGCCAAGGCGATCTTCCCAGACCGGTTCACCGATATCGACCCGGTGGAGGAGCTGCGCCGCTACCACGCGCAATACCTGCCCGTCCGCTTCGAGGGCACCTGGATGGCGCGACTGGCGCCGGTGGGGGCATGAACCCGCGCTGTGCCATCCGGCCGGCCTGGGCGATGGAGCCCCTGCCGGCCGCAACCGGCCCCGCGATCGCGGCATGGCGGGCCGCCAATGCCAGGCGGGCGGCGGTGACGCTGGTTGCGCTGGCCGGGCTTGGGATCAGCTTCGCCCTCGACCTCGCCACCGGGCCGGCCATGCTGAAGCTGCCGGCGGTGCTGGCGGCGCTGGCCGGGCAGGGCGACGATCCCCTGGTCAACGCCATCGTCCACACGCTGCGCCTGCCGGTGGCGTTGATGGCGATGGTGGTCGGCGCCGCGCTCGGCCTGTCCGGGGCGGTGATGCAGACCATCCTGAACAATCCGCTGGCCAGCAGCTACACGCTGGGCATCTCGGCCGGGGCGGGGTTCGGGGCGGCGCTGGCGATCCTGGCCGGGGCGGCGCTGCCACTGCCCGAAGCCTGGGCCATTCCGCTCGCCGCCTTCGGTTTCGCCGCTCTGGCCTGCGCCATGGTGGGGGGCGTCGGCCGGCTGCGCGGGGCGACGCCGGAGCTGCTGGTGCTGGCCGGCATCGCCTGCCTGTTCCTGTTCCAGGCGCTGCTGTCGCTGCTGCAGTTCCTCGCCTCGCCCGAGGCGCTGCAGCAGATCGTGTTCTGGCTGTTCGGCAGCCTGCAGCGGGCCAGCCTGGGCAAGGTCGGGGTGGTGACGCTGGTGCTCGCTTTGGTGCTGCCGCTGCTGCTGCGCGACGCCTGGCGGCTGACCGCGCTGCAATTCGGCGACGAGCGGGCGCGGGCACTCGGGGTGGGGGTGGACGGGCTGCGGCTGCGCGCCTTCACCGCGGTGTCGCTGCTCACCGGCGCGGCGGTGGCCTTCGTCGGCACCATCGGCTTCATCGGGCTGGTGGCGCCGCATGTCGCCCGCATGCTGGTGGGCGAGGACCAGCGCCACATGCTGCCGGCCTCGGCTGCTTTCGGGGCGCTGCTGCTCTCGGCGGCGTCGGTGGCCAGCAAGCTGATCCTGCCCGGCACGGTGTTCCCGATCGGCATCGTCACCGCGCTGATCGGCGTGCCGTTCTTCGCCTGGCTGGTGCTGGCGCGGGAGCGACGGGCATGAGGCTGCGGGCAAGCGGCCTGTCGGTGCGCTACGGCACCAGGCGGGCGGTGGACGGGGTTGACCTGGAGGCGGCCCCCGGCGAGGTGCTCGCCATCCTCGGTGCCAACGGCTCGGGCAAGTCGACGCTGCTGCGCGCCTTCGCCGGGCTGCTGCCCTGCCAGGGCGAGCTGCGCTGGGATGAGGCGACGCGCCCCCCGGTGACGCGCATCGGCTACCTGCCGCAGGACAACGCGGCCCGGCCGGTACTGACCGGGTTCGAGGTCGTGCTGCTGGGCCGGCTGCGCACGCTGGCGCTGCGGCCCTCGCCCGCGGACCTCGCCGGTGCGGCGGCGGCGCTGGAGGAAGTCGGCGCGGGCGCCTTCGCCACGCGGCGCATCGGCCAGCTCTCGGGCGGGCAACGCCAACTCGTGCTGCTGGCCCAGGTGCTGGCAGGCGACCCGGCGGTGCTGCTGCTCGACGAGCCGACCAGCGCACTCGACATCGCCCACCAGCTGCAGGTGCTGCAACTGCTGCGCGATGCCACGCGCCGGCGCGGGCTCACCAGCCTGGTCGTGCTGCACGACATCAACGCCGCCCTGCGCTTCGCCGACCGGGTGGCGGTGATGCAGGCCGGGCGGCTGGTGGGGACGGGGCGGCCCGCTGACATCGCGCGGCCGGCCGTGCTGGGGGAGGCTTTCAACGTGCGGGTGGCCGTCGACCATGGGTCGGATGGGCACCCGGTGGTGTTGCCGCTCAGGGCTTAAGGGAAGGCCAGGGCGCTGCCCTGGACCTGCCAAGGGCCACAAGGCCCTTGGATCCCATAAGCGCTGCGCGGCAAAGAATGGGTTCCAAGGGCAAAGCCCTTGGTGGAGGTCCAGGAGGCGAAGCCTCCTGGCGGGTCCGGGGCAGCGCCCCGGCGGTGTCAGGTACGCAGCCCGATCATCGTGTAGAGCGGGCACCACCGGACCAGGGCGGTGCCCAGTGGCACGATGCCGATCAGGCCGAGCCAGCGCAGGTCGCCGGTACCCAGGGCCGCGAAGGCCAGCAGGGCGAGGCCGGCGACGATGCGGATCACGCGGTCGGTGGTGCCGATATTCTGGTTCATCGTGGGATCTCCGGTGTGATCAGGCGGACGTGCCGGCGGCGCGAGCCTTGAACTGGTCGAAGGCTTCCAGGGCCTGGGCGGCGTACATCACCGAGGGACCTGCGCCCATGTAGATGGCCATGCCCATGGTTTCGAGCACTTCCTCGCGGGTCGCGCCCTGGCGCACCGCCGCCTCGGCGTGGAAGGCGACACAGGCGTCGCAGCGGGTTGCCACGGCGATGCCAAGCGCGATCAGCTCCTTGGTCTTCGTGTCGAGGGCCTTGGCTTCCAGCGCGGCGCGGGAGAGGGCGGAGAAGCCCTTCATCACGTCGGCGGCGCCGGTGCGCAGTTCGCGCAGCGGGGCCGACAGCCCGGCCGCCAGTTCGGGCCAGTTCTCGTGCATCGTCGGTCGTCCTTCCAGGCAGGAGGTGATGCCGGCGGCATGCCGCCGGCGGGAGTGGCCTGGACCTCGTTTAATCAAATTTGAGGAAATTTTCAAGTAACTATCCGGACGGCATTTTCATCTTGCCGGCCGAGCTATTTCACAATATGTTCAAGTTTTATCGTCGCCCAACCGGCGTTGTCGCTGTTCCAGTCCGACGTGCCGCGTGACCCGGCCTGTACCGGCAGGGGGCATGCTCCCGAGGAAGTCCGCTGCCATGAACCACGTGCCCGCCGCGCCCGTTGCCGAGATGGAGGCCCATGCCGCTGCCGCCGAGGCATTCCTGCGCTCGATCGCCAACCGCCACCGGCTGATGGTGCTGTGCACGCTGATCGAGGGCGAGGTGTCTGCCGGGGATCTCAGTCGCCGGCTGGGGCTGACGCAGTCGAACCTGTCGCGGCATCTCGGCACGCTGCGCGAGGAAGGGCTGGTGGCGACGCGGCGGGAGGCGACCACGATCTACTACCGGATCGCTTCCGACCGCGTGCGCACCATCCTGCAGGTGCTCTACGACATGTTCTGCGCCGGCAAGCCCGGCTGCTAAGCGGCCTGCCGCGCCGGCAGCATGCGGCGCAGCACCCCGTCGCGCATGACCAGGTGGTGGTACAGCGCCGCCGCGAAATGCCCCGCCACCAGGGTCGCCAGCAGATACGCCAGCACCTCGTGCGTCCCGTGCCAGAGCCCGCCGCCGGGCACGGTGAAGGGGGCGGGGATGGAGACGCCGCCGAGTAGCGCCACGTCGCGCCCGCGCGACCAGGGCATCATCAGGCCGGTCACCGGCATGGCGACGAGGATGCTGATCAGGCTCAGATGCATCGCATCGCGGACGCGGCCCATCAGGCCGGGCTCGCCGGGCAGGTGGTCGCGCGCCGCCAGCCGCCACAGCACGCGCAGGGCGGCCAGGGTCAGGATGGTGACGCCCAGGGTGAAGTGGATGCTGACCGGGGTGGCGCGCAGCTCGCGTGGGATGTCCTCCAGCACGATCCCCAGGCCCCAGGCGGCGATCACCAGGATGACGGTGCCCCAGTGCAGGGCGCGGGTGACGACGCCGTAGCGCTCCGTCGCGACGGGAGGCGGAACTGACATGAAGGACTCTCCTTTTAGCTCTCTGGGCGGATCGTTCCACCGCGTGGCGCACCCTGGCCGTTCCTGGCTGAACCGGGCCTGAGCGAATTGTTCAGCTTCAGTTCATCTCGGCCCGGCGCCTGCCACCGGAGGCGTCCGGCCGCGTTGACAGCGGATCCTGTTGGGGGCGACCTCCATGCCTGATCATCGTTCCGTCCGGCCCGCCTGTCCTGGCGGGTCTACCAGCCCCAACCTGGCGGCGAAGCAGGCCCCGCCGATGGGTCACAGTCGGGTGTGGGGTTGGATTCGCCCTGCTGTGGGCAACGGCATTCTGCCAGTGTCTGGTGCCCCGCCCATGCATGTTGCCATATTGCAGACTGAGACCTGACCGGGAGCCGGCAGCAGATCATCGTGCGCACACGGCATCGCCTTCCTTTCTCCGCAACATCGTCCAGCCCCAATGAGCGGCCCACGGGCGAACGATGCGGTTGACCGGGCCCGCGCCCCCCGGGTCGCCCGATCCGTTCAGCTTTTCCGGCGGCGAGATGGGGAGCCTGATCCGGGCCAAGGGGTGGCAGGCCACCACGCCGGGCGCGATCGCGCGCTGGCCGGCGACGTTGCGCACCACCGTGGAGATCATGCTCGGCTCCCGCTACGCCATGTGGATGGGCTGGGGGAAGGAGCTGACCTTCTTCTACAACGACGCCTATCGTCCCACGCTCGGGGTGAAGCATCCCTGGGCGCTCGGCTCGCCGGCGCGCGAGGTCTGGGCGGAGATCTGGGACACCATCGGCCCGCGCATCGACCATGTGCTGCGCACCGGCGAGGCTACCTATGACGAGGGCCTGCGGCTGATCCTGGAGCGCTCGGGCTTTCCCGAGGAGACCTTCCACACCTTCTCCTACAGCCCCTTGCCGGATGGGGCGGGCGGCGTGGGCGGCATGCTCTGCGTGGTCACCGAGGACACGCGGCGCGTCATCGGCGAACGCCGCCTGGCGCTGCTGCGCGAACTCGGCGCGCGCGCGCTCGGCATGCGCTCGCCGGAGGCGTTCTTTGGGGTGCTGGCGGAATGCCTCGGCGAGCGCAACCCGGACCTGCCGTTCAGCCTGGTCTACACGCTCGCCCCGGATGGCAAGGCGGCGACGCTCGCTTGCTGCAGCGGCATCGGCCGCGACCATCCGGCCGCGCCGGCCACGATCGCGCTCGCGGACGGGGGCGGCGGGCCGTGGGAGCTGGCCGAGGTGCTGGCACGGGGCAGAGGCGTGGAGGTCGATGACCTCAGCGCCCGGTTCCGCGACCTGCCGGGCGGGCCGTGGCGCAAGCCGCCGGCGCGTGCGCTGGTGCTGCCGATCGCCCAGCAGGGCCAGTCCCGCTGCGCCGGCTTCCTGGTCGCGGCACTCAACCCGTACCGTCCGCTGGACGAGGAGTATCGCGGCTTCATCGAGCTGCTGGCCGGGCAGGTCGCCGCCGGGCTCGCCGATGCGCGCGCCTATGCGGAAGAACGCCGCCGCGCCGAGGCGCTGGCCGAGCTGGACCGGGCCAAGACCACGTTCTTCTCCAATGTCAGCCACGAGTTCCGCACGCCGCTGACGCTGATGCTCGGCCCGATCGAGGAAGTGCTGGCCACCGATGCGGCCGGATCGGCGCGGCCCCTGCTGGAGCTGGCCCACCGCAACGGCCTGCGCCTGCTGCGGCTGGTCAACACCCTGCTCGATTTCTCGCGCGTCGAGGCCGGCCGCGTGCAGGCGAGCTACGAGCCGGTCGAGCTGGGCACGCTGACCGCCTCGCTCGCCGCCAATTTCCGCTCGGCCTGCGAGCGCGCCGGGCTGGGGCTGGAGGTGGATTGCCCGCGCCTGCCCGAGCCGGTCTTCGTCGACCGCGACATGTGGGAGAAGATCGTCCTCAACCTGCTCTCCAACGCGTTCAAGTTCACCCTTGCCGGCGGCATCGCCGTGTCGCTGCGCTGGGACGGGCAGGGGGCGGAGCTGGCGGTGCGCGACAGCGGCATCGGCATTCCCGAGGCCGAGCTGCCGCGGCTGTTCGAGCGCTTCCACCGCGTCGAGGGCGCGGCCGGGCGGACCATGGAGGGCAGCGGCATCGGGCTCGCGCTGGTGCAGGAACTGGTGCGGCTGCATGGCGGCGGCATCACCGTGGAGAGCACGCCCGGACGCGGCAGCACCTTCCGGGTGACCATCCCGGCCGGCACGGCGCACCTGCCGGCCGAGCGGATCGGCGCGCGGCGCAGCCAGGTCTCCACGGCGATGCAGGCGGACGCCTTCGTCGAGGAGGCGCTGCGCTGGCTGCCGGCGGCGGCGGGGGAGGCCCTGCCGGCGCGCAACGGGCCTGGCTGGGTGGTGCTGCCCGAGGCCGGGCCGCCGGAGGAAGAAGAAGTGCGCGGCCCGCGCCCGCGCGTGCTGCTGGCCGACGACAACGCCGATGTGCGCGACTACCTGCGCCGGCTGCTGGAAGGGCGCTACGAGGTGGCGGCGGTGCCCGACGGCGCGGCGGCGCTGGCGGTGGCGGAGGCGGATCCGCCCGATCTTGTGCTGACCGACGTCATGATGCCGCGCCTCGACGGCTTCGGCCTTTTGCGGGCGCTGCGTGCGCGGCCGCGCACGCGCGACCTGCCGGTGATCATGCTCTCGGCCCGCGCCGGGGAAGAGGCGCGCATCGACGGGCTGGAGGCGGGGGCGGACGACTACTTGGCCAAGCCGTTCTCGGCGCGCGAACTGCTGGCCCGCGTGCGCGCCAATCTGGAACTCGCGCGGATCCGGCGGGAGGCCTCGGCGGAGCTGCGCGCCTGGCGCGGTCGCTACGAGGCGGCGGTGCGTGCCTCCGGCCATGTCCTGTTCGACTGGGACGCCGAGACCGAGACGGCGGTGTTCGGCGACGAGCTGGAGCGCATCCTGGGCTGGCGCGCCCAGGAGCTGGGGGAGAAGCCGCAATTGCGCGAGCTGATCCATCCCGAGGACCGCGCGGCGCTGCGGGCAACGGTGGCGCATGCCGCCGTGACCGGCGAGCCGTTCCGTCACGAATGCCGGCTGCGCCACCGCGACGGCGTTTGGCTGGACGCGGAGGTGCACGGCAATTTCGTGCGGGACCCGTTGCGGCGCGGCCGGCACATGGTGGGGTTCATCCGCGACGTCACCGAGCGCAAGCGGGCGGAGGCCCGCCAGCGCCTGCTGATCGACGAGCTGAACCACCGGGTGAAGAACACGCTGGCGGCGGTGCAGTCGATCGCGACGCAGACCCTGCGCAGCCGGGATCCGGCCGTCCCCCCCGGGGAGAGCTTCATCAGCCGGTTGATGAGCCTCGCGCAGACGCATGACCTGCTGACCCGCACCTGCTGGGAGGGGGCGACGCTGCGCGACCTGTTGCAGGGCAAGCTGGCGCCCTGGTGCGGCCGCGCCGGCGCCGCGCGCGTGGCCTGTCGCGGGCCGCATGTGCGGCTGGGGCCGAAGGCGGTGCAGGCGCTCGGCATGGCCTTCCACGAGCTGGCCGCCAACGCTGCCACGCACGGTGCCCTCTCCAACGAGACCGGGCAGGTGGAGGTGTCGTGGACGATCGTGCCGGATGCGGAGGGGGAGCGCCAACTGCGCCTGCTGTGGGCGGAGACGGGTGGGCCCGTGCCGCGCCTGCCGGTGCGGCGCGGCTTCGGGGCGCGGCTGATCGAGGGGGGGCTGGCCAAGGAGTTACACGGAGAAGCACAGTTGCGCTTCGATTCCACCGGGCTGCGATGCATGATCGCGTTTCCGCTCGATCTTGCCGGGCAGGCCGCATGATGGAGAAGCCGTAATGGGGGAGTCCGCCGCGCCAGGGCGGTTGCGGGTGCTGTTGCTTGAGGACGAGACGCTGATCGCCATGCTCGCCGAGGACATCCTGATCGGCCTCGGTTGCGACGTGGTCGGGCCGGTGGCGACGGTGGCGGCGGCGTTGCGCCTGGTGGCGGCGGAGCGGATCGACGCGGCGGTGCTCGATGTCAATCTCGGCTATGGCGAGCGCGGCTATCCGGTGGCCGATGCGCTGGCGGAGCTGGGCGTGCCCTTCGCCTTCGTTACCGGCTATGGCCGGGACAGTATCGAGGCGCGGTTCCATGACCGGCCCTGGGTGCAGAAACCCTTCGGCGGCGAGGCACTGGCCGCGCTGCTGGGGACCCTGACCGGCCGCAGGATGACGCTCGACGGCGCCTGATCCGCCGTCCCCCGGTGCCGCATCAGCGCAGCAGGTTGCCGAAGCTGTAGCGCATCCCCAGCAGGACCGCGTGGTTGTTTTCCCCCGTGATCTTCATCATCGGGGTCGCGGTGCCGGCCATGCTGGTGAGGCGGGTCGCGAATTTCTGGTCCATGGGCAGGGCGGTGAAGCGGTACTCCGTGGTCAGGCTGAGGCTGTCCGTGATCGGGAAGGCCGCGCCGGTCATTCCCTGCAAGGCCAGGGAATCGACGCTGTCGTTCATCTCCAGCAGCAGCCCCTGCCCCGACAGCCGCACATCGTTCCAACGCGTGCGCATCCAGCCGATGCCGCCGCCGAGATACGGCACCATGCCGGACAGCCCGAGGCGGCTCACGTCGAAATCATAATAGAGATTCGCCATCACCCCGAGTTTCAGCTCGGTGCCCGTCGCGCGCGGCGAGCCGGCGAAGCCGTCGCTGCGGACGCTGGCTTCCAGCTCCGCGCGCAGACCGTCGCCGAACGCCTGGCCTGCCGCCACCGTGCCGGCGATGCCCGGTTCGAATCCCAGGTTGGTGCCGCGTCCCGAACCGGTGGCGGAGGGAAGCTGCACCCCCTGGATGGTGCGGTAGGTGACGAGGTTGGGGCCGATCTGCATGCTGATGAAACTGCCTGGCCTGGTTTGCCCGGAAGCCTCGGCAGACAGCGTGGCGGCGGTGAGGGCAAGGAGGACTCCGGTCCGGCGCATGGACACTCCAATTCCGCAGGATCGCGTTTCAATGTGACGGAAAATGTCTGCGATTGAATTGTATATTATCAAAATAAGTCAATGGTAGAAATCCGGCAATTGCCTGGCGGGCGCAAGAAAATAACCGCAATGACTCTGATTGTGTTGCGGCGGGGTGGTTCTGCCCGCGTCCGCCCGGCTGCCTGCAGACAGCAACCCGCCCGCGTCGGGGACGCGGGCGGGTGCGGCAGGCACGGTGCCCGCGGACCTGGGTCCGCGGGCCGATGGTCGGGCGGAGTGTCCGCTCAGACCGAGTAGTACATCTCGAACTCGACCGGGTGCGGGGTGTGCTCGAACTTGTACACCTCGGCCCACTTCAGCTCGATGTAGCTCTGGATCTGGTCGACCGAGAACACGTCGCCGGCGAGCAGGAACTCGTGGTCGGCTTCCAGCGCGCCGATCGCCTCGCGCAGGCTGCCGCACACCGTCGGGATGTCCTTCAGCTCTTCCGGCGGCAGGTCGTACAGGTCCTTGTCCATCGGGTCGCCCGGATGGATCTTGTTGCGGATGCCGTCGAGGCCGGCCATCAGCATCGCCGCGAAGGCGAGGTACGGATTGGCGGCGGCGTCGGGGAAGCGCACTTCGACGCGCTTGGCCTTCGGGTTGGTCGCATACGGGATGCGGCAGGAGGCCGAGCGGTTACGGGCCGAGTAGGCCAGCAGCACCGGCGCCTCGAAGCCCGGGATCAGGCGCTTGTAGCTGTTGGTGCTCGGGTTGGTGAAGGCGTTGATGGCCTTGGCGTGCTTGATGATGCCGCCGATGTAGTACAGCGCCGTCTCCGACAGGTCGGCGTAGCCGTTGCCCGCGAACAGGGGCTTGCCGGCCTTCCAGATCGACTGGTGGCAGTGCATGCCCGAGCCGTTGTCGCCATAGATCGGCTTCGGCATGAAGGTCGCGGTCTTGCCGTAGCTGTGCGCGACGTTGTGGATGACGTACTTGTAGATCTGGAGCTGGTCGGCCATCTGCACCATCGGGCCGAACTTCATGCCCAGCTCGTGCTGGGACTGCGCGACCTCGTGGTGGTGCTTCTCGATGGTCAGGCCCATCTCGCCCATGGTCGAGAGCATCTCGGCGCGCAGGTCGCTTTCCGAATCGACCGGCGGAACCGGGAAGTAGCCGCCCTTGACGACCGGGCGATGGCCCATGTTGCCTTCGGGGTAGTCCTTCAGGCTGGCCTGCGGGCCTTCCTGGCTGTCGAGCTGGTAGATGCCGTAGTTCGGGCCGGTGCCGAACTTGACGCTGTCGAAGACGAAGAATTCGGCTTCCGGGCCGAAGAAGACGGCGTCGCCGATGCCCGAGGAGGCAACGTACTGCTCGGCCTTCTTGGCGGTGCTGCGCGGGTCGCGGTTATAGGGCTGGCCGGTCGAGGGTTCGATGATGTCGCAGAAGATGATCAGCGACGGCTTGGCGGCGAACGGGTCCAGCACCGCGCTCGCGGCGTCCGGCATCAGGATCATGTCGGATTCGTTGATCGCCTTCCAGCCGGCGATCGAGGAGCCGTCGAACATGATGCCGTCGCGGAAGGCATCCTCGTCCATCGTCGAGACGTGCTGGGCGGTGTGCTGCCACTTGCCGCGGGGATCGGTGAAGCGCAGGTCGACGTATTCGACCGAGTGCTCCTTGATCAGCTCCAGTACCTTGGCGACGCCGTCTTCGCCAGTGTTCTTCACCATTCCTCAGTCCCTCGTCCACGCGCCGTTGGACGGCGCAGGGAGGCCGCCCCACGCGGCCCCCGTCAGCGGCCCCTTTACGTGCTTCGCGAAGGGGCCGAAAGCCGGTTTCTCAGTTTCCGTAGTGCCGTCGGTGGCCGGATCGTTCGCCGGGGAGAGTGGCACGCGGCCATCGTCCTGCGGCGGCGATCCATGTCAGATGGCGTCCTCGCCGCGCTCGCCGGTGCGGATGCGCACCACTTCCTCGATGGAGCTGACGAAGATCTTGCCGTCGCCGATGCGACCGGTGCGGGCGGCGTTGGTGATCGCCTCCACCGCGCGTTCCACGACGTCGTCCTCGCAGACCACCTCGACCTTCACCTTGGGCAGGAAATCCACCACGTATTCCGCCCCCCGATACAACTCGGTGTGGCCCTTCTGCCGGCCGAAACCCTTGGCCTCGACGACCGTGATGCCTTGCAGGCCGACCTCGTGCAGCGCCTCCTTCACCTCGTCCAGCTTGAACGGCTTGATGACCGCCTCGATCTTCTTCATGCACAACTGGCCCGGCGGACCGGGCCCCCTCCTACTGGATCGACCACCCCGTGGCTGCGGCGGCGGCGCCGAGTCAAGAGCCTTCGCTGCCGCCCGTCCTGACCAGAGGAGAGCGGTCGCGCAGGTTTGCACGAAGCGTGCCACCCGGCAACGGTGCCGTGGCGCCGGCTTTGCCACCGTCTTGGGCAGGCGCACCGCCCGCCTCTTGGGCGTGGCTGCCTGATTTCGGGGCAGGCGGGCGCGCATTGCGGCGCAGGCGTTGAAGCCGGGGGCAAGGCTGCGCATACTCTTCCCGTCCCATTCCCGGGCGCCGCTCCTTCCGGCCGGACGCGTCCCGTTCCGCCGGCCGGCGAGGAAAAATGCGGTGAAGTCGCCGAACGCCCTGCTTTCCGCTACCGGAACGACAATTTTCACCGTCATGTCGGCGCTCGCCGTGCAGCACCAGGCGATCAATCTCGGCCAGGGCTTCCCCGACACCGACGGGCCGGAGGACGTGGTCCGTGCCGCCGCCGAAGCGCTGCTGGACGGGCGCAACCAGTACCCGCCGATGACCGGCCTGCCGGAGCTGCGCGAGGCAGTCGCCGCCGCCAACGCCCGATTCTGGGGCATCCCGGTCGATCCGGCCAGTGAGGTGGTGGTGACCTCCGGCGCCACCGAGGCGATCACCGCCTGCCTGATGGCCCTGCTCGACCCGGGTGACGAGGTGGTGCTGATCGAGCCGCTGTACGACACCTACCTGCCGGTGGTACGGCTGCTCGGCGCCGTCCCGCGGCTGGTGCGGCTGCAGCCCCCATCCTGGGATCTACCGCGCGCCGAACTGGCCGCCGCCTTCGGCCCGAAGACCAAGGCGATCCTGCTGAACACCCCGATGAACCCGACCGGGAAGGTGTTCACCGCCGCCGAACTGGCCTTCATCGCCGAGCTGCTGCAGCGCCACGACGCCTATGCCGTCTGCGACGAGGTCTACGAGCACCTGACCTATGATGGCTGGCGCCACATCCCGCTGATGAGCCTGCCGGGCATGCGCGAGCGCTGCCTGCGGGTGGGCAGCGCCGGCAAGACCTTCTCCCTGACCGGCTGGAAGGTGGGCTACATCACCGCCTGCCGGGCGCTCGCGGGGGTGGCGGCCAAGGCCCACCAGAACCTGACCTTCACCACGCCCCCCAACCTGCAGCGGGCGGTCGCGCTCGGCCTGGGCAAGGAGGACGCCTATTTCCACGACCTCGCCGCCGGGCTTGCCGCCAAGCGCGACCTGCTGGCCGAGGGGCTGGCGCGGATCGGCTTCGGGGTGCTGCCGGTGCGGGGCAGCTACTTCGTGACCGTGGATTTCACCCCGCTCGGCTATAATGGCGACGACGTGGCGTTCTGCCGGCACATCACCGAACAGGCCGGCGTCACCGCCATCCCGGTCAGCGCCTTCTACGAAGGCAACGCCCCCGGCCACTACGCCCGCTTCGCCTTCTGCAAGCGCCCGGAGGTGCTGCAGGCCGCGCTGGACCGCCTGTCCCGGCATTTCGCCGGCAGCACGGCCATGACGAATGGCACGTTGACGGAGCGGGCACGTTCGGCGTAGACCCCGCCTCCACCGGGTATGGCGGGCGTAGCTCAGTTGGTAGAGCGCCAGGTTGTGGTCTTGGATGCCGTGGGTTCGAGTCCCATCGCTCGCCCCATCCCGGTCTTTCCCCTTTCGTCATGTGATGTAGGGCGGACGTAGTCCGCCAACGCAAGCCGGCGACCTTGCAGATGGTTGCAATGGCGCATGGCGCTTCGCTGATCCGCCCTACAGGCTCCCTTGCCAGTCAACGTGGCACGTGCATTGCTTTCCGCGGGGCTGGGATCGCCGTTGGGGAGAAAGACCATGGAACGCAGGAAACTGCTGATGTCGGCTGGTGCCCTCGCGCTGGCCGGTGCTGCGTCGCGACGCGCCGCTGCGGCCGAGGAGGTCGTGATTGGCGCAATCTACCCGATGAGCGGCAATGCCGCCCCGATCGGCAATGACGCCAAGGCCGCGCTGGAGGCCACCGCCGAGCTGATCAACGGGACGCACCCGCCGATTCCGATGCTGATGGGCAATGGCGGCGGGCTGCCGGCGCTGGGCGGGGCGAAGATCCGCGTGGTCATGGCCGACCACCAGAACGACCCGCAGAAGGCACGCGCCGAGGCCGAGCGCCTGATCACCCAGGAAAAGGTGCCGGTGCTGATCGGCAGCTACACCTCGGCCACCGCGGCGACCATCAGCCAGGTCGCCGAGCGCTATGAAGTGCCCTACATCTCGATGGACAATTCCTCGCCGAGCCTGCACCGGCGCGGCCTGAAATGGTATTTCCGCACCTCGCCCCACGACGAGATGTTCACCGAGGCGATGTTCGACTTCTTCCGTGATATCGGCAAGAAGACCGGCCGGCCGGTGAAATCGGTCGCATTGATCTACGAGGATTCGATCTTCGGCGTCGATTCCAGCAACGTGCAGCGCAAGCTGGCGCAGGAAGCCGGCATCCGGGTGGCCGCCGAGGTCAAGTACCGCGCCAATTCGCCCTCGCTGTCGACCGAGGCGCAGCGGCTGAAGGCGGCGGGCGCGGACGTGGTGATGCCGACCAGCTACACCAACGATGCCATCCTGATGTTGCGGGCGATGAACGAGATCGGCTACCACCCGCGTGCCATCATGGCCCAGGCTGCCGGCTTCCAGGAGCCCGATTTCATCAAGGCCTCGGGCGCGCTGGCGGAAGGCGTGTTCAGCCGGTCTTCCTACGCGGGCGACGCCGTCAAGGCCCGGCCGGCGATTCCCGCAGTGAACGCAGCTTATCGTGCCCGCAGCGGCAAGGACCTCAACGACAACACCGCGCGGCAGGTGACGTCGCTGCAGGTGCTCGCGGACGCCATCAACCGTGCCGGCGCGGCCAATCCGGCGGCGATCCGCAAGGCGCTGACCGAGACGGCGGTGCCGGGCGTGCAGCTCATCGTGCCCTGGAAGGGGGTGCGGTTCGACGAATCCGGCCAGAACGTGGAGGCAACCCCGGTGATCCAGCAGATCACCAGCGGCGTCTACCGCACCGTCTATCCGTTCGACATCGCCTCGGTCGAGGCGCAGTGGAACGTGGGCGGCTAGGGCACGGTGGATCCCAACATTCTGCTGCAGGCCGCGATCGGCGGCCTGCTGATGGGGCTGATCTATGCCCTGGTCGCCGCCGGGCTGAGCCTGATCTTCGGCCTGATGGACGTGGTGAACTTCGCGCATGGCGAGCTGCTGATGCTGGCCATGTACGCGGCCTTCGTGTTGTGGGAGTTGTCGGGCGTCGATCCGCTGCTGCTGCTGCCCGTCGTGGCGCTGCTGCTGTTCGGGGTGGGGATGACGCTGTACCGGGGGCTGATCGCCCGCGCCCTGTCGGTGCAGTTCAATCGCGGCATGGTGCAGATCTTCGTCACCTTCGGGCTGGCGATCTTCCTGCGCGGCCTGGCCCAGTTCGCCTTCGGCGGCGAGTTCCATTCCATCACTTCCGGGGTGGTGGCGGGCCGCACGCTGGCGGTGGGCGAGGTGTTCCTGCCCTTGCCGCAGGTGGCGGCGAGCCTCGTGTGCCTCGCCGCCTTCGGCGCGCTGCTGCTGATCAACCGCACCGAGTTCGGCCGCGCGCTGGAAGCGACGCGGGAAGACCGCGAGGCGGTGGCGCTGATCGGCATCGACCGTGACCGCATCTTCGCCCTCGGCTGGGGGCTGGGGGCGGCGGCGGTGGGCATCGCCGGGGTGATGCTGGCGACGTTCTATTACGTCTCGCCCAATGTCGGCGCCAATTTCGCGCTGATCGCCTATGTGACGGTGGCGCTCGGCGGCTTCGGCAGCCTCGCCGGTGCGCTGGTGGCGGGGCTGCTGATCGGGCAGGTGGAGGCGCTGACCGCGCTGCTGCTGGAGCCGTCGCTCAAGCAGGTGGGCATGTTCGCGATCTACCTTGTGGTACTGACGGTCCGCCCGCGCGGCCTGTTGGGGCGGATCTGATGGACAATGCCATCCTGCGGCGCCGCCGCGCCGAGCTGCTCGGCGGCGTCATCGTGCTGGCGGCCCTGGCGGTGCTGCCGCTGCCGATCGGCGACGTGTACACGCGGAACCTGATCATCATCACCCTGCTGTTCGCCGGGCTGGCGCAGGCCTGGAACATCCTGGGCGGGTATTGCGGCCAGATCAGCCTGGGGCATGCGCTGTATTTCGGCCTCGGCGCCTATGCCTCGACGCTGCTGTTCGTGCGACTCGGCGTGCCGCCGGTGTTCGGCATGGTCGTGGGCGGGGCGGTCGGCGGGCTGGGCGCGCTGCTGGTCGGCTGGCCCTGCTTCCGGCTCTCCGGCCATTATTACGCCATCGCCACCGTGGTGGTGGGCGAGATCGGCTGGCTGCTGTTCCTGAACTGGGACTTCGTCGGCGGGGCAACCGGGGTCTACGTGCCGTTCCAGGGCGAATCCTGGCTCGCTTTGCAGTTCCGCACCGCGAAGCTGCCGTACCATTACGTGGCGCTTGGCTTCCTGGCGCTGACCTGGATCGCCGCCTGGGTGATCGAGGGCTCGCGCTGGGGGTTTTCCTGGCGCGCGGTGAAGGACGACGTGACCGCGGCGCGCTCGCTCGGGGTGCGCATCTTCCCCTCCAAGATGGCGGCGGCGGCGATCAGCGGGTTCTTCACCGGCATGGGCGGGGCGATCTATGCCCAGTACGTCGGCTATATCGATCCGGACAGCGTCATGGCCGGCACGCTTTCGATCCTGATCCCGCTGCCGGCGGTGCTCGGTGGGGTGGGCACGCTGTGGGGGCCGCTGCTGGGGGCGGCGCTGCTGATCCCGCTGAGCGAGCTGTCGCGATCCTATCTCGGCGGCTCCGGCCGGGGCGTCGACCTGATGCTGTACGGCGCGCTGATCGTGCTGGTGGCGCTGGCGCGGCCGCAGGGCCTGGTCAGCCTGCTCGGCAGGCGAGGGGGAGGCGACGATGCCCGCGCTGCTTGAGGTCCGCGAACTCAGCAAGTCCTTCGGCGGCGTCGCCGCCAATGTCGATATCAGCTTCGATGTCGGGCAAGGCGAGATTCTCGGCCTGATCGGGCCGAACGGCGCGGGCAAGACTTCGCTGTTCAATTCGATCAGCGGCGAGGTCACGCCCGATCGTGGCGAGATCCGGCTGGAGGGCGTGCGCGTCTCCGGGCTCGGCCCGGTGGCCTGCGCGGCGCGGGGCATCGCCCGCACCTTCCAGGTGGTGCGCAGCTTCGATTCGATGACGGTGCTGGAAAACGTCATGGTCGGCGCCTTCGCCCGCGCCCGCCGCACCCGCGCGGCGATGGCGCTGGCCGAGGAGACGATCGATTTCTGCGGCCTGACCGGGCGCATCGACCGGCCCGCCTGGTCGCTCTCGCCGCCGGAGAAACGGCGGCTGGAAGTGGCGCGCGCGCTCGCTACCGGGCCGCGCCTGCTGCTGCTGGACGAGATGCTGACCGGGCTGACGCCGACCGAGGCGCAGGCCGGGGTGCAGCTGGTGCGCGACGTGCAGGCGCGCGGCGTCACCATCATCATGGTGGAACACGTGATGGAGGTGGTGCTGCCGCTGGTCTCCCGCGCGGTGGTGCTCAATCTCGGGCGGGTGCTGACCATCGGCTCGCCCGCCGAGATCGTGCGCAACCCCGAGGTCATCCGCGCCTATCTGGGAGAGAAATATGCTCCGGCTGCGTGACGTCTCGGCGAGCTACCGGGGGCTGAAGGCGCTGCAGGGCGTCGAGCTGGACGTGGCGAAGGGCGAGGTGGTGGCGGTGGTCGGCGCCAACGGCGCCGGCAAGTCGACGCTGCTGAAGGCGATCGCCGGGCAGGTCGCGACCAGCGGCGAGATCGCCTTCGAGGGGCAGGACCTGCGGAAGTTGCGCGCGCACGAGGTGGCGCGACTTGGCATCGGCCTGGTGCCGGAGGGGCGGCGGCTGTTCCCCCGCCTGTCGGTGGAGGACAATCTGCGGCTCGGCGCCTATGCGAAACGGGGCGATCCCGATCGGTTCCGGCCGCTTGAACTGGTGTTCTCCTTGTTTCCCCGGCTGCAGGAGCGGCTGCGCCAGCGGGCGGAGACGCTGTCGGGGGGCGAGCAGCAGATGCTGGCGATCGGCCGCGCGCTGATGACGCAGCCGCGGCTGCTGATGCTGGACGAGCCGAGCCAGGGCATCATGCCCAGGCTGGTCGACGACATCCTGGCCGCGGTCGGGCGCATCCGCGCGCTCGGCATGACCGTCCTGCTCGTGGAACAACGCCTCGCCGAGGCGCTGGAGATTGCCGATCGCGCCTATGTGCTGCAAACCGGGCGCGTGGTGATGGCGGGGCCGGCGCGTGACATCGCCGCCGATGCGGCGGTGCGGCGGGCCTACCTGGGATTGTAAGGACAGGAAAACGATGACCAACCGGTTGTCACGTCGTGGGCTCGCGACCGCCGCTGCCGCGGTTGCGGTGAGCGGCTTCTTCATCGGCCGCGCCCGGGCCGACGCGCCCGAGAGCACCTTCGAGCGGGTCACCCGCACAAAAGTGCTGCGCATCGCCGTGCTGCCCGGGGAGATGCCCTATTTCTTCCGGGATCTCGCCACCGGCGAGTGGACCGGCTCGGCGATCGAGATGGCGAAGAGCATCGCTTCCGTGTGGAACGCGAAGCTTGAATACGTGGAAAGCACCTACGGCAACTCGGTGCTCGACCTGCAGGCCAACAAGGTGGACCTTGCCTTCGCGCTGGCGCCGACGCCGCAACGGGCGCTGTCGATCGGCTTCACCCGGCCGGTGATCGTGCATCCCTATGGCGTGCTGGCCAAGAAGGGGTTCCTGCCCTCCAGCTGGGCCGACATCAACCGCCCGGATGTGCGCATTTCCTGCGACCTCGGCTCGACCAACGAGGTGGCGGCGCGCCGCTTCGCGCCGAAGGCCCAGATCACCGCCTATCGCAACCGCGACGAGGCGCTGCTGGCGCTGCAATCGGGGCGGGCGGACGTGAACGTGCTGGCGGCGATGCTGGCGCTGGCGGCGCTGGCCAAGAATCCCGGCCTGGGCAGCTTCCGCCTGCTGACCACGCCGCTGATCGCGCTGCCGAGCAGCCTGGGCGTGCAGCGCGAGCCGGACACCCGCTTCCGCGAGGTGGTGGATGCCTGGATCGACATGAACCGCGGCACCGGGCAGATCCGCGAATGGATGATCCAGGGCATCCTCAAGTCCGGCGCCCGGCCCGAGGACATCCCGCCCGAGCTGTCCTTCTGACCGCCCGGCCGGAGCGAGCCGATGCAGTACGAGTGGAGCTTCGGCTTCCTCTGGCGCTATCAGGCGCTGTTCGTCACCGGGATCGAGGTGACGCTGGCCTATACCTTCGGCACCATCCTGCTCGGGCTGGTGCTGGGGCTGCTGATCGGCATGGCGCGGCTGTCGCGCTCGCGGCTGGTCAACTGGCCGTTGATCGCCTTCATCGAGGCGTTCCGCTGCACCCCGCTGCTGGTGCAGATCGTGTGGTTCTACTACGCGCTGCCGGTGCTGCTGGGGGTGCAGATCCCCGCGGTGGTGGCCGCGGTGGCGGTGCTGTCCTGCTACACTGCGGCCTTCTACGCCGAGATCTTCCGGGGCGGCATCGTCTCGATCGAGCAGGGGCAGTGGGACGCGGCGCGGGCGCTCGGGCTGGGGCGGTGGCAGTTGATGCGGCTGGTGGTGCTGCCGCAGGCGATCCGGCGGATGGTACCGCCCTTCATGAACCAGTCGATCATCCAGTTGAAGAACACCTCGCTGGTCTCGGTCATCGCCGTGCCCGACCTGCTGTACCAGGGGCAACTGATCACCGCCGATACCTATCGTCCGCTGGAGACGTACACGATGGTGGCGGTGGTTTATTTCATTTTGCTGTTCCCGGCCACCTTGCTGGCGCAGTACTACGAGGGAAGGCTGGGCCGGGGGCCGAGGTAAAGGACCGGCCCGCTTCCGGTCGCGGCGGTCGCCGCCGTCGCGGCCGGGGAGGGCTGGTGTGAGGGGCCTTGTCCGGGCCTGCATTGTTTTGCAAGTGTATTGATATGCTTCCTTTCGGCCTTGAACCGAAGGGAGAATGAGTCGACCATGTCTGCGCGTGAACGGCACATGGCCCGGGTCCGGTTCGCCATGGTGTCCGGCGAGCGCTTGCCCCGTGTCCTGGCCAGAACGTGTGCAACGTCATCCCCCACACGGACATCCGGATGGCCCCGACCCCGCCACCATCCCCTGCCAGGAAGTACCTGTCGGCGCTTCTGGTGACACTGTCCCTGCTGCCGGGATGGCCTGGCAGCGCCGCTACCGGACATGGCCGGGCGGGGGCGGGGGGAATCGGACCGGTTCGTTTCTGTGTCGATCCGGACTGGGCGCCGTATGAGATCATCAACCAGGCTGGCATCCATGAAGGGATCGCCGCCGACCTGCTGAGGCTTGCCGCCGACCGCGCCGGCCTGAGGCTGCAGCTCGTGCCGACCCGGGACTGGGAGGACAGCATCGCCGCGTCCAGGCGCGGCGACTGCGACCTGCTCAGTTTCCTCAACCGGACGCCGAAGCGTGACGAATGGCTGGTCTTCACCGAACCGATCTTCATCGACACGAATGTCATCATCACCCGCGAAGAGCATCTCTACGTCGATGACCTGGCCGCCCTGTCCCACGAAACCATCGTGCTGCCGAAAGGAACTTCCATCGAGGAGGGCGTCCGGCGGGACTTCCCGAATCTGAGCGTCATCACCACCGAAAGCGAGGCCGATGCCTTCGCCATGGTGTCGGGCCGCAAGGCCGACATGACCATGCGGTCGCTGACGATCGCGGTCTACACCATCAAGAAGGAGGGCTGGTTCAACCTGAAGATCTCGGGGCAGGTGCCGGGCTACGAAAACCGGCTGCGGGTGGGCGTGCGCAAGGATCGCGCCGGCTTGCGCGATATCCTGAACCGGGGGATCGCGACCATCACGCCGCAGGAGCGCAACCAGATCGCCAACCGGCATGTGGCGATCAACGTGCATACCGGCATCGACTACGGGCTGATCCGCAACATCGTGCTGGCCTTCCTGGCGATCCTGTCGGGCGGCCTGGCCTGGGCGATGCGGCTGCGCCAGGCCAATGCCCGGCTGCGGCTCATGTCCCGGACGGATCGCCTGACGGAGCTGTGCAACCGGGCCGCGCTGGACGCCCTGCTCGGCGAGGAAATCGGGCGATGTGCGCGACAGGGACGTGCCCTTTCGGTCATCATGCTCGACCTCGACCATTTCAAGGCGGTCAACGACCGGTTCGGACACCTGATGGGCGACCGGGTTCTGGTTGCCTTCACGAAGATCATCAAGGCGACCATCCGGAAGACCGATACGGTGGGACGCTGGGGCGGCGAGGAGTTCCTGGTCCTGTGCCCCGGAACCGGCGCCGCCGAGGCACTGGCCATGGCGGACCATCTCTGCGCCGCGGTCCGGGGCCATGCCTTCGAGACGGGATGGCGGCACACGGTCAGCGCCGGTGTTTCGACCCTGCAGGGGAGCGATACCCGGGATGCCTTGTTGCACCGTGCCGACATGGCCCTGTACCGGGCCAAGAATGGAGGGCGCGACCGTGCCTGCGCCGCTGCCGGCGCGCCTGTGTTCATGTCGGCGCAGCATGGCCAGAATTGATGATGGTTGCCCGCCGTGGATATTTCGGGAGCAGATAATATAAGCAAATAAAAATACACCAATAGGTTGCGTTTTTCGTTGACATCTTGCCCGTTAATTGGCGATTCAGCGCCTGGACTTCGCAGGTGCGCGGATCGACCGGCATGGCGCTGGATCGGTTCATGTCCGCGGTCAGCCGTTCGCGAAGCGGGGGATGAGTTGCAGACCAAGCTGTCGCCACGGTGGATGGCATGAGCGATCTGGTGATCACGCCGGCCGGAGCCGCGCCCATGCCATTCCCGCAACAACAGGCCAGGCGGCCCGCCGTCGAAGAAGGGGGGCTGTCCTTCCGCGACGTGCTGTCGGCGCTCAACCCGCTGCAGTACGTTCCCGTGGCCGGCACGATCTACCGTGCCCTGACCGGGGACCAGATCCCGGAGGCGATGCGGCGGGTGGGGTCGATCGTCGTCAGCGGCCTGCTCGGCGGGCCGATCGGGGCTGCCATCAATCTTGCCACCGTGGCGGCGGAAAAGGCCGCCGGCATCGATCTCGACGGAGTCGGCCAGACCATCGTGGCCGCGCTGGATCCCACCGGCGCCCCCGCCACGGACGAGCCGGCGAACCGGTCCATGGAGACGGCGGCTGAGTCGAACGACCTTGCAGCGCCCTGGTCGGTGGCCCAGCTCGCGGCGTACGGGGTCAGTTCCGACAGCGACGGCATTCTGCGGCTCGGCAGGCTGAGCGGAGCGGACGTGCTGAATGATCTGCAGCTCTCGCGCATGCACGGAGAAACCGGCGTCGCCGGGGGCAGCGCCGCGCCGGTGATGGACGAGGGCGACCTGCCGGATTTCCGGATGGCGCAGACCGCCTACGAGCGGCTGTTCGGCTGAGCTTTGCCGATCCCGGCTTCACCCTCGCCAGGGTGAAGCCGGATGCGGCATGCGGGCTATGTCGGCAGTTGCACAGTCTTGAAGGCATTCCAGCCATCAGGCAGATGCTTCAGTGCCCGCGCGCGGCGCGCCTGCGCCCAGTTCGCCAGGGCAGCGATCGCGGGGGCGAGCGCGGCAACACGATCCTCGCCCAGTTCCTCGCCCATCCGCACCGCCATGGTGCCGTCGTTGAGGGCGCCGAGCTGTTCCTGCAGCGCCTTGCAGCCGCGCAGATACGCCTTCACCTGCTTGCGCCGGTGCAGCGGCGCCATGAACTCGATGCCGTAGCGGAGCTTCTTGAGCGATTTGCGCAGGGCGTGCAGCTCCTCCGCGGTGCGTCCGCGGATGTGCCGGCCACGCCGCAGCGCCTTGCGCGCGAGCCGCGCTTCCAGCAGGGGGGCGAGATCGGCCATCAGCAACTGCATCGCTTCCCGTGAGGGCGGGGCGGCGAGCGTCGCCGCGTCCTCGGCCCAGGCGGCCAGGCCGAGCACGAGCGAGGTGAAGGCCGGGCCGTTCAGCTCCGCCACCACCTCGCGATGGGCCTCGTCCCGCCGGGCTTCGGCCGGGCCGCGCAGCAGGTCGAGCAAGGAGGCGGGCACCCCGTCTTCCCCGGCCGCCACCAGGGTTTCCGCGCAGAACACGTCCCAGTCCCGCGCCTCGCCGAGGACCCTGCCGATGCGCCGCAGTTCCGCGGTGAAACGGGCCTCGGCATGCGGCTCGAGATGCGGGCGGAACAGGGCCAGCACGGCGCGCAGGCGACGGATCGCCACGCGCATGTGATGGATCCCCTCGATCTCGCCGATCAGCGCCGCGGGCTGGTTGGCCAGCAGATTGGCCAGGGAGGTGGCGACGATGTGGCGGAAGGCGACGGCGGCGGTGACGTCGGGTTCCAGCCGGATGTCCGGCTGCTTCACCGGGCCACGCGTCCGGCCGGTGCGCAGGCGCCAGCCGCGATCCGCCTTGCTTTCCGCCCCCAGCGTCAGTTGCAGGCTGCTTTGCAACGCCGTGGCGAGGCGATAGAGCGACGCGGCCGACCCATCCTTGAGTTCGAGCTCCAGTTCGCGCACCTCCTCGGTGGCCTCGCCCGCCCGGATGACCCCGAGATCCAGCGCGGCTTCGATGGTGGCATCGTCGATCCGGACGATGTAGGTGGTCCGCTGGATCTCGCTGGTGAAGACCGCCCCGAGTTCGTCGCGATGGCTCAGTTTCGTGCCAAGCGGCGTTTCGGCGAGGCAGCGCAGGTCGGGGACTTCCCCGTGCACCGGCCATTCCCATTCGGCCCGGCCGAACGCCGTCGCGGTGGCGCTGGGCAGCTTCAGGGTCTGCACGCGCTGCTCGCCGCGGCGACGCACGCGCAGCGAGGCGGCGCCCGCTCGCAGCCGGCAATCCGGCGTGTCGAAATAGGTGGTGACCTCGCTGCGCGTCTGCGGCGGCGTGGTGCCATCGGCGCGCAGGGCGGGATGATTCGCGAGCTCCGTCTCCGCCCCCGTGGGGACGCTGAACTTGATCTCCAGCTCGATCGGTTGGGACTGTTGCTCGTCGTTCATGGCAGGCCAACGCTCCGTGTCCGTGAACGATGCTTAGCCAATCCCTTGTAGGAACGAAACCTCGGCCGAGGCGCTTTTGTCGTGGCGGATGCCAGGGAGACGCGCCGGAAAGCTGTTTGCTTTCAGTTTTATGAACGCTACGCGTGGGCGAATCCTATGAGATTCATATGCCCGTCGCACGGGCTCCCTCTCGAATTCCTATGCGGTCCTGCCGAGCTTGGCGGGGTTCACCATTCGGGGGAATCCCATGCCTGACCTGCTGTTCATGGTCGCAGGCGTCGCCTTCCTGGTGCTTTGCTTTGGCTACGCCCTGGCCTGCAACGATCTGTAGGAAGACCGCGTCATGACACTCGACCATGTGTTGGCCGCGCTCGTCGCGACCGGCCTGTTCGTCTACCTGGTATGGGCGCTGCTGCGTCCCGAGCGGTTCTGAGCGCGCCATGACCCTCAACGGATGGGTTCAGATCGCGCTGTTCGGCGCGCTGGTGATTGCGTTGACCGCGCCTGTCGGGGCGTACCTCACCGCTGTCGTCGAGGGGCGCCGCACCCTGCTCTCGCCGGTGCTGGGGCCGTTGGAACGCGGGCTCTATGCCCTTGCCGGCATCGACCCGGCGCGCGAGCAGGGCTGGCTGGCCTATGCCGCCGCCATGCTGGCCTTCAAGGTCGCGGGCCTCGTCCTGCTTTATGCGCTGCTGCGCCTGCAGGACCTGCTGCCGTTCAATCCGGATGGGCAGTCTGCCGTGGCCCCGGATCTCGCCTTCAACACCGCCGTCAGCTTCCTGACCAACACCAACTGGCAGAGCTACGGCGGCGAGACGACGATGTCCTACTTTTCGCAGATGGCCGGGCTCACCGTGCAGAACTTCGTCTCGGCCGCCGCGGGCATCGCCATCGCGGTTGCCGTGGTGCGTGGCTTCGCCCGCCGCTCCGCCGCCACCATCGGCAATTTCTGGGCCGACCTGGTGCGCATCACGTTGTACGTGCTGCTGCCGCTCTCGCTGGTGATCGCGCTGGTGTTCGTCTGGCAGGGCGTGCCGCAGACGCTCGGCGGCGCGGTGGGCGCCACCACGCTGGAAGGGGCGAAGCAGGTCATCGCGCTCGGCCCGGTCGCCTCGCAGGAAGCGATCAAGATGCTCGGCACCAATGGCGGCGGTTTCTTCAACGCCAATTCCGCGCATCCCTTCGAGAACCCGACGGCGCTGACCAATCTGATCCAGATGCTCGCCATCTTCACGATCGGCGCTGGCCTGACCTCCATGTTCGGGCGCATGGTCGGCGACCGGCGCCAGGGCTGGGCGGTGTTCGCCGCCATGTTCGTGCTGTTCGCCGCCGGCGTGGCGGTCGCCTACTGGTCGGAGGCGCAGGGCAATCCGCTGCTGACCGCGCTCGGCGTCGATCCGGCGATGGGCAACATGGAAGGCAAGGAGGTGCGCTTCGGCACCGCGCTCTCGGCGCTGTTCGCCACCGTTACCACCGATGCCTCCTGCGGCGCGGTCAACGCCATGCACGAGAGCTTCCTGCCGCTCGGCGGCGCGGTGCCGCTGGTCAACATGATGCTGGGCGAGATCATCTTCGGTGGCGTCGGCTCCGGCCTGTATGGCTTCCTGCTGTTCGCCATCGTCGCCGTGTTCGTCGCCGGGCTGATGGTCGGCCGCACGCCGGAATATCTCGGCAAGAAGATCGAGGCGAAGGAGGTCAAGATGACCATGCTCGCCATCCTCTCCCTGCCACTGGCGATCCTCGGATTCACTGCCTTCGCCGTGGTGCTGCCCGGGGCCGCGGCCGCGATCTCCGCCCCCGGCCCGCACGGCTTCACCGAGGCGCTCTATGCCTATACCTCCGCCGCCGCCAACAACGGCAGCGCCTTCGCCGGGCTTTCGGCCAACACGCCGTGGTGGAACGTCACGCTTGCCTTCGGCATGCTGATCGGGCGCTTCTTCGTCATCATTCCGGCGCTGGCCATCGCCGGTTCGCTCGCCGCCAAGAAGACGCTGCCGCCATCCGCCGGCACCTTCCCCACGCATGGCCCGCTGTTCGTCGGCCTTGTCGTTGGTGTCATCCTGATCGTCGGCGGGCTGACCTTCTTCCCCGCCCTTGCCCTCGGTCCGCTGGTCGAGCACGTCGCGCTCGCCAGCGGCAGCCAGTTCTGAGGCCCCCGCCATGGATATCATGACCGATATCGATGCCGCGAAGCCGCCGCTGCGGCGTGACCGCGGCGCCGCCACGCTGCTTGATCCGGCGATCCTGGTGCCGGCGATCGGGCAGGCGTTCCGCAAGCTCGATCCGCGGCTGCTCTGGCGCAACCCGGTGATGTTCGTCGTCGCGGTGGTGGCGACGCTGACCACGCTGCTGCTGCTGCGTGACGCCGTCGCGGGACGGCCGGGGCTCGGCTTCGCGCTGCAGGTCAATCTGTGGCTCTGGTTCACCGTGCTGTTCGCGACCTTCGCCGAGGCGGTGGCCGAAGGCCGCGGCAAGGCGCAGGCGGCGACGCTGCGGCGCGCCCGCACCGAGACGCAGGCGAAGCGGCTGCTGCCCGGCAGCAGCGGCCAGTACGCCGCCACCGGGCTGTGGCAGCCGGTCCCGGCCCCGGAGCTGCGCCAGGGTGACATCGTGCTGGTCGAGGCCGGGGACATCATCCCGAGCGACGGCGAGGTCATCGAAGGCGTGGCCAGCGTCAACGAAGCCGCCATCACCGGCGAATCCGCGCCCGTCATCCGCGAGAGCGGCGGCGACCGCTCGGCCGTTACCGGCGGCACCCAGGTGCTGTCCGACTGGATCCGCGTGCGCATCACCGCCGCCCCCGGCAGCACCTTCCTCGACCGCATGATCGCGCTCGTGGAAGGCGCCGCGCGGCAGAAGACGCCGAACGAGATCGCGCTGAACATCCTGCTCGCCGGCATGACCCTGATCTTCGTGCTCGCGGTCGCCACCATTCCTTCCTTCGCCGCCTATGCCGGGGGCGAGATCCCCGTGCTGGTGCTGGTGGCGCTGTTCGTCACGCTGATCCCGACCACGATCGGCGCGCTGCTCTCGGCGATCGGCATCGCCGGCATGGATCGGCTGGTGCGCTTCAACGTGCTGGCGATGTCGGGGCGCGCGGTGGAGGCCGCGGGCGATGTGGATACGCTGCTGCTCGACAAGACCGGCACGATCACGCTCGGCAACCGCCAGGCCAGTGCCTTCGTGCCACTCTCCGGCGTGGATGCGCGCGAACTGGCCGATGCCGCGCAGCTCGCCTCGCTGTCGGACGAAACCCCCGAGGGGCGTTCCATCGTCGTGCTCGCCAAGGAGACGCATGGCCTGCGCGGGCGCGACATGGCGCCGCTGCACGCGACCTTCGTGCCGTTCTCGGCGCAGACGCGCATGAGCGGCGTCGATGTCGACGGGCGCAGCATCCGCAAGGGTGCGGTGGATGCCGTCATCGCCCATGTCACGGCGCCCGCTGCGGATGCGCTGCCGGTGCCGGAGGCAAGCCTGCGCGAGCTGCGCGCCATCGCCGAGCGGATCAGCAATGCCGGCGGCACGCCGCTCGCGGTGGCGGAGGGCCGGCGGCTGCTCGGCGTCATCCACCTCAAGGACATCGTCAAGGGCGGTATCCGCGAACGCTTCGCCGAGCTGCGGCGGATGGGCATCCGCACGGTGATGATCACCGGCGATAATCCGCTGACCGCCGCCGCCATCGCCGCCGAGGCCGGGGTGGATGATTTCCTCGCCCAGGCGACGCCGGAGGCAAAGCTCGGGCTGATCCGCAAGGAACAGGCGCAGGGCAAGCTGGTGGCGATGTGCGGCGACGGCACCAATGACGCGCCGGCGCTGGCGCAGGCCGATGTCGGGGTGGCGATGAACACCGGCACCATGGCCGCGCGCGAGGCCGGCAACATGGTCGATCTCGACAGCGACCCGACCAAGCTGATCGAGATCGTCGAGATCGGCAAGCAGTTGCTGATGACGCGCGGGGCGTTGACCACCTTCAGCATCGCCAACGACGTGGCCAAGTATTTCGCCATCATCCCGGCGATGTTCGTCGCCTTCTACCCGCAGCTGCAGGCGTTCAACGTCATGAAGCTGGCGACACCGGAGAGCGCCATCCTCTCGGCCATCATCTTCAATGCGCTGATCATCGTGGCGCTGATCCCGCTGTCGCTGCAGGGGGTGCGCTATCGCGCGGTCGGCGCGGCGGCGCTGCTGCGGCGCAACCTGCTGGTCTATGGGCTCGGCGGGCTGGTGGCGCCGTTCCTCGGCATCAAGCTGATCGACATGCTCGTCAGCGCCATCGGCCTCGCGTAAGGAGAGTCGTCATGTTCAGCCAATTCCGTCCCGCGATCGTGCTGATGCTGGCCCTGACCGTCATCACCGGGATTGCCTATCCGCTCGCCGTCACCGGCATCGCCCAGGCGGTGTTTCCGCATCAGGCCAATGGCAGCCTGATCGAGCGTGACGGGCGGGTGCTCGGCTCGGCGCTGATCGGCCAGGCGTTCAAGGAGGATCGTTACTTCCATGGCCGCCCGTCGGCGACCACCACGACGGACCCGAACGACCCGACCAGGACCGTGCCGCTGCCCTACAACGCGGCCAATTCGGGCGGTTCCAACCTTGCGCCCACCGCGAAGGCGCTGGTCGAGCGGGTCCGCGACGACGTGGCGGCGGTGCGGGAAGGGGACATGCCGGTTCCCGCTGACCTGGTCACCACCTCGGCCAGCGGGCTTGATCCCGATATCTCGCCCGCGGCGGCGGCTTTCCAGGTGGCAAGGGTGGCGAAAGCCCGCGGCCTGCCGGAAGATCGGGTGCGGGGGCTGATCGCGGGGGCGGCCAGCGAGCGCATGTTCGGTGTGCTGGGGGAGCGGCGGGTCAACGTGCTGGCGCTCAATCTGGCGCTGGACGCGTTACAATGACCGGGATCCAAGGGCCTCTGGCCCTTGGTGGAGGTCCAGGAGGCAAAGCCTCCTGGCGGGGCCCGGGGCAGCGCCCCGGAATTGCCTGATGCCGGAGCCGTTGCGTCCCTCCCCCGATGCCCTGCTGAAGCAGGCGGTCCGCGATTCCGGTCGCGGACGCCTGAAGATTTTTCTGGGCGCCGCCCCAGGTGTCGGCAAGACCTATGAGATGTTGTCCGCTGCCCAGGCGCGCCGCCGCGAGGGGGCGGACGTGGTGGTTGGCGTGGTGGAGACGCATGGCCGGGCGGAAACCGCTGCCCTGCTCGATGGCCTGGAGGTGTTGCCCCGCCGCCAGGAGGAGTACAAGGGCCGCCTGCTGGAAGAAATGGATCTCGATGCCTTGCTCGCGCGTCGTCCGGCGCTGGCGCTGGTGGACGAGTTCGCCCACAGCAACGCCCCGGGCAGCCGCCACCCGAAGCGCAGCATGGACGTCGAGGAATTGCTCGCGGCGGGCATCGACGTCTGGACCACGCTGAACGTCCAGCATCTGGAGAGCCTGAACGACATCGTCGCGCGCATCACCCGCATCCGCGTGCGCGAGACGGTGCCGGATGCGGTGCTCGATCTGGCCGACGAGATCGAGGTGGTGGACACCACGCCGGCCGACCTGATCCAGCGCCTGCGCGAGGGGAAGGTCTATACCGGCCGCACTGCCGTGCATGCGCTGGCGCATTACTTTTCGCCCGGCAACCTGACCGCGCTGCGCGAACTGGCGTTGCGGCGCACGGCGCAGAGCGTGGATGCGCGGCTGCGCGATCACATGCAGGCGCACGCGATCGCCGGGCCCTGGCCCGCGGGTGACCGCATCCTGGTCTGTGTCACCCGCGCCGGGACCGGGGCGGCGCTGGTGCGCTATGGCCGCCGGCTCGCCGAGCGGCTGCACGCGCCGTGGACGGCGCTGCATGTCGAGACGGCGCGGCATCTGCAGCGCTCCGAGGCCGAGCGCGATGCCATTGCCGAGTCGTTGCGCCTGGCCGAGCGGCTGGGGGCGGAGACCGCGACCATTCCCGGCCAGGACGTGCCCGCCGAGATCGTCGCCTATGCGCGGGCGCAGAATTTCTCGCATATCGTGGTGGGAAAGCCGGTGCGACGGCGCTGGTGGCGCCTGCGCCGCCCGGTGGCTGAAGCGTTGATCGCGGCCGCGGGTGAGATCCCGGTGCATGTGGTGGGCGGGGCCGGGCACGCCCCGTCACCGCCGGAGACGCCGGCGCGTGAGGCGGTCAATCCGCGTCCCTATCTCGCCGCCTGCGGCATCGTGGTGCTGGCGACGCTGCTGGGGGTCGGGCTGCGGCATGTGCTCGCGGTCAGCAACATCTCGCTGGTGTTCCTGACGGCGGTGCTGGTCAGCGCGGCGTGGTTCGGGCTGTGGCCGGCGCTGTTCACCTGCCTCGTCAGCGTGCTGGCCTATAATTTCTTCTTCCTGCCGCCGCTCTACACCTTCACCATCGCCGACCCGGAAAACGTGGTCACGCTGGTGTTCTTCCTGGCCGCCGCGCTGATCGCGGGCAACCTGGCCGCGGGGGTGCGGGCGCAGGCGCTGGCGGCGCGGCAGCGGGCACGCACCACCGACCAGCTGTACCAGTTCAGCCGCAAGCTGGCCGGCGTGGTTGGCATGGACGACCTGCTCTGGGCGACCGCCTACCAGATCGCCGCGATGCTGCGGGTGAACGTGGTGCTGCTGCTGCCGGAAGGGGAGAGCATCGCCGTGCGGGCGGGCTATCCGCCGGAGGACATGCTGGACGAGGCCGACTTCGCCGCCGCGGTCTGGTGCTGGCGCAACAACCGCCCGGCCGGGCGGGGGGCCGACACGCTGCCGGGGGCGCGCCGGCTGTTCCTGCCGCTGCGCACCGGCAGCGGCCCGGTCGGCGTGGTCGGCATCGGCCGCGAGGATGCCGGCACCGCCCCGTTGCTGGATCCGGAGCAGCGCCGGTTGCTGGATGCGCTGACCGACCAGGCGGCGATCGCCATCGAGCGGGTGAACCTCGCCGCCGACGTGGACCGCTCGCGGCTGGAGGCGGAGACCGAGCGGCTGCGCTCGGCGCTGCTGACCTCGCTGTCGCATGATCTGCGCACGCCGCTTGCCGCTATCCTGGGATCGGCCAGCAGCCTGGAGAGCTATCACGCGCTGCTGGACGAGGCGGCGCAGCGCGAACTGCTCGCCACCATCCGCGAGGAGGCGGAGCGCCTGAACCGCTTCGTCGGCAACCTGCTGGACATGACCCGGCTGGAATCCGGGGCCTTGGCGCTGCGGCTGGAATCCACTGATCCAGGCGAGGTGATCGGCACCGCGCTCGCCCGCACCGGACGGTTGCTGGCCGGGCACAATGTCACGCTCGATCTCGCGCAGGATCTGCCGACGGTGCGGCTCGATGCCGTGCTGTTCGAGCAGGTGCTGTTCAATCTGCTCGACAATGCCGCAAAATACGCGCCGGCGGGCAGCACGGTGCAGGTGCGCGGCTGGCGGGAGGCCGCGCCGGGGGGATCCGACCTGCTGCGGGTGCAGGTGATCGACGAGGGACCCGGCATTCCCGAGGAGGAGCTGGTACGCGTGTTCGACAAGTTCCACCGGGTGCGCAGCACCGACCACCAGCGCGCCGGCACCGGGCTCGGGCTCGCGATCTGCCGTGGCTTCATCGAGGCGATGGGCGGGCACATCACCGCGGCCAACCGGGCCGACCGGACCGGTGCGGTGTTCACGCTGACCTTGCCGGGGGCGCCATGACCGCGCCCTCGGTGCTGGTGGTGGATGACGAGCCGCCGATCCGCCGCCTGTTGCGCACCAGCCTCGGCGCCCAGGGCTGGCGGGTGGACGAGGCCGCCACCGCCGCCGCGGCGCTGGCGCGCGTGGCGGAGGCCCCGCCCGACGTGGTGATCCTCGATCTTGGCCTGCCCGACCGCGACGGGCTGGAGGTGATCCGCGAGCTGCGGCGCGGCAGCGCGGTGCCGATCGTGGTGCTGTCCTCGCGCGAGCGGGAGGATGCCAAGGTGGCGGCGCTCGATCTTGGCGCCGACGACTACGTGACCAAGCCGTTCGGCATGGAGGAGCTGACGGCGCGGCTGCGCGCGGCGCTGCGTCACCGCCTGCAGCAGGAAGGCGCGCCGCCGGTCTTTCGCAGCGGCACGCTCGCGGTCGACCTGGTGCGGCGGCGCGTGACGGTGGGAGACGCCGAGGTGCGGCTCTCGCCGCGGGAGTGGGACATTTTGGCGCTGCTTGTTATCCATGCCGGACGGGTGCTGACCCATCAGTTCATTCTGACGCGACTGTGGAAGGCGGGCGGCGACGTGCAGCAATTGCGTGTCTATGTCCGCCAGCTGCGTCAGAAGATCGAGGCCGACCCGGAGCGCCCGCGCCACGTTGTCACCGAGACGGGAGTTGGCTACCGGTTGGTGGTGCAGGAGACGGCGGCGTGATCCTGGCGGAGATGATACCCCCCCACCATGTCCTCGACCGGTTGCGCGCCGCCGACAAGCCGGCGCTGCTGGCCGAGCTGGGCCGGCGCGCGGAGGCCGTGTTCGGCCTGTCCGCCCCGGTGGTTGCGGCCGCCCTGGCGGCGCGGGAGGCGCTGGGATCGACCGGGGTCGGCGCCGGGATCGCGCTGCCCCATGCCCGGCTGGAGGGCGTGCCGGGACCGGTCGGCTTCCTCGTCCGGCTGGATCGACCGCTCGACTACGATGCGGTGGACGGGCGCCCGGTGGACCTGCTGGTGCTGTTGCTGAGCCCGCCGGAGGACAACGGCCATCTCCAGGCCCTGGCCGCGGTGTCGCGCCGGCTGCGCGACCCGGCCGCCGCGGCGGCCTTGCGCAAGGCACCGGACGCCGCGGCGTTGCGGGATATCTTCGTGGGCGGGTAGCGACGCCGCGGCGGAGGGTCAGTCCTGGCGTGCCGCCGCGGCTCGTGCCGTCATGCCGATCCCGGCCGCCCGCTCATCGCCGGTCAGGCCGCACAGCACCAGCCGGGCTGCCCGCTCGAGGTCGTCGCGCGCATTGGCCAGGCGGTCATCGGCATGGCCTTCGAGGTGTTCGGTGGCGCGCCATGCCGACCACAGCGCGTCGCCCGCCACCTGCAGCGCCGCGCGGCAGTGCCGGTCCCCCGGACTGGCGGCGGCGAGGCTGCGCAGCCTGCGGGCGTGCAGCAGCGTTGCCGCCGCTGCCTCCGGTATCGCCGCGTCCAGATGGCGCAGCGCCAACTGGTGTGCCGTCGCCGTGCTGAGCAGCAGCAGCGCCAGGCGGATGTTGCAGTCGGTTTGTCCGAGGGGCATTCCGGGCAATCATCTCCGCTCCGGTGCGCGTGACCGATCCCGCCAGACCGCCGGATCCGGTCATGGATCAGCCCCCGGCCGATGGGGCCGGCGCGACCGGGACTGCGGGCAGGGTGGTGCTCAGCACCGCCCCCGAGTGCAGCACCCGGCATCGCACCGAGGTGAAGCCCTGCGCTGCCAGCAGGCTGGTCAGGTCCCTGGTCCGCGTGACCCGACGTTCGCGCAGCACGATGCGTCCGTCCGGCTGCAGCCGCCGCCGCGCGAGCCGCAGCAGGCCGCCGATCCCCGGGGCGCTGTCGCTGGCGGACAGCACCACCAACTCCGCCACTTCGGTGGGGGCACGCAAGTCCGGGCGTAGCATGGTTGCGGCAGCACAGCCGCGGCGGAGCAGGGCGCACAGCACGTCAACGCTCCCGGCGCCGATCACCACCGCGCGGACATCGGCCAGCGGTTCCGCGGCATCCACCAGGTCATCGACATCGCTGCGCGGCAGCGAAGGCGGCGGCGCGGCGCGCCTTGCCAGCAGGCGGGCCTGATGTGTTGCCATCGCTCACCTCCGCCGCGCATGACGACGGGCAAGGCCCCGGTCCGCCGGCCATGCGACCATCAGGAACAGTGTGGCTGTTGCGACTTCGGCCAGGATCATCGGAACTGCGCCCATTCGCTTCCTCGTTTGGCAAAAGCCAAGGAAGAATTGAGCTGTGTTGCATAGGAAATCCATTCAGGGGGCAGGGCAACGGCATAGGAAAAGCATAGGCTTTCTGTGCAAAGACCCGGGGCGCCCCCGAGTGCGTGGCGCGGTGGAGGGCTCGAATCCTTCCCCGCGCCGATGGGGGCCGGGCGTTCGTCAGCGACCCGGCCCGTGATCACGCGGTGTCGATGAACTATCCCGTTAAACTATATCGTCCGGGAGATCGTGTTCGTGGAGGCTTTAATGAATATTCTATAAGTAAACTAATACAGAAATGTATCAATATGAGCCTTATGGGAGAGATAAATTTCGTAATTTCATCAGAAAATTCAGGAAATGGGCGAGAATTTAACAGGATAATAATCGCCATTGGTTTTGTCGAATTAGTGATGCGCCGCCGTTATTGACTACATTGGTGGTATTATTTCAAATACAACTTGAGCATCGATCGAGCTGCGTTGACGTGTCCGGGGCGGGCATATCCGTCTGCGCCCTCATCACAATTCGGGAGACCGCATGCAGGTCGAAGACCTCAATTCGATCGGCCAGGGGATCGTGCTCGACACCGACCTGGCGATCATCGGTGGCGGGCCGGCGGGCCTGGCGATCGCCCGCGAATTCG
Source organism: Rhodovastum atsumiense (assembly GCF_937425535.1). Taxonomy (NCBI): domain Bacteria; kingdom Pseudomonadati; phylum Pseudomonadota; class Alphaproteobacteria; order Acetobacterales; family Acetobacteraceae; genus Rhodovastum; species Rhodovastum atsumiense. Next base: position 3,299,046 of record NZ_OW485601.1, read on the forward strand.
CGGCAACGTCGACACAGGTCCTGGTGCTCGAAAGCGGCCTGCTGCAGGAAGACGCGCCCCACGAGGACCTCAACCGGGTGGACAATGTCGGTGAACCCATGGGGGAGGCCAGTATCCGCGCGCGCATGGCCTTCCACGGCGCCAATTCGTCATCCTGGTCGCAGGAAACACAGGGATACGGGGTGAGGTGTCGGGTACTCGGGGGAGCCACACATGCCTGGGCCGGCAAGTCGGCTGCCCTCGACGCCTTCGATTTCCAGCCGCGGTCCTGGGTGCCTTTCTCCGGCTGGCCCTTCGGCGTGGCGGCAGTGGCGCCGTTCCTCGATCGTGCCGCGGACATGCTCAATCTTGGGCCGAATTGCTATGACGCGGGGCTGTGGGAGTTGCTGCGCCTCACGCCGCCATCCCCGCCCCTCGATGCGCGGCTGGTCGAGTCCTGCTTCTGGCAGTTCGCGCGCTCGCGCCAGGACCGGCTGGATCTCATGCGTGTTGGTCCCGAAGTGCTGAGGCTGCAGGCGGACAATCTCCGGATTCTGCTCAATGCCACGGTCACCTGCATCCACCCACCCGGCGCTGATGCGCCCTGCTTCGTGCTGGACGTGGCCTCGGTCGATGCGGGATGCGCCATGGTCCGCGCGCGCTGCGTCGTCCTGGCGGCGAGCGGGATCGAGAATCCGCGCCTGCTGCTGGCATCGAACCGCACCTGTCCGAACGGCCTGGGCAACGAGCACGGCCTTGTCGGACGATTCCTGATGGATCATCCGAGCGCAAGGCTGGGGCGTTTCGAGGTCGCGGGCTCCGCCGCCATCGTCGATCGCTTCGGCTTCTACGGCCTGCGGCGGCGGTCACAGATCCACATGTACATGCACGGCCTGACGCTCAGCCGCGAGGTGCAGGAGCGCGAAGGATTGCTGCATTGCGCCGCCTACATGATGGAGGAACGCGCGCCCGACGATCCGTGGGAGGCGCTGAAGCGGCTGCTGCGCGCCACCAGCACGGCACCCGTCGCCGATCTGCTCGCGGTCGCGCGCAGCCCGGGGCTGCTGGCCAAGGGGCTGGGGCTGCGGCTGTTCCAGGGGCACATCCTGCCTGATGCCGTGAAGGATCTTGCGATCGCGCTCATGGCCAGCCGGAGTCCCAACTTCGTCGTACGCGAGTTCCGCGCCCGCGGCCTGCCGCACAAGCTGACCGGCGTCGGCCTCGATGCCATCACCGAGCAGAAGCCGGATCCGGACAGCCGGATCACCCTGTCCGGCCAACGCGACCGTCTGGGCGTGCCGCTCGCGCGCGTGCAATGGCGGATCGATCCCGATGCCGCCCGGTCGCTGGCCCGGCTTGGCCGGATCCTGGCGGCGGAATTCGCCAGGGTAGGGCTGCCGGTGCCGGAGCTGGTGCCGTGGGTGGCGCGGGATCGTCCGCAGGATGCCGTCCTGATCGACATGGGCCATACCAGCGGCACCACGCGGATGGCCGACGATCCCAGGTCCGGGGTCGTCGATTCCCGCTGCCGGGTGCATGGCGTTCCCGGCCTTTATGTGGCCGGGGCCTCGGTGTTTCCGACCAGCGGGCATGCCAACCCGACGCTGATGATCGTGGCGCTGGCGATCCGGCTGGCCGATCAGATCAAGGCGGATCTCGCGGCCACGAAGCCGGCGCGCGACCTGCGCCCGCGGCGCAGGCCGCTCCCGGTGGAGTGATCGCGAACGGAATGGGGTGCGCTACGGATCGAGGCGTTCGTCCAGGAAGCGGTTCTCCGCGACGGCCTGCGCATCATCGTGCAATTGCCGCAGCAAGGGGTCCTGGCGACGGCCTTCGTCCTGCCAGCCATCGAAGCGCACCACCTGTTCGATCGGCAGCCGCTGGCGCCAGCCGACCAGTTCCAGCTCGGGCCGGGGATGGTAGCCCTCCACCCAGCCCAGGCAGAGATAGGCGATCGGCACGACGGGGGCGGGAATGCCCAGCGTCCGGCGCAGCGCGTCCTGGTCGAGGATGCTCACCCAGCCCACCCCCAACCCTTCGGCGCGGGCCGCCAGCCACAGGTTCTGCACCGCACAGACCGCGCTGTAGCTGTCCATCTCCCGGATATGAGTGCGGCCGATGACCACCGGCCCGGCGCGGTCGGGATCGCAGGTGATGCAGAGATTGACCGGCGCCTGCATGATCCCTTCCAGCTTGAGCGAACGGTACAGCGCCTGCCGTTCCGGCGGGAACATCGCCGCCGCTTCCTCATTGGCCTTGAGGAAAAGGTCATGCACGCGCCGGCGTACTTCCGGGTCGCGCAGCACCAGGAAATCCCATGGCTGCATGAAGCCCACCGAAGGCGCGTGGTGGGCGGCGGTGAGCACGCGGCTCAGCACCGCGTCCGGCACCGGATCGGGACGGAACTGGCTGCGCACGTCGCGCCGGGTGAGGATGGCACGGTAGATCCCGGCGCGTTCCGGCGCGGGGAGGGGGGCGGCTTCGGTCAACGCGGCGTCCGCTGTCGTCATCGTCCGGTCTCCTGCTGCCGGTGGCCGCTCGCGGGCCCGGCCAGTCCCTTGTAGGACGGCGGCCACCGCGCTGGCTATCCGGGGGCGAGAACCGGCCGGATCATTCCCGGAAAAGCCGATGACGCGTTGTGCCGCGGCGTTATTTCCGCGTCTCTGGTCATACGGTGAGCATTGGCAATAAAGCCTGCGTGATCGCGCCGTGCTGGAAATTGACGCCTGAAATCAGCCGCGCCACCAATCCCGCATGACACTGGAACGGACCTGCGCGGAGTCGACCCCCGACGCCATCGAGGCGGCACGGTTGCGCCATGCCGCGGATGACGCTGCCGATCCGCAAACCCGCGCCCTGCTGTTGAAACTTGCCGCAGCCAACGAAGCTGCGGCGCGTGATGGACATGTCGCGGCGGCCGCGAACCAGAACGACGCGGCGGAGCCGGCAGGGCTGCTGCGTCGCGCCTGGTCGCGCCTGGCGGAGAAGCGCAGCGGGCAGGTCGCGGCGCGGCGGCTCAGGGACGACCGGGCCGCGATGATCCGCACCGGCGGGTAGGGCCGCCGAGAGATCTTGCCCAGGCGGCACGGAGGCGGTCAGTATTGCGGCGGGGCCTCGACGGTTTCAACCGACAGGCCGTAGCCGGTGCCGAGCTGGCGTGCCGTTTCGAACCGCATCCGCAGCGCCGCCAGCGCGGCGATGGCCAGCCGCCCCAGCTCCTTGTCCGGGGTGTTCGATGCCTCGGCCTGGTACATCTCGGCCAGCGGCGCATAAAGCCCGAGCTGCCGGGCCAGAAAACGCCGGTCCATCTCCTCGCCGCGTGCCGTCCGCAGCCCGGCCAGCGAGGTATCCTCGGATGCCTGCAGATCGACGCCGTGCTTTGCCGCATAAGCGATCAGTTCACGCAGCAGCGTGGCGTGCTCCCCGGCGACGGCCTCGGCCAGTTGCCGGATCTCCGGGGTCGCGGCCGCCGCGGCGGCGAGCCGGCCCGCCTCTTGCTGCGCCTCGCTCAACCGGGCGGCACGGCGGAGGAAGCGAACGTCCTCGGCCGGCAGGCCCTGGCCGGGCTGCGGCGGCAGGCGCGGCGTGGGATCGGGCCGGAGACTGGCCTGCGCGACCGCGCTGCGCGCGGCGAACAGGGCAGGGGCCGTGCCGGCGACAAGCAGCAGCGAGCGGCGGTCGGTCATTGGATCTTCTCCTCGGTGGCGGGCGCTTACGCCGTGACCTGCCGGTAGAGGCGCGGCAACGCCGCGGTCAGGCGCGCGGCATCGGCGATGATCGTGTAGGCACCCTGGCCAAACAGCGCGGGGACATAATCGCGCGCCTCCTGGTCGATGGTGATGCCGAACACCCGGATACCGGCACGGCGGGCCTCGCGGATCGCCCGGCGCGTGTCCTCCACCGCGTAGCGACCTTCGTAATGGTCGGCATCGTTCGGCTTGCCGTCACTCAGCAGCAACAACAGGCGATGGGTCTCGGGCCGGTCGGCGAGGCCACGCGCGGCATGCCGGATCGCCGCCCCCATGCGGGTATAATGGCCGGGCCGCAGCGCCAGGATACGTCGCGCCACCGCCGCACCGGGAGGCTCGTCGAACGCCTTCACGCGGCGCACCCACACCGCGTGGCGGCGACGGGAGGTGAAGACCAGCACTTCATGTGCATCGCCGCAGGCCGCCAGCCCGGCGGTGAGGGCAAGCAGCGCCTCCTTTTCCACATCGAGCACCCGGCCCGTCCCGACCCAACTTTCGGTCGAGAGCGATCCATCGACCAGCACCAGCACGGCCAGGTCGCGCTGGTCGGTGCGGGCCGCGCGGAACACCCGCTCGCTGCCGGCACCGCTGGCACGGCAGTCCGCGACCGCCCGCACCAACGCCGGGAGATCAAGCTCCTCACCGTCCGGTTGGGCCTGCAGCATCCGTCGGCGCGGCCGCAGCGCCTCGAACTGGCGGCGCACCCGGCGGATGCGCCGCCGCGCCGCCGCGTCGGGATGCCAGTCCCCGGCCTCGGTCGCGGCCGGTTCGACGATCACGCGGCAATGGTCGGGATGATACGCGCCGCGCCGGTGATCCCATTCCGGATAGGTCAGCGTCGCGGCGAGCAACGGTTCGGCCGCGACCTCCGCCTGCGGCAGATGAGGATCCATGCGCAGCCGCGTCGCCGCACGGCGCGCCTGCGGAATAAGCGCCAGTTCGTCGAGATCCTCCGCCGCCTGCCGCGCCGCCGCGGCATCGTCATCCTCGACCGGGCGGGCGAGATTCATCATCTCGGCCAGTCCCAGGATGGTCTCGAACCGGTTCAGCACCAGCGGATCACGACGGCGGGTCTGCCCGGCGTCGCGCCGCCGCGCCCGCTGTCGCCGCGCCACCGTGCCGCCGGCGGCCCCGTGCGCATCGGCGCTGTCCTCCGGCGCTGTCGGTCCCGTCTCCGGCGCCACCACCTCGCCCCAGAGCGGCACCGGCAGGAAGGGCCGGTAGCGCCGCCCGGCCCGGAAACCCGCGACCGGCCGGGTCGGGTCCAGCATGGCGTGCAGGCGCGGCGGCAGCGGGTCTGGCGCGGCCTCGCCGAGACCGATGCGCACCGCCGCTTCCATCGCCGCCTCGTCGCCGGCCAGCTTCGGGCGGTGCCGCAGCGCGCGCAACGACGCCGCCAGCCGCGCATGCAGCGGACGCAGCCCCGGCCACTGCGCCAGCAGCCGGGCGGTGTGTGTGCGCGCCCGGCGCAGCCGCGCCACGTCGGCCTGCAGCGGATCGGCCGGCAGGGCGGGCGGCGTCGCTTCCGCCAGGGCGAACCACGCCGCGAGCCATTCATACAGCGCCTCGTTGTCCGCGCGCCGCTCCAGCACGGCGAGCACCGGCGGCAGCATCAGCGTGGCTCCGTCGAAGCATGGCTGCTCGAGCCGCTCCACCCCGCCCAGGCCGAGGCGGGCGCGCAGCCCGGTGCGGTGGCGCGAGGCGATGGCGGCGACGGGGGCGATGCGGACCGTCCCGGCCCCGCCAAGCGCGCGGAACAGCACACCGAGCCGCCCCCGCATGGCATCGAGCGAGACCGTCGCGTCCGGATGCACCGTCCAACTGGCGGCATCGCCGACGAGGCGGTGCCAGGCATGGCCGATCGTCTCCTCCGGTTCGAGGAACCAGGGCATGGGTCAGCCGAGGGTGATGTCGACGACGCGCAGCAGCGCCTGCCGCACGTCGGGCTCATCGGTCAGCGGTTCGATCATCGCGGCGCGGATGGCGAGCGCGGGCTGCATGCCGGCGGCGATCAGGCTGGCCGCGTAGACCAGCAGGCGGGTGGAGACGCCTTCTTCCAGGTCCTGGCCCTTCAACTCCCGCAGCGCCTGCGCCAGCCGCACCAGTGGCACGCAGCGCTCGCGCGGCAGGCCGCTCTCGGTGGCGACGATGGCGGCCTCGGCCTCCGGCGGCGGGAAGCCGAACTCCAGCGCCAGGAAACGCTGACGCGTGCTCGGCTTCAGCGATTTCAGCACCGACTGGTAACCAGGATTGTAGGAAACCACGAGCATGAAGCCGGGCGGAGCGTGCAGCACCTCGCCGGTGCGCTCCAGCGGCAGGATGCGGCGGTCGTCGGTCAACGGGTGCAGCACCACGGTGACGTCCCGGCGCGCTTCCACCACTTCGTCGAGGTAGCAGATGGCGCCTTCGCGCACCGCCCGGGTCAGCGGCCCGTCGCTCCAGACCGTGTCGCCGCCGCGCAGCAGCCAGCGCCCGGTGAGGTCGGCGGCGGTCAGGTCGTCATGGCAGGCGACGGTGTAGAGCGGCCGCCCGAGCCGTGCGGCCATGTGCGCGACGAAGCGTGTCTTGCCGCAGCCGGTCGGGCCCTTGAGCAGCAGCGGCAGGCGATTGCGGAAGGCCAGCTCGAACAGTGCGCATTCCCCGCCGGTGGGGGCGTAGTACGGCAGGGAGACGATCGTCTCGCTCATTCGGCGGGCAGCGGCGCGGCGCCGGGCTGGCTCGCGGGCACATCCTCGCGCACCGGCCCGAGCACGGCATAGAGATAGAGCGCCACGGCGACGGCGACCACCAGCCCCGCGCCGAGGCGCATCCAGTAGAACAGCACGATCTGTTCCTGCACTTCCATGTATTGCATGCCCATGACCCGCTGCAGATGCACCTGCACCACGCCGCCGAAGGTGAGGGTGAAGGTCATGAACGCCATCGCCGAGGTCATGATCCAGAAGCTCCACATGTTGAGCACCTGGTTGTAGGGCCGCACGCCGCGCAGGTACGGCATGGCGTAGCTGATGATGGCGAGGTTGAGCATGACATAGGCGCCGAAGAAGGCGAGGTGCGCGTGCGCCGCCGTGATCTGGGTGCCGTGGCTGTAGTAGTTGATGAAGGACAGCGTGTGCATGAAGCCCCAGACGCCGGCGCCGAAGAACGCCCCCACCGTGCAGCCGAGCGACCACAACAGCGCCGCCCGGTTGGGATGGTCGCGCCGGCCGCGCCAGACCATGCTGAAGCAGAACACCACCATGGCGAAGAAGGGCGCGATCTCGAAGGTGGAGAACACGCTGCCCACCCATTGCCAGTAGCCCGGCGCGCCGATCCAGTAATAGTGGTGCCCGGTGCCGAGCAGGCCGGAGAACAGCGACAGCCCGACGATGGCGTACAGCCATTTCTCCACCACCTCGCGGTCGGCGCCGGTCAGCTTGATCACCAGGAAGGCGAGCACCGCCGCCATCACCAGCTCCCACACGCCCTCGACCCAGAGATGCACGACGTACCACCAGTAGAGCTTGTCGACGGCGATGTTGACCGGGTCCCAGATGGCGAACAGCCAGAACACCGCGATGCCCCACATGCCGAGCAGCAGCACGCTGGTGATCGCGGTGCGCCGCCCGCCCAGCACCGTCAGCGAGACATTGGCGAGGAAGATCAGGGCCACCACGACGATGGCCCATTTGATCCAGAGCGGCTGTTCGAGGAACTCGCGCCCCTCGTGGATGCCGAACAGGTAGCCGGTCACCGCGGCAAGCGCGCCGAACAGCAGCAGGCCGAACTGGACATAGGCCAGCAGGGGGCTCGCGATCTCGCGCTCCGCCTCTTCCGGCACCAGGTAGTAGGCGGCGCCGAAGAAGCCCATCAGCAGCCACACGATCAACGCGTTGGTGTGGATCATGCGCAGGATGTTGAAGGGCAGGATGCCGGCGAGGAAATGCGGGATGACGTAGACGGTGGCGGCGAGCAGGCCGAACAGGATCTGCACCGCGAACAGGCCGAGCGCGCCGAGGAAATAAACCTGGGCAACGCGTTGGCTCGCGTATTTCATGGCGGTCCCCTTCTCAGCCCGCCGTGTTCGGCGGCCAGCCCTGGGTGTCGATTTTGCTGACGAATTCCAGGAAGTCGGCGAGGTCGCGCACCTCCTGCTCGGTCAGGTGGAACTGCGGCATCTGCCGCCGGCCGGGCACGCCGCTGGGTTGGGACGCCATCCAGGCGGCCAGCGCCGCGCGCGCGACCTCGGGATCGGCATCGCCGCCCCAGCGCTTCCAGACATTGCCAAGCTCCGGGGCGAAGTAGGCGCCTTCGCCGAGCAGCGTGTGACAGTCGATGCAGGCGTTGCGCTCCCACACGCGCTTGCCCCGCGCCACGCCTTCGGAAATCTGCGTCGCGGGGGCGCTGTGGGCGGTCATGTAGAAATGCGTCTGCAGGGTCAGGGCGAGGAAGACGACCAGGAAGAAGGCCGAACCGCCATAGAAGATGTTGCGGGTCGCCGCCCGCGTCAGACGCTCCGGCATGCGCGCTGCTCCTCCCCCTTGTCGTCCCGTTCCTCGGGCCGCTACGGCTTCACCGCCTCCTGCAGCCGGCGGGCCGCGTCCAGGCGCGGATGCAACTGGGGCAAGGTTCCGGCCGCCAGCGTCTTCAGGCCCTCGTCCGGGCCTTTTGCCGCTTCCTCGTAGCCCCGGATCTCCTGTTCCAGCGCCTGGATCTGCACCTCCGTATAGCGCCGGGTCAGCGCCAGGTAATCGAGCGGTTCCAGATTCTCGAGCACAACCTTGTGCTCGAATTCTTCCTCGCTGCCGATGCGCACGCCGCGCTGCTGCGCCAGCGCGCGCAATTGCTCAAGCTGCGGCCGGCGGAAATCGGCCATGCCCTGCGCGAACTGCTTCACCTCCGGCCGCACGTCGCGCGTGGCCGCGAGCGTCGCGGCCCGCTGCTGGAAGTGCGCGGAGCTGCAGGCGAAGACAAGGAAGCGGCCGGGATCGAGCGGCCGGGGCGGCACCTCCGCCGGCATGGCAATGCCGGGGGCGGCGGCGGACAGGGCCAGCGCCGCGGCCAGCAGGGGGCGACGCTGCAGGGAGGCGGGCATGGCGCTACTGCCAGCCCGGCACGCCGGCCATGTCCGGCAGCCGGTGGGCGATGCCCTTGTGGCAATCGATGCAGGTCTTCTGGCCGCTGAACAGGAAGCGCTCATGCGCGGCGGCGGCGCGCGGGTTCTGCCGCGACAGGTCCATCGAGCCGGCGGCATGGCAGTTGCGGCATTCGAGCGAATCGTTCGCCTTCATGCGCTGCCATTCATGCTCGGCGAGGGAACGGCGCAGGTCGAGGAACTTCTCGCGCGTGTCGATCGAGCCGAACAGATGCCCCCACACTTCCTTGGATGCCTGCATCTTGCGCGCGATCTTGCGGGTCCAGTCATGCGGCACGTGGCAGTCCGGGCAGCCGGCGCGCACGCCGGAGCGGTTGGTGAAGTGGATGGTGCCCTGCAGTTCCTGGTAGACGTTGTCGCGCATCTCGTGGCAGCCGACGCAGAAGCCGGGCTGGTTCGCCGCTTCCAGCGCCGTGTTGAACCCGCCCCAGAACACGGTTCCCATGATCTCGACTTTGGCCCTTTCGAGGGACATCAAGCCGCATAGGACATCAGCTCGGCCAAGCGCTGCTGCAGGGGTCTTGGATTTTCCGCGGTTCGTGCGCGCGCCCGCCAAGTCGGATAATCGTCCCGCCACAGGATGGGGTTCACTGCCTCCTCTGCCCACAGCACGCGTCTAACGGCGGCGAGGCAATCCGCGAACGTTGGGTCCGGCTTTCTGTACCAGGCAGCGCCGAGCACCGCGAGTTGGCCGGTCCGCGCGGCCATGTCGGCGGCCCACAGCGTCACCAGCGAGAACAGGCTGAGCAGCAACGGCGTGCTTCGGTGGATCGCCCGATCCGACCACTGGCGCTGGGTCTCGAACCCGAGGTGGCGCCGGGCCTCTTGGAAAGTAGGCTCGACCGCCCAGCGCATCGCGTACCATGTCAGGATCTGCAACGCTGACTGCTCCGGATCGGAGCAGACGAAGGCGCGCGTCTCGGCGCGTCCAGCCGGGTCCCTGGTCAGGACCCAGCGCACCGGCATGGTCTTGCCGTGCGCGCTCCACAGCGCCGTGCCGGTCGCGACATCGACCTCCCGCTCCGCCTTCCCATCCTTCGTCCGCCACCCCGGCACGGTCATGCGCTCCCACTTCGTGGCCTTCCGCACCGCCCGCGTGCGCGGCGTCAGTTGCCGGGTGCCGACGACGCGCGACCTGCCTTTCTGGCCTTTCCGGCGTGGCGGCGGCGGGTTGAAGAAGCGTGCGTCCATGCGGCAGCGCGCCACGCACACCGCGCAGTCGCGCAGTGTCCAGAAGAGGTCCAGGCTGGCGTAGGCGCCGTCGCCTACCATCACCAGCCGTCGGCCCGGGCACCAGCGGGCGACCAGCCGCATGGCCCAGGTCGCCTTCTCCGGCAGCGTCTGGTGTCGGCGCTGCCGCCTGACATCGGCCCGTTCCGAGCGGCTCAGAACCGTCAGGAACGGCAACCCCCAGGTACGCCTGGCGAAGCCGGGCCTGGCCACCACCTGCAGTGACAGCCACCGCAGGCCCGCAACCTTGACGAAGAAGCCGCGGCTCGACCGCACGGCATCGCGGTAGATGCCTTTGTCGCGGATCATGGCGCCGCGCCGACGTTCGACCGAATCGTCCACGGCGATCACCAGTGGCTCGCCCTCCGGCACGAACGCCGTCTGCAGCAGACCAAGCAGGATCCTGGCACCTTGCAGGCCCGACCAGTCCGCCCGCGAGAGGAAGCGGTGGAAGCGGCTGAACCCCTTGTCGGCGGCGCCATCCACCGCCCGCAGGGCCGCGCACACCGTCCGCCGGTTCAGGCACAGCAGCGCTCCCGTCGCCAGCGCCCCCGCGTTCAGCCACGACGGCTGCGTGAACATCGCCGCGAACGGCAGCAGCCACATCTCCATAACCCGGACGTTGCCGGACGCGTCGATCTTCGCCATGACGCTCTCCCCCGTGAGGCCGTACTGTGCCTCTCCTCGGGAGGGAGGATGGGAAATGGTCGGATCGTCAGCAGGGCCGCTGCGCCGCTGGCTCTCTCGTCTGCCCTCGCGACAGCCCCCTGCCAGCCCGGCGTCAGCGCCAGGGTCGCCACCGATGATCCGCTCCGGGGTCCTCGCTCGCTACCGCCGCCTGCGTCAGATCAGCAAGGAACAGCACGCAGCCGTCCTGGACATCATCGCCCACGACGTGCTGCTGGACTGGGCCAGGCGGCTCGACCTGACTGAAGGCAAGGCGGTGGTGCTCGAAAACGACAACGAGCTGACGCTGCCGGAGGATCTGGCCATCTACTTGCCCAGGCTGGGCCGTTCACATCCGCTCGACCGCTATGCCCGGGTCGCACGGTTCACGTCCGACTCCGACGAGGCGATCGTGCTCGCGGCGATGCGCCGGGCATGTTTCTCGCTCTGGCGCATCGAGCGGCGACACCCGGTCACAGGCCTGATCCTGCGCGATCTGCTGCGGGACAAGGAGACCTGGCTGATCGACGAGGCCATGGAGAAGAACGCGCCACTGGGAATGGAGATGGCTGCGCGTCTCCTGCAGCCCGAGAGCTTCGCGATGACCGCCCGTATCATCGTGCCGCTCCTCCCGGACCTGATGACACGTACGGAACTAATGGAAGAGGTGTTCACCAGGGCACCTGCGTTGACGCGCCTCCAGGGGGACACCCTTGCTGGGGACCCGCGTTTCGCGATCGGCGTCTATCGCGCCGCCGTCGCCACGGGGGCGATGGATCGCGTCCGCTTCAAACGCAAATAGGCCCAAATCCATGCGGGCGGCCCCACCACCACACACCAAAAGCGCCAAAGTCCAGATGATGAACCCCCCGAGTGTCAGGAATGCCAGGCTGAGCCGTTGCGCCGGGGCGAGGGCGGTGCGCACCACGCCGAGATCGCGGATGCGGTGCCACATCCGCCCGAACCTGCCCGGCCCGCCCTGGGCCTCGTCCAGGCCGGACATCAGCGCCGGTCCGCGCCGCCGCGGCGCTCGGGCTCGGTCAGCTGGTCCATGTCGCGGAAGCGGCTTTCCACCAGTGGCCGGGCTTCGGTCTGCGGCACGTGACAGGAGAGGCAGGCATAGCGCCGCGGCGCCAGCCCGCCGAGCGTGTTGCCCTCGCGGTCCTGGTAATGGGTCACCGAGATCATCGGTGCCTGGCTCTGCTCGGTGAAGCGGCGGGCATGGCAGGACATGCATTTGTTGGCGTTGAGGTCGAGCGCGTAGCCCTCGATGGCGTGCGGGATCAGCGGCGGCTGGTCGGGGTAGTTGCGGCGCACGCGGACATCGTTGGTGACGGCGCGCTGCATCGGCGGCACCGGCGTCTCGCGGGTGAAGGGCTCGGGGCCGCGCAGCCGCGGCGCGTCCTGGGCGTACAGCCCAGGAGAGAGAAGGACGCCGCCGAGCGCCAGCGCGACCGGCAGGAAGGGCCTGCGCATCAGCCGCGGCCTCCGCCCGGCGTGGTTTCCGCCACCGTCGCCGCCACGACCCTCACCGCGCATTTCTTGAAGTCGGTCTGCTTGGAGATCGGGTCGGTGGCGTCCAGTGTGACCTTGTTGATCAGTTGGCTGGCATCGAAGAACGGCACGAACACCACGCCCGGCGGTACCCGGTTGCGCCCGCGCGTTTCCAGCCGGCTGCGGATCTCGCCGCGGCGGGACTGGATGCGCACCTCCTGCCCGCGCCGCAGTCCCCGCTTCGTCGCGTCCTCGGGGTGCATGAACATCACCGCGCCGGGGAAGGCCCGGTACAGCTCCGGCACGCGCAGCGTCATCGACCCGGAATGCCAGTGCTCCAGCACCCGGCCCGTCACCAGCCACAGGTCGAACTCCTGGTCGGGGGATTCGGCGGGCGGTTCGTACGGCGCGCCGATGATGTTGGCGCGACGGTCGAGGTTGCCGTAGAACTGCAGGCCGCTGCCCTTTTCCACGTAGGGGTCGAATCCCTCGCGATAGCGCCAGCGGGTTTCCTTGCCGTCCACCACCGGCCAGCGCAGGCCGCGCACCTGGTGATAGGTGTCGAAGGGGGCAAGGTCGTGGCCGTGCCCGCGGCCGAAGGCGGCGTATTCCTCGAACAGGCCCTTCTGGACATAGAAGCCGAAATGCGCCGATTCGTGGTTGCCGTAGCCGGGATCGGCCTCGGCCAGCGGGAAACGGTCCACCTGGCCGTTGCGGAACAGCACCTCGTACAGCGTCTTGCCGCGATAGTCCGGCGCACGCGCGAGCAGGTCCTGCGGCCACACCTCCTCGGTGGTGAAGCGCTTCGAGAATTCCATCAATTGCCAGAGATCGGAGCGCGCCTCGCCCGGTGCCTCCACCAGTTGGTGCCAGAAATGCGTGCGCCTCTCGGCATTGCCGTAGGCACCTTCCTTCTCCACCCACATCGCCGTCGGCAGCACGATGTCGGAGGCCATCGCGGTGACGGTCGGATAGGCGTCCGAGCAGACCACCAGGTTCGCCGGGTTGCGGTAGCCCGGATAGGTCTCGTTGTTGGTGTTGGGCGCGGTCTGCAGGTTGTTGTTGCACTGGATCCAGTAGGCGTTGAGCCGGCCGTCCTTCAGCATGCGGTCCTGCTGCACGGCGTGGTACCCCACCTTGTCCGGCAGCAGCCCGGCGGGCAGCTTCCACAATTCCTCACTGTGCCGCCGGTGCTCGGGGTTGGTCACCTGCATGTCGGCGGGCAGTCGGTGGGAGAAGGTGCCGACCTCCCGCGCGGTGCCGCAGGCCGAAGGCTGGCCGGTCAGCGAGAACGGGCCGTTGCCCGGCTCGGAGATCTTCCCGGTCAGCAGGTGCAGGTTGTAGACCATGTGATTGGCCCAGACGCCGCGCACATGCTGGTTGAAGCCCATGGTCCAGAGCGACATGACCTTGGCCTTCGGATCGGCGTAGAGCCGTGCCAGCGCCTCAAGCTGGGTCTTCGGCACGCCGGAGATTTCGTGCGCGCGGTCCAGCGTGTACTCGGCGACCTGCTTTGTGTAGGCCTCGAAATCGGCGGGCTGCGAAACCTGGGCGTCGTTGGCGTGCTGGGCGCGCTGCTCCAGCACGTTGTCGGGGCGCAGCCCGTAACCGATATCGGTGTTGGCCAGCCGGAAATTGACGTGGCGTTGCACGAAGTCGCGATTCACCGCGCCCGATTGGATGATATGGTTGGCGATGTAGTTGAGGATGGCGAGGTCGGTGCCGGGGTGGAAGATCACCGTCGCGTCCGACAGGTCCGTGGTCCGGTGCTCGTAGGTCGAGAGCGTGTGGATGCGTACATGCTCCGCGCTGAGCCGGCGGTCGGTGATGCGGGTCCACAGGATCGGATGCATCTCCGCCATGTTCGAGCCCCAGAGCACGAAGGCATCGGCCTGCTCGAAATCGTCGTAGCAGCCCATCGGCTCGTCCATGCCGAAGGCGCGGATGAAGGCGACCGCGGCCGAAGCCATGCAGTGCCGGGCATTGGGATCGAGGTTGTTGGAGCGGAACCCGGCACGCATCAGCTTCGACGCGGCATAGCCTTCCCACAGGGTCCACTGGCCGGAGCCGAACATGCCGACCGCGTCCGGTCCCTTTTCCCGCAGCACCCGCTTCCAGTGCGCCGCCATGATGTCGAAGGCCATGTCCCAGGACACCGGCTGCAGCTCGCCATCCTTGGCGAACTGTCCGCCGCGCATCCGCATCAGCGGGCGGGTCAGGCGGTCGGCGCCGTACATGATCTTGGAGAGGAAGTAACCCTTTACGCAGTTGAGGCCGCGATTCACCTCGGCCTGCATGTCGCCATGCGTCGCCACCACCCGTCCGTCCTTGACCGCGACCATGACGCCGCAGCCGGTGCCGCAGAAGCGGCAGGGGGCCTTCGACCATTTCAGGTGCAGCTCCTCGCCGGTGGCGACGTTCTGCGCGCCGGCGGAAAGCGGCACGCCAGCCACGGCGGCGGCCGCGGCGGCCGCCTGGGCGCGGATCAGGTCACGGCGCGAGACATCCATGGGATGGTCCCTTCGGTAAGGCTGGTTCGAAATGGTGGAAGACGAGGCTGGCGGCGAGCACGCCGTCGAGCATCTGGATCGCGTTCAGCCGCGCGACGATCTCGTCCTCGGTGCCGGTTTCGAGGGTGACGACGAGCTTGCCCGTGTCGGTGCCGCCATGCAGCACCACGCCCGGCATGGCCTGCAGCGTATCGGCGATCGCCTGCGCCTGCAGCGGACGGCTGTGCACCACAAGGCCAGAGATGTGGACGTCATCCTGCATCGGGGGACTCCGGGACGGGGGGAGCGGAGACGCGCAGGGCATCGGCGGGGCAGACGCGGACGCAGTCACCGCAGCCGGTGCAGGAAGCAGCCACGACATGCGGGCGGGCGCCGCCGCGGGCGAGGGTGAAACGGATGGCGCCGGCCGGGCACGCGTCCCGGCAACTCATGCAGGCAATTCCGCGCAGCGCCAGGCAGGCGTCGCCAAGGAGGGCGAGAGCTACTGGCGCGGCAGGCGTGTCGGTGCCGAAGAGCAACCTGCGCCGCCGCAGTCCAAGTGGGGGCGTGCCGGTCATCGCATGCGGTTCACACAGGCCCCGGCGGGCCGGTGAACAGGTAGTACATCCACACCACGAAGCCCCAGCCGGCCACCACGCCGACGGCGATGAACGGCCAGATCACCACCGCGAGCAGCAGGAAAACCAGAAGCTCATGCAATAACGACGGCCTTGCACTACGTGCACTGCTTCCGTTTGGGTTCATATCTTGCGCTTCTCCAGCGCCATAAGACATGAACGCCGGGTGCGGTTCCCGTCATGTATTTCGATTGTTGCGACGAGTACCCCATGCCTCTTTTGCGCCGGACATGCGGGGCGTCGGCAGGCCGCTCAGGGGGCGGGGTCGAGCAGCCCCGACCAGACCCAGCCCCAGGCGACCTCGTCACCCACCTGCACCCAGCCGTCGCGGGTGCGTGCATGGACTTTCAGGAGCGTGCCCCTGGGGGCGGTCTGCAGCACTGGCGCGGCATTGTTCGGGTTCGCGCGGACGTTGGAAACTTCCCGCACCACGACATGCTCGCCGTCGGCCGGCGCGAGGGCGCGGGCGGCATGCCGCGTATCGCGCTGCCGTTCCACCACGGTCAGTTCGGTGCGGGCGTCATCGAGCTGCTGCCGCAGCCCCGCGAGTTCCTGCCGCGCCTGGTCCGCCTGGTCGTGCAAGGCCGCGAGCAGCGCAGTCTCCACCTGCACCTGACCGCGCAATGCGTCGATCCGCTCTTCCGACGCGGGCATGGCGGCGCCACCCTGTCGGGATGCCAGGACGGGCGCCTGCGGGGATGGGCCGGCCGGGCGCGGTGGGGCGGAGGGACGGCCGACCAGGACCCACACGCCGAGGAACCCAGCGGTGACGCAGGCAAGGCCGGCGGCGCCATAGGCGGCAAGCCGCCGGGCCTGCTGTCGCCATGGCGGCGGCCCGGCAGGGGGCGTGGCGGGGCGGGGGGGCGCGCCCGAGAAGCTTGATTGCCGAGTGATCAACATTCCATCCATTCGCACTGATGATGGAAGGCCATCAAAAGAACCTGATGGGCATGTGCAATACTGTAAGCATGCAGATAATAAGAATCTGAAATTATACGCTTATTGATCTAAAATCAGCGGCGCCGATAAAACTTTTGCGCGAAGACGTGTGATGTGACGGGGCCACGTGTTTGTGGCCTGTCTGCACGTTCGTGATTTGTTTGTGTCTGCCTGATCGTCGTCCGGGCCGGCCCATCGAACAAGGCGGTGCAGGCAGCGGCAGCCCCGCCCTGCACCCCGGAGCGGAAGCCGGCTCAGGTGTGGTTGGCGGACCCCCGGATTCGTTCCAGCAATGCGTTCAGGACGTGCCGGGAGACGGCGTCCTTGATCGGCCGGGCCAGGGGGTCATCCGACAGGTCTTCCGGCAGGCACACCGTTCCGCTCTGTCGCCTGACCCGCACCTCGTGGATCGTGTCGCGCACCTTCACATCGACCACCCATCTGTCCCGCCCCGAGGCGCCACCGGGAGGAGCCACCACGGGGCGCATGCGAAGAATGGCGAAGGCGGTCTGCGGGTCGGCAATCTCTGTCATTTCGGTCTTTCGATCTTGCATGCTGCGGAACGCGCCTGTCCCGCAACCGGGGGCGCGCCTCCGTAATGTGTGACATGATGCATTCCTTGCGTGATCAGATCCTGGTGTAGTTTGGGGTCTGACCCAAAAAATGGCCGATAATCTGTTGAAATATAGCGATTACTTTCCCGTGCTGGCGGCCGGCGCGGTGGGTTCCGTCGAGGGGCGCGATAGCCGGGCCTGGCGCGACCTGGTCCCGAAGCCAATGGGGAGATCCCCCGGCCGCGCCGTGTGACCCACAATCGCGCAGACCGGCATGGTTTGTTGCAATATCGGCTCGACCGCATGGGTGAAGGCCAGGGCCGCGAGGCAGGCGCCGAGGAACTGGCCGGCAAGGTAGGTGGGCAGCAGGGACGCCGGCATCCGCCGCCCCGGCACCATGGCGATGCTGACCGCCGGATTGAGATGGGCGCAGCACAGGTGGCGCGTCGCGTAGATGGCGACCGTCACCCCCAGACCATGGCCACCTGGAACAGTCCGGCATGGGCGGAGAACAGCACGGTGACCGCCACCGGCCCGCAGCCGAGCAGCACCAGCAAAAAGGTGCCGATCAGCTCGCCGGAAAAATGATGCAGCTTGCGCATGACGCTCAGCAGCACCCGCAGCTTTCCACGCCCTCCGGGGCGCAGCCGCAGTCGAACCGGCCGAAATGGCAGGAGCGGTCGCCCTCGACGTTGAAATGCCGGGCGAGCCGGGTTTCCCCCACCATGGTGGCGGTATTGCCGCAGACCCGCATCGGCCGGCCGGTGAGGAAGGTATGATGGTCGTCGAGCGCGAAACGCTGCGGATGGTCCGGAATGGTGCCGAGATAGGTCACGGCCTGCCCGTAATCCTCGCAGATATCCTCGAGCGAGGGCAGCTTGAAGGCACGCAGCTTGATCGACCAGAAACGCGCCGGGGCGACGCGGTTTTCCAGGGTGGGATTGCCGATGCTGATCCGGCTGCGGCTCACCACGCGGTAGTCCGGCCAGCCGGTGTCGCGCAGCAGGCGGCGCAGATCCTCGACATACATCGCCCCGCCCAGGCATTCGGCGCGCAGTTCGGGATCCTCGCGCAGCCGCGCCGGCAGCCGCCGGTCGGCGAAGACATCAGCGCAGAGCAGCTCGCCGCCCGGCTTCAGCACCCGGAAGATCTCGGTGAAGACGCGGGGCTGGGCCGGCGAGAGATTGATCACGCAATTGGAAACGACCACGTCGATCGAGTTGTCGGCGATGCCCAGCGCCGCCAGGTCCTCGATGAAGCCCTGGCGGAAATCGGTGTTCGGCCACGCGTAGCCGAAGCGCAGCGCCTGCGCGTGCTGGTGGCGGCGGGCGACCTGCAATTGCTCCTCGGTCATGTCGACGCCGATTACCTTGCCGCGGGGGCCGACCAGGGCGGAGATCAGGTAGGCGTCGCGGCCGCTGCCGCAGCCCAGATCGAGCACGGTGCAGCCTTCCAGTGCCGGCGGGATGGGCGAGCCGCAGCCATAGAAGCGGTCGAGGATCTCGCCGTCGATCATCGACAGGATGGATTGGTACGGGGTCGGCACGGACTCGCGGCAACAGCAGGCATTGGTCCGCAGGTCCCGCTTGCCGGTCAGCGTCCGGCCGTAATAGGCGCGGATCTCCTGCAATTCGGCATCAAGATGCGACATGGCTGCAAACTTCCACGCAGGGTGACAGGAACGCAGGCGCAGCCTGCCCCGCCGCAGCAGCCCCGTCTGTCGCATGCGCGACAGACGGGTGTCGTCCAGCCGACAGGCCGGCCCGCAGCGTCCCCTCAGCCGGCCTGCCTGCGTCGGGCCTGTCGCTTGCGCCACCACAGCACCACGCCCGAGATCGAGAGCACCGCCACGCCGATGCCGGTCGCGGCGATGACGATCCGTCCGGGCAGCCCGGCGATCTGGCCGCTGTGCAGCGGGAACTGGGCCTGCATCACCAGGTCGCCGGCGCGGCCTTCGCCCGGCAGGTCCTGGCGCAGCACCGCCCCGGTGCTGTCGTCGAGATAAATCGCGGGCATGCCCAGTCCGGCGGCGTGATGTCCGCCGGCCGGGAAGAAGTAGATCCCGTACACGCCGATGGCGCGGTTTTCGTAGATGCCACCGGGCACGCCGGGCCAGTGTGCGGCGCGGGCGATCGCTGCCGCCCGGGCGATTGCCGCCTCGTAGCTCAGGCGCGGCCGGTCCGGTGGCGGCGGCGTGCGGGCCGCGGCCGTCTGCAGCAGCGTCGGCCCGGTGGGCACCAGGCGCGAGAGCACCGGGTGGAACACCTCCTCGCGCAGCGACAGCGCCACGGCGCTGACCGCGAGGGTCAGCAGCGTCACCCACAGCCACAATCCGCCGGCGCGGTGCAGGTCGACGATGAAGCGGTGCAGGCTGGCGCCGCGCTTGATCTGCCAGGCGACGCGCCAGCGGGCCAGGAAGCCCGGGCCGGAGCGCGGCAGGGTCAGCACCAGCCCGCCGAAGCAGTCGAGCGCCCAGAGGATGGCGATGCCGCCCATCAGCCATTGCCCGACCTGCCCGGCGGCGAGCGTGTAGTGCAGCGAATACAGGAACGGCACGATTTGCCGCTGTCCGAGGCAGCAGCCGCCCCACTCGCGCCGGCCCAGCACCGTGCCGGTGTCCGGCTCGATGAAGACCTGGTTGTAGTCGAGCGTGGCCGCCGCCGCCGGATCGATGCCGGGGCGCGGATCGACGAAGGCGACCACGGTGCCGCCCGGATCAGGGCGGAACTGCAGGTAGCGCAATTGCACCCGCGGGTCGGCCTCGACCCGGGCCACCAGATCGCCCGGCGGCAGCGGGCTGGCGGCGGCGACGTCAGGGGCGGTGGTCAGGTCGGGATTGAGCCAGCCATCCAGTTCGTCGTGGAAGGCGATGACGCTGCCGGTCAGCCCGGCCAGCACCAGGAAGGCCGCCATCGCCAGTCCGGCGATGCGATGCAACCACAGCAGCCACGCGCGCATGGGTCCGCTTCCTGTCACGCTACCAGCGATAGGTCAGGCCGCCGCTGACGGTGCGCTGGTAGCCATAGGCGCACCAGGCGCCGTAGTAGCAGGAGGCGACGTAGCGCGTGTCGAGCGCGTTCTGGATGTTCAGGTGCAGCTCCGCCCCCTGCAGCCGCGGCACGGCATGGCCGAGGTCGTAGCGCAGCATCGCGTCGACCAGCGTCACGTCGGGCACGGTGAAGCTGTGGTCGCTGCTGGCGCTGGCGCCGATATAGCGCACGCCGCCGCCGATCTTCAGCCCGGCGAGCGGACCGCCGGGGATGGTGTAGGTGGCCCAGGTGGTGGCGGTGTGGTCGGGAACAGCGGGCAGGCGCTTGCCGGCATCGCCGTCGTTGCTCTTGGTGGAGATCGTGTCGAGATAGGTGTAGCTGGCGGTGACGGTCAGTTGCTCGGTCAGGTCCAGCTTCGCTTCCAGCTCGACGCCGCGCGAGCGCGCCTCGCCGGATTGCACGCTGAGGCCCGGATGATTGGGGTCGCTGGTGGTCAGGTTGGTGCGGGTGACATCGAACAGCGCCGCCGTGAACAGCGCATTGGTGCCGGTCGGCTGGTATTTGACGCCGACTTCGTATTGCCGGCCGCGCTCCGGCACGAAGGCCTTGCCATAGGCGTCGGTGCCGTATTGCGGCTTGAAGGATTCCGAATAGCTCACATAGGGGGCGATGCCGTTGGCGAAGATGTAGCTCAGCCCGGCGCGGCTGGTGAAGGCACGGTCGAATTGCCGCGCAACGGTGCCGGAATTGATGGTGATCGCGTCCGCCCAATCCCCCCGGCCGGAGAGCGTCAGCACGAAGCCGCCCAGCTTCGCCTGGTCCTGCACGTAGAGCCCGTACTGGTTGCCGCGCACATTGACCTTGTAGCGATCCGGCGGCGTGATCGCCTGGCCGTAGACCGGCGCCCAGACATCGAGCGAGGGGGCGGCACCGAAGCCGGTCTGGTAGGTGCTGTCGAGGTGCTGGTAGTCGAAGCCCGCGAGCAGCGTGTGCTCCACCGGGCCGGTTTTTACCCGTGCCTGCACGTTGTTGTCGAAGGCGGCGGTGTCGAGCCGGTCGCGCGAGGCGGCGGTGGCGCGAGCGAGCGTGCGTTCGTCGCTGTCCAGCCCGTTGCTGTAGACGCTGCGGTAGTCCTGGTCGATATGAAACCAGCGCCCGGCCATGTGCATCGACCAGGTGTCGTTGAAGCGCTTGTCGAACAGGTAGCCGAGCGAGACCTGGGTGCGGTCGAATTTCTCGAAGTTCGGGTCCCCGTCATAGAAATCGGCCGGCAGGCGGCCGTAGCGGGTGGCCTTCACCGTGCCTTCGGCCGGCACGCTGCCATAGGAACTGCTGCGCGGGTCGTGCTGGTAGAGGCCGAGGAAGGTCAGGTTGGTGTCCGCGTCCGGGCGGATGCTGAAGGACGGCGCGATGGCGAGCCGCTCGTTGCGGGTGGACTTGATCTGCCCGTCCTCCATCCGGCCGATGCCGGTGATGCGATAGAGGTATTTGCCCTCGTCATCGAGCGGGCCGGAGAAGTCGAACTTGCCGAGCACGTGCTCGTTCGTGCCGAACTCGACGCCAACCTCGTGCAGCGGGGTTACGGTGGGCAGCTTGCTGATCTGGCTGATCACGCCGCCCGCCGAGGCCTGGCCGTACAGCACCGAGGAGGGGCCGCGCAGCACGTCGATGCGTTCGAGCAGGTAGGGGTCGAGCTGCGGCAGCGCGTACCAGTTGTTTTGCTGCAGCTTCAATCCGTTCCAGTATAACTCGGCATCGAAGCCGCGCACCTTGAGCATGTCATAGCGGGTGGCGATGCCGCCGCGGGTCTCGGGGGCCACGCCCGGGGTGTAGCGCAGCGCCTGGTTCAGCGTCTCGGCGTGCTGCTCGTCCATCTGCTGGCGGGTGATCACCGAGATCGATTGCGGGGTTTCCAGCAGGCTCGAATCGGTCTTGGTGCCGGCGATGCTGCGGCGGGCGACATAGCCCGGCACGGCAGAGGTACCGGTTTCATTCTCGCCCGCGACCGTGACCGGCGGGGTTTCCAGCACGATGCCGGTGGCGACGCGCGGCTCGGACGGGGACGTGGCCTGCTGGGCCTGGGCCTGGGGAGGGGCGGTGATAACGATCCCAGACAGCAACAACAGGGCATGGCCGGCGCGCGGGGGCCGGGCCGGGAACGGTCGGGCGAGGGGCATGAAGGGTCTTTCTGGCACGAGACGCGAATGAGTCTCATTCGCGTGCCTCACGTATTGCAAATGAGAAGAGTTCGCAATACAGGATGCAGGCTTTCACCTCCGGACAGTTCTGTCCCTGGTACCGATCTCATGACCACGGCCCGCCGCCGTGTCGGCTTGCCCGCGTGGGCGTGACCGAATTCGCGAAGGAACCCCGCATGACCACGCTCGCCGACCTGCCGCCCCCCGTCCTGAGCCCCTGGCAAATGGTGCTGTCCGCCGACCTCGTGGTGCAGAGCGTGATGGCGCTGCTGGTGCTGGCCTCGGTGCTGAGCTGGACGGTGCTGCTGGCCAAGGTGGTGGAACTGGCGGCGGCGCGGCGTCGCCTGCGGATCGGGCTGGGGGTGCTGCGCCAGGCGGGCGGGCTGCACGGCATCGCCGGGGAGGGCGCGGGCGCCGCCTCCGGCTTCCTCGCCGCGGCCGAGGATGAGATGCGGCTGTCCTCCGGCCTGCCGGCGGAGGGCGTCAAGGACCGCATCGCCCTGCGGCTGCGTCGCATCGAGCATGCCCTGGCGCGGCGGCTGGCGCGTGGCACCGGGCTGCTGGCCAGCATCGGCTCCTGTGCGCCCTTCGTCGGCCTGTTCGGCACGGTCTGGGGAATCATGAACAGCTTCGTCGGCATCTCCCAGGCGCAGACGACCAACCTCGCGGTGGTGGCGCCGGGGATCGCCGAGGCGCTGCTGGCGACCGCCTTCGGCCTGGGGGCGGCGATCCCGGCGGTGCTGATCTACAACGGGCTGGCGCGGGCGCTGGCGGGGTACAAGGCCGGGCTCGGTGACCTCTCGGCGCTGGTGCTGGCGCATGCGGCGCGCGACCTCGACCGGGGGCTGGCGGTGCCACGGCCGCGGGCGCGGCCGGAACTGCTGTCGCGCGCGGCGGAATAGGCCATGAGCATCGGTCTCGACTCCGGCGATGACGACGAGCTGCCGGAAGTCCACGATATCAACGTCACGCCGTTCATCGACGTGATCCTGGTGCTGCTGATCATCTTCATGGTGGCCGCGCCGCTGGCGACGGTGGACGTGCCGGTCGACCTGCCGGCTTCCACCGCGACACCGCAGGAACGCCCGGACAAGCCGCTGTTCCTGACCTTGCAGCGGGATCTGTCGCTGGTGCTGGGCGAGCAGCAGGTGGCGCGCGAGGGGCTGGGCGCGGCCCTGGATGGCGCCAGCGGGGGCGAGCGCGGCGCGCGGATCTTCCTGCGCGCCGACAAGGGCGTGAGCTACGGCGACCTGATGGCGACATTGGACGCGCTGCGAGGGGCCGGCTACCTGAAGGTGGCGCTGACCGGGATCGAGCGGACACCGTGACCGCGCCTACGCTCACGCAGTCGCCGCCGGCGCTGCGCTGGGGCGGCAGCTTTGCCGTCGTCCTCGCCGCGCATCTCGGGGCCGCCGCCCTGCTGGTGCGCGCGGTGCCGCCGCCGTCGCCGCAGCCGGACCGGCCGCCGCTGATGATCGAGCTGGCCCCCGCCCCGGAGCCGGTTCCGGACGAGCCTCCGCCCGCCGCGCCCCCCGCGCCGCCGGAGCCGCAGCCCGAACCGCCACAGGCCGAGGCGCTGCCGGAGCCGCCCCCGCCCGAACCGCCCCCTCCGGAGCCGCCGCCTCCACCCCCGCCGCAGCCGGCGGTGGCCTTGCCGGCGCCGCCGCCGCCTCCGCCCCCGCGTTCGCCACCCCGGCCACGTCCCCGGCCGGTGGCACCGCCGTCACCGACCCCCGCGCCGCCGCAGCCCGCCGCGCCGGCGCCATCGCCGGCCCCGGTGGTCAGCGAACCGCGACCGGCGCCGCCGCCGGTGCCGGTGGCGGCGGTGCAGTCATGGCAGGCGCGGCTGCTCGCGCGGCTCGACCGGTTCAAGCGCTATCCGGCCGACGCCAGGATGCGGCGCAGCCAGGGCACCGCCCTGGTCCGCCTGACCCTGCTGCCGGACGGAACCGCGCGCGATGTCCGGCTGCAGCGCAGCGCCGGCGATGCGAGCCTCGATGCCGAGGCGCTGGCGCTGATCGCGCGCGCCCAGCCCTTGCCGCCGCCGCCCGATCAGGCCGCCATCGAGATGCTGGTGCCGATCCGCTTCGACCTGCGCTGAGCCACATGGCCGTGATCGGGTGTCATCATGGGCATTCTCAGCCCTTGATGGCGGCGGTTACGAACGCGGCGAGCTCGTGGTTGAACCTTGCCGGTTCCTCGTAGAACGGGCTGTGGCCACTTTGTTCGAAGAGAGACAGGCGAGTGCCGTGGTGCAGCGCCTTGATCCGCTCCGACATGGCGAGGCGGACCAGCCGGTCATGCGCCCCATGTGTCAGCAGGACCGGACCGGCATAGTCCCTGAAGACAGGCTCGAGGTCGGTCGTGGCGGTCGCGACGAACCCCTCGTTGACGGCGCGAGGCGTCATGCCATTGACGACCAGCATGCGCAGCAGCTCGACGTCGGCCGGCGGCTGATGGAAGCAGGCGGCGAGAAACTCGGCCGTTGCGGCAGTCCGCTCCGCCAGATCCTGCGAGGTGGCCCGGCGGGTGAACGTGGCCGCCAGCGGTGTCAGGAGATCCGGTGACAGCCTGGTGACCGCATCGACGAGGTTGATTCCCGCGACCCGTGCCCCGCCATGTTTCCGCAGATACGCCCCGGCCACGTAGCCGCCGAGCGACCAGCCCACGAGCACCGGCTGACGGAGCTTCGCACCGGCAATCACCGCGGCCACGTCGTCCGCCCAGCGGTCGGCATCCGAGTAGGCATCCGGCGCGGCGGGCTTGTCGGAATCCCCATGGCCGCGGAGATCGAACCGGACCAGGCGAAAGCCCGCGAGCACCGGGTCGGCGACCTGTTTCTGCCAGCTCAGCCGGCTCTGGCGCAGGCCGTGGATGAACAGGATTTCGGGCGCCAGCGGGTCGCCCTGCGCATCGCCGGCCAGCATCGTCCCGTCGGAGGATTGCACCAGGAACGGCTCGCGGGGATCGGTGGCCGTCGGCGTGCCGCGCGTGGCTTCGGTGACGGCCGCGGCACGGGCCCGGGGCGTGATGAAGGCCGTGCCGGTCCCGGCGGCCAAAGCGGCGAAGCCGATCGAGCCGGCCAGGATCTTGCGTCGTGAAGGATCCATGGGGGCGCCCCTGATGTTGTTTATCGAACGCTATTCAACCTGGTTGACGGCCTCCGTCAAGTCGTTGTTTAGTGATTGGTATGGAACAGGACGCCAAATCACGCGGCGGGCGGCCGTGGAGCTTTGATCGGGAGAGGGCGATCGAGATCGCCATGCGGCTGTTCTGGCGGCACGGCTATGAAGGCGTATCGGTCGGCGACCTGACCAAGGCCATCGGCATTGCGCCGCCGAGCCTTTATGCGGCCTTCGGCAGCAAGGCCGGGCTCTACCAGGACGCGCTGGCCCGTTACGAGGCTCTGTTCGGTTCGCTCGACGTCGCGGCCATCGACGCCGCGACGACACCGGCGGACGCGGTGCGCCGGTTGCTCGAGGCCGCTGTCAGGGCCGTCACCCATCCCGATCGCGAGCCCGGCTGCATGATCTCCAGCGGCATGATCGCCTGCCATCCCGAACATGCCATACTCGCCCGCGATGTCGCCGCCCGGCGCGATGCCATGCGCGAGAGAATTGCGCGAATGCTCCGGCCATGTGCCGGTGCGGACGCAGTGCGGCCCCTGGCCCGGCATTTGGTCGCCGTCATGCAAGGCATCTCGATCCAGGCACGGGATGGTGCGACGCCGGCGGAGTTGCAGGAGATCATCGAGGATGTCGTGTCGGGGGTTGCGGCACGGTTTCCGCCATCACCGCCGCCCACGGCAGCGACCGGGGCATCGGCGCGTCCGGCCTGACGAGAGGGGAGGGGAACCCTCCTTCAATGCGCTCCCGCCGCCGCTCCGCCGGCCGATTTGCGCATCAGCAGGGCCGCCAGCATCGCCAGCAGCAGCACCGCGCCCATGACGAAGAACGCATCGGCATAGGCGAGGAAATACGACTGCGCCCGCACGACCCGTCCCACCGCCACCACCGCGTCGTGCCAGGCGGTCGCGGGATCGCTGGTGCCGGTCGCCAGGAAGCGCTGCTGCAGCGCCGCCAGCCGGTCCTGCGTGGCCGGGTCGAGCAGCGAGACATGCGCGCTCAGCACACTGGAATGGAACTGCTCGCGCTTGGTCAGCAGCGTCTGCAGCGCGGCGATGCCGATGGCGCCGCCCAGGTTGCGCACCATGTTGTAGATCGCCGAGGCGGACGCCGCGGCCGAGGCCTCGATGCCGGCGGTCGCCAGGGACGTGAGCGGCGTCATCACGAGCGCCTGCCCGACGGCGCGGATGATGTTGGGCACCAGCAACTGCGGCCCCGCATAGTCGGGCGACAGGCCGGTGTTGAGGAAGCAACTGCCCGCGAACAGCGCCATCCCGACCGCCACCAGCAGCCGCGCGTCGATGCGCCGCATCAGGCGCGGGACCAGCGGAATCAGCACGAGCTGCGGCAGGCCGGTCCAGGCCAGCACCTCGCCGACCTGCTCGGAATTGTAGCCTTGCATCTGCGACAGATAGAGCGGCAGCAGGAACACCGAGCCGTACAGCCCCACGCCGAGGATGACGCTGCTGAGCGTGCCCAGCCCAAAATTGCGCCGTGCCAGCAGCCGCAGGTCCAGCAGCGGCCGCGCGGCGGTCAGCTCGATCCACACGAACAGGACCAGCGACACCGCGGCCACCACGCTGAGCCGGACGATGAACGGCGAGCCGAACCAGTCGTCCTTGTTGCCTTCCTCCAGCACCGTCTGCAGCGTGGCCAGGCCGATCGACAGCGTGGCGATGCCGGCCCAGTCGCCCTGGCGCAGCAGGCCGAGCTGCATCGGCGCCTTCGGCAGGGTCGGCCACAGCCCGGCCAGCATGAACAGGCCCGGGACGATGTTGACGTAGAAGATGTATTGCCAGCCATAGGTCTCGGTCAGCCAGCCGCCGATGGTCGGGCCGATCGCCGGGGCGAAGGTGGCGGACAGCGCGAACAGCGCCAGCCCGATCGGGCGCTGCGCCGCCGGCAGGCTGGTCAGCGTCAGCGTGAAGGCCAGCGGGATCAGCGTGCCGCCGAAGAACCCCTGCAGCGCCCGCAGCACGATCATCTGCGACAGGTCCTGGGCGAAGGCGCAGGCCACCGACAGCACCAGGAACAGCACGGTGTTGGCCAGCAGGTAGCGGCGCAGCGAGAACACGCTGCTCAGGAAGCCGGTGAGCGGGATGACCACGATCTCGGCCACCAGGTAGGCGGTGGAGATCCAGCCGCCGTCATCGAGCCCGGCGCCGATCGCGCCCTGGATGTCGGGCAGCGAGGCGTTGGTGATCTGGATGTTCAGCACCGCCATGAAGGCGCCGATGATGGCGGCGCCGACGGTGATCCAGGTGCGGGCGTCGGCCCGTGCCGGGGCGGCGGTCATGACGCCGTATCCGGCCTGGTGTCGACGGTCGGCTCGACCGACATGCCCGGGCGCAGCACGGCCTGGCTGCCTGCCTGCGGATCGAGCACGATCTTCACCGGGATGCGCTGGACGATCTTGGTGAAGTTGCCGGTGGCGTTGTCGGGGGGCAGCAGCGCGAACTGCAGGCCGGTGGCGGGGGCCACGCTGTCGACGCGGCCGGTGACGGCCATGTCCGGGAAGGTGTCGACGCTGATGCGCACCTTCTGGCCGCGCCGGACGTCGGTGATCTGGGTTTCCTTGAAGTTGGCGACCACATAGACGCCGTCGAGCGGCACCAGCGCCATGAGCTGGGTGCCGGCCTGCACGAACTGGCCGACGCGCAGCGTGCGCGCCCCGACCACGCCGTCGATCGGCGCGGTGATGGTGGTGTAGCCCAGGTTGAGCCCGGCCTGTTGCTGCACGGCAATGGCGTGGTCGCGCTGGGCGGCGGCCTTGGCGCGGGCGGCCTTCAGCACCTCCACCTGCTGCTGCGCGGCGGTCAGCCCGGCCTGCGCCTGGGCGAGGGCGGCCCCGCGCTGCAACAGCAACGACGCGGTCTGCTGTGCCTGCTGCAGGCTGCCGGCGCCGTTGCGCGCCAGCGCCGCGTAGCGGGCCTGGTCCTGCCGGGCGAAGGTCAGCGCCGCCTCGGCCGAGGCGACCTGGCTGGCGGCCTGGGTGATGGCGGATTGCTGCAATCTCAGCTGCGCATCGATGCTGGCGATCTCGGTCTCGGCGGTCTCGCGGTTGGCCTCGGCCTGGCGCAGCGCGGTGCGGAAATCGCGGTCGTCGATGCGGGCCAGCACCTGGCCGGCCTTCACCCGCTGGTTGTCGGTCACCAGCACCTCGGCGACGTAGCCGGAGATGCGCGGGGCGACGATGGTGCTGTCGGCCTGCACATAGGCGTCGTCGGTGGAGACCAGGAAGCGGCCGACCTGCCAATAATGGACGCCGACCTGCGCCGCGGCGGCGATGCCAAGCACGGCGGCGGCCCCCAGCAGCGCCTGGCGCAGGCGCTGGCGGCGAGGCCGGACGGCGGTGCGCGATGCGTCGGCCGAGGGGGAAAAATCGCTGAATTCCGCCATCGTCGTGTATCCTATCCCCTCATTTGCGCTACACTGTGTAGCGAATGATGGGGGATATAGCGCGCCAGACCTGATCCGGTTAAGCCGCGTCCTCTTAATAAGAGACATGCTGTAGCGGAATGCATCCCGGATGGGCGATGGGGTAGTGTTCGGTCCTCACCACGGGAGAAGAACCAGCCATGAGCAGCGCCCCATCATCCCAGGCCCGGACGGCCGGGCGGCCGCGCTGCGACGCCACGCACCGCGCCGTGCTGCGCGCCGCCTACGAATTGCTGGCCGAGGCCGGGCTGCGGCAGTTCACCATCGAGGGCGTCGCCGCCCGCTCGGGGGTCGCCCGCACCACCATCTACCGCTGGTGGCCGAGCAAGGGGGCGCTGGCGATGGAGGGGTTCCTCGCCGCCACCGCCGCCGAGATCAGCTTTCCGATGACCCGCTCCGCCGTGGCCGATCTCAAGGCGCATCTGCGTCGCTGCGCCAGGCTGCTGCGCGGCGCGCCGGGCCGGATCATGGCCGGCATCGTCGCCGAGGGACAGAGCGACCCCGAGACGCTGGCCGCCTTCACCGAGCACTATCTCAGGCCACGGCGGCGCGAAGCCATGGCGATCCTGGAACGTGCGGTCGAAAATGGCGAACTGCGGCCGGACCTCGATCTCACCGTCGTGCAGTCCGCGCTGTATGCGTCACTGCACCTGCGCCATCTGCTGCAGGAGCCGGTCGACGACGACTGGGTCGACCGGCTCGCCGATACGGTGCTGCAGGGCTGCACCGTCAAGTAGAAGTCAGGCGGCCTGCAGCTCCAGGCAGCGGTCGGCGGTTCGCGCCGCCAGCGCCGGGTCGTGGGTGACCAGCAGCACGGCGCAGCCGCTTTCCCCGCAGGCCCGCTGCATCAGCGCGATCGTCTCCTGCTGGCTCACCGGGTCGAGCCGTGAGGTCGGCTCGTCGGCGAACAGGAAGGCCGGCTGCACCAGCAGGGCACGGGCCAGGGCGAAGCGCTGCAGTTCCCCGCCCGAGACCTGGTCGGGGCGCCGGTCGAGCAGCGCCTCCGACAGGCGCAGGGCGGGCAGCAGCGCCTGCCAGGCCTTGTCCGGCCGGCCATGGCGGCGCGCCACGTCGCGCAGCGCCGCCCGCAGGCTGCGTCGCGGCGCGAAGCTGGCGACCGGGTCCTGGTAGACCTTCTGGAAGCGGATCGCCGGCAGGTGCGCGGCCCGCCGCACCCGCCCCGCATCGGCCCGGCGCAGGCCAAGCAGCAGGTTGCCGAGCGTGGTCTTGCCCGAGCCGCTCGGGCCGGTGACGGAGATCCATTCCCCTTCCCGCACCTGCAGCGACAGGTCGTGCAGCACGCGCCGCCCGCCCAGCGTCACGCCGATGCCATCCGCCTGCAGCACCGGCGCCCCGGTCGCGACCGGAAGGCGGGCCGGCCAGGCGGCCGGCTCGGCGGCGAGCAGGCGCCGCGTGTAGGCATGGCGCGGGGCGTCGAGCACCTGAGCCACCGGGCCGTGCTCGACGATCTCGCCCTCCAGCATCACCGCCACCTCGCCCCCGAGCGCCCGCACCAGGGCGATGTCGTGGGTGATGGTCAGCAGCACCCCGCCGGTCTCGGCCTGGACGCGCAGCAGCGCGCCGACGGTGTCGCGCAGGGCCGCGTCCAGGCCCTTGGTCGGCTCGTCGGCGAGCAGCACCGGGGCGGCGGTGGCTCGCGTGGCCGCCAGCGCCACGCGCTGCGCCATGCCGCCCGAAAGCTGGAACGGGAATTTCCGTGCCGCCGCCTGCAATCCCAGCCCGGCGAGATCCTCCAGCGCCGCCCGCAGCGCCGCCTCGCGCCCGGCGCCGCGGACGAAGCGATGCACCTCCTCGACCTGGAAGACGCCGCGCATCAACGCATCGAGCGCCAGCCACGGCTCCTGCGGCAGCAGCGCCAGCCCCCGGCCCCAGAGCCCGCGGCGCGGCCCCGGATCGGCAGCGTCATAGGCCACGCCTTCGAGGACGATGCGACCGCGCGCGGCCAGGTCCGGCGCCAGCGTGCCCATCACCGCCTCGGCGACCAGGGTCTTGCCGGAGCCGGTCTCGCCGATCAGCGACAGCGGCACGCCCGCCCGCGCCCGCAGGCCGACGCCCCGCACCAGGGCGGCGTCGGCGCTGCGCACCTCCAGCCCCTCGACGACCAGGTCCCGGGTCATCGCGCCCGCCGCCCGGCCAGAAGCTGCAGCCCGAGCACCAGCAGGCTCAGGCAGATCGCCGGCGCCACCATCGCCGCCGGCAGGTCGGCGTACCAAGGGAGGCTCTCGGTCATCATCAATCCCCATTCCGCGGCGGGCGGACGCAGCCCGACGCTGATGAACCCCAGCGCGCCTACCGCCAGCACCGCCTGGGCGAGCCCGAAGGCGGCCAGCGTGCCGAACAGCGGCCAGAGCGGCGGCAGCACGTGCCGGCGCAGGATGTGGCCGGGGCCGAAGCCCAGCAGCCGCGCCGCCTCCACCGCGGGGGATGCCAGCTCCGTCGCCGCGGTGGCGCGGGTGATGCGGAACCATTCCACCCACATGGCCAGCGACAGGCCGAGGAACAGCGGCCACATCGCCCCCGGCGCGAACGGCGTGATCAGCACCACCAGCAACAGCCCCGGCAGCGCCAGCACCGCGTCGCCCGCGGCATTCAGCGCGGTATCGACCCACCCGCCGCGCCAGGCCGCGACCAGGCCGAGCCCGATCCCGGCCAGCGCCGCGGTGGCGACCGAGGCGGCGCCGAGCAGCACCGACAGCCGCGCCGCATGTGCGAGTCGCGCCAGCACGGACCGGCCGAGATGGTCGGTGCCGAGCAGCCATTCGGCCGAGCACGGCGCCAGCACGTTCGACAGGTCCTGCGCCGCCGGGTCGGCGGTCACCAGCACCGGACCCAGGGCGGCAAAGCCCAGCACCGCGACGACCAGCGCCAGTCCAAGGATGCGCGGCCCGCTCATGCGCCGCGCCGCCGCGGATCGATCGCCAGCACCAGCATGTCCACCATCGTGTTGAGCCCCACCACCAGCAATCCGAGCGCCAGCGCCATGCCCTGCACCACCGGGATGTCGCGGCCGAGCACGCCATGCACCAGGGCGTGGCCGACGCCTGGCCAGGAGAACAGGGTTTCGATCACTACCACGCCTTCCACCAGCAACACCGCCTGCACGCCGAGATGGGTGATCACCGGCACCGCCGCGTTGCGGATGACGTGCTGCCAGACGGTCTGCGGCAGCGAGAGCCCCTTCTCCCGCGCGAAGGCGACGGCGGGCGAGGCCATGCAGGCGACGGTGGCGTCGCGGGCGATGCGCGCCGAGATCGCCGCGAGGCAGAGGCCGAGGCTGACGGCCGGCAGGATCAGCGTCGCGGGTTCGGCGAAGCCCGCCGCCGGCAGCCAGCCGAGCCGGGCGGCGAACACCACCATCAGCATCAGCCCGACCACGAAGCCTGGCACCGCGCGCAGCACCGCGGCAAGCGCGAGCCCGGCGCGATCCGCCAGCCCCCCCGGCCGCAAGCCGCACAGCAGCCCGAAGCCGGGGCCTGGCAGCATCGCCACCAGCACCGCGGCGGTGGCGAGCAGCACGGTGTAGGTCATCTGCACCGACACTTCCACCGCCACCCGGCCGCCGCTGATCATCGAATTGCCGAGATCGAAGGTGAACACGTCGGCGATCCAGAGCGCGAACTGCAGCAGCACCGGCCGGTCGAGGCCGAGCTCCGCCCGCACCGAGGCGGCCGAGGCGGCATCGACCAGGTCGTAGCCGTAGCGGCCGGCGGCGATGCGGAACGCAAGGTCGCCGGGCAGCAGCCGCATCAGCAGGAAGCACAGCGAGGCGACGATCAAGGCCACCAGCACCGCCTGCACCACGCGGCGGGCGAGGATGCGCAGCAGCGCCCGCCACAATCCGCCGCGCGGGGCGGTGCGCGATTCCGGCGCCGTGACCTCGGTCCAGCCGAGGCCGGCGCCGCTGGCGTCGGGGCTCATCGGGCCCGCCGCATGCGCGCGATGTTGTAGGAAATTTCGAAGGGATCGACGACGACCCCATCCAGCGACCGGCTGACCGCGACCGTGTGCTCGTACCAGGCCACCGGCACCACCGGCAGCGCTTCCTGCACCAGTGCGGCGACGCGCCCGCGCAGCCGCGCGCGCTCCTCCGCCGCGACCGGGGTCCCGCGCAGCCGCGCCAGCGTCGCCGTCAGCGCCGGGCTCGACCAGCCCATGGCACCCCAGTCGCCGCCTTCCGGGCCGAAATCCTGCAGCAGCGTGCCCAGCGGATCCGGCACCAGGCCGAAATTGCGCGCCATCAGCGCCATCTCCAGCGTGCCGTCCTTGTGGCCGGCCGGAATCTCGCTGCTGTTGACGATGGCGATCCGCACGTCGATGCCCAGGATCCGCAACTGGTCCTGGATGGCGGCGGCGACCAGCGGCAGTTCCGGACGGTCCGAATAGGTGCGCAGCGTCACCCGGAACGGCCGTCCCTCGCGCACCAGCACGCCATCGGTGCCGGCGCTCCAGCCGGCCTCGGCCAGCAGCCGCGCGGCGGCGGCGGGATCACGGCGCAGCGGCGGCAGCCCCGGCAGGTGCCACTCGGCCAGCGCCGGCGGAAACAACTGCGTCGCCGCAAGGTCGGGATTGCCGAGGATCGCCCGGGCAATGCCGGCGCGGTCGATGCCGAGCGAGATGGCACGGCGCACCCGCGCATCGGCGAAGAACGCCGAGCCGGCATTCAGCTTCAGGGTTTCCACCCGCGGGATCGGCAGCGCCACCACCCGCGCCCGCGTGCTGTTGCGCAGCCGTGTGATGCTGGGCGGGTCGAGGGTGAAGGCGAGGTCGGCCTGACCGCTCTCTGCCATCAGCGCCCGCGCCTCGGCGCGTGGCGTGCCCAGGTAGCTGGCGCGCGCGATCGCCGGGGCCGGGCCACCGGTCCACGCCTCGTTGCGCGCCACCTCGACGCGCAGCGGCAGGCCGAGCTCGGTCACGCGATACGGGCCGGTGCCGACCACCCGGCGGACGGCGCCCGTGGCGTCCAGACCCGAGGGGGCGAGGATCTGCATGCTGTAATGGGCCAGGAAGGCCGGCAGCGCCGCGAAGGGCTCGGACAGGCGCAGGATCACCGCGTCCTCGCCGTCCGGTTCGGCGGCCACGAAGGGCACGGCGGCGAAGGGACCGGGCTGCGCCCGCGCCCGCATCAGGTTGGCCACGACGATGCCCGGCGTTACCGGTGCGCCATCATGGAACGTCGCCCGTCGCAGCACCAGCAGCCAGGACAGGCCATCCGGCGCGACGCTCCAGGAGGTGGCGAGCGCCGGTTCCGGCAGGCCCTGCGGGGAGACGCCGATCAACGTCTCCGCCACCTGCATGCGCGTGAAGACATATCCCGCCCGCGATGGCTCCAGCGAGGCGACGTCCCAGGGGGCGACGACGCGCAACGGGGCTTCCTCGGCGCGGGCGGCCAAGGGAACCGCGACAAGAGTGATGGCAGCGAGCAGGGGACGCATCAACGCACGACGCACAGGGGGGACCTCCTACGAGTGGAGGCCGTATAGAAGCCGGCTATCCATGCAGAAACGAAATATTCAGCGTTTCCGCGAAACATCATGAGAGTGCAATATCGCCGGACTGAAGATCAGTAACGATATGTATCTTTCAGGGGTTGCAGATGGCATCGGCGGCGGCGCCATTTCCCGGTCCCGCCGAGCAAAGATCATAGTCGTGGCCTGCCCGGGTTGACGGGCTGCGATAAGTGTAGGGGTGGTTCCACGCATCGACCGGCACGTCGCCCTTCAGGTACGGACCATTCCACAGGGCGGCGCCGGAGGGACGCGCGACCAGCGCCTTCAGCCCCTGCTCGGTGGTGGGATAGGTGCCGACATCGAGCCTGTAGAGATCAAGCACGGAGCCGATCCGTTCGATCGACTGCTTCGCGACTGAGCCACGGGCATTGCCAAGCTGGCGCAGCGCCGCCGGCGCCACCAGCCCGATCAGCAGGCCGAGGATGGCGATGACGACGAGGATTTCGAGCAAGGTGAAGCCGGCCTCGTTGTGGGCGCGGGCGGTGCGGTTACGGGCAGGACTCAAGGGAGGCATGATGATCTTCCTGAACTGCGGGAGGGCGTTGGGGCCGTACGGGCCGGGCCTGCCATTGCTCAGTCGCGTGGCTTGCCGGTTTTGACGAACAGGTCGGTCGCGGCCTGCAGCACGCGCTGGCGATAGGCGAAATGACGCGTCGGCGTGTGCGAATGGTAATAGCCGATGGCGGTCATCAGGTCGCCGCGCGCCTCGTTGAGATAGGTGCGCAGGATCGCCCCGGCGGCGGCGATGTTGAAGCAGCCATCCTGGAGCAGGCGCAGCCGGACCACCGGTGCCGGCAGCCCGGTTGCCTCGGCGAGCGGCTGGATCCAGCGCGTGTTGATCTGCATCAGGCCGAGGTCTTCCGAACCGTCGGTGTTGCGGCTGGCCATGCCGATGCTGCCACCCTCGACGCGATGGATCGACGGCAGCACACGCGGCGGCAGGTTGTAGTACGTGGCGGTCGCCACCATGCAGGCCAGCAACGGAACGGGCATGATCCGATCACCTCCGCGACATCATGGGGACACATCGCCGTAGAGCCAGGTCAGCCAGATCGCCAGCGCCAGCCATGGGCCGAAGGCCAGCGGCGCTTCCCGCGATCCGCCTGCCTGCCCCTGCACCAGCCGCAGGCTGCCGATCACGCCGAGTGCCATGACCGCGGCCAGCAGCATGACCTGCGGCAGGGCCGGCCAGCCGAGCCAGGCACCGGCCGCAGCCAGCAGTTTGGCGTCGCCGCCCCCCAGGCCCGCGCGGCCCCGCAGCAGACGATAGCCGCCCGCCACGCCGGCGAAGATCGCCCATCCCAGCACCGCCCCGAGCGCCGCGTCGGCCACCATGTCCGGAGCAGCCAGCCAGCTTGCCGCGATGCCGCCCAGCAGCAGCGGCAGGGTCAGCACGTCCGGCAGCACCATCCATTCCAGGTCGATCCATGCCAGCGCCAGCAAGGTCCAGCCGAGCCCGCAGCCCAGCCAGGCCCGCAGCATGTCGTCACCTGCCGCCAGCACGGCCCAGGCGGCCACGCCGGTCGCTGCCAGCTCGATCCAGAGGTGGAAAGGGTCGATCGCCGCGTGGCAATGCCGGCAGCGTCCTCGCAGCCACAGCCAGGCAAGGAGCGGCACCAGATCGAGCGGGCCCAGTGCGGTGCCGCAGCTTTCGCAGCGCGAACGGGCCAGCGCCACCGGCCTGGCGTGCGGCAGCCTGCGGATCAGCACGCCGAGCCAGCTTCCCATCACCGGGGCCGCCAGCAGCGGCGGCAGCATGCCGGTTCCGTCCATCACCGCTTCAGTCCCATGCCAGGATGCGCCAGGGACGCGGCGCGTCCTTGTCGGCGGGGTCGATGCGCACCACCACGCGCCGCATCGCCCGTGCCTCGCGCCATTGCGCCTGGGCGAGGATTTCCACCACCAGGGGCGGGGCAGAGCCGTCCGGCGGTTCCTGCAGCAGCCCGGTGCTGCCCGCGCCGATGTCCTGCAATGCCCGCGCCACCACCGGATCGGCGCGCCCGAGATCGACCCGCCTTCCGGTCCAGACCGACAGATGCGGCGCCAGCCGTTCCACCACATCGGGCGTCATGCCCAGCACCAGCCCGAGTTCGTCCGGGGTGAGGAAGGCATCGTTCGGTGGCCCGTACATCTTTCCGGCGGCGCGATACCGCGCGGCCTTGCTCTTGCCCGATGCGTCGGCATCCCCGGACCCGGCCCAGTCCACGATCGCCGTGCCCAGTGCCGTCGCCCGTGGGTCCCGCACCCCTTCGTGCCGGAGCAGGGCGGCCAGCAATTGCGGGGTCGCATAGGCAGGATTCACGCGTCCGGCGTGGTCCTGCAGCCTTATCTCGGCAACGCCACCCTCCAGCCGGACCATCCGTCGCGTGCCATCCGCGACCCAGCGGCGCGGCGAGGGATCGAGCAGGCGGAAGATCGCCTCGGCCACCAGCCCGTCGGCGGCCGCCCCGGCCGCGGCGGCGTCGCGCAGCCGCAGGCTCAGCGACGCCGCCTGCCGGGCGGTGGCGGTGACATGGGTGCCCAGCAGGGCCAGCAATGCCACCGTCCACAGCACCACCAGCAGGGCGAAGCCGCGCGGCGGCGGGCGCTTCCGGCGCATCGCTCAGCGCTCGATCCACCGGCGCACGCGGTCGCGCAGCTTCCGGCCCGGATCGTCCGACCCGGAGGCGGGAAGCGCCTGCAACTCGGCGGGCGTGACCGCGGCGTTGCGCAGTTCCTGGCGCATGTCCTCGGTCAGCGCGCGCGCGTCGCGCTGGTCGTGGATGACATGCGGCGTGATCAGCACCAGCAGCTCGGTGCGGTTGCGCTGGTTGTTCTGCTCGCCCGCCAGCAGCCCGAGCAGCGGGACGTCCTTGAGCCAGGGAATGCCGGTGTTGCCGCTGCCGGTGGTGTCGCGGATCAGCCCGGCCAGGCCGATGGTCTGGTTGTCCTGCACCACCACGCGCGAGGTGACGCTGCGCTGCTGGAATTGCGGGCTGTCGATGCCCGAGGCCCTGGGCGTGGTCGTATCGACATCGCTGACCTCCTGGGCGATGTCGAGCGTCACCAGCCCGCCGCTGTTGACCCGTGGCGTGACCTCCAGGATGACGCCGGTGGCCTGGTAGCTGACCGAGTTGACCAAGGTCGCCGTGCTGGTCAGCGTGCTTTGCGACTGCGCCGTCAGGTAGGGTACCATGGCGCCGACCTGAAGCCGCGCCGGCTGGTTGTCCACCACCACGATCTGCGGCGAGGACAGCACTTTCACCGTGGTGACGGCCTGCAGCGCCGACAGCGCGAAGGGACCGCCACCCTTCTGCGTGCCGCCGATCACCAGGCCCGGGAAGCTGGTGCTGAGCGCCGTGTCGGCGAGGTTGCCAACCGCGGTGGTGCTGGTCGGCAGGTTCAGCACGCCGTTGATGCCGCCCGACTTGAAGAACCACTGCGTGCCGTATTTCAACTGGTCGTTCAGCGTCACCTCGGCGATGGTGGCATCGATGCGCACCTGCAGCGGCAGGATGTCGATCTTGCGCAGCATCGCCAGCACCGTCTCTTCTTCCTGCGAGGTGGCGTAGACCAGGATGGCGTTGTTCTGCGGGTTGGAGAGGATGCGCATGGCGTCCGGATTCTCCGAAGCCGTGCCCTGGTCGAGCCCGCCGAGCAGCGGATTGACGGTGCTGGCGGCCGTGGTCGCGGTCGCCGTTGCAGTGGCGCTCCGGTTGTCGGTGCCGCCGGGCGTGCCGTTGGTCCCGAGCGCCGACAGGCCGCCCGTGCCGTTGCCAGTACCGATGCCACCGGTGCTGCCGCGGCCGAGGCCGTTGGCGGTGCCACCGATGCCGCCGCTGCCGGCCGACGAGGTGCCGGATGCGCTGCCCATGCGTCGTTGCCCGACGCCGGTCTGTGCCGTCGGCAAGGCCGTCACATTACCTGGCGTGAACGCCATCTGCAGCGTGTAGGCGACATCGTCGGCGTGGCTGTTCTGCAGGTAGTGGATGTGCCAGCTCCGCAGCGTGCGGCGGCGCTCCTGTTCCAGCAGGGTGTAGACCCGCCGCACCGTATCGAGGTAACGCGGTTGCGGCGCGATCACCAGCACCGCGTCGAAGCGCGGCAGCGGCACTGTGCGCACCGGCGCCGTCGCCGCCCGGCTGCGCAGGGATTCCCGCAGCGCATCGGCGAAGTCGCGCGCATTGCCGGACGAGACCGGCAGCACCGCGTAGGACTGGCCGGCGAGTTCGTCGACATCGAAGCTGCGCACCAGATCGACCAGCGGTTCGGCCTGCCCCGCCGGGGCGGCGATGACCACGGCGTTGCGCGACGGCTCGGCACTGAGGCGGGCGGTGGTGCCGGCCAGCGGCTGCAGCACCTTCACCAGTTCCTCGGCCACGGCATAGCGCAGGGCCACGACCGTGCTGTCGCCCGCGCCCACCGTGGCCAGCGGCACGACGCGCGCCACTCCCTCGGCCTGCACCACGGCGGCGCCGACGCCGGCCAGCAGCGACTGCAGCGTCGGCAGCAATTGCGCGCGCGTCAGCGGCCGGGCGGTGTGCAGCGTGACGGTGCCGCGCACCGCCGGGTCGATCGTGTAGGTCAGGTTCAGCATGCCGCCGAGGACCTGCGCCACGGCGTCGCGCACGTCGGCATCAGCGAAGTCGAGCGCGTATTCGTCGCTGCCGGCGATGCCGGCTGCGGCGGCGGCGACCGGTTCCCCACGGCCGTAGCTGATCATGGGCGAGGGCGCTGCCGGCGGCGTGCCGACATTTCCTGCGACCCGTGGCGTCGCTGCGGTATTCCCGGCCGGATCGGGCAAGGGCTGCAACGGTGTTTGCCCGGGCGCGGTGCATCCCGCGAGCAGGACGAACACGACGAGAAGCGACGAGGCACGGCGATAAGCCATTACGGCGAGGTCCGTCTGGTGTGGCGGGGGCGGAGCACGAGGAGCTGTCCGGCGTCGGAGAGGATGACCTGCCCCGGCGTGATCACCCGGACCACGAAGCGGCCGATGGTGCCGCCCTGCGGCACGGTCAGCGTGCCGTGTTCGCCGGCGAAGATCGCGCGGGCGCCGTCAGGCGTGACGATGACACCGGCCAGCCGGGGAAGGGCTTCGCCGGCGGCCGTGGACCGGTCGGCGGATGCGGCGGCGGCAGGTTGCCGGCCGGGCGTGAACAACGGGCGCGCGGCGATGGCTTGCGCCAGCGGGGCCAGGGTTGCCGCGGCATCGGCGCGGGCCGGCTCGCGCGGCTGAATGGCCGGCAGGGCGGGCGGCGCGGCATCCTCCCCCTGGGGCGGGGCCGAGACCAGTTCGAGCGCCAGCAGCGCGGCCAGGAGTGCGGCGAGGCCGGGCAGCAGGGCAGGGCGGATCATGGCGTGGCCACCGGCTGATCCGCCGGCCTGCCGGCGCGATAGCCGGTGACGCTGAAGGTGACATCGATCGGCCACTCGGCGTCGCGGGTGCTCAGCGGCGGCCCGCGCATCTGCAGATTGTCCACCCGCAGCGGCGTATCGGCGAGCGCGATGGCCTGCAGCAATTGCGCCAGGCCGGGCATGGTGGCGGTGATCGTCACCCGCAGCGTGATGGCGCGATGCGGGCCCGCCGTCTCCGGGGGCATCACCTCGGCGCTGACGATGCGCAGACCGGTCTGGCCCGCCATGTCGTCCAGGCGCTGCTGCAGGGTCGCGGCGGCTACGGCGTCGGTGGTGCCGTCCAGCAGGCTCTCCCGGCGGGCCACGGCGTCCGCGCGCGCGGCCTCGGCGGCAGCCTGCAGCGCCGGCAGGCCCTGGACCAGCGCCGCCATGCGGCGGGCAATGGCCTGCTGGCGACGCAACGTCTCCTGCCGGTCGCCGTACCAGTCGCACAATGGTGCCACCGCGCCGGCCCACAGCAACACCAATGTCAGCAGCGCGAGCGCGAGCGAGAGCACGCGGCCGCGTGGGCCGGTG
Organism: Rhodovastum atsumiense; assembly: GCF_937425535.1. Classification (NCBI taxonomy): domain Bacteria; kingdom Pseudomonadati; phylum Pseudomonadota; class Alphaproteobacteria; order Acetobacterales; family Acetobacteraceae; genus Rhodovastum; species Rhodovastum atsumiense. The sequence goes on from NZ_OW485601.1 coordinate 3,339,110, forward strand.
GGAAGAACCAGGGGCGTGGTCACGGCGCGAATTCGGCTTCGATCGCGAAGGCGTCCTTGCCGGCATCGCCGCGGACCAGCGGTGCGGCGAAGGCGGCATTGCGGATGCGGGGCTCGTCGGCGAGCGCACCGATCAGCCGGGCGGCGGCGGCGGACTGTCCTTCCAGTCGCAACCGGCCATGTTGCAGCGACAGCGCGGTGAGGAAGGTGTCGTCGGGCAGCAGGTCGGTCAGCGTCGCCAAAGCCTGCAAGGTGGCGCCGGCCTGCGCGCGCGCCGCAGCCGCGGCCCCCGGCGCGTCGGCCCCGGAGAGGCGCCGGCGCAGCGCATCCACTGTCTCCATGCGCGGCCGTAACGCCGTGATCTGCGCCTCGGCCTGGTTGAGCGCGAGCGATTGCCGCAGCAGCGGCGTCAGCAGCACGGCGAGCGCCAGGGCCGCGCATGCCGCCGCGCCCAGCCGTTGCCAGGTCCGCGCGGTGGGGTCCTCGTCGGCCTCGGTCATCGGGATGCGGCGCATCCGCCCATCCGGTTGCCGGGCCTCCAGCGCGACCGGCGCCAGCCCCGCCGCTCGCAATGCCGCCAGCAGCGGGGCCTGGGACTGGATCGGCACCAAAGCCAGTTCGACGTCCAGCAGCCCACGGCCAGTGTCACGCCGCAGCATCCGGCAGTCCCATGCTACGTCTTCCAATCGGAAGGGCGTCAGCCGGTCCATCTCGAAGCGGAGCACGGTGCGCAGGCCGCGCTCGGCCGCGAGCGGCAGCGTCACTCCGCGCGACAGCACCGTCTGCCCTGCCGGCGCGAGCACCAGGGGGCCGGGCCGCCGGCGTGCCTGCAGGCAGCGCCGCGCCTCCGCCAACCCCTTCGGGTGCGTGCCAAAGCGACCCAGGGGCATGAGGCGGCCGCGCCGGCGCTGCACCAGTTCGATCTCGCCGCTTCCGTCCGCCGCGTCGGGATGGCATTGCACCAGCAGCGCATCCGCCAGGGTGGGGCAGGCAGTTGCGCCGGCCGTCGTCCGCAGTCCGTGACGTGCGAGATCGGTGAGCTGTCCCGCCCACCAGGAAATGAACTCAGCCAGCATGTCGCGCGTCGAGGGGACCCATGAAGGCTGCTGCTATAATCACGTCGTCTCGATCGGGAAAAAGAAGGAACCGTGACGTTCTCTGATCGATTCGAGGTGCCGCCACGATGTCCGGCCAGCGGCGTGCGTCGCCGCGCGGAAACACGATGCGCAAGCGTACCAGGGAGGGCGCCTCGGCCCTTGCCCATGACCGCAGCCAGGTGCCGCCGCCGCCCGGCTGTTCCTGCCAATAGGCGAACTCCACCCGTTCGATCCCTTCCAGCAGGACTGCTTCCCGTGCGGGGGGCGGCTGGCCGAGCCATGTGGCGTGCGGCGCCGGCACCCAGCGCAGCACCAGCCGGTGTGCGGCATCGACCTGCAGCCGTGCCACCACCGGCCCGGGCAAGCCATCCGGATGCGGCGGCAAGGAGGTGACCAGGACGCAGCCCTGTGGGCCGCCTTCCAGGGACGCATGGCCGGGCACCTCGCCAACCGGGCGGATGCGTTGGACCAGCAGCCGCAGACTCCGATCGACGGCTTCGATGTCGTTGCGCCAGCCGATGTCGCGGGCCTGCATTTCCCAGCTGCGCAGGCCGAACTGCATGCCCTGCGACAGGCCGGCCAGCACCAGCCCGAGCACCACCAGCGCTGCCAGCACTTCCATCAGCGTGAAGCCGCGCATCAGCCAGGTTCCATCGGCAATGCCGCGAGGCAGCGCGTGGCCAGGGACACTTCGTGCGGGCGCAAGGCGCCCGGCCAGGACAGGGTGACGCCGACACTGAACAGCGTCAGGCGCAGCCGTTGCCCTTCGGCGCCGCCCGGCGCGATGGCGACGCTCTCGGTCACCTGCACCCGGGTGCGCCAGCGGAAGCCGCCGCCGTCGTCGCCCTCCTGCAGTCCGGGCGCAAGCCGTGCCCCGTGGCACATCGCCTCCAGCCGTGCGGTCGCCCGTGCCACTGCCTCGTCGCGGCGCAGGGCGGCGCGGGTGCCCGCCAGTCCCTCGATGCCGCCACGATAAAGCAGCGCCAGGGCAAGGGCGGCGATAACAAAGGCCATTAGTACTTCCAGCAGGGTAAACCCGTTCGGGACTTTGCCGTGAGCTTTACGCCGCGCAGCGCTATTGGGGTGCAGGGGCCGTGTGGCCCCTGCCGGGTCCAGGGCAGAGCCCTGGCCTTCCTTTTCAATGACCATCGCCGACGACGCCCACGCGCCCGGTCAGCCACTCCACCGTCACCAGCATGGCGCGTGCCTTCCCGACGACGCGCACGGCGCCGACCGAGGCGCTGCCATCGGCGGCAAAGCGGATCGCCGGGGGACCGATGATGGTGACCGCCAGGTCGCCCGGCACCGTGCGTGGCGAGCCGTCGACCAGCAATGCGGTTCCCGTCGCCTGCACCGTCACCGGCCGGGACGTGGCCAGTGCCTGCGCCCGTGCCAGCCGCAGCGTCCTCGCGACCATGTCGGTGGCGTGTGCCAGTTCCAGCCGGGCCGGCCGGCGCGGCACGAAGCCTGCCAGGATCGCCAGCACCAGCCCGAGCACGATCACCACGACGATCGTTTCCAGCAGCGTGAAGCCGCCCGGGGCCACGCGTGGCACGTTATTGCGCCAGGTCGTTGAGGCTGAGCATGGCGAGCAGCAGCGACGACACGATGCCGGCGATCACCGCGCCCATGACGATGGTGATCGCCGGGGTCAGCAGCGAGACCAGGCGCTGGGTCGCGAGCCGTACCTGCTCTTCATGGATCTCGGCGGCGCGCAGGGCCATGGTGCCGAGTTGCGCGGTTTCCTCGCCCAGGCGCAGCAGATGGATGGTGCGCGGCGGAAACAGCCCGGCCTGTTCGAGAGGGCCGGCCAGCCCCGCGCCGCCGCGGGCCGCCAGCGTGGCGCGGTCGAGCCCGGCCGTGCCGGCTTCGTTGCCCAGCACCTCGCGGGCGATGGCCAGGGCCGGGACCAGTGCGACGCCATTCTGCAACAGCGTGCCCAGGGTGCGGCACAGCCGCGCCGCCATCACCTCGCGTCCCAGTGTCCCGAGCACCGGCAGGTGCAGGCGCAGCCGGTCGAAGGCAAGCCGGGGGGCGGGGCGGCGGAGCAACTGGCAGGCGATCACCAGCAGCAGGGCCAGTCCGAGCAGCGTCGCTGGTCCGTACGCCGCGACCGCATCGCCGGCTGCGATCAGGAAGCGGGTGGAATCGGGCAACTGCGCGCCGTTCTGCTCGAACAGCGGCACGAATTGCGGCAGCACCTGGGTCAGCAACAGGGCGATCGCGCCGATGGCGGCGACCAGCAGCAGTGCCGGATAGATCAGGGCGGATTGCACCGTGGCAGCCAGGCTGCGCTCGCGTTCCATCAACGTTGCCAGCCGCTCCAGCGTGGGCGCCAGCGTGCCACCGGCCTCGCCGGCGCGCACCAGCCCGATCGTCAGGCGCGGGAAGCTGCGGGGCTGCAGGGCCATCGCCGCCGCCAGGGCCGCACCGCCACGCACCGCATCGCGCAAGGCCGTGGTGATGCGACGGGTGCGCGCGGCCGCGGCGGTATCGACCAGGAAGCTCAGCGCGCGGTCGAGGTCCTGGCCCGCGCCCAGCATGGTCGCGAGTTCCCGCAGGAAGGCCGTCTGCTCCTTGCGGGTCAGCACTTCGGCGCCGCCGGATTCCAGCGTCCAGGTCCGGCGTGCCCGGACGGTGGCAAGCTGCACCGGCACCGCGCCCTGGCGGCGCAGCAGCCGTGCTACCTCGGCCTCGTCGGCGGCGTCCAGCGTTCCGGTGATGCTGCGGCCGGCACGGTCGATCGCGGTGTAGCGCCAGGTCCCCATCACGCCTCGGCGCGGATGCTGCGAACCACTTCCTCGATCGTGGTGGTGCCGGCCAGCGCCGCCGCCAGCCCGGCCTGGAACATGGTGGTCATGCCGGCGGCCACCGCAGCGCGCTCGATCGCGACGTGGTCGGCACGGGTGAACACCAGGTGCGCGATCTCCTCGTTGGGCTCGAGGAATTCGGCGATGGCGAGACGACCGCGATAGCCGGTGCCGCGGCACCGGGGGCAGCCGACGGCATGCCACAGCACCGGCCGGTCCGTTGTGGCCGCAAGGTTGAAGCGCTGCACCAGCTCGGGCGGTACCTCGGCTGGCCGGCGGCAATCGGGGCAGAGGCGGCGCAGCAGACGCTGTGCCAGCACGCCGCGCAGCACCGCGGTGATCAGGTAATCCTCCAGCCCCATGTCGCGCAGGCGGGTGATGCTGGACGCGGCGGAGTTGGTGTGCAGGGTGGAGAGCACCAGATGGCCGGTCAGCGCCGCCTGCACCGCGATCTCGGCGGTTTCCAGGTCGCGGATCTCGCCCACCATGATCACGTCCGGGTCCTGGCGCAGGATCGAGCGCAGCAGGCTGGCGAAGGTCAGGCCGATCTGGGGTTTGACCTGGATCTGGTTGATGCCGCGCAACTGGTATTCGATCGGGTCCTCGATGGTCACCACCTTGCGCACCACCGAGTTCAGCGACAGCAGGCCGGTATAGAGCGTGGTGGTCTTGCCACTGCCGGTGGGGCCGGTGACCAGCACGATGCCGTTGGGCAGGTGCAGCGCCTGCGACAGTCGCGCCACCACGGCCTCGTCGAGGCCGAGTCCGGCATAGTCGAACGTGACCGCGCTGCGGTCGAGCACGCGCAGCACCACGGTTTCGCCATGCATCGTGGCAACCGTGGAGATGCGGAAGTCCACGTCCTGCCCGCGCACCGCGAGGCGGATGCGGCCGTCCTGCGGCAGGCGGCGCTCGGCGATGTCGAGCCGTGCCATGATCTTGATGCGCGAGATGATGGCCGCGGCCAGGCGCGGCGGATGGGTTTCAGCCTCGTGCAACACGCCGTCGTAGCGGTAGCGAATGCGGAGGGCGTCCTCGAAGGGTTCGATGTGGATGTCGGAGGCCTGGGTCTCCACCGCGCGGGCGATGATCTGGTTGACCAGCCGGATCACCGGCGCCTCGCTGGCCAGGTCCTTCAGGCGCTCGGCGTCGTCTTCCAACGGGGTGGATTCGGCCTCGGCCGGCGCTGTGTCGGTCTCGACGGGACAGAGGCGGTCCAGGGCCGCTTCCAGCTCGATCGGTACGGCGACGGCGATTCGGACCGGCAGCCCGGCGGCGGCGGCGATCGCATCGGCGGTGAAGGTGTCGAGCGGATCGGCCAGCGCCACCACCAGTCGCCCGTGCTCGACCGCAAGCGGCAGGGCGCGGGCGCTGCGCAGGAAGCGCGGCGCGATTGCCACGGCTTCCTGCGGCAGCGCCGCGGGATAATCGGAGGACAGGACCACACCGGTCTGCAGCAATTCGGCGAAGGCGGCGGCCATGTCGCGCTCGCCGACCAGGCCGAGCTGCTGCAGCACGACATCGAGCCGCTGCCCGGTCTCGGCGGCGACACGGCGGCCGCGCTCGACCGCCCGGGCGTCGCAGCAGCCGCGCCGCAGCAGCAGCGCGGCGAGATCGGCCGAGGCGGTCGAGGCCTGGACAGCGGCTGCCACTTAGTGCGCGGCCAGGGCGTAGCCGCCCAGCATCAGGCCGACCGCAGCAATCCAACTGCCGCAGGCGCGCACGGCAACGGCTGGCCAGGTCGCGGCGACGCCGCGCAGCAGGGATGTGGCGGCGGCGGCGATCAGCGTGACCACGGCGTAGCCGGTCAGCACCAGCCCCGACACGAACAGCACCGCATCGGTGTCAGGGCCGATGCCGGAGGCGTTCGACGCCCCGCGCAACAGGCCCACGATCGCCGTGAGCCCCAGCAGCACCGGCAGGTTCAACGGCTTCGCCACCGCCAGCAGGCATCCCAGAACCAGCATCGTGGCGGCATCAATCGCCTCGGGCATGGCCGGCAGGTGCAACAGCCGTGCACCGATGATGCCGGCCAGCAGCGCCAGCGGGAAGACCGGCACCATCCAGCGCGCCCGCCGGACATCCTGCTGCCCCGCCACCAGCCCCAGGGCCAGCCACTGCACCACGTCTTCCACGCCGGTCAGCGGATGCAGGCCGCCAGTGTAGAAGTCCCCCAGGCGTGTGGCGACGATATGGGCCTGTGCCGGGGTGGCGGCGATCGTCAGTCCTGCGATCGCGGCTGCGCCCAGAAGCAGCGGATGTTTCACCCTTCACCCACCAGGCTGCTGTAGAGGAAGAAGCAGCCGACCACGGCGATCGCCATGCCCACGCCGCGGATGAGGCGCGCACCGAAGGGCCAGCGCAGGGCCACGCCGATCAGGATGCCGCACAGGTGCAGACAGCCCGTTGCGACCACGAAGCCGAGTCCATACGCGAACGGATTGGCGGCATGCGGCAGCTCCATCCCGTGCGCATGGCCGTGGAAGATCGCGAAGGCACCGACAACCAGGCCGGCAAGCCACAACGGCGTACGCAGGCTGAGCGCCACGGCGCCGCCCAGCGCGATGCCTGACGCGGCGACCACCACTTCGGTCAGCGGCAGCGGCACGCCGAGCACACCCAGCACACCGCCCACGGCCATGACCAGCGGGAAAGTGATGGGCAGCACCCAGATCGCCGGATTGCCAAGCTGCGCGCCCCAGATGCCGACGGCAACCATGGCCACCAGATGGTCAAGCCCCGTCAGGGGGTGCAGCAGGCCGCTCGACAGTCCACCGGCGACACCAATCTGTTCGTGGGCGGCAGCCGGAAACGCCAGCAGCGTCATCGCCACGACGGCAGGCCAGAGGGAGGCGGAACGGATCGAGGTCATTGGAAAGAATCTCCTTCAGGCCTAGGACGTCACCAGGATGGCCATGCGGCCGATGAACCAGAACATCGCCACGACACCGATCGCATAGCCGGGCAGCGCGTCGGCCCGCCTCGGCAAGATAGCGGTGAGGGTGCGATGCGCCCAGAACAGCCCCAGCACCAGCAGGACGAAGGCAAGCTGGCCAATTTCCACGCCGATGTTAAAGCCCAGCAGCGCAGCCGGCATCAGGTTGCGCTGGATCCCCAGCGTGATCAGCGCCCCGGCGAAGCCGATGCCATGGACGATGCCGAAGCCAAGTGAAACCGCCCAGGGGCAGCGCACGGTCAGCCCCGGCTCGCCCCGGTACAGCCGGACGATCTCCACGCCGACGAAGGCGATGCTGAGTGCGATCACCGCGTTCAGCGGCTTCTCCGGCACGCCGATCAGGCCGAAGGTCGCGGCGGCGAGCGAGATACTGTGGCCAACGGTAAAGGCGGTGATCGTCTTCGCCAGGCGCCAGCCGCCCGGGACGAGCCACATCAGGCCGAGCACGAACAGCAGATGGTCGATCCCGAGCAGGATGTGGTCGATGCCGAGGCTGATATAGGTGCTCGCGAGGTTGATCCAGACATGCAGTCCCGGCGCCTCGTTGCCCAGCACCGTCACCGAGGGATTGCCGGCGGTCAGGGTGTAGCTCTGCTCCGGACCTGCACGGGGAACGATGCGGAACATCACCGCGGACATGTTGAAGCCGAGATTGTCGAGCGTGACCGGACCGACCAGGCCAGGTGCCGTGCATTCGAGAATCGGATCATTGAAGTGGCATTGCGGCGGGAAGGTGGGGCGCATCCGCGTCGCCATGTCGTTCGGGGTCTGGACCCAACTGCCCATGTACGTGTTCGGCTGCAGTTCCCGCAGCTCATAGACCCCCATCGAGGCTTCGTGCGCCGTGGCCGGCAGGGCAAGCAACGCCAGAATGACGGCAAGCAGCAGCCGCAGGTCACGCAACGAGCGGAAGCAGCTCATGCCGCCGGCTCGTAGCGGATCGTGTACTTGGAGCGCAGTCGTGCCAGAGCTTCCAGTGCCTGCCGGCGTGTTTCGTCGGTCTTCCACTGCTCGATCGCCTGGCTCAGCACGCTTTCGATTGGCACGATCACGGCCGGTACCACCTCGTCCAGCCGGGCGACATGCCAGCCTTCCTTTGACTGGATGGCGTGCCACTGTCCGTGCGGCAGGGCGAGCAGGCGGTCCAGGAAAGGCTGGCCAAGACTGACGGCGATGCTTTGGCTGGGACGGCCGATGAAGGCGCGGGCGGATTGCTGAAGCTCCTCTGGTTCCTTGCCGGCTTCCATCTCCGTAAGGAAGCGATTGGCCTCTGCCTCGGACGCCGCCGGGGCGAGGTAGAAACTCACTTTCTCCGGCGTGTCGTAACGCCAGCGGTTCTGCGCATACCATTCGCGGATCTGCGACTCCGTCGGGCTGGACACCCGGACGTCGCCGAAGATCATGATCTGCAGCTTGTGGGCCACGCGGGTACGAATCATTTCGTCGCCCCGATCCAGTCCCATGGTCTTGCCTTCGCGATAAAGCACCTCGGAGGCAACCCACAGGTCAACCATCTGCTGCACCTGTTCAGGTGTCGGATGGCGCTCGCGGTCCTCGTCCCACTGCTCGCGGATCTGACGCTGCAGGTCGGCCGTCACCGTAATCACCCGGTCGCTCTCAGAGGGGGGATGCAACCAGGCATTCACACCGAAGATCAGGCCGGCGATCAGGGTGAAATGCACCAGCGGCTCGCGGCGAAGCTGGTGCCAGGCAGTGGCGGCGGTTCTGCGAAGCCCTCCGGCGTGTGCTGCCGGGCCGGGTGGCTGCGGCGGATCGGAGCGGGAAGCAGAGTCGTTCAACATAAGGGCCGAATACCGCGATGAGGTTGCAAAGGATGGCCGGGTCCAGGCATCCACGCCCGGGGCAAACCCTGTGCGCCACCGGTCAATGGCGCGAGAAGCCGTCCGTTGTCATCCGGTATGGCTATCCGTCACTGAAAGTTCACGGTTTCGAATATGTCACAAGAGCGATCGGAACCATTCGTCGTGGTAGCAGACCTTGTCAACGCCTTTATCGCGAAGAGGGATCAATGCCGCTTCCTACGAGACTTGCCGTTCTTCTTGGCGGCGCCGCATCCATAGCTGCAGGCTTCAGCGGCCCTGCGGCGGCGCAGGACTGGGTGTCCACCAAGACCCCGACGCAGGTGCCTTATGTGGCCGGCGACTTCCACAACCACACCACTTGCATGGACGGCTCGGTCTCGGTGCAGTGGCTGCTCGACAAGTCGGTTGGCACCTGGGGGCTCGACTGGTTCGTCCATGCCAACCATGGCGGTCTGGCGGTGCGTGACTGCCGGTTCAACGACCCGGATATCGGCGACCTGCCGGGCAGCGGTGGTCCGGCCGGCAGCCCGCGTGCCAGCGGCGATGGCAAGACGCACTATCTTGACCAGAGCATCGGCCAGTCGATCCGCGGCATCACGATCAACAAGATCAAGGGTGATGCGGCGACCAGCAGCGGCCACCAGGGCATGTGGCGCTGGCAGCAGATCCAGGAGATCGACTACCCGATCATCATCGAGCGCAGCAAATACTACAGGAAAGTGATCATCAACGGCCTGGAGCAGAATGTTCCGGGCCACGAGCATGCCGATACGGCGGTCCTGGCCGGCCAGTTCCCGGCCAGCGGAACCGGCAATGCCAACGCCATGGCGCAGTACGAATTCCTGTTTGATCGCTCGGACAGCGACACCCAGGGCGACACCGTCAATGGCGTGCAGGCCTGGCCGGGCAAGATCACCACGAACAGCGGCACGGCCGGTCACGGCAAGACGGTGGCAGGCGTTGCCTGGATGCAGGCGAACTATCCGCTGGGAGCGTACATGAGCCCGACGCATGTCGAGCGTCAGGGAATGTTCAATCCGAACGGATCCAACGGCTACAACATCGAGCACTTCCGTGACTTGAACAACGCCGGCCCGACGGTCGCCTTCGGCTTCGACGGCCCGGGGCACCAGGCTGAAAGCAGCCGCGGCTCCTATGGCTCCGGCGCCGTCGGCAACGGCACGTTCGGTGGTCGCGGCATCTACGTCGCCCAGATCGGCAACGTGTGGGATGCGATGCTGGCGGAGGGCCGCAACTGGTTCTACTTCGGCAGCTCGGATTACCATAGCCGCGGCATCTTCGGGCCGACGGATCGCTACAGCACCGCGGATTTCTATCCGGGCGAGTATGAACGCAACTACATCCCCAACACCAGCAGCTTCCGCGCGCAGTCGGTGGTCGATGGCCTGCGTTCTGGCAATTCGTTCAACGTCTTCGGTGACCTGATCGGGCCGGATTTCACCTACCGTGCCTGCGTCGGCAGCGTCTGCAAGACCATGGGCGAGACGCTGGTGGTGAACCCCGGCGACACCGTCAAGGTCGAGATGCGCGTGCTGGTGCCGGGCAAGAACAACAGCCCGTACACCTTCAACAACCCGATCCTGGCCCAGGTCGGTATCCAGCAGCCGCTGAATGCGCCGGTACTTGACCATGTCGACTTCATCAAGGGCAACATCACCGGGCTGGTGGCGCCGACCGATCCGGCGTACACGCTGCCGGTGAACGCGGCCCCCGGCACCACGTCGTGGAATCCGCAGAAGGCGCCGACCCCGATCAGCACCGCGGCGGCACTCTACAAGACCTTTGACAAGACCAACTGGCAGTCGGTCGGCACGCGTCGGGTGATCACCTTCACCATCCCGAACGTGCAGCAGGCCTTCTTCCTGCGTGCCCGCGGCACCAACCTGCCGCAGGGCGTGCCGAACGCGACCGACAGCCAGGGTAACCCCATGGCCGACAATCGCAGCGGCACCAATGCCGAGAAGGCGACGCAGGAGATCATCTGCGCCGATGCCGCCTGCCCGGCGCACCTGCCGACCTCGGCCTCCGGCTCCGGTCAGAAGGTTGTGGACAACGACGTTCGTGGCTGGTCGTCGCTGTGGTTCTATGCCAACCCGATCTTCGTCCGCCTGGCTACGCAGCCCAAGCTGCCGGTCGAGGTGGCCGCGGATCTGGCGAAGAGCCTGGCAACCGCTTCGAAGTAACCCGGCTCCGCAATCACCTGCGGTGGCCGGCAGGGTGCGAGCCCTGCCGGTCATCGCCTTGTGGGGGCCGCCTTCCCACTCATGACGAGACGACCCATTTTCATGCCAGACGCACTCCGCAGCGCCGCGGCGATCGCCGCAACGGCTCTTATGCTGGGCATCACGGTCCGGCTGTCCCATGCCGATTGCCTCGTGGACGTCGACCACGCACAGGTCACGGCGACAGCCATGACCAACGAACTGTCCCGACGCTTCGCTCTCTATCATCTCCAGCAGGCCCGGATCGAGGCTATGGAGGGGGAAGAGGAATGCCGCGAGCATCTCGAGGAAGCGGAGCGCATCATCGAGACCCAGCCTTTCACACTGGCGCCCGGTGAACGGCTCGGGCTGCCGGAGTCCGAGGCCCCGCCACCGGTGCTGCCCGCACAGGAGGCGATGAGCGACAGGCAGACGTCAAAATGATCCCCGATCTCCGGGCAATCCCGCCGCAGTTCCGTCGATGACGCAGCGAATGCCGATGCTTCTGCGCGCCCTGGCCTTTGCGTCCGGCATTGCCGGTCTTGGCTACGAACTGGTCTGGACACGCATGTTTGCCACCGTGCTCGGCCAGGAGATGCTGGCGGTGCTCGGGGTTGTGGCTGCGTTCTTCGGCGGGCTGGCGGCAGGGGGCGTCCTGCTCGACGGGGCGATCCGGCGATCCCGTCGTCCATTGTTCATCTATGCGGCATTGGAAGCGGTGATCGGCCTCTGGGCGGTTGCCAGCGTCTGGCTGGTCCCCGCGATCGGCCGCGAGCTTCCCGCGCTGCTCGGGCCTGCCCCTGCGGCTGCGATCCTCTGGGGCGTGGCGTTCCTGGTGCCGCTGCTGGTGCTGCTGCCGGCTACCATGGCGATGGGGGGCACGCTGACTGCGCTCGAGGTCGCGGCGTCCCGCCACGCCCGGGACACGCGGGCGGTGGCCGGGCTCTACGGCAGCAACACCGCGGGGGCGGTGCTGGGGGCGGTCGGCAGCATCTTCGCCGTGGCGCCGTTGCTCGGCTATTCCGGCACGCTGCTGGCCATGGCCGGGGTGAACGCGCTTTGCCTGGTGGCGGCCCTGGGCGCGGGAAGGTACCTTGGCCCCGCGATGGTCCAGGCGTTCGGCGCCATGTGGATTCCGCGGCGGTTGCAGGCCGCCTTGCTGGCCACTGGTCTGTGCGGCGTGGCTATCGAGGCTGTCATGGTGCGGGTGGCCAGCCAGTTCCTGCAGGACACGGTCTTTACCTTCGCCTGCCTGCTCGCGGCCTATCTGCTGGGAACGGCTGCCGGTGGCAGTGCCTGGGCGGCGGCGCAGCGCCGTGGCGTGGCGGTGGCGCTGCGCGCTGTGCTGCCGGTGGCGGTGGCGGTGGGATGCCTGGGCAGCATCGCGGCGATACCGCTGCTGCCGCGCATCACCGGGGGGCTCGCCGGCAGGTCTGGCCTGCTGACCGAGATCGTGGTGGCGCTGGTGTTGTTCTTCCCGCCGACCCTGGCGATGGGCGCCTTGTTCGCCGCCCTGGCGCAGGAAGTGCGGGACTGCCGGGGCAGCATCGGCCACGCGCTGGGCCTGAACGCGATCGGCGCTGCACTGGGACCGCCGGTCGCTGCCCTGGTGCTCATTCCCGCGCTCGGGTCGGTTCCCGCGCTGGTGCTGTTGGCGCTGGCGTATCTGCTGTTGCTGCCAGGTGACACGAACCGACGTGTCTGGCCTGCCGCGTCGCTGCCGGTCATCGGCGCCCTGGGCCTGCTGCTGGCGCGCCCCGCGGCGGTGCAACTGCCGGAGGGGACGCGGCTGCTGGCCTTGCGCGAAGGCCCGACCACGACGGCGAGTGTGGTGGAGGGCGGCGACGGCACGCGGTATCTTGAAGTCAACGGGCATTTCCGCATGGGCGGAACCAGTTCGCGGATGTCGGACTGGCGACAGGCGCAAGTGCCGCTGGTGTTGCACCCGGCGCCGCGCCGGGCGCTCTTCCTCGGGGTCGGTACCGGTGCCACCCTGGCTGGTGCCGCCCGCTTTCCCGGAGTCGGGGCCGAGGGCGTGGAGCTCGCGCCGGAAGTGCGCGACCTGTTGGCCTATTTCGTCGATCGCACAGATCCTGGCGAGCGGACCGGGGCGCCGATCACGCTTGCGGATGCGCGTCGCTTCGTGCGCGCAAGCCCGCAACGGTGGGATGTGATCGTCGCGGACCTGTTCCATCCCGCCCTGGACGGATCGGGGGCGCTCTATACCCGCGAACACTTTGCGGCGGTACGGGCACGCCTGGCCGAAGGCGGGGTGTTCTGGCAATGGCTGCCGCTCCATCAACTCGACCTGCCGTCACTGCGAACGATCATCCGCACCTTTCTCGCGGTGTACCCGCAAGGCGGGGCCTGGCTCGCGCATTACGGCCTGCCGACACCCTTGCTGGCCTTGGTGGGCGGGGCAGGGGCGCAGCGGGTGGATCCGGTCCGGCTGGCCGACCGGCTGGGGGATCCCGCGATCGCCCAGGCATTGCGGCCGGCGGGCCTGGAGCGTGCGTTCGACGTGCTGGGCCTGTACGTGGGCGATGCCGATGCCCTTGCAGGTTTCGCGGACAGCGGTCCCCTCAACACCGATGACCATCCGGTGGTGACGTTCGATGCCCTGCGCAATGTGCGGGTGCTGGCGGCGCCTTCGGCCGAGCGGCTGTTGAGCGTGCTGCAGGAGGTGCGACCCTCGCTGCGGTCCGTGCTGACCGATCCCGTGACCGCGGACCCGGCCGAGGCGGCGCGGCGGCAGCGGCTTGTCGCCTATTGGCGCGCGCGCGACCGATTCCTGGTGCTGGGGGGCGGGCTTGGCCCGGGCTTGCAGGGGCGGGCGTTGCTGGAGGCGGCGGCACCCGGATTGCTCGATATCGTCCGGATCAGCCCCGATTTCGATCCGGCGTACCGGCCGCTCCTGGCCATGAGCCGCGAATTGCTGGACCATGACCGTGGTGCGGGAACGCGGCTGTTGGTGGAACTGGCGACGGCGGGGCCGGGGCGGCCGGAAGCACGTCTGCTGCTGGAGGATCTGTCGCGGTAGGGGCGAGGAGGGGGCGGCTGTCAGTCGGGCGGGGTCGCCTCGGGGTTCAGCACCAGGCCAAACGTGGTTCTTGCCGGATCGGCCCCGGGCGGCAGCAGTGAAGACGGGGGGGGCGGCGTCGCGCCGTGATTCGGCCGCAGGATCCATCTGTCCCTTGCAGTGACGAGTGTCACCGCCTGCGCTGTGATCTGCTCGATGGTGTAGCCGGCAAGTCGCTCGCCGGGACCCAGGACGACCGACTCGCCATCGACGTCGAAGATGGCCCGACGTTCTCCGGGCCAGATCAGAATGCCTGCAAGCCGGGGCGGTGGTGTCACGCCCGCTGCTGCCGCCGGGGCGGTCTGGGCCTTCGCGCAACCGGTCGAGGAGATGGCAGCGATGACGGTTGCCGTCACCATGACGAAGCCGATCCGGGCTTTGCGATTTTGCCACCATGAGAGAGTCCGCCTGGAGACGATCCGCGATTCTCCAGGCCTTGTCTGAGGGCATCCGGCCGGCCGATCGGCATCCTTCGCGCACTTGGACATCGGTTCAGCCTTTGATCATTGATCGCAGCAGGTCAGGATGATGCAGGCTACCCTTGTTCAAGGGGGTACCGCCAGCGATGCGGATGCGTGGCACCCTTGAGGAGGGTAAAGGCGTACTTACAAGATAGTGCAAATCAAAAATGAAATGGCAGTGGCACAAAAGTTTAACATAAACCAACGACTCGGACGTTTGACCATCAATATGGCCTGAGCTATCCGGACCAACCGCCGTCAGCACGAACGACTGGCAAAAATTCATGCATGGGAAGCATGTCGGAAGACGTTGCTACATCCGCGGAGATGCCTGTCTCTGTCTGCGATTCATCGCGACCGGCGGCACTGCCGGCAGAAGCTGCCACAGCTCGACCCCCAGCCTATCCGTCACCGGCGATGCAGCCCACCCAGGTCGGCCCCTGCGGCATTCGCTTCGATTTCAATTTTGGTGCGCGTATTGCTCTGCCACCTGGTCAGTGGCGTGTGCGTCTGTCTGACGGCGAAACCGGCAACATCCTGTTTGAGGCGGATTCGAAGGAGGCGCTTGTCAATAGCACCAAGCGCCACTTCGTCCGGTTTCGTGTTGAGATCTGGAAGGACCGGGAACCGGTCCTTGAGCACGACTATGACGCGGCGGAGCGTGACGTTCTGGTCCAGCTACCGGTCGGCACACTGGGTGATACGATTGGCTGGTTGCCTTACGCGGTCAGGTTCCAGCACCTGCACGGCTGCCGCCTGACCATCGCCATGGCCGGAGCGCTGATCCCGTTGTTTCGGGATGCCTATCCAGGAATCGCCTTTGTGACGCACGCGGAGGTGCGGGCCGAGCGTTTCTACGCAACCTATTCGATTGGCCTGTTTTTCGATGATGTCGACCATGTCTGGCAGCCCGCCGATTTTCGGCTGGTGGGGTTGCATCGCACCGCGGCGGGTATCCTCGGCGTGGATCCACAGGAGGAGCCGCCGCAAATCGGCCTGCCCGATGAGGGACCACCGATCGATGGGCCTTATGTCTGCATCGCCACGCAGAGCACGACGCAATGCAAGTACTGGAATAATCCGGGTGGATGGCGGGACGTCATCGCCTTCCTGAAAGCGCATGGCTATCGCGTGATCTGCATCGACCGGCAGCCGGTGCACGGGCATGGCCTGATCTGGAATCATATCCCGCACGGGGCTGAGGACCAGACCGGTGACCGGCCCCTGGCCGAGCGGGTTCGATGGCTGCGCCACGCCGCATTCTTCATTGGCCTGTCGAGCGGCCTGTCCTGGCTGGCCTGGGCGGTCGGCACCAAGGTGGTGATGATCAGCGGCTTCACCCATCCGCACAACGAGTTCACGACGCCCTATCGCGTGATCAACTACCACGGCTGCAACAGTTGCTGGAACGATCCGCGTCATCGCTTCGATCATTCCGATTTCCTCTGGTGTCCCCGTCATGCCGGCACGAGCCGCCAGTTCGAATGCACCCGGCTCATCACGGCGACCCAGGTGAAGAACGCCATTCGCCGGATTCCCGGTTTGGGCCGCATCTGCGACGCCTGATGACGCAGTGCCATCGGCGGCAAGCCGCTCAGCGGATCACTTTGGTATCCACGCGACTGTTCCTTTCTAAAATCGATTCTGAAATCGTCAATTTTTCATAAACGACTCATTCATTCCGCGCTACGCGAGCCTACCCGAACCCAGTCCATGCAGAAGGCCCCGCCATGACAACGACCACGATCTCGTCGGATGAGACCCGCACCGAGGGGGTTAGCCTTGTCGGAGGTGATGGCCTCATTGTCGAAAATGGCGGCACGCTTGCCACGTCCGGTGCTGCGGCGGTGGCGTGGAAGGGAGGGAGTGGTCTCACCACGGTGGACATTGGTGGCGAGGTGCTGGCATCCGGTGGCCGTGGGATCGACGCGAGCGGCACTCTTGCTTCGGGAAGCCAGATCTCTGTCGTGGTGGAAGGTGCTGGGCGGCTGGCGAGCAGTGACGATGCCATTCGCGTCAAAAATAATTTTACATCAGGTACGATTGAGATCGACAATTCCGGGTCGATCGTTTCCGCGGATATCGATGCGGCCGGAAAAAACGTGGCCAGCCCGGCCTCGAGTGGCCAAGCCATCGATCTGACGGCAATCACCAGCACCAGCACGACGATCGTTATTCGCAACCAGGAGGGCGGCGTGATCAGCGCCGCTGACGCCGATGCGATCCGTCCTGGTGCCAATACCCGGATCATCAACGCGGGCACGGTGACTGCGCTGGCCGAGAATGGAAATACCTCGAGCGACGGTATCGACTTCCAGGACACCGGCAGCGGCACGGTGACCAACGAGGCAACGGGCAGCATTATCGGCGCCCGGCATGGCATCACCGCAAAGACGGCCATTTCCGTGACCAATTCCGGGACGATCCAGGGGCAGCTCGGGTCCGGCATCAATCTCGACACCACCTCGGGCGTCGCGGTGATCGAGAACGCGCCAGGCGGCCTCATCGAGGGAACCGCCAGCGGCAGCCGTGACGGTGACGGCATTGACGTGGATTACCTGGCAACGGTGATCAATTCGGGGACCATCCGAGCTGCGGGCGTCAGCTCCGATTCAGGCACCCTGTCCGAAGCCATCACCATCGGTGGCGGCACCATCACCAACGCGAGCGGTGGACTCATCGTCAGCACCCAGCGTGCGATCACCGTGGACGACAGCAATGGGGGCGGTGCCTATGGGGCAACCACCATCACCAATGCCGGGACTATCGAGGGAGGGAATGGGGAGGCGATCTCCATCGTTGGCACCTTCGGGGACACGCTGACCAACTCCGGTTCGATCATCGGTGGTGTTGCGCTGGCTGGTGGCGACGATGTGCTGACCAATACCGGCACCATTTCCGGAGCCGTCTCGCTTGGGGAAGGCAACGACACGTTCAATGCCGGGACCGGCTCCACTGTCGGCGGTACGATCGATGGCGGCGATGGCAATGACGTCATCAACCTTTCCGGCTCGGGCACGGGCACCCTTGCAAACGTCACCAGTTTCGAGTCGCTCAATGTGGAAAGGGGTGACTGGAGCCTGATCGGGGCGCAGAGCTATGTCAGTGGGGTGACGATCGCCGCCGATGCGATTCTTGAGATTGTGAGTGGTGCATCGGTTACCGGAGCGATCACCGTGAGCGGCACGTTGTCCGTGGACGGGGTTGCTGTTTCCGATACGACGGTGTCGGCGGGCGGGTCGCTGGTGGTGTCCAGTGGCGGCAGCGCGGACGGCAGCGTGCTGGTGGGGGGCGAAGCCTGGGTGCTCTCGGGTGGCCGCACCAACGGCACCAGCGTCAGCGACGGCGGCACCGAATGGGTTGCGGGCGGTGTGGCGACCGGCACCACGCTGAGCGGTGGCAGCCAGATCGTGGAGGCGGGTGGCACGGCGAGCGGCACCCTGGTGGGTAGCGGCGGCGTGCTGGATGTCTCGGATGCCGGCACGGCGGTGGGCGCCGCGGTGACCGACGGTGGCACGGCGGCTTCCTACTGGGGCGGCACGCTGAACGGCACGACGGTGGCGAATGGCGGTGTCGTCTCGGCTTTCTCGGACGGCACGCTGAACGGTAGCACGGTGAACCTGGGCGGCACGCTGGTGGTGTCGTCGGGGGGCGTGGCCAGCGGCAGCACGGTAAACGATGGCGGTGCGGCCTGGGTGCGTGATGGCGGCAGCCTCAGCGACACCGTGGTGACCTCTGGTGGCGGCGTCATGGTGGAGCAGGACGGCACGGCGCTGGGCACGACGGTGTCGGCCGGTGGCTCGCTGGTGGTGTCCAGTGGCGGCAGCGCGGACGGCAGCGTGCTGGTGGGGGGCGAGGCCTGGGTGCTCTCGGGTGGCCGCACCAGCGGCACCAACGTCAGCGACGGCGGCACCGAATGGGTTGCGGGCGGCGTGGCGATCGGCACCACGCTGAGCGACGGCAGCCAGATCGTGGAGGCGGGCGGCACGGCGAGCGGCACCCTCGTGGGCAGCGGCGGCGTGCTGGATGTCTCGGATGCCGGCACGGCGGTGGGCGCCGCGGTGACCGACGGTGGCACGGCGGCTTCCTACTGGGGCGGCTCGCTGCGCGGCACGACGGTGGCGAATGGCGGTGTCGTCTCGGCTTTCTCGGACGGCACGCTGAGCGACACCACGGTGAACCTGGGCGGCACGCTGGTGGTGTCGTCGGGGGGCGTGGCCAGCGGCAGCACGGTGAACGATGGCGGCGCGGCCTGGGTGCGTGATGGCGGCAGCCTCAGCGACACCGTGGTGACCTCTGGTGGCGGCGTCATGGTGGAGCAGGACGGCACGGCGCTGGGCACGACGGTGTCGGCCGGTGGCTCGCTGGTGGTGTCCAGTGGCGGCAGCGCGGACGGCAGCGTGCTGGTGGGGGGCGAGGCCTGGGTGCTCTCGGGTGGCCGCACCAGCGGCACCAACGTCAGCGACGGCGGCACCGAATGGGTTGCGGGTGGCCTGGCGATCGGCACCACGCTGAGCGGCGGCAGCCAGATCGTGGAGGCAGGCGGCACGGCGAGCGGCACCCTGGTGGGCAGCGGCGGCGTGCTGGATGTCTCGGATGCCGGCACGGCGGTGGGCGCCGCGGTGACCGACGGTGGCACGGCGGCTTCCTACTGGGGCGGCTCGCTGCGCGGCACGACGGTGGCGAATGGCGGTGTCGTCTCGGCTTTCTCGGACGGCACGCTGAGCGACACCACGGTGAACCTGGGCGGCACGCTGGTGGTGTCGTCGGGGGGCGTGGCCAGCGGCAGCACGGTGAACGATGGCGGCGCGGCCTGGGTGCGTGATGGCGGCAGCCTCAGCGACACCGTGGTGACCTCTGGTGGCGGCGTCATGGTGGAGCAGGACGGCACGGCGCTGGGCACGACGGTGTCGGCCGGTGGCTCGCTGGTGGTGTCCAGTGGCGGCAGCGCGGACGGCAGCGTGCTGGTGGGGGGCGAGGCCTGGGTGCTCTCGGGTGGCCGCACCAGCGGCACCAACGTCAGCGACGGCGGCACCGAATGGGTTGCGGGTGGCCTGGCGATCGGCACCACGCTGAGCGGCGGCAGCCAGATCGTGGAGGCAGGCGGCACGGCGAGCGGCACCCTGGTGGGCAGCGGCGGCGTGCTGGATGTCTCGGATGCCGGCACGGCGGTGGGCGCCGCGGTGACCGACGGTGGCACGGCGGCTTCCTACTGGGGCGGCTCGCTGCGCGGCACGACGGTGGCGAATGGCGGTGTCGTCTCGGCTTTCTCGGACGGCACGCTGAGCGACACCACGGTGAACCTGGGCGGCACGCTGGTGGTGTCGTCGGGGGGCGTGGCCAGCGGCAGCACGGTGAACGATGGCGGCGCGGCCTGGGTGCGTGATGGCGGCAGCCTCAGCGACACCGTGGTGACCTCTGGTGGCGGCGTCATGGTGGAGCAGGACGGCACGGCGCTGGGCACGACGGTGTCGGCCGGTGGCTCGCTGGTGGTGTCCAGTGGCGGCAGCGCGGACGGCAGCGTGCTGGTGGGGGGCGAGGCCTGGGTGCTCTCGGGTGGCCGCACCAGCGGCACCAACGTCAGCGACGGCGGCACCGAATGGGTTGCGGGTGGCCTGGCGATCGGCACCACGCTGAGCGGCGGCAGCCAGATCGTGGAGGCAGGCGGCACGGCGAGCGGCACCCTGGTGGGCAGCGGCGGCGTGCTGGATGTCTCGGATGCCGGCACGGCGGTGGGCGCCGCGGTGACCGACGGTGGCACGGCGGCTTCCTACTGGGGCGGCTCGCTGCGCGGCACGACGGTGGCGAATAGCGGTGTCGTCTCGGCTTTCTCGGACGGCACGCTGAACGGTAGCACGGTGAACCTGGGCGGCACGCTGGTGGTGTCGTCGGGGGGTGTGGCCAGCGGCAGCACGGTGAACGATGGTGGCGCGGCCTGGGTGCGTGATGGCGGCAGCCTCAGCGACACCGCGGTGACCTCTGGTGGCGGCGTCACGGTGGAGCAGGACGGCACGGCACTGGGCACGACGGTGTCGGCCGGTGGCTCGCTGGTAGTATCCGGCGGCAGCGCGGACGGCAGCGTGCTGGTGGGGGGCGAGGCCTGGGTGCTCTCGGGTGGCCGCACCAGCGGCACCAGCGTCAGCGACGGCGGCACCGAATGGGTTGCGGGCGGTGTGGCGACCGGTACCACGCTGAGCGGCGGCAGCCAGATCGTGGAGGCAGGTGGCACGGCGAGCGGCACCCTGGTGGGTAGCGGCGGCGTGCTGGATGTCTCGGATGCCAGCACGGCGGTGGGCGCCGCGGTGACCGAGGGTGGCACGGCGGCTTCCTACTGGGGCGGCTCGCTGCGCGGCACGACGGTGGCGAATGGCGGTGTCGTCTCGGCTTTCTCGGATGGCACGCTGAGCGACACCACGGTGAACCTGGGCGGCACGCTGGTGGTGTCGTCGGGGGGTGTGGCCAGCGGCAGCACGGTGAACGATGGTGGCGCGGCCTGGGTGCGTGATGGCGGCAGCCTCAGCGACACCGCGGTCACCTCTGGTGGCGGCGTCACGGTGGAGCAGGACGGCACGGCGCTGGGCACGACAGTGTCGGCGAGTGGCTCGCTGGTGGTGTCCAGTGGCGGCAGTGCGGACGGCAGCGTGCTGGTGGGGGGCGAGGCCTGGGTGCTCTCGGGTGGCCGCACCAGCGGCACCAGCGTCAGCGACGGCGGCACCGAATGGGTTGCGGGCGGCGTGGCAACCGGCACCACGCTGAGCGGCGGCAGCCAGATCGTCGAGGCGGGTGGCACGGCGAGCGGCACCCTGGTGGGCAGTGGCGGCGTGCTGGATGTCTCGGATGCTGGCACGGCGGTGGGCGCCGCGGTGACCGATGGTGGTGTGGCGGCAGCTTACTGGGGCGGCTCGCTGCGCGGCACGACGGTGGCGAATGGCGGTGTCGTCTCGGCTTTCTCGGATGGCACGCTGAGCGACACCACGGTGAACCTGGGCGGCACGCTGGTGGTGTCGTCGGGGGGCGTGGCCAGCGGCAGCACGGTGAACGATGGCGGCGCGGCCTGGGTGCGTGATGGCGGCAGCCTCAGCAACACCGCGGTGACCTCTGGTGGTGGCGTCACGGTGGAGCAGGACGGCACGGCAGCGGATACCACGGTGTCGGCAGGCGGGTCGCTGGTGGTGTCCAGTGGCGGCAGCGCGGACGTCAGTGTGTTGGTCGGTGGTGAGGCCTGGGTGCTTTCGGGTGGCCGCACCAGCGGCACCAGCGTCAGCGACGGTGGCACCGAATGGGTCGAGGGCGGCGTGGCGACCGGCACCACGCTGAGCGGTGGCAGCCAGATCGTGGAGGCGGGCGGCACGGCGAGCGGCACCCTGGTGGGCAGCGGCGGCGTGCTGGATGTCTCGGATGCCGGCACGGCGGTGGGCGCCACGGTGACCGAGGGTGGCATGGCGGCGGCCTACTGGGGCGGCACGCTGAACGGCACCACGGTGCGTGATGGTGGCACGCTCACTGTCTGGGCGGATGGACGCGCGGTCGGGACCACGGTGGCCCTGGGGGGCGTCGAGAGCGTGGGCGGCGGCGGTGTTGCCATCGGTAGCACGATCGCCCGTGGCGGCGTGCTCGAGATCGTCTCGGGGGCCAATCTCAGCGAAACTTCCATCTACTCCGGCGGGATCATTGATTTCGACGATCTCGCCTATTCCGCAAACGTTACCGTCAGCTACGATGTCAAGACGCAGGTGCTCAGCGCCGTGGCCAACGGCGTTGCCGAAACCATCACCCTGTGGAATCCGTCAGGGAATGCCGGCTATCTCACCTTCGCGCTCGCCAGTGACTATGATGGTAGCCTCAAGGTGACAGTGACATGGGTGGACAGCACGCCGCCAGTGGTGACGGTGGCGCTGGCCAACGACACCGGTGCTTCCGCGACGGACGGACTGACCAACAACGCGACCCTGACCGGAACCGCGACGGCAGGAGGCACTGTCGTCGTGCGCAATGGCAGCACCGTGCTGGGCAGCACCACGGCCGATGCAGCGGGGCGATGGAGTTTCACGCCGGTGCTGGCCGATGGCAGCTATGCCCTGACCGTCACGGAAACGGATGCCAGTGGCAATACCGGTGCGGCCACGCTGGCTTTCACGCTGGATGCAACAGCCCCGACCGTCACTTTGGGGTTGGTGCATGATACCGGCAGCTCGGCGACGGATGGGGTCACCAGCAACCGGGCCCTGACCGGCACGGCGACAGCGGGCGCGACTGTCACCCTCCGCAACGGTGACACCGTGCTGGGTACTGCCACTGCGGATGCACAAGGGCGGTGGAGCTTCACGCCGGTCCTTGCCAATGGCAGCTACAGACTGACCGCGACTGAAACCGACGCTGCTGGCAACACCGGTTCGGCCACACTCGATGTCGTGTTGCAATCCGCGGTACCGCAGGATGTCGATGGTGATGGCAGGTCGGATGTCCTGGCGACCGACGCCGATGGCGGCATCGCCCTGTGGCCGCTGGTGAACGGCACGTTCGCGGCGACGCCGTCCTATATCGGCAGCAATGCGGATGGTTGGGGCTTCCTGGCAACCGGTGACTTCAATGGCGATGGCACCGCCGATGTCCTGGCCAAGCGGGCGGACGGCAGTCTGTCGGTGTGGGAGATGCGTGACGGAGCGGTCGTCGTGACGCATGCGCTCGGTATGCCGGGCACCGGCACCAGCGTGGCCGCCATCGGCGATATCGACGGCGACGGCGTGCAGGACATCCTGCTGCAGAGTGGCACCGGCGAGATCACCGCCTGGGAGATGCAGGATGGCCACGTCCGTGCGGTCACCACGGTGGGCCATACCGATGCGAACTGGAAACTGGCGGCGGCCACGGATCTCGATGCCGACGGCACCGACGACCTGGTCTTCACCAACGCAGATGGCAACGTCGCGGCCTGGGCGGTGAAGGATGGTGTTGCCATCACCGGCTCGAGCCTTGGCTTGATGGCCGAGGGGTGGCAGTTCGTGGCGGCTGGTGACGTCACCGGTGACGGTACTGCCGACCTGGTGTTCACGCACAGCAGCGGCACCGTGGCGTTCTGGCAGGTGCAGGGCGGTATCGTCACCGCTGCGGGTGCGATCGGCCAGTATGCCGAAGGCTGGAGCTTTGCCGGCATCGGTGACTACGATGCCGACGGCACCGCAGATCTCCTGTTCAGTCATGGTTCCGGCGTGGTCGCGGAATGGCGCCTGCAAGGCGGCGTTGCCGTCGAGGCGAGGGCGTTCGGTACCCTGCCCGCGCATTGGCAGGCGGTCTGAGAGTCTGTCTCTGAACTCATGCGGAACGAGCGAGCCGCCGGGTGAGGAGCATGACGGAGGCGGCGTAGAGGAAGGCGGTAGCCGAGGCGATGGTGGCCTCGAAGTCTCGGGCGAGACGGCGGTTTCGGCCGAGCCACGCGAAGCACCTTTCAACCACCCAGCGCCTTGGGTGAACGGCGAAGCCGACCTGACCGGCGGGCTTGCGGACGATCTCGATGGCGATGCACGTCGCGGCAGCCACACGCTCGGCGGCGTAGGCGGCATCGGCAAAGACACGCTCGATGAACGGGAAGCTGGCGCGCGACGCCTTGAGCACAGGCGGTGCGCCGTCGCGGTCCTGCACGCTGGCCGGGGTTACTTGGCCGACCAGCGGGCGTCCATCAGTGTCCACCAGAAGGTGGCGCTTGCGCCCGTTGATCTTCTTGCCTGCGTCGTAGCCGCGCGGGCCACCTGCCTCGGTGGTCTTGACGCTCTGGCTGTCAATCACTGCCGCCGAAGGGCTGGCCTCGCGACCGGCACGCTCACGGTCGGCCATGACGAGGTGGTGGTTGATCACCTCAAACACGCCCCGGTCGCGCCAGCGGGCAAACCAGCCATAGACCGTCTGGTGCGGCGGGAAGCAAGGCGGCAGCATCCGCCACGGAATGCCGCCGCGGAGCACGTAGAAGACCGCATCTATAATGTCGCGCAGCGGCCATTCCGGTGTGCGGCCCCGTGGTGAAGGGGGCGGCAATAGCGGCCTCAGCACGGCCCACTCGGCATCGGTGGTGTCGCTGGCGAAGCGCAGGCCATCGCGTCTATGTTGGGCGCGGGTGGTCGGGGTCCACATCAGGTGTCCATCCAACTCGGTCTCGACAACCTGTTGGAATCATACCTAACCCGGCCATCCAACCCCCATTCCGCATCCGTTCAGAGACAGCCTCTGAGGCGGACCCGCCGGGTCAGGGCACGGTGGATGTGCTCCGGCGCCGGGCCCGGCGGAGATAGTCGTGCGGTGTGCCGCCTGGCGGCAGGTCCTTCGGGATCGCCCGCCACCGGCAGCCGGTGGCGACGATGTCCATCGGCCTGTTGACGCTATTCCCGCAAATTCACAGGACAATCGGATATTTGGCACCGTCCTGCCTGCCAGGCAGGATCAGAGGGACCACAAGGGCCAATTCCTGGTTGGTCAGGTTGCTTGCATGTCGCGGCCGGCTACGGCCACGCCGCGCCCGGCTTTCCTTCGCCCAAAGCCCCGCAAGATGTCAGGCCGTTCATGGAATTCAAACCCTCCCCGGACAGACACCGGCGGGGGGCGTCCGGCCGGTTCAGCGCCCCGCCATGTGCTGCGTCGGGACAGGTCCGTCGCCGGCGGGCAGGACCGGCCGGCTCAACCGCTGGAAGACGAAGTCCAGCGCTTGTGGCAGCAATTCCCGCCATAGCACGAAATCATGATGCCCGGGCAGGATATGCAGGCTGGCCGGCCAGTCATGCTCGCGCCAGAGCCTGAACAGGGTGGCGGCGTGGCGGGCGATGTGCAACTCGTCCTCGGCGCCCGCGGCGATGAACAGCGGCACCGAGAGGTTGCGGGCGGCATAGGTGGTGATCAGGGAGGGATAGTTGAAATTCTGCCAGAGCGTCGGATCGAAGGCGCCCGCGCGCTGGAACACGGCCGCCTTGCGGCTGGCGGACTGCAGGGGCGGTTCGGGAACATAGATGGCGGGGCTGAGCAGCGCCGCCGCGGCGAAGCGATCGGGATATTTCAGCACGAAGCGCAGCGCGCCGTACCCGCCCATGGACTCGCCCGCGATTGCGCGTCCCTCGCGCGCGGCGATGGTGCGGAAACGGGCGGCGATGCGCGTGAGCAGATCCTCAACCAGGGCGGTCTCGACCCGTTCCCCGCGGTCGAGGTACCAGCTTCCCCGTGCGTATGGCATCACGATCAGGCATGGTGGAATCCTGCCCGTGGCGATCATGGCATCGGCGATGCGGCCGACCTGCCCCTGCGTGACCCATTCCTGCTCGTCCTGGTTGGCGCCATGCAGCAGATAGAGTACCGGATAAGAGAGGCGGCTGGTTTCGTAACCGGTCGGAAGATAGACGTTGTATGCCCATTCCCGACCGAGCGTGGCCGAGGTGAACCGTTCCGTCACGACGCTGCCGGCGCGTGCGGCGGCGACCAGGGACAGCAGGATGAGCAGTGCCATGCCGCCGCGCCGAAGGCCATTGCGAATGATCGGACGGCGTGAACGCGCGGCGCAGACAGCCCCTTGCCTCAACCAAGGCCTCCCGTTGGGGCCGGCGGGAGATGCGACATCGTTCCGCCGGAATGACGCGGCATCCGTCCGATACGGCGATGCCAACAGCCTCTGTAACGTGACGGATGCGGCCCGCTGCCGCAAGCCTTCGATGCGATGTGCCATGATCAGTCGGACAGCGTGATCCGGATGACACGATTTGCCCGTTCCCCCGGCGACGGCCGGGTCCGTCCTGCCCGGGAAGGGCAGGGGAGGTCAGGGGGCGGCCGGGCTGACCCGGCGCCCGCCGGCGCGTCCCGGCGCGGCTCCGGCGAGCGGGACTACCGGCTCGATTTCTTCCGCGGGCTGGCGCTGGTCTTCATCTTCATGGACCACATCCCCGACAACATCCCAAGCTATTTCACCCTGCGGTCCTTCGCGCTGTCCGACGCGGCGGAGGTCTTCATCTTCATCTCCGGCTACACCGCGGCCCTGGTGTATGGCCGGGCGCTGATGCGCGAGGGCGCGCTGATGGCCGGGGCGCATGTCTGGCGGCGCACCTGGCAGCTCTATGTCGCGCATCTGTGCATGTTCATGCTGTTCAATGCGCAGGTTTCCTTCACGTTACAGCATTTCAACAATCCCCTGTTCGCCGAGGAACTGGGGATCGGTGCCTATCTGGACCAGCCGGAGGAGGCGATCCTGCGGGTGCTGCTGCTGCAGTTGCAGCCTTCCTTCCTGAACATCCTGCCGCTGTACATCGCGCTGCTGGCGGCCTTTCCGCTGGTGCTGGTGGCGCTGCGCGCGCATCCGCTGCTGGCATTGCTGCCCTCGGCCGCGCTGTGGGCGGTGGTGCAGGTGTGGGATGTGAACCTGCCGGGCTATCCGGAGGCCCGGGAATGGTATTTCAACCCGCTGGCCTGGCAGTTCCTGTTCGTCATCGCCGCGACCTTCGGCTTCCGGCGGGCGCTGGGCCAGGAGCCGGTGCGCTGGCCGCGATGGCTGCTGCCGGCCGCCGCGGGATTCCTGGTCGTGGGCGGCGTCGTGCAGATGGCGACGATGCTGCATGCGATCCTGGGCGCCCCCACGGGATTCCTGGTCCTGCCGCTCTGGGCGGTGGACAAGACGCCGCTGCCACCGTTGCGATTGATCAGCATGCTGGCGCTGGCTTATCTGGTCGCCATGCTGGTGCCGCGCGACAGCCGTTTCATGATCTCACGCCCGGGTTGGCTGCTGGTCCTGTGCGGGCAGCAATCGCTCTATGTGTTCTGCCTGAGCATCCTGCTCTCGGTGCTCGGCAACATGGTGCTGACCATGTTCGGCGGCCGGCTGGGGCTGCAGATCCTGGTGAACCTGGCGGGGATCGTGGCGCTGATCGGCTTCGGCCTGCTGCTCTCCTGGTATTCCGGCGGCGGCCGCCTGCCGGTGCGGCCCCGGCCGCCACCGGCAGGGGGGGCGGCATGAGCGGGCCCGGCCTGTGGCTGGCACGGGCTATGGTGCTTCCGGCCTTGCTGCTGCCGGCCACGCCGTTGCCGGCCGTGCCCGCCGATCCGGCCTCCGCCGCGTCCACCGCCTGCCCCGTTCCGGACGAAATCGGGCTCTCTGGCATCGTCCTGCCGGCGGCGCGTGCGGCGGTACGGCGGGACCATCGGCTGGTGGTCCTTGCGCTTGGCGACGGTTCGACGCTGGGCAAGGCCGCGCAGGGCCCCGAGTACAGCTATCCGGCCCGGTTGCAGGCGCGGCTGCGGCAGGCCCTGCCCGGGGTGGACGTCAGCGTGGTGACGCGTGCGGCGCCGCACCGGACGGCGGCGGCGGTGGTGCGGAGCCTGGATGCCGACCTCGCCGGCACCGGGGCGCGGCTGGTGATCTGGAATGCCGGCACGGTGGAGGCCGGTCTCGGCACCGATCCGCTGGACCTCGCCGATGACATCAGCGCCGGGATCGCCCTCATCCGGGCCACCGGCGCCGACCTGATCCTGGTCGATCCGCAATTCGCCCCGAGCATCTCCCGCATCGTCGACCTGGCCCCCTATCGCGAGGCGGTGCGTCGCAGCGGCGCATCGAATGACGTGCCGGTGCTGGACCGCTACGAATTGATGCGGTCCTGGAGCAATTCCGGCCTGCTCGACCTGGATGTCACGGAGCCCGGGCGGCGGGTGCAGGTGGCGCGGCAGGTGTTCGATTGCCTTGCCGCGGCCCTGGCCGAGGCGATCCTGCCGGCGTTGACCCACGAGGACACGCCGTAGCCGGTGCATGCCTTCCTGCCGGTTTCATGGCAGGATCCCAAGCCCGGGATGACCACGCCGCGCCGGGGCGGAATGGGCTGTCTTTGATGGAGGGCAGGTGAAATGGGAAACTTCATCCTGGTATTTCAGTACGACGAGAATTCGCCAAAGCGCAGGAATGAACAGAAGCCATATCGCATCAATATAGACAGTATCGTATCTTACGAAAACACAGGCGAGTCTCGTTCGATCATAACCCTGGCGAATCAGGGCATTATCGATGCTGGCCATCATGTAAAGGATATTGATGAACTGATCCGTCGGGCCGGTGGGAAGATTGCCACCCTCGATTGAAGACCTGCGCGGATGGCGCCGCGCTGATCCGCCCTGCGGTTGCGCTCGAGGCGTGCTCCGGCGACCGGCTGATGCGCCGGTCGCCGCGCGCGGCTTCAGCCGAGCCCGGCCGGGTGGGGGGCACCGTTGCCGCGGCGGCGCGGCGGCTCCCCGGGGCGGAACGTGGTCGGCAGTTCGTCCACCTTGCGCAGGACGTTGACGATGGCGTCCCGGCACAACAGCAATTGCCAGCGGGTCTTGCCCGGCAGGGCGACGTCGTTCGAGGTCCGGTCGATGCAGGCCAGGGCGCGTTCCAGTTCAGTGCTCAGTTGCAATGGGCTGGGCATGGGAGCCTCCGGAAACGAGCGCCGGCGATTACCGGAAGTCGATGTTTTCGCTGTTATAAGCACGTGAACGCGGAGGTTTTCTGGCGGGACAGGCGTTAATAGTGCGCTTGCTCACATGGTTTTTCATGCGCCACGGTCAGCGGCGGCCGGCGGCACCGGGCAGATAAAGCGTGTGGTGCCAGTAGGCCGTCCCGAGCAGCGCCACCCCGGCGGCAAGATGTGCCACGCGGGCGGCGTGGCGGTAATTCCGCCCCCCATGATCCATGAGATAGCCGGTCAGCACCAGCGCCCCCATGGAAACCACCATGGCATTCTTGGCGTCGTTGCGGTGGCGGCGCAGGCGTTCGAGACTGGTATCCACCTCCCGCTCCGCGGCAGCCGGGACGGCGGGGAGCGTGGTCTGCGTCGTGCTCATGCGATCGGTTCCTTGGTGATCCTGGGAAGAGTGCCGGGGGCGCGCTGCCCGTCGCCGGCCATCGCATCGGCGAGCAGGGCGATGGTGGTGCCGTTGTGCAGCAGCGAGGACAGCACCGGCGGCAGCACGCCGAGCGACGCCCCCCCCATGATCGCGGTGTTCACCCCGACCGCGGCGGCGAAGTTGCGGCGGATCGTCGCCATGGTGGCGCGGGCGACGCCCATCGCCTCGACCAGCGCTTCCAGCCGGTCTTCCAGCAGCACCATGTCGGCGGTGGCGCGGGCGATGTCGCTCGCGCGTGGCATGGCGATGCCGAGATGCGCCGTCATCAGCGCTGGGCCGTCGTTCACGCCATCCCCGACATAGGCCACCTTGTGGCCATGCTGCTTCAACTCCTGCAGCACCGCGGCCTTCTGCTCCGGGTCGGCCTCGCAGATGATCTCGTCCAGGCCGAGCCCGTCGGCGATGTGATGCGCGCTCTCGCGCCGGTCGCCGGTGACCATCACCAGCCGCCGCACCCCGAGCCGGCGCAGCGCCGCCAGCGTCTCCGCCGCCTCGGCGCGGCGGCGGTCGCGCAGGGCGATGACGCCAAGCGGCCGGCCATCGAGCGCGACATGCAGCACCGTCTTGCCCTCGGCCTCGTAGCCGTCGAGCAACGGGGTGTACTGGGCGAAGGCCACGCGCTCGTGGTCGACCAGGTAATGGCGGCTGCCGATATGCAGCGTGCCGGCCTCGACCCGCGTGGTCAGGCCATGGCCGATGACGAAATCGACCTCTTCGTGGCCGATGTGGTGCATGCCCTCGGCGCGGGCGAGCCCGACCACGGCGGCGGCGACGGGATGGGTGGAATGCTCGGCGACCGAGGCGATGGTGGCGAGGAAGCGCTCGCGCGGCCAGGACTCCGGGTCGAACACCAGCACGTCGGTCACCACCAGCCGCCCATGCGTCAGCGTGCCGGTCTTGTCGAACACCACGGTGTCGATGCCGGCCAGCGCCTCCAGCGCCGGGCCGCCCTTCAGCAGGATGCCGCGCCGGGCGCTTTGGTACAGCGCCGACTTCACCGCGACCGCCGCGCCCAGCTTGAGCGCACAGGAATAATCGACCAGGAACATCGAGGCGAGCCGTCGCGTATCCCGCGTCAGCGCGAACACCAGCGCCCCGGAGCCGAGGCTGATCCAGACGCGTCGGTCGGCCAGGTCCTCGGCCACGCGCTGGATGTCGCCGCGCCTGTTCAGCGCTTCCTGGATGAAGCGGCTGATGCGCGCGGTGGTGGTGGCCTCGCCGACCCGCTCGGCGAGGATGACCAGCCGGCCTTCCTCGACCACCGTGCCCGACAGCACCGGGTCGTCGGCCTCCTTCGGAATGGGCAGGCTCTCGCCGGTGACCGAGGACTGGTTGACGGTGGCGCCGCCGGCCAGCACGCGCCCGTCCACCGGGATCATCTCGCCGGCCTGGACATGCACGCGGTCGCCTTCGACCAGCAGGGCGAAAGCGAGCGTTATCACCTCGCCGTCGCGCTCGACCATCGCGGTGTCCGGGTTGGGGCGCAACAGGCGGCGGATCAGCGCATCGGAGCGGCGCCGGGTCGAGGCCTCGATGTATTCAGACAGTTCCAGCAGGAACTGGGTGGCGCAGGCGGTGAAATAATCCTGCCGCGCCGCGGCAAGGCCGATCGACAGCGCGTCCAGCACTTCCACCTTCACGCCGCGCCGGGCCAGCACGCGCGCCCCCCGCGCCAGGGTCGGGGCGATGCTGGCCAGCGTCAGCGCCAGTCGCAGCGGCGGCGGCAGCAGCAGCGAGGCCAGCGCGGCGGCGCCGGTGAAGACCAGCGGGCCGGGCGAGGCCTCCGCCGCCTCGGTGCCGTCCGGTGGCGGCAGGTCGGCGGCGCGCAGCCCCGCCAGGGTCCGCAGCACCCGCTCCCGCGTGCCACGCCGTCCGTCATGCTCGACCACGACGCAGCCGGCGCGCGCATTGACGCGCACGCCGTCGACGCCGGGGACGGCCTCGATCCGCGACGCCAGCGCCCCGGCCTCGACCCGGGCGAGGTCGAGGCCGCCGGGGCGCAGACGCAGCCGCAGCGGGGTTTCATGGAGGATGCGGCATGGCACGGGGTGGGTCATCGCTGCGGCGGCGTGCCGTCGGTGGGGGGCATGCCGGCCGTCTGGCGCAGCTCCGCCTCCGCGTCGCGGAAACGCTCCTTCACCTCCTCGAGCCCGCCCTGCACGCCGGCCCAGGCCGAGACCAGGCTGCGGATCAGGGTGCGCTGCACCGCCTCGTTGCTCAGCAACGCAGCCGCGGCGGCACCGACCAGCATGCCGGTGAGCAGGTCATGGTGCTGGCCATGGTGCCAGGGAGTGGCGGGGCCACCGGCCCGGCTGGGATCGACGGCCGGCGCGGGGCCGTAGCCCGGCGGCGGATACCAGCCCGGGGCGGTGCCAGGATGCCAGTGGGGGTAACCGGCGGGATGGCCATGCGGCGCATGCCACTGGCCGGGGGGCGGGCCATACCAGCCATAGGGCGGGGGCGGCGGCGGGTAGGCGCCGCCGGGCCAAGGCTGTCCCTGCGCCTCGTCGGGTCCTGGTGCGGTGGCCTGCGGATGTGGATCGGTCACGGTGATGGGTCTCCTCGGCACGTCACGTCAGGGGAAGGCAAGGGCTCCGCCCTTGACCCGGCAGGGGTCAGGGGACCCCTGCACCCCAATTCGCGCTGCGCGGCACAGAATGGGATCCAAGGGCCTGTGGCCCTTGGTGGAGGTCCAGGAGGCAAAGCCTCCTGGCAGGGTCCGGGGCAGCGCCCCGGATCAGCCCTGGCTGGCGGTGCCGTCGTCCCGCGCCGGCGCCGCCGGGCGCGACTGCAGCAGCATCACCGCCGCCGCCCCGATCGCGGCCCCCACCCAGAAGCCGCGGCCGCCGAGGGCGGGCAACTGGGACAGCAGGGCGTGGTAGGGCGAAGCCGGATGAGGGGCGTCGTAATGCGGCCCGTATCCCGGCGTGCCGGGGGGATACGGATAGGGGTAGGGGGGATGCGACATGTTGCCTCCTTGATTCGATGTGCCGGCGCTCAGATGGCTGTGCCGGGTTCCGCCGCCTGCAGGCGGTCGAGCAGCCCGGCGGCCTCGCCGGCTGCGAGGGTGAGCAGGCGTTCCCAGGTGGCCGGTGCCAGCACGGCCGGGTCGTAGGCGACGACCAGGCTGCGGGCGGGCAGGTTGAGGTCGATGCCGGCGATGCCGCGGATGCGCCCGAGCAGGGGGCGCAGCCGTTCGGTGCGTCCGCCCATGGCGCGGCTCAGCGGCAGCGGGTCGAAGCGCAGCCGGATGCGGCCGGGGATGTGGTGGGCGATGGTGATATACCGTCGTGCCGCCAGCAGGGCCGCGAGGTCTTCGGCCGGCAGGCTCACGAACAGCACCCCGACTTGCCGCCCCCATCTCCGCCGCAGCCGGAGCAGCCGCAGCCGCGTTGGGCCGGCGGGCGTCCGGCCAGCCGGCGCAGCCGGTCGGTCACCGCGCGTGGCAGCAGCATCGACCAGAGGATCCAGCCGACTGCCGCGCTCACCAGCACCAGGACGACGAGTTCCTGCCACATCGGCTCAGCCCCCCAGCAGCGCGGTGGCGACGCGGAAGGTGACGAAGGACGCCGCGTACGCCAGTGCCAGCAGGTAGGTGAACATCGCCAGCGGCCACAGCCAGGAATTGGTCTCGCGCCGCACCACCCCCAGCGTGGAGATGCATTGCGGGGCGAACACGAACCAGGCGAGCAGGGCGAGCGCGGTGGGCAGGCTCCAGTCGGCGGCGAGGGTGCTGGCCAGCGATGCTTCCAGGGCGTCGCCGGTCTCGCTGAGCGCGTAGACGGTGCCGAGCGCCGCCACCGCCACTTCCCGTGCCGCCATGCCGGGCACCAGGGCGATGGCGATCTGCCAGGTGAAGCCGATCGGGGCGAGCAGCGGTGCCAGTGCCTTGCCGATCTGCCCGGCGAAGCTGTAGTCGATGGCCGGGCCGGTGGCGCCGTCCGGTGGCACCGGATAGGAGGCCAGGAACCACAGCAGCACCATGATGGCGAAGATGATCGTGCCGGCGCGCACCAGGAAGATCCGGGCGCGTTCAAGCAGGCCGAGCAGCACGTCGCGTGGGTTGGGCCAGCGATAGGCGGGCAGTTCCATCAGCAGCGGCTCGCGCGCGCCGCGCAGGGTGGTGCGCTTGAGCACGAAGGCCACCGCCAGCGCCGCCAGGATGCCGGCCGCGTACAGCGCGAACATCACCAGCCCCTGCAGGCCGACGAAGCCGCCCAGCACGGTTTCGGCGGGGATGAAGGCGGCGATCAGCAGGGTGTAGACCGGCAGCCGCGCCGAGCAGGTCATCAGTGGCGCGATCATGATGGTGGCCAGCCGGTCGGCGCGGTTCTCGATGGTGCGCGCGGCCATGATGCCGGGGATGGCGCAGGCGAAGCTGGAGAGCAGCGGGATGAAGGCGCGGCCGTGCAACCCGACCCCGCCCATCAGCCGGTCCAGCAGGAAGGCGGCGCGCGCCATGTAGCCGGAGGCTTCCAGGATCTGGATGAACAGGAACAGGATCAGGATCTGCGGCAGGAAGATCACCACGCTGCCCACGCCCGCGATCACGCCGTCCACGATCAGGCTTTTCAGCGGGCCGTCCGCCATGGCCGCGCCGACATGGGCCTGCAGCCCGCTCATGCCGGCGTCGATCAGGTCCATCGGCGCCGCCGCCCAGGCGAACACCGCCTGGAACACCAGGAACAGCACCGTCAGCAGCGCCAGCATGCCGGCCAGCGGGTGCAGCAGCACCCGGTCCACCCGCCGCGTCAGCTCCGGCGGGCGGCCCGGCTCGCGCAGGGCGTCTGCCAGGATGCGGTCGATTTCGCGGCGGAAGCCGCGCAGCTCGACCGGCCCGGGCTCGACCCAGTCGCAGCCGCCGGCCTGCTGGCGCAGCGCCGGCGCCAGCGTGTCGATCTGCGCCAGCAGGTCGGCGATGCCGTCGCGGCGGATTGCCACCGTCGGCACCACCGGCACCCCGAGCGCGGCCGAGAGCGCCGCCGTGTCGATGCGGCAGCCACGCCGCTCTGCCATGTCCATCATGTTCAGCGCCACGATCAGCGGCCGGCCGAGCCGCTTCAGTTCCAGCGCGAGGCTGAGATTGAGCCGCAGATTGGTGGCATCGGCGACGAACACCACCACGTCGGGCGGGGCTTCATGGGTGAAGCGGCCGAGCACGACGTCGCGGGTGACCGCCTGGTCGGGGCTGTGGGCGGTGAGCGAATAGGTGCCGGGCAGGTCCACCACCTGCACGCGGCGGCCGCCGGGGCTGACCAGTTGCCCGACCTTCCGCTCCACGGTCACGCCGGGATAGTTCGCCACTTTCTGGCGGCTGCCGGTAAGGGCGTTGAACAGCGCGGTCTTGCCGCAATTGGGATTGCCGACGAGGGCAATGCGTGGCGCGCCGACCAGCGCGGTGGTGGCGGACATGGCGGATCGATCCTGCTGAAAGGGGGCGGGGCGGTCAGGCGAGCGGGGCGATGCGCACCGCGCGGGCCTCGTTGCGGCGCAGCGCCAGCACGTGCTCGTCCACCCGCACGGCGATGGGGTCGTGGCCCGGGAAGCCTTCGTGCATCACCTCGAGCTGCGCGCCCTCCACCAGGCCCATCTCGATCAGCCGCCGCTCCAACTGGCCGGCGGCGAAGGGGGTGGCGACACCGGTCTCGTCGAGCGCGGTCACGCTGGCGCGCTGGCCCTTGCGCAGGTCGGCGAGGCTGGTGGGCACGCGGGGCGCGGGAGAGCTGGGCATGGTGTCTGCGACTCCTGTCCGGTCGGCGGGCTTGTCCGCGGCAGCGGAATGTTGCTGCCTGCCATAATGCGAATAGATCTTATTTTCAACTCCAACCACCCGGACAGATCGCGCGCCCCGTCCCGTAGGTGCGGTAATGGCGTGTGCGATCGGTGGGCCATTTGGCGTGCGAAACTCCTTTTCCATACAACCTGTGCGTGCTACATGTCCGCGCGAAAGATGGTCACGCTCTGGGCCGACTGCCGGGGGTGCGATCACGGAAACACCCGATTTCGTCGCATCGCGCGTCGATGGTCAGAGCCAGGGGACGAAGAGACGTGTCTGACGCTGGGGCACCCATGCCGGCTGTGATCTGCCTGGACGGGCCATTGACGATCGGGACGGCGGATCCGATTCGTGGGCGAATCCTCGAAGCTCTGGGTCAGCATCGTGCGATAGAAATCGATTGTGCGGCTGATAGCGAAACCGATATAAGTTTTGTCCAGATATTGATAGCGACCCACATTCTTGCAAAGCAACAGGATCGATTGCTTACAATTTCGGGTCGTTTTCAGTTGATTGTTCGAAACCTTATGGAACGTGCCGGTCTGCCCGGCAGTTTCAGCAGTGATGTTTTGTCGTTCGACAAGGCATCGATCGGAAAGAGCGCCCCGTGACAAAGACAATTCTTGCCGTCGACGATTCCGCCAGCATGCGCCAGATGGTGCGACTGACGCTTTCCTCGGCCGGGTACCAGGTCATCGAAGCCGCGAATGGTGCCGAAGGTCTTGCGAAACTTCAGGCCTCCGGTGTGCAGATGGTGGTGACCGACCTCAACATGCCGGTGATGGACGGCCTGACCTTCATCCGCGAGGCCCGCAAGCTGCCGGTGGGGCGCGGCCTGCCCATCGTCTTCCTGACCACCGAATCCGATGCCGGGATCAAGCAGCAGGCCAAGGAAGCCGGCGCCACCGGCTGGATCGTCAAGCCGTTCCAGCAGGAGCAGCTGGTGGCGGTCATCAGAAAGGTACTGGGCCCATGAATGCGCCGGATCCGTCCGAGACCTTCCGCCAGGAAGCCGCCGAGCTCCTGGAACAACTCGAGCAGGCGTTGCTCGACCTCGAACAGGATCCGACCAATCACGAGCCGCTCGATTCCGCCTTCCGGGCGCTGCACACCATCAAGGGCTCGGGGGCCATGTTCGGCTTCGAGCCGGTGGCGGTCTTCACCCATGATTTCGAAACCGCGTTCGATCGCTTGCGAAAAGGGAAGGCGCAGACCAGCCACGAGCTGATCGCCGTTGCCCTGCTGGCCAAGGATCACATCCGCACCCTGATCCAGGCCCCCGAGCAGGCCGACGCGGCGGCCGGCGAAGCCATCCTGCGGGACCTGCAGGCCATTGTCGCGCCGGGGGGCGCGCCTGCCATTGTCCCGGCGGGAGGTGAGGCCGCCCCGGCCAGCCCGCCCCCCGTGCCGGCCGCGCCGCCGGCGGGCACGACCTGGCGCCTGCACATAAGGTTGCCACGAAACGCTCTCACCAATGGCACCAACCCGCTGCTGCTGCTGGACGAGCTGCGCACGCTGGGCGAGTGCGTCGTCACCGCCCTGATCGACGAGGTGCCGCCCCTCGACGACCTGGATGCGGAGGCCTGCTATCTGCACTGGGAGGTGGTGCTCACCACCACCCACCCGCGCTCGGCAATCGACGACGTGTTCATCTTCGTCATCGACGACATGACGCTGAGCATCGAACGGGTCGAGCCCGACACCGTCGCGCCGCCATCCGCCGCCCCGCCCGTCGAGGTTGCGCCCGCCGGGGTCCCGGCGGCCACGGCGCCGCCGCCCGCCGCGCCGGCCCCCGCCCGAGCCACGCCCGCATCCCCCGCCCCGCGCGAGGCCGCGCCGGCCCGCGAGGCCGCCAAGCCCGGCTCCACCAGCCTGCGCGTCCCGGCCGAACGACTGGACGAGCTGATGGACCGCGTCGGCGAACTGGTGATCACCCAGGCCCGGCTGTCCCAGCTTGCCGGCGTGCTCGGGGACGCCAACCTCAAATCCGTCGCCGAGGAGATCGAGCGCCTCGCCAGCGGCCTGCGCGACACCACGATGGGCATCCGCATGGTGCCGATCGGTTCGTTGTTTGGCCGCTTCCGCCGGGTCGTGCACGACCTCTCGCGTGACCTGGGCAAGCAGGTGGAGCTGGTCACGTCCGGCGAGGAGACCGAGCTCGACAAGACCATGATCGAGCGGCTCGCCGACCCGCTGGTCCACCTGATCCGCAACGCCATCGACCACGGCCTGGAAGCGCCGCCGGCCCGCATCGCCGCGGGCAAGCCGGCCGGGGGGCAGGTGCGGCTGACCGCGCGCCATGCCGGGGCCGAGGTGCTGGTCTCGCTCGCCGATGACGGGCGCGGGCTGGATCGCGAACGGATCCTTGCGAAATGTCGTGAGCAGGGACTGCTCACCACCGAAAATCCGCCCGATTCCGAACTGTTCCAGTTCATCTTCCATCCCGGCTTCTCCACCGCGAAGGAGATCTCGGCCGTCTCCGGGCGGGGCGTGGGCATGGACGTGGTGAAGCAGACGATCGAGGCCCTGCGCGGCGCGATCGACCTGGTCAGCCGGCCGGGGCAGGGCACCGAGGTCACGCTGCGCCTGCCGCTGACGCTGGCGATCATCGAGGGACTGCTGGTGCGGGTCGGGCGCGGCACCTACGCCTTGCCGCTCTCGGCGGTGGAGGAATGCGTCGAGCTGCCCTCGGCCGATGAAACCCGTTCCCGCGGCCGCAGTTTCCTCAACATCCGCGGCGAGC
Source organism: Rhodovastum atsumiense (assembly GCF_937425535.1). NCBI lineage: Bacteria > Pseudomonadati > Pseudomonadota > Alphaproteobacteria > Acetobacterales > Acetobacteraceae > Rhodovastum > Rhodovastum atsumiense. Next base: position 3,376,971 of record NZ_OW485601.1, read on the forward strand.
TGGTGCCGTTCCTGCGCCTGCGCGACATCTTCGCGGTGCAGACGCCGCCCGACCCGTTCCAGAAGGTGGTGGTGGTGTCGGCGGGTGACCTGCGCGTCGGGCTGCTGGTCGACCAGATCGTCGGCAGCCACCAGACCGTCATCAAGTCGCTCTCGAAGCTGCATGCCGGCATCGGGCATTTCTCCGGCGCGACCATCCTGGGCGACGGCACCGTCGCGCTGATCCTGGACATCCCGCATCTGGTCGAAACCGGCCAGCAGCGCGAGGAGCGGTTGCGCGCCGCGCAGATGGAGGCGGCATGACCATGGCATCCCCCGAGCCCACCACGCCGCTGCAGGTGCTCATGCTGGGCCTGGGCGACGAGATCTTCGCCGTCGAGGCCGCGATCGTGCGCGAGATCCTCGACCCGGTGCCGGTCACCGAGGTGCCCGGCGCCCGCGGCTTCGTCGGCGGCGTGGTGAACGTGCGCGGCAAGGTGGTGCCGCTGGTCGATCTGCGGCTGCGCTTCGGCATGGAGGCGATCCGCTCCACCGTCGACACCCGCATCGTCGTCATCGAGATCGATCTTGGCGGCGATCCCACCATCGTCGGCATGCTGGCCGACAAGGTGCACGAGGTAACCGAGATCTCGGCAGCCTCGCTGGAAAAGCCGCCGCCGGTCGGCATGCACTGGCGGCCGGAATTCATCCGCTTCATCGGCAAGCACCGCGACGGCTTCGTCATCGTCCCCGACATGGACCGCCTGTTCACCTGAGCCTTCCCGAAGGGGTGGCAGCGCGCTGCGCCGCGACCCGCAGACTGCCACGACAGATCCGGAACACGCCCGATGCGGCTCACCATCAAGTTCAAGCTGATCCTCGCCTTCGGACTCGTGATCGTCATGTCGATCATCGCCGGAGGCTTCGCCTATTCCAGCCTCACGAATCTGAACTCCTCCTTCGAAACGGTGGTGAACGGCTTCGGTGAACGGCGGTCACTGGCGCGCGACATGCAGACCCAGTTGCTGCTGGCCTCGCGTGATCTCAAGTCCATGATCCTCGCGCCCTCCCAGGAAGAAACCGAGCGTCTCGGCGAGGCGGTGCGGCAGGGCTTCGACCGGGTGCGCCAGATCAAGGAGCAGATCTTCGCCACCGTCACCCCGGAAGGCCGGCGGCGGCTGGACGGGATCGATGCCGCCATTGCCCGCTACGGCGAGCTGCAGGAGAAGGTGATCAGCTTCGCGCGGCTCAATTCCAATGAGCGCGCCAATGCCCTGCTGATCGGTGACGGCGTGAAGGACTACGATGCCCTGCACCGGGCGATCGATGGCCAGATGCAGGCGCTCGGCAGGCTGCCCACCGGAGAGCCGCGCAGCCAGGCGATGCTCGCGCTCATGCGGCTGCGGGGCGACATCGAGAGCTTCCGCAGCGATCTGCGAGCCATGGTGCTGGCCTCCTCCATGCCCGAACTCGAACGGCGCAACCGTGCCCTTGTGGAGACCAGCGAGGCGCTGCGCCGACAGATAGTCGCACTCGGCCAGCAACTCGGCGGCATCGGCATCCCCGACATGGTCAACGCGGCCTTCGGTCCATGGTACGGCCTGGTCATGCGCGCGGCGACGATCGCCGCCGAGGGCGGCACCATCCAGGCCAACACCCTGCAATCCGGCGACCTGACACGGGCGGAAGTCGAGCTCAACAAGATCGTCATGGGTTATGTCAACTTCGCCCGGGAGCTGATGGGCGCGGCGACCGTCCGGGCAGCGGACGAATACGAACACGCACGGATGGTGCTGCTCACCGTGCTCGGGTTCTGCACCGCGCTGGCAATGGGCGCGGCACTGTGGATCTGCATCGGCATCAGCCGCGGGCTTTCCCGGGCTACCGGCCTCGCCAATGCGGTGGCGCAAGGGGACCTGTCACGGCAGGTGAGCGTCAGCGGCAATGACGAGATCCAGGATCTGGTCACTGCGTTGAACCGCATGACCGGCAACCTGCAAGCCACCGCGAAGCTGGCTGAGGCGATCGCGGAAGGCGATCTTGCCGTCGAGGCGAAGCTGCTTTCGGAGAAGGATGCGCTCGGCATCGCGCTGAACCGCATGATCGCCAATCTGCGCCACACCGCGACACTGGCCGAGGCGATCGCGGAGGGCGACCTGACGGTGCAGGCGAGCCGCCTGTCCGATCGCGATGTCCTGGGCACCGCGCTCGAGACCATGCTGAACCGCCTGCAGGCGATCGTCGCCGATGCCAACGAGACGGCGCAGGGCGTCGCCTCCGGCAGCCAGGAACTGTCATCCTCGGCCGAGCAGTTGGCGCAGGGTTCCACCGAGCAGGCGGCCTCGGCCGAGGAGGCGTCGTCCTCGATGGAGCAGATGGCAGCGAACATCAAGCAGAACGCCGAGAATGCCGGGCAGACCGAGAAGATTGCGGTGCAGTCGGCCAAGGACGCGCAGGCGAGCGGCGAGGCGGTGCAGCGGGCGGTGGAGGCGATGCAGACCATCGCGCAGAAGATCACCATCGTGCAGGAGATCGCGCGCCAGACCGACCTGCTGGCGCTGAACGCGGCGGTCGAAGCGGCACGCGCGGGTGAGCATGGCAAGGGCTTCGCCGTGGTCGCTTCCGAGGTGCGCAAGCTGGCCGAGCGCAGTCAGGCCGCCGCGGTCGAGATCGGCACGCTTTCCACCGACACGGTGAAGGCGGCGACCGACGCCGGGGCGATGCTGGCGCGGCTGGTGCCTGACATCCGGCGCACCGCCGACCTGGTGGAGGAAATCACCGCCGCCTGTCACGAACAGGATGTCGGCGCCACGCAGATCAACCAGGCGCTGCAGCAGCTCGACAAGGTGATCCAGCAGAACGCCGCCGCGTCGGAAGAGATTTCCGCCACATCCGAGACTCTGGCGGCCCAGGCCGAGCAGTTGCAGGGCACGATCGCCTTCTTCCGCACCGACGCGGAAACCACGCACGCCCATGCCGACCATGCGGCGGCGGCAGCGGCAGTTCCCTCGCGGGGACGGCGGCCCGCTCCCCCCGTGCCGACGCCCCGGGCGGGGAAGAAGCATGGCGCCAACTCCAGGAAGGCCGGGTTCACCCTTGGCATGGCCGAGGACGAGGACAGGCTCGACGGAGACTTCCGGCGCTACACATCTTCTTCTCATGGCTGAAACTGCCATGAGCGGCCGTCCCGACATGGACCGGCCCATCGCCTAAGACCACGGGGGCGGCGGGGAAAGGCTTCGCCACGATCGCCCGAACGCCACCGCCAGACAAAGAACAGGACCGATGCGGTTCACCATCAAGCTCAAGCTGATCCTTTCCTTCGGTCTCATGATCGCGATGTCGATCATCGCCGGTGCTGTCGCTTACTCGAGCCTTGCCGAGCTCAATGCGACGCTCGACAGCATCGTCAATGGCAGGCAGGCGCGGCGGGCGCTCGCCTACCAGATGCAGATTCAACTGGCCAGGTCGTCGCGGGACCTCAGGGCCATGATTCTCGCGACCAGCCAGGAAGAGACCGAACGCCTCGGCGAGTTGGCACGCCAGGGACTCGGGCAGCTGCGGCAGACCAAGGATGAGATCCTGTCCACGGCAAGCCCCGATGGTCGGCGGCGACTGGAGGCAACCGATGGTCCGCTTGCCCGATATGCGGACATACTCGGGGCAGCCTACAAATTCGCGCGGATGAATTCCAATGATCGCGCCAATGCAATGCTGCTCAATGACGGCCAGAAGACCCACGAGGCGGTGCGTCAGGCATTCATTGCACAGTTGCGGGCAATCGAGAAGGCACCAACAGGCGATCTGCGTGGCCAGGCGATGCTGGCGACCGCGCAGCTGCGCGGCGACGCTGAAAGCTACTGGAGCGATCTTCGCGCCCTGATCCTTTCCGGCTCCATGCAAGGGCTTGAGCGTCGGAGTCGTGCTCTCGCCGATACCACCGAGGCACTGCGCCAGCGCAAGGCAGCCCTTTCCAAAACCCTGTCCGATATCGGCGTGACGGATGTCTTGGCCGAGCCATTCGGTCAATGGCAGAGCGTGGGGACACGGGTCGCCGCGATCGCCGCCGAAGGAGGCAATATCCAGGCATCTGCCCTGCTGCTGGGAGAAGGAGTGCAGGCGGAGAAGGATCTCGACAAGGCAGTGACCAGCTATGTCGATTATATCCAGCAGACCACGGCCACTGCGATCGCCGAGTCGTCTATGCAGTACGAACGGGCGCGCGCGGTGCTGCTGGCGGTGCTGGGCGTCAGCACCGCGCTGGCACTGGGGGCTGCGTTGTGGATCTGCATTGGCATCAGCCGCGGCCTTTCCCGTGCCACCGGCCTTGCCGACGCGGTGGCGACCGGCGACCTGTCGCAGCAGGTGAGCGTCACCACGCATGACGAGATCCGCGATCTCGTCGATGCCCTCAACCGCATGACCGCGAACCTGCAGTCCACGGCGAAGCTGGCCGAGGCGATCGCCGCCGGCAATCTCACCGTCGAGGCGAAGCGCCTGTCGGAGAAGGACGCACTTGGCATCGCGCTCGAGACCATGCTGGCGCGACTGCGCGCGGTGGTGACGGAGGCGAACGATGCCGCCCGCAACGTCACCAGCGGCAGCCAGGAACTGTCTTCCGGTGCCGAGCAGTTGGCGCAGGGCTCCACCGAACAGGCTTCCTCGGCCGAGGAAGCATCCTCCTCGATGGAGCAGATGGCCGCCAACATCAAGCAGAATGCCGAGAATGCCGGGCAGACGCAGAAGATCGCCACGCAGTCGGCGAAGGATGCGCAGACGAGCGGCGAGGCGGTGCACCGGGCGGTGGAGGCGATGCAGACCATCGCGCAGAAGATCACCATCGTGCAGGAGATCGCGCGACAGACCGACCTGCTGGCGCTGAACGCGGCGGTGGAGGCGGCGCGCGCGGGCGAGCACGGCAAGGGCTTCGCCGTGGTTGCCTCCGAGGTGCGCAAGCTGGCCGAGCGCAGCCAGAGCGCCGCGGTCGAGATCGGCACGCTGTCCGGCGAGACGGTGAAGGCGGCGACCGAGGCGGGGGCGATGCTGGCACGGCTGGTGCCGGACATCCGGCGGACCGCCGAGCTGGTGGAAGAGATCACCGCTGCCTGCCGCGAACAGGATGTCGGCGCCGAGCAGATCAACCAGGCGCTGCAACAGCTCGACAAGGTGATCCAGCAGAACGCCGCCGCGTCGGAGGAGATTTCGGCTACTTCCGAGACGCTGGCCACCCAGGCCGAGCAACTGCAGACCACCATTTCCTTCTTCCGCACCAACAATGAAATGGCGCGCCCTTCCGCGCCGGCGCCCGCCCGCGCACGCCATGCGGCATCCCCCCCTGCGCCCTCGCGCGCCCGTACGTCCACCGCTTCGGCAACCGGCAAGGCCAGGGCCAAGGTGAGTGCGGCGCCGGCGGCCGAGAACGGCTTCACCCTCGGCATGGCGGATGACGAGGATGCGCTCGACGGCGAGTTCCGGCGCCATCGCTCCTCCGGCCGGACCTGAGCGGGATCATGCCATGAGCAGCAACGTCCAATACGTCACCCTCGGCATCGAGCGGGACACCTTCGGCATCCCTGTCGCCTGTGTCGAGGAAATCCTGGACATGCGTGAGGTCTCGCGCCTGCCGCATACGCCGGCCAGCCTGCTCGGGCTGATCGACGTGCGCGGGCGCAGCATTCCGGTCATTGACCTGCGCTGCCGCCTCGGCCTGCCGCCGGCGGCGGCGACGGCGAGCACGCGCATCCTGGTGCTGCGGCTGAGCTGCGGGACCGCCATCCTGCAGATCGGCCTGGTTGCCGATCGTGTCTTCGAGGTCACGGACCTCGACCGCGGTGAGGTCGAGGCGGTGCCGGATGTCGGGCCGCACTGGCGCTCTGCCTGCGTTGCTGGCGTGGGCCGGCGGCGGGGCGGATTCGTCATCATCCTCGACGTGACGAAGCTGATCGAGGCCGCTGATCTCACCTTCACCACTGCCGCCATCCCCACGGACCTCCGGAACAGCCTGCAAGAGAACCTGTCAGAAAAGTAGCAGAACGCCATGCGCCTTACGATCAAGCTCAAGCTCGCCCTCGCCTTTGGCCTCATCATTGCCATGTCGCTGCTGGCGGGCACCGTCGCCTATCTGAAGCTGGGCACGCTGAACGACGCCATCGACCTCATTGCCAACGGCACGATGCGACGAATGATGCTGGCGGTCGACGTGCGCGCGGCGCTCAAGGATTCCGTCCGCAATCAGCGCGACATCCTGCTCGCGGCTTCCGAGGAGGAGATCGACCAGGCCATGGAGAAGCTGCGTGGCGCCAATGCCGCCATGCTGCGCGCCGAGCAGGAGATCTATGCCAGCACCTCCGAGGGCGGACGGCGCGCGCTGGAGAAATTCCAGGGGACCTATGATCGCTACGTGCAGGTGCAGGAGAAGATCTATTCGCTGGCACGGCTGCGCTCCTACGGGCGGACCCGCGATATCATCATGCGCGAGGGGCAGCCGGTGCTGGAGGGGCTGAACACCGCCCTGGAGGAACTCGGCACCGCGATCAACCGGCTGCCGGCGGGAGAGGCGCGGGCCCAGGCCCTGCTTGCCACCACGCGCTTCCAGGCGAGCGTGGCCGGGTACTGGGGTGATGTGCAGCAAGTCGGCCTGGCCGACACCGTGCAGGCCATCGAGCAGGAGAGCCGCGACGTGGTCGCCCGGTCCACCACCCTGCAGCGTGAGGCCCAGGCGCTGGTGCGCAGCGCCGGTGCTCTCGGCGATCTTCCTGCCGCGGCGTTGGTGGTGACGCGGTACGATGCCCTGGTGAAGCTGGCTGACCGGGCGATCGCGACGCGGCGCGAGGCCGGCAATGCCCAGGCCACGGCGCTCTCGCGCGGCGACAGCGCGCGGCTGATCGGCGAACTCGAGGGCATCATCAGTGACTACTTCGCCACGGCGCGCACCCGCCTGGCGGAGACGCAGGCTGATGCCGGCCAGCAGTATGAAATGGCACGGATGCAGTTGATTGCCGTCTTGGCAGCCAGCCTGGTGCTGGCCCTGGTCGCGGCATGGCTGATCAGCCGTGGCATCGGGCGGAGCCTGGGGCAGGCGCGCGATCTGACCAAGGCCGTGGCCGAGGGCGACCTGACCCGCAACGTCACCTCCAGCTCCAGCGACGAGATCGGCGAGGTGCTCGGCCATCTGGACGAGATGACGACGCGCCTGCGCGACGTGCTCGGCGAGGTGAACACGGCCGCCGCCAGCGTCTCGGCCGGCAGCCAGGAACTGTCCTCCTCGGCCGAGCAACTGGCGCAGGGCTCCACCGAACAGGCGTCCTCGGCCGAGGAGGCGTCGTCCTCGATGGAGCAGATGGCCGCCAACATCAAGCAGAACGCCGAGAACGCCGGGCAGACGCAGAAGATCGCCACGCAATCGGCGAAGGATGCACAGGCGAGCGGCGAGGCGGTGCAACGGGCGGTGGAGGCGATGCAGACCATCGCACAGAAGATCACCATCGTGCAGGAGATCGCGCGGCAGACCGACCTGCTGGCGCTGAACGCGGCGGTGGAGGCGGCGCGCGCGGGCGAGCATGGCAAGGGCTTCGCCGTGGTTGCCTCCGAGGTGCGGAAACTGGCCGAGCGCAGCCAGGGCGCCGCAATCGAGATCGGCACGCTGTCCAGCGAGACGGTGAAGGCGGCCAACGATGCGGGGACGATGCTGGTGCGACTGGTACCGGACATCCGGCGCACCGCCGACCTGGTGGAAGAGATCACCGCCGCCTGCCGCGAACAGGATGTCGGTGCCGAGCAGATCAACCAGGCGCTGCAGCAGCTCGACAAGGTGATCCAGCAGAACGCCGCGGCGTCGGAGGAGATCTCCGCCACCTCGGAGACCCTCGCCACCCAGGCTGAACAGTTGCGTGGTGCCATCGCCTTCTTCCGGCTGCAATCGAAGGGGGGAGCGGCGGCGCCGTCCTACGCACCCCAGACGCGGCGTTCGGCCATCGTCCGCCGGACCCAGGCGGCGGTGCAGGTGACCCGCGCGCAGGGGACGGGGAAAGGCGCGGCGCCGGTCGCCCGGGTCCGCCCCGGCGAGGGCAAGGTCGCCAAGCCAGGGCCGGGCTTCGCGCTTGCCATGACGGGGGCCGAGGAAGACAGCCTGGATGAGGAGTTCCACCGGCGCTGAGCGCGATCCGCGCCCGGGGGCGCTGGCCCGGCCGTCGCCCCTGGCCGGCCGGGCCCCCATCCCGCTTCGTTCGCAAGGCATTATCGAAAGCCCGGATCCACGGAATGCGCCGTTCGTCCCTTCGCCCGCACGCTCTTGCCCCCCTTCCGGCCGAGGATCTGCTGAGCGACCAGCAGTTTCGCCAGCTTGCCACGCTGGTGGAAGATCACGCCGGCATCCGCCTGCCGCCTGCCAAGAAAACCATGGTCGAGGGGCGGCTGCGGCGGCGCGTGCGCGCGCACGGGCTTGCCAGCATCAATGCGTATTTCGATACCTTCGTCCATGCCGGCATGCCCGATGATGAATTCGTGCATCTCATCGATGCCATGACCACGAACAAGACCGACTTCTTCCGCGAACCGGATCACTTCACCTTCCTGCAGAACGAGGCGGTTCCGCATCTGCTGGCCCGGCGGCCGGGAAAGATGCTGAAGATCTGGAGCTCGGCCAGTTCGACCGGTGCCGAGCCGTACACGATCGCCATGGTGATGTCCGAGCTGCGCCTGCGGATGCACAACGCCCTGCAATTCTCCATCCTGGGCACCGATATTTCGACCGACGCGCTGCGGCAGGCGGCGCTGGCGATCTATCCCGAGGACATGATGGAGCCGGTGCCGCCGCCCATGCTGCGGCGCTATGTCATGCACGCCCGCGATCCCGAGCGCCGGACGGTGCGGATCGTGCCGGAGCTGCGGCGGATCGTGCGCTACCAGCGGCTCAACCTGATGGATGCCAGCTACGCCGTGGATCGAGACCAGGACATCATCTTCTGCCGGAATGTGCTGATCTACTTCGACAGACCGACGCAGCAGGCGGTTATCGGGCGGCTGTGCGAGCATCTGCGGCCGGGCGGCTACCTGATCCTCGGCCATTCCGAGGCGGCCGTCGGCAGCTACCACGCATGCCTGCATCAGGTTTCCCCGACGATCTTCCTGTACGAGCCTGCAGAACGGAGCGAAGCGGCATGACCAGCGACAAGGGTGCCATCCGCGTGCTGATCGTGGACGATTCGGCGGCGGTCCGGCAGACGATCACCGAGCTGCTGACCGGCGAGCCGGGCATCGAGGTGATGGCCACGGCGTCCGATCCCTTCGTCGCCGCCTCGCGCATCCAGCACGAGGTTCCCGACGTGATCATCCTCGACATCGAGATGCCGCGGATGGACGGGCTGACCTTCCTGCGCAAGATCATGGCGCAGCGCCCGATCCCGGTGGTCGTCTGCTCCTCGCTGACGGAGGAGGGCTCGGAGACCGGTGCGGACGCGCTGGCGGCCGGGGCGGTGGACGTGATCACCAAGCCGCGCGTCGGCACGCGTCAGTTCCTGCTGGAATCCCGCGCCATGGTCTGCGACGCGGTGCGGGCGGCGGCCCAGGCGCGCCTGCGCCAGCGCCCGGTGCATTCGCCTGCCGCGGCGGCGCGCCCGAAGCTCAATGCCGATGTCATGCTGCCCCCGCCCGGCGCGGCCGGCGCGATGGCCCGCACCACCGAGCGGGTGGTGTGTATCGGTGCCTCCACGGGCGGGACGGAATCGTTGCGCGAGGTGCTGGAGGCGTTGCCCGCCTCCGCCCCCGGCGTGGTGGTCGTGCAGCACATGCCCGAGCGCTTCACCGCGACCTTTGCCCGCCGGCTCGACAGCCTGTGCGAGGTGGAAGTGAAGGAAGCGACGGATGGCGATACGGTGCTGCCCGGGCGCGTGCTGATCGCGCCGGGCAACCGCCACATGCTGCTGCGGCGCAGCGGTGCCCGCTACTACGTGGAAGTGAAGGATGGGCCGCTGGTTTCCCGTCACCGGCCTTCGGTCAACGTGCTGTTCCGCTCGGCCGCGCATTGCGCCGGCAAGAATGCGATCGGCATCATCATGACCGGCATGGGCGATGACGGCGCCAGCGGGCTGCTGGAGATGAAGAACGAAGGCGCGCTCACGATCGCGCAGGACGAAGAGAGCTGCATCGTGTTCGGGATGCCGAAGAAGGCGATCGAGCTGGGCGCGGCGACCAAGGTGATGCCGCTCGGGGGGCTCGCCGGAGAGATCCAGCGCGTGCGCCACTGGTGAGCGGCCGGTGCTGATTCGCGATCGGGGTGACCGCTGACATGATCGAGACGGGGTTGCAGGACGACCTGCGAGCGCTGATGGACCTGCTGCGGGCGCCGGGAGAGATGCTGGAGGAGCGGGTCGGCCGGATCGGTTCGCAGCTTTGCACGGCGGTGGAGGTGCTCGGACGGCTGACTGCCGCCTTCGAAGCGGTGCGCCTCGGGTTCGACCGGCCGGACGTGGCGGAGGCGATGGCGGACCTGACCCGCACCGCCGCGCATATTGCCGCGATGGCCGGGCAGATCCCGGCCGAGCGCCGGCATCTCGAGCAACTGGCCGCTTCGCTCGAGGACATGAGCGGGCGGATCACCCGCATGCGCACCACGGTCAAGGTGATCGAGGTGCTGGTGGTGAATGCCCGCATCGCCGCGGCCTATATCCACAACCAGCAGGTCGAGCTGTCGGTCTTCACCGGCGAGGTCAGCGAGCTGGCCGGCACCACGCGCCAGACCGTGGAGAACTTCGCCACCGGCCACCGCCGTCTGACCACTCTGGTGCGCCAGGCCCATGAAGGGCACACGCGCTTCGAGCGGGAGAACCTGCAGCGGCTGCATCAGGTGGCGGAGCGGCTGGGGACTGCGGTCACGGCGGTGGACACGCGGCGCGCCAACATGGCCACGGCCGCGGGCGACATCACCGTGCGCTCGCGGCGTATCGGCGAGCAGGTCGGAACCGCGGTGATGGCCCTGCAGATCGGCGACCGCACCCGCCAGCGCGTCGACCATCTCGTCGAAGCGATCGGCTTCCTGGTGGATCCTGCCGGCGGGGAAGGGACGGCGGCGGCGAACTGGCAGGCCGGGCTCACCCCGGAGGAGCAGGGCATGGTGGCGGCCTCGATCTGCCGCCTGCAGCAGGCGCAGTTGCGTAGCACGGTCGATGATTTCGACGCGGAGCTGCGGCGCGTGATCGGTGCGCTGGAGCGGCTTGCCGTCGATGTCGTGGATCTGGTCCGTTCCAGCACCGGTCTCTATGCCAGTGGCGACGCCGGGGAGGATGCGTTCCTGCAGCAGCTTGGGACCGAGATCACCCATGCCGAACAGTTGATGCGGCTTTGCGGCAGCAGCCGGGCGGAATTCGATGCCGTGGCCACGGAAGCCGCCGGCGTGCTGAAGGAATTGCTTGGCCAGGCCGGTGCGGTCGAGCTGATCGAAACCGACATGCGCCTCGCTGGCCTCAACACGGTGCTGATCTGCGGGCGGCTTGGCACGGACGGGCAGGCGCTGAAAGTCATCGCCGAGGAACTGAACGGTGCCGCGGGGGAGACGGTGCGGCAGGCGCAGGACGTGATCACCGGCATCCGCAGCGTGCAGGGTGAAGCGGCGGCGGTGGGGCAGGTGGCGACGGCGCAGAACGCGACCACGCTGGCGGAGCTCGACCAGCGCATGGGGGAGGCGTTGCGAATCCTGGAAGGGGTGTGTTCGGAACTTGGGGCGGCGCTGGGAATGCTGCGGGAAGACGGAGGCCGCCTGACCGCCCTGCTGCAGGAGACGACGGGTGGCATCGACATCCATACGGAATTCCGCCGGGCCATGGAGGCGGCGGCCGAGCAGTTGGGGCGTGTCGGCGCGGTGCCGGCCGTGCTTCCCGCCAAGGCCGCGGCGGCGAGCGAGCGTCTGCTCGGGGTGATCCGCGACCGCTACAGCATGGCGAGCGAACGGGAGATCCATGATCCGCTGTCCGGCCAGACCGCGCCGGCCATGGCCGCCGCCGGAGGTGCAACCGCCGCGGCCGAGATCGACGACCTGCTGTTCTGATCGCGGTTTATGCGTGGCCCGGAGTGGGCATGCCGCCTCGCCCTACATGGCATCGCCTGGATGGAAACCTCGACCGTCCCCCCAGGTCGGTCGCACCTTGCCACGGCAATACCATGCCGACGCGGGCAGGGGTGCGAGCGTAACCGGCAGGTCCAGGCGGACCTGCCGGAGGAATTATGGTTGATTCAGGAATGCATCAGCATCCAACCAACTGACGGGTGATCTCGTTTGGTTCGAACTGCGGGAAGCGCTCACATGCTTCATGGAACACGGCGCGCGCGTTCTCCTTGCGGCCCTGGTTGAGATAATAGATGGCCAGCGTATGGAGAAAGATCATGCGGTTTTCGTCGTAATGGCAGCTTTCGATCATGCTCCGCAGCAGCGGAACGTTGGTGGCAACATCGGAATACCATGACGAGTCGGCGCCAAAGCGCTCTCGCACCGTCTGCTGCGTGACGGGCTTCGTGCAGGTGAAGGCGACACTGCCTCCCCATTTGAGCTCGACATAGGTTTCGAAGTGGTCGGCCAGCCGCAGCATGGAAAGATGGATGTGTGGATGGAACTCGTGCACGAAATCCTGCTGGATCACGAGCGCCCCGGGCAGAAGGCGTGGGAAGAAGTTCCGGACTGTGTAATCGGTGACCACCAGGGCCTTGCAGAAATCCACTCCGAACAATTCGATCGGCTGGCTGTCCGGATAACCTGTCCGGGTGACGTCCCCAGGGCGAACCTGCAGCATGTCCTTTTCGTGCTGTAGATTTTCCTCAAACACCGGCAGGAAGCTGGTCTGCGGCTGGAAATGCCGGTTCGGGTAGTTTTCTTGCAGATGACGTAGGATATAGTCATCGTCGATCTGGAACATGTCGTAGACGCGGATCAGGCCCTGCGTATCGGCGTGTCCGTCGCGAACCGCCGGGTTGTGCCGCAGTCCTTCGACGAGGCTCAGTGTCGTGCCGCCGACAAAGCAGCCGCCATCGACGATGCTGCCGCGGAAGCCGAAGTTCCTGGCGGCATGGAAGTAGAGCGCCCGGTCGCCAAAGGTCAGCATCGCCGGGAAGGATTTCAGGCGCTCGCTCGCGGTCGATGCATAGTCATCAAGGATGCGGGCCTGGAAGTTCTCGTTGTCGGCAAAGCGGTCATGTTCTGTGCGTTCACCCGGTTCCTCTGTCCTGGGGATTGTCTGATTACCGGTTGAAGCCCGTGCGTCGATCGTTGAAAGGTGAGCTGGTTGCGGCTCCATGTCGTGAGACCGGAGCCTTAGCAGAAGGCGGCGGGCAAAGCGTGCCGAAGGGGCGAGAACGGCGCGTACCTGCCGCGCACTTGCGGGGAAGCGGTTGCAGAAGCTGCGCGCCGGCCGGGTTACTCGCCAGAAGGTGCTGCGATTGATCGCCTGATAGCGTGCCTCGCTGTCCCGTGCGGCGGCTTCGGCCTGCCACAGGGCCGCCTCCAGTTCATGTAAGCTGGACTCAAGTTCCTGCACTCTGGCGGTATATCCGGTGTTTTCGGAGGTGTCGTGTCGTTCCGGTGTCGCCTGCTTGAGCATGCTGCGGTATTTATCGCACAGGAACAACGCCTCGTGGCCGCTGGCGGCTGCTTCCCGGCCTCGCTGTTCCGCTTGTTGCCGCGCCACGACGGCTGCTGCGGCAACTCGCGCGATCTGCGCTTCGCACGCATGCAGGTCCGCGTGCGCCACCACGAGCGCATCCTGAGTCTCCGCCAACTTGTGCTCGAGACTCGCCGTCTTGCTTTGTAGCGCAGATAACTCCGCGACTGCGGCATCGCGTGCGCGTTCAGCGGCGGCGAGATCTTGCCTGATTCTAACGGTCGCGGCGGTTTCCGCCTGCAGGGCGGTGCGTAGATCGGTGATCATGCTTGCACTGTTGTCATCCAACCTGCCGGATCGTGCCGCATCCAGGGCGATCAGGTTGACGGGAGTCCGCGCCACCACGATGTAGCCCGCACCCTCCAGCAGGGCGGTGAGAGCGTCCGCATTCCCGGGATGATAATGCTCGGAGGGCTCGGTCTGCACGATAGCCGGGCGCCAGCGCGTCCAGTCGAGCGTGCGCAGCACGTCCAAATCCATCCCTTCGATATCGATCGAGAGGAAGAGAGGGGCACGTCCGGCGAACTCACGCTCGAGCAACTCCGGCAACGACAGCGCCGGAACAGAAAGGCTCTCGCGCAGCGCAACCTTCCAACCCGGCCAATCCTCCACGAAACGTCGGTCGAGCGAGGTCAACTCGTCCTCTTCCGCGATATGAATGGTGGCGTCGCCGCCGCCCTGAGGCGTGATGGCAAGGTGCAGCACCAGATCCTGGGGGCGGAAGCGGCGCAACTCATCAAGAAGCCGTGGATTGGCTTCCACCAGCACGCCGCACATGTTCAGGCGGCGATGCAGCAGGTAGGTGGTGCTGCAGGAAACCGGGTGGTTCGCGCCGATCTCTAGATAGCGCTCATGGCCGAGGTCCAGGCCCTCGCGTGCCGCCAGCGCGACCAGGAGCGCGCAGACGATCAGGTCCTCAGCACATTGTCCGTAACTCTCGGTCGCGTAAACCGGAATATCCGGAACCTTCAGCCGATTGCCTGCAATGACTTCATAGATATGGGGGTTGAGGATCTGCGCCATTAGCGGGGTTCCGGCATCAGCGGCGCCCACGGATGCGTGCGATCAGTCGGCGCAGCGGAAGCAGCCTGAGCCAGGCCCAATGCATGGGCCGGAGCAGCTTGCGGAGCCAGGAGGCAACGATGCCGATGTCCCGGACCCCTGCCTCGATGACTTCCATGCGCTCCTGGATGGTTTTCAGCTTTCCCCCAATTGCCGCCAGTTCCCCCCTGATGGCCTGCTGTTCCCACTTGATCTCTTCTTGCTTCCCGTTGATCGCCTCCAGCCATCCGTTAAGCGTGTCCAGCCGCCCCGTGATTTCCGTCGGGGGGGCTTTCGGCACACCATCCTGCATTGCCTGGCTTTGCGCGAACAGCACCGCCTGTACCGTCCCGAGTGTGGCCGGCTGCTCGGCGATTGCATTACGCAGGATGCTGTTGCGCAACAGGATATTTTGACGTTGTTGCTGTGCCTGCCCGTCGACGACGGTGTTTCCGTATGCCGCTCCGCTGCCGCGTACGCGCAGATGGTAATTGGCGAGGTTGCGGTCTAGGAAGTCGATCTCGCCCAGTAGCAGCAGCCGGATGTTGAATTCCCAGTCGCCCAGTACCGGCAGGGCACCGTTGAACGGGCCGATCCGCTCCACGGCCGCGCGGCGGAACAGCAGGCAGATCGGCGGGAACCTGTTCTCCACCAGAAGGGCGGGTAGGTCGACCAGCGTCCTGTTGCTCCTCCTCACCGTCCGGTCGATTTCCTCGATATCGTCGTCGTCCAGCCGCTCGGTAACCTGCGTGCATCCGGTCACCACGCCGACGCAGTGCTCGTTCGCGGGGGCAGAGAGGAAGGCCGTGGTTGCCTCCAGGAACTCCGGGTGCCAGCTGTCGTCATCGTCGTGTACGGCCACGAATTCCTCGCGTCCCAGCGATAGGCCGGCATTGGAGGCGTTCTCCATGCCTTGGCTTGTCGCATGGTGCACCACGGTGAGCCGGTTCCCGAAGGCGGAATCGTAGTCGACGAGTAAGTCTTCCAGTTGCTCGCGGTTCCCACCGTCGTTCACCAAATAAAGATGCCAGTTCGGCGATGTCTGGCACAGCACGCTGGCAAGCGCCCGGTGGAGCAGCAGGGGGCGGTCCTTCGTCCGCATGATCACGGCGACACTGCCGGCCAACTCTGGTACGGGCTTACCGAGCGGTACCGTGCTTGGGAACAGGCGTGGCAGCGTCGGGGCGGCGCCTATGGAAGAAATCTTATTCATGGAAACATTCTCGCCGAGCGTGGGTCGAGCCCGTCGCGGAAACTGTGCACCTTGGCCAGCACAACTTCCCGCCACTCCTGGTTTGCGGCTTGTTCCTTGGCGGCATCCTGCCAGGCCAACGCGGTCCCCCCGGGCCAATCCGTCCTCCATGGCCAGGGGGGCGCTTCGCCTTCAGCGGGGTCGGGAATGAGTGGCCGGAACTTCGAATGCTCGAATTCGACCGCGTGCACGATCTTTCCCAGCACGGTGCGTTCTTCGAGGGTCGGGCTGAGCGAAAGCCGTTCGATGGCGGCAAGTCCGGCTTTCCAGTCCAGCTGCTGCAGGATCGCCGTGCTGCTGTCCATGTCCGCAAACAATCTGCTGACAGCTGCGACACTCGACTCCTGGAAGGGAGCAATCATGGCAGCGTGCTGTGCCCTCTCGATGGGAGAGTCTTGAAGGATCGGTGTCCATTGGCAGTCGGCCAGTCGGTACCCGATCGTGGATCCATGCGGTGCCACATGAAGATTCTCCAGGATGGCGACCGCGCTGTGCAAGCCGCGCCGTTCTTCAGGTGGCCAGAAATCGTTGGTGAAGCAGCCTTCCATCCAGCCGGTGAAGGGGCGGCGTGCATGCGCCCTTGGCCAAAGGCCGTAATAGAAGCCGAACAAGGCAGGGCGCTCCGTCCGGGGACCAAGCTGCCGGACGATCGAGGACTGCAGTGTGCCATGCCAGCCGATATCCACGATGCCGACCCTGCCCGTGGATGGCAGTGTCTGGTGGAGATAGCCCGCCGCCGCTTCGTGGAAAGGCTGTAACGCCCGAAGCACATCGGTCTGGTGCCGGGTCAACAAGTCACGGAAACGCCATGTTCCTTCAGGCCATTTTAGTAAAGTATCGAGTCCACCGAATTCTTGTGCTGCATCGGCACGCAGACGCTCGCATTGCAGCAGGTTCGAGCGTGACAGCAAAGTTCTGACCGGCAACTCGCCTGCCGCAAGCCGCTCCAGTGACCGCGCCGACAGCTTGCCGCGCTCCTCATCCAGCGCTGCCTCCGCAAGATTGAGCGCACGTCGCGAGACATACAGATAGCCGGTTTCGACTCCGGTGCGGGTGTCGCATCCTGCTGCCTTCCACGCGTGGTAGGGCAGCCACCCGTCGCGGGCGCAGAAGAAAAGATGGGTCAGTCGGTGCTGCCGGGCCTTTTCTTCCAGCCATCGGATGAAGGATCCGACGACGACAGCCCCCCAGGTCTCGCCGAGTCGGCGCATGAAGTCGGCCGGATCCCTCTCTGCATCCGCCGTGACGGGGCACGCGCCGGTACCGGTGGCTGGGTCTGCGAGCCGTGCCGCCCGCGCGAGGCGCGAGTAAGGCAGGATGGCAGGCGTCAGTGGTCCTCCCAGCCGACGGTCGGACCGTGCGGCGGAGAACAACCACCCGCCAATCCCGTGCTTGCGTGGCGAGGCGACGTCGCTCCACTGATCGTCGCCGATGTGCAAGATGCGTGCGCTTTCGCCGACCAGCTTCCGCAGCACGGCCCATTGTGAACCCGTCGCCTTCGTGCGCCCCGTCTCCGAGGAAACCAGCAGGCCCTCTGACGGGTCAAAGCCGCAGGCACGGAGCAGGCGGTCGATCTCGGCCCCGGGCAGATACATGTCCGATACGAAGACAACACGCCTTCCCTTCGCCCGTACCCGGGCCACGAGTTCGGCGATCTCCGGAACGGGGCGCAGGACTGAGGTTTCGGCGGCGATCTCCTCGTGCCAGATCGCCGCGCCATGCGGACGCAGCTCGGGTCGGAGGGGCCACAGGCATGCGTGGATGTCGGCAAGCGACACCTCCTCGCGCCCCGCGGCGCGGGCGAGGGCACGGGCTTCTTCCTCGGCGCGCTCGCGCAACCAGCCGAATCCATGGGCCACCGCACCGATAGCACCGACCAGCCGCTGTTCCGTCAGAGCAAAGACGTCAACAGGCGTTTCCAGGCACCGTGTAATCGCGGTGTCGAAGACGTCCACGGAAAGGACATCGAATCCGAGCCTGGGAAGCTCCGCGAGAAGACAGCCGTCAGGTTCCATCAGATCGACATGCATAAGTGTGCTTCTTTGTTGGCTCTGCTGCGGCTCAGGGAGCGGCGGCGGGATCGTGTCCTGGCGTGTCGGGATCGGCATGACGTCGAGCATTGCACGGGGATGGTCCGACAGCGCGGCTTTCGCTGAAATCGTCCAATAGATGGAGAAGCTTGCGATGCCCATATCCATGGGCACCAGCAACCAGAACAGGATTCGGTGACGCCGGTTTGCTTGGTCGAGGCAAGAGACGTTCCACGCGCGCACTCGTTTGTATCACGCGCCTCACTCCAACCTGGACTCGATGCCACAATGGCTTTCAGCGGTTGCCGCGTATCACTAACGAAGACCCGTGACCTTGGCAGCACAATCCCGATCATGTTATGGTTTCAGAACGGTTTTTAAGCGTTTTGCACGATTGATGTCAATCGCCTGACCTGGGGCGACGACAACGACTGTGGCGACCGTCCAGACATTCTAATCTTGACCATGAAGGCGGCGGCTCCGTGCACACGATCGGCGGCGCTTCGTCCGGCCGCGAGGTGTTAGCTCGCTCACTGCGCCGTCCCGTCGTCAGGAGCTTATCTGTTCGCGAGCCACAGCATCGCTGTCCGGCTGACCATCGGAAAAGACGAAGCCTCGCAAACACCGAAGCCATGCTCCGCAGCGGGAGAGACAAATGCCAGATACAACATCCACCCAGTTCCCGGCCGGCCCGATCACCGCGTCGCCGTCATCCGCCCTGGCGGCCGTGGCCCAGGGAACCATCAGCGCGCCCTATGAAATCGACCGCTACCCGGTGTTCATCTCGCAACCCGGCCATTACCAGATCAGTGTCAACGGTACTTCCGGCCTCGATCCGACGGCGGCGCTGTTCAACTCGGCCGGACAGAACATCGCCTTCGATGACGACAGCGGCCCCGGCTACAATTCGCTCCTCGATTTCACCGTGGGGACGGGCGGCATCTACCTGATGCTGGGCGTGACCGGTTACGACGGATCCACCGGGGCCTACACCATCACCGGGGGCACCCTGACGAGCACCGGCACGGTCGCGCCTTCCGCCGATCTCACCATCGGTGCGCCCGGGCCCTCGACCTTCGGCGGCAGCCTGCTCAACCAGACGATCGTCTGACCCACGCCGGCAGACCGCGCGCGGCACGGCGTGCCGGTCTGCCGAAGGGGAGGGAGCGGTCGTGATCCGACCGCTCCTGCCGCCTCGCCTGGGCGGGGGGCGTGCGAATTTCCTGACATCCGCTCAGGAAAGCGCGCGCCGGATCGTCCGGGCGACGGAATGCAACTGCGAATGCCGCAGCAGGAAGGCGCGTGTGCGGCCCCACAGCGTCAGCCGCGCCGCTTCCAGCCAGTGGGTGCGTTCGGCCGGATCATCCTCGATGCCGCCGCTCAGCGTTGCCATGATCAGGTCGTAGGTGGCGCCGACATCCTGGTTGAACTGGTCAGGATCCTCGGTGCGCGCATAGATGCCCAGCCGGCCGGCCGGACCTGGCAGCCGCGCGCGGGCGCGCAGATACGTCATCGCCATCGGCGCATAGGCAGACGCCTGCTTCTGGTCTTTGACGAAATCGGAAACCGCCTGCCAGGCCGCGCGCCGGCGGAACCACACCTGACTCAGCCGCGCCGGATCGATGACATGCTCGACCGCCGCCTCCGGGGCATAGGCGGCGCGATGGCCGGCCGCCCGCAGCCGATCGATCACGGCGGTTTCCTCGTTCGACATCAGCGACAGGCCCTCGCCGGTGCGGCCGAGCTGGCGGTTGAAGCCGCCGACCGACATCACCGGCCCGCGCCGGAACGCAAGGTTGCAGCCGGCAAGCCATTCCCGCTCGCCCAGCTCGCGCAGCCTGCCGCCCCAGTCGACGATCGACAGGTAGCCGAGCAGCGTATCGGGCAGCCAGGCCGGCCGGGGCGTGACCCAGCGCGGCCGCACCCGTCCGCCGATCACGGCGATGTCGCTGCCGATGCTGTCGAAGGCGCGCACCATCTGCACGGCCCAGTCCGGCGCGGCGATGGCGTCGTCGTCGATGAAGGCGACGAGATCGGCCCGTGCTTCCTCAAGGCCGCGGTTGCGCGCGTTGGACAGGCCCGGCACCGGCTCGAGCAGGTAGCGCAGCCCCGGCTCCCCGGCGTAGCGTTCGCCGAATTGTCCGGCCGCGGCCTGGTCGGCGGAATTGTCCACCACCACGATCTCGAGGAACCCGGCGGGGCATTGCTGGCGCAGCAGCGAGTCGAGCGCGTCCGGCAGCACGTCGTAGCGGTTATAGGTGCAGACGACGACGCTCAGCCGCGGCTGCGCGGTGGACGGGATCGGATCGGGCAAGCTTTCCTCCTGCGCGCGCGGCGCATCGTTCCGGGGCCCGGGCGCAACCAGGGGCGGCGCCTGCCGCGAGACCTCGTCGGTCCTGGCGGTGATCATCCCGGGCAGCGTGGCGTCCGCTGCGGGGGCGGCGATCGCCGCGGCGACGGCTGCGGCCGCGCCATCCGGCGCCATCGCCCAGGCCAGGGCCTCGTTCATCGCCCGGGCATGTGCCTCGGCCGAGTAGTTCAGTGCGTACAGGCGTCGCGCGGTCGCGGTGCGCCGGCGTCGCGCCTCGGCCGAGCCGAGCAGGGCGGCGATGTCTCCGGCCAGGCCGGCCGCATCCGTGGCCGGGCGGTACTCGCTGTCGCCCAGCTCGAGCCCGCGCAGGCCGCAGGCGGTGCTGGCGAAGCAGGCGCCGGCGGCGAGGGCCTCCATCGCCTTGATGGAGAGGCCGGTCCCCGCCTGGTCGGGAATCACCAGCACGCGGGAACGCGCGAAGACATCCTCGAGCCGATCGACGAAGCCGGCGCAGATCACGTTGCGCTCCGGCAGCCGCGCGCGGTCGAGGCCCTGCACCACCCGGCCAGCGATGATGATGCGGGCATTCGCCAGGGCCGGATGCAGCGGCCGCACCTGGTCGAGGAACCAGTGCACGCCATCGACATTGACCTGGTGCCAGCCGCCCCAGACCAGGATGTCGCAGCCGGAGACCTCGCGGCATGCATCCGGCAGCCGGTTTGCCGCCACGATCTCCGGCCAGGAGCGGTCGGAGGGCAGGCGCGGCGCGGCATAGGGACGGACCAGCACGGCGTGGCGCGCGTCGCGCCGGATCAGGGCATGTTCCTCGGTCGAGATGTTGGCGCAGACGGCGACGCGGTGCCAGCACTCCCGTTCCTCGCGCCGGCAGGCGGCATCGTCGATGGCGCCGTGCGGCACGAACTCGGGCACGCCGTGGGAACGGATCAGGTCCGAATAGATGTCATGCGTTGCCAGGACGACCGGCGCGCGCGTCAGCGTTTCGGTCAGCAGTAACTGCGGCAGATGGTTCACCAGCGCGACCGCGGCACGACGGCCTGCCCAGGCGAGCGCCTCCGGCTCGGTCGTCACCGGGTCGCGCAGCAGCAGTTGTACCCGCGTCACCACCGAGGCCGCCCGGAACGCGGCGGAGCGGACCATGCGCGCGATCGAGGCGGCGCGGTCGTCGCGCTCGGCAACGATGTGCAGATGCGGCCGCACGTTCTCGAAATTCTCGGAGAGGAAGGCCGAGATGCGCCGGCTGCGCTGCGGCTCGCGGTGCGGCCAGTGCTCCACCAGCAGGCGCACCACCAGATAGCCATGGTCGATCAGGTGGCGGAGCTGCGCGTCGAAGATGGCGGAGCTGCCGACCCGGCCCCAGAGCGCGCTGACCACCAGCGCGACCGGCCCGAACGCGTCGATGCAGACCGAGGTGCCGGACGGGCTGGTGAAGGCCCGCAGTCTCGCCTCCACCCGCGTCGGGGGGGCGCCCGTCGCCGGAGCCGTCCCGGCGGGAAGGGCGAAGACCGGCAGCCGCAATGCCTCCTGCAGCCGCGCGGCTTCGGCTTCGGTCGCGGCATGCAGGATCAGCCTGCGGAACGGACAGCCGGTGGCAAGCCGCCGGCCCAGCGTGGCGGCATCCAGCTCGCCGGGGCCGATGTCGAGACGGGGGTGGGGGGTCAGCAGCAGGTGCAACGTCGCGCGCAGCGGCGTGTCCAGGTCGAGATGCGGCAGCAATTGCAGCAGCAGTTCGAGATGGATCGGCTCGGCGGCGGGCATGAGGACGAGGTCATCCGGCCCCATGCCCCTGAGCAGGGCGACCAGTCGGGCCCGGTCGGCCGCGTCACGGACCAGCGCCGTGGCATTCCCCGGGCCGGGCGTCGCGCCGGCCGGCGTGCTGTCCGTCGTCTCGGCCGGGCCGGTCAGGGTGCGGTACAGGTGGCGCAGCACCGGGGCGACAGGCGCCAGGACGGGCAGGTGGACCAGCGCGTGCAGGCGTTGCCGCGCCCGGACCGCGACCGCGCCGAGCAGGCGCCGGACCAGCCGGGCGGGGCGGTCCAGCAGGCACGCGGCGAATTGCCTGGCCCGGTGCCGCAGATGGTAGGTCGCCGTCGCGAACAGCCGCCGGATGCGGTACTGCAGCCGGATCAGCACCCAGACCCCCAGCGCCAGCAGGCGTGCCGGGATTCCGGTGCTGGTCTTCCAGGTTTGGCGCGCCCAGGCATCCAGGCGGGAGACCAAGGTTTCCTGCGTGCTGTCGGCGGCCGCCGCGTCGGCCGGCGGCGAGTCGCAGGCGGTGGCGTCCCGACGGATCAGCCGCAGCTCCGGCCTGATCCGGTTGGCTGCGAGCAGGCGGTGGATGGTGACGCCGGGCTGGCCAGGCAGGGCGGGCAGGGGATCGGCGCGATCGATAACCCACTCGATCTGCCAGCCCGCGGCGACGAAATCGCGGATCAGTGCCAGGGCGTCATTTTGCTCTTCGTCCCTGGCATGTTGGCGGGCGGGGTCCAACAGCAGCAGGCGGCGTGGTGTCCTGGCGCTCGTGACGGCGTCGTGTCCCGTGCCCGCCCGAACCGCACCGTGGTCCTGACTGGTCTTCATTCCGGCTGATCCGCTCCTGCATTCAACGCAGGCACCCCGTGGCGCCTGCCGGGATCGGACAGGTCGCCGGACCTGAATCCGGCACTTCTGTCCAAGGCCTGGCATTCATTGCCATTATCAAATCAATCTAACAACCCTTCACGAACGCTCTTGTGCCGATAGTTTGCTGCAATCCCGTAACTATACCTGGGAGGCTTTGCCGATCCTTGCCAAGTCACAGGTCAGAACGATGGCAAAATCAGATGAAAACCGGTGCAGTCAAAACTTATTCGTGCTGCAAACAAAATGGTACCATCGGGTCGGTGGCGAATAACGTTGTCGCATGAAAATTAATTCTGCGGCCAGGCCGGTCGGGGCGACGCAGCGATGCTGCCGGTCCGATGTGCTGCTGGTTCCACCACTCCCGCCGGCCGGCCGGCCGGTTTGCGTGCCGCGGCCTGTCGCTGTCATCGCCGTGGTCGCAAGGCGAGCCCGGGTATGCGGGACGCACAGGGCAGTCTCATTGCTGACCAAATTAGATATATCTTGAAATTAGATATATCTTATGCGATAAGGTATCTGCCATGCCCTCGGGTCCTGCGTCCCGCGCGGGGCCGTCGGCCGGCCGGGAACGACGGCAAGCCGGATCCCGCAACGACAACAACGCTCAGGCGAAGGAGGATCTCATGCGCGGCATGAGCAGGCGTCTTGTCCTCGGCACCATTCCCATGTTGCTGGCGGGCACGGCCATTGCGTGGGCCCAGCCGATGGGGCCGGGAATGGGGGGCGGCCCCGGAATGGGCGGCGGCATGGGGCGGGGGGGTGGCCCCGGTTTCGGGCGCGGCCTGAACGACCCGGCCAGCTACCTGGCAGGGCTCAAGACCGAGCTGGGCATTACCCCAGCCCAGGAACCGGCCTGGAACGAGTATGCCGATACGGTGCAGAGCATGGCCGGCCAGATGCAGGGCATGCGTGCCAACGTATTCCAGGCGATGCCCTCGGCGAGTTGGGAAGATCGCCAGGCCATGATGAACCAGATGTTCGAATCCCACACGGAAGCGCATCGCAGGGTGCAGGAAGCGGCGCATACGCTGATGCCCTCCCTCACGCCGGAACAGCAGGCGAAGGCGGCCACCCGTCTGCCCGGCCTGATCACCCCGCCCGGACCCGGCCCGGGTGGCGGACGCATGCAGCCTCCCGCACCGCAAAAGCCGTAACACAAGATCACCATTGCAATGATCCCTGGCGCGATATATCTAACGGAATAAGATATATCTCGTTTGGAGATGGTGCCGCCGGCCCGGCCCACCCGGGCCGGCCACCCCCACATGTTTTCACGGGTCAGCAATAAGGAGCGGACATGACCGCGATTCCCCTCGGCCAGGGGCCTGATGCCGAAATCCAGCCAACCCGGCGCGACTTCCTGTCGCTGATGGCGGCCAGCTCGGCCGCGATCGGGGCCGGGGCGGTGGTGTGGCCGCTGGTCGGCAGCATGAATCCCTCGGCCGATGTGCTGGCGCTGTCGCAGACCGAGGTCGACCTGACCCCGATCGAGCCGGGCCAGGGCATCGTGGTGATGTGGCAGGGCAAGCCGGTGTTCGTCCGCCACCGCACCGAAACCGAGATCAAAATGGCCCAGGAAGCCCCTGTCGCGGACATGCGCGACCCGGCCCCCGACTCCGACCGGGTCAAGGACGGCCACGAGCAATGGCTGGTGACCAGCGCCGTCTGCACCCATCTCGGCTGCGTGCCGGGCGGCAGCAAGTCGAGCGAACCACGCGGCGACTTCGGCGGCTGGTTCTGCGCCTGCCACGGCAGCCAGTACGACACCGCCGGACGCATCCGCAAAGGGCCGGCACCCGCCAACCTGCCGATCCCGCCGTACGACTTCCTCAGCGATACCAAGATCCAGATCGGGTAAGGCAAGGCCAGGGCGCTGCCCTGGACCCGGCAGGGGCCACACGGCCCCTGCACCCCAGTCTCGCTGCGCGGCGGGAAACCCCGCCGCCACGGGTCATACCAGGGTTGCGATCAGGTGCAGCAGCGCCTGATGCTCGGGGCCGTGTCCGCCACGGGTCAGGAACTCCCCGATCCCGATCTCGCTCCTCCGCCCGCCCGAGGCCACGTTGGGCTCGTGCCGGACGAACACCCGCTCCGTGTCGGGATCACTGACAAGAAGCCAGCGATCGCCGCTGGAACTTTCATAAAGTTCCCGTGTTCGCGTCATGGCCTCCGCTCCTTCCACATCCCCCTCCGGGGACATCGATCATATCCCGCAGACAGGATCGGCGTGTCACGGATGTCACGCTTCGGAGCAGACGTTACCTCTGCCGGCATGACCGGTGCGGCTCAATCGGTGTGCCCCATCGGGGGGCACGCCGGTTGCGGGGGCCTTGCACGGAATGTCCGAGGAGAACGAGCATGTCCGCCACCACGCCGCCTCCGCTGGCGCCGCAATGCCGGGTTGTCCGGGCCGGAGAGGGTTTCATCGGGAAGCAGGGGCTGACCTACACCGTCGGAATCTCGGCGGGATCGGTTGGTGCCCGGGGCATCCACCTGCAGATCGTCCGGATCCCACCGGGCGGGCGGGCCAGGGCGCACAAGCACGAGGCCCATGAAACCGCGATCTACGCCCTGGAAGGGGTCTCGCATGTGTGGCACGGCGAACGGCTGGAACATCATGCGGTGGTACGCGCGGGTGATTTCTTTTATATCCCGGCGAATGTTCCGCATCTGCCGTACAACCCCAGCCTGACCGAGGAATGCGTGGCGGTGATCGCGCGCACCGACCCCAACGAGCAGGAAAGCGTCGTGTTGTTGCCGGAGCTGGAGGCGAACGTGGACGCGATGCGGCCGGTGCCGGCCTAAGCCCGTGGCCTGCGGGGGCGCAGTTCAGTGAGGAAGCCGGCCAGGGCCAGGGCGGGCAGGGCGAGTCCGGCCCAGATCGTCAGTGGCCAGCCGCCCCGGGCGTAGGTCCAGCCGCCGAGGGCCGAGCCGAAGGCGCCGCCGGCGAAGAAGGTGGCCATGTAGAGGCCATTGAGCCGGCCGCGGACGGCGGCACCGAGGCTGTAGATGGCGCGTTGGCCGAGCACGAGGTTCGCGGTTACGGCGAAGTCGAGCAGGATCGCCGCCAGCACCAGGATGGCCAGGGCGATGGGTGAGCCGGAGTCGGCGGTCAGGCAGAGCAGCAGGGCGGCGGCGGTGCCCAGCATGGCGGCGCCGGTGGCGGGGCGGCTCCAGCCGCGGTCAGCGGCGCGGCCGGCGATCGGGGCGGAGATGGCGCCGGCCACGCCGGCCAGGGCGAACAGGGCGATGCCGTTCTGCGAGAGCTGGAACGGGCCGGCCAGCAGCAGCGGCACCGTGGTCCAGAACAGGCTGAAGGTGCCGAACAGGCAGGCGTGGTAGAAGGCGCGGCGTTGCAGGATGGGGGTATGGCGGGCCAGCCGTCCCATCGACAGCAGCAGGGTGGCGTAGCTCGGGCCGCTGCCGGGGTGGCGGCGAGGCAGGGCGAATCGCAGCACCGTGGCCAGTCCGGCCATCACCATGGCCGAGATGATGAAGACGGCGTGCCAGGACAAAGCGTGGGTGACGAAGCTGGCGGCGGGGCGGGCGAGCATGATGCCCAGCATCAGCCCGCTCATGACGTTGCCGACGACGCGGCCGCGGGTGGCTTCCGGGGCGAGGTGGGCGGCGTAGGGCACCAGCACCTGGACGGCCACCGAGCCGAGGCCGATCAGCAGGGCTGTGGCAAGGAAGAGTGTCGGCCTGGTGGAGAGTCCGGCGCCCAGCAGGGCGAGAATGGCGAGCCCGAGGATGCAGACCACCAGGGTGCGGTTTTCGATCCGGTCGGCGAGGGGCACGATCAGCAGCAATCCGGTGCCGTAGCCGATCTGGGTCATGGTCACGATCAGTCCGGCGGCCTGGGGCGAGAGCCCGAGGGAGAGGCTGATGGGTCCGATCAGGGGCTGGGCGTAGTAGATATTGGCGACGATGAGCCCGCAGGCGGAGGCGAGCAGCAGGGTCAGCCAGGTCGGGAGGGGCGTA
Source organism: Rhodovastum atsumiense (assembly GCF_937425535.1). Classification (NCBI taxonomy): domain Bacteria; kingdom Pseudomonadati; phylum Pseudomonadota; class Alphaproteobacteria; order Acetobacterales; family Acetobacteraceae; genus Rhodovastum; species Rhodovastum atsumiense. The sequence continues at coordinate 3,403,847 of NZ_OW485601.1, forward strand.
TTCAAGGATATCTCTGGGATCCAAGGGCTTTGCCCTTGGTGGAGGTGCAGGAGGCGAAGCCTCCTGCCGGGGCCGGGGCAGCGCCCCGGGAGTCTTCTCAGGCCGCCTGATTGATGGCCGGTGTCGCCGCGTCCCGGATCGCCTTGATAGCGTTGGCGTAGGGCGGTCGCCCAAACACGGCCGACCCCGCGACCAGCGCATCCGCCCCCGCGCCGACGACCAGTGGCGCGGTTTCCGGCGTGACGCCTCCGTCCACTTCGATATGGATGTCGCGATCGCCGATCATCTGGCGGATGCGCCGGATCTTATCGACGCAGGACGGGATGAATTTCTGTCCCCCGAAGCCGGGGTTGACCGACATCACCAGCACGAGGTCGACGGCGTCGAGCACGTAGGCCAGGGTGGATTCCGGCGTTGCCGGATTGAGTGCCACGCCCGCCTTCACCCCAAGGGCGCGGATCGCCTGCAGGGTGCGGTCGAGATGGGTGGTGGCTTCGACGTGGACGGTGATGCGGTCCGATCCGGCCTTGGCGAAGGCTTCGAGGTAGGCGTCCACCGGGGAGATCATCAGGTGGGCGTCGAAGCATTTGCCGGTGCTCTTGCGGATGGCCCGCACGATTTCCGGACCAAAGGTGATGTTGGGCACGTAGTGCCCGTCCATCACGTCGAGGTGGATCCAGTCGGCGCCCGCCTCGTCCACGGCGCGCACTTCCTCGCCAAGGCGGGCGAAGTCGGCGGAGAGGATGGAGGGGGCGATCAGGACGCCGCTCATTGTTACGTCTCCGTGGGGCGTTGCCCCGTGGCAGGGGCGGCGAGGACGCGGCTCGCCAGGATCTCGCCCGCCTCGATCGTCATCAGGTCCTCGACCGAGAGCGCCCGGTCGCGGCGGTCGAACAGCCGCACCGCCTGACGCAGCCGGGCGCGGTCGAGGGCGTTGCGGATCGAGCGGGCGTTGGCGAAGTGGGGCTGTTGCATGCGGGCGTCGATATAACGCGTGAAGGCTGCTTCCGCCTCCGGGCTCAGACGGTAACCCTGGGATGCGAGCATCTTCTGGCCGATCTGCATCAGCTCGGCGGGCGCGTAGTCGGGGAAGTCGATGTGGTGGGCGATGCGCGAGCGGAAGCCGGGGTTGGAGGAGAAGAAGCGGTCCATGCGGTCGGCGTAGCCGGCGAGGATCACCACCAGGTCGTCGCGGCGGTTTTCCATGATCTGCAGCAGGATCTCGATGGCTTCCTGGCCGTAGTCGCGCTCGTTCTCCGGCCGGTACAGGTAGTAGGCTTCGTCGATGAACAGCACGCCGCCCATCGCCTTCTTCAGGATCTCCTTGGTCTTGGGGGCGGTGTGGCCGATGTACTGGCCCACCAGGTCGTCGCGGGTCACCGCCACCAGGTGGCCCGACCGCACATAGCCCAGCCGGTGCAGGATGTCGGCCATGCGCAGCGCGACCGTCGTCTTGCCCGTGCCCGGGTTGCCGGTGAAGGACATGTGCAGGGTCGGCGGCTGCGCCGAGAGTCCCAGCTCCCGGCGCAGCTTGTCCACCAGCAGCAGCGCCGCGATCTCGCGGATACGGGCCTTGACCGGTGCCAGCCCGACCAGCTCGGCGTCGAGCTGGGCCAGCACCTCGCCCACGCCTGATTCGGCGAAGGCGCGGCCGAGGTCCACGGTTTGCGGCGCGTCGCCCATCAGTAGCGCTCGCCCGCCGGCTTCGCCGCGGCGGCGTAGGGACGGACGGTGTAGTTGACGCTGCGGCCGTTCACCTCGTTGCGGTCAAGGAAGAAGCCGGGTTCCTCGGCCGGGCGGTTGACGATGAAGGACAGGCGGATCGATTCCCAGCCGTGGGTGGCGTCGAAGGCCGAGACGCGGATGTAGGAATTGCCGAAGACCTTCCGGCATTCCGCGATCTCGTGCAGCACCCCGGCGGGGTCCTTGAGGTCGAACATCGGCAGGCCCCACATCTCCCAGTAGGTGTTCCGGGGATGCGCGTCGTCGGTGTATTCGATGTTCACCGCCCAGCCGTTGCGCTGGGCGTAGGCGATCTGGGCGCGGATCTGCTCGTCGGTCAGGTCGGGCAGGTAGCTGAAGGTACCTTGGGTCAGACGCATGGCGCGGGGCTCCGGGTCAGGCGGGGGTCGCGGTGGGGACGAAGTCCGGCGTGTCGGTGGAGGCGTAGTTGAAGGTCACGTCCTTCCAGACCTCCAGCGCCTGGGCGAGCGGCTGGCAGTGGCGCGCGGCGCGCTCCAGGATCTGCGGGCCTTCGTTCAGGATGTCGCGGCCTTCGTTGCGGGCCAGGATCATCGCTTCCAGGGCGACGCGGTTGGCGGTGGCGCCGGCGGCGATGCCCATCGGGTGGCCGATCGTGCCGCCGCCGAACTGCAGCACGCAATCCTCGCCGAGCAGGTCGAGCAACTGGTGCATCTGCCCGGCATGGATGCCGCCCGAGGCGACCGGCATGGTCTTGGCGAGCGAGGCCCAGGGCTGGTCGAAGAACACGCCATGTTCCAGGCGCTGCGGCACGAAGTCCTCGCGCAGGATGTCGTAGTAGCCCTTGGTGGTGGCCGGGTCGCCTTCCAGCTTGCCCACCACGGTGCCGGCATGGATGTGGTCGACGCCGGCGAGGCGCATCCACTTGGCGATGACGCGGAAGCTGACGCCGTGCGACTTCTGCCGGGTGTAGGTGGAATGCCCGGCGCGGTGCAGGTGCAGGATCATGTCGTTGCGCCGGCACCACTTCGCCATCGACTGGATGGCCGAATAGCCGATCACCAGGTCGATCATGACGATGACGCTGCCGAGATCCTTGGCGAATTCGGCGCGCTCGTACATGTCCTCCATGGTGGCGGCGGAGATGTTGAGGTAGGTGCCCTTGACCTCGCCGCTCGCGGCCTCGGCGCGCTTGACCGCCTCCATGCAGTACAGGAAGCGGTCGCGCCAGTGCATGAAGGGCTGGCTGTTGATGTTCTCGTCGTCCTTGGTGAAATCAAGTCCGCCCTTCAGCGCCTCGTAGACCACGCGGCCGTAGTTGCGCCCCGACAGGCCGAGCTTCGGCTTGATGGTGGCGCCGAGCAGCGGGCGGCCGAACTTGTCCAGCCGCTCGCGCTCCACGACGATGCCGGTGGCCGGGCCCTGGAAGGTCTTCACGTAGGCGGTCGGGATCCGCATGTCCTCCAGGCGCAACGCCTTCAGCGGCTTGAAGCCGAAGACGTTGCCGATGATGGAGGCAGAGACGTTGACGATCGAGCCAGCTTCGAACAGGTCGAGGTCGTAGGCGATGTAGGCGAACCACTGGCTGGGGTTGCCCGGCACCGGATCGACCCGGTAGCAACGCGCGCGATACTTCTCGCAGGCGGTCAGGCGGTCGGTCCACACCACCGTCCAGGTGGCGGTGGAGCTTTCACCGGCCACGGCGGCCGCGGCTTCCTCCGGATCGACCCCGTCCTGCGGGGTGATGCGGAAGCAGGCAAGGATGTCGGTTTCCTTCGGCTCGTAGTCGAGGTCGAAGTAGCCCATGTCCTTGTACTGCATCACCCCCGCCTTGTAGCGGTCGGCGGCGCTGCGCTTCTCGGTCGTTGCTGCCATGTGACGTGTCCTTCTGGCGGGTTGATCAGGCGGTGCGGGGGCCTGCGGTGGTGGCGGCAAGGGCGCCGCTGCGATAGCGGCGGGCCATCTCGGCGAGCGGGATCGGCCTGATCTTCGGGGCCTGTCCGGCGGTGCCGAATTCCTCGAAGCGGCGGGCGCACAGCTTCTCCAGCTCCGCCATGGCGGGCTTGAGGAAGTTGCGCGGGTCGAACTCGCCGCGCTTCTCGGTGGCGATGCGGCGCAGTTGCGCGGTCATGGCGATGCGGCAATCGGTGTCGATGTTGATCTTGCGCACGCCGATCTTGATGCCGCGCTGGATCTCCTCGACCGGCACGCCCCAGGTCTGCGGCATCTCGCCGCCCCACTTGTTGAACTCGGCCTGCAGGTCCTCCGGCACCGAGGAGGAGCCGTGCATGACCAGGTGGGTGTTGGGCAGGCGCTCGTGGATGGCGCGCACCACGTCCATCGCCAGCACTTCACCGGTCGGCTTGCTCTTGAACTTGTAGGCGCCGTGCGAGGTGCCGATGGCCACCGCCAGCGCATCGACCTGGGTCGCGGCGACGAAATCGGCCGCCTGGGCGGGATCGGTCAGCAGCTGCTCGCGGGAGAGCTTGCCGGTGGCGCCGTGCCCGTCCTCCTGCTCGCCGTGGCCGCTTTCCAGCGAGCCGAGGCAGCCCAGCTCGCCTTCCACCGAGACGCCGACGGCATGCGCCAGCTCGGTGACCTTGCGGGTGACCTCGACGTTGTACTGGTAGCTGGCGGGGGTCTTGCCGTCGGCTTCCAGCGAACCGTCCATCATGACGCTGGTGAAGCCCATCTGGATCGCCGAGAAACAGGTCGCCGGCTGCTCGCCGTGGTCCTGGTGCAGGCAGACCGGGATGTCGGGATGGATCTCGGTGGCTGCTTCCATCATCCGACGCAGCATCAGGTCGTTGGCATAGGCGCGGGCGCCGCGGCTGGCCTGGATGATCACCGGCGAGTCGGTGCGCCTTGCCGCCGCCATGATCCCGAGCAGCTGTTCCATGTTGTTGATGTTGAAGGCCGGCACGCCGTAGCCATGCTCCGCTGCATGGTCCAGCAACTGCCGCATGCTGATCATTGCCATATCGGGTTCTCCCTTTTCTCAGGCGGCGTCCGGGCGGGCCAGCTTCGCGCGGGCCAGCTCCACCAGGCGGTCGGCGGTGATGCCGAATTCCTTGTAGAGCGCCGGGGCCGGAGCCGAGGCGCCGAAGCCGCGCATGCCGACGACGTCGTCCTCGCTCGCGACATAACGCGTCCAGCCGAGCGTCGATGCCGCCTCGATCGCCAGGCGCGGGGCGGTGCCGAGCACCCCGGCGCGCCAGGCGGCGTCCTGGCGTTCGAACAGTTCCCAGCACGGCAGGGAGACGACGGCGGTGGGGACGCCTTCGGCTTCCAGCCGGGTCCGGGCCTCGATGGCCAGCACCACTTCCGATCCGGTGGCCAGGATGGTGATCGCGCGCGGCCCGCTCGCCTCGGCCAGCACATAGCCGCCACGGGCGGTCAGGTTCTCGCTGACGTCGGTGCGCAGCGTCGGCAGGTTCTGCCGTGACAGCGCCAGCAGCGAGGGCGCGTGCGCCTCGGTCAGCGCCACTTCCCAGGCTTCCGCCGTCTCCACCGCGTCGGCCGGGCGGAACACCAGCAGGTTGGGGATGGCGCGCAGCGAGATCAGGTGCTCGATCGGCTGGTGGGTCGGCCCGTCTTCCCCGAGGCCGATGCTGTCATGCGTCATGACATAGACCACGCGCGCGCCCATCAGCGCCGAGAGGCGGATGCCGCCGCGGGCGTAGTCGGAGAACACCAGGAAGGTGCCGCCATAGGGGATCAGCCCGCCATGCAGGGCGATGCCGTTCATCCCCGCCGCCATCGCGTGCTCGCGCACGCCCCAGTGGATGTAGCTGCCGCCGTAGCTGCCCGGCCCCACCGGCTTCTGGCCGTGCACCACGGTCAGGTTGGAATGGGTCAGGTCGGCCGAGCCGCCCACCAGCTCCGGCACCACCCCGGCGAGTACCTTCAGCGTTTCCTCGCTGGACTTGCGGGTGGCGAGCGACGGCTTCGTTTCCACCAGCTTGCGGCGGAACGCGGCGAGCGCCTCGGTGGCGGCTTCGGTCAGGGTGCCGCGCTGCGCCTGCTCGAAGGCCGCGCGCCGCTGCGGCGCCGCCGTCTCCAGGCGCTGTTCCCAGGCCAGCCGCTCGGCCTGTCCGCGCGCGCCCGTCGCCGCCCAGGCCTGCTGGATCGCGGGGGGAATGACGAAAGGCGGGAACGGCCAGTTCAGCCGGTCGCGGGCGCCGAGGATCTCGGCCTCACCCAGCGGGGCGCCGTGGCTGCTCTCCTTGCCGGCCTTGGTCGGCGCGCCGTAGCCGATGGTGGTGCGGCAGGCGATCAGCGAGGGCCGCGTATCCGCCTTGGCCGCGGTGATCGCCGCGGCGACGGCGGCGGGGTCGTGCCCGTCCACCGACTGCACGTGCCAGCCATAGGCGGCGAAGCGCTTCGGCGTGTCCTCGGAGATGGTCAGGCTGGTCGGGCCGTCGATGGAGATGCCGTTGTCGTCCCACAGCACGACCAGCCGCCCCAGCCCGAGATGCCCCGCGAGCGAGGCCGCCTCGTGCGAGATGCCTTCCATCAGGCAGCCATCGCCGGCGATCACGTAGGTCCAGTGGTCGACCAGGTCGCTGCCGTGGCGCTCCGCCAGCATGCGCTCGGCCAGCGCCATGCCGACTGCGGTGGAGATGCCCTGGCCGAGCGGGCCGGTGGTGGTTTCGATGCCGGGCGCGTGGCCGTATTCGGGATGGCCGGCGGTCTTCGCGCCGAGCTGGCGGAAGCGCTTCAGCTCCTCGATATCGATACCGGGGAAGCCGGTCAGGTGCAGCAGCGCATAGAGCAGCATGGAGCCGTGTCCGGCCGAGAGCACGAAGCGGTCACGGTCCGGCCAGTCCGGCTGCTGCGGGTCGAAGCGCAGGAACTGCGTCCACAACACCGTCGCCACGTCGGCCATGCCCATGGGCATGCCGGGATGGCCGGACTTGGCGCGCTCCACCGCATCCATCGCCAGGGCGCGCACGGCATTCGCCATGTCGCGGGTGGTCACGTCGGTCATGTCGGGGGGTCTCCGTGCTGCTTACGCCGCGCGCCGCCGGCGCTCGATCAGCTTGAGGATCATCGGCGTGAGAATGAGCTGCATCGCCAGGTCGAGCTTGTTGCCCGGGATGACGATGGAATTGGCGCGCGACATGAAGCTGTCACGGATCATCGATACGAGATAGGAGAAATCGATGCCGCGCGGGTTGGCGAAGCGGATCACCACCATCGACTCGTCGGGGGTGGGAATCCAGCGCGCCATGAAGGGGTTGGAGGTGTCCACCGTCGGCACCCGCTGGAAGTTCACGTCGCTGATGCCGAACTGCGGGCAGATGTAGTTCACGTAGTCGGGCATGCGGCGGAGGATGGTGTCGACCACCGCCTCCACCGAATAGCCGCGCGTGGCACGGTCGCGGTGGATCTTCTGGATCCACTCCAGGTTGATGACCGGCACCACGCCGATCTTGAGGTCGGCGTGTTTGGCGACGTTGACCGTGTCGGTCACCACCGCGCCGTGCAGCCCTTCGTAGAACAGCACGTCGGTGTCGGAGGGAAGCTGCTTCCAGTCGGTGAAGGTGCCGGGCGGGGAGCCGTACAGCTCGGCCTCGCGCTGGTCGTGCACGTAGTGGCGGGTGCGGCCGGTGCCGGTGCGGCCATAGGTCTCGAAGGTTTCCTCCAGCTCGGCCAGCAGGTTCGTCTCCGGGCCGAAATGGCTGAGATGGTTGTTGCCGGCCGCGCCCGCCTCGGCGATGACGCGGCGCATGCCCTCGCGGTCGTAGCGGTGATAGGCGTCGCCCTCGATGAAGGCGGCGGTGATGCCCTCGCGGCGGAAGATCTGCTCGAAGGTGTGCTTGACCGTGGTGGTACCGGCCCCGGAGGAGCCGGTGATCGAGATGATGGGATGGCGGATGGACATTCTGTGCCTCAGACCCGGAAAAGACCGCGCTTGCCGAACAGTGGGGAACGTTCCCCGAGCGGCAGTTTCATCGTCTCGTAGTCGGCGATCCGCGCCACCTTGTCGCGGGCGCCGAAGATCAGCGGCGTGCGTTCCTGCAGGCGGCGCGGGGCGGTCTGCAGGAGCGGCTCGACGCCGTCGCTGGCGGCACCGCCGGCCTGCTCCACCAGCAGCGCCAGCGGCTGGGCGTGGAACGCCAGGCGCAGCCGCCCGCTGGTGTGGTCGGGGCGGGAATCGGCGGGATAGAGATAGATGCCGCCGCGCTGCAGGATGCGGATCACCTCGGCGGCGACGCAGCCCATCCAGCGCATCTTGAAGTCCGCCCCGCGCGGGCCGTCCTCGCCGGCGATGCAGTCGTCGACGTAGGTGCGCACCCCCTCGGTCCAGTAGCGGTAATTGGCGGCGTTGACCGCGTAGGTGCGGCGGCCCTCCGGGATGCGCATGTCGCGCCGGCGCAGGCGGAAGGTGCCGCTCGCGCGGTCGAGCACGAACAGATGCGTGCCCTCGCGGACCGTCAGCGCCAGGGTGGTGTGCGGGCCATACAGCACCACCCCGGCCGCGAGCTGCCGCTCGCCCCGCTGCAGGAAAGCCAGCGTGCCATCGCTGCCGGACACCGAGGGGGTGGGCAGGATCGAGAAGATGGTGCCGACCGGCGCCGCGGTGCCGGCGTTCAGCGCGCCGTCGAGCGGTTCCAGCGCAACCGCGAGCGGCGCGCCCGGCTGCAGTGCGACCGGGGTATCGACCCCTTCCAGCGCGGCCCAGGCGACCGGCGTCCCGGACAGGGCGGCGAGCATGATCTTTCCGGCACGGCCGGCGGCCTGGCTGGCGATCTCCTCGCCTTCGCCGTCCTGCTCCGGTCCATCGGCAAGCATGGCGGCGACCCTCACGGCGCCCTCGGTCAGCGCCGCCAGCGTGGTGGCGACCTGCCGGCGTGCGGCCAGGCCTTCCGCCCAGCCGCTCAGGCACTCGGCCAGTGTGGTCATTGTGGCTTTCCGCTCCCCTGGTCAGGGCACACGGAATCGTGGCCCCTGGGACCATGCCGCCCTCGGCGGGGCAACCTCTGCGGAACGGTCGGCGCCATCTTGCCGGATTTGAGCGGAAAGAGAATTCGTTTATTCTTGCATTCAATGAAAGAAAATCTTCATCCCGCGCTCCGGGGGGTCACGCTCAAGCAGTTGCGCGCCTTCGCCGCGGTGATCCGCACCGGCACGGTGGCGGGGGCGGCGGACGTGCTGGCGGTGACCTCCCCCGCCGTCAGCCAGCAGCTCCGGCAGCTGGAGGAGGGGCTCGGCGTGCCGCTGGCCGAGCGCACCGCCGGCGGCATGCGTGCCACCGCGGCCGGGCAGGAAGTGCTGGGCGCGCTGGGGCGGATCGAGGCGGCGCTGGCCGATTGCATGGGGGCGATTGACGCATTGCGCGGCATGCAGGGCGGGCGCGTGGTGGTGGGGGCGATCAGCACCGCCAAGTATTTCGTGCCCCGGGCGCTGGCGGCCTTCATGCGCAGCCAGCCTGGGGTGGATATCCGCCTGCTGGTCGGCAACCGCAGCGACATCATCGGGGCGCTGCGCGACCTGGAGATCGACATCGCCGTGATGGGCCGCACGCCAGAGGACTTCCCGGTGGTGCGCGCGGTGATCGGCCCGCACCCGCACGTGCTGATCGCGCCCCCCGACCACCCCTTGGCCGGCGCCGGCCGCATTTCCCTCTCGGCGCTGGCGGGGGAGACCATCCTGCTGCGCGAGGCCGGTTCCGGCACCCGCGAATTGCTGCGCACCCTGCTGGCCGGGGCCGGGCTCGATCCCGGCATGGGCATGGAAATGGGCAGCAATGAAACCATCAAGCAGGCGGTGATGGCGGGCATGGGGGTCGCACTGCTCTCGGCGCACACGGTCGCGGCGGAACTGGCTGATGGCCGGCTGGTGGCACTGGACCTGCCCGGCCTGCCGGTGCTGCGGCAATGGTACGTGGTGCGCAGCCGCGAGAAGCGCCTGCTGCCGCCGGCGCAGGCGCTGTGGGACCACCTGGCCGCGCACGGCGCCGCCTTCCTGCCGGAGGTGCGGCTCGGCCCCGCCGGATCATTGACGCCGCCGGACGCGGCCGCTAGCAGGGAAGCACCGCGGCTCGCGCCGGCCGCGAGGGGAGTTGCCATGCCATGACGAACCGTGCCCGGATCTTCCAGCAGCCCAAGAACGCCATGCAGTCGGGCACGGCAGGAACCCAGGATTGGGTCCTGGAGTTCGAACCGGCCGAGCCCCGCAAGGCGGACCCGCTGATGGGCTGGATCGGCAGCGCTGATACCCAGACCCAGGTGAAGCTGCGCTTCGAGACGCGCGAGGACGCGGTGGCCTATGCCGAAAAGAACGGCATCGACTATGAAGTGGAACTGCCGAAAACCCGGCACGTCCGCCCCAAGGCCTACGCCGACAACTTCCGCTTTGGTCGGCGTGAGAACTGGACACACTGAAGTATAAAATCAGGCTAAGCGCCCTTAGCTCAGTTGGATAGAGCAACAGCCTTCTAAGCTGTGGGTCACTGGTTCGAATCCAGTAGGGCGCGCCAACTTTCCAATGACTTATTAGGCCGCGCCGGCCAGAGTGTTGAGTATCGTGGTCGGGGCATTCATCTCGCCCGTGCCGGGATGCTGACAACCTTCTCCCCGCCACGCTCCCATGCATCGATCGCACCGGCTGCCACCTCGCCGCGGCGGGGGATGTAGGTGTCGAGAATGCGGGATGTCTGGTCGATGGTGTGGCTGCTCACGACGGCGATCTGCGCTGTGGTGGCGTCGGCCTCTGCCATTCGCACCATCGCTGTGCGCCGAAGGTCGCGCCGTTGCAGCCCTTTCAGCAAGCGCTCGCGGATCTCGGGCTTTGGCAGTTTGGCAGCCAGCAGTTCCCGCGCCAGATGCCAGTCTGCTCGAGCGCGTGCGCGGTCCCACGTCAAGGCGCCTCCGCGTGCGCCGCGGCGCAACGGTGGTGGCCATCTGCCATTGGCGACTTCGGCGGCAAAAGTGCGGACAGAAACACCAACGTAGGCCGCCGCCTGTTCTTGGGTCAGATAGCGAGCCGGCGGCAGCGGCAGGCCAGAACGTCCCTCAGGCGGCATCCCGATCCTCCAGAAGGTCGCACAGGTTTCCCTGGTCGGGGGCATGGTTGGGACGGCGTCCCCATCGAGACAGTGTCTCCGCAGCGGGCCGCATCAGTTCTCGGTCCCGGCGGAGCATGGCGCCCCATCCCCCCCTCGCGGTGACGGGCTTCGCTGCTTCACGGGCGAGTTCCCGCACCAACTCGGCGAGCGGGTCGGGCCGCCGTCCGAGGCGGTGGATCTTGTGGTCACTGTGCCCGCATCGCGGGGTAGACATACATCATCGGCGGTTCCCGGCCGGCGGCGTCGGTGACGGTGCCGTTCCGGAGGCAACCGTGGTCGGGCGCGCTGAAATGGCGGCAGGTCAGGCACCGGCCGCTGTCACCGGCCGTGGCCTCGATCCCGTTCTGCGACGGGTTTGTCAGCATAAAGTCAAGCATTGTTGAAATTCTCATTGCATATATTCGTCTTTTTTATCTCTTCATGTGTTATAAATTTAAATATGGAAGGTGTGTAATGTTTACAGATATATTGAATCTTGCCGCAGAAAAAGGAGGTTTGACTGCAAGTAACTTGCAGAGACCTATGGGCGGGCGCGGTTCTGGATTGCTCGGCAGCCTTCGGACCGTGGCGGAAAGTGTTCGCGGCCAGATGGCGAACAGGCACCACAACCTGAGCCATCCAGCGACGACTGCGGATCGCCACCGTAAGTCGACGCCGTTCCGGCCGAGTTGAGGCAGTCTCGCGGCGGAGGGCGTCAGGCATCGCCGCTTCCCTCCGCCGGGGTCTGGGCGGGCGGCGCCGGCAGCGGCATCCGGCGGATATGTGTGGCATGTGCCGCATGGCTTGCCGACGCCCATGCGAATTTGGCGCGGTCCTCGGCGGTCATGCATATGTTCGGGCGCGGGGTGCCGAACCATCGCGACTGCTCGGCGTGCCACGCAGCGATCGCCTCCTGCATCGCCCTGGTGCCGGCCAGCCAAGCTGCCGTTTGCTGGTCAGTCATCCTCGCGCCTCCATGTCAGCCGGCAGCATCCATGCATCAAAGTCGTCATCTCCGCGTCGTTGAATGCGGCGCGCTTCGGCGTCGGTAATGGCCTCGTCCTCGGTGAGCCCAGCGCCGCAGAACACCCCCGCACAGTGCGCGATGAACAGATGACCACTGTGCGAGATGCTGTAGGCCGGGCGGGTTGTTTGCTGCTCGCCGGTCATGCTGCACCTCGCACCTTGGCGAGCCAGGGCCAAAGCTCTGCAGGATCGAAGCCGCACGCCCGCGCTGCTTTCTCCAGGTTGCCCATACAGAGCGGGAACGGGATGCCGAGAAAGTCGGAAACCTCGCCGCCGGTCTTGCTGTGCCCGCCCTGGAAGGACGGGGCCATCACCAGCACAAGCCGCATGGCTTCACGCGGGTCGGTCGTTTGCTGGTCAGGCATGGCTGAGCGCCTCCCTCCGCCTTGGCAGCATCGCGCGCTGCCGCCAGCGCGTCGGCCAGCACGCCCTTTTCCTTCGCTCGGATCAGCCAGTCACGGGCGCGGTCGAGATCGCTCTGCGTCGGGTCGTCGCCAAGCGTGAGCCCGAACTGCCCGGCAATGCGACGGCGTTTGAAGGCTGGCTCACGGAGGCCAGGGGAAGTTTGCTCGCGGCGTTTGCCCCGCAGACCGTGGCGCGGTCGCAGCTGCGATCACCGAACCATGGTCGAACGGTCAAACCGAAGGGCAGATCACCAAGGTGAAGCTCCTGAAACGACCGATCTTCTGCGTGCCCGGCTCATCTCTGCATGACAGCATAAGGCAAAGCCTGCACCGGGAATGCGGAAGAGCCCTTTTCCCACGCCGAACCACACATGAAGGCGCCACCCACCAGCCCCCACAGCGCCGGATGATCTCTGCACCTCGGCGTCATGTTCATGAAGCGCTCGAATGCGGCTGTTCGACGCCACTGTGCATTTCGGCTTCCAGATCGTCCGCCAAGGTCTGGCATTTCGTCATTTGGCCCCAGGCGGGTGCGAGTTTGAGCCGGAACGGAGGCAAGACGACAGCCACGCCGCGGTGCACGAAACGGGCCTCTGCCGGCGTCACCGCGACCGCTCCGGAACCGAGCGTATCGGCGCGATCCTGCCACAACACGCCAGTTCTGATGCAGATAGTGATGGCGTTCAGTTGGTCCGGCACGGCTCTGGTGGCGAAGTTAACCCGATACCAGCCCTGGTCGTCCGTCCCATCCCAGGGGACCGGCGGCAATTGCGGTTCGGTTCCGACAATTTCCAGGTGCCCAGCAATGTCTTTGTAGACTGGGTGCGTCCAGTGCCGAAAGGCGAATCCGGCCGCCAGCCTTGGCGTCGTTGGACGCCCCAGGGCCTTCGGCCACAGCAGTGTCCCCCAGACTGTGCCGCCCAGCATTCTTTGCCGGTTTTCCATATCGGGCAGAAGTTGCGCCAATCTCTCGGCCGTAACGGTGCCCGTGATCTGGGCGATCACCTGCTGCAGATCAAACGTTTCGGGCGAGCCAAACTGTTCATCGCCCAAGCGCATTGGCCTGTGCGTCGTTGCACCCATTCACGCTATCCCCCGTTCTGATGTCTTTTGTTCAGCGGCACCGCATTCGCGATGTGGCAGACGCTAACCCGAGCGGGAGGGATGCTCCCACCTTCCCCACAAAAATCTGAACGGGACCTCGCCTTTGTCGTTTCAGCCCTCTCATCTGTATCCGAGTCCGCAGGCAGTCGCCCGCGTGACGCGCGACCGCAACGCCCTGTCATGCGCGCGCCAGCGCCGGGCGTGATAGATCCGGTCCGAACGGGGAGGGACCGGACGTGACGGCCGAGAGACTGCGCGAGATCCTGTGCCAATTGGGTTGGTCCAAAGACCACCTGCAGCAACGCCTGCGAGTTGACCCGCGCGTCGTCCGCCGCTGGATCAGTGGAGGCGCCGATATTCCCGAGTCGATCGCGCTGTGGCTGGAGCGGGCCGCGGTGCTGGACGCGAGCAACCCGCCGCCGGTGCGGAACAGCGCCAGGTAGCGCGAGAGGCTGCCCATATTATAGGGCAGGGGAGAGGGGCCGGCGCAGGCCCGCATTCTGCGCGCCGCGCCGGCGTGCCTGGCCCCCGCGGTTTCATGGAGCGGTTCAGGCTGGGCGCATTCCTACGGCATTTGCCGCCGGGGCGCGGGGCAAGAATTTTCAGGAACAGTCAACCGAAGCGTTGGTCCGGATCGGCACGATGCCCCCCTCGGGCGGCGGTCCAGACAGCAGTCTCGACGCGGGTGCCAGCGGCGAGCGCGCGGGCCATGAGATCGCCTCGGACACGACGACGGCCTCAAAGGCCGGGCGCGCGAAGAAAAAGCCCTGCATGTAACGCACGCCCGCCTGCCGCAGTGCCTCGACCTCGCCAATCCGCTCGACGCCTTCGACGACGAGCTTGATCCCGAGTTCGCTGGTAAGCGTGACGAGGCTGGCGACGATGGCGAACCGCGTGCGGTCCTGGTCGCAATCCACGATGATCTGACGGTCGAGCTTGATGATGTCTGGCTTCAACTCAACGAGGCGGGCAAGGCCGGAATACCCGGTTCCGAAATCGTCGAGCGCGACCTTGAAGTGGTGGCGGTGGTATTCTTCGATAATGGCGCGCGTGTGCGCGGTATCTGTGATGCTCTCGTTTTCCGTAAACTCGAAAGTCAGGCGTTCGAGCAAGAAGCCGTTCGCGGCGGCGGCGGCGAGAGTGCGGCGGATGCAGGCGCGCGGCTCGTAGACGGCATTGGGCAGGAAGTTGATATTGAGCCGGCCATCAAGACCCAGCCGGGCGGCCATCTCGATTGCCTTGACGCGGCAGGCTTGGTCGAAGGCATAAAGGCTCCCGTCGTCGACCTGCGCCAGAATCGATTCCGCGCTCTCGCCGAAGGGGCCGCGCACCAGAGCCTCGTGCCCATCGATGCGCATCTCTGCAAGATCGACGATGGGCTGGAAAGCCATTGTGAAGGGGAACAACGGCCCCTCGTTGTGGCACCGCCCACAGCCCCATCGTTCGTCCGTCATGACCGCTCTTGTGGACAACCATAGATAGAGAATGGTGGCCTGCATAACACGCGCAAGGGGCTACCTCGAAGCCTTTTCGGTGGAGAGCGATCGTATTCGGTTGCGGCTGACGGCCGGGAGTAGCCGTGACGCAGCCTACCTAATGACACGTGATTTGGCTTATCGCGTCTAATATCCCGCACCACAATTGATGCAGATCTGCACCGGCGCGCGCTCCTCTGGGCGGCTTTGCCCCTTGAGAAAATGGGGCTGCATCTCGTCGAATATCTATCATCGCATGCCTGCGATACTCAACGCCATGCGGCTGAAACTTAACAATAAGCGCTGAAAATAAACGGAATTCTCAATTATTTTAAGCTGTGGGTCGCTGGTTCGAATCCAGTGGGGCACGCCAGATTTCAGTAAATTAGCGAATATTAAGGAAAGTATTTTAAGGCAAGGGCTCCGCCCTTGACCCGCCAAGGGCCATAAGGCCCTTGGATCCCATTCGCGCTGCGCGGCACAGCACCATCCACCATCATCGCCCCCCGTCTGACCGCCTTCCATGGCCGGACGTTGTCCGCCCACCAGCATCTGATTGATAACGTACGTCGTATGTATTATAACTAAATCACCATCGGCCAATCGTATTTTCAAGCCGGCCATCAGGGACGGGGAACGGCATGGCGATCAATCTCAGGACGGCAGTGGTCGAGAACCGCGAGCAGCGGCTCGGCACCATCATAGGGTGGGATGAAGGCAGCGCGTCGCTGCTGGCCGAGCAGTCGGAATTCTCGCGCGGCGGCTGCGGCAGCAAATGCGGTCCGGGCAGCAAAGGGGCCCGCATCTGCGAGTTGCAGAGCCCCTTCACCCAGGGCGGCAGTTGCAGCGAGCAGGTGGTGCAGGCACTCGGCAGCTCTATCCTCGATGCCGTGCTGGTCCAGCATTCCCCGATCGGGTGTGCTGCGAACATGGCCAGCAACAACGCCAATTTCCGCAACGCGCTCAACCGCCTCGGCCGGCCGGTGCGCAACAATACCGCGGTGTCGACCAACCTGACCGAACGCGACATGGTCTATGGCGGCGTCGACAAGTTGCAGGCTGCCATCCGCGAAGCCTATCGCCGGCACCAGCCCAAGGCCGTATTCATCGCCACCTCCTGCGCCACCGGCATCATCGGCGATGACGTCGAGACCGCCGCCCGCGAGGTCGAGGAGGAGATCGGCATCCCGGTGATCCCGGTGTTCTGCGAAGGCTTCAAGTCGAAGCACTGGAGCACCGGCTTCGATGCCATCCAGCACGGCATCCTGCGCAAGCTCGTCCGCCGCAACCCGGAACGCAAGCAGAAGGACCTTGTCAACGTCGTTATCCTTCCCGGCAGCGACGTCTACACGCCGATGCTGGCCGAACTCGGGCTGCGGGCCAATCTCGTGGTCAACCAGGCCACGGTGGAGCAACTGCAGCAGATGTCCGAAGCCGCCGCCTCGGTGACTTTCTGCTACACCCTCGCGAGCTACATCACCGCGGCGCTGGAACAGGAATTCGGCGTGCCCGAGGTCAAGGCACCGCAGCCCTACGGCTTTTCCGGCACCGATGCCTGGCTGCGCGCCCTCGGCAAGGTGACCGACCGCGAGGCCGCGGTCGAAGCCTACATCGCCCGCGAAAAGGCCCGGGTCACGCCGATCATCGAGGACCTGCGCCGCCAGCTTGCCGGCCTGCGCGGCTATGTCGCGATGGGGGCTTCCTTTGCGCATGGCGTCGTGGTGGTGCTGCGCGAACTCGGCATCGAGGTGCCCGGCACGCTGGTGTTCCACCACGACCCCACCTACGACAGCGGCTCGCCGGAGCGCGACACGCTCGGCCACCTGGTCGATGCCACCGGCGATGTCGACACCTTCACCGTCGGCGTCCGGCAGCATTATCAGTTCTACAACCTGCTGCAGCGGGTGAACCCGGATTTCGTCGTCATCCGCCATGGCGGGCTGTCGCCACTGGCCTCCCGGCTCGGCATGCCATCGCTGCAGCTCGGAGATTCCAGCTTCGCCCTCGGCTATCAGGGGATCGTCAATCTTGGATACGAGATCCTGACCGCCCTGCAGCACCGGAAATTCCATGAAGACCTGAAGGCCCACAGCTCGTTGCCCTATCGGGAATCCTGGCTGGCCGAGAAAGATCCGTTCGCGCTCGCCCGCGCCGCCACGGAGTAAGCCGCTGCCCCGCCGCCCGCCAGGGCCGGCGGGGCATTTTCGAAGTTGCGTTTGTCTGACAGGATATCACGGATCATGGTGGAATACCGACCGCTTGGGCGCACCGATCTCCGGGTGTCGGCGCTTTGCCTCGGCACGATGACCTGGGGCCAGCAGAACACGGAGCAGGAGGGGCATGCGCAACTCGACGTCGCCCGTGAGCGTGGCCTCAACTTTCTCGACACCGCCGAGAGCTATTCGATTCCGCCGCGTGCCGAGACCCAGGGCTCCACCGAGCGGATCATCGGCACCTGGCTGAAAAGCCGCGGCGGACGCGACAAGGTGGTGATCGCCACCAAGGTTTCCGGGCGCAGCACCAGCACCTACCTGCGGCCCGGCGGCGCCCATCCGGAGCTGAACCGCGCGAATATCCATCATGCGGTGGAAGGGTCGCTGCGGCGGCTGCAGACCGACTACATCGATCTCTATCAGTTGCACTGGCCCGACCGGGCCTTGCCGCTGTTTGCAGAAAGTTCCACGGTGTTTCGTGATCTGCCGCCGGGGCCGGAAAACCCGATCGAGGAAACCCTCGCCGCGCTGCAGGATCTGGTGGCCGCCGGCAAGGTGCGCCATGTCGGCCTGTCCAACGAAACCGCCTGGGGCACCACGCGGTTTCTCGCCGCCGCCGCGGCCGGGCATGGGCCGCGGGTGGTGAGCATCCAGAACGCCTATCACCTGCTCAATCGGACTTTCGAGATCGGGCTGGCCGAGATCGCCCTGCGCGAGCAGGTCGGGCTGCTGGCCTATTCGCCGCTTGCCCAGGGCTACCTGACCGGCAAGTACCGCAACGGCAGCCTGCCGCCCGGTGCCCGCGCCACCCTCTTCGGACGGACCCAGCGCTACCAGAAACCCGGAGTGAGCGAGGCGATCGAGCGCTACCTGCGGCTGGCCGACGACATCGGCGTGCCGCCGGCGCAGCTTGCGCTGGCCTTCGTGCTGACCCGAAAATTCGTGACCTCGGTGATCATCGGCGCCACCACGCCGGCACAATTGGCCGAGAACCTCGGCGTGCTGGACCGGACGATCATCACGCCGGAGGTGGAAGCGGTGATCGATGCGATCCATCAGGTCCACAGCAATCCGGCACCTTGATCCGGCGGCCTGCGCGGGGGGAGGGGGGAATCCGCCCCTCCCTGGACGGCCTTCCCCTCAACTGGTGAGCAGATCCAGGACGATCCGATTGGTGAACTGATCCGGATCCGTGCCCGACCTGAGGACGCCGGTTTCCTTCAGCCCCTGCGCGTACCAGAGGATTTGACGGCGCAACGCTTCACCGGTCGGGCAGCCGCGTTCCTCGTCGTAGGGATAGGCCGCGATCATTTCCCCCAGTTCTTCCGGCTTGACCTGACGGGGTGAAAAGAATTGTGCGGCCTCGACAGCCAGGAAGTTGTTGTGATCAACGGCGAGCGAGGCTTCGACCATGGCGCGGGTGAGTGCTGCTGCCGCCGGGCGGTTGTCACGGATCAACCGGCCGCTGATCCCCAGCGCACAGCACGTGCGTTTCCCCAGTTCGCCCGTGCCGTTGGCGGCCAGTTCGAACAATGTCCCGTTGCTGCGTTTGATCGCGAAATAGGCGTTGGGATAGCCGTCGGCAAAGGCATCGATCTCGCCTTTCTGGACGGCAATGGTGAAGACGTCAGGCGGATACTGCCGCCAGGTGTACGAGTCGGGCGGCAAGCCGTTGCGACCGAGATGGATGTCGTAAAGCATCTTCATCGGGCTGGTCAGGTCTTTCATGCCGATCCGCTTGCCGCGCAAATCCTGCAGCGTGGCGATGCCGGCCGCACGCGAGGCCACCAGGATCGAGCAGCCGCCATGTGTCCCCGCGGTCAGCTTCATGTCGAAGCCGCCTTCGAGCGGCTTGAGCATGCTCAGCACGAAATTGGATGTGGCGTCCGCCTTGCCGAGTGCGACGGCCTGGACGACCGTTGTGGTGTCGTATCCAACATCGAGGATGTCCACATCCAGCCCGTACTTGTCGAAGATGCCTTGCCGCTTCGCCAGTCCGATCACCACGAGGCACAGTGCGGACGGCGACCAGATGATGGTGATTTTGGTGCGGGTCTGGATCAACGCCGGCGCGGCCAGATCGGCGGCGCGAAGCAACCGCGGCAATGCGCCGACCATTCCTGCGGTGCCGACAACGGCCCCGAGCTTCAACAGATTGCGCCGACGCGGCCCCGATGCGGCAGGCGGCCGTTCAGGGGCAGGGCTACCGGCGACCACGCCGTTGGCGTTTGAATCCATCGCGATCCGGTCCTTGTGCATGCGCAAGCGCGGGCAAGACGATGGCAGGACAAGCGCCGCGGCAGGCTGACACGACGCAATGCCTCAGGGCGACGGGTGATAACTATTATACTTTATTTAATCGTAGTCAAGTTTATTCCACGTATAATTATCTTATAATGTAGTCGGGAAGTGATATTTGGGATTGGCTTTATCTCCTTCTGGTGGCATGGCGGGCGCGCAGCCTCGGCAGCAAGGCTGGGACCCAATGTCGTGGCCGGGTCGACCGCCATTCGGTTCTGCTTCGAGACGAACCCTGGCGGGCAGCATGAGGCGGGCAGCCTGAAGGGGGGGCGGGCAACCGTACCGTCCCCATCTTTCCGCTTACTGGTGTGTCGACGCGTGAATACGATTTTGTGGTGTGCAATCCAGGCTCTCTGCCCACATATTCGTGGTTCACTTTCCTCGGCCGGATGGGCGGAGACGCTCATCTTGTTCGAAGGTCCGTCCAAACATATCCACGCCGTCCAATCGCTGCTGCAATGGAACGGCCATAAACGGGGGAGACGGAAAATGAAACGGCAGGAAATCTTTGCAATAAACTTACCAACGACAACAAAAATGTATCTATGGCGCCACGGATCTGTTCCGTTTCTGGGGTGGTCATAAAGAATTGGTGTTGCGGTCGACCATGCTTGCCCATGGTTGGGTTAACCGATTACGCTAACACCTGAAATGTGAGGCTAAGCCATGAGACCTTCCATTGCTGGTGGCGAGCCCGGAGCCGAACGGAACGATCCATTTTCTCTGCGTATTCTGCTCGTGGAGGACGATCTGCTGGTATCGACCACCGAAGAAGAACTTCTGGGCGAAATGGGGCATCAGGTTATCGCCCGCGCCACCAATGCGCGGGAAGCGTTGGAGGCGGCGGCCCGGGACTGCCCGGATGTCGCCCTGGTCGATATCCGCCTCGCCGACGGCGACAGCGGCCTTGATGTCGCCCGGGCCCTGCTCAGCCGGTTCCAGGTGCGGTCGATCTTTGTCAGCGGCAGCCTGCTTGCCGGGGACGGGGGTGGCTCCTTCCAGGGAACGTTCCCGATCGCGCTGGTCTACAAGCCGTTCACCATGTCGAGCCTGCGGACGGCACTGGTCCTGGCCGGCGACGTGCTGCGCAATGCCGGCGCCCCTCTGGCCCATCAGCCCCGCGCGCTGGCCGGTAACCAGGCGGCGGCACGCTGTATCGGCTGAGACGCCGGCCGGCGCGCCGGTTCAGGGTGCGGCACTGCGGGCGAGGCGGAAGCCGAAGTAATCCAACCGCAGATCGGCGGCCACGCCGGCGCGATAGCCGGCGCGCAGCCACCAGGGGTAATGGATCCACGATCCGCCCCGCAACACCCGTGACGTGCAGGCGCCCGACTGGTCCGCCGTGCCGTCCGCCGGCGCCTGTTCGTAGCTGGTGTGCCAGCAATCCTGCACCCACTGGGTGGCGTTGCCGAGCATGTCGTGCAGCCCGAAGGCGTTCGGCCGGAACCGGCCCACCGGCGCGGTGAATTCGTACCCGTCCTCGCAGGATGGCGTGCCGGCCCGGCTCACCCCGGATTGCGCCGACTGGTCCCAGCCATTGGCGAACAGGCATTGGCCTTCCGGGCTGTCGCCCCAGTAGCGTGCGGTGACGGTACCCGCGCGGGCGGCATATTCCCATTCCGCCTCGCTCGGCAGCCGGTAGGCCCGGCCGGTCCGCTGGCTCAGCCAGGCGGCGTAGGCGACCGCGTCCGCCCAGGCGATGTTGACCGCGGGATGGTCATCGGCCTGGGGGAAGACGGGCGGCTTCACCGGGCGCCCGGTGGCGTGCGCGAAGGCGGCGTACTGCCCGCGCGTGACGTGATATTTGCCGAGATAGAACGCCTGGGTGATCCGCACCGGATGCACCGGGCGCGCATCGGCGTCGCGGGTGCCTTCGCGCCGGTCTTCGTCCCGGGGCACGCCCATCTCGAAACTGCCCGCTTGGATCAACACCATGTCCGGGCAGTCGGCGCAGTCGCGGATCACCTCCAGGGGCGCGGCGACCGGGGCGGGGGCTGGCCGGGGCCGGTCGGCCTGACCCAGGCCCGGCAACCATCCCCGCAAGGTCTCGCGCCAGTCCGCCCGGGCCGGCGCCGTCGCCGCCAGCAGCAGGGCCAGTCCGAGCCCCATCCGGCCCGGAATCATCCTGGTTGCCCAGGGACAGAAGGGGAGTCGGGTGCTGGCATTATAACCATTGATGACCGTACAATTTCATTGACTCCGATACAATGCCGTATAATCCTTTCCCGAGCCGCCGAACAAGTCCGTGCTCCGCGGCTCACCACATTCCATTCACCGAGACGAACGAGAGCGGCATCATGACGTCGTATCCGCATCAGATCGGCAGCCTGCCCCGCGTCGGTTCGGCCGGTGGGCATGGGACGGTCCGGCGCCGCGGCCTGCTGCGCCTGGGCATGGTGGCCGCCGTGACGGCGCCGTTCGGGCTGCGCCCGTCGCCGGCCAGCGCCGCCGCGGAGCTGGGGGCCCCGGCAATCCTGCAGGGGCGCAACAAGCTGACCATCATCTGGACCCCCTCTTCGCTGTGCAACGTGGTCATCGGCTTGGCGCAGCGGCAGGGCATCTACGAAAAGCATGGGCTGGACGTCACCACGCTCAATGTCGGGTCGGACACCTCGGCCATCCTGGAGGCTCTGGCCCTGGGCAAGGCCGATGCCACCTCGAATTTCCTGTTGCGTTTCCTCAAGCCGCTGGAAGCTGGGTTCGACGTGAAGCTGACCGCCGGCGTGCATGGTGGCTGCTCGATCCTGATCGGCTCGCGCGATGCCGGGATCGAGAAGCTGCAGGACCTGGCCGGCAAGCGCATCGGCATGAGCGACCTCAGCAGCCCGATGAAGCTGCTGTACGAAATCCACCTGAGGAAGAACGGGGTGCCGCCGGATTCGATCACCTGGCGGCAGTTTCCCGCCGACGTCTTCCCCCTTGCCGTGCAGAAGAAGGAGATCGAAGCCTTCGCCGACGGCCATCCCACGGCCTATTACGCGATCAAGCGCAGCAATGGCCGGCTGTTCGAGCTTGCCTCGAACGGCACCGGCGAGCTTGGCCAGTACACCTGCTGCGTGCTGGCGGTCAGCGGCAAGCTGCTGCGCGAGAACCGCCCGGCCGCCGTCGCGCTGACGCGCGCCATGGTCGAAGCTTCAAAAATGGTCGACCGCAACAACAGCCTTGCCGTCGACGCGGCGCAGCACTACTCCCCGCGCCAGGTCAAGCCGGAGGAGATCGGCGAGATGATCGCGAGCTACCCATACGACGAGGTGCGCGGTTGCCCGACCGGCGAGGCCTTCCGCAAGCACGTGCTCTATTTCGCGCAAGGGCTGAAGGAGACCGGCATTCTCAAGCCCAGCACCGACGTGGTGAAATTCACCAACCGCATCACCCTCGACATCCTGTCGACGAGCTGACGCCGGGCGCCCGGCTGCGACCTGGGGGGGCGGATGCGCATCTTCTACGTGACCCTCAACACGGCGGAGGAAGCGGGCCGCATCGCCCGTCTCCTGCTCGAACGCAAGGTTGCTGTCTGCTGCAACTGGTTTCCCATCACCTGCGCCTATCGCTGGGAAGGTCGCATCGTCGAGGAAGCGGAGACGGTGCTGCTGGTCAAGACACAGCCCGGCCGGCGCGCGGCGATCGAACAGGCCGTCGCCGAAGTCGTCAGCTTCACCAATTGCATCGCCGAACTCGCCCCGGAATCGGTCAATGCGCCGTTCCGGGCCTGGCTCGACGCCGAGGTCCCGGTCACGCCGGAGAGTGACCTGCCCCGATCCTGACGGTCACGCGGGCACGGCGCGGCGGGAGCGGGCCCGCTCGGCCGGGGGCCGGTGCGGCGCCCTCGTCCTGGCCGGAAGGCCGAGATCGAGGCGCAGCAGCGGGCGGTCAACGGCGCCCCAGGCATATTTGTAGGGCTCCGGGCCGCGCAGGAAGTCGAATTCGCGGGCGCCTTCCGCATGTGCGGCCTCGATGGCGGCGCCGATCAGCACCGTGCCCAGGGAAAGCCGTGCATAATCCGGATCGGTGCCGCTGAGATAGGCATAGGTGCGGCCCCTCACATGGAAGCCGTAGAGCATGGCAATGGTGCGGTCGTGATGGCGGATCCGGTGCAGGCGCAGCGCGCCCGCCCGCTCCAGTTCCCGCGCGGCCTCGATGTGGAAATTCTGCAGGTTGCGTGCGGCAAGAACGCCCTCCTCGCCGCGCGCGTGCCATTGCAGCCCGTGCAGGATGAACAGGCTCTCCATGGCCTCGCTGCCGGGGCGGTCGAGCACCAGGTCCGCCATCGCGGCGATGCCCTGCGCGCGGCGCAGCCGCCGCTGCGGGCCGGCGCGGGCCGAAAGCGAGGCGAATCGTGGAACGTCCAGCACCGGCGCCGTACTCTGCACCGTGGTGCGACGGGCGAGCGAGCAAAGCGCGCTGCTCGCCGGCACTTCGTGGAACTCGCAGCGGTAGCAGCGGAATCCCGCGAGCGCAGCGGCCAGTGCCGTCACCGCCTCTTCCGTGCGGCCGGGGGCGACCAGCAGGTCGAACATGTCGGAGACGCTGATGCCCAGCGGCAGCAGCCGCGCGCCCTCCGGTCCCTCGTGGCCGAACATGGGCAGCACCGCGATCAGCCTGCTGCGGTCGCGCACCGTCAGCACGCAGAGCGGGCCGCCACCGAGATGGCGCCACCACGCCACCAGCCATCCGGGCGAGGTGAAGGGCAACGGATTTTCCGCGATGTGCCAGAGTCCCCACCAGTCTGGCACCAGGTCCGGCAACTGGGTCGGATCCGTCAGTGCGGTGACGGCCAAAGGCGGATCGGCCGGCGAGCCTGCGCTCGCTGCGATCCGGCGCGTCATGTCGGCCACCATCCCCGGCCGCCTCGATCCTGGTGGATCCGGCGCGAGAGGTTTCCCATCATGGTGCAGGGCCGGAATGCCGTGCCGGTCTCCATCGTTCCGATCTCCGCCGGGCATGGCCCGGGCTTGCTGGGCGGCAAGGGTACCGAATACCGAACGGGTCTGTGACGCGTTGGCCAGGCATGCATGGCGGAACACGTCCGTTGGATCCGGAGGAGCAGTATAATGTACGATTCAATTTCATACAATACATGTAAACACCATTTGTTGTCGTGTTTTCCAATTGCGCGCCCGGCGTCGCCGACGTTAATGTTTCAGGGTGCCTGTGTCCGCATGGCCGGACGAGGCTGTGGCGCATCCCGTCGGATCACGCGGATGCGCCGGAAACACAGGGGGAGATCCGATCGTGCCTGCCGGCCGCCGGCTGCATCTGGGGGCGTTCATGCGCCCTGTCGGCATCCATACCGGATGGTGGCGCTATCCGGGCGCCTATGCCGATGCGAACTTCAACTTCGCGCATCTGCGACGTTTCGCGCAGACCCTCGAACGCGGCTGCTTCGACGCGTTCTTCATGGCGGATCATCTCGCCGTGCTGAACATGCCGGTGGCGGCGCTGCGCCGCAGCGCGACGGTGACGTCCTTCGAGCCGCTGACGCTGCTGGCCGCCCTTTCGGCGGTCACCGAGCGGATTGGGCTGGTCGCCACCGCCTCGACCACCTTCGAGGCGCCCTACCACATCGCCCGCCGTTTCGCCTCCCTCGATCACCTCAGCCGCGGGCGGGCCGGCTGGAACGTGGTCACCACCGCCAATCCCGACGCGGCGCTGAATTTCGGTCTGGAGGAGCATGTCGAGCACGGTGCGCGCTATCGCCGCGCGCGCGAGTTCCTCGACGTGGTCACCGGGCTGTGGGACAGTTGGGCCGACGATGCCTTCCTGCGTGATGCTGAAAGCGGCCTCTTTTTCGATCCGGCGCGGCTGCACGTGCTCGACCACAAGGGGCCGCATTTCTCGGTGCGCGGCCCGCTGAACATCGCCC
The DNA here is from genome assembly GCF_937425535.1 of Rhodovastum atsumiense. Taxonomy (NCBI): domain Bacteria; kingdom Pseudomonadati; phylum Pseudomonadota; class Alphaproteobacteria; order Acetobacterales; family Acetobacteraceae; genus Rhodovastum; species Rhodovastum atsumiense. Next base: position 3,428,986 of record NZ_OW485601.1, read on the forward strand.
GGCCGGTGCAGGGCTGGCCGGTCATCGTGCAGGCCGGGGCGTCGGAGGCCGGGCGGCAACTGGCGGCGGAGACCGCGGAGGTCGTGTTCGCCGCCGGCGGCCGCATCGAGGATGCCCGCGCCTTCTACGCCGATGTCAAAGCCCGGCTCGACCGTCTCGGCCGCCCCCGCGATGAGCTGAAGATCCTGCCCGGCGCGCTGGTGGTGGTGGGCGGGACGGACGCCGAGGCGCGCGAGAAGAAGGCGCTGCTCGACAGCCTGGTGCATCCCGACAGCGGCCTTGCCTCGCTTTCGATCGCGCTCGGCCACGATGCCTCTGGCTTCGATCTCGACGCGCCGCTACCCGATATTCCCGAGACCAACGCGAGCAAGAGCAGCCGCGACCGCGTGCTGGCCCTGGCACGGCGCGAGAACCTCACGGTGCGGCAACTCGCCGAACGCGCCGGCAGTTATGGCGGCCTCGCCTTCGTCGGCACGCCGCGCCGCATCGCCGACGAGATGGAGGCCTGGCTCGCCGCCGAGGCCTGCGACGGCTTCAACATCATGTTCCACACCGTACCGGAGGGCCTCGACGCCTTCGTCGACACGGTGGTGCCTGAACTGCAGCGCCGGGGCCTGTTCCGCACGGCCTACGAGGGGAAGACGCTGCGCGACCACCTGGGACTTCGCCGCCCCGGCAACCGCTTCTTTCCACGGCCGCGCGCGGCGACCTAGGCCGCCCTTGGCGGGCTGCGCAACAAGGAAGGGATGTTGATGACCATAGCGACTGCTGCCGTCATTTCGCCGGCCGCGCCGGCGCCGCTCGATCCGGACAGCGCGGGCTTCCAGGCGCTGCTGGACGGCATCGCCCTCGGTGCCGTCGAACGCGAGCGCGAGCGGATCCATCCCTTCGAACCGCTCGCGCAGATCCGCGCCGCCCGCCTCGGCGCGCTGCGGCTGCCGCGCGCGGATGGTGGCCTGGGGGCAAGCAACCGCCAGCTCTATGATGTGATCATCCGGCTGGCCGACGCCGATGCCAATGTCGCGCATTCCCTGCGCAGCCACTTTATCTTCGTCGAACGCTACCTGCTCGGCCCGCGCCTCGGCCCGGTGCAGGAAACGTGGCGGCAGGCGGTGGCCGAGGGCGCGATCTTCGGCATCGCCTCCGGCGAGACGCAGACCAAAACCGTCGGCAACGCCGTCGAGAACACGCTGCTCACGCCGGATGGCGACGGGTTCCGCCTCAACGGCACCAAGTTCTACAGCACCGGCACGCTGTATGCGGATTACGTGCAGGTGCGCGCCCGGCTGCCGGACGGCGCACTGGCCTCGGCGATCCTGCCGATCAGCCGTCCCGGTGTGGAGGCGGTGGACGATTGGGACGGGTTCGGGCAGCGCGTCACCGGCTCCGGCACCACGCTGTTCCAGGACGTGCGGGTGGAGCCGCACGAGGTGATCCCGGACGAGGCGGACGGCTTCGCCCGCGCGCCCTATTCCAACACCGCCGCGCAACTCTTCCTGACCGCGGTCAACGCCGGCATCCTCCGCGCCACCCTGCGCGACGCCGCGGCGCTGGTGCGGCGGCGCGACCGCAATTTCTACTACGCCCCGAGCGAGCGCCCGGCGGACGACCCGGTGCTGCAGCAGACGGTCGGCGTGATCGCCAGCAACGCCTTCGTCGCCGGCGCGGCCGTGCTGGCGGCGGCCGACGCCCTGGACCGGCTGGATGCCCGGCGGCATGGCCCGGACGCGGCGGCGGCGGCCCACGAGGCGGCTTTGCTGGCGGCCCAGGCCAAGATCGTGGTCGACGACCTCGCCATCCGCTCCGGCTCGCTGCTGTTCGACGTGGGCGGGGCTTCGGCGACCCGGCGCGGCCCGGATCTCGACCGCCACTGGCGCAACGCCCGCACCATCTCCTCGCATAACCCGGCGACCTACAAGGCGGTATGGGTCGGCAACCACGTCATCAACGGCACGCCCTTGCCGGCGAACAGTTTTTTCTGAAAGAAGGAAGGCCAGGGCTCTGCCCTGGACCCGGCAGGGGGCAGGGGACCCCTGCACCCCAATTCGCGCTGCGCGGCAAAGAATGGGATCCAAGGGCCCTCGGCCCTTGGTGGGAGTCCAGAGGGCAAAGCCCTCTGGTGGGGTTTGGGGCAACGCCCCAACGCTGAAGACCCTGGATTTCCTATAGAAAATAAACCAAATAGACTACGATAGCCCGCGCGCTCTGCCGCGGGCCGGGGTCGTTGCGGCGGGGATGCGCGGGCATGCTGACGAACAAGGCCAAGTATGGCGTGAAGGCGGTGGTGTATCTTGCCGGCCTGCCGCCGGGCGAGACGGCGCTGATCGCCGACATTGCCGCGCGCAACAACATCCCCAAGAAGTTCCTCGACGCCATCCTGCTGGAGTTGCGCAATGCCGGTCTGGTGCGGTCGCGCAAGGGGCCGGGTGGCGGCTATGCGCTGGCGCGCAGTGCGCGGGAGATCAAGGTCGGCGAGGTGATCCGGGCGCTCGACGGCCCGTTGGTGCCGCTGGCCTGTGCCAATGCCGAGACCGCCGTTTCCTGCGAGGACTGTGCGACCATGGCGGTCTGTCCGGTGCGGATGGTGATGTCGGAGGTCAATGACGCGGTGTCCGCCATCCTCGACCGCACCAGCCTCTCCGCCCTGGTGGCGCAGACCCCGGTGCCGCGGCGCCGCGACGCCTGGGCCTACGAGATCTGATCAGGACGCGGCGAGGCGCGGGTTGAGCGCCTCGTTCAGCCCATCGCCGATCAGGTTCAGCGCCAGCACCGTGACCACGATGGCGAGGCCCGGGACGGCGCTGAGGTACCACGCGCTGCGCAGCAGCTCGCGGCCGGCGCCGATCATCGAGCCCCAGCTGATCACGTTGGGATCGCCCAGCCCCATGAAGGACAGCGCGCTTTCCATCAGGATCGCGGTGGCGACGCCGACCGAGGCCATGACGATCACCGGTGGCAGGGCGTTGGGCAGGATCTCGCGCAGGATGATGTGGGCATGGCCGAAGCCCAGGGCGCGTGCCGCCAGCACGAACTCGGCCTCGCGCAGGCTGCGGAACTCGCCGCGCACCAGCCGCGCGATCGCCGGCCAGGCGACCAGGCCGATGGCGCCGGTGATCGCCGGCACCGAGGGCCCGGCGATGGCGACGACCACGATCAGCAGGATGAAGCCGGGCACGGTCTGGAAGATCTCGACCAGCCGCACCAGCACGTCGTCGGTGCGCCCGCCGAAATAGCCGGCGAGCGCGCCGACCGTGGTGCCCAGCAGCAGGCTGACCAGCGTCGCCGCGGCCCCTACCAGCAGGCTGACCCGCGCGCCGTGCACCAGCCCGGCCAGCACGTCGCGGCCGAGCGCGTCCGTCCCCAGCGGGAAGCGCGCATCCTGCCCCGGCCACAGCAGCGGCCGTGCCACCATGTCGAGCGGGTCGCCGGGAAAGGTCAGGGGGGCCGTCAGTGCCGCCAGCGTCACCAGCAGCAGGATCAGCAGCCCGGTCAGGGCGGCCGGGTTGGCGGCGGTGCGCCGCAGGGCGCGGCCACGGTCGCCGCGCGGGGGATGCCGTACGGCGATCGTGGCCGGGGCGGGCAGGTCCAGCTCGATCCCGCTCATCAGCGCAGTTCCAGGCGCGGATCAAGCCAGGCCTGCACCACGTCGCTCAGGGCGTTGACCGCCACCACCAGCAGCGAGGACAGCAGCAGGATGCCCAGCAGCAGGGTGAAGTCGCGTCCCATCACCGCCTCGAAGGCGAGCCGTCCCAGCCCCGGCCAGCTATAGACCGTCTCCACCACCACCGCCCCGCCCATCAGCCCGCCGAGATGGATCCCCGCCATGGTGGCCACCGGCAGCAGCGCGTTGGGCAAGGCGTGGCGGAAGGTGACGGCCAGCCGCGACAGCCCCTTGGCGCGGGCGGTGCGCACGAAATCCTGTGACTGCACCTCCAGCATCACCCCGCGGGTCAGGCGCGCGTAGATGGCGACGTAGAACAGCGCGAGCGAAAGCGCCGGCAGCACCATGTGGCGGGCGCGGTCGAGCAGGGCGGCGAGGCCACCGAGCCCGGCGCCGATCGTCTCCGCCCCGCCGCTTGGCAGCCAGCCGAGGTGGACCGAGAACAGCACGATCAGCATCAGTCCGATCCAGAACCCCGGCGTGGAGTAGAACAGCAACGCGCCGACCGAGAGCACGCGGTCGATCCAGCCCCCGGCGAAGCGCGCCATCAGCGCCCCCACGGCGACGCCCAGCACCAGGGCGAGCGCCAGGGCGACCCCCATCAGCAGCAGTGTGTTGGGCATGCGCTGCCCGATCAGCGCCGCCACCGGCATGTTGTAGCGCGGTGACTGGCCGAGGCTGAAATGCGCGAGGGCATCGAGGTAGTTCAGGAACTGCCCGAGCGCCGGCAGGTCGAGGCCGAACCGGGCCCGCAGCGCCGTCATCGTCTCCGCCGTCGCCGCGCCGGCCTCGCCGGCCAGCACGTCGGCGACGTCGCCCGGCGCCAGCCGCAGCAGGAAGAAATCCAGCAGGACGATGCCCGCCACGGTCGGGATCGCCTGCCACGCGGTGCGGCACAACGCCTTCAGCACGCGCGGGGAACCGGTCATGCCCTGCCTTTCCGCTGTCCGGGGGATCATCGCCGCGAAGGTTGACAAACTCTATAAAATTAGTCAACTAAAGCCCTTCCCGGCAAACAGGGCGGCGTCCATGGCAGGCTGGCTTTCCCGATCCAGGCGTCACGACAGGATGGTCACGCGAGGCCGGGCGGCGTGAGCGACACGGCGCTGGAAACGGCGCAGCAGTTGTCGCGCCGTTTCGCGACGACGGCGGCGGAACTCGACGCCTCCGGGGCCTTCCCACGCGACAACGTCGCCGCGCTGCATGCCGCCGGGCTGACCAATCTGGTGGTTGCGGCGGAACACGGCGGCGGTGGGGCCGGGCTGGTCACGGCGCGCCGCGTCGTTTCCGAAATCGCGCGGGGCGAACCGTCCACGGCGCTGATCCTGGCGATGCACCTGGCGCAGCACGCCACCATCCGCGCCGGGCGGCGCTGGCCCGCCCATCTGGCCGACCGTCTGGTCACGGAGAGCCTGCGCGGCCCGGCGCTGGTGAATGCGCTGCAGGTGGAGCCGGAGGCCGGCTCGCCCTCCTACGGCACGCTGCCGCACACCACGGCGCGGCGGGATGGGGAGGGGTGGCGCGTCAGCGGCCGCAAGCGCTTCGCCACCGGCTGCGAGGGGTTGCACTGGTTCATCGTCTCGGCGGTGACCGACGAGCCGGTGCCGCGCCATGGCTCCTTCGCGATCCCGCATCGCGCCCCCGGCATCCGCATCCTGCGGACCTGGGACAGCGCGGGCATGCGCGCCACCGGCAGCCACGACGTCGTGTTCGAGGATGTGCCGGTGCCGTACGAGGACACGCTCGATCTTGCCCCGGCTTCGCTCGGGCCACGGCGGGACGAGGCGCAGATGGTCTGGTTCATGGCGCTGATCGGCGCGGTCTATCACGGCGTGGCGCGGGCGCTGCGCGACGACATCCTTGCCTTTGCCGCGCGCCAGTCCCCCGGTGGGCTTGGTGCATCCCTGGCCACGCTGCCGCGCATCCAGGACGAGCTCGGCGCCATCGAGGTGCTGGTGGAAAGCAGCGAGCGCCTGCTCGATTCCCTCGCCGCCGAGGCCGATGCCGGCGGCACCCCAGGGGCGGTGGCGGCGATGCTGCGGCTGGTCGTGCTGGAGAACGCCCTGCGCGCCGCCGAACGGGCGCTGGTGATCGCCGGCAATGCCGGGGTATCCCGGCAATTCCCCTTCGAGCGGCATCACCGCAACCTGCTGTGCGGGCGCACCCACGCGCCCAATCCCGTGCTGGTGCGCGCCAACGCGGCGAAGACGGCGCTGGCCCGGCTGGACACCTGAAAGCGGATCAGGACTCCAGCCAGAGATCGGCGAAATTGCCGTTCATGCCGGTGACGCCGGTGGTCTGGTCGTGGACCCGCCGGTTGAACACGGTGATGTCGTCCGGCGCGATCAGGTGGATGGCGGCGACATCCTCGTGGATCCGCCGCTGGAATTCGAACCAGATCGCCCGCCGCCGCAGCGGGTCGGGCTCCACCGCCGCCGCTTCCAGCAGCCGGTCGATTTCCGGGTTGTCGTAGTGCGAGACATTGGAAAACGGCAGGCCGATGCGGAAGTTCTTCGACCAGAACACGCGCTGGATGCCCGGCGTCGGGTCGAAGGTGTTGGACAGCGATTCCAGCGTCAGATCGAAGGCGCGGCCGGTATAGGCCTTCTGGATGTAGGTGGGGAAATCGAAGAACTGGAAATCGACGGCGATACCGATGCGTTGCAGCGCCTGCTTGACGAAATCGCCGCTCGCCTGGCCGTTGAACGGATTGGCATAGAGCCGCAGCGTGAGCCTGCTGCCGCCGCCCCGGCGCGGGAAGCCGGCTTCGTCGAGCAGCCGTCCGGCGCGGCCCGGGTCGAAGGTGTGCGGCCGGATCGACGGATCGACGAAATTCACCAGCCGGGGACTGACCGCCGAGGGCGCGACTTCGCCATAGCCGAAGAACACCACCTCCAGCAGCCGGCTGGTGTCGATCGCATGCGCGATCGCCTCGCGCACGCGCCGGTCCCGTAGCACCGGGGTTTCGTAGTTGAAGTAAAGCTGGGTCATGCCGCCGTTGTATTCGCCGCCGCGCCGCTCCGAGCCGATCTGCGGCAAGGCCAGCAGCCGCGCGAGATCCGATCGCGGCACCGGCGGGCCGCCGCCCAGATCCAGTTCGCCGGTCTCGAACGCCGCCGAGCGCGCCGCCTGGTCGGCGATGAAGCGCACCACGATGCGGTCGAGATAGGGCTTCGGCGCGTCCCAGTAGCGGGGATTGCGTTCCAGGATCACGTGGCTGCCCTTGACCCATTCGCGGAACACGAAGGGCCCGGTGCCGATCGGCGCGCTGGCGTTGCGGTTGGTCAGCGGGTCGGTGTCCTCGTAGACATGCCGTGGCACGATCGGGGATTCGGAGGCGTCGAGCGCATTCAGCAAATAGGGCGCGGGCTTGGACAGGCGCAGGATCACCGTCAGCGGATCGGGCGTTTCCACCGCGGCGAGGCTGGCGAAGGTGCCGCGTCCGCGCGGGTGGTATTGCCGCAGCAGCTCGAAGGAATGCGCCACGTCGGCGGCGGTGAAATCTTCGCCGTCATGCCATTTGACGCCGCGGCGCAGCCAGAACGTGTAGCTCAGCCCGTCCGGCGTCACCGCCCATTGCGTCGCCAGCGCCGGCCGCGGCGTGAAGTTCAGGTCGTAGGTGAGCAGCCCTTCGGTGATCTTGGGCGAGATCCGCGTCGACGGCCCGGCGGTATGGGCGATGGTCACCAGCGTGGTCGGGTCCTGCTCGACCAGGAAGCGCAGCGTGCCGCCGCGCACCGGCGCCGCCCGTGCGCCCGCCACCGGCAGCAACGCGGTCCCGAGCCCCAGTGCGGCGGTGCCGAGCAGCGGGCGCCGGCGATACATCCGGTGGTGCATGCGCGCTTCCTTCCTGCTTGACAGCCCCGGCGGGGACGATACGGTATTAGTCGATTTAGTCAATAGACTATAAGGTTTGGCTCTCCTTTGTGGCGCAGCCGGACGGAGGCATCCCCCATGAGCGATCCTGATTTCCTCGCCCGCGAAACCCTGCGCCTGATCGGGCCCGATCCCGAGAACTGGGTGCCGGACCGGCCCGGCATCGACCACAACGTGGTCGTGGTCGGCGGCGGCCATGCCGGCAGCACCTTCGCCTTCGCGCTCCGCCGCGCCGGCATCGGCAAGGTGGCGGTGATCGACACGGCGGCGGACGAGGCGGAGGCGGGGATCTGGCGCAGCACCGCGCGCATGCAGCGCCTGCGCACGCCCAAGTCGCTGCCGGGGCCGGAACTCGGCCATGTCGGGCTTGGCGTGCAGGCCTGGTACGAGGCCCGCCATGGCCAGGAGGCCTGGGCGGCGATCGACCGCATCGCCCGCACCGACTGGGTGGAGTACCTGGCCTGGTACCGGCGCACGCTGGGCATCACCCTCCGCACCGCGACGCGGCTGGAACGCATCGAGCCGGCATCGGACCATTTTCGCCTGCATCTGACCGTGGCTGGCACGCCGCGCGTCGAGACCGCGCGCAAGGTGGTGCTGGCCACCGGCTTCCTCGGCGCCGGCGGCGCCTATGTCCCGTCGGAATTCGCGCAACTGCCGGCGACGCATCTCGCGCACACCTCCGGGCGCATCGATTTCGCTGCCCTGGCCGGCCGCACTGTCGCCGTGGTCGGCGCCGCCGCCTCGGCCTTCGACGCCGCGGCGGTGGCGCTGGAGGCGGGGGCGGCCTCGGTGCATTTGTTCTCGCGGCGGGCCCGGCTTGCCGCGCTGCCGGTGATCAAGCCGCGCCTCTATCCCGGCGCCTACGACCATTACCCGGCGCTGCCGGATGCCCTGCGCTGGCGCCAGGCGCGGCGCTTCCGCGAGGCGGGCAGCACGGCGCCGGCGGACGCCATCGCGCGGGTCACGCGCTTCGCCAATTTCCACCTGCATCTCGGCGCTGCCTGGGACGGTACGGCGGTGGTGGGGGAGACGGTGGAAGCCTATGTCGGTGGCACCACGCACCGCTTCGATTTCGTCATCGCCGGCACCGGCTATTTCGTCGATCCGGCGGTGCGGCCGGAGCTGCGCGATTTTGCCGGCGACATCCTGCTCTGGCGCGACCGCTACACGCCCCCGCCGGAGGAAGCCGACGCGGCGCTGGGCCGCTATCCCTATCTGGATCCGGCGCTGGCCTATCAGGAGAAGCAGCCGGGCGCGGCGCCGTTCCTGCGCGACATCCATGCCTTCAATCCTTCGGGCTTTCTCTCCCACGGCCTGCCCATCGGCGACGTGCCGAGTTTCCGCCGCGACATCCCGGCGGTGGTGGCGCGGATCGGCCGCGACCTGTTCCTTGCCGACCTCGCCCAGCATGAACGGCGCATCGAGGCCGAGGTGACGCCGGATTTCGACGAGACGCTCTATGCCGGCGCGGTCCGGACGCCGGCGCGCATCGCCGCGGAATGACGGTGGGCGCGTGACGCGAGGGGGACGGCGGGGCGCCCCACCCGCCGTCCCCGGCCGTCACAGCCGCAGCCCGGCCTCGCGCAGCAACGGCAGGGTGGTGGCGGCGAAGCGGTCGAAGTCGGGGGCGAAATCGTAGAAGTTCAACTGCACGCCATCGATTCCGGCGCGCTTCAGCGCCGCGAACTGCGCCACCACCTGTTCCGGCGTGCCGATCACCTCGATGTTGCCGCCCAGCCCGTAGCCCTGCTTGTGGCGCGGATCGTCGCGTCCCTTCCAGGCCACGGCGTCGCTGTCGTAGCCGCGATGGCCGAAGGAAGTACTGTTCGGTGGGATCTTGTGCGCGACGATGGCATCGAGATAGGCCCGCGTCTCCGCCTCGGTCTCGCGGCTGATGACGATCGGGTTGATGATGGTTTTCACCTCGCGCCCGCGCGCCCGCGCCCGGTCCTTGATGCGCGCGACATGCGCGGGCAGCGTTTCCAGCGCGCTGTCGATATGCGCCCCGCCCGGCGAGGTGATGAACACCAGGTCCGAATGCGCGGCGGCGAACTCGATGCCCGCCTCCGATCCGGTCGCCGTCACCAGGATCGGCCGCCCATACAGCGGCTTGGGCGTGATGTAGCCGTCCTTGAGCTTCCACGATGACAGCCTGGAGTCGTGGGAATAGTTCTCGGTGTCGGTCCACAGCCGCTGCAGCACCTCGAACAGCTCGGCCGCCATCTCGTAGCGCCGGTCGTGCTCGATCCGCGTCCAACCGAACATCTCGTGCTCGACAGCGCGGTGGCCGGTGACGATGTTGATGCCCCAGCGGCCCTTGGCGATGTGGTCGAAGGTGGCGCCGAGCTTGGCGATGTGCAGCGGATGCCACGGCCCGTACAGCACGTGCAGCGTCGAGATCAGCAGGATGTTGCGCGTGGCCGGCGCCATGGCGCCGAGGGCGACGAAGCTGTCGAGCGACGCCTCGCCATCATAGCCGCCCTTGGGCAGCCACTGGGTGCGGCTGAAGGCGATGTCGAAGCCCAGCGCATCGGCCTTCTGCACGATCGCCGCGTTGTAGTCATAGGTCCAGGACGAGCTGTTCGGCAGCGTCGAGACATGGATGTCCTGCAGGCTGAGGAACAGCCCGAGCATGAGCGGCTGCCGGATCGCGCGGGAGAGCGGGCTGTCGGGGAAATCGAGCGGTCCACGCTGGGACATGACGGTCTCCGGATGAGGGCGAGGGCAGCCTGCCACGTCGATTTCTAATAGTATATGGATTAAATAGATTGCTGCCGGGCTCCCATCGGGCGGGGCGACGCCGCGCCATCCGCCGTTGCATCGCGCCGCCAGGTGATCGCCCTGATGGCTTTGTTCCGCCGCATTTGCCGGGTCATGTGCTGCCGGACGGGCTCGTTGCGGCAGCCGCCGCGGGGAGTCGCGTCGTTGCGAAGACAGGAGTGATCATGCCGGCGTTACGTGTGCTGATGGTGGGTGTGGCGATTCTTGGCCTGGCGGGATGTTCGGGATTGTCCAGGACCCAGCAGCGGGCGCTGAGCGGTGGTGCCATCGGGGCCGCGGCGGGCGTGGGCATCGCCGCGGCGACCGGCGGCAGCAGCCTGTTGCTGGGCGGCCTGCTCGGCGGCGCGGGGGGCGCCGTGGTCGGCGCGGTCACGCACTGAATCGAGGCGTGCCGCCATCGCCATGCAGGCGGAATGATCCGTTTCGGATGGTGTTCGCAGCCGTGGATCAACCGAAAGGTTTCACTGCCGGCGGCTTCAAGGAGTTCTTACCCGTTTTCGTTCCGGTATCGGTGCGGAACCGCAACCGGACGGGCTAGAAGGAGGGCCGGCAACACCCCGAGAGGAGAATGGCCCGGATGAGCCAGGACGAGCTGGCGGCACGCCCCTGCTCCGGATCCGCTGCGGCGCAGGACGGCATCCTGGCGCGCATCGCCCTGCGCTTCACCCGCTGGGCCGAGACCTGGTTCCCGGATGCCTATGTGTTCGCCGCCGTGGCGCTGGTCGTCGTCGCCGCGGCCGCGCTGCTGAACGGCGCCAGTCCCGCCACAGTCAGCCGGACCTTCGGCGACGGGTTCTGGAGCCTGATCCCCTTCACCATGCAGATGGTCTTTGTCGCCGTCACCGGCTACGTGGTGGCGACCTCGCCGCCGGCGGCGCGGCTGATCGACCGGCTCGCCGCCTGGCCGCGCAACGGACGCGGCGCCGTGGCCTTCGTCGCCGCCGTCAGCATGCTGTCCTCGTTGCTGAACTGGGGGCTGAGCCTGATCTTCAGCGGCCTGCTGGTGCGCGCGCTGGCGCGGCGGGCCGACCTGCCGATGGATTACCGTGCCGCCGGGGCGGCTGCCTATCTCGGCCTCGGCGCGACCTGGGCGCTCGGCCTCAGTTCCTCGGCGGCGCAGTTGCAGGCCAATCCCGCCAGCCTGCCGAAGCCGCTGCTGGCGATCACCGGCGTGCTGCCCTTCACCGAGACGATCTTCCTGTGGCAGTCGCTGGTGATGGCGGCGGTGCTGCTGGTGGTCTCGATCGCGGTCGCCTGGGCGTCCGCCCCGGCCCCCGCCCATGCCATGACCGCGCGTGACCTGGGGATCGAGGTCGCGGCGGCGGAGACGGCCCTGCCGCCGCGCCGCCGCCCCGGGGAATGGCTCGAATACAGCCCGCTGCTGACACTGCTGATCGTGGCGCTGGCCGTGGGCTGGATGGTGCAGGAATTCACCAGCAAGAATCCGCTGGTCGCGATTTCCGGGCTGAACAGCTACAACCTGATCTTCCTGATGCTGGGGCTGCTGCTGCACTGGCGGCCGCGGCGCTTCCTGGATGCGGTGGCGCGGGCGGTGCCGGCGACCACCGGCGTGCTGATCCAGTTCCCGCTCTACGGCGCGATCGCGGTGATCATGACCACGGCCAAAGGCGCCGGCGGCCTCAGCGTCGCCGACCGCATCTCCGGCCTGTTCGTCAGCCTCGCCAGCGTGGACAGCTACCCGGTGCTGATGGGACTCTATTCGGCCGTGCTCGGTTTTTTCATTCCTTCCGGCGGCGGCAAGTGGCTGATCGAGGCGCCCTACGTGATGCAGGCGGCGGCCGAGCTGAAGGTGCATCTCGGCTGGGCGGTGCAGGTCTACAACGCGGCCGAGGCACTGCCGAACCTGATCAACCCGTTCTGGATGCTGCCGCTGCTCGGCGTGCTGGCGCTGCAGGCGCGCGACATCGTCGGCTTCACCTTCCTGCAGCTTCTGGTGCACGCGCCACTGGTGCTGTTCATGCTGTGGTATTTCGCCGGCACGCTGGCCTATGTGCCGCCGCTGATGCCCTGATCCTGGTCAGTGCAGGGCCCGGCTCCAGGCCGGGGAGGTGCTGGCCTCGCATGGCGTGGGCATGTCGTCGGGCATCCGCCGCCGGCGGAAGCCCAGGCCGGCATCGCTGAACAGCTCCGCGAGCTCGGCCAGCACGCCCAGCGCGAATGTGGCGGCCGCCGCGGGCAGCAGGTCGATGCGCAGCAGGCGCCCCGCCAGTCCGCCATCGCCCGCCTGCACCAGGCTTGCCGCGTGCAGCAGCAGCTTTTCGTCATGGGTCAGGTGCCGACACTGCGGGCACTGGATTCCCACCGGCGCGCGGGCGGTGTGGGCAATCAGCGTCATCAACTGGTCCACGCAGATCGCCGCGTCACGGGGGCCGGCGCAGTGCATCACCTCGCGCAGGCGGGGCATCGGATCCACGCGGTGACGATAATCCGCGACCCACCAGCGGAGCGCGAGCAGGAAGGCGCTCTCGGCCGCATTGAGCCCATCCGTGGTGGCGGGATAGGCGGGGGCGGGAAGGGGGATGACCATGCTCATGGCGGGCTCCAGCGATCCGCGACATGCTGGCGCAATTGAGAATGAGTCGCAATAGCGTTTTTGACGCGTTTTCCCTTCACCGGTCCTTTGCGCGCCGATGGTCGGCAACGGGGGATGCGAACGTCCCGAAGGATCAGATGGGACGGTGCGGGCGGGCCGGATGGCGGTTCCGCCTGTGGGGAAGCGGATGGTTTTGAAACGGCGAACCTCCGGGGCGCCCGTTCAGGCGGAGCCTGGTTCTCCCGCCGTGGCCTGGCGCTCGGCGCCGTGTCGTTGCGGGGGCATCAGCGCGGACCGGCTCATCGCACCCGGCCGGCCGTGACGATCCGGTTGCTCCAGCGCCATCGCTTCGTATTCGATGGCGAGTTCCTGAAGGTTGGCGCGGATCCAGGGATCCCCGGCGCCGGCGGCGAGGTCGCGCAAACGATCTGCCTCGGCAAGACAGCATTCCGGGTCGCGTCGGCAATGAATGACACATTTCATACTGTGCGGGTGTGTCCGGGAATGCTGAAATTTCCACTTAAATTCTCGTCGCGCCGAAGTTGGCGCGCACACATCGCGGAGAGCATGGGGCCATCCGCCGCGGCGGCGGGGTGAGGCTGTCTGCGTGGCGGTTGAGCCCGTGCCGCCCGGGGCACCGGATGATGTGTGATCACCGGCAAAACTTGCCCCTTTTCAAGGAAAGCCCGGCGAGAGGACCTGCCCTGGGGGACGGGTCTCCGGGGCATGTCAAGAATCCGTGATTATCCGCCGTCATCGCCGGCATGCGGATGAACTGGCCGTCGGGCGTGAATGATCACGTCCTTCCGCTGTCGCTGGTCCTGGTGGGGGGGGCTGTTTGGCGCGCGGGGCCGGTCTGCCGGTCGCCATCGCCCGGTTCAGGGCGGAGGCTGGCGACCGGCAGGAAGGCGGCTGTGGGGGACGCAGCGGCGACGCAAATGGCCGGCGCGGTAGGGAGATGCAGAAGGGGCCCGCGCCGGCCGGCCCGATCCATGAGCGGTTCCGTGACGAGGATCGGGATGGCGGTATTCCAGCCCGATCCGGCGCCCGTGTCTGCCCAAGAATTATCATGAATTCTCAGTCGGACTTCGATCATCTTTGGAAAAATTCCGCCACCGCGCGGGGCGTGCGGCGGCAACATGATTTCAGTGTGTCACATTATTATTTCAGATTATTTTGAATATATACCGCGTCTGTGTGTTTTGATTGAATTTATCGCCACAAATATGCTACCTGCGCGTGCAAATCGCCATGCACCCGGGAAGCACTTCCATGTTCCTGCATCGTCTCCGACTGCCTGCGAAGCTGGCTTTGTTGCTGGGGCTTTCGGCCATGGCGATGGTCGCCATGATGGCGATGAGCGCGTCGACCCTGCACCAGCGCATGATGGATGGCCGCGTCGGCAAGCTGCGGGCCGTGGTGGAGGGGACGATCAGCATCGCCCGCTCGCTCGAAGCCCGCGTGGTGGCAGGGGAACTCACCCGCGAACAGGCGAAGGCGCAGTTGCGCCAGGTGGTGCACGGGCTGCGCTATGACGGCGGCGAGGGCTATATCTCCGTCACCGACGCCGACAGTGGCATGGTCCTGATGCATGGCGCCGATCCCGGGCGGGAAGGCAAGCCTGCCACGATCCTGCCCGGACTGGGCCGCACCACCCAGGATCTGCTGCGCGAGGGATTGCGCGGCTCCGACCAGGCGCTGATCCATTACGCCTTCCCCAAGCCCGGCCAGACGCAGCCGTCCGACAAGATCGCGCTGGGTGTGCGCTTCGCGCCCTGGAACCTGCTCCTGCTCGCCGGCGACTACACCGATGACCTGGATGCCGCCTTCCGCGCCGCGCTCTGGCAGCTCGGGCAGGTCGCCGTCCTGATCCTGCTGGTCACCGGCGTGATCGCCTGGTTCGTCAACCGCGACATCTCGGGCTCGCTCGGCGGCATCAAGGCCGCGATGGGGCGGCTCGCGGACGGGGATCTGCGGGTCGTCGTCCCGGGGGAAGGGCGCCGCGACGAAGTGGGCGAGATGGCCGCCGCCGTGCTGGTGTTCCAGCGGCAGATGCAGCGTGCCGAGCAGCTCTCGGCCGAGGCCGAGGAGGAACGCCGCCGCGCCGCCGCCGAGAAGATGGCCGCGCTGACCGGCATGGCCGACGCGATCGAGACCGAGACTGCCAACGCCCTCGCCCAGATCGGCGAGCGGGTCGCGGCGATGACCGACACGGCCGGCAAGATGCACGACTCCGCGACCCGCACCGGCGCCTCGGCCGAAGGCGCCGCGGCCTCCGCGGGCGAGACGCTCGCGGTCACCCAGACCGTTGCCGCCGCCGCCGAGGAACTGTCCGCCTCGATCCAGGAGATCAGCAAGCAGGTGTCCCAGTCCACCCTCGTGGTCCGGCGCGCCGTGCAGGCCGGCGAGGAGACCCGCGGCGCGATGGACGTGCTGAACGAGAAGGTGGAGCGCATCGGCGCGGTCGCCGGCCTGATCACCGACATCGCCGCCAAGACCAACCTGCTGGCGCTGAACGCCACCATCGAGGCCGCGCGTGCCGGGGAAGCCGGCAAGGGCTTCGCCGTGGTGGCCAGCGAGGTCAAGCAACTGGCGCTGCAGACCGCGCGGTCCACCAGCGAGATCACCCATTCGCTCGGCGAGATCCGCACCGCCACCGGCGCCTCGGTCGCCGCGGTGCAGAGCATCGAGCAGACCATCCGCGAGGTCGAGGGCATCGCCGGATCGATCGCGGCGGCGGTGGAGGAACAGGGGGCGGCGACGGCGGAGATCGCCCGCAATGTCAGCAACGCCGCCGACGCCGCGCGCGCCATGTCGGGCCGGGCGGCGGAGGTGTCGGCCGAGGCCGAACGCACCGACCAGAACGCCGGCAGCGTGCAGCAGGGCGCGGCGGGGCTGTCGGTGGCCATGGCCGAGCTGCGCCGGACGGTCGTGCGGGTGGTGCGCACCTCGACCTCGGAAGTCGACCGCCGCCAGGACCTGCGTCATTCGGTCAACCTGCCCGGCCAGGTGACGGTGGCGGGGGGCGGTGCCCGGCCGGTGCGGGTCGCCGATATCTCCCATGGGGGCGCGCGTATCGTCAGCGACGTCCCCCTGGCCAAAGGCAGCCGCGGCAGCCTGTCCTTCGGCATGGTCGCCCAGCCTTTGCCGTTCATGGTGCTCTCCTGCGACGACGGCGCGGTCCATCTGGGCTTCGAGCACACCGAAGCCAGCTCGGCGGCGCTGCGTCAGGCCATCGGCGCCGTGGGAGGGGCGCGGGCGGCGTGAGGCCGGCCCGGTCCGGGCGGGCGCGTCTGCCGCCGGCGCAAACCACGCCGGCGTGATCAGGCCGCCTGGGCCTCGCCTTCAGGTGGTAAGGCCCGGGGACAAATTGTCTTCCATGGAGAGTCGACCATGCGCCAATCCGCCCTTCTGCCGGCCATCCCGCTGGCTGTCTCGCTTGCCCTGGGGCTGGCCGCCTGCGGCAGCACCGATACCGCCTCCGGCCCGGCCATGACGGAAAGGCCGGTGCTGAAGGCCACCTGCACCCTGCAACCCGGCGAGGGAAACCGGGCCTACGATTCGGGCTATGGCGTCGTTTCGATTTCGGATCAGCAGAAGATCGAGGTCACCGGATCCAACCAGGAAGAGATCCGGGCGCGGCTGACCCGGCTCGGCGTTGCCACCAAGGAGCGTCCCTGCCTCACCCTGACGGTCGACCGCCTCGACCAGGGGCGCTGACGCCCCGGGGCACGCCGCAAGGCCAGGGCCCATGGCGGGGGGCACGGTGCCTTTCGGTACCATGCCCCCGCCACGGGGTCTGGAGCGGCATATGCCTCATGGTACCGAGGGGGGATGTAACATAATGTATCATAGACCAACATTATGATTCATGGTTTGGTATTTACGTGGAGTGCAAAAGAACAAACGAACGCACTTCAGAATCGGATGGCAGATCTCTGTAGGATTCTGTAGTCCAGCGAAAATAATTATCAAGAGAAAATGGGAAAACAATCATGCAGAAGCATGAAAAAATCGATGAATTATCGAGGGTGGATCGGCCGGTTGAGCTCAGCGACGTCGAAGTGGACATGATTTCGGGTGGCCACGACGGCGGGGCGAACTGGCATCCGTTCCCGCCGCCTCACCACCACCACCACCACCATCATCACCACCATTTCCCCGTCCCTCGGGTCTATCCTGGCCACCATCACTGATTTTCGGCTCGGAGAAAGCCGGGAACGGTTTCGCCCAGGGCTCCGCAAGGGTCTGGTGCTGCCCCTTGCCCTGAGCCCGCCGGGAACGGCTCTGCCCTGGATTCCACGAGGGTCTGGTGCTGCCCCTCGCCGGGGTCCAGGGCAACACCCTTGACGAAGGGGGCGAAGGGGGCGGTTGCCTGCGAAGCGGACCCGCCCTCACTCCGCCGCGGTGGAAAAGCGCGCGGCCTGCGCGAGCTGCTCCATCAGGGCGGGGATCTCTCCGGCCGGGAGTGGCCTGCTGAACAGGTAGCCCTGCGCCTCGCCGCAGCCCTCGCGTGACAGCACCTGAAACTGCGCCTCGGTTTCCACGCCCTCGGCGGTGGTGGTCATGTCCAGCCCCGCGCACATCCCGGCCACGGCGCGCACGATGGCCTTGCTCTGGCGCGACCCTTCCAGATCGCGGGTGAAGCAGCGGTCGATCTTGACCTTGTCGAAGGGGAAGCGCTGCAGGTAGCTCAGGCTGGAATAGCCGGTGCCGAAATCGTCCATGGCGATGCGCACGCCCAGCGCCTTCAACTGGCGCAGCGTGGCCAGCGTCGCCTCGGTTTCCTGCAGCATCACCGTCTCGGTGATTTCCAGCTCCAGCCGCGCCGGGTCGAGTCCGGAGCGTTCCAGCGCGGCGGCGACGGCATCGACCAGGCCGCGGCTGGCGAACTGCACCGAGGACAGGTTCACCGCCACCTTGGGGGCGCCGGCCCAGGTCGTGGCCTCGGCACAGGCGCGCGCCAGCGCCCATTCGCCGATCGCGACGATCAGGCCGATTTCCTCGGCCAGCGGAATGAACGCGTCGGGCGGCACCAGGCCGCGCTCGGGATGGCGCCAGCGCAGCAGCGCCTCCAGCCCGCTGACCCGGCGCGAGGGGATTTCGACGATCGGCTGGTAGAACAGCTCGAACTCGCGCGCGACCATCGCCCGGCGCAGGTCGGTTTCGAGCGTGCGCCGGGTTTGCATGCGCGCATCCATGCCGGGCTCGAAGAAGCGCCAGCAGCCGCGCCCTTCCGCCTTGGCGCGATACAGCGCCATGTCCGCGCCCTTGAGCAGCGCGTCGGCGTCGGTGCCGTCCGCGGGGGCGAGCGCGATGCCGACGCTGCTGCCGATGACGAGCTGGTGGCCGTCGAGCTCGCAGGGCAGGCCGACCATCTCGATCACCCGGCGGGCCAGCGCGGTCACGTCCTGCGGTTGGTGCACATCGGCCTGGATGATGGCGAACTCGTCGCCGTCGAGCCGCGCCAGCGTGTCGGTCTCGCGCAGCTCTGCCTGCAGCCGCCGCGCGACCTCGCGCAGCAGCGCATCGCCCGCCGGGTGGCCGAGGCTGTCGTTCACGTCCTTGAAGCGGTCGAGGTCAAGGCACAGCACGCCGAAGCCGCCGCCCCGCTGCGCCCGCGCCAGCGCCTCGTCCAGCCGCTCGCGGAACAGCAGCCGGTTGGGCAGGCCGGTGAGGGCGTCGTGGCGCGCGAGATGCGCGATCCGGGCTTCCGTGGCGCGCCGCTCGGTGACGTCGATGACGACGCCGACCGAGCGCAGCGGGCGTCCCGCGGCATCGTACTCGTAGCGGGCGCGGATCTCGGCGTGGCGCACCATGTCGTCGGGCCGGTGGTGGAAGCGGTATTGCAGATCGATCTCGGGCTGGCACCGGGCGACGGCCTCGCCGATCTGCCGGCGCACCCGCGCCTGGTCCTCGGGCAGGATCCGGACCAGCAAGTCCTCCATGGAGAGCGGGGCCTCGTCCGGTGGCAGGCCGAACAGGACCCGGGTCTCCGGCCCGCACTGGATCTCGCCGCTCAGCAGGTCGCGGCTGAAACTGCCGATATGGCCGATCTCCATGCCCAGGCGCAGCAGCGCCTCGCTGGCGCGCAGCCGCTCCGCCGCCGCCCGGCTTTCGGTGATGTCCTGCACGATGGCGAGATGGCGCAGCGGCCCGCCCTGCGCGTCGCGGGCGGAGACGGCGATGCTCAGCCGTGTCCAGATCTCCGTGCCGTCCGGGCGCAGGTGGCGCAGCTCGGTTTCCCATTTGCCGCCGCTGCCGGCCGCTTCCTGCCAGAGCGCGGCGGTGCGGGGCCAGTCCTCCGGATGCATGACATCGATCGGGGTGAGGCCGCCGAGCAGGTCCGTTTCCGTCCGCCCGGTCATCTCGCAATACCGGTGATTGACCCGCACGAAGGGCCCGGCGAACCCTTCCACTTCCGCCACCCCCGCCATGCCGTTCTCGAACACGGCGCTGAGCGCCGCGTCGCGCTCGGCCAGCGTCCGGGCGGCCCGCTCGCGTTCTTCCGAGCGGGCGAGCTTCGCCTCGGCCTCGGTCCGCGCGGCCTGCAGGGCCCGGCGCTGCCGGTCCTTGCGGTTGATGAGCAGGATGCCGCCGAGGATCAGCGCGTCGGTCAGCAGCACGCCCAGGCCGATGCGCCGCACTTCCTGCCGCCAGGGGGCCAGGACCTCGCTGGTCGCGCGGGTCGCGATCATCACCAGCGGATAAGCCTTGAGTACCCGCAGGCCCATGATCCGGTCCGTCTCGTCCACCGGGCTGCGGGCCCGCAGCGTGCCGCTTCCGTCCGCGGCGGTGACCTGCCGGAACGTGGCGCTGAGGGGGGTGGTGACGCCGATGAACGACTCATTGCGTGGATGGCGCACCAGCAGCGCGCCGTCGCTGTGATTGAGCGCGATCGAGCTGTACGTGCCCAGGTTCAGCCGGGCGAAGAAATCCTCGAAATAGGCAAGGTCGATGGAGGCGCCGATGATGCCGAGGAAGCGTCCGTCCGGGGCGGTGAGTCGGCGGGCGAAGAAGATGTTCCAGTGCCCGTTCATCTGGCTGCGCAGGGCGCTGCTGAGTACGCTGTCGCGGCCGGGATCCGTGCGCAGCAGCTCGAAATAATCCTTTCCGGCCACGCTGACCTCTGGCGTCGGCCATGCGCCGGGGGTGGAGGTGACGATCACCTGCCCATTGGCGTCCGCGAGGAACAGGCGTTGCACCCGTGGCAGGGCCATGGTCCGCGCATGCAGGGCATCGTGCACCTCGCGGGAGGCGAAACGTTCGCGCAACTGCCCTGTCGTGTCGATGGATTCGGAACCGACCCATTGCACGACCCCGGCCTGCAGCAGGGCGACCGCACGGAAACTGTCCTCGACCCAGTTGGCCAGCACCAGGGACAGGTTCCGCAGCTCGCGCTCGGCCTCCTGCAGGTCGGCTTCCCGATGTTGTGCGAGGTAGCCCGCCGCACCGAGGGTGAGAGCAAGGCCCAGCCCGGCGCCGGCGAAGCCGCGCCAGAACCCCGGCCGCCCACCTGCCAACCGGACCGATGCGCCCTGATCCGGGTGCAAGGTCGCAGCCAGCTTCTCCCGGCATGCGATGCGCGCATGATCCAGGCGCCTCCGGGCGAGGGCAATGCCGTCCTTTAGCAACAAATGCATGTATAGGATTGCAAGAAGCGCCTTGCCTCTGCTGGTGACAAATGATCTGCCAGTTCTGATAGCATTGCATCACAACAAAAACAACCAAAGACACAAGAGTGTGCGCTTCCACACATGGTGATTGGTCAAATCTTCCGGGAAGCCATGAAAAAGATACGGAGAATTATTTGAAATATATGATGCAAAATAGAAATAATTAACCACCCTTTCCTGCAAGGAAAGGGGGCCTGGTGCCCTGTCCCTGGCGTCATGCGCGCGAACGCATGGGCACCGCACCGCCACGCGCGCCGGCATTTCCATGTCCGCAGGGCGCTCGGGATATGGCCGCTTTACGGGGCTTTCATTGCGATTGGCTCAGGCGTGTTATTGATGATCGGGCGGATCAAAATGCTGTCCGACCTGATCTGGCTGCTGACATTCACGCACAACGGGCAACGTTTTCTCCGTGCCCGTCTGCGGTATGCATGGCCAGGCCCGGGGCCCCGAACCCGGCAATGGGTTCCAAGGGCGAAGCCCTTGGTGGAGGTCCAGGGGGCAAAGCCCCCTGGTCGGGTGCGGGGCAACGCCCCGCGACACGGCGTATCCTCAGCCCTTGCCGGATGTGCGGGCCAGGTTGACCGCGACGAAGGCGGTGTGGCCGTCGCGCAGGATGCGCAATGCCACCTTCTGCTCCTGCCCTGTCGTGGCCGAGCGGATCGCCGCGGCGGCGTCTTCCGGAGACCTGATCTGATGGCCGCCGACGCCAAGCAGCACGTCGCCCTCGCGCAGGCCGGCCTGGGCGGCGGGCGAGTCCGGCTGCACCTCGACCACTACCGCCCCCTGGGTGCGTGTCGGCAGTTCCAGTTGGCCGCGCAGTTGCGGCGTGAGCGGGGCCAGGGCCACGCCGAGCCCCTGCCGTTCCGGCTTGCCGGCGTCCGGGGCAGGCTGGTTGTGGTCGTGCAGCGTGGCAAGGGTGGCGCTGAGGCTCTGCGGAGTGCCGTCGCGGATGATGTCAAGCCTGGTCGTGCTGCCCGGCGGGAGGGCGGCGATGTCGATGGCAAGGTCGCGCGGCGTGGCGACCGACCGGCCGTCGACGGCCTGCACCACGTCGCCCGGCTGCAGCCCGGCCTTGGCCGCGGGCGAGTCCGGCTCCACCCCCGACACCAGCGCGCCGCCGCGCTTCGTCGCGTCGGGCAGGTGCAGGGCCGTGGCCATTTCCGGTGTCACCGGCTGCGATTCCACGCCGAGATAGCCGCGCGTGACCTCGCCATGCGCCTTCAGCTCGGCCACGACCTTGCGCACCATGTCGGAGGGGATGGCGAAGCCGATGCCGATGCTGCCGCCCGAGGGGGAGAGGATGGCGGTATTGACCCCGACCACTCTTCCGTCCTGGGTAAACAGTGGCCCGCCCGAATTGCCCTGGTTGATCGGCGCGTCGACCTGGATGAAGTCGTCATAGGGCCCGGCGCCGATGTCGCGGCCGCTTGCCGAGACGATGCCGGCAGTGACGCTGCCGCCGAGGCCGAAGGGGTTGCCCATGGCGATCACCCATTGCCCGGGCTGCACCTTCGCTGAATCGCCCAGCTCGATATAGGGCAGGTTGTGGCCGGCATCGATCTTCAGCACCGCGAGATCGGTGCGCGGGTCACGCCCGAGCACCTTCGCCGGCAGTTCGGTGCCATCGTCGAGGGTGACGCTGACCGAGCGGGCCTGCGCCACGACGTGGTTGTTGGTGACCACGGTGCCTTCGGCATCGATGATGAAGCCGGAGCCACGGGCCTCGACAGTGCGCGGGCGTTCCGGGCGGAGATGGCCGAACGGGAAGGGAGTCCCGTCGGCTTCCGCCGTTTCCTGCGGGCGCAGCTCGGTGGTGATGGAGACGACGGCGGGCTTCACCCGTGTCACCAGCTCGGTGAAGTCGGGCAGGGTGCGCGCCGGCGCCGCCGGCGCGATCTGGGCGGTGGCGGGATCGGCGGCGCCGGCGACGGTGGCGACAAGGCTGCCGCCGAGGATGGTGCCGGCGAGCAGGGCAGCGGCGAGGCCGGTGCGCAGGCGAGGGAGAATCGGGCCAGGCGTGGGCGATGGCATGATAATGGCGTCCCCGCGATGATGACGGCGTGATGGTGGCGGGTCGTGGAGCGATCCGCCTGCATCGCTATCATGGCGCGGTGGGGTGCACCGGACCGTTGCCCGGGTATGAATTACCTTTAAGCGCAATGGCAGCCGGGAAGATGGGATTGCGACATGAAACGGCGATCCATCGATGCGAATTCGATAACGCCGCTTCAGTCATCAATAAGAACCTGATCGACCATGTCGGGGTCGGTGCGATGATTTGTCATGGAAATTTATCGGACCCTGTGGCATGCCGGTCAGTAACGCC
Organism: Rhodovastum atsumiense; assembly: GCF_937425535.1. Lineage (NCBI taxonomy): Bacteria > Pseudomonadati > Pseudomonadota > Alphaproteobacteria > Acetobacterales > Acetobacteraceae > Rhodovastum > Rhodovastum atsumiense. The sequence continues at coordinate 3,451,866 of NZ_OW485601.1, forward strand.
AGGGAAGTCCGGTCTTAATCTGGCCGGGTGAATATGAAAATTCCTCGTCCCGCATAACGACAAGGGCCACCGGCATGCGCAAGTCGGAGAAACCGGGAGGAAAACGGGAAGACGGTGGGCCGACATTGCGGCGGCTGTGGTGTGCCCTGGTCGCCTCGGTGGTCGTCCCGTTGCTGCTGTTCGCCGGCGCGGCCTGGTTCGACCTCGACCGCCTGATCGAGGATGCGACCGATGACGGGCGGCGCATCGCCGCCGTGCTGCGCGAACACACGCTGAAGGCGATCGAGACCCATGAATTGCTGCTGCGCCAGGTCGAGCGCCTGACCGGGACGTTGGGCTGGGAAGAGATCCGCGCCCGTTCCGCCGCGCTGTCGGCGGAACTGGTGGGCATGCAGGCCGGATTGCCGCAGGTCTCGGCGCTTTCGCTTGCCGATGGCGAGGGGCGGGCCTGGGTGGCGAGCGTGCCGGTCGGGGGGGCGGAGGATATCTACTCCGTCGCGCACCGGGAATTCTGGATGGCGCAGCGTGATGCCGATCGCGGCACCTTCATCAGCCGGGCCTATGTCGGCAGGCAGACGCAGCGGTTCAATTTCGGCATCAGCCGTCGTCGCGGTACCGCCGATGGCGGCTTCGACGGCGTTGCCGTGGTCGCCGTCACGGTGGGGTACTTCACCGATTTCTGGACGGAAGCCACGCGCGGCAAGAGCGGTGCCGCCGTGCTGCTGGTGCGCGACGACGGCGAGGTGCTGGCGCGCTCGCCCAGCGTCAGCGCCTCGCTGCCACGGCTGGCGCCGCCGGCCAGCCTGCTGATGCAGCACCTGCAGGCCGGGGCCGAGAGCGGCGTCATCCGGTCCCGCTCGACGATCGACGGCGTCGAGCGCATCACCGCCTTCGCCCGGGTCGGCCGGTATCCGGTGACGGTCACCTACGGCATCCCGGTTGCCGTGATCCAGGCGGAGTGGGGAGAGCACCTGCTATGGCTCGGGACGGTCTGCCTGCTGGCGGCCGCCGCCCTTGTCTGCACGGTGCTCTCCGCCATGCGGCAGGCACGGCGACTGATCGACGAGCAGTCGCGCCGCGCCACGGCCGAGATCGCGGCCTGGCAGGCGCAACGGATGGAATTGCTGGGCGATCTGGCCGCGGAGGTTGCCCGCGACTTCGCCAACATGGTCCAGGTCGTCGACGGCGTGGCCAGCCTGCTGCGTCGGGAGGCGGGCAGCGAGCACATGTCTTTCCTGGCCAACATGCTCGACGTCACGGTCGCTGGCGGGCGGACCCTGACATCGCGGCTGTGCGCCTTCGTCAATCCGGGCGAGGACGGGGGCGAGCGGGTGGCGGCGGTAGCCCCGGCCGAGGCCGTCGGCGACATCTGCGCCATGCTCTCGCGTGGCTTCGGCCCCGCCTGCCGGCTGCGCTGCGAGATCGAGGCCGGCGGATTGCCCAGGTTGGTGCGGGGCGGGCGCGCGGGGCTGGAGGCAGCGGTGATCCGGCTGGTCGGCGATGCCCGCGATGCCCTGCACGGGCAGGGCGAGGTGGTGGTCCGGGTGACGCCGGAACGCGTGTCGCAGGCGGGCGGGTTGGCCCCGGGCCTCTATGCCCGGGTGGAGGTCATGGGCATTGCCCCTGGCCTGCTGCCGGGGGGCGCAGGGGCGGCGTGTGGTGGCGCCGCCGATGTCGGGCGCGCGGGGCGGACCGGGCCCCCGCTCGATGGGGTGCGGGGGTTTGCCGAACGCGCGGGGGGCGCGCTGTGGGTCGAGGCCGGGCCGGGCCGGGCGCGCCTCACGGTGTTGTGGCTGCCGGCGGTGGTGGCGGTGCCGATCGGGTCCGCGGCGGCCTGATCCTTCGGGCTGTCGCCAGTGCGGCCGATGGTGTTTCAGGCGGCCCTGACGCCGGTGATGAAGCTGCCGACCTGACCGGCGAGCCGTTCGGCGTTCCTTGACAGGCCATCGGCCACCTCGCGCACCTGCTGCGACGCCTCGCCGGTTTCCCCGGCGGCGCGGCTGACGCCGCCGATGTTGCGGGTGACTTCGCCGGTGCCGCTGGCGGCGTGCTGGACGCTGCGGGCGATCTCGGCGGTGGCCGTGCCCTGTTCCTTCACCGCGATGGCGATCGTGCCGGTGATGCTGTTGACCTGGTCGATGGTGCGCACGATTCCGCCGATCGCGCTGACCGCGTCCTGCGTTGCCGCCTGGATGCGCGCGATCTGCGCGCCGATCTCGTCCGTTGCCCGCGCCGTCTGCGCCGCCAGGCTTTTCACTTCGGTCGCCACCACGGCGAAGCCCTTGCCGGCGTCGCCCGCCCGCGCCGCCTCGATGGTCGCGTTCAGCGCCAGCAAATTGGTCTGGCCGGCGATGGTGGTAATCAGCCCGACCACATCGCCGATCTTCTGCGCCGATTCGGCCAGCGCGCGCACGGTGGTGTCGGTGCGCTGCGCTTCTTCCACCGCCTGCCGTGCCACGGTGGTGGATTGCCCGACCTGCCGCGTGATCTCGCCGATCGAGGCGGAGAGTTCCTCGGTCGCCGAGGCGACGGTCTGCACGCTGGAAGAGGCGTCCTGGGCGGCGGTGGCGACGGTGTTCGCCTGGGTGCTGGTCAGGTCGGCGGTGCGGGTCATCTGCCCCGCGGTCGCGGTCATCTCGGTAGCCGAGCTGGAGAGGTGCTGCACCAGTTCGGCCACCTGCCGCTCGAAATCCTGCACCAGCGTCTCGACCCGTGCCGCGCGCCGTTCCCGCACCGCGCGTGCCTCGGCCTGTTCGGCGGCGAGGCGGTCGGCGGTGATCATGTTGTCCTTGAACACCTGCAGCGCGCCCGCCATCGCCCCGATCTCGTCGCCGCGCCCGGTGCCGGTGATCGCGGTCGCCAGGTCGTGCCCGGCGAGCCCGCGCATCGCCGCGGTCATCGAGCGGATCGGGGCGGAGATGCCGTTCACCATCAGCCAGCCGTTGAGCACGCACAGCGCGCTCATCAGCCCGAGCACGACGAAGATCCAGGTTCGCGCCGCCCCCCCCAGTTCCGCGCCGCGCTGCGCGCTGAGACGGGCCTGCTCGGCGTTGAGCTCGATCAGGGCGTCGAGCCGTGTCAGCAGGTTGTTGTTGAACTGCTCGCGCATCTCCCCGCGCAGGAAGGCAATGGCCCCCGGCAGGTCCCCGGCCTGGACCAGGTCCCGCAGGCGCTCGTGCAGGGCGCGATACGCCGTCAGCGCCTGGGTGAACATCTCCCCCGTCTGCTGCTCGCGGCCCGGGTTCATCAGGGGGCGGTAGACGGCCAGCGCCTGGTCGATCTGCCCGCGCAGATCCCGCAGGATCCTGCCGTCCTCGGCCTGGGCCGGGCCTTCGGGCGCGAGGAGATAAGTCGCTTCGAACGCGCGGAAGCGGGTCACCAGATACTGCAGCCGGGCGAGCGCCTGGATGCTGGGAAGCTGGTCGTCGCGCATCTTGGCCGCCGCGTCGTTGACCGCATCCAGCCGCTGCACCGCGAACAGGCCGAGGCCGACGGTGCAGGCGAGGACGATCGCGAAAGCCACGATGACTTTCGCGCGGATGCTGAGATTGTCGAGGAACTGGGTCATCGGGTTGTGGCGCCGCCCTTGGGGATTGCACGCGGGGGAGAAAATAAACTGCATACCAAAGCGCAGTTAACTCCGATATTCCCCCGTGCATAGACGAAGGTGAGGGCGATCCGCAACTTACAATATATGCATTCAATTCCGAAAGTATTTGGTCCGAAAATATTTGGCCTTCTTTGGCGCGACGGCGGGTCGAAGCTCCGCCGTCGCGGAGGATGCCTCAGCCGTCCTCGAAGGTGATGTCGTCCCGTGTGGTGCAGCCAAGGCCGCGCAGCGCCGCCTCGATGCCGGGATGTTCCTTGGTCGTGGGGGCCTCGGGTGTGGGGGACGGTCCGCGGTGACGGGTCATTTCCCTGGCCATGGCATGACCGGGACGGTGGAGATGGTGTTCTGCGGCGAGCCCTCGACCACCCTGTCCGAGTAGCTCAGATACACCAACGTATTGTTCGGCTTGTCGTAGAAGCGCACCACCTGCAGTTTCTTGAACAGCAGCGAGCGGCTTTCGCGGAACACGTCCTCGCCGTCCTCGATCCGGTCGGAGATGTTGATCGGGCCGATCTGCCGGCAGGCCACGGCGGCGTTCGAGGGATCCTCGGCAACGCCCACCGCGCCCTTGATGCCGCCGGTCTGGGCGCGGCTGATGTGGCAGACGACGCCTTCGACCTTGGGGTCGCGGAAACTCTCGACGCAGATCTTGTCGTTCAGCAGTCCAAGGCCGCGGAACGTCGTCGAGACGCAGCCGACTTCCTCGGCGCGGGCCGCGCCGCCGGCAAGGATGCCACAGGCGAGAAGGAGGGGGCCGGCCAGCCGGTTTGCTCTGCTCATGACGATGCTGGTCCTGTCTGGTTCGCGGGCGGCGGCCGCCGCCTGTCATCCGGGGCGCCGATGGTATCGCGATGGCATGGCGGGAGTTCGTGTCGCCCACGCTCTTGTCACGCCACTCCGCCATGGGGGCGGCGGTTTCCCGCGGGCCGGAATCGTTACGCTGCAAAATGACTTCCGGGTGAGCGAGGCGTTCGGGGATCGTCTCCATGCCCGGGGTGTTGTGAAATCGGATCTCCAGGCCAGCAACAATCGGGACCGACGCCATTGCCAGGCAAGCCGCCTTTCTTTCAGGATCCGGTGGGGTGGATCATCGTGACCCTGGTGCGATTATGGGGGCCTCAGGTCGCCGGCGCCATCATGGGGGCCATCATGGTCATCAGCGCCTATGCGATCCTGACGTGGCTGTTTGGCAAGATCGCGACGCCGCCACCCGGATTGCGCTGATCGCCCGGGGCGTGTTCGCCCGGCTCCGGTGCCGGATCACCGAAGTGGCAGAAGCCTAAAAACGCGTTCAGGACGGACGCGGTCGGGCAACCGGGGTTTTCCCCGTACGTTCTGCCTGCGAACGACCCAGGGAGGTGTGAGATGGATAAGGATCGCATCAAGGGGACCTTCAAGGAAGCCAGGGGCGCGGTGAAGGAAGCGCTCGGCAAGGTCACCGGCGATCTCAAGACCCAGGCCGAAGGCAAGGCCGACAAGGCCGAGGGCAAGGCGCAGAACGCGGTGGGCGGAGCCCGGGACGCGGTGCGCGAGGCCGCCCGCAGGTCCTGACGCCGCCGCTTCGCTGCGGCATGCAAGCCTCGCGCTGGCCTGCATGCCGGTGGCCGGCGGGTGACGCTGCCATGAAACGAGGCCGTGCCGGGCAAATCCATCCCGGATGCCGCACGGGTTCGTTGCATTCGATCGATTCAGATACGTGCAGCGCCTGTACCTGCCAGGTCCCGGACGGACCGGGCCATGGGCCGGCGCATGCCAGGAAGGAGGAAGAACATGCTGTCGATGATCGTGCTTCTCGGCGTGGGGGCGGTGGTCTGGCGCCTGGGACAATGGCCCTTCGATCGCAGCTATCGCTATCTGCCGCGCTATGACGAAGTCCGTGCGCGCGGCCCGGGCGGGCCGCGCGGACCCGGGGCGGGCGAGGCAAAGGATGCCACCACCCGACCGTGATGCCGGATCACGCGGGACAGCCTCGCCGGAGGGACGGGACCTGACCCGTCCCTCCACGCGTGCGACCACGGCAATTCCACGCCGGTTGCCTCCATCCCCATGGTCCGACCGCAACCGGGATCAACATGTGAAAGGGCCTGACCATGACACCGACGCAAGGCGCGACCGCTGGTGACGCGCTTCCCGCTGCGCGGGATGCCGATGATGCCCTGGCCGACACCACCTCTTCCCGTTTCGCGCTCCGCCGCTGGCTCTGGCAGGATTCGCCCTACATCGCCATGCTGCTGCTGACGGTGCTCGGGGTCATTTTGCGCACCCCGGTCGGCTACTGGCTGACCCTGACGCCGGTGTTCGGCCTCATCTGCGTGCTGGCCGGCTGGCGGCAGGTGGAGGCGCCGGAGGACCGGGTGCGCCTGGTCTATTCGCAGGCGCTGATCTGGCTGGCCCTGGTGGCCGCCATTTTCATCATGTACAGCAATGGCCTGCAGGGTGTGTTGACCTTCAGCATCAGCACGATCCAGACGATGACCCTGCTGGCGCTCGGCACCTTCGTGGCCGGGGTGCAGGCGCGGGCCTGGCGGATCTGCGCGGTGGGCGTCGTGCTGTTCCTGACTGCCCCGGGGGTCGGCTGGTTCGAGCAACTGGTGCTGCTGCTGATCGCCGCCACCGTGGTGATCGTCGCCATGGGCGGGGTGAGCTGGTGGGCGGGACGGCGCGCATACGCCGAGATCTGACCGGGCAGCGCCGCAACGCCGGTCCGTGGCCCGAGGACGACGCGTCGTGCCACGGGCGGCGCGGGTGGGGGAAGAGGCCGGATCTTCCATCGCCCGTTGCCGGCTTCGTCTGTGCTGAAGATGTCGCTTTGAAATAACGGCGCCGGAAATTTTCCGCTACCGTGGTGAACTGTCCCGGCCGATGGTGTAGAGGACCTGCACCATGGCGATGCCGGACATGCAGGGGCAAGAGGATACGCAAGGCGCGGTGGCGGCCAGCGCCCTGCGCTGGCTGAAGCGGGCCCTGGTGGCTGTCCTTGTCGTGCCGGCGGGGCTGTTCCTCGCCGCCGCCTGGTTCGACCATGCACGGCTGCTTGCCGATGCCGCCGAGGACACGCGGCGGATGGTTGCCGTGCTGCGCGAGCATGTGCTCAAGGCGATCGAGACGCACGAACTGCTGGTCCAGCAACTCGAGCGCCGCATCCAGGGCATGGGCTGGGAGGAGATCCGCGCCCAGGCGCCGCGGCTCTCGGCGGAGATGCGGGCGATGCATGCCGGGTTGCCGCAGGTCTCGGCCCTGGGGATCACGGATGCCGAGGGGCGGCAATGGGCGGCCAGCGGGCCGGTGGGCCCGGCCGGCTACAACTATGTTGGGCATCGCGAATACTGGGCGGCCCAGCGGGAGGCCGACCAGGGCACCTTCATCAGTCGCGCCTTTGTCGGCATCAATTCGCACAGGCTTGGTTTCGCCGTCAGCCATCGCCGCAACGCCGCCGACGGCGGCTTCGACGGCACTGTCCATGTCGGCGTCGCGGTCGGGTATTTCAGCGATTTCTGGGCGGCGGCGCAGGGCAAGGATGGGGCGGCGGTCGCCCTGATGCGTGCGGATGGCGAGGTGCTGGCCCGCTTCCCCGCGGACGAGGCCGTCCAACTGCCGCGGTTGACCCGCGCGGGCAGCGGGATCATGCGGCAGTTGGTGGATAATGCCGATGAAGGGGGATTCCGGGGAATTTCTCCGATCGATGGCCGCGAGCGCATCCTTGCCTTCGCCAAGGTTGGCCGTTTCCCGCTGATCATCGCCTACAGCGTGCCGGTCGCGGCGGTGCTGGGGCCGTGGACGCAGCACCTGCTGGTGGTCGGCGCGATCTGCGCCCTGGTGGCGGCGACCCTGGCCGGCGTCGTGCTGCTGGCAATGCGACAGACGCGGCGCCTGGCCGCCGAGCAGGCGCGCCGGGAAATGGCGGAGGCCTCTGCCCGGCAGGTCCAGCGCATGGAAGTGCTGGGCCAGCTCGCCGCCGGGGTCGCGCATGATTTCGCCAATATCGTCCAGGCCGCCGGGACCGCGGCCAGCCTGATCGAGAGCCGGGCGCAGGACGAGAACGTGCTGTCGCTGGCGCGTGTCATCGGCAAGGCGTCGGCGCGAGGCCAGGTGTTGACCCGCCGCATGCTCGACTTCGCCCGCAATGACGCCAGCGCCCGCGCGGGGGAGGCGACGGCCGACCCGGCAGAGGTGGTCGGCGGCGTCTGTGACCTGCTCTCGCGCGTGCTCGGCCATGGCTGCCGGCTGCGCTGCGAGATCGAGCGGGACGGGCTGCCCGCCCTGGTGCGCAGCGAGCGCGCCGAGCTGGAGGCGGCGCTGATGAACCTGGCCGCCAATGCCCGTGACGCCATGCCCAAGGGCGGCGAGGTGACGGTGCGGGTGGTGGCCGAGCGCATGACCCTGCGCCATCCGGCGGGGCTGGGGCCCGGGCTCTATGCCCGGGTCTCTGTCATCGACGAGGGCGAGGGCATGCCGCCGGAGGTGCTGGCCCGCGCCGGCGAGCCGTTCTTCACCACCAAGCCGCGCGGCAAGGGCACCGGGCTGGGGCTGTCCGGGGTGCGTGGCTTCGCCGAAGCCGCGGGCGGGGCCTTGCGCGTGCGCAGCGAGCCGGGCCGCGGCACCACGGTGACCTTCTGGCTGCCGGCGGTGACAATGGTGCGGCCGGAGCCCCAGGTCAGGGCGGCTGCCGGCGGCTGACGCGCCTTGCCGTGGATGCGGGGATGGCCGCGTCATGTTTCCCGGCAGAAATATATCGCGCCTGTGCGATCATCGCTTCGAGCATCGTGTGCCAGATGTGATGTATTAATCCCGCAAGAAAGTGGCGTATTTTCAGAAATTATTTAATTATATTTTGTATTTTATTTCAATCGATTTTACACGATAACAAGTACCGCCTGGGCGCGTGACAGGCGATGTGCTTACCTGCGTATGTGGATCGTGGGATGGCGCGCCGCCGACATGACGCCTGGTCCGCATCCGCGTGGCCACATTAACGGCCAGGCAGCCGGGGAAGATGGCGTTTCCGGAAACTGGATCGATAACAGAACGGGTGATCGGATGCAGGACGAAGGGTACGGGCTTTGCCGACTCAGCGATGCCGAGCTCGACAAGGTGTCAGCCGGTTGCAACACCGTGAAGCCGGACCATCCCAAAGCCGTGCCTCACCCGACGCCCCCGCATGCGTCTTCCTCTCCGGCCGCGAGGGTGGTGACCGTGACGGTGACATGGCGGTTCTGGCAGGTCATCCGCTTCCTGTAGCAACGCCGCCGCAAGCTGTCAGGACCGCGATCCCTGCGCCTGCCGCGCTGCCTTGGCCGCCTGCAACGCCTGCTGGCATCCTTCGGACAGGGTCGTCGCATGTTGCTGCAGGCAGGCCAGGGCGCGGCCGCGGCCGGGTTGCACGCCGGCGCAGAAGATCTGGTAATCGGCGGTGCAGGCCTGGCGCACGGCCTGCCCCGGCTGAGGGGATGGCTGCTGTGCCCGCGCCGTCCCCAGGCCCCCGCAGAGCCCGAGCAGAACCAGCGCGGCGACCCGCAGGCCGGGGCGGGCGATTCCGTTCGCCCGGCGATATCGCATCATCATGCCATTCTCCCTGTCGCGGGCGAGCCTGGCCTCGCCCTGTTCCGCGTCTGATACGCCGGCGGGGCGGTGCATCCCCCGCGCCTGATCGGGCGGGGGGATTCCCGTGCGTGCCGCGTATCACCGGAGGCGAAGGCGTGGCATGGACGGGGTGAATGGGATCGGGGTTTGCGTGCAGGAGTTGCCTGGAGGCGGTGTGGCCGATGGTCGCGCCGTGTCCCGCCATCCCCGGACGGGCAGCCGTGACCGGGCTTCCCGCCTATGCCGAGGCCTCCGAGGCGGAGTTACTCGCCTGGTCGGCGGGGGGTGACCGGCGGGCCTTCGACGAGATCGTCGCGCGCCACGGGCGCTTCGCCCTGCGGGTGGCGCTGCGGCTGATCCCGGACCCGGCGCTGGCCGAGGATGTCGTGCAGGACGCCATGCTGCGGGCCTGGAGCCGGGCAGGCGATTTCGATCCGCGCCGGGCGAGCTTCACCTCCTGGCTGTACCGGATCGTGGTGAACCGCTGCATCGACCAGCGCCGCCGCCTGCAACTCGATCCGTTGCCGGACGACTTCGACCAGGCCGACCCGGCCGAAGGCGCCGAGGCGACGCTGCAGGCGCGGGAGCGTGCCGCCGCGCTGGTGGGCGCATTGCAGGCCCTGCCGGTGCGCCAGCGCGCGGCGATGACGCTGGTCTATGACGAGGGACTCTCCGGCGCGGAAGCCGGCCGTGCGCTGGGCCTGTCCGCCAAGGCGGTCGAGCGGCTGCTGGCCCGGGCGCGGGCCTTCCTGCGCGCGCGGTTGCTGCCCGCCGATGAATGAGAGGGACGCGACAGATGCTGTCACTGGAACGGTTCAGGGCGCTGGCGCAGAGCTACGGCGCCGACTTGCCGCGCTGGCCGGAGGAATGGCGCGCCGGGGCTGCCGCGCTGCTGGCGGACTCGGCGGAGGCACGGCAGGTGCTGCGGGAGGCGCGCCGGCTCGACGCGCTGCTGCTCGAGGCCGGGCAGGCCGAAGCGGCGATGGGATGGAGCCCCGCCGAGGAGGACGCGGCCCTGGCCCGGTTGCGGGCGGTGGTGGCCGCGCGGATCGCGGCACCGCCGGCACGCCGGCGGCATGGCGCATGGGCATGGTCGCCTGTCCTGGCGTGGCCGGTGCCCGCCGGCGGCGCCGGGGCGATGCCGGCGTCCCTGCGCTGGGCGGGCATGGCGTTCGGCGGTGGCGCGGTGCTGCTGCTCGGCTTCTGGGTCGGGTGGCTGCAGACCGCCCCGCCCGGGCCGGGCGGCCTGGCCGGGCTGCTGCAGGCCGCGCCGTTCCAGGCCCTGGCCTGGTAGGGCGGCGCGGATGACCCTGCCACGGCATCCCGCGCCGCGCTGGCGGCGCTTCCTGCTGCCCGCCTCGTTGCTGCTCAACCTGTTCCTGGTGGCGGTCATCGTGGGACAGATGGCGCGCAGCGGCCTCGCCAGCCGGCCCCATCCCTCGCTGACCGGCGCGCTGGCGAAGGTGGAGGCGCTGTTCTCCGCCCAGGACGCGGCGGCCTTCCGTGCCGTCATCCGTCGCGACGCACCGGAGTTTGCCGGAGCGGCCCGGCAGATGCTGGAGGCACGCCAGAACCTCGAACATCTGGTCATCGCGGATCGTTACGACCCTGCCGCGGTCCGCGAGGGCGTCGTCATCTGGCGTCGCGCCTGGAACCACTTCTTCGACCGGTTCGGCGACACCCTGGTTGATGCCATGGCGCAGGTCTCGCCGGAGGGGCGACGCCGCCTGATCGCCGCGCGCCAGCGCTGGAACGCGATCAGTGAGATGCAACGGCTGGTGCAGCCGCTGCGCGACGGTTCCGGGCCGTCCGAGGCCGGATCGATACCCGACTAACCTGCCGCTTTCGAAAGGACGACGACGACGTGACTTCCTGCCCCGAGACTGCCCGGACCGGGACCTTCCCGGCCCGGTCCCTGGCTGCTGCCGGTGCGATCGGTGTGATGCTGGCGATGGTGTCACCGCCGTTGCACGCGCAATCGGATCCTGCCTCCCCGTCGGCCCCGGCTGCATCGCCGCAGCAAACCGTCACGAGCTGGAACGTCAATCTCGGCCTCGGCGTCGCCGCCCGGCCGGTCTATCCCGGCGCGAAGCGCTACGAGGCGTCCCCGGTGCCGATGCTGTCGGTACGCTATCGTGACACCGTGTTCCTCACGCCGGAGGGGCTCGGCATCAATCTCGTCAACTACAACGGCTTTCGCGCTGGTCCGCTGCTGAGCTATTTCGCGGGACGTGACCAGGGCGATGATGCCCGCCTCAACGGGCTGGGCGACATCCAGCCGAGCCTCGCCGCCGGTGCCTTCCTCGCCTACCGCTTCGACCCGTTCGAGGTCGCGGCCGAGCTGCGGCAGGCGGTCACCCATACCGGCAACGGATTGCTCGGCAGCGTGCGGGCGGATTACCGGACGCGGATTACCCCGCAGGCGGTGCTCACGCTCGGGCTCGACATGCATCTCGCCAATGGCAAGTACGAGCGGACCTGGTTCGGCGTCTCCGACCGGCAATCCGCGAATTCGGGCCTTCCCGTCTACACACCGGGCGGTGGCCTGCAGGATGTCGGCCTGCACGCCAACCTGACCTGGAACTGGTCGCGCCACATCGCCACGCATGTTTTCGTCGCGGTGAAGCAACTGGTGTCGGACGCCGCCGACAGCCCGATCGTCGAGCGCAAGACGCAGGTCATGGGCGGGGTCGGCCTTGGCTATCGCTTCTAGCGCAGGCCGGGCCACAGCGGGCCGATAAGCCGCCCGGGGGGCTCAGGCGCTCTCCCGGGCGGCGACCTCGAAGCCGATATCGATGACGCGGTCGGCCCGGCGCTTGCCGTTCAACTCGGCGAGGATGACCTCGGCGGCGATGCCACCGATGCGGCGGCGGTCGAAATGGATCGTGGTCAGCGCCGGCTGCAGCCAGGCGCTGTCGGCGAAATCGCCGAACCCCATGACCGCGACATCGCGCGGGACCACAAGGCCACGCTGCTGCGCCTCCAGCATGGCGCCATGGGCCAGCGGATCGACGGTGCAGAACACCGCTTCCGGCAAGGGGCCGGCTTCGGTGATCGCGGCGAAGGCGGCACGCCCGCCGCGCACCGTGCCCGGCGCCGCCGTCGGCTGTTGGAAGACCTCGCCCACGCCCTGCCCGGCGAGTTCGGCGAGGAACCCGTCGCGCCGCAGCATCGCGCGCCGGTCGGAGGCGGCGATGATGGCGAAGCGCCGGTAGCCCTTGCCGAGCAGGTATTTCGCCGCCGCCCGCCCGGTGGCTGTGTGTGAGAAACCGACGACGAGGTCGAGCGGCTTCTCCGTCAGTTCCCAGGCCTCGACCACCGGGATGCCGCTGCCCTGCAGGCGCCGCCGTGCCGAGGCGCTGTGCTCCGTGCCGATCAGGAACAGCGCGTCCGGGCGGCGGCTGAGCACCGCGTTGAGCAGTTCGTCCTCCCGCGATTGCCCGAAGCCGGAAATGCCCAGCAGCACTTCGTAGCCGGCCTCGCTCAGCCGGTCCGACAGGGCCTCGACCGCTTCGGCGAACATCGATGTGCCGATGCTGGGCACGATCGCCGCCACCAGCCGGCTGTGGCTGGAAGCCAGGCCGCCGGCGAGCAGGTTGGGGACGTAGCCCACCTTGTCGATCGCCTGGCGGACCAGCGCCAGCGTTTCCGGCAGCAGGGCATCGGGGGTGTTGATCGCGCGCGAGACGGTGACCGGTGCGACCCCGGCGACGCGGGCGACATCGGCGAGCGTCGCGGCCCCGCCGCCACGGGCCGGGCGGCGAGGGGGGACGGCACGGGGCGGGGAGGGAGTGCTCGGATCGGGCATGGCCGGCATACTCGGCGGCGGCACCGGTTCGGGCAACCGGGGCGGGCCGCCTGCCCACGTGCTGCGCGAAATTCCGGTCGGGATGAATGCGGATGCTGTTGCAACCGATTCATGGAAGCGCTACCATTCATTCATTGAGGCACTTTCAACAGCATTGACTCAAGGTCGATGCCTGAAAGGATAAAATTTGCTGGCACTCGGTAGGAAAAATTCCTGACAGAATCCGGTATCTGCTGCTCAGACTATCGCAATTTGATTTTTGCGATGCTTTGGCACGACTGATCGTATTCTGATTTTCTGATCAATGTAAAACGAACCGGCCGGGCCACGACGCCCGCCAGGACGATGCGTGTCAGCGCCTCGCGATGCCGCCGACACGAATCGCCCCCAACAAAGCGAGGACACGGTACATGCAAGGCCACATGGCCGCGGTCAGCGGTGTCATGCGGAAGACGCACGCGCGCTACGTTATCCTGGGACTGATCTTCATCGTCACCACCTTCAACTACGTCGACCGGGCCACGCTCTCGATCGCGGCCCCGGCGATGCGGGCCGAGCTGGGCTTCGACGCCATCACCATGGGGCTGGCGTTCTCGGCCTTCGGCTGGGCCTACACCGCCATGCAGATCCCCGGCGGCTGGGTGCTCGACCGCTACGGCGCCCCGCTGGTCTATGGCGTGGGCCTGCTGCTCTGGTCGGTCTTCACCTTCCTGCAGGGCTTCGTCGGCCACGTGACCGGCGCCTTCGTGCTGCTGTTCGCGTTGCGCTTCCTGATGGGGATCGCCGAATCACCGGCCTTCCCGGCCAACAGCCGCCTGACGGTGATGTGGTTCCCCAACCACGAGCGCGGGTTCGCGACCGCGGTGTTCCAGTCGGCGCAGTATTTCGCGCTCGCTGCCTTCACCCCGCTGATGACCTGGACGCTGCACGCCTTCAGCTGGCACGTGATCTTCTTCTGGACCGGCGCCGCCGGCGTGGTGCTTGGCCTGTTCTGGCTGGCCTATGTGCGCGAGCCGCGCCAGCACCCGGGCGTCAACCAGGCCGAGCTGGACTACATCCAGGCCGGCGGCGGGCTGCCGGACATGGCCGCCGCGCGCGAGGGCGTGCGCTGGGCGGAGGTGCGGGCGCTGGTTACCCACCGCATGCTGATCGGCATCTATATCGGCCAGTTCTGCCTGACCACCATCACCTGGTTCTTCCTGACCTGGTTCCCGACCTACCTGATGGAAGCCAAGGGCATGTCGATCCTGAAAGTGGGGCTGGTGGCCTCGATCCCGGCGATCGCGGGCTTCATCGGCGGCATGGCCGGTGGCACCTGGTCGGACTGGATGCTGCGCCGCGGCTGCAGCCTGACGCTCGCGCGCAAGCTGCCGATCATCACCGGCCTGCTGTTCTCCAGCAGCATCGTGCTGGCCAACTACGTGGAATCAACCGTCGTGGTCGTGCTGGTGATGAGCATCGCCTTCTTCGCCAAGGGCGTCGGCAATCTCGGCTGGTGCATCGTTGGCGACGTCTCGCCGAAGTCGATCATGGGCATCAGCGGCGGCATCTTCAATCTCTGCGGCAATCTCGCCAGCATCGTCACGCCGATCGTCATCGGCATCATCGTCAAGGAAATGGGCTCCTTCGACCTCGCCCTCGGCTACGTGGGCGCGCTCGCCCTGGTCGGCGCGCTGTCCTACCTCGTCGTGGTTGGCCCGCTGCACCGGCTGGAACTTGGTGAAAAAGCCGCCTGATCGTTTCTTTTTCGGACCAAAGGACAGAACCCCATGTCATCCACCCAGGAAACCGTGGCCTGGATCAGGCTGCATTCCACCTACCTGCCGCTCAAGACCCCGATCAGCGACGCCAAGGTGCTCACCGGCCGGCAGAAGCCGATGACCGAGATCGCCATCCTGTTCTGCGAGATCGAAACCACCGCCGGACAGCGCGGCCTCGGCTTCAGCTATTCCAAGCGGGCCGGCGGCCCCGGCCAGTTCGCGCACGCGAAGGAAATCGCCCCGGCCCTGCTCGGCGAGGACCCGAACGACATCGCCAAGGCCTGGGATAAGCTCAGCTGGGCCGGTGCCTCGGTCGGGCGCAGCGGCATCGCCGCCCAGGCGATCGGCGCCTTCGACGTGGCGTTGTGGGACCTCAAGGCACGACGCGCCGGATTGCCCCTGGCCAAGCTGCTCGGCGCGCAGCGGGATTCCGTGCGCTGCTACAACACCTCGGGCGGCTTCCTGCACACGCCGATCGAGCAGGTGATGGAAAACGCCACCGCCTCGCGCGCCCGCGGCATCGGCGGCATCAAGCTGAAAGTCGGCCAGCCCGACTGCGCCGCCGACATCGAGCGCCTGACCAGACTGCGCGCCCATCTCGGCGACAGCTTCCCGCTGATGGTGGACGCCAACCAGCAATGGGACCGCCCGACCGCGCAGCGCATGGGCCGCATCTTCGAACAGTTCAACCTGACCTGGATCGAGGAACCGCTCGACTGCTACGACGCCGCGGGGCACGCGGCGCTCGCCGCCTCGCTCGACACGCCGATCGCCACCGGCGAGATGCTGACCAGCGTGCACGAGCACTGGGAATTCATCCGCCAGGACGGCGCCGACTTCCTGATGCCTGATGCCCCGCGCGTCGGCGGCATCACGCCCTACCTGAAGGTGGCGACCCTGGCCGAGTTCGCGGGCATGCGCATCGCGCCCCACTTCTCCATGGAACTGCACATCCACCTCGCCGCCGCCATGCAGCGCGAGCCGTGGGTGGAACATTTCGAATGGCTGGAACCGCTGTTCAACGAAAGGCTGGAACTGCGCGACGGGCGCATGCTGGTGCCGACCCGGCCGGGACTGGGCGTCAGCATGAGCGAACAGGCCCTTGCCTGGACGCGCGAGAGCGCGGAGTTCGGGGCTCGGGCGTAAGGAAAGGCGAGGGCTCCGCCCTCGACCCGGTAGGGGCCACAAGGCCCCCTTGGTCCGCTTCGCGGCCCAAGCCCATTCGCGCTGCGCGGCAAAGAATGGGATCCAAGGGCCTCTGGCCCTTGGTGGAGGTCCAGGAGGCAAAGCCTCCTGGTGGGGCTTGGGGCAACGCCCCAACGCGGCGATATTATCTCCGCATCGATTTCATGGGGACGCCTCGTTGGAAGTGGTCACGGAAACCCTGGCGCTGCTGCTGGCGGCGGTGGCCGGGGGTCTCATTGTCCGGCTGGTGCCGCTGCCCTTGCCGCGCCCGCTGGTCCAGATCGCGCTGGGGGCCGCGATCGGCGCCGCGGGCGGGCTGCGCGTCGAGCTGCAGCCCGAGGTTTTCTTCCTGCTGTTCCTGCCGCCGCTGCTGTTCCTCGATGGCTGGCGTATCCCCAAGGAAGACATGCTGCGCGACTGGCGGCCCGTGCTGGGGCTGGCGCTTGGCCTCGTCGTCTTCAGCGTGGCCGGGATCGGCGCCCTGGTCCACGCCCTGGTCCCGGCCATGCCGCTGGCGGTGGCTTTCGCGCTGGCGGCGATCCTCTCGCCCACCGATCCGATCGCGGTGGCCGCCATCACCGCGCGCACGAAGCTGCCGAAGCGGCTGATGCACGTCCTGGAAGGCGAGGCGCTGCTCAACGATGCGTCCGGCCTGATCTGCTTCCGCTTCGCCGTGGCCGCCGCCCTGTCGGGCGGGTTCTCGCTGCTGGATGCAACGCTGAGCTTCCTGTGGGTCGCCACGTCGGGGCTGGCGGCGGGGGCCGCCTTCACCTGGCTGGTGACGCAGGGTCTGGCCTGGGTGAACCGCCGGAGCGGCGAGGAGATCGAAACGCTGATCCTGGTCAGCCTGCTCGGGCCGTTCGGCTCCTACATCCTCGCCGAATCCCTGCACGGGTCCGGCATCCTCGCCGCGGTGGCCTCCGGCGTGATGGTCAGCTTCATCGATGCCGAAGGCCTTGCCTCCGCCGCCGCACGCACCCGGATGAACGCGGTGTGGGACACGATCCAGTTCGCCGCCAATGGCGTCATCTTCGTCCTGCTGGGCGAGCAATTGCCCGTCATCCTGGGCCGTGCCGCAGAGACGGCGTGGCTGACCGGGCATGACGGCCCGTGGCGGCTGGCGTTCGACGTGCTGGCCATCACCGCCGGCATCGTCGCCCTGCGCTTCGCCTGGGTCTGGGTGTCGCTGCGCCTCGT
The DNA here is from genome assembly GCF_937425535.1 of Rhodovastum atsumiense. Lineage (NCBI taxonomy): Bacteria > Pseudomonadati > Pseudomonadota > Alphaproteobacteria > Acetobacterales > Acetobacteraceae > Rhodovastum > Rhodovastum atsumiense. Next base: position 3,469,006 of record NZ_OW485601.1, read on the forward strand.
GCTCTGGCGGGCGCGGCGGCGCGGCGTGGTGGCGCACCGGCCGCCCACCCGCCTGCTGGCCGCGGCGTCGCTGGCCGGGGTGCGCGGCGTCGTCACCCTCGCCGGCGTCATGACGCTGCCGGTGGCCTTGCCGGACGGCACCGCCTTTCCCGAACGCGACCTTGCCATTTTCCTGGCCATGGCGGTGATCGTGCTGTCGCTGGTCATCGCCAGCATCGGGTTGCCGCCGCTGCTGCGCGGCGTGCGGATGCCGCAGGAACTGTCGCACGCGGCCGAGGAGGACATGGCCCGGCTGGCGGCGGCGCGCGCGGGGCTGCGGGCGATCGAACGCGCCCAGGCCGCCCTGGCCCCCGGCCATGCCGGGGCGGAGACCTGGCGCGCGGCCATCGGCCGGATCATGGAGCTCTACCGTTCCCGCACCGGCGATCCCGCGGCGGAGGGCGCGGATCTGCTCCCGTCCCGCGAGGCCGAACGGATCGAGCGGACCTTGTTCGTCGCGGCCATCCAGGCGGAACGGGCGGAAATCTTCCGGTTGGCGCAGCGGCGCCGCATCGGCACGGAAACCGCCCGCAGGCTCGTGCAGGAACTCGACCTGCTGGAGGAAGGGGCGGGCGGGTCCGTGGGTGGCAAGGGCATTAATGGTAACAATGTAGTAAAATCCGAATTATCCTAAAATATATTTCCGTTAATCTGGAGAATTTTTGGAAACATTGCTACGAATCTGGCGTTGATTCAGAAAACAAACCTAGGGGAACAAGTCGTGTTTTTTGATCCTATTTTCATGCTGATGCTTGGAACGCTCGCGGCGGTTGGCTTGATTGCCTGGAGAGACCGGTCTGCTGAACGCTAAAAGGCTTAATATCCGCCGAAATACTGGATAAATGCTGGTGGGGAAGGGGGCTTCAGGCCCCCTTCTGCTTGCCCGGGCCCCTCGATTGGCGAGGCGTTCGACCACCAGGTCCAGCGGCGCCTCGCCGAGCGGGCGCGGCTGGCCGAGGCGGGGCGGCTCCTGCCCGAACCATCGCGACGCGCATGGCCCGCGGCAACCTGGTCGTGACCACCCGGTCCGACTGACCCGGAGGTCAGGGAAAAAGGGGCCGGGCACCGGCCCGGCCCGTCCTCCAGTCGCGGAAGAGGAAAGTGTCCGTGGTAGTCATGGACGACACCCGCCGGAAACGTTGGATCGACCACATAGTTCCGCAAGGGCTCCGAATGAGAATTTGCCGTGCTCTTCCGGTTCCGGCTTGCAATTTACATAAGAATTTTCTAATTTAGGAAAATATGATAAACGGAGCGGGTACGCGACGGCAGGGCAATGGCGGCGGGACTGGAAGCGAAAGCGGCCGAGGCGGCACGCCTGCTGCGGCTGTTGGCCAATGAGCGGCGCCTGCTGGTGCTGTGCCATCTGGTCGGCGCGGGAGAGATGACGGTGGGGGCCCTGGCCGATGTGGTCGGCCTCTCGCAATCCGCGCTGTCGCAGCACCTGGCCAGGTTGCGGGCCGATGGGCTGGTGGCCACCCGCAAGGAGGCACAGACGGTGTTCTACCGGCTGGCCGATCGCAAGGCGGCGCAAGTGCTTACGGTGCTGCGTGACCTTTATTGCCCGCCGGAAGGTTGATCCGCGCATCACTGGGAAAAGGGGAAGCCATGCTGACATCCATCACGCCGGAAGAAGCCGCCGGCAAACTGCGCGAGGGCGCCGTGCTGGTCGATGTGCGCGAGCCGGACGAGCATGCGCGTGAGCGCATTCCCGGTGCGCTCAACCTGCCGCTGTCGCGCCTCGGGGCGGCGGAGCCGGTGCTGCCGCCGGGACGGGCGGTGGTGTTCCATTGCCGCAGCGGTGCCCGCACCCAGGCCCATGCCGCCCGCCTCGCCGCCAGGGCGGGGGCCGGCCCGGCCTATGTGGTCGCGGGTGGGATCGACGCCTGGAAGCGGGCCGGCCTGCCGGTGGCCGCCGACCGGCGCCAGCCGCTGGAGCTGATGCGGCAGGTGCAGATCGCGGCGGGCACGCTGGTGGTGCTGGGGGTGGTGCTGGGGGCGCTGGTCTCGCCCTGGCTTTATGGGGTGTCGGCCTTCGTGGGCGCCGGCCTGGTCTTCGCCGGGGTCAGCGGCACCTGTGGCATGGCGGTGCTGCTGCGGCGCATGCCGTGGAACCGGCAGGTTCCCGACGGACGTCGCCACGACGTGCCGCCCCTGTCATGATCCGGGGCGGGATCGACTGAGAGGGATTCGCGTCATGTCATCACCCCGTCGCGCGGCCATGGCGTTGGCCGTGCTGGGGCTTGCTGCGGTTCTGGCCGGTTGCGTGCTGCCGCCCCCGCCGCCTCCGCCGCGGCATGGCTGGGGGCATGGCCCGGGCTATTACCAGCCGCCCCCGCCACCCCCACCCGAGTACGGGCCTTATCACGGCTATCGCCCGCCAGCCTGGTAGAAGCCGCCGGTGGCCGTTCAGGCGGCCCTGACGCGGGCGAGGAACGTCTCGACCTGATGGCGCAACTGCCCGGACCGGTCCGAAAGGCCGGAGGCGCCGGCCAGCACGTCGTTCGCCGCGTCATCCACCCGCCGTGAGGCATCCGACAGCCCCGCCGCCTGGCCAGAGACCCCGGCGGTGTCGGCGGCGGCGGCGGTGACATGGGTGGCGATCTCGCGCGTGGTGCTGCCCTGCTGCCCGACCGCGACGGCCACCGCGGCGGAGAGTCGGTTTACCTCGGCGATGGTGTCGGTGATGGCGCGCAGCGCTGCCACCGCTTCGCCGGTGGCGCCCTGGATCCGGGTGACCTGCCCGGCGATGTCGGCGGTTGCCCGCGCGGTCTGGCCGGCCAGATTCTTGACCTCGCCGGCCACCACGGCGAAGCCGCGGCCGGCCTCGCCGGCACGGGCGGCCTCGATGGTGGCGTTCAGGGCCAGCAGGTTGGTCTGGCTGGCGATGTTCTGGATCAGTGTCACCACGTCGCCGATCCGCTCGGCCGCCTGGGCGAGACCGGCGACCGTCCCGTCCGCCTGCCGTGCCGCCTCGGCCGCGCGCGTGCTGGCGGTGGCGGTCTCGGTGATGCGGCGGGAGATCTCGCCAACCGAGGCGCTGAGTTCCTCGGCGGCGGCGGCGACGGCGCCGACCTTGCCGCTGGCGTGCCCGGCGGTGTCGCGCATCGTCGCGGTCTGGCGGAACGCCGCCTCCGCCGTTGCCGACAGGGCCCGCGCGGTTTCCTCCATGCCGGAAGCCGCCTGCGCCACCGCCGCGACGATGCCGCCGACTTCGCCCTCGAACGCATCGGCCAGGCCGTGCAGGGCGGCCTTCTGTGCGGTCGCGGCATCCGCCCGGGTCCGTTCCTCGGTGGCGCGCAGGCGTGCGCTCTCCGCCAGGCCCTGGCGGCAGATCTCGGTCGAGCGGGCCATCGCCCCGAGTTCGTCGCCCCGGTCCGTGCCGGCGACGGCGCCGGCGAGATCGCCCGCGGCGATCCGGCCCAGGGCCTGGACCAGCCCGGCCACCGGGCGGGTGATGGAGAGCGCGATCAGGATGGCAAGCCCGCAGCCGACCAGCGCGGCCAGCGTCGTGGTCCGGGTCACCACGGCGAAGACATCCCCGGCCGCGACGGTGGCGTGGTCGAGCGCGGTCTCGCCGTCGTGCACGGCCCCGGTGCTCAGGGCGGTGATGGCCTTGGTGAGTGTCTGTCCGGCCCGTCCTGCCTCGGCGTAGGCGGTGTCGAGCGCGCGGCTTTCCGCCATCCCGGCCAGCGCCGCCTCGCCCAGAGCCTGCAGCCGCGGACGCAGCGCGGCTGCCAGCTCGGCCTCCGGCGCCCTGCCGAGGGCGGGCAGCACCGCGTCAAGCTCCTGCAGCGCCCGCGCCGCCTCGGCGGTGACGATCTGGCCCTGGCCCTGGTCGCGCGTGGCGAAGTGACGTGCCTGGAAGGTCAACACGGCGGTGATGGCCTCGTCGATCTGCACGACCGCTTCCGCCTCCCTGGCCCCGCGGGCGGCGAGATCCCCGAGCAAGGTGTGCACCAGGCTGCCGACCACCGCCCCTTCCCGTGTCACGATGCCATTGGCGATCTGGCGTGCCTGCGAATGTGTCATCAGGCGGGTGATGGTGGCCTCATAGCTCGCGAGCTGTCCGGCGAGCGCCTCGCTGCCGGGCATGCCGCTGAGGGCGGCGAGGCGTTGCTTCACCTCGGCGATGGTCTGCTCGGCGGCGCGCCGGTCGGTCTCGGCCTCGCTGACCAGGAATCGGAACGCCCCGGTACGCATCAGCGTGGCGGCGGCACTGAGGTCGGTGGCCATCTGGGTCTGCCGCGCCGATTCCTGCGCGGTGACGATGGCCTGCCGGATCGTCTGGATGCCGCCGCCGGCGAGCACCGCGGAGAACACGAGCAGAGCCAGTGGGATGGCGAAGCCGCCGAAGATGCGCGGACGAATGCCGAGGGCGAGGGCCATGAGGGGAGCTTTCAGGACGAGGCGGCGAGGAAGGCTTGCGGGAAGAGGTAGCGCGGTTCGCAGGGTGTTGATTCAGGAAGGCCGCCAAGGCGCCGCCGTCGCCAGGCAGAGGCGGACGAGGGTATTGGCATTAAATTATCCACATTTCGCATAGCCAATGAGAGGCAAACATGAAAGCATAATTTCCTCTGAATGACGTGTTTGGCCCGCTGGTGTGACGCTCGGGGGACGGTTCCGGCCGGCGTTCCTCGCCGGGGCCACGAGGCGGCGCGGCATACGCTGCCGGCCCGGGCAGGGGGAAGAAACGCCGGCGAATGTTTCGATTCTCCTGGCTTGCGCTCTGGCATTTCGCATAGAAACATCCCTTCTGCCCTCTGTAGAACAAATCGCTCTCCGGAAGATCTTCGTGACCTCCGCCCGTCTCTTGCATGCGCTTCGCATGGCGGTGAGATGCCTTGCCCTGGTGCGTTCGTTCGCGGGATCGGCGCCGCCCTTGGCCGATCGCACCGTTACGCGCACCGTCACGATCCTGGCCGGGCTGGCGGCAACGGCCTTCGCCCTGGCACCGCCTATTTCTGCGTTTTTCGCAAACTATTCCGACCTGCATGGCGCGCTGCGCACGAGCGCGCGGTTGCACGCGGCGGAGGTGGCGATCCTGGCGCATCAGAACCCCGCGTTCTGGCATTTCGACGGGGCGCGCGTCTCCGCCGCGATCCCCGCCGACGAGGACGAGGCGGAACCGGCGCAGGAGCGCCGGCGCGTCTACGACCGTACCGGGCGGCTGGTCCTGGAATCGGTGCCGTCGGAGGACCTGGCCTGGCCGGTGCTCTCACGCCGCGCGCGGATCATGGACGGGCGGACATGGCTGGGCGAGGCCGAGGTTTCCCGCTCGTTCCGCACCCCTTTGCTGGAGACGCTGCTGCTCGGCGCGGGCTCGGCGCTGGCGGGCACGCTGCTGTTCATCGTGCTGCGCGTCATTCCGTTGCGTCTGCTCAACCAGGCCCTGGCGCGCGCGAGCTATCTTGCGGCGCATGACCTGCTGACCGGCCTGCCCAATCGGGGCCTGTTCGCCGACCGGCTGGAACAGGCCCTGGCCCTGGCCCGGCGCGAGGGCGGCAAGGTCGCGGTGCTGTGCCTGGATCTCGATCGCTTCAAGGAAGTGAACGACACCCTGGGCCACGCCGCCGGCGACCAGTTGCTGCGCACCGTGACGGCACGGCTGCGCGCCTGCCTGCGCGAGAGCGACACCCTGGCCCGGCTCGGCGGCGACGAGTTCGCGGTGATCCAGCCGCGGGCGCGCCAGCCCGACGACGCGCAGAGGCTGTCGCACCGGTTGATCGCCGCGCTCGAGGATCCGATCAACCTGAACGGCCAGCAGGCGAGCGTGGGGGTAAGCATCGGCATCGCCTTCGGCGGCGGCGAAAGCGAGCCCGGGCAGATGCTGAAGAACGCGGACGTGGCGCTGTACCAGGCCAAGGAGGCCGGCCGCGGCGGCTTCTGCTTCTTCGCCCCGGAGATGAACGCGCGGCTGATGGAGCGGCGGGCCATGGAACTCGACCTGCGCTCCGCCATGGCCAATGGCGAGCTGTTCCTGCACTACCAGCCGCAGGTGGACGTGCGCACCGGCGCGGTGATCGGGGCCGAGGCGCTGCTGCGCTGGAACCGTCCCGGATACGGGCCGATCCCGCCCACCCATTTCATCGCCCTCGCCGAGGAGATCGGCATGGTCGGCCCGATCGGCGCCTGGGTGCTGCAGGAAGCCTGCCGCGTCGCCGCCACCTGGCCGGATCCGATCGGCGTCGCCGTCAACGTCTCGCCGGTGCAGTTCCGCCAGCCCGGCTTCCACGCCACGCTGGAAGCCGCCCTGCGGGCCTCCGGTCTCGCGCCCTCGCGGCTGGAACTGGAGATCACCGAGGGCGTGCTGCTGCACAATACCGACGCGACCCTCGCCGGGCTGAACCGCATCCGGGCCCTGGGCGTGCGCATCGCCATGGATGATTTCGGCACCGGCCATTCGAGCCTGGGCTACCTGCAGAAATTCCGCTTCGACAAGCTCAAGATCGACCGCAGCTTCGTCGAGACCCTCGACGGGGACGCCAACGCCGCCGCCATCGTGCGCGCCGTGGTCGGGCTGAGCGAGGCGCTCGGCCTGACGGCGAATGCCGAGGGGGTGGAAACCGCCGCACAGGTGGCGCTGCTGCGCGCCGAGGGCTGCACCGAGGTGCAGGGCTACCTGTTCGGCCGGCCGATGCCGGCCGAGGCGTTCGGGCAATTGCTGCGGGCCGGCGGCACCGTGCCGCGCTGAACGTTATTGCAAAAGAACAATCTTTTACAGGAATAAATTATTCCGGGTGCATGACAGTCGCGTCGTGGAATGCCAATGTGGCGCCGGCGCCGACAGATCTGTTGGTGGACCGTTCCGACACACAGCATCTGGAGGCACCATGGACCAGGGCATCGCCTGTCTCGACAAGCCGGGCCGCAGCGCGCCGGCGGGCGATTGCGTCGTCGAGGCGATGCGCGAGGCCATGCGCCGCCGCTGGCGGGAGGCGGAGGCGGCGCCCCGGGCACAGCGGCAGGCGTTGGCGCGGGCAGCCCGGCTGATCGCCGAGATCACCCTGGGGCGGGGCTCCGCCGCGCATCTCGACAGCCTCGACCACCTCGCCCGGGAGCTCGGTGCGCATGACGCCAAGGCGGCGGAGATGCTGGCCGCCTCGCTCGCGACCTCGCGGGAGGCGTGGGTCGCGCATGCGCTGAAGGGCGACTGTCCGGACGGTACCTGCCTGCGCTCCCGCGCCGCGCCCTGCCGCACCGCGTGCCCGGCTGATATCGATATCCCTGGCTTCCTCGCCCATATCGCCCGGCGCGAATACGACGACTCGCTGCAGGTGATCGCCGAGGACAACCCGCTGCCGCATTCCTGCGGCCTGGTCTGCCCGGCCCCCTGCGAGGATGCCTGCCTGCGCGGCGCCACCGGGTCGGCGTTGTTCATCCGCCCGCTGAAGGCGCTGGTGGCGGAGCAAAGCCGCCGCCCGGTGCCGCCGGCGCGGCCCGCCCCGACCGGGCGGCGCATCGCGGTGGTCGGGTCCGGCCCGGCCGGTCTGACCGTCGCCTATTACCTCGCGGTCAAGGGCCACCAAGTGGAGATCTTCGAGGCGCGCGAGCAGGCCGGCGGCATGATGCGCTACGGCATCCCGGCCTACCGGCTGCCGCCGGCGATCCTGGACGCCGAGATCGAGCACATCCGGCGCGCCGGTGTGACCATCCGTACCGGCCATGCCATCCGCACCGCGGCGGACCTGCGCGCGCAGGGCTTCGATGCGGTCTACCTGGCGCTCGGCCTGCAATTGTCGCGGCGCACCGGCATCCCCGGCGAGGACCTGCCCTTCGTGCGCGGCGCCACGGATTTCCTGGCCAGCGTGGCGCGGGGGGAGGATCCGCGGGTCGGCCCGCGCGTGCTGGTGATCGGTGGCGGCAACACCGCGGTGGATGCGGCGATGACGGCGCTGCGCCAGGGCGCGCGGCAGGTGACCATGGTCTACCGGCGGCGCCGTGCCGAGATGCCGGCCGCGCCGCACGAGCTGGCGCTGGCGCTGGCCGAAGGCGTGGAGATCCGCGACCTGTGGGTGCCGGAGCAGGTGCTGCCGGACCGGCGGGTGGTGTTCCGCCGTTCGCCCAATGCCACCGAGGCGGAACGGCGCGAGGGCGGCGAGACGCTGACGCTGGAGGTCGATCACGTGCTGGCCGGGGTGGGGCAGGAAGCGGCGCTGTCCTGCCTGGACGGGACGCGGGTGGAGATCCGCTCCGGCTACATCGTCGCCGATCCGGTGACCGCCGCCACCGCCGAGCCGGGGATCTATGCCGGCGGCGACGTGGCGCATGGCGCGAGCACCGTGGTGGCGGCGGTGCGCGCCGGCAAGACCGCGGCGGCCTCGATCGATGCCTTCGTCATGGGGCGGCCGGCGGCAGCCCCGGCGCCCCGCCCGATCGTGCCGATGGTGGCGACCGACGCGGTGCAGCGCAGCGTCCGGCTGCGTCCGGCGATGCCGCAGCGCGTGGCGCATGAACGGCGCGGCAACTACTCGCCGATCGAACTCGGGCTGACCGAGGCGGATGCGCGGCGCGAGGCCAGCCGCTGCCTGCGTTGCGACGCCTGCATCGGCTGCGGCCTGTGCGAGCTGGTGTGCAGCGAACTGGGCACCGAGGCGCTGCACATGGAGGAAGCGGCGGGCGGGCGGCTGGTGTTCGACGACTTCACCCATCCCTCGCGCAGTTGCATCGGCTGCGGCGCCTGCGCCGCCGCCTGTCCCACCGGGGCCATCCGCATCGAGGACGAGGGCGGCAGCCGGGCTACCGTGATCACCGGCACCGTGGTGTGCCGCCAGCCGATGCTCACCTGCGAGTCCTGCGGAAAATACTACGTCACCGCGGCACAGTTCGGCCGTGTCGGGGCGCGGTTGCACGGCGGTGGGGGATTGCATCGGGTGTGCCCTGATTGCGCCCGTGCCCAGGCGGCGCGGCGGAAGGCTTGCTGAAGGCCAGGGGGCCCCTGCACCCCGGGTGTGCTGCGCGGCGGGTTCCAAGGGCTTTGCCCTTGGTGGAGGTCCAGGAGGCAAGGCCTCCTGGCGGGGGCGGGGCAGCGCCCCGCGATGCGTCCTACCGCGCCTCTACGGCGATGACGGCGGTTTGCGCCGGCGCCTGGTCATGTTCCCACGGCCGCGAATAGGACAGCCGCAGTTCGGAGGCGCCCGCCGTCTGTGCATGGAAGCGGAAGCTGTGCTCGCCGCCCGAGCCGACCCAGCCCCGCTGCGGGATGGCCTGCGGCAGGTAATCGCTTCCGACCAGCGTCAGGATGCCGGACTGGTCGACATGCCAGGAGTAGCCCGTGCTGGGGTTCTCCGCGAGCCGGACCACGAGGTGGTCGCCGATGGCAAGGGCGGCCCGGGCCAGCCCGGACGCAAGCATCGCTTCGGTGACGACATAGTCGGTCATGCCGAACTCTCCAAACCGGCCAATCCACCGGCATGCTGGCGCAGTGATTGATCAATGTAAAGATCTTGTCCGACGACCGCCGCCACGGTGGTGTCATTTGCACTTGTGGCCGGATCGAAGTAATGCGGCAATCATGATATAAATAATACGCGGAAGGAAGCGTCATGCGGGTGGTGCGCGGGACGTCGGCGGCGGACCGTCTGGACGGCAGCCCAGGCGATGACCTTATCCTGGCCTATCGCAGCAATGACACCGTCTTCGGCGACGGTCGCGACATCCTCACCGTCAATGGCGGCAACGACGTCATCCTCGGCGGCGACGGCGCCGACAGCCTGGTCGGCGATGCCATGAACGGACCGACGCCGCGCTTCCCCGACGACATGGTATCCGACAGCCCGCTTCCCGGCCGGAACCTGATTCTGGGGGAAGCCGGCGCGGACACCATCACCGCCGGTTTCGGCGCGGATACCGTCCTGGGCGGGGCGGGCAACGACGTCATCAGGGGAGTCGGCAGCTTCGGGGGCAGCCCGAGCGCGTTCGAGGCCTTCGATGCGCTCGACGGCGACGACGTGCTGCAGGGCGAGGCCGGGGATGACAGCATCGATGGCGGGGGCGGGCGCGACGTCATCCTCGGCGGGGAAGGCAACGACACGCTCCGGGGCGGTTACGGCGCCGATATCCTCACCGGCGGGGCCGGCAACGACCGTTTCGTCTTCACCCGCGGCCTCTTTGGCAGTGTCGATACCGGGGTGGGGCCGGGCCAGCGCGACCTCGTCACCGATTTTCAGCAGGGACGGGATGTCCTGGACCTGTCGGGCTACAGGAATCATTCCCTTCCGCCCGGACAGCAGGCCCCCCGCTTCCTCGGCACCCGACCGTTCACGGCCAGTTTCGCCCTGCAACTCCGCTACGACATCCTGCCCAACGGGCACACCTTGATCCAGGTCGCGTCCATCTACGGATACCCGGGGGCGGATGTCCGGCCGGAGGTTCCGGCGCGACCGCTGGCGGAAATCGAGCTGATGGACAGCCTGCACCTGACCGTCGCCGATTTCGGCACGACCTTTGCCTGATCACCGGCCGGGCAGCAGCACGACCAGCTTGTGGTCGGGCAGGGCGGCCGGGATGAAGGTGACCTGTTCGTAGCGCAGCACGCCGTCCTGCGGGTGGTTGAAGCTGCGCGCGCCGCCCTCGCGGGCCAGCACGGCATGGTCGTTCCAGAACCCGGCGAAGGCGGGGCTCGCCCGCCGCAAGTCCTCGACGAGCTGCCGCAGCCCGGGATCGTCGGGGTGGTGGGCGGTGTCGGCGCGGAACTCCGCGAGCAGCCGGCGGGCCCGGTCCGGCCAGTCGCAGATGAAGGCGCGCGCGGCGGGATCGAGGAAGACCCAGCGCAGCAGGCAGGGCTCGCCGCTGTCGAGCCAGGGGGCGAAGAGCCGGGCCGCCCCGTCGTTGCAGCCGCGGGCGCGCCAGTGCCGGTCGAGCAGGTAGCACGGCGCCGCCATTATCCGCAGCGCCTCCAGCAGCTCGGGCGGGGCGGCGTCCGGGGGCGGTCCGGCGGCGGGTGGCGCGGGGTCGCGTCGGCGTGCCAGCTCGAACAGGTAGGCCCGTTCCGCCGCGCTCAGCCGCAGCGCCTCCGCCAGCCGTGCCAGGGCGCCGGCGGAGAGGGCGATGTCACGCCCCTGCTCGACCCAGCTGTACCAGGTGGTGCTGATGCCGCAGAGCTGCGCCACTTCCTCCCGCCGCAACCCCGGGGTGCGGCGGCGGGGCGTCGCCGGCAGCCCGGCCGCCGCGGGGGCCAGGGCCTCGCGGTGGCGGCGGAGGAAGGCGCCGAGCAGGCGCCGCTGGTCGGCCGGCAGCAACATGGGGGAACAAGATATACCAGGATAACTGCCCCACTTATACCGGGGCCACCGGCGGCGGAAGAATGGGAGGCTTCTTCAGGAGGGCGGGCCGTGAGCACATCCGGACAGAATTACGTCGCCGCGCAATACGCGCCGCGGGCGCAGGACTATGTCACCAGTGCCGTGCACAGCGGCGGCGAGGATCTCGACCAGATCGAGGCGGCGCTGCGCGGGCAGGGGGCGGCGCGGGTGCTCGACCTCGGCTGTGGCGGCGGCCATGTCAGCTATCGCGTGGCGCCGCATGTCGCCCATGTGGTTGCCTGCGACGTGACCGCGACCATGCTGGAGGCGGTCGCCGCGACGGCGGCGGGGCGGGGCCTCGGCAACATCTCGGTGCAGCAGGCGGCGGCCGAGCGCCTGCCCTTCGCGGAGGCGTGCTTCGATGTGGTGCTGTGCCGGTTCACCACGCATCACTGGCAGGACATGGAAGCCGGGCTGCGCGAGGCGCGGCGGGTGCTGAAGCCGGGCGGCCGTGCCATCTTCGTCGATGTCGTCGCCTCCGCCGACCGCACGCTCGATACGCATCTGCAGACGGTCGAGCTGTTGCGCGACGTGTCGCATGTGCGCGACTACAGCCTGGTGGAATGGGTGGCGGCGCTGGCGCGCGCGGGCTTTGCCGTCGAGGGCGTGACCTTGCGGCGGCTGCGGATGGAATTCCCGGTCTGGGTCGCGCGCACCCGCACGCCGCCGCTGCACGCGCAGGCGATCCGGTCGCTGCAGGATGGCGCACCCGTCGCGGTGCGGGCGCATTTCGCTATCGGGGCGGATGGCAGTTTCGACATCGAGGCGGCAACGCTGGTGGTGCGGGCGGGGTGATGTTCGCGCCCGGGGCGCTTCTCCACGGCACCGGCAGCGTCACCTGGTTGAATGACATCGATAACATTTGCCCAAAACCGCCAGATACCAAGGCGATATTGTTCCCTTGTCTTTGGGAGGCATGGCGCAGAAACATCAGGTCGTTTCGGATGTTTCTGCCATATGGCGATATCTCCTTGCGAGTGTACGGAAAAATGGCTTAATCGCTGGGGAAAGTGCTTTAGTGTCCTGGCCAGGAAGATGCCGGCCCCACATCTGTTTTCGCTGGCATTCTGGACCTCGGTGCCGGAGGAATCGCTTCCGGAGGCGGTGCGGGCGCAGCTCGCCGCACCGCTCGTGGACCATGCTGCCTCCCTGATCCTGACGCAGCTCGCGACGGTGATGCTCTGCGCCATTGGCGTGGCCAGGATCGATGCGTCCTGGCCGGTGTGGTGCCTCGGTGCCGACCTCGCCGCGATCGTGGCCCGGCTGCTCGTGCTGCGGCGCATGCGGTCGCGCTATGCCGCCGGTGTCCCGCGCGACATCCTGGCGGCCACCCGCGGCTATTTCGCCGTCGGCACCCTGTGGGCCGTGAACAGCGGCGTGTTCGCCTGTTTCTGCATCCTGTACACCAACGACGAGGTGATGCGGCTGCTGGTGACAGTGATGGCCTTCGGCACCGCCGGCGGCACCGCCTCGCGCAATGCCGGGACGCCGCGCTTCGCCCTGCTGCAGCTCGCGGCCTGGCTGTCGCCGGTCGCCATCGCCGCGACCGCGGCCGGCCCGCAATACTGGGGCGTCACCGCGCTGGTGCTGCTCTACGGCATCGCCCTGGGCTTCATCGTCCGGCGGCACTTCCGGCACATCCTCGCCCTGATGTCCGCCGAGCGCGCCAAGGACGAGCTGGCCACCCGCTTCGGCGTCGCGCTCGACAACATGAAGCAGGGGCTCGCGCTGTATGACGCCGAAGGCCGGCTGCAGGTGGTCAACCGCCGCCTGCACGAGATCTTCGCCCTGCCACCGGGCAGCCTGGTCCTGGGCATGACGGAAGCCGAGGTGAACGCCCGCTGTGCCGTGCACGCCCAGGAGCGGGCCGGCGCGGCCGGGCCGGGCTGGGTCGAGGGGCGGCTGGCCACGCATAGCGGCCGCGCGGTCGCGGTCTCGCGCGAAAGCCTCGCCGATGGCGGCTGGGTCATCACCTGCGAGGACATCACCGAGCGCTGCCGCGACGAGGCGCGCATCGCCTACATGGCGCGCCATGACAGCCTCACCGGCCTGCCCAACCGCGCCCTGTTCGCCGAGCGCATGGAGCAGGCGGTGGCGCGGCTCGGGCGCGGCGAGCCCTTCGCCCTGCTGTGCCTCGACCTCGACGGGTTCAAGACGGTCAACGACACGCGCGGCCATGCCACCGGCGACCGGCTGCTCTGCATGGTCGCCGAACGCATCCGCGCCTGCCTGCGCGAGGTCGACACCGTGGCGCGGCTTGGCGGCGACGAATTCGCCATCCTGCTGCCGCGCGCGCAAGGCCTCGCCGAGGTGGAGCCGGTCGCGCAGCGGTTGATCGCGGCGGTCGGCAGCCCCTGTCCCATCGACGGCAAGCCGGCCGCGGTGGGCGTGAGCATCGGCGCCGCCTTCGCCCCCGCCGACGCCAGCAGCCCGGACACGCTGATGCGCCAGGCCGACATGGCGCTCTACCGGGCGAAAGAAAGCGGGCGCGGCTGCCTCCGCCGCTTCGATCCGGAGATGGAGCAGCGGCTGCGGCTGCGACAGAGCCTGGAGGCGGATCTGCGGGGCGCCCTCGCCCGCGGCGAGTTCGAGGTGCATTACCAGCCCATCGTCGACCTGGCCGGCGCGCGCGTCGTCTGCTGCGAGGCGCTGCTGCGCTGGCGTCCCCACGGGCGCGGCCTGGTGCCGCCCGGCAGCTTCATCTCCGTGCTGGAGGAGATCGGTCTGATCGGCCTGGTGGGCGCCTGGGTGCTGCGCACGGCCTGCGCCGATGCCGCGCTCTGGCCCGAGGGCGTGCGGGTCGCCGTCAACGTCTCGTCCGCCCAGTTCGAGGGCGATGCCCTGGTGGGCGTGGTCGAGGCCGCCTTGCGGGAGTCGGGGCTGCCGGCCTGCCGGCTGGACCTGGAAATCACCGAGGCCGTGATCCTGAACGATGACGCGGCGATCTTCGCGACGCTGCACCGGATCAGGAAGATGGGCGTGCGGGTGGCGCTGGATGATTTCGGCACCGGTTATTCCTCGCTGAGCTACCTGCGCCGTTTCCCGCTCGACAAGCTCAAGATCGACCGGTCCTTCGTGAGCGGCCTCGACGGCTCGCACGCCGCCACCTCGATCGTGCAGGCCATCGTCACCCTCGCCCGCAGCCTCGACCTGCGCACCATCGCCGAAGGCGTGGAAACGCAGGACCAGTTGGACCGGCTGTGCCGGCTCGGCTGCGACGAGGTGCAGGGCTATCTCTTCAGCGCCCCGCGCCCGAACGCGGAGCTGCCCGCGATGCTGCACCGGATCGACGGGGCGGCGCAGCAGGCGCTGCCGGCCCGCCCCTGATGCCGCCGGTCACGAGGACATGTTTCAGCCGAGCCGCATGGACAGTTCGACCTCCGCGTCGAAGGGGATCGACAGGTAGCCCCCGCCCGGCGCGCGGACGCGGGCCAGGTACTCGGGGCTGTGGTCGGCGTTGTCGGCGACGATGAAGGCGCCCGGCCGGAGATGGCGTTCCACCAGGTCCAGGATGTCGGGATAGAGCGCCTTGGCGCCGTCCAGCAGCACCAGGTCGATGCGATCGGGCAGGCCGGCGGCCAGCGTCTGCAGCGCGTCCCCTTCGCGGATCTCGACAAGGTCGATGAGCCCGCCTTGCGTCAGGTGGTCCCGCGCCCGGGCGATCTTGGAGGGCTCGAATTCGCTGGTGATCAGGTGGCCGCCGCCATTGTCGCGCAGGGCCGCGGCGAGGAACAGCGTCGAGATGCCGAACGAGGTGCCGAACTCGACGATGCGGCGCGCCGCACAGCCCCGCGCCAGCATGTAGAGCAGCATGCCGGTTTCCCGCGACACGGCAAGCGGCACGTCCTTCAGGTGCCCGTAGAAGTCGCGGTACCCGGTCCTGCTGCGCATCATCCGCGCCCGTTCCTCGGCGGAGAGCGCGGCCACGGCCGGGCTTGCCAGCGATGACGTGCGATCGGCCTCGATGAGCAGGCGGTCGAGCAGGGACGCGAGCGGTTCGGTGGTCAGGGTAGTCATGAAAATCTCCTGTCCCGATGGACAATTTCTTGAACGGAGCCAAGAATACGACCAATTCGTCGCATTCCCCTATTCGCATTGCCGCCCACCGATGACCGACCGTCGAAAACCCGCGATTTCCGTCCGCAAGCAGCCCCGGCAGGCCCGCTCGGCCGAGCTGGTCGCGACCATCCTGGAGGCTGCGGTTCGCGTTCTGGCGCAGGAGGGCGCGGGCCGCTTCACCACCGCACGGGTCGCCGAGAAGGCCGGGGTGAGCGTTGGCTCGCTCTACCAGTACTTCCCGAACAAGGCGGCGATCCTGTTCCGGCTGCAGCACGACGAGTGGCGACAGAACACCGACATGCTGCGCGCCATCCTCGAGGACACCAGCCGGCCGCCGCCTGAGCGGCTGCGCCGGCTTGTTCACGCCTTCATCCGATCTGAATGCGAGGAGGCCGCCATGCGCGAGGCGCTCGAAGACGCCGCCCCGCTCTATCGCGATGCGCCCGAGGCGCGGGCGGCGAAGGCATCGGGTGAGCACATCATCCGGACCTTTCTGCGCGAGGCATTGCCCGGGGCCCCGGATGCCACCGTGGCCTCGACGGCCGGGCTGATCAAGGCGACGCTCAGCGCGGTCGGCAGGCAGTTCTCCGGGACGCCCCGGACCCCCGATGAGATCGCGAGCCATGCCGAGGCGATGAGCGACATGTTCTGCGCCTATCTCGAGCGCCTCGACGGCCGGCATCGGGGATCCATGGCGTAGCGCGTGGCCGCTGCCGGACCGGCTGTCCGGTCAGGCGCCGGCGGCAAGGTGCACGAAGCGTCCGAACCGCCCGAACTCGCGCGCGGCCGCGCCGGCGCGGATCGCTGTCGCCAGCCCGTCGGCATCCTCGACCACCAGCCCGGCCAGCAGGTCGAGCCCGTAGGCGTGCAGCCGCGGCGTGAGCGGCGTGGCCGGCCCGACCAGCGCCACCGGCCGGTGGCGGGCCTGGCGCAGCAGGCGCGGCAGGCTGCGGTTGGCCAGGACCGAGGCGTTCAGCACCGCCGCGCCGCAGCCCGGCAGCAGCGTGTCCAGCGCCGCCGGCGGGAACACGCCCGGCCGCGGGTCCGCTTCCACCAGGGCGCAATTGGGCAGGATGCCGTCGACGCCGGGGAAGGCGCCGACCACCACCACCTGTCCGCCGACATTGCGGAACCGTCGCACGCCGTTGCCGGACGCCGCCTGCAGGTCGCGGCGGTTGCAGTGGGCGTTGATGGCCGCCACCGCCAGCGCCATGTCGAGCGGATCCCACGACGCCGACAGGGCGGCGAGGTCGCGCAGGCTCTGGCGGGCGAGCCGCGGCAGGCGGGGCAGCAGGTCGCGTGGATGCCGCGGCAGCCCGGCCAGCCCGACGCCGTCGGGACCTTCCACCATGATCCAGCGTGGGCCGCAGACGATGCGGCGCACCTCCTGCGCGGCGACCCCGAGGGCGAGGTCGCGGTAGAGGTGTTCCGGTCCCCACCAGGCCCACAGCGCCGCTGGCCGCGGCGGCAGCATCGCCCCGTCCTGCCGCGCGTAGCTGTGCCATTTGTGGATGCACTGCCCGGCGATGGAGGTCAGCAGTGGCAGGCTGTGCATGGCGTCGGCGCTCAGCCGGGCATGCAGCGTGTCGGTGGCGTCGAGGCAGGCGGAGAAATGGCTGATCACCAGCAGGTCGGTGGGCTTGCGCATGGTTTCGCGCAGGCAGGCGACGGCATGGCCGCGATCGACCCGGACGGTGTCGCCGCTGGCCAGGTCGAGCCAGGTGATCTCCGGCGCGCAGCCCTGGCCCTTGCTGGCGCAGCCACGGTGGTTGTGCTGCACGGTGCCGGCCACGATGAAGCCACGGGCCCGGATTTCGCTGGCGAAGCCGGCCAGCAGCGTGTCGACCGCCTCGGCCGGATCGTGCACCACCACGCCCGGCCGCACCCAGGGGCGCACCCAGGGGGCCGGGGCCGGCGCGGCGTGCCGGGGCTCGTGGCGGCGCGAGAGGGGGCTGGGCATCGGCTGCGGCACGTCCAACATGCGGTCTCCGTCGGCAGGCATCCCGTCACGGGTTTGCCAGGCCACGGGTTTGCAAGGGATGGGCCAGACCCGGTGGCCGCGCCCGCGGTGCGATCGCGCCGGTGCGGCGCAGGCGAAATGCACGTCGATGTGCGAACGACCCGCTCTTCGTACGTTCGCGAACAGGGGTACTCGGGCCGCTCCCGAAAATTTCGTTCCCGGGCGGCGCGGATTGGGGACTAGGACTGGGCCCGGTCGCACCCCGGCAGGGGGCAGAGCGGGAGAGTCGCCGGATGATGCCATTTTCCGCCGCACGCCTGGTCCTGCTGCTCGGCCCGGCGCTTCTGCTCGCGGCCTGCGCGTCGCAATTCGCCCAGAACCGGCAGGACCTTGCCAGCCGGCTGCAGGTGCAGCTCGCGCCCGACATCGCGGCCGGGCGGGTGGCGCTGCAGCCCTTGCCCGATGGGACGCGGGTCACGCTGGTCGAGCCGTCCTTCTACGAAAACGGGGGCGGCACGCTGAGCGAAAGCGGGCGCAATATCCTCACCAGCGTCATCCAGGCACTGCTTGACCCGGCCCTCATGCGCATCGACGTCACCGCCGCGCCGCCGACCCCGGGGGGGCTGGCGGAGGCGCGGGCCCAGGCGGTGCTGCAGGTGTTCAAGGATGCCAGCCTCGGGCCGAGCCTGCAGCCGGCGCCGGCGCAGCCGGTGCTGCCGCCGGGGGGCATCGGCGCGACGCCGCCGGGGGTGGCGATCGATCTTGGGGTGGTGCGGGGATGATCGCCGCCGGGGGCGGCCGGGATGGGGAGGGGATGGTGACGGTGATCCTGGGCGTCCTGCGGCTGATGCTGCTGCTGTGCGTGACGCCGGGCGTGGCCGAGGCGCGCATCCTGCAACTGCGCGAGTCCTCGCCCGCGGCGGAAGCCGTCGTCGCGGGCGACAACGTCCAGTACGTCGTGCGCTTCGATGGTTTGGTCGACCACGCCGCCTCGCGCCTGGAGATCATCGACGGCAGCGCTGTCGTGCTCTCGCTGGTCCCCGTGCTGGACAGCGAGCCGGACGTGCTCGCTGCCTCGGCGCCCGCCTTGCCGCCGGGGCAGTATCAATTGCGCTGGATCGCAAAGTCCCGTCCCGACGGCGAGGTGTCGAGCGGGCTCATTCCCTTCACCGTCGGGCAGTGATCCGGCCGGGGCGCGTGTCCGTTCCTGGATGGTTGGAATGATGGTCCCGAATATATTGAAGTATTGATTCCAGTTTTGTCGGGGGCTGGCGGAAGCCCGGCGATTTCGGCTTTGCGGATCGCGGCATGGGGCGCCGCAAGTCGCCGACAAGGTGGCGGTCGATCTGGCTGTGGTCGATGGGTAATACTTGCATGAACATATCCTTCGATGGCCGGGGATATGGTCCAGATCCAATCATTCTTGGCAAATCATGCACCACTGCATCCGGCCCTCATAGGGCAAATCCTTACTGGTCATTGTCGATGAATTCCGTCATATGATGGGAATATACCCATTCAAATACAAAGATTTATTTATTTTGATTGATGCGCATTGCCGCAGAACTGATGAATTTCCGGAATCGGTGGGATTGGCCGGTGTGAAGGTCGGAAGAACACAGCCTCGGTCGCGCGGAGAAAACTGGCCGCGGAATGGCGAGCAATCCGGCATGAAGTCATGCAGGATTATTGAAATTGCATTGCAAGCGTTATGGCTAAATGAATTATTTATACGATAAATCCTTATATAACTCGAAATCAATGTAAGTAATGAGTTGGCTTAAAAATCATATCTTTGGCGTTATGCTTTTCAAATCATTCGTGGAAGAAAGCAAATGCCAGATGCATCCATCAAATTTAGTTGATCAATCTGAGGTTGAGATTTATAGATTCAACCATCTTTTGGTTGATCAAAGTTGAGATATTCCATGTCAAAATCAATGACGACGGGAACGGCCAGGCCTTCGACCGATGGGGTGCCCGGTCTTCGGCAGGTATTTTTCGATGGCTTCGACGGAACCTCGCTCGACCGGAGCAAGTGGGCCACCGTCTACGAGAGTCCGCGCCTCTACCAGAACGGCGCTTTCCGCTTTGATCAAAGTGCGCTTTCGGTCGGCAACGGTGTGCTGACCGTCAGTTCGGACAAGCAGGCGAACGGCACCTGGGTGACGGGGGGGATCTCCAGTGCCCCGTGGGTGGGGGCGCCGGCGGGGACCGGCACCGGCATCACCTGTGGCAGGGTGGAGATCCGTGCCAAGGCGAGCATGGAACTGAACGGTGCAGGGCCGGTGCTGCTGCTCTGGCCGACCAACCTCAATCACTGGCCGCCCGAGGTCAACCTGCTGGAGACGCCCAGGAAGGACGGGCTGTTCACGGTGCACTGGCCAGGCCCGAACGGCGAGGACCAGTTCCGCAGCCAGATCTACAAGATCGATTACAGCCAGTGGCACACCTATACGGCGGATTGGACGCCCGACGCGGTCAAGCTTTACGTTGACGGCAGGCTGGTCGCCACCCAGACCGGGCACAGCCCGAAAGAGGCGATGAGCGTCGGCGTCAACGGCAACGTCGCTTCGAAAAGCGAGGTCTGGTATGGCGGTTCGCCCAACGCCAGCGGGGTGCGCCATGTCGACTTCAAGGTCGACTACATCAGCATGGCGCAGTGGACCGGCGGTGCGTTGGCGCCGCCCGGCAGCGCCGCCGCCGCGCCGTCGGGGGGAGGATCCACTTCTGGGGCGCAGACCGTCAACGCCGGCAGTGGCGGCGATGCCCTGGTGCTGAAAGTGTCCGGGCAGGCTTTCCAGGGCGATGCACAGTACACCGTGAAGGTGGACGGCCGGCAGATCGGCGGTACGCTGACCGCCCGGGCATCGCATGCGGCCAGGCAGACCGACACGATCACCCTGCGCGGCGACTGGGCGGCGGGCTCGCACAGGGTGGAGATGACCTTTCTCAACGACGCCTGGGGCGGGTTCTCCGGGGCGGATCGCAATCTCTACCTGGAAGGCGCCAGCTATAACGGCAGGGCGATCCCGGGCGCGGCGCTGACCTTCGGCAAAACCGGAAGCAGGGCCTTCGAATTCACCGATGGTTCGGTCATCACCGCCCCCGCGGCGACGCAGGCCGTACTCAGGGGCAGCTCCGGCGTGGACCTGTTCCGGCTGACCGATGTCGCCGGCAGGCGGATCATCGAGGATTTCGAGGTGGGCCGGGACAAGCTGGTGTTCAGCGGGGTCAACCGGTCCTCGGTGAGGATCGCGGCGGATCACGACGGCACCGATCATGCCTGGGGGCAGCGGGTGAGCTTCGGCACCCATGGCGAGAGCGTGTTCCTGCGCTATGCCTGGGGGCTCGACAGTGCCGACATGACCTTCACCTGATCCCGGCGGGCGGCCCGCCCGCCATCGACCGATCCTGGCGCACCCGAATTCCCACCCGGAATTCGGGCTTTGCTTTTTGGGCACGCGTGAACCGGCCCTGCCCCGGTGTTCCAGCCGGGGCAGGGCGAGGCGAAATCCGATCAATAGTGATTGGCAGGGTGTGGCATTCATTAATGTAACGTGATCAAAATAACAAAATAATGCGCCACCAGATTGAAATGACAATACATCGATAAGCCATACAAATGTGTGCTTGTCTGGATGAATTTCCACCAGATCGCTTCCGATTCGTCTTGCTCAACTAATGGTTGATTTGCTAGTGGGGAGATAACCTCAACGCTCAACACAGTTTGTGGGCTGTCATGACAACATCGGCTACGACGGGGAACATCGTTCCCTCCACCGACAATGCTCCCGGACTGAGGCAGGTCTTTTTCGACGGGTTCGATGGCACGTCGCTCGACCGGGCGAACTGGCCGACCCTGTATGGCGGCGACGGCCTGTCGTCGAACGGGGCGTTCCGTTTCGACCCGGGCAAGCTTTCGGTCGGCAACGGCGTGCTGACGATCAGCGGCGACAAGGGTGGCGACGGAATCTGGAATGTCGGAGGACTCTCGACCGCGCCCTGGGCCGGTGCGGCGGCGGGCACCGGCACCGGCATCACCTATGGACGGGTGGAGATCCGCGCCAAGCTGGGATGGGAACTGAAAGGGGCCGGCGCGGTGTTCCTGCTGTGGCCGACGACGCCGAATGTCTGGCCGCCCGAGGTCGACATCCTGGAAACACCGAACGGCAAGGGGATGTTCACCGTGCACTGGGCCGGGCCGAGCGGCGAGGACAAATACCGCAGCCAGCTCTTCGACCTCGACCTGACGCAATGGCACACCTACACGACCGACTGGACCCCTGATGGGGTCAGGCTCTACATCGACGACACGCTGATCTGCACGGAGACGAATCACGTCCCGTCGCAGGCCATGAGCGTCGGCCTGCAGGGGCATGTCGGTGCCGCCAGCGAGCTCTGGTATGGCGGTTCGCCGAACGCCAGCGGCGTGAAGCACTTTGGCATCGAGGTGGGCTATGTCAGCATGGCGCAGTGGATCGGCGGCACGCTCACGCCTCCCGGCGATCCGATCCCGCCGCCGCCACCGCCGGTGGCGATGACGATCGGCAGCGGCCCGCACATGCTCGTGTTCAAGATTTCCGAGGATGCCTTCCAGGGCGACGCGCAATACACCATCAAGGTGGACGGGCAGCAGGTGGGCGGAACCTTCGCCGCGAAGGCCCTGCACAGCTACGGGCAGTCCGACACCATCATCCTGAAAGGCGACTGGGGCCTCGGCAGCCACAGGGTGGAAATGGCCTTCCTGGAGGATGCCTGGGGCGGCATCGGCACGCTCGACCGTAATCTCTATCTCGACGCGGCCAGCTACGACGGCGTGCGCATCCCGGATTCGACCCTCGCCTTCCGCCGCACCGGCACGCAGAGCCTCGGTTTCACCGATTGGTCGCCGCTCACCATGGGGGCGGGCGAGATCGCCCAGGGCACGGACGGCCTGGACATCTTCCGCTGCAGCGACGTGGCCGGCAGCGGCCTGATCAAGGACTTCCAGATCGGCATCGACAAGCTGGTCTTCAGCGGCGTCGATGCCGCTTCCGTCAGGATCTCCGACGGCCATGGCGGCGCCGACAACGCATGGGGGCAACGCGTCACCTTCGGCACCCACGGCGAGAGTGTCTTCCTGCGCTGGTCATGGGGCGTGACGACGGCAGACATGCGCTTCACCTGATTCCGGTCTTCCCTGCGCGACGCCCCGTCACAGGGGGGCGCCGCGCAAGGCCCGGCGCAGGCGATCCAGTCTTCTGTTCCAGCGCGGGTTCTCGTCGATGATCCGGGCGAAGACCCGGTGCTCGTACTGGGCGATGTCGTGTTGGCGCATGACCTCCTGCCAGTGGCGGCAGCGTTCCTCGTCGCTTTGCAGCTTCAGGATTTCCCGCCCCTTGCCGCGGCGCTGGTGGTCGTGCGGGTTGGTCACCACCACCTTGTCGATGATGGCGGCCTTGCGGTGGGTGGTGATGTCGAGGACCGTGCAGAACCACCAGTCGATGCCCCAGCCGAGCAGCTTGCCGTCATAGATGTCGAGGAACGCGGCGAGCTTGTCGCTGCGGAACACCGGGCAGGTGACCTCGATGAAGTTCACGTGGCGGATGCTGTTGCGCTGGCCGGTCCAGGCGGTGATCTTGTGCGAGACCCTGCCCGCCGGGCTGAAGGCCGGCTGGCAGACCCAGAAATCCTGCTGCGACGCGATCTCGAACAGGCGGTCGATGTCCTGGCTCGACTGCCAGATCAGGTCGTCGTCGGCGACCAGGACGAAGTCGTAGCGGCGCAGCAGTTCCGGATCGGCGCTGTGCAGCTTCTTCAGGTTCTGGAACTTGCTGCCCTTGCTGCGGACGCAGAGGGTGGAGCGGGAGGCGAGCCAGGCGTAGGCGCTGTCGTCCTCGCCGTAGAAGGCGGTGACGAGATCCCAGCGCCGTCCCATCTGGCCGGCCTCCATCCAGGCTGCGACATTGTTGTAGTCGCCGGCGCTGGTGAACACGCACCATCGTGGTCGCCCGGCCACCCGCGGCAGAGGCGCGGTGAGGATGCGGGGCAAAGCAGGGGCGGCTGGCGTCTGGATTTCCTCCTGTCTTGTCGCCGTCTGGTTCCGCTCCATTCCCTGTCGCTCCTTTCGTAACGACACTGCCTGGCGCAATCACCCTTCCTGCCGGGTCAGTCGGCAGGCCGGGCGGCGATGGTGAGGCGTTCCGGTCGCAGGCGCCGCAGCACGGCCCCGGCCAGCCGCGCGACCTCGGTCTCCGGCCCGTCCGGTCGTCCGGCCAGCATCCACAGCCCGGCATGGATGCCGAGATACACCGCCGCGCCGCAGGCGATGGGCGCCAGCAGCTCGATCAGCAGGCCGTGGCCGGACAGGGCCGCGACCATGCGATTATACTGAAGCACGGCGATGGCCATGAGGGCGGCGCTGGCGACCGTGCGGATATTCGCGCGCAGTTGCTCGCGGATCGGTGTTCCGATCAGGCTCCGCACCAGGTGCAGGTTCAGCGCCATGCTGATGCAGCCGCTGGTCAGCCGGGCGACGAGGACACCGGCCAGCCCCAGCGTGGCCATGCCGATGACGATCAGCGGGATGCGCGTGAGGAAGATGACCAGGTCGCGCTGGAACAACTGCTTGGTGGCGCTCATCGCCATGGCGAGTGGCTCGGCGGTGGTGCTGGCCAGGGAATAGCAGGCGAAGGAGGTGGAGAGGACCTGGATGATGGGCACGATCGGCAGCCATTTCTCCCCCATGCCGATCCGCACGAAGGGCTCGGCGATCAGGGCGAAGCCGATGCCGGTCGGCATGGCGACGGCGCAGACCAGCGACTGCGCCGAGCGGTAGGCGGCGCGCAGCCGCGCCGGGTCGCCGGCCACCTGCACGAAGCCCGGGAACAGCGTCAAGGTGATCGGGCGGATCATTTCATTGGTCGGTGTCGCGGCCAGGTTGTCCGCGACGCTGTAGAGTCCGAGCGCACGCTGGCCGAGCCAGCCGCCGACCAGCAGGTGGTCGAACTTCCAGTTGAGCGTGTTCATCAGCCGCGAGAGCGACACCCACGCAGAGAAGGACCACAGTTCCCTGACATGGCTGACGCAGAGGCGCGGCCGGAACGGCACCAGGACGTAGGAGAGGATGAGACCGGCCAGTTGCGAGGCGAGGATGCCGCCGATCAGGGCCCAGTAGCTCTGCCAGGCCCAGGCGAGGCCCAGCGAAACCGAGAAGGAGGCCAGTTTCGAGGCGACGCTGACGGCGAATTCCTGCCAGAACACCAACTGTCGGGTGAACACCACCATCCTGGGGTTGGTGGCGCCGTTCAGCAGGGCGACGAGGCCAAGCGCCAGCATGACGTGGATCAGGCGCGCGTCGCCGTAGATGCCGGCGACCGGCCAGGCGACGGCGACGCAGATCAGGGCGATCAGCCCGCCGCGCGCGAGGCCGAGTGTCCAGGCGGAATGATAATGCCCGGGCTGGGGATCCTTGTGCTGGATAAGGGCCAGGCCAAGCGGCAGTTCGGTGGCGCTGATCAGCAGAACGAACAACGTGTTGGCAATGGCGACGAGGCCGAAATCCTCGGGGACCAGCAGCCGCGCCAGCAGGATCGACCCCAGGATCGACACCGCATTGATCAGGACCCTGGAGGCGCCGAGCCAGATTGCGCCTTTCCCTAGCTTCTCTCTGACGTTTTGCACGCGTCCCTCATGCGCATGTCGACCGGATCACGCCTTCCGGCGCCGCCGGCCGGGTCCGCCGCAAGGCCGGTATCCTATCCTCTCCGTGTTCCATCGCGTTGCGCGTCCGTGGCGCGGTCCCTCAAATGTGTATCTCATTTCGCCATCTGCGTTTTTCCGCCTTGCGATGAAATCCCCCGCCATGCCGTGGCGACGAGTATGACATCCACGTCCGGTTGCCAGCCTGTACCGTTCACACAACATGGTGTGTGAGATCCGCCAGGTGATTGCGTGATCATTTCCCGGCCGGTGCGGCGGTGGCAGGGGGGCTTGCGGGGGCGGGCACGTATTTGCGAACAGCATGATAAAGGATTCGGTCGCATTCTGGTGGTCCATGGGATGTAAGGACTGCGCTGATGCCGATATCAACTGGTGCGGGAACCAGTGGCCCGTCACACAATGCCAATTCTGGCTTTAAGCAGGTCTTCTTTGACGATTTCAGTGGCACATGGCTCCAATGGCCAAACTGGCCAATTATTTATGGTGGCGGGGAACTGTTCCGCAACGGTGCATTCCGATACAATGCCGGTGAGATCTGGGTCGGCGATGGGGTGCTGACCATCAATTTCGACAAGGCCCAGGACGGGACCTGGTACACCGCCGGCATCTCCAGCGCCCCCTGGGCGGGGGGACCCGACAATATCGGCGGCCACATCCTCTATGGCAGGGCCACGATCCGCGCCAAGGTGAGCGAAAAGGTGTACGGGGCCGGGCCCACGCTGCTGCTGTGGCCGACCGACGTCACCCACTGGCCACCCGAGATCAATCTGCTGGAAACGCCGATGAAGAGCGGCCTGTTCACCGTCCATTGGACGGACCCGAACGGCAAGCACGACTTCAAGAGCCAGCTCTATGACGTCGACTACAGCCAGTGGCACACCTACACCGTGGACTGGATGCCCGACTCCGTCAGGCTCTATGTCGATGGCAAGCTGACCGCCACCCAGGAGGGCCACAGCCCGGCCGAGCCGCTGAGCCTCGGCATCATGGGAAACGTCAGTTCCGACAAGGAACTGTGGTACGGCGTGCCGCTGAACTACAGCAGCATCAAGCATCTCGACTTCAAGGTCGACTATGTCAGCCTGGAACAGTGGACCGGCGCTCCGTTCGCCCCGCCGGACGGGACCGCGTCCCTCTCCACCACCAACCAGCCGGCTTCGCTGCAGCTCGGCAGCGGCGCCGACACGCTGGTCCTCAAGGTTGCCGAGAGCGTCTATCAGGCGGATGCGCAGTACACCGTGAAGGTGGACGGCATGCAGGTGGGCGGCACGCTCACGGCCCAGGCCCTGGAGCAGGCGGGCGATGCCGATACCATTACCCTGCACGGCGACTGGGCTGCCGGCCTGCATACGGTGGAGATTGCCTTTCTCGCCGATTCCCACGCCGGTCCACCTGGAACGCCGCGCACCCTGTATGTGGAGCAGGCGACCTACAACGGCGAGAACGTGCCAGGAGCCGCGCTGACCCTTGCCCCGGCTGCAGCCGGGGACTTCACGTTTACGGACCCGCCTGCCGCCGCCGTGACCACGACGGTGCCGCCGGCTTCAACCCCGACCCCGACCCCGACCCCAACCCCAACCCCGGCCGCGGTGCTGGCGCCGGCCGATCCGGCGCCAGCCGTCACGCCAGCGGCAACGCCGGCCGATCCGGCGTCGGCCGTCACGCCAGCGGCAACGCCGGCCGATCCGGCGTCGGCCGTCACGCCAGCGGCAACGCCGGCCGATCCGGCCCCGACCGTCACGCCCGCGGCAACGCCGATCGATCCGGCCCCGGCCGTCACGCCCGCGGCCTCGACCGTGCCGGCAGGCAGCGGTGCGGACACGTTCGATGTGAGCAATGCGCCGGGACAGACCACCATCGCCAATTTCCAGGCCGGCACCGACAAGCTGGTCTTCAGCGGCGTGGACAGTGGCTCGGTCGGCATCAGCCAGAGCCTGGGGGATGGCACCCTGCCCTGGGGGCAACTCGTGACGTTCGGCACCCAGGGCGGAAGCGTCTTCCTGCCGTACTCCACGAGCGTCACCCTGGCGGACATGGCCTTCACCTGAGCCCGGCGACCCGTGTTTGCCTTCGCGGGCGGACCGGCGTCATGCGGGCGCGGCCCGTGGCGACCGGTGCCGCCCACGGCAGGCAAGGCATGCCCAGGACATAAACCGATAAGTTGATAATCAAAGAAGTACATCAGTACATCTGGTTCACGCCGCGATGGAGGCATGTCGATCTCTTCGTATGAAGTGTCAAAGCTTTGTAGAACGTTTTTTTGATCGAGAATCTGTCTTGCGGATTCAACGAGTTATGCCAGGAAATGCCGATTTGTTTACGTTTCATTCCAGATTAGAATCTGGAACGACTCTGCAAATGACTTGACATCACGGGTTTGTGAAGGCGATCCCTGCGCGGAAAATTCAACCGCAAGGGATCGAGACCCGTGTCTACAGCAGTCCGCGCGGCGTCCTTCACGAACTCGGTGGGGGTGCAGATCCACCTCGAACGGCCGTCGCAGACGCCCTACGCCAATCTTGCCACTGTCGAAGCCGCCCTCGCGTATCTCAACCCCAATGGCATCGGCACCGGTGTTGCCACGGTGCGTGACGAGACCTGGGCCATCGACGACGGCCTGGCCAGCCTGGGCGCGCTCGGCTATCAGCTCGATATCTACACGGCCTATAATTCAGGCGGCAGCAATGTCGCCGCCGACACGATCACCGCGCTGAAGCCGCTGGTGCAGGCCGGCTATGTGCGCATGATCGAAGGCCCGCTCGAGGTCGACAACGCCGGCTGGGGCCTGATCCGCAACGGCACGACCTACAAGGCGCTCGACGGCAAGACCTACTCGGGCTGGCAGGCGGCCATCAAATGGCAGCAGGATCTCTACACCAGCTTCGCCAGGGGCACCGACGTCGCGCTGTTCAGCCTCGCCATTCCCGATGACGGCAACGCCAACAGTGCCGCCGTCACCGCGGCACGGCAACTCGGGCTCGCCATCACCGACATCGCCGAGTACGGCAATGTCCATTTCTACCAGCACAACGGCAACGCACCGGCCACCGAGATCGGGGGCGTGATCGCGTCCGAGACCGGCTACACCGCGAGCCTGCCTTTCGCCATCACCGAGACCGGCTTCAACGATCTCAACGATGGCAGCAGCAATTACTGGGGATCGCAATACGCCAACGGCGTCTACACGCTGAACCTGGTGCTGGACGCGTATCTCGCCGGTTCCTCGCTGACCGTGCTCTACGAGCTGTTCGACGAGAACATGAACTACGCGAGCCAAGGCATCGGCTTCGAGGACCACTGGGGCCTGTTCAACGCCGATGGCACGCCGAAGCTGGCGGCCACCTACCTGCACAACATGATGGCGGTGCTCGGCGATACCGGCGCCACCGCCAGCACCTTCACGCCCGGGACGCTGAACTACACGATCAGCGGGCTCGGCACCAACGGCAACTCCCTGCTGATGCAGAAGAGCTCTGGCGCGTTCGAACTGGCGGTCTGGGCCGATGCCAGCATCTACACCAATGGCGTGGCCCGCACGGCGCCGGCGCAGAACGTCACCGTGAAGCTGGGCGGCATCTATGGCTCGGTCGCGATCTACGACCCGACCATCGGCAGCTCCGCCGTCCGCACGCTGAGCAATGTCAGCGAGGTGACGCTCGCGATCACCGACCATCCGCTGATCATCGAGGTCGGAGGCGGATCTTCCGGCGGGTCCGGCGGGTCCGGCGGGTCCGGCGGGTCCGGCGGGTCCGGTGGCTCGGACGGTTCCGGTTCGTCCGGCGGCTCCGGCAGCGCCACCACGGTGACGGTCACCACCGGCCAGACGGTGACGGTGCCGAACGGGGCTTGCACGGTGCGCCTGACCGGCACCAGCGCCACGGTGACCGCGGGGGCCAGCGGTGCCGATACCTTCGTCTTCGCCAACAGCGCCGCGGCGACGGTGACGATCAAGGGCTTCAAGCCGGGCACCGACCAGATCACCGCGCCGCAGGGGCTGCACAGCTTCGCCAACACCAGCTACGGCGTGGACATGTGGCTCAACGACGGCACGCATGTCATCATCGCCGGGCTGACCACCGCCACCGCCGCGCAGGTAATGAGCAGCACCCGGAACACCGTCACCGTCTGGGACGGCCAGGCGGTGACGACGCAGCCGGGCTTCACCGACACGGTGAACATCACCGGCAGCGCCACCGTCACCGTGAACGGCACCGACACCATCAATTGCGGCGCCGGCACCGACGTGATCCAGGTCAACGCCGGCAATGTCGTGGTCAACGGCAACAAGGCAGGTGCGCTGCGCTTCATCGGCGGTGGCACCGGTTCGGCCACGCTGAACCTCGCCGGCGGCAGCACCATCGCCACTCTCGGCAATGGCGGTGCGACGGTGAACCTTGCCGGCACGGTGACCGTCACCGCCGGCGGCGGCAAGGACGTGTTCAACATGATCAAGGACAGCTCGATCGACACCATCGTCGTCTACGACTTCAAGCTCGGCACCGATAAGCTCGGCCTGGTCGGCTACGGCTCCGGCACCAGCGCGGTCGCCTGGATCGCCGATGCGGCGGCGGGCACTTCGGTGCATCTCACTGATGGCACCCATCTCGGCCTGGTCGGCGTGCACACCACCAACCTTGGTGCGCTGTTCGCCTGATACCGGCAGCCTGAAGGGCTGACCAAACAAAGACATACCCCGGGGCGCGTGCGGCGGAGGTCTCCGCTCCGCCGCGCTGCCTGCCGCCGCGGGGATGCGGATCACCCCGCTGTCATGAAAGTGCAAAAGCGTATTTACATATGCGCGGGAACGCGACAGTCTTGTTGCGATGTCGATGTGATGATGACTCAGTCCTGATCATGTGGCGATAGCGTAACAAAATGAAATATCCCGGGAGATCGACAAACGCCTTGGCGCAATGTGGTTCGGGCAGTGCGACAACGGGCTGTGCTTCGTTCAAAAGCAGGTTGGCGCCGATTCAAGGCGCAGCTTTGCCGCCTTGGCAGCGATGGTTCATGACCAGAAGCGCGAACCGGCGTGTCTTGCCCGGTTATCGCCACCACCCATTTCGACAGGCCCATATCGGCAGTCCGCGGCATGGATATCCCGGCCTTGGCGCTTGCCTTCGCGGTGTCGGTTGACCCCGACCATCTGAGCGCGCGTAACGGCGCGACGGTGGTGTTCATCCCGGCCATGGCCTGAGTCCATCACCTGGCCGTGCCAACTCCTGCCGTCGATGCTCGTCCAGCCAGGCGCCACCGCAATTCCTCGGGCCGGGATCACGGATTTTTCGCCGGCATGTGCCGGCTATGATCCTGGTTGCAAGCCGCTGCATCGGCGGCGCCATGCCGGCCGAGGCTCCGGCCAAGCCCCCAAAGGGCAACAAGCAGCTTTTCTTTTTCACGAAGGACGACGCCAGTGCCGTTAAAGCTCGCCTATAGTGCGGTTGCCGCCAGCGCCGCCCTCGTTGCGACCATCTCCTCGGCTTATGCCGCCGGTGACAGGCCCGGGGCGCAAAGCCTCTCCTTGAATCTCTTTCACACAGATATCGATACATCAAAGCCTTATTATAAAGCCAGTTCGCTGTTTCTGCTCGATACGCCATCGTTCAAAGGTGGCACGTTGCGGACTAACCTGAATCTTGGCATATATTTACAGAATTTTACCCTTGATGGTTCCAGCACCAACACGATAGATCAGTACGGGAAAAATACGTTATTCACCGGCGTATTCTCGGACGCGAGGAACGGAACCCCCGGCAACATCACCTTCGCCAACAGCCAGGACGGTGGCAGCACCACTCTTGCCGGCATCAACACCTATACCGGCCGAACCACGATCGATAGTGGCGCGACGCTGATCCTGCTGGGCCTTGGCAGCATCGCCTCGTCCTCGGATGTGGTCGATAACGGCACACTCGACATCTCCCTGACCCTCATGGGCACCAGCATCCGCAGTCTTTCGGGCAATGGCAGTGTCGATCTCGGCTGGCAGAGGCTGACGCTGAGCGACGCCAGCGGCACGTTCGACGGCAGCATCAGCGGTCACGGCGGGCTGACGGTCGCGGGCGGCACCGAGACGCTCAGCAGCACCAACACCTACACCGGCCGAACCACGATCGATAACGGCGCGACGCTGGCGCTGTCGGGGAGCGGCAGCATCGCCGCATCCTCGCGGGTGGTCGCCAACGGCCGCTTCGACATTTCCGCCACCGACAACGGCGCCAGCATCCGCAGTCTTTCGGGCAACGGCGCTGTCGCCCTCGGGACGCAGACGCTGACGCTGAGCAATGCCTGGGGCAGGTTCGGTGGCGACATCGGCGGCAGTGGCGGGCTGACGGTCGCGGGCGGCACCGAGACGCTCACCGGCACCAACAGCTATACCGGCCTGACCACCATCGAGTCCGGCGCGAGGCTGGCCCTGGCGGGCCATGGCAGCATCGCCGCTTCCTCGGGCGTGGTTGACAACGGCAACTTCGACATCTCCCGCACCCGGCATGGGGCCAGCATCAGCAGCCTCTCGGGCAGCGGCACGGTCTCCCTGGGCCGGCGGACGCTGACGCTGAGCGACGCCAGCGGCACGTTCAGCGGCGGCATCGGCGGTCGCGGCGGGCTGACGGTCGCGGGCGGCACCGAGACACTCAGCGGCACCAACACCTATACCGGCCGCACCGCCATCGATGCCGGGGCGACGCTGGCGCTGTCGGGAAGCGGCAGCATCGCCGCGTCCTCGGAGGTGGCCGCCAACGGCACGTTCGACATCTCCGCCACCAGCGACGGCGCCAGCATCCGCACGCTTTCGGGCAACGGCAGCGTTGCCCTCGGGGCGCAGACGCTGACGCTGAGCAATGCCAGCGGCACGTTCGATGGCGGCATCGACGGCAGTGGCGGGCTGAGTGTCGCGGGCGGCACCGCGACACTCACCGGCACCAACACCTATAGCGGCCAGACCGGCATCGGCAGCGGTGCGACACTGGCCCTGTCCGGGGGCGGCAGCATCGCCGCGTCCTCGGAGGTGGTCGACAACGGCACGTTCGACATTTCCGCCACCAGCAACGGCGCCAGCATCCGCAGCCTCTCGGGCGGTGGCGCTGTCGCTCTCGGGGTGCAGACGCTGACGTTGAGCGACGCCGGCGGCACGTTCGTGGGGGCCATCGACGGCAGTGGCGGGCTGACGGTCGCGGGTGGCACCGAAATACTCACCGGCACCAACACCTATACCGGCCAGACCGGCATCGGCGCCGGTGCGACACTGGCGCTGTCGGGGATCGGCAGCATCGCCGCCTCTTCGGAGGTGGTCGCCAACGGCCGCTTCGACATCTCCGCCACCGACAACGGCACCAGCATCCGCAGCCTCTCGGGCAGTGGCGGCATCGATCTCGGGGCGCAGACGCTGACGCTGAGCAATGCCGCCGGCACGTTCAGCGGCAGCATCGACGGCAGCAGCGGCATGAGCGTCACCGGCGGCACCGAGACGCTGACCGGCACCAGCACCTATACCGGCCAGACCGGCATCGGCACCGGGGCGACGCTGGCGCTGTCGGGCCTGGGCAGCATCGCTGCTTCCTCGGGGGTGATCGACAACGGCATTTTCGATATTTCGGCCACGACCCGCGGCGCCACCATTCGCAGCCTTGCGGGCGGCGGCACTGTCACGCTCGGGGCGCAGACGCTGACGCTGAGCGATGCCGGTGGCACGTTCAGCGGCAGCATTGGCGGCAGCGGCGGCGTGACCGTCACCGGCGGCACCGAGACGCTGACCGGCACCAGCACCTATACCGGCCTGACCACCATCAATCCCGGCGCGACGCTGGCGCTGACGGGCAGCGGCAGCATCGCCGCCTCCGAAGGCGTGCTCGACAACGGTGTCTTTGACATCTCCGCCACCAGCAACGGTGCCACCATCCGCACCCTCGCCGGCACCGGAACCGTCAATCTCGGGGCACAGAAACTGACCCTGACCGGTGCCGCCGATCACTTCACCGGCACGATCGCCGGCGGCGGCGCGCTGGTGCTCGCCGCCGGCACCGAGGTCCTCAACGGCGTCGTCAGCGGCACCATGGACATGACGATCGATGCCGGTTCGCTGTTCTTCAACAACGGCACGATCGCCGCGGCCTCGCTCATCGTGGATGGCACGCTGCGGGGCACCGGCCTGATCAGGACGCCGACCACGGTGAACGGCGTGCTCGCGCCCGGCAACAGTCCCGGCACGATGAGCTTCACCGCTCCGCTCACGCTGACGGCGGGGTCCGTCACCACTTTCGACATCGACGGCACCGGCACCAGCAACGGCGCGGGTAATTACAGCCGCATCGTCTCCACCGACAGCGTCACCGTCGGCGGCACGCTGCAGCCGGTGCTGCGCGGCATCACCGGATCAGCCAGCAACAGCTTCGTCCCGGTGCTGGGCCAGCAGTTCCAGGTGATCACGGCGGCGGGCGGCGTGCAGGGCAGCTATGGCGGGATGGCGCCGGCGAACGGCGCCACGGACGGGCTGCCGGCCGGGACGCGCTTCGATGCGCTGTATGCACCGACCACGCTGACCCTGGTGGTCACGCCGGCGAGCTACGGCAACCTGTCCCTGGCCGGGCTGCCGGAGACGGGGAACCAGCAGGCGGTCGGCAGCGCCCTCGACGCCCTTCGTCCGGCGGCGGGCGTGCGCATGGATGCCGATGCCGCGCGGCTGTTCTATCCGCTCTACACCTTGTCCGGCCCGGCCATCGCCCCGGCGTTCGAACAGCTCTCGCCCACGATCTACGGCTACGGGATGCTGACGGCCCGCGACACCTGGTATGACGTGGCCGCCACCGTCGGGGATCAGCTCGCCGCGCGCCGTGCCGGCGACAGCGCCGGCGCCAACACGGCGCAGACCCGGTCCGGCCTGACTTTCTGGGCCACCGGCCTCGGTCGCTTCACCGACATCTCCGGCAGCGGCGCGCCGAGCGCGCACAGCTCGGTGGGTGGCATGGTGGCGGGCGTGGATTACGCGGTGGCGCCGGACACGGTGATCGGCTTCGCCGCCGGCGGCAGCCATGCCAGCACGCGCAGCAACGGCGCCTCGATCGACGGGGACGCGGTGAACCTGTCGGTCTATGGCGGCCACCGCTCCGGGCTGTTCTTCGTCGACGGGCAGGCCGCCTACATGCATGCCGACCAGGATGCGACGCGCAACCTGAGCGCCTGGGGCCAGGGCGTGCGCGGCAGCCGCGACGTGGATGGCGGCGGCGTGCAGGTCGATGCCGGGCTGGCGCTGACCGCCGATGCCTGGCGCATCGAACCGACGGTTGGCTTCTCCGCGCTCAGCCTCAGCGGCGGGGCATTGCAGGAGCGTGGCACCGCGCCCCTGGCCGAGCGGATCGACGGGCAGTCGCTGACCAGCCTGCAGAGCCTGGTCGGGGTGCGCTTCGGCACCAGCTTCGCCGTCACGCCGACGATGCCGCTGCGCGTGCAGGGGCTGGTGGGCTGGCAGCACGAATACGGCACCGCCATCCCGCGCGGCACCGCCGCGCTGACGCTGGCGAGCACGGCGCCGTTCAGCTACGCCACCACTTCGGTGGGGCGGGACACCGCACGCATCGGCGCCGGGATGGACATGCAGATCACCCAGGCTGTCGGCATCTATGCCAGCTATCGCGCCGGCTTCGCGCAGAACGCCACGTCGCAGAACATCACCGGCGGCCTGCGCGTCACCTGGTAGGCTGCGGGGGGGCGTTGGCGGGGTTTCACCCCGCACCCGACCAGGAGGCTCCGCCTCCTGGACCTCCGCCAAGGGCTTTGCCCTTGGAACCCATGACTCTGTGCCGCGCAGCGAGAATGGGATCCAAGGGCCTTGTGGCCCTTGGTGGGTCAAGGGCGAAGCCCTTGCCTTTCCTGACGCTGATGGGGCAGCGCCGGATGGTGCTTCAGGGACCCGGCAGGCGGCTGTATCCGACGCCGCCGAGCCCGCCGACGAGCCAGAGGATGACCAGGACCAGCAGCACCAGCCCGAGGACGCCGCCAAGCCCGCGCCCGCCATAGCTCCTGTAGCCGTAATAGCCTCCACCGCCTCCCAGCAGCAGGACCAGGAGGAGGATGATCAGGATCGTGGTCATGGGGCACCTGTTTATGATGGGTATTGCGTGGAACCAGGACGCAGGCGGTGGCAGCCGTAGCGGCGGGGGAGGTCAGCGCAGCAGATGCGGCCATAACCCGACGACCCCCACCACGATCAGGTAGATGGCGACGATGAA
The DNA here is from genome assembly GCF_937425535.1 of Rhodovastum atsumiense. Taxonomy (NCBI): domain Bacteria; kingdom Pseudomonadati; phylum Pseudomonadota; class Alphaproteobacteria; order Acetobacterales; family Acetobacteraceae; genus Rhodovastum; species Rhodovastum atsumiense. The sequence goes on from NZ_OW485601.1 coordinate 3,504,297, forward strand.
ACTCAGCAGGCGGGGCATGAGCAGGATCAGGATGCCTGCCAGGAGTGCCACGATCGGCTGCAGCACGAGTACATCAAGCGTCATCGGATTGGCTGTCTCCCCTTGGTGGCCAGTGCATGACCTGTAACATCGCCAGGGGCGCCGGTTCACCGCGCCAGCGTTGCTGTGATCGGTGACGGCACGATTTGACGCGCGTGGGGGAGTCGCAACTTCGGTCGGATGCAGGCCGTCAGGGGGATCCGCTGCCGGCGCCAGCTGCCCGATCCACCGGCCCGGCGGATCGGGCAGCTGGCGTCACGCCACCGACGCCACCGGTTCGTCGAGCCGGTTGGCGGCGCTGCGGCGCGCCGGCCCGGTTGCCGTGGCGTCATCGGCCGGGCTGGCGTGCCGCAGCCGCGCCTCGGTGCGTGCGTGCAGGGCCGAGAGCTCGGACATGATGGATGCCACCACGGCGGCGGTCTGCTGCTCGGCGGCCGGGGTCAGGCGCAGCATGCGCAGGCTCCGCTCGATCAGGCCGGCCCGTTCCGCGCGATGCAGCACGTTGCGCATCGTCGCCTGCGTCACCCGCAGCCGGCTCGCCTCGCGTCGCACGAAGTCCGGCGCCGGGACCGGGCTGTGCAGCCACAGATCAAGCATCGCCACCAGGAAGGACGTGCTGCCCATCTGCCGGTCATCGAGCGCCGCACGGCCGAGCAGGGCATGCAGCGTATCGATGCTGTCCACATAGGCTTCCCGCCGTTCCTCGGGCGTGAGGCGGGGCAGCGGGTCGATCCGGTGGAGAAAGAGGCTGAGCGCCGAGAAGAACTGTGCGATCAGGGCCTCGAACGCCTGCTGCGCCGCCGGGGATGGCTCCAGCAGGATCATGCGGCCATCCCGGGAATCCCGGTGGCACAGGAAGTCGCCGGTGCCCTTGCCCAGGCACAGAACCTGGTAGATCCGGGCGATCGACATCTTCGACCGGGACGCCAGGGTCGCCATGGCGAAACAGCCCCACTCGCCCCGCAGCCAGGGCGATTCCCGCATCAGGATCAGGAACAGCGACAGCCGCCGCATGTCGCAGAACCAGAATCGCGCGAAGCGATCGCCACCAAGCAGGTTCCTGGCGAACGGGCTCTCGCGGAGCGCGCGCAACCTGGCTCCGTCCAGGCCGGCGACTTCCACCGGCGACCAGGGCGACGGGCGGGTGGTGCCATAGGCGAGGGGCTGGATTTCCCATGGCAGGGTAATGGGACGGTCTTCGGGTTGAACGTTGTGATGCTTCTGCATACTCGTCCCGCAGCAATGCCAGAGACGGAATGTTACTGAGTAGATGTTATATAGGGCATACAACGGTTGGTGTTTCCAGCGGGGTGGACATCAAGTCGGCGTGCGGCAGATATCGCACACGACAGTGAAATCCCTTTTCCGAATGCTATGTTCAGCACACAGGAAATTCACTTCTATTAACGCCATTCCGCTTCTGGTGGCCGTGGATCCACCTGTTGCCAAAGCATACCGGCCCCGGAATGACTGGCGGGTTGGGCCGTCATTGTGAATGGTGTGGAATAATAGTGGTGCTTTTATGATCCAGTCCTGGACAGATCGCGTGCTGTCATGGTTCGCCGCATGGTCGGAATGACTTAATGAGCGCAAGTCACAAGGCCATGCACAACCTTGTGTTTACAAAACCTGCATTCAGGGGGGGGCTGCGTCCGGGGATGGGGCGGCCGGCCGCGCGGTCAGGCGGGCGGCCAGTGGGTCGCGAGGAAGCGCCTGACCTTGGTCCGCACCTCGTCGAGATGCGTGAACAGGGCGACATGTTCGCCGCCCTCGATCGCCATCAGCTCGGCGGCGGGGACCGCGGTGGCGACGGCCTGGCCATGGGAGAAGGGGACGATCTGGTCGGCGGTGCCGTGCACCACCAGCGTCGGCGCCGTGACCAGGTTCAGCGGGAGGGGCTCGAGGGCGGCCAGTTGGGCGGTGTCGTTCATCGTGCCGGGCAGGCGCTGGCGCAGCCGGTCGTGGACGCTGGCCTGCAGGCTGCGCAGCAGCGGGCCGGCCACCGGGTGATTGAGCGTGTGCGCCCGCTGCACCGGGTCGAGGATCGACCGGCGCGCCGTTTCCTCGGCGTGTTTCTCCGCCCGGCGGCGCATCAGCGTCGGCAGCCCCGGCACCCAGGCCAGCCGCCGCAACAGGCGCAGCCGCCGCTCGATCGCGGCCGAGAGCGGCAGTCGGGTGCTGCAGGCGGAGACCAGGATCAGCCCGCGGCACCGCTCGGGGTGGCGCAGGGCGAATTGCAGCGCGCAGGGGCCGCCCGCGGAGACGGCGGCCACCACCACCGAGCCGATGCCCAGGGCGTCCAGCAGGTCGGCGCAGGTATCGGCCTGCTGCGCCGGGGTGTGGCCGAGGCGCTGCGAGGTGCCGGGATAGCCGGGGCGGGACAGCGCGACGATCCGGCAGGCCATCGGGTCGGTGAGCAGTGAGCGTGCCAGCAGCCAGGACTGGTCATGCCCGCCCATGCCGCCATGCAGCGCCAGCAGCGCCGGGCCTTCGCCGGTGACGACGCATTCGATCCGCCCGCGCCGCAGCCGGATGCGGGACGACGGCGGCGGGGCGATGAAAGGGGGGCGCTCGGCCGCCCGGTCCTTGCTGGTGTGCATGTCAGTCTCCTGCCATGAAATACCGGCGCGAGGACACCGGTCAGCCCATGCGCGGTTTCGCACGTTGAAACGACGCGGCTGTCCGGCGGGCGGGCGCGTTCGTTCCAGCACCATACCGTGGCCGTACGGCCCTGCCCAGCGTCGCCGGGTGGACCCAGCACTGTGTGTTCCTGCGGCCCGGTGCTCGCGATTGTTTGCAATGCCGAAACGTGTGGCTGCTTCTACCGTAAGTCGATATTCCTTCGTGGCAATGATCCAGTTTCAAGGCGGGCTCTGCATGATTTTTCGGTGTGCCGGCGGGTGCCTGGCAAGGTCGGCCGCGGTCGCGGCCCTGGTGCTCGTGTGCGGATGTGCGGTGAAGGGGGGGGCGGAAGCCGGCCGGGACGATGCGTCCCGGGCGCGGCTGCAACGCGTGCTGGCCGCGGCGAACGAGCCGCCGACCCTGGCCGAGGCGGCGGCGCTGGTCGCGGCCGGGCAGGCCGAACAGGCCACCGCGGTCTATGCGCAGATCCTGGCCCGCCATCCCGCCAGCGTGGAGGCGTTGAACGGCAAGGGCGTGGCGCTGGCCCAGCAAGGCAAGCTCGCCGAGGCCGCCACGGTGTTGCGCCAGGCGGTGGCGGAGCGGCCGCAGGATGTGCCGGCCCGCGCCAATCTCGCGCTGGTGCTGACGCTGGCGGGCGAGACGACGCAGGCCCAGGCGATGCTGGAGGGACTCGACCGCTCCGCCCAGGGGCCGGCGCCGGTCAGGGCGTCCCTGGCCCTGCTGGCGCAATAGCCCCGGTCTTACGGGGGGGCGGCCTACGGGGTGATGACCCTTGGCAGCCCGTTGCCGGCCGGGGCGCTGCCAGGGGTCCAGACGCGGATGCCCCGCACCACCATGGCCGGCCGCAGACCCGTCGCCACCACGGGGCGCAGCGCCGCCGGCATCGCCGTCGCGGTGCCCTGCCAGGTGGCGAACACCGCCTGCTGGTAGGGCACGCCGCGCCAGGGATCGGCCGAGTGGTACTGCGCCACCGCGGTCTCCCAGCTTCCCGTCTGGCCGTGCAACTGGGTCAGGAACCGCGCCGCGTAGACGGCATTCGCCGCCGGATCGAACGCTTCGGCCAGTGAGCCGAAGGCCTGCGGATGGTATTTCAGGTTGATCTGGAAACAGCCGACATCGATCGACCGGCTGCCCGCCCCCTGGGACGCGGCGACATAGGCGATGGCCTCTTCCGGCGAGGTGAAATAGCGATCCTCGCCCTCGCGGTTCACCGCCCAGGGCCAGGGCAGCACGCCGCCGGCCTCGGGGTCGAAGCGGCCGCTTTCGCGCTTGCCGATCGCCAGCAGCAATCCGGACGGGATGCCGTGGACGCGCTCGGCCAGCGCGGCCTGTTCGCGGCAGGCATCGCCGGGGCCGGCCGCCGCCGTCCCCTGCATCGCCGCGAGCAGCGCGAGGCCGGGCAGGCCCGGTCGCATCGCCTTGCGGGCCAGGGCGCGTGGGCTCATGTGGCGCTGCCCGTGGCCCAGCCATAGCCGGTGCAGTGGGCGGTGGCGTCGGGGGATCCGGCGTAGAAATACCTGATCCAGTCGCTGCTTTCGCCGGTGCGCGGCGCGAAATAGGCGGCGCGGCGCATCTGGAAGGATCCGGTGATGACGGAGGTGAACAGCGGCGTGAACGTGTAGGCGACGTCGACGACCAGCAGCGGCGCGGCGCTGTAGGCATCGGCCGGCAGCGTGCTTGCCGTCGGTTCCGCCGAATCGGCGGCGACGGAAATCGCCGCGGTCTTGCCGTCGCAGGGGCGGGCGGTGGTGGCCGCGCCGGCGAAGACGCCGCTCCAGGCGACATGCGCGGTGTAGGTGCAGGCGGTGGTGCAGGTGCTGACCGTCGGCGTCATCACCACCGAGCTGAGCGTGACCCCGAAGCGCGAGGTCGCCGCCGTCACCGTGTCCGGCAGGTAGGCGTAGATCACCGAGGCGGCGGCACTGGCCTGGTTCACGGTCAGGGTGTTCGGCGAGGACGCCGTCGCGGCCATGAGGGTGGCGATCTGGGCGGTGGCCTGCGCCGTTGCGGTGAGGCGCTGCCAGGCGATGAAGGCGGTGGTCAGGTCATGCAGTCCGGCCAGGAAAAGCAGGAGAACCGGCGCGAGGAAGGCGAACTCCAGCGCCGCCAACCCCTGCCGGCATCGCAGCGCATCCCGGTGGGGCCGGGACGGGCGGGGGATCGGTCTGGTCTCGCCGCCGGCGGGGACGCGCATGGGGGCTCCTAGAACTCGTTGAGATAGGCGGCCGTCCCGACCAGGCGGGTGACGTTCAGCGGCCAGAGCGGCAAGGCGGGGGTGTAGCTGGCCTGCAGCAGCATCAGGCCGCCGGTCTGGCCGGCATTGACCGAACTGGCGGTGAATGAGACGGATGTCTGCATCGCCGTGCGGTAGTTGGACACCGGCCGCAGCACCACGACCACCCCGGAACAGTCCAGGAAAGGCGTGAGATAGGGACAGAACACCAGCGTGTTGAAAGTGCCGGCACCGACCGCGCTGCGCGCGGTGCGTCCGGTCTGCATCTGCCGGGCCGCCTGCCTGGCCGCGTAGTCGAGCGCCGTCTGGGCATAGAGCAGGAAGCCAAGCTCCATGATTCCCAGCAGCAGCGCCAGGAAGGCCGGGGCGACCAGGGCGAATTCCAGCGCCGTCGCCCCCGCCCGCGCCCCGCGCCGCTGCCGTGCCACGCTCATCGGGGGCGGTCCATGTGCATCACCTTCACCGCCGCCGGGCCGGCCACGACGACGAAGATGCAGGGCAGGATGAACAGGATCATCGGCACGGTCAGCAGCACCGGGATGCGGGCCGCGCGTGCCTCGAAGCGGGTCAGCATGGTCTGGCGCATCTCCGCGGCGAGCACGCGCAGCGCCTGGGTCAGCGGCGTGCCGTATTTCATGCTCTGCGCCAGCGTGCCGCCCAGCCGCGTCATCGATTCAAGACCGGTGCGCGTGCCTATGTTAACCAGGGCCTGGCGCCGGTCGGCCAGGATGCGCATCTCGCTGACGGTGAGGCGGAATTCGTTGGCGGTGGCCGGCGAGCCCTCGCGCGCCTCCTCGGCGACGCGCTCCAACCCGGTTTCCAGCGCGAGACCGGCCTCGGCGCAGATGATCAGCAGGTCGAGCGCGGCCGGCAGCCCGGCCTCGACCTGCTGCAGGTAGCGCCGGCGCATGCTGCGCACCACGTAGTCGGGCAGCAGCAGCCCCACCAGCGCCGCCATCGCCAGAGGCAGCGCCAGGGGCAGCGGCAGGGTGGTGCCGCTCGCGCGCAGCAGCAGCCACAGCGCCAGCGGCAGGCCCAGGAACAGGCAGAACTTGGCGCCGATGAAGATCGACAGCACCGGCCCGGAGCGATGCCCGGTGGCACTCACCGTCTGCTCCAGTTCGGCCATGGTCTTGCGCGAGAGCAGGCCGCTGCCGATCACGGCATCGCCGACGCCGCCGAACAGGCGCATCCAGCCCGCCCTGCCCTCGCGCGCGGTGGCGGCGGGGCCGGGGCACCCGTGCAGCGCGCGCAGGCGTGCGGCAATGCGGGCGTTGCGCCGTGCCAAGGGCAGCAGCGCCAGCAGGCCAGCGAGGCCAGCCAGCACCAGCAATGCCCCGGCGGTGGTCCAGTCCGGGTGCCCGGTCATGACAGCGACCGACGGATGATGAACTGCATCGATCCCACCCCAAGGGCAAGGAAGCAGATGCCGGTCGCCAGGATGAACTTCCCGGTCGTGGTAACGAACAGCACCAGGAAGTAGTCATGCGCCACCATCAGCAGCGCGCCGGCGGTGATGAAGGGCAGGGCGGCGAGCACCCACATGGTCAGCCGCGCTTCCGAGGACAGCGCGATCGCGCGCTGGCGCAGGGCGACGCGCTTGCGCACCACGTCGGCGAGGTTCTCCAGCGTCTCCGCCAGGTTGCCGCCGGACTGGCTCTGCAGCGCCAGCGCCACGGCGAAGAAGCGGTACTCCACCAGTTGGCTGCGCTGTGCCAGCCGCACCAGCGCCTCGGCCAGCGCGCTGCCGAGCCGGATTTCGTCGGCGAGCCGGCGGAACTCGCTGGAGGTCGGGAACTGGCCTTCCTCGCCGACCACGCGCAGGGCTTCCGGCACCGGGATGCCGGCGCGCACCGAGCGGACGATCATCGCCAGCGCGTCGGGCAACTGGGCATAGAGCAGGGCGGAGCGGCGGCGGCGATAGCCGCCGAAGACCAGCCGGGTCAGCCCGGCCCAGGCCAGCGGCAGCGCCAGCCAGCAGGCCGGGCCGAGCAGGAAGGCACCGGCGCCGCAGGCCAGCACGGCGACCGCCACCACCACCGTCGCCACGATCCACCAGCGCGTCGGATAGAGATCGGGACGGCCGGTGTCGATCTGCAGCAGCGCCAGCGCCCGCGCGGCGGCGCCCGAGGTGGCGGGGCGGCGGCCCGGCGTGGCAAGCAGCGGCGTCCGCGCCGCGGCGGTCGGCCGCCAGGCCTGCGCCACCTCGGCCAGCCGGCGCTTGCGCATCCGCTCGCGGCGGTCGGCGCGTACCAGGCAGACGGCGCTGGCGAGCAGGGCCACGGCCGATCCCGCCAGCAGTACGGCCGAGGAGAGCGGGGGCGTCATGGCGCCGGCACCTCGTCGAGCGCCGCCGCCCAGGCGCGGTCGAGGTTGAAATACTGCAGCCGGGCGGCGAAGCCGGGGCGGGCGCGCGAAACCTTGTAGTGGCCGCGCAGCGAGCCGTCGGGGTTCTCGCCGTCGTACTCGAACTGGAAGATGTCGTTCATCACCACCACGTCGCCTTCCAGGCCGATCACCTCGGTGACCTGGGTGACGCGGCGGCTGCCGTCGCGCATGCGCTCGAGCTGCAGGATCAGGTCGACGGCGCTGACGATCTGCGTGCGGATCGCCCGCAGCGGCAGGTTGGCCTGGCCCATCTGCACCATGTTCTCGATGCGCATCACCGCGTCGCGCGTGGTGTTGGCGTGGATGGTGGACATGCTGCCGTCATGGCCGGTGTTCATCGCCTGCAGCATGTCGAAGGCCTCGGCGCCGCGCACCTCGCCCACGATCAGCCGGTCGGGACGCATGCGCAGCGCGTTGCGCACGAGGTCGCGCTGGGTCACCTCGCCGCGGCCTTCCAGGTTGGGCGGGCGGGTTTCCAGCCGGACCACGTGCGGCTGCTGCAATTGCAGCTCGGCGGCGTCCTCGACGGTGATGATGCGCTCGCCCGGGTCGATCATCTGCGACATGGCGTTCATCAGCGTGGTCTTGCCCGCGCCGGTGCCGCCGGAGATGATCACGTTGAGCCGTGCCGCCGCTCCGATCTTGAGGATCCGCGCCATCTGCGCCGTCACCGAGCCCTTCGCCACCAGCGTGTCGAAGGTGATGCGCCGGCGCGAGAACTTGCGGATCGAGATGCAGGCGCCGTTCAGCGCGAGCGGGGGGAAGATGATGTTGACGCGCGACCCGTCGGCCAGGCGCGCATCCACCATCGGGCTGCTTTCATCGACGCGCCGCCCCACCGCCGAGGCGATGCGCTGCGCCACGTTGTTGACATGCGAGGTGTCGCGGAACCGCGCCGCCGACAGCACCAGCTTGCCGCCGCGTTCGACGAAGACGCGGTCGGGACCGTTGACCATGATGTCGGTGATGCTCTCGTCGTCGAGCAGCGGCTCCAGCGGGCCGAGCCCGACCATGTCGTCGACCAGCTCGATGGCCAGCAGGCGCTGTTCGCGCCCGTTGAGCTGGATGCGGTTCTCGTCGGCGATCTCGGCGACCAGGCGCTCCACGTCGGCCTGCAGGCGCTCCGGCGTGCTGTCGGCAAAGGCCGCCGGGTCGAGCCGCGCGAGGCAGGCGGCGCGCAGGCCTGCCGCTGCCGCCGCCGGCCCGGTGAGCGGCGCGGCGGGCGCGGGATCGGGCGGGGCGGCGGCGGGCGCGGCCATGGCGGCGGGTGGGAGTGGATCGGCGCCGCGGCGGCCGAACGCTGCCCGGCCGAAGCGGGCCGCCGTGCCGCTCATGCGCGCCCTCCCCGGCGCAGGCCGAACCAGGAGCGCGCCGGCAGCCGCGGCCGCGGCACGATCTGGTCGGCGAGCGTTGCTACCGCAGCCTGGAAGGGGCCGCGCCGGCGCGCCATCGGCTCGCCCAGCGTGGCCGCGCCGTGCAGTTGGCGGGGCAGCCAGGGAATGGCCACGTCGATGGCGATGCCGAGCCCGTCCTCCACCTGCCGCCGCGTCAACGCGCCGGGCATGCCGGCGCGGTTGAGCACCACCACCGGGCGGCTGGCCTGCAGCGGCGCCGCCGGCAAAGCGAGGTGGCGCAGCATGTCGCGCAGCGCCGCGAGCGTCGGGTCCATCACCAGCACCCGCAGATGCGCGGTGCCGCGCAGTTCCTGGGTGAGCGGGTCGGTGCGGCCCGGCAGGTCGATGACGACGAGGTTGTAGCGGTTGCACAGCAGCGTGGTCAGGTGCCGCGCCGAACCGGGCGGAATGCTGACCGGTGAATCCAACGCCTCCTCGGCGGCCAGCAGGCGCAGCCGGTCGCCCAGCGCCGGCGCCGAGCGTTCGGCGAAGATGTTGTCGACGCGGTCGGGATGTTCCAGCGCCGCGCGCAGGCCGCCGCCATCGGGCGCCGAGAGCATCAGCCCCGTGGTGCCGGCATGCAGGTCGGCGTCGAACAGCAGCACGTGGTGGCGCGCGCGCTCGGACAACTGCACCGCGAGGTTCACCGCGATGGTGCTGGCGCCGGCGCCGCCGCGCACCCCGGTGACGGTGACGACGCGGCCACTGCGGGCCGGCACGTCGCCGCCGCCGGTGATCGCCGGCAGGAAGCCGCGCGCCACCTGGTCGCGACTGAGCGGCTTGCACAGATATTCGCTCGCGCCCAGGCGGCGGGTAACCTGACGGTAGAAATCCATGTCGGCGACATCACCGATGACGCAGACGCGCACGGCGGGATCGACATAGGTGGCCAGTTCCTCCAGCGCCGCGAACGGATCGGCCGCGCCGGAGACGTCGACGATCAGCGCGGCGAGCGGGGCATGCAGGCGTTGCAGCCCGGCCCGCGCCTCGGCCATGTCGCCCAGGCGGAACTCCGCCCCGGCGCCGAGCGCCGATGCCAGCGCATCGCTGAGTACCGCGAGCGTGGCGCGGTCGGTGGCGTAGGCAAGCAAGGGCTGCCGTGCCGTGCTGAGGGTTTCTTCGGGATCGGGGGCCATCCGGGCCAGCAGGTCGTCCGGCATCAGCGCGCCCCCGTGCCGGCGGAGCTGCTGCCTTGCGACTGGCCCGCGCCGGCGGCGACGGGGCTGATATCCGTGACGGGCAGCTTCTTGACCCGGTCGGTCAGCAGCCGGTGCACCGCCGCCGCCGAGAGTTCGCCGGGGCTCGCGGGATCGCCGACGCCCTGCTGCAGATGCGCGGGGTTGGTGGCCATGGCGGCGAGGTTGGTGTCGTTGACGTATTCGGCCTGCCAGGTGCCGGCGCGACGGAACGGGTCGTCGAGCCCGGCGCAGCCGGTGCAGCCGAGCAGCAAAGCGAGGCCGGCGGCGGATCCGAACCAGCGGGGACGGAGATACGGCATGGCGTCTGGTCCTTCCCTCAGTGCAGGATGAAGCCGGTGCCGGCGGGCATGGCGCCGCTGCGCAGGCGCGCGGCCGGACCCATCGCGGCGAGGCTGGGCGGGATCACGGTGGCGGGGCCGGTGCCGCTGGCGCGCTGGCGCATCAGCAGCAGGCGATCGACATCGCCGGCGGGTACGAAGCCGTCGGTGGGAACGCGGATCCGGTCGGGCGATCCCACCGGCGAGACCAGGTACGGCGTCACTACGATCACCAGTTCCGACTGGCCACGCTTGAACAGGTCGGACTTGAACAGCGCGCCGACTACCGGGATCTCGCCCAGATAAGGCAGGCCACGACCGTTCATGTTGGTGTTGTTGCTGAGCAGCCCGGCGACGGCGAAGCTCTCGCCCGAGCCCAGCTCCACCGTGGTGTCGGCGCGGCGCACGGTCAGTGCCGGGATGGTGACAGTGGAGGAGCCGAGCAGGCTGACGCCGATCGGCAGCGACACCGCGCCGACATCGGTCAGCTCGCTGACCTCCGGACGCACGTGCAGGCTGATGCGGCCGTCCGAGAGCACCGTGGGCACGAAGGCCAGTGACACGCCGTACTGCTTGAACTGCACGGAGATGCTGTTGTTCTGGCTGGAAACCGGGATCGGAAATTCGCCGCCAGCGAGGAAGCTCGCGCTTTCGCCGCTGCGCGCCGTCAGGTTGGGCTCGGCCAGCATGGTGATGAGCTGGTCCTGGGCGAGCAGGTCGAGGATGGTATCGAGCGAAGTGGTGCCGTCGTTGTAGCCGATGCCGATGCCGTTCGGCGCGTTGCTGGTCTGGCTGAGACCGCCGACGACGCTGGCCGCCGCGGCGAAATAGCGGCTGCCGGTGATGCCGTTAGAGAGATAGGTCCAGTTGAAGCCGAGCTGGCGTGTGATGCTGCGCGAGATTTCGGCGATGCGCACGCGCAGCATCACCTGCACCGAGGACGTGACGCTGGTGCGGTTGTCGACGGTTTGCTTCTCGCCGACATAGCGGCGGGCGATGGCGGCGGCCTGCTCGGCCTGGGCCGGGGTGGCGGCGGCGCCGCTGACGGTGATGCCGTCCGGGGTGGGGGCGAAGCGTAGCTGGTTGCCGGGCATGGCGGTGCGTGCCGCGCCGCCGGCGGCACTGGCGCCGTAGGAGGAGGGGCCGACAACGACGTCGTACTGGCCCAGCACGTTGCCGCCGGCGTCGAGGGCGGCGATGGTGGTGCGGCCGACGCCGACGCCGAAGATGAAGATGCTGTTGTTGCTGGCTGGCCGGACCTCGGCGACCTTCGGGTCGGAGGCGAACAGGTTGGCGATGGCGCCGCCGGTGCGCAGCACGCGGCCGCCGCCGACCTCGATGGCGACGGTGCTGGCGGCGGCGGCATGGGCGGCGGGGGCCTGGGCCGAGGCGGGGTGAATGCCCGGCGTGCAGGCCAGCAGCACGGTGGCGAGCAGGGCGTAGCGCGGGGGGCGCATCAGAACTTCACCTCCTCGGTTTCCTTGGTGCCGTGGTGCACGCGGATGGTCCCGCCGGCGCGCCCCGGCCCACGGTCGCGTAGCGCCGGGGAGACGTCCCCGCTCCAGGCGATCGGATGCGACGAAGTGGCGGCGAGGTTGTCAGCCGGCGCGTCGTCGGCGGCGGAGCGCACCACCAGCGAGAGCTTGCCCAGCCGGGTGGCGACAGCGATGCGCTCGGCGTCGAAGGGCGCGGCTTCCAGCGTGACGGTGCGGGTGCTGGCGTTGGCATTGGCCGCGGCGGCGGTTGCGCCCTGGACCAGTTGCTGGTCGACGGCGATCACCCGTACATTGGTCAGCACGGTCTCACCAGCGACGCGGCGGTCGAGCGGCTGGTCCTTGTCGTCCAGCGCCTGGGTCAGCACCAGGTCGACGCGGTCGCCCGGCCAGATCAGGCCGGCGGTGCCGCTGACCATGTCGACACCCACGGTGACCGCACGCATGCCGGCGCCGAGCACCGCGGCGAGGAAGCCGCGGTCGCCGGGGTTCAGCACGTCGCCGGCGATGACCGGCTCGCCGGCGGCGAAGCTGCGGCGCACCATGGCGCCGCGCAGCACGGCCCTGCTGGCGACGCTGTCGGTGAAGCTGCCCGCCGGTTCCTGGCCGACGACGATGTCGGTGGCGCCGATGTCGTCCGGCGCCAGCAGGCTGCCGGCGTGCAACGGGCGGGCGGCGGTGAGGATGCGCGCCGAGGCCGGCGGCGCCGGTGAGGCGGGCGCGGCGACGGTGGCCGGCGGAGCGGGCGGCGGCTTCTGCCCGGTGAAGAACAGCAGGCCGGCGCCGCCGAGCCCGAGGGCCGCCAGCAAGCCGGCGAGAATGCGCAAGAGCATGGCGGTCTACCCCGATAAGGTGTGAACAAGGAGTGGCAGGCTGCCCGCGGCGATGGCGACGCCGTACGGGATGGCGCCGCGTTGATAGATCCGCCACGCTTCGGCCTTAAGCAGGCGGGAGGGCAGGCCGTGGCGCCGACCGGGAGGTGGCCGTCGCACCACCGCTGAGAGCGCCAGATAGACCAGTGCCACCACACCGCCGGCCAGTGCCATGGACAGCAGGAAGGTGGGGATGTCGTGCGGCGGCAACGCCAGGGCAGCGGCAGGAATGAGCTTCATGTCGCCGCCGCCGACATAGCCGCGCAGCCAGAGGCAGCCGAACAGGGCCAGGAGCAAGACAGCGATGCCGAGGTTCATGGCCAAGTTACCATCCTGCGCACGCAGGAGCAGGCCGGCAATGGCCAGGGCCGCTGGGATCCAGTTCGGAATGGTCCGGGTAGCGGTATCGTGCAGGGCGGCGGCAAGCAGCAGGCCGACGCTGGTGCACGTGACGCCGAGAAAAAACGTTTCTTGCACGTTCAATGAACCGGTCCACGCAATTCAGGCATGATGGAATGCATAAGATTATTAATTGCAAAACTATGCGTTCCATCATGCTGTTGTGGTGGTGAGCTATTTATTGCGGGGTGTTTGTTTTGATAATGCCGGCAATCTTGGTGAACATCGCAGCCAAATCGGTGCCGAGCAATGTTACGGCGGTAATAATGGCAACTGCGATCAGCGAGGCGATCAGGCCGTATTCGAGGGCGGTGACGCCGCGACGGTCGATGCGGAAGTTGCGCAGCTTCGCGATAAGGGCGTTCGACATTGGGTGTATCTCCTGCAAAGAGTGGATCGACATTGGATCTACCAAGAAACGACGCAGTTATATTTTCAAAATGAAAATACAAAAGTGCCTTTTGCTGGTTGCGGGTAGCCCTGTCGATGTCGAAATTAATGATGTCTCGTTACGCTTCGGTCAAGAAACCCTTAACCGCAAAACGAACACATCTTCGAGAAAATCCCCTTACGATTGATATTGTGCGCGATCGCATGCGTTGCCCTTGTATTTTGATTTTATAACAAGGGCGTGAGTGGCAAATGCTTTCCACCATTTCTGCGGCGCCATGCCGGTGAAATGAATTATTCAAAAATGTAACAAAATGTAATTTTCATGAAATTCTGCACAAACGCTTTTAATAATATTAAAGCTTTATTTAAGAATTCGGAATTAAATACAATAAATGCCCTCGTCCATTCCGTGATCCTGAGCTGAATTGATGGCCGCACGATGCACCGGCCGCAACGGCGCGGAAGGCGGCGCCGACACGGGGCGCGACCGTGCCTCGCTTGTCGGTGGATCGGACAGGGCCAGGCCCGGCCTCGCATGCCCCGTGCTCAAACCACGGGTTGCATCCTTGCAACTTGCCATCAGGACGTGTCCGCCGCTGCCGCCATCGACAGGCAGCCATGCGGCGGCGGTGGGGGGGGATCAGCCGGGCGACACGGCGACGGCGTGCGTGCAGTCGCTCAGCGGACAGCCGATCCGCCCGTACCAGAAATCGGCCTCGGCCACGGCTTCTTGCTGGCTCGGTCGCCAGCCATGGAACTGCTTTCCCACTACGGGACAGTGCACGTGGTAGCGCCATCCGCCATAGGGGTCGGGTTCGACGAAGACGCTCGAGCAGGAGAAGCGGTTTTCGGACATGACAACACCAGATTAACTACGTTGTTCTACGTAGTCCAGATGCCGGCTGCCGGAGGCGGAACGGCCGCTCATTGCGCCTGCAATGCCCGCTCTGTATGGAAGGCCGGTACGCCGGTGGCGGAATAATCGAACGGACGCGACTGCGATGAACGGCCCCTGGGTGCGCCTGCTGCTGGTTGCCGCCGTCGCCGCGCTGCCGCTGATCTTGTTCCATGTCTTCACCGAAATCCAGATGCAGCAGGTCCGCCGGCAACTGACCCGGGACGAGGCGCTGCATCTGCTGCAACTGGCCAGCTTCGAGCAACAGCGCATCCTCGATGGCATGGAGCAGGTCCTCGCAGTGCTCGGCGGCACGGCGGCCGTGCAGGAAGCGGCTTCCGGCCCGTGCCAGCGCGCGCTGGCGAACCTGCTGCGCCAGGCCCCGCGCTACACCCATGTTGCCGTCATGGGCCTGGACGGGCGCGTGCGCTGCGCCGCCCCCGTGGACGAACCCGGCCGTGACCTGTCCGGGCGTTCCCATGTGCGCCATGCCCTGCAGACCGGCGGCTTCGTCGTTGGCGAAGGCATGACCGACCGGGTCTCCGGCGGGGCGGGCCTGCACGCGGCCATGGGGCTGCGGGATCGCAACGGCACCGTCACCGGTGTCATGGAACTGGCGCTCGATCCCGAATGGTTGCGTCAGCAACTGGAAAAACTGCCCTTGCCGCCGCGCGCGGCCACGCTGATCGCCGACCGCAATGGCACGATCCTGGCGCGCCACCCCCAGGGCGCCCGCCCCGGCGGCACCGCGCTTCCCGCCGGAGAGCGTTTCCTGCTCGAAGGCAAGGACGTCCGGCTGGCCACCACCCGCAATCCGGACGGCCGCCCGGTGCTGGCGGCCTATTCGCCGCCCGGGGCCGATCCGCAGGGAGTGCTGGTGGAGATCGCGCTGGAGCGGAGCGGGGTCCTTGCCGTGCTCGACGGAACCAACCGCCTCGGCATGGCGCTGATGCTGCTTGCCGGCGCCGGGGTCGCGCTCGGGGGGCTGGTGCTGGGCGGCGGGCGGTCGTCGCGTCCCGTGCTGCCCGGCTGGATCCGCCCGCGCTGGGGACGCGACGCGGCCGAGGATCCGGTGCAGCGCCGGCTGACCGAGCTCACCGCCAGCGAGGCCGGCTACCGCGCCTTCTTCGAGCACGCCGAGGACAGCCTGGTCGAGGTCGAGGTGATCCCCGACGGGCGTTTCCTCTGCCGCAACATCAACCCCCATGCCGAGAAGATCATGGGCTTCAGCGCCGCCGCCGTCCGTGGCAAGACGGCCCCGCAGATCCTCGGCCCCAAGGCGGGCGGGCGCATCGAGGCGGCGCTACGGCGCTGCGTCGCCGAGGGCCTGCTGCGCTACGAGGAAACCTGGGCGACGGTGATCGGCACGCGCGTCACCGACACCTTCATGGTGCCGCTGTGCGACGGCGGCGACGGGCGGGTCACCCGCGTGCTGTGCAGCATGCGCGACATTACCGATCACCGCGACCTCGAACACCAGCTCGCCGAGGCGCAGAAGATGCAGGCGCTCGGCCGGCTCGCCGGTGGCATCGCGCATGACTTCAACAATATCCTGCAGGCGGTGCAGACCAGCACCATGCTGATCGAGCGCCACACCACCGACACCACCATGGTGCGGGAATGCGCGGGCCTCATCGCCACCTCGTCCGAGCGCGGCGTCGCCATCGTCCGCCGCCTGCTCACCTTCGCCCGGCGCGGCCAGCTTTCCAGCGAATGGATCGATCCCGCCACCCTGCTCGACGGGCTGCGCGACATCCTGGCGCACACGCTCGCCGGGTCCCTGACCATCCACATCGCGGTGCCGGCGGGCCTGCCCGCGCTGTTGGCCGACCGCAACCAGTTGGAGACCGTGCTGATCAACCTGGCCGTGAATGCCCGGGATGCGATGCCGGACGGTGGCATGCTGACGCTCGGCGCGGCGATGGAGACGGTGACGGAAGGCGCCATCCGCCCCGTCAAGCTGGAAGCAGGGGCCTATGTGCGGCTCACCGTCAGCGACACCGGCAGCGGCATGGACAGCGCGACGCTGGCGCAGGCCTGCGAGCCCTTCTTCACCACCAAGCCGGTCGAGCGCGGCACCGGCCTTGGCCTGGCCATGGCCCGTGGCTTCGCCGAGCAATCGGGCGGCGCGCTGGCGATCGAGAGCGCGCCGGGGCAGGGCACCACGGTGACGCTCTGGCTGCCGGCGGCGGAGCGGGAAGCCACGCCGGCGCGTGTGCCGCACGAGGGCCAGGCGGCGTCGCTGGATGGCGGCAGCGGGCGCGTGCTGCTGGTGGATGACGAGGTCGCGGTGGTGAAGGCGCTGACCTTCGGCCTGCGCTCGGCCGGTTTCGAGGTGCTGGCAACCGAGGGCGGTGCCGCGGCCCTGGCGCTGCTGGACGCGGGCGAGGCGGTTGACCTGTTGGTGTCCGACCTGTTCATGCCCGGCATGAGCGGTCTCACGCTGATCGAGGAAACCCGGGCCCGCCGGCCCGGCCTGCCGGCGATCCTGCTGACCGGCTATGTCGATAACGACGTCGAACTGGCCATGAATGGCGCCCTGAGCGGCAGCTTTTCGCTGCTGCGCAAGCCGGTCAAGATCCCGCAACTGGTCGGGCGGATCGAGGCGGTGCTGGCACGGCGCGGCAGCCCTCCGGCCTGAAGGGCCGCCCGCCGCCGGGGCGCTATCGCGTCATGCGGGCCGGCGTCGCCTGGGCCTGGCGGAAGAAGGTCTGCAGGGCGGCGGTGATGCCGATGGAGTCGGAAGCGACGATGTAGTGGCTCTTCGACGAGGCGCAGCTTTGCAGGTTGCCGGAAACCACGCCGGTTTCGACGAACTTCATGTCGTTGTCGAGGTAGTAGGGGTTCATCAGCGCGTAGTAGGGCGTATAGAGCACGAAGATCGTGTAGCCCTTGTCCTTGAGTTTCTGGCAGGCGCTGACACTGATGCCGCCCATGGCGCGGCTGGCGGGATCGTGCAGCCCATCGGTGATCAGGAACAGCACGCGGTTCGGCGTTGCCGCGGAGGCGCCGTTGCACGGGGTTGTCGTCGTGCAGGACGGCAGGGCCGTGGCGAGCGTGTTCAGGGTCGTGGTGAAGTCGGTGTCGCCGCCGTTCGGGCCGATATAGGGCTGGATGCCGGTCTCGGGCTGGCCCACCGCGGTGGGGGGCGCGCCGACGGCCTGCATCGCGGCGCTCCAGTCATAGCCGAAGGTGAAGGCCTTGTTGTCGGGATCCGCCGGGTAGACATGCGGTTTCAGCACGTCGTTGGCAAAGGCGGAGATGTTGACACGCAGGTTATGCACGGGCAGTTCGTTGTCGTGCATGGTCTGCAGCAGGCTCCTGACCGCCGACTTGACCAGGTCGAAGCGCAGCGTGACGTTGTTGGCACGCGCGATGCCGAGATGGTCCTGCGCCTTGCTTGAAGCGTTGCTGCCTTCGTCGAAATGGCAGGCAAAGGCGCAGGGGGCCCCCGCCCTGGGCCGTATCTGCTTGGTTTCCAACGTCCTGCACGTTCCATCGTTCCACTGCTTGGTGCAGGTCGTGACGGTTTCCAGGGGCAGGTTGGGGCAGGCGGGGCCGAGATTGCCGCCGGTCGCGAACAGGCTCGAGGGCGTGGTCAGAGGATTGGTGATCGGGCAGTTCAGCCCGCCGGCGTTCGACGGGTTGTAGGTGTTCGCCGAGGTGCGGCAGGCGTATTCGCTGTAGTCATGGGCATCGAGATACCTGACCTTGCCGGCATTCTTGGCGTTCTGCCAGTACGTGGTGCCGTTCTGCGAGATGCTGGACACGCTGCCCGAATCGCTGCGGGTCGGGTACCAGGCATTGGCAAGGGAGCAGGCGGTGGCCTGCATCAGCGTCTTGATGTCGTCGGGAGAGGCGCCGATTTCCATGGAGCCGGTGTTGTCGAGCAGGATCATCACGTTCAGGTAGGCATCGGAAAGGTCGAGGCCGGAGCCGACCGTATTGCCGATCGACCATTGCTTCGGGATGCCCAGGATGCCGCCGAGTGGCAGGGTGTAGTCGGCGCTGTAGGTGACCGTGGCGGTGAATTTGCCGTCGGTTTGCGAGACGCTGACCTGTGGCACGATGTTGCTGACATAGGGAATGCTGCCCGACTGTGCCAGGAACCGGTTCGTGCCGTCCTGCCTGGCGGTCGGGAAGTCGCTGACGAACGGGTTCTTCTCGTAGGTTTCCTTGGCGGACATCACCGTGGTCAGGACCGCGGCGTCGGCTGCCGTGTCGAGCCGTGCCCTGGCGTAGATGACGCCGGAAAAGCTGATGGCGAGGGCGACGAACAGCAGGATCGTGACGACGGCCAGGCCGAAGATGATGGCAACGGCTCCTTTCCTGTCCCGGCCAAGGCGTCCGATCGTTGCAAATCTGTCCATCATCCGTGTCTTTCACTCCGCCCGCGCTATCGGATCCGCCGGGCAGAGCTACGCACCGCGAATGCTGCAGCTTCAATTCAATTGCTGTTCAGTAACGGATGCGCTGGCAGTCGCCGAGATCATGCCGGCGGCCAGGATGCAGCAAAATGGCTGGGTTTCAGGAAGAGTTCGGACGATGCCCCCGCGCTGCCGGTCAGGCGGACACCTCACCGTGAGCGGCGTGATCGTCACGTTGTGCCGCGCAGCGGGAATGGGATCCAAGGGCCTTGTGGCCCTTGGCAGGTCCAGGGCGGAGCCCTGGCCTTGCTTCCTTACTTTCTGTGTCGTCAGGCGGCCTGGGGGGATGCCAGCATGCGCTGCAGCGCTGCGAGGGCAGTGGCGTCGGGTTCGAAGCGCAGCCGGACGGTGGTGCCGTCGGCGGCGAGGACGATGGCGGGCAGGGGGGCGCCGAGTGCATCCATCTGGAAGCTGGCGCGTGTGCCGGGGGTGATGCGGGCGGGATGCAGCAGGCGGGCGCCGCCGAGCGAAAGATCGGCGAGGCGGACCGTCTGTGCCGTTTCCCCGGGCAGGCTGAGGCGGGCCGGCATGTTGGTTGGCTGGCGCGGGGTGTGGCGGCGGTCGACTTCGGCGGTGGCGGTGCGCACCGCGCGGATGACGGAGTGGCGGAGGTCCTGCATCGCCGCTGCCAGCGCGCCGGCGTTCTCCTGCACGGCGCTGGCGCTGCGGTCGGTTTGGGTGGCTTCGGCGGAGACCTCGGCGGCGCGGCTGGACATGGCGTTGGTGGCGCTGGCGGCGTTGGTGACGTTGCGGGCGATCTCGGTGGTGGCGGCGCCCTGTTGCTCGACGGCGGCGGCGATCGAGCCGGCGATGCCCTCGACCTCGCGGATGGTCTGTTCGATGCTGCGCACGGCGGCCATGGCGGCGTCGCTGGCGGTGCGGACGGCGGTGATCTGGCCGGTGATCTCGCCGGTGGCGCGGGCGGTCTGCAGGGCCAGTTGCTTGACTTCGCTGGCCACCACGGCGAAGCCCCGCCCTGCCTCGCCGGCGCGGGCGGCTTCGATGGTGGCGTTCAGGGCCAGCAGGTTGGTCTTGCCGGCGATGTCGGTGATGAGGCCGGCGATGGCGCCGATGCGTTCGACGGTGCCGTTGAGGGTTTCCATGGTGCCGCGGGTGGTGTCGCCGGCCTTGACGGCGCGGGCCACCACGGAGGTGGACTGGGCTACCTGCTGGCTGATTTCGTGGATCGAGGCGGAGAGCTGTTCGGCGGCGGCGGCGACGGTCTGGGTGATGCTGAGGGTTTCGCTGGCGGAGGCGGCGGCGCTGTCGGCGGCGGCGCCGGTGCGGGCGGCGGAGGCCTGCATCTCGCCGGCGGTGTCGGTCATGACGGTGACGCGGCGGCCGATTTCAGTGAGCGCGGTGGAGGTTTCGGCCTCAATGGTGTCGGCCATGCGGGTGAGGGCGGCGGTTTTTTCGGCGGTGGCGGCCTGGCGTTGCTGGTCCTGCTCGGCGGCGAGGCGTTCGGCGCGTTGCAGGCCCTGCTGGAAGACCAGCAGGGCGGCGGCCATTTCGCCGACCTCGTCGCGGCGTTCGGTGCCGGGGACGGTGACGGCGAGGTCGTTGCCGGCCAGCCGGCGCATCGCCTGCTTCAGCCCGAGCAGGGATCGGGTGATGTCGCGGCTGACCAGCCAGGCGGCGAGCAGGGCCAGCAGCAGGATGGTGCCGCCGACCGCCCCCATGCCGAGCAGTGCCGCCCGGAAATCGGCGTCCAGGTCATCGGTGTAGGCGCCGGCGGAGATGATCATGTCCCAGGCCGGGAACCTGGCGATCGCCACCACCTTGCGGATTGGGGTGGTCTGGCCTGGGCGGGGGAACATGTAGTCGGCCACGCCTTCCTCGGTGGAGCGCACTGCCTCGATGATCACCTTCGCCGAGGTTGGCTTGCCTTCCAGTGCCGGGTTGACGCCGTGCATGACGACATTGCCGGTGCGGTCCTCGATGATCGAGATATAGCCTTCCCCGTCGTCGAAGCGGATGGCGCGGATGTCGCGGTGCAGCAGCTCGTAGGCCTGCGCGCGGGTGAGTTCCTGTGCCGCCACCCGGGCGTCGAGGGCGCGGGCGATGGCGACGGTGGCATGCACCGTCGCCCGCAGCTTGTCGACGCGGCCGTCATACATACGTTGGTACAGCGTGGCGGCGCTCATGGCGGCGATGGCAATGGCCGCCGTGATCGCGAGGCCCACCAGCAGGGCCAGTTTCACCGGAAGCCTGAGGCGATGGAGCGCCATGGTCCTGTGTCTTCGATCGAATGGATTTAATTATTATTTGGCATAATTACATAAAACTGTAAACGGAAATTTACTTTCGACTTCAAATAAAGTGAAAATTCGAAATTAAATATTGTCACGATACAGGTATGGTTTATCCAGTGTGATCGTGGATTGTATGATATCAAAATCGCAACTATTTTTGCGATTTGGAACAATATCGTGACAGTATTATGCAAGTGGTGATGCGGGGTGGTCGCATAAACCGGCTTATTCAAGCTGTCGTCATGCCGGGTTGCTCTCAATCTGTTGATGTTGAACCGACAAATTTGCCGAGTATTATTCATTGTCCTTAAGGAATTTTTCACAAATGGAATTTCGATAACGTGCCATGGCCAATGGGCGTCATCCGGAATCCGCGGCGTTGGCAGGGCTGGATCACAAGCGGGGATCGCTGACTGTATTTCTTTCAATATTTCTTTTATGGCCGGCGCTTTGGAACGGCTACCCGTTGGTGTTTTCCGATACCGGAACCTATATTTCCCAGATGCTCGAGTATCATCTCGGCTGGGATCGGCCTGTCTTCTACAGCATGTTCCTGCTTGCGTCGCACTGGACGCTGACAACGTGGATTTCGATTTTCGTCCAGGGCGTCCTTGTCGTCTCGACGCTGGATCTGGCGCGGCGGACCATCGGCGGTGCCCACGACGGCCGTGGCTTCCTGGCCATCCTGCTGGTGCTGGCCATCGCCACCGGCCTGCCCTGGTGTGCCGCCCAGATCATGCCGGACGTCTTCACCGGCCTGCTGCCGCTGCTGCTGGCCATGCTGGTGCTGGTGCCGGAGCGCCTGGGCCCGGCGGGGCGATGGTGGGTGACGCTGTTCGGGGCCTTCGTCGTTGCCGTGCACCAGTCGAACCTGCCCCTCTGCCTCGCCCTGTTGGGCGTGCTGCTGCCGCTGCGGCGGCGCCTCGGCGCGACGGGGCCGCTCGGGCCGGGCGAGCGCCTGCGCATCGGCTTGGTGCCCGCGCTCGCGGTGGCGGCGCTGCTGGCGATGAACCTCGCGGGGCATGGCAGGCTGTCGCTCTCCCCCTACGGCAATGTCTTCCTGCTGGCGCGGGTGATCTATGACGGGCCGGGCCTGCGCACCCTGCAGCGCGACTGCCCCGATGCCGGCTGGCGGCTCTGTGCGACGCTCGACCGGCCGATGCCGCTGCTGTCCGACGATTTCCTCTGGGCCGCCGACAGCCCGCTCGCGCGCGCCGGCGGGGCGGTCGCGGTTTCGGCGGAGGCCGACGCGATCATCCTGCGCAGCCTGCGCGCCGAGCCGGGGGCGGTCATCGCCGCTGCCGCCGGCAACACCGTGCGGCAACTGGCCAGCTTCCGCACCGGCGACGGGCTCGAACCATGGCCCGCGACGGTCACGCCGGTGGTGCTGCGCAACTTCCCCCGCTTCGAGCGCACGGCCTACCTGAATTCCCAGCAGACGCAGGGGCGGCTCGTGGTGCCCGAGGCGCTGGGGGTGTTGCACCAGGCCGCCGCCCTGCTCGGGATCGCCGCCACGCTGCTGGGCGGGATCCTCGCGGCGCGGCGCGGCCATCCGGCGGCCGGGCTGTGCCTGGCCGTGCTGGTCGGCGTGCTGGTCAACGCCGCCGTCACCGGGGCGCTCTCCGCCCCGCATGACCGGTACGAAAGCCGCATGGCATGGCTCACTTTGTTCGCCCCCATGCTCGGCCTGGCCCTGCTGTGGCGCCGCTCCGGCACCGGCCTTGCCCCTTTGTTCCTGCAGGCCGCATCCGAGGCGCCAACCCGGGTGGGCCCGTCCTGATGCCACGGCCCGAACCGCCAGCGGATTGAAGTCACGACGCTCAGCGTGCCGTCCGCATCCGGAACCAGGGGAGGAAGGAGATGCGCGATCAGGAAGGTCCGCCGCAGGATGCCCGGACCGGGCCGGGCCCGCAGGTGGCGGTGATCATTCCCTGTCTCAACGAGGCCCGGACCATCGCCAAGGTGGTCACCGATTTCCGTGCCGCCCTGCCGGGGGCCACGGTGCATGTCTACGACAACAACTCCTCCGACCAGAGCGCGCGGCTGGCACGGGAGGCGGGGGCGGTGGTGGCGCGGGAGGCCCTGCAGGGCAAGGGCAACGTCGTCCGCCGGGCCTTCGCCAACGTGGAGGCGGATGTCTATGTCCTGGTCGACGGCGACGACACCTATGCCGCCACCGCCGCACCCGCCATGGTGTGGATGCTGCTGGAACACCAGCTCGACATGGTGACGGGGGTGCGCGTGGACGACACGCCGGGGGCCTATCGCCGCGGCCACCGCCTGGGCAACCGGGTCCTGACCGCACTGGTCGGCCATCTCTTCGGTCCCCGCATCAGCGACATGCTCTCCGGCTACCGGGTGTTCAGCCGCCGCTTCGTGAAATCCTTCCCCGCCATCGCCACCGGCTTCGAGACCGAGACCGAGTTCAGCGTGCATGCGCTGCAGTTGCTGATGCCGATCGACGAAATGCCGACGCCCTACCGGGAACGCCCGGCCGGCAGCATCTCCAAGCTGCGCACCTGGCCGGACGGATGGCGGATCCTGCACACCATCATCATCTTGCTGAAGGAGGAACGGCCGCTGGAATTCTTTGCCGCCAGCGGGGCCGCGCTGCTGGTTGGCGGCATCGGGCTCGGCATGCCGGTGGTGGTGGATTTCATCCACACCGGCCTGGTGCCCCGGCTGCCCACCGCGGTGCTGGCGACGGGGCTGGTGCTGCTGTCGTTCCTCTCGCTCACCTGCGGCCTGATCCTGGATTCGGTGGCGCGGGGGCGCAAGGAAAACCGGCGCTTCCATTACCTGGCCATCCCGCCGGTGCCCGCTCCATCGGCGGGGCGTTGCCCCGCACCCCACCAGGGCGCCGCCCTGGACCCGCATCATGCGCAGGCGTGCTCCGCACGACGGGCCATGCGGCCCCTTGACCCCATTCATTGACTCACCAATCCGGATGTTACCCCCGTGTACCTCGGTTATCCACAGGGTGCGGCCCTGGCTTCGCCACGGGCTTTGCGCATGATGGGCTGACCAATTCCGGAGAATGCCGTTGGCCAGTGACATCCCCCAGGGCGTCAGCATCAGTCTGCGTGGTCCCGACCACGCCGCGGTGGAGGCGGCTGCGAATGAACTCAAGGAACGGTTCGGCAAGCGTTTCGCGGTCTGCCGCCGCAGCGTGGCACCGGTCAGTTCCGGGGGCGGACTGACAATCCGTGCCACCTTGCTGGTCAGCGCCGAGGATCACCTCGATGCCGCCGTGGCGGCGTCGCTGGACCTGTTCTACTCCGGCAGCCGCACCGGGCTGCAGGAGGCATGACAGCAGATCATTCCTTTAAAGGAATGTCCACAAAACCGTGGATAGAAGTGTGGACATCTCCGTGGATGGCTTTGGGATAGAAGGTGGCAATCCGCAACTTTCCGCGCCAGTGCTGCGAATTTTCCTGGGACGGTTTGGGGGCCGCGTCTCCGGCCGGGGGCGGCGTTATCCCCGCACCGCCTGGACCACCAGCCAGGCATTCGCGGCGACCACGGCCGCGAAGATCAGCCAGGCCAGGCGCTGCATCCAGCGCGGCGTGACCGCGTCCCCCATCAGCCGGCGGTCGGCGGAGAAACGCACCAGCGGGTAGACGGCGAAGGGCAGTTGCAGGCTCAGCGCGACCTGGCTTGCCACCAGCAGGAACCCGACCCCGCCATCGCCCAGCCACCACAGCCCGGCGAAGGCCGGCACCAGGGCCAGGCCGCGGGTGATCAGCCGGCGCTGCCAGCAGGGAATCTTCAGGTCGAGGAACCCCTCCATCAGGATCTGGCCGGCAATGGTGCCGGTGAAGGTGGAGCTTTGCCCGGAGGCGAGCAGGGCCACGGCGAACAGCACCCCCGCGAGCGAGGTGCCGACGATCGGGTCGAGCAGATGGTAGGCGTCCTCGATGCCGCCGACCTGCTGGCCGTTGGCGTGGAAGGCGCTGGCGGCGAGGATCATGATCGCGGCGTTGATCGCCAGCGCCAGCAGCAGCGAGGCGATGGTGTCGATGTTGGACAGCCGGATCGCCTGGCGGATGCTCCGCTCGTCCTCGGCCACCACGCGGGTCTGCACGATCGCCGAATGCAAATAGAGGTTGTGGGGCATCACCGTCGCGCCGATGACGCCGACGGCGATGCCGATGGCATCGAGGTCGCCGAGCGTGCGCAGCGACGGCACGAAGCCGCCGGCCACCGCCGAGAGGTCCGGCCGCAGCAGCACCAGCTCCACCAGGAAGCAGACCCCGATGGTGAGGATGAGGCCCAGCACGATGGCCTCCAGGCTGCGGAACTTCCGGCCCTGCAGGCCCAGCACGATCAGCGTGTCCAGCGCGGTCAGCCCGACCCCGGCCAGGATCGGCACGCCGAGCAGCAGGTGGAAGGCGAGCGCGCTGCCGAGCACCTCCGCCAGGTCGCAGGCGATGATGGACAGCTCGGCCAGCAGCCAGAGGGCGCGGCGGGCGAAGGGGCCGTATTGCTCGTTGGAAAGGCGGGCGAGGTCGCGCCCGGTGGCGATGCCCAGGCGCGCGCTCAGGCATTGCAGGACGATCGCGGCCAGGCTCGACAGCAGCACCACGAACAACAGGTCGTAGCCGAAGCGGGAACCGCCCTCGATCCCGGTGGCCCAGTTGCCGGGGTCCATGTAGCCCACCGACACCAGCAGACCGGGGCCGGAGAAGCGCAGGACCTTCCGCCAGAGCGGCGCGGCCGCGTCGACCGGGACCGATCCGCGCACCTCCGATGGGCAGAAGGGGCCGGTTGCGGTCTTCGGAAGGGAGAACATGTCGTCTGTCACGCCTGCACGGATCGGTGCCAGCCTCAATAGGCTGCCAACCGCCGCGCGGTCCAGACAGAGAACCTTCGGATCCGGTCATGCCGATCGGCCGGGATGACCGGATCGCCGGTGGTGCGCGCCCGCTCCGGGCGCCGGCTCAGGCCGCCTGCGGCAGGCCGAGCGCCGCGGTGGCCTGCAGCAGCCAGTCCGGAATGCCGCGGCCGCCGAGCCGCGCGGCCAGCCCGCTGGCCAGTGCCTTCGCATCGGCCTCGACCACGCGGGCCGCCTCGGCCAGCTTCTGGTCGAGCTGGATCAGCGCCCTGGCCTCGGCCTCGTCCGGCGTGGTGGCCGGCAACGCGACCGTGACGTCGTGGCGATAGGCGGCGGTGGCGATGTGCACGATCACCACCGCGTCGCTGGCCTGGAGATCTGCCTTGATCTCGGTGCAGGTGACGGCTGCGGCGCCATTGGCGATGCCCTGGCGCAGCTCGTGCAGCCAGCCGGCGATGAACACCCGGGCGGCATCACGCAGCACGACGATGTCCTGGCAGGCCAGCACCGGCAGGCTGTGGGCCAGCACCGTCACGCCGGAGGACACGCTGATGTCGATGGTGGCGGACGCCGCGTTGATGACGTCGCCCGAGCGGGGATGGTGCTCGCGGGTCCTTCGCGCCAGGATGTTGATGTCGATCGCAACGGGAACGTTCTGGTCGCCGGGAAGGGTCGTCATGGAACAATCTCCTGACAGGGCGGGCGCACGGCGCATTCATATTGCCGGACATCCGTTCCAGCAGCAACCAGTTGGGGCCGCCGGCGCAATGCTGTCGGGGGATCGGGCGACAATCAGCGAATCAAAATTCAGAACCCGAATGATGCGGCGGAAGTTCAACGAAAACGTGTGGCGGGGACGGGGCGGGGGCAGGCCGGGCAGCCTTCCTCCGGCCGCCGCGGCCGCGATCAGGCGTCGACCGGTTCGCGCAGGCCGTGCTGGGGCAGGGCGTTCGCCTTGTGGCGCGGGAGGGCCGGGGGCGCGGCGGGGCCGGTGTCTCGGCGGGCCGCATTGTCCGGCCGCGCGCCCTGGTGCAGGGCGAGGTCCGCTTCCAGCTCGGCCTTGTAAGCAGCCAGGGACCGCAAGGTGATGGGATCCCCTGTGGCCATCGTTAGCCGCTCGCAACGGCGGATTTGTTCGATCAGGCGGCTTACATCAGACATTTCAGGGCCTTGGTGGGTGGAGCTAAACTCAACTATAAATTTATATCGCCCCAGTGGAGATCAATTAACGGTGAGATGGGGGCGCCGATGTCGGGTGAAGCCCTCAGATGTGACTGGACTAGGGTGAAATACCTAATTTAGCGTTTCACCGCGATGACACATGCCCCGTCCCAGGTGACCGATGACCTTCTCGTGGCGCTTGAGCCCGGCGAGCCCTGCGGTTGGCACTACAGCGTGCAGTGCGCCTGGCTGAACCGGCAGGTGCGCGGCTGGCGGCAAAGCCGCGAGGAAGCCGAGCAGGAGGTCGCCTTCTGGCGCCGGCATTTCGACGGCCTGTACCTGGCCCCCGCGTCCCAGGGCACGGCCCGGCGCGGCCACTGAGCTCCCCGCCCCGCGGAGGGGCTATTCGCGGCCGAACAGGTTGCGGATGATCTCGATCTCGCCGCTGCTGGCATGGCGGGGACTGCCGGTCAGGATACCGGTCACTTCCCGGAACGCCTTGCCGATATGCATGCCGTTGCCGTCGATGGTGAATTCACGGATGTCCTTGTCGTGGCGCGAGCCGCGCATCTTCAGCACGGTCAGGCCACGCCGCATCTCCCCGTAGATCTCGACGTAGCGCAGCAGGATGATCAGGTCGGTGATGGTGGAGATATGGGACTGGGTCACCGATTCCCCGCCCATCAGGTGCGAGGTGGCGGCGGTGAACAGGCCGGCGATCTCCTGCTGCTTGATGAAGGAGGTCAGCCCGATTACGAATTCGCGAAAGCCGCGTGGCCCGGAGACGCGCTCCAGTGCCGAGAAGCTGTCCACCGCCACGCGCTGCGGGCCGAATTCCTCGATGGTCCGCTTCATGCGAAGCAGGTGGTCCTCCAGGGCTTCGTTCTCGGGATAGGCGCAAATCACCCTGAGCCGGCCTTCGCGTTCCATGCCCTCGAAATCAATGCCCCAGCCGCGGGCATTGCGGAACAACTGTTCGCGGCTTTCCTCGAAGGCAAACAGCAGGCAGCGTTCCCCAAGACCGATGCCTCCAGCCATGAACTCGGTCGCCATCAGCGTCTTGCCTGTGCCGGTCGCGCCCGAGACCAGGAGGATGGAATCGCGGAAGAAGCCGCCGCCGCACATCGCGTCCATATCGGCGTTGCCCGAGGTGATCCGTACGTCCGAGGAACGCTGCTTCAGCTCGATCGCCGAGAGCGGGATCACCACGATGCCTTCCCCATTGATGATCGTGAGCGGATATTCGCCCTTATGGTGGGGCGTGCCGCGGAATTTCAGGATCTCCAGCGTCCGCCGCCGTTTCTCTCCCTCCAGCACGTTGCGCAGGATGATCACGTTGTCGGCGACGAACTCCTCGACCCCGCAGCGGGCGATCCGGCCGTACTCGTTGCGACGCTCGGTTGTGAGCAACGTCGTCAGGCCGAGCCGCTTGAACGCGGTGATGATGCGCAGCATCTCGCGGCGCAGCATGCTGGCCTCGCCGAAGCGGGTGAGGGCGGCGCCGAGCGAATCCATCGCCAGTCGCTGCGCCCGGACGCGCTGCGTCGCGTGCTCGATGCGGGCGAGCAGGGCACCGAGATCATAGTCGCCCGCCACCACCGGCTCCCACGTGGGTTCAGGCGAAGCATCGACGAAAGCCCAGAGCCCCGCTTCTTCCCACGCGGCGATATCCCAGCCGAAGCCGAGCATGTTGCGCCGCAGGTCCTCGGCGGTCTCCTCGAAGGTGACGAAGACGCCGGGTTCGTGGGCCTTGCGGATGCCCTCGGCCAGGAACTGCGCCGCCAGGATCGTCTTGGCGCTTCCGGCGGTGCCCGACACCATCGTCGTGCGCCCCAGCGGCAGGCCGCCATCGGCGATGTGGTCGAAGCCTGGAATATGGCTGGGGACCTTGATGATCATGTTTTGCTGACCGTGCTGCCGGTGCCAAGTGACATGCCGCATCTTTCCGGATATCTGGCGCAGCCATCAACCGCTGCCAGGGAGAGGCCAGAGTTCCAGCCCCAGCAAAGCCTTTTCCTCATCGGACAGGTCGCCGACGATGCGGCGCAGGGGTGGGGGGAGCAGCTTGATCAGCGTCGGCGTGGCCAGGATCTTTTCCTGCTCGGCCAACTGGGGATGCTCCAGCACGTCGATCACTTCGACCTCGTAGCGGTCATGCAACTCCTGTTCACAGATCCGCCGCAGGTTGGCGATGGCGCGCTCGCTGCGCGGCGTGCTGCCCGTGACGAATAGCCGGAGTTGATACTCTTTCATGACGATGCTCGCCTACTGGCAGGTGAAACAGCCTCGGTGCCGCCGCGGATCTCGGGATAACGGCTGCGATAGGCGTTCAGCACGCGGCCCATCAGTTCGAGCAAGGTGAGCCGTCCGCACTCCATCAGCGCCCGTGCCCGGGCCGAAGGTTCGCCGATGGTGCGTGCGCACAGGGCGTGGTAGTGCAGTTCGGTGACGTCACGGGCGCTGGCGCGCACTTGGAACAGCCGCTCGGCCAGTGCGCGCAGGTTCTTTGCCGCGTCGTTGTCTTCACGGAACACCTGTTGTTCGAACGTGTCGTTGATCAGGTCCGCATAGGCCGCCTGCAACTCGGCGAAGACCGAGGGCGCGGCTTCGCGCAACAGTTCGGCCCCGTACAGCCACGCGCTGACCGGCAATCCCTCGACCGCCTGTGCACCGAGTGCCCGGATCTCCGCCTCGTAGCTTGCCTGGCGCTCGCGCTCGAACTGCTCGCGCCGTTGGCGCTCGCTGTCGCGCAACGCGTCGATGGTGGACTTGTGCCGCAGATAGGCTTCCACCCGGGCCAGCATCTCGCGGTTCTCAAGCGGCCGGGTGAGATAGCCGTCGGCGCCGCAGCTGAGTCCCTGCACCACCGCGCCGGCGTCGGTGCGCAGCGCCGAGCACAGCACGACGAAACTTGCCTCGGTGGCGGGATCGGCCTTCAGCCGGCGACACACTTCCGTCCCGTCGATATCCGGCAGCATCACGTCGAGCAACACCAGGTCCGGCGGATGCTGCCGTGCCAGTTGCAATGCGGTCTCCCCGTCATGGGCCACATCGACCGTGCAGCCGTGACGCGACAACAGCCGCACCGTGGCGGCGGTGATGGCGGCATCGTCGTCGACGGCGAGGATGCGCACCGATTGTGCCCGATCGGCCGGAGCCGCGGGATCGCCCACTTTCATCGTCCTGCCACGCCGGCCCGGCTCATGCCGGGCCGGGTTGCACCATCGCCGCGCGCGCCTGCGTCAGCGCCGCCGCCACCGCGGCGGTCCAGCCGGGTGGAAAGCGCGCCGGATCGGTCAGCCAGCCCTCCAGACTGGCCACCGCCCCGATGCGGCCGTCGCATTCGTCGGCCATCGCCGCCACCAGCAGCGACGGCGTGTCCGGCAGCCGCGCGCGCCAGGCCGGGTCGGCCTCGCGCGCGAACTGTTCCTCCATCGCTGCCTCCCGCGCCGGCGGGATGCGTCGCTGCCGCGCCTCCTGCAGCGCCGCGGCGGCCTGACGCAGCCGGGCGTGCAGGTCGCGCTCCGTCGGCACCGCCGCATCGAGCTCGTCGGCGAGGATGTCCAGGTGCGCCTGCAGGATGACCGAGGGGATCCCGCGCGTCGCCAGCACGTCGCGCAGCCACGCGACCTGTTCGTGCACGCGCGCCTGGTCGAGCCGGATCAAGGTGGCCAGCCAGGCGCTGTCGCTGTGGCTGAAGCGCAGGCCACGCTCGCCGAAGCGCGCGGCCAGGTATGGGAAGCGCAGCCAGCAGCCATCGACGGCGTGCTGTGACGCCGCCAGTTCCCGCGGGTCCGACACCACGGCATGGGAACCTGCTTCGGCATTGAGCATGGTGGCGGAAAACATTCGGGGCCTCGGGCGAAGTTCGGGGGCACCTGACCATCTCTATAGTCTATCCGCCGCTGCGGCTCGCGGGAATACGGGTTTCAGCAGAAATGTAAATATAGCGCCAGAATTTGATTTAATTAATTCGATTTTAGCTGATATTTATTTGTGTCTTGGTATTTATTATTTTTAATTTACCAATCTTTTCTCATCTCGGCAGCGTGCCGCCGGGGTCATTGCCGTGCCTCCAGCCCGGCCTCGATCCGCCCGGCCAGCGCCCTGGCCGAGACCGGCTTGCGGACCAGGGTGAAGCTGTCCCCGTCCGGCAGCGCGGCACGCTCGCCCATGTAGCCGGTCAGCAGGAAACAGGGCAGGCGCGGGCGCAGGGCCCGTGCCCGCTGGATGGTCGTGACCCCGTTCATGTCGGGCATCGACAGGTCGCTCACCATCGCGTCCACGGCCTCGCCGGCCTCGAGCAGGGAGATTGCCTCCGCGCCGCTCGCGGCCAGCAGCGTGTCGAAGCCGAGATCCTCAAGCTGGGCCGCCAGCGTCTCGCGGACCAGGTCGTCGTCGTCGACGAGGAGCAGGCGGGCCGAGGCATCGTGGGACGGTATCGGCTCGTTGTCTTCGGTCGCGGCACAGGGGATGTCCTCGCTGGCCTGGCGCAGCCACAGCGTGACCGTGGTCCCCGCGCCGGGCGCGCTGTCGATCGCCATGGCGCCGCCCGACTGCTCGACGAAGCCCTTGACCATCGCCAGGCCGAGGCCGGTGCCCTGGCCGGGCGGCTTGGTGGTGAAGAACGGGTCGGTCGCCCGCGCCAGCGTCGCCGCCTCCATGCCGGTGCCGGTATCGGTGACGGAGAGCCGCACATAGGCGCCGGGGGCGAGCCCGGCCGGATGGTCGCCTCCCTCGGGGACCTGTTCAGCCGCGGCCGCAAGGGTGAGCGTGCCGCCCTCGGGCATGGCGTCGCGCGCGTTGGTGCCGAGATTGACCAGCGCCGTCTCCAGCTGGCCGCGGTCGGCGATCAGGGGAGGGACGGCGGCGGCGGTGTCGCGCACCGTGATCGCGCTGCCGAGCGTATGGGCGAGCACCTCGCGCACGCAGGTGAGCAACTCGGCCGTGGGCAGCATCTCGGTGCGCAGTTCGCCGCGATGGGCGAAGGCGAGCAGGCGCTGGGTGATCGAGGCACCGCGGGCGGCGGCGTCGATCGCCGTACGCGCGAGGCGCCGGGTCTTTTCCAGATCCTCCGGCCGTCGCGCGATCAGCGTCGCCGCCCCGGAGACGGCCTGAAGGATGTTGTTGAAGTCGTGCGCGATGCCGCCGGCGAGCTGGCCGAGCGCCTGCACCTTCTGCGCCTGCGCCAACTGGTCGGACAGGTTGCGCTGCTCGGTGATGTCGCGGCCCTCGGCGATGATCCACTGCACCGCCTGCGTGGCGGGATCACGCACCGGCTTGAGCGAGAAGTCGATCCAGATGCTGCGCCCGTCGGTGCCGAGGATTTCGGCGTCGTGGCGGACCAGCGTGCCTCGTGCCGCCTCGGCGATGTCGCCCCGCAGGCGCTCGCGTTCGGCCTGCGGCCACCAGCCGGCCTCGCCGAGGTCGTGGCCGACCACCGCGTCGCGGGCGAAGCCGCCTGCCTCGAGCATGGTGTGGTTCACTTCCAGCACCGTGCCGTCGGGGGCAAGCAGGGTGATGAACTGGAACTGCGAGTCGAAGATGGCGCGGAAGCGGGCTTCCGCCGCGGCCTCCGCCTCGTGCGCGGTGACGATCTCGGTGATGTCGCGTTGCGCCGTGATCATGCGGACCGGCTGGCCGTCCTGGTCGAGGAAGGCCTCCGCCCGCAGGTCGATCCAGCGCACCGCTCCGCCCGGGCGGCAGATGCGGAACTGCGCGGCGAGCGGGGTGCCGCGCTGGCGGACCTCGCCCATGGCGGCGAGCAGCCAGTCGCGGTCATCGGGATGGATAAGGGCGCACCATTCCGCCAGCGGCATGTGGGTCTTGCCGGGGCGCAGGCCGTAGAGGTTGGGATAGCCGTCGGAGATCAGCGCCGCCGGCTCGCGCAGTGTCCAGTCGGTATAGGCGATGCCGCCGACCTGCTGCACCAGCCGCAGCCGGGCCACGGTGTCGCACAGCGCGGCCTCGGCCTGCCTGCGGGCGGTGGCGTCGCGGATGATGCCGCAGAGAAAGCGCTGGCTGTTGGCCTCGAACGCGCTCACCGACAGGTCCACCGGGAATTCCGGCCCGTTGCGGCGCAGGGCCACCAGCTCGTGGCCGGGCGCGCCGGTGCGGCGCGCCGCGCAGACATCCTGCCACGCCGCCACCGCCTGGGGCATCAGCACACCGAGGTCGCGGCCGATCAGTTCCTGCGGGCTGTTGTAGCCGAACATCAGCAGCGCCGCGTGGTTGACCGACAGGATCCGCCCGTCGGCCTGGACGACGACGATGCTTTCCGCGGCGGTGTCGAGCACCGCCTGCAGCCGGGCCTGGCCGCGGCGCAGTTCCGTCTCCGTCCGGCGCAGCCCGGTCACGTCGGTCATGGTCTCGATGATGACGCCATCGCTGCGCAGCGTCGCGCGGGCGAACACGCTGATCTCCTCGCCCTGCCGGCTGCGCTGGTGCAGATGGCCGGTCCATTCGCCCGCCGCGAGCAGTGTCGCGTCGATCTCCGAGCGCGGTACCGGGAAGGCCGTGCGCAGCAATTCGTGCGCCGACCGGCCGATGGCCTCCGCCTCGCTCCAGCCGTAGAGTCTTTCGCAGCCCCTGGACCAGAAGCGGGTGACGCCCTGAAGGTCACGCCCGATGATCGCGACCTGGTCCAGCCCGACGAGCAGGTCGCGCAGCCGCGCTTCGGACCGATGGTCTTCCTCCGGGCCGGTCGGTGCCGGCGCCGCCGCGCCATCGTGGCGGGAGGCCCGGGCGAAGCCCAGGCCGCACAGCAACGCGCCGAGGGTGAAGGCGATCGACAGGCCGATGAGGACGCCGGCAAGGGCGTGTCCGTGCCATCCCGCCCACGCGGGATCGATCCAGGCCGCCATGCCGGCGGAACTCGGCGCGAGGGAGGCGAGGAGGGCGAGGCCGGAGAGCGCGATCGCGGCCAGGCCCTGAAGAAGACAGGCCGTGCCGTGCCGGCGATGCGGCATGGGCGAATGAGCGGCGACATCCGGTGTCCTCGCGCCGGCGGGTGGAGAAGCGGAATCGATATCCCGCGGCACTGGTGTGGCCTCCCGAAATGTCCGAACTTTTCAAGCGGTGGTGATATTGGCTCAAATTATGAGGAAATACGAAGAAGACCAAGCGAAAATTGATTTCATTCATGAGAAGTTATATTTTTAGGACACACTATAAAGTGTGTCTGAAGTTTTAACGATATTTTTATTTATTCTATAAATGCATTGATGCATGCGCCTCCGTCCCGGCCGGCAGACTGACCATGAAGCAGGAGCCTCGGCCGACCTCGCTGTCCACGCGCACCGTGCCGCCATGGCCCTCCACGATCCGCCGCACGATCGCCAGGCCGAGCCCCGTGCTCTTCTCCCCGCCGGTCGGGCGCACGCTGGTCCGGCCGAACGGCTGGAACAGCTTTGCCAGTTCCGCTGGCGGGATGCCGGGGCCCTGGTCGGCGACGGCGATGGTCACGTGGTCCGGCGTGGCCTCCAGCCCCACCTCCACCGTCGTGTCCGCGGGCGAGAAGCTGATGGCATTGCCGAGCAGGTTGTTGAGCACCTGTTCCAGCTTGGCCGCGTCCGCCACCATCGGCAGCGCGCGCAGCGTCGTGGCGAAGCGCAGCCCGATCCGCTTGCGCGCCGCCAGCACCTGGTTCAGCCTGACATTGTGCCGCACCAGCGCCACCAGCTCGACCGGCTGCAGGTCGAGCTCCAGCCGCCCGGACTCGATGCGCGAGACGTCGAGCAGGTCGTCGATCAGCCGCAGCATGAACCGGCTGGCCGTGCGGATCGTGCTCACCAGCTCCCGCTGCCCGGCGTCCAGCGCCTCCGACGCCTCGCTTTCGAGGAACTCGGCGTAGCTCTGGATGATCCCGAGCGGGCTGCGCAGATCGTGTGCGGCGATGCCCAGCAGCCGGTTCTTCTCTTCGTTCAACTGCGACAGCTCGGCGTTCTTGCGTGCCATCTCGCGCTGCAGGTTGGCCAGCTCGTTGTTGACCCGCGTCAGCTCTTCGAACATGGCGTCGTCGCGGTCGCTGTTGCGGGCGGAGACCATGGCCAGTTCCTTGGCGACGGCCCGCAGGATGTTGGATTGTTCGTTGTTGATGCGCAGCAGCTCTTCATTGAGGCGCAGCATCGCGCTGCGTGTGCGCGCGGCGACCACCAGCAGCTCGTCGCCGGTGCGCGCGCCGGCGAAGTGCAGCGGCTGCAGCCCCGCTGCCATCGGCACGGTGATCTCCCAGTCGAACGACGCGCTCTGCGTCCGCACCGTGGCGAGGAAGGCGGCGAGCTTTTCCCGCGCATCGGCGTCGACCAGCCGCTCCAGCCCGGCCCCCGCGGGCACGCGGGCCGCCAGGCCGAGCTCGTCGCGCAGCACCCGCAGCACGGTGGCGTCGTCGCGGCAAAGAAGGGCGATTCCCGCTTCGGGGGGGGCGCTCATGACGGCGGCGGCGCGCCACTCACCAGGGCGCGGCCGGTGGCCACTGCCGCCTCGGCATCGCTGCCGCTGCCGTCCGCGCCCACGCGGCGCCACAGCTCCGGATTGCGATTGAAGGGGAAGCCGCCGACCAGGATCTTCACCCCCGCGCAGGCCGGTTCGGCGCGCACCAGGTCGATCAGGCGCTCGACTTCCGGCACGTTCTGGGTGATGGTGGCCGAGACCGCCAGCAGGTCGGCGTGGCGCTCCTTCACCGTGCGCACCACGTCGCGCACCGGCGTGCTGGCCCCTGTGTAATAGGAATCCCAGCCTTCCATCTCGAAGAAATCGGCGACCATGCGCACGCCCAGCTCGTGCAGGTCGCCGCGCACGCAGGCCGTCACCACCGTGCGGCCGATCCGCCCGGCCGCGAACACCTGCGGATAAAGCTGCGACATGATCAACTGCGTGGCCGCGGTGGCATAGTGTTCCTCGGCGACGCTGACCTGATTGAGCTGCCAGAGCCGGCCGACCTCGTATTGCGCGGGCTGGAACACGTGCAGATAGACATCACGTACCGACGTGCCCGCGTCCACCGCCTGCAGCACCAGGCGGCTGGCGAACTGGCGGTCGCCGCGCAGCAGCGCTCCCAGATACAGCGACGCCAGCGACGCCAGCGACGGCTCCGCCGCGCCGTCGTCCTTCAGCCGGTCCATCCTTGCCTGTTCCATCCAGATCTCCAGCCTGTGCTCGGCAGCCTTTGGCGCCGTCCCGGCACCAGGGGCGGTGCCCGCCCGCTCAGAGCGATGCCGGCACGCCGATCCGGATCAGGCGACCCGGCATGGGGGCGCCGGGTTTCCCGACCAGCCGCGAGCGGTCATATGCGACGGACTCCGCGCTGACGATTGTCGGGAAACGCCGCGAACACGTTCCGCCCGCGCAGCTCGTTCCGTCGTGCCAGAGGGGCCGTGAGAGACGGGTCGTTGACTTCCCTGATCTCCATCTGTTGTGAGAGAAGAAGATAAAGATGCGAGATGACATTGAAAACATTATCTGTATTTAGGAATTTCCTAGATGAGCCGGCTGGTATTCTCAATTATATCTGCCGCACATGATCGTGAGATTGCCCGCGTCGGCCGACCTCAGGCGCCGTCGCCCGGACCGGGTGTCCTGGATATCCTGGCCGCTTCCAGCCCGGCCTCGATGCGCGCGGCGAGCGTCTGCACCCGGACCGGCTTGCGCACCAGGGTGAAGCTGTCCGCAGCACCAAGCGCGGCACGTTCGCCGACATAGCCGGTCAGCAGGAAGCAGGGCAGTTGGGGGCGCAGCGCATGCGCCTGCCGGATCAGCGTCACGCCGTTCATGGCCGGCATCGACAGGTCGCTCACCATCGCATCCACCTCCTCGCCGGCCTCGAGCAGGGCGACCGCCTCGGCGCCGCTGCCGGCCACCAGCGTGGCGAATCCAAGATCCTCGAGCTGGGCCGCCAGCATCTCGCGGACCAGGTCGTCGTCGTCGACCAGCAGCAGGCGGGCCGGCGCCCCGGTCAGCATGTGGCCGTCCTCGCTGTCTTCCGGCGTCGGGACGACGGTGCTCGCCCGCGGCAGCCACAGCGTCACCGTGGTGCCCGCCTCGGGGAGGCTGGCAATGGCCATGGCCCCGCCGGATTGTTCGGCGAATGCCCTCACCATCGGCAGCCCCAGCCCCGTGCCCTGGCCGGGGGGCTTGGTGGTGAAGAACGGCTCGCTCGCCTGTGCCAGGATCGCCCTGTCCATGCCCGTGCCGGTGTCGGAGACATCGAGGCGCACATACTCGCCCGCTGCCAGCCCGGAAGGGTGCGGCCCGTCCCCGCCCACCTGCTCGGCGACGGCCGCGAGCGTGAGCGTGCCGCCCTCGGGCATGGCATCGCGCGCGTTGGTGCCGAGATTGACCAGCGCTGTTTCCAGTTGCCCCCGGTCGGCCAGCACGGGGGGTGTGTCCGTGGCCACGATGTCGCGGACCTGGATCGTGCTGCCGAGCGTGTGGGCGAGCACCTCGCGGATGTTCTCGAGCACCCCGGCGGTGGCCAGCACCTCGGTCCGCGGCTCGCTCTGGCGCGCGAAGGACAGCAGGCGCTGGGTGATCGAGGCGCCGCGCCCGGCCGCCTCGATTGCGGTGCGGGCGAGGTGGCGCGTCTTGTCCGGCTGGTCCGGCCGGCGTTCGATCAGCGTGGCCGCGCCGGTCACGGCCTGCAGGATGTTGTTGAAGTCGTGGGCGATGCCGCTGGCGAGCTGGCCGAGCGCCTGCACCTTCTGCGCCTGGGCGAGCCGGTCGGCCAGTGCGCGCTTCTCGGTCAGGTCGCGGCCCTCGGCGATGATCCAGGTCACGTCCTGCGTCCCCGGCGCCTGCACGGGCGTGAGCGAGAAGTCGATCCAGATGTCGCGTCCGCCGGCGACGTGGTTGCGGACCTCGCGGCGGATCAGCAGGCCCTGCGCCGCCTCGGCGATGTCCGTCCGCAGGCGCTCGCGCTCGTCCGCGGGCCACCATTCGGTTTCGGCGAAGGGGCGGCCGAGGATCTGCTCGCGGGTCCGGCCGGTTGCCTGCAGGGCGGTGTGGTTGACCTCCAGGGTCGTCCCGTCGGGGGCGAGCAGGCCGATGTACTGGAACTGCGAGTCGAAGATGCCGCGGAACCGCGCCTCCGCCGCGCCCAGCGCCGCCGTGCGCTCGGCGACGCGGCGCTCCAGCTCGGCGGCCCGGCTGGCCTCGGCCTCGCGGGACTGCATGATCTCGGTGATGTCCTGGTGCGCGCTGATGACCCGTTGCGGCCGTCCGTCCGCCCCGAGGAACACTTCCAGGCGCATGGCGATCCAGTGCACCGTGCCGTCCGGCCGGCGGATGCGGAACTCCAGGGCGAGCGGGCCGCCCTGCCGCATGACGTCGTCGATCCTGGCGAAAGCCGCGTCGCGGTCGGCGGGGTGCACCAGCTCGCGCCAGGCATCGATGGTGATGTGTGTCCGGTCGGGCGGCAGGCCGTAGAGATGCGCGTAATCATCGGACACCATCGCCGCGTCGTCGGGAAGCGTCCGGTCGGTATAGGCGATGCCGCCGACCTGCTGCACCAGCCGCAGCCGCGCCTCGGCGTTGCGCAGCTCCGTCTCGGCCTGCTTGCGGGCGGTGGCGTCACGGATGATGCCGGTGACGTAGCGGCGCCCGTTGGTGAAGGTGCTGACCGACAGGTCGATCGGGAATGCCGAGCCGTCGCGGCGGATGGCCGCCAGCTCGCGACCGGGCGTGCTGACGACACGCGGGCCGGAGCCCTGGTACTCGGCGAGGCGACGGCGATGGTTCGCCGCGTCCGCCGTGGGCATCAGGGCGCCGATGTCGCGGCCGATCAGCTCCTCGGCCCGGTCGTATCCGAACATGCACAGTGCCGCGGGGTTGACCGAGGCGATGTGGCCGTCGGTTCCGGCGACGATGATGCCTTCCGCCGCGCTGTCGACGATCGAATGCAACTGCGCTTCGCTTCTTTTCAGGTCCGCTTCCGCCTGGCGCAATCCGGTCACGTCAGTCAGGTTCTCCATCACCGCGACGCGGCCGCCGGTGCAGTGACGCAGCACCTTGCGGGCCGACACGATCACCTCCGTGCCGGCCTGCGTGCGCTGGCGCAGGTCGCCGGCCCATGTGCCGTCGCGCAGCAGGGCGGTTTCGATATCCGCCAGCGGCGCCGAAAAGATCGTCTGCAGCAGGGTGTGGGAGGACTGGCCGATCGCCTGCCCGGCGGTCCAGCCGTACAGGCGGCGGCAGCCTTCCGACCAGAAGCGGATGGTGCCGTCGGTGTCGCGCACCAGGATCGCGGCCATGTCCATCATGTCGAGCAGGCACTGGCGCTCCGCCGCCACCCCTGCCTCGCGCGTGGCCGCGGCCAGGGCGAGGGAACGGGCAACGGCGATGCCGGCCAGCGCGACGGCGCCGGCTGCGGCCGGCATCACCCAGGCCGGCGTGCCGGCCGCGGCCACAGCCACCAGGCAGGTCGCGGCAAGGATCGGAGCCACCGCCCGACGGGCCTGGGAATGACGCAGCAGGCCGGTCGCACGGGACGGCGCCGGCAACACTGTGTCACGGGGCTTCTGGCGATCAGGCACGGCGATCCCCTCCCGAAATGGAATATCACAAAAATTGCGGCGGTGATTTCATATTTATTGGCAAATTGCGCCAAAAAATATCATCATAAACTGAATTAAATGTGGATGATTCTGGTTTTATATAGGAGAGCATAAGTTCGAGTCGAGGGTATCTGCCATATTTATTGTGAAATAGAAGTTTCAAACAGTAAGTTCATTTGTACGGAAATTGGTAATGTTATGTACGATGCTGTCGAGAGCATTGGTTTTGTCTGGACGCCCGGCCCGCTCGGGGATCTCTGCCTGGCCTGCAAGGTGCGGTGCCTTCTGCGGCTGTCATGGCCCGGCTGCGTGGGCCAGCACCAGCACCGTGCGGTCATCGAGGCGACTGGCCGCGTCGCGCAGGATGATCGCGGCGGCCAGGGCGGGATCGAGCCCGTGCAGCCGGCCGCCGGTGAACGCCTCGGCCACGTGCCCGAGCCCGTCGCTGTGCAGCAAGAGCACGTCGCCGGGCGACCACGGCGCCACCTGCACCGGGGCGCGGCGGGCATTGTAGCCCAGCACGCCCCAGGCGCTGGTGAGATGGGTCGGCACCCCGGCACGGATCAGCACGGCGCCGATATTGCCGATGCCGGCGAAGCGGATCTGCCCTTCTGTCAGCAGCGCCGCCGCCGCCACGGCGCCGCGGGTGCCGCGCAGGGCGAGATGCATCGCGCCCAGTGCCGCAGCGGGATTGTCGTGGCCCCCGGCGATGGCCGCCTCGGCGGCCCGGGCGGCGAGGGAGGCCGGTTCGCCATGCCCGAGCCCGTCGATCACCGCCGCCATCCCGTTGGCCGTGACCAGCCAGCCATCGCCGCAATCCGCCTGCCCCGCCATCGGCACCATGACGGCGCCGGCGGCGAAGTCCGCCGGCCGCCGCGGCGCCGGTTGCACCCGCGCCAGGATCGCGGTGCCCGTATCCGGGGTGGAGTGCAGCGCGAAGCCATCGCTCAGCCGCCGCACCGCGCCGAGCCCGAGCCCGAGGCCGTGATCGCCGCTTTCGCCGTCGCGCAGCGCCGTCGCGGGATCGGCG
Organism: Rhodovastum atsumiense; assembly: GCF_937425535.1. Taxonomy (NCBI): domain Bacteria; kingdom Pseudomonadati; phylum Pseudomonadota; class Alphaproteobacteria; order Acetobacterales; family Acetobacteraceae; genus Rhodovastum; species Rhodovastum atsumiense. The sequence goes on from NZ_OW485601.1 coordinate 3,544,814, forward strand.
ATGCCGGGGCCGCGGTCGAGGCAGAGGCATTCCACCCCGGCCGGGTCATCGAGGCGGCGGAACAGCAGCATGCCGCCCTGCGCGGCGTGGCGAACCAGGTTGCTGCCCAGCTCGGCGACGATCAGGTCGAAGCGGTGGCGGCCCTCGGCGCCGAGCGGGATGTCGGCGGCCAGTTCCGCCGCCGTCGCGCGCGCCACCGCCAGGTCACCCGCCTGCGCCACCGCGATCGGCAAATGGCAATGCGCGGGCAGCATCAGCGCTTCCACATGACGATGATCACCCGGGTGCCATGGCCCGGCGCGGTCTCGATGGTGAATTCATGCGCGAGCCGCCGCGTGCCCGGCAGCCCGAGCCCCATGCCCTTGCCGGTGGAATAGCCGTCCTGCATGGCCCGCTCGAGATCGGCAATGCCGGGCCCTTCGTCCTCGAACACCAGCCGCACCCCGCGCCGCGCCGGTTCGTCGACCGCTTCCAGCAGCATCCGCCCGCATTTGGCGTATTGCAGCATGTTGCGTGTCAGCTCGCTCGCGGCGGTGACCAGCTTGGTCTGTTCCAGCAGCCCGAGATCGAGCGCCCGCGCCGCCGCGATTACCCGCCGCCGCACCTCCACGAGGTCGCTGGCGGCGAGGATGGGGACGGGCTCGGCGGCGAAGGGCATGGTCAAGACGTGCGTCCGGAACGCTCGCGCAACAGGGCCAGGGCGAGGTCCACGTTGCGCGCCGTCGGCACGCCCGGCAGCGCCATGCCCAGCTCCACCAGCGTGATCGCGACCTCGGGGCGCATGTTGACCACGATGGCCGGGGCGCCGAGCAGGCCGGTCGCCTGCACCAGCCCGGCGATGACGCGGCCGGTGTAGCTGTCGATCACGGAGAGCCCCGAGAGGTCGAGCACCACCCCGCGCGCGGCATGCGCCACCACCCGCGTGCCGACCTCGACCTGCAGCGCCTCGGTGTCGGCATCGTCCAGCTCCTGGTGGAAGGTCACCAGCAGGAAGCGCTCGATGGACACGATCGAAGGGGGGGCCATGACGTTACCGCTGCCGCTGCACCGTGAGGCCGAGCCGGCCGAAGCAGTGGCGCAATCCCTCGGCCAGCGAGAAGCGGGTCTCGACCGCCGACAGGTCGATGCCCAGCGTCACCATCACCTGGGCGATCGTCGGGCGGATGCCGGTGATCACGCATTCCGCCCCCATCAGCCGCGCTGCCGCCACTGTCTTGGCCAGGTGCTGCGCCGTCTGCGTGTCGACATCGGGCACGCCACTGATGTCGATCACGGCGAAGCGCGAGCTGGTGCGGGCGATCTCGGTCAGCAGCTTCTCGGTGATCGCCTGGGCGCGGCCGGAATCCAGCGTGCCGATGACCGGCAGCGACAGGATGCCCTCCCACAGTGGCACCACCGGTACCGACAGCTCCAGCAGCTCGCGGCTCTGTGCCAGGATGATCTGCTCGCGGCGGGCGATGAAGGCATCCATGCTGAACAGCCCCATCGCGTCGATCAGCCGGTGCGCCACCAGCATGCCGGCGGCGTCCTCCGGCGCCAGCTCGCCCAGCACGTGCTTGAGGCTGAAGACGAAGGTGGCGGTCTGCGCCGGGGTGGTGCCGCGCTCGGCGAAGGTGGCGCTGATCGCGGCCAGCAGGTCGCGCAGCGAGGCGGGCAGGGCGGTGCTAGGGGGGGCGGCGAGGGCGGTGGCCACTTCCTCGAGCAGCCGGCCGGACAGCTCCTCGACCATCCGCGCCGGGATGCGCGCGGCGGCGGCTTCCCGCCGCAACTGGTCGAGCCAGTTCGCCTGCAGCTCGGCGCGGTGCAGCTCGACCACATCGCGCACGCTGTGTCCCGGCGGTGTGGCGGAGGAAGCGCCGGCGGCGTGGCCGTCCTGGGCAGCCATCGCCACGATCCGGTGGACAGGGGTGGTCATGGGGCGCCTCCCGCGTGGCCGGACAGCCGCGCCACCATCTCCAGCAGGTCCTGCTTCTCGAAAGGTTTGAGCAGCACGGCATCGGCGCCGAAATCCGCCTGCTCCAGCCGCGCCAGGTCGGCCGGCTTGTTGGGGTCGCCGCCGGTGATGGCGAGGAAGCGTGTCCGCGGCGCGGCGGCGCGGCCCTCGCGGATCACCGTGGTGCCGCTGGTGCCCGGCATCCAGATGTCGGTGATGACGAGATCGAAGCCGGGGCCGCCCCGCAGCAGCGCCAGGCCCCGTTCGCCGTTGGCCACCGCGGTCACCTGGTGGCCGCCGCCCTCCAGCACGATGCGCAGGCTGATCAGGACGGAGGGAACGTCCTCAACCACCAGTATCGACGCCATCCGTGGGTTCTCCTTTATCGGCGGGCAGCAGCACCGTCGCGGTGGTGCCCTGGCCCGGTGCGCTGTCGAGCGTGATGCTGCCGCCCATCTCGCTGACCAGGCCGTAGACGACCGGCAGGCCGAGCCCGGTGCCCTGGCCGACCGGCTTGGTGGTGAAGAACGGCTCGAAGGCCCGTTCCAGCGTGGCCGGGTCCATGCCGCAGCCGCTGTCGGACAGGCGCAGCCGCGTCCAGCGCCGTCCGTCGGGCCAGGTGACGTCGTCCAGCACGATGGTGATCTCGCCGCGCCCCTCCATCGCGGCGGCGGCGTTGCCGGCGAGGTTGAGCAGCATCTGGGTGAAGGCGGTGCGTTCCACCGAGATGTCCGCCGGCTCGCCCGTGGCCTGCACCGTGACGGTGACATCCTGCGGCAGCGCCTGGCGCACCAGGCGCAGGCTTTCCTCCAGCAGCGCCGCCGCCTTCCACGCCCGCGCCCGCTGGCGCGCCGGGCGGGAGAAGGCGAGCATGTCGCCGATGATCTGGCGTGCCTTCAGGCAGCAATCCAGCATGATCTCCAGGTGCCCCGCGCCGGTGCCCTCGACCAGCCGGCGGTCCAGCAGGTCCTGCCCGAGCAGGGCCACCGGCTGCAGCAGGTTGTTGATCTCGTGCGCGACGCCGCCGGTCATGCGGCCCAGCGCCTCCATCTTCTGCCGGTGCCGCTCGGCCTCCTGGCGCTGCGCTTCCTGCGTCAGGTCGTGCAGCAGGCCGATGAAGCCGCAGAGCCGCCCGGCCTCGTGCACCGGCACCAGCATCAGCCGGGTCATGAACGGCGTGCCGTCCGGGCGCTGTCCGGTGAGGCGGGTCTCGATGGTCTCGCCCTGGCCGATCGCGTGCGCGATCGCCGCCACGGCCTCCGGCTCGGTCCCCGGGCCCTGCAGGAAGGACAGGTCCCGCCCCACCACGTCGGCGAGTTCGTGGCCGGTCAGCTCGGTGAAGCGCCGGTTGGCGTAGACCAGCGGCATGGCGGAGGGCGTCACCTCGTGTGCGATCACCCCGATCGGGCAGGCGTCGATGACGGCGAGCAGCATCTGGTTGCGCCGCACCACCGCCGACAGCTCGTTCTCGAAACGATGCTGGACGGTGACATCCTGCACGATGCCGAACACCAGCTCCGCCTGCAGATCGGGGTCGGCGGCGCGGAGGGGCTCGGCATAGGCATCGCAGAACAGGTCGACCAGCCCGCCACCGGGCCGCTCGATGCGGAACTCGCCGCTGCGCGCGCTGCCGGGGCGGTCCAGCGCCAGCACGTGCAGCAGCGTCTGTCGGTCGGCCGGCACCACCGCCGCGAGCAGCGCCGGCAGGTCCGCCCCGGCGCCGAGCCCGTCGATGCCGAAGCGCGCGCCCGACCAGCGCAGCGTGCCGCCATTGGCCGCCGGGCCGCGCCCCCGGCCGGGCCGGTACTCGAAATAGGCGATGCGGGCCCGCTTGAGCGAACGGGTCAGCCGCCGCCAGCTTGCCGGCGCGAGCGCCGTCGTCAGCGTCGGGCCGGCCATCTCAGGGTTCCGTCCCGCTCGGCACCATGCCGCTGCCCACCGCCTGCAGCCGGTCGCGCAGGCCGCTCATCAGCCCGTCGACCGAAGTGGCGGTCTGCAGCACCATGTCCGACAGCATGCCGCTGTTGGCGGCGATCTGGGCCGCTTCGCGCACCTCGCGGCTCAGTTGGAACACCGCGCCGTGCATGGTCTGCAGGCTGGCCCTGACCTGGCTGGTCAGCGCGTCCTGGCGCGTGAGGCCCGCGCCGATCGCCTCGCTCGAGCCCGCCACCGAGGCCATGGTCTCGATCAGGGTCTGCAGCGAGGCGATGCTGGCCGTGACCGTGCCGCTCAGCTCCCCGAGCTTGCCGTCGATCACCGTGGTCGCCTCCGCGGTCTGGTCGGCGAGATGCCTGACCTCGGTCGCGACCACGGCGAAGCCGCGGCCGGCCTCGCCGGCCCGCGCCGCCTCGATGGTGGCGTTCAGCGCCAGCAGGTGGGTCTGCCGGGCGATGTCCCTGATCATGTGCAGGACCTCCGCCATGTTGCGCGACAGCCCGGCCATGGTCTCCACCGAATGGCGCGTTACCGCGGCCTGGTCGGTGGCGCGGCGGATGATGTCGATCGAGCGGCGCACCTCGGTGCCCATGCTGTCGATCGATCCGGCGAGGTCCTCGGTGCGGGTCTCGAGCTGCCCGATATCGGACTCGGCCTCGGTGGCGCGGCTGATCGACTGCTCGAACTGCGCGTTCGCGGCCGTCGAGGCCCGCGCCATCTCGCCGGCCATCTCGCACATCTGCCGGTTCTCCGCGAGCACCGAGCCGATCGAGGTCTCCACTTCCTCGGTGATGACCGAGCCGAGCAGGCCGAGCGCCGTGGCGAAGTCGCGCTCCGTGCCGGGCGAGGGGGCGGCCAGGGGGGCAGGCATTGGGTCGGGCCGCAGCGCGGGCGGCAATGCGCCGGAGGGGGCGGGCGGGGCGGGGCGGCAGGGGTCTGCCGTGCGCGTCCGTGCCTCGTGCCACCACAGTGCCAGGATCAGCATGCCGGTGGCCAGCACGACGGCGCCCAAGGGGCGGGCCAGCGTGGGAAAGGCAACGAGCGCGCCCCCCTGTGCGGCGCAGCCGGCGGCGGCCAGTGCCATCGCGCGGCGGATTGCCGTCATTCGTTGCCAGATCATGACCGCCTCTTCCGGTCCCGGCGCGCCGCGACCTTCGGTGGCGCGGCAGGGCTGGCGGCCCCAGTCGATGCGGCTCGCGCCCCATCGCAACCGGCAAGCACCGCCGGCCTGTCAGTCGGGTTCCACGATAACGCATCACATGCCGCGAAGAGGGAGGCGCCGCGGACACATGCGTGTGTTTTACGTTCTGAAAACGTTATGAAAATGCATTCGGTGCGGCCCGTGGCGGAACAGGTCCCCGCCTTCCGCGCACCCGTGCCGCATGCCGGGCGCGCGGAAGGCGGGCGGTGGTCAGGTGGTGGTGAAGGCGGAGGCGCCGATCCCGGTTTCCGGCTGTCCGGCCAGCAGGATGCGGTCGCCGCCGCCGAGATCGACCACGGCGTTGCCGCCTGCCTGGCTCAGCCGGCTGGTCGGTGCGAAGCCACCGCCGAAGCCGCTGATCACGATCACGTCCTGGCGGGGATTGAAATCGGTGATGATGTCGACGCCGTCGCCGCGGCGGAAGACGAAGCGGTCGGCGCCGCCGGAGCCGGTCAGGGTATCGTTGCCGCGTCCGCCGGTGATGGTGTCGGCGGCATTGCCGCCCACGATGCTGTCATTGCCGTTGCCGCCCTCGAGGATGTCCGCGGCGTGGTCGCGGCCTTGCGCGTTGGCGACGGCCTGGATCGTGTCGTTGCCGTTGCCGCCCCTGATCGTGTCCGCCGCGGTGTCGCCGCCGCGCAGGAAATCGGCGCCGTTGCCGCCTTCAACCAGGTCCCCGGTCGGGTCGTTCCAGACCACCCGGTCGTTGCCGTCGCCGGCGAAGATGGTGTCACGGCCGGCCATGCCGCCGATGGTGTCGTCGCCGTTGCCGCCCTGGACCACGTCGTTTCCGGCCCCGGTGTCGACGCTGTCATTGCCGTTGCCGCCGTCGAGCAGGTCGTTCCCGGCCTGTCCGGCCAGGGAATCGTTGCCGTTGCCGCCGTTCAGGGTGTCATTGAACCGTCCGCCGGTGATGGTGTCGTTGCCGCCGAACCCGTTGGCGAACAACCGCTCGCCCGGGCGGGCGGCGATGACGTTGGGCCGGTCGTTGCCGTTCACGATGGTGATGCTTCCGGACATGGGCTTTCCCTCTCCTGTGGACATTGGCGGGCCCGGCGGGTCGGGACGACAGCGGCGGGGTCGGCCCAGGCCAGGCCCGTGTTGCTTCAGGTTTTAAGTGAAGCCGCGCAAATCATGGATGCAAACAATATGAAGTCAAGTTGAGTGCTTGAGAGATCATGTACGAATAATCGTGAAATTTACTTGGTTGTATATTTATGTGATTCGTCCCGCCAATGGGGTTGGATAGTGTCAAATGAATATCTGCTCTGGAGATGCTTGATATATATTTTAACATTTTGTTACAAATCATTGTGTTTGACCGGATGTGTGCGCGGGTGCGCCAGGCCGGCGGCGCCGGCCGATGCCTCGCCCGGGATCGGTTGTTATTCGGAATAATATTGTTCACGAAATGAGATCGATATTTGTTTGATTCTTATTGAATCATACGCAACGGAAATTTGTTTTATGATGCCCCGCCGATGGAATGCCGCTAGATTCATCGGGTTGGTTTCGACCGTGGATTGTGGGTGTGCATTTGCCTGGGACGTCCTCTGGAATTGTTCCTGCCCTGGCGGCCGTCATCCGGCGCCTGGCGGTGAGGTGGGGGCGGATCGGGGGGTGGATCGGCAGGAACCCGGCGCGCCGCCGGTTCGCGCCGCTGCCGGCGATGCCGCTGCGCCTGCGCACCCGCCTGACCCTCGGCTTTCTCTCCGTCGCCGCCTTCGTCGCGTTGTGCGGCATGGTGTCGGCGGTGCTGGTCCTGCGCGGCCAGGCGAGCATCGCCACGCTCACCGAAACGATCACGCCGCTGCGCATCGAGGCCATGGAGCTGCAACTGACCGCGCAGCGGCTCAACGTCACCCTGCTGGCGACCCTCGCCGATCGCGGCCGCGACACGCCGCTCGTGGACCAGTACGGCATCGACCTGCCCGGGCTGGAACAGCACGGCGAGGAGAAGCTGGCGGCGCTGCGCCGGCTGGCCGCGCGGGCCGGCATCACCCTGCAGACCGAGGAACCCGCCGCCACGCAGCAGGAGGTGGTGCGGCTGATGCGGCAGATGCTCGAGGCGAACCGGGCCGGCCGGGTCGCGGAGCAGGCGGCGCGCCAGCGCCTGCAGCAGTTCCGCGACGCCGGGCATGCACTGGAGCAGAGCCTGGTGCAGATCGCCACCTCGGCCGAGATCGCCATCATGGAGGCCGAGGCGCAGGCCCGGCGCGGCGTGCGCAGCGGGACGGCGACGGTGGATGGACTGGGGACGCTGATGTCCGTCACCCTTGCCGGAACATTTCCGGTCGAGCGGGCGGCCGACCGGCTGCTGCGCGAACTGGCCGGGCTGAGCGGGCGCGCCGAGCGGTTCCTCGGCTTCCGCTTCCCCGACGGGCTGGATGCGGTCGAGGCGGAGATCCGGCGGGCGCTGTGGACCATGGACGTGCTGGTGCAGCATCTGGCCGCGCAGTTGCGCCCGGAAGACGATCCGGCACGGGTGGCCGCCATCACCACCCAGATGGCGACGCTCAGGGGGGCGCTGCTGGACGGGGACGGCGTGCTCGCGCGCTGGCGCGAGACGCTGGCCCTGCGCCTCGCCCGGTTGCAGGCGCAGCCGCCGCTCTCGGCGGCCACCACCCGCTACGGCGCGGCGCTGGCGCGCATCTCGACCGCGGCCGAGGCGCTGGAAGCCGAGGCGCGCGCCCGGACGGACCGCGACGCGCGGCATGCGCTGATCGGCCTGGCCGTGACCGTACTCGGCGGCAGCCTGCTTGCGGTGATGCTCGGGATGGACTTCGCCCGCCGGATGCTGCAACCGCTTTCCCGCCTGGACGAGGCGGTGCGGGGCCTGGCCGCGGGGCGGCTGCAGCCCGGCGTCGGGACGGAGGGGCGGGGGCTCGACGAGCTCGACAGCATGGCGGCGGCGGTGCTGGAGCGGGTGGCGCACCTGGCGACCCATGACAGCCTGACCGGCCTGCCCAACCGGGCCTTGTTCCGCGAGCATCTGGAGCAGGCCCTGGCCCGGGTCCGGCGCGGCGGCGAGGCGGTCGCGGTGCATTGCCTCGACATCGACCATTTCAAGGAGGTCAACGACACGCTCGGTCATGCCGCGGGCGATGCGCTGCTCGTGCAGGTGGCGGCGCGGCTGGCCGGCTGCATCCGCGAAACCGACCGGCTGGCGCGGCTCGGCGGCGACGAGTTCGCGATCGTGCAATGCGATTCGCGCCAGCCCGCGCACGGCGAGATCCTGGCCCGCCGCATCCTCGCGGCCATGGCCGAGCCGTTCGACCTGGGGGGGCAGGCGGTGGTGGCCGGGGCCAGCCTCGGCATCTCGGTCCGCTCCGGCCAGGATGCGCCCGCCGATGCGGCGGTGTTGCTGCAGGAAGCGGATGTCGCGCTTTACCAGAGCAAGGAATCCGGGCGCGGCGCCTTCCATTTCTTCGAGGCGGACATGAACCGCCGGCTGCGCCAACGCAAGACGCTGGAGGCGGACCTGCGCACGGCGCTGTCCGAGGGGCAGTTCCACCTTGCCTACCAGCCGCAGATCGACCTGTGCTCCGGGGCCCTGGTCGGCGCCGAGGCGTTGATCCGCTGGCAGCACCCGACACGCGGCGAGGTGCGGCCCGACGAGTTCATCCCGATCGCGGAGCAGACGGGGCAGATCTGCCAGATCGGCGAATGGGTGCTGCGCACCGCCTGTGCGCAGGCGGTGGCCTGGCCGGGGCTGGCGCGCATGTCGGTGAACGTCTCGCCCACCCAGTTCCGCCAGGCGGGCTTCCTGGAGGTGGTGGAGGCCATCCTGGCGGAGACCGGGCTCGCGCCGCGGCGACTGGAGCTCGAGGTCACCGAGAGTCTGCTGCTGGTCGACACCGAGGTGACCTTCGCCACGCTGACGCGGCTGCGCGGGCGCGGGGTCTCGATCGCCATGGATGATTTCGGGACCGGTTATTCGAGCCTCGGCTATCTGCGTCGCTTCCCCTTCGACCGGATCAAGATCGACCGATCCTTCGTGCGTGGCCTCGGCAGCGACCCGGAAGCCGCCGCCATCGTCAATGCCGTCATCGGCATGAGCCATTCGCTGCGCATCGGGGTCAATGCCGAGGGCGTCGAGACCGCGGCGCAGGCGAAGCTGCTGCGGGCCGTGGGCTGCGAGGAAGTGCAGGGCTATCTCTATGGCCGGCCGCTGGCGCCGGAGGCCTTCAGCAAGGCGTACCTTGCCGACACCGATGCGGCGGCGCTGCCGGCCGCCTGAGCGCGGCTGCCGCATCGCCTGAGAGCGTGCGGCGGGGCTGTTCCGGCCCGGGTGTCCGGGCAAAGGAATCATCAAAGCCCCTGTTGAAATCTTAATTTATTGAAAATTATCGAGGCGCACGCCGACCGCGGCATGGCCGTGCCCGTTCCGTCGCGCTGGCATTGACGCATTAATATATTAGTGTAGAAGCGATCCTGCGTTGGACAGGGCAGGCCGCCGATCGGGTGGTCTGCCGACGGCGGAAGGGTCGCGCGGATGGGTGTTGCGTGTGATGTCCTGCTGGCTTCCCCGACCGGGGGTGGCGTGGACCGCGCGCCATGCCGTCGCGTGCTTCCGGGCTTCGCCGGCCGCGCGCTCCCCCATCGCCGCATCCGTCCGTGCCGTTCCCCGGCCCCGGCCGGAAACTGGCAGGAATGAACATGTATCAACAGGTCTACGCCCCGATTGCGGGATCGCTCGGGCTCAGCTCGGCGTTCGCGGCCTTGCCTCTGGTGACGATGTTCGTGTTGCTCGGCGGCCTGCGCTGGTCGCCCCATGTGGCCGGGCTGTGCTCGCTGCTGGTCGCGGGCGCGGTCGCCGTCCTGGCCTACGGCATGCCGCTCGACGTCACCCTCAACACCGCCGCCTACGGCGCCGCCTTCTCCATCCTGCCCATCATCCTGATCGTGATCAACGCGATCTGGATCCAGAACATGATGGTGCGATCAGGAAAGTTCGAGGTGCTGCGCCGGACCTTCGGCGTGCTCTCGAACGACCTGCGGGTGCAGGCGATCATCATCGCCTTCTGCTTCGGCGCCCTGCTGGAAGCGCTGGCCGGCGCCGGCACGCCGATCGCCATCGCCGCGGTGATGCTGGTGGCGCTCGGCATGGATCCGCTCAAGGCCGCGGTCTGCGCGCTCGCCGCCGACACCGCCCCGGTCGCCTTCGGCGCGCTGGCGGTGCCCATCACCACGCTGGCCGCCGTCACCGGCGAGCCCTTCGAGCTGCTCGGCGCCATCGTCGGCCGGCAGACCCCGGTGATCTCCGTGTTCGTGCCGCTGGTGCTGGTGTGGATCGTCGACGGCCGGCGCGGCATCCGCCAGGTCTGGCCGGCCGCCCTGGTCAGCGGCCTGTCCTTCGGGATCGCCCAGTTCGTCTGCTCCAACTACATCTCCGTCCAGCTCTCCGACGTGCTCGCCGCCCTGGTCGGCGCCGGCATGCTGGTCGGCTTCCTGCAGGTCTGGCAGCCCGATGAGACGGTGGAAGCGCAGATCCCTCTCCGCCGCGCGCAGCCGGTGGGGGCGGCGGTGGCCAGCGACGCCGAGCTCGCCCGCGCCGACAGCACCGGCGACCGGCTGCTCGCCTTCCTGCCCTATGTCGCCATCATCGTCATCTTCACCCTCGCCCAGATCGGCGCGGTCGACCGGCTGCTGAGCGTGGGCCTGGTGAAATTCCCCTGGCCTGATCTGCATATCCTCAACGGCGCCGGCAAGCCGGTGGGCACCATGCTCGCCCTGCCGCTGCTCTCCGGCACCGCGCCGCTGCTGCTGCTCGCTGGCCTGCTCACCGCTCCCTTCCTCGGGCTTTCCGCCGGCGAGACCTGGCGCGCCTATCGCGAGACGCTGTGGCAGATGCGCTGGATGGTGCCGACGGTGTTCTTCGTGCTCGCGGTCGCCTTCGTGATGAACCTCTCCGGCCAGACCATCACGCTCGGCCGCTGGCTCGCCAATACCGGCCACGCCTTCGCCTTCCTCTCCGGCGCGATCGGCTGGATCGGCGTCGCCATCACCGGATCGGACAATTCCTCCAACGCGCTGTTCGGCGCCATGCAGGTGGCGGCGGCGAAGGAGACCGGGCTGTCGCCCGCCCTGCTCGCCGCGGCCAACAGCGCGGGCGGCGTGCTCGGCAAGATGATCTCGCCGCAGAGCCTCGCCATCGGCGCGGCGGCGGTCGGCATCATCGGCCGCGAGGGCGACATCTTCCGCGCCAGCCTGTTCTGGAGCGTGGTGCTGACGCTGGCGCTCTGCCTGCTGGTCTGGCTCCAGGCCACCCCGGTGCTGTCCTGGATGCTCCCGTAACAACAACAAGAAGAAGGCGGGCCACCTTTGCAACGGGCCGGCCCGAACCTTCCACCCCCACCATTCCCGCTTCCTCACCGACCCACGAAAGGGGCCCCGTCATGGCTTACATGGCCACCAACAAGTCCAAGTACTGCTACACCATCGAGGACATCCCGCTGGTGCCGCTGACCAAGGAATCCAGCACCCGCTTCGTCGCCGCCGGCCCGGCGCTGCTCAGCTTCATCACCAACCCCGCCGGCTGCGTCTTCCCGATGCACAAGCACGAGGCGGTGCAGATCCTGATCATCCTGGAAGGCACCGAGGAACATGTCTGCGGCGACGATACGTTCCTGATGCAGGCCGGCGACGTCTGCGTGCATCCCTCCAATGTCATGCATGGCGGGCGCACCACCACGGGCTTCCGCGGCATCGACATCTTCGTGCCGCCGCGCGAGGATTACCTGCAGTTGATGGCCAAGCACGGACTGCCGATCGTCGGTCCGCAATGACCGTGCCGCCGTCCTGCTGAAGACGGGCCGGGGCCGGCGCAGGCATGCGGCGGCCCCGGTTTCCTGCTGACGACGTTGCCGAGGGATAAGCAAAGTGCCTGCATCGAACTGGGATTTCCACCTGCCAACCCGTGTCCGCTTCGGCTGGGGGCGTGCCGCCGAGGCAGCCGAGGCGCTCAGGGCGCAGGGCGCCACGCGCGTCTTCGTCATGGCGGGCAGGAGCTACCTGAAGCACCAGGGCGGCGCCGAGGCACTGGCGGCCCGGCTCGCCCCGGCCGCCGTGACGCTGTTCGCCGAGACCGAGGAAAACCCCTCGATCGCCACTGTCGACACCGCGGCCCGGCTCTGCGCCCAATCGGGGGCGCAGGCGGTGCTGGCGATCGGCGGCGGCAGCGTGCTGGACGCGGCCAAGGTGGTCGCGTTGCTGCAGAAGAACGAAGGGTCGGTGCGCGACTATCTCGACGGCGTGCGCAAGATCACGGCGAAGGGATTGTTCACCGTCGCGGTGCCGACCACCTCGGGCACGGGCAGTGAAGTGACGCCGTTCTCCGTCATCACCAACCCCGAGAAGCAGTCCAAGCCCGCCATCGCCTGCCCGGAAAACTTCCCCGACCTCGCCATCGTCGATCCGGAACTGACGCTGACCATGCCGCAGCCGGTCGCGGCCTCCACCGGGCTCGACGCACTGACCCAGGTGATCGAGGGCTTCTGGTCGACCCGCGCCACCGACATCTCCCGCGCCCTGGCCTTCCGCGCCATCGTCACCATCTGGCGCAACCTCGAGCGCGCCTGCCAGGACAAGGATCACGACGCCGTCGCCGCCATGGCCTCGGCAAGCTGCATCGGCGGCGTGCAGATGGCGATGGTGGGCAATACCGCGATCCATCCGCTGTCCTACCCGATCACCCTCGACCACGGCGTGCGGCACGGCTTCGCCTGCGCCCTGTTCCTGCCGGCCTTCCTGCGCTTCAACGCCCCCGTGCTCGACAGTGCCTTTGCCGACCTGCTCGGGGTGCTGGGGTTCAGCCGGGCGGAAGCCTTTGCCGATGCGTTGGAAGCGCTGATGCAGCGGCTCGGGGCGCCGACACGGCTCGGCGCCGTGGGGGTCACGGAGGCCATGCTGCCGGCCATTGCCGCCCGCGGCATCGGGCGTTCGACCCCGGCCAATCCCCGGCCGGTCGAGGCGGCGGAGATCGTGACGATCTGCCGGGGGATCCTGTAACGCCGCGGAAAGGAAGGCGAGGGCTCTGCCCTCGACCCGGCAGGGGCCACAAGGCCCCTGCACCCCATAAGCGCTGCGCGGCAAAGGATCGGGTTCCAAGGGCAACGCCCTTGGTGGAGGTCCAGGAGGCAAAGCCTCGTCGCGCGCAGGCGCGCATTCGCACGACGCAGGGTCCGGGGCAGCGCCCCGGCGATCCGGACGCGCGCTTGACTTCGGGTCCCTTATTCCTAGTTTACGCGTGATTTCAGGTCCGATGCGCCACCTATCGCCACTGTTGGAATCGCGATTGTCCCAGAGGTGGTGACATGCCGGCTTCAGGGGGCTTGACGGGTGTGGTGCGCGTGAGAACTGGCAGCGTGAGCGAGGCGCCTCCGCCGAAGCGGCGTGGTCCGCGGTCGGCGCTGGCGGCCGGGGCGGAGGGGGCGGAGCCGATCCGTGGCCGCACCGCCGCTACCGAGGTCTATCGCGTGCTGCGCGGTGAGATCATGTCGATGGCCCGCAAGCCGGGCGAGCCGATCAACGACCGCGAGATCGAGGCGGCGCTGGGCGTCAGCCGCACCCCGATCCGCGAGGCCATCCTGCGCCTGGCCGGGGAGAACCTGGTGGAGGTGCTGCCGCAATCGGGCACCTTCGTTGCCCGCATCCCGCTCGCGACGCTGCCCGAGGCGATCGTGATCCGCCGGGCGCTCGAGGAACTGACGGTGCGGGCGGCCGCCGAGCACGCGACCGAGAGCCAGGTCGCCGGCCTGCAGGCCAGTCTGGCGCGCCAGCGCGAGCATGCGGCGGCCGATGACCCGGTCGGGTTCTACGCTGCCGACGAGGCGTTCCATGCCGCCATCGCCGCGGCGGCGGGCTATCCCACCACCTGGAAGCTGGTGCAGCAGGTGAAGGTGCAGGTGGACCGCTATTGCCATCTGAGCCTGCCCCAGCCCGGCCGCATGGCGCGGCTGCTGAAGGAGCACACGGCGATCGTCAATGCCATCCGCGCGCATGACCCGCTTCAAGCGGTGGCGGCGCTGGATGCGCATCTGAACAACCTGCTCGCGGGGCTGGTGCTGGCGCCGGATTTCGACCGTGGTTATTTCATCGGCGATCCATCCGCGGTCGGGCCGGCCGCGCGCGCGGCAGTCGGCGCAGGCAGGGGAACGGGCAGGCGTAGGGCGGCCACTCCGGCCTGAGAGCTGACGTCCGGCGCGGCCAGGGGGATTGCCGGCACCGGCACCGGCACCGGCAATCCCCCTGGAGTAGCGATGGCGCCGCGTCAGCTTTGGCTGACGTTGACGTTGTTCGTGATGGTGATGGTCGCGGTATTGGTGCTGGGTGCGGGAGAGGGGCTCGGGCTGGGCGACGGCGGAGTCGGCCGATGATGGTGACGATGCCACGGGCGGAACCAACCCCAACCCCACCCCCAGGCGCCGCCGCCGCCACCGCCGCCACATTCGCCGCCGGCGGCTGCCACGAGGTCGAGGTCGCTGTCGTGGAGTTCAATCAACTCTTGCTGCATCGGTGGTTTCCTTTCCTGAGTGCCACGAGGGGCAGTCGGCGGGTCCGTCGCTCCGCCCGGATCCCGTGGCATGCTGCGCATGCCACAGCTCCGAACTGGTTCGGCGCCGTCACCCGGAGCTGCCGGGCAAGCGGAATATTGCAAAGTGGAGCGCTCGGAACTACCGGCCCAAATGGTACCATTGCGGGGCACATGCCGGCACATATTGGCACAATTCGAGATTCAAATGGCAGAAAGCCATTTGATATCAATCAATCCAAGGTGCTATTCACCAAAGCAACGTGACGATGGCGATCATTGCATGGGGTAATATTAGATTTTCGCCTTAATTTCGATAAATACTTTTAACAATATTGGGTCGGAATCGTCTCGTTAACGTGAGTTGCCCGACGGCACCGGGCGGCCTGCGCCTGATGGCGCGCAGGAAGGTCCATTCAGGTGTGGTGCGTCCGAATTCGCAACCAATAGTTAATATTTTCGACGAATACCTGTATCAGAAGTAGTATTTCATGTGGTAGATGCCCGCGCAACGGATCTCACTGTCGGGAAATGATCGATCATTCCCTTCGGTCGCTGAAACGGGGTGCGATGGCAGAGAGTTCATCTTCGGCTCTGGCGGCCTCTGTCCGGGGCGCGCCGCCGCGGTTCGGGGCGGCGGCGGAGCAGCATGAGGGCGATGCCGGCACCAGGGCCACGGGCCGCCATGTACTGCGCGCGCCGTTGCTGGTTGCCGTCGGCTTCGGCCTGATCATCGCCCTTGGCGCCGGATTGCTGGTGGCCCACCTGCGCCATCGTGCCTTCGAGACCAGCAGCCAGGAGCTGCAGCGCCTGTCCCTGGTGCTCGCCGACCAGGCGGAGCGCGCCTTCCAGTCGGTCGAGCTGATGCAGTCGGGCCTGGTCGAGCGGCTGCGGACGGCCGGGGTGGCAACCCCCAGGCAATTCCGCGAGGCCATGACCGGGGAGGCGGTGCATCACGACCTGCAGTACCGCATCCGCGGCCTGCCGCAGATCGACGCCGTCACCGCGATCGACATCGACGGCAACCTGATCAACTTCAGCCGCCACTGGCCGATCCCGAAGGTCAACATTTCGGACCGCGACTATTTCAAGGTGCTTGCGGCCGATCCCTCGCTCATGACGTTCTTCGGCGAACCGGTGTCCAATCGTGGCAGCGGCACCCTGACGCTCTACGTTGCGCGCAAGGTGACCGGGCCGGAGGGGCAGTTCCTCGGCCTGATCCTGGGCGCGGTGGAACTCGCCTATTTCGAGCGGCTGTACGCGACGCTCGCCTTCGGCCCTGACAGCACCATCCTGATGCGCCGCGACGACGGCCGGTTGCTGGCCCGCTTCCCGCCGGTCGATGCCGGCCTCGGCCCGCAATATGCCTCGGCCGATCTGTTCCGGGCGATGCGGGCCACGGGGCAGCGCAGCCGCCTGATCCGCGTCATCAGCCCGGTGGATGGCCGGGAAAGATTGGCTGCCTATCATTTGCTGCAACGCTACCCGCTGGCGGTGGGCACCACCGTGACGGTCCGCGGCGCGCTGGCGGAATGGCGCAAGCAGGCGGGCTACCTGCTCGTGGCCACGCTGCTGCTGGAAGGGGTGGTGCTCGGCATCGGCCTGCTGATGGCGCACCATCTGCAGAGCGAACGGGTCCTGGCCAGGGAGCAGGCGGCCCGGCAGCGGGCCGAGGCCGATGCCCGGCTGGGGGCGGCGCTGCGCAGCATGTCCCAGGGCCTGGGCATGTTCGACGCCGACAGCCGGGTGGTGGTCACCAATGAACGGCTGCGCATGGTCTTCGGCGAGCTGCCCGGCGGGGGCATCGGCATGCATTTCGACGACCTGGTCGATGCCGCGGTGGCCCAGGGCCGGATCAGCCCCCCCATGGGCGAGCAGGTCAAGGCGCAGACCCGGGCCAGCGTCGCCGCCCGCAGGCCGGTGTCCTATGTGCGTGACCAGTTGGACGGGCGCAGCATCGCGGTCTGCCTCTCGCCGCTGGAGGACGGGGGCTGGCTGGTCACCTACGAGGACATCACCGAGCGCCGCCGCGCCGAGGCGCAGATCACCCACATGGCGCATCACGACGCGCTGACCGGCCTGCCCAACCGCGTGCTGTTCCAGAGCCGCTTGCAGGAGGCCCTGGCGCGCGCCCGCCGCGGCGAGAGCTTCGCCGTGCTGTGCCTCGACCTCGATGGCTTCAAGACGGTCAACGACACGCTCGGCCATCCGGCCGGCGACATGCTGCTGCGCGAGGTCACCGGGCGGATGCGCCGGGAAATCCGCGAGACCGACACGCTGGCGCGGCTCGGCGGCGACGAGTTCGCCATCATCCAGACCGGCGCGGCCCAGCCGGAGGCGGCCGTGGCGCTGGCGGAACGGCTGATCGCGCTGCTGGCCGAGCCCTTCGACCTCGACGGCCAGCACGCGGTGGTCGGCACCAGCATCGGCATCGCCCTGTTGCCGCGCGACGGCGAGGATGCCGATACGGCGCTGAAGAATGCCGACCTCGCGCTCTATCGCGCCAAGGGCGACGGACGCGGCACCTTCCGCCTGTTCGAGCCGGCGATGGATGCCGCCATGCAATACCGCCGCACCCTGGAGATGGACCTGCGGCAGGCCCTGGCGGAGCAACAGTTCGAGCTGTTCTACCAGCCGATCATGGAGGCGCGGGTCGCGCAGATCCACAGCTTCGAGGCGCTGCTCCGCTGGCGGCACCCGGGCCGTGGCCTGGTGTCGCCCGTGCATTTCGTTCCGCTGGCCGAGGAGATCGGCCTGATCAGCCCGCTCGGGGCCTGGGTGCTGCGGCAGGCCTGCATCGATGCGATGCAGTGGCCCGGCCATATCCGGGTGGCCGTCAACCTCTCCTCGGTGCAGTTCGTCAAGGGCGACCTGGTGGGCCATGTCCGCGAGGCGCTCGCCGCCTCGGGCCTGCCGCCGCATCGTCTCGAGCTCGAGATCACCGAGACCGTGCTGCTCCATGACACGGTGGCGACGCTCGCGCTGCTGGAACAGTTGAAGGGGCTGGGCATCAGCATCGCGCTGGATGATTTCGGCACCGGCTATTCCTCGCTCAGCTACCTGCGGAAATTTCCCTTCGACCGGGTGAAGATCGACAAATCCTTCGTCGACGACGTGGGGCCGGGCAGCGAGGCGGTCGCCATCATCCAGGCGGTGACCAGCCTGTGCCGGACCCTCGGCATGGCCACCACCGCCGAAGGGGTGGAGACACCGCGGCAGTTGCAGGAACTGCAGGCCAGCGGCTGCACCAACGTGCAAGGCTACCTGTTCAGCCGCCCGGTTCCGGCGGTGGAGCTGCCCGGCCTGTGCCGGAAGCTGGAACAGGCACGCAACATCGCCTGATCGCGCCCGCGTCCATTTGTTGCGAATTCGATTGAAAATCCCGCTGGCCGTCAACGGCGGTGAGGCACGAAGACAGAATTGTGTCGGCACAAGGACATCGCCGGCATGACCGCCTGCGTGCGTGCTGGGGGCGGCGGTGCCGCTGACCTCTGCATCCCCATGGTAGCGCAATGCCTCTGTGGCATATATCAGAGGTGAAACGTCCTGTGGTAACCTCGCGTGAATGGGGCGATCCGACCGAGGCGCGCCATCGCTTGGCACGCAACAACGAGATGGGGTGTGGTGTCGCAGCACGCATTCCGTTACCTGGCGGGGGTCTGCAGACGTTTTGCCGCGTTCGCCGCGACGTTGCGGTGGCGCAGGCCAAATGTTGCCGGGTCGCGGCGGAAAATTGCCCGCCGCGACCCGGCGCGCATGCCGCTGGTCATGGCCATGGGGTTCGGCCTGGTGATCGCCGTCGGCACCGGGGCGCTGGTGATGCATCTGCGCCAGCGCACGCTGCAATTGCGCAGCCAGGAGTTGCAGCGCCTGGCCCTGGTGCTGGCCGACCAGGCGGAGCGGGCGTTCCAGGGGGTCGAGCTGGTGCAGACGGGCCTGATCGAGCGGCTGCGCACCACCGGCGTGGAAACCCCCGGGCAATTCCGCCAGGCCATGACCGGCGAGGCCGCGCATCATGACCTGCAGAGCCGCATCCGTGGCCTGCCGCAGATCAGCGCCCTCGTCGCCTTTGACAGCGACGGGCAGTTGCTCAACCTGACGCGTGCCTGGCCGGTCCCCGCGGGCGCCGTCGCCGGGGTGGGCGATTTCCAGGATTTCATGGCGGCGGTGGAGCCCGCGCGTTTTTTCGCCGAGCCGGTGGCGGCCGATTGCAATGACCATGCGCCGAGCCTCTGCCTCGCCCGCAAGATGGCCGGGCCGGACGGGCACCTGCTCGGCCTGATCTTCGGGGTGGTGGAGCTGGCCTATTTCGAGCGGCTGTACGCGGCCCTGTCCTTCGATCCGGACAGCACCATCCTGCTGATGCGTGACGATGGCAGTTCCCTGGCGCGTTTTCCGCCCATCGATCCCCCCGGGCCCGTGGAGTCCTATTGCACCGGCCGGTTCGGGGCGATGCGGATCGCCGGGCGGCACAGTTGGCAGGGACGTGGCATCAGCCCGCTGGACGGGCAGGACCGGCTGGTCGCCTTCCACCTGGTACAGGACTATCCGCTGGTGGTGGGAACCACCGTGACCGTCGCCGCCGCCCTGCTGGAATGGCGCCGTCAGGCGGCCACGCTGGGGGTGGCGGTGCTGCTGCTGGAAGTCCTGATGCTCGGCACCGGCCTGCTGGCGACGCGGCACCTGCGGCGGCAGCGCAGCGAGGCCGAGGCGCAGGCGGCCTGGCGGCAGGCCGAGGCCGATGCCCGGCTGGGGGCGGCGCTGCGCAGCATGTCGCAGGCGCTGTGCATCTTCGACGCCGACAACCGGGTGGTGATGGCCAACGACCAGATGTGGATGTCCCTCGGCGCTCCGCCCGGCGACAGCGTCGGCCTGCACATCACCGACCTGGTCGACATGGCGGCGGCGCAAGGCAAGATCTCCGTTGCGACCGGCGCGCAGGAGAAGGCGCAGATCCTGGCGTATGTCGCCACGCGCCAGCCGGTTGCCTATGAACGTGACCTGCTGGACGGGACCAGCATCGTGGTCCGCCTGACGCCGCTGGAGAAGGGCGGCTGGCTGGCCACCTGCGAGGACATCACCGAGCGTCGCCGCGCCGAGGCGCGGATCCTGCACCTGGCGCAGCATGACAGCCTGACCGGCCTGCCCAACCGCGTGCTGTTCCACCGCCTGCTGCAGGAAGCGCTGGGGCAGGCCGGCCGCGGCGGCAGCCTGGCCCTGCTCTGCCTCGGGCTCGACGGCTTCAAGCTGGTCAACGACACGCTCGGCCATCCGGCCGGCGACGCGCTGCTGCGGGCGGCGACCGCGCGGCTGCACCGGGAGATGCGCGAGCACGACATCCTCGCACGGCTCGGCGGCGACGAATTCGCCATCATCCAGGCCGGGCCGGTGCAGCCGGACGGGGCCATCGCCCTGGCCGGGCGGCTGGTCGCGCTGCTGGACGAGCCGTTCGACCTCGACGGCCACCAGGCGCTGGTCGGGGTCAGCATCGGCATCACCGTGCTGTCGTGTGCGGACGAGGATGCCGATACGGTGCTCAAGCAGGCCGATCTCGCGATGGACCACGCCAAGGCCCGGGGAGGATCGGGGTTCCGGCTGTTCGAGCCGGGCATGGATGCCGCCATGCAGCACCGCCGGGCGCTGGAGCTGGATTTGCGCCATGCCCTGGAAGCAGGGCAGTTCGAGCTGTTCTACCAGCCGGTCATGGACGTGCTGGCCCCGCGCATCCACGATTTCGAGGCGCTGCTGCGCTGGCGGCATCCGCGGCGCGGCCTGATCCCGCCTGCCGATTTCATCCCCTTTGCCGAGGAGACCGGCCTGATCCGGCGCCTTGGCGCCTGGGCGCTGGGCCAGGCCTGTGCCGAGGCCATGCGCTGGCCGGAGCACATCAAGGTCGCGGTCAACCTGTCTTCCGTGCAGTTCGTCAGCGGCGACCTCGTGCAGCAGGTGCGCAACGCGCTCGCCGCCTCGGGGCTGCCCGCGCACCGGCTGGAACTCGAGATCACCGAGACGGTGCTGATCGAGGATGCCGTGGCGACGCTCGGGCTGCTCGACGAGCTCAAGGGCCTGGGCATCGGCATCGCGCTCGATGATTTCGGCACCGGCTATTCCTCGCTGAGCTACCTGCGGAAATTTCCGGTATCATGTAGCACAAGCCACCGCTGGCCGGTTCGCGTTCTGAGATCGGCTATCTACTCTCGTCCCACTGGTATGCGGAAGGAGAGTGGCGGTGGCCGAGCAGCATGTCATCCGTGTATTGCGTGACAAGCGCTCCGAGTTGGCGGGGCTGGTGAAAGGCCTGGAGCGGGAGCTGGGCGAGCACCGCGCTGCCCTGATGCATCTCGATGTCACCATGCGGCTGTTCGATCCGGAAACCCGGCCCGAGGAGATCGGCCCTCGACAGCGGCGGCGATGCAATGCCTGGTTCCGCCCTGGTGAATGCCTTCGGCTGATCTACGACGTGCTGCGCGATGCGCCGCAGCCGATGACGACGCGCGAGGTGGTCGAGCGGATGACGGAGCTGAAGAGCATTTCGCTCAGCGACGATTGCCAGCACGCCTTGATCCAGAAGACCGTTCTGGCATCGCTCAACCGCGCCAAGGACACGATCGAGCGGGTCGAGACCGCCGGCGTGGTCAGATGGCGGGTACGTCAGGCCGCCCGGGAACGCTGCCAATAGCCGCAGAAGTCGATCGATGGCCGGCCCCGCAAAGCCAGGCGGACCACCCCATGCACCTGCTCGCCGTTGCTGACGCGCCGCGCGTCTTCCCGCCAGGCGGCTTCCTGGGCATAGCGGAGGAGATACGGCCCGGCGATGTGGTGGTGGTGCCCCAGCTCGCTGCGGCGCAGACGGGAAAAATAGGACTCCGCGCCGTTGGTGCAGGCGCCCCCGATGCTATAGCCCTCCTGGTGGTTGACACGCCGCATCGGAAAGTGGGCATGCAGCCTGTTCCAGGCCGGGCTCTCGTCGGCATGCAGCTCGGTGGCTTGGGCGATCCGCTGGGAAATGATCGGCAGCACAGCTTCCTCGGCCGGCACCACCTGCACCAGCGTGGGGCCGCGGCGTTCGCGCATCACCACGACGACCTGGCGCTTGCCCGACTGGTTCTCGGCGAGTCGCCGGTCGACCCGGTTCGCCGCTAGATTGGCTGGCCGGACATGGCCGCCGAAATAGGCGCCGTCGAGCTCGACCTCACGTCCTGCACCGCCGATGCGCAACGCCTTCGTGCTGGACGCCATTGCCTCGCGCATTTTGTGCGCCAGGACGAATGCCGTCTTGTACTGGACATCGAGCTCACGGGAGAGCGCGAGCATGCTGTGGCCCTTGACCTCGTTGCAGAACGCGACGACGGCCAGCAGATAGGTGCGCAACGGCAGCTTGTGGTGCGCAAACAGCGTCCCCGAAGTAATGGAGAAATCGCCGCGGCACGCTTTGCAACGCCAGCGCGGCCGGTCCGGTGATCTCGGGCAGGCGTAGCAGATCATGCAGCCGCAGCCAGGGCAGACCGGCTTGCCGTCGGTTTCAGGCCAGCGGAGGCGCACGAACACGTTCACCACGCCGCTATCCGACATGCGCATGACCTTCGCCGTACTGAGCGAGCGTGCCGCCGCGGAAAGCAGGAAATGTTGCGCCATGGCCAGCCACCTGCAATGATCCCAACCCTTTCCTGCCAGAAGCCCGGCAGGAGTACAAGGCTGATTTCGCTCGTGGCGGCAGCTCCATAATGCCGGAAATTTCCCTTCGACCGGGTCAAGATCGACAAGTCCTTCATCGCCGATGTCAGCCTGCGCGAGGATGCGATCGCTATCATCCGGGCGGTGACCGGGCTGTGCCGGACGCTCGGCATCACCGCCACCGCCGAGGGGGTGGAGACGCCGGAGCAGTTGGAGGAGCTGCGTGCCACCGGCTGCACGCATCTGCAGGGCTACCTGTTCAGCCCGCCGGTGCCGGCGGCGGAGCTGCCCGCGCTGTGGCGCCGGCTGGAAGAAAGCCCCCAGCCTGCCTGATCCGCCGGTCAGTGTCCCGGTTCGGGCGACGCGGCGGCGGCCGCGACCGGCGCGCCCGCTCGCAGGGGCAGGTCGAGCCGCCGGGCGAGGGCGGCGAACACCGCCTCGATCTCGGCGGCGGCGGGGCCGTCCGGCTCGGCCTCCTGGGCGGTGCGCCCGTCGGTCAGGGCGTTCGAGATGGTGGCGCGGCGGCGGATCATGTGCGGCAGGACGATGATGCCGTCCTGCTGCTGCAGCAGGGCGCGCGCCCGCTCGGCGAGGCGGAAGCCCTGCGGCACCAGGTTGAGCACCACCGCGAACGCCACTTTCGCCGCCAGCATCAGGTTGATGGTGGTGGCGGCCGCCTCCAGGTCGAAGCGCTGCGGCTGGGTCACGATCAGCGCGAGGTCGGAGCGCCGCGCCGCCACCAGGGTTTCCGCGTCCGAGCGGGGGGCGGTGTCGATCAGTGCCAGCCCGATGCCGGCCCGCTCGGCCAGCGCCAGGGCGGCGGGCAGGCCGGCACCGGTGGTCCTGACCGAGGAGAATCGCTGCCCGCCGGCCCGGCTCTCGTTCCAGCCATGCACGCTGCCCTGCGGGTCGAGGTCGATCAGGACCACGCCCAGGCCGTGCCGGGCCGCGCAGCCGGCCAGGTTGGCGGTCAGGGTGGATTTGCCGACCCCGCCCTTTTGGCTGATGACCGTCAATGTTTTCAAGGCGCTCACTCCGCCGTGGCCCTGACGGGTTATATAGAGCAATGCCGGCCCGTCTGTTGCCCCGGTACGTCAGCCGGTGGCCACCTGCGCCCCCGCCGCGAGCAGCGCCTCGACGCGGCCGGTGATCTGGGCGATGGTCGCCGGCTTGCCGAGCAGGACGAAGGCGCCGGCCGGGCCTGCGGTGAGGGCGCGGTGCGTGGCCTCGTCGGCGTAGCCGGTGAACAGCAGGGCGGGCAGGCCGGGGCGGCGCCGCCGGGCTTCCTCGATCAGCGCCAGCCCACCCATCCCGGGCATCGAGAGGTCGGAGATCAGCACGTCCACCTTCGCCCCGGTGTCGAGCAGGCGCAGCGCCGCGGCGCCGCCCGGCGCGGTCATCACCCCGAAGCCGGCATCCTCGAGCCCGGCCGCCAGGGTCTCGCGCAGCATGTCCTCGTCGTCGACGATCAGCACGCGGCGTTCCGGCCGCTCCCGGGGGGCGGGGCCGGGCTCGGCCTCGGGCCAGGCCGGCTCGCGTTCGGCCGCCGGCAGCCAGAGCATGACGGTGGTGCCCTGTCCGGGGGTGCTGTCGATCGCCAGAGCGCCGCCCGATTGCCCGGCGAAGCCCTGCGCCATCGACAGGCCGAGCCCGGTGCCTTGCTCCGGCGGCTTGGTGGTGAAGAAGGGCTCGCAGGCGCGCGCCAGCGTCGTCCCCTCCATGCCGCTGCCGGTGTCGATGACGGCGAAGCGCACATAAGTGCCGGCGCCGAGGCCGGCCGGGTGCGTCGCCTCCGGCCCGACCGTCTCGGTCGCGGCGGCGAGGGTGAGGGTGCCGCCCTCGGGCATGGCGTCGCGCGCATTGGTGGCGAGGTTGACCAGCACGGTTTCCAACTGGCCCTTGTCGGCCAGCAGCGCCGGCAGCGCGTGGTTGATGGCGACGCCCACCGTCACGGAGCTGCCGAGCGTGTGCGCGAGCACGTCGCGCAGCCCGCTGAGCAGGGCGGCCGGATCGATCGGCTCGGCCTGCAGCTCGTCGCGGCGGGCGAAGGCGAGCAGGCGGCGGGTGATGGCGGCGCCGCGCTGCGCCGCGTTCAGCAGGGTGCGGGCGAAGCGCCGCACGCTGGCCGGGTCGCCGGCGCGGTGCTCGATCAGCCCGGTGCCGGCCTGCACCGCCTGCAGGATGTTGTTGAAGTCATGCGCGATGCCGCCGGCGAGCCGGCCGAGCGCCTGCAGCCGCTCGGCATGGGCGGCGCGTGCCTGGGCGGCCTCGCGCGCTGCCACCTCCGCGCGCACCCGCGCCGCGAGATCGGTGGTCAGCGCGCGCAGCTCGGCCTCGGCGCGCTTGCGCTCGGTGATGTCGATCACGGTGCAGTGGCTCAGCCGCCGGCCGGCGAGGTCGAAGGGGACCAGCGCCACCAGCACGTCGCGCAGCTCGCCCGCGCGCGTGCGGTGCCGGGTCTCGAACTGGTAGGGCAATCCCCGCAGCGCGGCGTCGCGGCTCACGTGCATGGTCACTTCGTCCATCAGCGCGTCGATGTCGGCGATGTGCATGTGCCGCAGCACGGCGCGGTCGTGGCCGAGCATCCGGGCCGCGGCCTCGTTGCAGTCGATGATGGCGAAGGTCGCCGGGTCCACCACGTAGCTGGGCAGCGGCGCGGTGTCGAACAGCCGGCGGAAGCGTTCCTCGCCCTCGCGCAGCCCGGCCTCGATGCGCTTGCGCGCGGAGATGTCCTGGACCACGCCGATGAAGTGCTGCGGCGTCCCGGCCTGGTCGCGCATCAGCGAGGTCGCCAGGTTGGTCCACAGGATGCTGCCGTCCTTGCAGAGATAGCGCTTCTCCCAGATGACCGAGGCCAGCTCGCCGGCGAGCAGGCGGCGGCGGCCGGCGAGATCCGCCGCGAGGTCGTCCGGATGCGTCGTCTCCGCCACCGTTTTGGCAAGGAGTTCGTCGCGGCGGTAGCCGAGCATGCCGCAGAGGCGGTCATTGGCGCCGATCCAGCGCCCGTCGAGGCCGACCTCGGCGATGCCGACCGCGGCCTGCTCGAACAGCATGCGGAAGCGTTCCTCGCTGCCCCGCAGTGCTGCCTCGGTGGCCTTGACCTGGGTGATGTCGCTCGACACGCCGACGGTGCCGGCCACCCGCCCGTCTTCCATGCGCAGCGGCGCCTTGGCCGAGCGGTAGATGCGGACCGGCTGGCCGGGGGTGTTGAACAGCTCCTCGATCACCTCGGCCCGGCCGGTCTCGATGATGCGCCGGTCGTTGGCCATCAGCGCCGCGGCCTGGTCGGGGGCGTGGTGCCATTCCAGGTCGGTCCGTCCCAGCACCGCGTCCGCGGGCAGGTCGTACACGGCCAGCGCGGCGGGGTTGGCGAACAGGTAGCGGCCGGCGATGTCCTTGGCATAGATCAGGTCGGGCGAGCAATGGCCGATGGCGCGCAGCAATGCCTCGGTCTGGTGCAGCGTTTCCGTCGTGCGGTGCCGGTCGGTGATGTCGAGGTTGATGCCGATGATGCGCAACGGCCGCCCGGCCGGGTCGGTGACCAGGTGGCTCAGGCTGGCGAGCCGGCGGCAGGCGCCGTCATCGGCGCGCCGGATGCGGAATTCCAGAGGCGGGCTCGCGCCGCTTTCCTGCAGGGTGGCCTCGGCGGCCAGGATCAGCGGCCGGTCTTCCGGCTCGATGCAGGCAAGCCATTGCTCGAAGCTCGGCACGGCGGAGGCGGGATCGAGGCCGTGCAGGCGATACTGTCCGGGGGACCAGGTGATGGTCCGGTTGACGAGGTCGAATTCCCAGATGCCGATCCCGGCGGGGTCATGGATGCAGCGGGGATGGGGGAGCGTCGTCGCCGACGGCGCCGGGGACCCCGCCGCAGGGCGGGTGGTTTCGCCGGCCTGGTCTGCCGCCGCCTCCGCCGGGCCCCTGGGGAAGGATGGTTGTTCCACCAGATCGGCCATGTCGAGGTTGCTGGGTTGCATCGTATTTCATTTCGTATCCGAATCTGTTGGCTGTGCCGATCAACACCTCGTGAGCGTCGGGAGCTTGTTCATTGCAGGAAAGGCAAGAATTATTACCGTAATTGCTACCGTCGCGCGAGGGGAATAATCATAACAGTCAAAATCCCGTGAGCGATCGCCGCCTGATGGAATGACGGCGGGCAATATGAGCCTTGTTATTTCTGCACGACGAGAAGCGGCCCGGATAAGTGCCGGGCGGCCGGTCTGAACCATGCCCGGCCGGGCGATCCCGCCCGCCTCCTCCAGGCGATGCTCAGGCTGGTCGCGGCCGATGATCCGCCGTTGCGCCTGCCGCTCGGCAGCGATGCGCTGGCGCGACCTCGCGGTTTCCACCGATCTCGTCCCGGCCGGTCACGGGAGTTGCGGCGCCGGCGCGACGCGGTTACCAGGGCCGCGGCGGCGCATTCCGCCCGGCCAAGGCTGCGAACGGTCATGCATCCATTTCTCATCCGCCCCGTCCTCGGCGCCCTGCTGGTGCTGCTGGCCGGGCCCTGCCTCGCCGCGCCCCGCGCCGGCTGCGGCCCCGATGCCCTCGGGGTCGCGCGCGTCATCGCCATCGGGGGCGGGGAGCGGCTGGCGCTCGGGTTGCAGAGCTACCCGCGCACGCTCGACCTGCACGACCACGAGGTGGTGCTGACCTTCGACGACGGGCCGGCGGCGACGACGCCGCAGGTGCTCGACGCGCTGGCGCGGGAATGCGTGCGGGCGACCTTCTTCCTGATCGGCCGCAACGCCGAGGCGCTGCCCGACCTGGTCCGGCGCGAGGTCGCCGAGGGCCACGGCATCGGCCATCATTCCTACAGCCATCCGGACGCGACGCTGCGCGGGATGACCGAGGCCGCGGCGGAGGCCGACATCACCCGCGGCATCGCCGCGGACGAGCGCGCGGGCTACGGCACCGCCGCCGCCGTGCCGCACACGCCGTTCTTCCGCTTTCCCGGCTTCGCCGACACGCCGGCGCTGCGGGCCTTCCTCGGCGCGCGCGGGATGACCGTGTTCGGCTCGGACCTGTGGGCCTCCGACTGGCGGGTGATGACGCCGGAGGCCGAGCTGGCCCTGGTGATGTCGCGGCTGGAGAAGGCCCGCAAGGGGATCATCCTGTTCCACGACAGCAAGGCTGCGACCGCGCAGATGCTCCCGGCCTTCCTGCGCGCGCTCAAGGCGCGGGGCTACGGGGTCGTGCACATGGTGCCCGGGGCCGGGCCGACGCCGGTGGTGGAGGCGCCGCCCGGCTGGACTTCCACCACCGAGGCGATCATCGCGCGGCTGCACCTGCCGGAGCGGCGTCAGTAAGGCGTCTCCCTGGAACCGACCCCATCGAGGGCGAGGGCGGCGGATCGGCCCGGAGCGGTTCACGATCCCGGCGAGTTGGTATAAGCGCGCCTCAATTCCCCCGGCCGCCGAGGACCCATGATTCGCCTGGACAACATCAGCAAGCAGAACGGCAAGCGACTGGTCTTCGTCGAAGCCTCGGCGGCCCTGCAGAAGGGCGAGAAGATTGGCCTGGTCGGCCCCAACGGCGCGGGCAAGACCACGCTGTTCCGCATGATCACCGGGCAGGAGGAGCCGGACGAGGGCAAGATCCTGGTCGATCGCGGCGTCAGCATCGGCTTCTTCAGCCAGGACGTGGGCGAGATGGCCGGCCGCAGCGCGGTCGCCGAAGTCATGGACGGCGCCGGCGCGGTCAGCGAGGTGGCCGCCGAGCTGGCGGAACTGGAAGCGGCGCTGGCCGACCCGGACCAGGCCGACCGGCTCGATGCCATCCTGGAACGCTTCGGCGAGGTGCAGGCCCGCTTCGAGGAACTCGGCGGCTATGCGCTGGAAGGCAAGGCCCGCGAGGTGCTGGACGGGCTGGGGTTCAGCCAGGAGATGATGGACGGCGATGTCGGCCGGCTGTCCGGCGGCTGGAAGATGCGCGTGGCGCTCGGCCGCATCCTGCTGATGCGTCCCGACGTCATGCTGCTGGACGAGCCGAGCAACCACCTCGACCTGGAAAGCCTGATCTGGCTCGAGCAATTCCTGGCCGGCTTTGACGGCGCCCTGCTCATGACCTCGCACGACCGCGCGTTCATGAACCGGGTCATCAACAAGGTGATCGAGATCGACGGCGGCAGCCTGACCGTCTTTTCCGGCGACTACGATTTCTACGACCAGCAGCGGGCGCTGAACGAGAAGCACCAGCAGGCCCAGTTCGAGCGGCAGCAGGCGATGCTGGCGAAGGAGATCAACTTCATCGAACGCTTCAAGGCGCGCGCCTCGCACGCCGCGCAGGTGCAGAGCCGGGTGAAGAAGCTGGAAAAGATCGACCGGGTCGAGCCGCCGATGCGGCGCCAGTCGGTGGCCTTCGACTTTCCCCCCGCGCCGCGTTCCGGCGAGGACGTGGCCCGGCTGCGCGGCGTGCACAAGCGCTATGGCAACCGGGTGATCTACCAGGGGCTGGACCTGCTGGTGCGGCGGCGGGAACGCTGCTGCGTGCTTGGCGTCAACGGCGCCGGGAAATCGACGCTGCTGAAGCTGGTGGCCGGAGCGACCGAGCCGGACACCGGCACCGTTACCCTCGGGGGCAGTGTGAAGATGGGCTATTTCGCCCAGCACGCCATGGACCTGCTGGATGGCGACAGCACCGTGTTCGAGACGCTGGACGCCGCCTTTCCGCATGCCGGCCAGGGCTCGTTACGCACCCTGGCGGGCGCCTTCGGCTTTTCCGGTGACGAGATCGAAAAGCGCTGCCGCGTGCTCTCGGGCGGCGAGAAGGCGCGGCTGGTGATGGCGCTGATGCTGTACGATCCGCCGAATTTCCTGGTGCTGGACGAACCGACCAACCATCTCGACATCGCCACGAAGGAAATGCTGATCGGGGCGCTCGCGCAGTACGAGGGCACCATGCTGTTCGTCTCGCATGACCGGCATTTCCTGGCCGCGCTGTCCAACCGGGTGCTGGAGCTGACGCCCGAGGGCATCCATCAGTACGACGGCGGCTACACCGAGTACGTGGCGCGGACCGGGCAGGAGGCCCCCGGTCTGCACGCCTGAGCGGTCAATTCCTCCCCGCCATGCCAGCTTCGTGGCGCCCGCCGAGTTCCGCCAGCCGGGGAGGGCTGAATTTCCGCGGCCATCGTTCCAGCAGGTCGATGGTCGCCTCCGGGACGACGCCCTGCCAGCGGCCGGGGGAGATGCGCGGGTCCCGGTTGACCGTCACCAGCAGGTCGGCGACCTGGACCGGGCTGATGTCGCCCGGATCCGCCCGCCGCTGCCAGGCCACGAAGCCTTCGATGAAGGCCGCCAGGGCGTGCCGGCGCAGCTCCTCGCCGACCTGCGCCCGGTGGAACGCATCCCGGGGATGCGGGGCCAGCACGGCGTGCACCGCCCTGACCGGGTGGGAGGCAGGGGCGCCGTTGCGCAGCAGCGCGCCGATGCCCCCGAGGATCGAGACCATCAGCGCCGAACCCTGCAGCCGCCCCAGGGTGAAGCCGAGGCCTTCCAGGTCGCGGATGAAGCGGTCCCCTTCCAGCAGCGCGGCCGCCATGCGGACCGGCGCGCGGCCCGGATCCAGCACGGCGTAGGTGCGGCTGAACTCCTGCAGGCGCGCCGGCAGCCTGTCCCGGTGCCGTGACAGCCAGTGGGCGACCGCCTGGCTTGCCGGGTCGTCGGCCTCCAGGCTGAACAGGTAGTGCGCCCAGAGCCGCTCCGGCGCCGAGGCGCCGGCCTCCGGCAGGCGCGCGAGCCAGGCCTCGACCACCGCCGCGTCGTGGCGGCCGATCCGGTGATGCAGTAGCGCGATGGGGACATGGCGCAGCAGGGCACAGGGCAGCATCGCCACCCCCTCCGCCCCACGCGACAACGCCGTTGCGACCTGGGTGAAGGCATCCGCGGCAAGCCGCCTTGCCGCCTTGCCGCCGTCAGCGGGGGATAAGGTCATCGAGGGCCTTCAGACGGGTGTTCAGCGCGCCAAGGATGGATCCCACGAGGTCCGCGTTGGTGGTCATGATCACCCGGACCTCGATGCGCCGGTCCAGCTCGGCCACGTCCGGCAGGCGCCGGTCCGGCGCGTCCCGCACGGCCGGGCGGGTATCGGCATAGCCGCTGACACCCAGCAAGGCATCGCCCTCCTGGTTGCGCAGCGCGCGCAGGGTGTCGTACTGCGCGCCGACCAGCTTGAACGCCTCGATGGCGCGGCCCGCCGAGAGGTCCCAGTTGTCGGTGAAGTGCCCGCCCCCCGCCGTGAAGGGCGTGATGTCGGTGTGGCCCTCGATATAGACGGCGTTCAACTGGCTTGCCTCGCCCGCTGATCCGCAGCGGTGGTTTTCCTGCGGCGCGGCGGTCGTGTAGCAGGGCAGCACCTCGGCCATGGCGGCGCCGAGCTGCATGATCGTCCGGCGGCCCTCCGGCGTCGGATCGGCGCGCCCGACATCGAACAGCCGGCGCGCGGGCAGCATCAGGGTCCCGAGCGCCGAGTTGACCGTCACGTCGACACCCCCGGCCTGCAGCCTGTCACGGATCCGGTCGAGCAGCCCGGTCCGCGTCCGGTCGGCACTGGCAAGCTGCGAGAGCAGCTTCGTCACGTTGTTGTCGCGCACGAACTGCGCGAAGGTGGCCAGGCGCGCATTGTCCTGCGCGAGCCCCTCGACCCTGGCGGTCAGGCTGGCGTTCTCGGCCTCCAGCGCATGCAGCCGGGCGAGATTCTGCTCGTATTCCGACCTCGGGACCGTGTCCTCGTTCTGCAGGTTGAGCGCCAGGGCCAGCATCAGGATGATGAAGATGAAGACGACGCCGACCATCAGGTCGGCCACCGGCGCGAAGATGTCCTTCTTCTCGTCGTCGTCGGCGCGGCGGGGGAGGGTTGCGAACATCATCGGGCGAAGGCTCCGGCGCGCCGGGCCAGCGCCGCTTCGAACCGATCCGCCGCGGCCTGCACGTTGCCGGCCACTTCGGTGGTTTCCTCGATGCCACAGCGCAACTGGCCGACCGCGGTGGCAAGCTGTCCCTGCACCTCCGCCACCATCCTGTTGCCCTCGGTGCTGATCTCGCGGATGCCGCTCACGAGCTTCTCGAAGGTCCGCTCCAGCGCCTGGTCGGTGGCCTCGAAGCGGCCGCGGTAGGAGTCGAAGGCGTGCCCGGCCGTGCGCGAGGTCTCGCCCATGATCTCCGCCGTGGCGCGGATGCCGTCATGCACCTGCCCGGCGCTTTTCAGCCCCTCGGCGACCTGGCGGGCGGAGGCCTCGACATTGGCCATGATCGACCGCACCGGCTCGGTGGCCTTCTGCACCTGGGTGGCGGCGGCGGCGAAGGTGGTCCCCGCCGTGTTGATGGTTTCCCCGGTCTTCTGCAACTGGCCGACATGGCCGGCCAGCATCCGTTCGAGCTGCTGGAACTGGGTCGCCGCGGCTTCCATGCGCCCGGCCATGCTGCCCGCCGCCTTCTGCAGGCTGCCGCTTGCTTCGCGCGTGGAGCTGGCCAGGACCTCGCCCATGGCCTGGGCCGCGGTGGCCAGTTGCCCGGCCGCGGCCCGGCTGCCATGCACCAACTGGTCGCTGCCCTTGCTCGCGTGGTCGCGGATCTGCCCGGCCAGGAGCTGCAGGCTTTCGAACAGCGGCCGCAGGGCGGCCTCGGACTGCTCGCGCGCCTGCCGCAGCGCCGTCGTGGTGGTCGCCTCGAGCCCGCCCTGCATCGCGGCGATGGTCCGGCCGCTCCTGTCCAGGGCCTCCGTGACCTCGCCGATCCGGTCCAGCAGCCCCGCCAGCCGGTCATCGATGGTCTCGGCCATGCGGGTGGCGGTCCCGGTCATGGCGGCCGTGGCCTGGGCGAGGCCCTGGCCGAACGCCTCGCCGCTCTGGCCGAAGCCGGCCTGGGTGGCGCGGATGGCCTCGGCCGCCTGTTCCAGCCGCTCGGCCATGCGGGCGAGCGCGCCGTCGCCGGAGGTCCACATCCCGCCGCTCATGGCCTCGATCGCGTCGACCACCGGCACCAGGGCCGCGTCGAGCCGCGCCGGCAGGGCGTCGAGCCGGCCGCCGACCACGGCGTTCAGCCGGGCCTCGAAGGCGGTCGCGACGTCGTCGGCCAGGGTCTGCATGCGCGTGCCCTGCGCATGGGATGCGAGCAGCTGGTCCATCAGCAGGACCTCCGGCGTCACCAGGGTGGTCAGCTCCTGGACGTCGGCGGCGAAGTCGGTGACCGCCGCATGCTGGTCCGCCGCCACCCACCGGCCGAAGAACGTCCAGCCGACGAACAGCAGGATGCCGAAGATGGAGGTGATGAACTTGGCGGAGGAGACGCTCAGGATCTGGTTGATGCCGGCCCGCAGCATGACCGCGTCGTCGACGTTTCCCACCTTCATCAACGCGGCCGAGAGCCCGACGAAGGTGAACAGCAGCCCCAGGCACAGGAACACGGTGGCCCAGGTGGTGATCCATTTTTCGTAGCCGTGTCCGCCCAGCCGCTCGGGGACGAACCAGGCCCGCGGGTCGATGGAATTGACGAAGGTGCCGTCGTCGAGCGGGTTCGGCCGCAGTGCCGCGCGGTACTGGCGCCAGGCTGGACTGACCGTGGCGTTTTCGGCGAGATCGCGGGAGATGACGTTCAGGCGCTTGAGGTCACTGTCGCCCGCCGCTACCAGGGCCAGCCGCACCACCCGCCCGGCGGACTCGACCGCTTTTCGGAACACAAGGTGCCGCCACAGGATCCAGCCGCCGGCGGCACCGCACAGCAGGATCATTCCCAGGACGATGACGGTCGCCTTGTCCTTGCTGTCGAACCAGCCAATGATGTCTGTCAGTAATTCCGCAATCCAATGGATCAACGTCATCTCCGATATGGCTGTTCATGCCCAGCAGATCCCAGAAGATCCTTTTGGGTATGGTTTACTATTTACGACAACACGTGGAATTTACCTCCGTGTTGTTCGTAGCAAATGGCGAGGTGACTCGCGATACTAAAGTGATTCTCGATGCAGAAGTAATTTACTGGCCGGTTTATCAATTTAAAGGCGAATTCCTGCGGATGGTGCCGGTATCCCTGGCGGACTACGCCACCACGACGTCGCGAACCGTCAGGGTCTGGTCGGGCAGCGCCGCCGCATATCCGCTGGCGTTGCTGCCCGTCGGATGCAGCACCAGGGTGGCGCTGTGCGCGCCCGGCGGCGCCGCGGCGCTGGCCATGATCCTGAGGCCTCCCCGCAACTCTTCCGCCTCGAGGCCGGCGAAGGAATTGGCCCCGTTCACCCGGATGCCAGGATTTTCCGCCACCGAGAAATTGCCCGACAGCAGGTCCGACGGCCCGGCCGCGGCATTGGCCACTGCCAGCGAGACCAGCTTGTCGGTATCGCCCACATGCAGCGTGCCAAGATCGAGCGTCCAGGCGTTCCCGCTGTGGCTCAGCCGGCCCGGACCGGACTGCGCGATGAAGGCGGGGGCGGCATGGTTCAGCACCTTGCCGGTGATCGGCAGCGTCTGGCCGCCGTCGAAGTAGCGTCCACCGTCGATTTTCACGCCGGCCCCGTAGGCGATGTGGACCGCCTGTCCCCGCAGCGGGCCTGCGGTGGTGGCATGCAGGATGATCGGGTAGCGCGCGAGGCCGCCGCGTCCGTTGATGGTGAAGTCCTGCGCGATGGTCCCGGCGCCGCTCAGCCGCGGGTCGGTGACGGAACCGCCATGTGCCGCGCTCTGGACCGCCCCGTACAGTTCGGGGCCGGCGTTGCCGGACCCGTTCTCGATCCCGAAGCCCTTGAGCACCGTCTCCCCGACATGGACGGTGCCGAAATCGATCGTGGTCATGACATCCGGCCAGGGCAGGGGGCCGGTCAGGGGGGTCACGATGGGTTCCGGCTGGTCCGTGAAGGGCGGCAGGAAGTCGCCGCTGCCGCTGATCCCGGCGGCGGCATCGAAGCTGTTGCCGCTGCCCGCATTGCGGTTGACCGGCCCCCAGATCGAGTTCAAGGCCAGGTCGGGCTCGCCCAGGTCCAGCCGTCCGCCAGGCCGGCTGCCGGCCGGTCCCTGCAGGGTCAGGCTCTCGAAGCGCCCCGCGGTATCGTCGTTCCCCCGGGGCGGCAGGGCGGTGCGTCGGGAGATGTCCAGCACGCTGCCGGGGCCGATCACTATGTCGCCGCCCCTGCCCAGTTTCGCTCCGCGGATGGTCAGGCGGCCGCCGTCGATGACGGCCATTCTGCCCACGACGTGGCTGTCCTGGGGGGTGCCGCGCAGCGTCACCCGTGCGCCCTTGTCCACGAGCAGCGAGGCGCGGTTGACGGCACCCGTGACCTCGGCCGTGCCGCCGGCGAACCAGGCGATGTCGTTGGCGCCCGGTGCCTGCCTCGCCATCCCATGGGTGCGGATGTCCTGCCAATTGGCCGGGTCGTTGAAGGCCCCATGGGTGCCGCCGGTCCAGACATAGATGGCGCCGGAGGAATTGGTGAGGGGCAGGTGCGGCTCCAGCCTGCCTCCGAGGCCCAGGGCACCGCCACCGGCGGATTGCGGCAACCGGGCGCGTTCGCTGCCCAGTCCTGCGGCATTCGCCGTCGTGCCGCCGGTCTGGGGCAGGGTGTAGGTTGTCCCCGTACGGGCGTCGCTGTAGCTGTGCACGCGCACCTGGCCGGGGGCGATCCGGTCAAAGGCGACGACATCCGTGATCAGGTAGCTGCCCTGGCCGGTGGGGATGACCTTGCCTGGCTGGTAGCCGTAGCGCCCGTCATCGCCGACCTCTCCCTCATAGGAATTGCCGTCCGGGTAGGTGAAAATGAAGCCATAGACCCGTGAGTGGGCCGACAGCGGCGTGGATGGGCCGAAGCTGACATCCGGCAGGAACAGGGGGCGGTCCCGTTCAGACCCGAGTCCGGCGGTGCCCGATGGGCTTTGCCCGCTCTGCCCGCCAATGGTCTCCAAGGTCCTGGCGGCGGCGGCTCTGAAATAGGATGTTACCTGCACCGTGCCGACGGCGGCGCCGGCATCGGCGGGCGTGCTGGCCCCGATGGTGTAGGTGCCATCCTTGCCGGCGATGGTCCGGCCAGTCCGCAACCCTTGGCTGCCGTCGTCGATCACCGACCCGAAATAGCTGTCGCCGCTGGTCCTGTATGAATAGACAAACTGAAATTGTTGTTTCGTGACTGGGGTCGGCATGGTGATTTCACCGCATCATCTATGTTTGCGATGAAATCCATATTAAGAATCATTTTTGGTATTTTCTTTAACTGAAAATTCCATGGCGGGATTGTGACCCTGGGCGCCTGCGATCCCCCAAAGGCGGTCTCACGGGCGGCCTCAGGTGGCCTGCCGGCGCACCTCGCCGAGGAAGCGCGCGACTTCCTCGCGCAGGTTCCGCGCCGACTCCGAGAGCTGGTTCGAGGTGTCGAGCACCGAGGACGAGGCCTGCTCGACCTTCCCGGACACCTCGCGCAACTGCCCGGCGCCGGTCGAGACGATGTCGGTGGCGCTGGCGGCGCTGGTGATGTTGCCGGCGATCTCGCGGGTCGCCGCCCCCTGCTGCTCGACTGCCGCGGCGATCGAGGAGGAGATGCCGTCCACCTGCCGCACGGTGGCGGAGATCGCCTCGACCGCCGTCACCGCCCGTCCGGTCGCGGCCTGGATGCGCTCGATCTCGGCGCGGATCTGCTCGGTGGCACGGGTGGTCTGGGCGGCGAGGGTCTTCACCTCGCCGGCCACCACGGCGAAGCCGCGGCCGGCTTCGCCGGCGCGGGCGGCCTCGATGGTGGCGTTCAGCGCCAGCAGGTTGGTCTGGCCGGCGATGGTGGTGATCAGGCCGACCACCTCGCCGATCTGCCCCGCCGCGCCGGCCAGCTCGTGCATCAGGGCGGAGGTGGCCGTCACCTGGGAGGAGGCGCCGCGGGCCGAACCGGCGGCCTCGGTGACGCGGCGGGCGATTTCCTGGATCGAGGCGGAAAGCTGCTCGGTGGCGGCGGCCACGGTCTGCACCGAGGACGCGGCCTGGCCGGCGCCGCTGCCCACCGTCTCGGCCTGGGTGCGCGCGGCGCCGGCCGCGCCGGTAAGGTCCCCGGCGGCGCCGTGCAGGCTGACCGCCTGGCGGGACACGTCGTCGACGACCGTGCCGACCGATTGCTGCAGGGCGTCGGCGAGCCGGGTGAGGGTGGCGGCGCGCTCGCGCTCGGCGGTCGCCTTGAGCGTGGCCTGCTCCGCGCGGAGGTGGTCGGCCGCGGCCAGGGTCTCGCGCACCACGCCGAGCGCGCGCGCCATCTCCCCCACTTCGTCGCCGCGCCCGGTCATGGCGACCGCGCTGGCGTGATCGCCGGCGGCCAGTGCCGCCAGCCGGTCGCGCAGCGCCCGCATCGAGCCGGCGACATCGGCGCCGAGCCACCAGGCGACGCCGCCGGCAATCACCAGGGCCCCCAGGATCACGGTCGCGACGCTCCAGAGATAGGCGTGGAAGGCGGCGCTGAGGTCGTCGATGTAGACGCCGCTGCCGACGAAGATGCCCCAGGGCGCGAAGCCCTGGGCGAAGCCGAGCTTCGCGGCGGGGGGGGCGCCGGGCTTGCGGGGGAACCAGTATTCCGTGACGCCGCCGCCCGGCTGCGCGGCGGCGGCGGCCAGGTTCTGGATCAGGGGCGTGCCGTTGACGTCGCGCAGGGCCCAGCGGTTCTGGCCCTGCACGCGCGGGTCGTTGCCGAGGGCCACGATCACGCCCTCCGTCGTATAGGCGAACAGATAGTCGTCGCCATCGTAGCGGAGCGTATAAATTTGCTTGCGGAACTGCTCCAGCGCCGCGTCGCGGCTGAGCCGCCCGGCCGAGACCTCGGCTTCCAGCTGCCCGGCCATGCCGAGCGTGACCGAGACCAGGGCGCGCAGCTTGCCGACCCGGTCCATGATCATGCGATCATAGGTTTTCTGGGCCGCGCCCACCAGGCAGACCGTGAGGATCAGCAGGAAAAGGCCAATCAGCAGGAGAAACTTGGTTCTGATGCGGCGATTCCGAACAATATTGAACATAAATCCGTCCGATGTATGCCATATGTTAACTGATAACCGCGGCTCATCATCCCTGCGGTCGTGGCCAAAATATCCCGTTGATTAATTTGCATGACATGACTTCAACTTTATCTTTTGTCATGAAATATGTGACTTTGTTTGAGCGGCTCACCGGGTGAGCGTCACCTCGTCCAGGGCGGCCCGCACCGCCCGGGCCAGGTCGCGCCGGTCATAGGGCTTGCGCAGCAGGTTCTGCCGCTCCTGCCGTGGCAGGCCCGAGGCATGGCCGGTGGTGAACAGGATCTTCAACCCGGGCCGCAGCCGCCGTGCCGTGCGTGCCAGCCTGGTGCCGCTCATGCCATCGGGCAGGACGATGTCGGTGAACAACAGGTCGACCGCCTCGCCGGCGCGCAGGATGGCCAGCGCCGCCGGCCCGCTCGCCGCGGTGAGCACGCGGTAGCCCAGGGCGGCGAGCTGGCGGCGCACCACCTCCATCAGGGTCTGGTTGTCGTCGACCAGCAGGATGGTCTCGCTGCCGCGGGGATCGGGGGCCGCCACGGGGGGCGCCGCGGCCTGCGCCACCGCCTCTTCCGGGGCGCGCGGCAAGTACAGCCGGACCGTGGTGCCGGCGCCGACGACGCTGTCGAGGTCGAGATGCCCGCCCGACTGCTTGGCGAAGCCGTAGACCATGCTGAGGCCGAGCCCGGACCCGGCCGAGGGCGGCTTGGTGGTGAAGAACGGCTCGATGGCGCGCCGCATCACCTCCTTCGGCATGCCGGTGCCGGTATCGGCCAGCGCCAGCATCACGTAGTCGCCTTCGGTGACTTCGAAGGCCGCCGCCCGCCTGGCGTCCAGATGCGCGTTGACGACCTCGATGCCCAGCCGGCCGCCCTGCGGCATCGCGTCGCGGGCATTGAGCGCGAGGTTGAGCAGGGCGTCGCCGATCTGCGAGGGATCGGCACTGGTGAACCACAGATCGCCTGCCTGGCGCGCCTCGATGCGGATCGCCTCGCCGAGCGTCCGGCGCAACAGCTCCACATGGTCCTGCAGCAGGGCGCCCAGGTCGACGCGCTGCGGCCGCAGCGGCTGGTTGCGCGACACCGCGAGCAGGCGGCGCGTCAGCACCGATCCGCGCAGCGCGGTGCCGATGATCTCCCGCGCCAGCCCCTCCTGTTCGGGCTGGTCCTGCATCGTGTCCGCCAGCATTTCCGCGCAGCCGACGATGACGCCGAGCAGGTTGTTGAAGTCGTGCGCGATGCCACCGGAAAGCTGGCCCAGCGCCTTCATCTTTTCCGACTGGCGCAGCATCTCCTCGGTGCGCAGGCGCTCGGCGATCTGGCGCTTCAGCTCCCCGATCGTGGTCTCGAGCTGCGCGAAGGCCTCCTGCAGTTCCGCCTCGGCGCGCTGCCGGTCGCCGACCTCGCGTTCCAGCTCCTGGTTCAGCCGGGCGAGATCCTTCACGCGCGCCTGCAGGTGCTGCGCCATGGCGTTGAACGAGCGGGCCAGCGTGCCGATCTCGTCGTGGGAGCGCACGGTGGCGCGGGCGTTCAGCTCGCCGGCGGAGACTTGCCGCGCGGCGGTGAGGATGTCGCCGAGGCCCCGCTGGATGCCGCGGCTGACGGAGACGGCCAGCAACAGGCCGGTGGCCTCGACGGTCAGCGCGGTCAGCAGCAGCAGGCGGCGCAGCAGCCGCTCCAGCCAGAGGGAACCTTCGCCGAGGGTGAAGGAGAACGCGTCCTCGAACTGCGTGAGGTTCCGATTGATGTCGTAGATGGCGGCGAGGGTGGCGTTGATCCGGTCCTGGGACGGGTGGACGGAATTGATCTCCTGGTGCAGCTCCCGCGCCAGCGGCGGCAGTTGCAGGGCGATGCTCTGGGCGTCCCCCCAGACCCGGATCGCCTGCTCGATGTAGGACACGTTGCTGAACCTGGTGAACAGGTCGATCATCCCGTCGATGTCGTCGGGATGGTTCCGCCCCTCCAGGAAGCCCGCCCGCGCCGCCGCCATGTCCGGCCTGGACGAGAGCAGTTCCTGGCGGGCCGCGGCATCGCCCAGTGGCACCCGCATGAACCGCTCGAACAGCCGGTAATCCTCCTCGGTGCGCGAGGTGCCGTATTTGTGCAGGTGGAAGACGGCATCCTTCTGCGCCTTGGACCACAGGCCCTCGCCGCCGACATAGGCGCGCAGGGACGACAGCGTGCTCAGCGAGAACAGCAGCACGAACAGCTCGATGCCGATCAGCAGGGCCATGATGCCCACGGTGAAATAGAGCTTGCGGGCGATCGGGATGTCCCGGAACCACCGATACAGGGAGACATGGCTTTTCATCGGCATACGATCTGCATCATCCCGGTGCGCGCGACGTGTGCGTGGCCGATGCCTGCCGATACGTGAAATCCCGCCGGAATGGTCGGTCAGGACACGACGGGAGAGGCTGCTACCGAACTGAAACGCCCCTTTGACCCATGGCGGGAACGTGTCACGTTTGCCGGACGGTCCCAGCACGCGCCGTGTGACTGGCCGGATGCGCAAGTACTTTCGTTTGCCCCGGGGTGCGGCAAGCGGCACGCGGCTCCGATGAGCTTCACATTCCGGTAAGAAACGAAGTCATGATCATCGCGCCGGGGAAAGGCGATGGAGGTGATTGGAAAAGGGGCCCGCGACACCAGAGATCCGGAGCGTGCCAGCGACTGGCAGCAACCTGAAGGTGCTCTGGTGGCGTGACGGTACGCCAGGAAAGGAAATGCCGCCCGCCGTCTGTCCGCTCTAATGCCGCGGCGCGGTGGCGGCCGCGACCTGCGCGGCCAGTGCCTGGATCGGCACGGGCTTGCGAACGAGGGTGAAATTGTCCGCGGCGGCAAGCGTGGCGCGTTCGCCGGGATAGCCGGTCAGCAGGAAGCAGGGCAGGGTGGGCCGCAGCGCGCGTGCCTGCTGGATGGTCGCGACACCGTTCATGTCCGGCATCGACAGGTCGCAGACCATCGCGTCCACGGCCTTCTCTCCCCGCAGCAGCGCCAGTGCCTCCATGCCGTTGCCCGCGACCAGGGTCATGAAGCCCAAATCCTCGAGCTGCGCGGCCAGGGTTTCGCGGACCAGATCGTCGTCGTCCACCAGCAGGATCCGGGTCCGGGACGCGACCGGCTGCGGGGGGGCGGCATCGGATGGCCCGCGGTCGGCCTGGCGGAGCCACAGGGTCACCGTGGTCCCGGTGCCGGGCGTGCTGGTGATCGCCATGCCGCCGCCGGATTGCTCGGCGAATCCCTTCACCATGGGCAGCCCCAGGCCAGTGCCCCGGTCGACCGGCTTGGTGGTGAAGAACGGCTCGGCCACGTGCGAGAGCGTGGCCGCGTCCATGCCGGTGCCCGTGTCGGTGACGCTGATCCGCACATAGGCCCCCGGTGCAAGCCCGTTGGGATGGGCGCTGCCCTCGCTGACCTGTTCCACCGCCGCCGAGAGGGTCAGCGTGCCGCCGGTCTCCATGGCGTCGCGGGCATTGGTGCCAAGGTTGACCAGCGCCGTCTCGAGCTGGCCACGGTCCGCCAGCAGGGGGGGCACGTCGGGCGACACCCTGGTGCGGACCAGGATATGGCTGCCAAGCGTGTGCCCGAGGATTTCGCGCATGCTGTGGAGCAGCTCGGCGGTGGCGATCGCTTCGGCGTGCAATTCGCCGCGGCGGGCGAAGGACAACAGGCGCTGGGTGATCGAACTGCCCCGCGTGGCGGCGTCGAGGGCCATGCGGGCGAAGCGGAGGGTCCGGTTGTGATTGTCCGGATTCGACTCGATCAGGGTCGCGGCCCCGGAGACGGCCTGCAGGATGTTGTTGAAGTCATGCGCGATGCCGGCGGCCAGTTGCCCGAGCGCCTGGACCTTCTGGGCCTGGTGGAACAGCGCCTCGGCGCGTTCGCGCTCGACGATCTCGTTGAGGAGGCGCGCATCGGCCTCGCGCAGGGCGGCTTCGGTGCGCTTTTGCTCCGTCAGGTCGGTCAGGATCCCGCACAGCATGTGCGTGCCGCCGTCACTGAACCCGGTGAGGGAGAGGTGGACGGGAACGGTGCTTCCCTCGGCCGGCTGCAATCGCAGTTCCACGCGCCCGCCGTCCTGTTGCAGCAGTTGCGCGAGCCTGTCCTGGTCATCGGTGGCGATCATGGCATGCAGGTTGCTGCCGATGACCTTCTCCAGCGGCAGCCGCAGCAGCGCGGCCATGCGGGTGTTGGCATAGAGAACGATGCCTTCTTGCGTCAGCGTCACCGTGCCCTCGCCGATCTGCTCGATCAGCTGGCGATAGGGGCGGTCCTCGGTCTCCAGCGTGTAGATCCTGGGGGCGCCCGTCGCCTCGACGATGATGGCGTCCACGTCGCCCGAGCGGATTGCCGCGATGGTTTCCCGCGCCTTGCCAAGCTCCGCCTCGACCTCGTCGAGCCGCCGCTGCAGGGTGGCGACGGCGTCGGGGGGATCGCCGGTGGCACCGTTGCCGCGCTCCGCCATGAACTCTCCTGTCCGGTCCATCAATCGGGTGATTCCGGATTCGGGATGATCTCCAGCCCGGCCAGCACGCGATCGCTGTCCGAAAGGTCGCCGATCATCCGGCGCAGCGGCTCGGGCAACAGCCTGATCAGCGTCGGCACCGCCACGACCTGATTTTCCCTGAGTCCCTGCGGGTCCTGGTAGATGTCGATGACCTCCAGCTCGTACTGGTTCTTCAGGTGGGTCTCGCAGATGTGCCGTATGTTGACGATGGCGCGGGCCGAGCGTGCGGCCCGCCCGCTCACATAGAGGCGCAGGACATAGCGTGACGAGGCCGGATCGGGTGGGATGGCGCTTGCCATC
Source organism: Rhodovastum atsumiense (assembly GCF_937425535.1). Classification (NCBI taxonomy): domain Bacteria; kingdom Pseudomonadati; phylum Pseudomonadota; class Alphaproteobacteria; order Acetobacterales; family Acetobacteraceae; genus Rhodovastum; species Rhodovastum atsumiense. Next base: position 3,586,857 of record NZ_OW485601.1, read on the forward strand.
TCACATCGTCCCCGGACGCAGGTCCAGGCCGACGAGAAGGCGTTCGGTGTTGGCAAGGTTGCCGATCAGTTGCTTGATCGGCGGCGGCAGGCGACGCACCAGTGTCGGCACGGCGACGATCTGGTCGCCGGCGGCGAGTTGGGGGTGCTCCAGCAGGTCGATCACCTCGATGCGATAGTGGCTGCCCAGATGCTGCTCGCACACCGCCTTCAGGTTGGCCAGCGCCATGACCGAGCGCCTGGTCTGGCCGGCGACATAGAGCCGCAGGATGGTGATCGTGTCGTCATCGCCAGCCATCCCGGCCGTTTGAGCGTTGTCAGTCCCAGGCGCCGGAGGGCGATGCGGTCCGGTGTCGCTCATGGTCTGTCCCCTCGCTGGTTGGCCATCGCCACCCGGTCGGTCGCCAGGTCCTGCCCGCGTGTGACTTCCTGTTTATCCATGCGGACAAGATTTTCTTTTAATTCTTCAATTTCCAGTTGCAGATCGGCGATCTGGCGTTCGAGGGCGGTGCGGCGTCGGGCGATTCCGCGGCGCCGGCGGTCCAGCTCCTGGTCATGCTGACGTGCCGCGTTCCGCTCCACCGCCTCCTGCGCCAGCCGGGCCGATCCGGTCAGCACGCCGGCCGGGCCGAGATAGGGGGCCACCAGATGGATGCCCTGGTCGGTCAGCAGGAACTCGCGGATCTGGTTGGAGTTCTTCATGCCCCGCGCCTTCAGCACATAGAGGGCGCGGTTGCGTTCGCCGTTGTTGGGAATGTTGCTCAGCGACAGCCAGGTGTCGATCAACGAGGAGATGCACTGCCTGGTGTTGTTCGCCTCGGTCTCGTCGGTCACCAGGTTGGTCATCAGGGTCGTGATTCCTTGCGCCTTCAGCATGTCGATCAGCCGCAGCAGCATCGCGTGCAGGTCGGCCGGGTCGCCGCGCAGGCTGGAGGTCGGGTCGAGCACCACCACATCCGGCCGGATGCGCTCGATATCGCACTGGATGCGCACGAGGTGCATCTCCAGGCCGTACAGGGTGGGGCGCGCCGCTTCCAGGAGCAGCAGGCCGTTCTCCAGCCATGGGACGAGGTCGATACCGATCGCGCGCATGTTGCGCAGGATCTGCCGGGGCGCTTCCTCGTAGGCGAAATAGATGCAGTGCTCGCCGCGGCGACACGCCGCATCGACGAAGTGGGCCGCCAGGCTGGTCTTGCCGGTTCCGGCCGCGCCGGACACCAGCACGCTCGAGCCGCGGAAGAAGCCTCCGCCGAGCATCGCGTCCAGGCCCGCCACCCCACTTGGCACCTTCTGCTCCGATGCCGGGTGATCCAGCATCGCCGAGGTGACCGGCAGCACCTGGATGCCGTTGGCGTCGATCAGGAACGGATACTCGTCCGCGCCGTGCGCCGAGCCGCGGTATTTCACGACGCGCAGGCGGCGGGTGGTGACCTGGTTGCTGACCCGGTTGTCGAGCAGGATGACGCAGTCCGAGACATATTCCTCGAGCCCGTGGCGGGTCAGCTCGCCCTTTCCCTGCTCGGCGGTGATCACCGCGGTGACGCCCTGCTCCTTCAGCCAGGCGAACAGGCGCCGCAGTTCCGATCGCAGGATGGCGGTGTTTCCCAGCCCGGCGAACAGCGTCTCGATCGTGTCCAGGACCACCCGGCGCGCGTCGACGGAGCGGATGGCGTAGCCAAGCCGGACGAACAGGCCTTCCAGGTCGTAATCGCCGTTTTCCTCGATCTCGCTGCGCTCCAGCACAACGTGATCCATGACCAGCTTGCCGCTGCTGATGAGGGCGGGGATATCGACGCCGAGCGAGGTCACGTTCTTGGCGAGGTCCGCGCTGGTTTCCTCGAAGCTCATGAACACGCCGGGTTCGTTGAACATGGTCACGCCGTTGACCAGGAAGGTCATGGCGAACAGGGTCTTGCCCGATCCCGCGCGTCCGCATACCAGCGACGGCCGGCCCGTCGGCAGGCCGCCGAAGGTGAGTTCATCGAAGCCCCTGATGCCGGTCGGCGTCTTGGCAAGGCCGGCCTTCGTGACGGCCGGGATGAATTGTTCCAGGTTACGCTCGTTCATGGGACCGGTCCCTGCCTCGGTCATGACCATCGTCACGGCTTCCCCCACCCGCGCCTGGCCCCGGTGGCTGGTCCGGGCCGGTTGCCGGAAGGGACCGCCCTGTCGCTGAGGCCGCGGCTGCCCGCGCGCAGGATCCGGGCCGGCCTGGTGGTCATGGTCCGTCCGCTCTGACAGGCCTGCGGGCGGAGCGTGACAAGAAGGCGCGAAGCCAGTCCTGTGGTGATCGCTGTTTCCATCCTGTTGTGCCAATCTAAAATATCAAGGGGTGTGCATTATAAAACCTGGACGCCATGGGGAGTGCAGGCAACAGGTTGATGATATGTTAATAAATTAAAAGCTAGATTAGTTCTTTAAGAAGATTACTTGATGGCCTAAATATTTACAAATCAATTTATTAATTGCCAATGTGCGGCTCAGTGGGTGCCAAAGATATTAGGTACGAATTTGGATATTTTTATAATAACCAAATAACAGATTGGGTAGGGGCGCAATTGGCCCCTGTGCCTGCGGGCCGGCAATGTTCTGCCCGCTGTCCTGGCCAGGGCATGCCTACGTCCGGCTGCGCCCCTTGCGGCGTGTCGATCAGACGGGCGAAGGCCCGGGCAGCGCCTCGGGGCGCCGCACCGCATCGATGAAGGCCCGCAACGCCGGCGCCATCTGGCGCTGCCGCGGATAGCAGAGGAACAGGCCGGGGAAGGGGGCGGACCAGCGTTCCAGCAACGGCACCAGCCGGCCGGCGGCGATGTCGGCGCGCACCGTCTCCTCGACCGGGAAGCCGATGCCGATGCCCTGCCGCGTCGCCCGCAACGCGAGGTCCTTGTCGTTGACGATCAGCGGGCCGTCCACGGCGACTTCGAACCAGGTGCCGTCCTCATGGAATTCCCAGGCATAGGGGGCCGCATGGCCGGGCCAGCGCCAGCGGATGCAGCGGTGCTGCACCAGCTCGCGCGGATGCGCGGGACATCCGTGCGCCGCAAGATAGCCGGGGGTGGCAACCGCGACATGGCGCAGCTCCGGGCCGAGCCGCACCGCGATCATGTCGCGCTCGATCACCTCGCCGATGCGGATGGCGGCGTCGAAGCCGCCGGCCACCACGTCGACCACGGTGTCGTCGAGGGTGATGTCGAGCACCACATCCGGGCAGGCGGCAGTGAAGCCGGGCAGGATCGGCAGGATGTACCGCTCGGCCGCCGAGCGGAAGGCGTGCACGCGCACCGTCCCGGCCGGACGCTCGCGGCTGTGGCGCAGTTGCCCGATCGCCTCGCCGAGCTCCGACACCGCCGGCCGTACCCGCCGCAGCAGCGTCTCCCCCGCTTGCGTCAGCGCGACGTTGCGCGTGGTCCGGTGCAGCAACTGCACCCCCACCCGTTCCTCGAAGCCGCGCACGGTCTGGCTCAGCGCGGACGGAGAAACGCCGAGCAACTCCGCCGCGCGGCTGAAGCTGCGCAGCTCGGCCACCGCCACGAAGGCGCGCAACTGGTTGTAGTCGCTCGCGGGCAATAACGGGTCCATGCCGCGCCCTCAGCACTTTTCAGTCTGGCTTACAAGCCCTGTGAGAAATGCCGCCCTAATGAAGCAGGGGTAACAGGCGCATCTCCGGCACGAAAGGAGACCGCACATGACGACATGGTTCATCACCGGGATCTCGCGCGGGCTGGGGCTCGCTTTGGCGCGGGCGGTGCTGGCGCAGGGCGACAGCGTGATCGGCACGGTCCGCGCGGGCCGGCCCGAGATAACAACCGGCGCGGAGCGGCTGCAGGTCCTCACCCTCGACATGCTGGACGCGCCGGCGGTGCCGGCGGCGGTGGAGCGCGCCTTCGCGCTGGCGGGCGGGCGGATCGACGTCATCGTCAACAACGCCGGCTACGGCCTGCTTGGCGCCATCGAGCCGGCCACCGACGCGGAACTGGCGCGACTGTTCGAGGTCGATGTCTTCGCCCCGTTCCGCATCATCCGCGCCGCCCTGCCGCGGCTGCGGGCGCAGGGCTCGGGGCATATCATCAACATCACCTCGATCGCGGGACGGGCGCCGGGCGTCGGCTCCGGGCTGTACGCCGCGGCGAAATACGCGCTGGAGGGGCTGTCGGCGAGCCTCGCGCTGGAAGTGGGGCCGCTCGGCATCAAGGTGACGGCGGTGGCGCCGGGGGCGTTCCGCACCGATTTCCTCTCGGCGCACTCGATCCGGCACAGCGCGGCGGACGCGGCCTATGCCGACAGCGTCGGGCGCAGCGACGCGCATTTCACGGCGATGGCCGGGCGCCAGGCCGGTGATCCGGATCAGGCGGCGCAGGCGATCCTGGCCCTGGCGCGGGCCGAGGATCCGCCGCTGCACCTGCTGCTGGGCAGCGACGCGCTGCGTCGCTTCCGCGTGAAGCAGGAGACGATGGCGGCGGAGATCGAGGCGTGGCGGGAGGTGACCCTCGGGACGGACTACCCGGCCTGATCTTGGGGCGTTGCCCCAAACCCCACGTCGCGCGAAAGCGCGCTGCGCACGACGAGGCTTCGCCTCCTGGACCTCCACCAAGGGCAAAGCCCTTGGAACCCGCCGCGCAGCGCGAATGGGATCCAAGGGCCTTGTGGCCCGTCACGCGAAGGCGTGCCTGCGCACGACGTGGGTCAAGGGCGAAGCCCTTGCCTTCACCTTTCCTCGATGCCTTGCGCCAGCAAGGCCTCACCGCTGCGGGCCGCCTGGCCGGCGAAGGTGCGGTAGGCGGACCCGACATAGGCCGGCTCAACCGGTGCCGTCACGCGCACCGGCAGGCCGAACAGGTGGAAGATCGGTGCGCCTGCGGGTTCGCCGGGCCGAACGGTCAGCGTCCCGGGTGTCGCCGAGGCGGTCAGCGGTGTCTGGGCCTGGGCTGCCATCCCGCCGAGGCAGCCCAGCGCCATGACGATCGCGGCCAGTGCGGTCGGCCGGATCCGGCGTCTCGTCATCTGCACCTCCTGGTCCGGGGCGCCGTCATGATAGAGGATGCAGTGGCAGTCTGCGCGGTGGCGTGACGTCAACTCCGCGCGGCGGTGTGGTGCGGGAGGTGTTCGCAATGGCGGGCGAGTGGAAGCAGGCCATCGTCACCGGCGGTTCCAGCGGCATCGGGCTCGGCATCGCCCGGGCGCTGGTCGGGGCCGGCTACCGGGTGGTGCTGATCGGGCGGACCGAGGCGCGATTGATCGAGGCAGCGGCGTCGCTCGGCGCGGCGGCATCCTGGCGCCGGGCCGATGTCGGGCGGCGCGCGGAGGTGGAGGCCGCCCTGGACGGGCTCGACCGCGTGGACCTGCTGGTCAATGCGGCCGGTTTCGTCCGTGGCGTCAGTCTCGCCACGCCGGCCGGGGAGGCGGATGCGGCGTGGGACGCGGTGATCGCGGGCAATCTCACCGGCAGTTTCCTGATGGCGCATGCGGTGGCACCGCTGCTGGCCGCGCCGGGCGGGCGGATCATCAGCATCAGTTCGATCGCGGCGCAGACCGGCGGCAGCCGGCCCGGCTCGCTCGCCTATGCCGCGGCGAAATCCGGCCTGCACGGGCTGACCTATGCGCTGGCGCGCGAGCTGGCGCCACGCGGCATCACCGCCAATGTCATCGCCCCGGGCTTCGTCGCGGCGACCGGCTTCACCGGTGCCTGGCCGGAGGAGCGCATCGCCGCCATCCTCGCGCAGACGCCGCTGGGCCGGGCGGGCGCGCCGGACGATATCGCCGCGGCGGTGCTATGGCTCGCCTCGGAGGCGGCGGGCTTCGTCACCGGCGCGGTCATCCCGATCAATGGCGGCTGGCGCATCGGCTGAGGCGAGGGATCAGGCCGCGTCGCCGGGGAGCCTCCGCAGCGCCTTGCGGCACAGCGCCAGCCAGTGCGGGGTCGCCGGCCCGAGATGCGCGCCGGCGGCGGAGATCGCGAAGCGGCTGATGGTGCCGGCCAGCAGCCCCGGCGCAAGCTGCTCCACCTGCTCCCCGCCGCCCGCGCGCACGACCAGCAGCGTCCCCGCCCCATGGGCGCGGATGGCGCGGTGCAGGCGCTGCAATTCCTCCGCGGTCAGCGCGCGCCGGGCGTGCCGGTAGACGAAGATCCGGTTGCCCTCGTCGAGTTGCTGCAGCAGGCGGCGGCGCAGGAATTGCTGGCGCAGGCAGGCGCGGGCCAGCATCCGCCCGGCCTCGATCTCGGCGGGGGTGATGAAGGTGTGCGTGCGCAGCCCGAAGCGGCGGTCCCGCAACTGGTATTCCTCATGGTCCGAGGCAGGGTGGATCAGCTCGGTCTGCTCCGGCTCGCCGATGCCCTCGAAGCGCGCTTCCAGGGCGGCGGCGAGGTGCTCCGGCGCGCATCCGCTCCAGCGCAGCAGGCCGAGCGGCTCTAGCCCCACGGCGCGCTGCACCAGCCCGAACTCGCAGCCATAGGGCGTGCCGCCGAGGCTTTCGAACCGGGCCAGCACCTCCTGCGGCGAGGCAGTGTCGGGGCCGGCGGCGCGTGCGGGCCGGGCCTCCGCCGGCGGGTCGGGCAGGGTGGTGCCGACCTCGGCGGCGGCCAGCCGGGCCTGGAACAGCCCGGCGGTGATGCACGAATCCTGCGGAAAGCGCCGTCTGGCCGCGGCCCAGCGCGCGGCCGCTTCCGTCCAGTCGGCGCGCCGCGTGGCCAGCATCGCCCAGGTCAGCGCGTGGCGCGCGGAAAGCCCGTCGGCGGCCGGGGCGGTGGCGAGCACGGTCTCGGCCTCGGCGTGGCGCCCGTGGCACGACAGCGCATCGGCCAGGCCGATGACCAGGGCCAGCGCGGAGGGGAAACGCGCCAGCGCCGCCTGGAAGCGGCGAATGGCCTCGCCGCTGTCACCGCGCTCCTGCGCCAGTGTGGCCCAGCGGGCGGCGAGGGCGGTGTCGTCGGGAAACGCCGCCATGGCCCGCGCGGCGGCTGCCTCCGCCTCGTCGAGGCGGGCGCTCCGGTGCAGCGCCCCGATCAGGGCCTGGCGCGCGGGCAGGAAGCGGGGGAAGCGGCGCGTGACCTCCCGCAGGCGGGATGCCGCCTCGTGCCAGTCTTTGCGGTCGTGCAGCACGTCGGCGACCGGCAACTGCGCCAGCGCCAGGGCGATGACGGGTTGCTCCGGCAGGTGGGCGGCGCCCTGGCGCAGCAGGGCATCCGCCGCGTCGATCCGGTTGCAGCCGGCAAGCGCCGCGGCGGCGATGGTGTGGCCGTCGGGCAGCTCCGGCCAGTGCCGGCGGATCACCGCGGCGATCCCCAGCGCCTCTTCCCAGCGATGCAGGTCGAGCAGCAGCCGGGCCTGGGCGACGGCAAGGCGGCAATCACCGCCGGCATGCAGGCGGCCGACGGCGAGGATCTGTTCGGCCTCGTGCGGTCGGGCGAGTTGTTGCAGGGCCAGCGCTTCCTGCAGGTAGGCTTCGCCGATCCCCGGCCATGCCGCCCGCACCGCGGCCCAGCGGGTGGCGGCCAGGGACCAGTCGGTGCGTGCCTGCGCCACCCGGGCGGCTTCGATCGCGATGGCGGCAACCCCGGGGAAACGCCCGGCGGCCGCCGCGAGCACCTGCTCCGCCGCGTCCGCCTGTCCCTGCACGCGCAGCACGGTGGCGCTGCCGACATGACCTTCGGGCAGGTCGGGGAAGCGCTGCCGGATCTCCTGCCAGAGCTGTCCCGCCCTGTCCCGGTCGCCGCCGGCCTGGGTGAGCCAGGCCCGTTCCAGCCACAGCCCGGCCTCGTCGGGAAACCGGCTGAGGCCCTGCTCGAGCAGGTGCGCGGCCGCGTCGTGCCGGCCGAGCATGCGCAGCGCCATCGCCGCCCCACGCCAGGGCTGCGGGTCCGCCGGATCGTACTCGCGCGCCGCCGTCCAGTGGTGCAACGCCTGGAGCCAGTCCTGGCGTTGTTCGGCCGCCCGGGCCTGCTGCGCCGGCATCAGCCCGCCATCACGGGGCAGCCCGTGTCCGCCATGGGCCGGGCCGGCGTCGCGGCGAGATGGCGCGCATAGGCGATGGTCCGCACGGCGCGGTCATGCTCGTGCAGGCTGCTCTGCGGATGCACATTGGCCTCGATCAGCCATAGCGCGTCGGCCTCGTCGATGGCGAGGTCGACGCCGAGTTCGGAAAGCGGCGCGCCCTGGTGGCGTTCGATCGCTTCGGCGACGCCGAGCGCCAGGGTTTCCGCCTCGGCCAGCAACGCCGCCGCCGGACGGACGCGCCGCTGCCGCAGGAACGGCTCCGCCTGGCCCTGGTAGCCGCCACGGCTGATGTTGCTGACCAGGAACCCGGCCTCGCCAAGACGCACGTAGAGGCGGGTGAGGCCCCAGGCGCCATTGGCCCCGCGTTGCACATGCGCGCGCAGATCGGCGGCCCGCCCGTCCGCGGCGCGGGAGGTGACGTAGCGTTGCACCAGGAAGGGGCGCCGCGCGATGCGTCCGGCGATGCGGCGGCGGATCAGGTCCACCGCCGCGGGCAGGCGCAGCGCCTCGTTGTCCTTGTGCAGGGTCCACTCGCCATTGCTGCCCGGCTGCGGGAAGAACACGCTGTTGCCGCGCTGGCCGTTCGCCGGCTTGACCACGCAGGGCTCGCGGCGTGCCATCCAGGTCGCGAGCGTCGCTCGCATGTCCGCCGCCGGCAGCGGCGCGAAGGGGATGACGTGGCGCGCCAGGGACCCGGCTGAGAGCAGGGTGGCGAGTTCAAGCTTGTCGGGGCCGCGATCGTCGATGATCCCGCAGTGCCGCGCCAGCCACCCGGCGATGCCCTGGTCCCGCGGGCGGCGCGGCCTGTTCAGCACGACGACGACATCCGGCACGGGGCAGGTCGCGCGGATGAAGCCGGCGGCGGTCCAAATCGCGGCGTTGATGCGCCGGCCCGGCGAATCGCAGTCGGTGGCAGCGAAAAAACGAAGCTGCGCCGATTGCAGCGCCGCCTCGGCGAGCAGCGCGCGCAGGCGCCCGGCCGGCATGAGATCCTGGGCGGGCGGGCCGTAGGCGAGAAAGCCGATCGCCGGGATCACGCGTCGGGCCCGGATCGGATGTGTCCCCCGGAGCTGGTGATTGAAGCTGCCATTCTGCTTTGTTATCAGTATGCCAATGCCTTCGCAACGAGGGCTGCCGCCGGCACCGGCGGCCTGGGGGATGATGCTGAAAGGCAGCGGGGGCTGACCACATGCAACCGGATATCGACCGACTGGTGCTGCTGCACCTGGCGACGCTCTGCGGCGAGCCGGTGGAAGCGCTCGACCTCGACATGCCGATGGCGGCCTTCGACCTCGATTCCTTCGATGCCGTGGAACTGTCCCTTGCCATCGAGAAAGCCCACGCCATCGAGATCGATCCGGAAGTCTTCCTCGGTCATGGACAGAGTCTCGGCAGCCTTCTCGACATGCTGAGGTCTTTCCGGTTCAGGGGTGAACGCGGGCAGTGAACGCTTCTGCCGGCGGGTCGGTGCCATGACGACGGATCCGGACCCGCACGGCATCTGCTTTCGTGATGCGGCGCGCGTGATGCGGCGCGGCGATCAGCCCTCGCGGAGGGCGAGGGTCCGCACCGCGGCGGGGCGCGCGAGGCAGCGCCGCAGCCAGGCTTCCGTCACCGACAGGCTGCCCAGCCCGAAGCCCTGCGCGTAGGAGGGATAGAGCACACTGGCGATGTTCAGGTCGGCGATCGAGAAGCCGTCCCCGACCACCCAGTCGCGCCCGGCGAGATGGCCTTCCAGCACCGACAGGGCCGTGAGCACCGTGGCGGATGCGGCGGCGGCTTCCTCCGGCACGCGCTCGGCTGGCGGGCGATAGAAGGTGTTGGCGGCCCAGCGGATGATATGGTGCTCGACTTCCGTCGCCACCCAGAGCGTCCATTGCAGCACCCGTGCGGCGTCGTCGCCTTCGGGCATCAAGGGCGGCCCGGCGCGGCGGGCGATGTGCAGGGTGATGGCGAGCGATTCAAACAGCACCAGCGCGCCGTCGCGCATGGCCGGAATCTTGCCGTTCGGGTTGATGGCGCGGAAGGCGGGCGTCTTGCTCTCAGCGCCGTAGCTCACAGGCTCGACCGTGTAAGGCAGGCCGGCTTCTTCCGCCGCCCAGATGCAGCGATAGGTGCGGCTTTTGGGAATGCCGTAGAGGATCAGACCGGTGGAACCCTGGCTTTGATAATGCTCTGACATTGTAACATTTCGCTGTTTATACAGGTCAGCATCGCACGTCCCGGCGGTGGCGTCGATGCGCCGGCCGGCCTGTCCAGCGGAATTGCCCGAATGCCTCGCGCGGGGTGGTGATCTTGCCGGGGGCGCCTAATGAAGTTTCACGCCAGGCGTCAGCTTCTGCAGGATCGCCGACACCACCGCCCGCCAGAACACCGCGGCACTGCCGTGCAGGGCGGCCTCGTGGCGTTTGTAGAGCGACATGTGCATGAGCCGCGCGAACACGCCTTCGACGAACAGGCTGCGGCCGATCACGCGGCTCATCAGCGTGCCAAGTGTCCGGTACGGCCCGAGGGCGACCAGCGAGCCATAGTCATGGTAGCGGAACGGGCGCAAGGGCTGGCCGGCGAGGCGACGCAGGATCTGCGGGTGCATGTGCGCGGCCATCTGGTGGGCCGCCTGGGCGCGCGGCGGCACCGTGCCCCGGCCTTCGCCGCGCGCGACCGACGCGCAATCGCCGATCGCGAAGATGTCGGGATCGCGCGTGGTCTGCAAAGTCGGCAGCACCAGCAACTGATTCAGCCGATTGGCTTCGAGCCCGCCGAAATCGGCCAGCACTTCGGGGGCCTTCACCCCGGCCGACCAGACCACCAGCTCGGAGGGGATGAACTCGCCGGTGGCCAGCGCCACGCCGTCCTCGCGCACCTCGGCGACCCGCGCGCTGGTGCGCACCTCGATGCCGAGCGCGGCGAGCAGGACCGAGGTCGCCCTGGAAATCCGCTCGGGGAGTGCCGGCAGGATCCTGTCGGCGGCTTCGATCAGGACGATGTGCAGGTCGCGGGCCGGGTTGATGCGATGGAGGCCATAGCCGATGACCGCGCGCACGGTGCGGTGCAGCTCGGCCGCGAGTTCCGTCCCGGTGGCGCCGGCGCCGATGATGGCGACGTGCAACTGCCCCGGCCAGATCGCGTCCGTCTGCGCGTGGGCACGCAGGCAGGCATTGACCAGGCGGCGGTTGAAACGCGTCGCCTGCTCGGGACTTTCCAGCGGCACGGCGTATTGCCGCGCCCCGGGAATGCCGAAATCGTTGGTGACGCTGCCGATCGCCATGACCAGCGTGTCATAGGGAATCACGGTGGCCGGCGTGATCTCGCGGCCCTCGTCATCGTGCATGGCGCCGAGTTGCAGCAGCTTTGCGCCACGGTCGATGCCGGCCACGCAGCCATAGCGATAGATGAAGCGGTGCCAGTGCGCCTGCGCGAGGTAGTTCAGTTCATGCTGGGACCGGCGCAGGCTGCCCGCGGCCACCGAGTGGAGCAGCGGCTTCCAGAGATGGGTGCGCGAGCGATCGACCAGCGTGATCTCGGCACGACCGTCGCGGCCGAGCGTGTCGCCGAGGCGCGTGACAAGTTCGAGCCCGGCCGCGCCACCCCCGACGACGACGATGCGATGCGGCGCGCTGGCCGAAGACCTGGAATCGGTCATGCGCTTAAAAACTCCTGTCCCGCCGATGGCTCATTACGCGTAAGCAGATACACCAGAAACAACTATAAGTCGAATAATTCTGAGGGTGTTTTCTCGCCTGCGCGAGATTGATAAAGAAATATTGTTACGATGATTGAAATATTAAGCGGGGTTTATTCCGCGCGCGCAGGGGTCAGGACGCGACCAGGCCGCGCCGGCCCTGGCCGAGCACCCGATCCAGGCGCTCGGCCAGCACGGTGGGGGAAGCGGGCTTGCGCACCATGGCGAAAGGGCCACCGCGCTCGGCCGCCGCCAGCCGTTGCGATGCCGCCGATCCCGCGTGTCCGGTGACCAGCACCGCCGGCAGGCGCGGCAGGCGGCTGCGCGCCTCTTCCACCAGCCCCAGCCCGTCCAGCTCGCCCGGCATGGTCAGGTCGGTCACCACCGCATCCGGCCGCAGCCCCCCGTCAAGCAACGCGAGCGCGGCGGCCGCGTGCTCGGTCTCCGTCACCACGAAGCCCCGCTCGGTCAGTTCCGCCATCAGGATCTCGCGGATATCCGCGTTGTCCTCCACCACCAGCACGGTCGCCTGGGTCTCCGCCGTGGCGCCGCCGGCCTCCGCCGGCGCGCTGGTCGGGGGGACGGCCATGCCTGCCACCGCGAATTGCGGCAGCCACAGTGACACGGTGGTGCCCACCCCGGGGGCGCTGGCGATCACCAGCGCCCCGCCGGACTGCCCGGCGAAGCCACGCGCCATGGCCAGGCCCAACCCGGTGCCCTTGCCTTTCGGCTTGGTGGTGAAGAACGGTTCGGCCACCCGCGCCAGCACGTCCGGCGGCATGCCTTCGCCATCGTCCGCGACCGCAAGCCGCAGATAGGCCTCCGGCGCCAGCTCCGGCGGGGCGTCCGGGCCGGGGGCAGGCAGCGCCTCGGCGCGCAGCACCAGCGTGCCGCCGTTCGCCATGGCGTCACGGGCATTGTTGGCCAGGTTGACCAGCACCGCCTCCAGTTGCCCGCGATCGGCCAGCAGCGTCGGCAGCGCCGGCTCCGCCTCGACGCGCAGCGTGATGTCGGCGCCCAGGGTCGGGCGGAGCATCTCGGCCAGGCCCTCCAGCAGCGGCGCCGGCGCGATCGCCTCGGCGCGCAGCACGTCGCGGCGGGCGAAGGCGAGCAGGCGTCCGGTCACCGCGGTGCCGCGCGCCGTCGCCTCGACCGCGCGGTCGAGATGCTGGCGGACCGCGTCGATGTCGCGGCCGAGCCGCCGCTCCGCCAGCAGCAACCGTCCCTGCACCGCCTGCAGGACGTTGTTGAAGTCGTGCGCGATGCCGCCGGCCAGCCGCCCCAGCGCCTCCATCCGCGCCGCCTCGGCCAGGCGCAGCTCGCTCTCGGCCAGCGCCTGTGCGCGCTGCTCGGCGAGCTGTTCCAGTTGCGCCGCCTCGCGCGCCAGCACCTCCGCCGCCTCGCGCCGCTCGGTGACATCGAAATTGAGCCCGACCAGGCGGACGCCGCGTCCATCCGGGGCGGCGGTGACGTGCCAGTGCGAGGCCAGCCAGCGCACCCCGCCGCCCGGCAGGACGATGCGGAATTCGTGGTTCGACACCGTGGCTCCGGGCGCGAGGGTGGCCTCGATCGCCGCCCGTAGCCCAGGCCGGTCTTCGGGATGCACCCGCGCCAGCGCCGCCGTGCCGGTGGGCTCGCCGTCCTTCGGGTCGATCCCGAACAGCTCGAATTGCCGCGCGTCCCATTGCAGGCGGTCCTCGGCGAGGTCCCAGGTCCACAGCCCCATGCGCCCCGCCTCCAGCGCCAGGCGCAGCTGCGCCTCGCTCTCGGTCAACGCTTCGCGGGCGCGCCGTTCCCCGTCCACGTCCACCAGCGCCACCACGCCGCCGGTGATCCGGCCGGTCTCGTCGCGCACCGGCCGGCCCATGATGCGCGTCCAGGCGCGGGTGCCGTCGCCGCGCTGGTACTGCACCTCGATCGACGGATTTTCCTCGCCGTGCAGCGCCATGCGGGCGAGCGGGTATTCGTGCCCGTCCACCCGGCTGCCATCGGCGTGGAAGGCGACCCACTCGTCATAGCCGTCGATGTCGGGGGAGCGCCGCACCGGATGGCGCAGCAGCGTCTCGACATAGGCGTTGCCGCCGACGATGCGGCCGGAGGGGAACTCGGCCATCACCAGCCCGACCGGCACCGTCTCGACGATGGTGCGCAGCTGCGCCTCGCTCGCGGCCAGCGCCGCCGCGGCACGGCGGCGGTCGGTGATATCGAACTCGGCGGTCACCGCGCCGACGATGGCGCCCGCCGCGTCGCGGATCGGCGCGGCGTTGTTGAGGAAGATGCGGGGCTCCCCGGTGCCGAAGCGCCGGCATTCCACCAGTTCGCCGCGCACCACCTCGCCGTGCAGCAGCGCCCGCGCCATCGCCCATTCATGCGCCTGGATGCGCGCGCCCGTCTCCGGCCAGAAGCCCACCCACTCCGCGTAATGTTCCCAGCCCGGCGTTTCCGGCGGAGAGCCCCACAGCTCGCGCTCGGCGGCGTTGTTGCGGATGATCCGTCCGCGCGCGTCGGCGATGTTGACGCCGATCGGCAGCGATTCCAGCACGGCGGTCAGCGTCGCCTCGCTGTCGCGCAACGCCGCCTCGGCCCGCCCGCGCGCCGTTGCGTCGAGCAGGATGCCCGCGGCCCGGACCGGCTGCCCGGCGGCGTCTTGCACGATCCGGCCGCGGGCGACCAGCCAGCGTTCCTCCGTGCCGGCGGCATGGGCGGCGGGACGGAACGTCATCTCGAAGGGCAGGCCGTCGGCGAGGGCGCGCGCCCAGGTCGCGGCGGCGTCCGGGCGGTCGCGCGGATCGATGGCTTCGGCCCAGCCCGCCGCGGTGAACCGCGCCGGGGCGCCGCCGAGCAGTGCCACCGAGGCGGGCGAGCGGGTGCCGTGCCCGGCGATGAGATCCAGCTCCCAGGTGCCGAGCTCCGCGGCCTCGGTCGCCAGCCGCAGGCGGCTCTCGTTGCCGGCCAGGGCCGCCATGGCCCGGCGATGCGCCCGTGCCGACCGATCCGTCGCCAGCAGGGCCAGCAGCATCAGGCCAAGGCTGCCCAGCCCCGCCAGGCCCGCCAGCTGCGTTGCCTGGCCATGGGCCCGTGTCGCGTCGCGGAGCACCTGCGCCAGGGCCGGGTCCCCGGCCTCGCCGATCGTCGCCAGCGCCTCGCTGCCCGCGTGGAGCTGCAGGCGCAGGGCGAGCAGCGTGCCGAGGCCCAGCAGCAGCGCGGCGGCCCCGGGCAGCACGATACCGGTCCGGGCAAGCCGGCGCAGCCGGACAGCCCATCTCCCCCGGCCCGGGCGCCGGACGGCACCGGACCCGGGCCGCCACCAGGGCGTGCAGGCGGCGGGAGGGCAGATGGCTTGCTCTGACGGATCGGACGGCGCGACGGGCATCTCCTGGGTACTCCGGGCGTCACCAGCGACCTGGGGAGCATCCGTGCGCGCCGGGGCGGCGAGCGTGACAGCTCCGTCAAAAACGAGCGCCGCCCCGGGGGAAGACCGTCGCAAGATCTATTGATCACAACATCATAGGCGCGTGACCTCGTTTGCGTGGTGGTATCCAGGTAAGGTATTCAATTCAGACGGGATTATGTGTCCGCATGGGTTTCTAAACCGCTGCCGGCCTCGTCAGACCGTCGGCACGGTGCCGCCGTCGATGCGGAATTCGGCGCCGTGGATCGAGGCCGCCCGATCCGACGCCAGGAAGGCGGCGAGTTCCGCGACCTCCTCCGGCGTGCCGGGGCGGCCGATCGGAATGCCTCCAAGCGATTGCATCAATCCTTGCCGTGCCGCGTCTTCGGTCACGCCCTGTTGTCCCGCCAGCCGCCCGATCAGCCGCGCCGCCGCCGCCGTCTCGATGAAGCCGGGCGCGATCGCGTTGACCCGCACGCCGTGCCGCCCGACCTCCTGAGCCAGCCCCTTGCTGTACGTCGTCAGCGCCGCCTTGGCGGCGGCGTAGGCCAGCGTGGCGTCGTGCAAAGGCAGGCTGCGCTGGATGGAGGAGACATGCAGCACCACGCCCGCTCCCTGCGCGATCATGCCCGGCACGAAGGCGCGGTCGAGGCGCAGGGCGGGAAACAGGTTCCGCGCCAGCTCCTGCCCCCAGATCTCGTCGTCGAGCCGGGCAAAGCCGCCGGCCGGCGCCGCGGAGCCGCCGACCACGTGCACCAGCAGGTCCAGGCCGCCGAGCCGTTCCCGCACCGCGGCGGCGACGGCGGCCGCGCCCTCGGCCGTGCTGAGATCGGCCTGGATGAACAGCTCCGGCGCTTCGCCCTGCCAGTCCGGCACCGGGCTGCGGGCGGCTGTTGCCACACGCGCGCCGCCGGCCTGCAGGCGGCGCCGGATCGCCGCGCCGATGCCCTGGGTGCCGCCGGTGACGAGCGCGCGCCGTCCGGCGAATTCCTGCGGATCGCAGCGGAAGGGGCCAAGGACCGGCATCACCCGGTCACGCGGCGGATGGTCTGCCGCGGGGGCTGGAAGCGGGAGCGACATGATGTTTCCGATGTTTGGAAGAAGGCGGCCCGCGCGGGCGGCGCTCTCCGGTTGCGATGCCACGGAGAGTGGAAATAGGCTGGTGAAATGACAAGAACGCACGAAAAAGTTGGATACTTACCTGAAAGTAAGCCCTCGGCGGCGGATCGTGTCGAACAGGCGCTGAAATTCCTGGAAGGACGCTGGAAGCTGGTGATCTTGTTCCGGCTGTTCGGCGGCAAGGTGCTGCGATTCTCCGAACTGGAGAAAGCGATTCCGGCGGTGTCGCAGAAGATGCTGATCCAGCAGTTGCGGCAGATGGAAGCCGACGGCATCGTGCGCCGCATCGTCCATCACCAGGTGCCGCCGAAGGTCGAGTATTGCCTGACCGACTGGGGCCAGGCCCTGTGCCCGGCCCTGGATGCGCTGCTCAAATGGGCGGAAGCGCGCGAACACCCCGCCACCTGAGCCGAAACGGAATCCGGCATGCTCGATCACGTCTTCCTCTCGGTCAGCGACATCGACCGGTCGGTCGCCTTCTACCGGCAGGCGCTGACACCTCTCGGGATCACCGACCGCCTCGACTACGATGGCCGCAACGGCCCGCCGGGGCACCCGGATCTCAAGGGCTTCGGCTGCAAGGGCCGCATGGTCTTCTGGCTGCGCCAGGGACAGGCCGACGGCCGGGCCGCGCATGTCGGCTTCGTTGCCGGATCCCGCGCCGAGGTCGATGCCGCCTACGCCGCGGCGATCGCCGCCGGCGCGACCGACAACGGCTCGCCGGGGCCGCGGCTGCATTACGATCCCCGCTACTATGCCGCCAACGTGCTCGACCCGGACGGCTACAGTCTCGAATTCGTCTACAAGAGCTGGCAACACCCGTCGGCCTGAGACGGCGCCGGGGGCAGTTCAGGCCCGCTGGCGCACGAAGCGCTGTTCCAGCACCTCCTCGCCCCATTGCCGGCCCGGACGCTCCTCGGCCAGCACGAAGCCGTGGCTTTCGTAGAGATGCCGGGCCGCGTCCAGGCCGCGGAACGTCCACAGCTGTGTCTCGGGAAAATCCTGCTGGTCGCAGAATGCCAGCGCTTCGGCCAGCAGCCGGCGGCCGAGCCCGCCGCCGCGGATCCCGTCCTCGACAATGAACCAGCGCAGATGCGCGATGCCGGGTCCCAGGTCCTCACCGTCGATGGCGATGGTGCCGAGCACCCGCCCGGCCTGCATCGCCCGCCATAGCTGGTTGCAGGGCCGGTCCAGCCGCCCGGCGAATGCCGCCAGCCCACCGGCCACCGTCGCCTCGAAGGCGCGGCCGAACCCGGCGATCCGCGCGTAGGTCAGGGCATGCAGCTCCACGCAGCGCGCCAGCGCGCCCGGGGAATATCCCGTCTCGATCCGGACCGGCGGCATGTCGCAGGTGCCGTTGCCGTCCCCGAGCGCGTCCGCATAGAGCCGCAGCCCATCCAGCACGCTGCGTTGCTGCGGGACGGACAGCCGCCGCAGCGCCGTCGCCACCTGCCGGCGGGCGAAGTCATGGATCCCCGCCGCCACGGCCTGGCCCTTGTGGGTCAGGGTCAGCGCCTTGGTCCGCCCGTCCGGCACGCCGGGCGCCTCGCGGACAAGGCCCGCGAGGACCAGCTTGCGCAGCATGCGGCTGACGCTGGATTTCTCCAGCGCCAGGCTTTGCGCGAGATCACCGGCCGTCATCGTCGCGCGCGCCTCGATCTCCAGCAGCGCATGCACCGCCGAGGGTGGCAGCTCCGTGCCGGCCAGCGTGCCGCGCATGAAGCCCAGCTCGCGCACCAGCCGGCGCGAGGCCGCCCGGATCGGGTCGATCACAGCCGGGGAAACGTCCGTCGCCATGGTGGCCTCACGAATCAGTTGCAACATACAACCAACTGGCGGCGCCGCTGTAAAGCAGGCCTGGGCGGCGTACCTGACCGGCTACCTGAAGAACGCCGGCTACACCGACGTCGTGTTCATCGACGCCATGACCAACCATCTCAGCGACGAGCAGGTGCGGGCCCGACTGATCGCGCTGAAGCCCGACATCGTCGGCGCCACCGCGATCACGCCGGTGATCTACAAGGCCGAGGGGGTGCTCAGGCTTGCCAAGGAGCTTGATCCGGACTGCGTGGCGGTGCTCGGCGGCATCCACTGGCACCTTCATGTAC
This sequence comes from Rhodovastum atsumiense, assembly GCF_937425535.1. Classification (NCBI taxonomy): domain Bacteria; kingdom Pseudomonadati; phylum Pseudomonadota; class Alphaproteobacteria; order Acetobacterales; family Acetobacteraceae; genus Rhodovastum; species Rhodovastum atsumiense. The sequence goes on from NZ_OW485601.1 coordinate 3,605,147, forward strand.
CAGCAGGTCTTGACCGAGGCCCCCTGGATCGATGCGGTGGTGCGCGATCACGGCGTCGGGTTCTTCATCCTTACTGACGAGGAGCCTACCATCCACCGTAAGAAGTTCATCGAATTCTGCGAGGAGATGGAAAAGCGCAACCTGCCCGTGTTGTGGGGGATCAATACCCGCGTCACCGACATCCTGCGCGATGAGGCGCTGCTGCCGTTCTACCGCCGCGCCGGGTTGATCCATGTCTCGCTCGGCACCGAGGCGGCGGCGCAGCTCAAGCTCGACCTGTTCAACAAGGAAACCACCATCGCGCAGAACAGGAAGGCGACCGGGCTGCTGCGCAAGAACGGCATCGTCGCCGAGGCGCAGTTCATCGTCGGGCTGGAGAACGAAACCCCCGAGACGCTGGAACAGACCTACCCATGAAGCCGGACGCGATGGATCGCGCCGAGCTGCCCGATCGGGTGATGCACAACTACCGTCGTTTCTACCTGCGCAAGTCGCTGCTGGACTATCTCTGGATCCGCGACCGCGCCAGGCGGCAAGTTCTACGATCTCGGCCGCGTCAGCTACTGGGGGCCGCAATCGAGGAAGAAGGTGCATTTCGACTTCGACGCGTCGCGGCAAGGCCGCGGCGGCCGAAATCCGGTTGTGTGGCGGGGGCGACCAGCAGATGCAGGAGAATGTTCCGGCCGGACCGACGCGCTGAAGCGGAGTGGACGCGTCCGTCGCGTTCGGGGCACGATGGGACGGTAACCTGTGCAGGAGCCCCGCTGCATGAGACAAGATGCCTCCGATGGATGGAACGAATCCGCCGCGGCCTGGATCGAGGAGCAAAGCCCCGGCGGGGATTACGGCCGCCGCTACGTGCTCGATGCGCCGATGCTCGCACGGATCCGCGGCCGTGGCTTCGTCACCGCGCTGGATGTCGGCTGCGGCGAAGGCCGTTTCTGCCGCATGATGCAAAGCGAGGGTCTGCGTACCGTCGGCATCGATCCGACCGAGCCGCTGTTGTGGCGGGCCCGGCAGCTCGATGCCGGGGGCGATTACCGGCTCGGCCGGGCGGAGACGCTCGACGTGGCGGATGGGGAATTTGATCTTGTCGTCAGCTACCTGACGTTGATCGACATTCCCGATCTCGCCACGGCGCTGAGGCGGATGGTCGCGGTGCTGCGGCCGGGCGGCACGTTGCTGATCGCCAATCTCACCAGCTTCAACACCGCCGGCATGCCGGGTGGCTGGATCCGTGACGGCAATGATGAAGCCCGTTTCTGCATCGATCATTACCTGCAGGAGCGTGCCGTCTGGCTGAGCTGGCGCGGCATCAGCATCCGCAACTGGCATCGTCCGCTCGGCACCTATATGGGGCTGTTGCTGGAAGCCGGAATGCTGTTGCGGTACTTCGCCGAGCCCGAGCCGCATGGTGGTGATCCGCAACATGCCGAGCGTTATCGGCGGGTGCCTTACTTCCACATCATGGAATGGGAAAAGCCGTTAGCCTGACGGCAAGGTTGACGGGGCGTTGCCCATCGGTCCGCTTCGCGGCCCGATCCCACCAGGAGGCTTCGCCTCCTGGACCTCCACCAAGGGCTGCGCCCTTGGAACCCGATTTTCTGTGCCGCGCAGCGCGTCGCGGGGTGCAGGGGCCTTGTGGCCCCTGCCGGGTCAAGGGCGGAGCCCTTGCCTTTCTTCCTGCCTCAGCTCGCGTATTTCACCGTGCAGCCATAAGGCCGCGTCACCGTCCGCGCCACCGGCCGGTTGTCCAGTACGGCCGTGATGGCCTCGCGGGCGTAGGGCTCGGCGCGGGTCAGATCCTCGACCCGTGTGGATGCGATGCTATCGGCGCCGCCCATGTAGGCAAGCGTGCCGGTCGGGGTGATGACGAAGACGTGCGGCGTGGTTTCGGCGCCGTAGAGATGTCCGAGCGTGCCGGTGGGATCGAGCAGCACGTGGGTGGGCGCGGCGTTGCGGCTGCGGGTGAGGTCGTTGGCGCGGGTGCCGTCGGCATAGCCTTGTTCGCCGGGGGCGGAGGAGATCACCGACAGCCACACTGCCCCGCGCGCGGTGGCGTCCCGTTGCAATTGCTGCATGGCGCCGGCGCGGTACCATTTCGCGACGAAGGGGCAGCCGTCATTGGTCCATTCCAGCACGACCACTTTCCCGCGCAGCGCGGCGAGGCTCACGGTTCGCCCGTTGCTGTCGGTTGCGGTGAAATCCGGTGCGGCCGCGCCGATCCGTGGTGCCGCAAGCGCGGGCCGGGCCAGCAATGGCAGGGCCAGTGCGGGGAGAAAAGCGAGGCCGGACCGGCGGGTCAGCATCATGGAAGCCTCCGTCAGTTTTGCGATGACTGCGACTGCACCTGGGCGAGCACGAGCGCCGGCGTGAGGATCTGCGGCAGCACGACCGGCTCGCCCCGCGGCGGATAATAGACATAGAGCGGCACGCCGTCGCGGCCGGCAGCGCGCAGGAAGGCGGTGATCTCCGGATCCTGGCGCGTCCAGTCGCCCTTGAGATAGGCGACGTCGTGCGCGGCGAAGGCGTCGCGGACCTCGCGTGGCGCCAGCGCGACTTTTTCGTTCACCAGGCAGGTCACGCACCACGCGGCGGTCATGTCGACGAAGACCGGCCGCCCCGCCGCCCGCAATTCGGCAAGCCTGGCCGGGGAGAAGGGCTCGCTGCCGTCGGCGGAGCCCGGGGCGGGGCCGGCGCTGGCGGTCAGGGACGGCAGCAGGGCGCAGGCGGCGAGGGCGGCGGCCAGCGCGATTCCCTGGGCGGCGCGCCGGCCCCGGCCGGCGGTGCGCTGCGCCAGCCCGAGCGCCCAGGCGGCGAGGCCGAGCAGCCCCATGCCGCCCGCCACCAGCACCACGCCGTCCGGCCCGCTCTGCCGGCTCGCCACCCAGAGCAACCAGATGGCGGCGCCGTAGAGCGGGAAGGCGAGTGCCTGGCGCAGCACCTCCATCCAGGCGCCCGGCCGGGGCAGCAGGCCGGCGAGGCGCGGCACCGCGGCGAGCAGCGCGTATGGCAGCGCGAGGCCCAGCCCCAGGGCCGCGAAAACGCCGAGGGCGAGCGGGGCCGGTGCCACCGTGGCCGCAGCCATGGCGCTGCCCATGAACGGCGCGGTGCAGGGGGTCGCGACCACCACGGCGAGGGCGCCGGTGGCGACGCTGCCGAGCAGGTCGCCGCGTCCGGCAAGATCCTGGCCGGCGCCGGCGAAGCGGCCGCCGATGGCGTAGACGCCGGAGAGATTGAGCCCCATCGCGAACAGCAGCCAGGCCAGCACCGCCACGAACAGCGGCGACTGGAACTGGAATCCCCAGCCGATCGCCGTGCCGGCCGCGCGCAGCCCGAGCAGTGCGGCGCCCAAAGCGAGGAAGGCGAGCACCGCCCCGGCCGTATAGCCGAGCGCCTGCGCGCGCACCGTGCGGCGGGCATGGCCGGAGAGCCGGGCGATCGCCAGCGCCTTCATCGCCAGCACGGGGAAGACGCAGGGCATCAGATTGAGCACCAGCCCGCCCGCCAATGCCAGCAGCAGCGCCTCGACGGCGCCCACGCCGGGGGGAGAGGCGGCCAGGGGGGTGGCGCTCAGGGTCAGGAAGCTTTCGTTGCCCTGCGGATCCCGCAGCGCCAGCACGCCGCTGAGCGGCCGGTCTGGGCCGAATTGCGGGCCCGGCATCAGGCGCAGGGTCAGCCCCTCGGTCCCGATCTGCAGCGTCTGCGGCGCATTCTGGTCGATGCCGCCCCAGGCATCGGGGAAGAACCAGGCATCCTGCACGGTGGTCGCCGAGAGGCCCTGGCCGGAGACGTGCAACTGCCCGTCCGGCGCGAGGCTGGCCGGGAAGGGGCTGGGCTGCGGCAGGCGGCGGTCGGCGGCGGCGAACAGGGCCGCCTCGGGCGTCGGTTCGGCCGGGCCGGGCGGCAGGGTCAGGCGGAACTGCCCTTCCTCCGGCACGCAGATCTTCTCGCACACCAGCCAGTTCGCTGCGGCGGCGATCTCCAGCGGCGCGTCGCCGGGGGGCGGGGTGATGCGGACCGGCAGCACCACCTCCTGGCTGTAGACGTAGCTGGTGACCTGACCGAAGGTTTCACGCCCCGGCGCGGGCCAGGCGATCTCTCCGGCGGTGGCGCCCTGCGGCAGGGTCCAGGCGATCTCCGGCGGGCTGCCGGCATCGCCCGGGTTGCGCCAGTAGACATGCCAGCCCGGCGCGAGGCGGAAGCGCAGGCCGAGGCGGAACGGCTCGCCCGGGCGATAGCTGTCGGTTTCCGCAGACAGCGTGACGATCGCATGCGGGCTCGTGGCCGGCGCGCTTTCGACGGCCCGGGCCACGACGGGCAGCAGCAACAGGACAAGTGCCAGCCAGACGGAGCGATGCACCACAGGATCTCCCGCGCGACCGGGCCACCGTGCACGGGACGGCTGCACGGCGCCAACTTACCGATGCGTCAGGAAGGCGGGTGCCCCGGGCCCGCCCGGGGCGGCGCTTCAGGCGGCCTGCCGCGTCCGGCCGATCGCGGCCAGGATCTGGTCGATCCGTGCCTGCGTCTCGTTGTCCGGACGGAACACCAAGGCAAGTTTCCTGCCGTCGCCCCGCACCACGCGCCCGCCGACCGGCCCGCCCGCGGCGGGGAAGGTGACGCTGGCCTCGGTGCCGGCCGGGAACTGCCAGTCGCACTGCAAGGCGACGCCGCCGCGTGAGATGTCGATCACCGGCAGCGCGGCGGAGCGTCCGTTCACCATCAGTGTGCCCGTGGCGCCGTTGCCGGGGATGCGCTCATAGCGCCGGCGCTCGCCGGTGTCGTCGCGCACCGCGGCCAGGAACTGGTCGACCTCGGTGCCCAGCCGGGCGGCTTCGGTGCCGATCTCCCCGGCGGCGTCCAGCACCTGCCGGCTGATCGCCCCGGCCTCCTGCGACACCTCCACCATCGTCTGCATCGCCGCCGATGCCTGGACCCCCGCGGCCGAGACGATCTGCAGGTTGCCGGCGATCTCGCGCGTCGTGGCGCTCTGCTCTTCCACCGCGGCGGCGATATGCGACGAGATCTCGTCCAGCCGGCCGATCACCTGGGTGATGTCCGTCATCGCCGTCACCGAGTTGCCGGCGGCGTTGCTGACGGCCTCGATCTGGCTGCCGATCTCGGCCGTGGCGCGGGAGGTCTGGGCCGCGAGCTTCTTCACCTCGCCGGCGACCACGGCGAAGCCGCGCCCGGCCTCGCCGGCACGCGCCGCCTCGATCGTCGCGTTCAGCGCCAGCAGGTTGGTCTGTCCGGCGATGTCGCTGATCAGCCGCACCACGTCGCCGATCCGGGTCGTGGCCTCCGACAGCCCGCGCATCGTCGCCTGGCTGGCATCCGCCCGCTTCACCGCCTCGCGCGCCACCTGGGACGCGCTGGTGACTTGGCGCGAGATCTCGGCGACGCTGCTGGTCAGTTCCTCGATCGCGGCGGCCACGGAGGTCAGTTGCTGCGCGGTTTGCCGGGCCCCTTCGGCGGTACTGCAGGCCTCTTCGTTCACGCTGCGGCTGGCCTCGGTCATTTTCACGGCAGCCTTGCGCATGTTCTCGCCCGAGCCGGCCAATGCCGCCATCACGCCCGAGATCGCGGTGCCGAATTCCTGGGTGTGGCGGTCGATCGCCGCCTGCCGGCGTTCCTTGGTGCCACGTTCCGCTTCCTGGGCGGCGACCAGTTCGGCGGTGCGGATCATGCTTTCCTTGAACACCTGCACGGCGCGCGCCATCTCGCCCACTTCGTCGCGCTGGCCGGTGGCGGGGATGCGGGTGGTCAGATCCTTCCCCGCGAGCGCCTTCATGGCCGCGGTCAGGCCGGTGATCGGACGGGTGATGCCACGCGCCACGAAGATCGCGAGCGCGATGCCAATGACAACGGCGGCGACGCCGATCACCAGGGCGATGGTCATGGCGGAGTCGAGCGTGTCGGCAGCCTGGATCTCGGCCTGCTCCGCCGCCTTATGATAGCGTTCGGAGAGCGGGTCGGACAATTCGGTGATGGTTCTGCCGATCGCGTTGGCCGCCTCGATGTCCTTCTGGCCGCCCGGCGTTTCCAGCATCTCGTTCCGCCCGCCGATATTTCGCAGCAGGCGCAATTCATCGACGTATCGGGCGACCTGCGCATTCAGCGCCTGTACGTCGGAGCGGCGCCCCGGATCCCTGGTCGAGTCCGCGAGCGCCCGGTATTTGTCCTGTGCCTGCCTGAAATTCTTCTCGGCGGCGATCCAGTCGTCCGGGTCGTTGGTGGCAAGCCCCTTCCAGACCGCCAGCCGGCCTTCCAGCATCGCGATCCGCGCGTTCTGGTTCAGGATCACCTGCTCGTTGAAGCGTTCCACTTCACCGACCAGAAAGTGGCTTTGGGAAGAGGATCTGATGGCAACGCCGCTCGTGCCGGCGACGAAGACAATCAGTACCCCGAAGCCAATCATCAGCCGCGAGACAATCCTCAGGTTGACAAACAGTGACGACATTCTGGACTTCCGGAACCGAGCCTGGGCAGCGAATGAAGAAGGGGCGCTTTGTAGTTCATATGGAAAGTGCATCACATTATGCAACTGGAAGTTCTTCCATTGAAGTCATGTGCGATAAGGTAATTAATTAAATTCCGGTGCCTGATGTATTTTAAATTGGTTTGCCATGAAATTTTTATTTGGCTGCATGGCCTGATTTTTCGCTACCGCCTGGCATGAATGTAGCAAGCCCGCCTGTTTCAGGCCGGGCCGACATTGCCTGTCTCGTTTCTTGCACATGGCGGCAGGGCGCCGTCCGCGGGTGATTCATTCCGGAAGATCACGGCGTTGCCAGGGCCGCGAAGCGTCATATAGGATGACTATATGACGGCCTCTGATTCTTCCTCGCCCCCGCGGGCCGAGGCGATCCTGTATCTGCGCGGCGAAGGCCAGCTCCCGGTTGGGCGCGAGCGCATCGCCATGCTGGAAGCCGTCGCCGCGCATGGCAGCATCACCGCGGCGGCGAAGGCGTTGGGTTATAGTTACAAAGCCGTATGGGATGGGCTCAACGCGGTCAATAACCTATTACCGCGTCCGGCGCTGCAGGCACAATCCGGCGGGCGCGGCGGCGGCGGGGCGGTGCTGACCGAAGAGGGCCACCGCCTGATCGCGGCGTTCCACCGCCTGGAGGAACGCCTGTCGGAAATCTCCGCCGGCCTCGCGCGCGAGGGCACCGGGGCGCTGGAAGATCCGCCGCTCTGGAGTTTCGCCATGAAGACCAGCGCCCGCAACGCCTTCCACTGCAAGGTGGTGGGCATCCAGCGTGCCCCGGTGAACGCCGAGGTGGAGCTGCAGGTCACCGATTCCAGCCGCATCACCGCCGTCATCACCCGCCACAGCGTGGATGAGCTGCGGCTGATGCCCGGGCGCAGCGTGATCGCGATGGTGAAGTCGTCCTTCGTGCTGCTGGCGCGGCTGGAAGAAGCGACGCGGCTGTCGGTGCGCAACCGCCTGGACGGCACCGTGCTGGAACGCGTGGACGGCGGCGTCAACACCGAGATCGAGGTCGATATCGGCGGCGGCAAGACGCTGACCGCAGTGATCACCCGCCATAGCGCCGATGCGCTCGGGCTGCGCGCGGGCGAGCCCGTCTCCGCCCTGTTCGATGCCGGCCACGTCATTCTTGTTGTCGACTGACCAAGGAAAATCCGGAATGAAGCGTGCCCTTCTCGTCGCGGCCCTGCTGCTGGCCGCCTTCGCCCAGGCGCGGGCGGCCGAGACCAATGTCGCCGTCGCCGCCAACTTCACCGAGCCCGCCAAGGAGATCGCCAAGGCGTTCGAGGCGAAGACCGGCCACAAGGCGGTGCTGAGCTTCGGCTCGACCGGCCAGTTCTACACGCAGATCCGTCAGGACGCACCGTTCACCGTCTTCCTCGCCGCCGACGACGAGACGCCGAAGAAGGCGGTGGAGGAAGGCTTCGCCGTTCCCGAGTCCCGCTTCACCTACGCGATCGGCAAGCTGGTGCTCTGGAGCCGCGACGCCGGCGTGGTGAAGGGGCAGGAGACGCTGAAGGCCGGCGCCTTCGACAAGCTGTCCATCGCCAGCCCGAAGCTCGCGCCGTACGGCCTCGCCGCGGTGCAGACGATGCAGAAGCTGGGCGTCTATGACGCGCTGCAGCCGAAGATCGTGCAGGGCAACAACATCTCCCAGACCTTCCAGTTCGTCGAGACCGGCAATGCCGCGTTGGGCTTTGTCGCGCTCTCGCAGGTCATCGCCCGCGACCAGGGCTCGCGCTGGGTGGTGCCGGAAAACCTGCACGACCCGATCCGCCAGGACGCGGTGCTGCTGAAGAAGGGCGCCACCAACGAGGCGGCGCGCGCCTTTCTCGCCTTCCTCAAGGGGCCGGAAGCCGCCAAGGTGATCGACCGCTACGGCTACGGTACCGCGAAGTAAGTCCACGCAGACGCGGAAGGCACCACGGCGATGCTCTGGCAACCGGTGCTGCTGACGATCGAACTGGCGACGCTGACCACGGCGATCCTGCTGGTCGTCGGCACGCCGGTCGCCTGGTGGCTCGCCCGCTCCGGCGCGGCCTGGAAGGAGGCCGTGGCCAGTGTAGTGGCGCTGCCATTGGTGCTGCCGCCGACGGTGCTGGGCTTCTACTTGCTGCTCATGCTCGGCCCGGACGGGCCGGGCGGGGCGCTGGCGCGGCTGTGGGGCGCCAATACGCTCGCCTTCACCTTCGAGGCGCTGGTGTTCGGCTCAGTGCTGTATTCGCTGCCCTTCATGGTGCAGCCGCTGCGCACCGCCTTCGAGGCGCTCGGCGACCGGCCGATGGAGGCGGCGGCGACGCTGCGGGCCTCGCCGCTGGACACCTTCTTCACCGTGGTGGTGCCGCTGGCGCGACGTGGCTTCCTCAGCGGCGCGGTGCTGAGCTTCGCCCACACCATGGGCGAGTTCGGCGTGGTGCTGATGATCGGCGGCAACATTCCCGGCCGCACCAAGGTGATCTCGGTGGCGATCTACGACTATGTCGAGACGCTGCAATGGCACGAGGCGCACCTGCTGGCCGGCGGGCTGCTGGCCTTCTCCTTCACCGTGATCCTGGCGATGATGCTGCTGGAACGCCGCATCGGGGCGGCGCAGCGATGACCTCCACCGTGCCGATGCAGGTGCATTTCCACGGCATGCTTGGCCGGTTCGCGCTGGACGTGGCGTTCACCGCGCCGGCGCATGGCATCACCGCGCTGTTCGGCCCCTCGGGGTGCGGCAAGACCAGCGTGCTGCGCTGCGTGGCCGGGCTGCAGCGGCTGGACGGGCGGTTCGCGCTGGCCGGCGAGGTCTGGCAGGACGAGCGGCAATTCCGCCCGCCGCACCGGCGCCCGATCGGCTACGTGTTCCAGGAAGCCAGCCTGTTCCCGCATCTGTCGGTGCGGGCCAACCTGCTGTACGGCCATCGCCGCACCGTCGGCCGTGGCGTGACGGAAACGATCCGCCTGGACGAGGTGGTGGAACTGCTGGGGCTCGGGCGGATGCTCGATCGCTCGCCGCGGCATCTCTCGGGCGGAGAGCGGCAGCGTGTCGCGGTCGGCCGGGCGTTGCTGTCGCAGCCACGCCTGCTGCTGATGGACGAGCCCCTGGCCGCGCTTGACCGTTTCAGCAAGGAAGAGATCCTGCCCTACCTGGAACGGCTGCACGATACCTTGTCGGTGCCGGTGCTGCTGGTCAGCCACGACATCACCGAGGTGGAGCGGCTGGCCGACCACTTGGTGCTGCTGCGTGCCGGCCGCGTCGAGGCCTCCGGGAAACTGGCCGAGCTGCAGGCGGATCCGAAGCTGCCGGTGGCGCGGTTGCCGGAGGCGGGGGTGACGCTGAAGGCCCAGGTCGAAGGCTTCGACGCCGAGTACGACCTGACGATGCTGGCGCTGCCGGGCGGGCGGCTGCAGGTGCCGGGGGTCTTCGGCGAAGCGGGGACGACGCAGCGCATCCGTATCACCGCCTCCGATGTCAGCCTGGCGCGGCACCCCGACGACGGCAGCACCATCCTGAACGTTTTGCCGGCGCGCATCGTCGCCGCCGAGAAGCTGAACCATGCGCAGATCATGGCCGTGATGGCCCTGGGCGAGGCCGGGGAGGGGGATCGCGTGCTGGCCCGCGTGACCCGGAAATCCTGGGACCTGCTGGGCCTTGCGCCGGGGGAACTGGTGTACGCGCGGGTGAAGGGCGTGGCGCTGATGTAGACGGCTTGCCCGGCCAGGGAAGGCCCGGGCGATGTCCTGGCCCCGGCGGGGGGCGGGGGAGCCCGCCGGGGCCAGGGCAGATAAGACAGGTTCTGTTGCAAGCTTTCTGGTGGAATCCGGCCGCGAGATGATCGTCCAGGATGAAGGGGCGGAGGCGGCGATGATGGCGCGCTTCAAGGGACGGCCCTTCACGGCCGAGGTGATCCTCCGGGTGGTGCGCTGGTCCTGATGTTCCCGATCAGCGACCGCGACCTCGAACCGACGCTGGCGGATCACGGCGTGGAGGTCGACGACACCACTGCACCTACCTGTATCTTCCGCACGGCACCAGGGACCTGGGCGGGCTACGAAGCAATGGCGACGGTGAGAAAGGGACAGGTTCACGGAACCCGTAGCCGGGACATGAAGGCCCAGGCTGCCTTCATCGCCGGGCTGTTTCAGATCGCCACCACCCGCAGCGCATTCGCCGCGATCGTGAGGCCTGGATTGACACCTCCGTTCGTCGGCATGAACGAGGCATCCACGACGTAGAGGCTGGCAACTTCTCCAACCCGGCCGCGTAGCCTGGATCCAGCAGACGATGGTGGTGGTGTGGTCGACCTTCACGCCACGATCCGCCAGCATCGGTTCGAGGTCGCGGTCGCTGATCGGGAACATCAGGTACCAGCGCACCGCCCGGAGGATCACCTCGGCCGTGAAGGGCCGTCCCTTGAAGCTCGCCATCATCGCCGTCTCCGCCCTTCATCCTGGGCGATCATTTCGCGGACGGATTCCACCGGAAAGCTTGCAACAGAACCCGAAGGAGAAACGCCAACTGCAAGCTTCAGAAATGGGATAACCCGATAGGGTTACGCCCTATGCTTTTTGCGTTTTCCGCAGCGACATGAAAAGGTAATGCGACGCTTAGGCGCAACATCCCGGAATGATGGGGTTGGGCCGAATGCTCGTTGGCCGGATCATGACGGCGCCTTGGAATCTTTTTTACGACCGCCCCAGATCCTTGGGGCGCCCGATAACGGGGGTTACGTGAAGTGCCGCTGCCCCAATTGGCTTGCAGCGATCAGTCCCACCAGGCACGTAGCGCCATGGCGGATCATGGGACCGCGCAACAGCTTTCTATTCGGTCCGACCGGCCACGCTGCATCCTGATGTGTCATGCGTCGCGTGAGATCTATCGTATGCACATTGGCGCGGATCTTCAGCGCCTGCCTCGCCTTCAAAACCTTCCCTGCGGCGCAACTGGGCAGCAGCAGACCGTTGAAACACGCCTGCATAAAAGAATTGGCTCATCAGGATGGCTGCGTCATCTGCGCGCTCGCGCAGAGCTGTGGGGGAAACCGGGTGACAACGGCCTGAGTAAGGCGGCGTATCGGGGCGGGTGACGAGCCTGCCAGAACCTCCCGAAGAAGCGATACGCCATGACGATCGATGCCAGATTTGTTGCCCTCCGTCAGCCCGATGATGCGGATGACCCGCTGACAGCGGTGCTGCCCAAATCGGTTCGGCTCGTGGTGAAGCATGACCTGCGTGAAATCTGGCAGGCCCCCGACCGCGCCACAGCCGAGGACGCCGTGGATGCGTTTGCCAAGAACGATGCGGCAAAATGCGCGAAGGCCGTCGCTTGCCTGCTCAAGGCCCCTGATGCGCAGCTGACCTTCTACGACTTTCCGGCTGAGCACTGGGATGACCTGCGCACGTCCACTCCGATTGAAAGCGTGTTCGCCACCGTTCGCCTGCGCACGGTGCGGACCAAGGGCGCTCTCTCGCAGGAAACTGCCCATCTCATGGTTTGCAAACTGGTGATGATGGCCGCCCGCCGCCTGATCAAGCCGTCACCCGGATTCCAGCATAGCTCCGCTCGCGCATGGGCGCAGCTTACGAACCGGCGTACGGCCAATTTCAATCTTCCACCCGCCCGACGTGATCGGGCATTGCCACACCGGCGCAGACGGAGTTGATGATGCCGGAACATTACAGAGCACTCGTGGTTATTCTATTCTTTGCTATCGGTGTATTTTATATTGCTAAATTCCAATTATGCGAGCAAATTTTTGAAAATAGACAATATATAAATTTGTGCCTGATGTGGCTTTCCACTACTTTTGTTGCTTTTGTTTCGGGTAATTTTTGGATTTATGCGATCGTTGTTGGCGCTGGTCTTGCGTTAATGTCACAACGAAGCGAAAAAATATTTGTAATATATTGTTTTTTATTATTCGCGGTTCCGCCATTCATAAAATATGTTCCGGGATTTGGGGTGGTCGAGCATGTCATTGCTCTCGACCATTACAGATTGTTGTCTCTCGTGGTGCTCTTGCCGTGCATCGTCAGACGCGCGGGCGCGCCGTCTCCCTTGACTGCCGAAGGAAACAAGGACTCGCGCGCACCGATGCAGCTTGTGCCTTCGGCTGCATCGGCGAGATTGCGCCGCCCCTCGCGCACCGGCCTCGGTGTGGGCCGGGTCCAATCCATGGCCGCTCAACACCCTCCACGGATCGCACGTCATGGACTGCCCTATCGCGAAGACCCCCTCAAATCCGAGCATTCATCCAATCCAGATCGAAAGCCATCCGCTCTGAGTGTTACCGATTACCTCATGATGGCATTTCTGCTTTGGATGATGGGGGTGCAAATTGTCAACGATACGGTGACGGGCGACCTGCGTGCAGCCGTATATATGTTACTTGACTACTGGCTTCCATATTATGTTGCCAGTCGCGCGATTGCTTCTCTACGGCAGTTCCAACAGGTCGCTGGCGCGATCTCAGTTGCTGCGATAATCGTCGCATGTATCGCTATTTTTGAAAATAGAATGTCATGGCTTCTCTACAATTCCTTGATTATCCCCTGGGATATTCCGATAGAAACCAGTGTATATTTGGTCAGAACAGGTGAGGCGGGGTCTGTTCTTAGGGCAAAAGGGTCTCTGGGGCATGCCATTGTGCTGGGGTATGTACTCGCTTTTTCGCTGTGCATGTTCACCGTCATCGCTCCCTCGATCCGGTCAGTTGGCATACGGGCCCTCGCTTATGTCGTTCTTTGTGCCGGGATGGCCGCGAGTCTTTCGAGAGGCCCCTGGATGGGTGCTGGCGTGGGGGTGATTGCAATGCTGTTCCTCGGCAAAGGAGGTGGCAAAAGGATTGTCCAGTTCGTCGGTTGGGGTGGTCTCGTCGTTGGCATCTTCCTGCTGACCCCGTGGTCGGAAACAGTGATATCCTACCTGCCTTTTCTCGGAAACGTCGAAACTGGCAATATTGATTACAGAGAAAAGCTTTTAGATGTTTCTCTCGAAGTATTCATGCAGAGCCCGTTCATGGGAAATTTCAAATATCTTGACGACCCTCTGCTGCAGCAGATGAGGCAGGGAGAGGGGATTATAGATATGGTCAATACATACCTTCAGGTCGCTCTTCCTTATGGGGCTATAGGACTGATAATTTTCGTTGGTGTTTTTGCCACATCCATCTATGGCGTGCTGCGGACATTCCGAAATGCCGACGACCCGCAGGTCGAGCGGCTGGGAAGAGGACTCTGCGCCGCCATCATTGCTATTTTAATTACAATCGGAACCGTTAGCAATATTTTCATAATACCAAGGATATATTTTCTGGCAGTGGGCCTCTGCGTGGGCTACGTCAGGGTCTTTGGCGAAGGCGCACAGGTTGCGGTTCCTGCGCGCCGTCGCCATCAGGCACGACTGAGCCAACCGCGCATTGCTGGTGCGGCGCGCCATCCGGCCTCGGCCAACTGGCCGGATTCACAATGATTCGGCTCCCCTGGTCCCCGCGATGAAACGTGTGGGGATACATCCGGCGCCTCTGCAGCGCCCGATCGGTGTCCGCCATCAGACGCCCGACCTTCCTGGGCTTCACTCGGGCCTCCGACCGGACCACGAGGGCAGTCGGCGCTACGGCTCCTTTCGATGTCACGCGAACTGAGCGTGGAACGAATGCGCCCCCGCGCGTCGTTGGCTGGCAGCGTTCTTCAGAGAACCTGCCGACGCTTGAGACGGATTTAAAACGATCATTTGCCTTCTCTCGGCTCGGTCATTGTTAAGTAAAACAGAGTAAGGGGTAGGCGAAAGTGGGGCAGGCTATCCGCGCAGATAGTGAAGTTGCTGATGGACATCGGGAGAAGCGTTACCCGACGCTTGATGGCTGGCGGGCGGTCAGCATTCTGATGGTCGTGGCAGGGCATCTCTTCCCGCTTGGTCCGCGTGGGTGGGATCTCAATCTGATGACCGCCACGGCCGGAATGGCGCTGTTTTTTATCCTGTCTGGCTTTCTGATTACTCGGTTCCTGCTTCAAGGAATGGAAGTTCGCGTTTTTCTTTTGCGTCGCTTTTTTCGGGTTGTTCCACTTGCATGGTCTGTAATGGTCCTGCTGCTCATCGCGCATTGGCCCCCACTGACGACGTGGCTTGCGAACGTGTTGTTCTTTGCGAATTTGCCCCCCCAACATCTCCTCGAAGGTGGCGCGCATCTGTGGAGCCTGTGCGTCGAAATGCAGTTTTATGTGGGGATGGCATTGCTCATCGGGGCGCTGGGCCGACGTTCGTTGTATGCAATTCCTGTTTTCTGCCTGGTGGTGACCGGTCTGCGAATTGCTACGGGACACCATGTTGATATCGTGACCTGGTTCAGAATTGACGAGATTCTGGCTGGTGGATGTGTTGCGCTGGCATTTTCCGGGACGTTCGGATCACGCATCAAGCGGCTTCTGGGGCATATAAATCCACTATGCGCCTTTCCCCTTTTGCTGCTTTCAAGCCATCCTGTTTCCGGTGATTTCCAGTATCTAAGGCCATACTTGGCCGCTGTCACCATTAGTTCAACACTGTGCAGTCCACATGCAACGCGATACAAAATACTTGATAATAAAATCAGTTCATATATAGCCGCCATTTCATATGCAGTTTATATATTTCATGGTGCATTGAGTGCCACCTGGCTGGGGGCCGGCGATACATTCGTCCGTTATGCAAAGCGGCCGCTGCTGGTGGCGGTGGTCTGGGGGCTCGCGCATCTTTCGACTTTCTGGTTTGAAAGATCGTGTATCAGATTGGGAAAGCGAATTTCCGAGAACATGGAGCCTCGCCCCCGAAAGCCGGGGGCAACTGATTATGGTTCTGTTGCAAACCCGGGAGACGGGTTGAGCATCCCCGCGCAAGAAGCCAGGTTCAGGCGGTGATCTGGAACAGCCCGGCAATGCAGGCCGCCCGGGCTTTCATGTCCCGGCTACCGATATCCGCGAACCTGTCCCTTTCTCGCCATCGCCATTGCTTCATCGCCAGCCAAGGTCCGTCGTGCCGTGCGGAAGCTCGCCATCATCGCCGTCTCCGCCCTTCATCCCGGGCGATCATCTCGCGGCTGGATTCCACCAGAAAGCTTGCAACAGACCCCTGGAAGATATGCAAGTGTAGATGAACTTATGCGTTCAATACTCTGGCCTATCGGATTACTCCTTGATTGTTCTTCAGGCGGCTCAGCTTTATGGGGTGATGTGGTGGACGGCCTTCCACCCGGAGTGGTGGCAAACTCCGGCAGTTTGGCGGGAACGTGTCCGGCAAGGCGCCAGGCAAGGTGATGAGACGTGATGACAAACTGGTCAGACCGGGAACCGGACAAATTCACGGGGACCAAGCGCTGCGAGTGCGTCGAGGTGATTTGGACCATTCGTCGGAACGCTTTTTCGCCTTGCGGCCGGGAGACCGTCCACAACATGCCCGTTCAGGGATGAGTTGAGAGGCTGTGGTTGGCAGATCTCAAACCGTCCTGCTGGCGTCCCGAACGGGCATCCATGAGGATGCACGCAAATGCCGCAGTGGAATGCTGATGGTGCAACGCCGTGCGAGCGGCTGGTCGGTGGTCGGGGTGAAATCACCCGATCGCACCGCCGCCATGCCCACCTCTCTGCGATGACAACAGCCGCAGCCCCACGCCGCCCTCGGCGGCAGGCCTCTCACCAGCATACTCACCAGAGACAATCTTCCTGGCAGCAACAACCCGCTTTCGCTGAATTCTACTAAACCCTTGGACACTATGATGGAATCCATGTTGCTCAATCTGCTCGCATGTCCCGATTGCCGCTCGCCGCTTACATCTATTTTGAGGTGCCATTCCTGCGGAATTTCGTTCGAGCAGGCAACGCCAATTTCATTATTTCCGCAAAAGGCCAATCGGACAGTTAGCTTTCAGTTTACGCCAAACCGGTCGGTATCCGGCGATCATTTTTTGAAGGTATTCAAGTATCCATCTCGATGCGGTGCCGCTGGAGCGGAATCACCTTACCATCTTGATTTAGCTCATATCGATATCATTGATCAACTTCCTTCAGGGGCTCGTATTCTCGAAATTGGCTGCGGAGGCGGCCAGATGCGGCAATGGATCAGAGATAAGGGATACGAATATATCGGGACAGATATTTCTACGTCGCGAGTGCAGGACTCCCTCAAAATTCATGGTGGTCCGGACGTTTTGTGTGATGCTCATTTCTTGCCGTTTCGAGATGGAGTATTTGATTTAGTATATTCCTCGGCCGTCACGGAACACCTCGCCTGCCCATATTTGGTCGCACAGGAGGTCGTGCGCGTGCTCAATCCAGGAGGCTACTATCTCGGAAACGTTTCATTTCTCGAACCCTGGCACGACAACAGTTATTTCCATATGACACCTCTCGGCGTATGGGAAAATCTTACGCAAGCAGGGTTCGAGTCGCGGAATATCTGGCCTGGGCGCGATTACACCGGATTCCGTGCCGTCCTTGCAATGGGCAATAAAGCAACAAAATTCATTACATTTGTTGGAGATGGTGTCCATATGCTTTACCGAAATGCCAATAAGCTTAGGAATCTGGCCCGACAGCGGCCGCGCTGGTCCACGGAAACCATTACGGATTCGGCTCGTGTTGCTGGGGCAATCGACTGGATTGCACAGAAGCCAATTTGACATGTGTGCCACTCGGTTTTGATTGACAAGGCCTGGATGATCTGGTTCTGTTGCAATCTTTCTGGTGGAATCCGGCCGCGAGGTGATCGCCCAGGATGAAGGGGCGGAGACGGCGATGATGGCGAGCTTCCGCACGGCACGACGGACCTTGGCTGGCCACGAAGCAATGGCGATGGTGAGAAAGGGACAGGTTTGCGGAATCGGTAGCCGGGACATGAAGGCCCAGGCTGCCTGCATCGCCGGGCTGTTCCAGATCACCGCCTGAACCCGGCTTCTTGCGCGGGAATGCTCAACCCGTCTCCGGGGTTTGCAACAGAACCGAAAACTCCGCCCACGGATGTCCGGCTGCGGAGTGCGCATCCCCCTGAGCAAGCTCGTTGATTTCGCGCGGCTGCGACGGCCGCTCCCCGGCACCCTGCGTGCGGGCACCGCGGCGCTTGGCGAGGCGCTGCGGCGGTTGCGCACGCATCGCAGCTCGCTGGCGGCGGCAGGCTGCGCCTTCTTCGGCATGCTTTCGCTGTTCCCGGCGCTGACGCTGCTGTTCGCGCTGGCGGGGCTGGTGTTCCGGCCGACACAGGTGCTGCCGCTGCTGATCGTGCTGCACGACTTCCTCCCCACCGGGGCGGCGTCGCTGGTGCTGCACGAGGCGCGCGCATTGCTGTGGGCGCAGCATCACATGCTGGGCCTGGGCGCGCTGGTGACGACCTGGGCGGCGACCAACGGCACGCGCGCCATGCTCGGGGCGCTGACCCTGGCCTATGACGGCGAGGCCGATCCGGGGCTGCGGCCGCATTGGCTCGGGCTGCTGATCACGCTGGTGGCGGTGGTGGTCGGGGCGGCCGGACTGGCCCTGCTGGTGCTGCTGCCGGGCTGGCTGGAGGAAACCGGGCTGTCGCACAGCATCGGGGTGCCACTGCACCGGATCTCGGTGGCGATGCTGCTGGCCTTCGTGGCGGTGTCCTTCGCGGTGCTGTATCGCTTCGGTCCGCCGCGGCGGCGCGGGGAGCGGCGGGTGGTCTGGCCCGGCACCGTGCTGGCGACCACCACCTGGCTCGGCGCCTCCACCGCCTTCAGCGCCTGGGTGGTCCGGCTGGCCGGGCTGGAGACGCGCTATGGCCCGCTTGGCGCCACCATCGGGTTGATGCTGTGGTTCTACGTCTCCGCCTGGGTGACGCTGCTCGGCGCCGAACTGAACGCGGCGCTGGAGCGCCGGCAGGGGAGTGGCGGCGGCGCCGGCCCGGGGATATGAGGGGATGGCGCGACGGCGCAACGAGACGCGACGTCGCTTCAGGGACGAACCGGGAGAGCGTTCATGCCGATCATGCGGGCCGGGGCCGCGACGCTGCTGGTCATCGATTTCCAGCCACGGTTGATGGCGGCCATCCATCTTGGCGCGGAGGCGATCGCCAACGCGAAGCGCCTGCTCGATGCGGCGGCGCTGCTGGACGTGCCGGTGCTGGTCACCGAGCAGAACCCGGAGAAACTGGGCGGCACGGTCGCGGAGCTGGCGACCGATCGGGCCACGCCCATCGCCAAGCTGAGCTTCGATGCCTGTGACGCGCCCGATTTCCTCGCCGCCCTGCCGCCGGCGCATGACGTGGTGGTGACGGGCTGCGAGGCGCATGTCTGCGTGCTGCAGACCGTGCTGGGGCTGCGCGCCGCCGGGCGCGGAGTGTTCGTGGTGGAGGACGCGATCGGCTCGCGCGCCCCGGCGAACAAGGCAGCGGCGCTGCGGCGCATGGCGGCGCACGGCGCGGAGATCGTGACCACCGAGATGGTGGCGTTCGAATGGCTGCGCAGCGCCGCGCATCCGCGCTTCCGGCCGGTGGTGGCGCTGATCAAGTAGCGCAGGCTCCCGATCCTTCGCGGATGTGGGCACCGGCATCTGGCCCAGCGTCAGCCGTTGAAAACGGGCTGGTCCAGGGCAGGGTGCGTAGAAAAAGCAATTTCTCTGGAGCCTGGAAATGTCGAAGACTGCGTCGCTTGCTGTCGGTCGCGGCGCGGCAGCCCCTTTTGTCGCGCTCGTCGTCGGCGCCTTGGCAATGGCAATCTCGCCCGTTTTCGTCCGCTGGGCCGACGTCGGACCATTTACGAGCGCATTCTGGCGCGTCACCCTCGCATTGCCGGCGCTTTATGTGTGGATGCGGATTGCGGAACGTGGAACGTCGAACCAGCGCCGCTTCACCTTGCCGGTCGTGCTGGCCGGCCTTGCTTTCGCGGGCGACCTGCTGTTCTGGCACTCCTCCATCCTGCACACCAATGTTGCCAATGCGACATTCTTTGCCACCACGGCGCCGATCTGGGTCGTCGTCTTCGGGTGGATATTCTTCCGTGCAAGAGTTGGCAGGGAGACGCTGATCGGCCTCGCGCTGTGTCTGGCGGGCGGGGCGGGGTTGCTGGCGCAGAGCCTGCGCTTCCGCCCGGAAGGGGCGATCGGCGATGCGTTCGGCGTGGTGACGGGCATATTCTTCGGGCTGTATTTTCTTGCCGTCCAGGCCGCGCGACGCGACGCGGGCGCTGCGCGAGTCACATTCGAATCCTCGGTGATCACGGCGGCGGTTCTGTTCGTCGCCGCCATGACCGAACGGCACCTGTTGCCCTCCAGCCTGTTCGGCCTGGGGGCGCTGCTCGTCATATCCTGGCTCAGCCATGTCGGCGGGCAGGGCCTGCTGGCAGTCGCGCTCGGACGACTGCCAGCGACCTTCTCCTCGCTTGTCATCTTTCTGGAGGCAGTCGCCGCCGCCCTGTTTGCCTTCCTCCTGCTTGGCGAGCCGATTTCGCTGGTGCAGGGGATGGGCGGCTTGCTGATCATGGCCGGCATCTACGTTGCCCGACCACGGCGAGTCTGACCGGTTTTACTCTTGGATCGGCTTTTTCAGGCGGCGGGCGAGGCAGCTTGCCTGGCCGGTTGCACTTTGCCTCCGCCGCATTGCTCGAAGGAATCAAGCCTATCCGGCCGCCGGCACCGTGACGGCTTCACGCAGGCGCGAATACACAAGTTCCAGCAGCCGTTCGCGGGCGCGCACGGCGATCTCGTCGAGCGACGGTGTCTGGGAGAGGCGTTCGCGGGCGAAGCGGCGAACCTCCTCGAGCGTGGGAATATCGGGCAGGTCGATGTTGTTCCAGAAGAGTTCCGCCCGCATGCCGGCGGAAGCGAGCCGCAGCTTCGCCTCGGTCCAGCCGGGCGCGCGTGCCAACGTTTCCAATGCCTGGGACGCGATCTGGTTGACAGGGAACGAGGCGGCAAGCTGGCCGGCCACCTTGTCGATGACGTGCCGCCCAAGCTTCTGCTCGCCAAGCATGAGGGCCTGTGGCGGTGCACGCAGGTCCCAGACGATGCGCAGCCACGACAGGACCCGCAGTGCATAATAGGTCGGATCGTATTCCCACCAGCGGAAACCCTGCCGGGCGGATACCTGGCAGGCATGGTGGTTGTTGTGCCAGCCCTCGCCCAGGGTCAGCAGCGCAAGCCACCAGTTGTTGCGGGAATCGTCGCCGGTGACATAGCGCCGACGGCCGAACACGTGGGCGAGCGAGTTGATGCTGAAGGTCGCATGCCAGACCGCCACCGTGCTCCAGCAAAACCCGACCACCAGCCCTGGCCAGCCCGCGATCAGCCACGTCGTTGCCGCGAGCAGCGCGGCGGGCAGGTAGGGATGCCGGTCGAGCCAGAGCAGTTCCTTGAACTTCCCCAGGTCCTGGACGGCGGCATGATCGGTGGGGTTGTTGCGGGGCACGAAGATCCAGCCGACATGCGCGTAGAAGAAGCCACGCTGCGCCGGCGAGTGCACGTCGAGCTCGGTGTCGGAATATTGGTGGTGCCGGCGATGGTGGGCCGCCCACCAGAGAGGCCCCTTCTGGGCCGAGGTCTGCGCCAGGAACGCCAGCACGAACTGGAAGGCGCGGCTCGTGCGGAAGGCGCGGTGCGAAAAGTAGCGATGATACCCCGCGGTGATCGCGAACATCCGCAGCAGGTACAGCGCGCCGCCGAGCAGCAGCGCCACGCCGGTCACGCCGGTCCAGAAAGCGGCGAGGCAGGCAAGATGCACCAGCAGGAAGGCAATGGCGGAGGGGTAGGCGATGTCGTCCGACGGGTCGCCGGTACGGCGGTTCATGGATATTCCTTCCTGGAAGGGGCATGGTGCCGCAACGTCAGCCCGCGGCGGTGTCGCCCCCGGGCCGGATCGTTCGCCTGCTTGCCGGCCGGGGGCCTGATCCGGCACTGAGCGATCGGCAAGGCACGCCATGTGGTTGGCCCCGAAGGCAACGCGCCGGAGCTGCAAGGACCCTGACGGCATCATGGCGCAAAAGGCGCCCTGCCACGCCAGGTCAGCTACTGAAGTGGGGATGCGACGCGCGAACGCAAACGCCGCACGCGACGGGTCTCGTGAATGTCATGCCGGCAGGCATCGCCGGCAGCGCGAGGCGCCTCGAAGCCTCATGGCCGCAGGCGGCTGCCGGCATCCTGCGCATCATCCGGCTTGCCGGTGACCGCCGGTTTGACCGCCCCGCCGGCGGCAGCCTTCCGCCGCTGGGAATACCGGTCCCACCAGCGCTGCACCATGGCCAGTGCCTTCATTGTCGGCCGGCGCAGGAACGGCACGTCCTCTGCCAGAAGCAGCAGGCCCAGCGGCATCATCCAAAAGCCCAGGATCGGAAGAAAGCTCAGGAAGCCACCCACGATCAGCAGCAGCGCAAGTGGGACGCGCAGCCAGATCATCCGGGGCTCGGTCAGGCGATCATAGGCGCGGTGCGCCGGGTCGGGCAGACTGGCGAGCAGCCGTTGCAAGGGGGCATCGTGACGCGTGGCTCTCGGATGCGGCATTGGGAGGCTTTCGGTTGCTGGCTGCTAATAGCGCCTCCGGGGAGATCCAGTTTCCACCCATCGCTGCCTGGAAGGCCGCGGACAAGGATGCCCGCATCGGATGGACATCCACACGAGGCTCAACGACCCATATCGCTACCCTGGCAGCAGCCCGCGCAGATAGGCATCGAGATTGACCCGCACCGGCATCAGGTAGGCGTTGCCGCCCAGCTCGTCGATCGTCGCCAGCGCGCGGCGGGCGAAGTCGCGGTTCCACTCCAGGGTCGCGGCGAAGTCGGCCGGGAAGATCACCCGGTTGGTGGTTTCCCAATAGGCGCGCGAGCGCTCCCCGAGCACCGGGGCGATGCCCCAGAACACGCATTGCCCGCGCAGCATCTCCGCGCAGATCTCCAGCAGCCGCAGGTCGAACAAGGGCTGGGTGAAGAACCCGTCCGCCCCGGCATCGCGCTTGCGGGCGACCGCGTCCAGCTCGTCGCGGAACCCCTGCCGGTACGGATCGAAGGCGGCGTAGACGCGCAGGCCGGGATGGCGGCGCTTGCAGCGGCGGATGATGTCCTCGCTGCTGTTCGGCCAGGTCCGCCGGCTCATGTCATGCGGGGGATCGCCCTTGATGACCAGGATTTCGGTCAACCCGGCCGCGAGGATCGCCTCTGCCATGGGCAGGTCCTCGCCCGGGGGGATGTCGATGGCCCGGATATGCGGGATCGACGCCGGCATGACGCCGTGCGTGAGCGCGCAGGCCTCCCAGCTGCGCAGCGGGAAGCGCAGCAGGTCGGGGATGTTGAGGGCGCTTGCCTGCGGCAGGGCGTCCCGGACGGTGGCCGCGTCGGCCAGCAACGCGGCCTCGCTGCGGGGAACCAGTTCAACCGAAATTCTCATGGCCCGCAGCATTGCTGCCCGGCCGGCCCGGCGGCAATGCCCCGCCTGATGCCGGCCGGTTCAGCCGGCCGGTTGCCGCCCCCCGGCCCCGAGCGGCAGCGCCACCACCTCCGGGGCGAGGGCCGCGTCGAAATCGGCTGGTTCGAACAACGGGCGGATTTCGATCTCGCAGGGGCCGGACATGGGGTTGGGGCAGTGCTTCACCCACGCCACCGCCTCGTCCATGTCCCGGACCTGCCATAGCCAGAAGCCGGCGATCAGCTCCCGCGGGGGGAAGGGGCCATCGACGACGCGGCGCTCCGCCCCGTCGAGGATCACCCGCCTGCCCCGGGCCGAGGGATGCAGGCCATCACCCGCCAGCAGCACGCCGGCCTCGACCAGTTCCTCGTTGAACCGGGCCATGGCCGCCAGCAACCCGGGCGAGGGCGGGGCCCCCGCCTCGCTCTCGGCGGTCGCCTTCACCAGAACGATCACGCGCATCGGTCGCTCTCCTCCACCGATCGGGGCCGGCAGCGGCCCCTGTCGGAGAAAAGGATGAACGCGGCGATGCGGGGCCAATCCGCCTGGGGATCATTTATGCGTGTCCGGCGGCGGCGGGGCGCCGGCGTCGCTGTGCAGGGCGAAGCCGCCGGCCCCCGTATCGCCCAGCCCGGGCCGCAGCTGCAGGTCCGGGATCGTGTAGTCGCCGCCGTTCTGCCGGCGGAAGGGCAAGGGCGGGGTGGTCGCGAGCCCGCGCATCCGCGCGCGCAGCTCCGCCGTCGCGCGCGCGAACCCCTCCGCGTCGAGGCGATCCGCGTCATGCACCACGAAGGGCGGCAGGACGGCGTAGCCCGGATACCAGAGGATGCCGTGATGGATCGGGAACAGCAGGTCGTCGATCGGCCCGTTGATCCCGCGGGGGCTGTAATGCGGGGCCCAGCCGCCGGTGGTCACCATCAGCATGGCGCGCCGGCCGGCGAAGGTGCCCTCGCCATAGCGGTCGCCCCAGCGCCGGTCGCTGTGCTCGCCCACGCCATAGGCGAAGCCGTAGGCGAAGACCCGGTCGACCCAGCCCTTCAGGATCGCCGGCATGGTGAACCACCAGAGCGGGAATTGCAGGATCAGCACATCGGCCCAGAGCAGCTTTTCCTGCTCGGCCAGCACGTCCGCGGTCAGCGCGCCGGCGGCGAAGCCCTGGCGGGAGGCCCCGACCGGCCGGAACCGCTCGTCCTCCGACGCCAGGGGGAAGTCGGCGCGGTCGACCACGGCTTTCCAGCCGGCGGCATGCAGGTCGGAGACCCGCACCGCATGGCCCTGGGCCGCGAGTTCCGCGAGGGCGACGTCGCGCAGCGCGCCGTTGAGCGAGCGCGGTTCGGGGTGGGCGAAGACATGCAGGATGTTCATGGCTGGGGGATCCGCTGGTGACGCTTCGCCCCCGGTGGTAGCCAAGGCCGCAATGACCCGCCATATGCAGGGAATGGATAGGATCCTGCCGGAAAATGGATAAATCCGATGTCACGCTGGAGCGCCTGCGCACCTTCGTGCGCGTGGCCGAGCGGGGGAACCTGTCGGCGGTGGCGCGCGAGCTGGGGACGGGCCAGTCGACGATCACGCGGCACCTGCACGAGCTGGAGGCGACGGTCGGCGTCGCCCTGCTCAGCCGGACCACGCGGCGGGTGACGCTGACCGAGGAAGGCGGCCGCTATTACGTCCGTGCCGTGCAGATCCTGCGCCTGGTCGAACAGGCTGGCGACGAGGTGCGCGGCCGGCGCGGCGCGCCGGCGGGGGCGGTGCGGATCTCCTGTTCGGCGGCGATCGGGGTGTTGCATGTCGGCCGGCTGATCTTCGCCTTCCAGGACCGCTTCCCGGAGATCGATGTCGAGTTCAGCCTGACCGACGAGCGCATCGACCTGGTACGCGAGGGGGTGGATGTGGCGCTGCGGCTGGGGCCGCTCGGCGACAGCTCCCTGAAGCTGCGGGCGCTGGGGCGGAGCCGGCGGCTGCTGGTGGCCGCGCCCGGCTACCTGGCGGCGCGAGGGCGCCCGGCCGGGCCGCAGGACCTGGCGGGCCACGAAGGCATCCGCATGTGCAACGTGGCCGGCAGTGAGACGCTGGTGCTGCAGGGGCCGGACGAGACGCTGCACGCGGTGCCGTTCGGGGGACGTTTCCGCGTCGATCACGGGCTGGCGGTGCGCGAGGCCCTGCTCGCCGGGCGTGGCATCGCGCCGGCGCATCGCTGGCTGGTGGATGACCTGCTGGCGGCCGGGCGGCTGGAGGCGATCCTGCCCGATTACACGCTGCCGATGGTGCCGCTGAGCCTGCTGATCGTTCCGGAACGTGCCGGCATCGCCCGGGTGCGGCTGCTGGTGGAGTTCCTGCTGGCGCGGGTCGGCGAGATTCCGGGGATCGAGGCGGGGCGGTAAGGAAGGCCAGGGCGCTGCCCTGGACCCGGCAGGGGCCAGGAGGCCCCTGCACCCTGGGTGCGCTGCGCGGCAAGGAATGGGATCCAAGGGCTTTGCCCTTGGTGGAGGTCCAGGAGGCGAAGCCTCCTGGTGGGGTGCGGGGCAAGGCCCCGCCGCGGCTCAATTGTCGGGCGTGGTTGCCGGCGGCTGGCCGGTGAAGATGGAATCCATCACCTCCAGCGCAAACCGTGCGGAGACGGTGGCGGGTCCGCCGCCCATTTCGATCCCGACTTCCACCGCTTCCAGCACCTCCTGGAAGCTCGCCCCCGCGGTGGCGGCCTGCTCGATGTGCCACTGCATGCAGGACTCGCAGTCGATCACCACGGAAATACCGATGGCGACGAGTTCCTTGTGTTTCTTCGTCAGCGCGCCGTCGGCGTAGGTGGCGCGCTCCATGTCGAGAAAGGACCGGTAGGTCCGCGACTTCAGGGCCAGCAACCGCCGGTGCGCCGCCTCGCGGCGTGTCCTGAGGTCTTCAAGCTTGTTCATGGCCTGCTCTCCCGGAATTCGATCCGCCGGGGCAACGCAGGATAGCACGGTTCGACCCGTGGCGCGAGGTCGATGGCATGGGCACGATGAACCGGCGGAAACGGGTGTGCCCGTTCAGGGTCTATAATTTTCCGAAACAAAAAAATATATTCTGAGTCTTTGGCATATTGTTTTGATATCAATATTTATTTCCTGACTAAGAAATAAAAAGAGAGACAGGTGAATCTTGCGATACAGGAAATTCTCGCCACGCTCGCCCATCTCGGCCTCTGAGCCTTACGCCAGGGGAATTCCCTGGCACCGATCCTGGGGGACAGGGCAGGAGAAGCCGCCCGCTGTGTGCGGCCTTTGCAGAACCCCCTCGCGGATGCGCGAGGCCCACCCGTCCGGGCCATCCCCGGATCCTCATTCCTGATTGCGGCGGCGATTGCGCTGGCATCACCATGGGCGAGGCCGCCGGACCTGCCACGTGGTGGCCAGGCACGGACCGGTCGTGAACACGCCTTGGGAGAGCAAGCCTATGAGCCAGCACCGTGTCGCCGTGATCCAGGCCGGAACCACCCTGTTCGACACGCCGCGCACGCTCGCGCGGATGGAGGCGCATTGTCTCGCCGCCGCCGGGCAGGGGGTGGAACTCGCGGTGTTCCCCGAAGCCTATGTCGGCGGCTATCCGAAGGGTCTGGATTTCGGCGCGCGCGTCGGCACCCGCTCGGCCGCCGGGCGGGAGGACTACCTGCGCTACTGGAAGGCGGCGATCGAGGTGCCCGGCCCGGAATGCACCACCATCGGCGGCTTCGCCGCGCGGATGCGGGCGCATCTCGTCACCGGCGTGATCGAGCGCGAGGGCGGCACGCTCTATTGCACCGCGCTGTTCTTCGGCCCGGACGGGGCGCTGCTCGGCCGGCACCGCAAGCTGATGCCCACCGCCAGTGAGCGGCTGATCTGGGGGCAGGGCGACGGCTCCACCATCCCCGTGCTGGAGACGCCGCTCGGCCGGATCGGGGCGGCGATCTGCTGGGAGAACTACATGCCGGCGCTGCGCCAGGCGATGTATGCCAAGGGCATCAGCCTGTGGTGCGCGCCGACGGTGGACGAGCGCGACATCTGGCAGGCCTCGATGCGCCACATCGCCTATGAGGGGCGCTGCTTCGTGCTCAGCGCCTGCCAGTTCATGACCCGCGGCGACGCGCCGGACGCCTATGACGCCATCCAGGGCAACGACCCGAAGACCGAGCTGATCCGCGGCGGCAGCGTGATCGTCGGCCCGCTCGGGGAGGTGCTGGCCGGGCCGGTGTACGGCCGCGAGGCCATCATCACCGCCGATATCGACCCCGACGACGCCATCCGCGGCAAGTACGACCTCGATGTCGTCGGGCATTACGCCCGGCCGGAGGTGTTCCGCCTGAGCGTCGACGAAACCCCTCGCGCCGCGGTCAGCTTCGCCACGCGGACCGGGGCGGCGGACGAGACGGAGAGCGCACCGGAGGCATGAAGCGTCTGTTCCTGCCCGACCGCGTGCAACTGGTGCATGACGCCAGCGGCGTGGAGGCCATCCACGCCCGCTTCTCCGCCCATGCCTATGACCTGCACCGCCATGACGACTGGCTGGTCGGCGTCACGGACCAGGGCGTGCAGGACTTCCTCTGCCGCGGCGCCCGCCGGCGCAGCACGCCGGGCTGCGTCATCCTGATCGAGCCGCAGGAGGCGCATGACGGGCAGGCGGGCGCGGCCGGGGGCTTCGTCTACCGCATGCTCTACCTGCCGAGGCCCTGGCTCGCCGCCGGGCTCGCGGACGCTCCCGGCGGCGAGCCGGGCTTCATCGCCAGCCTCTGCGACGATCCGCCGCTCGGCCAGGCCATCCGCGCTGCCTGCCGGGTCCTGTCGCGCTCGGGCGAACGCCTCGCGCGCGATGCGGCGCTGGACGGCGTGCTGGACCGCCTGCGCCCGCATCTCGGCCGCAAGCCGCGTCGCCTGCCGCCCGGTCGCGACGACCGGGTGGCGCGGCGGGCGCGGGAGCGGTTGCATGACGACCTTGCCGGGGATCCGGGCGCCGACGCCCTGGCGCGGGCGGCGGGGGCGGCGGATCGCTTCCAGCTCGCCCGCGCCTTTCGCGCCGCCTATGGCACCTCGCCGCACGCCTATCTGGTGCAGATCCGGCTGCTGCGGGCGCGGCATTTGCTGTCCTGCGGCCTGGCGCCGGCCGACGTCGCCGCCGCGTGCGGCTTCGCCGACCAGAGCCATCTCGGCCGCCGCTTTCGCCGGGCCTATGGCGTGACCCCCGCCGCCTACCGCGCCCTCTGCACGGATGTTCCAGACAGGCGCCGCGCGATCGCCTGAGATGGCGGTTCCGAAGCGCGGCATGAAGCGGGGGCGGCATGGTGTTCGAGACGAAGGTGGCGATCCTGGTGCGCGAGGATCTCGCGGTCTGGCAGAAGCTGAACGTCACCGCCTTCCTGGCCACCGGCATCGCCGCCGCCGCGCCGGAGGCGATGGGCGCGCCCTACGAGGACGCGGCCGGTCGAAGGCACGCGCCGCTGCTCGGCCAGCCGATCCTGATCTTCGCCGCCGGGCCGGAGGTCCTGCAGCGGGCCTTCCGGCAGGCGATCGCGCGCGACCTGACCCGCGCCGTCTATGTCCGGGCGATGTTCGCCACCGGCCACGACGCCGCGAACCGGGCCGTCTTCCGCGAGGAACCCGCCGACGCGCCGGACCTCGTCGGGCTCGCCCTGCGCGGGCCGCGCAAGGAGGTGGACAAGGCCGCGAAGGGGGCTTCGCTGCATCCCTGATACCAAATCCCACTGATCAGAACCCATGAGCCCAGTCGCGCAGGCCGATGGACATGATGCGCCAAGGCTGGGCGATGAGCTTGTTCCAGGCGTCGCAGCACTGACCGACAATGGCGTCATAGGAGCGAAACACGAGGTTCGACAACCAGTTGTCGCGCATGAACTGCCAGACGTTTTCGGTGGGGTTGAGTTCGGGGCATTTCGGCGGCAGCGGCACCAGGGTGATGTTGGGCGGCACCACGAGACGCTCCGAGGTGTGCCACCCGGCCTGGTCGAGCAGCAGCGCGGCGTGCGCCCCCGGCGCCACCGCGGTGGCGATTTCGGCAAGATGCAGGTTCATCGCCGCGATGTTGCAATGAGGCAGCACCAGCGCCGCTCCCTTTCCCTCCTTCGGGCAGATGGCGCCGAAGATGTAGGTGGAGGCGGTGCGCTGGTCCTGCGGTGCCGAGGGGCGACTGCCGCGCCGGGCCCAGCGACGGGTGATCTTGTTCTTCTGGCCGACGCGGGCTTCGTCGGCAAACCAGATCTCTATCCGGTCGAGCGGGATGCTTTTCCCGGCCGCGATCGCCTCCAGCTGGGGCGGGAATGTTTTTTAAAATCCTCAACCGCCCCCGCCGCCTGCGCATGGTGCCGAGGTCGGGCCGACAGCTTGCGATAGCCCATGGCACGCAACTCCCGGCTCAGCGTCTGTTTCGACACCGGGACGCGGAACTCCTCCCACAGCCATTGGCCGAGATCGACCAACCGCCAGCGCACCACGCCGTGGACCGCAGGCTTCGGTCCGGCCGCGATCGCCGCCGCCAGTGCCGTCCGGTGCGTTTCAGTCAGGCGCGGCGGCTGGCCCGGCGCCTTGCGGTCGATCAATCCCTCCGGCCCCTCCGCGTTGAACCGCAGCACCCAGTCCCGCACGATCTGCAAGGTCACGCCGCCGACCCGCGCTGCCTCCGTCCGGGATGCGCCGTCGTAAATAGCCGCCAGCGCCAGCAGCCGCCGTGACTGCCCCGCTTCCTTCGAGCGCCGCGCCAGCCCCCGCAGTGAGGCCGCATCGTAATCAGGGCGGAGAGGAAGCGGCTGACCCATGGCGAAGCTCCGTTGCTCGCCAGCTTGAATCACATAGCCCCGTCTCAGGGAATCCCCCATGAGTCGGATTCACCAGGATTTGGTATGAGGCGCGGGTGCGCCCCGGGGCGGCATGAAATCCTGATGCGAAATTAGTTTGGATACATAATATTTGCTGTTACATGCGTTATTTTTCAGCATGATTTCGATTGTATTATAAAATGGAGCTATTGTAGCCTGATGAGGTTATGAAACCGGGGTGAGCGTGAATACGACCGAAGCCATGATTGCGGCGCGGCGATTGCTGGTGGTGGACGACGAAGCGGTGCAACGTCTGCTCGTCGGGCGCGCGGCCAGCCGCATGGGCTTCCTCGCCGATGATGCGACCACCCTGGAAGAGGCGGTCGCGCGGCTGGGCAGGACTGCCTACGATGTCGTGGTGCTCGATCTCGGCCTGCGCGAGAACGACGGCATCGAGTTGCTGCGCCACTTGCGCGAGAGCGGCACCGATCCGATGGTGGTGTTCGTCTCCGGGTTCGACGAGCGGGTGCGCCAGGCGGCCGCGCGCCTCGCCTCGGCGCTGGGCCTGCGGGTCGCGGGCACGCTCGGCAAGCCGCTGTGGGTGGAGCAGTTGGTCGCCTTGCTGCGCCGCGTTCCGGAGACATCCGGCCGGCGGCAGGTGACGGGAACGGGGGCCATCGATCCGGGCCGGCTCGCGCAGGCGATCGAGCAGGGCGAGGTGCATTGCCTGTTCCAGCCGAAGGTGAGCCTGACCGGGCGGCGGATGATCGGCGTGGAGGCGCTGGCGCGCTGGCGCAGCCCGGAATTCGGCGTTGTGCCGCCGAACCTGTTCATTCCCCTGGCCGAGCGGGCCGGGCTGATCGACCGGCTCACCTGGTGCGTGCTGCGGCAGGCGCTTGGCAGCTTCCGGCGCTGGCGGGCCGCCTGCCCGGACATGACGCTCGCGGTGAATCTCTCGCCGCTGAGCCTGACCGGCCTGTCCCTGCCCGAGCAGGTGTCCGAGGCGCTGGCCGAAGCCGGGGTGCCGGCCGCGTCGCTGGTGCTGGAAGTCACCGAGGGCGCGATGATGGGCGACTTCGTGATGGCGGCCGATATCCTGACGCGGCTGCGCATCCGCGGGGTGAAGCTGTCGATCGACGATTTCGGCACCGGGCATTCCTCGCTGCTGTCACTGATGCGGCTGCCGTTCAGCGAACTGAAGATCGACCAGTCCTTCGTGCGCACCAGCCTGACCGATCCGGAAGCACCGAAGATGATCCGCGCCATCGTCTCGATCGCGCGTGAGCTGGATCTGCAACTGGTCGCCGAGGGCATCGAGACCGCCGACATCGCCGCGCTGATGCAGCATCTGGGATGCGTGGTCGGGCAGGGCTTCCTGTTCGCGGCACCGCTTAGTGGCGCGGATATCGAGATGCGGCTGAAGGATTGTACCTGGGTGGACGAGGCCAGAGGATGATCCCGCTTTCCTTGGGAACATGGGGGCCGTCATGTCGGGCATAGGCCGCGTCCTGGCCGCGCCGCGGCGCCTCGCGGCGTGGATCGGCCTGCAATGGCTGTGGGCGGCGGCGGCGATCGCGCTGGTCTGGGGCGTCGCGGCGGTGCACCTGGTCGAGGAACGCGCCGACACCCTGCGCGGGGCGGAGATGGACAGCGCCAGCCGGGCGCACGCCTATGCCGAGGCGCTGCTGCGCACGGTCCGCGAACTGGACCAGACGGCGCTGCTGATCCGCGCGCTGGACGAACGTGGCGGCCCCGAGCCGGATCTGGCGGGCTGGCTGGCCGCGGTCGATCCGGTCCAGCGCGTGCCGGTGCAGATCACCCTGGTCGCTCGCGACGGGATGGTGCGGCTGAGCAACCTGCAGAAGACGACGCAGCGCGTCGATCTTTCGGACCGTCCGCATTTCCGCCGCTTCGCCGACCGGCCGGAAGACGTGCTGCATGTCAGCCCGCCCGTGTTCGGGCGGCTCTCGAAGCTGTGGACCATTCAGTTCGTGCGGATGCTGCGCGGGCCGGAGGGATCCTTCAACGGCATCGTGGTGGTCTCGGCCGAGCCCGCGGCGCTGGTGCGCTTCGTCTCGGCGGAGGACATCGGCGTGCGCGGCACCATGTCGCTGATCGGCCTGGACGGCGTGATCCGGGCGCGCATCGCCGCCGGGGCCGAGGGCGTGATCACCGGCCAGCCGAGCGCCAGCCCGGCGGTGCAGGAAGCGGTGGCGCGCGAGGCGGGCCATTTCACCTGGACCGACCCGCAGGACGGCGTGCGGCGGATCGAAAGCTTCCGCCGGCTGCCCGGCCTGCCGCTGCTGGTCTCGGTCGGGCTGGACGAGATGGATGTGCTGGCCGAGTACCGGGCCGACCTGTGGCGCATGCTGCCGGTCTGCGCCGTGGTGACGCTGGTGGTGCTGGCGATCGCGGCCGTGGCGGCGCGGCATCGGCGGCGGCGGGAGGAAGCGCAGCGCGTTCTGAACCTGGCGATGGAAAACATCAGCCAGGGGCTGCTGATGGTCAATCCGGACGGGCGGATCGCGGTGATGAACCGTCGGCTGGTGGAATTGCTCGGCCTGCCGCCGGAGATCCAGCCGGGCATGCCGGTCGAGGAGATGATGGACCGGCAGCGCGCGGCCGGGGAATACACCACCAAGGTCGAGCCGCCGGAAGCGGCGGCCACGCTCGGGCGAATGGCCAGCTTCACCGATGGGCCGGCGCTCTACAAGCGCACCCGGCCCACCGGCACGGTGCTGGAAGTGCGCACGAAGCTGCTGCCCGACGGCGCGGCGGTGCGCAGCTTCAGCGACGTGACCGCCTGGGAGCAGGCCCAGGACGCGCTGCGGGCGGCGCGCACGGCGGCGGAGGCGGGGATAGAGGCGCGCACGCGGTTCCTCGCGGTGATGAGCCACGAGATCCGCACGCCGCTGAACGGCATCCTGGGCGCGGCCGAGTTGCTGCAGGACACCGAGCTGACCCCGCGCCAGCAGCACTGCGTGCAGACCGTCCGCCATTGCGGGCGGCATCTGCTGGGCCTGGTCAGCGACATCCTCGATTTTTCCAAGATCGACCAGAATGCGATCGAACTGGAGACGGCGCCGTTCGCGCCGGCCGGGGTGCTGGCGGCCATGCAGATGATGATGGCGCCGCTGGCCGCGGAGAAGGGGCTGTGGCTGCGCGTGGAGGCGGACGCGGCGGTGCCCGCCCAGGTGTGCGGCGATGCGCACCGGCTGCGCCAGGTGCTGCTGAACCTGGTGGGCAACGCGGTGAAGTTCACCGGCGCGGGCGGGATCACGGTGCGGCTGGACGCGGCCCCCGCCGCGACCGGATGGCGGCTCGACTGGCGGGTGCGCGACACCGGGATCGGCATTCCCGCCGAGGCGCAGGAGAATCTGTTCCAGGAATTCGCGCAGGCCGACGGCTCGATCACGCGCCGCTTCGGCGGCACCGGGCTGGGGCTGGCGATTTCCCGCCGGCTGGTGCAGGCCATGGGCGGCGACATCGTCGTGTTCAGCCGCGATGGCGAGGGATCGGAATTCCGTTTCCATGTCATCGTGGCGACGGCTGGTGCGGCCGCCGGGCCGCCGGCGGCGCTCCGTTCGCCCGGCTGTCTGCGCGTGCTGCTGGCCGAGGACAATCCGGTCAACCGGATGATCGCCACCGGCCTGCTGGAAAAGCTGGGCCATCGGGTGGAGGCGGTGGAGGATGGGGCGGCGGCGGTCGCGGCGGTGCGGCGTGGCGGCGTCGACCTGGTGTTCATGGACGTGATGATGCCGGTCATGGACGGGCTGACCGCCACGCGGGCCATCCGCGCGCTGGAGGGGCCGGCGGGACGGATCCCGGTGATCGGCCTGACCGCGAATGCGTTCCGCGAGGACGAGGCGAATTGCCGGGCCGCCGGGATGGACGGCTTCGCGCCCAAGCCGATCACGCGCGAGCGGCTGGCGCGTGAGCTCGACCGTGTCTGCGGGGCCGCCATCGCCGCCGGCACGGACCCGCCCGCCGCGCCGGCGCCGGCGGCCACCGGGGCGATCGATGTGGCGGTGCTGGACGCGCTCGCGGCCACGCTGGGCGAGGACACGGTGGCCGAGGTCGTCACGGTCTTCCTCGCCGACGTGCCGGACCGGCTCGCGCGGCTGCGGGACCTGGCCGAGGCGGGGACGACGGAGGCGCTGGCGCGGGAGGCGCATGCCCTGGCCGGCAGCGCCGGCACGCTCGGGTTGCGGGCCCTGGAAGCGACGGCGCGGGAACTGGAACGGGCGTTGAAGACGAGCGATCACCCCGACGCGCTCGGGCGCGTTGCCGAGATCGGGGCGCTGGCCGAGCAGGCCGTCACCGCGTTGGCGCCGGTGCCGGGGCGCATGGCGTGCGGCGACGCGGGGATCGTGGCGGCCGGATGAGGCGTCAGGGGGCGTCGGGCCGGCCCAGCCCGGCCGCCGCGACCTGCCGCGCCAGGAATTCCATCACCGCCCGCACCGCCGGCATGCGGCGCAGGTCGGCATGCACCACCAGCCAGATGTCGCGGGCGCAGGCGGGCAGCCGCACCGGCAGCTTCGCCAGCCCCGCATCCTCGTCGGCCAGGAAGCAGGGCAGGGCGGCGATGCCGACGCCGGCGCGGGCCGCCGCGATCTGGCTGGCGAGGTCGTTGCTGCGGAACACCACCGGCCGGTCAGCGGCGACCTGCCGCAGCCAGGCCTGCTGCGGCACGTGCTCCAGCGAACCGTCGTAGGCGATGAAGTCCCAGGCGGCCGGGGGCCGGTCCTGCAGGTAGCCCGGCGCGGCGTAGAGCCCGAACGCCATGCAGCCCAGCCGCCGCGCCACGTTGCGCGCCTCGCGCGGGCGGCTCAGCCGGATGGCGATGTCCGCTTCCTGCCGGCCGAGCGAGGCGGTCGCGGGGTCGCCCAGCAAGGACAGGTGCAGGTCCGGATAGAGCCGCCGCAGTTCCCCCAGCCGTGGCGCCAGGACGTGGCTGGCGAAGACCGGCGGGGCGCTGACTGTCACCGTGCCGGCCAGCGGCGTGTGCAGGGCGCGGGCGGCGCGGTCCAGCGCATGCGCCTGGGCCTGCATCGTCATGGCCAGCCCGGCGATCCGCTGTCCCGCCTCGGTCAGCACGCAGCGCCGCGCCTGCCGCTCCACCAGCACGCTGCCGAGCGCCTGTTCCAGCGCCGCCACCCGCCGGCCGACGGTGGCGTGGTCCACGCGCAGCGCCCGCGCTGCGCCGGAGAGCGTGCCGGCCTCCGCCAGGGCGACGAAGTGGCGCAGGTCCTCCCAGTCGAACATCGGTGCAATTTCTCACAAGGCCTGTGGAACAATCCGGGATTTTCCCACCCTCCGTCCAGGCGTCATCTGCCGTGGCAACACGGAAGCGGAGACAGGACCATGGCCCAGGAGATCCATCTGATCGCGCCGGGCGGCGTCGAACAACTCCGGTTGGCCGAGCGGGAGATCGGCCCGCCCGGGGCGGGCGAGGTGCGGCTGCGGCAGGACGCCATCGGCGTGAACTTCATCGATATCTACCACCGCATCGGGCTCTACCCGTTGCCGCACCTGCCCGCCGTGCCGGGCGTCGAGGGCGCCGGAGTGGTGGAGGCGGTCGGGGAGGGCGTCACCTCCGTCGTCCCCGGTGACCGCGTTGCCTATGTCGGCGCGCCGGTCGGCGGCTATGCCTCCGAGCGCCTGCTGCCCGCCGCCCGCGTGGTGCGGCTGCCGGACGGCATCGACACGCGCACCGCCGCCGCCGCCATGGCGCGCGGCCTGACCGCGCACATGCTGCTGCATCGCGTCTTCCCGGTGCGGCCGGGCACGATCGTGCTGGTGCATGCCGGGGCGGGCGGGCTCGGGCAGATGCTGAGCGGCTGGGCGAAACGCCTGGGCGCGGTGGTGATCGCCACCGTCGGGTCGGAGGCGAAAATCGAGGTGGCGCGGCAGGCCGGCGCGGATCACGTGCTGCTGCACGGCGATCCGGGGCTCGAGGCGGCGGTGAAGCAACTGGCCGGCGGCGTCGGGGTCGATGTCGCCTATGACGGTATCGGCGGGACGATGCTGCGCCGGACCCTGGGCTGCGTGCGGCCGTTCGGCGTGGTGGCGAGCCTCGGCCAGGTGGCCGGCCCGATTCCGCCGGTCGCGGTGGAGGACCTAGGGCCGCGCCGGTCGATCTCGTTCAGCCGCCCCAGCGTCATGGCCTATGCCAACGAAGCGGACGCCTATCCGCTGGCGGCCGCGGCGGTGTTCGACGTGATCGCGGCCGGGCTCTGCGTAAGGGTCGGCGCGGAATTCCCACTTGCGGCGGCGGCGGAGGCACAGGCCGCTCTGGAGGCCGGACGCACCACCGGGAGCATCCTGCTGATTCCATGAGCCGTGCGTGGTGGATTTCGAGGAGTTCCACGGCCTGCCTGGCATGTTGCGCCGCGGTATACAGCCATTGCCATGACGGGCCGGCCTCGCGCAGGCACCGCCCGATGGCGGTCACTGGTCGCGTCGTTGTTGATGCCAGTGCCCGAACATCCTTGTCTCATACTGCATGATACGATTTTGCTTTCACGTTTCGCTGCCGTCATCGCATACTGTGGACGCCGCCATGTCATGCAGTGACCGAACAGGTGACGCATTGCATGCCAGTGCCACGATATCTCTCCCGATGCGCGCGTAACCTGGAAGCGGCATGACGCGCCGATCGCCGACAACGACAAGACTCAATGTGGGAGGCCCAGGGATGAAACACGCATCCCCTGTCCACGCGGACAGGGCGTGGTCGCCGGGCGGCCGCGCTCCGCCGGGGATGCGCGTGCCGCGCCCCGGCGGTCGTGGATGATCCACTGCCAGGAACCCAGCTCATGCCCCAGGGAACGGAAACGTTCTACGACGCGATGCGCCGGCAGGGGATCACGCGTCGCAGCTTCATCCGCTTCTGCACGCTGACCGCATCCGCATTGGGACTCGCGCCGGTCGCCGCGCCGCGCATCGCCGCCGCGCTGCAGACCACGCCGCGCATCCCGGTCATCTGGATGCACGGCCTGGAATGCACGTGTTGTTCAGAGAGCTTCATCCGCTCGGCGCACCCGCTGGCAAAGGACGTGGTGCTGTCGATGATCTCGCTCGACTATGACGACACTCTCATGGCCGCCGCCGGCCATCAGGCCGAAGAGATCCTCGAAGGCATCCGTGACACCTACAGGGGGCGCTACCTGCTCGCCGTCGAGGGCAATGCGCCGCTCGCCGAGGACGGCATGTTCTGCATCGATGGCGGCCGGCCCTTCGTCGAACGGCTGCGATGGATGGCGCAGGAGGCGATGGCGGTGATCGCCTGGGGGTCCTGTGCCTCGTGGGGCTGCGTGCAGGCCGCCCGGCCCAATCCGACGCAGGCGACGCCGGTCGACCGGATCATCCGCGACAGGCCGGTCATCAAGGTGCCGGGCTGCCCGCCGATCGCCGAGGTGATGACCGGCGTGCTCAGCTACGTGGCCACCTTCGGCCGCCTGCCCGAACTGGACGGCCGGGGACGGCCGAAGATGTTCTACTCGCAGCGCATCCACGACAAATGCTATCGCCGCCCGCATTTCGACGCCGGCCAGTTCGTGCAGGACTGGGACGATGATTTCGCCCGCAAGGGCTACTGCCTGTACAGGATGGGCTGCCGCGGGCCGACCACGTACAACGCGTGCTCCACGGTGCGCTGGAATGGCGGCGTGTCGTTTCCCATCCAGTCCGGCCACGGCTGCATCGGCTGCGCGGAGGACGCGTTCTGGGACAACGGCCCCTTCTACGAACGCCTGTCGCCGCTTCGTCAGTTCGGCATCGAGGCAAATGCCGACCGCATCGGCGGCGTCGCCGCCGGCGCGGTCGCCGCGGCGGTGGCCGCCCATGCCGGCGCCACCACGGTGAAACGGGTGTTCGCGGGGCGCTGACGGTGCCTTCCGACGCGGCGCATCATCCAAGGGGGGAACCATGGACGAGTTTTCGCGCACCACCCGCTTCCGCGGGGTGGTCGACCTTGACCCGACGGATCGTTCGAACGGACGCTCGACCATCTACGTCTACGAGGCGGCGGTGCGGGCCTGGCACTGGGTGCATGCCCTGGCGATGATGGTGCTGGTCGCGACCGGCTACCTGATCGCCTCGCCGCCGCCCACGCTGCCGGGCGAGGCCAGCGCCAACTTCCTGTTCGGCTATATCCGCTTCACCCATTTCGTGTCCGGCTACGTGCTGGCGATTTCATTCCTATTTCGGATCTACTGGGGCTTCGTCGGCAACCGCCATTCACGGCAGATCTTCCATCTCCCGGTCTGGGAGCGCGCGTGGTGGCGCGGCGTGGTGTGGGAGGCGAAGTGGTATCTGTTTCTCGTGGACGAGCCGAAGAAATACCTCGGCCACAATCCGCTGGCGCAGATCACGATGTTCTTCGCGATGACGCTCGGCACGATCGGCATGATCGTGACCGGGTTCGCGCTGTATTCCGAGGGCACCGGGCGCGACAGCTGGGAATACGTCGTCTTCGGGACGCTGCTTGACGTTCTGCCGAGCCAGGACGTGCACACGCTGCATCATCTGGGTCTGTGGATGATCGTGATTTTCACGATCATCCATGTCTATGCGTCGGTGCGCGAGGAAATCATGTCCCGCCAGACGATGATCGCCACCATGATCTCGGGGGAGCGCCAGTTCCGCGACGACCGCAACGATTGAACCTATGGCCTGCGCCGCCGCAGCGCCGCGCGGACCAGCCACACCGAAGCCCCCGCGACCGTGAGCGGAAACACCACGGTCTGCAGAACGAACACCGCCATCCAGGTCAGGCTCGCCTCCACCGCATGTTCGACGCTGGCGGCAAGGCGGCTGAAGGAGTCGGCCAGGCGGTCCGGCGAGAGCGCGCCCAGCCCGTCGGTGAGGCGGCGCGGGTCGTACCATGGTCGGGCCGCCCCCTCGGCGAGGCGCGGCATCGCCGCGGTCAGCTCGGCCTGGGTGGCGTTCAGGGTCAGCTCGGCCTGGGCGGCGCGGTCACGCAGGAACCGCTGCGACAGCGCCTCGGTCGCCTGCAGGCTGACCGGCAACAGCAGCTTGCCGAGCAACGCGCTGGCGATCAGCACCTGCGCGAGTCGCCGCAGCCCGCTCCCCCGCGTCGCGCCGGTCAGGATGGCGGCCGCCAGCACGCCGAGCCCGATCGACAGCACCCAGGGCAGGGCGAAGCTGTCCAGCACGTCCACCAGCACCAGCTGGATGGTGACGCAGACCAGGCTGGCCATCAGCACGTCGGCGAAGCTGTCGAGCAATTGCTCGAAGGGGCGCAGGATGTTGCCGATCTCGATGCTGGCGCCGCCATTGACCAGTGCCCCGACATTGGCGTTGACCGTGGTCGAGGACGCCACCCCCACCACCCGCCCGAGCGCGCGCACGGTCACGTAGGCCAGTCCCGCCGCGAGCTGGGTGCGTTGCAGGATCTGCCGCGCCTGCTCGGGTGCGAGCGGGGTCACGAACCGGTCGACGGTGCGGTCAATCCCGCCCGACGCCGCCGCCAGCAGCAGCGCCAGCAGCGGGATCATCACCAGCAGCCGCGGCCGCATCCGGCCGGCAAGACCTGACAGACGTGCACGCAGCATCGGCGTGGCTCCCTGGACATCGGTGACGGAGTCATACGCCCGGGCCGGCGGGATGGCTCGCCCCGCCGGCGCGCGGCGCCGCCGTGACGCGCGGGCAGCCCTATATATTGACACGAATCGCCGGCATTCCCCTATATATAGGTGTCACGGTCCCTCGCATCGCAAGATCGAGGGCTAAGAGGGAAGCCGGTGCGAGGCCGGCGCTGCCCCCGCAACTGTCAGCGGCGAGCTTCCGCCCATCCATGTCACTGGGGCCGCACGGCCTTGGGAAGACGGGCCGAAGCCGGGACCCGCGAGCCAGGAGACCTGCCGCGACAGCCGTACGTCCTCGGGCGGGGTGCCCCGGTGGACCGCATCCCCGGCACGCCTGCGCGGCGTCGCCGTCCCATGCGGCCGCCCGGTCCCTGCCCCCAGATCACAAGGGGTTCACGCCGCATGTTCGTCTCCACCCAGCACGACCGATCGGCGCCACCGCGCCTGCCGCCCGCCGATGCCGCCCGGCTCGTCGCCCTGGTGCGGGATGCCTGCGCCGGGCTTGAGGGTGTCTCCGCCGAGGCCGTGCTGGCCGGGACATGGCGCGACCTGCATGACGGGATCACGCCGGACGAAGCGGCGCTGGCGCCGATCCTCGCCGCCCGCACGCTCGTCGAGACCGAGCCGGCCTATGCCCAGGTGGCGGCGCGGCTGCTCGCCGACCGGCTGCGGTGCGAGGCGCTGAGTTTCCTGTCCGGCCGGCCGGACCGGCCCGGCCAGGACGAGATGGCGGCCCGCTATCCCACGTATTTCCCGGCCTTTGTGCAGGCCGGCATCGCCGCCGGGTTGCTCGATCCCGAACTCGGGCGCTTCGATCTTGGTCGCCTGGGCGCGGCGCTGCGGCCGGAACGGGACCTGAATTTCGATTACCTGGGCCTGCAGACGCTGTACGACCGCTATGTCCTGCATGTCCGCGGCACCCGCATCGAATTGCCACAGGCCTTCTTCATGCGCGTCGCCATGGGGCTCGCGCTGCGGGAGGAGGACCGGGACGCACGGGCCATCGCCTTCTACGAGCTGCTGTCCTCCTTCGATTTCATGGTCTCGACCCCGACCCTCTTCAATGCCGGCACGCGGCGGCCGCAGCTTTCCTCCTGCTTCCTCACCACGGTGGCGGACGACCTCGACGGCATCTTCAAGGCGATCCGCGACAACGCGCTGCTCGCGAAGTATTCCGGCGGGCTCGGCAATGACTGGACCCAGGTGCGCGGGCTGGGCGCGCATATCCGGGGCACCAACGGCCAGAGCCAGGGGGTGGTGCCGTTCCTGAAGGTGGCGAACGACACCGCCATCGCGGTGAACCAGGGCGGCAAGCGCAAGGGCGCGGTCTGCGCCTACCTGGAGACCTGGCACATCGACATCGAGGAATTCCTCGACCTGCGCAAGAACACCGGCGACGACCGCCGCCGTACCCACGACATGAACACGGCCAACTGGATCCCCGACCTGTTCATGCAGCGGGTGGAGGCCGGGGCCGACTGGACGCTGTTCTCCCCCGACGAGGTGCCGGACCTGCACGATCTCTGCGGCCACGACTTCAGGATCGCCTACGAGACGTACGAGGCGAAGGCGGCGCGCGGCGGGATCAGGGTGTTCCGGACCGTGAAGGCGGTGGATCTGTGGCGGCGCATGCTGACCATGCTGTACGAGACCGGCCATCCCTGGATCACCTTCAAGGATGCCTGCAACCTGCGATCGCCGCAGCAGCATGCGGGCGTCGTGCATTCCTCCAATCTGTGCACCGAGATCACCCTCAACACGAGTGCCGGCGAGGTGGCGGTGTGCAATCTCGGCTCCGTCAACCTCGCCGCCCACGTCACCGCCGACGGGCTCGACCGCGACCGGCTCGCCCGCACGGTGCGGACCGCCATGCGCATGCTGGACAACGTCATCGACATCAACCTTTATTCCATCCCCGAGGCACGCCGGTCCAATCTGCGCCATCGCCCGGTCGGCCTCGGCCTGATGGGCTTCCAGGACGCGCTGGAGACGCTGCGCCTGCCCACCGCCTCCGAGGCGGCGGTGGACTTCGCCGACACCTCCATGGAAGCCATCAGCTATTTCGCCATCGACGCCTCGGTGGAGCTGGCCGCCGAGCGCGGACGCTACGCCTCGTTCGAAGGCTCGCTGTGGTCGCGCGGCATCCTGCCCATCGACAGCCTGCATCTGCTGGCGGCGGCGCGTGACGGCGACGTGCGGCTCGACCACGGCACGACCCTGGACTGGGATGCGCTGCGCGCGCGGGTGCAGGCCGTGGGCATGCGTCATTCCAACGTCCTGGCCATCGCCCCCACCGCCACCATCGCCAATATCGTCGGCGTCTCGCCCTCGATCGAGCCCGCCTTCAGCCAGCTTCATGTGAAGGCCAACATGTCCGGCGACTTCACCGTGGTGAACGCCCGTCTCGTCCGCGACCTCAAGGCGCGCGGGCTGTGGGACGCGGCGATGATCGCCGACCTCAAGCGGCATGACGGCATGGTGGGGGCGATCGACCGCATCCCGGAGGATCTGCGGGCGCTCTATGCCACCGCCTTCGAGATCGCGCCGGACTGGCTGGTCCGCGCCGCGGCGCGGCGGCAGAAATGGATCGACCAGGCGCAATCGCTGAACCTCTACATGGCGCGGCCATCCGGCCGGCAGCTCGACGCGCTGTACCGGCTCGCCTGGCGGATGGGGCTCAAGACCACCTACTACCTGCGCGCCCGTGCCGCCACGCAGGTGGAGAAATCGACGCTGGCCGGCACCGATGGCCGGCTCAACGCCGTGCCCGCCTGCAGCATCGCCGATGCGGCCTGCGAGGTATGCCAATGAACGCGCCCGCCCACGATGCCACCGGGCTTGGCGAGATCGACCGCTCCGGCGGCCGGGTGCGGGTGGACGAGAAGCGCCTGCTCAACGCCCGCGCCGACGTCAACCAGCTCCTGCCCATGAAGTATCGATGGGCCTGGGAGAAATACCTCGCCGCCTGCAACAACCACTGGATGCCGACCGAGGTCTCCATGCAGGCCGACATCGCCCTGTGGAAGTCGCGTGACGGCCTGACCGCGGAAGAACGGCGCATGGTGCGGCGGAACCTGGGGTTCTTCGCCGCCTCGGAGAGCCTGGTGGCGAACAACATCGTGCTCGCCGTCTACCGCCAGCTTGCCAATCCGGAATGCCGGCAATACCTGCTGCGCCAGGCCTTCGAGGAAGCGGTGCACACCCATTGCTTCCAGTACATCGTCGAGAGCCTCGGCCTCGACGGCGGCGAGCTGTTCAACATGTACCGGGAAGTGCCCTCGATCACCGACAAGGCGGCCTGGGCGCTGCGGCACACCCGCGCCCTGTCCGATCCCGCCTTCCGGACCGGGACGCCGGCGGCCGACCAGGATTTCCTGCGCGATCTCGTGGCCTTCTACGTGGTGTTCGAGGGCATGTGGTTCTACACCGGCTTCGCGCAGATCCTCTCGCTCGGCCGGCGCAACAGGATGGTGGGCATCGCCGGGCAGTACCAGTACATCCTGCGCGACGAGAGCATCCATCTCAATTTCGGCATCGACGTCATCAACCAGATCCGGCACGAGAACCCGCATCTCTGGACCAGGGCGTTCCAGGACGAGGTGCGGGGCATGCTGGCGGAGGCGGCGGCGCTGGAGGCGGCCTATGGGCGGGACACCATGCCCCATGGCCTGCTCGGGCTCAATGCGGAGCTATGCGCCCAGTACATGCATTTCATCGCCAATCGCCGCTGCGCCCAGCTCGGCCTTGCCCCGGTCTTCGCCGAGGCCGCCAATCCCTTCCCCTGGATGAGCGAGACCATGGACCTGATGAAGGAGAAGAACTTCTTCGAGACCCGCGTGACCGAATACCAGAACGGCGGCGCGCTCGCCTGGGATTGATGCGGGCAAGGACGCGC
This sequence comes from Rhodovastum atsumiense, assembly GCF_937425535.1. Taxonomy (NCBI): domain Bacteria; kingdom Pseudomonadati; phylum Pseudomonadota; class Alphaproteobacteria; order Acetobacterales; family Acetobacteraceae; genus Rhodovastum; species Rhodovastum atsumiense. The sequence continues at coordinate 3,648,283 of NZ_OW485601.1, forward strand.
TGGCCGTTTCCGGCCAGCGCGCCCCGCGCCTATGTCGCCGCGCGCAGCGTCCGGGCCGCCGCGACCAGGTTGGCCAGCGCCGCCCGCACTTCCGTCCAGCCGCGCGTCTTCAGCCCGCAATCGGGATTGACCCACAGCCGGTCAGGCGGAATCGCCGCCGTGGCGTGCTGGAGCAGCGTCGCCATCTCCTCGGGCGACGGCACCCGGGGGCTGTGGATGTCCCACACCCCCGGCCCGATCTCGTTCGGGTAGGCGAAATCGGCGAACACGCGCAGCAGCTCCATGTCGCTGCGCGTGGTCTCGATCGAGATCACGTCGGCATCCATCGCCGCGATGGCGTCGATGATGTCGTTGAACTCGCTGTAGCACATGTGGGTGTGGATCTGCGTCTCGTCGCGCACGCCGCCGGCAGCCAGGCGGAAGCAGGCGATCGCCCAGCGCAGATACGCCGCCCGCTCTGCGCGGCGCAACGGCAGGCCCTCGCGGAACGCCGGCTCGTCGATCTGGATGACCGGGATGCCGGCCGTCTCCAGGTCGAGCACCTCGTCGCGCAGCGCCAGCGCGATCTGCCGGCACACCGTCTCGCGCGGCAGGTCGTCGCGGACGAAGGACCATTGCAGCATCGTCACCGGCCCGGTGAGCATGCCCTTCATCGGCCGCCGCGTCAGCGACTGCGCGTAGGCCGACCAGCGCAGCGTCATCGGGCGCGGCCGCGACACATCCCCCCACAGGATCGGCGGGGCCACGCAGCGGCTGCCATAGGACTGCACCCAGCCATGCTGCGTGAAGGCATAGCCGTCGAGCTGCTCGGCGAAGTACTTCACCATGTCGTTGCGCTCGAACTCGCCATGCACCAGCACGTCGAGGCCGGTGTCCTCCTGCCAGCGCACCGCCTCGGCGATCCAGCCTTCCACCCGCCGCTCATAGGCATCGGCGGTGAGTTCGCCGCGGCCGAGCGCGGCTCGCGCCCGCCGCACCTCCGCCGTCTGCGGGAAGGAGCCGATGGTGGTCGTCGGGAAGGGCGGCAGGCCGAGCCGGTGGCGTTGCGCCGCCTGGCGCTGCGGGAAGGGGCTGGCGCGCGTCTCCATCTCCGGCACCGCCGCGGCGAGCCGCTCCCGCACCTCCGCCCGATGGGCGGCCGTGCTGGCGCGGCGGGCACGGACAGCGGCATCGCTGGCCGCGAGCTGCGCCGCGATCGCCGCGTCGCCTTCGTCGAGGCCACGCGCCAGCGCGGCGACTTCGTCGAGCTTCTGTTCGGCGAAGGCAAGCCAGCCCTTCACCTCGGGATCGAGGCGGGTTTCCTGGCGCAGGTCGAGCGGCACGTGCAGCAGGCTGCAGGAAGGCGCCACCATCAGCCGCCTCGTGCCGCGCCGGTCCGCGACCCGTCGCAGCAGGCCGAGCGTGGCGCGCAGGTCGTTGCGCCACACGTTGCGCCCGTCCACCACGCCGAGCGAGAGCCAGCGTTCGGCCGGCAGGGCCGCGAGCGCCGCGTCGAGATCCGTCGCGCCGCGCACGAGGTCGAGATGCAGCGCCGCGACCGGCAGCGCCGCGGCGGTGGCGAGGGTGTCGCCGAGCGGGCCGAAATAGCTGGCGAGCAGGATTTCCGGCGCCGGCCCCTGGTGCAGCACGGCGTAGGCATGTCCGAGCGCGGCCTTCGCCCGCTGCGGCAGGTCGAGCGCCAGCACCGGTTCGTCGATCTGCACCCAGGCGACGTTCGCCTCGGCCAGTTCGCGCAGGATCCGCGCATAGACCGGCAGCACCCCGTCCAGCAGGTCGAGCGGATCGCTGCCGTCGGTGGTCTTGCCGAGCATCAGGAAGCTCACCGGCCCGAGCAGCACCGGGCGCGTGCGCAACGGCAAGGACGCCGCCTCGCGGAACTGCGCGAGCGGCCGGTTTTCGGTCAGGGCGAAGCGCTGCCCGCCGTGCAGGCGCGGCACCAGGTAGTGGTAGTTGGTGTCGAACCACTTGGTCATTTCCAGCGCCGGCAGGCCCTGCGCGCCGCGGGCGAGCGCGAAATACGTGGCCGGCGACACCGGCCCGTCCGACCAGCCATAGCCGGGCGGGATCGCGCCCAGCATGCAGGCGGTGTCGAGCACATGGTCGTAGAAGGAGAATTCGCCGGAAGGCACATGGCTGATGCCGTGGCCGCCCTGCAGCTTCCAGTGGCGTGCGCGCAGGTCGCGGCCGATCGCGGCGAGGCCGGGCGCGTCCAGTTCGCCTGCCCAGTGGCGTTCCAGCGCGGCCTTCAGCTCGCGGCGGTGGCCGATCCGGGGGAAGCCGAGATTGCTCGCGATGGTCATGCCTGCCTCCATGCCGGGAAGCTGGCCGGGGACACGGGGAGATGGCACGCAGGCGCGCGGGTCTGGCGCCACGCGGCGCCGGAGGCGGTGGACAATGGTCTTCTCCTGCCTCCGGTGCACCCCGCCCGGCGGCATGGTTGGTGCCGCGATGGCAGGTCTCCTGGCTCGCGACGGTCGGGGGCATTCCCCGGTGCCACCGGCCCCGTCTTCCCGAGCCCTTCCGGGCTCAGTGACCCGCCCCGCTGCCGGGGCGGACGGGCCAGCGCTACGCCGCTGACAGTTGCGGGGGCAGCCGCCGACTTGCCCCCGGACCAACGGTCCGGCCGGGGCGCACGGCGTTCCCTTTTCACCCGCTCGCGCGGGACCATCGCATCTCCCTGATATCCCCGACGGGAAGGATGGGCAAGTCAGGCGCTTGCCGCCCCGGCCCCGGCGGCCGTAGAAGCGGACCGCAGCCGAGGACGCAGCTTATGCCCCGCGAGCGTGGCACGCATCATGTGCAGCCTCACGGTTCGGCGTACCCGGGCGTCGAGGCGGTGACGCTGGCGTCCGACCGGGCCTTCCCGCGCCACGCCCATGACCAGTTCGGCCTCGGCGTGCTGAGCACCGGCGCGCAGCGCTCCTGGAGCGGCATCGGCCCGGTCGAGGCCGGTCCCGGCGACATCATCACCGTCAATCCCGGCGAGATGCACGACGGCGTGCCAATGGACGCACGGGGGCGGCACTGGCGGATGCTGTACTTCGATCCGCCGGTGCTCGCCCGCGCCCTGCACGACGAAATCCTCCATCCCGTCGAGATCACTCGGCCGGTGCTGCGCGACACGCGACTGGCCGGGCGGTTCGCGCGCCTGTTCGCGGCGATCACCGCGCCGGCGCCGGATCGCCTCGCCGTCGAGGAAGAAATGCTGCGGACCCTGGCGCTGCTGCTGCGGCGGCACGGTGCGCGCCGTCCGCCACGCCGCGAGCCGCCGCCCTGCATCCGCCTGGCCCTGCGCCGGCTGGATGCTGCACCGGACCAGCCGGCATCGCTGGCGGAGCTGGCCGCGCTTGCCGGCGTGAGCCGCTTCCAGTTGCTGCGCGGCTTCGTGCGGGACGTTGGCATCACACCCTACGCCTATCTGCTGCAGCGTCGCGTCGGGCTGGCGCGGCAGTTGCTGAAGACCGGGTTGGCCCCCGCGGAGGCCGCTGCCGCTGCCGGCTTTGCCGACCAGAGCCATATGACCCGCGCCTTCGTGCGCCAGTTCGGCGTGACTCCGGCACGCTATCGGGCCGCCGTGATGCGGTAAGCACGCGTAGGGCGGATAAGCGCAGCGCAATCCGCCATCGCAACGCTCCGCGAGGTGGCTGGCTTGCGTTGGCGGACCTGCGTCCGCCCTACACCCCCACCTGCAATCCTGTTCAAGACGCCATTGCCTCGCGGCGCCAGCCTGGACGCGACAGCGGCAAGGAACCGGCCATGCACGATACCTACGTCCATCGCTACGACGCGTCCGAAAGCACCCGCCTGCGGGATCAGGCCGGCACGCTGGAAGACCTGCTGCACGGCGATACCTGCTTTCCCGCCGGCAGCGAGGTGCTGGAAGCCGGGTGCGGGGTCGGCGCGCAGACCGTGGCCCTCGCGCGCCGCAGCCCGGACGCACGCATCACCTGCGTCGACATCGCGGCGTCATCCCTGCGCGAAGCCGAAGCGCGCGCCCTCGCGGCCGGGCTGGACGGGGTGCGCTTCCACCGGGCCGACCTGTGCGCGCTGCCCTTCGCCGAGGCCAGCTTCGACCACGCCTTCGTCTGCTTCGTCCTCGAGCACCTGCCCCGGCCGGACCTGGCGCTCGCGGAGTTGCGGCGCGTGCTGCGGCCGGGCGGCAGCCTCACGGTGATCGAGGGCGATCACGAATCCGCCCTGTTCCATCCTGACGATGACGCGGCGCGGGCGGCGATCCGCTGCCTGATGGACCTGCAGCGCGCGACCGGCGGCGATGCCTGCATCGGCCGGCGGCTGTACCCATTGCTGCGCGAAGCCGACCTGCGGGATGTCTCGGTTTCCCCGCGTCTGGTCTACGTGGATGCCAGTCGGCCGGCCCTGGTGGAGGGCTTCATCCGGCGGACCTTCATCGCCATGATCGCAGGTGTGAAGACGGCAGCGATCATGGCGGGACTCACCGACGCGCCGACCTTCGACGCGGGCATCCGGGCGTTGCACCGCACCACCGCCACCGATGGCGTGTTCTGCTATACGTTCTTCAAGGCGGTGGGCCGCAGGACGTGACGCGCGGCAGTTATCGTGACTGCCGCCCGTACAACGCGCTTTCCAGGGCGTCGATGCGGCGCTGCAACTGCTCGTTGGCGCGGGTGACTTCGCTGAGCCGGGCCTCCAGGCGATAGGTGTCCGCATCCCGCCCGGCGGGGGCAGCATCCGTGGCCGGGGCGGCCCAGGCATAGGCGGCCGTGCTGCCCGACGCGACGGCGACCTCGCGGTCACGCCCGTAGCCGCTGTTGCGCGTTGCGTAGCCGGTGCTGCCACAGCCCGGCAACGCGTAGGGGTTGGCCACGTGCTGCATGTTGACGAAGCGTGCCATCTCCTCAGGGCTGCGCAGCATCAGCGCCTGCTGGAAAAAGCCCGTCATGCTGCGGCAGAACAGGTTGCCGCGCCGCGCCATGTCCTGCGACTGGACATTGGCCAGTTCGGAGAGATACGCATCGCGCTGCTCTTCGCCGGCCCCGCCATAGAGGCGCTCGAAATGCGCCGCGATCTGCTGGTAGGCGCCCATCAGCACCGGCTGGGAGCGCTGGACGAAGGCATTGTAGTCGTCCTGCTGCCCGCAGGTGAGGGCAGCAACCATCAACTGGCTCTGCAACGCCCGCACCTCGAACGCGGTCTTCTCGGCGGCCTGCAGGCATTGCTCGGCGGCCTGTCCGGGCAGGGCACTGCCCGCCGCCAGGACGAGAACGGCGAAGCCGGGGAGCAGTCTGGCACGCATGGCTGCCGTCTCCTTCCATGGAACGGAGCGCGCAAGCCTCCGGGCCGCTACGGGAATCCGGAGCCGCGCTGGCCGTCACTGGGCTGATCCATGGGAAGTACATTACAGGATGCATGGAAATGCTGCCATTGAAAGTTGGTCACGAAGTAGTGCGTCCAGGCGGTTGTATTTTCAGCATTTGATAAACTGGTGATTCCGTATCATCATTATATTAGAATTATATGCAAAAAGCTCTTTGGTTGAAGGATGAATATTGAAATCAATCCTGCCATCATCGATGGTGCATGCATCATGAAAGCCATGCGAAGGTGTTGGCGCCGCTGGCCTGACCGGAAAGCGGGATGAGGTCGTTCGCCATATGCGTTCCCGCCTGGGTGCCGTCGGTGATCCATGGCTGCACTCCGGTGGCCGCCTCGTAGCCGGTGAACAACGCCCGCCCGTGCCCGACCGGCAAGAACGTGCCGAAATCGATGATGACGTCGCCCAGGGCATGCGTGCCCGCGGTCGTGCCATCGGTGACCCAGGGAACGCTGGGATGCTCGCCATTATTGGCCACGAACAGCGCGCGGCCCGTCCCGAGAGCCGTGATGGCGGAGTTGTAGACGCCGCCGGGGCCGGGTTGCGTATCCTTCAGCAATCTGGTGCCGGTTGCCGTTCCATCGGTGAGCCAGAATTCGCGGCCATGCACGCCGTCATCGGCGGTGAACAGCACGCGCCCTTGCCCCAGTTGCACGAGGCCCGAGGGAGTGCTGCCGGCCCCTCCGGGGTTGATGTCCTTCAGCAGGCGGGTTCCTGCCGCAGTGCCGTCGGTGATCCAGAGTTCGGCGCCATGCCGGCCGTCATCCGCGCGGAAGACTGCCTTGCCGCAGCCGAGGAAACAGAAGCCCTCGGGACTGGAAGATCCAGGGTTGCTCGGATTGATGTCACGTACCAGATGGGTGCCGTGCGCGGTGCCGTCCGAACCCCATAGTTCGCGCCCGTGCGTGCCGTCCGTCGCGGCGAACAGCACGTGGTCACGGTCCAGCCGGAAGAATCCGTCCGGATCGCTTGCAGCAGCTCCTCCGTTGATGTCCTTGAGAAGTCGCGTGCCGCGGCCGGTGCCGTCGGTGACCCACAGCTCGCGGCCATGCGTGCCGTCCTTGGCGCCGAACAGCACCTTCCCGTGGCCAATTGCGACGAAGCCGGAGGGCGTGCCGCTTCCGGCCCCCGGGTTGAGGTCCTTCAGCAGGGTGGTGCCTCGCCCGGTGCCATCGGTCACCCAGAGCTCGCGGCCGTGCGTGCCGTCATCGGCATTGAACAACACGCGCCCGTCCCGGAGAGCGAAAAATGCCCCGGGGCTGCTGCCGCCCGGTCCATCCCCCATGTAAAGGGGAATGCGCGGGCCGGGCCAGATATCCTTGAGCAGGTGCGTCCCGGCGCTGGTGCCGTCGGTGATCCAGGGCTCGATGCCATGCAGGCCGTCTTCCGCCAGGAAGAGCGCATGCCCGTCGAACGGGAAAAACCCTCTGGGGGCCTGCAGCCGGGGCGGGTTGGGGATGTTGGCATCCTGCAGAAGATGCGTGCCGGCGCTGGTGCCGTCGGAAACCCACGGCTCCTCACCATGAACCGTGTCGTAGGCGTAAAAGAGCAGCTTCCGTCCCTTTCCCAGTCCCAGCACGTTCGAATCGTGTCGAGGTGCGCGGTCGCTCATGGCTTGTCCTCCGCTGGTGCCCCTGCATAGCCGATGCGTCGAGCGAGTGCGTTGGTATGCCATTCACATGCGCGCGCGCCGGTCGTGTCGCGGGACAGGCGGGCCGGAACGGCATAAGCTGTCCGCCATGATGATCGCCGTGCACAGCTACACCATCTATCACTCGCCCAATGCCTATCTCGGCACGGTGCTGCTACGGCGCGCCCTGGCGGGGGTGACGGGCGCCGTGCTCGTGCGTCACCCGATTTTCGTTCCGCGCAGTCGGGGCGTGCTGGTTGCGGAGATGCTCGGCGGCCGGGAGAACCGCAATGCCGGCTCCTACAACCGCGAGGACTGCCGCCGCTGGGCGGATCGCCACGCCATCCCGTTCCACTATCCGCCGCCGGAGCTGTTCGCCGAACGTGCGGCGCGCTGGCTGCGATTCCCGTTCCAGCGCGAGGAATTGCCGGCCCGCGCCTATTACGCCACGCCACCGGACCGGCGCGAGGCGATCGACGCGGCGCTGTTCGCGGCGGCCTGGGTGGAGGGGCTCGACGTGAACGAGCCCGAGACCATTCGCCGGGCCGCATGTCAGGCCGGGCTGGACGGCGACGCCCTGCTGGCCGCGGCGGCGGAGGACACCGCGGGGGAGGAAGCCAGCGCGGCGCTGCGCGACTTCGACGCCCATGCCTGTCCCGGCGTGCCGACCGTGCTGGTGGCGGGCGAGCGCTTCTTCGGCAAGGACCGCGTCGATTGGGTCATCGAGGCGGTGCAACGGCACGCACGTGACGCTGCGGAAAGTTAACGAACCCGGACGGGGTTTGGCCCGGCCCTCTGCCGCAGCAGGAAGTCGAGCAGGATCGATGTCGCATCGGGTGTGGTGGCCCTGGGGCCGGCCAGGAATGCCGGATAGGCGAAGCTGCTGCCGGGCCAGCCATGCCCGGCGCCGTCGATGATCCAGGCTTCGGTGTCGCCGTCCCGGCAGGCTCGGCCGATCGTGCGCCGAATGCCCGCGCCTGCCGCGTGGTCGAGGCCCTGGCATTGGTTCCGCGCCGCCCAGAAGCCCAGCGTGTCCCATGTCGGCAGGATGCGCCTGTCCTGCGTGTCGATGCCGCGCATCGGCACGATCGGGTCGGCGCTGCCCTGGATCAGCAGGAACGGCACCCCCGTACCCGGGACGCATCCCGTCGCGGCCGGCACGGGAAGCCCGGAAGCCACCACGGCCAGCCCAGCCAGCCGCACCCGCCCGGAACAGGCAAGCGCCTGCGCCATGAAGCCGCCACTGGAAAAGCCGACGGCATAGATGCGCGATGGCGCGATCGGCACCACGGCGGAGACCTCCGCCACCACCTGCGCCAGGAAGGCAGCGTCGGCGGCACCGCGGCGGCTGGCCGGCTCCATCGCCCAGGCATGCCATTCGCCCCGCGGATAGGCCACGACGAAGCCGTACCGCGCGGCGGCGGCGGACAGGCCGGACATCCGCGCCATCTGCTCCGGCGAGCCGAGCCAGCCATGCAGCGCGATCACCAGCGGACGTGGCGCATCATCCGCGGCGGGCGGGGCTACCAGCATGTAGGACCGCGTCGTGCCACCGGAAACCACGCCGACCCGGCCGCCCCCCGTGGCGCAGCCGGCCAGCGCCAGCAGCGCCAGAAGGACGGCACCGGCGCGCATCAGTCGATCAGCGTGTCGCCGTCGAAGAAGGGGAAGGGACCCGGCCAGCGCCCCACCGTCGCGGTGTGGCTGATCACGCCGGTCGCCGGGGTGAACCAGTGCAACTGATAGCCCGGCGGCTCCAGGAAGAACGTCGAGGGCGCCTCGGCGCGCAGGTCCAGCGTCACCTGATGCGCCGTCGATGGCGCGGTGGAGGCCAGCGTGCCGGCCCAGCGCGCCTGGATCGGCCGGTGCAGGTGCCCCGCCACCACGCGCTCCACCTGCGGATGCCGGCCGATCACCTCCGCCAGCGCGGCGGCATCGGCAAGCCCGATCTCGTCCATGTGCCCGATGCCGGTGACGAAGGGCGCATGATGCAGCGCCACCAGCGTCGGCCGCTGTGGCTGCTCCGACAGCCTCGCGTCGAGCCAGGCGAGTTGCTCCGCCCCCAGTGCGCCGCCGCCCTCGCCGGGCACCACGCTGTCCAGCGCGATCAGCCGCAACGGAAAAGTTTCCACCGTGTAGTGGACCGGCCCGTCCCCCACGCCGAGATACGCATGCTCCGGGAAGGCCGCGCGCAGGTTGGCGCGCAGGTCGTGGTTGCCGGGCATCAGGAACAGCGGCAGGTCGATCCGCGCCAGCTTCTGCCGCAGCAGCGCGTATTCCTCTTCCAGCCCCGCATCGGTCAGGTCGCCGGTCAGCAGCACCACGTCCGGACGGAACGGCAGCGCCTGCAGGTCGTCGATCACCGCGTCGAGGCAGGCGGCGGTATCCACCTCCCGATAGGCGCGGCGCCCCGGCGGCTTGATGTGCAGATCGGTCAGTTGCACGAGGATCATCGTCATTCGCCTCCGGGCAGGACAATCAGGGCAGCGGGATCGAAGGTCAGCCGCACGCGGCCGCCCGGCGCGGCGGCCTGCGTGGCGTCCGCGTCGACCGAGAGCAGCGTGGCATCGGACAAGGCCAGTGTCAGCCGGGTGCGGTCGCCCAGGAACTGCGCCGCCCGCACCGTCGCGACCACGCCATCCGGGCCGCTGGTCAGCCGCGTCGCATGCGGGCGCAGCATCACCTGCACCGCACCGTCCGGCCCCTCCCAGGGCAGGTCCAACCCCGCGACCGACAGCCGTCCCTGCGCCACCTGGCCCGCCAGCGCCGTGGTGGCGCCGATGAACCCGGCGACGAACCGGTCGGCGGGATGGAACCAGATTTCGCGCGGCGTGCCCACCTGGGCGATGCGGCCCCGGTCCATCACCACCAGCCGGTCGGCCAGCGCCATCGCCTCGGCCTGGTCATGCGTGACATAGACCGTGGTAATGCCGAGCGAGCGCAGCAGCGTGTCGATCTCCACGCGCAGCGCATCGCGCAGCTTGGCATCGAGCGCGGTCAGCGGCTCGTCCAGCAGCAGCACGTCCGGCGCCACCGCGATCGCCCGCGCCAGCGCCACGCGCTGCCGCTGCCCGCCCGACAGCGCGCTCACCGGGCGGTTGGCCAGCTCGCCGATGCGCATCAGCGTCAGCATCTCCCAGACCCGGGCTTCCCGCTCGCGCGCGGGCAGCTTCCGGATCTTCAGGCCATAGCCGACATTGCCGGCCACCGTCATGTTCGGGAACAGGGCGTAGCTCTGGAACACCATGCCGACGTTGCGGCGTTCCACCGGCAATGCCGTCACGTCGCGCTTGCCGAACACCACGCGCCCGCCCGGATCGGGATGCTCCAGCCCGGCGATCAGGCGCAGCAACGTGGTCTTGCCGCAGCCGGAGGGGCCGAGCAACACCAGCGTTTCGCCGGCCCGGATCTCCAGGTCGACCGGATCGAGCACGCGGTGCGCGGCGAAGCTCTTGGCGCAGCCAGAGAGGTGAATGGGAACCGTCATCCGATTTCACTGAACAAATAAGGGGATCAAGACCGCAGCCCCGGCCGTTGCAGCGCCACCAGCAGGGGCACGATCAGCACGAAGAACACCAGCGTATAGGCGCTGCCGACCTCCAGACGCAGCGAGGCGTACGCATCCGCCAGACCCACCGGCAGCGTCTGTGTGGTCGGCGTGTGCAGCAGCCAGGTCAGGTTGAACTCGCCCATCGACAGCGTTACCACCGCCAGCGACCCGGCGAGGATGCCGGGGCGGCAATTCGGCAGCACCACGTCGAAGAAGCGGCGGAAGAAGCCGGCGCCCAGGCTGGCCGCGCCTTCCTCCAGCGTGCGCAGATCGGACGCGGCCATCACCGCGAGCACCGGGCGCAGCATGAAGGGCAGGGTGAACAGCACATGCCCGGCCAGGATGAACCAGATGCTCTGCCGGAAGCCGCCCCAGCCGTTATAGGCGATCACCAGCGCCAGCCCGGTGGCGAGCCCCGGCACCGCCACCGGCAGTACCAGCGCTTCCTCGATCAGCCGCGCGGCGCGGCCCTTCAGGCGCGCCAGCGCATAGGCGGCCGGCACGCCCACCAGCAGCGTTACCGCCAGGCACAGCAGCGCCAGTTGCACCGACAGCAGGATCGCCGGCAGGTAGCTGTCCAGCACCTGCGCCACCCAGCGCAGCGTCAGCCCGCTGCCGAGCCCCTGGAAGGCGTTGCGCGTCAGCCCGGCCAGCACCGAGACCAGCATCGGCGCGATCAGGAAGGCCGACACCAGCAGCGTCAGCACGAGTTGCAGCCAGAACCCGGTGCTACGGGGAAAACGGGGCGTGCTCATCCGCCGGCCGCCACGCTTGGGCCGCCGGCACTGCGCGCGAGCGCCAGCACCCCCCAGGTCACCAGCCCCAGCAACAGGCTCAGTGCCGCCGCGGCGGCGAGATCGCTGTTCAGCGTGAATTCAGTATAGATCACCATGGGCAGCACATCGATGCGGGTGGCCAGCGCGAAGGCGGTGCCGAAGGCCCCCATGGCGGTGGCGAAGGTGATCGCGCCGGCGGAGATCAGCGCCGGGCGCAATCCCGGCAGCACCACGTCACGGACCACCTGCGCCGGCGCGGCGCCCAGGCTGCGCGCGGCTTCTTCCAGCTGCGCATCCAGCACCTCGGCCGCCGCCATCACCGTCAGCACCACGCGCGGGATGGAGAAATACACATAGCCGAGGAACAGCCCGGCCATCGAATAGGCGAACACCACCCTCCCGCCGCCGAGCGCCGTGCTGAGCTGGCCGATCAGGCCTTGCCGCCCGGCCAGCATGATCACCATGAAGCCGACCACCACGCCGGGAAACGCCAGCGGCAGCGTCAGCAGGGACACCAGCAGCGACCGGAACGGGAAGCGGTTGCGCGCCAGGAAAAATCCGCAGATCCCGCCGATGGCCAGCGTCACCACGGTCACGACGGCGGAGAGCAGCACCGTCGCGCCGAGACTTGCCAGGTGCCGCGCATCCGTCAGCGCCTGCCAGTAGCCGGCCACGCCTTCTCCGCTGGCAGCGACCAGGCAGAGCATCGGCCAGATGAAGAACGCTGCGAAGATCAGCAGGGCAGGAAGCAGCAGAAGCAAGAGAAGGCCAGGGCTCTGCCCTGGACCCGGCAGGGGCCACAAGGCCCCTGCACCCCAGGTGCGCTGCGCGGCGGGTTCCAAGGGCGAAGCCCTTGGTGGAGGTCCAGGAGGCGAAGCCTCCTGGCAGGGTCCGGGGCAGCGCCCCGGCATCAGCGCACCTCGCGCAGGTAGCGTTCGGAGAACCCCTTCTGCGCCGCCGTCAACGCCGCCAGATCCAGCGGCCTTGCCCGCGCATAGTCGCTGGCCGGCAGGAACCGGGCCGCCAGTTCCGGCGACAACGCCGATGCCCGCACCGGCCGCAGGTAGGCCGCGGCCCACAGCGCCTGTCCCTTGTCGGACAGCACGAAGTCCAGCAGCTTCTTGCCGTTGGCCGCGTGCGGCGCGTTCGCCACCAGCGCCATCACGTAGGGAAAGGTGACGCTGCCTTCGCGCGGGATGATGAAGGCCACCGGCGCCTTGTCGGTGTATTTGGCGCGGTAGGCGTTGAAGTCGTAGTCGAGCAGGATGGGGATCTCGCCCGACAGCACCCGCGCGTAGGACGTCTGCTTCGGCACGATCGGATCGTTCTTCGCCAGCTTCCTGAAGTATTCGATGGCCGGCGTGTAGTCGGCATAGCTGCCGCCCAGCGCGAGATTCACCGCGGTGGCGCCGACGAAGCCGACGGCGGCGGATGAGGGGTCGAGGTATCCGACCATGCCCCGGTAATCCGGCTTCAGCAGGTCGGCCCAGGATTGCGGGGCCGGCTTGCCGCCCAGCGCCGCCGTGTTGACGAAGAAGCCGAGCGTGCCGCTGTGGATGGCGAACCAGGACCCGTCCGGATCCTTGAGCCCGGCCGGGATGGCGTCGAAGCCAACCGGCTTGAAGGGCTGGGTGAGCCCGGCTTCCTTGGCCTGGATGCCGACCTGCCCGCCGAGATACAGCACGTCGGCGACCGGCCTGGCGCGCTCGGCCAGCGCCGCCGCGACCGCCTGGCCGCTGTTCTTGTTGTCGAAGGGCACGGTGATGCCGGTGGCCTGCTTGAAAGCCTTCAGTTGCCCGGCCCAGTCCGCCCATTCCGGTGGGCAGTTGTAGCAGATCGCGGTTTCCTCGGCGTAGGCCGGGCCGCTGGCCAGCGCGGCCGTGGCGGCGAGCGCCAGCAGGGTTCGTCTCAGCATGGGGGTCACTCCTGGGAAGGGGGCGCGGCACCGAGCGAGGACCCGGGCCGCAGGCGATGCGGCAGCAGGATGTGCTCCGCCGGGGCGTCGGCGCCGACGCAGCGCAGCAGGTGGTGGAAGGCGCGCCGGCCCATCTCGTGGGCGGGCTGGGCGATGCTGGCGAGGCTCGGCGCGGTCAGCGCGCCGACCGCGATGCCGTCCAGGCCGATCACCGAGACGTCGCACGGGACCCGCAGCCCGAGATCGCGCAGCACGGCGATGCTGCGCAGCGCCAGCAGGTCGGTGGAACAGAACAGGCCGGTGGGCCGGTCGGGGCGGGCGAGCGCGGCACGCAGCGCGTCGGTGGCCGCGCTGTCGTCGAAGCCGATTTCCAGCACCTGCCCCGGGGGCAGTCCGGCTTCGGCCAGCGCGGCGGCGAAGCCGGCATGGCGCAGCCGGGACCGGTCGGAGGCGTCGAAGCGTCCGGCCACCATGCCAAGGCGGCGATGGCCCTGTGCGACCAGCGCCCGCGCGGCGTCACGGCCGGCGGCGACGTTGTCGATGCTGACGAAGGCGCGGTCGGGCCGGGTGGGCTGGTTGTAGAGCAGGACGTAGCGCAGCCCCTCGGCGTCCAGCGCGTCCAGGGTGGGGCTGGCATCGGCCTCGGCCACGGTCAGGATCAGCCCGCCGACGCGGTGGGAGAGCAGGCCCTCCACCGCCTCGTGCTCGCGCCCGGCGTCGTAGCGGCTGGAGGCGATCAGCACCGACCAGCCTTCGGCGCGGGCGGCGTCCTGGATGCCGCTGACGCTGTCGGCGAAGATCGGGTTGGAGAGGCTGGGCAGCAGCACGCCGACGGTGTGGCTCTGGCCGACCCGCAGTTCCCGTCCGGTGCGGTTGGGGCGGAAGCCGAGCCCACGGATCGCCGCGCGCACCCGCGCCTCGGTTTCCGGGCGGGTCGGGCTGCTGCCGTTGAGCACGCGCGAGACCGTCGCGATCGAGACGCCGGCGCGGGCGGCGACGTCGTGCAGGGTGGGACGGGGCGGCGGGCGATCCATGCGCCCCGTCTACAGGCGGAGTGTTACAGTTCCGGGACAGTGCGAAAACGTTTACATGATCATTGCGGGGGCATTCCCCGCGCCGATCTTCAATCGTCCACCAGCATCAGGCCGAGCGTGAGCAGCAGCAGGGCGATGACCGCGACCTGCCGCGGCCACAGCGCCAGTCCGAGCGCCAGCAGCAGCCCGGCCAGGGTCAACAGGCCGAACCAGCCGGCGCTGCCGGGGCCGGTTCCCCAGCCCAGCAGGCTGAGCCAGCCCGATGCCAACAGCAGCGCCAGCCCCGTCAGCCGCAACGGCCACCGCGCCGATCCCGGCATGGGCGGAATGAGCGGGATCCGGGCGGCATGACGGTCCATCGCCAGCGCCAGCCCGATGAAGCCGGCATGGGCCAAGGCCAGGGCCAGCATCACCATCAGCCGGCCCTCGCGGCGACGGCGGGAGCCGGCCTGCGGCGTCCGGCGGCCCAGGCCAGCGCGGCGAAGGCCGGCGCACAGGCGAGCACCGTCAGGTCGATCCCGGCCAGCGCCCAGTCGCCCTGCCGCAGCGTCACGGCGAGATGCGCGTCGGTGGTCAGCGCGTTCAGCACCGGCAGCCCGGCGGCGAGCAGCCCGGCGGCGGCGAACAGGCTGCGCCAGCCCAGGCGGCGCGGCAGCAGCGCGGCGAGCAGCAGGCAGAGCACCCAGGCCCCGAAGAAGCTGCGGAATTCCCAGAGCGCCCGCTGCGGCAGCCCGACCGGCAGCAGCCGGTTGGCCCAGAGCAGCGCCAGCATGGCCACCGGCAGCCCGGCGATGCTGGCGATGTTCAGGACCTCCGCCACCCGCGCCAGCCGGTCCGGCGCGCGGCCGCGGCGCTTGGCCGTCCACAGCACCAGCCCGGTCGCCACCATGGCGGTGCCGGCCAGCCCGGAGAGGAAGAACAGCGCCCGCAACGATGGCGAGGCGAAGCGGCCGAGATGCAGCCCGTACATCGTGCCCCAGACCCGTTCCACCGCGCCCTCGGCATCGCGGGCGGCGAGCAGCGCCCCGGTATGGCCGTCGAACAGCATCGCCTGCCGCGTGGTGGCGATGCGGTCGGTGTCGCCGCGCGCCACCAGCACGCGGGAGGCCGCGTCGTTGGGATTGAACACGGTGATCCGGCCGGGCAGCCCGCCGCCCCAGTGCCGGCCCGCCTGTTCCAGCAGCGGCGGCAACGCCGCCAACGTGGCATCCTGCCCGGTCTTCGGGCCGGGAAGCATCTGTCCGAACATCTCGGCCTGGAACGCGGCGCGGTTGCCGCCATAGGCGAGATCGGCGCCCCAGGGCATCAGCATCAGCGCGAAGGTGACCAGTCCGGTATAGGTGATCATCAGGTGGTAGGGCAGCGCCAGCACGCCCGAGAGGTTATGCCCGTCCAGCCAGGCGCGCGGGCCGGCCTTGCTGGCGCGCAGGGTGAAGAAATCGGCGAAGATGCGGCGATGCACGATCACGCCGCTGATGATCGCCACCAGCATGAACAGGGCGCACAGGCTGACCAGCCAGCGCCCCAGCCGGAACGGCACCACCAGCAGGTCGAAATGGAAGTAGTAGAACAGGTCGCCGCCCGGGGTTTCGCGCACCGGCACCGTGTCCCCGGCGGCATCCAGCGTGACCAGGGTGAAGCCGCCGGGGCCGTCGCGCAGGCTCCAGCCCGCGCGCAGCGCCCGGGTGCGGGCGTCCGGCAGTTCGATCAGCCATGTGCGCGCCTGCGGGGCCACGCGCTGCAGGTACTCGACCGCCCGCTCCGCCGCCTCCGCGCGCGGCACGCCCTGGTGCAGTTCCGGCCGCATCCAGGCGGAGATCTCCTGCCGGTAATAGCTGACGGTGCCGGTGAGGAAGACGGCGAACAGGATCCAGCCGGCGAACAGGCCGCCCCAGGAATGCAGCCAGGCCATGCTCTGGCGGAAGCCGTTCCTCATCGCAGGACCAGCAGCAACAGCAGCAGCGGCGCGGTCAGGCCGAGCAGCCCCGCCCAGCCCTGCCAGGAAGACGCGGCGGCGAACACCCAGATCACCGCGCCGGCATGCACGGCGAAGCTCGCCAGCATGCCCGCCAGCGTCGCCTCGGCCCGTGGCAGCGGCAGGAAGGCGGCGCAGGCGGCGGCGAGGGTGGCGGCCAGCGCATAGCCGCCGAGGATCGCCGCCACGCAGCGCGACAGGATCTCCGCCCGGCGTGGCAGTGTCATCACCACCGGTAGCCGAGGCTTGCGAACACGGCGCGTCCCACTCCGTAGGAGCAGGAGGTGATGCCGCTGCAGGCCGCGACATAGGTCTTGTCGGCAAGGTTGGTGCCGTTCACCTGCAGGCGCCAGTTGCCGCGGTCGAGCCGCACCTGCATGTCGAACAGCACGAAGCTGGGGACGGTGAAGCTGTTGGTGGCATCGCCCGCGGTGTTGCCGGTGTAGCGCACGCCGCCGCCCAGGCCGAGGCTGATGTCCTCGGTGATCGCGAAGCTGCGGTCCAGCCAGAGCGAGGCCATGTGCTCCGGCACCGCCGCCGGGCGCTTGTTGAGCTGGGCGGCGACATTGGTTTTGGTGACTTCGGGTTCCTGGTAGGTGAAGGAGGCGATGGCGTTCAGCCGCGGCAGCACCTCGCCCACCGCTTCCAGCTCGATGCCGCGCGAGCGGATCTCGCCGGTCTGCACCGTGTTCAGCGCGTTGGCCGGATCGACCGTCTGCACGTTGCGCTGGCGCAGGTCGTACAGCGCCGCGGTCAGCAGCAGGCTGGTGCCGGGCGGCTGGTATTTCACCCCGACCTCCACCTGATCGCCGGTCTGCGGCTTGTAGGTCTGGCCGTAGAAATTCGTGCCGCTCAGCGGCAGGAACGAGGTGGCGTAGGAAACATAGGGCGAGACCCCGAACGGCGCCGCGTAGAGCAGCGCGACGCGGCCGGTGAAGTCCTGGTCGTCGATGATGGTGCGCACGCCGGTCTTGGTGTTCAGCGTGTCGTTCTGGGCGAAGTCCTGCCGCCCGGTAAGGATCAGCCGCCAGTTGCCCAGGCTGAGCTGGTCCTGGGCGTAGATCCCGACCTGGCTCAGCACCTGGGTGGAGCCGACGGCGCTGCTCGCCCCGAGCGAGGGCCAGGTCACCGGCAGGTAGACGGGGTTCAGCAGATTAAGCTGCGGCCCGGTGGCGTTGGAGGTGCGCGTCACCAGGACGTTGCGGCGGTAGTCGATGCCCAGCAGCAGGTCGTGCCCGAGCGGCCCGGTGACGAATTTCGTTTCCGACTGGGTGTCCAGCGTCACCGTGTTGATGGTGGGCTGCTGGCGCGCCGCCACGCGGTTCAGCATCACAGAACTGCCGCTGGCCAGGCCGGCGCCGTAGATGCTGCGGTAATTGAGGTCGATATGGGTGAAGCGCATCGACTGGCGCAGCGTCCAGGCATCGCTCATGCGGTGCTCGACGAGATAGCCGAGGCCGATCTGCCGCTTGGAATAGACGTCGTAATTCTTGTCGCCGTTGAGGAAGTCGCGCGGGATCCGCACGGCCGGGTTGTACAGCACGGTGCCGGAGGCGGGCAGGAACTGCGCGGAGGAGCCGCCGTCGTCCTGCTGGTAGCTGGCCAGCAGCGTCACCGTGGTATCGGCGTCCGGCTGCCAGCTCAGCGAGGGGGCAACGAAGATGCGGTTGTTCTTGATGTTGTCGTAGCCGGTGCCGGAATCGCGGGCCAGCGCGTTCAGCCGCCACAGCAGCGTGCCGCTTTCGTTGACCTTGCCGCCGACATCGATGGCGCCCTGGATGCGATCGAAGGACCCGCCCTGGATCTGCACCTGGTTGACCTGATCCAGCCGCGGCACCTTGCTGACGCCGTTGATGAGGCCACCGAGATTGCCCGAGCCGTACAGCGCCGAGCTGGCGCCGCGGATCACGTCGATGCGTTCCAGACCCCAGGGTTCGAGCTGGTAGCTCTGCGCCGTCACCGTCAGCGGCAGGCGCATGCCATCGAGATAGGTGTCGGGGGTGAAGCCACGGATCGAGCCGTAGAAGCCACGCACGTCGGCACCGTAATTGTCGGCGCCGACACCGGCCGAGTAGCGCAGCGCGTCGGTGACGCTGCGGACATTCTGCGCGTCCATGCGGTCGCGCGTGATCACGCTGATGGCCTGTGGCGTTTCCAGCAGCGGCGTGTCCGTCTTGGTGCCGGTCGCGGCGACGTTGGCCTGGTAGCCGCTGACCGGGCCGCGGCCGGTCTCGCGCGTGCCCTCGACACTGACGGGGTCGAAGACCAGCGGATCGGCAAAGGCGGGTGGGGCGACGAGCGCGGCGGCGCAGCCGGCCAGTCCTGAAACCAAACGGCGTCTCTGGGCCGCCAGGCGCATGTGGGGTCCTCCGTGCGTTCGCCGCAGCGGCTAATGCAAGTAGGAATCATTTGCAATACCGGAGTCGCGTCATCGCGATTCGTCGTGCATTCGCACCGGATTGCTGCGCGACCCCATGGGGCCGGCCGGATGCTTCGGGATATTTGCAACGAAACCAGGGAAACGCCGCTTCGGCGAAGTGGCGCGAAGATCCCCCACACCCACGGCGCGGTTCTCAGCGATTTGGCAACGATGTAGGATGGCCTCGCGGTGCCTTCGCCGAAGCCGCCCTCGGGGAGAAAGCCCATGAACCGCATCCGACTTCCGCTCGCGGCCGCTGTCCTCGCGGTTGCCGCGGCCGCCTCCACCCCGGCCTCCGCCGCGGGGCTCTCCGTCGACGCGCAGGTCCGGGCTGGCGCGGTCTCGCGCCCGGCCCGCGTCCTGTTCAGTTGCACGCAGAACGGCGGTGCGATGTCCACGGGGGTGCTCTCGGTGGAGCTCCAGCTTGCGGACGCCGCTGCGCTCGGCCGGGTTTTCCCGCTCGACGACTTCGAAGGACCGTCCGCGCCGACGACGAAATCGGTCACGCTGCGGAGTTTGGCGGGCCGGGAGGCGGCGTTCATGCCTTCCGGATGGTGGGATGAGCGGATGTTCCACCTCGCCGTGAACGGCGCACTGCGCAACGATGCGCCGAAGCTGAAGGCGCTGGCCGATGTGGTCGCCTCGTTGGGTTTGGTACCCTCGTCGCTGGTGTGGGACCAGGCCAGCACGAAGCCGAACGGCCCGAGACTGACTGCCGAGGCGCGGATCTCGCCAGAGGACGCGCAGCGCCTGCTGGCCGCCGTCAAACCCTGCCTGGATACCGCCAGGCGTCGCTGAGGGGGCGCCGCCGCCGTTCACGCATGCGGCCGGTATCGGATCAGGTGCTGTCGCGCACCACCAGCTCGAAGCCGGTATCGATCGTTTCGGGCTGCGGTGGGGAGGGGGAGCGTTCCTGCAGCCGGGCGAGGATGCGTTGCCCGACCATGGTGCCGATGCGGCTGCCGAACGGGTCGATCGTCGTCAGCGGCGGCACGCAGGAGCCGGTGAACTCCAGGGCGCCGAAGCCGACGATGCCGATCGCCTGCGGCACGGCGATGCCGCGGCGCTGGCATTCGAACAGGGCGCCGAGCGCGATCAGGTCGTTGGAGCAGGCGATGCCGTCGATCCGCCGCCGCTCTGCCAGGGCCTGGCCCAGCAGCCGGGCGCCGAGCGCCACGCTGGCGCCGTCCGGGGCATCGAGCACCAGCGGGGCCGGCGCTCCCTGCTCCGTCACCCGGCGCGCGAAGCCGTCGGCGCGGTACTGGGCGCGGTAGTCGTCGGCCATCCGGGCACCAAGGAAGGCCAGATGGCGCCGCCCGCGCGCGAGCAGGTGGGTGGCGGCGGCGCGGCCTACCTCGCGGTGCTGGAAACCGACGGCGGTGTCGATCGGGTGCTGGCCGCATTCCCAGATCTCGAACACCGGCGCGGCGGCGCCCATCAGCAGGCCGCGGGTGCCGCGCCCATGCTCCAGCCCGACGATGACGATGGCTGCCGGGGCCCAGGACAGGGCGGTGCGAACCAGCGTCTCCTCGCGGTCGAAGCCGTAATCGGTGTGGCCGAGCATGACCTGCAGCCCCGAGGGGGCCAGCGTTTCCTGCAACGCCGCCACGGTATCGGCGAAGAAGGCGTTGCGCACCGAGGGAACGATCACGCTGACCACGCGCGAGCCGGCGGCGGCCAGTCCGCCCGCGACCAGGTTCGGCACGTAGCCGAGCCGTTCGATCGCCCGCCCGATGGTCTCGCCGACGCTGGGCGAGACCAGCGTCGGCTTGCGCAGATAAAGCGACACGGTGGAGGGAGAGACGCCGGCGCTGGCGGCGACTTCCGTCATCGTCACCCGCTGCATCTTGCGGCGCCGCCGCGTCCCGTTGCTCCTCTCGTCCATCTCTCGCCCCGTGGTGGTCGTCCTGGCCGGGAGGCCGGGGTGGCAGGGGGGCGGGATCGCGTGATCCCGCCTGCCGCCGCTCAGAGCCCCAGCGCGCCCTTCAGCAGCATGATGCCCGAAAGCACCAGCAATGCGTAGACCAGCTTCTGGAACCGTTCCTTGGGGATGCGCTTGTGGATGAAGTTGCCCACCAGCCAGCCCACCACCATGACCGGCACCGCCAGGATGACGATCTTGAGGACGTTCGTGGTCATGATGCCGCCGGTCACCATGCCGAAGACGATGGCGACGTTGTTGGCGGCGAAGAAGGCGTTCAGCGTGCCGCGGAAGGCCGAGGGAGCCAGGTCGCGCAGCACGCCGTAGATCACCACCGGCGGCCCGTTGGTGGAGAAGGCGGCGCCGAGCCCGCCGGCGAGGAAGCCCATCGGGTAGGGCAGCCAGGCGCGGTCGAATTTCGGCAGCTTCGGCGCCAGCAGGCCGTACAGCGCATAGATCACCAGGAAGGCACCGAGCCCGCCCTTCATGTAGTAGTCGGGCGCGTATTTCAGCACGTAGAGGCCGAAGGGCACGCCGACGAAGGAGGAGATGATCAGCGTGATCGCCGATTTCCAGTCCACCGCCTTGCGGTCCATCACCACCGCATAGAGCGCGGTCGCGGTACCGACGGTGACGCTGATCGGCGCCGCCATCTTCACCGGGATCAGCATGGTGATGAAGGGCATGGTGGTCAGCGCGCCGCCGAAGCCCGCGACGATGCCGACGAAGGTATACAGGAACATCAGGCTGACCACCGTCAGCAGCGACGAGGTGGCCAGCAGCGATCCGTCAGGCAGGAATACCTGGAGGAGGTCCATGGTGGGAGTGGTCCTTGGGAAGGGGCGGGGACGGCACCTGCCTGTCCCCGTCCGGCAGCCGGGGGGTCAGAGGATGGAAAGCCCGGCGTCCACGATGAAATTCTGCCCGGTGCAGCCGCGGGCCTCGTCGGAGGCGAGGAACAGCGCCATGCGCGCGCAGTCGGATGCGTCGAGCCGGAACTTCAGCATCTGCAGGTCGAGGAACTCTTTGTTGGCGGCCTCGAAGCCCTGCGGGTTGGACGCCCACATCGCGTCCTGGCGGGCGGTGCGGATGGCGCCGGGCATGAGGCTGTTGACGCGGATGCCCTTGTCGCCGAGTTCGCGCGCGAGGCTGCGGGTCATGCCGTAGATCGCCGCCTTGGCGGTGGAATAGCAGATCAGCCCCGGCCGGCCGCGCAGCCAGCCGATCGAGCTCATGTTGATGATGCAGCCGCCGCCGCGCTGCGCCATGCCGGGCGCCACCGCCTGGGTGGCGAAGAACTGGTGGCGCAGGTTGGTGGCGTGGCGCTCGTCCCAGTATTCCGGGGTCACGTCGGCGATGGCGTGGCGGTCGTCGCGGGCGGCGTTGTTGATCAGCACGTCGATGCGGCCGAAGCGCTCCTCGACGCTGGCGATCGCCTTGCGCAGCATGGTGATGTCGCGCACATCGCAGACCTGGAAATCCACCTCGCCCAGCCCGTCCTGGGCCAGCAACTGGCGAGAGGCGGTTTCGTCGAAATCGGCGAAGGCGACCCGCGCGCCCTGGGTGGCGAAGGCTTCCACATAGGCAGCGCCGATGCCGGAGCCGCCGCCGGTGATGAACACCACCTTGCCCGCGAGCGAGCGGTAGATGGCGGATTCGTAGGTTTTCATGTCTCTGGGCTTCGTGTCCGTGTTGCGTCAGCCGCGGCTCATGTCCTCGACCGCCTTGCGGGTGACCGAGAAATCCTGCCCGCCGAGGCCGGTTGCCATGGCATGGGCATAGACTGCGGCGGCGGCCTCGACGCCGGGCAGCTTCAGCCCGGCCGGGCCGGTCATCTGGCGGAAATAGCCGATGTCCTTGTGCATGTTCTCGGCCGAGAAGGCCGGGGTGAAATCCTCGCGGCGCAGGGTGTCCAGCTTGCTGGTCAGGTAGAAATTGGTGGCGCCGCCATAGCTGACCGCCTCGGCGAAGCTGTCGAGCGGGATGCCGAAATGCTGCGCCACGGTGAGGATCTCGTTCACCCCGTTCTGGATCTCGGCCACCAGCACGTTGTGGCACAGCTTCATCACCAGCCCGGTGCCGTTGGCGCCGAGATGGATGATCTTGCTACCCATGCATTCCAGCAGCGGGCGCACTTGCGCGAAGGCACCGGCATCGCCGCCGACGTAGAAGCCGAGCGTGCCCGCTATCGCGGCGGGACGCGACTTCACCACCGGCGCGTCCAGCATCACCGCCCCGGTGGCGGCGACGCGGGCGGCAAGGGCGGCGGAGACGTCGGGCGCGATGGTGCTGATATCGACCAGCACCTGCCCGGCACGCGCCACCGTCAGCAAGTCCGCATAGACCGCCTCGACATGCTCGGATTTCGGCACCATCGAGAACACCACGTCGCAGGCTGCGCCGACCTCCCGCACCGAGCCGGCCGCCTCGGCGCCATGGGCGACGAGGTGATCGACCTTGGCGCGGTCCACGTCGAACACCTGCACCGTGTGTCCGCTCTTGGCGACGAGGTTCCGGCTCATCGCCTCTCCCATCAGCCCGAGTCCGATGAATCCGATCTTCATGCTGTCTCTCCTGGCGTTCTCTGAAAGGGGGTGCGGGCGGTCAGCCCGCGAAGCAGGGCTCGACGCGGCCGGCGACATCGACCGTGACCGCGAACAGGTTGCCCGATTGCGGGTATTGCGCGAGTTCGGCTTCGCTGCGGTTCTCGCGCGAACTGGTGATGAACAGGGTCTTCAGGTCGGGGCCGCCGAAGGCAACCATGGTCGGCCAGCGCACCGGCAGCGGGATCTCGGCCAGCAGCTCGCCCGCGGGCGAGAGCCGCACCACGCGCCCGCCATCGAACAGCGCCGACCAGTAGCAGCCTTCGCTGTCCACCGCGGCGCCGTCGGGGCGGCCCTGGCCCTGCGGGAAGCGCTTCAGCATCGCCCGGGATCCCGGCTCGCCGGTCGTGGGGTCGAGCGGATAGGCGTAGAGCACGTGGTTGGGGGTGTCGCTGTGGTACATGCGGTCGCGCCCCGGCGCGAAGGCCAGGCCGTTGGAGACCAGCACGTCGCCGGCGACGACGCGGAACGACAGGTCCGGATCCAGCCGGCACAGCACCCCGGCCGGGCGGTCGCGCGGCTGCCAGATGGTGCCGCACCAGAACCGACCCCAGGGATCGACCCGTCCGTCGTTGAAGCGGCTCTGCGCCGGGTCGGTCGGGTTGTCGCCGACCTTGCGTTCCACCCGCCCGGCGGCATCCAGCAGGAACACGCCGCTGCGCATGGCGGCGACGAATCCCCCGCCGGCCCGCAGGCCGAAGCAGCCGGTATGCTCGGGCATCGGCAGCACGCTGTGCGCGCCGCTCGCCGGATCGAAGCGGTGGATCGCCGGGGCGAGGATGTCGGCGAAATAGAGCACGTTCTCGCGGGCCGACCACACCGGGCACTCGCCGAGCGTGGCCTGCACGTCGAGCACCGAAACGGCCCCTGGATACAGCTTCATGGGTTGGTTTCCCCCACGGTGAGTGTCATGCGCACGCGCAAGCTTTCGCCGGGCGCCAGCACGCGCAGCCCGTGCGCGGCCGGATCCGGCCGGTTGATGGCATCGTTGGCATTCATCACCGGCTCCACCGCGAAGAAATCGGCCGGCGGCGGCGGGGTCATCACCACCAGATGGCCGAGCGTCGCATCCGCCGTCATGGTGACGGCAAGCCGCCGCGCCGGCCAGGAAAGGGTGGCGGTGCCGGTGAAGCCGGCGAAGCAATTGTCGAGGCCCGGATTCTCGACGGGCCGCCCGGCGCTGAAATCCCAGGCCGGCGGCACCGTCCCGCGCTCCACCGGCAGCATGCGGGCGTCGTTGCGCCATACGGCGTCGGCGTGGAAGCGCAGCACGGCGCCGTCATGGCGCGGGAAGAACGGATGCCAGCCGAGCCCGACCGGGGCGGGACGGGTATCGGCGTTGCGGAAGGCCAGTGTCAGCGTCACCGTCCGGTCCGTCAGCTCCACCGTCTGCTCGGCGTCAAAGGCGAAGGGCCAGTCGGCGGCGGCCTCGCCGTCGGGGCGGTGGCCCAGCGTCATGCTTGCCGCGTGCGTGCCGCGCGGGACGAACGCCCATTCACGCTGCCAGCCCAGCCCGTGCAGCGGATGCGGATGGTCACCGAAATTCCGCCGCAGCACGTGCTCGGTTCCGGCGAAGCGGAACCGCCCCTCGGCGATGCGGTTGGAATAGGGCAGCAGCGGATAGACCGCCATCCGCCGCACGCTGGGCTCGCCGTTCCACGGCCGCAGCAGCGGGATGCCGCCGTATTCGACGGCGGCCAGCGCCCCGCCGGTCCGCGGGGCGAGCTCGACCCGCATCCGGCCGCGGGCGAGGGCGTGGCGTTCGACCGGTTGCATCCCGCCCGCCTCAGTAGCCCGCGCCGCCGGCGATGGCGAGCTTGCGGCCGCGCACCGCGGCGATCTGCTCGCGGGCGCGGGCGAGCAGCATGCTCATGTCGGAGGCGATGGCGACGAAGGCATAGCCCCATTCGAGATAGGTGCCGACCAGATCGGGATTGCCGCCGACGATGCCGCAGGGCTTGCCGAGCGCGGTGCAGCTTTGCACCGCCTGGCGCAAGGCCGCCTGCACCTCGGGATGGGTGATGCCGCCGAGATGGCCCATGTTGGCCGAGAGATCGGCCGGGCCGATGAAGATGGCATCGACGCCGTCCACCGCGGCGATCTCCGGCATGCGCGCCACCGCCTCGGGGGTTTCCAGTTGCAGCACGACGCAGGTCTGGGCATTGGCCTGGCGCAGGTAGTCGCCGATGGCGCCGTAGCGGCTGGCGCGGTGCACCGCCGCCACGCCACGGGTGCCGCCATTGCCATCCTGCGGATAGCGCGCGGCGGCGACGGCGCGACGGGCTTCCTCGGCGGTCTGGATGAAGGGGAACATCAGCGACTGCGCCCCGGCATCGAGCGCGCGCTTGACCGCGACGGCATCGTTCCAGGGCAGGCGCAGCAGCACCTCGCGTGTCGGCGTGCCGGCGAGGGCGCGCAGGATATGGCCGACATCGAGCTGGTCCACCGGCACGTGCTCGGTGTCGAGCACGAGGTAGTCGAAGCCGACATAGCCGAGCGCCTCGGCGACGGCGGCGCTGCCGGTCATCATCCAGGTGCCGAGCGGCGCCGGCTGCCGGCGCTGGCTCAGCCATTGCTTGAACTGGTTGGTGGGGACGTCCATGGCGAAAATCCTGTTTGGGGGCTTCAGAAAATGCCGGGTTCGGGCACCGGGGTGGCGTCCTGCAGGAAGTCGTAGTCGCAGCCTTCATGCGCCTGGGTGACGTGGCGCTGGTGCAGCGCCACCAGGGACCGCGTGTAGTTGCGGTGGGTGGGCACGAAGGCGGCGCGGCGGCGCGCCAGTTCATCTTCCGGCACCTGCATGTCGAGCCGGCCTTCCGGCACGTCGAGGGCGACGCGGTCGCCGGTGCGCAGCAGCGCCAGCGGGCCGCCCACCGCCGCCTCGGGCGCGACGTGCAGGATGCAGGACCCGTAATGGGTGCCGCTCATGCGCGCATCGGAGATGCGGATCATGTCCTTCACCCCCTGCGTCAGCAGCTTCTTCGGGATCGGCAGGTTGCCCCATTCGGGCATCCCCGGGCCGCCCACCGGACCGCCGTTGCGCAGCACCAGCACGGTGTCGGCGGTGACCTCCAGGGCCGGGTCGTCGATGCGCGCGGCCATGTCCTCCGGCCCTTCGAACACCAGCGCCGGGCCGACATGGCGGGCGAGGCGTGGATCGGCGGCGCTCGATTTCATCACCGCCCCGTCGGGGCAGAGATTGCCGCGCAGCACCGCGAGCGTGACGCCGCGATCGAGCGGCGTCACCGGGTTGGCGAGGTTGCGGATCACGTCGTCGTCGTGGCAGGCGGCCTCGGCGATGATCTCGCGCAGCGGCACGCCGGCGATGCCGGCACAGTCCAGATCAAGGAAGTCGCGCATCTTCGCGTGCAGCGCCGGCAGGCCGCCGGCGAAGAAGAAGTCCTCCATCAGCGCGTTGCCGGACGGGAACAGGTTGACCAGCACCGGGATGCGCCGGGCCATCGCCGCCATGTCGTCAAGCGTGAGGCTGATGCCGGCCCGGCGGGCCATGGCGATCAGGTGGATCGCCGCGTTGGTCGAGCCGCCGAGCGCCATGTAGGTGGCGATGCCGTTGTCGAAATGCCGCCGGGTCAGCCAGCGTGACGGGCGCAGGTCTTCGCGCACCATCGCGACGATGCGGTCGCCGCAGGCGGCGGCCATGCGCACATGCCCCGAATCCGCGGCGGGGATGGACGCGGCGCCGGGCAGGGTGAAGCCGATCGCCTCGGCGATCAGCGTCATGGTCGAGGCGGTGCCCATGGTGTTGCAGGTGCCGATGGACCGCGTCATCGCGCCTTCCAGCTCCACCCAGTCATGCCGGGTGATGGCGCCGACGCGCAGTTGGTCCCAGTATTTCTTGGTGTGGGTGCCGGCGCCGCTTTTCTGGCCGCGCCACTGGCCGTTCGACATCGGCCCGGCCGGCATGAACAGCATGGGGATGTCCATGCTGAGCCCGCCCATCAGCAGCGCCGGCGTGGATTTGTCGCAGCCGCCGAGCAGCACCGCGCCGTCGATCGGATGCGAGCGCAGCAGTTCCTCGGTCTCCATCGCCAGGAAGTTGCGGTAGAGCATGGTGGTCGGCTTGACCATGACCTCGCCGACCGACAGCGCCGGCAGTTCCACCGGGTAGCCGCCGGCCGCCCACACCGCCCGCTTCACCGTCTCCGCGCGGTCGCGCAGATGGATGTGGCAGGCGCTCATTTCGCTCCAGGTGTTGATGATGCCGATCACCGGCTTGCCGAGGAAATCCTCGCGGCGGAGGCCCATCTGCTGGGTGCGCTGGCGGTGGGCGAAGGCGCGGATGGTATCGGGCTCGTACCAGCGCTGGCTGCGCAGAGGCGGGGTGGGGCGGTGCTCGGTCATCTGGGGCTCCGTGACGTCGGCCCGGCGGCGGATCATCGTAGCGCTACGATTCTGAGGCGCGAAACCGGGTGGGAAGGAAGGCAAGGACAGGGGGTCAGTGAGAGGGGGCCGGGGAGGGGCTGCGCTGCTCGATCGCCTCCAGGCTGACCCGCGCGGTTTCGGGCAGCACGAAGGCGGCGAACAGGAAGGCCAGCAGGCAGCTGCCGACGAACACGCCGAACACCGCCATCGCCCCGCTCGCCAGCAGGATCGGGAAGGAGAAGGAGACGACCAGGTTGGCCATCCAGTTGGTCAGCGTGGCCACGCCCATGCCGGTGCCGCGGGCGCGGTGAGGCAGCACCTCCGGCATGGTCACCCACACCAGCGGGCCCCAGCTGAAGGAGAACGCCATCTTGAACAGCGCCACCGCCGCCACCGCCGCGACATGGCCGGCCAGGGTCT
Organism: Rhodovastum atsumiense; assembly: GCF_937425535.1. Classification (NCBI taxonomy): domain Bacteria; kingdom Pseudomonadati; phylum Pseudomonadota; class Alphaproteobacteria; order Acetobacterales; family Acetobacteraceae; genus Rhodovastum; species Rhodovastum atsumiense. The sequence goes on from NZ_OW485601.1 coordinate 3,676,262, forward strand.
GCGCCAGCGGCGTGGACATGACCGTGCCGATCGCGGCGAGGCTGATCGCCATGGCCACCGCGCCGGCCATCAGCAGCGGCCGCCGCCCGGCCCGGTCGACGATGCGCGCGGCCACGATGGTCGAGAGGATCGCCAGCGCCTGCAGGAAGCTGGTGGTGAGGATGGCGTCGCTCGGCCGGAAGCCGAGGTTGCGAAAGATCGTGGGCGCGTAATAGACGATCGTGTTGATGCCGATCACCTGCTGCAGCAGCGCCAGCCCGCAGGCGAGCAGCAGCGCATGGCGCAGCACCGGCTCGCGCAGCATCGTGGTGAAGCTGACCGCCGGGGCGGCGGTGACGGTGAGGATGCGGCGCAGCTCGGGCTCCACCTCGGCCTCGGGCAGGGTGCCGCGCAGCACCGCCCGTGCCGCGTCGATGCGGCCGTGATGCGCCAGCCAGCGCGGTGAATCCGGGGCGAAGGCCATGCCCGCCACCAGCAGCAGCGACGGGACGATGGCGACCGCGAACATCATGCGCCAGTCACCGCTTTCGGCCAAACACCAGCCGACGAGATAGGACACGAGGATGCCGGTGGTGCACATCAGCGGCGCCAGGGCGGCGAAGGCGCCGCGATGCTCGGTGGGCGCGGTTTCGCTGATGTAGAGCATCGCCTGCGCCGAGGCGGCGCCGACGGCAAGCCCCAGCACGAGGCGCGCCAGCACCAGCGCCCCCACCGACGGCGCCAGCGCGGCGATGGCCGCGCCGAGCGTGAACAGAATGCCGGTGCCCATCAGCAGCCGGCGATGGCCGTGGCGTTCCACCAGCCGCCCGGACACCAGGCCGCCGATCGCGGCGCCGCACAGCAGCACGCTGACCACCAGCCCTTCCAGCGTCGGCGAGAGCGCGAATTCACCGCGGATGAACAGCAGCGCGCCGGCAATGACCCCGGTGTCGTAGCCGAACAACAGGAAGCCGAGGGCGCCGAGGCTGGTGGCGAGCCAGGCTCGCCAGGAGCGCGGGGCGGCGGGCGCGAGGGAGGGTGCCATGGCGTTTCCTTATGGGGCCGTTGGCGTGGGTGCCGGCAGGTCGCTGCTGACGGGGCGGATCGTAGCGCTACGATTGGCGCTGTCAAGCAAGCTTCTGGGAAGGTTTTTCACCTCCTGGTGGCGTGGGGGTGGCGGCAGCGGTGGCAGCCACGATATGCAAAGTCCCGGTTTCCAGGAGCGTGCCATGGGCTATACGCTGATCACCGCCAATCGGAATTATTCATCCTGGTCACTGCGGCCCTGGGTGTTGATGCACACGCTTGGCATCCCGTTCGAGGATCGCGTCGAACCGTTCCTTCCCGCCGATAATTTCACGGCGTTCCGGCGCTTTTCCCCGACCGGGCAGGTGCCGGTGCTGCTGGACGGTGAACGCACCATCTGGGATTCGCTCGGCATCACGCTATACCTGGCGGAACGCCATGCCGGCGTGTGGCCCGGCGACGCGGATGCACGAGCCTGGGCGCAGGCGGCGGTGGCGGAGATGCATGGCGGCTTCGGCGCGCTGCGGTCCCGGTGCACGATGAACGTGGGCGTGCGCGTGCGGCCCCATCCGTTCGGCCCCGCGCTGCTGCGCGACGTGGCGCGGCTGGATGAACTCTGGGCCGAAGGGCTGGCGCGCTTCGGCGGCCCGTTCCTGGCGGGGGCGGACTTCACTGCGGCGGATGCGTTCTATGCGCCGGTGGTGTTCCGGGTGCGCACCTACGGCCTGGAGGTGGGCGAGGCCGGGCGCGTCTGGGTGGACCGCATGTTGGCGCATCCGGCGATGCGTGAATGGGAGGCGGCGGCGCTGGCGGAAACGGCGCGCGAGCCGGGGCACGAGGCCGAACTCGCTGGCTGCGGCACGGTTATCGAGGACCATCGCGCCCGCTAGCCGTCCGGCTGGCGGATGCCCTGGTGTCGTGGAAGAGTGCCCTGCCTGTCCCGCAAGGAGTCCTCCCGTGCCCCGCATCGCCTGCCTCCATACCATCGAGAGCAATGTTCCGGTGTTCGACGCAGCCTTGCGGGCCTCGGGGCTGGTGGGGGTGGAGCTGCACCACGTGGTGCGGGCCGACCTGCTCGCCGATGCGGAGCGGGCAGGCGGGCTCACGCCCGACATCGCCGCCCGGGCCGCCGATGCCTTGCGGGCGCTGTGCGCCGGGGCGGACGCGGTGCTGCTGACCTGCTCGACGCTGGGGCCGGCGGCCGCGATGGCCGCGGAGGGGGCCCTGGTTCCGGTCCTGCGCGTCGATGCGGCGCTGGCGGCCGAGGCCGTCCGGCAGGGCGGGACGGTGGTGGTGCTCTGCGCCGTCGAGACGACGGTGGAGCCGACGCGGCGCCTGTTCGAGACGGCCGCCCGGGCCACCGGGGCCAGGGTGGTCGTGCAGGTGGTTCCGGATGCCTGGGACGCGTTCAAGGCCGGGCAGCGGGATCGCTACCTGGAGATGATCGCGCGGGCCGCCGGCGAGGCGCTGCGGGCCGGGGCCACCTGCGTTGCCCTGGCGCAGGCGTCCATGGCGGGGGCGAGCGACCTGCTTCCCGTGGGGCAGCGGCCGCTCAACAGCCCGCTGGTCGGCCTTGTCGCCGCGGCCGCGGCGTCGGATCCGGGCAGCGGCGGGAGGGAATGACGCTGATCGTTCGGCATGCACACGGGGGATGCATTGGGCCAATTGTCCGGGTGCTGGTACGTCCCACGTAAAGAGCGTTCGATCCGGAGGAAACCATGCCGCCCGCGCTGATCTTCGATGTTGACGGCACGCTTGCCGAAACCGAGGAATTGCACCGTCAGGCATTCAACCAGACCTTCGCCGCGGCGGGATTGCCCTGGCACTGGGACCGCGCGCTCTATCGGCGGTTGCTCGCGGTCGCCGGCGGCAAGGAGCGGCTTGCCGCTTTCGTGGCGGCGCAGGCGCCGGAGCGCGCCGGGGAGGTGGACATCCCCGCCCTGCATGCGGCGAAGACCGCCCGCTACACGCAGATGATTGCCGCCGGCGCGGTGACGTTGCGCCCCGGCATCGCCCGCCTGCTGGCCGAGGCACGGCAGGCCGGCGTTCCGGTCGCCATTGCCACCACCACCAGCCTGCCGAATGTCGAGGCGCTGTTGCGCGCGACGCTGGGCGAGGCGGGGCCCGGGGCCTTCGCGGTGATCGGGGCGGGCGATGTCGTTCCGGCCAAGAAGCCGGCCCCCGACATCTACGCCCATGTGCTGCGGCGACTGGCGATTCCGGCGTCCGCCTGCATCGCCTTCGAGGATTCCACCATCGGGCTTGCGGCCGCGCGCGCGGCCGGCATTCCCACCGTCGTCACCCCCAGCCTATATACCGATGAGGACGACTTCACTGGCGCGCTCGCCGTGGTGAGCGATCTTGGCGATCCGCAGGCCCCGTATCGTCACCTGGCCGGGGCGGGCGCCGGGGACGGCATGGTGACGATCGACACCCTGGCGCGCTGGAGCGCCGCCGTGGAGGGTCGCCGCTCCCCTTGACGCGGCGCCCCGGGGTCAGTCGCGGCGCGCGGTCGGCCCGGCGGACCGGCCCGCGGCAACGCCCTGGAGGAAACCGAGGAACGCCCGCGCCACCCGCGGCAAGGTCTTGCCCTTCAGCCACACGGCGTTCCACCGCCGGCACAAGGAGAAGCCATCGACATCCAGCACCACGAGGCAGCCGCAGGACAGCTCCAGTTCCATGCTGGCGAGCGGCAGCACCGACAGGCCGAGCCCCGCGATCACCGCCTGCTTGATCGCCTCCGTGCTGCCGAGTTCCATGTAGGGGGCGATGGCCACGCCTTGCCCGGCCATGTGCTGGTCGAAGGCCGTGCGGGTTCCCGAACCGGCCTCGCGCACCAGCCAGCGTTCGCCGGCGATCAGTGCCGGCGGGATCGCCGGCATGCCGGCCAGCGGATGATCCGGATGGGCGGCAACGACAAGCCGGTTTTCCAGGAACGGGCATGTCTCGATCGCAAGATGGGTCGGCACCTGCCCCATGATGACGAAGTCGTCCTGGTTGTCGGCGAGCCGTTCGACCACGCGGGCGCGGTTGGTCACGATCAGCCGCGGCACCACCGCCTGATGCCCGGCGATGAACGCGCCCAGCAGGTGCGGAATGAAATACTTGGCGGTGGTCACCACGGACAGGCGCAGCGGCCCCTTCATGGTGTCGCCCAGCGCGTCGAGCGATTCCTCCAGCGCCTGCAGCCGGGCGAGGATATCGGCGCAGGCGGCATGCATCTCGTGCCCCGCCGGCGTGAGGAAGAAACGCCGCCCGATATGCTCGAACAGCTTGGCGCCGGCGTTCTCCTCCAGCCGCCGGAGCTGGATCGAAACCGCCTGCTGCGTGAGGTGAAGCTCCTCGGCGGCGCGGGTGAAATGGCGATGGCGTGCCACCGCCTCGAACAGTCGGAGTTGTTGCAGCGTCAGGTGCACGGCAGGTCCATAAGCTTTTGTCTATCGTTACAATTGAAACTATTAATTTCAGCTAATGCACGGGCCTTCCTGCCCTGCGCCTGCCTCGCCGGCATCGGGCCGGTGGGGTGGGGCTCGGGAGGGCAATGCCATGCGCAAGATCTATCAGGCGGGTGTGCGGGAATACCGCGAGACCTATTGGGATCCGCACTACACGCCGAAGGACAGTGACGTCCTTGCCTGCTTCAAGGTGGTGCCGCAGCCAGGCGTTCCCCGCGAGGAAGCCGCCGCCGCGGGCTGTTCTTCGACCAGCCCTGGGGCCACATGGCCCCGGTTGATGCCAGTCGCTTTGGGCGGCATCCATGTCTGGCACATGCCGGCCCTGCTTGCGATCTTCGGCGACGACGCGGTGCTGCAGTTCGGCGGCGGCACGCTCGGCCATCCATGGGGCAATGCCGCCGGCGCCGCGGCGAACCGCAGCGCGCTGGAAGCCTGCGTGCGAGCCCGCAACGAAGGGCGCGACGTCGAACGCGAGGGCAAGGACATCCTCACCGCCGCCGCGCAGGCAAGCCCCGAGCTGAAGATGGCGATGGAGACGTGGCGGGAAATCCGCTTCGAGTTCGACGTCGTCGACAAGCTGGATGCGCCGCATCGCTGAGCGGCCAGCCGGACCGACCATCGCAAGAAACACGAGGACGAATCATGATCCCGATGAAGGACTATCCGTCGCGCCTGTCCGACCCGAACAGCCGCAGGCTGGGCACCTTCTCCTACCTGCCGCCGCTCGATGCCGCGCAGCTGCGCCGGCAGGTCGCCTACATCGTCGGCCGCGGCTGGACGCCCGCGATCGAGCACACCGACCCGGCACATGCCACCGGCCATTACCGGTACATGTGGAAACTGCCGATGTTCGGCGAGACCGATGTCGATCGGATCCTCGGCGAAATCGAGGCGTGCCGCGCGGCCAATCCGGGCCATCACCTCCGGCTGATCGGCTACGACAACATCGCCCAGTCCCAGGGCACCAGCATGGTGGTGCATCGCGCCCCCATCCGCGCCTAGGTCAGCTCGGTACGCGGGCAGGCAGGATCGTCCCCCGGGCCGGATGGCCGCCGGCTGCCTGTCCATTTCCGGAGAGTCCGCATCATGAACGACGTCGACAACACCGGGTACACTGTCTCCGCGCAGCCCTACTACCGCCCGGTCGGCAGCGAGATCGAGCTTTACACCGCCGCCTACGCGGTGCGCATGCCGATGATGCTCAAGGGCCCGACCGGCTGCGGCAAGTCGCGCTTCGTCGAGTACATGGCCTGGAAGCTCGGCCGCCCGGTCAGGCGCAGCTGCGCCGCCGGGTCGGCCTGATAGAGTTCATCAACGAGACCGATGTCGAGAACGCCGGCGAGGACGCGCAGGAAATCTGGGTGCTCGGCACCGAGCTGTTTCCCTACGAGGACGATGGCATCTCGTTCAACCAGCGCGCGGGCGTGCGCGCCGTGTCGGCCCCGGTGCATTACCGGGAATGGGGCCACAAGGTGCAGTCCTATCGTCCGAACTGGGCGATGCTGCGTGAGCACGCACCGGCCCGCGGCGATGCCGGCAGCATCGATGCGCTGCTTGCCGCCCACGCGGCGGTTGGCCAGCGCATCCGGCGGATCATTGACCGGCTGCGGCCGCAGGGCATCACCCGGATGCGGCGGCTGGAGGATGGCGAGGATCTCAATCTGACCGCCGCGGTGGATGCCATGGTGATGCTGCGGCTCGGACGCCAGCCGGATGCGCGCATCACCATGCGCACCGTCATCCACCGGCGCGATCTCGCTGACCTGATCCTGCTCGATCTCTCGGAATCGACCAACGAGGCGGTGCGCGGCACGTCCGGGTCCGTGCTGGATCTCACCCGCGCGGCCACCGCCCTGCTTGCCACCGCGCTCAGCGGCATCGGCGATCCCTTCGCCGTGCACGGCTTCGCCTCCGACGGCCGGCACGACGTCCGCTACGTCCGCTTCAAGGATTTCGCCGAACGCTTCGACGCCCCCGTGAAGGCCCGGCTCGCCGGGATGAGCGGGGGGCTGTCCACGCGCATGGGCACGGCGATCCGGCACGCCGGCCGGCAGCTCGCCCGCCGCCCCGAGGGGCACCGCCTGCTGCTGGTGGTGACCGATGGCGCCCCCGCCGACGTGGACGAGCGCGACCCGCAGCATCTGCGCATGGACGCCCGCACGGCGGTCGAGGAACTCCGCGCCGCCGGCATCCGCAGCTATTGCCTCAGCCTCGATCCGCTGGCCGACCGGTATGTCGAGCGCATCTTCGGCGCCGGCGGCTATGCCGTGATCGACCATGTCCGCCGCCTGCCGGAGCGGCTGCCGACCTTGTTCGCGAAGCTGACACGCTGATCCGGCAAGGTCTGCACGCCGGCCTCATCAGGCGGGGCGCCGTCCCGCCGCTTCGTCCAGCGCGCGAATCGCCGCTTCCGGCAGGCTGCAGTCAGCGGCGGCGAGATTCTCCCGCAGATGCGCGAGCGACGCCGTGCCGGGGATCAGCAGGATATTGGGCGCGCGCCGCAGCAACCATGCGAGCGCGACCTGCATCGGCGTGGCCCCGAGCCGTTCGGCGACGGCGGCGAGAGTGGCGGATTGCAGCGGGCTGAAGCCGCCGAGCGGAAAGAACGGCACATAGGCGATGCCGTCGCGGGCCAGCGCGTCGATCAGGGCGTCGTCGGCGCGGTGCACGAGGTTGTAGTGGTTCTGCACGCAGACGATTTCCGTGATCCGCCGCCCTTCCGCGACCTGCGTGGCGGTGACGTTGCTCAGCCCGACATGGCGCACCAGCCCCTGCCGTTGCAGCTCCGCCAGCACGGTGAGCGGCGCCTCGATCGACCCTTCGGCGGGGTCGTGCGTGTCGAACATGATCCGCAGGTTGACCACGTCCAGCACGTCGCGGCCGAGATGGCGCAGGTTGTCGTGCACCGCCCCGGTCAGCTCCGCGGCGGAGAAGGCCGGCAGCCATGACCCGTCCGCGCCGCGTCGCGCGCCGATCTTGGTGACGATGACCAGATCGTCGGGATAGGGCGCGAGCGCCTCGCGGATCAGCTTGTTGGTGACGTGCGGGCCATAGAAATCGCTGGTGTCGATGTGGTTCACCCCGGACGCGACCGCCTCGCGCAGCACCGCGAGGCAGGTTGCCGGGTCCCGCGGCGGGCCGAACACCCCCGGGCCCGCGAGCTGCATGGCCCCGTAGCCGAGCCGCTTCACGTTCTGCCTGCCCAGGCGGAAGCTGCCGGACTGGTTGATGCTGGACATGACCGATCTCCCTTTGATGTCGGCACGGAGCTGGGTGTTTCCGCGGCGCGCGATAACCGGGCATAATCCGCACGGGCTGTGCGGAAGGACGAACAGTGAAGGGGGAACTCGGCGACCTGGCCGCCTTCGTCGCGGTGGCGCGCGCCCGGGGCTTCCGCGACGGCGCGCGCGTGACCGGCGTCAGCGCGTCGGGGCTCAGCGAGGCGGTGCGCCGGCTGGAGGCGCGGCTCGGCGTGCGCCTGCTGCACCGCACGACGCGCAGCGTGGTCCTCACGGAAGCGGGCAAGCGCCTGCTGGAACGGCTCGGTCCGGCTTTGGCCGAGATGGAGGCGGCGCTCGACGTGGCCAACGGGTTCCGCGACCGGCCGGCGGGGGTGTTGCGGCTCAACGTGCCGGTCAGTGCGGCCCGGCTGGTGCTGCCGGCGATCGTGCCGGGGTTTCTCGCCGCCTATCCCGACATCCGGCTGGAGGTGATCGCCGAGGAAAGCTTCGTCGACGTGCTCGCCGCCGGCTGCGATGCCGGCATCCGCTACGACGAGCGGCTGGAGCAGGACATGATCGCCGTGCCGATCGGCCCCCGCATCCAGCGCTTCGCCACCGCCGCGGCACCCGCCTATCTCGATCGCCGCGGCCGTCCGGCGCATCCGCGTGACCTGCTCGGCCATGCCTGCCTGCGCGGCCGCTTCCCCAGCGGGGCAATGATGTCCTGGGAATTCGAACGCGAGGGCGAAGTGGTGCGGGTCGATCCGACCGGGCCGCTGCTGGTGCAGATCGGCGGGGCCACCGACCTGCTGGTCGATGCTGCGGTCGCCGGCAGCGGCATCGTCACCCTGTTCGAGGAATGGCTGCGCCCGCACCTCGACAGCGGCGCCCTGGAACCCGTCCTGGAGCCCTGGTGGCTGCGCTTCCCGGGGCCGTTCCTCTATTACCCGGGACGGCGCCTGGTGCCCGCGCCGCTGCGGGCCTTCATCGACTTCATCAAGGCATCGGCCGCGCCGCCAATGTCCGGTCGCGGCCTGGAGGATGACCGATGAGGCGAACGTGCCGCCTGCTTGCCTGTGGCGTCGCCATGCCCGTGCTGTATGCGCTGACGCTCTTCATCGCCCGCATCCTCAACCCGGGTTTCGACCTGCTGCACCGGGCGCCGAGCGAACTCGGAAGCGCGGGCGTGGCGTATCCGCTCGTCTACAATGCCGGCATGCTTGCCACGGCGATGGCCGGGCTGCTCGCCGGCCTGGGCCTGATGTCGCCCGGGATCCCCGGCCGCGGCGCGCCGTGGCGCATCGGGGCCGGGGCCAGCGTGTTGCTCGCTTCCATCGCCCTTGCCATGGCGGGGCTGTTTCCGCTTCCCAGCCCGCTGCATCATGGATTTGGCCTGACCACGGCGGCGGTCCTGACGCCGCTTTTCGGTGCGGCGGCGCTGTGGCGGTCCGTCGACCGTGCGGCCGCCCTGGCGCTGGTCGCCGGCTTCTTCCTCATCATCGGGTTGGTGGCAGGGGCGGCGCCGCCCTTGCTGCCCGGCGCGGTGATGTTTGCCGCGATCGCCTGGCTGTGCGGTGCTCAGCGCCGCGCGATCACCGCGTGCCAGCGCGTCGGCAGGCGGTCATAGCCCAAGCCGTCCCAGCTCTCGAACGCCAGGCTCGACCATGGCGCGCCGCCCGACCACATCGCTGCCAGCGCCGCGCGATCGAGGTAGTTGTAGTAGCGGCCGAACCCGTCATGGCCTTCCTGCGTGCCGTCCTTGAAGCTGGCCCAGGCGTACCCGCCCGGCTTCAGCGCCCGGTGCAGGCGGCTGATGATGCCGGGCAGCGCCGCCCGCCGCGCGTGCAGCAGGGAAGCGGAGGCATAGATCCCGTCGAAGTCCTGCTCGGCCTCCAACTGGTCGAAGGCCATCAGTCGCACCGTCCGCCCGAGCCGGGCCTCTGCCTGCCGCGCCAGGGCGGCCGAGCCGTCGGTCGGCTCCACCGCGAACCCGGCCTGCAGCATTGCCAGCGCGTCCCGGCCGCTGCCCGATCCCAGTTCCAGGATGCGCCCGCCGGCGGGCAGCAGCGCCAGGAACGCCGCCAGCCGCGGATTGACGTCGCCCTGCTCCACGTAGGTGGTGGCATGGCGGTCGTAGAAATCCAGCGAGGGATCGCTCATCGCTTCGTCTCCGCCAGCACCCGGTCGAGCAGGCCGCGCCAGAAGGCCGGCGCGACCGTCTCGTGGCCGAAGACGATCCGGTAGACCACCGGCGCGACCACGTGGTCCATCAGCGCGTCGAGCCCGGGGACCGGCTCGCCCCGTTCGGCGGCCCGCCCCACGATCGCTTCCAGTTGCTGGCGGATATAGGCGGCGCAACTGCCGGCATTGCGGTCGCGCGGGTCGCAGGCCAACGCGTCGGCGGTCATCGCCCGTCCCGGCGCCGAGCAGATCTCGTCGACATACTGCTCCAGCCAGGCATCCAGGTCGCCGCGCAATGTGCCGGTGCGGGCCGGCTCGGCATCGGGGCGCAGCCGCGCCACCGCGACATCGGCCAGCAGCGACGGCAGGTCGTGCCAGCGCCGGTAAATCGTCGAGGGCGTCACCCCGGCCGCCGCCGCGATCATCGGGATGGTCAGCTCGGCCCGGTCCATCCGTGCCAGCAGCTCGCGGGTCGCCGCATGCACCGCCGCCTGCACGCGCGCGCTGCGCCCGCCGGGCCGGATGCCATCCTTCACCACCATCGTGCCGCGCGTTCCTTTCCGCTCAGGCGCCGTCGCGGCCAGGGAATGACCGCTAACGCAAAAAATTTGCTTTTGCTCCGACAATCGGCTAGGTCGGGCAAAAGCCAATTATTCGCTTTAAGCCCTGGAGCCCCCCATGTCCATCGCCTCATCTGCGACGGCAGGCGCCGTCGCGCCGCCGGGCCGTGCCGCCGCGCCGTTCCTCGCCGCCACGCTGGTGACGCTGATGGCGGCGGCGGCCGCGCCGACCCCGCTTTATCGCCTTTACCAGCAGAGCTGGGGGTTCTCGCCGGCGATGCTGACCGTGGTGTTCGCGGTCTATGCGCTCAGCCTGCTGGCGGTGCTGCTCACGGCCGGGTCGCTCTCCGACCATGTCGGCCGGCGGCCGGTGATCTTCGCCGCCCTGCTGCTGGAAATCCTCGGCATGGGGTTGTTCGTGGCGGCGGAGTCGCCGTCCATGCTGATCGCCGCGCGGATCGTGCAGGGGCTCGCCACCGGCGCCGCCACCAGCGCCCTGGCCGCGGCGCTGCTCGACAGCGCCCGCCGGCACGGGCCGCTGATCAACAGCCTGGTCACGCCGGTTGGCATGGCGCTCGGCGCCCTGGGCACCAGCGCCCTGGCCGAGCTGGCGCCCTGGCCGCTGCACCTGGTCTACATCCTGCTGGCCGGGCTGTTCGTCGTGCAGGCGGCGGCGCTCTGGCTGCTGCCGGAGATGACGGCCCCGCGCCCGGGTGCCTGGGCGTCGCTGCGCCCGTGCGTCGCCGTGCCGCCGCAGGCCCGCGCCGCGTTCCTGCGCCTTTCGCCGTTGAACGTCGCCATCTGGGCGCTGGGCGGCTTCTTCATGTCACTGGCGCCCTCGCTGGTGCGCGAGGCCACCGGAGCGGCGGCGTCGCTGGCCGGCGGGGCGGTGGTGGCGACCTTCACCGGCGCCGGCGCGCTGTCGATCCTGGCGCTGCGCCATCGTCCGGCCCGGACGGCGCTGCTGTCGGGCGCGATCCTGCTGCTGGCGGGGGTGGCGGTTCTGGCCGGCGGCGTGCACCTGGCGGCGCTGCCGCTTTTCCTGGCCGGGGCGCTGCTCGCCGGGCTGGGTTGGGGCGCCAGCTTCCTCGGCATCCTGCGGGCCTTGCTGCCGCTCGCCGGCGCGGAGGAACGGGCCGGGCTGGTGTCAGCCTACTACATCCAGGGCTATGTCGCCTTGGGGGCTCCGGCGATTGCTGCCGGGATGCTGGGGCGGTGGCTCGGGCTGGTGGTGGCCACCGATATCTACACGGCTGTGCTGCTGAGCCTGGCAGGGATGGGGCTGGCGCTGGTGGTGCTCGATGGACGAGGAGGGCAAGAGCTCCATCCTTGACCTGGCAGGGGGCAGGGGCCCCTCTTGGTCCACGTCGCGGTCCAGGCCCATTCGCGCTGCGCGGCACAGAATGGATTCCATGGGGCGAAGTCCTGGTGGGCTTGGGTCGCGAAGCGAGCCGATGGGCAACGCCCCGCCACTGCGGCTTATCCACCGGCAGGGGTCAGGAATCCCCCCTGCGCCGCGTCGGCCGGCCGCGATTTCCGCAAACGCCCCAGCAGATAGCGGCGGACCGGAACATCGTAGATTCTTTCCAGGCCCACCGAAAGCATCACCAGAAGAACGATGAACAGGATGCCGCCGTAAGGCGCGAAGGCATCAACGCTTTCCCACACCGGGGACATCATCTTTGCTATGGGCACGTGCAGCACGTAGATCGGGTAACTCGCGGACCCGAGGGCAAGGAGGATTGTCTCCCCGGTGCTGGTGGGGCGCCGTGCCCCGATCAGGACGCAGGCCGGGAAGATCAGGCAGACGCAGATGACGTCGATCAGCCAGTTCAGGTGGGGACTGGCCGGGGATGCCAGGATGATCCCGACGATGGGGAAAATCAGCCACGGTGACACCCGTCCGAAGCAACGCGAGAGGGATGGGGCCTGTCGGTAGAGCAGCAGGCCCATGGAGATGCCGAAGATGGACCGCAGCATGCCTGCGCCGGCATCCTGCCATGTCCACAGGAATCCCGCGTCGAGGTTGCCATGGCAACAGGCCAGGACAACGATCCCGGTTGCGGCAAGGAAGGCCACCCCCGCCAGGACGGCGCCCGTGAGCAGGAACCTGCAGCGGGCGTAAAGGAAATTTGCCAATACTTCAAAGAACAATGACCAGTACACACCGTTGATCGGAAACAGGCTCGGGTTGCCCGATGCTGGCCATGGAAGCAACATGATGGTGGCAAGTGCGGCGAATGAGAGGTCCGCCAGATGGCTGAAACTGTCCAGGTGCTTCGAAAACGCGCCGGCAAATGCTGCAACGATGCTCAATAAGGCGGAAAGCAGGAAAACCGGATAGAGCCTGATGGCGCGTATCAGCATGAAACGCCTGGCTGACATCATGCCTTCCCGAAGTTTCCGGTCATAGGCATGCGCAAGCACGAAGCCGCTGAGAATGAAAAACAGATCAACCGCAAGATAGCTTCGATAAAAGTTAAAATTCAAAAAGGGAATATGGCGTGTCAGAACGAATATGGCCGCAAGCCCGCGAATACCGTCCAGGTAGGCGTATCGATGCTGTGTCATGCATGCAACCTGCTGGGGCGGTGTGAATGTGCTGTTGGATCTGCTGAAGTAAATGTCAAAAATGCAGCTTTGGCGGGTCATGTTGCGAGGTCAATGTGCTTTATTGCGGCTTTCTGCACGATTCCATTCCCGCTATCCAATGGCCATGCCGCACGGATTGCGCGGGAGGATCGGATCGCCGGACGGTGGAAAGGGCGTTCGGCAAAGACATCAGGCCAGCGGCCCCGTCCGGAACAGGGTCACGCGCAGCCCCCCATGGGGAACCGGCGCGGTGGTCGGCAGGAACGGCAATCGGGTGGCGTGCGCCAGTGTCGGCTCGCTGGTGATGATCCCGACGCGCCAGCCGCTGAAGCGGCTCGCCAGCGTTTGCCCGAGGGCGCGATACAACGAGGACAATTGCTGCCTGTCGCCGACGCGCGTGCCGTAGGGAGGGTTGAGGATGACCAGACCCGGCGGCCCGGCGGGGGCAGTCAGTTCGCTGATCGTGCTCTGGTGGAATTCCGTGAACCCGGTGACGCCGGCGCGCTCTGCATTCGCGCGGCTCATGGCGATCGCCCCCGCATCCCGGTCGCTGCCGTAGAACCGGGCGGCCGGCACGCGCATGCTCTTTGCCTCGCGCATGCGCTGCCAGGACGCCGCGTCGAAGGTCATGAATTTCTCGAAGGCGAAATGACGCGACCGGCCGGGATTGAGCCGGGCCGCGATCTCCGCGGCCTCTATGACGAAGGTCCCTGATCCGCACATCGGATCGACCACGGGTTCGCTGCCGTCATAACCGCATTGCCGCAGGAACAGCGATGCCATGGTCTCGCGCATCGGCGCGAGGTTGACGGCTTCCTTGTAGCCGCGCTTGTGCAGCGGCTCGCCCGAGGTATCGACGCTGATGGTGCACATGTCGCGCTCGATCCGCGCCCTGACCAGGATTTCGGCGTCCGGCGAGGACGGCGCGCCAAGCGTGTCCCGGATGGCGGTTTCGATCCGCTCGGCCGCGGCGCCGGAGTGGTAGATGCGCGACCCCGCGCAGGTCGCCTCGACCCGGAACGCCACATCGGGGCGCAGCACGCGGCCCCACGGGACACGCCGCGCGCGCGCGTCGAGCTGCGCGAGATGGACGACGCGGAACGAGTCCAGTCGCGCCAGCACGCGTCCGGCCCCGCGGATCCACAGATTCGCGCGCCAGACTTCCGGCCAGCCCCCCTTGAAGATCACGCCGCCCGGAACGGCCCTGGGGCGCGGGAATCCCTTGCCGCGCACTTCCGCGCACAGCACGTCTTCCAAACCTGGCGTGGTGGCGAGGAAGATTTCGAAATCCTCGTCCTTCGTCGTCTCGTTTGCGTGGCCGGAAGAGAGGCTCATGGCGGCAGCTTTGTTGATCCGCGTCGACAAACATTCAGGAGTAATCGTGCTGTGCTCCCATATCAACCCACGAAAACGCTGCCCGTGGCGACGGCACGTAACGACAGATCCTTTTTCTTGTGGACATGACCCGGCGGGACGAAACGGGCAGGTCCATCCCGCCGATCGCCAGGATGAAGCGGCAGGAAGCTGTCTGCGGAGCGGACTGCGGGGCAGTAGGGATGGAGTTGATGACTCGAAGCCGGGCCGAAGCGTTGGTTAAGGCATGGGATAAATGTGCATGATTGACACTGGAGGCATAACTGATCTATTTATCAATAGTTATCTGTAACAAGCCTGCGATATATCGTTAGCTTGGCCGTTATATACTTGCGATATATATCGCATTCTTCGGTCATATCGAAATGGCGTCTTGAGCGTTTCTGAATTTCGTGCGAAGACCTGTTTCGATGAATGCGAGTGGTTTTCAACGAAACCGTTTTCGGGGGGCGATGACAGATCGCTTTCCCATCGGCGCGGCAGTCTGAAACAGCGCGGATGCTGCACCGGCCGGACCGTCCGGGCATGAGCCCTTGGCGGGATCAGTCGGGCACGAGCGGTTTGCCGGGAACTGCGGACAGGCATTGAAACAGCAAAAGGGACGGCCCTGATGGCCAATACCACGGCGGAGCTCGAGGCTCTCCTCATGCAGCGATCGCTGACCGATGCCGGGCTGCTGGCGGCGGCGGATGCGGCCGCGGATTTCCGCATCCTGCCGGATGCGACGGTGATCAAGATCGGCGGGCAGAGCGTCATCGATCGCGGCCGCGCCGCCGTCTATCCGCTGGTGGACGAGATCGTCGCCGCCCGCAAGGATCACAAGCTGCTGATCGGCACCGGCGCCGGCACGCGGGCGCGGCATCTCTACTCGATCGCGGCGGGGCTGGGCCTGCCGGCGGGCGTGCTCTCGCAGCTCGGTGCCTCGGTGGCCGACCAGAACGCCGCCATGCTGGGGCAGCTTCTGGCCAAGCACGGCATCTCCGCCGTCGATGGCGCCGGGCTCTCGGCGGTGCCGCTGTTCCTGGCCGAAGTGCACGCCGTGATCTTCAGCGGCATGCCGCCCTACAAGCTGTGGATGCGCCCCCCCGCCGAGGGCGTGATCCCGCCCTACCGCACCGACGCCGGATGCTTCCTGCTGGCCGAGCAGTTCGGCTGCAAGGCGATGATCTACGTCAAGGACGAGAACGGCCTCTACACCGCCAACCCGAAGACCGCGAAGGACGCCACCTTCATCCCGAAGATCTCGGTCGACGAGATGAAAGCGAAGGGGCTGCACGATTCCATCCTCGAGTTCCCGGTGCTCGATCTGCTCAAGGCGGCGCGCCATGTCCGTGAGGTGCAGGTCGTGAACGGCCTCGTTCCCGGCAACCTGACCCGCGCGCTCGCCGGTGAGCACGTCGGCACCATCATCACCGCGAGCTGAAGCGAGAGGAATCCTGCCATGTCTGCGACCACCCACGGCATCAAGCACGTCACCTCGCCGCTCGCGCGCCAGACCCTGCTCGACAGCGACCTCACCCGGCCCGTCGCCGGCGGCCGGCCGATCAAGCTGCTTCCCTGGCTGCAGGTCGTGAAGATCGGCGGCCGGTCCATCCTGGATCGTGGCGCGGAGGCGATCTTGCCGATCGTGGACGAGCTGCGCCGGCTGCTGCCCGAGCATCGCCTGCTGATCCTGACCGGTGCCGGCATCCGCGCCCGCCATCTCTACAGCGTCGGCCTTGACCTTGGCCTGCCGGTGGGCTCGCTTGCCCCGCTCGCCGCGAGCGAGGCCGGCCAGAACGGACACATCCTCGCCTCGCTGCTCGCGCCGGAGGGCGTCTCCTATGTCGAGCACCCCACCATCGCCAACCAGCTCGCGATCCACCTCTCCGCGGCGCGCGCGGTCGTGGGCAGCGCCTTCCCGCCCTATCACCACCACGAGTTCCCGGGCTCGCGCATCCCGCCGCACCGGGCCGACACCGGCGCCTTCCTGCTTGCCGACGCGCTCGGGGCGGCCGGGCTGACCATCGTCGAGGACGTGGACGGGGTGTACACCGCCGATCCGACCGGCCCCGACGGGGCGAAGGCGCAGTTGCTGCGCGAGACCAGCTTTGCCGATCTGGCCAAGCACCAGGGCACGCTCCCGTTCGACCGGGCGCTGCTCGAGGTCATGGCGACGGCACGCCACATCGCGCGCGTGCAGGTGGTGAACGGGCTCGTGCCGGGGCGGCTGACCGCCGCGCTGCGCGGCGAGCATGTCGGGACGATCATTCGCACCGGCGCCTGAGCGTCCGCTCCGTCCCGCCTCCGGCCGTGCCGATCAGGCCGCCGGGGGCGGGGCGGAGCCCGCGCTTCCGCCGGCGGCACCGGCACACCGGGCGCGCTGACGCCGCCGCGCCGGCAGGCCGGTCGCCAGCAGCGCCCCGCCGATCACCAGCACCGCGGCCGGCAGCAGCGGTCCGCTGGCCGAGGCTTTCCCGGCGGCGATCAGCAGCAGCGTCGACAGCAGCGGGCTCAGATAGGACAGCGCGCCGAGCAGCGGCAGCCGTCCGTGCTTGGTGGCATGGTCCCAGGCGAGGAAGGCAAGGCCGGTCGGCCCGACCCCGAGCCCGATGATCGCCGCCCATTGCTCCGCCCGCGGCCATGCCGTTGCCTCGAACGCCAGGTGGCACGCGGCCCCCGCCACGGCCACCGCGCCGCACACGCCGACCAGCATGCTGGCCGGCGTCGCCGCGAAGCGCCGGTTCAGCACCGAATAGCCCGACCAGACGAAGGCGCAGCCGAAGGACGCGGCATAGCCCGCGACCGATCCCGCCGTCGTGCCGTCGCCGCCGCGTGCCGCCAGGATCAGCGCGGTGCCGGCCAGGCCGAGCAGCGCCCCGCCCAGGTGCCGCGCGCGCAGCCGCTCGCCGCCGGGCAGCAGGGCGGCCATCAGCACGATCAGCAGCGGCCAGAGATAGGCGATCAGGCTGGCCTGCGCCGCCGGCACGGCGGAGAGGGCGAAGAAATACAGCGCGTGATAGAAGAAGATTCCGCAGAAGGCGAGCAGCCACGGCGCCAAAGGCTGGCGCAGCTCCGCCAGCGCCGCCCGCCCGCGCAGCCCCAGCATCGCCAGCCCCGCCAGGAAGGCGATGCCGAAACTCAGCGCCAGCAGCTCGAAGGGGGGCAGGCCGCCGCCCGCCTGCACGGTCAGCAGCGCCAGCGCCGACCACAGCAGCACCGCCACGCCGCCGATCGCGGTCGCCCCCAGCTCGCCGTTCTTGCGCATCCGTGCTCTCCCGCCTCAGTCCGTTGCCGTCAGGGGGCGCAGTCTCGCATCCGCCCGCGCCGGGGTCTTGGCAGATCCTGCCGGATCCTGGGCCTTGCCTGCCGGTACCGCGCCGGCGGCGAGGCGGCGGAACAGCGCCGGCGTGATGCCGCGCGCCCGCCGCAGCCGCCGCGTCAGCGCGCTCTGGTCGGCATGGCCGGTGCGCAGCGCGATCTCGGCGATCGGCAGGGTGCTACTGGCGAGCAGCCGTTGCGCCGCGTCCAGCCGCAGCCGCGCGAGCGTCGCATGCGGGCTGCTGCCCAGCCGGTCGCGGAAGGCGGCATGCAGGCGGGTGGGGCTGAGCCCGGCGGCGGCGGCGATGTCGGCGACGCCGATCGGTTCGGCGAGATGGGCGCGCATGAAGCCCATCGCCCGGCGCAGCGCCGCTTCTCCCCGCGCGGGCGGGGCGGCGGGGGTGAGGCTGTCCTGCAGCAGCACCGCCCAGGCTTCCTGCAGGGACGCGGCCGGGGCGCCGGCTTCCAGCCGCGCCGTGGCGTAGTCGAGCAACCCCTGGATCGCCGGCGTCACCGGGAAGAATGCGCTGCGCTCCGGCGCCGGCCAGGCCGCGTCCGGCGCGTCGAGCACGAGGAAGGCGTTGTCGTCGCGCGAGAGGAAGCCATGCCAGGCCCCGGCGGCGATGAAGGCGCCGACCCCGGCGGCGACGCAGCCGCCCCGGCCGTCTATCTCCAGCTCCAGCCGGCCGCGATGCGGCAGCACGATCTGGTGGTGGTCGTGGCGATGCCGGAGGGTTTCGCCGGAATAGGTCCTGAGACCGAGCAAGCCGTTGGTCATGCACGCCTCCGCGCCGGAACGGAGCGGCGAGACCTACGGCAGGTCCGGCGGGCGGGGCAAGCCACGCCCGCCGCCGGCCCCGGCGCGGCTGGCATTTCCCGCGAAGGCTCCGCAGAATGGGTCGGGTGTCCTCCGTCATCGCCGGGAGCCGCCGCCTCGTGACCCCCGCCATCGCCTCCGCCGTGCCGACGGCCGTCCCCGCCGGGCCCGGCATGCCGCGCCTGCTGGGCCTCGGCCTGCTCGCCGCCGCCCTGTTCTCCGTCACCTTCGTGCTGAACCGGTCGATGAGCCTGGCCGGCGGCCACTGGGCCTGGAGCGCCGCCCTGCGCTACGTCGACATGGCCGTGCTGCTCATGCTGTGGATCGCGCTCCGGCACGGGCCGGTCCGCCTGCTTGCCGTGCTGCGCCTGTTCCGGCTGCAGAGCCGGCTGTGGCTGCTCGCCGGCGGCATCGGCTTCGGCGTGTTCTACACCGGGATCTGCTACGCCGCGTCGCACGCGCCCGGCTGGATCGTCGCGGCGAGCTGGCAGATGACCATCCTGGCGACCCCGCTGGTCATGGCCGGCTTCGGCGCGCGGGTGCCGCTGCGGGGCATGGCCTTCTGCGGCATCATCGTCCTGGGCATCCTGGTGCTGAACGCGCAGCGCATCGCCGAGGGCGTGGCCATGGCGGAGGTGCTGACCGGCGTCCTGCCGGTGCTGGTCGCCGCCTTCGCCTATCCGTTCGGCAACCAGATCGTCAACCGGCTGCGCCACGCCGGCGGCGATGCGGCCGACCTGCTGGCCGACCCGGCCGCCGCGGTGCTGCTGCTCACGCTCGGCGCGCTGCCGCTGTTCGCGGGACTGATCCTGCTGACCGCGCCGCCGCCGCCGGGCACGGGGCAACTCATCAGCACCGGCATCGTCGCCCTGGTCGCCGGCGGGCTGGCCACGCCGCTGTTCCTGTACGCGCGCAATCTCTCCAGCGATCCGCTGCGCATCGCCGCCGTCGATGCGACCCAGGCCGGCGAGGTGGGCTTCGCCCTGCTCGGCGAGATGGCGCTGCTCGGCGCCACCGCCCCCGATCCGGTCGGCTGGCTGGGGTTGCTCGCGGTCATGGGCGGGCTGGCCGGGTTCATGCTGCGGGGCGCGGCGCCGGAGGGGAAAGCGTAGGGCCTGGTTCCTCTGCGACCTCCCGCACGGCCGCCGGCACCGGGGGCACTTCCTGTTCGGCGATCACCATGTTCCGGTGACCCGGCTTCAGGGAATGCAGCCGGCGTGCCCTGATCCCGCATGCAACGAAAACGAGGACTTCGCGGGAGCATCGATACGATTTCGGCCAGTCATATTTATCGAATCATTGGTGATTTTTATAGTCGCATTACCTGGAACAGTTCTTGCTCTCATGTGCTGAGTCGGTTTATTTCATCACGTCCCTGAGAGATGCCCGCATGATCTGGAATGGCCGTTTGAGCAAGGAAGCCGCCGCAAAGCTGGAGTTGCTGGAGACCTTGTCCCATTACTGCGGCGTCGGCCTCTGGGACGCCGTGTTCTACAACGGGGATGCTTTGCACCCGCAGGCCCGCTGGACCTGGTCCGCCGAGTTCCGGCGCCTGTGCGGCTATGAGAGCGAGGCCGAATTCCCGAATGTCGTGCAGTCCTGGTCGGATCGGCTGCACCCGGACGACGCGCCCGGGACCTTCGCCGCATTCAAGGCGAGCTGCAGCACCGGCAAGCCGTACGACGTCACCTATCGACTGAAGGTCAAGGACGGCTCCTACCGCTGGTTCCGCGCGACGGGTGGTGTCGTGCTGGACGAGAATCGCCGGCCCCGCCGCGCCTGTGGCTCCCTTGTGTTGATCGATGAAAGGGTTCGGGCGGAGGAAAGCAAGAAAGCCGCCCTGGCCCAGCTTGCCAACGGCTTCGAGCAGCGGATCGGTGCGCTGGCGAAGAACCTGTCCGGTGCTTCGCAGGCCCTGGAAGGGACTGCCCGCTCCATGGTGGCGACAGCCGGGACCACCAGCCGGCAAGCCGGCTCCGTTGCCGGCGCGGCCAACACAGTGAGTTCCGGCGTCCAGACGGTTGCGTCTGCCTCCGAGGAACTCTCCTCATCGATCAACGAGATCGCGCGCCAGGTCGCCGAATCAACGAAGATCACTGAAAAAGCGGTGAATGATGCCGAGCACACGGACAAGATTGTCCGTGAACTGGCCAACGGTGCCGGCCGCATCGGTCATGTTGTCGGGCTTATCACCACGATCGCGAGCCAGACCAGCCTTCTTGCGCTGAACGCGACCATTGAAGCCGCCCGCGCGGGTGAGGCCGGGAAGGGCTTCGCGGTTGTGGCCTCCGAAGTGAAGACACTTGCCAATCAGACCGCGAAGGCGACGGAGGAGATCGGGCAGCAGATCGGCGAAATTCAGTCTGCGACGAAAGAAGCTGTTTCAGCGATCCGCAATATCGGGGAAACGATCGAGCGGATCAGCGTCATTTCGTCGGCGATCGCCGCTGCCGTGCAGGAGCAAAGCGGGGCGACCAGGGAAATCGCGAAGCAGGTCGCGAGCACAGCGCAGGCCGCCCAGCAGGTGATGTCGCATGTCAACGACGTCGGCGAAGCCGGGAAAGCCGCTGGCACTGCCGCTGATCACGTGCTCTCGGCCGTGACCGATCTGTCGACACGATCGGGCCAGCTTCAGCAGGAAGTTGGCCAGTTCCTCAACGACATGCGGGCCGCTTAGCCCGAGCTGGGCACTTTTTGACGAGGTTCTCCGCCCCCATCTGCTGAGCGGGTGATTGGGGGGAGAGATAGTGGCCGATATCCGCGGTGGTGGGCGCGGTCTGGATGCCTGCTTGCGCCTTTTCTGAATGTGCTCGGGCGCAAGACGCGCCGGATCTGGGCGCCCCTCTGCCTGCGCGGACTGCTCGGTCCGGGGGAGCGTAATACCAATGCCCGTGGATGACGACTTATGCGGGGGGGCCCGACGCGGGTGAGATCAGGATTGAAGATGGCGAACGAAGGGGGTTCGCCATGGCTCGCCCCTTGCTCTTGCGCAGTGATTCTGACGCGGTGTCGGTACGTGCGGCGGCACGGGCCGCGAAAGACGGGGGACAAGCCCGGCGCTTCCTGGCGTTGGTGGCGATCTGCGAAGGGTCAGCGGAGGCGGCGAAGATCGGCGAAGTGACGCCGCAGATTGTCCGGGACTGGGTGATGACGTTCAACGCGGCCGGTCCGGCGGGGCTGATCGATCCCGGTGGTGCACGGTGTGGTGCGCTGGCGGCAAATCGACCTGTGTCAGTGGGTCTGGGAAGAATCCAGATATCGGTGTCGCGGCAAACGATGAGCCGGCAGTTGCGGGCGATGGGCCTTCGCAAGCTGTCGGTCCGGCCGCGCCATCATGCCCAGGCTGAAGAGGCAATCGAACATTTTCAAAAAGTTTCCCGGCTCGTCTGGAGGAAATCGCCACCGAGAAGGGTGTCGCCCCTGAACGAATAGAGATCTGGTTTGCTGATGGTTGAGCGCCGGAGGCGAGCAATCGCATTGGTCGGAAAAACAAGCTCATCCGCTGCTCCATAACTGCTCTGGTTCGGCCAACCAGCCACGGCAGGGAGGCGCTATGACAGGTCCTCGGACGCCGTGCTCATCAGACTGTCCGCAACGGCCAGGGGACATGACAGCCGGGACACGAGAGGACCGGGCGGGGCCGTCGCGTCACGTTGCGGCCTGTCAATCGGACGCGCATTCCAGACCGGCGGTCGCCCGGGTGGGGCGACGCGGGCCGGCGGCGCGCAGCAGCGCCTGCACCGGGCGCTCGAACAAAGAGTGGATCACGCTGGCGGCTGCCACGGCCGCGCCGACGCAAAGGATCATCACCGCCCAGTCGGACAGGCCGAGATCCGGCCGGCACAGCAGCGGCATTGCCACGGCGCCGACCGCGCCATGCACCAGATACAAGGGATAGGAGAGATCACCCATCACCGTGGCGGTACGACCGAAATCGAGGCGGGAGCGCGCCTCTGCGCTGACCAGGCCGAGCAGCGCCAGTGCCGAACACAGGCCGAACAGGAGCGTGCTGGGGGTGCCGTTGCGTACCCAGCCGGCATTTTCCGCATAACCAGAAAAACAGAAGCCGGCGATGCCCAGGGCGGCGATCCCGATCGCGCCCGGCACGCGCCATCGCGTCGTGATCCAGCCAACGCCGATGCCGAGAAAGAAAAGCAGATTATAGGGCGAAGCGATGAACCACGCGGCCGTCGTCCCCGGGTGATTGCTCACGGGGGTGGCGGGAGGGGGTTGCGCTGGGCGCTGAGATGTGAATCAAAATCGGGATGCCGACCCCTCCTCGCATCCGGCTGACCGAGGCTGAAAAGGACGCGCTGCTGTTGGAGCAGGCGGCGCTGATTGAGCGCATGGCGGCGCGGATCGCCGAGTTGGAAACGCTGGTTGGCAAACCGCGGAAGACGTCGTCGAATTCCAGCCTTCCGCCGTCCCAGGATGGCCCGGGGCGCAAGAACCGGGAGCGGAAGCGGTCGCGCAAACCCCGCCCCTCGCGACCGGGGGCGACGCGGCCCCTGGCGGACACCCCCGATAAGACGGAACGCTGCCTGGTCGAGGCCTGCCCGCATTGCGGAGCGGCCGTGGCCGAGACGGCGCAGCAGTGCCGCGAGCGCTACGACCACGTCGACCTTCCCGCCGTCCGCCCGGAGGTGACGCGGGTCGAGGTGTTTGGCGGGCGGTGTCACGGCTGCGGCCGGCGCTATCGCGCCCCGACGCCCGCGGCCATGCCACCGGGGACGCCGTTCGGGCCAGGGATCCACGCCCTGCTGGCCTACCTGCATCACAGCCACCACGTTGGCTTCGAGCGCCTGTCGCGGATGTGCAAGGAACTGTTCGGGCTTTCCATCTCGGAAGGGGCGATCGCCAATGCCTTCCGCCGGATGGCAGGCAAGTTCGATGCCGCTTGCGCGGCCATCAAGGCGAAGCTGCTGCAGGCCCGCGTCATCGCCTCGGATGAAACCACCACCCGCATCGACGGCGTCACCCATTGGCAGTGGGTGTTCGTCTCCGAGCAGGCAATTCTGCACGAGATCGCGCCAGGGCGGGGACGCGCCGTGGCCGAGGCGGTGCTCGATGGCCACCGGCCCGAGGTGTGGGTTTCGGATCGCTACGCCGGGCAGCAGGAGTTGGGCCAGACCCATCAGGTCTGCCTCGCTCACGTGCTGCGCGACGTGCAATACGCCATCGACTGCGGCGATACGGTGTGTGCCCCGAAGATCCGCGACCATCTGCGCTGGGCGATCCGGATCGGCAAGCGACGACCATCGCTCAAAGACAGCACGCTCGCCGTCTATGCCGGCCAGGCCGAGCGACGTCTGGATCGCCTGCTCGGCACGCCGGCCGCTCATCCGGCCGGGCGGGAGTTGCAGCGGCAGATCAAGGCCTGGCGAAACAAGTTCTTCGTCTTCCTGCATGACCGGCGCGTTCCGCCGACCAACAACATCAGCGAGCAGGAAATCCGGCCCTCCGTGGTGTTCCGCAAGGTCACCAACGGGTTCCGCTCCGCCTGGGGCGCCAAGGTCCACGCCGGCTATCGCTCGGTCACCGGGACGGCCCGCCTGAAAGGAACGACCGCCCTCAACGCCGTCCGAGCTCTCATCGACGGTTCGTTCGCCATCGCCTGAACCCCGCGTCAGCCAACCCGGTGAGCAATTACGTCCCCGGCGCCAGCCAGTTGACCACCAGGATGGCCGTCCCCCACAGTAGAAACAGCGCCTGCCCGGCCCGGCGATGGGCGATTGCCACGGCGAACACAAGGTAGAACAGGATTTCGTGCGACAAGGTCCAGGAAACCGCCAGCAAGGGCGACGGCTGGTGCGGGAACAGGACGATGGAGCGCAGCACTGTTGCCCCATCCAGGGTGCCGGTCGCCTGGGTTTTTGCGAAATAAAATATTAGAATAAACCAGTACACAGGCATGATACGCGTCAGGCGCTTCCAGCCATAGCTGGCGAGAGCGCCAGGTAAACCAACATCCATCCGGTGTACGAAATAGATAATGAAGCCACTTAGCACAAAAAAGAATTCGACACCAGCATGGCCGAATGAAAAAAACCCACCAAACGGCGTATGCCCAATGAAGGTTGGACCTGCAAGCATGCCCTGATAATGGAATAGCATAACCATGCTGGCCGCAATTCCACGCGACATTTGCAAAGTGGCAAGTTTATTTTTCGTTATCATTGATGCCCTATCGAAATGACGCCAGGCAGAGCTTGGATTTCGGCCGTCTCGGCAGCCCGGTTGCCGCGACATGCCATCCTCTGTCGAGGATCGCCGCTATTATAACCTTATGGGAACGTAACCGTCAGCCGCAGGTGTGGCTCAATCCCACCGATATGACCTCAGCGAAACAGTTCGAAACATAGTAGGGCTGCAGCGCGACGCCAATTTTGCATTTCGCCTCAAACCGCCACACAAATGAGTGCCGGCACCTGAATACTTTGCGGCGGCGACCTCAACCGCAGCGGATTCAGGGGCGGAAACGAATTATTGATTCGGCCTGTGCGGTCTTGGACTGAGAGGCTGTCTCTGAACGGATGCGGAATGGGGCTTGGATGGCCTGGTCAGGCGTGATTCCAACGGATTGTCGAGACCGAGTTGGATGGACACCTGATGTGGATCCCGCCCCCCCCGCGCCCGGCACGGGCGCGAGGGCCTGCGCTTCGCCCGCGACACCACCGATGCCGAGTGGGCCGTGTTGAAGCCGCTGCTGCCGCCATGTTCCCCGCGGGGCCGCACACCGGAATGGCCGCTGCGCGATATCGTGGGTGCGATCTTCTACGTGCTCCGCGACAGTGATCGATAGCCAGAGCGTCAAGACCACCGAAGCAGGTGGCCCGCGCGGCTACGACGCAGGCAAAAAGCTCAACGGGCGCAAGCGCCACCTCCTGGTGAACCCCGATGGGCGGCCGCTGGTCGGCCAAGTGACCCCGGCCAGCGTGCAGGACCGCGATGGTACACTGCCCGTGCTCAAGGCATCGCGCGCCAGCTTCCCGTTCATCGAGCGTGTCTTCGCAGATGCCGCCTGCGCCGCTGAGCGTGTGGCTGCCGCGACGTGCATCGCCATCGGGATCGTCTGCAAGCCTGCCGGTCAGGTCGGCTTCGCCGTTCACCCCAGGCGATGAGTCGTCGGGCGCTGCTTCGCCTGGCTCGGCCACGACTTCGAGGCCACCATCGCCTTCCTCTGCGCCGCCTCTGTCATGCTGCTCACCTGGCGGTTCGCTCGTTCCGCATGAGTTCAGAGTTAGACTCTTGGGCCGCGTGGACGGAATCATCCGCCTTGATACCGGTCGGCCAAACGGCCGACCGGTCTGCGCGCGGGGATAGCGGGGCGGCATGAGGTGGCTGGCATTTCCCACGGAAGCCCCGCAGGATGGGGCGGGTGTCCTCCGTCATCGCCGGGAGCCGGACCTCCTGCATGGCAGTGTGTCCGACCGGCCCCAGCCCATTCCAGCCAATGCCATCACCGGTGTGTCGCCGTGATCCATTTCGTCGCCCGTGGCGCCTCGTAGGTCCGCAAGGCGGCCAGCAATGGGCTTACCTCCTGTTCGACGATCAGCATGTTCCGGTGAACCGGCTTCAGGAAAGCCTCGTCGACGATGTGGTCGAGAAACGACGCCAGGCCCGTGTAGAAGCCATTGACGTTCAGCAGCGCGCACGGCTTGCCGTGGTGTCCGAGCTGCGCCCAGGTCCATACCTCGAACAGTTCCTCAAGCGTTCCGATGCCGCCGGGCAACGCGATGAAGCCGTCCGACAGCTCGGCCATCAGGGCTTTGCGCTGGTGCATCGTGTCGACGATCCGCAGATCGGAGAGGCGGGTATGGGCGACTTCCTTTTCGACAAGCGAGCGCGGGATGACGCCGATGACCTCACCCCCGCGGGACTCGACGGTGTCAGCGATCACCCCCATCAAGCCGACGGAAGCGCCCCCGTAGACGAGGCCAATCCCGGAATCGACAAGCGCATGGCCAAGCTGCTTCGCCGCCTCGGTGTACAGCGGAAGCCTTCCGGCGCTGGAACCGGAGAAGATGCAGTATCGCAAGGTCATTCCTCACTTTTCACCCGCAATGGGCGCATTGCGTTCGTCCTCATGTGTCGGCTGCCGTGACTCATGACCGGACCCGGCCGGCTTTTGTCAGCGTCAGATCGACCAGCATCGGAACATCCGGTCCTCGTTTGAATATCTTTTGTGGTGGCGTGCCGTGAAAATCACGGGGACGCCACTCGCGGCAGTCATTGATCGCCAGCCCGACATCTGCTGCTGCATTGATGTAATCGGAGAAGCGGTGCGGAAAGGTCGGCATCCGCACGATATCGGCGCCATCACGGAAATGGGCGCTCACCTGGCCAAGCGACAGAAACGGATGGATTTCGATCACCTTGATCGTCCCATTCGTCCGCAGAAGGCGGCGGGCCTCCCGCAGGGGCGGGATCAGATCGCTGACGTGTTCCAGGGCCAGGGAAAACAGCACCAGATCGGCGATGCCATCGGCCAGCGGCAATGGCTGCGTCATATCCTGCTGAACCAGGATGAATGCGGGATCGAGCGCACGGGCTTTCTCCAGCATGCCCGCCGAAACATCGCATCCGATGAGCTTTTCAGCACCACCTTGCTTGAGCCTGGCGAGATTCCGGCCGGTGCCGCATCCGAACTCCACGATGACCTTGCCATCGGCAGCGCCGGCCAGACCTTCGAGGGCCTGGCTGGCAGCGAAGGTCATCGGATTATCGTAGGAGTCATAGAAGGATGCCCACCGGTCATAGGCTTCCACGACAGGGAGAAAGGTATCTTTGTCATTCATTGTTGATTTGTCTGCGTTGCTTCGTTGGCGTTTCCGCAAGCCTTGATGCGAACTGATGAATATGAAGGCCATCGACCGGATGAATCGCGGCAACGGCGCGCCGGCGTGACACTGCCCGCGGGCAGATCGTCAGCGGCAAGGCAATCGAGATGTGATGGGCGGTTGGACATGCTGCGGCCCCTGCGAGAAACCGCCTCGCTGTCGGGGCAAGTCGTTTTCCGGCTATGCCGTTCAGCTCCGCCAGAGCACCTTTCTGCTAGCATTTGAGCGATGGCTCCGTCAACAGAATGGAAACCAGGGCACGCTCCGGCGCCATTCGTGGAATCACGGAAGTTCCAGTGTCCAACGGCGACGAAGATTCGACAACCCATCGGGGAAGCCGGGTTTCAGCCGACCGTGGCAGGACGCGCCTGGGCCGGATGATCCGGATCACCCCTGTGGCAGGGTCATCCAGCCATCCCAGTCCGGTCTTTCGCCGAAGCGGGGTGCCAGGAAATCCACGAAGCTGCGCACCTTGGCTGAAAGATGCCGGCTGTGCGGGTAGACGGCATGGATTCCCAGCTCCGGCACCCGGTAGCCGCACAGCAACGGAACCAGCCGTCCGGCCGCGAGATCCGGCCCGACGATGAAGCTCGGCAACCGGGCGATGCCCGCCCCCCGCAGCGCCGCGCTGCGCAGCACGTCGCCGTTGTTGGTGCGCAGGCGCCCCCGCACCGTCACCGCGACAGCCCCCTGCGGGCCGTCGAAGCGCCAGTCGTCGCGGCCCGGATCATAGCTGTAGCTCAGGCAGTCATGGCCGGTGAGGTCGTGCGGATGCAGCGGCCGGCCATGCCGCGCCAGATAGGCGGGCGCGGCGCACACGACCAGCCGGCAGGGCGCGAGCCGGCGCGCGATCAGGCTGCTGTCGGTCAGCCGGGCAATGCGCACCGCCACGTCATAGCCTTCCTCGACCAGATCCACGACGCGGTCATTCAGCGTCAGCTCGACCGTGACCTCTGGCTCGGCCGCCATGTAGTCGGCGACCGCGTCGCCCAGATGCAGCAGCCCGAAGGACAGCGGCGCGTTGATGCGCAGCCTCCCGCGCGGGCGCGCCTGTAATTCGCCCACCGCCGCCTCGGTCTCGGCGAGATCGGCCAGCACCTGGGTGCCACGCTCGAAATAGACCCGCCCGGCCTCGGTCAGACTGACCTTGCGGGTGGTCCGGTTCAGCAACCGCGCCCCCAGGTGCTGTTCCAGGTCCTGGATGTGCTTGCTGACCATGGCCCGCGACAGGCGCAAATCCTCGGCGGCGGCGGTGAAGCTGCCCCGCTCCACCACCCGTAGGAAGGCCGCCATCGCCGCCAGCCGGTCCATGCCCCCACCTCTGCCGCCTTGCCAGGGTGAATTGGTCAATCCTGTAAGACAATCTGTCAAGCAAGACCCGGTTTATCCACGAATGCAATCAGCCTAGCTTTCGGCTCAGGCAAGGCGGCACAGGGGGTGCCCCCGTATGCAAGGCAAAGAGGCGAGGACCATGAACATCCTGCACATCGATTCCAGCGCGCTCGGCGATGCCTCCGCGTCCCGCCGCCTGACCGCCGCCATCGTCGCCACGCTGCGGCAGTCACACCTCGACGCCACGATCGCCTATCGCGACCTCGCCGCGGCGCCGCCGGCGCATCTGTCGGGCCAGGTGCTGCAGGCGATGACCAGCAGCGATCCGGCCGCCCTGACCGAGGCCCAGCAGCAGGAGCGCAGCCTCACCGACGCGCTGCTCGCGGAGTTCCTCGGCGCCGACGTCGTGGTCATCGGCGCGCCGATGTACAATTTTTCCATCCCGACCCAGCTCAAGGCCTGGATCGACCGCATCGCCCAGGCCGGGAAGACCTTCCGCTACACCGCCAACGGCCCGGTCGGACTGGCCGGCGGCAAGCGGGTGGTGATCGCTTCCTCGCGTGGCGGTATCTACGCTGCCGATACGGCGCTGCAGGCGCTCGATCACCAGGAGACCTATCTGCGCACCGTGTTCGGCTTCCTGGGCATCACCGATGTCACCATCATCCGCGCCGAAGGGCTTGCGCTCGGCGAGGCGCCGCGGGCTTCGGCCTTCGCGCAGGCGGAAACGGAGATCCAGAGCCTGGCGGCCTGAAGGAAGGCGAGGGCTCTGCCCTCGACCCGGCAGGGGCCATAAGGCCCCTGCACCCCAGTCTCGCTGCGCGGCACAGAAAATCGGGATCCAAGGGCCTCTGGCCCTTGGTGGGAGTCCAGAGGGCAAAGCCCTCTGGTGGGGTTTGGGGCGAAGCCCCAACGCGCCCGAGGCGTTGACCCCGAAGGCTGCAATCAGGGAGGGAAAAAATGGGTCTTCTCGTCGACGGTGTCTGGCAGGACCGCTGGTATGACACCGGCAGCAGCGGCGGACGCTTCGTGCGCAGCGAGAGTCGGTTCCGCAACTGGGTGACGCCGGATGGCGAGGGCGGGTTCGCCGCCGAGGCCGGGCGGTATCACCTGTATGTTTCGCGTGCCTGTCCCTGGGCGCACCGGACCATGATCTTCCGGGCCCTGAAGGGGCTCGAGGGCATGATCTCGTTTTCCGTGACGCATTGGCTGATGGGCGAACAGGGCTGGACCTTCGCGCCGGGCCCGGGCGTGATTCCCGACCCGATCAACGGCGCGACGCGGCTGCACGAGGTCTACACGCGCGCCGATCCGCAGTACACCGGCCGCGTCACCGTGCCGGTGCTGTGGGACAAGAACCGCGGCACCATCGTCAGCAACGAATCCGCTGACATCATCCGCATGTTCAACCGGGCCTTCGACGGCATCGGCGCCCGCGCGGGGGACTACTATCCCGAGGCGCTGCGCGAGGAGATCGACGCGCTCAATGCGCGCATCTACGCCACGGTGAACAACGGCGTCTACAAGGCGGGCTTCGCCACCACGCAGGCCGCCTACGAGGAAGCCGTCCGCCCCTTGTTCGAAACGCTCGACTGGCTGGAGCAACACCTCGCGCAGCGACGCTATCTGTGCGGCGAGCGGCAGACCGAGGCCGACTGGCGCCTGTTCACGACGTTGCTGCGGTTCGACGCGGTCTATGTCGGCCACTTCAAGTGCAACATCCGCCGGCTGGCCGATTATCCGAATCTCTGGTCGTACACGCGCGAGCTGTACCAGACGCCCGGCATCCGCGAGACGGTCGATTTCGTCCACATCAAGGGGCATTACTACCAGAGCCACGTCACCATCAACCCGACCGGCATCGTGCCGGTCGGGCCGGAGATCGACTTCGACGCGCCGCCGGACCGGCGCTTGCCCTGACCGCTACACCGAGCGGGTGATGCCGCCGTCGACGCGGATGTTCTGCCCGGTGATGTAGCCGGCGCCGTCGGAGGCGAGGAAGGCGACGGTGTCGGCGATCTCGCGCACGCGGCCGTAGCGGCCCATGGGGATGCGGGCGCGGATCTCCTCCTTCTCCGGGAAGGTGTCGATGAAGCCGGGCAGGATGTTGTTCATGCGCAGGCCCTCGGCGGCGTAGCGGTCGGCGAACAGCTTGGCGAAGGCGGCGAGCCCGGCGCGGAACACCCCGGAGGTCGGGAAGGCCGGGTCGGGCTCGAAGGCGGCGAAGGTCGAGATGTTCAGGATCACCCCCGCGCGCTGCGCCTGCATCACCGGCGTGACCAGCCGCGTCGGCCGGACGGCGCCGAGCAGGTAGACATCCAGGCCGCGATGCCAGTCCTCGTCGCTCAGCTCGAGCAGCGGGGCGCGCGGGCCGTGTCCGGCGCTGTTGACCAGCACGTCGATGCGGCCCCAGCGCTGCAGTGTGCCATCGACCAGGCGTTGCAGGTCCGCGGTGGACTGGTTGGAGCCGGTCACGCCGAAGCCGCCGAGCTCTTGCGCCAGCGCCTCGCCCTTGCCCGAGGAGGAGAGGATCGCCACCCGGTAGCCGGCCTCCGTCAGGCGGCGCGCCGCCGCCGCGCCCATGCCGCTGCCGGCCGCGGTCACGATCGCCACTTTCTCGCTCATTGCTGTCTCCTCTGCGCGTCGGCGGGAGGGTAGGGCTGCCTCGGTGCCGCGTCCAACAGGGGGATCCTTCGTTGCGGCGCGTAATGCAACCTTGGCGCTTGGAATGATGTAGAAATAACTATCATGAGTAGATGGTGGCGTGATATATACACGCGTTAGGGAGGATCCTTCGCCCGGTCCGTAAAGCCAACGATGCCATGCGGACCGTGCCGGTTTCCGCGCCTGTCTCCTGGTTCCCTGCCATGGTCGCGCCATGGCAGGGGGTGGTGGGCCTGACGCGGGGGCCGGACTGGACGGGACTGCCGCCGGAAGGACGGTGGCAGTCCGACCGGGTGCGGGGTGCATCGGCCCGCAAGGTCGATGGTTGCAGCCACCGCCTCTTCCGGCCCGACGGAGGGCAGGGCACATGGATGACGGACCCAGGCGGACCCGGCCGCGGCATCATCTGCCGGCCGGCGACGACGCGGTGATACGGCCTCCGTCACCCCGGGGGCCGGCAGGCGGGTGGCGTGCGCGGGTGGCGCGCTGGTTCACCGTGGCGGAGGCGCCCGGGCCGGCGTGGAAGGAACGGCGCTCGGCCGAACGCTACACGTTCACCCGGACCGTCTGGCTCCGCCGCCGCGACGAGGTACCGGACCGGGCGACCATGAAGAACGTGTCGCGCACCGGTGCCGCGGTGCAGTTCCGCCGGGGCACGGGCGCGGCCGATACCTGGCTCGCGCATCTGGCGCAGGGCGACGAGGTCACGCTGTGCAACCTGGTTGACCAGCCGGTCGAATGCTGGGTGGTCGCGGTGGAAGACGACATCCTGCGGCTGCACTTCCCGCCCGGCCAGGCGGCGGACGACACGCTGCATCGGCTGATCGAGGATTTCGCCCGGCGCCGCCAGGCCGTGGCAGCGCCGGCCTCCTGGTCGGTCACCGGGCGGCGGCGCATCCGCAAGTTGCCGGTGGCCGCGGCGGGCGGCCTTGTCGCGGGGGCGGTCCTGCTGGGCAGTCACGGCCTGGGGCTGGCCAACCTGGCAGGCTGGAAGATCGGGATTCCCCGCTTCTCGGCGCATTGGCGCGCCGGCCCGCCGATGCTGCCCTCGGGCAAGGCCGGGGCGGAGCCCGGCGCATGGCAGGGCGCGGCGGGCGACAACGCCGCCGCCCCGGGCGAGCAACCGCCCGCCGTGCTGGCCGGCGGCACCACCTTCGCCGCGACCCTGGTCAGCGGGGGGATGCCGGCGGGCGGCGTCGAGGTGGTCGCGGAGGTGGCCGAGGTCGTGCGTGGCCCCGAACCCGACCGGCGCGTCCTGCTGCCGCGCGGCACCCGTCTCACGGGGGAGGCCAGGAATGGCGGTGGCATCGATCCCCACACGGTGGTGCTGGTCTGGACCGGAGTGGCGTTTCCCGATGGCCGGTCGCTGACCCTGCTCCCGGCCGGGGCGCCGCCGGGCGAGGGGACGGAGGGACCGGCCACCCCGGATGCGGCCAGGATCGGTGGTGCCCACCTGACGAGCCTGTACCGCCGCACGGATGCGGCGTGGGCCGCCAGGGAGCGCGCGGCGCCTGCCTTCGACCTGCCCGCGGGCAGCCGCATCGCGGTGACGGCCACGCGGGACATCGTCCTGCCGTGGCACAGGACACACACACAACAGGAGCGGCAATGAGCTTTGGTTTCCCGGGCGACGACAGGACCCTCATCGGCGGCATCTTCGGCAGCCACGACCTGGGACTCTTCCTGCTTGCCGGGGTAATCTGCGGGCTGGGCTGCCTGATCAGCCTGGAGATGCTGGCAATGGGTGCCGACCCGGCCTCGTCGCGTCGGCGGGGATGGGTGGCCGGTGCGGGGCTGATGTTCGCCGGCACCGCCTGGGCGACCGGTTCCTCCGCCGTGCTGGCGTTCCGGCCAGGGCTGCCGGTTCATTTCGAACTCAGGTCGATGGCGCTTGCCTTGGTTGCGATGGCTGGTGGCATCCTGGCCTTTGCCATCGCAACGTCGGCGTGGACCGCGACCGCGGGACGGGCCCCACTTCGGCGGATCGTCGCCGCGGGGGGGCTGCTGGGGCTGTCGATCAGCGTCATGCACGCCATCGGGCTGTCGGCCCTGCGACTGCCGGCGGACATCGTGGTCGATGGCAGCATGATCCTTGCCGCCGTCGCCCTCGCCATCGTCCTGAGCACCGCGGTGGTCGTCCTGGCCCGGCGGATCGACCACGTCGCCGCCCGCGTCGGGGCGGGGGTGTCGCTGGTGGCGGCGCTGCTGGCGTCGCATGCCACGGCGATGGCGGGCGTGACCGTGATCCCCGACGACACCGCTCCGCTCGCCGGCAGCGGCGTGATCGCCGCCGATGCGCTGGTCCTGGCGGTGGCCGCCCTGCTGCTCGTCCTGGGCCTGCTCGGGGCGATGCGGATCCGCCAGGCCGTCGCCCGCGTGCGCCGGGACGCGCAGCGCTTCCTTCGCTTCGCCAAGGCCGGTCGCGAGGGCATCCTGATCCACCGCGACGGGCAGATCATCGACGTGAACCCGCCTTTGGCCCGGATGCTCGGCCAGCCGGCCTCCCGCCTGATCGGCCGCAGCCTGTTCGATGTGGTCTCGCCCGACTTCGCCGGCCTGGTGGAGGCGCGGCTGGCCCAGCCGCAGCGCCTGCGCGATCCCGATGGCTACCGGGTCGCGCTGGGGCTGACCAACGCGCAGGGACGCCGCGTGGTGGTGGACGCGATCTCCCAGGAGACACGCTTCGACGGTCTGCCCGCCGTGGCCGTCATCGTTCGCGACACGGCCGCGGCGGGGGACGATTCGTCGGCGGGGCCGGAGGCGATCATGGCGGCGCCGGACCGGGCTGGCTGCGAGGCCATGCTGGATGCGTTGCTGGCCCAGGCCGCCAGCACCCATGGCCGCATCGTGCTGTTCCGCATCGCCATCGCGCAGCTTGGTGCCGTCGGCCGCCGGCGCGGGCTGCCGGCGCAGGCGGGGATGCTGGCCGAACTGGCGGCGCGGGTGCGACGGGAGATTCGTCGCGTGGACCGGGTCGGCCGCCTCGGCGTGGGTGAATTCGCCGTGGTGCAGCCCTATGCAGCCTCGCCGCGCGAGGTGACCGACCTGGCGGAACGGCTGGTGGCGGCGCTGTCGGCGCCGGCCCGCCTCCCCGGTGGCACGATCCTGCCCGCGGTCACACTGGGCATCGCCGCCTATCCGGCCGACGCCGCGACGGCGGGGGCGCTGATGCGGGCCGCGGGGGCGGCGCGGGAGCGGGCGCAGCGCGAGGCGGCCGGCGGCATCTGCGTGTTCCACCCCGCGAGCGACGCTGCGTCGCTCACGGGGGAGGATGCCGCGGCGGCGTTGCGCCAGGCGCTTGATGACGGGCAAATGGACCTGCAGTACCGGAAGCTGGCCGAGACGCCGGGTGGGGTGGTGATCGCCCTGCTGGCCGAGCCGCTCTGGCGGCCGGCGGAGCGGGCGGTGCTGTCGGGGGAAGCGGTGGCGGCGATCGCGGAGGATGCGGGGCTGTGCCCGCGCCTCGATGCCTGGGTGCTGGAGGCGGCCTGTCACGCGGCCACGGCATCGACGCTGCCGGTGGTCGTGTCCGTCTCCGCGGCGACGCTGCGGGAAGGCGGCCTGCCGGCCACGATCGCGGGGATCCTGGCGCGCACCGGGCTGCCGCCACGGCGCCTCGTGCTGCGGCTGAGCGAGGCGACCCTGCTCGAGGACGGGGCGGACCCGGAGGCCGATGGGGGCCCCTGCGACCTCGCCACGCTGCGTGACCGGGGGGTCGGGCTGGCGCTGGGTGATTTCGGTGCCTGCTTCGGCAGCCTCGCCGGGTTGCGGCGGGCACGGCCGGAGATGCTGATGCTGGATCCGGACTTCATCGTCGCGGCGGGACAGGCCGGGGGCGCCGGGCTGGTGGACGCGGCCATCGCCGCCGCGCGCAGCCTTGGCATCAGCGTCGTGGCGCCGGAGCCGTAAGGCGCCATACGCTGTCGTGCCGCGCGGCGGCGAGGCACGAGGTCGAAGGGGAGGGATGCGGTGACAGGCGGCGCGACACCTCGGATCACCGATGATGCCGACCCCGAACAGATCGCCCAGGTGGCGCTGCTGGAAACCACGGACCTGCCCGCGGCGATCAGGTGGGTCGAGGCGAAGGCCGCCACCGCCGTGCTCACCCGCGAGAAGGCCAACCGTGCCAAGGCGGTGCTGCGGACATTGCAGGCAGCCGCCTGGGGGCGGCGGCGCGGCTGACGGCTGGTGAGGGGCTAGGCCTGGCTCACCGTCACGCTGCGGTCGGCGGTTGCCGTGGGGGCGGGCGCGGTGGCCAGGGCGACCCGGCGGCGGGAACGCCAGTAAAGGATGATCCCGGCCAGGGCGGCGATGACCACCAGGGCGATGCTGATCGTGTGGAAGGCTTCCCCGATCATGTGCTTCATCGTCATGCCGGCGAGGTATCCGGCGCCGGCGAACAACACGGCCCAGACCCCGGAGGCGAGGAAGTTGAGCATGGCGAATCTGGGCCACGAAATGCCGCTGAGCCCCACGGCGACCGAGGCCACGTTGCGGATGCCGTAGAGGAACCGGTAGGTCAGGATGAACAGCACCGCGTGCCGGTCCAGCAGCCGCGTGGCGGCGGCCAGCTTGGGCTTGGCGCGGGGAAACCGGTTCAACAGGCGGACGCCATAACGCCGCGACAGGTAGAACCAGAGCTGGTCGCCGAGGAAGGAGCCGATCCAGGCCGTCGCGGTGAGGATCCGGATATCGAGCATGCCGGCGCGCGCGGCGGCCCCGGCCACCAGAACGCAGGTCTCGCCTTCAAAAAACGTCCACACCCCAATGATGGGGTAGAACAGAGCCCCGTACTCGGTGATGAGGTGGCCGACGCTCATGGCCGGATTCCTGATATGACCCGGCGAGCGCCAGCCCGTTTGCGGGAACCGCAACAGAATGACGGAGCGTAACGCTTCAGGCAATCCGTGATTGTGATTTGGCAGCGGTTAATTTCCGTGTCGTAGAGGCAATGGTTTTTTGGTTCAGCCCTGGCAGTCTCAGGTAATGGCGTCCAGAAAACAGGTGACAACAGGCACCAAATAGTGCAACTAATACATCTGCTGGTTGCGCGACATGCGTTGCGGTTGCAATACATGGACTTCTGCCAGGAGTTCCCGCCCCATGCCCGCCTGTGCTGACCTTGATGATATCCCGTTGGACCCTGACCCGGCCCATGCCGCCGCGGTGGAGGCGTTCCGCCAGCTTGCGTGGCGCTCCGGTCCCATCTGGTTGCGAACAGTGCTGACCCAGCATCGGACGGAGTCCTTTTCCGCCCTGCCGACCGAAACCCTGGTGGCGATCGTCGCCATCTCACATCAGCGGGTATCCCGCCTGATCTGACCACCGGCCTGCGGTCATATGGCAGAATAACCGTTTCGGGTTCGGCGCGTGGCGGAGAAGTGTCGGTGCCGCCGCAAGCGGCGTGCCGGCGTGGCCATGCGCGGCGAGGAAGACGGTCGGGGGCGATACGGAGCCTGTCGCGGTGGATGCGCGACCACGCCGCCCTGCCACCTGCTGTTATATCATTTCCATGGCACAATTGTCCGACATCGCAGGCAGCGGTGCGCGTTGCCGGACCGCTCGCGGGATCGGCACTGCGGGAGATCGTTATCTTCGAGGACGCGGGCTCTTTTGTCCGCGGTGCCGCACCCCATATCCACTCCTGCTCAAGGAACAATTCCGGCAGGGGGAGAACAGGATGGCCGTTGTCTATGATCTGGGTGCTGCCCGCGCCGTCCGCTTCTTGCGGCGTGCCAGTTTCGCGGACGTGGAAGCGGCGCTCGAGCAACTGGGGCAGTTGTCGGCCGAGGCCCGCGAGCGTCGCCAGGCCGGCAGGACGGTGGAGCGGCACGAGCTGGCCACGCTTGCCTCGCTCGCCGCGGTGGGGCGGGCGTTGGTGGCGGAAAGCCAGGGGGCCCCGATGCCGATCGTGCGGCGGGCCTGAGCCGAACCGCATCCCACCCCGGTGGCGCGGCGGTGCGCCGGTCGGCAAAACCGCATCTTGCATCGGCATGAAACCGATGGCGGCGTGGCGCTTGGTCATGCCGGTCCGGTGCGACGCCGGTGCATTGCCGGGAGGAAGGGGCGGGCGTGGGATTCGGCGGGGGCTCCGGTTCGTCACAGCGGCGTGCCGGCATTCTCCCGCATCGCCACGCGGAC
Organism: Rhodovastum atsumiense; assembly: GCF_937425535.1. Lineage (NCBI taxonomy): Bacteria > Pseudomonadati > Pseudomonadota > Alphaproteobacteria > Acetobacterales > Acetobacteraceae > Rhodovastum > Rhodovastum atsumiense. The sequence goes on from NZ_OW485601.1 coordinate 3,713,744, forward strand.
CCGCTCGACCTGTTCGTCCACCAGCGGACAGAGTTCCAGCAGTGCGGCCGCGAGCGAGCCATGCGTGCTGACCCGAACAGCGCCGCCGCCGAGTTCCTTCGGTCGTTGCCGTTCGATCACCACCATGTTCCGCTGCCTGACGAGATAGAACACGGGCAATTCGCATCCGGGTGGAAACACGCTGATCAGCCCGTCATTGCCGCCCTCGGTGGCATCGCCGTCGAGGGCCAGGGCCCAGCCGCCCGGGGCAATGCTGGCCCAGGCGGCGGCGAAGGCCAGTTCCTCGGCCGGAAAGCCGGCGGCCACGGCAGTGACAGGGGACGTGTAATCCATGAAAGCGATCTTCGGGCGCCGGTATGGGAGCGCCGCTTTGTCTTCCCGGCACAGCCGGAAGAACAAGTTTTATTGTAGTCGCATCGAAGGATTGTGACCGCGCATTGATTCCAGGCCACAGGCGGGATGGTGGTCGCGGCGGCGCCTCATCCGGAGAACACCACGGTTTCATGCAGGTGCCGTCGCGCCGTCACCTCCTCGGCGATGAACGCCCCCAGATCGACGCGGCTGACGGTGGAACGACCGATCCTGCCATCGGTGCTCGCCACCCACCTGCCGCTCGCCGGCTGGTCGGTCAGCCCGACCGGCTGGACCAGCGTCCAGTCGAGACCGGAGGCTTTCACCAGCACTTCCTGGCGCTCCTTGTCGGCCATCAGGGCGCGCATGAACAGGCGGAAGATGATGCGGAACGGCAGCGACACCGCGTCGCGGGTGTCGCCGACGCCGAAGGCGGTGACGCAGACCAGCCGTGCCACGCCGGCCGCCTGCATCGCGGCGATGACATTGGCGGTGCCGGCCTCGCACACATAGGGGGGGCCGCCGCGCGGCATGCGCGGCACCAGCCCGCCCTGGCGCTGGGTGATGCCGAGGCTGACGACGACGGCGTCCTGGCCGGCGACCGCGGGCGCCACGTCCGCAAGCCGCATCGCGTCGCCGCTGGCCACGCCGAGGCCGGGCAGCGGCGGCAGCGCCGCCGGGTCGCGCACGAAGGCGGTGACCGCGTGCCCGGCGGCGAGCAGGGTGCCCACCACCGCGCGCCCGGTGCCACCGGTCGCGCCGAACACCAGGATGCGCATGCGGATGTCCTTCCCCCGTTCCCGTGCCGTCTTCCTTACCCGGGCGGCGGCCGGGCGATCCAGGCCGCGCCGGGTGGTGCCGCAGTCGTGACGCGGCCCTGGCATTGTCGGGCCGGGCACCTACGTCGTGGGGGTCAACCAGACCGGGGGCGTCATGGACATCTACGACATCAGCACGAGGCGAAATGACGGCGCGACGCAAAGCCTGGGCGATTACCGCGGGCAGGTGCTGCTGATCGTCAACACCGCCTCCCGCTGCGGCTTCACGCCGCAATACGCCGGGCTGCAGGCGCTGCAGGACCGCTTCGCCGCGCGCGGCTTTTCGGTGCTGGCCTTTCCCTGCAACCAGTTCGCCGGCCAGGAGCCGGGCGACGACGCGCAGATCCGCGGCTTCTGCGAAACGACCTACCACACGACTTTCCCGCTGTTCGCCAAGGTCGATGTGAATGGGGCCGGCCAGCATCCGCTGTTCGCCCATCTGAAGGCACAGAAGGGCGGGCTGCTCGGCAGCGCCATCAAGTGGAACTTCACCAAGTTCCTGGTCGGACGCGACGGGCGCGTGCTGGAGCGGTTCCCGCCGACCACCTCGCCCGAGGCCATCGCGCCGCGGATCGAGGCCGCCCTGGCGGCGCCGGTGCCGCAGCCGGCCCCGGCGGCCTGATGGCGTGACCGGCGGGGCGCTTTGCGGAATAATGCCGCGGCCGCGGGAATGGCCCGGCCGGGAGAGAGAGAGGCATGCTGGTTCTGATCGCCGGGATCGTGATTTTTCTCGGCGCGCATAGTTTCACCACGCTGCGGCCGGCGCGGGCCGCCGTGATCGGCGGGATCGGCGAACTGCCCTACCGAGGCCTGCATTCGCTGGTGTCGCTGCTGGGCTTCGGGCTGATCATCTGGGGGTTCTCGCTGTATCGGGAAGCGATGATCCCGGTCTGGACACCCCCGGTCTGGACCCGCCATCTGGCGCTGGTGCTGATGTGGTTCGCCTTCGTGGCGCTCGCCTGCGCCAATCCGGCCCCGGGCCGGATCCGGGGCTGGCTGCGCCATCCGATGCTGGCGGGGGTCATGTTCTGGGCGTTCGCGCATCTGCTGGCCAATGGCGATGCCGGTGGGATGCTGCTGTTCGGTGCCTTCCTGGCCTGGGCGATCTATGACCGCATCGCGGTGGCGCGGCGCGGCGATGCGGGCGCGCCAAGGCTGGCATCCTTCACCCGCGCCGATGCCGCTGCCCTCGGGGGCGGCAGCATTGCCTACGGGGCGATGCTGCTGCTGCACCCGGTGCTGATCGGCGTGCCGGTGATCGGCTTCTAGGGCAATCCCGGCCGCATCGGCGACAGTGATTGGACTGGTGCGATCGGCCGGGAATGGACGTTCCTGTCAGACCGGTTCCGGCACAAGGTGCTGCCCTGTCCTGGAGCCAGCGCCATGTACGTGCCGCCCGCCTTCCGAGAGGATGACCTCGCCACCCTGCACGGGGTGATACAGCAGGTCCGTCTCGCCAATCTCGTCACGCACACGCCGGACGGGCTGGTCGCCACGCCGCTGCCGCTGTTCCTGGTGCCCGAGGAAGGGCCGTACGGCACGCTCTACGGCCACCTTGCGCGCGCGAACCCGCACTGGACGCTGCCCGCGACCGGCGAGGCGCTGGCGCTGTTCAACGGGCCCGACGCCTATGTCAGCCCCTCCTGGTATCCGTCGAAGGCCGAGCACCACAAGGTGGTGCCGACCTGGAACTACGTTGCCGTGCATGCCTACGGCCCGGCCGGGTTCTTCGACGATGCCGACCGGCTGCGCGAGGTCCTCGCGCGGCTGACCGACCTGCAGGAGCACCCGCGCGCCGCGCCATGGGCGCTCGACGACGCGCCGGCGCCGTTCGTCGCCGGGCTGCTCAAGGGGATCGTCGGCCTGCGCCTGCCGATCACGCGCATCGAGGGCAAGCGCAAGATGAGCCAGAACCGCAGCGTCGAGGACCGGGCGGGCGTGGCCGCCGGCCTTGCCGCCAGCGATCGCCCGTCCGACCATGCCGTCGCGGCGCTGGTCAGGGGCTGATCCCGGCCTGTCACCCTGTCGAGGCCCATGCTCATCTCATGCCGGATCCGACCCAGCTTCCTCTGTTCTTCGCCGCGGCGCTCGTGCTCGCCATCACGCCCGGTCCGGGCATCTTCTACATCGCGGCGCGCACGCTCGCCGGCGGTCGCGTGGAAGGCCTGGCCTCGACTCTCGGCACCGGGACGGGCGGCATGGTGCACGTCCTCGCGGGCAGCCTGGGCGTCTCCGCCATCGTGCTGGCGAGTGCGGAGCTGTTCACCGCGCTGAAGCTGATCGGTGCCGCCTATCTGATCTGGATCGGCCTGCGCACGATCCACGCCGCCCGACGGGACACGCCGCCAGGACTGGCTGGCGAGCCCGTGGTGCCGTCGCCCGGGCCGGGGCGGGCCTTTCGGGAAGGCGTGCTGGTCGAGGCGATGAACCCGAAGACGGCGGCCTTCTTCCTGGCCTTCGTGCCGCAGTTCGTGGACCTGGCCCAGGGCCATGTCGCGCTGCAATTCGCGGTGCTCGGCTTCGTGTCGATTGCGCTCAACACCCTCGCCGACATGGGGGTCATCCTGGCGGCGGGCGTGCTCCGGGCAGGCGCGACAGCCCGGCCCGCGTTCATCCGCCGCCTGCGGGAAGCGTCGGGCGCCATGATGGTCGCGCTCGGCATCGGCCTCGCCCTGGCGAAGCGCCCCGCCACCTGAGGGCCGGGCGACGCCGCCGGCGAGGCCGGGCCGGATCAGTAGCCGACGGTGAAGCGCCGCCGGGAATGGGCGGGACGTTCCAGCTCGTCGACCAGGGCAACGGCGAAATCCTCGTAGGAGATGGAACTCCGGCCCTGCGCATCGACGAGCAGTGCGTCATCGCCGAGGCGGAACCGGCCGGTGCGCTCGCCCGGCACGAACAGCGCCGAGGGGGAGAGGAAGGTCCAGTCCAGTTCCGTCGCGGCGCGGAGCGCATCGAGGAAGGCGGCGCCGCGCAGCGCCTCGGCCTTGTAGGCGGCGGGGAAATCCGGCGTCTCCACCAGCTTCCGGCCCGGCGCGATCTCCAGGCTGCCGGCGCCGCCGACGACCAGGTAGCGCGGCACGCCGGCCGCCTTCACCGCGTCGATCAGGATGCGCGGCTCGGTGTCGAGGAAGCGCACGGAACTGATGACGGCGTCATGCCCGGCGAGCAGGGCGGCCAGCCCGGCCTGATCGGCCACGTCGCCTTGCCGCGCGGTGACACCCGGCAGGGCGGGCACCCGTGCGGGATTGCGGGCGATGGCGGTGACCGTGTGGCCGCGGCGGACCAGTTCGGCCAGCAGGCGCGAGCCGGCGGCGCCGGTGGCGCCGATGAGGACGACATGCATGGGGGATGCTCCATGGTTTCCGTGGGAAACCAGATAGTGAAATCGTCCCCAGGTGTTAAAGAAGGCACCTTCCGGTAACCTGGTTCCCCTGGAGAAACCTGATGGACGGGATGCCGCGCCCGACCCCGTACGCAGCCAATTGCCCGACGCGCCGCGTGCTCGACCGCGTCGCCGACAAATGGACGGTGCTGATCCTGGGGCTGCTGGGAAACGGTCCGGTGCGGTTCAACCAGTTGCGCCGTTCGGTCGAGGGCCTGTCGCAGAAAGTGCTGTCTCAGACACTGCGCAGCCTGGAACGCGACGGGCTGGTCACGCGGACCGCGATCCCGACCGTGCCGGTGACGGTGGAATACGCGCTCACCCCGCTCGGGCGCACGCTCGCCGAGGCGGTCAGCCCGCTTTGCGCCTGGGCCGAGACCCATATCCAGGACGTCCTGCGCGCCCAGACCGCCTATGACGCGCGGGGCCGGGCCGAGGCGTCCGGGCAATCCTGAGCGCGGCCTGCCGAAGCGGACGCGCGTCAGCCCTGCAGGTATTTCGACGGCGGCACCCCCAGGACACGGCGGAAGAGGGTGGAGAACGCGGCCGGGGTCTCGTAGCCCACGTCCAGCGCGACGGTGGTGACCGCCTCGCCGGCCAGGATGCGCGGCAGGGCAGCCCGGAGCCGCAGATGCTGCCGCACCTGCGCGAAGGTCATGCCCAGGTCACACCGGCACAGCCGGGCAACGCTGCGCGGCGAGATCCCGGCCAACGCGGCCCATTCATCGAGGGACCTCTGGCATGCCGGATCGGCCTGCATGCCCCGGAGGATGCGTTGCAGGCGGGGATCGGCAGCCCGCAACCGGGGCAGGCCCGGCTCCCGCGTCCATTCGAATTCCTGCAGCATCAGCTCCACCGTCCGCCGCGCCCGCGTCGAGCCCTCGTAGGCGACCGGCAGCGCGCAGGCACGCTCCACCAGTTCACGCAGCAACGGCGAGACCCGGACGAAGCCGAGGCCGGCCGGCGCACCTTCCGGCTCGTGGCCGGGCCGGATGTAGAGCGTCCGCAGCGACACCGCGCCGTGCATGCGGGTCGCATGCGCGATTCCGGGCGGCAGCCAGAGTGCCCGCCCGGGTGGGATCACCCAGCGCCGGCCGTCGGCCTCGACCTCCATCACCCCGCTGGTCGCGTGCACAAGCTGCGCCCGCTGGTGGCTGTGGCGGGCGCTGACATGGCCGGCCGGATACTCCTTCGGCATCGCCCCGACCGGCTGGGGCAGATGCTGGTAGTCCTCCCGGTTCGTGCTTTTCGGCGTCATCGATCCTGGCCGGTTCGCGAAAGGGGATGGCGTGCCGGAGCAAGCGGCCTCCGCCGCTGCTGTCTAGCCTGTCGGGCATGCGGAATTCACCCTCCGGATCGTCCCGGTCCCCCAATTCCCCCGGCCTGGTCGTGCTGGACATCGACGGCACGCTCACCGACACGGTTACGCTGCATCAGGCGGCCATGCGTGTCGCCCTGGACGCCTTCGACTTCCCGGTGCTCGAACCGGACTGGTCCCGCTACCGCCACCACACGGACAGCGGCATCTTCGCCGAAGCCTGGCAACGCGCGGGCCGCGGGAACCCCGCCGAAGCCGACCGGCACCGGTTCTTCGCCCGGTTCGAGGATGCGTTCGCGCGGCTCTGCCCACTGCATCCGATCCGCGAGATCCCGGGCGCGGCCGCCTTCGTCGCGCTGGTGCGGGCGACCGGCTGGGCCGTCGCCTTCGCGACGGGCGGGCTGCGCACTCCGGCGCGGGCCAAGCTGCGCGCCATCGGAATCGCCTTCACCGAGCCCGCCCTCGTCACCGCATCGGAATTCCTCTCCCGCGAGGAGATCGTCAGCGCCGCCATCGCCGCGGCACGCATCGCGCCTGACGGGAGGCCGGCTGCTGTGATCTCGGTCGGCGATGGCCTGTGGGACCTGCAGGCCGCCGACCATCTCGGGCTGGGATTCCTCGGCGTCGGCACCGGGGCGAAAGCGGAGGCCCTGGCCGGGCAGGGGGCGGCCGTCGTGCCGGATTTCACCGATCCGGTCCGCGTGCTGCGAATCATCTCCGACATGGCGGCAAATTGCCCGGCCGCACTCCGGGGCCGGTGATCCCGATGCCTGTGCCGCCGCGGGCTCAGGCGATCTGGCGTTCCGACACGGCGGCGCCCTGCCGCGCCAGGCGCCGCAGCTCCAGCGGAGTGTGGCCGACGACGCGCAGGAAGCCCTGACACATCCGCTCGGGATCGCCGAAGCCGGTGAGGCGGGCGATCTCGTCGAAGCTGCGGCGGCCGTCCTCGACCATCGGCCGCGCCGCCTCGACGCGCAGGCGCTCGATGGCCTTGGCCGGGGTCATGCCGGTGGAGGCGGCGAAGGCGCGGCCGAACTGGCGCACGCTGAGACTCGCGACCTCGGCGAGGCGCGTCACCGACAGGTCCGTCGCCAGGTGCTCGCGCGCATAGCTGAGCGTGCGACGGATCCGGTCGGACCCCGGATCGAACTCCAGCAGCGACGAGAACTGGTACTGCCCGCCCGGACGCCGGTAATACACCACCAGCATGCGCGCGACCGCCTGGGCGATCGCCGCGCCGAGATCCTCTTCGATCAGGGCAAGCGCCATGTCGATCCCGGCCGACATCCCCGCCGAGGTCCAGACCGGGCCGTCACGGGTGAAGATGCGGTCGCCGTCGACGCGCAGCGCCGGATAGCGCGCCTGCAGCTTCGGCGCGTAGTGCCAGTGGGTCGTGGCGATCCGGCCGTCGAGGATGCCGGCGGCGGCCAGCAGGAAGGCGCCGGTGCAGACGCTGGCGGTACGGCGGGCGAGGCCGGACGCCCTGGCGATGGTCGGCGCCATCCCCTTGAGCCACGCGCCGTCCGGCGGCCGCGGCGCGCCGACGACGATGAAGGTGTCCATCGGCTCGAAGGCAAGCGCCGTCGTCGCGATTTCCAGCCCGCTGGAACCGCGCACCATCCCGCCCGCCATCGAGACCACGGAGAACCGGTAGCCACCTCCGGACATGTCGCCCGCGGTTGAAAGCGCTTCGAGCGGCCCGCCGAGATCCATCAGCACGAAGCCGGGGTAGACGAGGAAGCAGACATGGCGGGGCATGGCCGAAATCCGGGGGGTTTATGTCCTATGCGACATGGGTGCCGCCCTGTAGCCTGCGTGTCAATTCAGCAGGGCAACGGAGCGGCCGGGGCGCACGGCAGGGCATTCCCGAAAAACCCAACCGGCTCGCGGCGAGTTTCCCACCGCCGGCCCGGTGGCGAGGGCACTGTCCGGTGCGCTGGAAGCCGCCCGTGCAACCAGCGGAAGCAATCCATAAGGGGAAAGGACCACAGCGATGAGCACCGTCACCACCAAGGACGGCGTCGAGATCTTCTACAAGGACTGGGGGCCGCGCGACGCGCAGCCGATCGTGTTCCATCACGGCTGGCCCTTGAGCGCGGACGACTGGGACGCGCAACTGCTCTATTTCCTGGACAAGGGGTATCGCGTCGTCGCGCATGACCGGCGCGGCCACGGGCGCTCGACCCAGGTAGGCGATGGCCATGACATGGACCATTACGCGGCCGATGCCGCCGCCGTGACCGAGCACCTTGACCTGCGCAACGCGGTGCATATCGGTCATTCCACCGGTGGTGGCGAGGCGACCCGCTACGTCGCCCGGCACGGCCAGCCCCAGGGTCGCGTCGCGAAGCTGGTGCTGATCGGCGCGGTGCCGCCGATCATGCTGCGGACGGAGGCCAATCCCGGCGGGCTGCCGATCGAGGTGTTCGACGGTTTCCGCAGCCAGCTCGCCGCGGGTCGCGCGCAGTTCTACCTCGATATCGCGAGCGGGCCGTTCTACGGCTACAACCGGCCCGGCGCGACGCCGTCGCCGGGCGTGATCCAGAACTGGTGGCGCCAGGGCATGATCGGCGGCGCCAAGGCGCAGTACGATGGCATCAAGGCGTTCTCCGAAACCGACTTCACCGAGGACCTGAAGGCCATCGACGTACCCACGCTGGTGGTGCACGGCGATGACGACCAGATCGTGCCGATCGCGGATTCGGCGCTGCTGTCGGTGAAGCTGCTGAAGCAGGGCAGGCTGAAGGTCTACGAGACCTTCCCGCACGGCCTGTGCACCACGCATCCCGACGTGGTGAACCCCGATCTGCTCGCCTTCATCAAAGGCTGACGGACGCGTCGCCCATGGCCGGCCGAGGTGTCGGCCATGGGCGGCTGCCCGGCAAGCCGGAAGGAACAAAGATCATGAAGATCGTCATCATCGGCGGCAGCGGCCTGATCGGCGCCAGGGTCGCCGCGATCCTGCGCGCGGCGGGCCATGCCGTCGTCGCCGCCTCGCCCCGCGCGGGGGTGAACGCCCTCACCGGCGAGGGCCTCGCCGAAGCCCTGGACGGGGCGCAGGTGGTGGTCGACCTCGCCAATGCCCCGTCCTTCGAAGACGCGGCGGTGCTGGCCTTCTTCGAGACGGCGGGCCACAATCTGCTGGCGGCGGCGCGCGCGGCCGGGGTCGGGCACCATCTCTGCCTGTCGATCGTCGGCGTCGACCGCATGCCTGACAACGGCTATTTCCGCGCCAAGCTGGTGCAGGAACGGCTGATCCGGGAGTCCGGCCTTCCCTACACCATCATCCGCGCCACCCAGTTCCTGGAGTTCCTCGACGGCATCGCCGCCGCGGGCACCGAGGGCGACACGGTGCGGCTGTCGCCTGGCCTGTTCCAGCCCATCGCCGCCGATGACGTGGCCGCCATCGTGGCCGAACTGGCGCTGGCGCCGCCCCGCAACGGCATCGTCGAAATCGCCGGCCCGGAGCGCGCGCCCCTGGACGGGATCGTGGCGCGACACCTGCAGGCGAAGGGCGATCCGCGCAAGGTGGTGAGCGATCCCGAAGCCCGCTATTTCGGGGGACGGGTCGAGGAATTCTCGCTGGTGCCACTGGGCGAGGCCCGCCTCGGCGGCATCGGGCTGGAGGAATGGGGGCGGCTGGCGACACGGGGCTGACCCGCCGCATCGGTCCGCGCAGCGGACCGTTCGCCAGGAGGCTTTGCCTCCTGGACCTCCACCAAGGGCCGGAGGCCCTTGGATCCCTTGCGAAAGACAGGTGTGGCCGCTGTCTGGTTTATGTTTTGCTTCCGGGCGGGGCAGGCTCATCCGGGACGAAGCGCAGCAGATCACCCGGCTGGCATTGCAGCTCCGCGCAGATCGCGGCCAGGGTCTCGAAGCGCACGCCCTTGACCCTGCCCTGTTTCAGCAATGACAGATTGGCTTCGGTGATGCCGACGCGCTCGGCCAGATCCTTCGACCTGACCTTGCGCAGCGCCAGCATGACATCCAGCGTGACGATGATTGGCATCGGCGTGCCGCGTCAGACGAACGCGGCATTCTCCTGCGCCAGCGCCTCGGCCGAGGCCATGACCGCGGCGATGATCCAGACCGCGCCGGCGAAGAGCAGGGATTGCACCGGCTCGGTGCCGATGCCGAAGGTGATGAAGCGGTGTCCGACCGGGTTGTGCCAGGACAACAGCGCGCTCAGCGGCGCCTGCATCAGGAATTCCAGCCCCACCGAGAGCGTGATGCCGCCGGCGAAGCCACGCAGGGCGCTCACGATCCGGTGATCGAAACAAACGCCGCGGGCGAACAGGCCGAAGCAGCGGCGGGCGTGCCCCAGGGCCAGCATCGTGAACGCGCATGGGACCATGGCCAGCATCACGCCCAGGACGCGCTGCCACGCGTCGAGCCGGTCCGGCAGGTTCGCCACCGGGGCCGAGCCGTTGGCCGCGACCACCATCCGGTAAAGCTCGGTCGGCTCGGCGGTGGCCCATTTCCCGATCACGAGGACAGGCAATGCCAGAATGGCAACGAGGCATGCCAGCGACAGCAGCAGGCTCAGGCGACGCACATGGCGCGATGGTGTTGTCGGCAGCTCGGGTTGGGCGGTGTGCATCGGCGGGCTCCTGATGGGAAAGCGTGCGATGCGACCGCCATTAGCAGGCGAATTATCGTAATTCAATAATTTTTTGATGCTTTACAATAAGCAGTTGCGGGCCTATCCGGCCCGGCATCGAATATCGAGGATGGAGGCTGCCGATGGGAAAGGCCGGATTGATGATGCTGGCCGTCATTGTGGCCGGTGTGCCGCCATGCGAGGCCATGGCGGATCCGCCGTCGCGGAGTGCGAGCCGCAAGGTCAGCATCGCGATGGTGGCCGAGGCGCTGCAGAAGGCCGGCGCGGACCCGGCCATCCGTGAGCGGATGGGGGCCTATGTCAGCGGGCTCGTGGAGACGATGGCGGTGATGAACGATCGCGTGCAGAAGCTGACCGGGCACCGCCTGTACTGCAAGCCGGCCGCGGGGAGCCTGGACGGGGCGGAGTTGATGGAGGCGTTCCACAGGGCCGCGCCAGACCAGGCAGGCTGGGGGCAGGCCGAAGCGACGCCGGTCATCGTCGATCTTCTGATCGCGAAATATCCCTGCCCCTGACGGCGGGGTGGCGGGGTATTCGCTTGCTTCGTCCCGATGCTGCCGGCCGGGCGGCACCGGGACAAGGCGAATGCGTGGGCAGGCTTCTCATCTGCCCGGCAGCGGGCAGGCGGAGAACGTCACAGATCGAAGTCCTTCGGGTCGATGCCGAGTTCGGTACAGATGTTCCGCACGACCTTCTTCTCGTCGTCGCTGAAGCTGCCGTCAGCGCCGGCGACGGCGATGCACACGCGCACGAGCAGCCGTGCCTCGGTCTTGCCTTTGAGCTTGCCGATGGTGGCGAGGCATTCGCTGGCCCCGAGCGCGAAGTCGAATTCGATCTTTCCGGCGAAGCGGGTGAAGGTGTCGATCACGGTTTGCAGGTCGAAGACCTTCAACTCATCCGACTGGCGGATGAATCCCAGCATCTTCTCCTTTTCCGCCGCACTGATGCTGCCATCCGCGGTGGAGACCAGGGCACAGGCCGCCGCCACGGCGTCCAGGAAGCCCTGGCTGCGATAGCGGCTGAGTTCGTCGCTCAGTCCCTTGCGGATGCTCGATGCCGTGTTGGTGAGCGTGTCCCAGATGGTCATGTCGGGGTCTCCCTCAGGGTTTTGTCCCTCGACATGACGAAAGCGGGAGAAGGGGTTTGGTTTCATTCCACACGCTGTGCCGCGCAGCGCGAATGGGGTGCAGGGGCCTTGTGGCCCCTGCCGGGTCCAGGGCAGAGCCCTGGCCTTGCCTGCTTTTTCTTGCCTAAGGCAGATAAGCACCCGCCATCGCCGAAACCGCACCCTCGGTATAGCGCTTGAGCACGCCTTTGCGCGCCGGCCGTTCCGGCAGTTTCCAGGTGGCCCGTCGTGCCGCCAGTGTTGCCTCGACCTGGGCAGGGTCCTGTTGTTCGCCGGCGATGCCGATGATGCGCAGGGTGCGTCCGGGGATATCGATCTCGATCAGGTCGCCGTTCTCGATCAGGGCGATGGGTCCGCCGTCCACGGCTTCGGGCGAGACATGGCCGATGCAGGGCCCGCTGGAGGCGCCCGAGAAGCGCCCATCGGTGACCAGCGCCACGGTGCCGTTCAGCGTCGCGTCGTAGAGCAGGGCGTCGGTGGTCATGAACATTTCCGGCATGCCGGAGCCTTTCGGCCCTTCGTAGCGGATGACGACGATGTCACCTGGCTTGATCTTGCCGCCGACGATCGCCGTCTGGGCCTGTTCCTCGCTGTCGAACACCGCGGCGGGGCCGACGTGGCGATGCATCGCCGGGGCGATGGCGGAGTATTTCACCACGGCGCCGTCCGGGGCGAGGTTGCCGCCTAGCACGGCGATGGATCCGTACTTCGTGGATTTCTCCAGCGGGCGGATGACGTCGTCGGGGGCGATGCTGAAGCTGGCGAGGTGGCTGCGGCAGCGGTCGAAGAAGCCGTCGCGCTGCAGGATCTCCAGGTTCTCGCCGAGCGGGCGGCCGGTCACCGTCATGGCGTCGAGTTCGAGCTGGTCGCGCAGCAGCCACTGGATCATCGGTACGCCGCCGGCGAACCAGAACAGCTCGGCGGTGTATTTGCCGCTGGGCTGGATGGAGGTGAGGTATTTCACTTCCTGGCCGATGCGGTCGAATTCGCGCGGGTCGAGTTTCAGCCCCAGTTCATGTGCGATCGCGGGCATGTGGATATAGGCGTTGGTGCTGCCGCCGATCGCCGCGTGCACCTTCATCGCGTTGCGCAGCGCCGCCTCGGTCATGATCTTGCGCGCGGTCAGGCCGCGGGCGGCGAGGTCCATGATGCGCTTGCCGGCCGAGCGGGCCATGCGGCGGATATCGGTCATCGTCGCGGGCATCAGCGCGGTGCCGGGCAAGGCGAGGCCGAGGGCTTCGGACATGCACTGCATGGTGCTGGCCGTGCCCATGAACTGGCAGGCGCCGCAGGAGGGGCAGCCGGTCAGGCGGTAGTTCTGCAGCTCGCGCGGCTGCACCTGGCCCTTCTTCTTGCGCGCCGAGAGCGGGCCGGCGAGGCCGGAGGTGGAGTTGCCCGGGCCGGAGCGCATGGCGCCGCTGGGAATATGAATGGTCGGGATGTCCATCCGCGCCGCGGCCATCAGGTGGGCGGGGGTGGATTTGTCGCAGCCCGACAGCAGGATCATGCCGTCCCAGGGGATCACCGAGGCATGGATCTGCACCATGTCGGCGATGATGCCGCGGGAGCACAGGATGAAGTTCATCCCGTCATGGCCCTGCGCCCAGCCGTCGCAGATGTCGGTGACGTGGAACTTCGCGGGCTTGCCGCCGGCCTCGTAGACGCCGATCGAGGCTTCCTCGTTCAGCACGTCGAGATGGTAGCTGCCGGGGTGGCTGTCGCCCTGCACGTCGTCGATCAGGATCTGCGGCTTTTCCAGATCCTCTTCGGTCCAGTTCATGCCCATCATCAGGGCATCGACCTGGGCCCAGAGGTCACGGACCGGGGCGCATTTCTGTTCAGGCATGGCAGTGATCCTTTCGCTCCGGTGGGACGGGGACCCGTCCCACCGGGCGGGTTGCGTCAGGCGGTTTGCAGGACCGGCTTGCGGCGGCCGGCGGTTTCGCGGGGCAGCGAGATGGCGAGCAGGAAGCCCACGCCCAGCATCATGACCAGGAAGTAGATGCCGGCGTCATAGCTGTTGAAGCTGGTGCGGAACCAGCCCACCGCGAAGGGACCGATGAAGCCGCCAAGGTTGCCGATCGCGTTGATGATGCCGCGGGCGCCGCCGGCGACCTGGGCGGGGAACATGATCGGCGGGATGGTCCAGAAGATGCTGGATGCCGACTGCATGAACAGGCCGCAGGCGACGAGGAAGCCGAAGGACACCCAGATCTGGTCCTTGAGCAGGGTCGAGAGCAGGAAGCAGACGGCGAAGCCCAGGATCGGCAGGGCGGTGTAGCGGCGACGGTTACCGCTGCGGTCGGAGAGCTGGGCGAAGCCGTAGAGCCCGGCAATCATGGCGATGTAGGGGAACATCGAGAGGAAGCCGATGCCGGTCATGCCGGTCGCGGTCAGTTCCTTCAGCAGCGTGGGCAGCCACATGGCGAAGCCGTAGATGCCGACCTGGTAGAAGAAGTAGAGCAGGATCAGCTTCCACAGCTTCCAGTCGCGCAGCAGCACGCCATAAGAGACCGGGGCGTCGGTCTTGAGCGAGGACTGCTCGGCGGCCAGGCGCGTTTCGATGTACTCGCGCTCTTCCTTCGAGATCCACTTCGCCTTGGCGGGGGTGTCGCTGATCAGCGGGTACCAGACCAGGATGAGCAGCAGCGACAGCAGGCCCTCGCCGATGAACACCCAGCGCCAGCCGAAGCTGCTGATGATCCAGCCGGAGAGCGGCCCGGTGATGATCGAGGCGATGGCGATGTTCATGATGAAGTAGGCATTGGCCCGGCCACGTTCCTCATTGGGGAACCAGTGGCTGAGGATCACCAGCATCGCCGGCCAGACGCCGCCTTCGGCGACGCCGATCAGGAAGCGCACGACCAGCAACTGGGTCGAGGTCTGCACGAAGCCGCACAGGATCGACAGCCCGCCCCAGACCAGGATGGACAGCCCGATGAACTGCTTGGCGCTGCGGTGCTCGGCCCAGTGGCCGGCCGGGGCCTGCAGCAGGACGTAGCCGACGAAGAAGATGCCGGCGGCCAGGCCCGACATCGAGGCGGTCATCGACAGCGACTCGTTCATACCACCGGCCATGGCGAAGCCGATGTTCGTGCGGTCCATGAACGAGAAGATGTAGACGAGGATGGCCGGTGGAATGATGCGCCACCAGCGCGCGCTGGGAATGCTGCGCGAGTCCTGCTGTTCCACGGTTATTGTCCTGTCGTGTGGGGAAAGGGGGGGCCGGTCCCGTTGGCGTGGCGTGGGACCGGGCGGAGGCAAGATCAGCCGGGCAGGATGCCCGCGCGCACCAGCACCTCGACGAGACGCTGCTTCGTCGCCGCATCGGGTGGGGTGGCGGGGGCGACGACCCCGGTCGGGATGTCGCTGCCGGTCAGGCGCAGCGCTTCCTTCAGAAGGCCGTAGAAGGGGGTGTCGATGGCGTACATGCTGGACAGCACGGCCAGGCGCCGCATCAGCGGCACGATGGCGGCGAGGTCGCCGCGTTGCTGGGCCGCGTAGATGCCGCAGGTCAGTTCCGGGGCAAAATTGGCGCTGGCGGGGATGACGCCGTCGCCGCCGAGCAGCAGCGTGTCGAGCAGGTACTCGTCATAGCCGCAGAACACCAGGAAGTCCGGGCGCGCGGCCTTGACCTCGACGATGAGCCGGCGGATGTGGCTCATGCAGTCGACGGTATCCTTGATGCCGACGATGTTCGGGCAGGCGAGGGCGAGGCGCTGCACCAGCTCGACCGACAGTTCCTGCTTGGTCATGCCCGGGAAGTTGTAGAGCAGGATTGGCAGTTCCACCGCGTCGGCGATGGCGCGGTAATGCGCCTCCAGCCGCGCTTCGGACAGCGTGGTGTAATAGGGATTGACGACGATGATCGCGTCCGCGCCGGATTTCTCGGCGTGCCGCGCGAGATCGATCGCCTCGGCGGTACCGGCGGCGGCGGTGCCAACGATCACCGGGCGGCGGCCGGCGACGCGGTCGATGCAGAACTCGGCGATGGCCTTGCGCACGGGCGTCGCGAGATGGGCGAATTCACCGGCGCTGCCGAGGAACAGCATGCCATTGACCGGCGAGGCGAGCACCCGGTCGATGACGACGCCCATGCCGGCCGGATGGAATTGTCCGTTGTCGTCGAAAATGGTCGCAACCGGCGGAATGACGCCGCGAAGTGCAGCTTGGGGCATGCACGTGTCTCCAAAACGGTCGATTTCCATATGTGGAACTCGAATTCCGTAGACAAAACTCTATCAGCGGTTCTGTTCGGCGACAAGACATTCCCGACGCTCCGCAACACTGCGTAGCAGGCGCGGATGGCGTGATTGCCGGCCCGGTTGCGCGGGTGGTAGGTCGGTGGACGAGGATCGGTGCGTGGGCATGGACATGAGGCAGGATCGGGCATGAAGCAGAACGAGGAGGAGAAATCGGCGGCGCCGGCCTTGACCAAGGGCTTCGCCATTCTCGATCTGCTGGCACGCGAACCGGGGCTCGGCTTCGCGGCGATCCGTACCAAGCTCGGCCTGCCCAACAGCAGTTGCCATCACCTGATCAGCACGCTGTGCCAGTTGGGGGCGCTGCAGATGTTGCCCGACCGCGGCTACGTGCTGGGCCTGCGGCTGCTGGAACTCGGTACCGTTGCGGCCGGGCAGCGGCCGATCGAGCGGATCGCGCTGCCGGCGCTACGGCGGCTGGCGGAGGATGTGCAACTGACCTGCCATCTCGGCGTGATGGAGGGGATGGCGGCGATCTACCTGCTGAAGGTGGAAGGCCAGCGGCAGATCCGGGTCAACACCTGGGTCGGCAAGCGGCTGTCGCTGCACAGCTCCTCGCTGGGCAAGGTGTTGCTGGCCTGGCTGCCGGAGGAGGAGCAGGCGGCGATCCTGCAGCGGGTGGAGTGGGTGCGGCGCTGTGCCAACACGGTGACCGATCCGGTGCTGTTCCGCGCGCATCTGCGGGAAGTGCGTGCGCGGGGCTGGGCTTTTGACGACCAGGAGGATGCGGAGAGCATCCGCTGCGTCGCCGCCCCGGTGCGCGACATGCAGGGGCGGGTGGTCGCGGCGATCAGCGCGGTGGGCACGGTACTCGACATCGACACCGACCGGTTCGCGCCGCTGGCGGACCGTGTCGCGGCGACGGCGCGCGAGATCTCGACGGATCTCGGTCATCCGGGGCAGCATCAGGCCGCGTAGAAACGAATGGGGGCAGGGCACTCGCACGTGATATCCGACACCGCAACGTCTGCCCCGATCCGCTCGCTGCTGCCGCGGGGGGCGGGGCATCAGTTCGTGCTCTATGCCGATGCCTGTTCCGGCATTCCGGGCGCCCCGCACGAGGCGAGTTTCGCCGCCGTCAACGCGGTGCTGCGCCGTCTGGATCCCGCGCCCGACTTCATCCTGTTTCCGGGCGACGAGATCGCCGGCCTGACCGCTGACCCGGACGAATTGCGGGCGCAGTGGCGCCACTGGCTGGAACGGGAGATGGGGTGGCTCGACCGGCAGGCGATCCCGCTCTGGCACACGACCGGCAACCACACTGCCTATGACCCGATGAGCGAGGCGGTGTTCCGCGAGGTGCTGGATCATCTGCCCCGCAACGGCCCGCCCGGCCAGGAGGGCCTGTCCTATTGGGTGCGCCGTGGCGACCTGCTGCTGGTGTTCGTGCACACGCTCTGGAGTGGCCTGGGCGGCGAAGGGCATGTCGAGACGGACTGGCTGCGCGGGGTGCTGCGATCGCAGGGCGATGCGCGGTACAAGCTGGTGCTCGGGCACCATCCGGTGCACCCGGTCAACGGCTTTTCCGGTGCCTATCAGCGCGAGGTGGGGCCGGAGCATGCCGCGACGTTCTGGGATGTGCTGGTCGAGGGCGGCGTGCTCGCTTATCTCTGCAGCCATATCCTGGCCTTCGACGTGCAGGTGCATCGGGGCGTGCTGCAGGTCTGCAGCGCCGGCGCGGGGACGACGCACCGCATGCCCGAAGGCATCGAGTATCTGCATTGCGTGCAGGCGGCGCTGGACGGGGGCGGGCTGCGCTATCAGGTGTTCGATACCGCCGGACGCGTGCGCGAGCGCCTGTCCTGGCCGATCGTGTTGCCGCCGCGCGAGGTCTGGCTGCCTCTGCCCGCGGGCGAGAGCGATGCGATGGTGGTGAGTGCCGCCTCCGCGGACCGGGTCATTGCCTTCCGTTTCACCGGCCGCGCGGCGCCGAAGGGCAGCAGCGGCGCGCAGACGCTGCTTTGCGCTTTCCAGCCCGGGATACAGCCACCGCTCTGGATCGGGCTGCACGGGTCGGACCAGCGCCTGGCGGTCATCATCGGCCCGGAGCCACGCCGTAGCCCGCATTCCTGGCACGGCCCGGCGATTCCCGCTGGCGCGCCGTTCAGCATCGACCTCGTCATCCATGCCGGGATGGGGCCCGGTGGCGTGCTGTATCGCCTGGGCGCGGAGCCACGATGGTCATCGCTCATGGCCGCTTCGCCCTGGGGGGCGGAGCGGCTGAGCTGGCCGCAACGCTGGAGCATCGGCCACGCGCCGGCCGGTCCTGCGGATCGCAAATTCCTGGGATCCGGCCTACGTGCCTTCATGACCACGGTGAAGGAAGAGTAGGGCGGACGCAGTCCGCCAACGCAGTCTTCCGCACAACGGCCGGCTTGCGTTGGCGGACTGCGTCCGCCCTACGTGACGGCGTGACCTTTCAGGATCGGATCAGGTAACGGCCGGGGTGAACCGCTCGCTGAAGATGTGCTCCGCCGGCACGCCGGCCTGCGTGGCGGCGTCCTCGGCGGCGCGGACCAGACCCGGCGGGCCGCAGAGATAGATCTCGGCCCCGCCCGGCACATGGGCGAGCACGCCGCGCAGCGCGTCGACCGGCGTGCCCACGAAGCCGTTCCAGCACGGATCGGCCTGCCAGACGCACGGGGTCACCGTCAGCGCCGGCAGGGACTGGTTCAACTCCGCCAGCAGGTCCTGGCCGAACAGGTCCTCGAAGCGGTTGACGCCGAAGAACAGATGGGTCGGCGTCATGTCGCCGCATTCGGCAAGATAGCGCAGCATGGACAGCATCGGGGCGAGCCCGGTGCCGCCGGCGACCATGAAGCGCGGCAGCAGGCTGCCTTCGCGCAGGGTGAAGGCCCCGAGCGGGCCGCGCACCAGCAGTCGTTCGCCCGGCCGGGCGGCGTCGCGCAGCCAGGAGGAGAAGCGCCCGCCCGGCTGCAGGCGGATCAGGAATTCCAGGTGGCCGTCCCAGTTGGTGGTATTGGCCAGGGAATAGGCGCGCACCAGCGACGTGCCGGGCACGCCGAGTTCCATGAACTGGCCGGGCGCGAAGGTGGCGGCACGGCCGAAGGCAGGGTCGTCCTCCAGGCCCAGCAGCAGGCGGCGCGTCGCCCCGCCGACATCCTCGCAGGCCAGCACGGTGGCGTTGCGCACCGGCACCGGCTCGAACTGGATCGCCGCGTGGTCGAACGGCGCGGCCAAAGCGAGGTCGCCGAGCGGACGCGTGCGGCACAGCAGCACCTCGCCGCGCGCTCGCGCCGCTGTGGGCAGCGCCTCGTCGCTGCAGGAATCGAGCACGGCCTCGCCCCCGGTACGCGTCACGCGGCAGGCGCCGCAACTGCCGTTGCGGCAGACGGAGGGCAGGAAGATGCTGGCGCGCGCGGCGCCGTCGAGCAGCGTCTCGTCCTCGGCGCAGTCGAAGCGGACGGACTGGCCGTCGCGGGTGAGCAGGTCGACCTGATGCTGGGTCATCGGAACTCTCGGCAAAGCAGGGCCCCTGGGGCGCGGGGATACCGCGCCCCAGGGGCGGGGATCAGGCGGCGCGCTGCAGCGAGGCGGCGATGTCCGCTTCCGCCGTGGTGATCGTCTGGATGCCGAAGCGCTCGACCAGCACGCCGATCAGCGTCGGCGTGAGGAAGGCGGGCAGGGTCGGGCCAAGGCGGATGTTGCGCACGCCGAGCGCCACCAGGGTCAGCAGCACGGCGGCCGCCTTCTGCTCGAACCACGACACCACCAGCGACAACGGCAGGTCGTTGATGCCGCAGCCGAAGGCCTCGGCGAGCGCGCCGGCGATGCGGATCGCCGAGTAGCTGTCGTTGCACTGGCCGAGGTCGAGCAGGCGCGGAATGCCGCCGATGTCGCCGAATTCGTGGCGGTTGAAGCGGTACTTGCCGCAGCCGAGCGTCATGACCACGGTGTCCTGCGGCGTGCCCTCGGCGAACTCGGTGTAGTAGTTGCGGCCGGGCGCGGCGCCGTCGCAGCCGCCCACCAGGAAGAAGTGGCGGATGGCGCCGGCCTTGACCGCATCGATCACCTTGTCGGCGACGCCGAGCACGGTGTGGCGGGCGAAGCCGATGGTGATGGTCTGCGGCTGCGGTTCCTCGGTGAAGCCGGGCAAGGCGAGGGCGGCGGCGATGACCGGGGCAAAGTCGCGGTTCTCGATGTGGCGCAGGCCGGGCCAGCCGACCGGGCCGGTGGTGAAGATGCGCTGGCGATAGGCCGGGCGCGGCTCGATCAGGCAGTTGGAGGTCATGACGATCGGGCCGGGGAAAGCGGAGAACTCGGCCTGCTGTTCCTGCCATGCGCCGCCGTAGTTGCCGGCCAGATGCGGATATTTCTTGAACACCGGATAGGCGTTGGCGGGCAGCATCTCGCCATGGGTGTAGACGTTGATGCCCTTGCCGGCGGTGGCCTCCAGGATCGCCGTCAGGTCGAGCATGTCGTGGCCCGACACCAGGATCGCCTTGCCGCGCCGCGGCGTCACCGCGACCACGGTCGGCTCGGGGATGCCGAAGCTGGAGATGTTGGCGGCGTCGAGCATCTCCATCACGGTCAGGTTCAGCCGGCCGAGCGCCAGCGCCTGCGCCAGCATGTCCTCGAGGTCGGTCGGGTCCTGCGCCAGGTAATCCAGCGTGTCCTCGAGACCGGCATAGACCTCGTCCGCCTCGGCGCCGAGCACGCGGGCGTGGTAGACATAGGCGGAGACGCCCTTCAGCCCATACAGCAGCAGCGAGCGCAGCCCGATCACGTCCGGCCCGACCACGTCCTCGCCGGCGCGGATGCCGATTGCGGGGGCCTGGGCCAGCAGGGCGAGCAGGTCGGTGGCGGGGCGGAAGGTGGCCGGGCCGGCCAGGGCCGGGATCGTGCCACCGCTTGCGCGCATGGCATCGAGCAGGCGCTCACGGTGCGCGACGGCCTCGCCGATCATGGCGATGAAGCGGGCCGGCGTGAAGTTGACGTTGGTGAGCGTGGTGAACACGGCATGGGAGATGAAGCGGCCGACCTCGCGATCGACGATGCCGACGCCGCGTCCTGCCCTGGCGACCTGCGCGAGACCCTTGACCGCATGGATCAGCAGGTCCTGCAGGTCGGCCGTGGTGGCGTCCTTGCCGCAATTGCCGCGGGTCGAGGCGCAGCCGTCACCGTCCGCCGAGCGGGCGGTTTGTTCGCATTGATGGCAGAACATCGGAGGTTCCCTTTGGGGTGCAGGACGGAGGGGGAAGTCTGTAAATTGGTATTTAAAACACCAATATAACGATATCAGAATGCCGTCAATGTCGATTTCAAATTCTTTGCGCGGAGAAAAGGAAGTTTTATAAATGCCTCAGATCGGACGGACCGCTGCTGTCGTCACGCGCGGCCGGGCGAGCGGGCTGGCATAGAGCAGGACGAACCCGCCGAAGGCGCCGCTCCAGGCCAGGCCGGCGAGGGTGAGCAGCAGCAGGTACTGCTCGCCGGCGATCGGCGCGAGCAGGCGCAGCCCCGCGGCGGCGGTCACCAGCAGGTAGATCGCCGTGGTTCCCGTCCCGGCCACCAGCGGGCGGCCGGTATGGCCCAGCGAGGCGCGGGTCATGACGGCCAGCGTCATGGTGCCGATGGCGCCGGCGGTGAGCGCGTGCAGCGATGCGGTCGCGGGCAGCAGGTCGGTCCAGCGGCTTGCGGCCAACAGCAAAAGTCCAAGTGCCAGCCACGCATATCCGAGATGCAGGATCCACAGCAGCGGCTCGCGCAGCACGGCGGTGCCGCGCCAGCGCGCGAGGCGCAGGGCATTGGCGAACCCCGCCGCCAGCGCCGCCCAGGGCGTCGCCGCCGCGTCGGGCAGGATCGTCCAGAGTCCCAGCGCCAGCACGGTCGATCCCATGGCGAGGCGGTCGATCGCGCCGAACGCGGCCGGCGGCGGCAGGTCCGGACGCTGCTTCGCCAGCCAGTTGCGGGTGAAGCTCGGGATGATGCGGCCGCCCACCAGGGTGATCAGGGCCAGCAGCGTGGCGATGCCGAGGTGATTGCCGGTGGTTTCCGTGTCGGCGCCGGTGACCAGGCCGACATGGACCAGGGCATTGCCGCAGCACAGCAGCGCCAGGGCGGCGAGCACCGGCAGGTTTCGCCAGTTGCGGCCTGCGAGAATCTCGCGCCCGATGGCGCACAGGAACACTGGCAGGAACAGCAGGTCGAGCCCGGCGGTGGCCGCGGCGCCGATCCGCGCGGAGGCCAGCATCGCCAGCCGCCCGGCGATCCAGAGCAGCAGCAGCCCGACCAGCGGCGCGCCCTGCAGCGGCATGCGGCCGGTCCAGTTGGGGACGGCGGTGAGCAGGAAGCCGGCGACGGTGGCGACGCCGAAGCCGAAGGTCATCTCGTGGACGTGCCAGGTCGGCGAGGGCATCGGCGCGAAGTCGAACCCGGCGATGGCGGCCAGCCAGAGCGGGATCGCCAGTCCCGCCCAGATCGCCGCCGCGAGGAAGAACGGACGGAACCCGGCGGAGAACAGGGCCGGACCGGCCACGGGGCGGTATCGCGGGATCGCTGTCATGGTGCTTCAGGCCCAACCGGCATTCCAAACGCCGGGGGACCCTACGCCGTAATGTGGTATTGTCAATACCAATTACGGCGGGGCCGTCAGACGGCAGGGGGTCAGACGGTCAGCAGTCCCCAGTGCTCGGCGGACGCCGTCAGGGAGGCGGGCGGGCCTTCCGTCGCCGTGTGCCCGGCCGAGAGCGTGATGGCGTGGGTGATGCGGTACGGCGTCGCCGGATCGGTCGAAACCGAATCGACCTGCAATTCCAGCCGTTCGATGCCGGAGATGTCGAGCCCATCCAGCCGGACATGCGCCCCGGTGGCGCGGGTGGCGTCGAAGGCCCGCGCGATGCGGCGGAACTCGGCGGCCAGCGCCTGTTCGGCGGCGGGTACCCGGTCGCTGACAATGAAGCGCAGCGTGTCCTGCCCCGGCCCGCCGGTGATCGTTTGCGGCGCGAAGGCGAAGCGGCCGTCGGGATGGACCAGCCCGGCGCCTTCCTTCAACACGATCAGGTCGTCGCCCGCGTCGCCGGCCAGCGTGTTGCTGCCGTCGCGGCCGGCGATCAGCAGGTCGTCGCCGGCGCCGCCCCGCAGCGTGTGCCGGCCGGGTCCGCTGGCGGCCAGCACGTCGTCGCCGGCCCCGCCGTCGAGCCGCGCGGTGCCGGCGCCGGCGAAGATGATGTCGGACCCGGCGCCACCCCGCACGGTGACGTCGCCGGCGCCGCCATAGATGGTGTCGGGTCCCGGTCCGCCCGCGATGGTGAGGCCCGTGCTCGCGTGCGGGGCGGCGAAGATGAAGCTGCCGCCCGGTGCCGCCTGGACCACGCTCCGGGTCGCGTCGGGAAGCTGCACGTCCCGCGTGCCCAGCACCGCCTGCGCGAAGGCCGCCTGGATCGCGTGTGCGGCCGTCGTCGGATGGAGGTCGTCGAAGAACAGCACCTGGTTCGGCGCCAGCGTGGCGTGGCCGGCGGCGGCGTGGGTCAGCCAGGGCACGCTGGTGTCGGCCAGCCCGAAGGCGCGCGGATCCGCGGCGAGCGCCTGCGACAGGGCGGAGGCATCGACCAGCCGGATATTCGTGCCGCTCGCCGCCAGTTGCCGCAGGCCGGCGTTGAACGCCTGTTCGAGGCGGCGGGTCTGGGCCTGTGCCGTGGTCCCGGCGGCGCGGACGCGCGGGGTGATGGAGAGATCGGGCAGGGTGAACAGCACGACCGGCCCGACGCCGGCCGTGCGCAGCCGCGCGATCGCGCCGCCGATGGCGGCGAGGCTGCGCGTGAGGACGGCCTGCGCCGAGGTCGGGTCCTTCGCCTGGCCGCTCTCCAGGTCATTCTTCAGGTCGTTGCTGCCGATATTGATCAGCGCCACGGTGCCGGGGGGCGGGGCGGCGCCGTGCAACCCGGCGATGTACCGGCCAACCTGGTCGGGCAGGTTGATCGGCAGCTTTCGCCCGGTGGCGGGATCGGTCGCCGTGCCCGGCGCCGCGGGGCTGGCGGTGGCGCCGCCGTACGCCGCATCGGTCAGGCGCGCCCCGGACCATGCGGCCAACTGCTCGGCGTAGACCGGCCCGTTGGAGAACCGCCCCTGCCAATAGGGCAGTCGTGGCTGGCCGATCCGTGCGAACAGGTTGCCGTTGTCGGACAGGCTGTCGCCGAAGACAACGAGATTGGTGAAATCACCGGAAGTTCTGGGCATGTTCACGCCAATTGACTGGGGTGCCGTGAGCCATGCATAGCATATGAAACAAGATTATTTGGTGGAATGACGCTGATTCTATATCGGTTCTGATGGTTTTTCTTATTGGTTGAGGAGTGGGGGCGGGATGCCGCCCCCACCGCCGCGCCGTCAATGATGCGCGGATGCCTGCTCGGGATGCCGGCTCGCCCGCGCCTTCTGCACCGCCGCGGTGATGCGGACGGCGAGGTCACGTCCCGCGACCGGCTTGCGGACGAAGGTGAAGGCGTCCGCGTCGGTCAGCGCGACGCGGGGGTCGGCGAAGCCGGTGAGCAGGAAGCAGGGCAGGCCGGGGCGCAGCGCCTGCGCCTTGCGGATCACCGCGAGCCCGTCCATGCCTTGCATGGAGTAGTCGGTCACGATGGCGTCGACCGGTTCGCCCGCGGAGAGCCGGGCGATCGCCTCTGGCCCGCCGGCGGCGGCCAGCGTGGCGACACCCAGGTCCTCGAGATCCGCCGCCAGCGTCTCGCGCACCATGTCGTCGTCATCGACCAGCATCACCTGCGAGGGCGCCGTCATCTCCGTCGTGCCGCCGGCGACCGGCGCCACCCCGGCACGCTCCGCCGCCTGGCGCAGCCACATGACGGCGGTGGTGCCCGCCCCCGGCCGGCTGGACAGCAGGAATGCCCCGCCGGCCTCCTCGGCGAAGCGGCGGACCATGGTCAGCCCGAGCCCGGATCCCTGGCCGGGGAGCTTGGTGGTGAAGAACGGCTCGCTCGCCCGCAGCAGCGTGGCCGCGTCCATGCCGGCGCCGGTGTCGGCGACGCTCAGCCGCACATAGCTGCCCGGGGCCAGGCCGGCCGGATGCGGGACGCCCGGCACCACCTGTTCCGGCTCGGCCGAGAGCACCAGCGTGCCGCCATCCGGCATCGCGTCGCGGGCGTTGGTGGCGAGGTTGACCAGGGCGGTTTCCAACTGTCCGCGATCGGCCACCAGGCGTGGCGCCCCCGCGGCGACCTCGGCCCGCACGTCGATCGTTTGGCCGAGCGTGTGCGCGAGGATCTCGCGGATGCCGGCGAGCATGTCGGCGGTCTCGACGGCCTCGGTGGAGCCAGGGACGCGGCGGGCGAAGGACAGCAGGCGCTGCGCCACCGAGGATCCGCGCGCGGCGGCATCGGCGACCCGGCGCGCGAGCCGCCCGGTCCGTTCCGGATCGCCCGGCCGCCGGGTGAGCAGGTCGGCCGCCCCTGACACCGTCTGGAAGATGTTGTTGAGGTCGTGCGCGATGCCGCCGGCGAGCTGGCCGAGCGCCTGCAGCGTCTGCGCCTGCGCCATCCGCTCGGCCAGGTCGTGCCGCTCGGCGAGGTTCTGGCCCTCGGCGATCACCCAGCTGATCTCGCCCGTGCCCGGGTCGCGCACCGAGCGGAGCGAGAAATCCACCAGCAGGCGGCGCTCGGCGTCTTCGGGAGGGGCGTCCCGGCGGCCCCCCGCCACTTCCCGGGCGGCCTGGCCGAGGCGCTGCCACATCCGCTCCGGCGGCGCGGCCGTGGCCTCGCCCGCGTTCCACGGCGCGGTGGCCTCCGCCGGCTCGGCCCCCGGCGAATCGTCGGTCATCACGCCGATGAACTGGAACTGGGAATCGAAGATGCCGCGGAAGCGCGTGCGCCGGGCGAGCATGATCTCGGTGATGTCCTGCTGCGCGGTGATCAGCCGCAGCGGGCTGCCGTCCTGGCGCAGGAACGCCTCGGCCCGCATCGACACCCACCGGATCGAGCCATCGGCGCGCTGGATGCGGAATTCCGACGCGGTGCTGCCGCCATGGCCGAGCATCCGCTCGATGATCGCGGCCATGCGCAGGCGGTCATCCGGATGCACCAGCATCAGCCATGCCTGGTCGGAGATGTGGGTCTGGCCCTGGGGCAGGCCGTACAGCACCGCGAACCCCTCGGAGACCAGGGCCTGGTCGTCGGGATAGGCATGGTCGGACCAGGCGATGCCGCCGACCTGCTGCACCAGCCGCAGCCGGATCTCGTTGTCGCGTGCCTCGGTGTCGGCCAGGCGTTGGCGGGTGATGTCGGTCATGCTTTCCAGCACCTGGGCCTTGCCGCCCGCCGCGTCGCGTTGCAGCACCTGGTGCACCGCGACGATCACCTCGCTGCCGTCGCGCCGGCGCTGGCGCAGCTCGCCGCTCCATTCCCCGGCGCTCTGCAGCGCCGCCTCGATGCCGGCGGACGGCACCGGGAAGATGGTCTGCAGCAGCGCATGCGCCGGCTGGCCGATGGCGTCGAGCGCATCCCATCCATAGAGGCGCCGGCATCCGTCCGACCACTGCCGGATGATGCCGCCATCGTCACGCACCATGACGGCAAGATCCATCATGCCGCGTGGTCCGGGGGGGTGAAGCGAAGGGGCATTGGCTGAGGAATGTGAAGGTGACCCTGGCTTCCGGGCCTTGGTGATGTTTTTCATAAAACTCTCCATCCCTTCAAACACTGTGGCGGGCGCCGGCACGCGCGCGGATTCTCGCTGCGCGCCGCCAACTGTCAAGTAAAACGCGAATATTTTTGCGTGGTTTCATTCTATGGTATTGTGCTTTTGCTTGAGCATTGACTTCACGAAACTGAAGTCTTGCGAGAATGATTTGCAGATTTTCCGGAAAAATCTCTCTCTTATTGTGGGGATGTACCGGCCCATGGCCGCTTCTCCCGGTATGACGGCCTGTCGAAAAAATGAGGCGCTTGCGCCGACGCGGAGGCCGTCCCGACGATCACTTCCGGCGTGTCCGCGCCGGGCCCTTCTCCGATCGTGCCGCTGTGGTGTTATCCTCTCGCATCAAACGTCCAGGAGAAAATCGCGCAATGAGCACTATTCTGTGGCAACCCTCGCCAGAACAGATCGGGCACACGCAGATCCGGCAATTCGCCGTGGCGGCGGGGTTCACCGGGGCGGATGCCGAGGAACGGCTGTGGCAATGGTCGGCCGACCAGCCCGCGGCCTTCTGGGAGGCGATCTGGACCACGATGGGGGTGCGGGCAGCACGACCGGCAGAGGTCGTGCTGGAAAACCCCACCGCCATGCCCGGCGCGCGCTGGTTCGTCGGCGCCCGCCTGAACTACGCGGAGAACCTGCTGCGTCGGCGCGACGACACCCCGGCCCTGATCTTCCGCGGCGAGGACGGCAGCCGGCGCGAAGTCTCCTGGGCATGCCTGCACGAGGAGGTCGCGCGCATCGCCGCGGCACTGCGCTCGGCGGGCGTGGGCGTCGGCGACCGGGTCGGCGCCTACCTGCCCAACCTGCCCGAAGCCGTCATCGCCATGCTGGCCACCAGCAGCCTCGGCGCCGTGTGGTCATCCTGCTCGCCCGATTTCGGCGTGCCGGGCGTGCTGGATCGCTTCGGTCAGATCGAGCCGAAGGTTCTGGTCGCCGTCGACGGCTATCACTACGCCGGCAAGGCGATCGACATCACCGCCAAGGTGCAGGAGGTGCGCGCGGCGCTGCCCTCGGTGCGGCAGGTGATCGTCGTGCCCTTCCTCGATCCGCGGCGCGATGCCGGCTTCGTCGCCGACGGCCTGCGCTGGGACGAGGCCGGGCGCGGCGAAGTGCCGGAGCTGACCTTCGCGCAACTGCCCTTCAACCATCCGCTGTACGTGCTCTATTCCTCCGGCACCACCGGCAAGCCGAAGGCGATCGTGCACGGCCAGGGCGGCACGCTGCTGCAGCATTTGAAGGAGCACCGGCTGCACAGCGACATCCGCCCGGGCGAGCGCGTGTTCTATTTCACCACCTGCGGCTGGATGATGTGGAACTGGCTGGTGGGCGCGCTCGCCGCCGAGGCGACGCTGGTGCTGTTCGACGGCAACCCCTTCCATCCCGGCCCGGAAGCGCTGTGGCAACTGGCCGAGCAGGAGCAGGTGGCGGTGTTCGGCATCAGCGCCAAATACATCGACACGCTGCGCAAATACGACTACCGCCCGCGCGAGGGCTTCCACCTGAAGGCAATGCGCGCGATCCTCTCCACCGGATCGCCGCTGCTGCCGGAAAGCTTCGATTACGTCTACAAATCCGTCAAGCGCGAGGTGCAACTGATCTCGATGTCCGGCGGCACCGACATCATCTCATGCTTCGTGCTTGGCAATCCCGCGGGGCCGGTGCGGCGCGGTGAGATCCAGATGCGCGGCCTCGGCATGGCGGTGGAGATCTGGAACGACGAAGGCCGGCCGGTGCGGGGCGAGAAAGGCGAACTGGTCTGTACCAAGCCGTTCCCCTGCATGCCGCTCGGCTTCTGGAACGACCCGGACGGCACGCGCTACCGGGCCGCCTATTTCGAGAAATTCCCCGGCGTGTGGTGCCACGGCGACTACGCCGAGCTGACCGAAAGCGGCGGCATCATCATCCACGGCCGCTCCGACGCCGTGCTCAACCCCGGCGGCGTGCGCATCGGCACCGCCGAGATCTACCGCCAGGTCGAGCGCATCGATGAAGTGCTGGAAGCGCTGTGCGTCGGCCAGGACTGGGACGGTGACGTGCGTGTCGTGCTGTTCGTGCGCCTGCGCCCGGGCGTCACCCTGGATGATCCGCTGCGCGAGCGCATCCGCCGGCGCATCCGCGACCACGCCTCGCCCCGGCACGTGCCGGCCCGCATCATCCAGGTCACCGACCTGCCGCGCACGCTCTCGGGCAAGATCACGGAACTCGCGGTGCGCGACGTGATCCACGGACGGCGCGTGAAGAATACCGAGGCGCTACAGAATCCCGATGCACTGGCGGCCTTTCGCGATTTGCCGGAGTTGAGGAACTAGGAAGGCAAGGGCTCCGCCCTTGACCCGGCAGGGGCCACAAGGCCCCTGCACCCCAATCGCGCTGCGCGGCACAAGATCGGGTTCCAAGGGCCTGTGGCCCTTGGTGGAGGTCCAGGAGGCAAAGCCTCGTCGCGCGCAGGCGCGCATTCGCACGACGCAGGGTCCGGGGCAGCGCCCCGGGCAGCGTTGCGCGGAACGGATCGCGTGCTATGTCAACCATCGCGGGTACGAACGGGATGGGGCGGGGGCATGGTCGGACGCGGCGTGGCTGTGATGTCTCTCTCCTGGGCCACGACGCTGCGTCGCCCGCGCCTGGGCCGCCCGGTGACGATGCTGCGGCTGCTGCTGGTCGGCGTCATGGTGCTGCCGGCGCTCGCCTTTGGCCTCGGCGGTGTGCTGGCCTGGCGCGCGGCCGATCGGGAGGCGATGCAGGACCTGTGGCGGCGGGCCGACATCGCCGTCGAGAACGCCGAGCGGGTGTTCGAGACTCATCTGCTCATCCTGGGCGAGATCGAGCGGCTGACGCGCGGGCTGGACGATGCGGACATCGTCCGCCACGAACAGGAGATCCATGTGCGGCTGCGCGAGCTGATCGCCGGGCTGCCGCAGGTGTGGAACGTGTTCGTCTGGGGCCGTGACGGTCGTGTCCTGGCCACCGGCACGCAATTTCCGGCGCCGCCGGCCAATGCGTCGGACCGGGAATATTTCCAGGTGCTGCAGGCGGGCGCGGCGGAGCCGCATGTCAGCCCGGTCATGACCGGCCGGCTCGACAACGTGCGGTTCTTCAATGTCTCCCGCCGTCGCGCCGGTCCGGTGCCCGGGTTCAACGGCCTCATCGGCGTCTCGATCAATCCCGGCTATTTCGAGCGCCGCTACCTCGAAACCGAGCTGGCCGCGCCGGATGGCGGCGAGACCATGGCGCTGGTGCGCGCCGACAACGCGCTGCTCGCCGGCGCGCCGGCGGGGCTGCCGATGCTGCCGGTCACTCCGGCCACCGCGACCCGCGACACCCCGCCGGACCGGTTCGGCACCATCATGGGCGGCGCTGGCGAGACCGAGGGCCGTCGCTTCCTGGTGCACCAGGTCGGCACGCTGCCGCTCTATGTCGTGGCCTCGGTGTCGCGGGGCGCGATCCGGCAGGCTTTCCTGGATGCCATGGTGGTGCCGGTGGGCTTCGGCGTGCCGGCGACGGCGGCGCTGGTCTGCCTCTCGGCGCTGACGCTGCGGCGCACGCTTGCCGCCGAGCGGGCCGAGGCGCAGGCCCGCGCCGAGCGGCAGGCCCGCGCGCAGGCGGAACAGGCGCTGGCCCAGGCAGCGCGGCTGGAGGCGGTCGGGCAGCTTGCCGCCGGCATGGCGCACGACTTCAACAACATCCTCGGCGCCGTCATGGGCGGGGTGGAGCGGATCCAGGCCCGTGCCCGCGCCGGCGCGATCGAGCAGATCGAGCCGATGACGCGCGCCATCCTCGATTCGGCGCGGCGCGGCGCGGAGATCACCCGCAGCGTCCTGCAATTCGCCCGCCCGCCGGCGGGGCCGGTCGCGGTGATCGATCCCGGTGTGATCATCGCCCACATGCAGGCGCTGCTGCCGCCCTTGCTCGGCCCCGCCACCCTGCTGCGGATCGGCCCGCACGAAGGGATCTGGGGGATCCGCGCCGAGGCGGGCCTGCTGGAAGCCGCCCTGGTCAACCTCGCGGTGAATGCGCGCGACGCCATGCCGCAGGGCGGGACGATCACCATCGGCGCGGCCAATCTCGCCGCCGGCGCCGCTGCGATCCCGCCGGGGCTGCAGCGGGAGATCGACTGGGTGCGCCTCGCGGTCGCCGATACCGGGCCGGGATTCCCGGCCGGGACGCGCGAGCGTGCCTTCGAACCGTTCTTCACCACCAAGCCGCATGGCAAGGGCACCGGCCTCGGCCTCGCCCAGGTCTACGGCTTCACCCTGCAGGCAGGGGGGCTCGCGCGGATCGAGGACGCGACGGAGGGTGGTGCGGTGGTGGCGATGTATTTCCCCCGCGCCTGACGCGGACACGCCTGAAGCGGCGGGATGATGAAGCTATTTGCTGGCCGCGATCAGCTCGAGGGCCGGGGTCGGCAGGTCCGCGAGCGTGACCGCGCCATGGCGCGCCAGCACGGCGCGGAGGTACAGCAGGCCGCGCTGCTGCGCGATCTTCTCGGCCTGTTGCAGCAACGAACGGCGCCGGCGGCGGCTGCGCAGGTCGACGATCGGCTTCGTGGCGATGTGGAAAGCGCCAGCCAGGGTCATCAGCGGCACCTCGTGGTTCGAGTGAGAACGGGTTCGCGGCGTTCGGCCAGGGCCATTGCGGTATGGCAAGAACGGCCGGGGGTGTGAACCGCCCCGTGGCATCTCCGCCGGGCTTTTGCCGGCCGGGGCGATCACAAGAGCGGTATCTTCGGAAGGGATCCATGTGCATATCGATGATTGCTGTCCATGCGGCCATTCCATCGTCGGGGTGTGCAGGGACGCACGGTTGAACATCTGTGGTCGGGCACGCTCTTCACAACCGCGCGCGCGCGGGTCGCCATGTCGCCGTCATGGGGGAATGTTGCTGACGGAAAAAGCAGGTTTTGCGGACGCGAGGCCGGGAATCCGGCGCTTTCCAGGACAGGGAAGGGAACGGTTCACGCCCGCTGCGGCAGTGTCGTTCGATGCAATGTGATCCTGGCGCGATCCGTGCCGTTCTGCCGGCGGGGGCGCGATTGACGGTCGGTGCCGCGGTTTATAGAGGCAAGGGAATGAGCACACTGACCCGCGCCCATCTGACCGAAAAACTCCATACGGAAGTTGGCCTTTCGCAAAGCGAATGCGCCAACCTGCTGGAAGCCGTGCTGGAACGGGTGGCGAGCACGCTGGAAGCCGGTGAGTCGGTGAAGATCAGCGGCTTCGCGACTTTCGCGGTGCGGCAGAAAGGCCAGCGCATCGGCCGCAATCCGAAGACGCTCGCGGAAGTGCCGATCCTGCCGCGGCGCGTGGTGACCTTCCGTCCGAGCCAGACGCTGAAGGCCCGCGTCAATCATGCCACGCCACTGCGGGAAGACGAGGAGGAGGAAGACTGATCCCCCGCGGCCTCAGGGCCGCACGGTCAGGGTGATCTCGTCACGGAAGGTGATGGGGCCATCGAAGACGACCCTGACCCGGTAGGTGCCCGCCGCCGCCGTGGCGGGCACGGTGATGCGTGAATCGACGATCCAGCGCCCCGGCCGCAGCCGCGCCTGCGGCACCGTTTCCGAACCGATCACCACTGCGTCGCGCAGCACCTGGGTGCGCAGCCGTCCGGTCAGCGGCTTCTGGCCGGGCGGCAGGCACAGCGCGTAGACGAAGCGATGGCTGACGCCGCCGCCGGGGGCGACGGTGGCCGGCACCAGCTCATGCGTGACCACCCGCAGCAGGGGCAGGCGGTGCGTCGCGCAGCCCAGCTCGGCCCAGACGGCCGCGGGGTCCGCATCCGGCTTTTCCCCCGGCGTGCGGTCCGTATGCAGCGGGGCGGCGACGCAACCGCCCAGCCAGAGCCCGCACCCAAGCAGCAGGGCGGCGACCCGCGCCACGGGGGGATGCGACAGGGACATCAGCGCGGCTGCGGGATGCCCCATCCCGGGACGATCTCCCAGCCTGGCGCCTTCTTCTCGCGGGGGGAGGCCGCGCGCTTCGGCCCGTGCGGCGCCGCCCGGTCGGGCGCGGGCTGGACGGCGGCGAGCCGGGGCGGTGGCATCGGGACTGCCAGCGGCACGGGTGGCCGGGGCTGCGCGGGCTGCGCCGTGTCCGTCCGCTGCCCCTCCGTCGTGCCCTGGTCGGGCTCCGGCGGTGCGGCCGGCAGCCCGGCCGGGGGGCGGTCGGGGGGGGCGTCATGGAAGGACAGCGGCAGTGCCATGGGCGGTGCCGGACGGACGGGGGGCGGTCGCCCCGGGGTTATCAGCGCCAGTCCCAGCCCGGCCCCGATGGCACCAAGGATCGCCGCGAGGCCGATGCGGGCGGTCAGGCGGCCCGGCGGCCAGAGGCCGGCCAGCATGTGCCCGGCCGGCCCGCGGCCGCCGGGCATGGGGGCGATCGCGTCGAAGATCGGCGGGATGGGGGGGAATGTGTCGTCGTCCGGCGGGACGGCCGGGCGCGGCGCCGGCGCGGCGGGGCGCGGATCGAGGTCGAAGATGAAACCCGGCCCGCCGGCGGCTCCCAGCCGGACCTCGTCGCCCGGGCGCAGCACGGCCTGTCCGGGTACCCGCCTGCCGTTGATGAACAGGCCGTTGCGGCGGTCCAGTTCGACCAGCCGGAACCGTGGCACCGCGCCTGGCTCGATGACGATCCTGCCGGCACGGCCGCCGGAGCGCCCGGCCCGCGGCGGATCGGCCGGCGGTGGATCGGGCGGCAGGGGATCGGTCAGCGGGGGATCGCCCGGGTCGGGATCGGGACGGATGCCGACGCGCGGGCCGCTTTCGAGCAGCAGCCCGGTGATCCGCGCGAGCGGGAAGGCCTCGACCAGGGGAGGCTGCGGGCCGGCCAGGTGCCGGATGACGATGCGCGTCATGCGAGGAATCCCGGTAACGCCACGAAAGCCGTGCGGAAGAAAAGCTGCGTCGGTCGCGCGTTCCGAAGCGAGGCGGGGCGCATGGGGCGGCGGCACTTTGGTCGCATTGACGCCACCGCAGCAACAGCCGTGTTGCTCACAAGCAGGCGAAGATCCGCCTTCGCCCGCCCACCGTTGGTGCGTCCGGTCCGGGCGGAGAGCCATTTCCCTGTTCTACTTTCAATTTATCATGAGCACCGGTCCGCGGCCCGCGCGCGATGCCAAATTTCCTTGCCGCCGGCTTCATGCCGGGCTCGGATCGTCGCCTGCGGAGGAAGACGAGAACATGGAGGACCTGGACCCGCCGGTGCTGACCGGCGAACGGCAATTCGCCCTGCTGGCCGAGGCGGCGACCGAACTGGCGATGCTGCTGCTCGACCGCGAGGGCCGGGTGGCCGGCTGGAACGCCGGCGCGCAACGCTTCCTCGGCTATGCCGACCCCGAGGTGATCGGGCGGCATGTGGAGATCTTCTTTGCCCCCGAGGAACGCGCGCGCGACCGCCCGCGCGAGTTGCTGCGCGCCGCCGCCACGGGGGATCGGGTCGAGACGGAAGCGTGGCAGTTGCGCCAGGACGGCACCACCTTCCGCGCGCATCTCACGCTCGCCGCGGTGCGCGACGGCGACGGCCGGCTCTGCGGCTTCGCCAAGGTCCTGCGCGACGTCACCCCCCGCCGTCGTCTGGAGGAGCGGCTGCGCCAGATCGTGGAATCCGCCCCGAGCGCGATCGTGATGGTGAACGCGACCGGGCGCATCGAGATGGTGAATGCGCAGACCGAACGCCTGTTCGGCTACGACCGGCAGGACCTGATCGGCCAGATGGTGGAGATCCTGGTGCCCCCGCCCGCGCAGGGGCGCCATCCGGGCCTGCGGCACGGCTTCTTCCGTGATCCGCGCGCGCGGCCGATGGGGGCGGGGCGGGACCTCTATGCCCGCCGCAAGGATGGCAGCACCGTTCCGGTCGAGATCGGCCTCAGTCCCGTCGAGACCGAGGACGGGCCGATGGTGCTCTCGGCCATCGTCGACATCTCCGACCGCAAGCACAAGGAGGAACGCATCCAGGCGGCGCTGCTGGAGAAGGACGTGCTGTTGGGCGAGATCCATCACCGCGTGAAGAACAACCTGCAGATCGTGCACAGCCTGCTCGACCTCGGCTCGGCGCGCATCGAGGACCGCCGCGCGCTGGAGATGCTGCGCGAGAGCCAGAACCGCATCCGCTCGATGGCGCTGATTCACCAGAACCTTTACGAATCCAAGGATTTCGCCAACACCGACTTCGCCACCTTCCTCGAGAAGATGGTGCCCATCCTGGTGTCGTCCTACGCGGTCGATCCCGCCCGCATCGCCGTGATCACCGAGGCCGTGTCGGTCCGCCTGCCGATCAACCTCGCCATTCCCTGCGGCCTGGTGGTCAACGAGCTGGTCTCGAACGCGCTCAAGCACGCCTTCCCGGACGGGCGCAGCGGCGAGATCCGCATCCGGCTGGCGATGGACGGGGCCGAGCACGTGGTGCTGTCGGTCAGCGACGACGGCATCGGCATGCAGGCGGATTTGGACCTCGGGCTGTCGGAGACGCTCGGGCTGCAACTGGTGACCCTGCTGGCCGACCAGTTGGGCTGCGAGCCCGATGTGCATCCGGCCAACCCGACCCGCTTTACCCTGCGCTTCCCCGCGCGGCACTGATGGCGCGGGCCGCGGGGCAGGGTTTTTCGTCGCGGCCACGCAACCAGGCGGGGCAGTGGCGCGTGTGATACCGATCGCCTGAAGGGCCGGCCGTGGAGGACAGCATGCGTGCAAACCGCATCGTCATCGTCGAGGACGAACGCATCGTGGCGCTGCACCTCAAGCAGCAGTTGCGGCGGCTGGGCTACGAGGTGCCGGCCCTGGCCACTTCCGGGGCGACGGCGTTGCGCGCCATCGAGCAGCACCGCCCCGACCTCGTGCTGATGGACATCCATATCGAAGGCGAGATCGACGGCATCGAGACCGCCGCCCGCATCCCACCCGACCTCGACGTGCCGGTGGTCTACCTGACCGCCTATTCCGACGAGGCGACGTTGACGCGCGCCCGGGCCACCAAGCCGTTCGGCTATCTTGTGAAACCGTTTTCGGAACGCGAGCTGCACGCCACCATCCAGATGGTGATGGAGCGCCAGCGCACCGAGGCGGGGATGCGCGCCTATGGCAAGGAGCTGGAGGAACTGGTCGCGAGCCGCACCGCGGCGCTGTCCACGGCGCTGCGGCGGCTGGAATCGGAAGTGGCCGAGCGGGAGCTGGCCGAGCAGGCGCTGCGCCAGGCGCAGAAGATGGAGGCGGTCGGCCAGTTGACCGGCGGCGTCGCTCACGACTTCAACAACCTGCTGACGGTGGTGCGCGGCAGTCTGGAGCTGATCAACAACAATCCCGCCGACGTGGCGCGGGTGCTGCGGCTGACCCGCAACGCCGTCACCGCGGTCGAGCGCTGCGAGCGGCTGATCCAGCAATTGCTGATGTTCTCCCGCCGGCAGGTGCTGTTTCCCGAGGTGGTCGACGCCAACAAGCTGCTGTCGGAATTCCAGCCGCTGCTGGAACGTGCGCTCGGCACCGATGTCGAGATGGTGGTGCGGCTGCGCCCGGCGCTCACCCTCACCCTGGTGGACGCGACCCAGTTCCAGTCGGCGATCCTGAATCTGGTGATCAATGCCCGCGAGGCGATCACGCGGCCGCAGGGCGGGCGGATCAGCATCGAGACCGGCAACGTGGCGATCGGATCAGACCAGGCGCCGCATTATCCGGAGGTGAAGCCCGGCCCCTACGTGATGGTCGCGGTCAGCGACAACGGCGAGGGCATCCCGCCGGAGATCCTGCCGCGGGTGTTCGACCCGTTCTTCACCACCAAGGAGGTCGGGCGCGGCAGCGGGCTCGGGCTCAGCCAGGTCTACGGCTTCGCGCGCGAGAGCGGCGGGCACGCGGCGATCTACAGCGAGCCGGGGGTCGGCACCACGGTACGGCTCTACCTGCCCGCGCACGAGCCGTTGCCCCACCCCGAGGAGCCCGTCCGGGAAGCGGCGGCCTCGCCGGCGGTGCCGCCGAAGGGCGAGGGCACGGTGCTGGTGGTGGAGGACGACGAGGCGGTGCGTTCCATCGCCGTCGAGACCCTCGCCGATGCCGGATACCGGGTGCTCGCCGCCGCCAATGCCTTCGAGGCGCTGGAGATCCTTCGTGGCGGGCAGCCGATCGACCTGATGTTCTCCGACGTGGTGATGCCCGGCGGCATGAACGGGCTGCAGCTCGGCGCCGAGGTGCGGCGGTTGCGCCCGCAGGTCAGGATCATGATCACCTCCGGCTATACCCGTGACGCGCTGGCCGTCCAGCACGGCTTCGACAGCGATTTCGCGCTGTTGTCCAAGCCCTACCAGCCATCCGAGCTGGTCGCGCGCACCGCCGCCCTGCTGGCCGCGCCGGGGCGGGGGCTGGGCCGGGCCTGAAGCCTGCCTGGCCCAAATAGTTATTTTGATTGTTTGGTTTCGTTTGGTGCGTGTCATTCCCTGCGTCAGGATCGCGCGGGCGCCGGGGTTGATGTTGCCTCTTTCCGGCCAACCGGCTTATCTGGTGGCGCCGCGGGAAAGCATGGGTTGTTTGCGATCTGCCAATAATAACCGATGCCCAATACAGATCTCGGGGGAATTTCCCATCAGCTTGGCGTTCTGCAAAAGCATCTGCAAAAGCATACGCCTCCAGGTCCTGCTGATCGTGGCCGGTGCGTTGCTGCCGGCCCTCGGCTTTCAGTTGCTCGCCGAAGTACGGGCCCGGACGGCGATGATGCGCAGCCTCGATGGCGAGGCGCTCCGCCTCGCCACGCTGGTCGCCGCCGAGCAGCGCCAGGCCGCCGAGGGCGTGCGGCAGGTGCTCGCGACGCTGGCGGCGTCGCCGACCATCCGCGAGAGCGACCTCACGCGATGCGACCGCTTCCTTGCCAACGTGCTTGCCGAGTCCGGGCGCTATGTCGCGCTGCTCACGGTCAGCCTGGACGGGCGCCCGCGCTGCGTCGCCCGGCCGGAGGACATGGGCCTCGATTTCTCCGCCCCGCGCTTCGTGCGCGAGGCCGTCGATGCCGGCCGCTTTGTCATCGGCGGCCACCTTCCCGCGCAGGGGGCGCGGCCGGCCGCGCTGGCCTTCGCGCTGCCCTATCGCGACGCCTATGGCCAGACGACGGGGACGCTGGTCGCCCTGCTCAGCCTCGGCTGGCTGCGCGGGCAGCTTGACGGGCTGCCGCTGCCGCCCGGGGCCGCCAGCTTCGTGGTGGACCGCGACGGGATCGTGCTGGACCGCCGCCCCCGGCAGTCCAATGACATCGGCACGGCGGCGCCGGAGCGGTTCATGGCCGCGCTCCGGGGCGGGGAGATGCGGACCCTGCTGCTGGCCGGGATGGACGGCGAGGAACGGCTGTACGGCCTGGCGCCGCTGGGCGCGCGCGGGCTCGAGCTTGGCGTTGCCGTCGGCCTCGATCCCGCCGCCGGCGGCGGCGCCATCCGCGTCGAGGCGGCGCGGGCGGGCGTGTTCATCCTGTTCGGCACGACGCTGGCGCTGCTGATCGCCGGTGCCGCAGCCTCGCGGACCATCGGCCGGCCGTTCCGCCGCCTGCTCGCCGCCGCCTCGGCCTGGCGGTCGGGCAGGCTTGCGGCCCGGGTGGGGCAGCTCGGCGGCCCCTTCGAGTTCCGCGAGCTCGGCCGGGCGCTCGACGAGATGGCGGCGGCCAGCGAGCGCCGCGAGCAGGACCTGCGCGCCGCCCGCGACGAGGCCGTGGTCACCGGCCAGGAACTGGCGCAGCAGCAGGCGCGGCTGCGCGAAGCCGAGGCCGCGCGCATGGCCGCCGAGGCGGCGCAGCACCGCTTCGCCCAGGAGCAGCGGATGGAGGCGATCGGCCAGCTCACCGCCGGGGTGGCGCACGACTTCAACAACCTGCTGCAGGTGGTCGCGGGCAATCTCGAACTGGTCGAGAAGGCGGCGCGCGGGCGCGGCGACGCGCGCGAGGCGCGGATGCTGGGCACCGCCCTGCGCGCCGTCGGGCGCGGCGCGCGGCTGACCGGGCAGTTGCTGTCCTTCTCCCGCCGTCAGGTGCTGCATGCCAGGCTGGTGCAACTGCCCACCCTGCTCGCCGACATCATGGAGCGCATCGTGCCGGTGCTGCCGGACGACATCGCCGTCTCCTGGCACACCGTCCCCGACATCTGGCCGTGTCGGCTCGATGCCGCGCATTTCGAGACCGCCCTGCTCAATGTCGTCATGAACGCCCGGCATGCGATGCCGGAGGGCGGGAAGATCGAGATCCGCATGGGCAACCTGCGGCTCGACGCCGCCGCCGCGGGGCGTTTCGGGGTGCCGGCGGGGGACTATATCGAGGTCACGGTCGCCGATTCCGGCATCGGCATGGACCAGGACGTGCTGGACCACGTGTTCGAGCCCTTCTTCACCACGCGCGAGATCGGGGAGGGGTCCGGCCTCGGCCTGTCCCAGGTCGACGGCTTCGTCCGCCAGTCCGGCGGTGGCGTCGCGGTCAGCAGCACGCCCGGGGCGGGGACCAGTGTCAGCATGCTGTTCCCGCGCGAGGCGCAGGGCAACGGCGCGCCGCCGGCCGCGCCGGTGGTGGACCTGCCGGGCAGCCAGCAGCGCATCCTGGTCGTCGATGACGATCCCGGCGTGCTGGAGGTGCTGAAGGCCACGCTGGAGGACGCGGGATACCAGGTCACGACGGCGCGCAACGGCCGGGAGGCGCTCGGCCTGCTGCGCTCCGAGCAGCCCTTCGACGCCGTGCTGACCGACGTGGTCATGCCGGGCGGCGTGAGCGGGGTCGATGTGGCGCGGCAGGCGAGTTCGCTGCGGCCGGGCATCCGCGTCCTGCTCGCTTCCGGCTATTCGCAGATGGCCGAGCACGGCATCGACCGGCGCGCCGAGTTCGCCTTCCTCTCCAAACCCTACGAGCGGATGGACCTGCTGCATCTGCTGGCCGGACGCAACCTGGCCGCGCCGCAGGGCGAACGCGCCTGAAAGGGCGGGCCATGCCGGCGTCGTGATCCGGCGCGGCCTTGCCAATCGCGCGCCGCCCGCGCCAAGAGCGGCGCATGTCAGGGATTCGTTTCGGACTCGCCGGACGGCGGGCGGTGGTCACCGGTCATCGCGGCGGCATCGGTGGCGCGGTGGCGGCCTTGTTCATGGCCGAGGGCGCCGAGGTGATCGGGCTCGACCTGCCGGACTTCGATCTTGCCGACGCCGCCACGGTGGAGGGGCGGGCGAGCGCGCTGATCGGCGAGCACCCCGTCGACATCCTGGTGAACTGTGCCGGCACCACCGTGCTGGGCACCGTGCTGGCGACCGACGTGGCGACCTGCGAGCGGGTCTTCCAGGTCAATTTCCTCGCCCCCTACGCCCTGGTGCGGGCGGTGCTGCCGGGGATGGCGGCGCAGCGACGCGGCGTGGTGGTGAACGTCGCCTCCGACCAGGCGCTGATCGGCCGCAAGGCCAGTGCCGCCTATGGCGCCTCGAAGGCGGCGCTGGCGCAGTTCACCCGCAGCGCGGCGCTGGACTGGGCGCCGTGGGGCATCCGCTTCAATTGCGTCGCCCCCGGCAGCACCGACACGCCCATGCTGGCCGGGGTGATCAGCGGCCTTGGCGCGCTGCCAGGGGCCACGCCGCCGGGGGTGGCACCCGGCGCCGACCCGGCGGCGGCCTATCGCGACGCGGTGCCGCTGGGCCGCTTCGCCACCCCCGCCGAGATCGCCGCGGCGATCGCCTTCCTGGCCTCCGACGCGGCGAGTTTCATCACCGGCGTGGTGCTGCCGGTCGACGGGGGCACCACCGCCGCATGAGGGTCGCGGTGGTGACCGGCGGCAGCCGGGGGATCGGCCGCGCCATCGCGCTGCGGCTGGCGGCGGAAGGGGCGCGGGTCATCGCCGCCTCGCGCCGGCCCGACCCGCCCGAGGGAGTGGAGGGCGCGGCGCTGGACGTGACCGACGCCGCCGCCGTCGACCGCTTCTTCGCCGGGCTCGGGCGGGTGGACGTGCTGGTCAACAATGCCGGGCTCGCCGGGGCGAATGCGCTGGACGACGCGGCGCTGTGGCACGCCATCATCGCCACCAACCTGCACGGCACCTATCACTGCGCCCGCGCGGCGCTGGCGCGGATGCCGGACGGCGGCGGGCGCATCGTCACCATCGCTTCCGTGCTCGGGCTGCGCGGCGTGGCCGACCAGACCGCCTATTGCGCGGCCAAGCATGCGGTCATCGGCTTCACGCGCGCGCTGGCGCTGGCGGTGGCCGGGCGCGGCATCACGGTGAACGCGGTCTGCCCGGGCTGGGTCGCGACCGGGATGGCGGAGCGGCGCTGGCAGGAGTTGGGGCTGACCCCGGCGCAGGCCGCCGCCGGCGTGCCGCGCGGACGCATCACCAGCCCCGAAGAGGTGGCCGAGGCGGTGGCGTTCCTGGCTGGTCCGGGGGCGGCGGCGATCACCGGGCAGGCGCTGCCGATCGATGGCGGGGGTCTGGCCCTGCCCTGAGGCGCCTTGTCCTGGGGTGCCCGGCGCGCCGCCATCGCGGCCACGCGCGAGAAGAGACAGACCGGCCGGACTGAAAAGCCGGAGCGGCAGTCCCTGCATATCGTAACAATTTGTTTCGCCCAAAAGGCGCAAAACGCCCGCAGTTTATCTCCTTTATTTGAAATTGAATTCCGTCCGATGTGATCAGCCAATGGTTAATTTCGTGTTAACGGAGAAAAGAAACGACGGGGAACCAATCATGCCGCGTCATTTCGATTTTCCACACACGAAACCAGGGCATATGACGACATATACTTGGACTGGCGCAGTCAGCGCGGAGTGGAGTGACCCGGCGAACTGGTGCACCGATGCCGGCCCCGGCGGCGGCGTCCCCAGGTCGGCCGACCACGTGATCATTCCTGCCATCGCCGCCAATATGCCGGTGATGAGCAGCGGCGACCTTTATGTCGCCACCATTGCCGTGGCGGCCTCGGCCACCCTGACCCTCACCAGCGGCGCCACGCTGCGCAGCATCGGCGATACC
This sequence comes from Rhodovastum atsumiense, assembly GCF_937425535.1. Taxonomy (NCBI): domain Bacteria; kingdom Pseudomonadati; phylum Pseudomonadota; class Alphaproteobacteria; order Acetobacterales; family Acetobacteraceae; genus Rhodovastum; species Rhodovastum atsumiense. The sequence continues at coordinate 3,755,230 of NZ_OW485601.1, forward strand.
GTCAACCACGGCACCATCGCCGTCGAGGGCGGCTGGTTCGGCGTCGACGGGGTGTACACGGGCGGCCCCGACAGCCGCGTCACCATCAGCCAGGGCGGGCATGTCGGCTTCGATGAGGCCCCGGTCGGCACCGATACCTTCGTCTTCGGCGAGGGCACCGGCAATAACCTGAATTTCGGCGTGCCGCCCACCGGCACCGTGACGATCCTGAACATGGATGCCGGCGACTACCTGTGGCTGTCGAGCGTCGCCAATTATGGCCAGGCGCAGGCAAGCTTCGACGGCACCACGCTGACCTATGTGGACGGCACCACCACCTATCGCCTGCCGATCAACGGCCTGCCCGCCGGCACCCGGTTCGAGGTGAAGGAAGGCACCGTCTTCCAGGGGACGTCCTGGGGCATCGACATCGTCATCGGCACACCGGACGCCCCGATCGTTACCGGCCTGACCGCGGCGACCGATACCGGCGCCTCTTCCGGCGACGGCATCACCGCCAACGCCACCCCCACCATCATCGGCACCGCCGCCGCCGGCAGCACCGTGGCGGTGTACGCCGACGGCACGCTGCTCGGCACCACCATCGCCGACAACGACACCGGCGCGTGGCGCTTCACGCCCGCCACCGCCCTCGCGGCCGCCACGCATGCGATCACCGCCACCGCGAGCACGGCGGGCGTGACCAGCGCCGCGTCCCTGGCCTGTGCGGTGACCATCGACACCACCCCGGCGGCCGCGCCGGTGATCGCCTCGCTGACGGAAGCGACCGATACCGGCGCCTCTTCCAGCGACGGCATCACCCGCGACACCCGGCCGGGCGTCACCGGCACCGCCGAGGCCAACAGCACGGTGTCGCTCTACGAGGGCGAGACACTGCTCGGCCAGGCCACGGCCGATGCCTCCGGCGCCTGGACGATCATTCCCTCGGCCGCGCTCGCCGAGGGCGTGCACAGCCTCGTTGCGGTGGCCTCTGACATCGCCGGCAACACCAGCGCGGCCTCCGCCGCCTACGCGGTGACGATCGACACCACGGCGGCGCAGTCAGTCAGCCTGCTCGACACGCACGGCAATCCGGCTATCGGCAGGATCGTCTGGGGAGTCACGCTGCAGGGCAGCGGCGACGCCGACGCGACGGTGACGCTGACCGATGGCGGCACCACGCTCGGCACGCCTGGCAGCGACGCCGGCGGCCGCTGGAGCTTCGACGCCTCCGGCCTGGCCGGCATGGCGCGCACGCTGACGGCGAGCGGTACGGACCTCGCCGGCAACACCGCGACCGCGTCGCTCGGCATCAACGTGATCGCGCTCGGCACGCCGCAGGGCGGCACCGTCACCCCCGGCCTGACCTCGAGCGACCTCGGCGCCAGCCTGCACGCCGGCGCCACCTACCTCGCCGCTCCGGGCACCGACATCGTCCGGCTCGCCGACGGCGAGCTCAGCCTGGGCAGTTGCACCGACCTCGCCTTCATCGAGCGACTCTACGAGGGCCTGCTCGGGCGCGCGGGCGAGACCGCCGGCCTGTCCCACTGGAACGCCACGCTGACGCAGCATTCCAAGGGCGATGTCGCCAGCGGCTTCCTTGGCAGCATCGAATACCAGTCGAGCCATGGCAGCCTCTCCGACATCGACTTCGTCGCCGGCCTCTATCGCTCGATGCTCGGGCGCGAGGCCAGCGGCGCGGAGATCGGTACCTGGACGCAGGCGCTCGGCGGGGGCGCGACGCGCGGCCAGGTGGCAGCCGGCTTCGCCGATTCGCAAGAGGCGCAGGCGTACTGGTCGGGCGTGACCTCGGCGGGCGTGTTCGCCTACGATCCCAACGCCGACATCGTGCGCCAGGTCTATGCCACCGCCTTCGGCCGCGAGGCGGAAGCGGGCGGGCTGAGCTTCTGGATCGGCGCCTTCGCACGGGGCATGACGCTGCAGGATTTCGCCTCCGGCATCGCCGGATCGGAAGAGTTCCGCGCGTTGCACGACGGCCAGTCGAACGTGGACTTCGTGGCGAGCCTCTACCAGGGGGGCCTGGGCCGCGCCCCCGAGGCGGCGGGCTCCCGGCACTGGGTGTCGCTGCTGGACGGCGGCAGCCTCGACCGCGGCGGCGTCACCCTGGGGATCGCCACCTCGCTGGAGGGCCAGCAGCACCTGGCCTGGGCCTTGTGATCACGCGCCCGCGGCACCCGCGCGGTGCCGCGGGCGCGGCTTGATGCGGCGAGGCGGAACCTTCACCCTTCTCCCAGCCCGCGCGGGCGTCGCGCCGCAGCGGTCGCGTTGCAGCAAGAGGGGGGAAGCCTGGGCCATGATGCAACTCGCCGAGATCACGCGTGCCGAAGTCCTCGATGCGGGCCAGCGCCTGCTGGGGGAAGGCAAGAAGGTGAATGGCTGGAGCCTGCGCCGCGCCATCGGCGATCGGGGCAAGCCGGAACTGCTGATGGCGGAATGGGAGCAGGCCCGCTCGGAGGGGCTGGCGGAGTCGGCGGGCCCGGCCGAGGGCACCGCGATCGTGCTGCCGCCCGGCATCGCCGAGGCCATGGAGCAGGCGCGGCTGGAGCTGGTCGCCCGTTTCGACGGGCTGCTGTTCTCCCTGGTCCGCAGCAGCGAGGAAAGCCTGAAGGCGCGCTACAAGGACGATTTCGACCGGCTCGCCGCCGAGCGCGCGCAGATGGCGGAGGATCTCGCCAGCGCCTCCGCCAGCATCGAGGCGACCGAGGCGCGGCTGGCGGAGGCACTGGCCGAGACGGCGGCGCTGCGGGCGCAGCTTGCCGTCCAGGCGAGCGAGGCCGAGGCGCAGATCATCGCGCTGGAGGCGCAGGCGCGCCAGTTCGGGGCCGCCGCGGTGGCGGCGCAGCAGGCCCGTGCCACCGCCGAGGCGGGCACGGTGGCGGCGCAACGCGAGGTCGAGCTGATGTGGGAGCACGTCGCCCGGCTGGAAGCGGCCCTGGCCGCCGCCATCTCGGAGATGGAGGCGCAGCGGACCCGGGCCGGGGGCGAGCTGGCGCAGGCCCGCGCCGAACTCGCCACCGCCACGGGGCGCGCCACCGCCGCCGAGGCGGCCTCCGCGGAGGCCCGCGCCGTGGCGACCGAGGCGAACGAGGAGATGCTCAGGCGGGCCCAGGAGAAACGCCCGGGCCAGCACGGTGGGGCGCGGCGGGCCTGAGGGATCAGTCGAACGGGTTCTTCACCGTGTCGATGCGTTGCCCGACCGCGACCGCCTCCGGCAGGGAGGGGCCCTCGCGTTCCAGTGTCGTGACCACCGCATCGAGCAGGGCACGCAGCTCGCGCGCCTGCCGCAGCCCGGCGCGGTCGCGGGTCAGGTCGATGCTGCCGAACATCGAGACCCGGTCCAGCCGGTTCTCGATGGTCAGCCCGGCGATGCAGAGCGCGGTGGCCTCGTCGGCGAAGGGCGTGAGAGTCATTGCCGTCTTGTCCTCAGGGGGTGTCGGTGCGCGGAGTCTCCTCCATTCGCGCCCGGCCCGGAAGCGTCACGGCATCAGTGGCAGGTCGCGAGATCCTCCTCGCGGATCTCGAAGCTTGCGTCCTTCGTCAGGTCGACGCCGCGCTTGAGGCAGGTGCGCCCCTTGTCGTCCTGCAGCCGCACGTCGAAGCGGCCCCGTGACAGGCCGGTGATGGCCAGGCGTTCCGAGACGTCCAGGCTGTGATCCTTGTCGTTGAGCGCCTGGTTGGCGCCCCAGTTGGTGGTGCCGGCCGGCGCGAGATAGACCCCCTTGAACTCGGTGGCCGTGGTCATGTTGTAGACATAGAGCCGATCCGCCGCCTGCGCCGGATGCCAGCCCAGGCCGGCGACGATCACGGATGCCAGCACGGCCTGTCCTCGCGCGGTGTTCATTGCGGTTCCTCCCTGCCTGATATTGTTCGCGGCAGAATAGTCTCTCCCCCGCAGGGTCCGGCTCCGGACCGGATCACAACTGCTGGATGGCCGGCCACGGCCCCATGGTGGGGCCGTGGCCGGCGTGGTCAGCTTTCGTGACAAAAGCGCAGCAAGGGAGGAAACATGCGCCACCGGAGCCGGGGCAGGCCCGGCCTGCCCGCATGGGGGGCCGTCGCCGCGATGATGCTCTGTCCTGGCGCGGCACTCGCCGATGTCGGGCGCCGGGATTTCGCCGACACCATGCTGTTCGACGACCCGGAACCGGACGATTCGCTCACCTTTCCCGGCTTCTCCATGCAAAGCTTCAACGGCGAGGCAGACGCCCCGCCGACGCGCGAATACGAGATCGGGTTCGAGCTGGAGAAACGCATCACCTCGCGACTGAGCCTGTCGCTGTCGGATGGCTACGCGATCGTTACCGCCCCGGGCCTGAAGACGCAGACCGGCTTCCAGTCGCTGGTGCTGGGCGCGAAATACGAAGTGATCCACAGCCCCACGCATGAATTCGTGCTCTCGCTTGGGGTGCAGCGCCTGATCGGCAATACCGGCGCGGCCCGCCTCGAGGCCGGGCAGACCGGCGTGACCACGCCGCTGCTGCTGTTCGGCAAGGGCTTCGGCGACCTGCAGGTGGACGCGCTGCGGCCGCTGGCCGTGACCGGGTCCTTCGGCTACGCCATCGCCGACCGCAAGCTGAAGGCAACCCCGATCACCGGCGGCGACGATGACGACCCGGCCGGAACAGTCTTCAATAAGGGACTGGAGAATCGCTGGGTCGGCGGGGTCTCGGTGCAATACAGCCTGCTCTACATGGACGCCGAAGTCAGGCACCTGAACCTGCCCGACTGGATGATCGGGCTGACCCCGATCGTCGAGGTGCTGTGGTCGTCGCCGGCCTCCAGGCCCAGCCGCGAAGGCACGCAATGGCTGATCGCACCGGGGCTGATCTGGTCGAATGAAAACTGGCAGTTTGGGATCGAGGCCCTGATCCCCGGCAATCGCGCCTCCGGACGCAATGTCGGGGTGATCGCACAGCTCAAGATCGGGCTTGGCGTCATCGCGCCGCGACTGGGGCGGCCTTTGTTCTGATTGGCGGGGCGTTGCCCCGCACCCGACCAGGAGGCTTCGCCTCCTGGACCTCCACCAAGGGCTTCGCCCTTGGAACCCATGACTCTGTGCCGCGCAGCGAGACTGGGATCCAAGGGCCTTGTGGCCCTTGGTGGGTCAAGGGCAAAGCCCTTGCCTTACACTATCCAAATGCTTTTCTGCTAGGTTCCATAAGAACTATTTGTTTCCCTTCTTCACCCGCATCCCCCAGCCTGTCCGCAGCGAATCCCAGGAGGGGACAATGCGTGCACAGGTGCTGCGGGCCCATGGAGGGGCCGGGAATTTCGAGCTGGTCAACATCCCGGAGCCGGAATTGCGTCCGGGTGCGGTGCGGGTCCGGATCGCCGCGGCCTCGGTGAACCAGATCGACATCAAGATCCGTGACGGCCTGCCGATCGGCCCGACCTTGCCGGCCGTTCTCGGCTGCGACCTGGCCGGGGTGGTGGAGGCGGTGGGGCCTGGCGTCGCCGGCTTCGCCGTCGGCGATGAGGTCTATGGCTGTGCCGGCGGCGTGCGCGGGCAGGGGGGCACCCTGGCCGAGGCCATCGTCGCCGATGCGCGGCTGCTGGCACCGAAGCCGCGTGCCTTGTCCATGCGCGAGGCCGCGGCGCTGCCCCTGGTGACCATCACCGCCTGGGAAGCGCTGGAGCGGGCCGGCGTCAGCGAAGCCGACCATGTGCTGGTGCATGGCGGTGCCGGCGGGGTCGGGCATATTGGTGTCCAGTTGGCGAAGGCCCGCGGCGCGCGCGTCGCCACCACGGTGGGCTCGGCGGAGGACGCCGCCATCGCCCGCGAGCTCGGGGCCGACGCGACCATCGATTACCGGCAGGAGGCGGTCGCCGACTATGTGGCGCGGCTGACCGGTGGGCGCGGCTTCGACGTGGTGTTCGACACGGTTGGTGGCGCTAATCTCGATCGATCCTTCGCCGCGGCGGCGCTGGGCGGCCGGGTCGCCGCCATCGCCGCGCGCAGCACGCACGACCTGTCGCCGCTGCACGCCAAGGGATTGTCGTTGCACGTCGTGTTCATGCTGATCCCGATGCTGCACGACATCGGCCGCGAGCGGCACGGCCAGCTGCTGCGCGAGGCCGCGGCGCTGGTCGAGGCCGGAACGCTGCGACCCCTGCTGGATCCGGCGCGTTTCGACCTGGCCGCCGCCGCCGATGCGTATCGCCATCTCGAATCCGGCCAGGCCTGCGGCAAGGTTGTGATCGACATCGCCTGATCCCGCTTTCCTTCTACAAGCTCCGCCCCCGACAGTTCCGGAGATCCCGGTCATGAAAGCCATTGGTTATTTCCGTCCGCTGCCCGTCGCCGACACCGAGGCACTGGTCGAACTTGACCTGCCGTGCCCGCAGCCCGGGCCGCACGACCTGCTGGTCAAGGTCGAGGCGGTGTCGGTCAATCCGGTCGACGTGAAGCTGCGCGCCGCCGCGGCGCCGCCCGACGGGACGCCGCGCGTGCTCGGCTTCGATGCCGCCGGCACGGTGGTGGAGGTCGGCGCCGCGGTGACGCGGTTCCGGCCGGGCGATGCGGTGTTCCATGCCGGCGTGATCAACCGTCCCGGCACCAACGCCGAGTTCCACGCGGTGGACGAGCGCATCGTCGGTCCGAAGCCCGCGTCGCTTTCCTTCGCCGAGGCCGCGGCGCTGCCGCTGACCGCGCTGACCGCCTGGGAATTGCTGTTCGACCGGCTGGGCGTGCCGTATGGCCGCAAGACCGGCGGGGACGCGCTGCTGATCGTCAACGGCGCCGGTGGCGTCGGCTCGATCCTGACGCAGCTTGCCCGCCGCCTGACCGGGCTGACAGTGATCGCCACCGCGTCCCGGCTGGAAACCATCGCCTGGGCGCGGGAGATGGGCGCGCATCACGTGATCGACCATCGCCAGCCGCTCGACCAGGGGTTGAAGGCGATCGGTATCCCGCAGGTGCGCTACGTCGCCGGGCTGACCGCGACCGATCGCCACGCCGCCGCGATCGTCGAGGCGCTGGCGCCGCAGGGCGCACTGGCGCTGATCGACGATCCCGCGAGCTTCGACGTCGTGCCGTTCAAGCGCAAAAGCCTGTCCGTCCACTGGGAGTTGATGTTCACCCGCCCGCTGTTCGGCACGCCCGATCTGGCCGAACAGGGCCGCATCCTGACGGAAGTGGCGGCGCTGGTGGATGCGGGCGTGCTGCGCACGACGAAGCAGGCGGAGTATGGCACGATCTCCGCTGGGAATCTGCGCTGTGCCCACGCCGCGCTGGAAAGCGGGCGCGGCATTGGCAAGATCGTGCTCGCCGGCTTCTGAACGAGGCGCAGCGTTCGTGTCCGGGCCTTCCGTCCCCGCAGCGAGAAGGACATGCGTGATGAGGACTGCAGGAATCGCCGTCGTGGCGGCCCTGGCGCTGTTGCCGGGCATCGCGCCGCCCCCCCGGGCACAGACGGCATTGGCGGAGCCGGGCTGGACGGCACGGCATCCCGTCTTCGCCGCCCTGCCATCCGAGCGCGGCATCGGTGAGATCGAGCCTGTCTTCGCCTTCCATGGCGCGATGCCGACCGGGGTCACGGTTTCGGCACGCGGGCGCATCTTCGTCAATTATCCACGCTGGGGCGACGAGGTTCCCTTCACCGTCGCCGAGCTGCGCGGCGGCAAGGAGGTTGCCTATCCGGACGTGGCGATCAATCGTGCCGATCCGCAGCGCCCCGGCGCGACGCTGGTCAGCGTGCAGAGTGTGGTCGTCGATCCTGCCGACCGGTTGTGGATCCTCGACACCGCCGCGCCGTCCTTCGCGCCGCCGCTCGCGGGTGGGGTGAAGCTGGTGGCGGTGGACCTTGGGACCAACAAGGTGGTGAAGGCCGTCATCCTGCCGCCATCGGTGGTGCTGCCAAGCACCTACGTGAACGATGTGCGCTTCGACCTGCGGCAGGGGCGGGCGGGGGTGGCCTACATCACCGATTCCTCGACCTCGGGGCCGGGGGGCATCATCGTGGTCGATCTCGACAGCGGCGCGGCGTGGCGAAAGTTGAGCGGCCACGCCTCGACCTCGCCGGATCCCGCCTTCGTGCCGGTGGTGGAGGGCGAGACGCTGGTGCTGTGCCAGCCGGGCCAGGCGCCGGTGCCGTTCCGGGTCGCCTCCGACGGCATCGCGCTGTCGGCGGACGGGGCCACGCTGTTCTATTCGCCGCTATCGAGCCGGCACCTGTTCTCCGTGCCGACCGCGCTGTTGCGCGATCGCGCGGCGCCGGCGGAGGTGGTGGCGCGAGCGGTGGTCGACCTGGGCGAGAAGGGGGCCTCGGACGGGCTGGAGGCGGACGACCAGGGCCGGATCTATGCCGGCGACTACGAACACAACAGCATCCGCCAGCGCGGCACCGACGGGAGCTGGCGGACCATCGCGCATGACCCGCGCCTGCTGTGGCCGGACACGCTGGCGGTGGCGCGCGACGGCTATCTCTATTTCACCGTCAACCAACTGCAGCGCCAGAAGCAGTTTCATGCCGGGCAGGATCTGCGCGAGAAGCCGTACAGCCTGTTCCGCATTCGCATCGGCGCCGGGCCGGTGGCGCTGCGCTGAACCGGTGAAGCCGCGGCCAGGCAGCCGCCCCGAGATCCCCGCGCGCAGACCGGTCGGCCTTTCGACCGACCGGTCTGAGGCGGTCTGGTGGGAACCGGCTGGGCCAGTGCGTACCTATGCCGGGGTAATGTTGGGTGGGGCTACCGAGACACGTACCGTATAATCGCCCGTGCTTGAACCGTATCCACCGACATCAACGTAATAATTTCCACTATAATCTGGACTTAATACCAATCTAGAGTTATTAGAATTGTTACTTTCATCATCATTGTACGCAATTTCATCTCCATTTCTGTCGTGTATGGCCAGTGTTGGATCAAATCCATTGCTTCCTATAACCCTGATTGTGTAACGGCTATATTCGCTCAATGATATTCTGTACCAATCGTGATCATATGGATAGTTTATGCTTCCGGTGACGCTTCCGCTTCCGCCACCGCCGCCATATCCACCGCCCCCTTGCTGACCGGCATTGCCGCCGCCGCCACCGGCGTTGTGGAAGGTTGGCCCCGACGGTGTGGAAGAGCCGCCTATGTTTCCCAAACTGATCGTGGCGGTCGTGTGTGTATCTGGTGTGGCGGTATCAGGTGCAGGCATTTTTACCTCCTGTTGCTTTTAGGGATGTGCCCAGTTCTGGCCGTGTTGAAAAAATGGCCTTTCCTGATCTTTTTTGCACATACTTGTCTGGTAACGCCTTGCTTGTCGTTAGCGACATGTCTGTAATGTGCTTTGTGTTCGTATAATACATGTCAAATTTGGACATTGTATTGCAAATACTACAAATATACTTTGAGCTTGTCCGAATTTATGGCATATAAACCGGCAAATGATTTATTTTTTCTATTTTCTTTATAATTATATTTAACAGTCATTGTGCATAACTTTTTTATATTTTAAAGCCCATTATAAAGGAAATTAATCACATGACCGCGACATCTAGGTTAGCGTAAATTGGTATTTTCCTAAAAATGGAGTTTATAGAAGGGATTTTTTATTAGTGTCTCTTTAGCAAACAATTAGGGCGGTCTGATTAATATAAATGTGACCTAATGATCTTTTGTTTGTGGATTTATTTACAGGATCTTGTGAATTCGTTGCTGGGCGGTGATAGCGCTAGCATTTCTTCAATGCTGATGCCGGCAGCCCCAAGGGCTGAGCGGCGTCAGGCGGCCATCGCCCGTCGCCGTGTTCCTAGGCTTTCGGTGAGGAAAGCGACCAGCGGCTGCACCAGGGGCGCCGCCGGGCCGTCTTCCCCGATCACCGTGATCTCCGTCATCGGCAAGGGCGGCCAGTGTTCCGGCGCCTCGAGGATCTGCATGCCGTCCTGCACGAAGGAGCGGCCGAGCACGGTGACGCCCAGCCCGCCGGCCACCGCCGCCTGCACGCCCATCAGGCTGCTGGCCGTGCATACCGTGACCCAGTCCCGCCGCACCGCGTCCAGCGCCGCGATCATGGTCTCGCGATAGGTGCAGGGCGGGCGCAGCATCACCAGCCGTGCCGGACGCGTGACATCGAGCTGATAATCGGCGGCGGCCATCCAGACCAGCGGCTCCCGCCAGATCACCCGGCCACGCTGGGCGGTGCCGTCCTTCTTGGCGATCGCCGCGTCCAGCCGGCCGGCGTCGCAGGCAGCGAGCAGCTCGCAGCTCAGCCCGGTCATCAGATCCACCTGCACGCCCGGATGCAGCCGCGAGAAGCGGGCGAGCAGCCGGGGCAGCTCGCCGGGGACGAAATCCTCGGAGATGCCCAGGCGCAGCGTGCCGATGCGCGGCGGCTCGCGCAGTTGGCGCATCAGCGCGTCGTTGAATTCCAGCATGCGGCGGGCGCCTGCCAGCAACTGCTCGCCCTCGCCGGTCAGGCTCAGCGAGCGGCTGGTGCGCTCGAAGACGCGCCGTCCCAGGATTTCCTCCAGGCGCAAGACCTTCTGGCTGACCGCGGATTGCGAACGCCCCACCACCTCGGCGGCGGCGGTGAAGCTGCCGGTCTCGGCCACCGCGACGAAGGCCCGCAGAAGATCGAGTTCGAGGTCGGGGGCGGACATGATCAAGAAACTCCGCTGCCTGATGGCGTCAGATCTATGTGCTTGCCTTCTTGATGGCAAGCGACATGCAGGTCCGGCGTCATGCCGCGCGCCCGGGATGGCGCGGTTGACACGGACTCAGCCGACGCGCACACGCTCTCGGCAGGCAATGAAACCATGGCACCTGCGCAGCGATGAGCACGACATCGGACGGCAACACCTACTACTTCTTCTACGTCTGCTTTGGGGATGAAAACCTGAAGTTCGGCATCCCGACGGCACTGGGGCAGAAAATCGTCGAATCAACCCAGAAAGGCATCAAGAAGCACAAGGCCAGTCTCGCCGCGGCCATCGAGAACGGCGAGAAGGCCATTGCCGAAGCCTTCCGCAAGAACCTGCATCGCAACGAGAAGACCAGCAAGAACATCGCGCCGCTGATCATTTCGTGCTGCCTGCTGTCCAGGGAGGCCCAGGAGAATCCCGATGCGCGGGGATTCATCCTTGAGATCTCGCACAGCGCGGCCGCGTCATGGGCGGCCGGAGCGGACGCCGCCCCGCCGGGCGAGGCGGGCGAGCCGAAGACGCATGTCCATTACAAGGCTGTCGCCGGCAGGGACGAGATCGATGCCTTCCTGGCCGAAGTCCGGGCGGGGGCAACGGGCGAGGCGGCGAGCTGACGACAGCGCCCGGGCAACCGGCCCGGGCGGACATGTCCAGGCCGTACCGCGGTCGCCGCGGCCGTAAATCATTTGTCAAGATTTCCGGCCCAGGTTTGGCGGGCGTCGCCGGAGTCCGCCATGCCTGCCGTTCTGACCCGAAGCCTGATGATCCGGACGGTGACACCGATATGCGCGTTGCTGGCCGCGACCATTGTCATGGCGGTGCTCGGGGCGGTTTATGTGACCACCCTGGACGGCCGCAATGCCCTGGAAGATCGCGTGCGTCTCACCGCCGCGCTCCTGTCCGGTGGCGCGGGCGACGCGTTGTGGAACCTGGACGCGAATGCCGCAAGGGCCTTGCTGGCGCCGCTCGGCCAGGACGCGGATTACGCGGGGGCCATCCTGTTCGATCAGGATGGCAGGATCTTCGTGCGCGACAGCGCGGATGCCGCTGACCGGGATGGCCTGATCGTCCGGCGCGTGCCGATCCAACGGGCCGAAGGCAGTGGAAAAGCCGAGCAGATCGGGATCCTGGAACTGCATCTGGCGACAACCCGCGCGGATGCCCAGGTGCGCCAGCGGGCCTGGACCATCGTCGGCATTGGCAGCTTCGTCCTGCTCGTGGTGTGTGGCGCCCTTGCCCTCATCGTCCGTGGCATCATCAGGCCGATCGTTGCCCTCGACCGCACGATGGGCGCGCTGGCCAACGGCATCCATGACGTCAGGGTGCCGGCGCTCGGCCGCGCCGATGAACTGGGCCGGATGGCGGCGACGGTCGAGATCTTCAAGGCGAATGCCATCGCCAGGCTGCGCCTGGAAGCCGAGGCGGAACAGCTGAAGCGCGAGGCCGAGATCGAGCGCGGCCGCTCCCTGCGCCGGGTCGCCGAGGCCTTCGATGGCGAGATCAAGACGGTGCTGGCTGCCGCCTCGGGCACCGCGCAGGCGATCGGCGCCGCATCCCGGTCCGTCGCCGATACCGCCACGGGAAACACGCGCCTGATACCAACCGCCCTAAATTTTGACCGATGCCCAGGCACGCTGAGTGATGGACTTGATGGTGTCTGGGGTAGCCATCAGAAAGTTCCAGGCATCCAGGCAAGCGACCAGGATGGCGTTGTAGCTGTTCCATACGCGCAGACTGAGCTTGTTGGCCCGCAGATATTCCCAGACGTTCTCCATCGGGTTCAATTCCGGCGCGTAGGCTGGCAGGCGCAGCAGGCTGATGTTGTCGGGCACAGGCAGGCGTTGGCTGGGCTGGTGCCATCCGGCCCCGTCACAGACCAACACAGCGTGCGCGCCGGGTGCCACCTGCCGGCTGATCTCGATCAGATGCTCGGCCATGGCTTCGCTGTTGACCGCCGGCATGATGATCGCGGCACCAACAGCCCGTTCGGGGCAGATGGCACCGAACAGGTAGGCAGAATCATGACGATTATCGCGTACCGCCCCCGGACGCGAACCACGCGGCGCCCAAACGTAGGTCAGCGTACCTTGCTGTCCGACCCTGGCTTCATCCTGAAACCAGATCTCGATCGGCTTGTCGGTAGCACCCGGTGGCAGCGCCGCGGTTACCAGGTCGGCAAAGTTTTTTTGAAAGCCTCCTGGGCATCAGCATCCTTCTTGGGATGGCAAGGCCGTGGCTTCAGGGGCACCAGATCCAGCCGATGCAACAACTTGCTGACCGTACGCTCATGGATGTCCACGTCGTAGCGCGTGGCGATCTGCTGGCGGAGGTCAACGCAGCGCCAACGAACTACGCCGTCGCGCTCCGGGTCTGGACCCGCCACCACCAACGCTTTCAGCTCCTGCATCTGTTCGGCCGTCAGCACAGGTGGCCGGCCTTCGCGCGGTTGGTCTGCCAGTCCGGCAATCCCCTCCGCATTATAGCGGTGTACCCAATCCCGCAGCGTCTGCCGGTCCATCCCGCCGGCCGCCGCCGCCTCGGCCCGCGAAGCGCCTTCCAGAACCATCGCAAGGGCCAGCAAGCGACACGACACACGCCCATCCCGCGTGCGCGATGCCTCGCGCCGCAGGTCAGCCGCATCAAACTCCCGCCGCGTGATCGTCACCGCCCGGCCCATGTCCCCTCCCGTCATTTGACCCGACAACCAGAGTGAACCGAACCAGCGCCAGTCCGAAACTCACATAAGAGTCAACACTTTGGGCGGCTGGTATGAGTGCGGCCGCGGTCACGACCGCCGACCGGGTCAGCCTCGGCGTCCAGACCGTGGCCAGCGCGGTCGAGGAGTTCGCGGCGTCGATCCAGGAAATCACCCGCCAGGCCCAGATGTCGAGCCAGGCCGCGGAGGCCGCCAGGACCCGGGCCGGCCAGACCATGACCCTGGTCAGGGGCCTGGTCGACGCGGCAGCGAGGATCGACGATGTCGTGGCCCTGATCACCAGCATCGCCTCCCGGACCAATCTTCTGGCGCTCAACGCGACGATCGAGGCCGCGCGTGCCGGCGAGGCCGGCAAGGGCTTCGCCGTGGTCGCAGGCGAGGTCAAGGGCCTGGCGTCCCAGACGGCCCGGGCGACCGAGACGATTTCCGGCCAGGTCGAGGCGATCCAGGCGTCGATCCGGGCGGTGGCCCGGGAAATCGAGCAGGTCAGCGACGCCGTCGGCACGCTCGGCACCTCCAGCGGCGCGATCGCGGCCTCTGTCGAGCAACAGAATGCCGTCACCCATGAAATCAGCCGCGCCCTCGCCGATGCCGCCCAGGGCTCGGCCGAACTGGGCGAGACGGTCCACGGCGTCGCCGGAACGGCGGAACGCAACAGCGAGGCTTCCGCCATCCTGCTCGACGCCGCCGCCAGTCTCGAAGTGCGCTTCAACGAGCTGCGACAAGAAGCCGACCGGTTTGTCAGCCGGCTCGTCGCGGCGTGATCCCGGCCCGTATCGCCGGGCGTGCCGGTCGAGCCGTGCCCATGAACCAAGGAGGCAATGGATGTTCAGAGCAATGACGGGCCTGCTGCTCGGCCTGGCGATCGCGACGGCGTCACCGGCGCGGGCCGGAGAGCGGATCCTGATCGACGAGGCCAATCCGCCATTCATGTACGCAGATGCCGGCAAGCCGGCCGGCATCTACAATGCCCTGATCTCAGAGGCATTCAGGCGCATCGGCCTCGCGGCCGACATGTCCGCCGCCCCCTGGAAACGCGCGATTGCCGGGCTCGATGCCGCGGAGAACGGCGTCGGCGGCATCTACAGCAATGCCGAGCGGCAGCGGAAATACGACTTCTCCGACAAGCTGTTCGACGAGGTGATCGTCGTCTACGTCCCGAAGGCCCGGGCCTTCGGCTTCAGCGGCGTCGACAGCCTCAAGGGCAAGACGGTCGGCGTCATCCGGGGCTGGAGCTACGGCGACGATTTCGACGCAGCCGTCAAGGCCGGCACGATCCGGACCGAGGAAACCGCCAGCGACGCTTCCAACTTCGCCAAGCTCGCGCTGGGTCGCATCGACGCCGTGCTGGCGATCCGGGAGGCAGGGAAGGTGGCCATGGCCGCCCAGGGCGTCGGCGAGAAAGTGACCGCGCTCGACCCGCCGCTGTCGAGCAATCCGTCCTTCCTGGCCTTCAGCAGGCAGGCCGGCAAGGGCGAGCTTCTGGGGCGGTTCAACACGGCCCTGGGCGCGATGCGGCGGGATGGCAGCTTCGAGCGGATTACCGCAGCCGCCCTGGCGAAGTAAGGCCAGGGCTCTGCCCTTGTATCTCAACAGGCACCCGAGCGCGTAGGGTAACGCGCTCGGGAGCGGAAGGGAGCCCGCCTTGCCCTGGGGTGATCGAGCCCGTGGTCCAGCACGGTGCCCCTTCCGCGGCTATGTCCGTAAGCCCGAACAGTCGCCAGGGACGGCGCAAGTCGATCCCGCATACGCAAGGACGGGTGATGGACCAGACGGCTCAAGAGCAATCGATGTTTGTTGGCATCGACGTTGCCAAGAAGCATCTTGATGTGCATGTGCTACCGGCGGCGACCAGTTTTCGTGTCGATCGGGACGGTGCCGGCCTGGATGATTTACGCGATCGGCTGCAGGGCTTGTCGCCTGCGCTGATCATTCTGGAGGCGACCGGAGGATACGAAAAGGTGGTGCTGGCCACTCTGGCTGGCGCTGGCCTGCCGGTGCTGGCGGTCAATCCCCGCCAGATCCGCGACTTCGCTCGCGCCTGCGGCCGGCTGGCCAAGACCGATCAGCTCGATGCCGCGGTGATCGCCCGCTTCGCCGAACGTATCCGTCCAGAGTTGCGGCCGTTGCCGGATGCCGCAACCCAGATGTTGGGCGAGATCGCCGCGCGGCGCCGCCAGATCATCGACATGATCTCCGCCGAAAGCATGCGCCTCAAGCAGGCCACCGCCCGCAAGCTGCAGCGCGGCATCAACGCCCACCTCGCCTGGTTACAGCAGGAACTCACTGACATCGATACGGATCTTGATAGCGCCATTCGCGAGAGTGACGTGTGGTCACGCAATGAGGCGTTGCTCGACTCGGTGCCAGGCGTTGGCAAGACAACCGCCCGCACCCTGCTGGCCGAACTCCCTGAACTGGGGACGCTCGACCGACGACATATCTCCGCTCTCGCCGGCCTCGCTCCGTTCAACCACGACAGCGGAACCCATCGCGGCAAACGCAGCATTCGCGGCGGACGCACCGTGGTGCGCTCCGCCCTCTTCATGGCTGCCTGGGTCGCCACACGCCGCAACCCCATCCTCAAGTCGGTCTACGAGCGTCTGATCGCCGCGGGCAAAGCACACATGGTCGCCCTCGTCGCCTGCATGCGCAAACTTCTCACAATCCTCAATGCCATCATCCGGGACCAGCAACCGTGGCAAGCCGCTTGACACGCAAGACAGTCGCTGGACCCGGCAGGGGCCACAAGGCCCCTGCACCCCATAAGCGCTGCGCGGCACAGAATGGGTTCCAAGGGCGAAGCCCTTGGTAGAGGTCCAGGAGGCAAAGCCTCCTGGTGGGGCGCGGGGCAACGCCCCGCCAACGCGGCGGCTTAGGTTTTCCTGACGGTACAGGCGAGCGTGGTGGCGCTGGCGCCCGGATCGGCCGCGCTGACCTTATGAAGAAGCGGGAGATCACCGGTTGTCGTCCCCATGCGCATCGGCACCGGGGGGCGTTTCGCGCGGCCGCACCCTCTGGCCGGCCCTGGCATATTGCAACCCTTCCACGATGATGCGGTCATCCGCCCCGAGCCCGGATGCGACGACCCGCATCGCGCCCTCGCGGACGCCAGGGGAGATGGTGCGGGCCTGCACGACGTCATCGTCGGTGACGGTCAGCACGGTCCAGCCGCCCCGATCCAGGTGGATTGCCGCGTCGGGCACCAGCAGCGCCGCCTTGCGCAGGCCGATCGTCACGCGGATGCGGACGAAGGCGCCGGGCAACAGGGCATGATCGGGGTTGTCGAACTGCCCACGCAGCGTCAGCGTGCCGGTGGCGGCATCGATCTGCGGGGCGACGTAGTCGATGCTGCCCCGATGCGGATAGCCGGCCTCGTCCTGCAATCCGATCTCGACCGCGACGTCCTGCGCCATGCGCGCGGCCCGAAGCCGCAGCGCGTCCTGCTCGGGGATGGTGAAGGTGACCCAGAGCGGGTCGAGCTGGATGATCGTTGCCAATGGCGTCGGCTGGCCCCCGCCCACCAGTGCCCCGACATTCGCCTGATGCGCCGTCACCAGACCCGCAAACGGCGCCAGCACATGGGTATAGCCATAGGTGATCTCCGCCTGGGCGAGGGATGCCTGCGCCTGCGTCACCGTGGCGCGGTTGGCGTCGCGCTCGAAGAGCGCCTGGTCCACCTGCTGGCGCGAAGAGGCATCGGTCCTGGCGAGGTCCGCATGGCGGCGGTACTGGCGCTCGCTGAACGCCGCCTTTGCCTCCGCCGAGGCGAGGCTCGCTTTCGCCTGTTCCAGCTGTGCCAGATAGGGGGCCGGCTCGATGGTGAACAGCAGGTCGCCCTGGCGCACCTTCTCGCCATCGCGATAACCGATGGCCTGCAGCGAGCCCTGGACCCGCGCCACCAGTTCCACCGTGTTCACCGCGGCGAGCTGGCCGCTGGCTTCGAGATATTCCGTCACGTCGCGCTGCAGGGGCGGTGCCACCGTCACGTCGGGCGGCGGCGCCTGGTATTCGTCGCGTGGCTTGCAGCCGCCGAGCAGCGTCAGCGACAGCAGCAGGGGCAGGGCAAGCTGGGGCGGCCTCCGCGGCTTCATGGCGGAGGGGAGGGCGTTGCGCATCGAGGCCAGTGCGTCACTTGGCCGCGGCGAAGCCGGCCTTGGAGAGATCCTGCTGGAAGTGCTTCGCCCCGATCCGGACGCCTGTCTTCGCCGCGTCCAGGTATCCGATGGTGGCGGTCACATCGAGCGCATCCGGCGTTTGCCTGGTGACGTAGGCGTAGAGGAGATCATTGGTGGTGCTGTCGGACAGTTCCACGGCGTACGACACCGACCCGAAATTCGTGCCGTTCCGGTCGGCAACCTGCAGGGCGCCGTTGATGGCGAGGCCCACCGGTGTGAGATGGGACACGGTCGAAAGCACCGGGGTGCTGCGTTCGATGCCGGTCAGCGTCAGATGCAGCCGTGCCGTCGCCGGATCGGCGGTCTGGACGACCTGATACGTCCTACCCAGGACTTCCACGAACTGTGCCCGCAGATAATCGGCGATGATCTGCCGGTCCTCGGCCGAGACATCGCCGATGAAGGAATGAAACTGCGCGTCATGGCCATCGTAGATGGTCACGGGATCGACGATGATCTTCGTGTATCTGCCAAGGGGGATCTGGGGATTGCTGTACAGGTAAGGCTTCTCGCGGTTGTCCACCTGGTACAGGCGCGATGCCGAGGCGAGGTTCTGGTGTGGCACGGGCGACGTGCAGCCGGTCGCGGCCAGACATGTCGCGACCACCGCCGCGAACGCCGCGCCGCGGCTGCGGGGGCATCGGGGCATGATATTTTTAAATCGGAATGACATCCGCCGGATCCTTCGCGTGCAACGAGCCGGGGCGGGGCCTTCGGTGCTTTCCCCGTCCGCGGGCGGCAGGATATCCGGCGAATTTCATCCCCTGATGTCGGGCTTGTTTGCGCCATCGCATGATGTTTCAGCACTGACACAAGACGGGTCAGCCCGGCCGCCCGGGATCGGCCGGCCTGCCGGTCTTCGGCAGCACGATGCGCGCTTCCAGCCCGCCACCCGGCCGGTTGGCGAGCGTGATCTTTCCGCCATGTTCGTGGATGATGGCCTGCGCCGCGGTCAGGCCGAGGCCGACGCCGCCCGTTGCCCGGTTGCGCGACCGGTCGAGACGGAAATAGGGGTCGAACACGCGCGTCAGGGCGTCCGGCGGCAGTCCGGGACCACGGTCGCGCACGGCGATGACCAGGGCTTCGTCCTCGCGCGACAACGCGATGTCCGGGGGGGTGGCGTATTTGATGGCGTTCTCGACCAGATTGGTGATGGCGCGCTTCAACGCGAAGGGGCGCCCCCGGCAGATGCCGCGCGGCGGGCCGCTGTATCCGAGTTCGATGCCCTGGTCGGCATAGTCGTTGATGATGGTCTGCAGCACGCCGGGCAGGTCGAAGGTCGTGGGCGCCTCGTCGGCGGCATTGTCGCGGAAGAAGGCCAGGGCGCCGTCGATCATCGCCTGCATCTCGTCGACGTCGTGGAACAGCCGCGCCTGTTGGTCCGGGTCCTCGATGAACTCGCCCCGCAGCCGCATGCGGGTCAGCGGGGTGCGGAGGTCATGCGAGATCGCCGCCAGCATGGTGGTGCGATGGGTGACGAAGCTGTGGATCTGTGCCCGCATGGTGTTGAAGGTTTCGATGACCTGCCGGATTTCCTGCGGTCCGGATTCCACGATCGCGGGGGACTGGGGATTGAGGCCGAAGGTGCGCACGGCTTCGGCGAGTTGCCGCACCGGCCTGGCGAGCCGGCGCGCGGCCAGGGTGGAAACGACACCGATGGACAGCAGGCAGATGCCGCCGAAGATCATCCATCGCGCCTGCCGGCTGACGCCCCAGATCCGGGTCGGGGCGCTGAAGACCACCCAGCTTCCGTCGCGGAGCCTGATCGCCAGGAAATAGGACTGCGGATAGCGCGCCCGTGTCTTGTCGAGCCCGGGAATGGTCGCGACCGGATCTTCCGGCAGGAACAACTTCATCACCGGACCGGCCTGGTCCAGGGGGGGAAGCCTCCGGGGGGACGGAATGGCATGGGCGGCGCTGTCCCGCAGCGCTGCTCCGGTGGGGCTGGCGGCGTCATACCATTCAACCTGCAGAAGGCCATCGGTGGACGCCGCGGCGGCCAGGCTGGGGCGCAACTCCGGCGGGGCGGCGTTGGTCAGGCGTGCGACGGTGGTGACCGTTTTGGGGATGCCCAGGCTTTCGGGATCGGGTTGCGCCCATTCGCCGCCGAAGATGAAGAACAGCCCCATGCAGCCGAGCGTCACGCCGATCGCGAGCACGATGGTCACGGCGAAGCGCAGGGCGATCGTGTCCCGGGGCCAGAGCCTCGGCTTCATCTGCGGGTTACGGCCTGGGTGAAGACATAGCCCCCCTGCCGGACGGTGCGGATGATCGTCGGGTTCTTCGGATCTTCCTCCAGCTTGTGGCGAAGCCGGCTGACCTGCACGTCGATGCTGCGGTCGAAGGCATCGTGGGACGGCCCGTGGGCCAGGTCGAGCAATTGCTCCCGGGTCAGCACCCGTTGCGGATGCTCGACGAACGCCAGCAGCAGGTCGAATTCGCCGCCGGACAGCAGCACCAGCGCGTCGTCGGCGGATCGCAGTTCGCGCCGGGCCACGTCGAGCCGCCAGCCCGCGAAGCACAGCGTTGGCCGCATCGTGCCGGCGGCGGGGGGCGCGGCCATCATGCTCGTGCGGCGCAGCACCGCCTTGACCCGCGCGAGCAATTCCCGCTGGTCGAAGGGTTTGGTCAGGTAGTCGTCGGCGCCGATTTCCAGTCCGACGACACGATCCGTATGGTCCGCCATGGCGGTGAGCATGATGACGGGCACGCGGGAGACGGCGCGCAGCCGCTGGCACAGGCTGAAACCGTCCTCGCCCTGCAGCATCACGTCGAGGATCACCAGGTCGATGGGCTGCTGCGCGGCGATGGTCCGGAACATCGCGGTCCCGTCCTGCGCGGTCGTGACTTCGTGGCCGTGCCGGCGGAAGAACGTGGTCAGCAGGGACAGGATGTCCTCGTCGTCATCGACCAGCAGAAGATGGGGCATGGCATCCATTCCCAAACACTGGCAGCCGATTCTAACGGCTTGATGTCCGGAATGGAGCAGCATGTTTCAGGTCATACACATTATGCCGGCATCATGTCCGGACTGGAGGCATGACCGGTCGGCCGGGGGGGGGAATGGTGCGAGGCCCGTATCATGTCAGGCCAGGGCCGGCTGTGCCGGCATCCGCCGGGACGCCACCAATCATGCCGAAATGAAAGTGGAACGGGACGGCCGGCATCCGGTGCCAATGAGCCGGCTGATGCGTGCGAGGGTAAGAGAGCCATGAGTGCAACGGCCTCCGGTGGCCGCGCCTGGATCGCGAGACTGCTCCCCGCCATCGTGACGGCGGGAGTGGCAGGATGTGCCGCCCCTGCGCCGCTGGGTCCGACCGTTCTGGCGGTTCCGGCCAAGGGCGAGAATTTCACCGTGTTTCAGCAGCACGATGTGACCTGCCGGCAGTACGCCGCCGGGCAGGTCGGCGGGCAATCGCCGGGGCAGGCCGCCGCAAGGAGCGGCGTGGCCGGTGCGGCGGTCGGAACCGGTGTCGGCGCGGCCGCCGGTGCGTTGATCGGCTCGGCGACGGGACATGCCGGCGCCGGCGCGGCGATCGGGGCGGGCGGCGGATTGCTGGCCGGCACGGCGCTGGGGGCCGGCGCCGGACGCAACGTGGCGGCCTCGACGCAGTCCCGGTACAACAATGCCTACACGCAATGCATGATCGCGAATGGGGAACAGATCGCCCCGCCGGCGCCGCCGCCACCGCGCGTGGCCTATGTGGCGCCGCCGCCCGTGGTCTATGCCGTGCCTCCCGCCGTGGTCTACGCGGCGCCTCCGGCCGGCGTTGCCTATGTGCCGGTCGTGCCGCTTCCCGCAAGGCCCTGATGAGGGCGGGACAGGACGGACGGTCGTCCCGCAATGCCCGAGGCGGCCCCGACGAAGGAGGGTGGTGATGACGGTGCGTGGTGTTCTGGTGTGGTATCTCGGCGGCCTGATGGTGGTCGGCGGCGTGGGGGCCGGAGCGTATCAGGCATTGCATCGCCAGCCCGCGGTGGCGCCACCGACCGCCATCGCGGCGTCGGCCGTGGTGGCGCCGCACCTGCCGCCGACGCCGGCCGTGGCCGAGCCGCCGTGCCAGGCTTCGGCGCCGGTTGCAGCGGTGAAGCCTCGCCCGCAGGGCGTGAAGCCGGGCAGGACGGTGGCACCGCAGCAATCCCGTGCCGTAGCGGTGGCTCCCCGGCCACGCCGGTCGTCCCCGGCGGCACCGGTGCATCAACGGCCGGCGCCGCCTGCGCCGGCACCGGCCTATGACACATACTATGTGTATTCCGGGTACTACCCGTATCGTGGATATTATGTCTATTACCCGGGTTACATTTCCTATCGCCGGTTCTGACTGGCGGCAGGGCTTTTTCGTCTATACCGCTACCGGTCGGCCGTGCCCTCGCGCCATGCGGATCGCCAGGGCAACGAGGGAGGCGAGGCTGGCCAGCGCCATGACGCCGCCCCAGCCGGCGAAGGACTGGGCGAGGCTGCCAAGGCCGGTGCCGAGCGCCATGCCGATGAAGATACCGGTGAACATCAGTGCGTTCAGCCGGCTGCGTGCTTCCGGTTGCAGCCCGTAGACGATGGTCTGGTGCGCCACCAGCGTGGCCTGGATGCCGAAATCGAAGCCGACCGCCCCCACCGCGAGCAGCGCCAGTTGTGCCCCGAGGGACAGGGGAATGAATTGTGCTCCCAGCAGCACCGCGAAGGAGAGGGCGCAGAGCGCGGCGCCGAGCCGGGTCACGATCTCGGCGCCATGGCGGTCGGCCAGGCGGCCGGCCAGCGGGGCGGCGAGGGTGCCGGCGGCGCCGGCCAGCCCGAAGGCACCGGCGAGGGCGCTGCCGGCGTGGTGCTGCTGGTGCAGCATGATCGCCAGGGTGGACCAGAAGGCGCTGAAGCCGATGGACAGCGTGGCCTGGGCGAAGGTGGCGCGGCGCAGCGGTGCCTGGGCCCGCCAGAGATGCAGCATGGACCTCAGCAGGTTGCCATAGGGCAGCGAGGTGGTGGCCTTGAAGCGTGGCAGCCAGATCCAGCTCGCCAGCACGATGCCGGCTTCCGCCGCTGCCGCCAGGAAGAACACCGCGCGCCAGCCGTATTGTTCCGCGATCAGGCCGCTGGCCACGCGCGAGAGCAGGATGCCGAGCAGCAGCCCGGTCATCACCATGCCGACGAGGCGGCCGCGGCGATGCGGCGGGGCGAGCACGGCGACGGCGGGCACGATGTCCTGTGCCGCGGTCGCGGTCAGGCCGGCCAGCAGGCTGCCGGCCAGCAGCCAGGGGACGGTCGGTGCCAGGCCGCACAGCAGCAGGGCGAGGACCAGCAGGCTGGCCTTGGTCAGGATGATGCGGCGGCGGTCATAGCGGTCCCCCAGCGGGGCGAGCAGCAGGATGCCCAGGGCGTAGCCGGTCTGCGCCAGCATGGGGGCGAGGCCGACCAGCCCGGCCCCGCCACTCATCTCCGTGCCGAGCACGCCGAGCAAGGGCTGCGCGTAATACAGCGCCGCCACGCTGAAGCCGGCGCCGCTGGCCAGCAGCAGGACCAGGGCGTTGGAGGGCTCCCTGACCGAAGATGCATGCAGCGTATGGGAAGGTTGGATATTCGCCATGATGGCAGGCCCCCGATTGGTGTCGGTAGCCAGATAACCGCAGCCTCCCGACCGGTGTAGTGGCCGGCGCCGTAGAATCATGATACGTGCGACGTATGATCGACCAGACTGGCGGCGCCGACCGGATCGACCTGCTGCGCACCTTCCTGCGCATCGTCGAGGCTGGCACGCTCTCGGCCGCGGCGCAGCACCTGGGCACCAGCCAGCCCACGGTGAGCCGGCGGCTGCAGCTACTGGAACGGATGCTGGGCGTGCGGCTGCTGCAGCGCTCCACCCATGGCCTGGCGCTGACCGAGGATGGCGAGCGCTGCCTGGCGCATACCCGCGAGTTGCTGGATAGCTGGGGGGCGATGGAGGCCGAGCTGCGCGGCGCGCAGGACCGGCCGCGCGGGCTGCTGCGGGTGCAGGCGCCGCACGCCTTCGGCCAGGAGCAACTGGTCGCGCCGCTGGCCGAGTACCTGCGCGCGCATCCGGAGGTGTCGGTCGAATGGAAGCTGCACGACCGCTCGCCTGACTTCATCGCCGACGGCATCGACTGCGCCATCCGGGTGGGCTGGATCGAGGATCCCTCGGTGGTGGCGATCCGGCTGGCGGAGGTGCCGCGCATCGTCGTGGCGGCGCCGGGGCTGCGGGGCGACCGTCCGCCGCCGGCCGAGGCCGCCGAACTGGCGGGGCTGCCCTGGCTGGCGCTGACCACCTACTACCGGGACGAAGTGGTTCTCTCCCATGCCGGGCGGGGCGAGGAGCAGCGCTTCCCCATTCGTCCCCGCCTCGGCACCGACAGCCTGCACGCGCTGCGTGCCGCCGCGCTGGCCGGGCTGGGGGCGGCGATCGTTTCCGCCTGGATCGTCGCCGATGACCTGCGCGAGGGGCGGCTGGAACAACTGGTCCCCGACTGGACGGCAGCACCGCTGCCGGTCTTCCTGATCTGCCCGGCGGGCCGTTTCAGGCCGGCCAAGCTGCGGCATTTCATCGAGCTGATGCGCGGCTGCATGTCCAACGTGGTCGGGATGGCGCCGGCGCGGGGATAAGCCGGCCGCTGTCGGTCATGGGCCGCGATGGCGCAGTGCCTCCACCACCAGGGCGAAGGCGGCGGAAGGCTGCCGGCGGCTCGGGTAGTAAAGATGGTAGCCGGGAAAGGGCGGGCACCAGTCCTCCAGCACGCGCAGGAGACGGCCCGCCGTCACGTCGGCCTCGACCTGGTCTTCCAGCACGCAGGCAAGTCCGAAGCCGGCACAGGCAGCCTGCAGGATCAGCCGGGCATCGTCGAAGATGAGCTGGCCTTCCACCCGTGCCTTCAGCGCCCGGCCGTTCTTTTCGAATTCCCAGGCATAGAGCCCGCCGAGGGTCTGCATCCGCAGATTGATGCAACGGTGCGCGGCCAGGTCCTGCGGCGTGCGTGGCCGGGGGTGCGTCGCAAAATAGGATGGCGCGCCGACGACCGCCATGCGCAGCTCGGGCCCGATCCGCACCGCCACCATGTCGCGCGCGAGGTGTTCGCCGAGCCGGACCCCGGCGTCATAGCGTTCCGCCACGATATCGGTCAGCCGGGAATCGATGCTCAGCTCGACCTGGATGTCCGGATAGGCCGGCAGCAGTTTCTCCAAGGCCGGCCAGAGCACGGCCTCGGCGGCGTGCCGGGAGGCGGTGATGCGGATCGACCCCGCTGGCCTCTCCCGCATCTCGCCCAGGGAAGCCAGTTCCGCCGCGATGTCGTCGAGCGCCGGGCGGAGGGTCCGCAGCAGCGTCTCGCCGGCCCCGGTGGCGGCGACCCGCCGCGTGGTGCGGGTCAGCAGGCGCACGCCGAGCCGTGCCTCCAGGCGCCGCAACGTGTAGCTGAGCGCTGATTGCGACGTACCCAGCTTCGCCGCCGCGCGGGTGAAGCTCTGTTCCTCGGCCACCACGAGGAAGGCGTTCAGGTCGACCAGGTCCTCCCGCCGCATTCATGAATCCCGAATATAGGTCCTTGCCATATTTACCCACTAATCGCGGGCAATCGCACGCGTTATCTCCGGGCCACGACAGCGGCATGGATGGCCGCCCCCCCCCGATGGGAGATGAGCAATGCAACAGCGCGAACTGGGCAAAAGCGGGCTGAAGGTCTCGGCCATCGGCCTTGGCTGCATGGGGCTGAGCTTCGGCTACGGCCCGGCGACGGAGAGGGCGGAGGCGATCGCGCTGATCCGCAAGGCCGTCGATCTGGGCGTCACGTTCTTCGACACCGCCGAGGTCTATGGCCCGTTCACCAACGAGGAGGTGGTGGGCGAGGCGCTCGCGTCGGTGCGTGACCAGGTGGTGATCGCCACCAAGTTCGGGTTCGCCGTCGGCTCCGGCCTTCCCTCGGCGCTCGACAGCCGTCCCGCGCATATTCGCGAGGTGGTCGAGGCGTCGCTGCAGCGCCTGCGCACCGATCGCATCGACCTGCTGTACCAGCACCGCGTCGATCCGGAGGTGCCGATCGAGGAAGTGGCCGGAACGGTGAAGGCGCTGATCGCCGAGGGCAAGGTGGCGCATTTTGGCCTGTCGGAAGCCGGGGTCCGGACGATCCGCCGGGCGCATGCGGTCCAGCCCGTCACGGCGCTGCAGAGCGAGTACTCGCTGTTCTGGCGCGAGCCCGAGGCGGAGATCCTGCCCGTGCTGGAGGAGCTGGGCATCGGCTTCGTGCCGTTCAGCCCGCTCGGCAAGGGCTATCTGACCGGCCGGATCGACGCGACAACGCAGTTCGACGCGTCCGATTTCCGCAACGTCGTGCCCCGTTTCGCCCCCGAGTTCCGCCGCGCGAACATGGGGCTGGTCGAATTGGTCGGCCGCGTCGCGGCGAGGAAGCAGGTCACGCCGGCGCAGATCGCGCTCGCCTGGCTGCTCGCCCGCAAGCCCTGGATCGTGCCGATCCCGGGCACCACGAAGCTGCACCGGCTGGAGGAGAATCTCGGCGCCGCCGCGATCGTGCTTTCGGCCGACGAGCTGCGGGAGATCGACGAAGCGGCCGCGAAGATTCCGCTGCAGGGCGAGCGCTACCCCGAGCGGCAGCAGCAGATGATCGACCGCTGAACGCGCGCGTCCCCTTTTGTCATTTCCAGTCGAGGTCCCATCATGATCCCGGTTCGCGGCTTCGCCGCCCATTCCGCCACCACGCCGCTGGTTCCCTTCCGCTTCGAGCGCCGCCGTCCCGGTCCGCACGACGTGCAGATCGAGATCCTCTATTGTGGCGTCTGTCATTCCGACCTGCACCAGGCGCGCAACGACTGGAGCAATTCGCTCTATCCCATGGTGCCGGGGCACGAGATCGTGGGTCGCGTCGTCGCCGTTGGCGCGCATGTGACGAAATTCAGGATCGGTGATGTCGCCGGCGTCGGCTGCATGGTCGATTCCTGCCGGCGGTGCGAGGCCTGCGAGGCGGACCTGGAGCAGTACTGCCCGGATTGCCTTCTCACCTACAACGCCCGCGATCCCCGCAACGGGGAACTGACCTTCGGCGGCTATTCGGAGCAGATCGTCGTCGAGGAACGCTTCGTCGTGAAGATTCCCGACACGATGGAGCTGAAGGCGGTAGCGCCGCTGCTTTGCGCCGGCATCACCACTTATTCGCCGCTGCGACACTGGAAGGTTGGCCCCGGGCAGAAGGTCGGTGTCATCGGCCTTGGCGGCCTTGGCCACATGGGGGTGAAATTCGCCCGCGCGATGGGCGCGCGTGTGGTCATGGTCACCACCTCGCCGGAGAAGGGCAAGGACGCGCTGCGCCTCGGTGCCGACGAGGTGCTGGTCTCGACCGATGTGGCGGCGATGGCGGCAGCGCGCGGCAGCTTCCACTTCCTGCTCAACACCATTCCGGTCGGGCACGACGTCAATCCTTACCTGGGATTGCTGCGGCTCGACGGCGTGATGGTGCTGGTCGGCGTGCTGACGCCGGTCGAGCCGCTGGCCGGCATCAACCTGATCCATGGGCGGCGCAGCCTCGCCGGGTCGGGGATCGGCGGCATGGCGGAGACGCAGGAGATGATCGATTTCTGCGCCGAACACGGCATCGTCAGCGATGTGGAAATGATCCGCATCCAGGACATCAACGCCGCCTATGAGCGCCTGCTGCGCAACGACGTGCGCTATCGCTTCGTCATCGACATGGCGTCGCTGCGGCAGCCGGCCTGAGGCCGGCGGCGCCGAGCATTGATTTTGGGCGCACTATAACCTGGACGATTAGAAACGGCGATAAATGTATAACGTTTCGACTTGAACGGCCCAATCCATGTGCGAAAATTCGCCCCGCCCGGGTCCGTGGAGCCGGGTTTGGCGAAAAAGGTCGCACATACGTGCCTCGCATTCTTCGCAGCCCCGTCCGCACGACCTCGTCACGACGGGGCAGTTCGCCGGAATGCGAGGCACCGGAAAGGGATCGGCATGCAGGATAACACCGGGCGCGGCATCGGACGCCGCGCGGTCACCACCGCCCTGGCCGCCGGGCTGGCACTGCCGGCGCTGCGGCGCGGCGCCGCGGCGGCCCAGGTGGAGACACCGAGCTTCGAGGTGATCGGCGTGCGCGACCCGCAGCTCGGCGCCCAGCTCGCCGTCGCCGAGGCGCTGTCCCTGTTCAAGGAACAGGGGCTCGACGTCACCGTGCGCTGGACCCAGTCGGCGGCCGATACCCTGACCATCATGGGCGGCGGCGCGGCCAATGTCGCGGTGGGCAGCAGCTTCACCCAGGTGGTGCTGAGCGGGCAGAAATTGCCGGTGCGCACCATTTCCTCGCTCGCCAACATCGCCGGCACCCAGGGCTTCGTGCTCAGCCCGGGGGTGAAGCTGTCGCATCCGCGCGAGCTGGAAGGCAAGCGCCTGGCCTTCACCCAGGGCAATTCGCAGGTGCTGCTGCTGGCCAAGCTGGGCGAGATCTACGGCTTCGATCCGACCAGGATACAACTGGTCAACATGAACCAGAGCGAGGGCGTGGTCGCCGCCTCGCGCGGGGACGTGCAGGGGCTGCTGGGTTGGGAGCCGAACCTGTATCGCCTGGTCAGCATGGGCGGCACGCTCTACGCCACCGGCTCGACGGTTTATGTCAGCGGCAAGCCGGAGCCACGCCCGGACGGCGACCTGCTGCTGTTCAACCATTCCCTGCTGGTGGCGACGCAGGACTGGATCGATACGAAGCCGAATACGCTGGCGGCGCTGCTGCGCGCTCTGGTCAAGGCCAACGAGGTGCTGCTGAAGGACCGGGCGAAGGCACTGACCGTGCTGCAGCGCGTGCTGCGCATCGATCCCGAGGCGCTGAAGGTGATGACCACCGCCAACAAATACGAGCTGGGCATCACCCCGGCGCTGATCGCGAGCCATCGCTTCCAGAGCAACTGGGCGAAGAGCATCAACCGCATCCAGGAGATCGCCCCGCCGGAAGCCTGCTTCAGCACCCGCATCGCGCAGATGGTTTCCCCCGCGCTGGTCACCTGGAAACCGGCTACATGAAAGGCGGCTGGACGGAACGGGCGGTGGCTTTCGGCGGAAGGGCAGGGTCCATCCTGCTCTTCCTGGCGATCTGGTGGGGCGTGAGCCTGGGCAACGCGCATCTGTGGAAAGCGTTCAACCCGATGCTGCTGCCCTCGCCCCTGGAGGTGATCCAGGCCGGCATCGACGAGATCCAGTCCGGCGCCCTGCAACGCAACATCCTTGCATCCCTGGCGCGCGTGCTGCAGGGCTTCGCGCTGGCGGGCGTGCTCGGCGTGGCGGTCGGGGTGGCGGTCGGAAGCTGGCGCCCGCTCGAACGCCTGGTCGAGCCGCTGATCGAGCTGCTGCGGCCGATCCCGCCGCTGGCCTTCCTGCCGATGATGGTGCTGTGGTTCGGCATCGGCGAGATATCGAAGATCGCCTTCATCGCCTATGCCGCCTTCTTCCCGATCTTCACCACCACGTTGGAGGGCATCCGCTACGTCGATCCGGTGCTGGTCCGGGCCGCGGCCAGCCTCGGCGCCACGCGGGGGGAGATGTTCCGCTACGTGATCCTGCCCGCGGCGACGCCTTCCATCATCACCGGGCTGCGGCTGGGCTTCGGCCTGTCCTTCTTCGTCATCGTCGCCGCCGAGTTCATCGCCGCCGATTCCGGCCTGGGCTACATGATCAACGATGCCCGCACCTTCTTCATGGTCTCGCACATGTTCCTGGGCGCGCTGGTGATCGGCATCATCGGGTTCGTGGTGAATATCGGCCTGCGGCAGGTCGAGCGGCGCCTGTTGCGCTGGCGTGGAGCAGTATGAGCATGAGCGGTGTCGACCTTTCCGGGGCGCCGGCCAAGATCAGTTTCCGCGGCGTGCGCAAGAGCTACGACAACGTGCCCGTGCTGGAGCGGGTGGACCTCGATCTTGCCGAGAACAGCTTCACCTGCCTGCTCGGGCCATCCGGCTGCGGCAAGTCCACCCTGCTCAACATGATCGCCGGCTTCGCCGCGCCGACCGCGGGCGAGGTGCTGGTCGGCGGGCGGCGCGTCGACGGCCCGGATGCCGACCGTGGCGTGGTGTTCCAGGAATACGCGTTGTTTCCCTGGCGCACGGCGCTGCAGAACGTCGCCTTCGGGCCGATGCTGAAACGCCTGCCCCGGCGCGAGCAGCAGGTGATCGCGCGGAAATACCTCGCTTTGGTCGGCCTGTCCGGGCACGAGGACAAATACCCGTCCAGCCTTTCGGGCGGCATGAAGCAGCGCGTGGCGATCGCCCGGGCGCTGGCGAACGATCCCTCGGTGCTGCTGATGGACGAGCCGTTCGGCGCGCTGGACGCGCAGACGCGCGAGACCATGCAGGAGGAACTGCTGCGCATCTGGGAACGCGAGCGCAAGACGCTGGTGTTCGTGACCCACAGCATTTCCGAGGCGATCTTCCTCGCCGACCGCATCGTCGTCATGGGCACCCGGCCGGGCGGCATCAAGGAAGTGCTGGACAACGACCTGCCGCATCCGCGTGACCGCACCCATGCCGGGTTCATCGAGATGGAGCGGCACATCAAGCAGATCCTGCGTGCCGAGGTGCAGAAGCTGGGGGTGATCTGAAAAAGAACGGGATCCAAGGGCCTTGTGGCCCTTGGCAGGTCCAGGGCAGCGCCCTGGTGGGGTCTGGGGCGAAGCCCCGGTGGTTCAGGCACCGGGGCTTCGCCCCAGACCCCACCAGGAGGCTTTGCCTCCTGGACCTCCACCAAGGGCCACAAGGCCCTTGGATCCCATTCCTCAGTGCTGGCCCCGCAGCACCGCCGTGGTCTGTGCCAGCACGTCGCGGATTTCCTGCAGGAATCGTCGCGCCGTCGGCGAGATCTGCCGCCGCGCCGACCAGAACACATAGGCGACCGAGGGAATCACCGGCTCGAACGGCTTGACCATCAACCCGCCGCCGGCAAGCCCGGAGGGTGAGAACGGGTCGACCACCGAAGCGCCCAGCCCCGCCGCGGCAAGGACGCAGGCGGTTTCGCAATAGCGCACCTCGACAGTGAAGGTGAAAGGCTGGTGCAGATCGGCGAAAGCCCGACGCACCGCCGCCCCCATGCGCGTGCCGGCCTCGAGGGCGACGAAGCCATGCCCGGCCAGGTCTGCCGGCGTCACCACCTCCACCCGCGCCAGCGGATGGTCATGGGGGCAGACGCACACCATGCGGCCCTCGAACAGCGGTTCCATCTGCAACGCCGGGTGCGGCGACATGCCCAGGCCGAACCCGAGGTCGGTGGTGCCGGCTTCCACCGCCTTGATGACGTCGTCCAGTTCGCGCACGTGAAAGAAGCTGCGCAGCCGCGGGTGATGTCGCGTGAAACGTTGCAGCGCCAGCGGCAGCACGCCATGGCCGAGCGGCGGCGTGCTGAGGATGTGCAGGCGGCTGACCTTGTCCTCGCGCAGATCCTTCAGCCGCTTGTCCAGCGCCGCGTACATGGCGAACAGCGGATCGGATTCCTCCTGCACCAGCCGCGCCGCCTCGGTCGGGAACAGGCGGTTGTTCACGCGCTCGAACAGCGCGAGGCCGGATTGCAGCTCCATCTGGCGGATGGCGTTGCTGACCGCGGGCTGCGACATCCCCAGGTGCCGGGCCGCGGCCATGGTGGTTTCGAAGCGCATGACCGCGCGCAGGATTTCAAGCTGGCGAAGCGTCAATCTTGGGCACCCCATAACCTGGGCGAATGATTATCCGGCAAATATCATAAGCAGAACCGTTGATACGCTCAATGAAAAGGCTGAACCTGCCGCATCCCCGACCGCATCGCGGTCCTTCCCCTTCAGCAGGGAGCCCTTCCCATGACCCGTCTCGTTCGCATCGCCGCCGCGCAGATGGGACCGACGCAACGCGCCGATGCGCGGCCTGCCGTCCTAGCCCGCATGATCGCCCTGCTCGAGCAGGCGGCCGGCCGTGGCGCGGAGTTCGTCGTCTTCCCGGAACTGGCCTTCACCACCTTCTTTCCGCGCTGGCTGCTCGATCCGGCCGAACTGGATGGATTCTTCGAGCCGGCGATGCCGAACCCGGCGGTGCAGCCGCTGTTCGACCGCGCCCGCGCGCTCGGGGTCGGCTTCTATGTCGGCTATGCCGAGCTCACCGCCGAAGGGCAGCGCTTCAACAGTGCCATTACCGTGGGGCCGGACGGCGCCATCCTGGCCAAGTACCGCAAGGTGCATCTGCCCGGTTCGGTCGAGCCACGCCCCGGCGAGCGATTCCAGCAGTTGGAAAAACGCTACTTCGAATATGGCGACCTGGGTTTCCCGGCCTTCTACGGCGCGGAAGGTTGGGGCCGTCCGGTGATGGGCATGCTGATCTGCAACGATCGCCGCTGGCCGGAGGCATGGCGCGTCTACGGCCTGCAGGGGGTGGAGTTGATGGTCATGGGCTACAACTCCGCTGCCTATGATCCCAATGGCGGCAACAGCGAAAGCCCGGCGCGGCGGGTGTTTCACTCGACGCTGTCGGTGCAGGCGAATGCGTACATGAACGCGACCTGGGCGGTTGCCGCGGCCAAGGCCGGTGTCGAGGACGGGGCCGGACTGATCGGCGGTTCCTGCATCGTCGATCCGAACGGCGTGGTCGTGGCGGCGGCGCAGGGCGAGGGTGACGAAGTGCTGGTGGCATCCTGTGATCTCGATGCCTGCCGCCAGGGCAAGGAGAAAATGTTCAACTTCGCCGCCCATCGCCGGCCGGAGCATTACCGCCGGATCATCGATCAGGTCGGGGCTGAACTGCCCCGCTAAAGGGATCCAAGGGCTTTGCCCTTGGTGGAGGTCCAGGAGGCAAAGCCTCCTGGCGGGGCCGGGGCAGCGCCCCGGGAAGGAGGGGCGATGATGGATGGTTTCGATCTGGTCCTGCGCGGCGGCTGGCTGGTCTTGCCCTGGGGCATCGAGCAGGCTGATGTTGGTGTGCGTGCCGGGCGCATCGCCGCCATGGGTGATCTCGGCCAGGTGCCGGCGGCGGCGACGCTGGAATGCCGTAACCTGCATGTGTTGCCGGGGCTGATCGATCCGCATGTGCATCTGCGTGATCCCGGCGACCCGGCGGTCGAGACCATCCCCGACGGCACCCGGGCCGCGGTGCTGGGCGGCATCGCCACGGTGTTCGACATGCCCAACACCGCCGAGCCGATCACCGACACGGCGCGGCTCGATCGCAAGCGGGCCGGCCTGGCCGGCCGCGCCTGGTGTGATGTCGGCCTTTATGTTGCCGCCACCAAGGCCAACATCCCCGGCCTCGCCGCGCTGGAGCAGCAGCCCGGCGTCTGTGCCATCAAGGTGTTCACCGGTTCGGCGCGTGGCGAGATGCTGGTGGAGGACGATGCCAGCCTGGAAGCGCTGATGCGCAGCGGCCGGCGCCGCGTCTGCTACCATGCCGAGGACCATTTCCGCCTGACCGAGCGCCGCGCCTTGTTCGAGGTGGGCGATCCGCCGGCGCGGCACATGGACTGGCACGACGTGGAATGTGCTTTCCTCGGCACGCGCCGGGTGGTGGCGCTGGCGCGGGCGACCGGGCGGCCGGCGCATATCGTGCATGTCTCCACCGCCGAGGAACTCGACTACCTGGCGGAGCATCGCGACATCGCCAGCGTCGAGGTACTGGTCAACCATCTCTCCCAGGTCGGGCCGGAGGCGTACGAGAAACTCGGCGGCTATGCGGTGATGAGTCCGCCGATCCGTGAGCGGCGCCATCTGGACGCCGCCTGGGCGGCGGTGCGCGACGGGCGGGTGGACTGCATCGGTTCCGACCACGCGCCGCACAGCCGCGCGGCAAAGGAGCGGCCCTGGCCGGAGACGGCGTCCGGGCTGACCGGGGTGCAGACGCTGTTGCCGGTGATGCTGGACCATGTCGCCGCCGGCAAATTGTCGTTGACCCATCTGGCGGAGCTGATGAGCGCCGGTCCGGCCCGCGTCTACTGGGCATTGCGCAAGGGGCGGCTCGCGGTCGGCTATGATGCCGACTTCACCGTGGTGGATACGCGGCATCGCCGCACCATCGAGGAGAGCTGGATTGCCTCGCCCTGTGGCTGGACGCCCTTCGCCGGGCATCGCTGCACCGGCTGGCCGAAGGCGACCGTGGTGCGCGGCAACGTGGTGATGCGGGAGGACGAGGTGCTGGGCACGCCGGTCGGCGCGGCGGTGGCGTTCCGATGACGGCGCGGCGCGTTCTCGTCGTCAATCCGAACAGTTCGGTGTCCTGCACCGCGGCGATCCGTGATGCCGTGGCGCCCTTCGCGCTGCCGGGGCGGGCGCGCCTCGACGTGGTGTCGCTGGCGGAGGGACCGCCGGCGATCGCGAACTGGCGTGACTGGCACGATGTTGCCGCGCCGCTGTGTGATCTGGTCGGTCGCGAGGACGCCGATGCCTATGTGGTGGCCTGCGTCTCCGACCCCGCCATCGACCTGCTGCGCAGCACGACCGACCGGCCGGTGTTCGGCGCGTTGCGCTCCGGGATTGCCACCGCGGTGGCGCGCGGCGAGCGCTTCGGCATCATCGCCTTCGTCGCCGCCAGCGTGCAGCGCCAGCGCCGCGTGCTGCAGGCGATGGGGCTGGAGGCGCGCTCGGTCGGCAGCCTGCCGCTCGATTTGCCGATGGAGGTGCTGACCAGCGCGGAGGGACCGCGCGCGCGGCTTGTGGCGGTCGGCCAGGAGCTGAAGGCGCGCGGGGCCGAGGTCGTGGTATTGGGCTGCGCCGGCATGGCCGCGCATCGCGGCTTCGTCGAAGCCGCGATCGGGTTGCCGGTGATCGAGCCCTGTCAGGCCGCCGCGGCGCAGGCGCTGCTGGCGGTACTGGGGTAGGCGGCGGCTAGTCCGCTTCCGGTGCTTTGGATGGCTTGCGGCGCTCGGTGGGGAAGGGGTGCAGCCTTTCGCGCGCGAACATCACGACCAGGAAGATGAGGATGGCGGCGGCTTCGACGGCCGGCTCGGGCGGCATCGCCTCATGCGCGATCAGCCAGGCGGCCGCCCCGACCACCACGGCCGCCCCCGGCTTCCAGGAAACGCCCGGCCAGGCGACGATGCCGGCAACCCCCCAGACATAGCCCAGCAACATGCTGATGATGACCAGGTTTTCCATGTTCCCCCGCTCCTCTGTGGTTGTGCGGGGCGATGCTAAAGCATGTCAGGGCTTGAGGACCATGATGCAGACCGCAATGAACAGCGGAACGGTGGCCACCACGCCCCAGGCCATGCCCGTCGCGCTGTCGCGCCAGTACTGCGCGTCCACCTGGCTGCCGTCGCGGAAGGCACGTGCCTGCCGGGACTGACGGATTTGTAATGGCACCAGCACGACCAGCCAGATCGCCACCGAGACAGCCATGAGGACGTGGCCGGAGAGGATCCAACTGGTGCGGAACGGATCCAGCCCGCTCACCATGGCGGCCGCATAGCCGGCCCCCATGGTGAGCGCGCCGCCCGTGAGGGTCAGCCACCAGTCGGTGAGGATCATCAGCCGCACCGCATGGGCCATGATCGCCGGATGGCAGGTCCGGTCGGCCAGCAGCTTCCAGACGGCGCTCACCGTGACGTTGCCGAGCAGCAGCACCACGCCGACGACGTGGAGTGCCTTGAACAGGAGATACATGGTCCGGGTTGTCCGCAGAGACAGGCGGCTGAACGCCGGCGGGCGGGTGCCGTTCTGCGGCGGGCGGTTAAAGTGGCCTTGAGGACGTGGTTCAGGACCAGGCCCGGTGGCGAGGAGGCCCGCCAGTTTGCCCGGTGCATCCCAATTCCAGCGGACAGCTAGGCGGATTCGGCAATGTGCCAGTTGTTCCGGCCGTTTTCCTTGACCTGGTAGAGAGCCTTGTCGGCGCGCTCCAGCAGGCGCTCCGGGTCGCACGGGTGTTCGCCCATGTGAACGGCGATGCCGACGCTCGCGCCGATCACCGCAGTGCTCCCATTCAGCTCGAAAGGTTTGCAGATCACACCGACAATCCGCGCGGCGACCGCGTCCGCGTCCGCCGCATTCCTGATGGGATCGAGCAGGATCGCGAACTCGTCGCCCCCCAGCCGCGCCAGCGTGTCGTGGTCGCGCACATGTGCCCGCATGCGCACCGCGACCTCCACCAGGAGTCGATCCCCTGCCTGATGACCCAGGCTGTCGTTCACGGCCTTGAAGCGGTCCAGGTCGATCAGGATCAGCGCGAAAGGCAGGCCCCGCCTGCCACGTTGGGCGGCTTCGTGCAGGTATTGCCGGAACAGCAGCCGGTTGCCGAGCCCTGTCAGGGCGTCCTGCAGGGCCTGGCGGCGCAGTGTCTCGTGCAGCTCTTCCATCTCCTCGCACATGAGCGTCGCCGCCCGGTCGGTCCGGCGGCGATCCCGGTCCGCCTCCTCGTACGCGGCGCTGATCTCGGCCAGAAGCGCGGCGTAGTCGATTTCCCCGGAGGATGTGCGCGCCCGCTGAATCTGCCGGCGCAGCAGGCGATGAAACCCTTCATCCATGGCCGGCTGCCTCGGCGAGCAGCGTCACGCTCATGGTTTGGTTGTGCAGTTGCGGCTCCGCATCCCGTTCGCTGCGGCAGATTTCGCCGTAGCTGTAGAACCCGATGCCGGCGGCATCCCCGAGTTCCGCGGCGGCGTCCTCGACCTCCTCCGGCGCTTTCTGTCCGAGAAGCCGCAGACGTCCGATGCAACTGACCATCAAGGCAAGCCGCCCGGGGCCGGCGTCAGCCGGCAGGGCATGCATGGCCATGCGGGCCGCATCGGCCGCTGCCATGGCCACCCGGTCGAGGGAGCCGCGCATCAGGCGCGCCAGGTATCCCTCGGGGACGTTCCCGGCGAACAGCATCTTGCCGCCTTCGTCGTCGTGCCGGATGAGCGTTCGCACAACCGCCTGTTCCGGATGCCCCACCGGCCAGACGAGCAGGGGAAAGAGCAGGTGTCCCTCGGGACCGAGGTATTCATCGCCCAGGTAGCGGCGGTAGAGGTCAAGGGCCGGTCGCCCGTCCAGCGTCTTGAGCAGGTTGCCGTCCGACCCCGTGATGTGTCGTACGGGGCCGAACACGTCCCATCCGGCGGCCGTCCCATCGCCAATGCGCAGCCGGGGGCCGTAGAATCCGACGGCAGCGGCATTTCCCGGGCCGGGGCGTGCGTCAAGGCCGAGCGAGGTGCTCGGGCTGCCGAACGCACCGGTGGTCATGCCGCCAAACACGGTGCAGCCGGCGGGGACAACCGATCGCAGCCCGGCGAGCAATTCGCTGCCATTCACCCCAAGGCCATCGGCCAGCAGCAGGATGCCGGCCGGGCGGTCGCCTGCCGCCAACTGCGCGGCCAGACGCCGGCCCGCTTCGAAAGACGCCCCGGCGCCGACCTGGATACAGCTGGCCTCGATGCGCGTGTAGGAGAAGCCAACCGCCG
Organism: Rhodovastum atsumiense; assembly: GCF_937425535.1. Lineage (NCBI taxonomy): Bacteria > Pseudomonadati > Pseudomonadota > Alphaproteobacteria > Acetobacterales > Acetobacteraceae > Rhodovastum > Rhodovastum atsumiense. The sequence continues at coordinate 3,792,128 of NZ_OW485601.1, forward strand.
CGGCGACGGCCCCCTGCTGGATGACGGCGTGTCCCTGGATGGACGCCACGGCGGTGGAGGCAACAATGCGTGCCTTCGGGAACATGGCCCGCAAGGCTTCGAACGCCCCTGCTTCGTAGGCGTCCGTATCCCCGAAGCACAGAACGAGATCCGCCGGATCGCTCTCGAGGGCGCAATCGGGATCCCAACCCTGCCTGGCCTTCCAGCGAAGCTGTCGGGTCCACATTCTTTTGCGCATCCTCAAGTTGTCTTATGTAATCGTATATCTACCAATGGCTGTGTTTTAAAGGGTATTTCGGGAGGGGGGCGTACAAACACGCGGCGTGGCCCGGATCTGCAACGATGCGGGCACCGGTCTGCGGTGCGCGGCTAAAGTGGGCCTGATGACCCTGTCCGACCGCTCCGGCGTGGCTGCCGGCCGAGCAGCACGACTGCCGCCGCCGCCAGTTGGATCGCCGCCGCGGCGGCGAACAGGGCGGCACCGCCGGTCCCGTCCTGCCGCAGCAGGCCGAACAGCGCCGGCGCGAAGGCGTAGCCCGCCTGGCTGGTGGCGGTGACCAGGGCGACGACGCGGGCCACGTCGGCGGGACGGAACTCGGCCTGCGCGATCAGCGGCGGCAGGGAGGTGACATTGCCCAGGCCCAGCCCGAACAGCCCGCATCCGAGCAACAGCCACGGCACCGACCCGCCGGCCAGCAGCAGCACCGCCGAGCCCAGCGCCTGCATCCCGACATTGGCCGCGGCGACGCGGCGGCGGTCGGCCCCGGGCGGCAGCCGCGCCCCCAGCAGGGAGCGTCCGCCGATGGCGCAGGCCGTCGCCGCCCCCATGGTCAGCCCGGCGCTGCTGTCGCCCAGGACCGGCGCCAGCAGCGAGAACAGATGCGCCACCAGCCCGATCTGCGCCACCAGCCCAAGCGTTGCCGCCGCCGCCAGCGTCACGCAGCGCCGGTCCCGCCAGGGATGCACCAGCGGCGCCAGGGCCTGCCGGTCAGGTCGCGCCGGGCCATGCGCCGGAGCGGCGGGGTCGCCATCCGGCCGCAGGCCCATCTCCGCCGGGCCGCGGCCGAGATAGCGGCCGGCCAGCACCCATGCCACCCCGGCCGCCGTGATCCCCACCAGCAGCGCCGCCACGGGGAAGCCGAGCCCACTGATCAACGCCACCCACAGCGGCGAGAACACGATGCCGCCCATGCTGGCGCCGTTGAAGGCCATGCTCAGCGCCGCCGGCCGGCGGCGGTCGAACCAGGGCGAAACCATCGCATTCAGGGCGGCGCCGCTGCTCAGCGCCCAGCCGGCCCCGCTGACCGGGGCGGCGAGGAACAAAAGCCACGGGGCCGGCGCGATCGCCCAGCCGAGCGCGCCGAGGCCGGTCAGGATGGCGCCGGCCCGCGTCGTTGCCATCACCCCGAAGCGGCGGTGCAGCGTGGCGAGGCGGACGACCAGCGCCGCGCCGCAGAGGAAATGCGCGGTGATCGCGGCCGAGATCACCGGCACCGGCCAGTCCCGCGTGGTGTGCAGCACCCCGAGGAAGATGGGCGGGCCGTAGAAGCCGATGCCCCAGGCGAATACGGCCAGGGCGAAGGCCGCCCCCACCACGCGCCAGCCGAAGAAGGAACCGGCGGGGGCCTGCACGGGGATCAACGGGGATGCGGTCATGGAGAGACTCCGTTGCGGGGACGGGTGAAGTCTCCCCGTCGCGGCGCCAGGGCGTTTCGGGCGCGGCCGAAGCAACCGCGCCGCCGCCGTGCCAGGGTTCCGGCCGCGACCAACCAGGGGGTGGCGCCGTGGGCACCACGGCCCTATCGGTCGTGGACGCAGCACCAGGGGCGATGGCGCCATGCTCAGTATCTCAGCGTTCGCCGGGATCGCCGCCCTCGTCGGGGATCCGGCCCGCGCCAACATGCTGGCCGCCCTGATGGACGGCCGCGCCCTCACCGCGACCGAGCTGGCCGGCGCGGCGGGGATCACGCCGCAGACCGCCAGCGGCCACCTGGCACAATTGACGGAGGCCGGGTTGCTGGCGGTGCAGCGCCAGGGACGGCATCGCTATCACCGCCTCGCCTCGCCCGGGGTGGCCACCATGCTGGAAAGCATCATGGCGGTGGCCGCCGCGTCCGATGGCGCGGGCGCGGTCCGGCGGCGCCCGTCCCCGGTGGTCGGCCCGCGCGACCGGGCGCTCCGGCGCGTCCGCACCTGCTACGACCACCTGGCCGGACAACTCGCCGTGGCCATGGCCGACCGGATGGTCGAGCGCGGGCAGCTCGAACTCTCGGCGGATGGCGGCGCCGTCACCGAGGCCGGCGCGGCCTTCCTGCGCGGGCTCGGGGTCGATCTTGCCCCGGCGCCCCGGCGCGGGGGCGGCCGGATGTTCTGCCGGCCCTGCCTGGACTGGAGCGAGCGGCGCCCGCATATCGCCGGGACGCTGGGGGCGGCCCTCTGCGGCGCCTGCTTCGCGCAAGGCTGGCTGCGGCGCATCGACGGCACCCGCGCCGTCGCGGTGACGCCGGTCGGCGAGATGGCATTGCGGCAGGCCTTCGCCTGGTCCGCCCTGGGGGAGGATCGGTAGCGCGCGGATTAGGTCCCGTAGCCGTCGGTCAGGGTCCTGAGGAACGCCACCAGATCGGTAATCTCGCTGTCCGTCAGTGCGGGTTCGTCCCCCGGCTGCCCGCCGAACGGCGGTTCCATGTTGACGTTCTCGTGGTACTGGGCGGGCAGGTCGTCGAATTTGCGCACGCTGCCGTCGGCGGCGCGGGGATACCATTTCTCAGGGTTGGTGTCGCGCTGCACGTAGAAGCGGACCACCTCCCGCAGGTCGTGGAAGGCGCCGTTGTGGAAGAACGTCGTCCGCAGCGCCACGTTGCGCAGGGTCGGCGTCTTGAACAGGCCACAATACTCCGGACGGTCCTGCAGGTCCGTCCGCATCGGCCCGCACAGACCCAGGTCGTGATAGCCGGGATCGGCATTCGCCGGAATCTCCGGGTTGCGCGGCACGCCGAGGGCGATCAGCCCGTGATCGGTGAACTGCGGCGGCGTGCCGTCCTTGGCCCGCTCGCTGATGTGGCAACTGGCGCAGTTGCCCTTGGCGGGATCGTTGAACAGCGCCAGCCCGTGCGCCTCCGCCTCCGTCAGCGTCGCCTTCCCGGCCAGCACGGCATCGTATTTGCTGCTGTAGGGCTCGAAGGTGGCGACATCCTGCTCGAAGCTCTCGAAGGCCATGGTGATGGCGTCGAAGGCCCGGTCCGCATCGTCGAACAGGGTCTCGCCGAACAGGCGCCGCAGCTCCGCGTCGTAGCCGGCGGCGCGTGCGCGTTCCACCACCGCCGCCACCGAGGCATTGGCCATCTCGGCGGGGGAGAGCAGCGGCAGCCGGGCCTGGGCATGGCCGGAATCGACGCGCCCGTCCCAGGTCAGGCCGCCGGTCGGCCCGTTATCGACGCTCTCGTCGGCCTCTTCGTCGGAATCGTGGTAATGTTCCTGGAACTGCGGCGTCGCCCGCAGATATTTCAGCCCGGGAACCGCCCGTGGCCCGGACTGGCGCATGTCCTCCCCCCCGAGCTGCACGGCCCGGCCGTTCGGCGGGCCATAGGCAAAGGCCGGATCGTGGCACGACGCACAGGACAGCCGGCCGGAGGCGGACAGCCGGGTGTCGAAGAACATCCGCCGCCCGAGATCGGTGAGGGCGGCGGCCCGCCGGTACACCTCGGCCCGCGAGAGCCCGGCCTGCTCCGCCGGGGCGGGGGCGGCCGCCAGCAGCCAGCCGGCGCAGGCGGCCGGCATCAGCGTCCAGGAAATTCGGGTGACCCAATGTGCCATGGTTTGCCTGCGCCGCCGGGGCCGGGAAGGCGGCCCGCTGTCGGACCCGGCCCTTAGCGCCGGGGGGCGCGGCGGGTCCATACTGGAACCAGGCGGTTTCCTGATTTCACCGAAATGCCATTCTTGATGTCACGAGGCGGGCTATTTCTTCACGCGATATATGAACTGATTTGCAACGGTTCGACGCGACAGGGGGACAAAAGCCCGATGATGAAACGGCATCTCTTGCTGGCGACGGCGCTGGCGGCCGGACTTGGTATCACCGGTGGCACGGCGCGCGCGGCGGGCCTCGACGAGATCCGCAATATCGTCGTGATCTATGCCGAGAACCGCAGCTTCGACAACCTGTACGGGCATTTCCCGGGGGCCGAGGGCGTCGAGGGATTGCCGGCTTCGGCGTCCGCGCAGGTCGATCGGAACGGCTCCCCGCTGGCGACCCTGCCGCCGATCTGGGGCGGGCTGACCGCCGTCGGGGTGACGCCGGCGGTGACGCAGGGGATGACCACGGATCTGGCCAACAAGCCCTTCGCCATCGATGCCGCGGACAGCTTCGCGACCTCGATCGCCGTGCCCACGCGCGACCTCGTGCACCGGTTCTACCAGAACCAGATGCAGATCAACGGCGGGCGCAACGACCGCTTCGTCGCCTGGGGTGACAACGGCGCGCTGGCCATGGGGCTCTATGACGGCGCGCAGCTGCCGATGTGGAAGATCGCCAGGGACTATGTCCTGGCCGACCGGTTCTTCATGGCCGCGTTCGGGGGATCCTTCCTGAACCACCAATGGCTCATCTGCGCCTGTACGCCCTTCTATCCCAACGCCGCCACCAGCCCGGGCAAGGCACAGATCTCGGTGGTCGAGGAGGACGGCGTGACCCTGAAGACCGCGGCCAACTCGCCGGCCTCCGCCAGGGAAGGGGGGCCGAAATGGGTCAATGACGGTGGCCTCACCCCGGATTTCTACGCCGTCAACACGATGCAGCCGCCCTACCAGCCCAGCGCCAGCAAACCCGCCGCCGGCGGCGATGCCCGCTTCGCCGATCCCGCCGTGCCCAGCACGCTGCCGCCGCAGACCGCGACCACGATCGGCGACCTGCTGAGCGCGGCCCATGTCAGCTGGGCCTGGTACGCCGGCGCCTGGCAGGCGGCGCTGGACGGGAAGGGCAACGGCGCGACGCCGAATTTCCAGACCCACCATCAGCCTTTCAATTACTTCGCCGCCTATGCGCCCGGCACCAAGGCCCGCGAGGAACACCTGCTCGATGGCGGCCTGAACGGCGCGGCCTTCATCGCGGCGATCGACCAGGGCAAGCTGCCACAGGTCGCCTTCTACAAGCCGCAGGGCAACCTGAACGAACACCCCGGCTACGCCGACGTGCTGTCGGGCGACCAGCACCTCGCCGACGTGATCGCGCATCTGCAGGCCAGCCCGCAATGGTCGCACATGGTCGTGGTGGTGACCTACGACGAGAATGGCGGGTTCTGGGACCACGTCGCGCCCCCCAAGGCGGATCGCTGGGGGCCGGGAACCCGCATTCCGGCCATCATCGTCTCGCCCTTCGCCAGGCGCGGCGTGGTCGATCACACGCCCTACGATACCACCTCGATCCTGCGGCTGATCACGCACCGCTTCTCCCTGCCGGTGCTGCCGGGGCTGACCGAACGTGACCACGCCATCGCCGCCCATGGCGGCACGCCGTTGGGGGATCTGACCAACGCACTGACGCTCACGCCGTAAGAAAGGGAAGGCGAGGGCGCTGCCCTCGATCCGGCGTCGCGCGAAGGCGCGCAGTCGCGCGACGCCCACACGGCCCCTGCACCCCGGTCTCGCTGCGCGGCGACAGCATGACCCGGCCATTCACCGCGCCGCAGCCGTTCTCAACCCAATGGGTTGACACAGGGGGTCTCACACCTGATCTCCTTGCCTCCACGGCGTTGTGCCCCATCCTCTCAAGCTGGCCCTGGCGCGATGCTATCCACCAAGGGTAGGAGCTGCGGCGCTTCGCCAACCGGCTGCGGAGGCAGGTATGAGTATTTCGGAGACCACAGAGACATCGGCCGTTCTGGCGCTGGCGAAAATCCTGATGCGCCAGGCTGATTTCCACGGCAGCCCGAAACTGGCCGAAGACGTCGCTGCCGATCTGTTGCATGACCTTGCTGCTGCTGGTTGGAAGGTTGAACGGGCAAATGACTGACCCGTAAAGCCGACGACCTTGCTCGGGCAGAGCAAAATCAGGGCAGTCATGTCATATTATTCTCCGGGCATTTCGAATCGGCCTCTTACTCCGGGCGGAAATACCGGGTTGGCACGACGCCGAAGACACGACGGAACACCGCGCTGAAGGCACTGGGGCTCTGGTATCCCAGGTCGAGCGCGATCCCCAGCATCGGCCGGCCTTCCGCCAGCATCGGCAGGCTGGCCAGCAGCCGCGCCTGCTGGCGCCAATGCCCGTAACTCATACCGAGGTCTCGCTGGAACAACCGGATGAAGCTGCGGCGGCTCATGCCCAGTCGCGCTGCCGCCGTGATGAGATCCGGCGCTGTCGCCGGGTCTGCCAGCAGACCGGCACAGAACCCCGCCAGCCGCGCATCCTGCGGCAGCGGCAGATGCAGCGGCGGATCCGGCAGGAAACGCAGCTCCTCGCGCAGCAGCGCGAAAAGCTGCGTGGCGAAGCGGCCGGACAGGTCGGCGCGGGGCAGGGCCGTGGCGCGCAGGATCAGCTCGCGCAGCAGCGGCGAGACCGCGACGGCGGCACAACGATCCGGCGCCGCGTCCGGCACCGCGTCGGCGCGGAGATACAGCGTGCGGAACGCCACCGCGGCGCGGCTGCCGGTGACGTGCTCGGTCTCCGCCGGGATCCAGACGGCGCGGTTGGGCGGGATCACCCATTCGCCCTGGCCGGTGCGCACCGTGACGATGCCGGCGCTGGCCCAGACCAGTTGCGCGCGCCCATGCCGGTGCGGCGGGCTGACGAAGCGGTCGGACGAGTCATGGATGAAGGGAATGACCGGCAGCGCCGGGTCGGCCAGCGCCCGCGCGATGCGTTCCGCCACCGGGATGTCTGGCCCTTTCACGACGATCCTTGGCCCTTCCGCGCGCGCGTGTCGCCCGGGCGGGGGCTATACTGGCTTTTGCTTCGGACCTGAAGGCGGATGGTGATCCTGTTGCCCGCATCCCTGTGCCTCGCGTCGTGCTGCCGTGGCGGGCTGCGACTTCGGTGCGGCCGCCGGGCCTGACGGCGACCCGGTGGCCGTAGTCGCGCCGTGCTTCGCGTTTCCTTTGCACGACCCTCCGGCACAAGGTGGCATCATGCTGCGTCACCCCCAGACCAAGTACCGTCCCTTTTCCCCGATGTCCCTGCCCGATCGCGGCTGGCCCGACCGGGTGATCACCGCCGCGCCGCGCTGGTGCTCGACGGATCTGCGCGACGGCAACCAGGCGCTGGTCGATCCCATGGACGTCGCGCGCAAGCGGCGTTTCTTCGATCTGCTGCTGCGCATCGGCTTCAAGGAAATCGAGATCGCCTTCCCTGCGGCGTCGCAGACCGAGTTCGATTTCGTCCGCCTGCTGATCGAGCAGGACCTGATCCCCGAAGACGTGACGCCGCAGGTGCTGACCCAGTCGCGCGCGGAGCTGATCGAGCGGACCTTCGAGTCCCTGCGTGGTGCCCGGCAGGCCATCGTGCATCTCTACAACGCCACCGCGCCGGTGTTCCGTCGCGTGGTGTTCGGCCAGGACGAGGCGGGCACGATCGCGCTGGCGGTGTCCGGCACGCGCCTGATCCGCGCGCGGGCCGAGGCGGCGCCGCAGACGCGCTGGACCTACGAGTATTCGCCGGAAACCTTCTGCTTCACCGAGCCGGATTTCGCCCTGGAGGTCTGCGAACGGGTGATCGAGGCCTGGGACCCGTCGCCGGCGCGGCCGATGATCCTGAACCTGCCGGCCACCGTGGAAGTGGCGACGCCCAACGTCTATGCCGACCAGATCGAGTGGATCTGTCGGCACCTGTCGCGGCGGGACGCGGTGACGATCAGCGTGCATCCGCACAATGACCGCGGCACCGCGGTTGCCGCGGCCGAACTGGCGGTGATGGCCGGCGCGGATCGCGTCGAGGGCTGCGTGTTCGGCCATGGCGAGCGCACCGGCAATGTCGATCTCGTCACCCTGGCGCTGAACCTCTACACGCAGGGCGTCGATCCGGGGCTCGATTTCTCCGACATGCGCGCGGTGGTCCGCACCATCGAGGACTGCACCCGCATCGGCGTGCATCCCCGCCATCCGTACGCGGGCGAACTGGTCTTCACCGCCTTCTCCGGATCGCACCAGGACGCCATCCGCAAGGGCTTCGCCGCCCGGGCCAGCGGCAACGATGCGACCTGGGAGGTGCCCTATCTTCCGGTCGATCCGGCGGATCTCGGCTGCAGCTACGAGGCGGTGATCCGCGTCAACAGCCAGTCCGGCAAGGGCGGCGTCGCCTGGGTGCTGGAACAGGAGCAGGGGCTGCGCCTGCCGCGCCGCCTGCAGGTCGCCTTCAGCCGCGTCGTGCAGGCAGCGACCGATGCGAGCGGGCGGGAGATGGCGGCCGCCGACATCGTCGCGCTGTTCCGCAGGACCTACGGGCTGGAGGGCGAGAAGCGGCTGGCGCTGGCCGGTTACACGCTGGCGCCACCGGGACGGAAGGGGGGATCACGCCGGTTCAGCGGGCGGGTGGTGCTGGACGGGCGGATGCTGGTGATCGCGGGGGAGGGGAACGGCCCGCTTTCCGGGCTGGCCGATGCGCTGGCCCGGGACGCCGGCCTCCGGCTGGACGTGGTGGACTACCAGGAACACGCGATCGGCCAGGGTGTGCAGGCCATGGCGGCGGCCTATGTGGAATGCGCGCTGCCGGACGGGCGCATCGTCTTCGGCGTGGGCATCGACGCCGACAGCGCCTCCGCCTCGATCGAGGCGTTCATCGGCGCCGCCAACGCGGCCTTGTCGTCGCCGGCGGGCTGAGGCGCAGCGCCCCGGGGCCTGGCAGGCCCCGGGGCTGTCCGGATGGGAAGGTCTGCGGCGAGAGGATCGCCGGCAACCTGTCAAGTTTCAGAACGTTCCTAAATAACGACATATCAGGCATCATTAACCTGAGTGGCTTCTACGGTTGGGATGCGTGTTTAGATGCGATTCCGGGTTGATTGTTGGGTTCAAAGGCCAAGGAAACGACAATGTTCGAAGTTGAATCCTCTGACCGGTTATTCTGCATCGTCCTGGACAAATGGCTGGCCTTTGCCATCTCGTATTCGGACATTCCTGGTTTGCAGATTGCTGTCCGTAAAAAAGAAAAGTTAATATTTTCAAAATCTTATGGCCTGGCTGATCTCGAGGGGGCTGAAGCCTATACGCCCCGCCATCTCGGGCATCTGGCCTCCCAGAGCAAAATGGTGACGTCGTGCCTTACGATGCAACTTGTCCAGGACGGGGTCCTGACGCTGGATCAACGGCTTGCGAAGCTTGTTCCTTGGGCCGGCGCGCACAAGGACAACAGATTCCGCGACATCACTGTTCGTGATCTGCTTTCGCACCGCTCGGGGCTGTGCAGCAACGGCAGTGAAGGAAGCTATTGGGAATTATTCCGGGATTTCCCATCGGAGGCACAATTTATCGCGGAACTGAAGGAAACGCCTCTGGTCTATGCCCCGGATACCTGCACGAAGTACTCCAATTACGGATTCGCTCTGCTCGGCCTTGTCCTGCAAGAGGTGACGGGAAAGCCGTACCATGCCCTGGTCGCAGAGGCGGCCGCACGACGGTGGCGGATTTCGGAACTACTTCCTGACCATGCGGAGGGACAATTCCCCTTCGCGACAGGATATTCCAAGAAAATCTATGATGGTGCCTGCAAGCCCTTCCGGCATGTGTGCGCGAACGCGCTGGCCCCGGCGGTCGGCCTTTGCGGGAACGCGGAATCGGCATCGCTGTTTGCCTGGCGCTACTACTGCAGCAACGACTTCCTGACTCCGGCCCTTCGGGAGGAGCTGACCCGTTCAAAGTGGAACATCAAGAACCTGACTGAGGAATTTTATGGCCTTGGCACGATGTTTTCGCCGTTCAAGGACACGTTCCTGACAGGGCATTCCGGAAGCACGCCGGGGTTCTACTCCCAGACACGCTATCTGGCCGGGACCGATTATGTTTTCAGCGTGGTGGTCAACGGGAGCGAGCCGGTCGCGGCGAGCATCGTCTGCTCGGTGGCGAGGCTGTTGCATAACCTGGCGCGGAATTTCGACGACGTCGAATCCGGCACCGTCATCACTTCCGATATCCTGATGAACTGGTGGGGGGCAAGCCTCTACGCCGTCTCGCCCCGACGGGCTTTGCTCTTCTCCGTGTCAGGGTGGGGGTTCGGCGACTGCACCGCCCTGGAACGTCGTGCTGACGGCACCTACGCCAGTGACGACATCAGCGGATATAGCAGCGTGGGGGAGGCTGTCCGATTCAAACGGGACGGGGAGAAGATCGTCGAGGCGAAATTCGCCGCCTTCACCGCACTGCCTTTTGCCGACTTCATCACGAAATCCCAGGTTTCCTTTACCTCCTGATACGCATGGCCCGGGGGCTGCCGGGCCCCGGTGCTTTCCGGGGCGGCAGGTCATCCGTTCCCGAGCAGGCGTCCCGATCCATCTACCCATAAAGGTCATGGCGCATCGCATGGTCGTAATGCGCATCGATTGCCTCGGCGGCGGCGGCATCCGCGCCACTCATCGCGGCCACCATCTGGCCGGGGGTGGGCAGGCTGCTGCGATCGATCCGGGCCGCGGGATCCCATAGCCGGGCGCGGTTCACGGCCTTGCCGCAATGAAACAGCACCTCTTCCACCGTCACCACGATCGCGGTCCTGGGCAGCTTGGGTCCTTCGGCCAGCGCCGTTCGCAGGTCGGCATCGGCGGTGACACGCCCGCGCCCGTTGATCCGCATGAAAACATCGAGGCCGGGGAAGAGAAACAGCATGCCCAGCCGGTCGTCCTCCAGCAGGTTGCGCATCGACTCGATCCGGTTGTTGCCGGGCCAATCGGCGAATGCCACCGTCTTTGCGTCGATGACCCGCACGAACCCCGGAGGCCCGCCGCGCGGCGAGGCGTCGAGCCCGATGCTGCGCCCGGTTGCCAGGCAGAAGAAGGTGGCCTTCTCCAGATACCGGACATGGAAGGGGATCAGCGCTGGCATCACCGCCTTCCGGATACGTTCCGTGGGTGGATCGTAGAGCAGGTCGAGATCGGGCCTATCGGAGGAAAGGGGGGGTTCAATCATGGCGGGCTCCTGTCGGTCTTTCAGGATAGCCGATGGGGGCTGGCGCCGCTAAGCTGTACCGGCCAATCGATTGCGAGTTCCCGCCATTCTTGAGGGCAAGCTCAGCCTCGCCGCCCGCAATGCCAGCGAACCGCTGATCGTCGCGGTTGCTGATGCCCGCCAGGCCATTCGCAGCACCGAACTGCACAGCCACGCCCGTGGCCAGATCACGGCGATCCGGCGTGGCGTGGTAACCGCGGGGACCGAGACCGAAGCCTGGGTGGTCCCGCCCGACCATGCCGTGTGGATGCCGCCGCACCAGCTGCATTTCGGCTATTCGCACGGCCTGTTCGACAGCTGGAGCTGCTACGTCGCCGAGCCGTCCTGTGCCGGCCTGCCGGAGCGCCCCTGCACGATACGGGCCTCGGGCCTGCTGCGCGAAGCGGTGCTGCATGCGGCGAGTTGGCAGGATCCGGTGCTTGACGAACGGCGTCTCCGTGTCGCCCTGATCATCCTCGACGAACTTCACGCGGCTCCGGTTGAATCTTTCAGCTTGCCCATGCCGAAGGATCCACGCCTGCTCCGGATCGCCCGTGCCCTCCTCAACGATCCCGGTGATCGTCGCGGCATGGATGCGTGGGCATCCTGGGCCGCTGTTTCCGAACGCACCCTGAGCCGCCGCTTTGCCGCGGAGACCGGATATAGCTACACCGCCTGGCGCCAGCGCGTTCGGCTGATGCGGTCCCTCGAACTGCTGGCGGACGGAGCACCGGTGACCACCGTCGCCCTGGATCTCGGCTATGACAGTGTCAGCGCGTTCATCGCCCTGTTCAGGCGTACGCTGGGCATGACTCCCTCGGCTTATTTCGGGCGGTACCAAAGGTAGCAAGCGTAGGGCGGATAAGCGCAGCGCCATCCGCCATCAGCACCTTCCGCGATCCCCGGTATCACCGCATACTCCCCGCATGCCGGACTATCGTCGCAATCGCGTCGTGGGCGGAATATTTTTCTTCACGGTCACTCTGTGCGACCGAGATTCCGACTTGCTGGTCCGCCGCATCGAGGCCCTGCGCGACACGGTGCGCGAGGTCCGTGCCCGGAGGCCATTTTACATCGATGCCTGGGTCGTGCTGCCCGACCACATGCATTGCCTTTGGACCCTGCCGCCGGGCGATGCCGATTTTCCGGGGCGGTGGCGCGCGATCAAGACCGCCTTTTCCAAAAGGTTGCCTGCCGGCGAGCCGCGGTCGACGGTGATGATCGCCCGTGGCGAACGGGGCATCTGGCAACGGCGCTATTGGGAGCACACGATCCGCGACGAGAGAGACTATGCCGCTCACATGGATTACATCCATTTCAATCCGGTGAAGCACGGTTACGTCACGCAGCCGCAGGATTGGGCTTATTCGACGTTCCGGCATTGTGTGATGCAGGGACTCTATCCGGCCGGATGGAGCGGCGGTTGTGCGGAGCCGGCTGGGACAGGCGAGCGGCCGTGAGGGGCTTGGTCAAGAAACAAGCGGCGGGCGGAGATTGAGGACCGATCGGCGGATTGCGCTTCGCTTATCCGCCCTACACCAACCGGCCTCTGACGGCCGTAGGGCGGATAAGCGAAGCGCAATCCGCCATCGCAACGTGCCGCCCGGCATCGATTGCCGCATCCGTCCGCCGGGCCGGTGTCCCGGCGGACGGATGCGGCCTGGCATCAGTCGCCGGTCATTGCAGCCATTTGGCGGTCAGGCGGGCGTATTCACCGGTTTCCTGGCTGACGTGCAGCCACTGGTCGATCCATGCCTTCAGCACGGCGTCGCGCGGCAGCAGATAGGCGAGTTCCCCGAAATCGAAGGGACGGTCCGGATGGATGGCGCAGAGCTGCGGATGCAGCTTCTGCTGCAGCCGGGTCTCCACGGAGTCCGTGATCATCACGTCACCCTTCCCGGCGACCAGGGCGTCGAAGATCGCGGTGTTGGTCGGAATCATCACGATCTCCGCGGCCTTGAGGTTGGCGCGGTCGAAGCGCTCGTTGGTGCCGCCGGGATTGGCCAGCACCTTCACGCCGGGCCGGTCGATGGCGGCGAGGCTGTCGAAGCGGTCCTTGTCGGTGCAGCGGGCGATCGCCGCCTTGCCGGTGCGCACCAGCGGGGTGGAGAAGAAGGCGGTCTTCTGCCGCTCCAGCGTCACCGAGATGCCGCCCATGGCAAGGTCGAACCGGTCCGCGGCAAGGTCGCCGAGCAGGCCGCCCCAGGTGGTGGGCACCAGCTCCACCTTCACGCCAAGTGCGCGGCCGAGGCTTTCGGCCATGTCGACATCCAGGCCCTCGAATGTGCCGCTGGCCTTGTCGAGCAGCGAGAACGGCCGGTAATCGCCGGTCAGGCCGACGCGGATGGTGCCACGGGCGAGGATGGCGTCGAGCTTCGAGCTTTCCGCGTGGGCCGGGGTGGAGGCGGCGGGCAACAAGGCAAGGGGCGTAGCCGCCAGCACGAGGGCCAGCAGGATCGGGCGCAGCAGATGGCGCATGGGGGAGTCGCTCCGTGGTTACGGGACGATATTGAACGCCGCGCCGGGATATGCGGCAATCCTCCAGCCAGGGCGTCCTGCGCCGCCATTGCGGGGGAGATCGGTTTTCGCGCAACGTGCTGATCGCCCAACGCATGACGAGGGAACCATGCCGGTCATCTGGCTCAACGGCACCATCGGGGCGGGCAAGAGCGCCGTGGGCCAGGCCCTGGCCGTGCGGCTGCCGGCGTCGCGGTTCCTCGACGGTGACGACCTTGCCGGGCCGTCACATCTGCCGAATCCCCGGCGCTGGCGCATGGCCCTGGATGCCCTGCTGCGCGCGGCGGCACGGCCGGGGCGCCAGGCCGCGCTGGTGATCGCCTATCCGCTCGACGCGGCCGGATGGCGGCGGCTGCGGACGGTGTGCGGCCGGGGGCGGCGGGCCTTGGTGGTGCTCAACCTCGCGCCGCCGCTGGCCATGACGTTGCGTGGCCGTGGCGGCAGGAATTTGTCACCGCCGGAACGGGCGCGGGTGCGGGTGATGCGCGCGGAGGGCTATCACCGCCGCCCCTTCGCCACGGCCACGCTGGCCAATGCCGCGTCCTCTGCCGCCGGGACCGCCCGCCGCATCGCCCGCCTGCTGCCCGTGTGGGTGGCGCACCGGCCCTCGCGCAACGGCATCGGGCCGATGAGCTGAATCGGGAAAGCCCGCCCTTCCCGCGAAAGCCGACGATGCGGGCACCGGTCGCGGTGCAGCGTTTGTTTCATTGCGGACAAGATCGGTTTTCGCGCAAGGTGCAGCGCGGCCAGAAGGGGCGGATGCGGCCCAAGCTGGAAATCCTTGTGCTGGCCTGCCTGCTTCTGGCCTGGCCTGGCCGGGCGGAAGAACCGAACATGTCGCAGGAAACCACGCTGCAGGCACCCGGACCGAACGGACCGCTCGCGGGCACGCTGCTGGTGCCGCCGGTTCCCGGCGCGCCCGTCGTTTTCATCATCCCCGGCTCCGGGCCGACCGATCGCGACGGCAACAGCCCGTTCGGGATCAGGGCGTCCACCTACCGGCTGCTCGCCGAGGATCTGGCGGCGCGGGGGATCGCCTCGCTGCGCATCGACAAGCGCGGCCTGTTCGGCAGCCACCATGCCATCCCCGACGCCAATGCCGTGACCATCGACGACTATGCCGCCGATGTGCGGGCCTGGATCGGCGTCCTCCGGCAGCGGACCGGGGCCGCCTGCGTCTGGGTGCTGGGCCATAGCGAAGGCGGGCTGGTGGCGCTGGTCGCGGCGCAGCAGCCCGGCGCGATCTGCGGGCTGATCCTGGTCGCCACCGCTGGCCGCCTGCTCGGCCAGGTGCTGCGCGACCAACTTGGGGCAAACCCCGCCAACGCCGTCTTGCTGCCCCAGGTCGAGGCCGTGATCGCCACCCTCGAAGCCGGGCAGAGAGTAGCGGCAGAGGAGATTGATCCCGCGTTGCGCTCCCTGTTCCGCCCCGAGGTGCAGGGCTTCCTGATCGATGCCTTCGCACGCGATCCGGCGCGGCTGATTGCCTCCGTTCCCGGGCGCGTGCTCATTCTGCAGGGCCTGCGGGATCTTCAGGTCGGGCGGGTGGATGCGGAACGCCTGGGCCTCGCCCGCCTGGAGGCGAGGCTGGTGTTCGTCGATGCGGCCAACCATGTCCTCAAGGCCGTGGCGAGCGATGGGCGCTCCGACAACATCGCGGCCTACCAGGATCCGGACAGGCCCCTGGCGCCGGGCGTGGTCGATGCCATTGCCGGCTTCATCGCCAGCAACACGGAAAGCCGCTGACCCGGGCGGTGTGTTCCCCGGCCGTTCAGTCGATCTTTTCCAGGCTGATCCGCGCGTCGATGTCGCGGCGGATCGCCGGCAGCGCCCGCGCCGCCTCGGCCCGCCGGGCGCCCTCGCAGAGCGCCTGGTCGGTCGTGGACACCAGCGAGCGTCGTACCCTGACCGCGCCTTCGGTGAAGCTCCAGTGGCTCTCGTAGCGAAAGAAGCTGCCGTCCACTGCCACGTCCCTGGGCAGGCGCGCCGGACGGGTGCCGGAGGGCAGCATCAGGGTCAGCTCTTCTTCCTGGCGTCCGGCATGGCAGGGGGTCGGTTCCAGTGCAGGCAGGTCATGCCGTTCCAGTGGCCCGATCGGCCCATCACCGGTGCGCTGGAGCAGGCGCAGCCCGGTCGGCATCATGAAGCTGTCACCCTCCACCCAGCCCGGATGCGGGACAAGCGCGAACCGTCCCTCGCTGCTGGCCTGCGGCTCGGTGCCTTCCGCCGCGACGGCGGTGAACTCGCCCTCGCCGTCCTGGTGCAGGGTTCGCAACTGCCGGGCCGCGGCCGCACGGGGTTCCTGCGCCACAATCGCGCGCCCGACGATGCGCAGCGCGGTGACATAAGGGCCGCTCGCCTGCGTCGTGCTCGTGCCGCTGACGGTGCCGTCGGCGGCCAGGGTCGCGCGGGTGGACAGATGTTCGGTCGCCACCTCGGGCGGCAGCGGGGCGATGCGGCCCGGTGCCGCCCCCGCCGCCGTGACGCGCAGCACCGGCTTGCCGTATTCCCGCAGCGGCAGCGTGCCGAAGGGCGCGCCGCCGGCCGTGGTGTCCGCGTACAGGTCCCAGTCCGGCAGGTAGGTGATGGTGTGGTCGAAGCGGAAGACCGGCGGCTCGCTCAGGGTATAGGTCGGGGCGAGGTTGATCAGCACCGGTTCGGCGGCGATGCCCCTGGCCCGCAGCAGGGCGACCAGCAACGTCGCCTGGTCCTTGCAGTCGCCGTAGCCGCGGTCGAGCACGGACTCGGCGGTGTGCGGCACCCAGCCATCGTTGCCAAGCCAGATCGCCACCCAGCGCACATGCCGGCTGACCCAGTCGTACAGCAGGCGCGCCTGCTCGCGCCGGTCGGTGGTGCCGGCGGTGACTTCCTCGGCGAGCGTGCGGAGGCGTGGCGTCACCGCCGCCTGCGGCGCCACCACGGCCGCGTAGTCGCGCGAGAACGCCGGCCAGTCGGCGAAGGTCGAAGCGAACAGGCGCGGCGCCCGGTCGAACGGCGCCAGCGCGGCGGGATCCTCGGCGAGCGCATCCGGCGCGCGGTAATGCCAGTGATAGACATGCCGTCCATCCGTCGCCGTGCTTTCTTCCAGCACCGGCCCGTGCGCCTCGGTGCGCAAGGGCTTGCCGGCCGGGGTGGTGATGCGGACCTCGACGCTATCCCAGGGGGTGGTGCGCGGGAAGGCCCAGCCGAAGGAGAATTCGCCCGGGACCACGGGATGCGTGAGGGTCCAGCGCCAGGTGGTGACCAGCAGGTCCCCGCCGGCGGCATCGGGCAGCACCGCCACGATCTGCTTGCGGTCGGTATACAAAGGCAGGTTGGGGGTGCCTGGCGCGAGCTGCGTCCGCACCGCGCGGGGCTCGACGGGAATGCGCCGCCCGTCCGGTTTCTGCGTGTAGCCCTCGACCAGTTCCACCTGCTCGATCGCTTCCGAGAACTGCCTTGCCTGCTGGGCCTGGCGCCGGGCGATGGCATCGTTAGCGACGGCGAATTCCAGGTGCTGCGTTCCCACCGCCGTGCCGTCTTCGTGGACCTCGATATCCCAGAGGAACGCGCGGGTACGCAGCGGCGGCTCGGCCGCAAGCGCGAGGCCGGAGAACGTCGCAGCCGAGGCGACGATCCCGAGCCGGACCCAAACTGACATTCCAGGCCTCCGCACTTACATTTCGTTACGTTCGGCATAGCATGGGGACCGTCCGTGCGAAAATAGCCAAACCGGAACAATATGCCCGGGCGGAAACCCGCCCTTCCCGGGCACGCTATCTGCGGCAAGCAACGGAAAGCCAAACGCCATGCCGCAGTCGCGTGCCGCTGGCGTTGCTGTTGATCGCGGGGGGCTTCCTGGGCTTGCTTCCGATCCTGGGCTTCTGGATGGTGCCGGTCGGCCTGCTGCTGCTGGCCGGGGACGTGCCGTTCCTGCGCAAGCCGGCAATGCGGGCGCTGGCAGCGGTGCAGCGTTGGTGGGATCGGTATTCCCGGCGCCGGGACGGTGCCGGGGCAGCGATGAGGGAGCGCGATGGCCGCGACCGGGCAGCCGGGTGATCCGAAGTCTTCCGCCCCGCCGCCGGTACCGCCCGAGGCGCGCGCGGTCGTCGATTTCTGGCGCGACGCCGGGCCTGGCCTGTGGTTCGCCAAGGATGCCGGTTTCGACCGCAGGTTTCGCGACCGCTTCCTCGCCTGGCACGAGGCGGCGGCGCGCGGCGACTGCGACGGCTGGATCGCCACGCCCGAAGGCGCCCTCGCGCTGCTGTTGCTGCTGGACCAGTTCCCGCGCAACGCCTTCCGGGGCACCCCGCGGATGTACGCGACCGACGCGATGGCGCGCGTCGTCGCCGCCAGGGCGATCGCGGTCGGCGCCGATACCGGCGTCGCGCCGGCCCTGCGGCAATTCTTCTGCCTGCCCTTCGGCCATTCGGAAGACCCGGTGGATCAGGACCGCTCGGTCGCCTTTGCCGCGCGCCTCGGCGAACCGGACCTTTCCCACGCGCGGCGGCACCGCGACATCATCCGGCGGTTCGGCCGCTTCCCGCACCGCAACCCGATCCTCGGCCGTGCCATGACGGTGCAGGAGCAGCGCTTCCTCGACGAGGGCGGCTATTCCGGCTGACAGGATCAGGACGTTGCGCCGGAATTGACGGCCGCGCCGGAACGGTATCACCTTTGCCGACCAGGGAGGGGGAGGCCGCAGTCATGAAACCCAGCGTCGTCGTGCGAGAAGCCAGGCGCAGCGATCTGCACTTCATCATGGCGGCCGAGCGCGTGCCCGGCTTCGAGCGGATCATCGCGCAATGGTCGGAAACGCAGCACCGGGCGGCGATGGCGTCGGACGACCATGCCTATCTGATCGGCACCGACCCGGCGGGCGATCCCTGCGCCTTCGCCCTCATCCACGATCTGCACGACGCGCATGGCAATGTCTGCCTCAGGCGGATCGCCGTGGCCCGGCCGGGCCAGGGGGTCGGCAGCGTGTTCCTGGCCCGGGTGGTGCGCCGGATCTTCACCGCGACGCGGGCGCATCGCCTGTGGCTCGACGTGCTGGCCGAGAATGCCCGGGCCCGGCATGTCTATGCCGCGCAGGGCTTCGTCGAGGAAGGCCGGCTGCGCGCCGCCTTTCAGCGCCCGGACGGCAGCCGTGCCGATCTGGTGGTGATGTCGCTGCTGCGCCCGGACTGGCAGGGCCGGCAGGCCATCGCCGCCTGACCAGGCCGAAGCCCGCCAGGGGCCCTGGCCTTGCGGCCGTGGCTCAGGCGGCGCGGATCCCGGTGACGAAGCCGTCGATCTCGCGGTTGAGCTCGGTGACGCCCCGCGTGACCTGGGCCGCGGCGTCGAACACGCCCTGCACGGCCGCGCCGGTGTCGCGGGTCGCCTGGCTGACCTCGCCGATGCTGCCGGTGACATCCTGGGTGCGCGTCGCCGTCTGCGCGACGTTGCGCGCGATCTGCTCGGTGGCCGCCCCCTGCTGCTCCACCGCGCTGGCGATGGTCGTGGAAATGCCGCTGAGTTCCTCGACCGCGGCGACGATCCCCTGGATCGCCGCCACCGCCTGCCCGGTGGTTTCGCGGACCTGCTGGATCTGGCTGCTGATTTCGTCGGTGGCCCGCGCGGTCTGGGTGGCAAGGTTCTTCACCTCGCCGGCGACCACGGCGAAGCCGCGCCCGGCCTCGCCGGCGCGCGCTGCCTCGATGGTGGCGTTCAGCGCCAGCAGGTTGGTCTGGCCGGCGATGCTGTTGATCAGCTCCACCACCCGGCCGATCTGCTGGGTGCTGCCGGCCAGCGCCTGCACGATCGCATCGGTGCGGCGGGCATCGGCGACGGCGCGGCCGGTGATCGCGTTGCCCTGCGCCATCTGCCGGCCGATCTCGTTGATCGAGGCGGCAAGCTCGCGGGTCAGCGTCGCCGTCGCCTGGACGCTGGCGCTGGCCGCGCCCGCGGCGGTTGCCACCTCGGCGGCCTGGCGCTCGGCGCCGTTCGCGGCTGCGGTCATGGCCGTGGCGGTGCCTTCCAGCCGGGAGGCGGCGCCCAGCAGCGGCGTCACCAGCGTGCCGATCTGCCCCTCGAACCGGCGCAGCAGGGCCTCCAGCCGGTCGGCATGCGCGGCGCGGGCCTGCTGGTCGGCGGCCTGGGTGGCGGCGAGGGCGTCGGCCTGGCGCAGCCCGTCGCGGCAGACCATCACCGCCGCCGCCATCGCGGCGATCTCGGCCGGCTGCCGCCCGTCCGGCAGGGCGAAGCCGTAATCACGGCGGGCCAGCAGGTGCATCGCCTCGGCCAGCCGGGCCAGGGGGCGCAGCATGTGCCGGCGCGTCAGCAGCAGCAGGGCGGGGATCGCCAGCAGCGCGAGCAGGGCCTGGCCGCAGGACCAGACGACCTCGCGCAGCGCCTGCGCCGCCTCGGCCTGGGCGGCCTCGCCGGCCAGCCGCAACGGCAGCTCGGACAGGCGCATCAGCGGTGCCAGCGCGGCATCCATGGCCCGGTCCATCGCCTCGACGCCGACCGGCGAGGCCTGCCCCGCCGCCAGTGCCGCCTCGATCGAATCCCGCAGGGCGACGAAGCGGCCGAAATACGCCTCCCGCACCTCGGCGAGCGTGGCCGCCAGCGCGGGCGGCACCTCCGTCGTGCCGATGGCGGCGAGGGTGAGCTTCCAGGCGGTCGCCGCCGCGGCGCGGCGTTCCAGCATCTGCTGCCGCGCCGCGGGGGCGGGAAGGCGGCCGTCGCGGATCATCGTCGCGATCACGGTCCGCTCCAGCCCGGCGGCGTCGCGCAGGGCGTAGGCGGCATCCTTCACCGCCGCCATGCGGGCGCCGGCCATCGACCCGGCGCGCAGGCGATCGGTGAGCACCGCGACCACCTGCTCGGTCGGCTCCACCAGCCGCGTGGCGGTGGCGTACCAGCGATCGGCCAGCCCCGCCGGGCGCCCCGCCAAAGGCTGGCGCAGGGCCGCATAGGCGGCGTCGCGGGCGGTGTCCACCTCGGTGCGCGCGCCGCGCAGCCCCTCGGCGGCCGGGCCGCAGGACAGCCGCGCGCAGGCGGCGAGCAGCCGGTCCAGGGCGGGGTTCAACGCGGCCGGCACCGCCTGGTAGCGGGACAGGTCGGAGACCGGCTCCGGGGCGCGCAGGGCGATCTGCAGCGGGCCGCGTTCGGAGCGCTCGGCCTGCAGGGCGGAGAAGGCGTCGCGGGCGGCGAAGGCGACGGCGGTGGCTTCGTCGGCGGCCTGCAGGCGACGGGTCGCATCCAGCGTCTCTGGCACGGTGGCCAGCAGCAGCAACGCGCCGAGCACGCCGAGCACCACCTGGAACAACGTGCCCAGCGACCAGGCGGTCGGGGTGGTGCGGGACAAGGACATGATAACCGACTCCGCCAGGGCAGGATGGGCCGCGACCGGACGCCGTCGGGGGGGATCCGCCGCTTGGCCAGGAATGATGGTATGATCTATTACTATAATACCAGAAAAATCAACCTCAGATTGATTTAACGTATTCAAGCATCCTGTCGCGAAAATAATACGCCCTGCCAAATAACGGTCTGGTTTCGATTGTCCTGCACCCTGCCCGGTGCGACGGCGGCGGGGCCGGGCCGCCGTCGCGGGCCGCCTCAGCGCCGGCCGAGAATGCGGTAGAGCACCACGCCCGCGCCCAGCGCGAACAGCGCGGCGAGCACCAGTGAGACGATGCCGCCCGTGCTCATGCCCTGGCCGCCGCCACCCTGCGGCGCGGCGTGGCCGCGGCCGGATGACCCGCCGCGCGGCTGGGTGGAGGCCACCGCCGCGCCCTCGCGGTCGCAACTGCCGCGCACGTTGCTCGGCTTCGGCTCCGGCAGGGTCATGGCCCGGTCCTGCACCGCCTTCGGCAGCGAGGGGAAGGCGTCGATGCCGGTCAGGCCGCGCAACTCGGCGAGCGAGACGGCGCGCCATTCCATCCCCGGCGCGTTCGGCGCGACATAGGCCCCCGCCTGTTGCCGCGACGGCACGTAGATCGCCTTGTAGAGGCTGGTCGGCACCAGCACGCGCCCGTTCAACCGCTGCAGGTTGCCGCCTTCGAAGATCGGGCCGGTAAGGATCCACACCTCGCCGTCCTGCATCGCCAGTTCGCGCACGCTGCTCTCGATCCCTTCCCACAGGCAGCGGTTCGATCCGGGGTGCTGCGGCACCATGTTGGCGAGCGAGAAGCTCTCGGCCTGCGCCTCGGGCGTGGGCATGTCGCCGGAGGGCGCCATGTGGCCGCGGTCGAAGCCGGAGCGGGCGTAATCGCCCAGCCGCGCGCGATGCTCGGGCGGCAGCGCGTCCTCATCGTGGAAATTGTTCTCCCGCCCGATCTTGCGCGCCGCCTGCACCTGGGCGCGGGTGAGGTGCTCGGCGACGGCGAGCGGGGTGCGGGAGATGCCGCTGTGGATCACCGCGAATTCGCGGAAGCACAGCTCGCGCGTCTCGGCCGCGAGCTGCGGGCGGACGATCGCCGGCGCCACCCCGCCGGGATGCTGCCCGGCGCAGAAGGCGGCGGCGGTGTGGCCGAAGCCGGCGAGGCCGGGGAGGAGCAGAAGGGCGAACAGGGCCAGGCGCAGGCCGCGCCTGCCCGCGGGGCGGGACGAATCGGAGTCTTTGACCATGATGCGTGCGTTTGTAGGGGCGTTCGTGCCTGGCCGACACACACGATCCGTCAGCCTGCACCAGCCGTTGCGCCGCCGCGCGAGCTCGGGCGGCGGCACGATCGTCGCGCGCGCAGTCCTGTGCCGTCCCGGCGACATCGCGCCGCCGTGGTGCGGTCGTTGCCGGAATTGCATGGACAAGCCGGCGCCCCCATGCCGACACTCGCCGCAGCAGCCATCCCGAGGGAGGGGCACGCAGTGGGCACGAATGCGCTTCGTCGCCGTGCGCTGATGGCGTTCGCCATCGGCGGTGCCGTGGCACTCACGGCCGGGGCAGGAAGGGCGGCCACGCCGGAGGAGAAGCCGGTTGTCGCCGAGGCGGCGCGGGAGGCGGTGCTGCGCATGGGCCGCACGCTGTCCGCCGAGAGTTTCTCCTTCCGCAACCGCACGATCCGCGAATATGTCGGCCCCGGCGGGGAAACGCTGCACATCTTCCATGTCGGCGACGTGGTGGTGCGCCGCCCCGACCGGCTGCTGGTGAACCTGACCGGCGATGACGGCACGGTCAGGCTGCTGTACGACGGCAAGGCCCTGGTCGCGTTCAACGAGGACAGCAACCGGTACGCGATCCTGCCGGCGCCCGGCGGCATCGAGCCGATGCTGCGGGTGGCCGCCGAGAAGTTGCGGGCCGATTTCCCGCTGGCCGACCTGCTGGCGGAATCGCCCGGGCAGGCGGTGCTGTCGGAGGTGACGGCGGGATCCGTCATCGGCGGCGCATTGGTCGACGGCGTGCCCTGCCAGCACCTGGTGCTGACGCAGCCGCCGGGGATCGATATCGAGCTCTGGCTCGAGGACAACGAGCAGGCGCTGCCGCGCCGGGTGATCGTCACCTATCGCGCGCTGGCCGGCGCGCCGCGCTTCATCGCCGAGATCTCCGACTGGCAGATCGGCCTGCGTCCGCCCGATGCGGATTTCGTCTTCCGCGTGCCGGCCGGGGCGACCCGGGTCGCGATCGGGCAGGAGCAGGCGGAATGAGGATGGTCCTGGCCGGGCTGGTGCTGGGCGGTGGCCTGGTGCTGGCGGCCCCGCCCGCACTGGCCTGGGGCGCGGTGCAGGGGGCCTATGGCGGCGCGGCCTATCGCGGGCCGGCCGGTGGCGCGGCGGTGCGGGCGCCCTCGGGGGCGGCGGTGGCGGTCGGCCCCGGCGGAGGGGCCGCCTATCGTCCGCCCGCCTATGGCTATCACCCGCCACCGCCGCCGGCGGCCGGCTTCGCCGCGGGGGTGGCCACCGGGGCGGCGATCGGCGCCGCGGCGACGCGGCCGTACTATCCGCCGCCGCCACCTCCGCCGCCGGCCTATTACCGGCCGCCCACCGTCGTGGTGGTGCCCTGAGGCCGTGACCGTGAGGCCGGACCCGGTCCCCGAGGGGGCCGGCCGGCCCGCTCACAACGCTGTCAGATCCTGGCGTCGCGCCCGTTGCAATCGAAGTCATCGGGGGCGGTGACGTTCTTTGCAGAGCAGGCGTTGCCTGCCTGAATGGGCCGGGCTGCGGCCGCCCGCGCCCAGCCCATTCAGGCCGCTCTTGCGGATTTGAAATGAGATTGAGAGGGAAATGTCCCATCGTGATCGCGGAATGAAACGTATACAGGCATAAGCGGGATTCATTGAAGTAAAAGCCAGCATGAAACAGGCAGACATAATGTCATGCGGTATTCATTGGCTGATCTCCAATGTATTTTTTGTGCCCGTTGGGAAGGACGCGGTGACCGGTAACAACAAACCACCCGCCATTGCGGCAGGCCAGCCAGGTGCGCCAGCGGAAGCCGTGCCGGGCGTTGCCGAAATACTGGCCACCGCGAAGGCGCACAGGATGGCACATATCGTGTGGCGGAACCCTACCTTCGCGGAATTCTCGGCGGCGCTGGCGGCTGGCGAGCAGAGCGGCGACGGCTTGCGCGCGCTGCTGACCGCGACCGACATCACGGTGTGGTGGAGCCACACGTTGCTGCATCAGCACTATGTTAAGACGATTGGCGCAGATGGTGTCCGTCTCTGGTTGAAGCCGGCCCTGGTGCTGGTGAGCGAGGAAACCATCTGCAAGATTGACCAGTTCCCCTGGATTTCCATGGAGACGGCGACTGATCCGGTGCCCGCGTCCGTGGCGCGGCGGACGGCGGTCTTCCTGGCGATCCAGAACGATCCCCGGCTGCGCGCGCTTTACCCGACGGGGTTCAGGACCGGGTGGTACATCCCTGCCGACCATCGGGGCGATCATCTGCCCGACTGGCAGGGGCAGCGCATCCGGCCGGCAGCCGCTCGTACGGCTGTTCCGGCAGATTGAAGCTCCTGCCGCACAGGCCCGGATCGTGAGACGGCGTTTCCTCGCGGTTTGCACGGCCGCGGCCATCGTGTCCGCGGCCGGTGCCGCTGTGGCCGGCGTCCCCCGGCCCCCCCATCATTCCGGCGAGCAGCGTGCGGCCAAGCCCGGCAAGGGGGCGCATGCGCCCGACCATGCCGCCGCCGTCAGGGGCACCCGGTTCCGTCACGACCGGGGGGTGGTGCACCCGGAGCAGGCGGTGATGTCGGGGGTGGTGCAACATGGCGGTGCCTCGGTGTATTCGCCTGGCCTCGTCGGGCAGCCCACCGCGTCTGGGCGGCGCTTCCGTCCCACCGAACACGTCGCGGCCAGCAAGAGCCTGCCCCTGGGCAGCACGGCGCGGGTGACGAACCTGCGCACCGGCCGGAGCGCGGTGGTCGAAGTGGTGGATCGCGGGCCCTATGTGCGCGGGCGGATCATCGACCTGAGCCCGGCGGCGGCCAGTGCACTGGGCATGGACCGGCACGGCATCGCCTATGTCATGGTCGAGCCGGTCCCGGCCCGGTAGGGCTCCGGTGCGCCGGCGGGGCAGGCGTGCATGACTGAACCGGGGGCCGACGCCGCGCCGCCGGCTGGTCCTGAGGGTGAATGTACTTTCGTGCTCGGCTACACGGCGGCGGTGGTTGTTGCCGATGTGACCTTCGTCCTCGGTGCCATCGCCTGGAACCACGTCTCCATTTCCGTCCCCGAAGGCGACAGCCTGGCCCTCGGCCTGATGCTGCAAATGATGATCCTGTTGCTGCTGTGGCTGGTGGCGTCGGTCCCCTTCGCCCTGCTGCGGATGCTGATCGGCTTTCGCTGTGTTGCTACCGCCTGGCGTGCCATGGCGTTCGGCGCCCTGCTGGGCCTCACCATGCTTCCCTTCGTGGTATGGCTGTACGGGCTTGGGGACTTCCTGGCCACCCATCCGACCCCGTTCCTGACCGACCTGTACGAGACATTGGCGTCGCGATGGCCTCTCTACGCGATTTCCGGCGCGACCGGCGGGCTGGTCTACTGGCTGATCGAGGTCGCGACCTTTGATGGCGCCATCGCGAAGTTTCGGGCGTGGCCGTGACCGGGCCCCGCCGGTGCAAAGGGGATCAGCGCCCGCGCCGGCAGAGAGACACGCCCGACAGGATCAGCCCCAGCGCCAGCAGCAGCGTCGGCGATACGTCCTCGGCCAGGAAGGCGGCGGCGATCAGCAGGCTCACCACCGGTTGCGCGAATTGCAGCAGCGCGATCGAGGCCACGCCGCCCCGGTCGAGCGCCCAGAACCACGCGGCGAAGCCGATCACCGTGCAGCCGGCGGCGAGGAAGCCGAGTGCGGCGCCCCCCACCGGGGTCAGGGCTGGCACGGCACTGCCGAGCGCGGGCAGCAGCGGCAGCATGACCAGGGCGCCGGCCAGGATCGACCAGGCGGTGGCCGCGAACAGGCCGATCCGTGCCGACAGCCGGGCCCCCGCCAGATAGCCGATGCTGACGGTGACGGTGCCGGCGAACACGATCAGGTCGCCGGCGATCGAGGCGGTGCCGGCGGCCGTCGCCAGGCCGCGCCCGAGGATCAGCACGGCGACGCCGGACAGGGCGAGTGCGCTGCCCAGCCACCACACGGGGCGTGGCCGGTGCCAGGACAGCAGGAATTGCAGCAGCGCGGTGATGACCGGGGCCGCCGCCAGCACGAGCGCGGCATGCGCGGTGCTGGTGCGGGCGATGCCCAGGCCCTGCAGCACGAAGGAGGCGGCAAACCCGACCAGGGCGCTGATGCCGAGCGCCGCCCAGCCGCCCGCGTCGCGCGGCAACCGGGGCCGGAGCACCAGCACGACCGGCACCAGCAGGGCGGCCGAGGCCAGCAGGCGGGCGGCGCCGACCAGCGAGGACGGCATGTCGCGGGCGAGCAGCGCCGTCGCGGCCGGGGTCGCGCCCCAGAACAGCACTGCCAGCGCGCCCGCGGCATAGGCAAGAGGCGGTGCAGGATGGGTCATGGTGGCCATGGCGCTCCCGGTCCGGGCTGGCTTGTCACCACCGAGACTGGAAACTAAAGTTGCCGGAGTCAAGCAAGGGGGCGTGGCCATGGAGGTCAGCATCCCGGCCCGGTTGCGGGCCATCCGCGCGGCCCATGGCCTGACCCAGCGTGACCTCGCGCGCCGGGCCGGGCTGAGCCATACGGCGATCGCCCGGATCGAGCGCGGGGCGATGAGCCCGACCGTGGCCTCGCTGCAGAAGATCGCCGCCAGCTTCAACCTGCCGATCACCGCGCTGCTCGGCGAGGATGGCGGCGCGCCGGAGGGGATCTTCTTCCGCCGCGAGGACCTGACGTGCCTGACCTTCGGCGGGCATACCATCCGCCAGATCGGCCGCAACCTCAGCCGCCATGCGCTGCAGATGATGGAAGACACCTACGCGCCGGGGGCCGATACCGGCGAGGCCATGCTCAGCCATGCCGGCGAGGAGGCCGGGCTGGTGATCCGGGGCGAGCTGGAGGTGACGGTCGGCGACCAGGTCAGGGTGCTCGGCCCCGGCGAGGCCTATTTCTTCGAAAGCCGCATCCCGCATCGGTTCCGCAACATCGGCACCGAGACCTGTGTCGTGGTGGCGGCGGCCACGCCCCCGAGCCTGTAGCCCCGGCCGTGCCAACCGGCGCCGGGCTGGAAACTATCGTGATCCTGTTGGCGGGGTTTCACCCCGCACCCGACCAGGGCTCCGCCCTGGACCTGCCAAGGGCTTCGCCCTTGGAACCCATGAATTTTTTGGGCAGCGCCAGCGCCCTGGCCCTTCATCGGGCGCCCAGGGTCGAAGGGGGGGCAGGACGAGCCGGGCGCCGTCCTGCCGGTTGGGACTGTCCCGCCGGTGCCTTTGCGGTGGTACCGGGCGCCACCGGGCGGCTCGACGGCCTGGCACCCGGTGGTGTGGACGGACGGGTCCAGCCGCGCACGTCGGCCCAGATATCCCCTTCCTCGGGCTGCAGCGGCGCGGGGGCCGGGGCCGGGGGCGGAGGTTTCGTGAGCTGTGCCTGGGCGGTCGCCACGGAGCAAGCCAGGAAAACCCCGATGGAAGCGGTCAACAGGAAGGATCGGGCCATCATCGCTTATGTAACGGAATCCATGCGGGAAATTGGCTGCGGGTGCCGTACGGGAGCATGAATTCCGCCGTTGCGCCCGAGTCAAGCGCCGCGGCCCTGCCCGGGCCGGGCGCCCTCCGCCGGCTCAGGCCGTGCAGCCCGAGGGCACGCCGCCCCCGCACCGGCCGCGGACCAGCAGGCTCGACCAGGCCAGGCCGAGCAGCAGTGCCGAGGCGCCCAGCACGCCGCCGGCCCCCAGGCGCGGATAAAGCTGGCCGGCGAGTGCGGCCCCGGTGGCCATGCCGGTGAAGATCAGCGAGGCGGTGAGGGCCAGCCCGATGCCCCGGTGGGCCGCCATCACCTCGGCCACGCGGCGCTGCTGCGAGGGCCAGAGGATGTCGGTGGCGAAGGCCCAGACCACCAGGGCGGGAAACAGCACCGCGAGGTGGCGCGGCAGCACGCAGAGCAGGGCGATGTCGGCCAGCAGCAGGGCGATGCCTGCTGCCAGCAGCCGCCCGGCGTCGTGGCGCGTGGCGAGGCGGGTGACCACCAGGTTGCCCAGGATGCCGGCGATCCCCAGCACTGCCAGCGCGATCGAGGTCATGCCCTCGTCGGCGCCATAGGCGTCCCGCAGCGCCGGGCCGATCACCGACAGGCTGGTGTAGACCCCGGCGGCAAGGAAGAACGCCACCAGCAGCGCCGCCACGTTGCCCCGGTCCGCCAGCAGCCGCGCCATGGTCCGCAGGCTGGTGCCCTCGCCGCTGGCCCCTTCCGGCACCCGGGCCCGCATCAGCAGTGCGGTGAGCAGCCCGGTGGCGCCGATCGCCGCGAACATCACGCGCACGCCGGCATGCGTTGCCAGCCACGCCGCCAGCGGCAGGCCGGCCACGCCCGCGACGCTCAGTCCCAGCAGCACGGTGGCGATGGCCGCGCCGCGCAGCTGCGGTGCCACCAGATCGGCGGCGAGCGCGCCGAGCACCGGCCCGATCAGCGCCGCCCCCAGCCCCATGACGATGCGCGCCGCCACCAGCACCGGGTAGTCCGGTGCCAGCGCCAGCACCAGCGCGGCCAGGCTGAAGATCGCCAGCCCGGTCAGCACCTGGCGGCGGCGGGCGACATGGCCGATGGCCACCTGCAGCAGCGGCGCGGCGAGGGCGAAGGTGATGCCGAAGGCCGTCATCAGGAAGGTGCCCTGGGCGAGCGAGAGCTGCCAGGTCGCGGTGATCGGCAGCAGGGCTGCGATCACCGCCATGGCACCGGTCGCCTGCACGAAATAGGCGAGGCTGAGGATGCGCAGCGCGGTCAGGCTGCGCGCGGGAAGGGCGGGGGGCATGGGGGGCTCCGGCAGGGGGGGCGCCCGCCACAGGTGGGCGGGCGCGGTGCGGTGGGTCAGGCGGCCACGGGGATGGGGCGGGCTACCAGCGAGAGGTTGAACTGGTTGACCAGGGCGTGCTCGCCGGGGCCGGGATTGGCGCGGGCCGGACGGACGCGCTCGACCAGCACTTCCTCGGCGTCGGTGGCGAGGGCGGCCATCGTCTCCGCGATGAAGGCATCGAGCGGCATGGCGCGGTCGTCGCCGCTTTTGTGGATCAGGTCGGTATCCACCCAGGGCGGGGCAATTTCCTGCACGCGCACATTGGTCTCGCGCAGCATGAAGCGCTGCGACAGCGCATAGGAATGCAGTGCCGCCTTGGTGGCGGAATAGACCGCCGTCGCCGCCAGCGGCAGGAAGGCCAGCACCGAACTGGTATACAGGATGGTCGCGCGCGGCTGGTGCTTCAGCGTTTCGATCAGCGCCGAGGTCATGCGGATCGGCCCGAGCAGGTTGGTTTCGATCAGCCGCCGCGCCGCCGCGTCGTCCATTTCGGCGGAGGCATCGTCGAAGGTCATGATGCCGGCGTTGTTGAGCAGCACGTTCAGCGTGGGCTCTTCCTGCCGCAGCCGTGCCGCCACCGCCTCGATGTCGGCCGGGTCGGTGATGTCCAGGCGGATGCCGCGCAGGCCCGGATTGGCGGCGGCGACGGCATCCAGCAGATCCTGCCGCCGGCCGGAGATGATCACCCGGTTGCCGCGCCGGTGCAGCGCCTCGGCGAGGCCGCGACCGATGCCGGAGGTGCCGCCGGTGATGAAGATGGTGTTGCCGGTCAGGTCCATGGTCTTTGCTCCCAGGGGTGGAGAGGGGGTCAGGCGGCCCGGTGCAGGCCGTAGCGGGGGGCGGGGGCGGTCGCGGACAGGTGCGCCGCCATCGCCGTGCGGGCGGCTTCGAAGCGCTGCCATTCGGTGATGTCGGCCAGCGCCGGGATGGTGACGACCTCGCCCTGGTCGAAGCCCGCGAGCGCGGCGTCCACCATGTCCTCGGCGCGCATGGTGATGCCGGGCGGCAGTTGCTCCAGGTTCAGCCCGCCGCGCGGCCAGAACTCGGTCGCGGTGGCGCCGGGCAGCACCGCCTGCACGCGGATGCCCTTGCCGCCCAGCTCGTGCTGCAGCGAGGTGGTGAAGGCGTGCACGAACGCCTTGCTGCCGCCATAGACGCCGTTCAGCAGCTCCGGCGCGAGGCTGACGATCGAGGCGATGTTGATGATCGCGCCGGTGCCGCGCGCCACCATGCCCGGCGCCACCGCATAGGTCAGGCGGGTGAGGGCGATGACGTTCAGCCGGATCATCGCTTCCATCGTGTCGACGTCGCTGTCCAGCAGCGGCGCGAAGGTGCCGAAGCCGGCATTGTTCACCAGCAGTGTCACGCTGGCGTCCCGGCGCAACGTCGCCTCCACCCCGGCCAGCGCGGCGGGATCGGCGAGATCGGCGGCGAGCACCTCGACGGCGCGTCCGGTTTCGTTGCTGATCCGCTGCGCCTGGGCCGTCAGCCGGTCGCGGCTGCGGGCGATCAGGATCAGGTCGTGGCCGCGGCGGGCCAGCCGGTCGGCATAGATCGCGCCGATGCCCGAGGACGCGCCGGTAACGACGGCCGTGCCCTTGTCGCTGTGGGTGTCGTTGCGGGTCATGTCGGGGGCTCCATCGTTTGCTTGCGATGGCCGGACCGTAGGCCGGCTTCCCCATGGCCGAAATGACGTATAACATACGTTTTCAGGACATCGGCTGACGCAGGAGGGACCCACATGCCGCAGGTGGGATTCGTCATCTTCCCGGACTTCCAGGTCGCCGCGCTCTCCGCCCAGGCGGCGTTCGAATTCGCCAACCTGGTGGCGCGGGAGCCGTTCTACACGCTGGTGCTGACCTCGATCCCCGGCGGGATGGTGCGCAGCTCGCTGGGTTTCCAGGTGGAGACGCAGGCGCTTGCCACGCATCCGTCCTTCGACACGCTGATGATCACCGGCGGCAACCTGCCCAATGACCGGCTGACGGCGGCGGATCTCGCGGTGATCCGCCGGCACAGCGCGGAGGCCCGCCGCACCGCCGGCATCTGCACCGGCGCCTTCGTGCTGGCGCAGGCGGGGCTGCTGCGCGGGCGCCGCGCCACCACCCACTGGCTGTTCGGCCGGCAGATGCAGCTGCGCTTCCCGGAGGTCGAGGTCGAGGAGGACCGGATCTTCATCAATGAAGGCCCCATCTGGACCTCGGCGGGGATGACCGCCGGGCTCGATCTCGCGGTGGCGATGGTGGAGAAGGACCTCGGCGCGGAGGTGGCGCGCTCGGTCGCGCGCAAGCTGGTGATGCACCATCGCCGCGCCGGCGGGCAGTCGCAGCATTCGGAATTGCTGGAACTCGCGGCCAGTTCCGACCGCATCCAGAAGGCGCTGATCTACGCGAAGGAAAATCTCGGCCAGGCGCTGACGGTGGAGCGGCTGGCCGAGGTGGCCAGCCTGAGTCCGCGCCAGTTCAGCCGCGCCTTCCGCGCCGAGACGGGCCAGACGCCGGCCCGGGCGATCGAGCAACTGCGCCTGGAGGCGGCCCGCATCCTGCTGGAGGACAGCCGCCATCCGCTCGATGTGGTGGCGCGCGAGACGGGGTTCCTGGACCCGCGGCGCATGCGCGAATCCTTCCTGCGCGTCTACGGGCAGCCGCCGCAGGTGATGCGTCGGGCGGCACGGGAACGCAGCGCCGCGTAGGCCTGCGGTTCCGCTTCCCGGCCCGTCCGGTCCCGGGACTGTGAATGCCGTCCCGATACGCTAGATTTCCTGCATGATCAGGACCCCGCCTCTGACCAGGCCTTCGCGGCGCAAGCAGGTAGCCGACGCACCATCCCGCCTGTCTGACCGGCAGTTCGCCGCGATCGCAAGGGCGCTGGCGGACCCCCGGCGATACGGCATCATCAGCGAGATCGCGTCGGCCCCCGGCCCCTTGCCGTGCTGCGCCCTGAAGGCGGCCGAGGCGGTCAGCGCCGCCACTATTTCACACCACATCAAGAGCCTGGAGGCAGCCGGGCTGATTGCCGTCGTCCGCGAGGGCAAGTTCGCGCGCCTGACCTTCCGGCGCGACACCTTCGAGGCCTACCTGCGGCAGCTTGCCGGCGCCCTGCGACCGCCGCCTTGACATCCGGCCAATGCGGAACACTTAGACACCCATCTAACTATTATCCGCAAAGGTCGAAGCAGAGCGATGAGCAAGCTGGCAGGCAAGGTGGCCGTCGTCACCGGCGCCTCGAAGGGAATCGGCGCCGGGATCGCCAGATCGCTGGCGGCCGAGGGCGCCGCGGTGGTGGTGAACTATGCGAGCAGCCGCGAGGACGCCGACAAGGTGGTCGCCGACATCGTGGGCCAGGGCGGCAAGGCGGTGGCGGTGCAGGGAAGCGTCGCCGTGGCCGCCGACGTGGACCGGATCTTCGCCGAGGCACGGAGCGCTTTCGGAAAGGTCGATATCCTCGTGAACAACGCCGGGGTCTACCGGTCCGGCCCGATCGAGGAGGTCACCGAGGCGGAGTTCCACCGGCAATTCGACACCAACGTGCTTGGCCTCCTGCTCGCGACCAAGGCGGCCGTTGCCCAGTTCGGCCCGGACGGTGGCAGCGTGGTCAATATCAGCTCGCTGGTGACCCGCCTGACGCCGCCGGGTTTCTCCATCTATAATGCCACGAAGGGCGCCGTGGATGCGATCACGCGGAGCCTCGCCAGGGAACTCGGCCCCCGCGGGATCCGTGTCAACGCCATCAATCCGGGCGTGGTCGAGACGGAAGGCACCCATGCCGCGGGCATCATCAGCGGCGGTTTTGCCGCGCAGGCGGCGCAGCAGACGCCGCTTGGCCGCATCGGACAGCCGGCCGACATCGCCTCCGTCGCGGTGTTTCTTGCCTCCGACGACGCCCGCTGGGTGACCGGCGAAATCCTGTTCGTCTCCGGCGGCATGTAGCTGTTCCCGCGTGCCATCGAAACCGGGGTGAAGACGGATGGACGGCATACGCGTGTGCCGTCCATCCGTCG
This sequence comes from Rhodovastum atsumiense, assembly GCF_937425535.1. Taxonomy (NCBI): domain Bacteria; kingdom Pseudomonadati; phylum Pseudomonadota; class Alphaproteobacteria; order Acetobacterales; family Acetobacteraceae; genus Rhodovastum; species Rhodovastum atsumiense. The sequence continues at coordinate 3,825,128 of NZ_OW485601.1, forward strand.
GCGGTTCTGCTGCGGGGCGGATCCCGATACCGCCTAACGGAAGCGCTTTTGGAAGAAGATACGGCTATGTCCGGGCGGATAATCTTCGATTTCGCCGAAGCGTATGAATCCTGATTTTTCGTAGAAGCCGGGCGCCTGATAACTGAATGTATCGACCCAGGCGCCGATGCAGCCACGTCGGGCGCCCTCGTTTTCTGCCAGCCTCATCACTTCGGACCCCAATCCCGAGCCCCGATAAACCTCCGGAACAAAAAGCAGCTCTATCGTTAGCCACTTCCAGGATGTTCGGCCCCAAAGCCCGCCGACGATTGTACCCTCGGTGGGCTCCTTGATGAGCACGGCAAGGGGAGTGCGTCCGTGCTCCCCCGCCCGGCCAACATTGAAGGCCAGAAGCGGGTCCAGAATGCAACTGCGCGCCACCTCGTCAGGCGTGCTGGTCAGTATGAGGTCCGGCTTGACAGACACCATGCCCGATAGCCCGCATTTTCATGCCGATTACGCCACAGACGGCGACCAGCGTCCAGACGGTGAAACGCCCTCTCAACGAACGGGATCGGGCCGCGAAGCCTGGCCTTCCTGCGCAAATCCCGGCGGCCTCAGCCGCCACGGATAGCCGTTGCGCGCCTTCTCATACCCGTACTCGAACAAAGCCCTCATATAGGCGGGTTCGAACGACTGCCTGTGCTCCATCTGGAAGTCCGCGTCGATATAGGCCAGCCGGAAGCCGATGTGATCGCGTCGTGTCGTCTGGTAGATCCGCACCACGTCGTTCAGCCCGCTGAAATGGATCATCGTCGAGATCGAGCGCGCGGCGATGCGCATCAGCCGGCGTTCGGTGCTCGCCCATTCGGGGTCCATGCGGGCGTTGCGGATGACATAGGCGATCCGCTCCCGCTGGATGCCACGGTCGCGCAGGCGGCGGCCGAGTTGCAGCGAGGGCGGGTAGAGGAAGACCTGCGCCGTGGCGCCGCCGTCCACGTGCATTTCCTGATACTGCCGGCCGCTGCTTTCAACATCGATCATCACCGGCGGGAAGGCGCCGGGGATCGAGGCGGAGGCGAGCAGGATGCTGCGGAACAGTGCCAGCGCCTCGGGATGGCCGCTGGCGGCGATGGCGCCGATGTTCCACAGCACAGGGCGTTGCAGGTCCAGGTTGGTGGTGCCGATCAGCAGCAACCGTCCCTTGGCGTATTCGCGGGCGATGGCGGCCAGCATGTCTTCGTTGGTATAGCGGCTGATCAGGCGATAGAGCGGCGCGGTATCAGCCAGTGCCTCGCCGAACAGCAGCGCCGAGCCCAGCCAGCGCAGCAGCACGATGTCGCGGCGCGCGGAACCCGTGTAGACCTCGCGCAGTTGCGTGTCGTAATCCGGGCCGAGGAAGGCGAACGGCGCGGTCAGCGCGCCGGTGGAGATGCCGGTGACCACCTGGAATTGCGGGCGCGTGCCGGCCGCACTCCAGCCCACCAGCAACCCGGCCCCGAAGGCGCCGTCGTCGCCGCCGCCGGAGATGGCAAGGAAGCTGGTCGTCGGACGGCGCCCGTCCGGGCCGGGCGGCGTGGTCGCGGCCTCGCGTTCGGACAGCCGGATGACTTCCTGCAACAGACCTTCCGGGCTGCGGTCGACCCAGAACCGGGCATTGGGGAGACCGAGCACCGCGATCGCCTCCGTGTCCGGGCCGGGCGGCGCCGGCACCCGCGTCAGCGCGCAGGCGGCCGGCAGGACCAGCAGCAGCATCGCGGCGAGCCAGCGCGCCATCGCCTCCCCCCATGACGGAGCCGGGGCGGGCGCCGCCGGTTCAGTCGCCGTGCGCCTCCGCCATGGTTTCCGTGCGGGCGGCGGGCTCGCGCACGCGGAACCAGGTGACGTAGAGCACCGGCAGGAACACCAGGGTCAGCACGGTCGCCACCAGCAGCCCGCCCATCACCGCGATCGCCATCGGACCCCAGAAGATCGTCGCCGCGATCGGGATCAGCCCGAGCACCGTCGAGATCGCCGTCAGCGTGATCGGCCGGAACCGTGACAGGCTCGCCGCGATCACCGCGTCCCAGGGGCCGCGGCCCTCCGCTTTCTCCGTCTCGATCTGCTCGATCAGGATCACCGCGTTGCGGGCGATCAGGCCGAGCAGCGAGAGGATGCCGAGGATGGCGACGAAGCCCAGCGGCTTGCCGAAGATCAGCAGCGCCGCGACGATGCCGATCAGGCCGAGCGGCACCACGCTGAGCACCAGGAACAGCAGGTTGAAGCTCTGCAACTGGATCATCAGGAAGGTGATCATCAGGAACAGCATCAGCGGGATCACCGCGACCACCGAGGCCTGCGAGCGCTGGCTTTCCTCCACGGTGCCGCCGACCACGACGCGATAGCCGGCGGGCAGCTCCGCGTTGAGCGTCCCGATCGCCGGTGCCAGCGCGTCGACCACCGCCTCCGGCAGTTCGCCCGGTGCCACGTCCGCCTGCACGGTCAGGGTGGGGACGCGGTCGCGCCGCCAGACCAGCGGGTATTCCTGTTCGAACTCGAAGCTCGCCAACTGGCTGAGCGGCACCGTACGACCGTTCGGCAATGCCACCTGCAGGCTGCGCAGCGTCGCCAGCGAGACGCGCTGCTCGTCGGTCGCGCGCGCCAGCACATCAACCAGATAGATGCCGTCGCGCACCTGCGTCACCGGCGCGCCCGACACCACGCTGTTCAGCACACTGGCGATCGCCTGGGAACTCAGGCCGAGCAGCCGCGCCTGGTCCTGGTCGATGCGGATGCGCAGCTTGCGCCCCGGCTCCATCCAGTCGAAGTTCACCCGCCGCACGCCGGCATGCGGCGTCATTACCGCGGCGACGCGCAGTGCGATCTCGCGCACCTCGCTCGCATCCGGGCCGCTGACGCGGTACTGCACCGGCCAGCCGACCGGCGGGCCGAGCCCGAGCGGCGACACCCGCGCGACGACGCCGGGGAACTGCTCCGCCAGCACCGTTTCCAGCTTCGCTTCCAGCCGCTTGCGCGCGGCGATGTCCTTGGCGACGATGACGGCCTGGGCGAAGAAGTCGTTGGGCAGCTGCACATCAAGCGGCAGGTAGAAGCGGATCGCGCCGCGCCCGACATAGGTGCTCCAGTGATCGACATCGGGATCGGCCTTCAGCACCGCATCCAGCCGCGCCGCGGTGGCTTCGCTGGCGTAGATGGACGCGTTCTGCGGCAATCGCAGGTCGACCATCAGGTCCGGCCGGTCGGAGGGCGGGAAGAACTGCCGTGGCACCAGCGGCACGGCCAGCAGCGCGCCCACGAAGCAAACCAGGGTGATGCCGAGCGTGAGCCAGCGCAGCCGCATGGCGCCGACCAGGAAGGCGCGGAAGCCGCGCAGCACCCGCCCCGGCTGGTCGGCGACGCGATCGGGTTTGCGCAGGATCGCCACCCCGAGCAGCGGCGTGAACAGCACCGCGACGATCCAGGACAGGATCAGCGTGATGCCCACGACGGCGAAGATCGAGAAGGTGTATTCGCCGGCAGAGCTGCGCGCGAAGCCGATCGGCACGAAGCCGGCCGCCGAGACGAAGGATCCGGTCAGCATCGGGAAGGCCAGCGACTGGTAGGCGAAGGTCGCCGCCGTTTCCTTGCTGTCGCCCTGCGCCAGCCGCGAGGTCATCACGTCGACCGTGGTCATGGCGTCATCGACCAGCAGGCCGAGCGCGATGATCAGCGCCCCGAGCGAGATGCGTTGCAGGTCGATCCCCGCCGCCTCCATGGTCGGGAACACGATCGCCAGGGTCAGCGGGATCGACAGGGCGACCACCGCCCCGGCACGGAAGCCGAGCGAGAGGAAGCTCACCCCCATGATGATGGCGATCGCCTGCCACAGCGAGGTGGTGAAGTCGGAGATGGCGTGGTCGACCACCACCGGCTGATCGGCCACCAGGAACGGCTCGATGCCGACCGGCAGGTCGGCGGTGATCTCCTGCATCGCCTTGCGGACATTGCGCCCGAGCGTGAGGATGTCGCCGCCCTCGCGCATGGCGATGGCGACGCCGATCCCGTCCTGTCCGTTCACCCGGAACAGCGGCTGCGGCGGATCGGCGGTGCCGCGGTGCACCTCGGCGATGTCGCGCAGCCGGATCAGCCGGCCGCCCGAGACGAAATTGACCGCCAGGATGTCCTGTTCCGACTCAAAGGCGCCGGAGATGCGCAGCGTCAGCTTCTCGTTGCCGGTCTGCACCGTGCCGGAGGGCGCCACCGCGTTCTGCGCCTGCAGTGCCGCGATCAGGGCGGCGCGGTCGATGCCCAGGCCGGCCAGCTGCTCCACCGAGAACTCAACGAAGATGCGGTCGTCCTGGGCGCCGAGGATCTCGACCTTGGAGACGTCGGGAATCCGCAGCATGCGCGAACGGATCGCCTCGGCATGGTCGCGTAACTCGCGATGGGTGAAGCCATCCGCGGTCAGGCCGTAGATGATGCCGAAGGTGTCGCCGAACTCGTCGTTGAAGCCGGGACCCACCACCCCCGCCGGCAGGGTGTGGCGGATGTCGCCGATGCTCTTGCGCACGTGGTACCAGATGTCGGGTACCTCGCGCGCCGGGGTGGCGCCCTTGAGGTTGACGAAGATCGTGGTGATGCCGGCGCTGGTGTAGCTGCGCAGGAAATCGAGGCTGGGCGTCTCCTGCAGCTTGCGTTCCAGCCGCTCGGTCACTTGGTCCAGCGTGTCCGCCAGCGTCGCACCCGGCCAGGCCGCCTGCACCACCATGGTCTTGATGACGAAGGACGGGTCCTCGTTGCGGCCGAGCCGCACGAAGGACAGCAGCCCGGCCACGGTCGCCGCGAGCATGCAGTAGACGATGAAGGACCGATGCTCGAGGGCCCATTTCGACAGGTTGAATGTCATCAGACCTGCGGCCCGAGCAGCCGGACCTTCTGGCCGGGATGCAGCGCCTGCACGCCGGCGACCACCACGATCTCCCCGGGCTCCAGCCCGTGCGCCACCACCACCGTGCCCGGATCGAAGCGCAGCAGCTCGATGTTGCGCAGCGCGACAGTGAGGTTGTTCGGATCGACGATCCAGATGGCCGGTTGCTGGTTTACCCGTGTCAGCGCCGAAGCTGGGATCGAGACCACCGGCGCGGTGTCGATCTGCACGCTGCCACTCACGGTCGAGCCGAGCCGCATCGCCCCAGGCGGATCGGCGAGCCCCACCCGGACCAGGAAGGTCCGCGTCACCGGATCGGCCTGCGGCGCCACTTCCCGCACCCGCCCGCTGGCCACGATCGCCGCGTCATCAGTCAGTCGCACCGTCACTTCGGAATCGGCGGGGGCGGAGCGCAGCAGCGACGCGGGCACGTCGAACACGGCGTCGCGCCCGCCCTGCCGCGCAAGCTGCACGATCATCTGGCCCGCTTGCACCACCTCGCCCGGTTCCGCCCCGCGCGCCGTCACCGTGCCGGGGGCATCCGCGACCAGCACCGTGTAGCGCACGCGGCGCCCGGCGATGCGCAGTTGCGCCTCTGCGTCGTCAACCGCGGCCTGGGCATTGAGCATGGCCTTCTCCGCAAGGTCGAACTGCGCCCGCGGCGTGTGCCCGGTGGCGAGCAAGGACCGCTGCCGCTCGAAGGCGGCACGGGACTGGGTCAGTTGCGCCTGCGCGGCACTCAGCGCCGCCTGCGCCGAACGCAGGCCGTTCACCTCGGTCTCCGGATCGAGCTTGGCGAGCACCTGTCCCATCTCCACCCGGTCGCCGATATTGACGGAGCGCTCGATCATGCGCCCGGCGATGCGAAAACCGATCGAGGCCTCGTCCTGCGCCTGCACATGGCCGGTCAGTACCACCATCTCGCCGGCCGGCTGGCTGGCGGCGACGATCGTGCGCACCGGCCGCACCTCGACGATCTTCGTTGCCGGCTCCCGATCGCAGCCGGCCAGCAGCGCCACGGCCAGGGAAACAAGGCACACACGCGATCTCGCCATGACGGGCCTGCCCTTGGATGCTCGCGTGGAGCGTATCGAAGCGAACAGACGCACCGCCATCAAGAGCACGTCATGGATGCACCAGCAACGTCGCGCCCAGCACCGTCATCACCGCCAGGAGCAACAGGCCCGCCACGGGCCATGCACGCAGGCGACGCTCCACGCCCTCGACCATCGCGCCCCAGGTAACGGCCCGCCACACAGCCGATTCGCCAAATACCACGATGTCACCTGCGGGAATGCGCGGCAGGCGCGGCCACCAACGGCGGTGCGCGAGCACCAGCACGCCGCCGAGCAGCACCGGCCAGACATCGCCTGGACCCACCACCGGGGCCAGCGCCCAGGGGACCACAAGGGCAAGGCCGGCGGTGACCAGCCACGCGAGGGCCGGGGCGTTGCCCCGGACCCCACCAGGAGGCTTTGCCTCCTGGACCTCCACCAAGGGCAAAGCCCTTGGATCCCGGCGCGCCGCGAGCACCAAAACCCACAGGAAATGCGCCATCAGCACCGTCGTCGCCACTGCCGACGCATCGCCCAGCCATCCGGCGACTCCGTCCCCGAGCACCGGCTTGATTGCAAGCTTTGCCAGCGCCCCCCCCGTCAGCGGCAATCCTCCGAGGCCCAGCGCCAGCACCGTCGCCAGCGGCAGCACCAGCCACGCACGCCGCGCGCCGATGCCCACCGCCATGAACAGCGCGCCTTTCGCCAGCGCGTGGTGCAGGGCGTAGAACGCCGCCGCGATCAGGGCGCCACCATTGCCCGTCTGCAAGGCGAGGCCGAGCACCGCCGCGATCACGCCCATCTGGCTCACGCTGGAATAGGCCAGCACGGTTTTCGCGTTGTCCTGCGTCAGGCCGATCGCGGCGCCGTAGAACGCCGTGACGAAGCCGATCGCGGCGAGGGCCTCGCCCCAGCCGGGCGGGGATGCGGCGAAGGGCAGGAAGCGGATCAGCCCAATGATGCCGGTCTTGATGATGGCGCCGCTGAGCACGGCGGAGGCCGGCGTCGGCGCCGCCGGATGCGCGAGCGGCAGCCAGACATGCAGCGGCACCAGCCCGGCTTTCAGGCCGAAGCCTGCGATCAGCAGTGCCAGCGCCGGCGTGCTCCAGGGCGCGCCCGGCAGCGCTGCCACCGTCTGCGACACCAGCAGGCTGCCACCCGGCGTGCCCTGCGCCAGCAGCACGAAAGCCAGCAGCAGGAACACTTCGCCCAGGATCGCCAGCGCCAGGGTGATGGCACCGGCGCGGCGTGCGCCCGGCGTGCCGTCATGCACGATCAGTCCGTAGGCGGCGAGGCTGACCAGCGCGAAGGCAAGGTAGAAACCCAGCAGGTCAGCGGCGACGAAGACGCCGAGATTGCCGGCCAGCGTCAGCAGCCAGAACAGCGCGAAGCGCCCGCACTGCGGCGTGCGGCCCAGCCAGGGCGTGGCATAGGCGGCGGCGCAACTCCACAGTAATGCCGAGACGCCGAGCAACATCGCGCCGGGCCGGTCGAGGGCAAGGACCATGCGGAGCTGCGGGAAGTCCAGCGCCAGGGTGGTGTCGGCACCGGCCAGCAGCGCCGCCGCCAGCCCGGGCAGCGGGGCCAGCACCAGCAGCGCCGGCAGGCCTTGCCGCAGGCGCCGCATGAGGCAGCAGGGCAGCAGCGCCAGCGGCAGCAGCGGCGTGGCCAGCAGCAGCAGCCCTGTGCCGGTCATGGCAGTGCCACCGTCATCAGCTCCGGCCGCCCGATGCGCAGCAGGCCGAAGGCGCCCAGCGGCAACAGCCCGATCAGCACGGAACAGAGCGCCAGGGCCAGCACCACGGCTTCGCGGCCACGGGATACGCGGGCGCGCAGGTGTGGCGGTTCGGCGGCGCCGCCGAGTGCCGGGGCGAGGATGCGGAAGACGTAGCCGCCGGCGAGCAGTCCGCCGCCCAGCACCACCAGCGCCCACCACCATTGGCCGCTGGCGATGGCGGCGCGCAGCAGCAGCCATTTCGCCGCGAAGCCGCCGCTCGGCGGCACGCCGACCAGCGACAATCCGGCAAGCCCGAGCGCGAGCACGGTCATCGGCAGCACCCGCGCGAGGCCGGCCAGTCCGGCGATGCGGTCATGGCCGAGCGCGCCGGCCACCAGCCCCGCCGCCAGGAACATCGCCGCCTTCGCCAGGGCGTGTGAGATCGCCTGCAGCAATCCGCCGGTCCAGGCAACGAGGTTCCACGTCGGCGAGGTGCCGGAGGCCAGCGGGAACAGCAGGAACAGGTAGCCGATCTGCGCCACCGTGGACCAGGCGATCAGCGGCTTGAGCCGCGCCTGGCGCAGCGCCAGCACGCCGCCAACCAGGATCGCCCCGGCGCCCAGCGCGGCCAGAAACTGCGCCGCGCTTTGGGTGAAAACGCCGGGCATCGCGTCGAACCACAGGCGCACGATCAGGAAGAACGACGCCTTGACCACCAGGGCCGACAGCACGGCGCTGGCGGCGGCGGGCGCGCCGGCATGGGCCGGCGGCAGCCAGAGATGCAGGGGGAACAGCGCGGTCTTGGCCAGGAGCCCGGTTGTCATCAGCGTCGCCGCGATGGCGGCGGTGGGGCCGGGCTGGATGCGTTGCGCCAACAGCGCGATGTCGAGCGTGCCCCAGGTGCCGTAGACCAGGGCCGTGCCCAGCAGATACAGCACCGAGCCGAGCAGCACGAACAGCAAATAGCGCAGCGCCGCCGCCAGCGTCGCCGCGCCGCCGTCGAGGCAGACCAGCGGCAACCCCGCGAAGGTCAGCAGCTCCAGCCCGACATAGAGGTTGAACAGGTCGCCGCCGACGAACACGGCGGTCAGCGCTGCCCACAGCGCTGGCAGCAATGTCCAGAACACCAGCGGCCGGCGGGCCTCGACGACATCGGGTGGGGTGCGGAATCCGTCCCGTGCCACCAGGGCGGTGGCGCCAATCACCAGCGCCGTGGTCACCAGCATCGCCGCCGAGAATCCGTCGGCGCGCAGGGCGATGCCGAGCGGCGGCACCCAGCCGCCGAGCAGGTAAACCAACGGCGCGCCGGCACCTAGCACGCTCGCGGCGATGGCCAGGGCGACGGCCAGCCCGGCCGGCAGCAGCAGCAGCGTGATGCGCTCCGCATGGCGGCCGCCGGGCAACGGTGCGGCCAGCGTGGCCGCCACCGGCAGGACCAGCGCCAGCACCAGCAGGTACCCGTTGACGGTGGCGGTCATGCCGCGTCCTCGTCGTGATCGGGCGCCGCTTCGGCCAACGTCACCGCGCCGGTTTCCTGAAACAGCCGCAGCACCAGCATCACCGCCAGCGCGGTGGCGGCGAAGGCGACGACGACGCCGGTGATCACCAGCGCCTGCGGCACCGCGTCGGCGGCGCCGCGGCGGGCGATGCTGCCGAAGATCAGGAACACGCCGGCGCCGATCAGGTTGAAGGCGACGATCTTGCGCAGCAGATGCGGCGTCGTCACCAGCGCGAACAGGCCCAGTCCTACCAGTGCCGCGCCGCACAGCCCGAAGACCGGGACGGCGCTCATGGCGCGTCCCGCGTGGGCGGTCCTGCCACCAGCATCGCCAGCGTCGCCGCGATGGAAAGCGTCAGCGCCGCCTCGATGGCGAGGATCAGCGGCTTGGCGGCGGCCTGTGGATAGGCCAGGAAGGCGCCGGCAAGGCCGAAGCCGGCGAGCCCGACCAGCAGGAACAGCACCGGCCCCGCCGCCAGGGCGAAACGCAGCCATAGCCGGCCGATCGGCGGCGGCTGTGCGCGCCCGGCGAGCCACGCCAGCAGCGCCATGGCGGCCAGCATCGTGCCGCCCTGGAAGGCACCGCCGGGCGCGGTGGCGCCGACCCAGACGAGGTGGATGCCCAGCAGCAGCCCGACCGGCGGCAGGATGCGCGCCAGCAGGACCAGCGCATCGTCGGTGCCGGGCCGGCCCGGCGGGACGGGCCGCTCGTTCCAGGCCGGGTCGGGTGCCAGCGACCAGACCCCGTACAGCGACAGCAGCAGCACCACCGCTTCGAGAAAGGTGTCGAGGGCACGATAGGCGAGCAGCACGCCAGTTACAGGATTGCCCAGGCCGGTGCGCGGCAAGTCCGCCATCACCGCGGGCGCCAGGGTGGGGGCCGGATCGGGCAGCGTCAGCAGCACCCCCGCCAGCGCCACCGCGACCAGGGCGCTGAGCAAGGCCGCCGGCCATCGCGCGGGCAGGGGGGCGGCCGGCGTGGAGGGGGCAGCCTCGCCGAGCCGCGTGGACGCGGTCAGCAGCAACACCCCGGTCACGCCGCTGCCGATGGCGATCTCCGTCAGTGCCACGTCCGGGGCCTGCAGCCGCACCCAGGCGAGGCCGAGCAGCACGCCGCAGCCGATGAAGCCGATGACGGACGCCAGCAGCGCCCGCGTCGCCACCGTCCAGCCGGCCACCGCCAGCAGCAGCAAAGCGAGGCCGGCGTCGAGGACCGGATCGAGGCTCACGCGGAGGGCGGTCCGCCGCGCGCGGCCCGGGCGATCATCTGCGACACGGTGCCGCCCGCCAGCAGCACCAGGACCCAGACCAGGACCAGCTTCAATGCCTCGGCCAGACTTCCGGTGCGCGGCAGCAGGCCGAGCACGATCAACCCCAGGCCGAGATTGTCCGCCTTGGCCAGCGCATGCAGCCGGGTCAGCGTATCGGGGAAGCGCAGCAGCCCGACCGTGCCGGCCACGAAGAACACCGTCCCGAGCGACACCGCGACGATGGTGAAGCCGTCGCGCAGCAGCATCATCGGCGAGGCGTCCCGCCGTCGCCGCCCTGTGCGAACGCCGCCGGGGCCAGGGCCGCCAGCACGGCGAGGGTCAGCGCGATATCCGGGCCGCTCGCCGCCTCCAGCAACAGCACCACCGCGATGCTGCCGGTGCCGAGCAACTGCACCGCCAGCATGCGTTCGGCCGCGCCGGGGCCGCGCCGCAGCCGCAGCAGCCCGGCCGCCACCGTGGCGAGGACGACCAGGGCGGCGGCGGTGAGGAAGTCAGCCATGGCCCAGCGCCCGCGCGAACCGCGCTTCCTCCGTGGCGAGCCGGGCCAGCACCGGCTGGCCGGTGTCGAGGCAATGCACGGCCAGCGTGGCGCCGTCATCGGATCCGGCGGGGACGCTGCCCGGCAGCAGGCTGCTCAGCGTGGCGAAGGCCGCGCGCGCCGGGCCGGGCGGCAGCGCCCAGGGATGGGCGAGGATACCGGGGCGCAGCGCCAGCGTCGGGGCGAGGGCGCGGCGGGCGACGTCTATCCCCGCCGCCAGGGACTGCACCGGGAAGCGCAGCACCAGCCCGGCTAACGCGGGCAGGCGCAGGCGCGCCGGACCCGCCGGCGGCAACAGGCGCAGGCTGGCCCAGGCGGCGAGCCCGGCGGCCAGGATGCCCACCGGCATGTCGGCGGCGCCGCCACCCGACAGCACCAGCCAGAGGCCGAAGCAGCCGCCCAGCCGCGTCGCCAGCGCCACGCCGGCAGGGGAGGGGTCAGAAGGCACCGAACAGCGTGCCCAGCACGATCACCGTCGCCAGCGCCAGGATCGCGCCGAGGATGCAGACCATGACGATGTCGAGGTAGCTCTCGCGATGGGTGGAGCCGCACACCGCCAGCAGCGTCACCACCGCGCCGTTGTGCGGCAGGCTGTCGAGCGTGCCGGCGCCGATCACGGCGACGCGGTGCAGCAGCGCCGGATCGATGTGCAGTTGCGCCGCCAGGGCCATGTAGGTCGGCCCGAGCGCCTCCAGCGCGATGGTCATGCCGCCGGAAGCGGAGCCGGTCAGTGCCGCCAGCACGTTGGTGGCGAGGGCGAGCGAGACCAGCGGGCCGCCGCCGATGCCCAGCACCCATTCGCGCACCAGGGCGAAGGCCGGCAGCGCCGCCACCACGCCGCCGAAGCCGACGAGGCTGGCGACGCTGAGCGCGGGCAGCACCGAGGCATTGGCGCCGGCATCGGCGGTGTCGCGCAGCGCCGGCAGGCGCGTGCGGTTGGCCAGCACCAGCACCAGGATCGCCGCGGCCAGCGCGGTCGCCACCGACCACACCCCGCCTACCGCGGCCAGCGTGGTCGGGCCCCAGCGCGGTTCGGCCAGGAAGCCGGCGTCGAGGCGCGGCAGCACGACGAAGGACATCACCAGGTTCACCGCCACCACCACGACCAGCGGCAGCACCGCCACGAGGACGGGTGGCTTGCGCTCGCCGCGATGCCCGTGCTGCATCTCCGCCGGATCGAATTCCCGTGCCGTAGTGGCGCGCTCGCGCACCAGCAGGTCTTCCGCCACTTCTCCTGGCAGCAGCGGCGGGGCGGCAGCACCGTTTTCGCCGGCACGGGCGGCGCGGGCGCGGGCACGTTCCAGCCACCACAACCCGAAGCCGAACATGATCGCCGCGGCGATCAGGCCCAGGCCCGGCGCGGCGAAGGGGGTGGTGCCGAAGAACGGCATCGGGATTGCGTTCTGCAGCGCCGGCGTGCCCGGCAGCGCCGACATGGTGAAGGTGGAGGTGCCGAGCGCCACCGCGGCCGGCATCAGCCGGCGCGGGATGGCGGCGGCCTGGAACAGCGCCTGCGCCATCGGCGCCAGCACGAAGAAGGCGACGAACAGGCTGACGCCGCCATAGGTGACCAGCGCGCCGGCCACCACCACGGCCAGGATGGCGCGGCGCGGCCCGAGCTTATCCGTCATGAAGGCGGCGATCGCGGCGACCGAGCCGCTGTCGTCCATCAGCTTGCCGAACAGGGCGCCGAGCAGGAACAGCGGGAAGAACTGCGCAAGGAAGCGCGCGGCCCCGCCCATGAAGGTCTGGGTCCAGTGCGCGAGCAGAGGCTCGCCGGCGAACAGCGCGGCCAGCAGCGCCGCGGCCGGTGCCAGCAGCAGCACGCTCCAGCCGCGGAAGGACAGCCAGACGAGAAGCGCGAGTCCGAGCAGGATGCCGGCGAGACCGATCATGTCAGATGCCCTGCAGCAAGGCGTCCAGATCGAGCGAGGAACGCTGGCCGATATTCGCGCCGTCCTGCGCCAGGAAGGCTTCCGCCGAGCGGCGCCCCTCGTCGCACAGCATGGTCAGGAAGCCCCATTCCGCATTCAGCTTGGAGGAGTAGCCGAGATCGACCATGCGTTCGCTGACGACGCGATGGATGCGCATGGCCGCCCATTGCGCGCCCTCGTTGCTGCCGGGGGTCGCCACCTGGCGCAGCAGCGCGATCATGCGCAGTTCCTTCAGCAGCACGCTGTTGAAGGATACTTCGTTCAGGCGATTGAGGATGTCGCGCGCACTGCGTGGCGTGCCGGGCCGCTCCACCGGGTTGATCTGCACCAGGATCGTATCGTGCGACGTGCATTCGCGCACCAGTGGCGTGATGGTGGGGTTGCCGGCATAGCCACCGTCCCAATAGGGCTGGCCGTCGATCTCCACCGCCTGGAACATCGTCGGCAGGCAGGCGGAGGCGAGCAGAATGTCGGGGGTGAGATCGGCGTTGCGGAACACCCGTCCCTTGCCGGTCTGCACGTTGGTCGCGGTGACGAACAGCTTGATCGGCCCCTGCGCGAGGCGCGCGAAATCGACGCTCTGCGCCAGGATGTCGCTCAGCGGGTTGGTGCCGAGGGGATTGAGGTCATAGGGCGAAACCAGCCGCGACAGCAGGTCCATGGTGATGAAGACCGGCGAATAATCCATCGTCCAGCGGCCGAGCAGAATGTCGAGCGGCCCACGCTGGAACGGGCTGAGCCGGGCCGCGTCGGACACGCGCCGCCAGAACGCCGCGAGCGCCGCGCGCGCACCCTCGGCGCCGCCTTCCGCATAGCCGGATGCCAGCACCGCGGCGTTCATGGCGCCGGCCGAGGTGCCGGAAATCCCGTCGATGCGCAGCCGGGATTCTTCAAGAAGCCGATCCAGAACGCCCCAGGTGAAGGCCCCGTGGGCACCGCCGCCCTGCAAGGCCAGGTCGATCAGCACGTGGTCCTCGCGTGGTTCGCTCATGGCCGCACCTGAGCGGATCGTTCCCGCAGGCGCAAGCGCGCCCGGCTGAACGTTTTTGCGAGTGCAAAAAAACCGATATTGGCCGCGGCGCTTTCGCCCGCGCGGACATCCCGTGACGCGATCGGGGGTGTTTTTACACGCCGCGCAGCGATACTGGGGTGCAGGGGCCTTGTGGCCCCTGCCGGGTCAAGGGCGGAGCCCTTGCCTTGACTTACGCGTCCACCCCTTCCGGTCGCGCGCGGAACAGCCGGTAGGTGATCGCGTCGTGCAGGGCGCTGAAGGACGCGTCGATGACGTTGCCGGAGACACCGACGGTTGACCACCGGCCGAGGTCCGTGGCGTGCAGGTCATGGCTGTCGATCATCACCCGCGTCACCGCCCGGGTACCGTCGCGCGGCGTCAGGATACGCACGCGGTAATCCACCAGCGCCATGCCCGCCAGCACCGGGAACAGTGGCAGGAGTACCTTGCGCAACGCCGAATCCAGCGCGTGGATCGGGCCGTTGCCCTCGGCCACCGTCATCTGCCGCTGGTCCTGCACATCGATCTTCACGGTCGCTTCCGACATGGTGATCAACTCGCCACGGGCGTTCCAGCGGCGCTCATCGATGGCGCGGAAGGATGCAACGCGGAAGTATTCCGGCACTTCGCCCAGGATGCGCCGTGCCAGCAGTTCGAAGCTGGCTTCGGCGCCGTCATAGGTGAAGCCCTCGAATTCGCGTCGCTTCACCGTTTCCACCAGCAATGGCACGCGCCGGTCGTCGGGATCGACCGTGATGCCGATCTCGGCAAGGCGGGAGAGCAGGTTGGCGCGGCCGGCCTGTTCGGAGACGATGATGTGGCGGCGGTTGCCGACGCGTTCGGGCGAGATATGCTCGTAGGTGGTGCTGTCGCGCGCCATGGCGGCGGCGTGCAGCCCGCCCTTGTGGGCGAAGGCGTTTTCCCCGACATAGGCGGCGTGCCGGTTGGGGGCGCGGTTGAGCCGCTCGTCCAGCATGTGGCTGATTTCGGTCAGGCGGCGCAACCCGTCTTCGTTGATGCCGGTTTCATAGCCGAGCTTGAGCATCAACGTCGGGATCAGCGCGGTGAGGTTGGCATTGCCGCAGCGTTCGCCCAGGCCATTGATCGTGCCCTGGATCATCCGCGCGCCGGCGCCGACCGCGGCGAGGCTGCCCGCCACCGCTGTTTCGGTATCGTTATGTGTGTGGATGCCCAGGCGCGCTGCCGGCAGCGCCGCGGCTACTGCGCCGACGATGGTGGAGATCTGCTCGGGCAGGGTGCCGCCGTTGGTGTCGCACAGCACCAGCCAGGCCGCGCCCGCGCCGTGCGCCCGCTGCAGGCAGGAGAGCGCGTATTCGGGGTTACGCCGATAACCGTCGAAGAAATGCTCGGCATCGAACAGGACCTCGAGGCCGCGCGCGACCGCCTCGGCCACGGTGTCGCCGATCAGGTCGAGATTCTCCGCCGGGGTGACGCCCAGCGCCAGTTCGGCGGCCCGGTCGGAGGACTTGCCCACCAGGCAGACCGAGGTCGTGCCGCCGCGCAGCACCGCGTTCAGGCCGGGATCGTTGGCGGCGCTGTGGCCGTGGCGGCGGGTCATGCCGAAGGCGGTGAGCACGGCGTGGCGCAGCTTCGGCGGGTGGGCGAAGAACGCGTCGTCGGTCTGGTTGGCGCCCGGCCAGCCGCCTTCGATGTAATCGATCCCAAGCCGGTCGAGTTCGGTGGCGATCGCCTGCTTGTCGACGACGGAGAAATCCACCCCCTGCGTCTGGGCACCGTCGCGCAGGGTGGTGTCATACAGCACGATGCGGCGATCCGGAACCGCCTGGACGGGCCG
The DNA here is from genome assembly GCF_937425535.1 of Rhodovastum atsumiense. Taxonomy (NCBI): domain Bacteria; kingdom Pseudomonadati; phylum Pseudomonadota; class Alphaproteobacteria; order Acetobacterales; family Acetobacteraceae; genus Rhodovastum; species Rhodovastum atsumiense. The sequence continues at coordinate 3,840,854 of NZ_OW485601.1, forward strand.
ATGGGGTGCGACCGTGGTCGCGTCGGAAGCGGGCGGTATCGATGGCGTCAGTATCGTCATGGGTCAACCACATATCCCTTGCTGCGCCTGTGGGGTGAACCTAGCCGCGCCGGGGGGAACGAACCATATCGAATGAAAGCCTTGAGACTGCGGTACGGTCTGGTCTGCCTTGTCCGCGCTGTGGCCAGGGACGGCAGGCCGGAGGGGGGATAATGCACCCAGGGTTGCCTTGTTGTCGACAAGGCGTCGGTTCGCGCGAGATCGGCCTGCTTCCCCGGCAGGGTGGCCGTCCGCCGGGTCGGTTCGATTTCAAATCGAAATGCGGGCAGGAATTGTGTTGGTCGGGCGCTACGAACGCGCGGATTCATGACGGGCGGACGCCCACGCCATTGTGCATCCGCGCCGTGCAGACGGATGCAGCATAGCTGGTTGACCTGCGAGACGATGCGGCGCCAGAGTGCGCCGCGATGGCGGAACTGACCGCAACGATACGCCTTCATTTCTCGTGGTTTCCACTCGCTCCTGTGCCCTCATGTGCGGTCCACGGGGGCGACCTCCACCGAACCGGTCGAACGCCAGCGTCTGTTCGCGGCACTCCATGGCGTAGCCAGGATCCGGAGAAAGAAATGCACAGATTCGCACTTGCTGCGCTTTTGCTGCTGGCTGGTTGCGCTGATCTTTCCCCCACCCAGCAGCGTGCGTTGACCGGCACCGCCGGTGGCGCCGCTGCCGGTGCGGCGATCGGGGCGATCGCCGGCAATGCCGGGATGGGGGCGGCCATCGGCGCCGGGACCGGCCTGGCCGGCGGCCTCGTGTGGGATGCACATCAGCGCGCCCAGCAATCGGCCTTTGACGCCGGCTACCAGACCGGGCGCAGCGGCGCGCAGTAGGGCGCGTCCAACCAACCGAGGCGGCAACAGGGGTTTGCACGGCGCGGCCATCCGGGCCGCGCCCGGGGATGGGATGCTACGGGGATGAATGACGTGCGACATATCGGTGACGGCGCGGCCGGCCACCCCACGCTGTCGGGCCGGCTGGTGCAGGAATGGCCATACATCGCGATGGTGGCGCTGGGCCTGTTCGGCGTCATCTTCCGCCTGTCGCTGGTCTATTGGGTGATCCTGACCCCGGTGTTCGGGGTGATCTGCACCGTCGCCGGATGGGGGCGCCTCGAAACCGGGGAGCAGCGGCGGCAGATGCTCGTCACCCAGGCGCTGAACTGGGTGGCCTTCCTGCTCGCCATCACCCTGTTCTTCAGCTACGGCATGCAGGCGCTGCTGAACCCGATTGCGATCCCGCTGGTGATGCTGACCTTCCTGGCACTGGGCACCTTCGTGGCCGGGCTGGAACTGCGGATCTGGCGGATCTGCGCCGTCGGCGGCGTGCTGTTCTTCGCCGTTCCGGTCTTCGGCTGGCTGAAGCAATCGGCCCCGCTGCTGGTGCTGGCCACGCTGCTGGTGGTGCTCGCCGGCGGACTCACCTGGTTCATCGGGCAACGCCGCGAAGCCAGGCCCTGACACCGGGCGGGCCGGATCACCGCCTGCTCAACGTCGCGGCGCATAGGCACGCAGGAAGGCGGCGGTCGCGGAGGCGATCGCCGTGTCATCCGGGGCCGTAGGCACCCCCAGCAGGGCCGGCCAGTAGCAGCCTTCCTTGATCGCGCCGAGGAACTCACAGGCCGCACGCGCGGGATCGGCGATTGCCAGCCGGCCGCGCGCCGCCTGGGCCGCCAGATAGCCCTGCAGCAATGCCTGCGCCCGGCCCTTGCCGCCGGCGAAGAAGTCCTGCGCCAGTTCCGGGAAGCGGTGATGCTCGGCGATCACCAGCCGTAGCAGCGCCTGCAGATCGGGCTGGCGCAGATGCGCGAGCACATGCGCGGCGAAGGCGGGCAGCGCCCGCGCGGGCGGGGCGGCATCGGTCAGCATGCCGGCATCTGGGGCAAGCAGCGAGGCATAAAGCCGCGCGACCACCGCCTGGAACAGATCGCGCTTGGCGGGGAAGTGGTTGTAGATCGTGCGCTTGGACACCTGCGCCCGGGCGGCGATGTCGTCCATCGCCGCAGCGGCATAGCCCTCGGCCAGAAAGGTGCAGGTGGCGGCGGCGATAATCGCCTCCCGCTTGGCGTCGCTGCGTGCGGCCTGTCTTGACACGGCGCCCCACAAAAGTAAACTACACGGTGTAGTATCCAAACCGGACGCATCATAACCGCCTCGATCGAGGAGAGAAAGACGATGCAGACGCGGGCGCTTGGACAAAGTGGCCTGGCCGTTTCGGCGATCGGGCTTGGCTGCATGGGCATGAGCGAGTTCTACGGCCCGAGTGACGATGCGCAGTCGCTGGCGACGCTGGAGCATGCCCTGGCGATCGGCATCACCCATTTCGACACCGCCGACATGTACGGCACGGGCCACAATGAACGGCTGCTCGGCGGCTTCCTCAAGGGGCGGCGTGATCGCGTGGTGCTGGCCAGCAAGTTCGGCATCGTGCGCCTGCCGGGCGAACACACGCGTCGCATCGACACCAGCCCGGCCTATGTCCGCACTGCCTGCGAGGCGAGCCTGCAACGCCTCGGCGTCGAGACCATCGATCTTTACTACGCGCATCGCCTCAACCCGGAAATCCCGGTCGAGGAAACAGTCGGCGCCATGGCCGATCTGGTGCGCGCGGGCAAGGTGCGGGCGCTGGGGCTGTCGGAAGTGTCGGCGGCGACGCTGCGCCGCGCCCATGCCGTGCATCCCATCGCCGCGGTGCAGACCGAGTATTCGCTGTGGAGCCGCGATCCGGAATCCGGCGTGCTGCCCGCCTGCCGTGAGCTGGGCGTCGCCTTCGTCGCCTATGCGCCGCTCGGGCGCGGCATGCTGACGGGGCATTTCGGCAAGGACACCGAACTCGCTGAAAGCGACATCCGCCGCCTCTCGCCGCGCTTCCAGGGCGAAAACCTCGAAGCCAATCTGCGGCTGGTGGGCGCGGTCACCGCCCTGGCCGCGGAACTCGGCCATACCCCGGCGCAGGTGGCACTGGCCTGGTTGCTGGCGCAGGGGCCCGACATCCTGCCGATCCCCGGCACCCGCCGCATTCCCCGGCTGAAGGAGAACGCCGCCGCCGCGGCGCTGATGCTGTCAACGGAACAGCTCGCGCGGCTGGATGCGGCGCTGCCGCCCGGCGCCGCCGCCGGGGAGCGCTATCCCGCCGACCGCATGAAGGGACTGAACGCATGATCTACGAGTTGCGGACCTACCAGATCCAGGTCGGCAAGGTTGGCGAGTACGTCGCGCATTTCCAGAACGTGGGGCTGCCGATCATCTCGCGCTATGCGGAGCTGGTCGGCTACTGGACGGCCGATCCGGGGCCGCTCAACCACGTCTTCCATCTCTGGCGCTATGCCAGCCTGGACCAGCGCGCCGAACGCCGCGCCCGGCTCTATCAGGATGCCGAGTGGCAGAGCCGGTTCCTGCCCGTCGCGCTGCCGCTGATCGTGCGACAGGAAAGCGCCATCCTCAATCCGACAGCGTTCTCGCCGCTCGCCTGATACCGTCCGGCGGGAGCGGGCCTGGGCGGGGCCGACGCCTCGCCCGGGTCCCTTGTCCCTGTGCGCGTCAGGCCGCCTGTTCGGCCCCGCCCGGCACATGCGGCTCGATGGCCGCCTTCAGCGCCGCTTCCTTCGTATGGTCGAAGGAGGTCCTGATGACCTTGCCGCCGACGCCCTTCAGGTCTTCCAGCACCTTGTCGGTGGTCATCTTGCGGATCAGCAGGAACAGGCCGGCGGTGCCCGGCTTGAGCGCTTCCCGGGCTTCTTCCTTCATCTGGTCGTCGTTGATGCCGACATCGGTCAGCGCGCCGCCGATCGCCCCGGAGGCCGCGCCGACGGCGGCGCCGACGACGGGCATCAGGAAGATCCACCCGATCAGCATGCCCCACAGCGCCCCGGTCGCAGCCCCCGGACCCACCGTGTGGATCAGTTGGTTGAGGTGGACGCGTCCCTTCTCGTCACGCGTGGCGATGACCGCGTCGCCGAGGTCAATCAGGTAGTCCTGGCTCATTTCCAGGATCTTGCTCCGAACCTCTTCCGCCTTCGCCTCGGTCTCGAAGGCGATGAACACGAGATCGCTCATGGGATTCCTCTCGGTGATGGAGGTCCGACGCAGCCCGCAGGTCCGGCAAGAACCATGCGCATCTGGTTGTCCCGGAACCGGTCGCGTCGAGGTGGCGGCGGAGCGGTGGCCGGAAGCGGCGTCGCCGCAGCGCGCGCGGCATGAATGGCATCGCGGCGGGCGCCTTGGCAAGCATCCGCAAGCGCCCGGCGTGATCACAACGATGGCGCTGGCATCAGGCCCGTTGCGAATCCCGGATGCCACGAAGGTCACCCTGGCGTGGGCCGGCACTGTCGGTGCAGGTGAAATGAAAAGCGAAAGAAAAATGAAGAATACAGGCTCCATTTGCGAGGGGCATGTCCCCCGGTGATTGAAAGGTTGCGCGCAAGGATGATTTCGATTGACCGGGCGGCCGTGGGGGGCGCCAATAAGAATCGCGCCGGGAGAGGCGACATTAGGGCAATGCATGGAACAGTGCGCGGTGAAACCACAGGCGTGGGTGCCGGATGTCGCCAGATTTCACAACCGCCACGTCCGGATGGAATTCACCGGCGATTCCGCATACTGCCAGTATCACCTGATCGAGTTCGTGGCTGAGCACCTGATCGACCTGTCCCAGGCGTTCAATGGCGACCTGCAGCAGATGGTCATTCTCGCTGTCGTCGGGCAGGTTCATCTCAGCGAGCATCTGCGTGGCGATGGCGGTCCGATCTGCCCCACGGCCTCGATCGCTTCGTCGCGCATTGCCGACATCACGCGGATTCCGCGCCAGACCGTTCGCCGCAAGCTGGAGCTCATGCGCGGGCGAGGCTGGGTCGAGCAAGGGCCGGACCTGGGCTGGCGGTTGGCGTGCCGGGACGGCAAGCCTGTCGCGGCGACGGATCTGGCGGAGATCAGCCAACGTGGCATCGAGCGCGGCGTGCGTCTTGCCGCCGCTTTCAACCGACGTCCGGCCTGCCTCGCGCGGATGCAGGCACCACCTGGCTGGTGTGACTGAGGCGGCGATGGCGCCGCCGTCCTGATCAGGGTGTAGCGGAGGGCGGTTCGGCTGGCGATGCCGGCCCTGCCATCGCCAGCCAGCCATGCGTCAGCGACGCGACCACGGACAGCGCCGCCGCGCCGAGGAACATGCCGGAGAATCCCCAGGCGAACAGCCCGCCCAGCACTGCGAGGAACAGCAGGGGCGCCGGCACCGCCGGGCGCTGCACGACCAGCAGCGGGCGGATCAGTTCAACCGTGCCCGTCACCGCCACGATGAACCATCCCGCCAGGAACACGATCTTTCCGACACCCGATCCCTCCCACAGCATCCATGCCAGCGAGAACAGCCAGACCGGCCATGGGCCGATCTGCAGCACCCGCAGCACGAAACACAGGAAGCCGAGCACTGAGGCCAGTTCCAGCCCCGCCAGCCAGAAGCCGATCCCGGACAGAACGGCTTCCACCAGGGCGCAGCCGATCAGCCACCAGGCGACGGCAAGGATCGCTTCCCGCGTGACCGCCAGCGCCTCGCCCGCGGCCTGCCCGCCCACCACCGTGGCGAAGCGCCGCATCATGTCCGGCACGCTGCGCCCCATGGCGAGAATCTGGCTGGCCAGCACGATGCCGAATACCACCTCGCCCAGCGCCGACAGCACGTCCGTCAGTTGCAGCAAGGCCAGGCGCGCGGCATCGAGCAGCACGCTCTGCAACTCTGCCCCCAATGCCGCGAGGTTGCGGACATCCTCCTGCCACAGACGGGCGAGGCGCGGTCCCACCACGGGGATGTGCGGCACGAAGCCGGGGGGCGGGGGCAGGCCGTGCACGGCCACGTCGGAGGCCATCGCCCAGATGTCGCGGAACACCGTGCGCAACGTCAGGCTGAGATAGATCAGCGGCAGGGCCAGCAGCACGAAGTAACCCGCGCCGATCAGCGTCGCCACCATCTGGCGCCGCCATCCCAGGCGACGCTCCAGGTGGTCAGCGAGTGGCCAGGCCGCAATGGCCAGGATTGCCGCCCAGACCATCGAGGCGACGAACGGCGCCAGCGCCCGGAAGCAGAGCCCGATCAGCACGCCGGCGGTCAGCAGCGTCAGCGCCGCTTCCAGCAGGGTCCGGCGATCGGGCCTGCCTGCCATTTTGCCGAAAGAAGTGTCCGGGGCCATGCAGCCAGGCCGGTGGTCGCCGCCTTGCGGGTTATGCCACCCGCAGCCGGCGGTGCTGGATCCGCCACACCACGGCGCCGAAGGCAACCAGGGCCAGCGCGCCCAGGGCCAGCACCATGACGGCCTGTTCAAGCCACGCCATCGCGGGAACGGCGAGGGCAAGGAAACCGCCGACGAGGCAGGCCCGCCATGTCCGCGCCAGCAACCCGGCCACGAAGGTGCCGAGCGCGAGCAGCGTCAGCAGGCTCAGCCCATCCGCGTTGTCGTTCACGACGCCCCGCACCTCGGGCAGAAACAGCAGGTACATGGCGATCAGGAACGCCGTCCAGTTGAGCGCCTGCAGCAGCACCAGGCCCACGCGCTCGCGGGGTGTGTCGAAGTTGTTCCAGCCGGCAACGATGCAGACCAGGCCGAAGACGGGGGCGAGCACGATCCAGTACCAGACGGCGGGGCGCCCCATGAAGCTGGTCCAGGAAGCGCCGATGACGCCCAGGACCAGCATCAGGATGAACGGCAGGTCATGCGCCAGCCAGCGCAGGAAACGCGAGGTGGTCGCGGGAGCATCCGCCAGGGAATCGGGGCTGGTCGAAACATCGCTGCTGCCGCTCATGTGCGGTGCCTCCTGAAGTCGACGTGTTCCTGGTGGTGTTCAGTCGCTGCCACCGGTCTTGCGTGACGGGCCATGTCAGCAGGCGGCGGCAAAAGCGCACGGCAAAGATACCGATCCTCTACATCCGCCGGCGCGGGGGGGGCAACATTCTGCCTGCTCAAATTGAGCACCACCCGGCGCCGCTCAAGATCCGGTGAACCGCAGCCCCGCGCCGTTTGGGCATCGGGCGGCGAAAATGCTCAACCGTAGTTTAGATAACGGAAAGGAAACGCAAGCCGTGGCCCGGTGTTCAGTTGGCTGGAAACGATCAGACGAGGGTCGGGACCGGACCCGCCCTGCCGCGCCGGCACGGCCGGCGTCCGCGAAGCAGCGCAAGGCTCGTCGGGCCGGGGAAGCGAATGACAAGATTGCGCCGTAGCCTCTTGGTTGGGGCGATTCTTTCGTTACTGACCGGGATGATCCTGCTCGTCATTCTGCAGGTCGAGCCCGGTACTTCGGCAGCCCCGCCGGCGATGGCGTATTCCGATTTCCTCGATGCGGTGAAGGCAGGCCGGGTACACGACGTGACCCTGCAGGGTCATGCCGTCACCGGGCATTTGCGCACCGGCGAGCCGGTCCGCAGCTACATGCCCGATGACCCGGCGCTGCTGTCGCGACTGGATGCCACGGGCGTGAAGGTGGACGTGGTGCCGGAGCAGGGAGATTCGGTGCTGTCCTATGCCCTCTATTACCTGCTGTCATGGGCCCCCGTGTTGCTGCTGGTCGGCGTGTGGGTGTTCTTCATGCGGCAGGCGCAGTCCGGCGGTGGTGCCGCCATGGGCTTCCGCAAGAGCCGCGCCCGGCTGCTGACCGAGGCCCAGGGCCACGTCACCTTCGCCGATGTCGCCGGCATCGACGAGGCCCGGGGCGAGCTGCAGGAGATCGTCGACTTCCTGAAGGATCCGGAGCGCTTTCAGCTTCTCGGCGGCAAGATTCCCAGGGGCGTGCTGCTGGTCGGCCCGCCGGGCACCGGCAAGACGCTGCTGGCACGTGCCATCGCCGGCGAGGCCCGCGTGCCGTTCTTCAGCATCTCCGGTTCCGACTTCGTCGAGATGTTCGTGGGCGTCGGTGCCTCGCGCGTGCGCGACATGTTCGAGCAGGGCCGCAAGAAGACCCCCTGCATCATCTTCATCGACGAGATCGACGCGGTGGGGCGCCATCGCGGCAAGGGCCTGGGTGGCGGCAACGACGAGCGCGAGCAGACGCTGAACCAGATCCTGGTCGAGATGGATGGCTTCGACAGCAGCGACAGCGTCATCCTGATCGCGGCCACCAACCGGCCGGACGTGCTCGATCCCGCGCTGCTGCGTCCGGGCCGCTTCGACCGGCAGGTCGTGGTGCCCAACCCGGACGTGAACGGGCGCCAGCAGATCCTGGGCGTGCACGTGCGCAAGGTGCCGCTGGCCGCCGACGTCGATACGCGGGTCATCGCCCGCGGCACGCCCGGCTTCTCCGGTGCCGACCTTGCCAACCTGGTGAACGAGGCGGCCCTGCTGGCCGCCCGGCAGGGCGCCGAGGCGGTGACGATGGCGGAGTTCGAGACCGCCCGCGACAAGGTGCTGATGGGCGCCGAGCGCCGCTCGCTGGTGATGAGCGAGGCGGAGAAGCGCATGACCGCCTATCACGAGGCCGGCCACGCGCTGTGTGCCCTGCACGAGCCGGAATGCGATCCGGTGCACAAGGCCACCATCATCCCGCGCGGCCGTGCGCTGGGCCTGGTGATGAGCCTGCCGGAAGGCGACCGCTACTCCAAAAGCAAGTCCAGGCTGCTCGCGGAACTGACCATGGCGATGGGCGGGCGCGCCGCGGAAGAGATCATCTTCGGCGCCGACAAGGTCTCCAACGGCGCGGCCGGCGACATCAGGATGGCGACCGACCAGGCCCGCCGCATGGTCACCGAATGGGGCATGAGCGACAGGCTTGGCCTGATCGCCTATGGCGACAACAGTCAGGAAATGTTCCTCGGCCATTCCGTGACGCAGACCAGGAACGTGTCCGAGGCGACGGCACGCGCGATTGACGCCGAGGTCAAGGCGATCATCGATGCCGCCTACGCCCGGGCCAAGGACGTGCTGGTCACGCATCTGGGCGACCTGCACCGTCTGGCACGTGGCCTGCTGGAGTATGAAACGCTGTCGGGCGAGGAGATCCGCAGCGTGCTGCGTGGCGAACGGGTGATCCGGCGGCCACCGCCGGACGCAAGCCCGATCCCGGCGCCGGAGCGCCCGGCCCTCCCGATGCCGCCGCCAGGGCTGGAGCCGCTGCCCCAGCCCGGATAAGGCATGGGTTCCAAGGGCTTTGCCCTTGGCGGAGGTGCAGGAGGCGGAGCCTCCTGCCGGGGGCGGGGCAGCGCCCCGCGATCTTGCCGCCGCGGCGCCAAAGGCGCTTGACTGGTGCGGCCCGGACCCAAGCGGGGCGGGAGGCAGGATCAGGAGAGTCCACGTGAAGTATGTGAAGCTCGGCCGCACCGGCCTGGATGTGTCGCGGCTGTGCCTTGGCTGCATGAGCTATGGCGAGCCGCAGCGGGGCAACCACGCCTGGACCTTGCCGGAGGCGGAGAGTCGTCCGTTCATCCGCAAGGCGCTGGAGCTGGGAATCAATTTCTTCGACACCGCCAACGTCTATTCCGACGGGTCGAGCGAGGAGATCGTCGGCCGGGCGCTGCGGGAGTTCGCCAGCCGCGACGAGGTGGTGATCGCGACCAAGGTGCATGGCCGGATGCGTCCCGGCCCCAACGGGGCGGGGCTGTCGCGCAAGGCGATCCTCGCGGAGATCGATGCCAGCCTGAAGCGGCTCGGCACTGATTATGTCGATCTCTACCAGATCCATCGCTGGGATGGGGCGACGCCGATCGAGGAGACGCTGGAGGCGCTGAACGACGTGGTGCGGGCCGGCAAGGCCCGCTACATCGGTGCGTCATCGATGTATGCGTGGCAGTTCGCCAGGGCGCTGACGTTGTCGGAACGCCATGGCTGGGCCCGGTTCGTGACCATGCAGAACTATGTCAACCTGCTCTATCGCGAGGAGGAGCGGGAGATGCTGCCGCTGTGCCGGGCCGAAGGCATCGGTGTCATTCCGTGGAGCCCGCTGGCACGGGGTCGGCTGACGCGCGACTGGGACGAGGCCACCGCGCGGTCCGAGACCGACGAGTTCGGCAAGACGCTGTACCGTGCGGCCGTGGAGGCGGATCGCAAGGTGGTCGAGGCGGTGGCCTCGGTTGCGGCCGCGCGCGGCCTGCCGAGGGCGCAGGTGGCGCTGGCCTGGGTACTGCAGAAGCCGGGCGTGTCGGCGCCGATCGTCGGGGCGACGAAGATGCATCATCTGACCGATGCGGTGGCGGCGCTGGAGGTGACGCTGAGCGCTGAGGAGACCGTCGCGCTGGAAGCTTCGTACGTTCCGCATCCGGTGCTCGGTTTCTCCTGAAGGCTGTGGCGGGCACGGGCAGGTCGCCCCGTGTCCGCCGCGACCGAAGGTTGGGTGATGGTGATGTGGGATGAATGGAGCAAGGAAAGAAAATTGCTCTATCGTATTATAATGAAATTATAAAGATAAGCTAAAAGAAAATATTCCACTCTTATCTTTTCAAACATATCTAAATTTAGACTCCAATAACGATACTGTTAAAACGCCAAGAATGACTCCCATAACGAGCGCATGACATACTGAATTACCGGTCGCAGCCGTATTGGTTGACGAATTTCCGGTAACTTCGCTCGGGCTGGATTGGGCTGGGGGGAATGCAGTCATGAACAAGGTTGGCCGCGTCCAGGAGGCGTATGCCACCTCCGTAGGACGCCCGCATCCGCTTGGCCCGTCGGTGCAGACCGATGGCGTCAATTTCTCGGTCTTTTCGCGCAATGCGACCGGCGTCGAGCTGCTGCTCTTCGACGGCGAAACCGCGCCGCAGCCAAGCCAGGTCGTGACCCTCGATCCCAACGCCAACCGCACCTTCGGGTTCTGGCATGTCTTCATCGAGGGCCTGCGGCCCGGCGCACATTACGGATATCGCGTCGACGGGCCGATGGATTTCGCCAATGGCCACCGTTTCGACCGCGCCAAGCTTGCCATCGATCCCTACGCGCGCGGCCAGTCGCTCGCGCTGTGGGATCGTGTCGCCGCCTGCGAGCCGGGCGACAACGTGGCGCGATCGATGCGTAGTGTCGTCATCGATTGGGATGACTATGACTGGGAGGGCGATGCGCCGCTTGGCCTGCCGATGCAGGACCTGATCATCTACGAGGCGCATGTCGGCGGCATGACTCGCTCCCCCAGCGCGGGCGTGGCCGATCCCGGCACCTATCGCGGGCTGATCGAGAAGATTCCGCACCTGCAGGCGCTCGGCGTGACCGCGATCGAGCTGCTGCCGGTGTTCGAGTTCGATTCCACCGCGGTGCTGCGAGAGACGCCGGACGGGACGAAGCTGCGCAATTACTGGGGCTACAGCACGATCGGCTTCTTCGCCCCGGCCAGCACCTATTGCCAGACGCCGGGGCAGGCGACGCACCTGACCGAATTCCGCGACATGGTGAAGGCGCTGCACCGGGCCGGCATCGAGGTGATCCTCGACGTGGTGTTCAACCACACCGACGAGGGCAACCACATGGGCCCGGCCATGTGCTTCAAGCTGCTCGACAACTCGGTCTATTACCACCTCGTGCCGCAGGACCGGCAATACTACATGGATTACTCGGGGTGCGGCAACACGCTGAACTGCAACCATCCTGTCGTTGCCAAGATGATCGTCGAATGCCTCGAGTTCTGGGTGCGGGAGATGCATATCGACGGCTTCCGCTTCGACGAGGGCACGATCCTGACCCGCGACGAGGCCGGGGTGCCGGTGATGCACCCGCCGGTGGTCTGGGCGATCGAGCTGAGCGAGACGCTGGCCAATACCAAGATCATCGCCGAGGCGTGGGATGCCGGCGGCGCCTACCAGGTCGGCTATTTCCCCGGCTATCGCTGGGCGGAATGGAACGGCCGCTTCCGCGACGTGGTGCGCCGCTTCGTCGCCGGCGAGCCCGGACTGGTCGGGCAGCTCGCCGACCGGGTCTGCGGCAGCGCCTCGATCTACCAGGCCAGCGGCCACATGCCGATCAACAGCATCAACTTCGTCACCTGCCATGACGGGTTCACGCTGAACGACCTGGTCAGCTACAACGGCAAGCACAACCAGGCGAACGGCGAAAACAACGCCGACGGCGCCGACGACAACAATAGCTGGAACTGCGGCGTGGAAGGGCCGGGCGATGCGGCGACGGAGCGTTTCCGCTCGCAGCAGGTGAAGAACTTCGCCATCCTGCTGCTGCTGGCGCAGGGCGTGCCCATGATCAGCGGCGGCGACGAGATCCGCCGCAGCCAGGGCGGCAACAACAACGCCTATTGCCAGGACAACGCCATCGGCTGGACCGACTGGACCGGCACCGCACGTCACGCCGACGTGCTGCGCTTTTTCCGCCATGCCATCGCGCTGCGCCGCTATCACCCGATGCTGCGGCGGGCGCGCTTCTTCACCGGCGAGCGCAACCCGCGCGGCCTGCCCGACATCTCCTGGCACGGCACCCGGCTGGGCCAGCCGAACTGGGACGATCCCGCCTCCCGCGTGCTCGCCGCGACCTTCGGCGGCGCCGCCGACGAGCGCGACCTGCACGTGATGATGAACATGTCCGACCACGTGATCGCCTTCGAGCTGCCGCACATCGAGGGCCATGCGTGGGGCCGCGTCGCCGATACCTCGCTGTCCCCGCCGGACGACATCGTGGGCGAAGGGAAGGCGGTGCCGATCGGCGGTAACGAATACCTGGTGAACGGCCACAGCATCGTGCTGCTGGCAAGCCTGCGCGCCACGACGGGTGGCTCCGCGCCGCTCAGGCCCTGAGCCGCGCTCCGCGCCAGGCAACACGTCGCACGCCTGCACAACAACATCCGATGGGAAATCCGACCCATGGTGGATATCGCGTTCTCGTTCTCCGACATGATCGCGGGCTACTGTACCGGCTTCGACCGGGCGGCGGACAGCTTCGGCATCCGCACCTCCGACGGGCGGGAGTTCACCGCCCGCCTGACGCAGACCACCTTCGCCGAGCTGGTCCGCAATCTCGGCGAGGCCTATGTCGACTGCACCGGCCAGATGCGCGAGATGCTGGTGCCGGACCGCTTCCTCTTCACCTACGGCGTCTTCTATCCCGAGCCGGGCAAGCCGTTCGAGGCGAAGACGCTGGTCTTCGCCGGCCGCACCGGGACGGAGTTCGTGTTCGAGCAGCAGAACTGGTGGATCAGGCAGATCCGCCAGTTGGCGCAGTTCTTCCTGCGCGCGCAGTTCGGTGGCGCCGACGGCACCATCGACATCAACTACCACAACTATCGCACCACCCTCACCGCCGATGGCACCCGTACCAACACCTTCCGCCAGGAATGCGACACCATCTCGCGCCTGGTCTACGGTTTCGCCAGCGCCTTCATGCTCACCGGCGAGGACAGGTTCCTCGAGGCCGCCGAGGTCGGGACCGCCTATCTGCGCGACCATTTCCGTGCCTCCGACCCGACCTCCGGCACCAGCTACTGGTACCACGCCATCGACGTGAACGGCGCGCGGGTGCGCAAGGTGCTGGCCTCGGAATTCGGGGACGATTTCGACGCCATCCCCGCCTATGAGCAGATCTACGCGCTCGCCGGGCCGGTGCAGACCTTCCGTGCCACCGGCGACAGCCGCATCCTCGCCGACGCGCATGCGACGATGACGCTGTTCGACCGTTATTTCCACGATCCCGAGCAAGGCGGCTACTGGTCGCATATCGATCCGGTCACCTTCAACGGCCAGTCGGAGACGCTCGGGCGCAACCGGGCGCGCAAGAACTGGAACTCGGTCGGCGACCATGCCCCGGCCTATCTGATCAATCTGTGGCTTGGCACCGGCGGCGAACGCGAGCGGCAGATGCTGGAGGACTGCGCCGACCTGATCACCACGCATTTTCCCGATTACGAGCATTCGGCCTTCGTCAACGAGAAGTTCCACGGCGACTGGAGCCACGATCAGAGCTGGGGCTGGCAGCAGAACCGCGCCGTGGTTGGCCACAACCTCAAGATCGCCTGGAACCTCATGCGCATCGCCAGCATGAAGCCGGACAAGGGCTATGTCGCGCTGGCCGAGAGGATCGCCGAGCTCATGCCCGCGCACGGCATGGACAAGCAGCGTATGGGTTGGTACGACGTGGTGGAACGCGTGCTGGCACCGGGCGAGACCGAGCACCGCTTCGCCTGGCATGACCGCAAGGCGTGGTGGCAGCAGGAACAGGGCATCCTGGCCTACATGATCCTGTCCGGCGTCCGCAAGGATCCGCAGTACCTGAAATACGCCCGCGAATCAGCGGCCTTCTACAACGCCTGGTTCCTCGACCATGATGCCGGCGGCGTCTACTTCAACGTGCTGGCCAACGGCCTGCCCTACATGATGGGCACCGAGCGGATGAAGGGTAGCCACTCCATGAGCGGCTATCATTCCTTCGAGCTGTGCTACCTCGCCGCGGTCTATGGCAACCTGCTGATGACCCGCCAGCCGCTCGACCTGTATTTCAGGCCGTTCCCGAAATCCTACGGCGACGGCGTGCTGCGGGTCGCCCCGGACATCCTGCCCGCCGGCTCGGTGCGGATCGAGAGCGTGAGCATCGACGGCCTGTCCTATGACAAGTTCGATGCCGAGGCCCTGACGGTGACGCTGCCGGACACCACCGACCGGGTGAAGGTGCATGTGCGCCTGGTGCCGACCAGCGGCGTCGAGCATTTCACCATCACGTCCGAAGCCGAGGGCAGGTCCGTCACCCTGACCCTGTGCGGCCAGCTCGACGAGCGTGGCATGCCGGCGTTCCGGGCCGAGATGGCGCGGCTGCTGGCCGCGGCGCCGACCCGCGTCGTGTTCGATGTCGGCAGCCTGACCCTGATCAGCGCCGGCGCGGTGCGCGAGCTGGCGATGGTGCGCGAAAAGCTCGACCTGGACGAGGACCTGCGCGTGGCCGGTGCGAGCCCGGCGGTGCGCGAGCAGCTCGACCTCGTCGGCTTCGGCGACGGTGTGACCTTCATCTGATCCGCGCGATCATCGCGCCCTGCCAAGGAAGTCCTTCCCATGCCACAGCAGAACCTGTCGCAACGCAGGAACCATTACGCCGAGCTGGCCGCGGATTATTCGCGGCCGGGCGGCGTTCCCGAGGAAGTCCGCGCCCGGCTGATCCGGCTTGCCGAGGAGCTGGTCCGTCGCAAGGAAGCGGAGCTGCCTGAGATCGGCCCCGACTACACCGCCGCCCGGATCGAGGCTGAAAACCGCGAATGGTGGCCGACGCATTGCGAGGCGTTGCGCCAGCGCCGTGGCGATATCCTGACCGGCGAGTACCGCGAGGACCTGGTCTATTTCTGCCAGGACGGGCCGTATTTCGGCACCACCGCGCAGCGGGAGCGGGAGAAGCACTGGTGGGCGCTGATCGCCCAGCCCGGTGTCACCATGACCTGGCCGATCGTGCTGTTCTGGAGCGAGTTCGTCCATTTCGAATGGGCGGCGCTGGACGACGCGACGCACGAGACGGTGGCCAAGGGCAGCGTCTGCTGGGTGCGGCGCGGGCACCGCGGCGGCTGTTACTTCAAGAGCGAGCAGTTGACCTTCTATCGCGACGTCACCGCGCCGGCGCATCTGCTGGCCCTGGTGGAGAAAGGGGGAGGCGCATGACCGCCGATGCCGGCACGGGCATTTTCGGCGAGCCCGTCCGGGGGCGGATCGGGGTGCTGATCGAAGAGCATTTCGACCAGACCGAGTTCCTGAAGTTCAATGACTTCTTCCCGGCCCATGGCTACCAGGTGGTCTATCTCTCGCATCTGTGGGGCAATCCGTCGCTGCATTTCCGTGCCAACCCGGATGACGGCCGGATCGGTGCCGAGGTGACCGTCACCACCGAGGTGGAAACGGCTGATATCCGCGACTACCGCGGCATCCTGCTGATCGGCGCCTATGCGACCGACCGGCTGCGCTACCAGGCCAATCCGCGCAAGGGCCAGCCGAACATGGCCCCGGCGGTGCGTTTCCTGCGCCGGGCGGTGGCGACGCCGGGGCTGAAGACCGGCACGATCTGCCACAGCCTGTGGCTGTTCTGCGCCGACCGTTCATTGCTGGCGGGACGGCGCGTGACCTGCGCGCACAACATCATCTGCGACGTGGAGAATGCCGGCGGCGAGGTGGTGTACGACGGCGACCAGACCGCGGAGCTGGTGATCGATGGCGACCTGATCTCCGGCAAGCATCCCGGCATGGTCGACAGCTTCATGCGGACCTACATCGCCGAGCTGGAGAAGGTGCACGCCTGACCGCCGGCCCCGCGCGGGATCAACTCTCCGCGCGGGGCTGACGGAGCGGCCATGGACCGGATCAAAGACGGCTTCGGGCGGCCCGGCCGGCATCGAGGCAGCCGGTCGTTGGCGGTCAATCATCCGGGCGGACGCGACGTGCCCCCCGGCGGCGCGGGGCAGGCGGATGACGTACGGGGTGGCGGTGCTGATCGTTCTCGGCAGTTGCCTGGCGACGCTCGCGCTCAGTGCGCTGGCGTTCCGGCTGCTGCGTGTCGAGCTGCGGCGCCGTCATCACGAGGTGGGCAGCGCGCTGTTCCTGCAGCTCGGGGTGATCTACGCGGTGCTGCTGGCCTTCGTGTTCAGCCAGGTGCTCGCGGATGTCACCGCGGCGGCGGAGGCGGTCAGCATCGAATGCGGCGACCTGCATGCCGTCGCCATGCTGTCCGGTACGTTGCCGCCGGAACAGGGCGCGCGGCTGCGCGAGGACATCGCCGCCTATCTCGAGACGGTGGTGAAGGTGGAATGGCCGATGATGAGCGAACACCACACCGCCAGCCCGGACGCCGTCGAGAAGTTTCGCGTGATGCTGGCGACTGTCAGCGGGATCGACGCCATGCGCCCGCAGGACGCGGTGCTGCGCGATCACATGCTGACGCTGCTGGCCGATGCGCATGCGCGGCGGGAGATGCGGGTCTTCCAGGCGGGGGAGGGCGTGCCGGCGGTGACCTGGTGGCTGCTGATCGCCTTCGGCGTGGTGCTGACCCTGTTCGTGGCGATGTCGGGCACGGCGTATCTGCCCACCCACCTGCTGTTCGGCGTGACCTTCAGTTGTTCGATCAGCCTGATCCTGGTGGCGATCGGGCTGCTGGACTACCCGTTCTCCGGGTCGCGGCCGCTCGATGTCGGTGACTTCACCGAGACGCTGGCGAAAGTGCGGGAGATCGGCTCGTCCACCTTCGGGCAGGTTGCGCGCTGACCGGGGGACGGGCGCCGTCCCCCGGCCATGCCCTGCGTCAGGCGGCCCGCACCCCTTCGAGGAAGGCGTGGATTTCCCGCGACAGCGATGTCGCCCCCTGCGACAGCGCCGTCGCCGCCGTGTCCACCGCCGCCGAGGCCGCGCCGGTGCTCCGCGCGGCGTCCTGCACGCCCTGGATGGAGCTGCCGGCGCGGTTGGAGGCGGCGGCGGTCGCCTGGGTGTGGCGGGTGATCTCCGCGGTCGCGGTGCCCTGTTCCTCGACGGCGGCGGCGATGGTGGTGGCGATGGCGCTGACTTCCTCGACGGTCGCGGTAATGCCCTTGATGGCGGCGACGGCCTCGCGGGTGGCGTCCTGGATCTGCGCGATCTGGGTGGTGATCTCCTCGGTCGCCCGGTGGGTCTGCGTGGAGAGCTGCTTCACCTCGGCGGCGACGACGGCGAAGCCGCTTCCGGCCGCGCCGGCGCGGGCGGCCTCGATGGTGGCGTTGAGCGCGAGCAGGTTGGTCTTGCCGGCGATGCCGGAGATCAGCCCGACCACGTCGCCGATCCGCTCGGCCGCCGTCGCGAGGCCGCGGACGATGCCGTCGGTGCGTCGCGCGTCCTGCACGGCCTGGCCGGTCACCCGGGCCGACTGCGTGACCTGACGACTGATCTCCCCGATCGAGGCGGTCAGTTCCTCCGACGCGGTGGCGACGGTCTGCATGGCAAGGTTGACCTGGCCGGCGACCGCCGAAACGGCATCGGCCTGTTCCTGCGTCCGGTGCGCGGTGCCGCGCATCGCCTGGGCCGTCTGCGTCAGCTCCGTCGTCTGCGCGCCGAGGCCCGCGACCAGGCTCGCCACCTGTGGCTCGAACTGCGCGACCAACTGGCCCAGGCGCTCGGCGCGGGCGTGCTTCGCCGCCTGCTCGGCCGCGGCCGATGCCGCCAGCGCCCGCTGCTGCACCGCGGTTTCGCGGAAATGCGCCAGGGCACGTGCGATGGCACCGATTTCATCCTGCCGCGCGGTGCCCTCGATGGTGAGGTCGAGCTCGCCATCGGTCAGGCGCTGCATCAGCCCGGTCATCCGCAGCAGCGGGTGGGAGATCTGCCGGATGGCGATCCAGGCCGCCACCGCCGCGCTGACCAGGATGGCGGCCGCCGAGCCCAGGACCAGGGTCAGCAGCGTTGCCGCGTTCCCGGCGCCGGCCCGGCGCTGCGCCGCTTCCAGCGCGGCATGGGCCTCGTCGATGGCCTCGCCGACCAGGGGTTCCAGCGTCAGCCGGATCTGGCCCGCCGCGGTGCTGACGCGGCGGAATTCCTCGGGCTGCGCGGCGTCCTCGCCGCGGGCCTTCATGCGCAGGATGGTGCCGATGGTGCGGTCGAACTCGCCCACCAGCCCCTGCATCCGCTCCGCGCGCGCCGCGGTGCCGGGCAGGTCGCTGCTGGACGCCCAGCGCCCGATATCCTCGCGGACGGCGGCCATGAAGCCGTGGAAATCGGCGATCAGCTTGTCGCGGTCGGCGGCGAGGGTGGCGATCTGCGCCTTGCTGCTGGAATTCGCGGCCGCCCGCATGTCGGAACGGGCTTCCCGGATGGCCTCGAGGGCGGGCAGGCGGCGGGCGTGGTCATAGGCGCGCTCGGCCTGCCCGGCCTGCAAGGCCAGGCCGGCATAGGTGACGATGCCGATGCAGGTCAGCAACAGCATGGCCACGGGAATCGCCACCTTCGTGAGCACCGGAAGACGCGACAATATCGGTTGCATGAAAGCAATCTTTCTACTTGCAGTGTGAGCTGTCCTGCCCCGATGTCTTGATAGACGAATGGTGCTTATTAAGAAAGCAAAATCATATTATTTACGTAATAGATATTTTTGCTGACGCACACCGAATTGACCGCAGTGGCAGAATATTTCGTTTATGAAATATTTGCGATAGCCGGGAGGCAGGCATGGCACGTTTCATGCTTTATGTCGTTCTATGTCGGCGTCATCCTTTTCGCGCGCATGTGTTGCTGCGGGCATTGAAACGGAGTTGAACGTTTCAGATCTTGTTAACATAACATATCAAAAATTGTCCGTGTCTCGAATTCATGCCATTCTGCTCTCGTGATGGAGATGGGTTTTTGAATCCTCAGCTGCAGCGCCGGATCTGGCGCCGGGATGCCCTGTCGACGGTGTCCGGGGGGCTTCTGCTGGCGGGGCTCGGCGCGCGGCCGGCCCCGGCGCACAGCCTTTCCAGCGCGCGTTTCCCCGGTGTCAATCGCGAGGAATGGGAAACCTTCAGGTCACGCTACGTCACTGGTGACGGCCGGGTGGTCGATACCGGCAACGGCAATTGCTCGCATACCGAAGGGCAGGGCTGGGGCATGCTGTTCGCCGTGGCCTTCGACGACCGGGAGAGTTTCGAGGCGATCCGCGGCTGGACGGCCAGCACGCTGCGGCGGTCCTCGGACAGCCTGCATGCCTGGCGCTACCGTCCGGGAGACCGGGTGCCGGTCGCGGACTGGAACAACGCGACCGATGGCGACATCTTCGTCGCCGCCGCGCTGTGGCGCGCCGCCCTGCGCTGGCAGCGGCCGGACTACGCGGTGCAGGCGCGCACCATGGCGCAGGACATCCTGACGCTGCTGGTGCGGCCGGCCGGCCCGCACATGGTGTTGCTGCCGGGGGTCGAGGGCTTCGTTCTCGCCCACGGCACCACGG
Source organism: Rhodovastum atsumiense (assembly GCF_937425535.1). Classification (NCBI taxonomy): domain Bacteria; kingdom Pseudomonadati; phylum Pseudomonadota; class Alphaproteobacteria; order Acetobacterales; family Acetobacteraceae; genus Rhodovastum; species Rhodovastum atsumiense. Next base: position 3,860,718 of record NZ_OW485601.1, read on the forward strand.
TCAACCTGTCCTATTACGCCTTCCCCATGATGGCTGACCTGGCCCTGGCGTTTCCCTCGCCGCTGTGGCCGCGCATCGCCACCGACGGGATGGCCCTGCTGCAGGCCGGGCGGTTCGGGAGCTGGAAACTGCCGCCCGACTGGCTGCGCGTCGACCGTGACGGCAGGCTGCGGCCCGATCCGAAATGGCCGCCACGCTTCTCCTACGATGCCATCCGCATCCCGCTGTACTTGTCCTGGAGCGGGCTGATGCCGCCGCAGATGCGCGCTGCCCTGGCCTCCTTCTGGGTCAGCCACCGCAACAGCCTGCCGGCCTGGGTCGACCTGATGACGGAGGCGCAGGCGGGCTACCAGGCATCGCCTGGCTTCAGGGCGGTGGCGCAGTTGGCGCTGACGGCCCCGGCCGATCCGCGGCTGACGGGGTTTCCGGCCGACATCCCCTCGGTGCGTGACTGCAACGACTATTACGCTGCCGCCCTGGTGCTGCTGTCCCGCCTGGCTTGGCAGGAACGTGGCGACGGGCTGAACCGCAGCCGCGTGCTGATGGCGGGGTAGCACGGCCCTCGCCGCTTTCGTACCGCGACCACGTGCGAATACCAGGGCAGACCGGCTGGCTGTTCCCGAACGGGCCGGTCCTTCGGGCGGCGGGCGCATGAGCACGCCACGCCGGACCCGGCCGCGCGCCAGCGCAGAATCCGTGTGCTGGCGTTTCTGAAACAAATCTCAAAAGCGGGTTATCAACAAAAAACTGTGCCAGCTATCAAGATTCGATGCCGCAGTCCGGACATCTTTCATCCACGGCGGGTCAGCCCGACGTGCGATGGCACCCGGCGAAAGGTCTGACGTTCGCCGGGTGCCATCGGCTTCACGCCAGGGCGGACAGGATGGAGAGCTGGTCGCCGATGATGAAAGGCTGGTTCCGCGAAATTGCCTCGGTGCTGGTTGTCCCGCTGACGAAGACGCTCCGCAGGAGGGGCAGTGCCTGCGCATCGCTCAGGACGCCCCATCTTGGAATCCCAGCATAGGCGGGATTGTTGACAAAAAAGTCACTGAGCGTCATCACGGCATTGCTGCCGCCGAAGTTCAGGGTGACCTGCAGGTCACGGGCGTCTCCCCCCGTCCGTTGCAGCCATACCGTCTTGCCGTTATTTTCCTGCAGGTCTTTGTCCGTGCCCCAGGCTCCTTGGTACATGATCAACCGATCGTCATCACGGACCCGGAAGTCAGTGATGACATCACTGCCGAAGGCCCCGGTCAGCAGGTACCAGTCGGATCCGCCACCACCGGTGAACACATCCTGGCCGTCGCCGCACTGTCCGGGGGTCCCGAGGAGGAACGTATCATTGCCCGCCCCGCTCTTGACGATGTCGTTGCCGCGTCCGGCGCAGACCGCATTGGTGCCGGACCCGAGTACGATCACATCGTCGCCAGCGCCGCCATAGACAATGTTGTCGCCGTTTCCTAACGTGATCAGATTGCGGCTGCCGCTGGCGAACACCCAGTTGTCCCCGTTGCCCGCGGAGATGACGGCAGGGCCACCGCCAGTGAAAATCGTGTTGTTGCCATTCCCGGCGATGGTGGCCACTTTTCTGCCGCCGGCGAACACCCAGTTGTCCCCCTCTCCGACGCAAAGGGCCGTGTTGCCGCAGCCAACCTGCCGGTAGACCTTTCCGGACGGTGTAGCTCCTGCTTCCGGCCTGCCGCTGTCCACCATGGCCGTGGCGGTTCCGCTGGATACTTCCCCCGCAATGGCCAGTGTCTGCGTAATGGCCTGCGTGCTCAGGCCGGGATAGACACCAATGGCGATCGCGCTGGCATCGAACGCGGCACTCGCACTGCCGCCGTCGCTGCTGATGGTCGCGGGAGGGCTGCTTATCGTCGAAGCCGTCGCATCCGTGACGGTGATCGGGCCGCCGAGGAACGTCAGTCCCTGGAATTCCAGGGCGAAGAAGCTGACCTGCGCCATGTCCGAAGACCAGGACCCAGTGCCGATGCTGCCATTGCCCGTGGCCGTGACACGGCGTTCGATGAAGAGGTCCGCGCCAGAGACGTCCAGTGCCTGTTGGATGTCGGTGTCGGCGGTCTGGCCCGCGGACGCAAGGGCGGTTGCCGTCAGCGTGGCGGTTCCAAACGCGAAGGTCGCCGGACCGCGCGTGATCAGTTGCACCGATACGTCCCCGGTGGCGGACGTATCGGTGCCCACGGCGACTGCCGCTACCGTGAAAGAAGCTGTAAGGAAGCCGTCTCCGGTTTCCGGCACGAGTGCCAACGAACTCACCGAACAGCCAAGGAGCCCAGCGAGGGGGCTTCCACTTGCGGTGCCCGCCCCAACCGCTTGTGTGGCACCGGGATTCACGGTGCCGGGAGCGGTCGTCGTCTGGCACGATTTCCTCGACATCGTCATTTTATCGCCTTAGTGGAAAATTTCCGCTTCAATAATAAGAAATGACAATATTTTAAATTCAAAATATGTGGAACTCGAACCAGTGCATGCAGCCCAATTTCTTGTTTCCGTTTGGCTCTTGTCGGGTCGCGGGGTGGTAGAATGCCTCACCCGACCAGGCCACCCACGAGGGCACTGAGCAGGGCCTTGCCACGGCGACGGGCGTTATGCACGAACTGGAAGAAGCCGGGATAGAGCGGCAACTTGTCCTGCGAGATGCCCCGGTGAGGGCGAAGCCAGGAGCGCAGCAGCGACCAGAAGCCCTCAATGGTGTTGACGTGAACTTCACAGAATTCATCGCCATCTTCATCGCGCGCATACTCACCGTGAGCGTGGCAGACCGTCTTGTGCGCGTAGCCCCAGGCTGGTAGTCGGGCGTAGATGTCGCATTCGTCGGTATGCGATCAGCGTACCTGATGCAACCGCCTGCGTGATGATCGGCCAGAAGATCCGCTGTCCGCCAGGGGCATGAGCGTGTCGCTTGCCGTTTCGGCCACGTGCTGCCGGCAGCCCGCGGGGCTGACCGGTCTGCGCGTGGGGGCGGGGCCGGTGCATCCGCCGTCTCAGCGGAGCTGGCGTTCGCGCAGCTCCCGGGCCCGTTCCAGATCGTCGATCGCCGCGCCGGTCCGCCCCTGTGCCCTGGCCAGCCGGGCCGAGGCGACATAGGTGCGGGGATCGCCGGGAAACAAGTCCCGGGTCTCCGCCAGCAGGCGCCCGGCGCGGCTGAAATCGTGCTGCTGGATCGCCAGGTCCAGCGCCGCCAGCCGTACCTCGATGCTGTCGGGGCTGCGTTGCAGCAGCGTGTCGGTGATGCTGCGCGCTTCCTCCGGCTTGCCGTTCTTCTGGTACAGCCGGCCCAGCGCCAGGTTGAGCCCGGGATCGGCGGCGTTGCCCGCCAGCCGCGGCGCCAGCACGTCGAACGCCTCCGCCGGCCGGCCCTGCTCGTTCAGCCGGTCGGCCTGCTGCACGGCGATGCCGTTCATCAACTGGTCGGCCCCGCCGCGCAGCGCGACCGGCAGGCTGGCCCGGTCGATGCCACGCAGCAGCGTGCGCGCGTCCTGGGTCATCCCCCCTTCCAGCAACACCCCGGCATAGGCGATGCGCTGCTGCGACGTGGGCGCGGTGGTGCTCGCCAGTGCCGCGCGGATCGCCGCCCGCATCCCGGCCTTGTCGCCCATGCGCAGCAGCGTGCGGCCGATCGTGCTGCCGCGCACCCCGTTCGGGTCCGCGGCGGCGGCCAGCGCCAGCAGCCGCGCCCGCGCCGCCTCCGGCTCCGTGGCATCGGCGGCCTGCCGTACCTGCTCCTGGATCGCCTGCCGTTCCTGCAGGTCCTGCATCGAGCGGGTGCGGTTGCGGGCCGGCAGGCGGGCGATCAACTGGTTGGCCAGGGCCAGGTCGTCGGTGTCCTGGGCGAAGGCGATCGCCGCCTGCAACGCATCCGGGTCGGCGCGGTCGCCGGCGAGCGCCCCGGCCATGACCTGCTTCGCCTCGGCGCGCTGGCCCTGCTTCAGCAGGTCCCGTGCCAGGTCCAGCCGCAGCCAGGCATGGCCCGGATCCAGCGCCAGCCCCGAGCGGAGCAGGGCGATCCGCGCATCCGCGTCGTCGAGCTTCGTCGCCTGGACCCGCAGCCGCTCCGCCCGGCTGCGGCGCAGCGCCTGCAGCCCGGTCCGGTTGCCGCTTCTGGTGAACAGCTCCTGGGCCTGGGCATAGAGCGCATCGGCCTCCTGCCCGCGCCCCTGGCGGGCCAGCGCGTCGGCCAGCCCCAGCACGGCATCCGCATTGCCCGGCGCCATCTGCACGGCGCGGCGCAGGTTTTCCTCGGCCTCGGCCAGCCGGCCCGCCCGCAACTGGATGTTGCCCAGGGTCAGGTAATTGCCGGCATTGCGGTCCTTCTGCATCAACTGCCGCAGCAGCCGTTCGGCCTGGTCGTACTTGCCCTGGTCGGCGAGCCGGTTGACCTGGGCATATTGCGCGCGCGCCGCGGCGGCGGCGGTCTCGCCCAGGGTGGCGCGGAATTCGTCGCGCCGGTCCGGGGCCAGCGCGAAGGCGCGCTCGATCAGTTTGGTCGCCTCGGCCTGCCGGTTCTGCCGGCGCAGCATCATCCCCAGGAAGACCATGGTCTCGGCATCCTCGGGATCCTCGGCCAGGGCGGTGCGGAATTCCCGCTCGGCTTCCGCCAGCTTGCCCTGCGCATGCGCCTCGTAGCCGCGGATGCGCGCCATCGGGCCGCGGTTGGGCTGCAGCGTCTGGTGCACCTCGTCGCGCCTCTGCACGATCTTCGTGTCGTCGGGATAGTCCTGCAGATAGGCCGTGAGCTGCTGCTCGGTCTCGGCGTTCGCCCCCTGCCAGAGCAGCGCCTCGCGCCAGGCGTCGCGGGCGGCCTGCGCCGTCAGCGGCTGGTGGTTCAGCTCGCGCAACTGCCGCATCCCCGCCGGCCGCGTGCCTTCCTGGAAGGTCTGCAGCCGCGCATAGGCCAGCCGGAGATAGATGTTCAGCGGCTGGCGCTCGGCGGCGCGCGCCAGTTCCGTGTTGGCGGTGGCGAAGCCCTCCGGCGAGGAGCTGCCCAGCACGAGATAGTATTCGGTGGCCAGGTTCTCCGGCACCTTGCCCTGCCACAGCCGGCGATAAAGCCGCAGCGCATCCTGGCTGCGGCCGGCGGCGGCGAGCTTGCGGGCTTCTTCCAGCGTCGCCCGTTCGGCCGGGCCGAGCGGGCGTTCCGCCGCCGCCGCGAGGGCCGTATCACCGGGGGCGACCTCGCGCAACTGCCGGCGATAGGTCTCGGCCGCGGCGTCGTGGCCGAGCTGGGACGAGAGCCGGGCGGCCATGGCCAGCAGGTCGGGATTGGCCGGCCAGATGCCGAGCGCGCGCTCCGCCTCCTGCAGCGCCAGCTCCGGGCGGTCGTTGTTCTCCCAGAACAGCGCATTCTGGTAGATCTGCGCCAGAAGGGAGGCGGGTTGCTGGGGCTGCGGCTGGCCCTGCGGTGGGATCTGCGCGCCGGCCGGGGGCAGGCCGGCTATCATGACCGCAAGCAGGGCCACGAGCAGCACCGTCCCGCGCGGATGCGGTCGGCACCGCGGCATCGCATCGTGCTCCCCCGGGGCGTTTCGGTCGCCATCAGGGCCATTCTGGCGTTCGGCTGTTGTGTGACTCATCGCGGGGCGGTTTCTCCGTCACCGTCTTCGCCCGCGCCGGTGCCTTTCCCGGGCGCGCGGACCATCGAATGCAGGGCGGATAAGCGCAGCGCAATCCGCCGGCGGAAGGTGGCCACCTCGTGGAGCAGTGCGATGGCGGATTGCGCTGCGCTTATCCGCCCTACGTGACGACGTGACCTGCGCTGCAACCCCGCCAAGGTGGCCTGTCCCCCCTAGGCCGCCAGGGCGCCGCGCACGCGCGCGAGGAACTGGTCGGGCCGCAGCGGCTGCAGCGCGACATTGGGGCCGAGGAAGACATTGGTCTCGACGAAGTTCCACACGATCAGCGCCGGACGGTTCTTCCGGAAGGACGGGCCTTCCAGGTACTCGCGCATCACGTCGAAGACGCTGTTCGGCAATTGCTTCCACATCAGGCTGACCGGCCGTGCCAGCGCCTGCGACAGCGCCGGGGCGAAATTGTAGGGCGTGTTCATGTAGCTGCTGCCGATCACCGCGACATCGGCCTTGTCGTCGTCGATCAGGCCGCCGCCCTGCAGCGGCGGACGGATCATCTGGGTTTCCGCGGCAACGGCGCTGCGCTCGGCGGGCGGCAACAGCGGCACCAGGTCGTGGCGCGTGTAGGGCTGGCGCACCGCGACGCCGAGCCGGGTGAAGGGACGGGTGCTCTTCGGCAGGGTGAGCCGCTCCGCGACCAGCTTCGCGGTCTCGGCGGCGGCAGCTTCCGCGGCGAAGGCCGTCCAGTGCGAATCGGTTTTGAAATACAGCGGCTCGGCCGGGGCCTCCCGCCGCAGCCGGGCGAACAGCGCGGCGAGGTCGGCGGCGATGCCGCCGCAGCCACGCAGGACCTGCAACCCCTCGGCGTAGCGCGTCGGGCCGCGCGCGGGGGCGAGCAGCTCCTCCGGCGCGAAATCCGGATAGACGGTCGCCTTCGCCGGCACCAGGCAGAAGGCGGTGGCGATGCCGGCCTGGCGCAGCAGCGACACGGTGTCGGTGAGGACCTGCCGCGTCTCGTTGGCCTGGCGGGGATCGACCGGCACGGCCTTGTCCCAGATCCCGTAGACCCATCCATCCTTGCCGCGGAGGGCGGAGGGCCGCCCCGTCTGCGCGAACGCGGGGGATGACGCCAGAAGCGCCGAGGCAGTCCCGAGAACCGCCGCGCGCCGGCCGATCCTATGCATCCGATCCTCCATCCCGCCGGCCTGCGCGTCGCCCGCGCCGGCAGCGGCAAGTCTGCGCTGTTTCGATATCGAAGTCATCCGCGGGCCGCCTGTCAGTTCGCGGCCGGTGGCAGCAGGCGCCGGATCGTCGGCTCCAGCGCCCCCGAGAGGATGCCGTAGCCGACCCAGCTCGGGTGCAGGAAGTCCTGCGCGATCTGAGCCGGCAGCCGTCCCTGCGCATCGAGCAGCAGCGCGCCGGGATCGGCATAAAACACCGAGACGCCATCGGCACAGCGGGCGATCAGCGTGTTCACCTTCTGCTGCAACTGGCGCAGCGGGTGCTCCGGGCCGGGGCCGCGCGGCATCAGCCCGAGCAGCAGGATCCGGCTGTCCGGCGAGCGCTGGCGGATCTGGCTGATCACCTCGCCGATGCCATAGGCGACGTCTTCCGGCGCCTTGGACGGCCAGAGATTGTTGGTGCCGATCAGCACCACCACCAGGCGCGGCCGCAGCGTGTTGAGCGGGGTGCGCGCGAGCCGCCACAGCAGCCCCTGGGTGGTGTCGCCGCCGATGCCGAGATTGATCGCGCCGCGCTGCGCGTAGAACAGGTCAAACACGACCTGGTACCAGCCCTCGACGATGGAATCGCCCAGGAACAGCATCCCCGCCCGCGCGCCCTGGCGGGCCGCCAGCTCGCGTTCCAGCAGGGTGGCGCGCTCGCGCCAGCTTGGGATGGGCAGATAGGTCGGTTGCGCATCCGCCGGGCGCGCCGCCCGCGCCGGCAGGCCGCACACCCCTGGCATGGGCTGCGCCAGGGCGGCGGCCGGGATGGCCAGGGCCATGGCGATGGCCAGCAGCAGGGCGCGGTGCGGCGTCACTCGGGTTTCACGAGCTGCCGTTCGCGCAGCATGCGTGCCTTCTCCAGGTCGTTCATGGCTTTGCCGTTCTGTCCTCGGGCTTTCGCCAGGGTGGCGGAGGCCACGTACACGCGTGGCTCCTCGGGGAACATGTCGCGGGTCTCGGCCAGCAGCCGTTCCGCTTCGGCGAGCTCGCCGCGCCGGATCGCTGTCGTCACCGCGGTGAGGCGGACGTCGAGATTGTCGGGATGGCGCTGCAGCAGCGTCTCGGTGATGGCCTGCGCCTCGCGCGGCCTGCCGTTGTCCTGGTAGATCCGGCCGAGCGCCAGATTGAGCCCGGGATCGGCGGGATCGCCGGACAGGCGCGGCGCCAGCGCCTCGAACGCTTCCGCCGGCCGGCCTTGCTCGTTCAGCCGGTCGGATTGCTGCACGGCGATGCCGTCCAGCACCTGCGCGAGCAGCCGGCGCGACGGCTCCGGCAGGCCGCGCCGGTCGAGCTCGCGCACCAGCGCGCGGGCGTCCCGGGTCAGCCCCGCCTTCAGCAGCACCCCGGCATAGGCGATGCGCTGCTGCGGCGTGGGCGCGACGGTGCTCGCCAGCGCCGCCTGCAGCGCGCTGCGCGCCGCGCCCTTGTCGCCCAGGCGCAGCAGCGCGCGACCGATCTCGTTGCCGCGCACCCCGGCCGGATCCGGCTGCGCGGCGAGCACAAGCAGGGCTGCGCGGATGCGGGAAGGCTCGTCGCCACTGGTGAGGGCGGCCTGGACCTGCTCGCGCGCCACCGCCTGCTGCTGCAGGGTCCGCATCGCCTCGCTGCGCTCGCGCGGCGGCAGGCGGTCGATCAGCCGGTTGGCCAGCGACAGGTCGTCGGTCTCGTAGGCGAAGGCGATCGCGGCCTTCAGCGCATCCGGGCTGACGGCGGTGCCGGCAACACCCTCCGCCATGATCCGTCGCGCCTCCGCGCCCTGGCCCTGCTTCTGCAGCGCCCGCGCCAGATCCAGCCGCAGCCAGGGATGATCGGGATCGAGCCCCAGCCCCTGGCGCAGCAGTGCGATCCGCGCCACCGGATCGCCCGTACCCGTCGCCTGCCGCCGGAGCCGGTCGGCGCGGCTGCGATCGAGCTGCCGCAGCCCGGCACGGTCACCGGCGCGGGTCAGCTTCTCCTCGGCCTCGGCCCGCAGCGCCTCGCTCTCCGACGCCTTGCCCTGCCGGTCCAGCACATCGGACAGGCCGGCCAGCGCGTCGGCGCCGCGCGGGCCGAGCGTGAGCGCCGTGCGGTAGCTCTCCTCCGCCTCGGCCAGCCGCCCCGCCCGTGCCTGGATGCCGCCCAGCGCCACGAAATTGCCGGCGGTGCGGTCCCGGCGCATGAGCTGGCGCAGCAGTGTCTCGGCCTTGTCGAGCGCGCCCTGGTCGGCCAGCCGCCGTACCTCGGCATAGCGCGCGCGGACCGCCTTGCCGGCATCCTCGGCGGGCGGCTGGCCCGGCTGGTCCCCGTCGCCCACCGTCGCGCGGAACTCGTCGCGGCGATAGGGGGCAAGTTCATAGGCGCGGTCGAGCAGTTTGGTCGCCTCCGGGAAGCGCTTCTGCTTGCGCCGGATCAGCGCCAGCGCCACCATCGCCTCGGCATCGTCGGCGGTGGCGGCGAGTGCCGCCTGGAATTCGCGCTCGGCGTCTTCCGTGCGCCCCGAGGACAGCGCTTCCCATCCGCGCATGCGCGCCAGCACGCTCTCGTCGGGCAGGCTCGCCCGCACCTCCTTCAGTTTTGCCTCGATCGCCGGGTCGCCGGGATAGGCGCGCAGATAGGCCTCCAACTGGTCGCGCGTCTGGAAATCCGCGCCCTGCCACAGCAAGGTTTCATGCCAGGCGGCGCGCGCCTGTTCGGCCACCGCCGGCTCGCGGGTCAGCTCGCGCAGCAATTCGATCCCGCCGGCGCGGGCGCCTTCCTGGAAGGTCTGCAGCCGCGCATAGGCCAGCCGGAACGCCAGCTCCGTCGGCCAGCGCGCCATGACGGCGGAGAGGGCGTCGCTGGCCTCGATGAAGCCCTCGGTCGAGCTGCCGCCCAGCAGCAGGTAGAATTCCACCGCCAGGCTGTCGGGGATCTTGCCGCGGGTGAACTGGCGATACAGCCGGATGGCGTCTTCCTTGCGGCCGGCATCGGCAAGCTTGCGGGCCTCGGCCAGCACTTGCAGCTCCGCCGGGCTGTGGCGTTGCTCCGCCGCCAGCGCTGCCAGGCGGGGATCCTGCGGTGCCGCCTCGCGCAGGCGGGCGGTACAGGCATCGCCGGCATCGTATTCCCCGAGCTGGTAGGCCAGCCGGGCGGCAAGGGCGAGCAGGTCCGGGTTCTGCGGCTGCAGGGCCAGGGCCCGCTCCAGCTCCTGCCTGGCCCGGTCGGGCTGGCCGCGCTGGTTCCAGAACAGGGCGTTGCCGATCAACTGGGTGAGCGCGGTGGCGGAAGGCGCGGCATCCTGGGCCCGCAGCGGGGCCGGCCCGGCCAGCGGCCCCCCGATCAGGGCCGCGGCCAGCAGCGCACGCGCCGCAGTCCGGCGCGGCCGCTTCACATCAGGGCCGCCATCGCGCCGTTGCATCGCGGGTCAGGAACGCGGTCGGGGCCTCGCCCGGCCGCATCAGCCAGACGCTGTACATGCCGCCCGCTTCCAGCCCTTCCAACGCGAAGGCCGGGGCTGCCTGGCCGTCGCAACCGGCCTTCAGCCGTGCGCTCACCGGGTTGACGCTGCGGCTTCTGGCGCTGCCCGGGGCCACGTCCTGGAACACCGCTGGTCCGTCCGGGTCCAGCGCCAGCGTGGCGGCGGCGCAGCCGGGGGTGGCGTTGTAGAAGGTCAGCCGGGCCCGGCTCTGGTTGAACTCGGTGCGGTCGACCACCGGCACGGCGTCGATGCCGCGCCCGGAGGCTTCCCCGGATGCCTCCAGGATCACGGTGACGAAACTGCCCGGCGCGACCGTCAGGCGGGCCTCGCTGTCCTGGCCACCCTGCTGCATCCGCAGCCCGAGCGTGCGGCCGGCGACCTTCTCGACCACCTGATAGGCGGAGACGCGCTGTTCCGGCGCGGTGCCGAGCGTCTGTGCCGGCAGGAAGTCGGGGCGCAGCGCCACCGCGTCGCCGAGCCCGTTGACGAAGCGCAGATAGGCCGAGCCCGGCGGCGGCAGCGGGTCGTAGACCTGATGCTGCGCCCGCGCCGGCGTACCGGCGAGCAGGCCGCCCAGCAGTGCCAGCGCGGCAACCGGCCGGGGGAAGGACAGGAGCGTCAGCACGCCATCACCCGCCGACCACGCGGCGCAGTTCCTGCAGGAAGGCGGCCGGCGGCATGGCGTTCGGCCCCCAGACATCGCGGCGGTCGGAGGGATTGCTCATGTCGATTTCCAGCATGGCCCAGACGACCAGCTTCGGGCGGCGGCGCCGGAAGGCGTCGCTGCCGAGGCAGGACAGCAGGGTCTGGTACGGGCCGTACTGGTGCACCTTCCAGGTCAGCGACACCGGTCGGTCGAGCTGGTTGGACAGCACCGGGGCGAAGCCGAACAGCGGTTGCAGGAAGCTGTTGCCGACCACCGCCACGTCGGCGCTGTCGTCCTCGACCAGCGCAGTGCCGCCCTGCTGCAGCGGCCGGCGCACCGGGAAGGATTCCAGCCGGTACTTGGGGGCCTCGGAGAGCGGCAGCATCGCCACCAGATCGTTCTTCTCCTGCAGCGCCATGACCGGCGCGCCGAGCCGCGTGCCACCCTGCGGCGCCGGCGGCAGCCGGAATTTCTGTTTGATCTGGCTGGCAACTTCGGTGGCGGCACACTCGGCGCCCGCCGCGGTCCAGTGGGTGTCGCCCTTGAAGAACAGCGGGGTCGCCGGCTGCGCCGCGTGCAGCCGCTGCAACGGCGCCGCCAGATCGGGCACCAGCGCGCCGGATTTGCGCAACGCCTCCAGCGCCATCGCGTAGCGCTGCTCGGTCTGCGCGGTGAAGCGGAAATCCTCCGGCAGGGCCGCGCGATAGATGCGCGCCTTGGCCGGCAACAGGGCGATCGCCACCTCGATGCCGGCGCGCCGCAGGATTTCGACCGCGCCGTTCAGCAGGTCGGTGGTCTGGCGGATCCGGTTCGGGTCGAGGCGGCGCACTTCCTCCCAGATCGGGAACAGCCAGCCATCCTGGCCGACCACCACCAGGTTCACGATGGCCGCGCCGGCCTGCCCTGGCACGCCGGCCATGATCGTGCCGGCGGTCAGCCCGCCAAGCACGGCACGGCGTGAAATCGCGGTTTTCGCTGTGGCGGCCACTGAATGCATAATCGATCGCTGTCCTGTTTGCCGGGTGCGAAACTAATCCGATGGGTGATGATTGGCAAGCAAAGGCAATCCACGCGGGATAAGTTGTTGTTGCTATCTGGTAACATTGCCATGGATCGCATGTGGTTCGGTCAGCGGGCCGATGGCGATTCGGTCAATATTGTTGACAACAATTCCGCTTCGTCCCGGCCGGGTGGCTGGCCGAGCACGCGTTCGGGGAATTCCCAGACCACCAGCCGCGGCGGGGTCTCGCGGAAGGCGGTGCTGCCCAGGTATTCGCGCGCGGCGCCGGCGAAGCCGCCGCCAGGGCGGGCGAAGCCGGTGACCTCGCGGCCGAACGCCTGCCGCAGCCGGCCGAGGAAATTGCCATTCGCCGAAAACGAACTGCCGAGCAGCGTGATCTCGACCGGCGGCGCGTCGTCGAGCAGGCCGGGTGCGGGCGCGCTTGCCGCGGCGATGGTGCGTTCCGGCGCTTCCTCGTCCGGGCGTGGCCGCAGCCGGGGCCAGCCCAGGTCGGGCACGGCGTCGAGGCTCATCAGCCGCAGCAGATCGCCCGCGCGCGGCGCCGGCGTCCCGGTCGCCTCGGTGCGGAAAGATGCCGTTCCGGGCTGCAGGTCGGACTGGTCGGCGACCCGCGCGGCGGCGAGCGCCGCGCCCGCCTGGTTCCAGTGCGTGTCGGTCCGGTAATAGAGATCCTGCCCGGCGGCACGAAAGGCTGTGAGCAGATCGACCTGGGCGATGCCGCGCGCGGCCAGCAGCCGGGCGAAGGCGGCGTAGCGGGACCGCGCCTGCGCCGAATAGTCGAGGCCGCAGAGATGCGCGCCGGCGACGCGGGCCTTGTCCGGCACCACCACGACGAGCAGCCCGATCCCCCGCGCACGCAGATGGTCGGCGACGCGGCGGACGAGGTCGGCGCGGCCGGCCATGGCCGCCTCGGCCGCGGGCCAGGGCCGCAATTCCTCGGTGAGATAGAGCCAGTCGTCGCAGCCGACGCCGACCTGCGGGCCGCCGGAGCGGAACAGCGTCCAGCGCAGCACGCCGCCGGTCGCGCGCAGCCACGGATCGGCGGGCAGGTTGTGCGACATGATGTGGTTGACCGCCGCCGCGGCGCGGCCGGAGAGCACCGCCGCGACCGAGCCCACCTCCTGCAACTGCAGCCGTGATTGCGGCGCGGCCAGGGCGGCGAGCCCCTGCCAGGCACCGAGGGCGAGGGCGGCGGCGGTGATGGCCCCGAGCAGGCGGTCGGCACGCGTGGACATCGGGTCAGAACTGGAAATACAGGAAGGGGACGGCGTCGCGGCTGTAGAGCAGCACGATGCCGAGCGAGAAGGCGGCGAGCGGGCCGGCCACGCGCATCCCGCCACCAAGCCAGCCGGGCAGGGGCAGCGCCGGGCGCGGGACGAGGCCGCGCAGCAGCGGCGCATAGACCGCCAGCAGGGCCAGCAGCAGCATCCCGTGCCGGTCCGGCGTGATCTGCCAGGCGAGCGCGTCGGACAGGCCGATGCCATGCAGCCCGAGCATGCCGGCATACAGGGTGCCGGCGGCCCCGAGATCGGCGGCGCGGAACACCACCCAGCCGAGCACCACCGCCAGCATGGTCAGCAGATGGGCGCCGAGCCGGTGCATGGGTGAAGCAGGGGCATGCCGGGGGCGTCGCCGCGACCACGCGCGATGCAGCCCGAGGCAAAGCCCCTGCCACGCGCCCCAGACGATGAAGTTCCAGCTTGCGCCGTGCCAGGCGCCGCCGATCACCATCACCGCCATCAGGTTCAGATAGGTGCGGACCGGGCCGTGCCGGTTGCCGCCGAGCGGCACGTAGAGATAGTCGCGCAGGAAGCGCGACAGCGTCATGTGCCAGCGCTGCCAGAATTCCTGGATGGAGGTGGCGAGATAGGGATTGTCGAAATTGGCCGGGAAATGGAATCCCATCATCCGCGCCAGCCCGATCGCCAGCAGCGAATAGCCGGCGAAGTCGAAATAGAGCTGCAGCGTGTAGGCCAGCGCCCCGGTCCAGGCATCGGCGAGGCTGGGCGCGGGCAGGGCGAAGGCGGCGTCGACGACCGGGCTCAGCGTGTCGCCGAACACCACCTTCATGGCGAAGCCGGTCATGGCGATGCGCGCGCCCTCGCCGAACAGGCGCAGCGAATGGGTGCGGTGCTTCAGCGCATCGGCGATCTCGGCGTAGCGCACGATCGGCCCGGCGATCAACTGGGGGAACAGCGCCTTGTAGGCGGCATAATCGAGGAAGCTGCGGCTCACCGGCACGCTGCCGCGGCGCAGGTCGACCAGGTAGCTGATCGATTGCAGCACGTAGAAGGACAGGCCGACCGGCAGCACGATCTGCGTCCAGGCCATGGGCTGGCCGCCCCAGGCGGTGACGAGGTCGTTGAAGGTGGCGACACCGAAATTGGCGTATTTGAAATAGCCGAGCACGCCCAGATTGCCGGCGAGCCCGGCCAGCAGCAGCACGCGGCCGCGCCGGCTGGCCGGGCCGGCGCGGTCCATGGCGCGGGCGACCAGGAAGGTGCCCAGGGTGACACCGGCCAGCAGCGCCAGGAAATCCACCCGCCACCACGCATAGAACGCCCAGGAGAACGCCACGATGACCAGGTTGCGCAGCCGCGCGGGGGCCAGGAAATACGTGGCGAAGAAGGCCGGCAGGAACAGCAGCAGGAATTCGAAGGAGGCGAAGATCATGACGGCGCGCGGATCGGCCCCGTGATCGCGCCGCTGACCTCGCCCGCCGTGGTGATGTCGTTGCGCCGGCCGTAGCGGAGGGTGACGGCGCGTGCGCTGACGGACTCGCGGCGCACGGTCATGCCGGGCTCGCTGCCGGGCTGCTGGGCGAGCCAGCCCTGGTAAAGCCCTTCGAGCAGCGCCGACATCCAGCTCCCCGGCGGATCCCCACCGGCACCGACCCGCGGCAGGCCGGTGTGGACGATCTGCAGGGCGGGATACTCGTCGGCGACATGCAGGCTCGCCTGGCCCCAGCCCATCAGGCCGAGCTGCTCGTTGATCTCGGCGGTGAGCAGGTCGATGCCGGAAACGGCGAGGATGGGACGCAGCTTCGCCATGCGGCGGCCGATCCCGCGCAGCAGCTCGTCGCGCGCGGCGACGCCGCCCTGGCTGTCGATTTCCTCGGCCAGCGCATGCAGGAACACGCGCCACTGGGGCGCCGGCGTGAGATCGCTCATGGCGTGGCTCCGTTGAAGACGTATTTCGCCACGAGCATGCCGGTGGCCTCGCGGAAATTGCCGACCTGCTGGTAGCCGAAGCGCCCTGACAGGGTCAGGGAGGGGCTGACGGCGTAGTCGACGGCCGCGCGGGCGGAGCCGGCGAAGCCGGTCTTGCTGCTCGCCGGCAGTTGCGCCGTCATCCCGGTCATGGTGGCGGCCTTGGCGGCCCAGGCGCCCTGCAGGGCCGGATCGAGCGGGAAATAGTCGGAACTGCTGCTGCGGTAGCTCTGCACGCCGGCGCCGACGCCGACTTCCCAGCTCAGCCAGTCATTGACCTGCTCGCGATAGGTGATCGGCATGATGGCGGAGACGTAGCTCTGCGGGCTGAAATAGCCGCCCTGGCCGAGGGTGTAGCCGCTCAGGTTCTTCGCGTACTGGAAGTAGGTCAGCTCCAGCCCGCCGCGCAGTTCCTGGGTGGGTGTCTTCCAGAGCGGCAGGCTGCCGCCGGCCTGCACCGTCACCATGGAGTTGTCCTGCACGTGCCGCCCGCGCAGCATCGCGCCGCCGACGCCGGCATGCAGCTCCATCGGGCCCGCGCTCAGTTCCAGTTGCGCCCGCCCGCCGGTGCGGGTGACGCCGCCCCAGGTCTGGCCGGTCACGGGATCACGGGTGCCGGCATAGGAGAGCAGCGAATCCTCGATGGCGCGGCGCTCGCCGGTCAGGCGCAGGCGCAGTTTCTCGGTGAGCTGCGGCGCCCACTCGATGCCGCCGAGCACGTTGGTGGTGGGGAAGCCGAGCGGGCTGCTGCCGACATCCACCTTCAGGCTGTTGAGCAGGTAGGCGAGGCCGAGCCCGACGCCGCTGGCCTGCTGGCTCGGCACGGTGGGGCCGCCATAGGTGACCGAGGTGCCGGAGCCCTGCAGCGCCAGGCCGGTGGAGCCGAAGCTCGAATAGGCCCAGGGATTGTTGCCGTCGAGCCGGCCGGCATCGAGGATGGTGGGGGTGATGTCGATGCGCAGCCGCCCGGTGCCGCCGGGGGAGAAATTGGCCTGCAGCGGCGTCGTGTACTGGGTCAGCCGGCTGGTCCCGGAATCGCCGGAGCGGCCGCGGATGTCGAGCCCGCCCTGGACCCAGGGGGCGACCTCGTTGCGCAGGGTGGCGATGTCGCGGTCGATGTCGCGCAGCAGCGGATCGGTGTCGCGCGGCAGGATGGTCAGCGTGGTGTCCGCCGTCCGCATCGCCGGCTCGCCGCCGCGGCGGAAGGGATTGACGAAGGGGGTCTGCCACGGGTCCGGGTCGTTGTTGGCCGGAAGCGGGGCCGGGGCGGGCGCGGCCGGAGCGACCGGCCGGGCGGGACGCGGCCGGGCGGGGGCGCCGGGCTGCAGCGGCAGCGGCCCGAGCGCGCCGGCCTCATCCGCGGCATCGTCGACCAGGGCCATGACCACGACCGGGGCCGTGCCCGTCGCGCCGCCCGGGCCGCGGCCCGGGGCGGCGGCGGCATAGGCGCGGCCGGGGGCGGGGGTGCGATAGCTGGCCAGTTGGGCCTGCAGGTCGCGGGCACGTTCCAGGTGGCGGGTGGCGCGCGCCTCCTCGCCCAGGCCGCGTTCGAGATCGGCGGCGACCAGCCAGGCCTGCGGGTCGTTCGGGGCCTGGCGCAGCCCGTCCTGGGCCAGTTGCCGGGCGCGCACCCGCTCGTTCAGCGCCAGCGCTGCCTGCACCGCGTCCTGCCGCGCCGCCATGTTGGCGGGCTCGCGGCGCAGCAGGGTCTCGCGCAGCGCCAGCACCTGCCGCGGCCCGGGGGCGGGGGCCGGGGCGACGGGCGGGGTCAGGGCGAAGGGGGTGAAGGCGACCTTCACCCCGGCCGGGATGGCGGCCGCCTGGGCCGGCCATTCCCGCGGCGTGGTCCAGGGGGCCGCGCGCGACGGCGCCATCGCCCGCAGCCTCGCCTCGGCCTCCGGGTGGCCCGGGGCGAGCAGCAGGGCGCGGCGCAGGCTGTCGCGGGCCCGTTCGGGCTCGTTGCGGGACTGCCACATGTCCGCCTGCTGCAGCAGCACCTCGAAGGCGCGGTTCGCCGGCGCGGGGGCGGGGGCCGCCGGCGGTGAAGGCGGCGGGACGGAGGGCGCCTCGGCGATCGTGGTCCGGGGCTCCGGAGCGGGGACAGGGGCGGGCGGGGCCGGGGTCGCCACGGCGACATCCATCCGCTCGCTTGCCTCCCGGTCGCTCGCCGGATCGCCTGCCCAGTCCGGCGCCGCGCCGGCACGTGGCCGGATGGTGGTCTTCGGCCCGATCACCGCCTCGGCCGGGCGGGCCCAGGGGGGAGAGGCGGCCTCGGCGAGCCAGGCGTCGAAGCGCGGCCTCACGGCCGGGGGGATGGCCGGGACGGCGGCCGTGTCCTGGCTCCATGCCCCGGTGTCCTGGGGCTCCTGGGGCGGGAGGGGAGACGACAGGACAAAGGGGGGCGGGGCGGCCGGGCGCGGCGCGGCGCTGGCCGGCACCAGCTCCGCCATGGCCCGGTCGAATTGCCCGAGGGCAAGGTCCGTCAGTCCGCCGAGGCCGACCCCGGCGATGGCCGCGACCGGCACCAGCACGGTCATGACCTGCAGGGCCTGCCGGAACCCGGGCTCCGCCGTGTCGGGCGCGGGGCCGTCCTGCCGGGGGAGGGGATGAGGCTGGGGGGTCATGGATTGGCTCGTGATGCGGGAGGGGGCTTGCGGCCACGCCGGCCACCGTGGCGCACCAGGCTGAGCATGCCGAGGCCGAACAGGCTGCACCCGCCCAGCATGATGGTGGCGAGCAGCACCGGACGGTCGCTGAGCGCCCAGCTCGGCCATAGCCAGAACGGCAGGTGGCCGAAGGTGTAGGTGTCGCCGATGCGGAAGGAGCTGGGCTCGCCGCCCTTGAACAGCGTCAGGTCGCCCTGGATGCGCTGGTTCTGCGCGGGGTCGTCGAAGCCCAGGATCATGGTCTCGATCGCCTGGGGCGTGGCGGCGAGCAGGGCCACCAGCGACCGGCCGCGCTGCAGCGGGCTTTCCATGCCGACCAGCGCGGCCCAGTCGTCGGACAGGCCCGCGGCGATGGCGGCGGCGGCGCGGTCGCGATCGCGCGCGCCGGCATCGCCGAACAGGCGCAGCACCGGGTTCAGCTCGTCGGCGACGGCGACGGTGATGCCGCCTTCCGTCGGCCGCACCGGTGCGCGGTCCAGCAGGCCTCCGGCGCTGCCGAGATGCTGCAGCGTGCCCAGCAGCAGCAGGTCGCGCCCGGCGACGGCGGAGAGGTCGCCCGGCCGGGTCACCACCAGGCCGGTCGCCGGGTGGCCGACGAAGGCGCCGATGCGGCCCATCAGCATCAGGAAGGCGCTGATCTCCACCCCGCCCGGCTGTTCGGGCAGCACGACGGCGGTGTCGGAAAGATCGGCCATGCGGGTGAAGGGAAAGCCGGCCGAGGCGAACCAGGCGAGGTTGGGCAGGGTGGAGACCCGCCAGCCGCGGCTGAGGTCGACGGTGCTGTCCGGATCGACGGCCATGCGCAGGTCGGCCGGCACGGCGACGCAGTCGCCGCGATGCAGCGGGCGGGCGTCGAAGAAAAGCTGCAGGTCGTTCTGGGCGAATACCGTGTAGGTGGGCAGCGGCACCGTGGTGTCGAGCCGCCGCGGCTGCAGGCCGACCAGCCGGCGCAGCGGGTCCAGCCCGACCCCCTCCGGCGCCAGCGAGCGGGTCTGGATATAAAGCCCGTTCATGCTGACATCGAGCCGTGACGGGCCGAGATCGATCACCGGCCCGGGCGGGGCGGTGATGCGCAGGTCGAGCGGGAAGGGGCGGTCGCGCCAGGTGTAGAAATCAGGCGCGGTGCGGAAGGCGACATGCAGCATGCCGACATAGCCGCGATTGATCAGCGCCGAGGGCTCCACCAGCTCGCCGAGCCGCACCGGGCGGTCGGCGGGGATCCAGTTGGGCGCGTCGTAGGGGCGCCGCTGCGGCAGTTCCGGGGCGCGCACCGTGGCCAGGGGGACGTTGCCGAAGGCGCGGGCGCCGATCGCCAGCGCGGTGGCGGCGGCCTCGGCCTCGCGCGGGGTGCGCCCGGCCACCACCAGCAGCGAACCGAGGCTGTCGGTGGGGTTGGCGACCACGGCGAGCGTCGGGCCGCTGAGGGCGGGCAGGCCGAGGCCGCTGGCGGCCACGTCCTCGCCGACCAGGATCACCACCGCGTTGCCCTCGCCGGGCGGGCGGGTCATCAGCGGGAAGCTGGCGCCGCGATAGGCGGCGTGCTGGCCGAACCAGGAAGCCAGCACGCCGGCGGCCTTCAGCGTCTCGTCGCGCGGGGCGGAGGGCAGCACGAAGGGCAGGGTCAGGCGCTCGCGCTCGCGCGGGTCGAAGAAGGGCAGCGGCAGCCGGCCGAGCCCGCGCTGGGCGGGCAGGCGCTCCAGCCGCAGCGTCAGGGTGGAGCTGTCATACAGGCTGCCCCAGAGCAGGCCGCTGAGCGGATCGTTGCATTCGCGGGTGTAGCGGCCGGTGAAGCGGAAATTCAGGTGGTTGCTGTCGGAGAGGAAGAAGGTCGGGCTGACCGGGAAGCTCACCTGGTAGGTGGGGTGGTCGCGGTCGACCGGGATGGTGCCGACGTACAGTTCGTTGAGGGTGACGGTGATGTTGCTGAATTCGGGGATCATCGACGGCGACATGGCGCCGGTCAGCGTCAGTTGCGCCGCGGTGACCACCTCGTCGGCGCGGATGCCGAATTCCAGGCCCTGCAGGTCGCTGGTGCCGCGCAGGGTCATGGTGCCGGCGGCGCCGAGCTGGCGGAGATTGAGCACCACCACCCGCGAGCCCGGTCCCTGGGCGTCGGCGAAGGCGGGACGGGCCGCCGCGAGGCTGTCAGGCGTGCCGGCGGCAGGCGCGCCGAGGGGGGCGAGGGTGCCGCCCGGGGGAGTCCCCGTGGGCGCGAAAGGTTGGGCTGCGGCGGGCAGGGCCAGCAGCAGCAGCAGCAACGCGGCGGCGCCGCCGCCGGCGGCGCCGAGCCGGCGGCGCGATCCCTTGTCGGCGCGCGCGCGCCCCTCGCCCTGCAGCAGCGAGCCGGGCGGGCGGAACAGGCCACGGATCGAGACCAGGACGTTCAACAAGCTGCGCAGCGGCCGGTCGGGGGGGTAGTCGCCCCAGCCGACCCAGGCATCGACACGGCCATAGACGATACGCACCACCCTCGCTTCCTCTTCCAGCGTGTCCACCTGCCACGTCACCTGCAACTGCTGCCCGCCGGCGCCGACCAGCCGGCCCGCGACGGTGATGTCTTCCTCGCCCGGCCAGAAGGTCACGGCAACCTCGCCTTCCGGCGCCGTGGCCGGCAGGCCGGGCAGGTGCATGCGTGCCCCGCTGGAGGAGATGTCGATGGTGACGCCCGCGTGCTCGGTGCCGTCGGGCAGGCGCACCCGTACCGGCAGCTCGGCGGCGATGCGCGCGCTGTTGCGCAGCTGCCGCGTCTCCCGCCCCACCGCCAGCGCCGCCAGCACGATCAGCAGGCTGAAGAAGCCCCAGATCGAATTGAGCAGCAGCGCCTGGAAGGTCAGCGTGTCGTTCTCGAACAGCGCGAGGCGGGTGATGCCGAGCCCCACGCCGGCGATCAGCAGCCCGGCGAGGATCAGGTTGGGATAGACCGCGCGCAGGTCGAAATAGCCGTTTTCCAGCAGGCCGCCCTTGGCGGTGACGTTGAACCGGCCGCGCCGCGGCGCGAGCAGCGTGACCAGGGTGACGCGCACCAGCGCCAGCGCGAGCACGCTTTCATAGATCTCGCTCCAGAACGAATGCCGCCAGTGCTGCTGGATGCGGGAATTGGTCATGGTCGAGAGCAGGATGTGCGGCAGCGAATAGGCGGTGATCGCCAGCGGCGAGGCGGCGATCACGTTCTGCCCGCCGAGCAGGTAGGCCAGCGGCGCCACCAGGAAGATGACGCGCGGCAGGGCGAACAGGAAATGCGAGCAGGCCTGCAGGTAGCACAGCCGCTGCCCGAGCGTCAGGCCGCGCCCGAGCAGCGGATTGTCGAGGCGGAAGATCTGCAGCATGCCGCGGGCCCAGCGGATGCGCTGGCCGATGTGCAGGCCCAGCCGCTCGGTGGCGAGGCCGGCGGCGAGCGGCAGGCGCAGATAGGCGCTCTCCCAGCCGCGCCGGTGCAGCTTGAGCATGGTGTGGGCGTCTTCGGTGACGGTCTCGGTGGCGATGCCGCCGATCTCCTCCAGCGCGGTGCGGCGCAGCACGGCGCAGGAGCCGCAGAAGAAGCAGGCGTTCCAGTAGTCGTTGCCATCCTGGATCAGGCCGTAGAACAGGTTGCCTTCCGAGGGCACGCGGGTGCCGGAGGCGAGGTTGCGCTGGAACGGATCGGGTGAATAGAAATGGTGCGGGGTCTGCACCATGGCCAGCCGCGGCTCGGCGACCATCCAGCCCATCGTCAGTTGCAGGAAGCCGCGCGTGGCGATGTGGTCGCAGTCGAAGATGACGATGTATTCGCCATCGGTCTGCCGCATGGCGTTGTTGAGGTTGCCCGCCTTGGCGTGGCGGTTGTTGTCGCGGGTGATGTAGCCGCAGCCGCAGGACGCCGCGAAGTCGCGGAATTCCGCGCGCCGCCCGTCGTCGAGGATGAAGACCTTCATCTTGCCCGGCGGCCAGTCCATGGACATGGCGGCCAGCACGGTCGAGCGGACGACGTCGAGGGATTCGTTGTAGGTGGGGATGAAGACGTCGACGGTCGGCCAGGTGGCGTCGTCGGCGGGCAGCGGCAGGGGACGGCGCCGGTAGGGGGCGATGGTCTGCACGTAGCCGAGGATCAGCACCATCGCGGCATAGAACTCGGCGGCGAGCAGGGCCAGGCCGAGCGCGAGTTCCAGGGTGGAGCCGAATTCCAGCGTCTCGGTCGCGCGCCAGAACACGTAGCGCAGCGTCATCGTCATGGAGAACATCATCATGACGAGGGTGACGACGCGGCCCTGCGCCCGTCGCATCAGCAGGTACATCGCCATGACGGCGCTGGCGAAGATCAGCTGGTCGCGCGCGCTCAGCGACACCGTCGCCGCGATGGTGACCAGCATGCCGCCAAGCAGGAGGGTCGCCGTCTCGCCGAGACGGTGCAGGACCGGGGGACCGTCCCGGCTCATGGTCGCGGGGTGCTCATGGCGTGCGGCTGCTCACGCCAAGGCGGCGGCTCAGCGCCGCGGCATGTGCAATTTTGAGAGGAATGTCATTTTTTTTAGACGCCACGGAGTCGCAGAAGCCGCTTGGTCCAGGGGGGCCGTCCGCGTGTTCATGCCGATGCCATGTCATTCGCATTCCACCCAAATATCCCCCATGTCTGCGTTTTTTGCGGAGCCATCTGCGGTTGGCCCGGTTTCATTCTACCGTAAATTTACGCTGTCGCAATTGCTGCTCGCCCCAGGGTTGGCTGATGGGCCTTTCGGCCTCTGTAACTTAAGGTTGAAAATTTCGGTATATTGCTCGCCGGCATGGATATTGGGTATTTATGTAGACAACACACAAACGCGGGGCAGCCTTCGTGCTGAGGGGGGCGGGCAGTGGAGCATTCAACTCCAAATGACGTGAGACGGGCCCTGGCCGCCTTCGGGCAGCAGGATTTTCCGTACCGTCGGTTTCCAGGTTTCACGGCACCGCCGGCCGGCGGCGTGACCGGCACCGAAGCGCCGGGCGGTGCGGTGCCTCGCCCGGATCCGGCCGCTGCGCCCTGGCAGGGCCTGCGTGCCGCCCCCGCGCCTGACCGCCCCGGGCCGTCCCCCAGGGTGGTCCTGCCGTTTCCGCATGTCGCCGCCGCCCCGGAGCGGCGCACGGCCTTCGTGCCGAGGCCGGCCAACGAAAACGCCCTGTCGCCGACGGGGTGCGCCGGGGGGGGCGAGGTTGCATCCTGGTTGCCGGATTTCTGCCGGGATCCGGTGATGTGCCAGCCGCTGGCGGCGTCGGCTGCGGCGCCCTGGCTGGCGGGGGTGGGCGGGGCCGTGGCGGCCATGCCGGTGCCGCATCTGGCACCCCAGCAAGCCATGCCGGCACCCCAGCCGGTAGCATCGCCGGCGGTCGCGCCCTGGTTGGCGGCCTTGCGCGACGGGTCGGTTGCCGTGGCGCGGCAGCAAGCCATGCCGGCAGCCCAGCCGGTAGCATCGCCGGCGGTCGCACCCTGGCTGGTGGCCTTGCGCGACGGGCCGGTCGCCGTGGCGCGGCAGGAAGCCGTGCCGGCAGCCCAGCCGGTAGCATCGCCGGCGGTCGCACCCTGGCTGGTGGCCTTGCGCGACGGGCCGGTCGCCGTGGCGCGGCAGGAAGCCGCGCCGGCAGCCCAGCCGGTAGCATCGCCGGCGGTCGCGCCCTGGCTGGCGGCCTTGCGCGACGGGCCGGTCGCCGTGGCGCGGCAGGAAGCCGCGCCGGCAGCCCAGCCGGTAGCATCGCCGGCGGTCGCGCCCTGGCTGGCGGCCTTGCGCGACGCGCCGGCCGTCGTGGCGCGGCAGGAAGCCGTCGCGCTGCCCCAGGCGGCATCGCCGCCGGCGGTCGCGCCCTGGCTGGCAGGGGCGTGCGAGGCGCCGCCCATCATGTCGCCACCCATCGTGTCGCCGCAGCAGGCCGCGCCGTTGCCGCCACGGGAAACCGCACCGCCAGTGGCTCCGGCCGGGGCGCGCGGCCGTGGCAGGATCGCGGCCAGTCCACGCCAGGATGCCAGTCCACTCCAGGATCCGGGCGGCGAGGCCCTGGGTGCCATGTTCCGCCGTTTGGCGCTGATGGCGGCCGGCGCGAGGCCGGATCCGATGCTTCAGCCGCCCTTGCGGCAGAGCATGCCGTCCCGGACGGCGCCGCCGGAGAGGTAAGGCGGGGCGGTGGCGACGATTGCGTCGCTGCCGCGACCGCTCATGCGGCCGGGGGGCGCGTGCCTGGGGACCGGGCCGGGCGCGTCAGGGAAAAAATTCACAAGAAGAGGACGGCGTCCAGCTCCGCCTCATCCGCGTTCTCGGCGGCGGCGATCGCCATCGACTCATAGAACTCCGCGAGATCCAGGAATCTCGAGCGGATGCAATCGTCCAGATGCGCCTTCGCCATGCTGCGCAGTCGGGTACCCTCCATCAGGCAGGACATCGGGACCGGGTGTGGAGTGGAAGTCGTTCTGGTGAACATGACAATATCGCTTTGTTAAGCATTTATGATTATTCATTATATGCATCTTTGAACCCTGTGACTGAAGGGGAGAATTGTCGAAAAATATCAGGATCATTTTGTGAACTTCATCTTATGATTGATAATTTCGGCAGATCCCCTTGATGCGGCCTGATAAATCGAAGGCGGCGTGGCCGGCGCCCCGGCTGAGGGGAAACCGGGAGGCGTGTTGCGCCAGGCCGCGCGGATCATTGATGCGATCCGCCAGGGTTGATTGCCGGCGGGAATGGGGATGCAAAAAGCGCAAACAGTTGGTGCCATGAAAAAATCCAGTGCCATGCGTGGCGCAACTGCGCATCTGGATTGATTTCGAAATTCCGGCATCAACGCTGAATGTACAGCCCGGCAGGCCCGGTATTATCGGGCTGGCTTGACGGGGTACGGAATTATGGAAAAATGGCGGTCCCTCACAGGGACCGCCAAGTCTTAGGGAGGAAACTTCCAGAAAGGCAACGCAGCTGCCGCGGCGTTACCAGGTTCCAGTATGAAGCATGGGACGCCGACTGGAAGAAAAATTTTGTGCAGTGCGGCAGAACTCAGCACAAGATGCCGCGGGTGCGGCAGGCTGGCCACACCCCCTGCCTCCATGGCCTCAGGCGGCGCCCCGGCCCCCCGCCACCACCCGCCATTTCGCCCTGGAGAGTTCCGCCGCGGTGCGCAGCAGGATCTCGCGTGTCGGCTCGTCGGGTGCGATCCTGGCCAGCTTGCGCAACCCCGTGGCGGAAATGACCAGGCCCAGCCGGGCGTCCACGCATCGCTCTTGTGCGGTGACGCCGGCGACGTCGCACAGCAGCTTCAGGGATGGCGGTTTCATGGCCGGTCCCTCCCCACGGCGTTGGCCTGGCCGGACGGGGGCGTGGCCTGAAAGGCGGTGGGCCGCGGCGCAACGGGAGAAAGTGCCCCCCCGGCCGCCGCGATCCGTCGTGTCGCGGCCTTTGCCGCAGCATCATTGTCGTCCAGCTTCAGGGGGAGCCTGTGGCCGGCCATGCACGGATTCTCCGTAACGTTGTTCGGCAGTGTCTTCTGGTCACGTGAGCGTGGCCATGACGGCGGCCCTCAATAGAGAAAAATATCCACGTTCCCAATATAACCATGTCAGTCGGCGAAGATTTCGCGGCCGTTGTGTTATTGGTGCAACAGTTCATTGATAACTGTTATGTCTTTGCTCTTGTCTTGGCTTTTTCGTTCGTTGCACTTGCCTGGAATGGGAACGAACGCCACGCTGGAGGCGGCGTGGCGAAGCCGCGGGCATGGGGCGGCCCGCGCCGGGAACATCGATCCGACGTTGATTTTCTGATGATGCAATGTCTGCTTGAGATATTATAAAGGATCCCGAGGCGCACAATGACCATAAATGCGAGAAAAATACAAATCATAAAGGATAATATATATCAATGATTGCAGCGTTGCACATTAACGGATTCGCTGCGGGTGGATCGGGCACTGCTTCCGACGGACCGGTTGTTGTTCTGTCAGAAATTATTCTGACATCCTTGGGCCGGGCTGGCTGATGTGAGTGTGGTGGTGCCGGGGGATCGTTGCCCTGCGGTTTCCGGCGGCTCCGCCGGGCCTCGCACGCCGATGCCCGGCTGCATCCGGCCCGGCCCGGCGCGGCGGGGGGCGCTGCGATGAAGGGGAAGGCGATGAATGTGATCAGGCTGGCCGTGGCGGTGGTGGCTGGCATGGCGTGGGGTGGGGCTGTCCTGCCGGCCGGCGCGGTTTCCCCCGCTGTCATCGATATCGCCAGCACCTTCCCCGGCAGCATGCCGATCCTGGGGGATGCTGCCCATGGCCTGGCCCGGCGGGTCGCGCAGGTCTCCGGGGGCGAGCTGGCGCTGGCCTTCCACGAGCCGGGCGAGCTGGTACCGGCCGCGGACACGGTGCGGCGGGTGGCCGACGGCACCATTCCGGCGGCCTGGGCCGGGGCGGGCTGGTTCGCGCCCGGGGACAGTGCCTATCACATGTTTTCCTCGGTGCCCTTCGGCCCGGGCATCGGCGAGTACCTGGCCTGGCTGTATCACGGTGGCGGGCTGGAGCTCGCGCGCGAGATGTTCCATCGCGAGGGCGTGCACAACATCCCCTGCATCCTGATTCCGCCGGAAGCGTCGGGATGGTTCCGCAAGGAGATCTCGACGGTCGCCGACCTGCGGGGCCTGCGCATGCGGTTCTTCGGCCTGGGCGCGCGGGTGATGGAGAAGCTCGGGGCCACGACCTATCAGTTGCCGCCGGGCGAGATCCTGCCGGCGATGCAGCAGGACCGGATCGATGCGGCCGAGTTCTCGCTGCCCTCGCTCGACCAGCCGCTGCAGCTCTACACCGCGGCCCGCTTCTATTATTTCCCCGGCTGG
Organism: Rhodovastum atsumiense; assembly: GCF_937425535.1. NCBI lineage: Bacteria > Pseudomonadati > Pseudomonadota > Alphaproteobacteria > Acetobacterales > Acetobacteraceae > Rhodovastum > Rhodovastum atsumiense. Next base: position 3,887,317 of record NZ_OW485601.1, read on the forward strand.
CACCAGCAGGCGACGTTCTTCGACCTCTATGTCAACAAGTCCCTCTGGGAGCGGTTGCCCTTGCGCCACCAGGCGCTGCTGGAAACGGCCTGCGGCGAGGCGATGCGCGATTCCATTGCCGCGGGCGAGGCGGCGCAGTGGCAGGCGATGAAGGAGATGCAGGCCGAGGGGGTCAGGCTGAAGCGTTGGCCGCCGGCGATCCTGGTTGCCTTCGAGAAGGCCTGGAACGAGGTGGTCACCGAGGAATCGGCAAAGAACCCGAATTTCGCCCGCGTCTACGCCTCCTATGCCGAATTCCGTGCCAACTACGCGATCTGGAAGCATTTCAGCAACATGCAGTAGGCGGCGCCGGTGGTCGTGTCTCGGTCATGAGCCTGCCTGAATGGGATCCAAGGGCTTTGCCCTTGGCCAGGTTCAGGGGCGGAGCCTCTGGTGGGGTTCGGGGCAACGCCCCGACGCGCCGATGACGCATCCCCGCCGGTCCCCGCAACGCGTCAGCATCAGCTTCAAGCTGATGGCGGCGTTCGGCCTGGCGTTGTCGCTGATCGTCGGCATGGGGGTCTTCGGCCTGGCGCAGTTGCACAAGGTGAATCGCTTCGCCAATGCGATCCGCACCGTGCAGTTGCCGCAGATCGAGACGCTGGAGCAGATCAGGCGCTGGACCTCCGAGCATCGGCTGCTGGCCACGCGGCAGGTACAGACCACGGAGTTCCGCCAGCTCGCGGAGATCGCCACCGAGATCGAGGCGAGCCAGAAGCTGATCGCCGCGGCCGAGGCGAAATACCTGGCCTCGGCGCCGACGCCGCAGGAGCGGGCGCTGTTTTCCATCTTCCGGCGGCTGTGGGAGGCGTATGGCCAGGCGTTGGCCTCGGTGCAGGCCCGGCTGGAGAATGGCGAGCTGGCGGCGGCCAGCGCGGAATTCGACAGGGCGGTGCTGGGCACGTTCGAGAATGCCGCGCGCCGGCTGGAAGACCTGATCGGCATCACCAAGGAAGCGGCGCGGCAGGCGGCGGAGGATGCCGCCGCGGTCTATCGCTGGGCGATCCTGCTCACGCTTGGCTGCATCGTCGCCGCCACCGTGCTGACCTCCATCGTCATCCTGTGGATTTCCAGCGATGTCAGCATGCCGCTGCTGCGCATCGCCGAGGCGATGCGCCGGCTGGCCGAGGGGCAGGACGACGTGCCGCTCGATGACCGGCCGCAGCGCCAGGACGAGATCGGCGTGCTGATGGAGGCGGTCGCCGGCTACCGCGACGCGCTGGCGAGCAGCCGGCGCTTCTCGGCCGAGGCGCGGCTGGAGCACCATCGCCTGCAGGCGGCGATCAGCAACATGCCGCTCGGGCTGTCGATGTTCGATGCCGGGGAGCGGCTGATCATCTGCAACGAGGCCTATGCCGCCCTCTACGGCCTGCCGGCGTCGCTGACGCGGCCCGGCACGACGCTGGAGGCGATCCTGCGCCAGGTCAACCGCACCCTGCTGGACGCCGAGGCGTCGGAGGCGGGCGTGCAGGAGGTCCTGGAACGCTACCGCGCCGAGCTGCGGCAGGGCGTCACGCGGTATCATGGGCGCCATCTGCGGGAGATGTCGGACGGGCGCACCATCAGCGTCATCCTGCACGTGATGGCGGGGGGCGGCTGGGTGGCGGTGCATGAGGACGTGACCGAGCGGCACAGTGCCGAGCGGCGTATCCGCCACATGGCGCGCCACGACGCCCTGACCGACCTGCCCAACCGGGTGCTGTTCCGCGAGCGGATCACCGAGGCGCTGGCGGCGGGGGGAGAGGGGGAGCGGGTGGCGGTGCTCTGCCTCGACCTCGATCATTTCAAGGACGTCAACGACACGCTCGGCCATCCGGTGGGGGACCGGCTGCTGCAGGCGGTGGCGGCGCGGCTGCGCGAGTGCGTGCGCATGACCGACACCGTCGCCCGGCTCGGCGGCGACGAGTTCGCGATCATCCAGCGCGGCGCGCCGCAGCAGCCGCAGGCGGCCGCCGCGCTGGCAGTGCGGCTGATCGAGACGATTGGCGCCCCCTACCAGATCGACGGGCACCGGTTGGTGATCGGCACCAGCGTCGGCATCGCCGTTGCCCCGGAGGGATCAACGGAGCCGGACGAGATCCTGAAGAACAGCGACATGGCGCTGTATGCGGCGAAGGCAGGCGGCCGCAGCAATTTCTGCCATTTCGACCCGGAGATGGAGCAGCGCCTGCAGTCGCGCCGCCGGCTGGAGACCGATCTGCGCCAGGCGGTCGAGACCGGCGCCTTCGAGATGCGCTACCAGCCGGTGGTGGATGTCACCCGCAACCGCGTCACCGGCTTCGAGGCGCTGCTGCGCTGGCGCCATCCCGAGCGTGGGCTGCTGCCGCCATCGGAGTTCCTGCAGGTCGCCGAGGAGATCGGCGCCATCGTGCCGATCGGGATGTGGGTGCTGCAGCACGCCTGCCACGACGCGGCGCTGTGGCCGGACGGGGTGAAGGTCGCCGTGAACATCTCGCCCCGCCAGTTTCGCGGGCAGGATCTGCGGGAAGTGGTGGCCGGGGCGCTGTGGGCCGCCGGCCTGCCGCCGCAGCGGCTGGAGCTGGAGATCACCGAGACCGCGCTGCTCGCCGACAGTGACGCCACCTTCGACCTGCTGCACCGGCTGCGCGCCAGCGGCGTCGGCATCGCCATGGACGATTTCGGCACCGGCTATTCCAGCCTGAGTCATGTGCGCCGCTTTCCCTTCGACCGCATCAAGCTCGACCGTTCCTTCGTCGCCAGCATGGACAGCGATGCCGGCTCGCTCGCGGTGATCCGCGCCGTCGCCGGGCTTGGCGCCAATCTCGGCATGGCCATCACGGCGGAGGGGGTGGAGACGGAAGGGCAGGTCGAGCGGCTGCGGGCCGAGGGATATCACGAGCTGCAGGGCTATTATTTCGGGCGGCCATCCCCCGCCGAGGCGGTGCCCGGGATCATCCTCCGCCCCCAGGGGGCGCGGGCGGCGGCCTGATGCCGCTCATAACTGCCTGCGGCGGCAACAAGCGAACCGTCGACATCCACGCCGTGGTGAACGGGGTGATGTACGTGCTGAGCACCGGCTGCCAGTGGGCGGTGCTGCCGAAGGACCTGCCACCGCGCAGCATGGCTGGTGGGACACCACCCCGGAACCCGACAAAAGCCGCCTTGTGGGCAGACCCGATGAAGCAGGAACCAGCCCGGCGAAACCTGGGAACCTCGGGGCTTCACCTCCGAGAGGATGTCAGGGTGCCGTGGCCGGCAGCCGCGCTCAGCGTGGCGCCGGTGGTTCCGCGCGCCTGGCGGTGGCGACGATCACCCGCAGCGTCGCGATCAGCAGCGTCGTGCCAAGGGATGCCGGGAAAATTCCCCGCAGGCCGCCTTGCAGGGTCTCCGAAATCGTCAACGCCTCGTTGCGTTCACAGATCATGAGAATGGGCCGCTTGGGGAAATGCGCGGCAACCCGTTGCAGATCCGCCTCCAGATCGACCGTGGCGGCGCACCGGTGCATGGCATAGAAAAGGACGATATCGAGCGCCGCGCGCTCCTGTGCTGCTTCGCCGCAGTCCGCGACACTGTGGATTTCGAAGTCAGGCGCGCTGGACATCAGAAGCTGTGCGAGGCAATCACGCCTCAACCTGACCGGGTCGATCAGCAGCGCGCAGATTCGGCGGGACGGCCCTGCGTGGAAGAACGGCTGTCTGTCGCTGCCCTTCATCAGGGTACGCGGGGACTGTCCGCGCGGCGAAGCTGTCCCGCCGGAATCCGCGCGTGGCGCCGGTGCAGCCACGCGCGGGCCGGATTGTGCCTCGTTCGCAAAGTCACCTTGTCCGGCGCGGCATGACGGAGCCGCCGGATCGTATGTGCGACGGCCGTCCTCATTTGATTGCAGATGGCAGGGTGGGGCCAAGCTGTAATCCGGACACGCCGGGTATTTCTAGGATGGGTGAGGGAACGACGCCCGGCAGGCCCAGGCCTCCGTCCGGCGCCGATAGCGACTGCGGGGCGATGGACAGGCCGTTCACTCCCCCACCGGCACCGTTGCCCCGGTTGCTGCCGATGCCGTTGTTGCCGTGATTGCTGCCTGAATTGTAGTTCCCGTTGTTGTCTCCGTAATTGGCATTGCCGTTGCCGTCGCCACGGTTGCCGTTGCCGTTGCCATTGCCGACATTGCCGTTGCCGTTGCCGTTGCCGGCTCCGCCCTGGACCTGGCCAAGTTGTACGTCGCTCAGGCGCTGCGCCGCGTCCGCCATGGCGAGAGTGCTTGCGGACCACCCGAGAAGGGCGACACCGCAAAGAAACGCCCTGTTCAAGCCTCGACCTCCTGCGCCGATGCCAGGCATACCGCCCTGCCAGGCCACAAGATGGGACATCCGCCGGCGGCGGCGGTTGAAGCGGCGTCAAAACGGATCAGGGATGGCTGTTCCCATTGCCGTTCGCATTGCCATTGAAAGATCCGATATTGCCATTTCCGTTGTATAGCCCGCCGTTAATGTTGCCATTGAAGGCACCTATGTTGCCGTTGCCGCTGGTCGGGCTGGTATTTCCCTGTCCATTGAAGGCGCCGATGTTGTTGCTGCCCCCATTGGCGTAGCCCATGTTACCATTCGCATCCGGCAGGCCGTTGCCGTTGCCGTTGCCGTTGCCGGTACCGATATTGCCGTTGCCGTTGGTGTTGCCGTTCACGGTCCCGACATTGCCGTTGCCGTTGCCGTTGCCGTTGCCGACACCGGTATTGCCGTTGCCGTTGCCATTGCCGTTGAGCGCGCCGGTATTGCCGTTGCCGTTGCCGTTGCCGCTGCCAACGCTGAGACCCGCGGCAATCTGATCCAGGGCGCCGTCGGGGAGCTTCAAGGGAACCGCCATGGCGGCGGAACCGGCCCAAAGCGCGATAACGGAGATAACAATCGCCCTCATGCATCACCCCTTATCGGAGCCATCGGGTTTGGCCAGGTTCGGCACGGGTGCCGTGACCGCTCCCAATCGGGTCCAGAATACTATTGAATGTGCTTTGGTCCTGACCATTCGGCGAAAAGTGGTAGATGGTCCTGCGAACATCTCGGGCCCGGGAGTTCCCCTCACTGTCGTCCTTGTCAGGGGTCCACCGTGCCAGGGGCAATGGCCAACCGGACCAGCCAACAGGCTGCTGCGGCACGGGCAAGGCCGCCCCCGATCTGGTCGGAAAGCGGCTTTGCCGCGCCGTCGCCTATGCAGACATGCGCGTGCCTGCCTTATCGGTTGCCGTTGCCGTTGCCGTTGCCGCTGCCGGCGCCGATATTCCCGTTGCCGTTGCCGTTGCCGTTCAGCCCGCCCCAGTTGCCGTTGCCGTTGCCGTTGCCATTCAGCAGGCCCCAGTTGAGGTTGCCGTTGCCGTTGCCGTTGCCGTAGCCGATGTTGAAGTTGCCGTTGCCGTTGCCGTTGAGCGCGCCGCTGTTGCCGTTGCCGTTGCCGTTGCCATTGCCGACGCCGATATTGCCGTTGCCGTTGCCGTTGCCGCTGCCGATGGCGCCCGCAGTGGACTGATCAAGCTGGGTGTCGTTCAGCTTGAGCGGAGCTGCCGACGCGACAGTGGCGAAAGAGAAGAGTGCAGCGGCCGCGAACAGGGCCAGCTTGGTGAACGGAGCTTTCTTCATTCCGGTATGTTCCTCATCCTGAATGCGGCGGCGACCCGTTATGCTGCCATTACGCCAACTCAAGGCAGATTTCCGGCCGCGCTCCGCAGAATTGGCGTGATGATCGCAACCTTGGCGTAACGCCATGACTGTGTCAGCTGCGACGCGGCGTGGAAATTCCACAATAGTCGTAAATAAAACTGGCAATGACCCCGCCGTCCCGGTCAGTGATTCCATCGTCCGGTGCGCGGCATGCTACCCACTCCTGCCAGGTGGCCTGACGTCCTCCGGCATGCCATCGTTTGCGGTTGAACGGCCGCTGCATTCATCGCACACCGCCACGGCGCTGCGCCCGGACGGCGGCACCGCCAGCGTGGCTGGGGGAGAGCCGATGACGCACACAGTCAAGATTGTGCTTTCACCGGAGGAGTGGAACGAGGCGGTCCGTGCGTCGGCGATCGCCATCGCGCCCTATTGCGACAAGGTCGAATCGCTTCCGTCCGAAACACTGGCCGAGTTGCTGCGCACCGTCATGATGACCGCCTTGTGGCGGCATCACGCCTGGCTCGCGGCACAGATGATCGGCGCCGTGATTTCGGCCGAGGAGACGAGCGAGCGCAGCTACCTTTTTCGCTTCCAGTCGGAACAGGACGCACGCCGGTTCCAGGCGGCGTTCGGGGGCAACGTGGTGGCGACGCCCGTCCAGTGACGGGGCCGGCCGGCTGGTAGTACGCCTTTTTGGGAATGTGACGCTGCCCGTGCCGGCGGGGAAGATGCACGGGCCATCGCCGTGCGGCCGCGCGATGGACGGAAACGTGTCCTGCCGCGGGTGTCCGATTGCCATGACAATGCGACGCTGGATGATCCGTGCCCTTCCCCTCGCGCTGCTCGCGGGATGCCATGGCGGCGAGGCCGTGCCGCAGGCGAAGGCCGTGCGCAGCCTGCTTGAAGCGCGCCAGCAGAACGTGGTGATTCAGAAATACGACCTCAGCTGCGGCGCGGCAGCGCTCGCGACCCTGCTGAAATACGGCCATGGCGAAGATGTCACCGAGCACGATGCCGCCGCCGGCATGTTGCGGCGGACCAGCATCGCGCTGGTGCAGCAGCGTCTCGGCTTCTCGTTGCTGGACCTCAAGCGCTTCGCGCAGACGCGCGGGTTCGAGGCGGACGGCTACGCCGAACTCACCCTTTCGGATCTCATCGACTTCGGCGCCGCGATCGTGCCGGTGAAGCTGCGGGGGTTCAACCACTTCGTCGTGTTCCGCGGCGTGCAGGGAGATCGGGTGCTGCTGGCCGACCCGGCCTTCGGCAACCGCACGATGCCGATCGCCAGGTTCGAGGATATCTGGCAGGGGAGGATCGGCTTTTTGCTGCGCCGCACCGACGGGCATCCTTCGCCGAACCTGCTGGCGGCCCGGCCTTCGGATTTCTGGGCCTCCAGCGGCCCGCTGCGGGTGGCATCGCCGAAGCCGGTGCAGACGGCCCCCGCCGATGCTCTGGCCACCGCGGCGGGCGCCAGGGCAAGGCCGGATCATCCCACGCCGCAGGCCCCGGGGGGCTGACCGGATCCGGCAGCGGGGCAGCCCATTCACGAAATTGTGCCGCCAATATAAGTTGGTGATTAATTACTGCCCGCTTATGGTTGGCAGGGCCGTAATAATACTTCGACCCGGGTGGAATCACCAATTCTATGGTCCGAAGATATACTGGTGGAATTGCCACTGCGTTACTGCTCTGGCCGGTTATGGCAGGCGCCCAATCGACACCAGAGCAATTGCTGCGTGAAATCCAGCGGCGTGACGCCCTCATCGAGCAGCTCACCCGTCGGGTCGAAGCACTCGAACGGGCGCGCCCGGCCACGGCCGCCGCGCCAACAGCCGCCGCGCCCGCCCGCCCCCCGCCGAACGGAGGAAAGCCGCGCACCGCCACGGCGCCCCCCGCGCCCCCACCCGCCCCGCCAGCCGCGGAACCGGCAGCGGCGCAGGATCGCGCGAAGCCGGACGACACCCAGGAAGAGATGATCGCCCGTGCCCTGGAAAATACCCTGGTCGATCAGGGCGGCCAGCTTCTGCCGGCAGGAACGATGCAGATCGTCCCGGACCTACGCTATTCGTACCATAGCCTGACCCAACTCAGCTACGTCAACCTGGGAACCGGCATTCTGCCGGCGCCGGTGACGCAGCGGGTACGGCAGGACATGTTGCAGGCCGGCCTCGGTCTGCGCATCGGGCTGCCCTGGGAATCGCAGTTCGAAATTCGCGTTCCGTACGGCTGGAACAGCGGCCAGGCGACGTTCGGGGGCAGCATCACGCGGCACAGCACCCACACCGGGATCGGCGACGTCTCCATCGGTCTTTCCAAGCAGGTGCTGCACGAACACGGCCTGCTGCCGGATGTGCTGCTGAACCTGTTTTATTATGCCGGCACCGGAAGCTCGTCCTATTCGCAGAACCAGATCGCGACTTTTCCCTTCGCGGTGGGAACGGGCACCGGCTTTGACAGCCTGCAGGGAAGCATGACCCTGCTGAAGCGCCAGGACCCCCTGGTGTTTCTCGGCCAGATTTTCTACACGCACAACTTTCCGGGCAAGTTCAACGGTATCAGCACCTCGCTCGGTGATTCGGTGGGCGCGCGGGTCTCGACGCTTTTGGCGGCGAGCCCCGAAACGTCGCTGCGGCTTGCCTTCGATACGGTCTTCCAGTCGAAAGGCGAGTCGGCCGGACGGCCGATTCCCGGGTCCGATCAGGTGTTCTCGTGGCTGGAGATCGGGGCGGGCGTGGTGCTGAGCCCAAGGGTCTTCCTTGACGCGTCGGTGGGGATCGGATTGACGCAGGACACGCCCGATTTCAGGGTGATGCTCTCCATGCCAATCCGATTCTGAGGCAACGCCGTGGGATCAGGTTCCGACCGCGGTAACCGCGGCGGACCCCGCGCAGCTCACGTGCGTGAACAGGGCCACCTGGGTGCGGTTGGTGGCACGCAGCTTCTTCATAATGTTGCGGACGTGGACCTTGACCGTGCTCTCCGAAATCTGCAGCGCGTAGGCGATGACCTTGTTCGGCTTGCCTTCGCGCAGGAGCTGAAGGACATCCGTCTCGCGGGTGGTGAGAAGCATGTCGGGGCCGGTGGCCGGGCTGGCCGGTTCCGAGGGAGGCGGATCGACCGGCACGACGGATGGAACAAGGTGGCGGCTGATGATCTGTTCCGGCACGAAGGTGCCGCCGGCCAGCACGAGTTCGATCGCCGCCACCACGACCAGACGAGGCAGCGTCGTGGGCACGTAGCCTCGCGCCGCATGCCGGAACGCCGCCAGCATGCATTCGTGATCGTCGAGATCGGCAATCACGACGATCGGCGCAGGTCCGTATCGGGAACGAATGAGGTCGAACTGGCGTATCACCGGCTCCTTATCGACCGGCGTGGCCCTGGCATAGACCAGCACGAGGTCGGGCTGCTCCATCACGGCGATACTCGCATCCGGCACGCCTTCCACTCTGGCGCCGCCTGGGCGGCTGGCGACCATGTGAAGCAGACATTCGCGGGTGATGGCGATGGAGTCCACGACAAGAATTGTAGGACACTCCGTCTCGCATGAGCCTCTGTTTGGTTGCTGCGCTGAAATAGAAATCGCTCGTGGCCAAGATTGAAGCTGGGTCATATCGAACATATTCACCCTGCCGTGCTCCCGGTTATTTTTCTAACGGGCGGCTCTCTGAGCGGTGCGGGATTTTCTCCCACATCATTATGTGACGGCGCATTTATTGCTGCATTCGAGAGACTCACCAAAAACGCAATGAATCTCCAGCAGAAATAATATTTTTAATCTTCCCCAGCAAGCGCAGTTTGTGTTGCGACTGTTCACGTATAGTACAGATGTTTGCAACAAAATTATCTACGATTTCAGTCAATCAACTGCAGGTAAATCTATTTTTCTTGTGGATTAATATTCCTCAACTATACGCAAGTGAAGCCGGCGCGATGGACACCCAAAGGAGATCACGGCCGTTCAACGCCTGGGGACGAAAAGCAAGTTGAACAGGGTGGCGCTGCCCTCGCCGGGGGCGACACCTGGGCAAGATTGCACGGGCGATCGTCGGGCGTATCAGGCGGGCGGGGCGGCCGCGTCCCCGGCCGGGCGGGCCAGCAGGGCGGGGATCTCCCCGGCCGGGCGCGGCCGGCTGAACAGGTAGCCCTGCGCCTCGGCGCAGCCTTCCCGCGACAGGACGGCGAACTGCGTCTCCGTCTCCACCCCCTCGGCGGTGGTGGTCATGCCGAGGTCGGTGCACAGGGCGATCACCGCCAGCACGATGGCGATGCTGCGCGGCGAGGTCTCCAGTTCGCGGGTGAAGCCCCGGTCGATCTTGACCTTGTCGAAGGGAAAGCGCTGCAGATAGCTCAGGCTGGAATAGCCGGTGCCGAAATCGTCCATGGCGATGCGCACGCCAAGCCCCTTCAGCCGCCGCAGCGTGGCCAGGGTCGCCTCGGTTTCCTGCAGCATCACCGTCTCGGTGATTTCCAGCTCCAGCCGCGCCGGATCGAGGCCCGAGCGTTCCAGCGCGGCGGCGACGGCATCGACCAGCCCGCGATGGGTGAACTGCACGGAAGAGAGGTTCACCACGACCTTCGGGGCGCCCGGCCAGGTGGCGGCCTCGGCGCAGGCGCGCATCAGTACCCAGTCCCCGATCGGGACGATCAGGCCGGTTTCCTCGGCCAGCGGGATGAAGGCATCGGGTGGCACCAGGCCGCGTCCGGTGTGGCGCCAGCCCAGCAGCGCTTCCAGTCCGCCGGTACGGCGCGTGCGGATGTCGACGATCGGCTGGTAGAACAGCTCGAACTCGCCGGCGGCGACGGCATGGCGCAGGTCCGTCTCCAGGGCGCGGCGGGCCTGCATGCGCGCATCCATCTCCGGCTCGAAGAAGCGCCAGCAGCCCCGCCCGTCCGCCTTGGCACGAGAGAGCGCGATGTCGGCGCCGCGCACCAACTCGTCGGCGTCGCGCCCGTCGCCCGTCGCCGGGCGCCATGGCAATGCCGATACTGCCGCCGATGACGAGAGAGTGGCCCTGCAGGTCGAAGGGGCTGGCGAGGGCGGCGATCAGGCGGTCGGCGACGCCGGTTGCTTCCTGCGGCTGCTGCACCTTGCCCTTGATCACGGCGAACTCGTCGCTGCCGAGCCGGGCGAGGGTGTCGGTCTGGCACAATTCCGCCTGCAGCCGGGCGGTGACGGCGCGGAGCAGCGCATCGCCGGCCGGGTGGCCGAGCGTGTCGTTGACTTCCTTGAAACGATCGAGGTCGATCAGCAGCACGGCGAAGCCCTCGCCGCGCGGCACCCGCGCCAGCGCCGCCTGCAGCCTGTCGCGGAATAATGTCCGGTTGGGGGCAGGCCGGTCAGCGCGTCATGGTGCGCCATGTGGCGGATGCGGGCCTACGACCTGGAGAGCAGCCTTGTCCATTGCAGCGCCGAGGCACGGGCCATGTACGGCCTTCCGCCGGGTGAGGCGCCGCTGACCACGGAGCAATGGTGAGGCCCGCTGCTGCCCGAGGACCTGGAGCGATTGAAGACGGAGCTTGCCGCCACCGCGGCGGAGCGTGCCGCCGAGGGCAACGTGACCTACCGCGTCCGCCACGTGGTGGAGGGCACGCTGCGCCATTTCGAGGCGCGGGCCCGCTGGGAGTACGACGCCGAGGGACGGGCGCGTGGCGCCCACGGGGTGGTCATCGACGTCACCGAGCGCCGCGAGGCCGATGCCCATATCGCGCATCTCGCCCACCACGACGCGCTGACCGGCCTGCCCAACCGGGTGCTGTTCCGCGAGCGGCTGGACGAGGCGCTGGCGCGTCGTGGCTGGGGCTGCGCCGTCTGCCTGATCGACCTCGACCGCTTCAAGGAAGTCAACGACACGCTCGGCCATCCGGTGGGCGACGCGCTGCTGCGCGCCGTTGCCGCCCGACTGCAGGAGCTGCTGCGCGAGACCGACACGCTGGCGCGGCTCGGTGGCGACGAGTTCGCCGTCATCCAGTCCGACGTGGACCAGCCGCAGGACGCTACCGGCCTGGCCCGCCGGGTGGTCGAGGCGCTCGGCACGCCGTTCGAGCTGGAGGGCCACCAGGTCGTCATCGGCACCAGCATCGGCATCAGCCTCGCGCCGGCGGATGGGATCGATGCCGATGCGCTGCTCAAGGGGGCGGGCATGGCGCTGTATTGGGCCAAGGAGGACGGGCGTGGCTGCTGGCGCTTCTTCGAACCCGAGATGGATGCGCGCATGCAGCGCCGCCACCTGGCCGGGCTGCCCCCGCATCGCGGTGAATCTGTCTCCCGCGCAATTCGCGCATCGCGGGCTGGTCGACGCCGTCGCCGTGGCGTTGCAGTGCTCTGGCCTCGATCCGGCGCGGCTGGAGCTGGAAATCACCGAGACGGTGATGCTGCAGGACACGCAGGTGACGCTGGCCACGCTGCAGCGGCTGAAGGGCCTGGGCGTGCGCATCGCCATGGACGATTTCGGCACCGGCTATTCCAGCCTGAGCTGCCTGCAGCGCTTTCCCTTCGACAAGGTCAAGATCGACCGCAGCTTCACCCGCGGGCTGGAGGAGTCACCCCAGAGCAATGCCATCGTCCGCGCCGTGACCGGGCTGTGCATCGGGCTCGACATGACCACCACCGCCGAGGGGGTGGAGACCAAGGCACAGTTCCAGGTGCTGTTCCGCGAGGGCTGCGGCGAGGCGCAGGGCTACCTGTTCAGCCGGCCGTGCCCGGGCGCCGAGATCCCGGCGCTGCTGGCCCGGCTGGAGTCCGACCCATCATCCGCCTGAAACGGCAATCTCGACAATAAGCTCACTCGCAACCATCTGCAGGAGGCGCCCGAACGGCACCGGTGGGGCGCCGTCATCGCAATGGGGAGCGGTTCCATGGCATTCGATACGACGGTTGGCCCGGCCGACAAGGCGATGCCTGCCGGATGGCGTGTGCTGGTGGTGGAGGATCGCAGCCTGATTGCCGGCAAGGTCGTGCGGGTGCTGCAGGCGGCCGGCTGCATCCCGGTGGGCCCCATGCCCACCCTGGCGGCCGGCGAGGCGCTGGTGGGCACGGAACGGCTGGATGCCGCGGTGCTCGACATCGACCTGCGTGGCGAGGCCGTCTACCCGCTGGCCGAGCTGTTGCGCCGGCATGGGGTCCCGCTGCTGTTCCTGACCGGCTATGGCCAGGCGGCCCTCCCGCAGGCCTGGCAAGGGGTGCCGCTGGTCGCCAAGCCCTTCGAACCGGCGGTGTTGCTCGCGGCGCTGGGGCGCCTGCGCGCCGGCCAGCCGGCGCCGGTGGAAGAGACAGCCTGCCGCGAGACCAGTTCGGATATCGCCCTGCGCGCCTGGGACACGATCCGGCAAAGCCGCAACATCGTCATGGAAACACGCGTGCTGCGCGAGGTGAACCGGACGGAGCCGCAATAGGCTGGTCAGTCCGTTGCCACGCGGGCGGTGGCGAGCGGCAGCGTGATGCGGCAGCACACGCCATCCGCCCCGAACTCCAGCCGGCTCTCGGCGCCCAGGTCATAGGGCAGGCTGGTCTCGATCAGCTCGCGACCGAAGCCGCGATGCGTGCCGGCGGCGGCGGGCAGGGGGACGCCGTCCTCCCGCCATTCCAGGCACAAGTGCTGCGCGCCGCCGTTCTCCGGCACGTGCAACGTCCAGGACACCGCCAGCGATCCTCCCGCCCGGCCGAGCGCGCCATGCTTGACCGCGTTGGTGCTCAGCTCGTGCAGCGCCAGCGCCAGCAGTTGCACGCTGCGCCCCGGCAGCAGCACCGGCGGGCCGGCGACCTGCACCCGCCGGTCCGCCGCATCGACGCCATGCGCCAGCAGCTCCAGCCGCACCAGCTCGTCCAGCGTCACCGCCAGCGCGCCTTCCCCCGGCCGCGCCTCTTCCCCCGGCCGCGCCTCGCGCGAGAGCAGCGCCTGCACCCGTCCCAGCGCCGCCAGCCTTTCGTCGAAGCGCGTCTCGAAATCCTCCAGCGAAGCGCTGGTGGCCAGGGTGCGCCCGGCAATGCCGCCGACCACCGCGAGCAGGTTGCGGGTGCGGTGCTGCAGCTCGGCGAGCAGCAGCTTCTGTTCCTCCTGCAGCCGGCGCAGGTCGTCGACATCGGTGCAGGTGCCCAGCCATTCGACGATCTTCCCCATGGCATCGCGCAGCGGCAGCGCCTGGGTCTGCATCCAGCGATAGCGGTCCTCGCCGGCATGGCGCAGCCGGTGCTCGGCGCGGAAGCCGCCGCACGCCGCGGCCTGCCGCCACGCCGCCAGCACCGCGTCCCGGTCGTCCGGATGCACCGCCCGCAGCCAGCCATGGTCGAGGCTCGCCGTGGCGTCCTGTCCGGTCCAGGCGGTCCATTGCGGGCTTGTCCAGTTCCAGCCCCCGTCCTGGCCGGCGCGCCAGACCAGTTGCGGCACGCCTTCCACCAGGGTGCGGAACCGCGCCTCGCTCGCGCGCAGCGCCGTCTCGGCGCGCTTGCGGTCGTCGATGTCGATGCAGTACTCGACGATGGTGCGGTCGCCGAGGTCGCGTCCGGCGAACAGCATCCAGCGCCGTGACCCATCCTTGAGGAAATACTCCTTCTCGTACGGCCCGATGCGCCCGGTGGCGGCGAGGATTTCCAGTTGCCGCTCGCTTTCCCCGATCCATTCTGGCGGCGTCATGTGCCGCCAGGTCAGCCGGCGCGTCACGATCTCGACGCGGTCGTGGCCGGTCATGCGCAGGAACACGTCGTTGGCGCCGACCAGGGTGCCGGTCCAATCGAAGAACAGCACGCCGACGGCCTCGGTTTCCAGCACGCGCCGCAGCCGCTCCTCGCTCGCGCGCAGGGCCGCCTCGGTGCGCTTGAAGGCGTCGATGTCGGCCACCACCGCGCAGGCGCCGGTGATGCGGCCGCTGGCGTCGCGCAGCGGCTGCGCGGCCACGCGGGTCCAGGTCTCGTGGCCGTCATCCTGCGTGTACAGCATTTCGATTCCCGGCCGTACGGTGTCTCCCCGCAGCGCCCGCGCCCCCGGGAACTCCTCCCGCGCGAGGCGGCGCCCGTCGGGGTGATAGCCGCGCCAGCGCCACTGGCGGGCCTCGTCGCGCGAGGGCATCACCCCGCCCGGCATGAAGCGGCGCATCTCCTGGTTGGAGAGGACGAGGGTCCCGCGCGTGTCCATCACGCCGAGGCCGATCGGCAGGACCTCGAAGATCAGGGCCAGCCGTGCCTCGCTCTCGCGCAGCGCCGCCAGGGTGCGGACCAGGCCGCTTTGCAGGCGCATGGCCTGGCGCAGCAGGATCACCAGCACGACGCCGGCCGTGAGCAGCCCGTAGACGCGGCCGGCATAGAAGCCAAGCTGGTAGCGGCCGTTGACCAGGATGGCGCTGATCGCGAGGTCGATCAGCGCGGAGAGCAGCATCACCGCGAGCCAGAGATCCAGCACCCGCCGTCCGCGCGTGGACAGCACCAGCAGCGCCAGCGCCGTCAGATGCCCCGCCCAGGCGCCCAGCAGGAAGGCCCGCGTCGCCGGCGAGCGATAGACGCTGCCGGCCATCAACTCCGGCAGCAGGGACATGCCCGCGGTGGCGGCCAGGATCGCGGCCGCGGCGAGCCCGAGCATGGTCAGCATGGCCCGGCGGGTGACCCGCGGCGACGCGCCTGCCACGGTGCCCCCCCGCGGGTGCCGTTCCCGCCACGCCAGCGCGGCATAGGCGGCGACGAAGCCGGGGAACAGCCCGTGCCAGCCCACCCACAGCCAGGCCGGGGTTTGCGCGCCGCCGATCAGGCTGCCCGGGACGAAGGCATCGGGGAAGCTGAGCCCGTGCACCGCCGCCAGCAGCGCCGAGAACGCATAGCCGCAGGCGAGTGCGAGGAAGGAGCGTTCGCCCAGTTCGCGATACTGGCCATGCAGCAGTGCGGCGGTGATCAGGTCGAGGATCACGATCGCCGCGTTGCAGGTCGGGACGAAGGCCGGCACGGCAGCCAGTTGTTGCCCGGCGAACGGCGCGGTGGCGGCGAAGGCAAGCAGCAGCGCCGCCGCCATCGCCGCCGCGCCCCGTCGGTCCGACCGGCCTGCCGGCGCCGAGCCCAGCAGGGCTGCCTCGGCGGTCCGATCCATGCCCGCTGACTCCCGACTTGCCGGGATGCTGCCCGGCGGTTTCTGGGCCCCGATTATTAGCCCGAAGCCGGCCAGGGCAGGGAGGTGCCGGAAAATACCTGATGATAAGGTATATTTTTATTTTTGCCAAAATCTTTGCAAAAATCACGATCTGCCGCCCCTGGAAAAAGCGGGCAAGCGGCGCAATTTCGATCGATGGGGCAACCAACACGATAGACATACGTGGAATTTAGAATTATACATAATACAACGTATTTAGCTATCCGCAACCGTCGCGCGCCTGTGCCCCTGTCTGTGCCCTGACCGAATCCCGGAGAAGATCGTGGCCCCGTTCCCCCATGCCTGGCATCCCCGTGACCCGCACGGCTCGCAGCACCGCGCCCGGGCGCCGGAAGGATGCCGAAGCCGGAGGATGGCGGCCCTGTTCGGGCTGGTCGCGGCGATCGGCGCCGGCGCGGCCGCGCAGGCCGCCGAACCGGCACACGGCGGCACGATCCAGTACGGGCATGAACAGGAGGGTCCGTGCCTGCTGGGCGGCTGGATCCAGCAATGGTACCTGCAGCGGCAATACGCCGACAACCTGGTCTCGCGCGATGCCGACGGCCGCATCGTGCCCTGGCTCGCCACCTCCTGGACGATTTCCGGCGACCGCAGGACCTACACCTTCCAGCTTCGCCCCGGCGTGGCCTTCACCGACGGCACCAAGCTGGACGCGCAGGCGGTGGTGGACAACATCGCCATCTGGTTCGATGCCGATCCGGCGCGGCGCAACAACGCCGCCACCTTCTACTTCAAGGACCGCTTCGTCTCCGCCCGCGCCACCGCGCCGCTGACCCTGCAACTGGATCTGAACGCCCCGTACGAGCCGCTGCTGACGGTGCTGTCGCACGCCACCTTCGGCATCCTCTCGCCCACCGCGCTCGCGCGCGGCGTGGCGGCGAACTGCGAGCAGCCGATCGGCTCCGGGCCGTTCATCGTCGATAAGTGGAACCGCGGCCAGAACGTGCAGTTCCGGCGCAATCCCGCCTACAACTCCGCGCCGGCGAATGCGCGCCACCAGGGACCGGCCTATGCCGAGCGGCTGGTGTGGAAGTTCCTCAAGGATCCGACGCTGCGCTACGGTTCGCTGCTCAGCGGCGAATCCAACGTGATCTACGACGTGCCCGCGGTGGCGTGGGAGGAAGCCAACAAGCGCTTCCACGTCATCCGCCATCTCACTGGCGGCACGCCGCTGCGCTTGCAGCTCAACACGGAATTCCCGCCCTTCGACGACATCCGCGTCCGCCGCGCCTTCGCCCATGCCGCCGACCGCAGGCGGGCGGTGGAGGTGTCCTTCCTCGGCGCCGCGCCCTTCGAAGGCAACGCCGCGCTGAGCCAGAGCGCCCCCGATTACGCGAAGGACCTCGCCGACGCCTATCCCTACGACCCGGCGCTGGCCGGGCGGCTGCTGGACGAGGCCGGCTGGACCGCGCGCGACGCCGACGGCATCCGTCTCAAGGACGGCCGCAAGCTGACGGTGCGCATCGCCTACGGCGCCGGCTACAACATCACCTCGGACGGCGCGCAGGCGCTGCAGATCATCCAGGAACAGGCGCGCGAGGTCGGCTTCGAGGTCGTGCTCCGGCCGACCACGCAGGCGGACTGGCTGGGCGGGAAGAACCGCGGGCCGAAGGAGTTCGAGATCCAGCCGGCCTACTGGACCGCGACCTCGGCCGAGGTGCTGAAGATCGTCTGGCGCCCAGACGACGGCATCACCCGTAACCCCTACAACATCTCGCGCTTCCAGGATCCGCGGCTGTGGACCCTGATCACCGAGGCCGACGCCACCGCCGACGAGGCCAGGCGCCGGCAACTCTACCAGGACGCACAGCGCCTGCTGGTGGACAGCGCGGCGGTGGTCGGCTTCTCGGTGCTGCCGGTCTCGATCGCCTCGCAGCACCGGCTGCGCGACGTGTGGATTTCCTCCGCGGTCGGCGAGCCCGTGTTCCACGACGCCTGGTTCGTGAAATGAGCCCGGCCCCGGACCAGCCCCCGCCGGCCAGGGCCGCGGCGAGGTTGCGCCGCAACCTCGCCTGGGCGTCGCGCAACCTGCTCGGCGGCGTCGCCGTGCTGTGGGCGGCGGCGAGCTTCGCCTTCCTGATCCAGACGCTGCTGCCCGGCGACCGGGCGCTGATCATCATCAACATCGCCTCCGGCAACCTCACCAACCCGACCCAGGCCGAGATCGACCTGGTCAACGCCCAATACGGATTCTCCGATCCGCTGATCGTGCAGTACGCCCGCTACATGCTGGGCCTGCTGCAGGGCGATTTCGGCGTTTCCTACCAGCAGCACGTGCCGGTGCTGCGCATCATCGCCGCCCAGATCGGCCCGACCATCGAGCTGTCCTTCGCCGCCCTCGGCATCGCCTGGGTGATCGCCATCGGGCTGACCGTGCTCACCGCCGGGCGCGACGGCCCGGTCTCGCGCGGCGCCGCCAACCTGCAGATCGTCATGGCCACGCTGCCGCCCTACTGGATCGGCACCATCATGCTGGTGCTGTTCGCGGTGACGCTGCGGCTGTTTCCGGTGGAAGGCAGCGGCACGCTGATCGGGCTGGTGCTGCCGGCGGTGTCGCTGGCGATCCCGCTCGCCGGCTTCATTGGCGAGGTGATCCAGGCCGAATTCACCCGCGTGCTGGAACAGCCCTTCGTCACCTCCTCGCGCACCCGCGGCATGAGCGACCTGGGCGTGCGGCTGCGCCACGTGCTGCGCCACGCCATCCTGCCCGGGGTGACGCTGTCGGGCTGGGCGATCGGCAAGCTGTTCTCGGGCGCGGTGCTGGTCGAGGCGGTGTTCGCCCGCCCCGGCCTCGGCGGGGTGCTGGTCACCGCCACCTCGGCCCGCGACATCCCGGTGGTCACCGGCATCGTCGTGCTCTCGGCGGCGATCTTCGTCGTCGCCAACCTGCTGGTCGATCGCGCCTACCTGGTCATCGACCCGAGGATCAAACTGGCATGAGCGGTTCCCTCGCGATCCTGCACGGCGTCGTCGTGCCGCGGCTGCGCACGACGATCGCGATCACCGGCAGCGTCCCCATCAGCGTCTACGCCGCCGCCGCGGTGGTGGCCTTCTTCCTGGTGGCGGCGCTGGCGCCGTCGCTGCTGCAGACCCACGGCGCCTTCAGGCTCGATCTCGGCGCCACGCTGCAGCCGCCCTCCTTCGCGCATCTGCTGGGCACCGACCAGGCCGGGCGCGACCTCTATTCGCGCATCATCAAGGGCACCGGGCAGTCGCTCAGCATCGGCCTCGGCGCCACCGCGGTCAGCATGACCATTGCCATCCTGCTCGGCGTCGCTGCCGGGCTGGCCGGGCGACTGGCCGACACCGCGATCAGCCGCTGCCTCGACGTGCTGCTGTCCTTCCCCACGCTGTTCCTGGCGCTGCTGCTGGTCGCCGTGTTCGGCACCAGCGTGACCACGCAGATGCTCGCGGTCGGCATCGGCACCGCGCCCGGCTATGCGCGCATGATCCGCGGCCAGGTGCTGGCGGTGCGCGGCTCGGGCTATGTCGAGGCGGCGGTGGCGCTCGGCCATCCCTATCACCGCATCGTCCGCCGCCACATCTTTCCCAACGCCATGCGGCCGCTGGTGGTGATGATGACGCTGGGCGTCGGGCAGGCGATCATCTGGGCCTCCGGCCTTGCCTTCCTCGGCCTCGGCGTGGCGCCGCCCTCGCCGGAATGGGGCGCGCTGCTCGATGCCGGGCGCGCCTATGTCACCCGCGCCTGGTGGCTGGAACTGATGCCGGGCCTGGCCATCGTCGCCTTCGCCCTCTCGGTCACGGTGATCGGGCGGCACCTGCAGGACCGGCTCGAAGGCAAGGTGTCGCTGGCATGACCGCGTCCCATCCGGTCGCGGCGTCCGCCAGCGAGCTGCTGCGCGTATCCGGGTTGCGCGTCTCCTTCGGCCGCGACGTGCCGGCGGGCACGGCGGTGAAGGGCGTGTCCTTTTCCCTCGCGCCGGGGCGCTGCCTTGCCATCGTCGGCGAATCCGGTTCCGGCAAAAGCGTCACCGCGCGCTCCCTGGTCGGGCTGGCCGGGCGCAATTCCTTCGTCCACACCGATGGATTCCGCTTCGCCGGCCAGGATGTCTCCCGCTTCGCCGAGCGCGACTGGCGCCGCCTGCGCGGCCGGCAGATCGGCTTCGTGCTTCAGGACGCGCTGGTCTCGCTCGATCCGCTGCGCCCGGTCGGCCAGGAGATCGGCGAAGGGCTGCTGCTGCACGGCGCCGTGCGCGACCGCGCCGAACTGGCCGAGCGGGTGACCGCGCTGCTGCGCCTGGTACACGTGCCGGAGCCGGAGCTGAAGGCCCGGCAATTGCCGCACGAGCTCTCCGGCGGGCAGCGCCAGCGTGCGCTGATCGCGGCGGCGCTGGCGCTCGATCCGCGCCTGCTGGTCGCCGACGAGCCGACCACCGCGCTGGACGTGACCGTGCAGCGCCAGGTGCTCGACCTGCTGGAGGAGACGCGTGCTCGCGGCAAGGCACTGATCATCATCAGCCACGACCTCGCGGTGGTGTCGCGCATGGCCGACGACGTGCTGGTCATGCGCCATGGCGAGGTGGTGGAACGCGGCCCCGCCGCGCAGGTCTTCGCCGATCCACGCCATCCCTACACACGGCAATTGCTCGACGCCGTGCCCTCGGCGCATGCGCGCGGCGCCCGGCTTGCCCCCGCCTCGGCGCGGCGGCTGGCGGCGACCGCGATGGGCCGTGCGCCCGCGCCGCCCGATCCCGCGCCGGATGGCCCGCTGCTGCGCGCCGAGGGCCTGGTCAAGCGCTTCCGCGGTCCCGACCGCGTCCTGCGCACCGTGGTGCGCGGCGTTTCCTTCGAGCTGCAGCGCGGCGAAACGCTGGGCATCGTCGGTGAATCCGGATCAGGCAAATCCACCGTCGCCCGCATGGCGCTCGCCCTCGACCTGCCCGACGAAGGCGCGGTGACGCTACACGGCCAGCCCTGGACGCGGCTGAGCGAACGCGAGCGGCGGCCGCGGCGACGCACCATCTCCTTCGTCTACCAGGATCCGCTCAGCTCCTTCGATCCGCGCTGGACGGTCGGACGGATCCTCGACGACGCCCTGCCTTTCACCGAACCGACGGCGGCGGCCCGGCAGGAGCGTATCACGGACCTGCTCGATCTCGTTGGCCTGCCTGCCGCCACGCAGGCGCGGCGCCCGTTGGAATTGTCAGGCGGGCAACGCCAGCGCGTTGCCATCGCCCGCGCCATCGCGCCCCGCCCGGCGGTGATCGTCTGCGACGAGCCGGTCTCGGCGCTCGACGTGTCGATCCAGGCGCAGATCCTCGATCTGCTTGCCGATCTCAAGGCGCAACTTGGCGTGTCCTACCTGTTCATCTCCCACGACATCGGCGTGGTGCACCACCTCAGCGACCGGGTGCTGGTGATGAGCGAGGGGCAGGTGGTCGAGGCGGGGGAAGTCGACGAGGTGTTCCTCCGCCCGCAGCACCCCTACACCCGCCAGCTCGTCGCCGCGGTGCCACGCCTGCGGGTGCAGCCGGCGGATCACTCTCCCCACCGCAGCAAGGAACGTCCATGGCCCGCCATATCCGACTGAATGCCTTCGACATGAACTGTGTCGGCCACATCCAACACGGATTGTGGACGCATCCCCGCGACCGCTCCGACGAATACAACACGCTCGGCTACTGGCAGCACCTGGCGCGCACCGCCGAGCGCGGCCTGTTCGACGGCATCTTCCTTGCCGACATCCTCGGCGTCTACGACGTCTACCGCGGCAGCGCCGACGCGGCGATCCGCAACGCCGTGCAGATCCCGCTCAACGACCCGACCCTGCTGGTGCCCGCCATGGCGGCGGTGACACAGCACCTCGGCTTCGGCGTCACCGCCAACCTCACCTACGAGCCGCCCTACCTGTTCGCGCGGCGGATGTCGACGCTCGATCACCTGACCGGCGGCCGGGTCGGCTGGAACATCGTCACCGGCTATCTCGACAGCGCCGCCCGTGGCCTGGGACTCACCGTCCAGCCTGCCCATGACAGCCGCTACGACGTCGGCGACGAATACATGGAGGTCGTCTACAAGCTGTGGGAAGGCAGCTGGGAGGCGGACGCGGTGCTGCGTGACCGCGCCGCGCGCGTCTTCGCCCGCCCCGAGAAGCTGCACCGCATCGTGCACCAGGGCCGCCACTTCACCCTCGACGCGGTCCACCTGAGCGAGCCCTCGCCGCAGCGCACGCCGGTGCTGTACCAGGCGGGGTCCTCCACGCGCGGCCGCATCTTCGCCGCCCGCCATGCCGAATGCGTGTTCGTCAGCGGACAGACCCGCGCCAACACGCGCGGCCTGGTCACGGATCTCCGCGAGCGCGCCGCCGGATTCGGCCGCGATCCCGCCGGCATCACCATCTTCGCCGGCGCCACCGTGGTGGTCGCGCCCACCGGCGCGGAAGCACGCGATCTGCTGGAGGAATACCGTTCCTATGCCAGCGTCGAAGGCGCGCTGGCGCATTTCTCCAGCTCCACCGGGGTGGATTTCTCCCGCTACGACCTCGACGAGCCGATCCAGTACCGGCCGACCGACGCGAACGTCTCGGCCCTGGAGGCGATCACCACCCGCAGCGCCGAGCCCTGGACGCTGCGCCGGCTGATCGACCAGATGGTGCTGGGCAGCCGCACCCGGCCGATCGTCGGCTCGCCGGTCGAGGTTGCGGACGAGCTGCAGGCCTGGGTTGCCGAGACCGGTGTGGACGGCTTCAATCTCAGCCGCACCGTGACGCCGGAAAGCCTGGAAGCCTTCGTCGATCTCGTGGTGCCGGAATTGCAGAACCGCGGGGTCTTCAAGACGGAGTACGCGCCGGGGACGTTGCGGGAGAAGCTGCAGGGGCCGGGGCGGGCGCATTTGCCGGCGGAACACGTCGGAGCTTCGTTTCGGAAGGTTTGAAGATGCACGGCGGGTTCCAAGGGCGAAGCCCTTGGTGGAGGTGCAGGAGGCGAAGCCTCCTGCCGGGGCCGGGGCAGCGCCCCGGATCAGGCGGCGAACCGTGCCGGATCCAGCGGGTACCGCCCATACACCCGCGCCGCGTTCACCAGCGCGTGGACATTGGCCGGCGGTGAGTTGACCGGCAGCCCGCAGCCGACCGAGAGGATGAATCCCTTCGGCGTATCCCAGGCCTTGCGCAGGCATTCCTTCACGTTCTCTTCGACGATCTGTGGCGTTCCCAGATACATGCTGTCGGTAGGCCGGACATTGCCGGAGAGGGTAATGCGGTCGCCCACCGCCGCCTTCGCTTCGGCGAGATCGATGACGTCATCGAGCGACAGCGACCCCGCGCCGGTCTCTGCCATGTCCTGCCAGATACGGTTGGTCTTGCCGCAGATATGCAACACCGGCGCCCGCCCGGTCAGTGCCACGATTTCCTGGATCAGCCGCCGTTCATAAGGCAGCGCGAATTCGCGGTACACCCGCGCGCTGACCACGGTCCCGGAGGCCACCGGGTCGGCGAGGTTGAAGCCGATCGGCAGTGATGCCGCCGCGCGCACGAAGCCCAGCATGATGTCGAGCGAATACTCCAGCAACTGCCGGGCGAAATCGGGATCGCGGGTGATGTCGCGCAGGAACTGCTCGGTGCCGCGCAGGTTGGCCGCGGTGGTGAACGGCCCGCCGATCGCCGCCGCCACCGGCACTTCGGCACCCACCTCCTCCACCAGCAATGCCAGTGCTTCCAGGAACAGCGGCAGGCGGCCGGAGCGGTGTGGATCGACCTGCGGCAACCGCTCGAAATCGGAGGGGAGCTTCACCGCGGGTTCGGCCACGAAGGGGTTGGAGGCTTCGGGAAAGGCCAGCTTGCTGCCGGCGGCTTCAGCGAATCCGGGCAGGCTGGGTCCCACCGCGACGCCGTCATGGCCGTAGCGGCGATAGGCGGCGATCTGGCCGCGCGCCATCAACCCGGGGGAGTGGTTGTATTCGGCCGTGCTCACCCCCAGCACCAGCGCCGCGTGGTCGCTGAGCATGGCGCTGCAGGGAATCCGGTCATAGGCTTCGCCGGCCCGGAAGGCACGCAGCCGTTCGAGCGGGGTCATGCTGTCGCGCGGGGGAGCGGAGTCGGTCATCGCGGGTCCTTCAGGCGGCGAAGCGTTCCGGGTCGTAGGGCCATTGCCCGTAGCGCCGGGCTGCCGCGACCAGGGCGTGCAGGTTTTCAGGGGGCGTGCGGATCGGCAGGCCGCAGCCCATGGCCAGGACGAAGCCCTTCGGCGTATCCCAGGCTTGGCGCAGGCATTCCTTGACGTTGTCCTCCACGGTCCGTGGCGTGCCGAGCAGCATCGTGGCGGTGGGGCGGATATTGCCGGTCAGCGTGATCCGGTCGCCCACCTGCCGCCGGGCCTCTGCGAGGTCGATGACGTCGTCGAGCGAGAGAGCGCCGGCGCCGGTTTCCGCCATGGCCTGCCAGTTGCGCGTGCTGTTGCCGCAGACATGCAGCACCGGCCGCCGGCCGGAGGCGGCGACGATGCCGTCGATCAGGCGTTGCTGGTAGGGAAAGGCGAAATCCCGATACAGCGCCGGGCTGATCAGGCTGCCCGAGGACATCGGGTCGGTGATGGTGAAGCCGACCGGCAGCTTCGCCGCCTCGCGCACGAAGGCCAGGATCAGCGACAGCGCGAACTCCAGCAGCCGGTGGGCGAAGTCCGGATCGGTGCGCAGGTCGCGCAAAAACCGGTCCGGGCTGCGCAGGTTGCTCGCGGTGCTGACCGGCCCGCCCACCCCGGCCGAGACCGGCACCTCGTCGCCGAGTTCGTCGACCAGCCGGGCCAACGCCTCCAGGTAGTGCGGCAGCCGTCCGTCGCGGCGGGGATCGGGCAAGGCAAGGCGGTCGAGGTCGGATTTTTCGGTCACGACGTACTCGGCGACATAGGGCGTGCTCGCTTCCGGCAACACCACCTTGCTGCCGGCCGCTTCCACCAGCCCGGTCGAGCCCGGCCCGACGCCCACCGAGTCATGGCCATAGCGGCGATAGGCGGCGATCTGGCCGCGCGCCAGCAGCGATCCCGAGCGGTTGTACTCCGCCGTGCTTACCCCCAGCACCAGCGCCGCGTGCTCGGAGAGCATCGGCACGCAGGGGATGCGGTCAAAGGGCCTGCCGGCGGCCAGCGCCGCCATCCGTTGCTTCGGCGTCAGGGTATCGGCGGGGAAGGTGGTATCGCTCATGCGGATCCTCGACCAGGGTGATCCCCGCCGCGGCGGGGATGGGCGGAGGGCGGCGGGGCGCGGGAAAGGCCATGGCGCGGACGAAGCTGTCGGTGAAATGCGGGTCGGTGGCCAGCTCCACCGATTCAATCCTGGCGGTGACGGCGCGCAGCGCGGCGCGGGCCTCGGCATTGAGCAGCAGCGCCTCGGCGCCGGTGCGCGCGGTGTTGCCGACATGCGTGATGCGGCCTTCGAGTTCGGGCGGGAACAGGCCGAGCGCGATCAGGCTGTGCGGGCTGACATGGGCGCCGAAGGAGCCGGCCACCAAAGCGCGGTCGAGATCGGCGGCGACCAGGCCGTTGCGGCGCAGCAGCGTGTCGATGCCGGCGCGCACCGCCGCCTTGGCCAGTTGCACCTGGCGGATGTCGCCCTGGCTGAGCCAGACCTCGTCGGCGAGGAAGAAGGCCGGCCGCACCGCGCGCGGGCGCAGGCGGGCGCGCAGCGGCGGCGGCAGCGCGGCGGGATCGCGCGCCAGCCGGCCGGACCCGTCGACCACGCCCAGCTCCACCATTGCCGCCACCGCGTCCAGCAGGCCGCTGCCGCACAGCCCGGCCGGGGCGGCGTCGTCGATAGTGGCGATGGCGATGTCGTCGCCGACATGGCGCACCCGCTCGATCGCGCCGGCGGCGGCGCGCATGCCGCAGGTGATGTTCATGCCTTCAAAGGCAGGACCGGCGGCAGTGGAGGTGGCCTGCAGCCGGCCGTCGCGCGCCAGCACCATTTCGCCGTTGGTGCCGATGTCGACGAACAGCGTGGTGCCGGGCCACGCGGCGAGGTCGGTGGCGAGCAGCCCCGCGGTGATGTCGGCGCCGACGAAACCGGAGATCAGCGGCGGGAAATAGACCTGTCCGCACCCGGCGACGCGCAGGCCGAGATCCGCGGCGGGGCGGTGCTCGTCGCCTTTCAGTGCCGGGGTGTAGGGGAAGCGGCCGAGCGATTCCGGGCTGACGGCGGCGACGAGGTGCATCATGCAGGTGTTGCCGGCAACCACCACTTCGTAGATGCGCCGGCGCGGGATGCGCGCCTCGGCGGCGAGCAGGCCGATCAGGCGATCGATCTCGGCGGTCAGCTCGCCGTGCAGCCGGGCCAGGCCGTCCGGCCGGCTGGCGAACTGCACGCGCGAGAGCACGTCCTGGCCATGCCGCACCTGCGGATTGAGCGCCGAGGCCGCACCCACCCGCGCCCCGGTGCCGAGATCGAGCAGCGAGGCGACCAGCGTGGTGGTGCCGACATCCACCGCCACGCCGTAGCTGCGGGTGGTGCTGTCGCCCGGTTCCTCGGCGAGCGGACGGCCTTCCAGCGTCACCATGGTGACGCGGCGCACCGGATCGAACTGCTTGTCGAGCGGCGGGCGCAGCGGCAGGTCGCGGCGCACGCCGTCTTCCAGGATGCGCAGGCCGCGCTCCCCGGCGCCGGGCAGCACCACCTCCAGGTCGCCCTCGGCGAGGGTGCCGCACAGCAGCACCCAGCCGTCCGACAGTTGCGTGGGCGTGAGGTCGCGCGTGGTGACGAGGCGCGCCCGCGCGCGGCTGGCCGGGGTGAGCTGCACCCGGCACTTGCCGCAGGTGCCCGATCCGTTGCATGGCGCCTCCAGCCGCACCCGTGCCCGCCGCGCGGCATCGAGCAGGCTGTCGCCGGGGGCGATCTCGGCATGGAGTCCGGCGGGGGAGAAGGTGACGACCGGCATGGCTCAGGCGGTCCGCACGGATTTCACCACGCCGGTGAGGGCCTGGATGTTGGCAAGCCCGGTCGAGGTGGAAAGTCCGCAGGCAGGAGCGATGATGTTGACGCCGTCGCGCACCAGGTGCTCGGTATTGCGTGCCACCTTGCCGGGGTCGCCGAATTCCAGCAGCGCGGTGCTGACATTGCCCATGGTGGTGATGCCCGGGAAATCCTGCTTCAGCCGCGGCAGGCTGACCTTGGCATCGACGCTGATGGCATCGGCCCGGATCTCGGCGAGCGCGGCGCGGCTGCGGCTCATGTCGCCGCAGATATGCACGATCACCGGCAGCCCGCGCGCATGCACGGCGTCACAGAGCTGGTTGATGTAGCGCACAGCGAAACCGCGGAACAGCGTCGGGCCGAGGATCTCGCCGGTGGCGGTGGGATCGCCGATGGCGATGACGTCGGCGCCGGCCTCGCTCACGGCTTCGGCGTAGGCCACCAGCAGGCGGGTGACGTAGTCGAGCACGCGATGGGCCTCGCGGGGCCGTGTGCGCAATTCCTTGAGGAACCCCAGCGGATCGACCACCGCCGCGGCGGTGCTGACCGGGCCGGAGAGGCTGGCGATCACCGGGATGTCGGGATGACGGCGGCGCAGATGCCAGGCCGCCTGCACCACCGTGCCGATGCGCCCGCTCTGCACCAGCCGGCGCACGTCCTGCACCTCGACCTCGGTGCAGGAGGCGTGCGCCTCGGCGGCGATCTTCGGTTCGCAGGCGAGCGTGCCGGGATCGATGCGGCTGCCCAGCACCTCGGGTTCGACGGTCATGCAGAAGGGCACGCCGATATTCTCGAATCCGGTCGCTTCGTGCACGCGTCCGGCCAGCGTCGCCATGGCCTCGGCGGAGAAATGCGCCGCCGGCAGGCGTGGCGCGTCCTTTTCCTCCATCACGCCCACCACGGCGGCGTTCATCATGCCGCCGGTGCAGATCACCGGCGGACGGTCGACCGTCCGGCCGGACAGCACCCGGTCGAGGCGTTCCTTCGGGGCCAGGTCATGCATCGTGGCGGCTCTCCCGGGTGGGGGGATCAGGCGGCGGCGACCAGGCCGGTCAGCCGCCGTGCCAGTTGCACCGCCTGCGCGGCGCGGGGGGCGTAGCCATCGGCGCCGATGCGCTCGGCGAAATGCTGGGAGATCGGCGCGCCGCCGACGATTACCTTGAAGCGTTCCCGGATGTGGCCGGCTTCCAGCAGCCGCACCACCTGCGCCATCTGCTCCATGGTGGTGGTCATCAGCGTGGACAGCGCGATCAGGTCGGCGCGGACTTCCACGGCACGATCGATGAAATTCTGCGCCGGCACGTCGCGGCCGAGGTCGAACACCTCGAAGCCCGCGGCTTCCAGCATGATGCGCACGAGGTTCTTGCCGATGTCGTGGGTGTCGCCCTGCACCACGCCGATCACCACGCGCCGCC
Organism: Rhodovastum atsumiense; assembly: GCF_937425535.1. Classification (NCBI taxonomy): domain Bacteria; kingdom Pseudomonadati; phylum Pseudomonadota; class Alphaproteobacteria; order Acetobacterales; family Acetobacteraceae; genus Rhodovastum; species Rhodovastum atsumiense. Next base: position 3,915,430 of record NZ_OW485601.1, read on the forward strand.
CATGCCCGGCCTGTTCATTGCGGATATGCGGGCGCAGCACCGCGAGCCCGGCATACATGGCATCCGAGGCGATCAGCAGTTCCGGGACGAAATACTCCTCTTCATCGAACAGCGTGCCGGCGCGGTTCATGCCGGCGATCAGCCCTTCCTCGATGGCGGTCCAGGCATCGAGGCCGCGGGCGATGACCTGTTCGGCCAGTTGCACGGTGAGCGCTTCGTCGAGCTCGAGCACGGCGGTCGCCAGGGCCTCGTGCAGGGCCTGCGGGGAGGCGGGAAGGCTGTCGGGCATGGCGGGATCCGGGGACGGGGGGAAGGGGATCAGCGGGGGCGGAAACTGGCGATGCCGTCGGCCAGGGTGATCCAGCCATGCGGGCAGGCGCTGATGCAGGCGCCGCAGCCGCCGCAGTCATCGGGCGCGATGGCGATGGAGGCGCCAAGGTAGCGGATGGCGTCGTTGTAGCAGGAATTGGCGCATTCGGCGTCGCAGGCGGGGCAGCCCGTGCCGGCGGCCTGTTGCGGTGTGGCGGGCGTGGCGCGGCCGGACGGCAAAATGGCTTGAGACATGGGGCAGGGGTCCTTGCAGTGCGGGTCGGCGCGGGGGCGGTGGGTGTGGGGACTGCCACTGCCGTCGCGTGGCGGCCGGCGCGGAACGGGAGTGGCGCCGACGGTCGGTGTCAGATTAAACGATCAACATGAGTGGTCAATCATAAATGCGCACGAATGACCGTGGTGAATGTCGCCCATGGCGCGAGACTGGATCGAAAACACATATTATGAACGTGTAAAGCGATTGACTCCGATTCTGGAATGTATGAAATTGCCGGTCCGCACGATCAGGATGCGACCCGTCGTTCGGCCCCCCTTGCGCGAATGCGTGGCCAGGGACCGGAGCTTTTCCGCTCGATCACGAGGCAGCACGATGACCGGGATTTCGCCAGGCAGCGACAGCCGGATTCCATTCACGGGGCGGCGTGCGCTGCTGCGCGGCGCGGCGGGGCTGTTGCCCGTGCTGGTCCCCGCCGCGCCGGCACTGGCCGCGCCGGCGTTGGTGACGAAGCGCGAGAAGATCACCTTCGTCTGGTTCCAGGCGGCGCTGTGCCTGGTGGCGATCGGGGTCGCGCAGCGCGAGGGGCTGTTCGAGCGCAACGGGCTGGAGGTGGAATTCCTGCAGGCCGGCGGTGACATCGCGCCGATCCTGGAGGCGCTGGCGATGGGCAAGGCCGATGCCACCTCGCATTTCCTGCTGCGCTTCATGAAGCCGCTGGAGGCGGGGTTCGATGCCCGCCTGACCGCGGGGCTGCATGCCGGCTGCTTCTTCCTGGTGGCCTCGCGCGAGGCCGGCATCGGCACGTTGCAGGATCTGCGCGGCAAGCGCATCGGCATGGCCGATCTCGGCAGCCCGATGAAGATGCTGTTCGAGATCCACCTGCAGCGCAACGGCGTGCCGCTCGACAGCATCACCTGGCGACAGTTCCCCTCCGACGTGTTCGCGATCGCGGCGGAGAAGGGCGAGATCGATGCCTTCGCCGATGTCGATCCGAACGCCTATTACGCGGTGCGGCGCAGCCGGGGGAAGCTGTTCGTGCTGGCCGCCAACGGCAGCGGCGAGCTGGCGAACCATGCCTGTTGCGGCCTGCTGCTGAGCGGGCGCCTGATCCGCGAGCGGCGGCCGGTCGCCGCCGCGCTGACCCGCGCGCTGACCGAGGCGGCGTTGTTGGTGGGGCGCGACAATCCGGCCGCGGTGGCCTCGGCGCAGCAATTCTCGCCCAAGCAGGCGAAGCCCGAGGAACTCGGGGAGATGATCGCCGGCTATCCGCACACCGAGCAACTGGCGGTCACCGGCGCGGCGCTGCGCCGGCACGTGCTCTATCACGCCCAGGGGCTGAAGGAGACCGGCGTGCTGAAGCCGGGCACCGATCCGGCCCGCTTCACCGAGCGCGTCACCGTCGACGTGCTGGCCGGCTGATCACTTCGGGCGGCCGGGCCTGCGGGGAGGATCCCGTCCGGATATCCGGATCGCGGCAAAATCTTGACGCTGTTCTTTATTGTATTTATCAAACGTTTCATTGAACGAGCCCTGTTCAAAAGGGTGAAGAGTCACGATTGTCCTGCAACTTTGCGGTGGGTTGCCGGTGGGTCATTTTCCCTGGGCCGTGGCCCGGCATCCCCGCCGGCGCGGGTGTCGTGTCGCATCCCTCGGGGCGCTGGCGCTGTTCCTGCTGCTGGCGGGGGCGGGGCGCGCCGCGCGGGCGGAAGAAGCAGTGCTGCTGGGCACTACCGCGCCCGGCTACCGGCCCGGGATGGTGATCGCCGCCACCGCCGTGCTCGTCCTGCCGGACGGGGCGAGCATGACCCTGCTGTTCCGCTCCGGCCAGATGCTGAGGTTGCGCGGGCCGTTCACGGGATCGCTCGAACGGGTGCAGCGGCCGGAAGACAAGCTGGATGCCTTCACCCTCGCCGACCTGTTCCGGCTGCAGGGCGTGGATGCCACGGTGATCGGCGGCACCCGGACATGGCGGGCCGGCGGGCCGGGGATCGTGCGGATCGATCCGCGACGATCGGCGACCTATTGCCTCGGTCGCGCCGACCCGGTGCGGATCGGCCGCCCGCCGGATGACGGCAGGGCCTACCGGCTGCAGTTCCGCACCGGCCAGCGGGCGCTCGCCTGGCCGGGGAATGCCGAACAGATCGATTGGCCCGACGATGTGCCGATCCGCGACGGCGATCGCTTCGCCTTCACCGCCAATGGCGTGCCACAGGCCACCATCGGCCTGCGGAGGCTCGATCAGGATTTCGTGTCGGAGACGGCCTGGATCGCCGCCGGGGTGCTGGCAGGCTGCCAGGAGCAGTTCGATGCCCGGCTGCGCCAGCTCGCGCGCGCGACGATCCCACCCGAACTCTGGCTGACCAGCACGCGCGGCCGCAGCCCGAGCTATCGGCCGGGGGAGTCGATCCGGTTGCAGGCGCAGGCGGACATCGATGGCTTCCTCTATTGCCTTGCCCGTTCCGACGATCGCAGCGTCGTGCCGATCCTGCCCAGGGGCGGCGGGGCAGAAAGCGCGCCGTTGCGGGCCGGGGTGGCGTTGTCCATCCCGGGCGGGCCATCCGGTCCGCAACTGCGGGCGGGCGTGGCGGGAACCACGTGGATCACCTGCTGGTTGACCGATCGCGACCGCTGGCCGGAATGGTCGCATCTGGTGTCCGGCCCGCTGGCGACGGATCCCGATGCCGTGTTCAGCGGCTTCGACGGGCGGCCGGCGCTGAAGGCGGAGCTGACGCTGCGGGTGCAGTGACGGAGGGAATGGCGGCCGGCGCGCGGATCCTTGCGCGCCCCGGCGTCAGATATTGCGGAACCGGAACTCGACCCTGCGGTTGGCGCCGTTGGCCGGATCATCCTGCAGCAGCGGCCGGGTCGGCCCCTTGCCCACGGCGCTGAGGCGACTGGCGGCGATGCCGTATTGCGCGACCAGGGCGTCCCGCACCGCGATCGCCCGGCGTTGGGAGAGTTGCATGTTGTAGCCGCGCGAACCGGTCGAATCGGTGTGGCCTTCGATGACCAGCTCCATCTGCGGCAGTTGCGCCAGCAGGTCCGCGACCGGCCGGATGAAGTCCAGCAGCCTCGGTTGGATCGCCGCGGAGTTGAGATCGAACGGGATGCGGATGCCGACGGCGCGTTCGATGTCCTGGCGCGGTGAGGGCTCGGCCGGCGGTGCCGCGGCGGCCTGGGCCGGTTGCGCCGGGCGGGTGGGGCGGGCGGGGGCGGCGGCCTCGGGGGGCGTGAGGACGATGGAGCGCGTTCTCGACGGCAGACGAATCCCCAGGGCGGTGGCCAGGTCCTGGACGCTCGGCGGCTGGTCGAAGGTGACCATCTGTCCGGCGTGCAACCGGGCCGCCGGCATGCCCGCAAGCGTGGCGGCCGCCACGAGCAATATCGGCAGCCTCGCCGGCCCGGGGCGGCCGTGTCGGGTGGTCATCCCGCGATCTCCTTCCTTGCGCCGTCGTGATGATAGCCGTGGTGCGGGGGGCGGGGACGGGGAAACGCACCGGCATGGGAACAATACATGCGGCGCGGGCAGGCCCTGTCCTCCGTCCCCGCATCGGCCCGAGCTTTCGGTTGACAGCGGAACGGATGCGGGCGCATGTTTTCTGTGCACGGGCTCCGCCAACCGCCTGATCAGCATCTGGCAAGAAGACGTGCTTCCGGGTCGTTTCGGCCCGGCAGGATCGGTCCCGGCCGGGGTAGCTCCCCGGCCGTTGTCGTTTCTGCCCTGGCCGGGCGCATCATCCGGGCCACTGTCTCATTGGCCGGCAGACCGCGCCCGTCCCGTCCGCTGCACCACGTTTCCGGAGGGATCGACGACGTTGACGATGCTTCCGGGGGTCGGCTGCCCGTTGGTGACCTGCTGCAACGCGACCGGGCCGCTGCCGGAGATCCCCTGCTGCAGTTGGATGACGTTGCCGCTGCCTTCGGTGATCGCGACCGGTCCCTCGAAGCGGTTGACCACGATGCGCGGACGTGGCCGGCCGAAGGCGACGCCCCCGTCGCCGCCACGCGGCTGCACGCTGGCCGCGAGCGGTACGCCGAAGCTGAAGCCGGCCAGGTAGCCCGCATCCCCGCGCACCCGCGTGATCATCCCCTGGTGGCGCTGGCCACGCAGGGTGGCCGCGTGGGCCTGCTGCACGTCGCGCGCTGTGATGGTCATCGGGCTGAAGGGCAGCGACCGGCCCAGGGACAGCCCGCCGGTTTCCTGCGCGGCGGCGGGAAGGGCCATGGCGAGGCAGGCAAGGATGGTGATCGGCAGCCGGCACATCGGATGAATCTCCAGGCGGGATCAGCGGGCGTCGCGGCAAGGTGAGATCAGCGTGGCGGCAGTGGGGTCCTGTCGAGCCGTGGCGTCCAGGGCCGGTCGCGCCGCGGTGGCGGGGGCGTCGGCGGCCCGTCCTGGTCGTCGATGTCCGGTCCCGCGTCATCGGCATCCGCATCGGTGTCGCGGGGCTGCAGCCGGCCCTGGCCGCCTGTCGTGCCGAAGGACTGGACCACGGCGCCGTCGCCGCTCGCGCAGACGGTGCGGCCGTTGATGGTCTGGCAGCTCACGCCACCCGATCCCACGCAGTTCACGTTGCCGTTGACCGCGCTGCAGCGCAGCGACGTCGCCGTCGTGGCAGGCGGCAGGGCCAACGCGGCGGGCAGCACGAGGCAGAGAACGCGCAAGCAGGCCGTCATGAATGCCTCCTCTGGAACATCACCGGCGGCATGGTCTCAACGGCCGATCTGGCCGAGCAGGCGCTGGGTCGCCGCCGTGCGTGTCCCGGCGCCGATATTGACGCCGCGAACGACATTGGTGGAGCCGAGCAGGCCGGATGGCATGCGGGCACTGATGCTCTGCTCGGCGACCGAGCCGTTGCCGAGCCCGAGATTGACCCCGGCCGTCACCTGGGTGCTGACCAGGGGGCGGCAGCCTGTGTCCTGCGATACCAGTTGCTGGCGGGCCTGCGCGCCGGTGGCGAGGGCACGGTTCACCCCGACCGCGACATTAGTTTTCGAAAGCGGGCAACCGCGTTCGAGGGAACCGATCCGCTCCATCGTCGTGACCGGCCCCATGCCGATCCCGCGCGGGCGCACGCCGCCGGCTTCCTGCGCCGTGGCCGGGGGGGCGGGGGTGGCGAGCAGGCCGAGCGCGACGAGGGCGGTCATCGCACGGAACATGACGCATTCCTCTTCGTGTCCACTGCGTGCATTCCTCTGCGTGTCCGGGCCGGATGCGGCCCTGGCGCCGGGGCGGGGACAGGGCCGTCGGGATGGGTCACTGCCCGCCGATCGTCACGACCTGCTGGCCGGCGTAGGAACCGCGCCCGAGCGCGGCGTTGCGGTTGGCGCCACCGGCGGTGAGGGTGCGCCCGGCCCCGGCGGCACCGCCCATCGTCAGGATCTGCTGGTCGGCCTGCGAGAACCGGCCGGCGGCGAGATTGCTGTTGAAGCCGCCATTGGCGATGGACTGGCCGCGACCGAACGCCGTGCCGCCGAGGGTGGTGACCGATTGGCTGGCGGTGCTGCCGAAGCCGCGGGCGACGTTGCTGTTCAGGCCGCCATTGGCGATCACCCGTCCACGCCCGTAGGCGGTGCCGCCGGTGGTGGTGACATCCTGTGTCGCGAGGCTGAGCGCGCCGGCCGCCACGTTGCGGTTGAAGCCGCCATTGGTGATCGCCTGGCCCCGCCCGAACGCCGCGCCGCCGACCGTGGTGATTGCCTGGCCGGCCTGGCTCCGCACCCCTGCGGCGGTGTTCACGTTGCCGCCGCCGCGGGTGATCGAGATGCCGCCGACATCCTGGGCCGCGGCCGGGGGGGCGATGGCGACGATCAGGCCGAGAGCGGCGAAGCCGGAGAGGAACATGCTGCGCATTGTCGGGACCTTCCCTGTTCTGTCTGCGGCCGGCCCCTGCCGGGACCGGTGATGCGTTCGATGGCAGGGATCCTGGACCGATCGCGCCGCGGCCGCTGTGAAGCGGGCCACAGGCGCAACGGTTTTTTCGCCGGTCGCGGTGCGGGGCCGGCGCTGTGGTCGGGTTCACAGCCGGGGAAGCCGCATCATCCTATGCTGGATCCCCCAGACCGAGAGGGAGGACCCTGCCATGCCGCGCCTCCGCCGTGCACGACCGGGCCTGATCGCCATCGCCGTCGTCCTGCTCGGTGGTGGGATCCCGCCGGCACCGGCCACGGCGGCGGTCGTGAAAGAAGCAGACAGGCGGCCGACGGAACAGGCCATGCCCGAGCGCGGCGGGGTGCGGATCAGCCACCCAGGGCGCGCCCGCGAGGTGTTGCTTTGCTCGCCGTCCTTGTTCGCATCCCCGCTTCCCGCCTGGTCGTGGTATCCCCGGCCCGTGGCGCGTGGCGGGGCAGCGCGATGGTACGGGCCTGGCATGCCGGGCATCGTCCTGCGCCCGGTGATCCCGCGCTGGCCACCCGGATGGCAGTCGCCCGCTCTCTATGGCCCCGCCATTGCCTTTCCTGGTCCTGTCTGCCTGTGGCGGCGCGGATGCTGGCCCATGACAGACATGTGGGGGAGGGGCCTGTGGTGAGACAGGGGCATGTGGTGAGACAGGGCCGCGTGTGCCCGGATGGGGTCAGGCATCCAGGGCCGCGATACTCTCCAGCGCATGGCAATCGCGGATCGTGATCATCCCGCCCTCGATCGCGATGTGGCCGGCCTGCCGCCATTCCCCGAGATAGTGGTTGATGCTTTCGCGGGAGATGCCGATCAGGTTGCCGATCTGGCGTTGCGAGAGGCGGATGTCGAGCAGCATCCCCCCCGCACCCGGGCGTCCGAAGGTCTCGCTCAGCCGCAGCAATCCGCCGGCGAGCCGCGAGGGCGCGTCGCGCAACAGCGTGTCTTCCAGATGCGCGCTGGTCTGGCGCAGGCGCTGGCAGAGTACGGAGAACAGCCGCGCCACCAGCTCGGGGCTGGCCATCAGGAACGGCATGAAGCGGCTGCGTGGCAGGACCAGCACCTCGCAATCCTCGATCGCCACCGCATCGGCCGTGCGCGGGCGGCCGTCGAGCAAGGCGATCTCGCCGAACAGACTGCCCTGGTCGATGAGGTTGAGCACCAGCTCCCGCCCTTCCGAGGAGATGGTGCAGATCTTCACCCGCCCGCGCAACACCGCCATCATGCTGTCGCCGGGATCGCCTTTCTGGAAGATCGTCGCCCCGCGCGCATGCCGTGCCGTGGTCAGGCCGGCGACAAGGCGGCGCAGTTCCTCGGGCTGCAGATGCCGCAGCAGGAAATGCCCTGCCAGCACGCTTTCCCACTCGCCCCGCCCCGGAGCCATGCCCGCTCTCCCACGCATGCATCGCCGAACGCCCGGTGGAACATACCGGATGCCGAATTTTTCAAGAAAGAGGAATTTCAAGACATAAAAAGCAACTTATCGGATTGATCTCCATCGCCTCGGCTGATTGCGCCGGCCGCATGTTGTGCGGTTCATAGCTTGAACCGGAACGATGCGTCATTTCTCATGCGGTCGATCCGTTCCCGAACCAGAGGATGTGGGGCGGTGACGCGATGCCGGCATGGAAGGAATGCAGGATGCAGCCTGGGCTGTGGGGATGGGGCGCACAGGGGCACTCGCGCCGGGGCGTGCAGCGGATGGCGCGCCTGTGCCTGGCCCTGCCGTTGCTGCTCGGGGCCTGCCAGGCCGGGCCGCAGGCGGCCCTCGACGCCGCGCAGCCGCGCACCGCGCCGGTGCGCACGCTCAGCAACTTCAACGAGGCGCTGCGCTGCATGGACGACATGTTCGCAGCCAACGGCAAGCGCGACATCTTCATCACCACCGCCGGCATTCCCGACGCGACCGGGCTGATCGCCGCCGGCACCAAGGAGATGTTCATCAGCGCCGTCTCGCACATGTCCGCCCGCAGCAACGCCTTCCGCTTCGTCGACTTCGACCCCACCCAGATCGACGTGCACGAGCTTCACAAACTGCTCGGCCTGAGCCCGGATTTCGTGGCGCCAAGCTATTATGTCCGCGGCGCCATCACCCAACTCGACAGCGGCGTACTCGCGTCTTCGGTCGGTGGCTCGGTGTCGATGCCGGGGTTCGATATCGCGGCCTCGGCCGACCGCATCATCTCGATCGTCTCGGTCGATCTCAATGTCGGGAAGCTGGTCACGCGGCAGATCCTGCCGGGCATTTCCGCGAACAACACGATCGCGGTGGTGCAGGTCGGCAAGGGCGTCGACACCGGCGGGCTGATCGGCAAGGCCGGGCTGACCTTCAGCGTCTCGCTCGATCGTTCCGAGGGATATGCGCAGGCGGTGCGCAACCTGATCGATCTGTCCACCATCGAGGTGCTCGGGAAGCTGGCCCGGGTGCCGTACTGGGAATGCCTGCACATCGACGCCACCAACCCCGCCTTCCGCACCGAGGCCCGGCAGTGGTTCGACCTGATGGGCAGCGGCGAACGCGAGCGCTTCGTGCGGACAGGGCTGGCCCGCGCAGGTTATCTGGCCGGCGATGGTGCCGACCTTGCCGCCGCGATCGGGCACTACCAGGCCGACAGCGACCTGATTCCCACGGGACGCATCGATTTCGATCTCTATTACCGGCTGCTGGCCAGTGACAAGCGCCCCTCCGGCGCGCCCGCAGCCGTTCCCTCCGCCGCCGCGCCGCCCGCGCCCGATCCGGCCATGCCCGCGCAATCCCCGGCCCCGCCCTCTCCAGCCTTGCCGCCACGGGTCGGGCTCGACAGCGGGCGCGGCCCGCAGCCGGCCTACCGGGTCGGCGAGAGCATCACGTTGCGGGTCCAGCCGGACGCCGATGCCTATGTGTATTGCTACTACCAGGACGCGTCGGGGACGGTCGCCCGGATCTTCCCCAACCGCTTCCAGCCGGATGCCTTCATTCCGGCCAATCAGGCAGTGTCGGTCCCGCCGGCCGGGCAGAGCGGCTTCCGGATCCGGTTCGATCATGCCGGCAGCCGGGAAACCATCCTGTGCCTCGCCGCCGGCCACGAGGTCGGGCTGCGCCTGCCCGATGCGCTGAAGCGGCAGGACCTGGAGCCCTTGCCCGTGCAGGCGCTCGATCAGGTCACCGCCGGCTTCCGCGCCATTCCCGGCGCGGCGGTGGCCGAGACCCGCTTGCCGATCGAGGTGACGCGGTAGGGCGGCGCGGCACGAAAACAACATTTAAAAAGCGTTGATCTGCCGTCCATCAAGTGGCTGGCGCATTTCGCGTTCCGGTAGTATCTATTATATACGTTGTCATTTCGCTAAATGAACGCCCCGCTCGTCCGGGGCATGGAGGCCTGCATGTCCGCAACCGCCGCCACGGCATCCGGCGTGGTTCATGAAATCGAGCCGGAGGCACTCTGGGTGCAGCTGGAATCCAGCCATGACCTGGTGCTCGACGTGCGTGAGCCGCGCGAGTTCCTGGGCGGGCACGTGCCCTCGGCGCGCAATGTCCCGCTGGGCGCGATCGCCGCGCAGGCGGCCGGCCTGCTCTCCGAAGGACGCCGGATCGTCATTGCCTGCGAGCATGGAAAGCGCGCGCTCAAGGCGGCGGACGTGCTGCTCGGCGCCGGACTGCGTTCGGAGATTCTCGTGCTCGCGGGCGGGACGGCCCGGTGGCGCAAGGCCGGCCTGCCGACGGAGCACTGATACCGCCCGGGTTGGCCGAGGGCGGCGCGCCAGACAAAGACCACGCCAGCCTGCGAAAGTCAGACCTGTCGCAGGCTGGTATGAGGGGCGGAACGCCCGGGGGATCAGCGGAAAACGAAGCTGGATCCCGGTGATCCGGTGCGCGCGGGTGGCGTCATTGCGGGCCGGAGACGCTGCGGCGCGGGCCTGGGGCAGGGCCGAGCGTCGGCGTGAACAGGGGGCGCGCCGACCTGATGGCGAAGGGGAAGGAGCGGCTGGCCGGGGCCGAGACTGGGGCTTCGGGCCGCGGCGCGGCCACCGGTCCTTGCGCCCGTTGGGAGGGGCCGAAGATCATGTCGGCAGGAATTCCCCCATGAAGAACGATTTCGGGGGGGCGGAAGAAGGGGCCGTAGCCGGGAAAGCCGCCGGGAAAGCCTCCGGGATACCCGGGGGCCGGAGGCAGGGGGAAGTTTCCCCCGGACGGGCCATGGGCCGAGGCGTCTGCGCCGGCCGCCAACGCCGCCGCAACGAAAATGGCGAGGAAGATGGCGCGTCGCATGGTTTGCCTGCCTTTCTGTCCGAAAGGACGGATCTTACGCCGTTTCGGTCATGCAGGTAACTGCGTTCCCATAATTGGTGTCCTGTGATTTTGGGCAGGGAGGGAAACCGGTCACATCGCGGTCAGGCGGCGACGGCAACGCTACCATCGCGGCGGGTTTACCCAGGGACCGCCGTGGAAGCGTGCACCAATACCCCGCAGCAAACGGGGGAAACGGACAATGGACGCTGCAACGCACAAGACCAGGGATTGTCGCTGGTGCCTGACGGGCTTCGCCATGGATGCCGATGCCTGCCGGTGCGATCATGATCCGCCTTCCGGCCGCAGCGAATTGCGGGGCCTGCTGAAAACCGTGCTGCTCGCGGGCATGATGTTCGGCGGCGGCCTGCTGCTGTACGGGGTCGGCAGCCTGTGGCTGCAATTCCTGGTGTTCTGCCTGGTCATCGGGCCGCTGGCTGCGCTCGCCTGCGTGCTGGCCGATCTCGGCATCGCCGGCGAAAGGCCGCGCCGGAACTGGGATCCTCCCGCCCGGCACGGGGGCTGAGCGGGCGGCCTATTCCTCCCAGGACGCGGCGGCCTGGGCCCTGGCGGTCAGGGCCTGCAACTTCGGCAGGGGCAGGGACAACAGGCCGGACAGGTCGGTGCCATGTTCCCTGGCCACCGCCGTCGCCCAGGTCGCGCCCGCCTCGTGCAGGGCCATCCGGAACCGGGCGATCGCGACGGCACGGACCGGATCGGATTGCGGCGAGGCCGGGTCATTGGCGATCATTGCGCTGGCTCCTGTTCAAGCCACCGGTGTCGCGGTCTGCCGCCGAAGCTTCAATACAATTGTATGTATATGGCGTGACGCCCCGGCAGGCTGCCATAAGGGACGGTTGCGTGCCGCGCGCCCCTCATGCCGACAGGCGGGCCTGTTCCAGCAGGAAGGGGATCTCGTCGGCGGGCAGGGGGCGGCTGAACAGGTTGCCCTGGGCCTCGTCGCAGCCGTCCAGCAGCAGCGTCTGCAATTGCGCTTCCGTCTCCACGCCTTCGGCGGTGGTGATCACGCTGAGCGCGCTGCACATGTCGGCGACGGCGCGGACGATGGCGTGGCTCTGGCGGGACTGTTCCAGCTCGCGGGTGAAGCTGCGGTCGATCTTGACCTTGTCGAAGGGAAAGCGCCGCAGGTAGCTCAGGCTGGAATAGCCGGTGCCGAAATCATCCATGACGATGCGCACGCCCAGCGACTTCAGCCGGTGCAGCGTGGCCAGCGTCGCTTCGGTCTCCTGCAGCATCACCGTCTCGGTGATTTCCAGCTCCAGCCGCGCCGGATCGAGTCTGGATCGTTCCAGCGCGGCGGCGACGGCATCGATCAGGCCGCGATGGGCGAACTGCGCGGGCGAGAGGTTCACCGCCACCCGCAGCCGGCCCGGCCAGCCGGCGGCATCGGCGCAGGCGCGCGCCAGCACCCATTCGCCGATCGGGACGATCAGCCCGATCTCCTCGGCCAGCGGCATGAAGGCGGCGGGCAGCACGAGGCCGCGCCCGGGATGCTGCCAGCGCAGCAGCGCTTCCAGCCCGCTGATCCGGCGCGAGGCGGCATCGACCACCGGCTGGTAGAACAGCGCGAATTCGCCCGCCTGCAGCGCCCGGCGCAGGTCGAGTTCCAGGGCGCGGCGGCGCTGCATGTGCGCGTCCATGCCGGGCTCGAAGAAGCGCCAGCGGCCGCGGCCTTCTTCCTTGGCGCGATACAGCGCGAGGTCGGCGGCCTTGACCAGCCGGTCGGCGTCGCGCCCGTCGACGGGGGCCAGCGCGATGCCGATGCTGCTGCCGATGACCACCTGATGGCCGTCCAGTTCGAAGGGGTGGCCGAGCATCTCGACCAGGCGGCGGGCCAGCGGCAGGGTCGCCTTCGGCTGGGCCACGTCCGACTGGATGATGGCGAATTCGTCGCCGCCGAGCCGGGCCAGCGTGTCGGTCTCGCGCAGCTCCGCCAGCAGCCGCCCGGTGACGGCGCGCAGCAGCGCATCCCCCACCGGGTGGCCGAGCGTGTCGTTGACTTCCTTGAAGCGGTCGAGGTCGATCAGCAGCACCGCGAAGCCCTCGCCGCGCTGCGCCCGTGCCAGCGCCTCCTGCAGCCGCTCGTGGAACAGCGCCCGGTTGGGCAGGCCGGTCAGCGGGTCGTGGCGGGCGAGATGGGCGATATGCGCCTCCGCCTCGCGCCGCTCGGTGACGTCGATGATCACGCCGAGCGCGCCGAGCGGCTGTCCCGTCTCGTCGTACTCCCAGCGGACGCGGGCCTCGAAATGGCGCAGCCGGCCATCGCCGAGGTGGCGGGCGCGGAAGGTCGAGATGCCTTTCGGCGCGTGCTGCCCGATGCTGTCGGCGATGATGGCGCGCAGGTTCTCCTGGTCCTCGGGCAGCATCGGGCCCCACCATTGCGCGGCCGTCAGCGGCGCCTCCCCGGCGGGCAGGCCGATCATGGCCCGCGCCTCCGGGCTGCAATGCACGAGGTCGGTGACGAAATCGTGGTGGAAGATGCCGATATGGCCGGCTTCCAGGCTCAGGCGCAGCAGCGCCTCGGCCTCGCGGCTGTCGGTGACGTCGATCACCGCGCCGATGTCGCTCACCGGGCGCCCGTTCGCGTCGTAGCTGAAATGGGTGCGCAGCTCGATGTGGCGCAGCTTGCTCTCGCCGGGGCGGCGGATGCGGTAGGCCAGGGTCAGGTCGGGCCGTCGCCGGACCAGGGCGTCGGCGATGGCCGCCAGCACGCGCCGGCGATCCACCGGCAGCAGGGTCGCAAGCCAGCTCCGCAGCGAGATCGGCGCCTCGCCGGCCGGCAGCCCGTGCAGGGCCCGCACCCCGGCGTCGCAGGAAATGGCGCCGGTGGTCAGGTCGTGGATGTAGGTGCCGATCCGGCTGGTCTCCATGCCCAGGCGCAGCAGCCCCTCGCTGGCACGCAGCCGCTCGGTGGCGGCGCGCAGCGCGGTGATGTCCTGCACGATGCCGATATGGCGCAGCGGCTTGCCGCCCGGGCCGCGGGCGGAGATGCCGACGCTGACGCGTCCCCACACCACCGTCCCGTCCGGGCGGAGATAGCGCAGCTCCGCGTCGAAGCGACTGGCATTGACCTGGGCGGCCCGCCAGAACGCCAGCACCCGGTTGCGGTCCGCCGGATGCACGACGTCGAAGGGCGTCATGCCCCGGCACAGCTCGGCCTCGGTGCGGCCGGTCAGCTCGCAGTAGCGGCGGTTGACGCGCAGGAACCGCCCGGTGGCGGTGTCGGCCTCGACCAGCCCCGCGGTGGCGTTGGCGAAGACGGCATCGAGCGCCATGCGGTATTCCAGGGCGCGGGCGTTGCGCTCGCGCTGCCGCGCGGAGGCGAGCCGGTTGGCCAGCAGCACCGCCCCCAGCGTGAGCGCCTCCAGCAGCAGCACGCCCAGGCCGAAATGCCAGGCGTCGCGGCGCCAGGGCGCCAGCACGTCCTCGAGGGTGCGGCTGGTCACCAGCACCAGCGGGGTGATCGTGCCGACCCGCACCCCGCTGATGCGCTCGACGCCATCCAGCAGGCTGGGCCCCCGGACGGCGCTGCTCGGCCCGACCGTCAGCCCCTGGCGGAACTTCGCGGTCTCGCCGAAGGAGGTGGCAATGAGGTGCTCCAGGCGCGGATAGCGCACCAGCAGCATGCCGTCGCGGCGATACAGTGCCACCGTGCTGCCCGGTCCCTGGGTCAGGCGGGCGAAGAAATCCTCGAAGAAGCCAAGGTCGATGATGACGACGACGGCCCCGAGCAGGGTGCCGTCCGCATCGCCGACCCAGCGGGAGAACGGCACGGCCCAGTGCCCCTCCCGGTCCCGCACCGGGGTGCCGAGGACGGTGTCGGGGCCGGGCCGCTCGCGCAACGCCTCCAGCACCTCCTGCCCCGCCAGCGTCGCGTCCGGCGGGGGCCAGGCGGCGGAGGTGGCGACCATTCGCCCGTCGGCGTCGACGACCATCAGCTCGTGGACCCGCGGCAGCGCCGCGATGCGCGCCCGCAGCCCCGTGTGCGCCGCGCGGGTGCGCAACCGTTCGTGGAATTCCTGCGGCGTGTCGATGCCCTCGGCCCGGATCCAGGCGGCGAGCTCGGCCGTGACCAGGTCGATGGTGCGGAAACTGTCCTCGGCCCAGTTGCCCACCGCCAGCGCCAGGTTTTGCATCTCGCGCCCGGTGTCGCTCAGCAATTCCTCGCGCTGCTGGGCCAGGTAGATCCCGGTGGCGGCGGCGATGATCAGGCCGAGCGCCCCGCCGATCAGGGCACGCCACAGCGCGCCCCGGTCCTCCCGCGGTGCCGGCTTGCCGGGCCGGGACAGCCGCAGCCTTCCGGCCCGCAGTTTCCCGACCGTGTCGCGCAACAGGGTCCGGCCCGTCAGGTCAAGCCTGGAAAGAACCACCGGCACGCCTTGCCAGCCCATCCGTCACTCCTGCACCCGGCCGCCCGCGGACCGGGTGGACTGGCCTCAGTTCTGCCTGCCGAAGCGCCGGTCCCGAATTGCCGACGTTCCGCCCGGGTGCATGGGGAGCGGGGCATGTTCCGGGAGCCGCGGAGGAGTTCTTCCACTTCGATTTATCAAGTGTGTCAACGTTTCGCATGCGAAGTGCATGAATGCAAGGCTATGTTGTTTCGGGCCAAACAATATTTTGGCTTTCCGCAACATTCCTCTACATCATCGATTGCCATTCCCGGCCGGCCTGCGACGCGACACGGCCGGGGGGCGGGTGGTCCCGCCCCCCGGCCGTGCCCTTTGTGCAGTCGTCCTGTCTTCAGTCGTCGTCGTACAGGCCGCGTTCCGCGTCGGGGTGGCAGGCCGTGCAGTTGGAGGCGGTACGGATGTCCGGGCGCGCCAGCGTGGCGGGGGTGATCCGCCGGTGCTTGCGCTGGAACCAGGGCTGTTCGGTGATGCGGTCGCGGCTGGCATCGACGCGACGGCCGCCGGCATGCGTCACCAGATACCGCTCGATGTCGGCGGCGACCGGCGCCGGCAGGCTGGCATCCTCGCCGAAATGCCGGTCGAGCCCGGCCATGACCCGCTGCCAGCTCGCGGCGGGCAGCAGCCCGGGCTGGAAGGCCATGTGGCAGGTGCCGCATTCCTTGCGGGTGGGGGCATGGGTCACCGGGCCCAGATAGTCGTGGTCGGCGGCGGCGGGCAGCGCCCACAGCGTCGCCAGCAGCATCGCCAGCAACATCGCCGGCAGCATCGCCCGGGGCCGGCGCGGCCGCGCGGCGGGACGGGGCATGGCGGGGCTCATTGGCCGATCAGGAAGGTCAGCACGTCGCCCTTCTCCTGGGCGGTGCAGGCACGGCCGAGAACGTTCTTGCAGTCGCGGACGAAATGCTTCTCCACCGCGGCGGCGTCGGTGAAGCGCGCCGGGTTGGCCGAAACCGCCAGCGGCTCGATCGGCCGCCCGGTGCGGACATGCCGGCCCCGGCCACGCGGATCCTGGGTGTGGCAGGTGGCGCAGGCGGGGACATCGGCATTGGCCTGGTGCGGGCCAACATAAAGCGCCCGGCCACGCTCGGCGGAGAAGCCGGCGAAGGCGGGATCGGCGGCCTTCGCCGCGGCGGCGGCGTCGGCAAGGATGGCATCCCGCCGCGGCTCCGGCATGGCCGCGTGACCGAGCGCCGGCAGCAGGACAACCAGCGCGGCGGCAGCGCGCAGCGGGATGAGTCGTTTCGGCATCGAGGACCTCGCAGGAAGTGGTTTCGATGCCGGGGAGAATGGGACAGGGCGGCTGACACGCGGCTGTGCGAGGATGTCAGCGTCCTGTCAGGTGTTTCAGTCGATCAGGTCACGGCGGAGCCGGCCTTCGGCCTGCCAGCGCGCGACTTCGGCCTCGGCCTGCGCCAGGGAGAGGCCACCGGCCCGCATCGCCACCTGATGCAGCGCGCCCTCCAGCGACTGCCCCAGGGTGGACAGGCCGCCACAGGCGTAGAGCACGGCCTCGCGCCCTGTCATCCACTCCCAGATGCCAGCGGCCTGCTCCACCAGCCGGTCGGTCACATGCACCGGCGCGGCGCCGTCGCGCGAGAAGGCGGTGTCGAGCCGCGCCAGCACGCCCTCGCGCAGCCAACCCTGCAGCCGTGGGCCGTACAGGAAGTCGCCGTCCTGGTGGCGGTTGCCGAACAGCAGCCACGACGCATCCCGGCTGCCGGCCAAAGCCCGCTCGCCGAGGAAGCCGATGAAGGGCGCGATGCCGCAGCCGGTGGCGACCATGATGACAGGGCGCACCGGATCCTCCGGCGGGTTGAAGGCGGGATGGCGCCGCAGCCGCGCGGTCAGCATCGCCCCCGGCTCCAGCCCGCGGCACAACGGCCCGGACATCGTGCCGAGCCGTTCCTGCCCGTCCGCGTCTACCTGCCGGCGCAGCGCCACCGTCAGCAGCAGCCGCCGCCCGTCCTGGCCCGGCGCGCTGCCGATCGAATAGCAGCGCTCCGGTGCGCCAGGGGCAGGGGCGAGCAGCACCAGGTCGCCGGGGCACCATTCCAGCTTCTCGGCACTTTCCAGCACCACCGCATGCACTTCCCGCGTCTCTCCCGCCGCCGGGTCGTCGAGCCGCGTCCGGGCGGCGAGGCGCAGCGACACCACCGGGTCCGCCTCCGGCGCTGCCGCGTCCCCCAGGCGCAGCCCGAGCGGCGCCTGCAGCGTGGCCAGCCAGTCCCGCCACGCCGCCGCCGGGTCGCCGTCGGCGCAGGCGAAGGGGGCGCATTCGGTCGCGCCGGCGCGGCCGAGCGCCGCCCGCAGCGCCTCGCCGCCGGCGCAGAAATGCGGGTAGCGGCGGTCGCCCAGCGCGAGCAGGGCATAGCGCGCCCCGTCCAGTTCGGCACCGGCGAGCGCGGCCAGGAAGCCCTGGCCGGGATCGGCGATCCGGCCCTCGCCGGTCGAGGAGACGACCAGCAGCGTCGCCCGGTAGCGGGCGAGGTCGCCCGGTTGCAGCGCCGCCAGCGAGGCGAGCGCCACCCTGGCGCCGCCCGCGCGCAGCGCCGCGGCGGTAGCCTCGGCGGTGCGGGCGGCGCGGCCGGTCTGGCTGGCATGGGCGACCAGGAATTCGGCGCCCGCGTCTTCCTGCCGCCGCCGCGCCGCCCGCCAGCGCCGGGCCCAGGCCAGCGCGCCGGTGCCCAGCAGCCCGGTCAGCGCCAGCGCCGAGGCCAGCGCCACCCAGCCGGACCAGGGCGGCGCCCACAGCCCGTCATGCAGGTCCCTGAGCCAGTTCCGCCCGGCGCCGATCCGCTGCGCCCCGGTCGCCGTGACCTGCCACAGTTCCGTGCCGGCGCCCTGGCCGGTGCGCAGCAGCACCGCGCCGCCGCCCATCCGCCGCGCCTGGTCGAGCCGCCCGAGATCCACCCCGGCGGCCTGCGCGGTGGCAAGGGCCGTGCCCAGGCTGGCCGGCCGGGCCTGCGGCGCCGGGGCCGCCATGGGCACCGCCCCGACGCCGAGGGTGCGCAGCGCCTCGGTGCCGACCGGCAGCAGCACCAGCGGGAACAGGATCCAGCCGATGCCCAGGTGCCAGCCGCCCAGGCTGTTGCGCAGCCGTGGCCAGGCCAGCAGCGGGCCGGTCAACAGCAGCGCCAGCATCGCCCAGGTCGCCGCCTCGACCACGGTCTTGCCACCGGTCAGCAGGGTCTCGTGCAGCGCGCGCACGAAACCGAAGAAATCGCCTCCGGCGGCCGGCAGCGTCGCGCCGGTGGCGAGGTCGATGCGCAGCGCCGGCGCCCCGGGGGCGGTGGCGACGCTGACGCTGCGCCCGTCGGCGGCCAGCGCGATCCGGCGCGCCGTCGCCGCTTCGGGCCGCTCCGCCGCCGCCAGCAGCGCGGCGGCGTCGGCGGGGCTGCGCGGTGCCGCCTCGCCCTGGCCGAGGATCGGCTCCAGGGCGAGCAGTCCGCCGGAAATGACGATGACGGCGAAGGGCAGGGTCAGCGCCAGCGCGATCCAGCGATGCAGGCGCAGCAGCAGGGAGACGATCATGGAGAGGGGGCTTTGCAACGATGCGACGGGAGGGTCAGGCAGCCGCCGGGGGCGGCGACGGCCGGCGGCGTCGCGTGACGGCTGCGGCGCAGCAGGCAGATCGAGGCGACCATGACCAGGATCAGCACGCTCAGCACGCCGAGCTCGATCATGGTGGCGCGGAAGACGATGTCGTGCTCCGGCGTCCACACTGCGTCGCCGGTGACTTCGGCGGATTGCAGGGTGATGACCAGCACGCGGCGGACCGAGGCGATCAGCGCGACGATCAGGAACGGCTCGCAGGTCAGCGTGTGCGACTGCATCGAGGTGCGGATGGTGTGCAGGATCTCGATCAGCATGAACACCAGCAGCAGCCGCTCGATCACCGCGAAGATGGCCGAATGGGTGTTCCAGTCGCGCATCGCGCCCCAGAGCTGCATGCCCGCGCTGCCCAGCGCGAGCAGCGCGGTCACGCAGAGCAGCCCGCCCAGCGCGGCATAGACGGCGTTCTCGACGGAACGGAACAGGCTGCCCGGCAGCCCGGCCGGAAGGTGGTTCGCGGCGGTTTCGGTTGGCATGCGGAAGGTTCCCTGGTGGGGCCGCGACGCGGGGCTGCGGCCGGTCCCGGTGGTGTGGTCGGCCTCAGTCGCCCGCCGGCTTGCGGCCGGTGATCATGCCGCGGACGAGGTTCTCGCGATGGGCGTAGCTGGCCAGCAGCACGCCGGTGACGTGCAGCAGCACCAGCACCAGGGTCAGGTTGGCGAAGAACTCGTGCAGGTCCTCGAAGGCGCTGTCTTCGCCCTTGTGTCCGACCGCCCTGCCATCACGGCCCAGGGTGTACTCGCCGTGCTCGCCCTTGGTCCGGTGGCCGTGCTCGTCGGCGCGCGCCGGGCTGATCAGCACGGGAAGGACGGCGCTGGCGCCGGATCCGAACCAGGGCGCCAGCGGCCCGGCGTTGCGTGTCTCCGCCAGCGTCGCCATGCCGGTGAAGGCGGTGGCGCCGATCGAGAGCAGCAGCGCCAGCCCCATCACCGCCCCGGCCGGGGTGTGACCGGGATAGCGGCGGCTGCGCAGCGTCAGCGCCTCGCGCAGATAGGCCACCACCTCCCCGGGCGGGCGCAGGAAATGCCGCAGCCGGTCCTGCTCCGGGCCGACGATGCCCCAGGCCAGCCGCACCAGCACCGCCGCCGCCACCAGGTAGCCGGCCCAGACATGCGCCTGCAGCAGGTCGTCCTCGGTCAGCCAGGCGACGGCGAAGCCGCCGACCAGGGTCCAGTGCGCGAGGCGCACCAGCGGGCTCCACACCCGCGCCATGGCCCCGCCCTGCGCGGCACCGGCCGCGGTTTCGCCTGCATTCGCCGACATGCGGCCTCCTGTGTGTCCGTTTCCACGACGCCGCCGAGGCTGCGCCTGGCATGGTGTCACGGCGCTGTTGACCCATGTCAGCGAACTGTCAGCGGGGGCGGCGCATCGTGCGGGCCTCGTCGTGCCGGCCCATGGGGGCGGCAGGCGGAAGAGGGGAACCCCGGGAATGAGGCGCGCCGTCTTCGGTGCCAGGCTCGGCCGACGTGCGCTGCCGGGGATCGCCCTGGTGGTGGGGCTGGCCGTCGCCATGCCGGGCCGGGCCGACCGCGACCGCCACGGCGGTGACCATGACCGCGCCCGCCAGGCACTGGCGCGCGGGGAGGTGGTGCCGCTCGCGGTGCTGCTGCGCCGCGTGCAGGGCGCGCTGGGCGGCGAGGTGGTCGAGGTGGAGTTCGAACGCAAGCATGACCGCTGGATCTACGAATTTCGTGTCATCGCCCCGGACGGTCAGGTGATCGACGTGGACGTGGATGCCGCCACCGCCGAGGTGCTGCGGCGGGAGGCGCGGTGATGCGCGTGCTGCTGGTCGAGGACGACGACCGCATCGCCCGCCGCGCGGCGGCGGCGCTGGAGGCGGCGGGCTATGCGGTGGACACCGTGGCCGACGGCGCCGAGGCCTGGTTCCGTGGCGACACCGAGGAGTACGACGTCGCGGTGCTGGACCTGGGCCTGCCGAAGCTGGACGGGCTCAGCGTGCTGAAGAAATGGCGGGCCGGGCAGCGGGATTTCCCGGTGCTGATCCTGACCGCGCGCGGCGCCTGGGCCGAGCGGGTGGAAGGCATCGATGCCGGTGCCGACGATTACCTGGCCAAGCCCTTCGCCATGGAGGAACTGCTCGCGCGGGTGCGCGCGCTGCTGCGCCGTGCCGCCGGGCGGGCGAACCCGGTGCTGCGCATCGGCGCGGTGATGCTGGACACACGGCAGATGCGGGTTTCGGTGGACGAGGTGCCGCTGTCGCTGTCGCCGCTCGAGTACCGGGCGCTCAGCTACCTGATGCACCATGCCGGGCGGGTGGTGCCGCCGACCGAGCTGATGGAGCACCTGTATGCGCATGACCACGATCGCGACCCCAATGCGGTCGAGGTGCTGATCGGGCGGCTGCGGCGCAAGCTGGGGGTCGAGCTGATCGAGACGCGGCGGGGCTTCGGCTACCTGATCGCCGATCCGCGACAGGCATGACAGCGGCATGAAGCGCGGCTCGCTGCGGCTGCGGCTGTTCGGCGCGGGGGCGGTCTCGGTCGCGCTGGCGCTGGCGGTGGCGGCGCTGGGGCTGATGTGGCTGTTCGAGCGGCATGTCGAGCGGCGGGTGGCGCTGGAGCTGCAATCCGACCTGCGTCAACTGGTCGGCGGGCTGGTGCGGGCGCCGGACGGATCGTTGCAGATCTCCCGCCAGCCCGCCGAGCCGCGCTTCCAGGAACCGCTGAGCGGGCGCTACTGGCAGATCGGCGAGCCGGACGGGCCGTTGCTGCGCTCGCGATCGCTGTGGGACGACACGCTCGATATCTCGCCCGACGCGTTGCGCGCCAGCGAGCTGCACCAGCACATCCTGCCGGGGCCGGCCGGGGCGTCGCTGCTGGTGGTGGAACGCTCGGTGGGGCTGCCCGGCAGCCCGGGCGGGGGGAAGGTGCGGGTGGCCGTGGCGGTCGACCGCGCCGAGATCACCGCCGCCGCGCGGGTCTTCGGTGCCGACCTGCTGCCGGCGCTGGGGGTGCTGGCGCTGGTGCTGACGGCGGCGGCCTGGCTGCAGGTGACGGTGGGGCTGCGCCCGTTGGACGCGGTGCGGCGGCGGCTGGGCGAGGTGCGGGCGGGGCAGGTGGCGCGGCTCGGGGCGCAGTTCCCCGACGAGGTGCGCCCGCTCGCCGCCGAGGTGGATCATCTGCTGGAAGCGCAGGAGCAGGCGATCGCGCGGGCGCGCACCCGCGCCGCCGATCTCGCGCACGGGCTGAAGACGCCGCTGACCGTGCTGGCGGCGATCGCGGAGGAATTGCGCGAGGCCGGCGAGGGGGCGGTGGCGCAGGAGCTGGGCGGCATCGCCGACGGCATGCGCCGGCATGTGGAACGGGAACTGGCGCGCGCCCGTGCCGGGTTGCCGGGGCGGCGTGCCCCGGCGGCGGAGGTGGCGCCGGTGATCGCGCGCGTGCTGGGGGTGTTGCGGCGAACCCCGCGCGGGCAGGAGCTCGACTGGCAGGTGGTGGTGCCGGACGGGCTCGCGGTCGCGGTGGAGGCCGAGGATCTGGCGGAGATGCTCGGCAACCTGGTGGAGAACGCGGTGAAGTGGGCGCGTGGCGCGGTGCGGGTGTCGGCGGCGGCGGGCGGGGCGGGGGTGCGGCTGCTGGTCGCCGATGACGGGCCGGGGATCGCGGAAGCCGAGATGGCGACGGCGTTGTTGCGCGGCGGGCGGTTGGACGAGACCCGGCCGGGGACGGGGCTGGGGCTCGCCATCGTCAGTGATCTGGCGGAGGCCTATGGCGCGACGCTGACGCTCGGGCGGGCGGAGGCGGGGGGATTGGCGGCCGAACTGCTGCTGCCGGGGCGGCAGGGGTGAAGGGGCCTGCGGCGAAGCTTCATCTGGAGTTCTGCCGGCCGGGGGACGCCGCGGACCCGGCCAGCAATCCGCCGTCGATAGTCACCTCCGTGCCCGTCACGTAGGTTGCTTCGTCCGAGGCGAGCATGACCGCAATCGCCGCGACTTCCTCGGGCATGCCGAACCGCTGCAATGGGGTGTCGGCGACAAGGGCCCGCATCCTGGCCTCGCGATCGGGACCGGTGCCGAGCATTGGCTCCCAGATCCCGGTCAGGATGGCGGCGGGATGAATCGAGTTGCAGCGAATCTTCCAGCCCTTCTGCGCGCAATAGAGCGCAACCGACTTGGTGTGGTTGCGGATGGCGGCCTTGGACGAGGCGTAGGCGGCGGCAAGGGGAATGCCGACCAGCCCGGAGCGCGACGAGATGTTGATGATCGAGCCGGTGCCGCGTGCCTTCATGGCGCGGATTGCATAGCGGCAGCCGAGGAAGGTGCCGTCGAGGTTGACCCTGTGGACCTCCCGCCAATTCGCGAGGCTGGCATGTTCGGGATCGTGGGCCACCGCGCCGCGTTCGAAGCCTGTCACGCCGGCATTGTTGACCACGACATCAACTGTCGGGACGCCGCCGGACAGGCGCAGCCAGTCGGTTTCTTCCCGCACGTCGAGCTTTTCGAACCGGCATCCGATCGCCGCGGCGGTGGCCGCACCGGCGACTTCGTCGAGATCGGTGACGATGACGATGGCGCCTTCGTCATGGAAGCGGGCGGCAATGGCGCGACCGATGCCGCGCGCGGCGCCGGTGATGACGCAGGTCTTGTCTTTCAATCTCTGCACGGTCGTCCTGACCCCAAGGTCCGGTTGGCGGATTCAGCGCTGGCACCGGATCATATCGCATCGGCGCCAGGCCGGCGATCCGGCCCATGAATCAGGCGGGTTAAGCCTTCCGCGAAGATCGTGTCCGCCGAGGTTCTCCGGGACGTCCACGGCAAGGTGGCCGCCGGAAAAACCGTCGACCTGTCAAAGCACATGCCAGCGACGGCACAGACGCAGATGTTCGCCGCCGCCGACTGACAGGGCAAATGTTATTTTAAAGAAATGAACTGATATTCAGCTCCTGGTGTAAGCCCCCGCGACATAGCCACACAGCGAGTTCACATCCGTTGCCTGTTTTGCAACCTTGGCGTTCAGCAGGTCACGGATACTGATCACCCCGAGCAGCCTGGCCTCGTCGATGACCGGCAGGTGCCGGAAGCGGCCTGCGTTCATCATCGCGGTGGCTTCGTCAACCGTGGTGGCCGGCGTGCATGTCCTGACCTCGCTGATCATGTGGCACTCGACGGCCGTTTCCAATACGGCCGGTCCATTGGCCGCGAGGACACGCATCACATCGCGCTCGCTGATGATGCCAATCATGCGGTCGCCTTCCATGACCAGCGCCACACCCACTTTCTGTCTGGCCAGGCCCTGGACCACCGTCCGGAGTTCGTCCTTCGGAGCGACGAGTACAACATTATTGGGTTTATTTTTCAGGATTGCAGCAATTGTCATTGCAACACTACCTTTGCTTCCAG
Source organism: Rhodovastum atsumiense (assembly GCF_937425535.1). Taxonomy (NCBI): domain Bacteria; kingdom Pseudomonadati; phylum Pseudomonadota; class Alphaproteobacteria; order Acetobacterales; family Acetobacteraceae; genus Rhodovastum; species Rhodovastum atsumiense. Next base: position 3,939,541 of record NZ_OW485601.1, read on the forward strand.
GTCGAATACCACCGGCAGGCGCCATGGCCATTGGGTGGAACCCCGCGAAATAACTTTGAGCCACGACCAGGGGTCAACAAAGAAAAAACGCACAACCGTCCATTGGATGACGCTTGTCACCCGAATTCGGACAGGCCTTGCCCGAAGGCGTTCTCCCGAACCGGTGCCACAGGCGCAAACCGGCCTGGAAACCGTCACTTCCGGTGATGGCCATTGACAAAACCATATGAACCGGTTGATTAAGTTGCAATGAAGGCCCCGCAGGAATTCCGGTTTAATTCCGGCTGTCTGGCACTTGATCTTGTCGCGACGGTGCGGCGACGCGCGTCCTTGCCCCACGACGTGCTGGCTCCGCCGGGTGCGCCGGCGCGCTGGCTGCGGGATGCGGCGCTGCTGAACGACCTGTCCGCTCTGTCCGTGGCGCAGGAAGCGGGGGTGCGGCTGTTGCGCGAAACCATCTGGACCCTGGCCGACGCGGTGACACAGGGGCGCGCCCTGCCAGCGGAAGCGGTCGATTACCTCAATGCCGTCGCCGCCTGTCCGGTGCCTGTTCCCCAACTCGATGCGGCCTCGGCGACAATCCTGCGGATCGCCACCGATCCGGTCCAGGCGGCGCTGGCCACCATCGCCCAGGATGCCGTCGATCTGCTCGGGGGACCGCTGCGAACCCGGATCAAAGCCTGCTGCCAGCCGGATTGCCGGATGCTGTTTCTCGACACCTCGCCCAGCATGCGGCGGCGTTGGTGCTCGATGGACCGCTGCGGCAGCCGGGCCAAGGGCGGCGCGTTCCGCCAGCGCCTGAAAGAATCCCATCAACTACCTGAATAAGAACGGGAAATAGCAATCCCGCTCATCCCGGGAGCTTTGCCCTGCCTGTCCCGGCATCCGAAGCCGCGCCTCCGAACCGCCCCGGGCGGCGGCCCCGCCATGCCGGGGCTGCCGCCACCGGATTGTCCGGTCGTTTTACAAACCAGACAAACCGGTTTATATGGTTTGCACGGGCCGCGCGGCGGGTAGCGTCCGACGGTCCGATCCATAATGCAGAACCGCACCGGCTCCGGGACCGGGCCAAAGGGAGAGGCATGACGATCCAGGCGGAGGAAACCAGAACGATCGCGGTCGGTCCGCACCACCTGTCGGTGACGCGACGGGGCAGTGGCCCCTCGATCGTTCTGCTGCACGGCATTCCGACCAGCGCCTATCTGTGGCGCGAGGTGGTCCCGCCCCTGGTGTCGGCGGGGTTCGAAACCATCACCATCGACCTGCTCGGTTACGGCCGGTCGGACAAGCCGGAGGCGGCGGATCTGGGACTGGCGGCGCAGGCCGAACGGGTGGCCGGCGTTCTCGCCCGGCTGGACTGGCCGGGGGGAACCCTGATCGGCCACGACATCGGCGGTGGCGTGGCGCAGTTGATCGCCCTGCATCATCCCGATCTGGTCACCGCCCTGGTCCTGGTCGATTCCGTTCTCTACGATTCCTTTCCCGAACCCGGCATCGCCCGGCTGAAGGACCCGGCCTGGGACGCCATCCTCGGCGCGCCGGATTTCGATTTGAAGAAAGGTTTCGCCAAGGGCTTGCGGCGCGGTGTGGTGCAAGCCGACCGCGTCACCCCGGCGCTGATCGACGCCTACGAACGTCCGTTTGCTGGAATCGAGGGGCGGCGGGCCTATCTGCGCGCCGCCCGCGCCCTGCGCACCGAGGAACTGGCCTCGCGGATGGACGAGATCGAACGGCTTGATGTCCCGACCCTGATCGTGTGGGGCGAGGACGACGTGTTCCAGCCACTCCACTTCGGCCAGAGGCTGGCCAGGGCGATGCCTCGCGCCCGGCTCGCCATTCTCGACCAGGCGGGCCACTTTCTTCCCGAGGATGCCCCCGGGCGTCTGGTCCGCCGCATCCTCGATTTCCTGCAGGGCGGCTCCGTCGCAGCCTGAGCCGGTCCGCGCCCGCCTCTTCAGGTGGGCGCGGATGAAGGAACAGTCCTCAGGCTCAGGGCGTGCCTGCGCGCTTGCGGCCGGTGATCATTGACCATGTCAGGCTCTCGCCATGCGCGCGGCTGCTGAACAGGTTGCCGGCGACGTGCAGCACCACCAGCCCCAGCGCGAGATTCACCAGCAGCTCGTGCAGCGATTCCAGCCCGTGCAGGCCGCCATAGCTGTCGGTCATCAGCAGATGGCCGCTCAGGCAGATGCCGCCGAGCACCACCAGCAGCGCGACCACCATTGCCCCGCCGGCGGGGTTGTGGCCCAGGTGCCGCGGCGCCCGCCCCGCGCGCGAGAGCGCCAGATAGTCCAGCACTACCCGCGGCGGCTTGACGAAATCGGCGAAGCGGGCATGGCGCGGGCCGATGAAACCCCACAGCACGCGCAGCAGCAGCAGCGACAGGATGCCGTACCCCGCCACCAGATGCAGCAGCTCGGCATCGTCGCCGGTGGCATAGGCGAGCGCGAACAATCCCACCAGGCTCCAGTGGAAAACACGGACCAACGGGTCCCAGACCTCCACCTCCGGCGGGGGGGCCGGCAGCGGAGCGCTGCCGGCGGACGAGGTGCTGTCCATGGCTGTCATCACTTCGAGCCGAGAACGGCGCCGCTGGTGGGATCGACGAACAACTCGCCCTTCACGCCGTTCCTGTCGGTGACGTAGATCTCGCCGCAGGCTTTTTCGATCTTCACGCGACGAACCTGGTAGCCCTGCGCCTCTGCCTTCGCCTGCAGCTCCGCGGCGCTCAGGTAGGTGTTCTCCGGCGCCGTGGTGCAGGGGCGGCCGAAGCTGCTGGCATGCGCGCCCGCGGCCCCCAGCGCGACGATGCCGGCCCCGGCGACGGTGGCGAGGATTTTGACGATGCGGCTCATGGGATCTCTCCTGTTTCAGACAGGCGACAGACTGGCGCAACCGCGCTGACGCCACGCTGTGCGGAGATGTCAGCGAATTGTCAGGTGTTGGGGCGTTGCCCCAAGCCCCACCAGGAGGCTTCGCCTCCTGGACCTCCACCAAGGGCTTCGCCCTTGGAACCCATTCCTTGCCGCGCAGCGCACCCGGGGTGCAGGGGCCTTGTGGCCCCTGCCGGGTCCAGGGCAGAGCCCTGGCCTTCCTTACTGTCGCGCCAGCAACCCCATGATCTCCGCCGCCGGCAACGGATGGCTGAACAGGTTCCCCTGTGCCTCGCCGCAGCCATCCTCGCACAGTGTCTGCAATTGCGCTTCCGTCTCCACGCCTTCGGCGGTGGTGACCACGCTGAGCGCGCTGCACATGTCGGTGACGGCGCGGACGATGGCGTGGCTCTGGCGGGACTGTTCCAGCTCGCGGGTGAAGCTGCGGTCGATCTTGACCTTGTCGAAGGGGAAGCGCCGCAGGTAGCTCAGCGACGAGGTGCCGGTGCCGAAATCGTCCATGACGATGCGCACGCCCAGTGATTTCAGCCGGTGCAGCCGGGCCAGTGTCGCCCCGGTGTCGTGCAGCATCACCGCCTCGGTGATTTCCAGTTCCAGCCGCGCCGGATCGAGCCCGGAGCGGTCCAGCGCCGCGGCGATGACATCCACCAGCCCGCGATGGGCGAACTGCGTGGGCGAGAGGTTCACCGCCACCCGCAGCCGGCCCGGCCAGCCGGCGGCATCGGCGCAGGCGCGCGCCAGCACCCATTCGCCGATCGGGACGATCAGCCCGATCTCCTCGGCCAGCGGCATGAAGGCGGCGGGCAGCACGAGGCCGCGCTCCGGATGCTGCCAGCGCAGCAGCGCTTCCAGCCCGCTGATCCGGCGCGAGGCCAGGTCGATGACCGGCTGGTAGAACAGCTCGAAGCCGCCGGTCAGCAGGGCCCGGCGCAGGTCGAGTTCCAGGGTGCGGCGGCGCTGCATGCGCGCGTCCATGTCGGGTTCGAAGAAGCGCCAGCAGCCGCGCCCCTCGGCCTTGGCGCGATACAGCGCGAGGTCGGCCGCCTTGACCAGCCGGTCGGCGGTGCAGCCGTCGGCGGGGGCCAGCGCGATGCCGATGCTGCTGCCGATGACCACCTGGTGGTCGTCCAGCTCGAAGGGGATGCCGAGCCGCTCGACCAGCCGGTAGGCGAGGGTGGTCGCGGATTGCGGCTGGTCCACGACCGACTGGATCACCGCGAACTCGTCGCCGCCCAGCCGCGCCAGCGTGTCGGTCTCGCGCAGCTCCGTCCGCAGCCGCGCGGTGACGGCGCGCAGCAGCGCGTCGCCCACCGGATGGCCGAGCGTGTCGTTGACTTCCTTGAAGCGGTCCAGGTCGATCAGCAGCACCGCGAAGCCCTCGCCGCGCTGCGCGCGCGCCAGCGCTTCTTCCAGCCGCTCGTGGAACAGCGCCCGGTTGGGCAGGCCGGTCAGCGGGTCGTGGCGGGCGAGATGGGCGATATGCGCCTCCGCCTCGCGCCGCTCGGTGACGTCGATGATCACGCCGAGCGCGCCGAGCGGCTGCCACTCGGCGCCGTATTCCCAGCGGGAGCGGGTTTCGAAATGGCGCAGGCTGCCGTCGGAGAGGCGGCGGATGCGGAAGGTCGCGGTGGTGGTGCTGGCGCGCAACGCCAGGGCGGCGTGGAGATGGGCCCGGATGGTCTCCAGGTCTTCGGGCAGGATCGGACCCCACCATTGCGCGACCGTCAGCGGTGCCTCTCCGGCGGGCAGGCCGATCATGGCCCGCGCCTCCGGGCTGCAATGGACCTGGCCGGTGACGTAGTCGTGGCGGAAGCTGCCGATATGGCCGATTTCCAGGCTCAGGCGCAGCAATGCCTCGGCCTCGCGGCTGTCGGTGACGTCGATCACCGCGCCGATGTCGCTCACCGGGCGTCCGTTCGCGTCGTAGCTGAAATGGGTGCGCAGCTCGATGTGGCGCAGCTTGCCGTCGGCGGGATGGCGGATGCGATAGCCGAGGGTCAGGTTCGGCTGCCGTCGGGACATGGCATCGGCGATGGCGGCCAGCACGCGCCGGCGATCCACCGGCAGCAGGGTCCCAAGCCAGCTCCGCAGCGAGACCGGCGTCTCGTCCACCGGCAGCCCGTGCAGGGCCCGCACCCCGGCGTCGCAGGAAATGTCGCCGCTGGCCATGTCATGGGTGTAGGTGCCGATCCGGCTGGTCTCCATGCCCAGGCGGAGCAGCGCCTCGCTGGCGCGCACCCGCTCGGTGGCGGCGCGCAGCGCGGTGATGTCCTGCACGATGCCGATATGGCGCAGCGGCTGGCCGTCCGGGCCGCGGGCGGAAACGCCGACGCTGAGCCGTCCCCACACCACCGTCCCGTCCGGGCGGAGATAGCGCAGCTCCGCTTCGAAGCGGTCGCTGTTGCCCTGGGCGCTGCGCCGCAGCTCCATGATCCGGGCGCGGTCCGCCGGATGCATGACGTCGAAGGGCGTCATGCCGTGGCACAGCTCGGCCTCGGTGCGGCCGGTCAGCTCGCAGTAGCGGCGGTTGACCCGCAGGAACCGGACGGTGGCGGTATCGACCTCGGTCAGTCCCGCCATGCTGTTGGCGAAGACGGCATCCAGCGCGGTGCGGTATTCCAGGGCGCGGGCGGCACGCTCGCGCTCGCGGGCCCGCGCCAGCCGGTTGGCCAGCAGCACCGCCCCCAGCGTGAGCGCCTCCAGCAGCAGCACGCCCGTGCCGAAGTGCCAGGCATCGCGGCGCCAGGGGGCCAGCACCTCCTCGGTGCCGCGGGTCGCCACCAGCACCAGCGGGAAATCCGAGGCGACCCGCACCCCGATGACGCGCTCCACCCCGTCGAGCATGCTGTGTTCCCGCAGGGCACCGCTCGGCCCGGCTGCCAGCACGCGGCGGAACGTCGGGGTCTCGCCGAAGGGCACGCCGACGACGTGTTCCATCCAGGGATGGCGCGCGAGCAGCACGCCGTCGCGGCGATGCAGCGCCACCGTGCTTTGCGGGCCCAGCGTCAGCCGGGCGAAGAAATCCTCGAAGAAGCCGAGGTCGATGGCGGCGGCGACCACGCCGAGGAAGGTGCCGTCGGTGGCGATGACCCGGCGGGAGAGATAGACGGTCCAGCGCCCGTCGATCTGGCTGCGCACCGGGCCGGTCAGGATGCCGTCCGGTCCGGGCTGGTCGCGCGCGGCGTCGAAGGGCGGTTGTCCCGCCATGATGACATCCGGGGCGGGCCACATCATGGAACTGCCGACCAGCCGGCCGGTGGCGTCGATCAGCAGCAGTCGCCGCACCCGCGGCAGCGCCGCGATGCGCGCGCGCAGCATCTCCTGCGTGGCGCGGGAGGCGAGCTGGTCGTGGAATTCCCGCGGCGTGTTGATGCCCTCGGCGGCCATCCAGGCGAGGATTTCGGTTTCAAGCCGGTCGATGGTGTGGAAGCTGTCCTCCACCCAGTTGCCCAGCGCCAGCGCCAGGTTCCGCATCTCGCGCTCGGTGTCGTGCAGCAGTGCCTGGCGCTGCTGCACGAGGTAGAGGCCGGTGCCCAGCGCGATGACCAGGCCGAGCGCCCCGCCGATCAGGGCGCGCCACAGCCCCCTGCGGGCGCTGCCACGCCGCACCCGGCGGATCAGGCCGCGCAGGAGATCGCGCCAGGTCAATTGCGGCATTGGCGGCGCGGGTGGGCGGGGCCGGTCCATGCATCATCCTCCCGCCTCGGCGCGGAGCACGGGCGGGGGGCATCCGATGTGGCTGTGGAGGCGCCCGGGACCACTCCTTCCGCCTGCCGCATCGCCACGACCGGGGACGGCGCGCGCCTCAGGGAATGCTGGAAAATTCTTAACCTTCAATCATCTTGAAGCACTCCGTTTCGCATATGAGTGCAACCGGGCGCAAGGATCCTGGCACGGCAAACCGAAATATTCTGTTACAGGAATCTGGGCCGGGTGGTTGGCTCAGGGGCCGGCGGGGTGGTCCGTGGTGGCCAGATGCCGCAACAGGGCGGGGACATCCCTGGCCGGGCAGGGGCCGGCGAACAGATGGCCCTGCATCTCGTCGCAGCCTTCCCGGGCCAGCGCCTGCAACTGGTCCTCGGTTTCCACTCCCTCGGCGGTGGCGGTCATGCCGAGCCCGGCGCACAGCCCGGTGACGGCGCGGATGACGGCCAGCGCGTTGCCCGCGTGCGGCTGTCCGACGCTGCCGGTCAGGTGGCGGTCGATCTTCACCCGGTCGAAGGTGAAGCGCTGCAGGCAGGTCAGCAGCGAGTGGCCGGTGCCGAAATCGTCCATGGCAACGCGCACGCCCAGGCCCTTCAGCCGCTGCAGCGTGGCCAGCGTCGCCTCGGTCCCCTGCAGCATCACCGCCTCGGTGATCTCCAGTTCCAGCCGCGCCGGATCGAGCCCGGAATGCTGCAGTGCCGTGGCGACGGCCTCGACCAGCCCGCGATGCGCGAACTGCGCCGGCGAGAGGTTCACCGACACCTTCAGGGCATCGGCCCAGGTGGTGGCCCAGGTGGCGGCCCAGGCGGCGGCATCATCGCAGGCCCGTGCCAGCACCCATTCTCCGATCGGGACGATCAGGCCGATTTCCTCGGCCAGCGGCAGGAAGCTGTCCGGCAGGGTCGGCCCGTGCCCGGGGCGGTGCCAGCGCAGCAGCGCCTCCAGCCCGTTGATGCGGCGGGAGCGGGCATCGACGATGGGTTGGTAGAGCAGCTCGAATTCACCCTTGGCCACCGCCCGGCGCAGGTCGGTCTCCAGGGCGCGGCGGCGCTGCATGCGCGCGTCCATTTCGGGCTCGAAGAAGCGCCAGCAACTGCGCCCCTCTTCCTTGGCGCGATACAGCGCCATGTCCGCCCCCCGGAACAATTGCTCGCGTTCGGTTGCGTCGCCGGGGGCGAGGGCGATGCCGATGCTGGTGCTGATGCAGACCTGGTGGCCCTCCAGCGTGAACGGCGTGCCGAGCACCTCGACCATCCGCCGGGCCAGCGTGGTCGCGTCCTGCGGCTGGTCCACCGCCGACTGGATCACCGCGAACTCGTCGCCGCCGAGCCGGGCCAGCGTGTCGGTCTCGCGCAGCTCCGCCTGCAGCCGGGCGGTCACCGCGCGCAGCAGCGCGTCGCCCATCGGGTGGCCGAGCGTGTCGTTGATCTCCTTGAAGCGGTCGAGGTCGACCAGCAGCAGGGCGAACCCGGCATGGCGCCGGGCCCGCGCCAGCGCCTCGTCCAGCCGCTCGCGGAACAGCACCCGGTTGGGCAGGCCGGTCAGGGCGTCGTGGCACGCCATGTGCGCGATATGCGCCGCCGCCTCGTGCTGCTCGGTCACGTCGATGAAGACGCCATGCATGCTGTCCAGTTGTCCGTCGGGGCCGAACTCGGCGCGCACCCTGGCCTCGAAATGGCGCAGGCGGCCGTCGCCGGGATGGCGGACCCGGAAGGTATCGCTGCCCTCCGCCAGTTGCACCTGCTCGCCCCGCGCGATGTTGGCGCGCAGGCGCGCGATCTCCTCGGGCAGGAAATTGGCGAACCAGTCCTGCTCCGCGATGGGCCCGTCGCCGGGGGGCAGGCCGATCATGGCCCGCAGCTCCGGCCCGCACTGCACCAGGCCGGTAGTGAAGTCGTGGCGGAAGCTGCCGATGCGGCCGGCCGCGAGGCACAGCCGCAGCAGCGCTTCCGCCTCACGGCTGGCGGTGACGTCGATGATCGCGCCGCGATCGACCACCGGCCGCCCGTCGGCATCGAATTCGAAATGGGTGCGGACCTCGATATGCCGTATCGTTCCGTCCACCGGGTGGCGGATGCGATAGGCCAGGGTCATCTCCGGGCACTGCCGGGCCAGCCCGTCGGCGATCATCGCCTCCACTGTCCTGCGGTCCGCCGGCAGCATCCTGGCGAGCCAGGCCTCGGTGGTGAGCGGGCCGTTGGTCGCCGGGGCCTCGTGCAGCGCCCGTGCCTCCGGCCCGCAGGTGATTTCACCGGTGACGAGATCGCGCGTGTAGGTGGCGATCCGGCTGATCCGCATGCACAGGCGCAGCCGCTCCGCGGTGGCGCGCAACTCGGTGATGTCCTGCACCACGGCAAGGGCACGCATCGGCCGGCCCCGCTGGTCGCGGGCGGAGACGGCGACGCTGATGCGGCCCCACACCACCGTGCCGTCGGGCCGCAGGTAACGCAGTTCCGTGTCCCAGTGACCGTTCTCGTCCATCGCCGCACGCCAGTCCCCGGTGATCTTCCGGCGGTCCTGTGGATGCACGATGTCGTGCACGGTGAGTCCGTGGCACAGTTCGGCCTCGGTGCGGCCGGTGGTCTCACAGTAGCGGCGGTTGACGCGCAGGAAGCGCCCCGAGGGGATCTCCACTTCACTCAGTGCGGCCGTGCCGTTGGCGAAGGCGGCCTCGATCGCCGCCGCGTATTCGCGCAGGCGGGCAGTCCGCGCCCGGGCCATGCGCCGCGCGAGCAGCACGCCGCCCAGGATCATTCCTTCCACCAGCACCAGTGCCGGGCCGATGCGCCCGGCCAGCCGGTGCCAGGGCGCGAGCACCTCGCTGTCGGCGCGCCCCACCACGACGAACAGGGGATACCCTTCCACCGCCTGCACCCCCGCGACACGTTCCTGGCCGTCCACCGGGCTGCGGCCGTGCAGGGAACCGCCCGGCCCGGCGGACAGGATCCGTTGCAGCTCCGGGGTCGGCTCGAAGCGGCTGCCGGTCGGGCCCGGCCTGGGATGGCGCGCGAGCAGCACGCCGTCGCGGCGGCTGAACAGGATCGAGCTTTGCGGGCCGAGGGCGATGGCGTCCAACAGGCGATCGAAATAGGCGAGGTCGATGCTGGCGGCGACGACGCCGAGAAAGCTGCCGTCCGATGCGCGGATCGGGCGGGAGAGGTGGATGACCATCCGTCCGTCGCTCAGGGCTGGTACCGGGACGCCGAGGAAATGGTCGCGGCCGGGATCGTCGCGCAGCCGATCGAAATACTCGCGCCCCGCCGCATGGAGCGACGGGGGCGGCCAGGCCGCGGTGCCGTTGATGTAACGGCCCTCGGCATCGACGAGGAAGAGGGTGCGCACGCGCGGCTGGCCGGCGATGCGGGCGGCCAGGTTCTCGTAGGCCGGATGTCCGGACAGCCTGGCGCGGAATTGCTCCGGGGTGTCGATGCCCTGGGCGGCGATCCAGTCCGCGGTCGCGGTTTCCAGCACTTCGATCGCGTGGAAGTCGGCTTCCAGCCATCTGGCGAGCAGCAGGGAAACGTTCTGCGTCTCGCGCCGCGCGTCCTGCAGGCCGTGTTCCCGCTCCTGCGCGAGATACACCCCGGTCACGACGGCCAGGCCGATCCCCAGCACCGCGCCGACGAGCACGGGCCAGGGCGTCCCCCCGTCACCCGCAGGCTCCGGGGAGCAGGCAGCGCGCAACCGGTCCAGACCTTTCAGCAACCAACCGGCCAGCGGGCCGGGCCGGATCATGTCAGGAGATCGCATCGGTTTCGCCGGGGATATACTTGAACGATCGTTCCGCCCCTGAAAGAACCAACCAAATTACCGAAAGAGCACGCCTATTATCAGGAGCCTTTGGTTGATTACCATATTTCCTTCGGAAATTTCGAGCGGCCGCCGAGGCCGTCCGTGCCCGCCAGATCCCGCAGCAAAGCGGGGATGTCCCCGGCCGGGCAGGGCCTGGCGAACAGGTGGCCCTGCATCTCCTCGCAGCCTTCCCGGGCCAGCGCCTGCAGCTGGTCCTCGGTCTCCACGCCCTCGGCGGTCGCGGTCATGCCGAGCCCGGCGCACAGCCCGGTGGCGGCGCGGATGACGGCCAGCGCGTTGTCCGCGCGTGGCTGTCCGAGGCCGTCGGTCAGCCGGCGGTCGATCTTCAGCCGGTCGAAGGCGAAGCGCCGCAGGCAGGTCAGCAGCGAGCGCCCGGTGCCGAAATCGTCCATGGCGATGCGCACACCCAGCTCCCGCAGCCGTTGCAGCGTGGCCAGCGTCGCCTCGGTTTCCTGCAGCATCACCGTCTCGGTGATTTCCAGCTCCAGCCGTGCCGGATCGAGGCCGGATCGTTCCAGGGCGGCGGCGACGGCATCGACCAGCCCGCGATGCGCGAACTGCGCCGGCGAGAGGTTCACCGCTACCTTCGGGGCATCGGGGCAGGTGGCGGCCCAGGCGGCCGCATCGGCGCAGGCCCGCGCCAGCACCCAGTCCCCGATCGGGACGATCAGGCCGATTTCCTCGGCCAGCGGCAGGAAGCTGTCCGGCTGGGCCAGCCCGTGGCCGGGGCGATGCCAGCGCAGCAGCGCCTCCACCCCGCCGACCCGGCGCGCGCGCACGTCGACGATGGGTTGGTAGAGCAGTTCGAATTCACCCCGCGCCACCGCCCGGCGCAGGTCGGTCTCCAGGGCGCGGCGGCGCTGCATGCGCGCATCCATCTCGGGCTCGAAGAAGCGCCAGCAGTTGCGCCCCTCTTCCTTGGCGCGATACAGCGCCATGTCCGCCCCCTTGAACAGCTGCTCGTGCTCGGCTCCGTCGCCGGGGGCAAGGGCGATGCCGATGCTGGTGCCGATGCAGACCTGCTGGCCCTCCAGCGTGAATGGCGTGCCGAGCACCTCGACCATGCGCCGGGCCAGCGTGGTCGCGTCCTGCGGCTGGTGCACGCCCGCCTGGATCACCGCGAACTCATCGCCGCCGAGCCGGGCCAGCGTGTCGGTTTCGCGCAGTTCGGCGCGCAGCCGGGCGGTCACCTCGCGCAGCAGCGCGTCGCCGGCGGGGTGGCCGAGCGTGTCGTTGACCTCCTTGAAGCGGTCGAGGTCGATCAGCAGCAGGGCGAAGCCCGTCTCGCGCCGGGCCCGCGCCAGCGCCTCGTCCAGCCGCTCGCGGAACAGCACCCGGTTGGGCAGGCCGGTCAGCGCGTCGTGGCGCGCCATGTGCGCGATATGCACTTCCGCCTCGCGCTGCTCGGTCACGTCGATGAACACGCCGAGCACGCCAAGCAGCCGGCCATCGGCGTCGTAATCCCGGTGCACCCGCGCCTCGAGGTGACGTATCCGGCCATCGGCGGGCGGACGGACGCGGAAGATCGCGTTGCCCTCCATCAGCCGGAGTTCAACGGCCTTCCCGAGCTCCGTGCGCAGGCGCGCGCTGTCCTCTTCGATGAAACAGGCGAGCCAGTCCCGTTCGGGAACCGGATCATGGCCGGGGGGCAGGCCGACCATGGCCCGGGTTTGCGGGTCGCAATCGACCAGCCCGGTGGTGAAGTTGCGGCGGAAGCTGCCGATGCGGCCGACCGCGAGGCTCATGCGCAGGAGTTCCGCCGCCTCGCGCTGCTCCGTCACGTCGATGACGACGCCGAGCGTGCTGAGCGGCTGTCCCGCGCCGTCGTACTCCCAGCGGGTGCGGGCCTCGAAATGACGCAGGCTGCCGTCGGTCAGGCGACGGATGCGGTAGAGCACCACGCTTTCGGGGGCCTGCCTCGCCACGATTCCGGCGATGTGGGCCTTGAGCATGTCAAGGTCGCCGGGCTGGAGCGCGGCCCACCATTGCCCGATCGTGAGCGGGGTCTCGTCCGCCGGCAGGCCGTACATGGCCCGCACCTCCGGGCTGCACTGCACCAGTCCGGTGGTGAAGTCATGGCGGAAGCTGCCGATGCGGCCGACCGCGAGGCTCATGCGCAGGAGTTCCGCCGCCTCGCGCTGCTCGGTCACGTCGATGAAGACGCCATGTACGCTGTCCGTCTTTCCGTCCGGGCCGTAGTCGACGTGCACCCTGGTCTCGAAATGGCGCAGGCGGCCGTCGCCGGGATGGCGGAGCCGGAAGGTGTCGACGCTCTCCGGCAGTTGCAGCCGCTCGCTTTGCGCGATGTGGACGCGCAGGCGCGCGAGTTCCTCGGGCAGGAAATTGGCGAACCAGTCCTGCTCCGTGATCGGCCCGTCGCCGGGGGGCAGGCCGATCATGGTCCGCATCTCCGGCCCGCACTGCACCAGCCCGGTGGTGAAGTCGTGGCGGAAGCTGCCGATACGGCCGGCCTGCAGGCACAGCCGCAGCAGCGTCTCCGCCTCCCGGCTGGCGGTGACGTCGATGACCGCGCCGCGATCGACCACCGGCCGCCCCTCGGCATCGAATTCGAAATGGGTGCGGACCTCGATGTGCCGTACCCTCCCGTCCGCCGGATGGCGGATGCGATAGGCCAGTGTCATCTCCGGATATCGCCCGGTCATGGCGTCGTCGATCGCCGCCTGCACCTTCTTCCGGTCCACCGGCAGCAGCGTGGCCAGCCAGGTCCCGGTGGGAAGCGGGGCATCGTCCTCCGGCAGCCCGTGCAACGCCCGCGCCTCCGGCCCGGCCCAGATCTCCCCGGTGACGAGATCGCGCGTGTACGTGCCGATCCGGCTGATCTGCATGCACAGGCGCAGGCGTTCCGCGGCCTTGTGGCTTTCGGTGATGTCGATCACCACGCCGGTCGAGCGCAACGGCCGGCCGGTGGCGTCGTATTCATACCGCGTGCGTGCCTCCAGGTGCCGCACCGTGCCGTCCACCGGATGGCGAACGCGGTACTGGAACGCGGCCTGTGGCAGGCGTTTCGCCGTGGCCTCGCTGATCTGGGCGCGCAGGCGATCCTGGTCCTCGGGCAGCAGCGTGGCGAGCCAGGCCGCGTCTGGCACGACGGCGTCCCCGGCCGGCAGGCCGTGCAAGGCCCGCATCTCGGCCCCGCATTCGTACACGCCGGCCACGATGTCGCGCCGGTAGGTGCCGATATGGCCGATCTGCATGCACAGGTGCAGCAGCGATTCGCTGGCCCGCAACCGCTCCGAGGTTGCCCGCAGCTCGGTGATGTCCTGCACCACGGCGAGGCCGCGGGTCGGACGGCCCTGTTCGTCGCGGGCGGAGACGGCGAGGCTGAGCCGGCCCCACACCACCGCGCCGTCCGGGCGCAGGTAGCGCACTTCCGCGTCCCAGCTGCCGTTTCCGTCCAGCGCCGCGCGCCAGTCCCGGCTGATCTTCGGGCGGTCCTCCGGATGCACGACGTCGGCCGGGGTGAGGTCCCGGCGCAACTCGGCCTCGGTGCGGCCGCTGATCTCGCAGTAGCGGCGGTTGACGCGCAGGAAGCGTCCCGAGGGGATCTCCACTTCGCTCAGCGCCGCGGTGCCGTTGGCGAAGACGGCATCAAGCGCCGCCGCGTATTCGCGCAGGCGCGCATCCCGCGCCCGCGCCCGCGCCCGGGTCAGGCGCTGCGCCAGCAGGACGCCACCCAGGATCATGCCTTCCATCAGCAACAGGCTCATGCCGAGCTGTTGGGCCTGCCGGTGCCAGGGCACCAGCGCCGCGTCGGTTGTGCGCGTCACCGTGACCAGCAGGGGATAGCCTGCCACGGCCCGGACGGTGGCGATGCGTTCGATGCCATCCACCGGGCCGTGGCGCTGCAGGGTCACGCCCGGCCCACCCGGAACGAGCCGCTGGACCGGCTCGCTCAGATCGAAGCGGGCGTTGACGATCGACTCCAGCTTCGGATGACGGGCGAGCAGCGTGCCGTCGCGGCGGAACAGCGTGATCGAGCTGCCCGGGCCAAGGGCGAGGTCACCGAAGAGATCCTCGAAATAGGCAAGGTCGATGCTGGCGGCGACGGCGCCAAGGAAGCTGCCGTCCGGGGCATTGATCCGGCGGGCGAGGTAGACGGCCCACTGGCCGCCGTTCAGGCCGCGCATCGGGGGGGAGAGGACACGCGCGTGGCCAGGATCGTTGCGCAGCGGGTCGAAATACGCGCGCCCCGTCACGTTGAACGACGGGGGCGGCCAGGACCTGGAATCGGCGATGATCCCGCCCTCGGCATCGACGAGGAAAAGACTGCGCACGCGCGACAGGGCGGCGGTGCGCGCGACCAGGTCGGCATGGACCGCGAGCCCGCCCATCCTGGCCCGCAATGCCTCCGGGGTGTCGATGCCCTGGCTGCCGATCCAGTCCGCGGTGGCGTCTTCGAGGACCTCGACCGAGCGGAGTCCGGCCTCCACCCACTTGGTGAGGATCAGGGAAATGTTCTCCGTCTCGCGCCCGGCGTCCTGCAATGCCTCTTCCCGCTCCCGCGCGAGATACGCCCAGGTGGCGACGGCGAGGCCGAGGCCCAGCGCCGCGCCGATGAGCACGGGCCAGGATGCCGCCACTCCGCCCGCCTGCTGCCGGAGCAGAAGGCGGCACGCGGCGCGCAGCCCAGCCAGGGCTTTCCGTAGGAAATCAGGGAAATGGCCGGACCGGATCATGTCGGGAAACCGTGTTGATTTCGATAATAGTGTATTTGAGTAATATAAATATCGTTTCGATATTTAAACTAAAGTGACTGCAAGCGCGCCTATAACAGAAACCTATAATAGATATCCACATTTTCTTTTCTGCAATCCCGCCTGCGCGTGGCTTCAGCCGGTGGCGGTTCCGTCCACCACGGCCAACCGTTGCAGCAGGCCGGGGACCTCGCCGGCCGGGCATGGCTCGCCGAACAGCCGGCCCTGCATCTCGGCGCAGCGTTCGCGCGAGAGCAGCCGGACCTGTTCCTCGGTTTCCACCCCCTCGGCGGTCGCGGTCATGCCGAGATCGGTGCACAGCCCGGTCATGGCACGAAGGATGGCCATGGCATTGCCCTCGCATGCCCGCCGGAGATCGCAGGTCAGGCAGCGGTCGATCTTCACCTTGTCGAAGGTGAAATGTCGAAGGAGGTTCAGCAGGGAGCGGCCGGTGCCGAAATCGTCGAGGGCAATGCGCACGCCGAGCGCGCGCAGCCGCCGCAGCGTGACCAGCGTCGCCTCGGTCTCCTGCAGGATCGCCGCCTCGGTGATCTCCAGCTCCAGCCGTCCCGGATCGAGGCCGGATGCCTCCAGCGCGGCGGTGACGGCGTCGACCAGGCCGCGATGCGCGAACTGGGCGGGCGAGAGGTTCACCGCGACCTTCGGGACATCGGGCCAGGTGGTGGCATCGGCGCAGGCCCGTGCCAGCACCCATTCACCGATGCGGGCGATCAGGCGGATGTCCTCTGCCAGCGGCAGGAAGGCCGCCGGCCGCAGGAGCCCGCGTTCGGGGTGGCGCCAGCGCAGCAGCGCCTCCAGCCCGTTGACCCGGCGCGAGGCGGTGTCGACGATCGGCTGGTAGAACAGTTCGAACTCCTGGCCGGCGACGGCCCGGCGCAGCTCGTTCTCCAGCGCCCGGCGCTGCTGCATGCGCGCATCCATCTCCGGCTCGAAGAAGCGCCAGCAATTGCGCCCTTCCTCCTTGGCACGATAGAGCGCCATGTCCGCCGCCTTGACCAGCCGCTCGCGGTCCAGGCCGTCGGCGGGGGCGAGGACGATGCCGATGCTGGTGCCGATGCGGACCTGCCGGCCGTCCAGATCGAAGGGCATGCCGATCACCTCGACCATCCGGCGGGCCACGGCGGTTGCCGCCTGGGGCTGGTCCACGCTCGACTGGATGACGGCGAACTCGTCGCCGCCGAGCCGGGCGAGGGTGTCGGTCTCGCGCAGCTCCGCCCGCAGCCGCGCGGTGACCTCGCGCAGCAGCGCGTCGCCCACCGGGTGACCGAGCGTGTCGTTGACTTCCTTGAAGCCGTCGAGGTCGGCCAGCAGCAAGGCGAAGCCCTGCCCGCGCTTCGCCCGCGCCAGCGCTTCGTCCAGCCGCTCGCCGAACAGCATGCGGTTGGGCAGGCCGGTGAGCACGTCGTGGCGGGCGAGATGGGCGATGCGCGCCTCCGCCTCGCGGCTGGCGGTGACATCGATCGCGGCGCCGGCCGAGCGGAGCGGTTGCCCCTGGGCGTCGTATTCGTAGCGGGCGCGCGCCTCGATATGCCGCACCGTGCCGTCCACCGGATGGCGGACGCGATAGTGGAAAGCGGCTTCCGGCAGGCGCCGGGCCAGGGCCTCGCGGATCTCGTCGCGCAGCCGTTCCCGGTCTTCCGGCAGCAGCGTGTCGAGCCATGCCGCGTCGGAGAGGGGGGCGTCCCCCGTGGGCAGGCCGTGCAGCGCCCGCATTTCGGGCCCGCATTCATAGCTTCCGGCCACGATGTCGCGGCGGTAGGTGCCGATCTTGCCGATCTGCATGCCCAGCCGCAGCAGGGCCTTGTTGTGGCGCAACCGCTCCGCGGTCGCCCGCAGCTCGGTGATGTCCTGCACGACGGTCAGGCCACGCGTCGGCCGGCCCTGTTCGTCGCGGGCGGAGATGGCGAGGCTGATGCGGCCCCACACCACCGTGCCATCCGGCCGCAGGTAGCGCAGCTCCGTATCCCAGTGTCTGCCGGCCGCGATGGCGGCGCGCCATTGCCGCATGATCTCCTGGCGGTCCTGCGGGTGCACGACATCGGCGGGGGTGAGCCCCTGGCACAGCTCGGCTTCCGTCCGGCCGGTCATCTCGCAGTAGCGGTGGTTGACGCGCAGGAAGCGTCCCGAGGGCAGTTCCACCTCGTTGAGCGCCGCCGTGCTGTTGCCGAAGACGGCATCGAGCGCTGCCTGGTATTCGCGCAGCCGCGCCTCCCGCACCCGCGCGCGGGCCATGGCCAGGCGCCGGGTGAGCAGGACGCCGCCGAGGATCATTCCTTCCACCAGCAGCAATCCCAGGCCCAGGCGTCCGGCCAGCCGGCGCCAGGGCGCCAGCACCTCGCTCTCGGCGCGGCTCACCACGACGATCAGGGGATAGGCCTTCACCGTCCACACCCCCGCGACCCGCAGGATGCCGTCCACCGGGCTGCGGACGTGCAGGGTGCCGCCTGGCCCGGCGGACAGGATCCGCCGCAGCGCCTCGCTCGGCTCGAAGCGCGTGCCGATATGGGCGTCCGGCCCCGGGTAGCGGGCCAGCATCAGGCCGTCCTGGCGGCTGAGCGTGACCGAGCTGTTCAGGCCGAGGGCCAGGTTCTCGAACAGATCATCGAAATCGACGAGGTCGATGCTGGCGGCGACGACACCGAGCAGGCTGCCGTCGGGCGCGCTGATCCGGCGGGAGATGTGGGCAACCCAGCGCCCGTCGGTCAGGGCGCGCAGCGGGCCGCCGAGGAAGCGCTCGCGGCTGGGATCGTCACGGAGCGCGGCGAAATAGTCGCGATCCGACACATCCAGCAGCGGGGGCGGCCAGGCGCCGGTGCCGGCGACGTACTGGCCTTCGGCATCGACGAAAAAGAGGGTGCGCACGCGCGGCAGGCCGGCGACGCGGGCGACCAGGTTGTCGTGGACCGCCTGCCCCGACAGCCTGGCGCGGAATTTCTCCGGGGTATCGATGCCCTGGCTGCCGATCCAGGCCACGGTGGCCGCTTCGAACACCTCGATCGCGCGGAGGCCGGACTCCACCCAGCTGGCCAGGACCAGGGCGGTGTTCCGGGTCTCGCGCCCGGCATTGCGAAGCATGTCGTCCCGCTCGCGGGCGAGATAGACCCCGGTCGCGACGGCAAGGCCGAGACCGAACACCGCCCCGAGCAGCGCAAGCCAGGACAGTCTCCCTTGTTCCGGCCGGCCCGGCGGAAGAGGGGGGCTGCCGGGCCGTGCGGCGGCACGCGCGAGGGCACGGCAGGCGGCGCGCAGGCGGTCCAGGCTTCTCCATGGGAAGTGAAAACCATGGGCAAACCGGATCATTTTCAATAAACCACGGAAGATTCAGCCTGCATACGAAATGGCAACAGGTTATTCATCGGAAATGATGAGCCAAATTGCCGTTATTTCAGGCTATATCAGAAACCAATGGTAGATTTCCACTTGCCAGAACCCCCGTGCCCCGGTGTGTCAGGTCCCCATGCGCAGTTTCGTCGCGCTGCTTCCCTGCAGCGCCGCATCCACGGCCTCCGCCAGGGCGGCGAGGCGATAGGGCTTGGCCAGCAGGGGGAAGCCGGTCGAGGCGGTGCCCGCCATGCCCGGCCCGGCCGTGCCCGGGAAGCCGGAGGTGAGCAGCACCCTGAGCGACGGGACGGCGGCCTGCGCCTGCCGGGCCAGGGCGATGCCGGTCATGCCATTGGGCAGGGCCACGTCGGAGAACAACAGCGCCACGTCCCGCCGCCGCAGCAGCGCCAGCGCCGAGGGGCCGTCGGCGGCTTCCAGCACGGCGTAGTTCAGCGCTTCCAGGTGGCGCACGGCGATCCGGCGCAGCGCCGCGTTGTCCTCGACCACCAGGATGGTCTCGCCCCGCCCGGCGGGCAGGCCGGCCTGGGCCGCGTGCCCGGCGCGGGGCGGGGCGGGCTCGTCGGCGCGCGGGATGAACAGGGTGAAGGTGGTGCCCTCGCCCGGGGCGGAGGCGACGGCGATGTGGCCGCCGAGCTGGCGGATGAAGCCGAACACCGTGGAGAGGCCCAGCCCGGTGCCCTGCGCCAGCCCCTTGGTGGTGAAGAAGGGATCGAAGATGCGCCCGAGCAGGGCCGCATCCATGCCCTGGCCGCTGTCGGCCACGGCGAGCCGCACGTAGTCGCCCGGCGGCAGCGCCGCCTCGCGCGCCGGATCCTCCGCGCCCAGCCTGGCATTGGCCGCGGCCAGGCGCAGCCGGCCGCCTTCGGGCATGGCGTCGCGGGCATTGGTGGCGAGGTTGAGCAGGCAGGTCTCCAGCTCCGCCCGGTCGGCCAGGATCGGCCACAGCCCGGGCGCGAGATCGAGCGAGAGGCTGATATGGTCGCCGAGCACGCGCCGCAGCAGCCGCGCGATGGAGCCGATCGCCTCGGCGGTGGCGATGCATTCGGTGCGCAGCGGCTGCACCCGGGCGAAGGCGAGCAGGCGGTGGGTCAGCTCGGCACCGGTCATCGCCGCCCGCAGCATCTCCGCGGCCAGGTCATGGCGGGACGCCGGGGAGTCCTCGATCTCCAG
Source organism: Rhodovastum atsumiense (assembly GCF_937425535.1). Classification (NCBI taxonomy): domain Bacteria; kingdom Pseudomonadati; phylum Pseudomonadota; class Alphaproteobacteria; order Acetobacterales; family Acetobacteraceae; genus Rhodovastum; species Rhodovastum atsumiense. The sequence goes on from NZ_OW485601.1 coordinate 3,959,201, forward strand.
CAGCTCGATATGGCTGATGATGACGGCGAGAAGGTTGTTGAAGTCGTGGGCGATGCCGCCGGCGATGTTGCCGAGCGCCTCCATCTTCTGCGCCTGCCGCAGCGCCGCCTCGGCGCGCCGGCGCTCGGTGATGTCCTCGATGACGGCGACCAGCGCTTCCGGCCGCCCCTCGGCGTCGCGCAGCAGCGCCGCCGAGCCGTTGATCCAGACATGGCTGCCGTCTTTGCGGCGGTAGCGCTTCTCCAACTGGTGCAGCGCGATCGTGCCCGCCACCAGTTGCTCCTTCAGCGCCACCGTCTGCGGGATGTCGTCGGGATGGGTGATCGCGCGCACGGTCAGCGTCGCGAATTCCTCCCGTGAATAGCCGGTGATGGCGCAGAGCTTGTCGTTGACCTGCAGCCACCTGCCGTCCAGCCCGATCACGGCCATGCCGACCGCGGCCTGCTCGAAGATGGCGCGGAACCGCTCCTCGCTCCGCCGCAGCGCCGCCTCGGTCGCCTTGATCTGGGTGATGTCGCCGGAGACGCCGACGATGCCGATCACCGTACCGTCGTCCAGGCGCAGCGGTGCCTTGGCCGAGCGGTAGAGCCGCGTGGCCCGGCCGGGGGAGGCGAAGGATTCCTCGATGATCTGCGTGCGCCCGCTGCGGAGCACCCATCGGTCGTTGCGCATCAGCGCGGTGGCCTCGAGGGGGTCGTGGTGCCATTGCAGGTCGGTGTGGCCGAGCACCGCCCCGGCCGGCCGGCCATAGACGTCCAGGGCGGCGGGATTGGCGAAGAGATAGCAGCCGTCGAGGTCCTTCGCGTACATCAGGTCCGGCGCGCAGGTGCCGATGGCGCGCAGCAACGCGCTGGTGCGGCGCAGCTCCGCCGCGACCTGCTCGCGCTCGGCGATGCGCGCGGCGAGCTGGTGGTTGGCGGCCTGCAGTTCCAGGGTGCGCGCCGCGATCCGCGCTTCCAGGCTTTCATTGGTCTGGCGCAGCGCTGCCTCGGCCCGCCGCGCCTCCGTGACATCCACCAGCGAGCCGATATGGCCGAGGAAGGCGCCGTCCTCGCCCAGGCGGGTAACCCCGGTGTCGTCGACGATCCGCCATTTCCCGTCGGCGCGCCGTAGCCGGTACTCCATCCGGAAGGATGTCCGCCGTGCGACGGCGTCCCGGTAGACCGCAAGGCAGACGTCGCGGTCCTCGGGATGGACCCCGTCCGCCCAGCCATCGCCCAGTTCCTGTTCCATGGTGCGGCCGGTGAAGGCAAGCCAGGGCCGGTTGAACCAGGTGCAGTCGCCGGTGGTGTCGGAGATCCAGATCATCACCGGCGCCGCGTCGGCGATCTGGCGGAAGCGCTGCTCGCTTTCGCGCAGCGCCGCCTCGGCCTGCCGGCGCTGGGTCACCACCTCGGTGAACAGCACCGCCCCGCCGATCCCGCCATCGGCGCGGTACCACGGCGTCATTTCCCAGCGCCCCCATTCGGTTCGCCCATCGGCACCGGTGAAGCACTGCTCCTCGGCCGAGAGCGTCTCCCCGGCCAGCACGCGGCGATGCGCCTCGCGCCAGTGCTCGGGAATCCAGGGGAACACCTCGTAGTGGCTGCGGCCGATCACCGTCTGCGGCGGGGGGATGTCCGCGTCGGGCCAGTGGTTGTGCAGGAAGCGGCGGCTGACCGCGAGGTGGCGCATCGCGGTGTCGAACATGGCGATGCCGGCCGGGGCACGCTCGGCGAAGAGCTGCAGGATCTCGTTGCGCTCGTGCAGGGCGGCCTGCGCCTCGACCAGGTCGTGCACGTCGGTGACCGCGCCGAGCCAGCGCAGCACCGTCCCGTCCGCGTCGCGCGCCGGGACGGCGCGGGCGAGGTGCCATCGCCAGGCGCCGTCGCTGGCGCGGCGGATGCGGTGGCGGTGGACATAGCCCCGGCCGGTCCGCACCGCCGCCTGCCATGTCGGCACCAGTCCGGGCAGGTCATCGGGATGGATGCAGGCGGTCCAGCCGCTGCCGGCCGCCTCCGTCGCGGTCATGCCGACATAGTCCAGCCAGGCCCGGCTCTTCCATGTGCTGGTGCCGGCGGCGTCGGTTTCGAACAGCATGCTCGGCACCGCCTCGGCGAGGGCGCGGAACCGGGCCTCGCTCTCGCGCACCGCCCGCTCCCGCGCCTGGGTGGCCTCGGCCATGGCATCGAAGGCCCGCGCCAGCTGCCCGAAACCGGAGCGGTGGTGCGGCAGCCCGGTGCGCACGGCAAAATTGCCGCCGCGCCAGGCATCGGCCACCTGCAGCAGCTGGTTGACCGGGCGGCGGAGCAGAACGGTGCCGAGCAGGGCGAGGATGCCCACGGCCAGGGCGGAGCTGGCGACGATCAGCAGCAGGCCGAAGCGGTCGGCCTGCCGCAGCGTGGCGAAGCTGGCCTCCTGGTCGAGCCCGACCATGACCAGCAGGTCCCGCGGGGCGGTGCCGAGCGGCGAATAGCCGATCATGCGCGGGCTGCCGGCGCCCTCCTGCCACGACACCACCCGTTCCGCATCCCCCTGCAGCATGAAACGGATCCCGGCCGGGATCGGCGCGCCCACCGCGTACGGCGCCACGCCGCCGCGCGCCAGCACGGTGCCGGTGCGGTCGGCGACCACCACGCCAGCCCCCGGCGGCAGGGCAAGGCGGCTCAACTGTTGCCCCAGCCAGTCGAGGTTGAGCCCGACCACGGCCACCCCCGCGACCGCCCCGTCCTGGTCCCTGAACGCCCTGGCCAGGTGCAGGCCCGGCGGCCCGGCGCTTCCCGTCGCGGCATATTCGCCGATGGCGAGTCCGTCCCCGTCCAGGGCGCGGCGGATATGGTCCTGGCTGGCGGGGCCGGGGGGCGGCCCGGCGGCGCAGAGCACGCCGCCGTGGCGGTCAAGCATGGCGACATCGCCGTAGCGCTGCTGCTGGCGGAGCAGGGTGGTCAGGAAACGCCGGCATGCCTCCGGATGGCGGTCCTGGATGTCGGGCATGCTGCCGATCGCACCCAGCATCTGGCTTGCGCCCTCGACGATCCGCTGTTGTTCGGCACCGACCAGACGCACCAGGCGCAATGCCTCGTCTTCGATCAACCGTTGCCGGACGGCACGCGCCTCGCTTTCGGTCCATGCCTGGAAAGCGATGGCCGGAATCAGGGCTGCGAGGGCGACCAGTAACAGCCGGGCCTGGATGCTTGGCATTTGATATACAATTATATGTCATTCTGTGGTGTGGTGGCCCGGACGTTGTAGGGTGTTCTTGACTGCATCAAAATACTTCTAGGTGTGAGGAATTTTCCTGAATATTTCTATATTTCATTTGCGCGGCAATGGAATATTATGCATCATTTTTCACTATACTTTTATTTGTGAAAGATTTTCAATAGTGCCGGCGTCAGCGGGAGGCCCCCGCTTTGCCGCGGGTCGAACCGACCGGGCGCACTGTTGTTGGCGGATCGCCTCTGCGGTCCGGGAAGCGTCGCCAGGGTTGCAGCCCCGACCGACGCAAGGCAGTCGGATGAACAATCCGACCCGACCGGAACGAACCTGCTCTGGGTAGAAATCAACTTATCGGAAAAGTATGGGGCCCCATCAAATTATTTTTACCTGCATCATTTTTCCGAGCAATTTTTATTACTAATTTAATATTATATCGCGCCATGCTCCGAATGGCGGAAACGGCCTGCTCATGTCGACGCGCATCATCATTCAGCACCAAGGCGGCGCCAAGGCTCACCAGATCGAGCAGTTCCCGTTGCAGGGCGGCCTGGAACTGACCATTGGCCGCGATCCAGCCTGCAACATCACCTTCGACCCGCAGCGCGACGACATGGTGAGCCGTCGCCATGCCGCCATCCGGGTGAGCAGTGGCGACCCACCCGGCTTTCGGATCGTCGACCTGGGCAGCAGTAACGGCACCTTCGTGAATGGCCAGCGCCTCCAGGGTGAGGCGGAGCTGCTGCCAACCGACATGGTGCAGCTCGGCGTGGACGGCCCATGCTTTCTGTTCGACCTCGATCCGCGACCGACCCAGGTGCCCGCACGCACCCGGCTGATCGACCTGCCGGCGGCGAAGCCGACGCGCATCACCGATTCCAATCCCGAACCTGCCGAGCCCCCGGCTTCGTCGGCGATGCGCTCCCCCCCGATGACCGGACCGGTGCCGCCGGCCAGGAAGGGGCTCGGGCGCGAGACGGTGGAGGGCATGCTGACGGCGCAACGCCGCAGCACCAGCCGTGTCTGGTTCTACACGGTCGCCGGCATGCTGGCGTGCTTCGCCGTGGGGGGGGTGGTCGTCTACAGATCGGGCCAACACGCGCAGAAGCAAGTGGCGGATGGATATCGCCAGACCGTCACGATGATCGACGCCCAGAATGCCACCATCAACAAGATAGGCGAGCAGTACCAAAAACAGAAGGTGATGTCGCCGGCCGATATCGTCGACACCTACGGCAATGCGACAGTGTTTATCGGGGTCCGCTGGCGTCTCTATGATCGCGAGACCGGCAAGGGGCTGTACCACCGCTACGGCTGCCACAAGGACTACCCGGCGTTGCCATGCTATGTCCGTCTCGCCGAGGGCAACATCGTGCGCTGGCTGACCACCGAGGACGAGGGGCACAGCAACTACGAGATCGGCGGGGCCGGCGAGGCCAGCGGCTTCGTCATCACCGAGGACGGGTTCATCCTGACCAACAAGCACGTCGCCGCGGCCTGGATGCTGCCCTATGCGGATTCCTCCAAGGCAGGACTCGTGGTCGATGAGGCACGGCCAGGCAAGGCCTTCGAGTTCAAGCCCCAGGTGCTCCAGGGCCTGCACCCGGCCTGGAATCCCGAGTTGGGCGGCGTGATCTTCCATCACCAGGGGCCGATGGTGGTGAGCGGGCGGCGGCAGCGTGTCTTCGAGGGACGCAACGACCGGCTGGAGGTCCGCTTCCCCGGCAGCCGTCTCGGGATAGCAGCTCGCCTCGTGCGCGCTTCCACCGATGCCGACGTCGCTCTGATCCGGATCGACCCGACGCAAAAGCTGGCGAAAGTCGAGCTGGCGCCCACCGACGAGGTCCGCAAGGGCACTGCCGTCACCGTGCTCGGCTATCCCGTTGCCTCCGCGAAGAGCATCGCCGAGGTGCGCGTGTTCGAGAACGGGGAATTCCGCAGCACCTACGAGATCGTGCCGGAGCCGACGGTGACGCCCGGGACGCTTTCACTGGTGAGCGTGTCCCGGGAGGCCCCTGGCGTGGCCGGGACGACCATGGTGGGCGGCCGCGTGTTCAACCCCATGGGCCCGGTCTACCAGCTCACTGCGGCGACCTCATCAGGCAACAGCGGCGGACCGGTGTTCGATGGCTCCGGCAAGGTCATCGGCATGTTCACCTACGGCAGCAGCGAGAACGAGGCGGTCACCTTCGCCGTGCCGATCCGCTATGGCCGCGAGTTGCTGTTGCTGCAGCGCCGCTGACGCTGCCGTGGCGGTGATGACCGCAGTGCGCCGGTTCCTGCGCACCCTGGCGCCGGCTGGCACCGCCACGGCGGCACGGCTGGCCGTGACCGGGGCAATGCGCAGCCACCCTGGCCGGACGCGCGGCACCAACGAGGACGCGATGTTGTTCGATCTGCCGTCCCCGTCCACCCCGCAGGCGCGGCGCGGCGCGCTGCTGCTGGTCGCCGATGGCATGGGCGGGCACGCCGCCGGCGAGGTGGCCAGCGCGCTGGCGGCCCGGACCGTGCACCGCCTGTTCTATGCCGCCGAAGGCCCGGTCCCGGACGTGCTGGGCCAGTGCTTCGTCGCCGCCAACGACGCCATTCGCCGGCATGCCCGCGGCGCGCCGGAATGCAAGGGCATGGGCACCACCTGCACCGTGCTGGCGATCCGCCAGGACCGCGCCTGGCTTGGCCATGTCGGCGACAGCCGCGCCTATTTGCTGCGCGACGGCACGCTCAGCCAGCTCAGCGAGGACCACACGCTGGTGGCCGAGCTGGTGCGCCTGGGCCGCCTGACCGCCGCGCAGGCCGCCGCCAGCCCGGAGCGCAACGTGCTGGTGCGCGCGCTCGGCACGCGACCGGTGGTGGCGCCGCTGGTGTGGGCCGAGGGGCTGGCGCTGCGGCCGGGCGATCGGCTGGTGCTGTGCTCGGACGGGCTGCACGACCTGGTTGACGCGGCGGAGATCGTCCGGTCCGTCGGCCGGCTTGCCCCCGATGCGGCCTGCGAGGCGCTGGTGGAGGCCGCCCTGCGTGAAGGTGGCCACGACAATATTTCGGTTGGCGTCTTCGCCGTCGAGGAAGCCGCCGAGCGGCCCGTGCCCGCCGTCTGCGGACGGCCGACCCGCCGGATTGCCCCTTGAACAAGTGCACCCGCCATGACCACAGCCGCCATCCCCGCCACCATCGGTCCCTTCCGGATCCGGCAATTGTTGGGCTCGGGCGGATTCGGCCATGTCTACGCCGCCGTCGATCCCGATCTCGGGCGCTGGGTGGCGATCAAGGCGCTGCGGCCGGAAATCGGCGGCAACAAGACCCTGGTCGAGCGGCTACGCGCCGAAGGGGTCAGTCTGGCACGGCTCAACCACCCCAATATCACCACGCTGTACGCGTTGCAGCGGGACAGGCGCGACCTGTTGTTCCTGGTCATGGAGCTGGTGAAAGGCCGCACGCTGGAAGACGTGCTCGGGCAACTGGGCCGGCTGGGGGTGGTGGAGACATTGGCGGTGGTGGCGCAGATCGCGGCCGGGCTCGGCTACGCGCACCGCATGGGGGTGATCCATCGCGACATCAAGCCAGCCAACCTGATGCTCACCGACGCGGGTGTGGTCAAGATCATGGATTTCGGCATCGCCCGTATCCGTGGCACGCAGCGCCTGACCCGGGCCGGGCTGCTCGGTACATACGCCTATCTCGCCCCCGAACAGTTCGGCCGTGCCGAGGGCAGCGAGCGCAGCGATCTCTACAGCCTGGCCTGCATGGTCTACGAAATGCTCTCGGGCCGCATTCCCTTCGACGCCGGGAGCGAGGCGGAAATCATGCGCGGCCACCTGGAACTGGCACCACGGCCCTTGCGGACGTGGCTGCCGGGACTTGACCCGCGGATCGAGGCGGCTGTGTCGCGGGCGCTGGCGAAGAACCCGGCCGGGCGCTTCCCGGGCGTCGAGGCGTTCAGCGAGGCGTTGGGGGCGGCGACGTTGCAGCAGCAGGCGGCGGAGATTGTGCGCCAGCGGATCGTCGCCATGCTGCCGGCGGTTTCACGACCGGCCGTGATGGCCGGGGCGACCGTCTCCGTCGCGACCGCGGCTGAGCCGGCGCGGGCCATGGAATCGCTGCGGCAGGCGTTGCGTGACACCGGCCTGCGCCTGCCGCGGGCGGCGCTGCTGGCCGGCGGCGCCCTGGCCTGCCTCCTTGCCATGGCCGGCGTTGCGGTCTGGGAGCTTGGCGGCACCGGTCCGACCGGCGTCGACGCGTCTGTCGTGCCTTCGCCGGACGGTCCTGCCGCGCCGTGGGCGGACCCCGGGGCCGGGGCTGTGCTCCCCTTCGTGCCAACGATTCCCGTTGAAGCCCGGCCGGTGACCGGCGTGTTTCCGCCCTTGCCAGGGGGGGGCGGCGGCACGGAAACCTCGTCGGTGCAACCGGTCGCGTTGTCGCGGCTCGCCACCGGGTCCCTCTCCGCCACGACAGTCTCGGACGAGGCATGGGCCCTGCGTGGCGCGGCGGAGCGCGGCGAGCCCGGGGCGATGTACGCTCTGGGCCTGAGCTACAGGGGGGGGCATGGTGTGCCGCAGGATCCGACCACGGCCACCGAATGGTTCCGGCGTGCCGCGGAGCACGACCATGCCGCGGCAATGTCGCAACTGGCGGAGCTGTACCTGGCGGGGGATGGTGTGCCCGCCAGCGACACCGAGGCGCGGAACTGGTTCGAGAAAGCGGCCGCGCGCGAGGACCCTGCCGGCATGTACGGGCTCGGCTACATGCACGAGGAAGGCCGCGGCGGTCTTGCAAAGAACGAGGTGGCGGCAGTGGATTGGTATCGTCGTGCCGTGGCGGCGGGCGAGCCCGGCGCGATGGTCACCCTGGGCAGGCGCTATCGCATCGGCCGGGGAGTGCCGAAAGACTATGCCCAGGCCCGCACTCTCTACCAGCAGGCCGCCGACAAGGGCGTGCCCGGGGCCTATATCGGCCTGGGCCTGCTGTACCGGGACGGCCAGGGCGTGCCATGCGACCTCGACATGGCGCGGCACTGGTTCCAGAAGGCGGCTGACGGCGGCAATCCGCAGGAACGGGAACAGGCCTTGCGGGGGCTTGCCCAACTGTCCGGCCGAAGCTGCACGCGCTGACCGGCGATGTTGGCCGGCATGGCATGGTCGGGTCGCCCGCGCGATCATGCTCTAATGCGGCACGGCGATGCGCCGGATGCCCGGCTTCACGCCCAGGGTCTCGTCGATGTCACTGTTCTCTTCGTTCATACCGGACGTGGACGGCATCGGCCCTGCGCTTACCGGCGCGATAACCGGCGCCGGTTGGCTGACCGCAGTCTTGGGCGGCTGCGGCGGCGTGTGTGCGGAATTGCGGGCGGCAGCATGGCCGATCGTCCGGCCAGCCATCTTCGGCAGAGTGGTCAGGGCGTGCGAGCACCCGGCCAGGACCACGGTACAGGCCAGCACGGCTACCTGTGCGGTCAACATCGTCGCTGCCTTCCCGGTCACGCCTGGATGCGGGCACGATCTGTCGGCAGGTCCGTCGCACGCATCGTTCCCGCCCGCAATATTTTGCCCGTGCCCCGGAAATGCGCCAAGCGAAGAAATGCCCGACGACACCGGATGACAAGGCGGGGAGAGGGTTCGCTGCTTCGCTTCGAAAAGCAGCGCGTCATCAGGCTCAGGCGATAGGCTCAGGCGATCTGGCGGGGCTCGTTGGTGACGACGAAGTCGCCGCCATCGGCGAGCAGGTCCTGTGTCACCGCCACGCTGGCGACGGCCGGCACCGCGTTGCCGCCACGGCCGAGGTGGTGCAGCGTCCAGGCATCGGCGAAGCTCGGGGCGTCGGCGAACAGGGCGAAAGCTGTGGCGGACGCGAGCAGAAGGGTTTTCATCGGTTGGGGCTCCCTGGCGCCACCGGAGGGGCGCTGTGATCTGATGGCCAATTAAATAGCGCACAATCAAATTTGGCGATACCGCATAGGGCGCATGGCGGCCCCTGCGGAAAGTGGTGACCAATTGAATTTTGTGTGATCTAAATTGGGGCATGCGCTGACCAGGAAGACCCCCCATGACCGACACCGTCCTTGCCTCGCCCGCCGCCGCCGGGGCATGCCTGCCGGAGGCGCCGCTGGTGCTCGATGACATGCTCTGCTTTGCGCTGCATTCGACGGCGCAGGCGGTGGGGCGGGCGAACAAGCCGATGCTGGACCGGCTGGGCCTGACCTATCCGCAGTATCTGGTGATGATCGTGCTCTGGGCCGAGGACAACCGCACGGTCAGTGCGATCGGCGAGAAGCTGTTTCTCGATTCCGGCACGCTGACGCCGCTGTTGAAGCGGTTGGAGGCGGCGGGGTTCGTCACCCGGGCCCGCGACGCCGCCGACGAGCGGCAGGTGCGCATCCGCCTGACCGAGCGGGGGCGGGCGCTGCGCCGGCAGGCCTGCGGGCTCAAGCCGGCCTGGCACCGGCAGGTCTTCGACGATCCGGAGGTCTCGGCCGAGCTGCGCCGCCAGATCCTCGCCTTCCGCGACCGCGTCCTGGCCTGCCAGGGGACGGAGTAGGGGCGGTGCGGCCTGAAACGGCAAGGGCGCCACCGTGGAAGGGGCCGGGTCTGTCCTGGATTCACGGTGGCATGTCGGCCGCGCTGAATGGCCGTGATCAATCCGGGCTATAGTGTCTGAATGACAAGGAAGAAATGCCCATCCAGCTTTGTGACGCTGATGTTTTTCAGATACGCCTGTGTATCGCGCGTGAAGGACTCCGGATGAATAACTGAATAAAAGCCGGTGTTTTGCGCGGCTTCTTCGGCCTGCACCATCCAGTCAGCCGACCTGGAGGCGAGTGGCAAGGCTATCTGGTCAGAATCGTCGTATACCAAATAATAAAAGTCGTTGGGAACGCCCGCTCCGCCTATGCCGCCCCAGTCCCATATTTTCAGCCTGATTCCAGTATTTGTGGCGGGCATTTGAGCGACTTCGCTGTCATAAAAATATTTCGACACTTCCAGGCGGATGAGATCCGTCGTGATTCCAATAGTGCCGAACAGGGAAAAGAATGACCATGCAATAAAGGGGCTGACAAAAACTGAAGCCATCCGCTTCCAGTTTGTTCGCAAGGCATTTGTGACAAAAAGCATTATCAGAAAAACCGGGGATATTGCGGTTGGAAACAGGATAATCGAGCTATTAACGATCCAGTTTTTGTTGTTGCCAGAAGAAATGCTGCGATAATTAATAAAGTGTATAATAAGGTGAATTTGTCATTTTTAAACAAATTTTTGAGCATTGCCATTACAATTGCCAGAAGATGCATTTGAATTTTGATGCGTCGAGCATATTGCGCTGCATAATGTAAAATCGATATATGCCGCAGGACGTTTCGCGCAAATAATATGATTGTTATCAGTGGTGTCGATGGCCTTGGAACCGGGGCGGGACGGCATGGGATGGTCCGTCCGCGACCGGCCGGAACGAGTAACACGCCGGCCATGGCGATAGGGCGCTGCCATCCGGTCATGGTTGGTGACGGGCTTTGCCCCTATGCTGGCCGGTCTGCCGCCGCACCACGACCGGACCCGACGTCTTGACCAACCTGAGAAGCCGCATCGCCGCCGCCGTCACCGCGTTGCATGGCCGCGCCTGGGACGAGATCGCCCCGGCCTCGCCGCCCGACCAGGTGCTCGACGCACCGCGCGACCAGGGCGTGAACCACCAGGCGATCTGCGCGGCGATGGCGCTGTTGTCGCTCTGCGACGATGTCACGCCGGTGGTGATGCGCCCGGTGCTGGAAGGCGGCTTCGACCTGCGCCGGGACTTCGGCATCGATCCGCGTCCGCTCTGGGGCTTCAACGCGCCGGCAACCGCGCGGGCGCTGCTGGACGCGTTCTTCGGGGTCTGGCCGCTGCCGGCCGACCCGGCCGTGGCCGGGCTGGCCGAGGCGCTGGAGGCGATCCGGCGCGGCACCCTGCTTGGCGAGAACACCGTGCCGAAGCTGGCCTACGTGCCACGGGCGAACCGCGACGAGAGCTTCGGCGCCTGCGCGGAGCGGCTGTGGCACACCGACGACACAGGCTTTGCCTGGCTGTTCGATCACACCGTCGATCTGCTCGACCGGCAGGTCGGCCGCCTGCCGCCCGGCCATCCGAAAGCCACGGAGGCGTCGGCGGTGCGCCAGGCGCTGGCGCGGCTGCGCCAGCCCGGCCTGCTGGTCCGGCGCTTCCACCGTCATCCCTGGCTCGCCGGGCATCCCGGGGCCTTCGAGACGCTGTTCGCCGACGAGATCGTCGCCTGGCTGGCCCCGGATTGTGGCCGGGCCGGGGACCCCGCGTTGCACCGGCCGCGCGGCAGCGGCATCGAGCTTGCCTTCGCACCGCGCAATGCGGCCTTCCTCACGCTGGGCGACCGTTACGGCGATTGCACGGCGAGCCGGGTGCGGGCACAGGTGGACGAGGACATCGCCAACATTCACTGGACCGTCTGCGCCTGGCTGCTCGATCCCTATTACCGGGTGATCGAGGTCTTCAGCGACGGCAAGCCCGCGCTGAAAGGACATGTCCTGCCTCTGGTGATCGACGAGCGCCCGGTGTTCATGGTCGATGCCATCGAGGCGGTGCCGGAACTGCGCGAGCTGAAGGACGGGTCCGAGAACCCGATGCGCGACCGGGCGCTGTACGAGGTGAAGGACGCGCTGCTCGATACCTTGCTGCAGGTCTGCACCGATCTCGCCCGGCGCATGGGGGTGGAGGTGGTCTACGTGGAGCGCTTCTCCAACGCGCGCTGGGTGCGGGCGCGGCTGGAGGTGATGCCGTCCGACAGCTACGACGTTTGGGACGTGGAGAAGCCCTACGAGACCCGGATTGTGGAAGCCACCATCGCGCGGGTGCTTGGCCTGAAGGCAACGACGCCGCGCCAGGAGATCCAGGCGCGCAACACGCGGCTGATGCACCAGGACCTGGCGGAAAACCACAAGGAGGTCACGTTGCTGGCCGGTCCGCGCAGTGCGCGGCGGCTGCGGGTGCGCACGCCGTGAGCCTCCGCCGGATCGGGCCGGACGCGGCAGGATCCGCAACGACGAAGGACCGACGCCTTGCGACAGTCGGCCCCCGGATCATGTCACGTCGCCGTGCAAGCGTAGCAACGGTCGCAAATGCAATGTGGATAACTGTAGGGCGGATAAGCGTAGCGCAATCCGCCATTGCAAGACGCCACGAGGCAGCTGGCTTGCGTTGGCGGACTGCGTCCGCCCTACATTGATTGCTGTACTTTGAAGGTCGGTGCGGCATCGGGTTCAGGCAAGTTGGCGGCCCTCGTTGGTGACGATGTAGTCACCGCCGTCGGCGATCTGGCGACCCTCGTTGGTGACGATGTAGTCACCGCCGTCGGCGATCTGGCGGCCCTCGTTGGTGACGACGTAGTCGCCGCCGTCGGCGATCTGGCGACCCTCGTTGGTGACGATGTAGTCACCGCCGTCGGCGATCTGGCGGCCCTCGTTGGTGACGACGTAGTCGCCGCCGTCGGCGAGCTGGCGGGCCTCGTCGGTGACGATGTAGTCACCGCCGTCGGCGATCTGGCGACCCTCGTTGGTGACGATGTAGTCACTGCCGTCGGCGATCTGGCGACCCTCGTTGGTGACGATGTAGTCACCGCCGTCGGCGATCTGGCGACCCTCGTTGGTGACGATGTAGTCACCGCCGTCGGCGATCTGGCGATCCTCGTTGGTGACGACGTAGTCGCCGCCGTCGGCGAGCTGGCGGGCCTCGTTGGTGACAACGAAGTCACCGCCATCGGCGAGTTGGCGGGCTTCGTTGGTGACGACGAAATCACCGCCGTCGGCGATCTGGCGGCCCTCGTTGGTGACGATGTAGTCACCGCCGTCGGCGATCTGGCGACCCTCGTTGGTGACGACGAAATCACCGCCATCGGCGAGCTGGCGGCCCTCGTTGGTGATGACGAAATCACCGCCGTCGGCGAGCAGGTCCGACGTGGAGGTGCTGGCGAAGCCCGGGGCGGTGGCGAACAGGGCGAAAGCCGTGACGGACGCGAGCAGAAGGGTTTTCATCGGTTGGAACTCCTGGGGCCACCGGAGTGGCGCTGTGATCTGATGGCCAATTAAATAGCGCACAATCAAATTGGACGATACTGCATAGGACGCATGGCAGCCCTCACAGAAAATGGTGGCCAATTGAATTGCGCACTATTTAAATTCAGATGACACGGTGATCAGGAGAATTCCTTATGTCCCAGACCGTCCTTGCCTCGCCCGCCGCCGCCGGGGCATGCCCGCCGGAGGCGCCGCTGGTGCTTGATGACATGCTCTGCTTTGCGCTGCATTCCACCGCGCAGGCGGTGGGGCGGGCGAACAAGCCGATGCTGGACCGGCTGGGCCTGACCTATCCGCAGTATCTGGTGATGATCGTGCTCTGGGCCGAGGACAACCGCACGGTCAGTGCGATCGGCGAGAAGCTGTTTCTCGATTCCGGCACGCTGACGCCGCTGTTGAAGCGGCTGGAGGCGGCGGGGTTCGTCACCCGGGCCCGCGACGCCGCCGACGAGCGGCAGGTGCGCATCCGTCTGACCGAGCAGGGGCGGGCGCTGCGCCGGCAGGCCTGCGGGCTCAAGCCGGCCTGGCACCGGCAGGTCTTCGACGATCCGGAGGCCTCGGCCGAATTGCGCCGCCAGATCCTGGCCCTCCGCGACCGTGTCCTGGCCTGCCAGGCAGTGTAGCGCCGTGCCACCGACCTTGCCCTGCCGGTGCCCCCGGGAAGGGGCGAGGTCGCGAGTCCGGGCGAATCGCGATGGGTGCCATTCCATCAATAGTTGCGAAAATCATCCTTATTTCGTTAAGTTTGGGGCGCCGCGATCCGCGCGGCACCGTGGATGTGCCTTGCGAAAGCAAGGCTGTGCACGTTTCATTACGATTTTGAATCAGATGGGTTCGTTTGACGATGTTTCTGCGAAATCTCAACGTTCTCCAGCGGCTTGCCCTGATCATTTCCATTCTGTCCGTTGCCATGGTCGTGGTCGGGGGGACCCAGCTCCTGGTCCTGCGAAACACGGTCATAACGGAACGACAGGACAAGGTTCGCGAAATGGTGGAGGCGACGAGGTCGATGCTCGCCGCCTTCGCTGCGAGGGCGAAAACGGGTGCCATCCCCGCCGAGGCAGCGCGGCAGCTTGCCTTCGAGGCGATCGGCGCGATGAGGTGGGGGCAGTACAACGATTATGTCGGCATCTATGGGGCAGGCAGCGGCGATGCCGGCGTCACCTACGTGCATGCGAACCCGAAATTCATCAACGTCAACCGCTGGGATTTCAAGGACGGCCAGGGCCGGTTCGTGGTCCGTGACATCGTCGCGGCGGCCCGCGCCGGCGGCGGCTATGTCACCTATTCCGTGCCGCGCGCGGGCGGCGGGGCGGAGCTGGAAAAGCTGTCCTACGTGGGCGCCTTCGGCGACGGCGAGGGGCGGCTGGCCATCCAGGCCGGCGTCTATACCGACGACATCGACACCACGGTGTTCGGCATCGCCATTTGGGTGGCCGTGGGCGGGCTGGCCGGGCTGCTGGTCGCCGGGCTGATCGCGCTCGGCGTCGGCCGCGGCATCTCCCGGCCGCTCGACATCCTGTGCGAGGCCATGAACCGGCTGGCGGGCGGCAATCTTGCCACCGAGATCCCCTTCACCACGTACCGCAATGAAATCGGTCACATCGCCCGCAGCCTGACCTCCTTCCGCAACAGCCTGGAGGAAGCCGAACGGCTGCGCGCGGCGCAGGCAGAGGAACGCGTGCGCGCCGAGGCGGAAAAATGCGCCGCTCTGACCGGGATGGCCGACACGATCGAGGCCGAGACTTCCACGGCGCTGGTGGAAATCGGCCGGCGCGTCGATGCGATGACCGGCACCGCCGGCGAGATGCAGGCCTCCGCCGCGCGCACCGGGGCCGCCGCCAGCGGCGCCGCCGCCTCGGCCAGCGAGACGCTCGGCATCACCCAGACCGTGGCCAGCGCCGCCGAGCAGTTGTCGGCCTCGATCCGCGAGATCAGCCAACAGGTGGCCCAGTCGACCTCGGTGGTCGCCCGCGCGGTCAAGGCCGGCGATGCGACCCGTGGCTCGATGGAGACGCTGAACCAGAAGGTCGAGCGCATCGGCGCGGTCGCCGGGATCATCACCGACATCGCCGCCAAGACCAACCTGCTGGCGCTGAACGCCACCATCGAGGCGGCCCGCGCGGGCGAGGCCGGCCGTGGCTTCGCCGTGGTCGCCGCCGAGGTGAAGCAACTGGCGCTGCAGACCGCCCGCTCGACCGAGGAGATCACCAGCCAGCTCGGCGAGATCCGCACGGCGACCGATGCCTCGATGACGGCGGTGCGCAGCATCGAACAGACCATCCGCGAGGTGGAGGACATCGCCGGATCGATCGCCGCGGCGGTGGAGGAACAGGGGGCGGCCACGGCCGAGATCGCCCGCAACGTCGGCAATGCCGCGACCGCGGCGCACGCGATGTCGGGGCGGGCCGCGGAGGTCTCGACCGAGGCCACCGAGACCGATCGCAGCGCCGCGGCGGTGCAGGGCCACGCGGGCGCGCTGGCCGTGGCGATGAGCGAACTGCGTCATTCGGTCATCCGCGCGGTGCGGACCTCGACGGCGGAGGTCGATCGCCGCGGCGATCCCCGTCTCAAGGTGGAATTGCCGGCCCGCTTCGCCGTCGGCGGCGCGGCCGGGCTGCCGGTGCAGGTGGTGGACATCTCGATGGGGGGCGCGAGCCTGGCCTGCGGGCCATCGGTGGCGGCCGGTGCGCATGGGACGCTGGGGCTGGAAGGTTTCGGCATCAGATTGTCCTGCCGGGTGCTTGCGGCCGACGAGACGGGGATCCACCTGGCGTTCGATCGCGATGACACGACGGCGGCAACGCTGCGTGGCGTGCTGGATCGGTTGGGCCTGGGCAGGGCGGCCTGACGCGCGGGGCGCTGCCCCGCCCCCGCCAGGGGCTCCGCCCCTGGACCTCGCCAAGGGCTTCGCCCTTGGAACCCGATTTCTTCAGTGCCGCGCAGCGCTTTTGGGCTTGGGCCGCGAAGCGGACCAAGGGGGCCTTGTGGCCCCTGCTGGGTCCAGGGCAAAGCCCTGGCCTTTCCTTCCTCGCTTCATCGCGTCCGCCGTAATGCCGGAACTGCATAGACAGCCACGCCCCCGGCCCCGCACGGTCTGCCGCCAGGAACGTAACCGTGGAAAGGCATTCCCATGGCAGTTGCCGCTGCCGGGCCGAGTCTTCGGCCCGCGTGGTTTCTCCTCGCCTGGTTGCTCGGCCTCTTCCTGATTGCCGGTGCACAGGCGCAGCAGATCACCGGCGTGCCGGGCGCGCCGGACACGACCACCACGATCGACGGCCGCACCTTGCCGCCGCCGCCCCAGCCCTTCATCGGCGAGATCCAGTTGAACGCTGCCCAGTCGAAGCCGGCCTGGCCGGCGCGGGTGGTGCCACCGAAGGACGCGCCGAACATCCTGCTGATCATGACAGACGATGTCGGCTTTGCCGCGCCTTCGACCTTCGGTGGGGTGATCCCGACGCCGACGCTCGACCGCATCGCGAACGAAGGGTTGCGCTACACCAATTTCCATTCGACCTCGTTGTGCTCGCCGACGCGGGCGGCGCTGATCACCGGGCGCAACCACCATTCGGTGGGCTTCGGCGTCATTTCCGAGGCGGCGTCTGGCTTCCCCGGCTATGACAGCCTGATCGGCCGGGACAGCGCGACGATCGGGCGGATCCTGCTGGAGAACGGCTACCGCACGTCATGGTTCGGCAAGGACCACAACACGCCGACCTGGACCGCGAGCCAGGCCGGTCCGTTCGACCAGTGGCCGACGGGAATGGGCTTCGAGTATTTCTACGGTTTCGTCGGCGGCGACGCGAGCCAGTGGCAGCCGAACCTGTTCCGCAACACCACGGCCATCTATCCCTACGTGGGCAATCCGAAATGGAACCTGACCACCGCGATGGCCGATGACGCCATCCACTGGCTGAACGAGCTGAACGCCATCAATCCCTCGCTGCCGTTCTTCCTGCACTACGTTCCGGGCGGCACCCACGCGCCACACCACGCGACGCCGGAATGGATCAAGAGGATCAGCGACCTGCACCTCTTCGACAAGGGATGGAACGCGTTGCGCGAACAGATCTTCGCCAACCAGCAGCGGCTCGGCGTGATCCCGTCGGAGGCGAAGCTGACGCCCTGGCCGGATGATCTGCTGAAGAAGTGGGACACGCTGAGTGCCGAGGAGAAGAAGCTCTTCATTCGCCAGGCCGACGTCTATGCCGCCTACCTGGCCTATACCGACCATGAGATCGGCCGCGTCATCGACGAGGTTGCGAAGCTCGGCAAGCTCGACAACACGCTGATCATCTACATCAGCGGCGACAACGGCGCCTCGGCGGAAGGCTCGCCCAACGGCACGCCGAGCGAGGTGCTGCAGTTCAACGGCGTCGAGCTGCCGGTGGCCGAGCAGATGAAGTGGTACAACGCCTGGGGCAGCCAGGAGACCTATAACCACATGGCCGTGCCCTGGGCCTGGGCCTTCGACACGCCCTACAAGTGGACCAAGCAGGTTCCGTCCTTCTTCGGCGGCACGCGACAGGGCATGGCGATTTCCTGGCCGGCGCAGATCAGGGACAAGGGCGGCATCCGCTGGCAGTTCCACCACGTGATCGACATCGTGCCGACGATCCTGGAAGCCACCGGCATCACCGCCCCGGAGACGGTGGACGGCATCGCCCAGAAGCCGATCGAGGGCGTCAGCCTGGCCTACACCTTCGACAAGGCCAAGGCCGGGGCCGACTCCCCGCATCACCTCCAGTATTTCGAGATGATGGGGGTGCAGGGCCTCTACGACGACGGCTGGATGCTCAGCGCCATCCCGGTCCGCCCGCCCTGGGAACTGGTCGGCAAGGCGATCCAGGATCCGGCCAGCGCCTACCGCTTCGAGCTGTACGACCTGCGCCACGACTGGACGCAGTCCACCGACATCGCCGGATCGAATCCGGAGAAGGTGCGGGAACTGACCGACCTGATGTTCGCCGAGTTCTCGAAATACCAGGTGCTGCCGCTGGATGCCTCGGTGGCGACGCGCATGGTCTTGCCGCGCCCCTCCGTCTCGGCCGGCCGGCGGGAATTCGTCTACCATGCCCCGGTCGGCGGCATCCCGCGCGGCACGGCGCCGAGCCTGCTGAACACTTCCTACACCATCCGGGCGGAGATCGTCGTGCCGCCGGGCGGCGCCGAGGGCGTGATCGTCACCGATGGCGGGCGGTTCGGTGGCTACGGCCTGTATTTGCTGAAGGGCAGGCCTGTGTTCCTGTGGAACCTGCTCGACCTCAGGCGCGTGCGCTGGGAGGGCAAGGACGCGCTAGCGCCGGGCCGGCACACGCTGGAATACGACTTCCAGTATGACGGGCTTGGCTTCGCGACGCTGGCCTTCAACAACCTCAGCGGCCTCGGTCGGCCCGGCACCGGGACGCTGAAGGTGGACGGCAAGGAGGTCGCGACGCACCGGCTGGACCGCACAGTGCCGATGACGCTGCCCTGGGATGAAACCTTCGACATCGGCCAGGATACCGGCACGCCGGTGGATGACCGTGACTACCGGGTGCCCTTCGCCTTCACCGGCCGGATCGAGACGCTGACCATCACGGTGGATCCGCCGAAGCTGACGCCGGAGGACGTGCAGAAGCTGCAGGCCGCCCAGCGCGCCAGCCAGGACGCGAACTGACGGACCGGTTGCGCCGCGACATCCGCTCCACGGGCTGTGGGAGACGCTTCGATGAGACTGTCCCTCATGACGTCATCGTGCCTCGGCGGCATGCTGCTGCTGCTTGCCGTGCTGCCCGGCGCGATGGGCGGGGCCGCGCGGGCGGAGCAACCCGGCGCCACCGACAAGGCGGCGCCGGATCCGATCGAGCCGAAGGCCATCGCCATCCTCAAGGCGTCCTGCGACGTGCTGGCGGGGGCGAAGACGCTGGCCTTCACCGCGCTCAACACCTACGAGAAGGCGGCGCGCAACGGCCAGCCGCTGTTCTACACCACGCTGAACCAGGTGACGCTGCAACGGCCCGACAAGCTGCGGGTGATCACCCCCGGCGACGGCATCCCCGATGAATTCTACTACGACGGCAAGACCATCACCGCCTATGTCCCCTCGGAGAATCTCGCCGCGCGGGCGGAGGCGCCGTCCACCATCGATGCGATGCTCCCCGCCGCCTGGGACCGCGCCGCCATCTACTTCCCCTTCGCCGACCTGATCATGTCGAAGCCCTGCGCGGTGTTCGAGGAGCACGGGCTCAACTCCGCCTTCTATGTCGGGCAGTCGAAGGTGGTTGCCGGCACCACCACCGACATCGTCGCGGTGGCCGGGGACAACGTGCAGGGCGAGATCTGGATTGGCGCCCACGACCACCTGCCCCGGCTGGTGCGCGTCGTCTATCCGCACGAGCCGGCGCACGCGCTGTACCAGACCGAATATTCCAACTGGCACATCAACCACCTCGTCGGGGCCGGCGCCTTCGCCTCGGCGCGGGCGGAGAAGGCACGGGAGATGCCGTTCCGGCCGCCGGGCGCGCGCGCCCGGCCCACCGGCGAGGCGGCCCCCACGCAGAAACCCTGAAGAGGAGAGCACCATGAAGGCGGTTCTGCTGGCGAGCGCTGCCATCCTCGCCGCCCTGCCGTGCCCGCCGGCACGCGCCTGGTTCCATGGCTATTCCGGCGGCGGCTGGTCGCATGGTGGCGACGCGGGCGGATGGAGCCATTCCACCTCCGCGGCCGGCGGCAACGTGTCGCATTCCAGCGATTACGGCGGCTGGAACCACAGCACCCAGGTCAGTGCCAGCGGCGTCGCGCATGAAAGCGACTACGGCGGCGCCTGGCACGGCAGCGCCGCGAATGCGGGCGGCGCCTACCATGCCAGCGACTACGGCGGCTATTACCACGGCACCGCGACCGGGCCCGGCGGCACCGTTCACACCGGCTATTACGGCACCAGCACCTCGTCCTCCGGTGCCTATTACCACCAGCCGGCGGCGGTGAACTATTACGGCAACTCCTGCTACAACTGCAGCAGCGGCGGCGGCAGTGGTTGGGGTGCCGCCGCGGCCGGGGCGGCGGTGGGCGTGGCCGCGGGGGCGGCCGTGGGGGCCGCGGCCACCAGGGCCGCTTATGCCGCGCCGCCGGCCACCTACGCGGTGCTGCCCGCCGGCTGCGTCTATCAGGCTTCCGCCCAGGCCTATGCCTGCGGCGGTACCTGGCTTTCCCCGGCCTATGGCGCGAACGGGCTCTATTACCAGGTCGTGCCGGGGCCGTGACGCCGGGCCGATATGATCCGGGCAGGATGCCCCAACCGATCATCGCTCATGGGGAAACGCGATGAACCAGTCCACGGCCCTTTTCGTCGGTACCTTCACCACCCTGCTGGCCATCATCAATCCGCTCGAGGCGATGCCGGTGTTCCTGAAGCTGCTGGCGAACAAGGACAGGGGCACGCATCGGCGGGTGGCGCGGCTGTCCTGCTTCTATGCCACGCTGCTGCTGTTCTTCTTCCTGGTGTTCGGCACGCTGATGCTGAAGCTGTTCGAGGTGCCGCTCAGCATGGTGCGGATCGTCGGCGGCATCGTGCTGATGCAGATCGGCTTCTCGCTGTTCATGCCGTCGGGCAATGCCGGCGCCATGGCCGGCGGCCCGGCCGGCAAGGACGAGGACATCGCCTTCGTGCCGCTGGCGATGCCGCTGATGTTCGGCCCCGGCGCGATCGCCACCGTGCTCGGCATGGCATCGCAGGTGCAGCGTCCGCTGGAAGACCTGTTGCCGCTGGGCGCGATCACCGCCGCGATCCTGGCGACGATGGTCGTGACCTACCTGTTCCTTGCCTATGCGGGGACCATCGTGGACCGCATCGGCGCGCGCGGGATCGACGCGGTCACGCGCATCGTCGGCTTCTTCGTCGCCGCCATGGGCATGGGCCTGATCTTCCATGGCCTGGACCAGGCGATCCACGATTACGGCCTGGTGCGGCCCTGAGTGCCGTAGCGACCAGGCCAGGAGGATCAGGAGTGGCCGCCATGCAGCGTCTTGCGCTGACCCTGTCGTTGCTGCTGCCCGCCACCGCCTGCAACAGCCTGCCGCCGGCGACCGCGGCGCAGGTCGCCGCCTGGCAGGGCACCTATTCGGGAGAGGCGGTCATCAACGACGCGGCCCTGCCCGGACCGGTGTGCCAGCCCCGCGTGGCCATCGCCGATTTCCGGGTGGTGGGCAACCAGGTCGAGTTCGGCCTGTTCAACGGGACCATCCGCGATGACGGCAGCGTCCAGATGGTCAATCGCCAGGTCTGGATCATGGGGCGCTTCGAGGACGGACGGTTCGTCGGCAGCATGATCGTGCCGCCGACGGAAGTCTGCCGCTACCAGGTCCTGCTGGAACGCGGCGCCGCGTGACCGGCAGGTGTGTCCGTGCCGTCACGCCCGTGGGATGGCCTGGTACCGCATGCGGCGCAAAGGCCACACCTTGCCAAAACTGCATAGCCTGGCGCGGGCCGGCAGCGTCCTATGGCGCGGCGGCACCTGCCTGCCGCCAGCCCAATGCTGCAGGATGAGGGAACCCCATGCGCGTTACCGCCCGTGCCGTGATCATGGCCTCGGTGCTCGGCCTCGTCGCCGGATGCGCCAATACGCGACCCCAGGCGCCGCCGGGCATCCCCGAGGCGTCCGCCATGGCACCGAGCAGCAGTGTCGCGGGACGCCTGACCTGGATTGCCCAGGATGCCAACTTTGCCAAGTACACCAGCATCATCATCCCGCCGGTGACGGTCTATGACGGCGCGGACGCAAGCTGGGGCGACACCTCGCCGGCGGATCGCGCGACGGTGGCCGCCTACATGCAGCAGCAATTCACCCGCGCCATCGCCAAGCAGTACCCCATCGTGACCGCGCCCGGCCCGACCACGGCCCGCGTGCAGTTCCAACTGGTGGGGATCGAAAGCAACGTGCCCGTCGCCGCCACCGTGTCGCGGCTGGTGCCGGCCGGGCTGGTCGCCAATATCGCCAGCCAGGCCGCCGGCCAGCCCGGATCCTTCTCCGGCTCGGTCACCTACGCCGCGCTGATCTACGATTCGACCACCAACCGGCTGATCGCCGCGGCGGTGAACAAGAAGTTCCCCGAGGCGCTCAACATCGGCGCCACCTTCTCCACCGTCGACGCCGCCAAGGCCGGCATCGATGAAGGCGCGACGCAGCTCGCCCAGGGCATCCAGATGCTGCGCTCGGGGCGGGCCCGCACCGGATCGTAACCGTCTCCTGCGACGAAGCGCCCTCCGCCGGGGGGCGCGGCAGGGGCTTCATGCTCACTTCTCAGCCAGGAGGCGTTGCATTCACGAGATCATCATTTCCTGCCTGACCTTCGTCAGCGCCTTCGGTGCGGCCCTGGTCGGCCTGGTGCTGCGCCGGCGCCTGCCCGAGCATCATTTCGAGGACCACCCCCGCGACGTGGGGAAACTGGTGATGGGCCTGGTGGCCACCCTCGCGGCGCTGGTGCTCGGGCTGCTCATCGCATCGACGAAAAGCTTCTACGACACCCAGACCGCGGAGCTGCAAAGCCTGTCGGTCAAGATCGTCGGTCTCGACCGCGTCCTGGGCGAATACGGGACCGCCGCCGGGCCGGCGCGCGCGGAGCTGCGGCGGGTGGTGGAAGAGGGCTACCGGCGGCTCGCCGGTACCCCCGACGCGGCGAGCATCCACCTCGCGCGCGGGGAGGCGGCGCCGGCGATCATCGCCATGCGGCAACTGGTGCGGGCACTGCCGGCCGAGACCGATGCCCAGCGCCAGTTGCGCGGCAGCGCCGTGCAGCTTGCCGGCGAGATCGTCGACACCCGCCTGTTGATGAGCGAGCAGGTCAATGCCTCGCTGAACTGGCCCTTCGTGCTGGTGCTGGTGTTCTGGATCAGCGTCCTTTTCCTGGGCTTCGGCCTCTATACGCCGGCCAACGCGACGGTCGTGGCCGCGCTGCTGATGGGGGCGGTGTCGGTGGCCAGCGCCATGTTCCTCATCGACGAGATGAGCCGTCCCTATGAGGGGCTGATCCGCGTCTCGGCGGCGCCGCTGCAACTGGCGCTGATGCAGATGGGGCAGTAGTCGGGGGCTCTACCGGCTTCCCCCCGTTCCGAAGGGAATCCGCAGCAGGATGCCGGGAGATTTCCGCGCGGGCTGCTCGGCGGGGATCGGAAAGTAATACGGGCTTTCCCCCTTGGGTGGCACGTAGGAGGCGCCACTGTGCGGATCAAGGCCAACGGAGCCCAGGGACATCGTGACATGACGGCCCCCGGGCAGCCCGACCTGCCCGAGCGGCAGATCGGGACCGTCCCTGTCGCCTGCCAGCATGATCACCGCACCGGCGAGGCCGAGCATCAGGGCCGTGGCGTGGCGGGCATGCATCCGATCATCTCCTTCACGGGTGCGGGTGAGGCCGGGCGCTGATCCACCGTACGCTTGCGGCGTTTTCTGCCGCCAATTAATCTGGAACCAGACGCAGTCCGCCAACACAAGGCGGTCATCTTGCGGCGCCATGCGACGGCGGATGACGGCGCGCCTGTTCGTCCAGTGCCTGTTTGCGAAAAGCCAAGAAACCCGAAGAAGAAAGCCATGAACCGATCCGCCCGGTTCAGGAGCCTCATCCGTGCTCCTGAAATCCTGCAACTGCCCTGCTGCCATGACGGCCTGTCGGCCCGCGTCCTGGAGCAGGCCGGTTTCGAAGCCATCGGCTGCGCCGGGTACGGACTGTCCGGAAGCCTGCTCGGCATGCCGGACATCTCGGTGCTGTCGGGACACGAAATGGTCGGCCAGTACCGCAATGTCTGCGCCTTGGTGAACATCCCGGTCTTTGTCGACATCGACACGGGATTCGGCGACGTCAACAACGTCATCCGCGTTGTCCGCGAGTGCGAGAAGGCCGGGGCCGCCGGCCTGTTCATCGAGGACCAGACCTATCCCAAGCGCTGCGGCCACATGGCGGGCAAGTCCGTGGTCACGGTCGAGGAGTACTTGCCGAAACTCAAGGCGGCGCTGTGGGCACGGGAGAATCCGGACTTCGTCATCACCGCGCGCAGCGATGCCCTGGCCGTGCACGGCATCGAGGAAGCTCTGTACCGGGCCAGGCTGTACGCCGGGACCGGTGCCGACATGGTCTTCGTGGAAGCCGTTCATACGACCGAGGAGATGAAGGCCGTCAATGCGACGCTGGCCGCGCTCGACACGCCGAGCATGGCCAACATGATCGAGGGCGGGCAGACGCCGCTGCTCGGCGCCGCCGAGTTGCAGCAGCTCGGCTACAGCGTGGTCGCCTATCCCTGCGGTTCGGTGTTCACCGCGGTGAAGGCGCTGCGGGAATGGGCCGCGCATCTGAAGCGGCACGGCACCAGCACGGAGTTCCTGCCCCATATGCTGAGCTTCGATGCGTATTTCGAGTTCATCGGGGCGCAGGCCATCCGCGACCGGGAGAAAACCTTCCTGTAGCAAGGCGTTTCCCTCGGGGCCGGGGCGCGTGACGCCCCGGCCGTCAGACCGCGTCGCCCGCCGTCAGGCCCGCCCGAGGCAGGAAACGCGCCGAGGCACGACGGACTTCCTCGGCAATGAAGGTGGCGGTGACCTGGATGCGCGCCAGGTCGCGCATGTCGCCATGGATCATCATCCAGAACGTCCGCAGCAGCCGCACTTCGTCCGGCAGCACGCGGACGAGATCGTCCTCGCCGTCGGCGAGGAAGCATGGCAGCACGCACAGCCCGGCGCCGGCCCGGGTCGCCTGCATCTGCGCCAGCAGGTTGGAACTGCGGATGCGGGGCGCGATGGCCCGTGAGATCGACGGCACATAGTCGAGTTCCGGCGCGAAGATCAGGTCCTCGATGTAGCCGATGAACGGCCTGCCGGCGAGATCGTCGGCCCGGGCCACGTCCCGCCAGAGCGCCGCGTGCGTGCGGGCGCCATAGATCCCCAGTTCATAGTCGGTCAGCCTGCGCGCGTGCAGCCGCCCATGCGCGGGGCAGGACAGGCCGATGGCGATGTCGGCCTCCCGCCGCGACAGGCTGAAGCTGCGCGGCGTGACCACGAGATGGATGTCGAGATCGGGATGCGCCTGCGCGAGCCGGCCAATGGCCGGTGCCAGGATGGCGGTGCCGAACCCGTCCGGCGCACCGATCCGCACCGCGCCCGAGACCTGCATCCGGCTGTCCGCGACATCGGATTGGATGGCGAACACCGTGCTTTCGATCTGTTCGGCCTGTTGCAGCAGCCGCTCGCCCTGGGCCGTCAGCGCGTAGCCGGAGACGCGGCGGTCGAACAGCCTCGCCCCGAGCGCCGCCTCCAGTGCCGCCAGCCGCCGCCCCAGCGTGGAGTGGTCGATCTTCAGTTGCCGGGCGGCGCCGGTCAGCCGGCCGGTGCGGGCCACGGCCAGGAAGGACTGCAGCAGATCCCAGTCAAAGGGCGGCGACATGCGAATCCATGCACAGCGGGGGTGGCAAAATTCCCATATCCTGGGGCAAAATTCCATGCAACGTCATGCTCAAACGACAAAGGGAGGCAACGATGCGCGAAATCGGGCATTTCATCGGCGGCCGTCACGTGGACGGCCGCAGCGGCCGCTTCGCGGATGTCTACAATCCCTCGACCGGGGCGGTGCAGGCGCGGGTGGCGCTGGCCAGCGCCGCGGAACTGCGCGCGGCGGTGGAGAATGCGCGGGCCGCCCAGGCCGGATGGGCGGCGCAGAACCCGCAGCAGCGCGCCCGCGTGCTGATGAGGTTCCTCGAACTGGCGCGGCGCGATTTCCAGTCGCTGGCCGAGCTGCTCGCCAGCGAGCACGGCAAGACCATCCCCGACGCCAAAGGCGACATCCAGCGCGGTCTGGAAGTGGTCGAGTTCGCCTGCGGGATTCCGCACCTGCTGAAAGGGGAATTCACCGATTCCGCCGGCACCGGGATCGATGTCTATTCGATGCGCCAGCCGCTCGGCGTGGTGGCCGGCATCACGCCGTTCAACTTCCCCGCCATGATCCCGCTGTGGAAATGCGCCCCGGCGCTGGCCTGCGGCAATGCCATGATCCTCAAGCCGTCCGAGCGTGATCCTTCGGTGCCGGTCCGCCTCGCCGAGCTGTTCCTGGAAGCCGGCCTGCCGCCGGGCGTGCTGAACGTGGTCAACGGCGACAAGGAAGCGGTCGATGCCATCCTTGATGATCCCGACATCCGGGCGGTCGGCTTCGTCGGCTCCACCCCGATCGCGCAGTACATCTATTCCCGCGCCGCCGCGACCGGCAAGCGCGCGCAGTGTTTCGGCGGCGCCAAGAACCACGCCATCGTCATGCCGGATGCCGATCTCGACCAGACGGTCGATGCGCTGATCGGCGCCGGCTACGGCTCGGCCGGCGAGCGCTGCATGGCGATCTCGGTCGCCGTGCCGGTCGGGCGCGACACCGCCGACCGGCTGGTCGAGAAGCTGATCCCGCGTGTCCAGGCCCTGCGCATCGGCCCTTCCACCGACGAAAGCGCGGATTACGGCCCGCTGGTCACGCGCGCGGCGCTGGAGCGGGTGTGCGGCTACATCGATCTCGGCGTGCGGGAAGGTGCCACGCTCGCCGTCGATGGCCGCGGCTTCCGGCTGCAGGGCTATGAGGACGGGTTCTACATCGGCGGCAGCCTGTTCGACCACGTGACGCCGGCGATGCGCATCTACCAGGAAGAGATCTTCGGCCCCGTGCTCTCGGTGGTGCGCGCCGGCCAGTACGAGGATGCGCTGGCGCTGGCCTCCGACCATCTCTACGGCAACGGCGTCGCCATCTTCACCCGCGATGGCGACGCCGCGCGCGACTTCGCTGCCCGCGTCAATGTCGGCATGGTCGGCATCAACGTGCCCATCCCGGTGCCCATCGCCTATCACACTTTCGGCGGCTGGAAGGCGTCGGGCTTCGGCGACCTCAACCAGCACGGCCCGGATTCAGTCCGCTTCTACACCAGGACCAAGACGGTCACCTCGCGCTGGCCCTCCGGCATCAAGAGCGGCGCCGACTTCGTGATCCCGACGATGCGCTAAGCGGACGCGGAGGAAACCCCAGGCCGGGCGGCATCGATCCGCCCGGCCTGCGTACGTCAGGTCATGCGGATGCGCATGACATCGGCGCCGAGGCTGAGCATCAGCCCCTCGCGCTTGGCGCGCACGCGCATGATCACGCCGGATTCGTTCTCCAGCAGCAGGTCGCCACCGCTCTTCTGGCCGGCGGCGAAGCCGTAGCGGAGCTGCCCGTAGGCGCCGGGGAAGTGAAGGATGTTGTTCAGGCGGTAGACCCAGCCCTCGGCCTCGACTTCCGACAGCCCGACGCCGCCCACGCCCAGGCCGCCGACATCAAAGGGATAGGACTGGCCACGGTACAACAGCGTGCCCTTGCCCGCGGTGCCGCTGCCGATATAGGCAGCCTGGAATTCCCGCATGTGGATTTCGCCGTCCGGCATCATCCCCTCATAGGCTTCCGGCGGCATGCCGCCGCCGCTGCAGGCGGAAAGCAGGGAGGTGCCGCCAAGCAGGATCAGGCAGTCACGCCGGTGCAGGCGCAGGGTGTCACGGCTGGTCATGGGATGAACCCTTTCAGCTGCGAATGATGGGGACTCATGGCGGGGCCGGGTCAGAACCTGGCCTGCAGGCCCAGCACCGGGCCATAGAGCAGGTTGTCCCACTTGAAGAAGCTGCGCCCGCTGCCGCTGCGGTAGTACTGCGAGAACGCACGATAGCCGGCAAAGACCGTGCTGGGAACATGAAACATCTCGAAGCGGTAGCCGATCAGCCCGGTGACGTTCCAGGAGAATTGCGAGCCCACGCCGAAGCCCCCGACATCCCCGCGCAGCGACACCTCCATCCGCTCGGTCATGTCGGCCCGCAGCCGTCCGCCGATGAAGGGATCGACCCATTCGCGGCTCTTGCCGAAGGTCGGGCCGAGGGCGAAGGACAGGCTGGGATCGATGTAGGTGTAGCGGCCGCCGCCGAGCAGATCGAGCTCCCAGGGCCGGGCATGCGGCCCGTAGACCCCCTCGCGCGCGCGCCAGAGCAGGCCGAATTCCGTGTACAGCAGGTTGTCCACGTTCTTCGCCGCGATCGCGCCCGATGATTTGAATTCCAGCTTCATCCAGATGGGCTCGACGAAGATGCCGATCCTGTCCTTCCAGGCCTCGGCATGGCCCATGTAGCCGAACACCGAATCCGACTTGCCGAGGATCTCGGTGAAGCTGGCGTTGGTGGGCGCGTTGATGCCGCGGATGGTGGTGGTGCCGCTGATGCTCGGCAGCCAGATCAGGGCGGTGAGGTTGAACTGCCATCCGTCCGTGGGCGTGGCGGCGGCCTGCGCCCGCGCCTCTCGCGGCATCACCGCGCAGGCCAGGCCCAGGGCCAGCAGAAGCGGCATGCGCATCAACGGTACTCTCCGACGGACTCGGTGATGGATCGTTCGACCGTCCGCACATAGATCGGCGCGGCCGGGCGCACTATGCAAATCCGGCAGGTTGGTCACGCCGGACCCGCAAACGGGTACGGGAGGGACGCCTGCCACCTGCGCTGGACAGCTGGTCCCGCTGGCAGGGGAATTCGCCCGGCGCGATTTCCCCTGCTGCCGGTTCCACGGCCCGTGCAGGGCCGGCGCCTGAAGCCGCCGTGCCGTGCCCAGGCGAAATATTTCACGAATAGCAAGTTTCCCTGCGAGGAATATAGATTTTTACTATGTCGTCTTGACGAAAACGTAATTGTAACAGTATGTATTCGCTACGGGCGCAGAACGTGCCATTCCCTATTCAATGGCGAGGGTGGCGTGACGTTCCAAACCGAAGAGCGCTCGATTCCGGTCAACCCGACGGCAGGCGTGTCGGACGATCCTTCCTGGGGGTGGCAGGATGGTTTCAGTGCGGCCGGCCTTCCCGCGGGTCTCACCGCCGCCACCGCCGTGCAGGCGACGGGGGGCGGCGCTGCCGTGTCATCCCTGGCCGGCGCCCCTGCCACGTCATCGACCCTGACGACCAGCGGCGGTTCCATCGCCTACACGTCGGCTTCATGGATCGTCTCGCTCGGTGACCCGGTGATCAAGGCCGACATGACGACGGCCTCCGCCGACGGCGTCGTCACCGAGGTCGAGATGGCCCGGCTGTTCACCGACCTCGTGACCGCATTGGCCAGCAGTCACACAACGCTCTCGTCCAGCCAGTTCGCCGATCTCAGGACGATTGCCGCCAATCTCAACGTTGGCGAATCCGCCTCGTCCTATGTGAGCTACCTCACCAACGCGCTGGTTCTCGGCAATGCCGCGAACGCGAAATGGACCGGTGGCGGCACCACCGCGACGACGCTCGGCAATCTCGCTGTCGGCAGCACGGCCGACCAGTTGTCCAGGCTGACCGGCAAGTGGTTCCTCGGCACGGATCTGCCCAGCAGTACCGTGTCAGTCAGCGGAACCAGCTTCACCGTGACGTATTCGGTCGTCCAGAAGCCGCTTTACGGCAGCGGCGGCCCGAGCGTGAACGACATCAACCAGGGGCGCCTGGGCGACTGCTACCTGCTGTCCTCGCTGGCGGAAGTGGCCTGCCGGAATCCGTCGATCATCAACGACATGATCACCGACAACGGCAACGGCACGTATGGCGTCCGGTTCTTCGCCAATGGGGTCGCCCAGTACGTCACCGTCGCCAACACGCTCGCGGGCGGCGGAACGGTCTTCAACAGGGGAACCGCGCTCTGGGGCAGCCTGGTCGAGCAGGCCTTCGCGCAGTTCCAGGCCAGCGGCATCACGACCGGCAACTCGGCCTACAACTACGGCAATTCGTTTTCCTCGATCGGCAATGGCGGATTCGTCGCCAACGCGCTGGAGGCAATCACCGGCGCGACCAGCATCACCAATTATTACGCGGGGAATGGAAGCTGGGAAAAGGATGTCCTGAATGGCTCTCTGAACTGGCAGAACAGCACGTATAATCTGAGCTCGGCCTCGGTGCTGTCCGCCATTGCGGCTGCCCTGGCCAATGGCAACGACGTCATCCTGTCCTCGTATACCGATGCGTATGACAGCTCCGGCCGGCAGACCCTGGTGGCCAGCCATGCGATGTCGGTCTACGGCTACAACAGCAGCACCCAGATGCTGCAGATCCGCAATCCCTGGGGGAGCGTCAGCTACGGCCAGACCTGGAACACGACGTTCGAGGTGAGCCTGTCCACCCTGCTTGCCGCGGGTGACGTCATTACCATCGACAACGTGGGCGGCGGTGCCGGCCCATCGAACGTCGTGACGAATGCGCTTGTCTCCGCCGCCGCCGGGCTGCAGGCGAATGCGCAGGTTGCTTCGTTCACCATCGCGGACACGGCGGCCAACGTGGTGGCCGGGTTGTCCGCGCTGGCCGGCGATACCAAGCTGAGCGCGATCACGCTGACCGATGCCACCACGCCGTCGCTGACCCTCACCAATGCCGCCTACGCCGCCGGCAGCGCGGTCCTGGCCAAGATCACCAGCGGCTTCACCCTGACGGTGACCGGCGCCACGGTGGCAGGCGCCGCGGCGCTGCAGGCCAACGCGAAGGTGACGTCCTTCACCGTCAGCGACACCGCCGCCAGGGTGGTGGCCGGCCTGTCCGCGCTGGCCGCCGATGCCAAGCTGGGCGCGATCACGCTGACCGATGCCAGCCGGCCCTCCCTGACGCTCACCGGCGCGGCCTACACCGCTGGCAGCGCGGCCCTGGCCAGGATCAGCAGCACCTACACGCTCGTGGTGACCGGCGCCACGGTGATAAGCGCGGCGGCGCTGCAGGCCAACGCGAAGGTGACGTCCTTCACCGTCAGCGACACCGCCGCCAACGTGGTGGCCGGGCTGTCCGCGCTGGGGGCCGATACCAAGCTGGGCACGATCACGTTGACGGATGCCAGCCGGCCCTCGCTGACGCTGACCAGCGCCGCCTTCGCTGCCGGCAGCGCGGCCCTGGCCAGGATCAGCAGCACCTACACGCTCGCGGTGACCGGCGCCACGGTGGCAGGCGCGGCGGCGCTGCAGGCCAACGCGAAGGTGACGTCCTTCACGGTTGGCGACACCGCCGCCAACGTGGTGGCCGGGCTGTCCGCGCTGAAGGCCGATACCAAGCTGGGCGCGATCACGCTGACCGATGCCGGCCAGCCATCGCTGACGCTGACCAGCGCGGCCTATACCGCCGGCAGCGCGGTGATCGCGAAGATCACCGGCAGCTATACCCTGGCAGTGACCGGCGCCACGGTGGGGACTGCCACGGCGTTGCAGGGCAATGCCAAGGTGACGTCCTTCACGGTCGGCGACACCGCCGCCAACGTGGTGACCGGCCTGTCCGCCCTGGCCAGCGATGCCAAGCTGAGCGCGATCACGCTGACGGATGCCGGCCGGCCCTCGCTGACGCTGACCAGTGCCGCCTTCACCGCAGGCAGTGCGGTGCTGGCGAAGATCACCAGCAGCTACAACCTGACGGTGACCGGGGCCACGGTGGGGACCGCGGCGGCGCTGCAGGGCAATGCCAAGGTAACGTCCTTCACCATCGGCGACACCGCCGCCAACGTGGTGGCCGGGCTGTCCGCGCTGGGGGCCGATGCCAAGCTGGGCACGATCACGCTGACGGATGCCGGCCGGCCCTCGCTGACGCTGACCAGCGCGGCCTACAGCGCCGGTAGCGCGGTGCTGGCGAAGATCACCAGCAGCTACACGCTCGCGGTGACCGGCGTCGCGGTGGCGAATGCCACGACGCTGCAGGGCAATGCCAAGGTGACGTCCTTCGCCATCGGCGACACGGCGGCCAACGTGGTGGCCGGGCTGTCCGCGCTGAAGGCCGATACCAAGCTGAACGCGATCACGCTGACGGATGCCGGCCGGCCCTCGCTGGCGCTGACCAGCGCGGCCTACAGCGCCGGCAGCGCGGTGCTGGCGAAGATCACCAGCAGCTACGACCTGGTGGTGACCGGCGCCTCGGTGACGAACGCGGCGGCGCTGCAGGCCAACGCGAAGGTGACATCCTTCACCCTCAGCGACACGGCGGCAAACGTGAAGGCGGCGCTGCCTGCCCTGAATGCCGATACCAAGCTGACACAAATGACCATCGTCGGCACGGCCGGGGCCGACACGCTGGACCTGACCAATTCCAGGGTGGCCGCGACCATCAATCTCGGCAACAACACGGCCCTGGTCAGCGCGGGGCTGGGTTCACCAAGCCTGACCTTCGCCACTCCCGGCGACAGCATCAGATTGGGCAGTGCCGCCGAGGTGATCAACTACACGCTGGCCTCGAACGGGGGCATTGAAACGATCGCGAATTTCCAGTTCGGGGTGGACCAGTTGGTGCTCAACCTCAACGGCGCCAGCGCCAGCGTGCTCAGGACCGCCGACACGCTGGTCAACGGCCAGCACGCGGTGACGATCTACGGCGGCACCTCGCCGACCGCCGGCGTCGTGCTGACCGGCCTCGACAGCAGCATGACGGCAAGCATCCTCAGGTCCGGGCACACCAGCATCGCCAACGGATACGTCACGATCACCTGACCCCGCCACGCGGGAGGGGGCGTGTGCTCCCTCCCGTGCAGGCGGTCCCGTCAGGACGGAGGATTATTTCAGCACGATTTCCACCCGGCGGTTCTGCGGCTCGCGCACGCCCGGCGCGGTCGGCACCAGCGGGCGGCTGAAGCCGAAGCCCTGGACCGCGATCGCCTGGCGCGGCACGCCGTTGCGCACCAGTTCGGCGGCGACGTTCTCGGCCCGGCGCAGCGACAGGGCCTGGTTGTACTGCGCGGTGCCGGTGTGGTCGGCATGGCCCGCGACCTCGATGCGGGTGTATTGCACGCGCGTCGAGTTCTGCGCTGCCTCGGCGATGATCTGGCGGGCGCGGTCGGTGAGGTCGGCGCGGTTCCAGTCGAAGAAGACCAGGTAGGTGCGCGACGGCGCCGGCGTCGGGGCCGCGACCGGCGCGGGCACGGGCGGGGGCGGCGGCGGCGCGGCGCCGAAGCGATAGCGCAGGCCGACGCTGAAGGTGTAGTTGTAGTTCTCGGCCGTGCCGACCACGAGCGGGCGGTTGATGGCGAGGCCGCCACCCAGCGCGGGGCCGGAATAGGACGCGCCGTAGTTGCGATGGCCGGTCAGCCCGAGGAAGCGGAAATCGGCCACCAGCGCGAGCCCCGGCACCTGCCGGATCGGGAAGTCGGCGCCCAGGATCGCCTGGTAGGCGAAGCTGCTCTGCGTGTTGTTGGTGGAAAGCCCGGCGTTCAGGCCGAGCAGCGGCGAGGGGTTGGCGTTATTGGCGTTCCAGACCGACCAGATATTGCCGATGCCCCCGCCGAGATACGGATAGATCCAGTCCTGGCCGATGTCGAAGTCCCACAGCACGTTCACCATGACGCCGTATTTCTGTTCGTTGCCGTTGCCGGTGAAGTTCGTGGTGCGGTAGACGCTGTCACGCAGGCCGGAGCCGCTGAAGGCGTTGTAGAGGTAGTCGCCTTCCAGTTCGACGCGCGGGCCGCCGAAGTCGGTCAGGCGGCCGAAGCCCCAGCCGACCGCGGCGCGGGCCGAAGCGCCGGTGGACATGCCGATATGGCCATCCAGGCGCTGGCCGCTGAGCGGAATGGCCACGCCGGGGCCGACCGTGACCGACTTGATCGTCTGGTCGGACATCACGTTCACGCCGCCCAGGGCCGAGATATAGAGCCCTTCGGCGGGTTGTGCCTGTGCCGCAACGGGGATTGCCAGCGAGCTCGCAAGCAGCGCCGCACGGATCTTCATTGTTTTCATCTCCTGCGGAGGGGGGAAGCCGCCAGCGGTGCGGGCGGCGGTGACAGTCGGGTTCCAAGGGCGTTGCCCTTGGTGGGGGGCCAGGGGGCAAGGCCCCCTGGTGGGCTTGGGTCGCGAAGCGAACCAAGGCTGCGAAGCGGGCCGATGGGCAACGTCCCGGTCGATGCCGGGTTTGTCCGGAGCGGGACGGAGCAGCGACTGCCCGCCCCGAACAGGGCCAGGATGCCCTCGGCCTCGGCGTCGTCGCCGGAACGCTTCAAGGTCACCGAGGGGCTTTCGCCGAACAGCGTCTTGTAGAGCACGGCGAAGCGTCCGAGTTCGGAAAACCCGTGTGCCAGCGCCATGCCGGTGACGTTGTGCCGGTCCGGATCGGCCCGCGCGAGGGCGTGGCGCACCAGGGCCATGCGCCGGCGCAGCACGTACTGGGTCGGGCCCATGCCGGTGAAGGCGTGGCAGCAGGCGCGCAGGGTGCGTCCGGCGACCCCGGTCGCGGCGGCCAGGTCGGTCGCGGTCAGCGTGCCGTGCGCGGCGGTGAGGATGATCGCTTCCAGCCGGTCCATGAGGGCCTTGCGGCGGATGCGCGAAAGCGGCGGTGGCGCGGGTGCGGTCAGGCAGGCCTGCAGCGCCGCGAGCAGGGGCGCTTCGGGCAGGTGGGGCCGGGTGCCGCCGGCCTCATCCGGGCCGGACGGGACCAGCCTTGCGTGCAGCCCGGCGAGGGCGGCGAGGGCGGCGGGCGGCGGGGTGAACGGCACGACGTCGCGCGGTGCCGCGCGTTCGGTGGCGGCGAGGATGGCGCTGACCGGGCAGGACGGGGCGGGGGCGAGCGTGATCGCCGCCCAGCCGCCCGGGCCGGGCATGCGCAGGGTGAAGTGGCTGGCGCGGCCGCAGGCGAGAAGGGTGCCGGGCGGCTGCATCGTGCCATCCACCTGCGCCGGCGCGCCGGAATCGATGCGGAATGCGAGGTGGAAGTGATCGTCCGGCAGATCGATGCGGGTGATGTGGCCCAGATCGGTCCAACCGTACAGCAGCTTCATCCGCCGGCCGACGAGGCTGCTGACCGCGGCGGAGAGGCTGGCCGCCAGCGTCGCCCCGACGGGGGGGAACCCAGGCGACGCGTCTGGCACGGCAGGCTGCGAGGCCGCGGACCCAAGCATGCTGTTCGCCCCTCTTTCCTTGTTTCAGGCGCGGCAACGTCATGTAACGATTCGGTGTTTGGGTTTTCTGGAACGGAATGAAGAAAATCGATATTTTCAGGTCATTTTGATCAACCGCAGGAACTCTACTGAAATCCTTGTGAAGACCAGGAGAACAACCGATGGTGTTATGAGTCTGACTTTCTGAAACCAAATAATACGTGCGCGATATTGTAGCGATACTGTTGGTTGTCTGGCAATTGGCCGGGGGGATCTTTGCGGGCACGAGTGGCATTTCCGCCATAGCAGGTTGCTCCGCGGCATCGCCCGACGATGACGTACCCCTGTATTGCGGCTGCTCCATGCCTGGGGCGTGATGAATCCCGGTCCGGAAACAGGGAAGGGAGTCGATGCGTGCGCTGATTGCATGGCTTTGCCTGCTGCTGGCGGTGCCGGTCGGCACGCCGGCGCGGGCCGAGTTCCGCCAGCATCCCGGCCTGTGCGCGGCCTCGGTGGCGCTGGCCTGGCCGGAGGACGGATTCGCGGGGATCCTGGTCGCCAGCGCGACGGAGGGCCGGCTGCGGCTGCTTGCCCCGGCGGGCGGCGCGGCGCCGCGCCTGCTGGGCGACGACCTGGGCGCCTTCCTGCGCCAGGGCCGGCGCGGGCAGGAGGCCGGGCTGCGGGCGGGGGCCTGGCTGGGCGGGCGGATCTACTGGATCGGCCGGGCCGGCGCGGCCAGGCGTGGCGGCAAGGGGGGACAGCAGGCCACGCCGGACCTGCTCTTTGCCACGACGGTGCGGCGCAACGGCGACGGGGCGGTGGTGCTGGCGCCGCTCGGCCTGCCGCTGGAACTGCAGCCGGCCCTGGCACGGGCGAGGCTGGGGGAGGACGACGGCGAGCCGGACACCACCGAGGCGGAGCTGCAGGGGCTGGTCGTCGCCGGGTTGGTGGCAGGGCCGGGCGGGGCCTCGCTGCTGCTGGTGCTGCGCCAGCCGCAGCATGAGGGGCGGGCGGCGCTGCTGCCCTTCGTGAACCCCGTCGCGGTGGTCGAGCAGGGGGCGGAGCCGGTGTTCGGCGAGCCGTTGCCGCTCGACCTGGGCGGGATGGAGATCCGCGCCATTGTCCATGCGCCGGCGCGCGGCGAGTACGTCATCCTCGCCGGCGCCGATCCCGCCGCGCCGCGTGGCGAGGCCGAGGCGACGGGGCGGCGGCGCTCCGGCCTGTTCCGCTGGTCGGGACGGCCGCAGGAACGGCCGGTGCCGCTGGCCGGGACGGCGCCGGCGCTGGCGGGACTGCACGACCTGCCCGGCGGCTTCGTCCCGGCGGCGCTGGTCGTGCATCCTTCCGGCCGGCAGGCGCTGCTGCTGGGCGACGACACCGAGCGGGAGATGCGGCCCGGCCTGCGCTGCCGGCAACTGCCGCCGGCGCGACGGCACCTGCGCAGCGTCGTGCTCGACCTGCCGTAAGGGCTGCCGGGAATCAGGCCGCCAGTTCCTCCGACATGCCCTGGACCTTGCGGGTGAAGGCGTCGGCGGTCCTGGTCGCCTGGGCGATCTCTTCCATGTTGCGGCTGATGCCGCCGACCGCGTCGGCGGCGGAATGCATGCTGGACGAAATGTCCTTCACCACCGCGTTCTGCTGTTCGGCCGCCCCGGCGATGGCGGCCGAGATGTCGTGGAGGCGGGCGATGATGCGGCTGATGGTGTCGATCGCCGCCACCGCGTCGCCGGTGACGCGCTGCACCTGGGCGATCTGGCCGGCGATCTCCTCGGTCGCCTTCGCGGTCTGCGCCGCCAGCGTCTTCACCTCGCCCGCCACCACGGCGAAGCCGCGGCCGGCTTCTCCGGCGCGGGCGGCCTCGATGGTGGCGTTCAGCGCCAGCAGGTTGGTCTGGCCGGCGATCTCGCTGATCAGCCGCACCACTTCCCCGATGCGGTCGGCCGCCTCGGAGAGATGCGAGACGATGGAACTGGTGCGCGCCGCTTCCTCCACCGCCTGGGAGGAGACGCGGGAAGCCTCGGTGGTCTGGCGACTGATCTCCGCCACCGAGGACACCAGTTCCTCCGCCCCCGCCGCGACCGCCTCCACGCTTGCCGTCGTCTCCATCGAGGCGCTCGCCGCCCCGGCCGCCTGGTCGGTGGCGGTGGAAATGGCACGGGTGATTTCCCCAAGCCCCATGCTGACGTCCTGGCTCAGCCGGGCGCGGCGGAGGCGGTCCTCGACCTGGGCAGTGATGTCGGTCGCGTATTTCACCACCTTGAAGGGACGGCCGTCCGGATCGGGGATCGGCGTGCAGGTGGCATGGATCCAGACCTCCCGGCCGCCCTTGCCGATGCGGCGGAACTCGCCGGCCTGGTGTTCGCCCCGGCGCAGCCTGTCCCAGAACTGCCGGTACGCCTCGCCCGCGCGGTCCTCCGCGGCGACGAACAGGCTGTGGTGGCGGCCCCGGATCTCGTCGAGCGTGTAGCCCAGGGCGGCGAGGAAGTTCCGGTTGGCGGTGAGCACCCCGCCGTCGAGGTCGAACTCGATCACCGCCTGGGTCTGGCCAATGGCGTTGATCTGGCCTTCGTGATCGGCGTTCAGCAGCTTCGCCGCGGTGATGTCGGTGGCGATCTTCATGATCTTGCAGGGACGGCCGTCGCCCCGCAGGACCGGATTATAGGAGGCCTGCAGCCAGATCTCGCGCCCGCCCTTGGCGAGCCGCTTGAACTCGCCGGCCTGGTACTCGCCGCGATTGAGCGCCTCCCAGAACCGCCGGTACTCGCCGCTGTCGCGGTGTCCGGCGGGAACGAACAGGCTGTGGTGGCGTCCCTGCAGCTCGGCCAGCGTGTAGCCGAGCACGGCAAGGAAGCGGTCATTGGCCGAGAGGATCGTGCCGTCCAGGGCGAACTCGATCATGGCCTGGGAGCGATCGAGGGCGCGCAGCTTCGCCCGGTCGTCCTGCGCACGGCGCGGGCGATACCATTCAGTGAGCATCGGAGCCTCGGTTGGGGATTTTTTAACGATCGGACAGGTCGTTTCTGATGTGTAATCGTCGCGCCGGATGTCTTAAGAAGTCGTTACCGACCATTTTCATCCGGAACCTGGCGGGAGGTCCCCGAAGCCTGTCGCCGCGGCGGGCGGACGGGCGCATGAACCGGGATTCCCCGCCCCGGCGCGGGCCGCACATCAGATACTAAAGCATCCGATAATAAAGCGTCCGAGACTAAAGCATGGATCGTGCTTGCCAGATAGTCTTATACATTATAAAGTAAATACTGCGTTGAAATCATTTCGCGTTTTGCAAATATTCATGACGGGGGAAATCATGCGGCCGATACCCCGGACTGGTTTGCGGTTCGGGATTGGCGGCGCACCGGAGCGCGCAAAAGCCAGGATCCTGCAGGCGGCCTCATGGCTTTCCGCGGCATGGCCGCATTTCACGCTGCGGCGGCGGGTCGCGCTGATCGTCTTCGCGACCTCGGCGCCGTTGCTGCTGTTCAACCTGGTCGGTGCCGTGCAGTTGTTCGAGCGCAACCGCGCAGAGGCCAGGCAGCAGGCGCTCTACATCGCCCGCACGGTCGCGTCGGTGGTGGAAAACGACCTGCGCGGGCGGCTGGGCGTGCTGGAGGTGCTGGGCACGATGGAATTCCTGCGTGCCGGGAATTTCGACCGGTTCCGCGAAGTGGCCATCCGGCTTGTGCGCGAGCGGTTCACCGCCCAGGACGACATCTTCGTCATCCGCGCCGATGGCCAGCAACTGGTCAACACCGCCGTGCCGGCGGGCAAGCCCCTGCCGATGACCCGGAACACGGCCTTCCTGACTGCGGTGCTGCAATCGGGCCGGCCACGGATTTCCGACCTGATCATCGGCACCGTTTCCCGCAAGGCGATCTTCAATGTCGGCATTCCGGTCCGCACCGCCGGCGGCGACGAGCTGATGCTCGCGATGAGCCAGCAGGTGGCGTCCTTCGATGCGAGCCTGCGCCGGTATCGTCCCAACGAGCGCTGGGCCTTGTCGGTGCTCGACGGCAACGCCGTGTGGATCTCGCGCGTGCCGGCCCTGGAGGGGCTGGTCGGACGGGCGGCGCCCCAGCCTTTGCCAAGGGAGATCCAGCAGCAGCAGGAGGGGATTTTCGAGGCCGACATGGCGGACGGGACCCCGGGCTACGTTGCCTTCGCGCATCTCGGCGAACCTGCCTGGATCGTCACCGCGGCGGTGCCGCGGCGCGATGTCATCCTGCCCGCGCTCTGGGCGGCGGCGGTGGATGTCACCTGGACCCTGGCCTTCCTCGTGCTGGGGCTGGTGCTCGCCACCGCGGTCTCGCACAGCATCACCGCGCCGCTGATGCGCCTGCGCCGCTTCGCCACCGCCCCCGAGCGCATCATCCGGGATCCATCGGTGACCGTGACCGGGTTGCCGGAAACCGATGAGGTGGCGAAGGCCCTGTTCCTCGAGACGCGGCAGCGCATAGAGGACCAGCGCCTGCTGCTGCAAAGCGAGCGGCGGCTGCAACTGGTCATCCGCGAACTCAATCACCGCGCCAAGAACGCGCTCACCACGGTGCAGGCCCTGGCCTACCAGACGGCGCGGTCCGGCTTCGGCGAGGAGACGCGGCGCTTCGTCGCGCTGTTCTCCGACCGGCTCGGATCGCTCGCCGCCGCCCATGACCTGTTGACGGCCCATGCCTGGGACGCGATCGGCATCGAGAAGGTGGTCAGTGCCGGCCTCGCGCCGTGGATGGGCGGCGGGGCGGGCGGACGGATCATCCTCACCGAGGCCGCATTGCCGGTGATCGCGCCGCGGCAGGCGC
Organism: Rhodovastum atsumiense; assembly: GCF_937425535.1. NCBI lineage: Bacteria > Pseudomonadati > Pseudomonadota > Alphaproteobacteria > Acetobacterales > Acetobacteraceae > Rhodovastum > Rhodovastum atsumiense. The sequence continues at coordinate 3,999,109 of NZ_OW485601.1, forward strand.
AGGCCCTGATGCTGGCCTTTCACGAACTCGCCACCAATGCCACCAAATACGGCGCCCTCTCGGTGCCCGAGGGGAGCGTGGAGGTGCGGGCGCATGTCGAAGGCGCCCAGGCCTCGGTCGAGTGGATCGAGCGCGGCGGCCCGCCGGTCCCCGGCCCGCCGACGCGCAAGGGTTTCGGCACCCATCTCATGGAAAAGCTGGTTCGTCGTGACCTCGGCGATGATGCCGCCGTGACCAGGCGCTTCGAGCCGTCGGGACTGGTGGCGTGCTTCCGGTTCACCCCCGTCGTCGACTCCAGTGTCGTCGAGCCCAGCAACGGAGAGTCCCATGGCGACCAGGCTGCGCTGCCTCGTGGTGGAAGACGAGGCGATGATCGCGGACATGCTCGAGGAATTCCTGAACGAGATCGGCCACGAAGTCGTTGCCTCGGCTGCGACCTTCCCAAGTGCGGTGATCCTTGCACGCGAGAGTGAGTGCGATGTCGCCATCCTCGACATCAACCTGAACGGAGAGCCCAGCTACGCGATCGGCGATATCCTGCGCGAGCGCGACATTCCCTTCATGTTCGCCACCGGCTACGGTGCCGGCGACCTGCCCGGGCGCTTCGCGGCGGTGCCGGTGCTGACCAAGCCCTATCAGATCGGCGTCCTGTCGAAGGCGATCGAGAATTCGGCCAGGGCGGCCGGCGGTCCCCCGGCTGCGTGAACCGGCAGGTGCGGGGCGGACCACGCCCCGGGCCTGCGGCGCATGCACTTCATCTTGTCTTGCGGTCGCACCGGGGCCGGAGCGTGATGCGGCCATGTCCAGGATGCGCGCGTTGATGGCATGGCTGTGCCTGCTGCCGGTGTTCGGCGGGGGCCCAGCGAAGGCCCAGATCCGGCATCACGCCGGCATGTGCGACCCCTCGGGGGCGGTCGCCTGGCCCGAGGACGGCTTCACGACCTTCATCGTCGCCAATGACGAGGACAACCGCCTGCGCATCTACACGCACGGGGACGAGGCCCCCCCACGCCTGCTGGGCGGCGATCTCGGCGCCTTCCTGGGCCAGCAGGAGCAGGAGCGGCAGCGGGAAGCCGACCTGGAAGCCGCAACCTGGCTGGGTGGGCGGATCTACTGGATCGGCTCGCACGGGCGGAACAGCAAGGGCAAGCCCCGTGCCGGGCGCAGCGTGTTCCTTGCCACCACTGCCACGCCCGGCGGTGATGGCGCGGTGGCGCTGGCGCCGTTCGGATCCCCGCGCGACCTGCGGCCCGCCCTGGCCCGGGCGGGGCTTGCGCAGGCCATCGGCGGGGACGCCGCCGACCCGGATCTGGCGCCGGAACGGCACGGGCTCAACATCGAAGGGCTGGCGGCGCGGCCGGACGGGGCCTCGCTGCTGATCGGCCTGCGCAATCCGCTGCGGGAGGGGAAAGCCATCGTGATTCCCTTCGAGAATCCCGAAGCGGTGGTGGAACGGGGGGCGGAGCCCCGGCTCGGCGCGCCGCTGTTGCTGGACCTCGGCGGCCTGGGGATCCGCAGCATCGAGTACGTGCCGGCACGTTCCGAATACGTCATCGCCGCCGGGCCGCGGGGGGACCCGGGGGAGGGGGCGCGGTATCATTTCGGCCTGTTCCGCTGGTCGGGACGCGCCGGGGACCGGCCCGAGCCGGTCGCCGCCGCCACGCAGGTGCTGACGGCGTTGCGCGACCAGGCCGGGTGGTTCGCCCCCGAGGCGGTCATCGTCGATCGTTCGGGGCGGCAGGCACTGCTGCTCAGCGACGACGGTGACCGCAGGCTGCGTCCCGGCACGCGCTGCAAGGACCTGCCGGAGGCGGAGCGTCGTTTCCGCAGCATCATCCTCGATCTTCCCTGAGGCCGCCTTCCCCGGGACCGCCGCCGGCGCCTATGCGATGCCGAGGCAGGTGACCAGCGAGAGCAAGGCCCCACCCGCGCCCAGCCCCGCGGCAGCCCAGACGAGCGCGCCCGTCCCGGTGACGATCGCCGCCGAGGCGAGGACGATGCCCACCTGCAACACGGCGGAGGCGGTGTCGAGCCGGCTGTCGCGCCGGATCGCCTCGTCGCGCTCGGCCTCGGCCTGCTTCGCGCGCGCCATCAGTTCGCGCCGTCCCTCGTTCGTCCCGGGTTCGCTTTCCCAGCGCTGGATGGTGGCCTGCCAGCGTTCCGGCAACTGCCCGGCCTCGGCCTCACGGCCGGGCCTCGCGGCCAGCACGGGCAGCATCTCCGACATGCCGCGCAGCATGGTCTGCCGCACGGTCTTGGCCTGGAAGAACGACCAGAGATTGGCGCTCTCGACATTCTTCAACTGCGCTTCGGTCTTGGCGTCGTCGCCCGCCATCTCCGTCAGGGCCAGCACCAGGGCCATCGCCGCGATCAGCAGCGCGACCCGGCGGTTGTCCCGTGCCTCGGTAATGGCGTCGGCGGTGTCCTGCATGGATGTCTCCGGTTCCGCAAAGATCCGCCTGATATCCCGTTCCGCCGCCCTCGTCAGCCGGCGGAACGTTGGTTTGATGCGGCCCGGCGGCATCGGGCGAAATCAGGCCTGCCCGCGAATCCAGCAGTTGAATCCTGGGGGTGTTGCCTGCGGCTGCGATGGTCGCGGCCCCGTCCGCGCACGCGGGTCAGACGCTGTGGCCGGAGGTCGAGTAGACGTTGATCTCGCCGGAGAAGGTGGCGAGGTAGACGTTGCCGCTGGCCACCGTGGGCGGGACGAATTTGGCGAAGGCGAACACGTCGCCCGGGTCCCTGGCGCTGTTCCACAGCTCCCGGCCCAGGTTCGAGGCGTCATAGGCGCGCAGGATGCCCCGGACCACGGCGTGGTTGGCGTCCCCGGCATAGGGATGCGACGCCCAGACGATCCCGGTTCCGGCCCGGTCGCCATTGGCCGAAAGCGTGAGCATCGCCCCCGGCATGCTGGCGGGCGGCGTGTTGTGCGGCTGGCCGTACAGCCCCGGTCCGTTCTGCGAGCTGTCGGCGGGCGTGGGATCGAACCTGCCGGTACCGGCATGGAAGTCGAAGCGGCGCAGGTAGTCCGCCTCGCCCCAGAGATAGATCGCCGGTTCCGCCGGCCCGTCCCAATAGACCGGTGATCCGTGGATGTGGTGGTAGCCGCTTGACATCGGCGCCGTCCGCAGTTCCGGGTGGTCGCTGCGCGGCATCGTCGCCTGGAACGACTGGACGATCTGGGTGTCGCCGGCGGGATTGAACCGGCCCAGATGGTCGCGGTCGAGCACATAGAGCTTTCCCTCCTTGCCCCCGCCCACCAGCAGGTTGGTTCCGGGCAGCAGCAGCACGCCCCCGGAACCAAGGTCGAGGTCCCGCGCGCCGAGATCGGCGGTGTTGAAGGGAGAGAACCAGTCGCGCACCAGCAGGTCCGGCCCGAGCTTGACGACGCAGTCGGAAAGATCGCCGCCCCCGGCCCGGAAGCTGCCGTTCCCGGTCATCGCATAGAGGTTGCCCTGGTTGTCGACGGCCAGGCCCTGTCCCGCCTGCCAGATCCCGCCTTGCGATCCGTCCGGCGTCACCTCGAAGCCCCGAGGCAGCGGCTGCAGCGTGGAGGCGCTGAAGCCGAGCACCCAGCCATGGTAGTCGCCCTGGTCGTTGTACGAGGCGAAGGGCACGTAGATGGTGTCGTTGGCCAGCGTCAGGGCGGCACGCTGGTTCTCCCACTCGCTGCGGAAGTCGCTGCCGCCGGGCGGGGCATCGATCCGCCGCGGCCCGCCGAACAGCTCCCGCCCGGTGGTCAGGTCCAGGGCATGCAGATCATGCGAATAGGTCGATCCGCTTTTGGAAAAGGTCACCACGTAGATGGCGTTGTGGCCGGGCGAGATCACCGGCGTGCTGATGATCCCGATCTCGTTGGCGATGTCGTGATAGGCGCTGCCGCCGCCGATACGGGCGTCGGGCAGCCGCACCGGCGGCGCGAGCTGCCCGCTGCTCCACAGCGGCGCGGTGGTGCCCCCGTCGGCGTCGAAGGCATAGACGTGGTTGTGCATGGTGGCGACGTAGAGGACATTGAAGGTCCGGCCGTTGATCCTGACGCCCGGGACATAGAGCGGCTGGGCATAGACCTGGGCGCCGCCGGACCCTGGGATGGCATCGGGGATGGGGTAGCTGCCCTTCCTGCCGAAGCCGGGACCGGCGACCACGTCGGGTGTCAGCAGGGTTTCGCCCAGGTTGGCGCCGCTGCGGTTGTTGTCCTGGTGCTGCGTGAGGATGGAGACGGGCATCGGGGATCCTCCGGCCGGGTCGTCCGGCTGCCAGGCGACATCGCAGGCGGCCGCCGCTGCGGCCGATGCTGCTCTATGTCCTCGCCCCGGCCGGCCCGGCGGTGTTGATGTTCTGGTTCAGGCGGAACAGGTTCAGCGGGTCGTAGCGGCGCTTCACCTCGGCCAGCCGCGCGTAGTTCGGACCATAGGCGCCGCCGATCCGGTCGGCTTCGTCCGCCGGCATGAAGTTCACGTACACCGTGCCCATGGCATGCGGCGCCAGCGCGTGGAACAGGCCGCGCGCCCAGTCGATGCAGGCTTCGTCCTGCGCCGGATCGCGCCAGCGCGTGTGCACGTTCAGCACGAAGGCGACGTCACGGCGGGAATAGGCGGTCGCGTCCGCCGCGACGCGGTTGATGGCGCCGCCGAGATGCCCGACGAATACTTCGCACTCGGGGCCGGGCAGGCGGCGCACCGCCTCCAGCAGCACGTCGCAGGTGGCGTCGCCGAGCGCGTCGAAGTCGTGGCTCTTCCAGTAATTGCGCGCCCCCGGCGTCAGCAGCGGGTCGAAGGCCGCCTGCCAGTCGACGAAGGCGTGCGGGCCGACCAGATCGACGATCGGCCGGCCCAGTGCCCGGAACGGCGCCGCCGCCGCTTCCCCCTCCGCCACCGGGCCGGCATGGCAGAGCGCGATGATCAGCACTTCCTTGCCCTGCCACTCCGCCGGCACGAACGGGGCCGGCGGCGCCCGGCGCAGCACCAGCCAGGCACTGAGTTGTTCGCGGGCCTCGGCGACCAGGCGCCGGTACTCGCGCATCAGCGCCGGGGCCTCGGCGAGCGGATGCAGCAGCAGGCCGGCGGTCACCTGGGTCGGCAGGGGATGCAGGCGGAACGCGAAGCTGGTCACCACGCCGAAATTGCCGCCACCGCCGCGCACCGCCCAGAACAGGTCGGGATGCTGCGTGGCGTCGGCGCGGCGGAACACGCCGTCCGCGGTGACGATGTCCACCGCTTCCAGGTTGTCGATGGTCAGGCCGAGGCTGCGGCTGGTCCAGCCGAAGCCGCCGCCCAGGGTCAGCCCGGCGATGCCGGTGGTCGAGTTGATGCCGAGCGGCAGCACCAGCCCGAAGGCCTGCGTCTCCTTGTCCACGTCGCTGAGCAGGGCGCCGCCCTCGACGCGGGCGCGGCGCGCGGCGGGATCGACCTGCACCGAGCGCATGCGCGAGAGATCGAGCAGCAGGCCGCCCTCGCAGACCGCGTTGCCGGCGATGCCGTGCCCGCCGCCGCGCACCGCGAGCACCGCGCCGCGCTCGCGGGCGAAGTCGACCGTCCGGATCACGTCGGCGGCCCCCAGGGCCTGGACGATCATGGCGGGGCGGCGATCGATCATGGCGTTCCAGATCGCCCGCGCCGCGTCGTAGCCCGGCTCGCCCGGCAGCGTCAGGCTGCCGCGCAGTGCGCCGCGCAGGGTGGCGATGGCGTCCTCGGCCACGTCCACTGTGCCGCCCGGAAGGGCCTGGAGTCGTGCGTGCATGGTCATTTCCCCGTTTGTTGTTGCCCGGCCCGATCTTACGGAACCGGCGCTGACGTGCAGCGCACGAAGCATTACGGTCGCATCGGCACCTGCCTCGTGCGCGGCGTCATGCGAACAGTAGCAATGTTGCCATGAATGAGGCAACAATTTTGTTACGTATACTTAACGCATCAAACAAAGCAATTATAAATGCTCATGTTCAACATGTCGGTCGGGGGCGGGAAGGTATTATTATACTGTGGATTGCCCCGAAGGAGATTCTTCGATGCTGCGCCTTTTCGCCCGGCCGGGATTGCGCGCCCTGATCACCGCGGCCCTGGCCGCCGCCTCGCTGGTGACCGCGCTGTTCGTGGTGGGCGGCGCCGCCTGGGTGATCGGCGACCTGGTGGAGCAGGCCAACCGGCGGGAATTGCGGGGACACTACGACGCGCTGCAGGCGGCGCTGCGGCAGGAGGCGCGGCAGGCCGGGGCGATGGCCGCGGTGGTCGCCGGCATGCCGGAGGTCGGCGAGGCGCTGCGCCAGGGCGACCGGGCGGCGCTGACGCGGCTGTTCCTGCCCGGCTATCCCGCGCTGCGGGCGGGGTACGGGGTCGAGCAGTTCCATTTCCACGTGCCGCCGGCGATTTCCTTCCTGCGCATCACCGAGCCGGCGCGCTTCGGCGACGACCTGTCGCGGGTGCGCAAGACCGTCGTGCAGGTCCACACGACGCACCAGCCGGCGGTGGGGCTGGAATCCGGCGTCACCGGGCTCAGCGTGCGCGGCGTGGTGCCGGTGGCGTCGGCGGGGCAATCGGTCGGCAGCGTCGAGTTCGGCCTGTCCTTCGGCCGCGCCTTCTTCGAGGCGTTCAAGCGCGACCGCGGCGTCGATGTCATCTTCCACCTCGGCGGCGAGACCGGGTTTTCGACCTTCGCCTCCACGCTGGAGAATCCGGGCTTCTTCGCGGCGGCCGGGTACCGGGCGGCGCAGGCGGGGGATGTGCTGATCCGCGCCGGCCACCTGGGCGCGACACCGGCCGCCGCCCTGCTCGGGCCGGTGCGCGACTTCGCCGGCCAGCCGCTCGGTGCCATCGAGATCATCATGGACACCAGCGACTACGCCGCGCTGAAGCGCCATGCCGCCTGGCTGACCGGCGGCTTCGCGCTGTTCGGCGCGCTGGCCGCCAGCCTTGCCGGGCTGTGGCTTGCCCGCGCCATCAGCCAGCCGATCGACCGCATGGTCGACGCGATGGGGCACCTGGCCCGGGGCGAACTGGCGGTCGAGCTGCCCATCGCGCGCATCGCCGAGGTCGGGCGCATGGCAGAGGCGATGGCGGTGTTCCGCGACAACGCCGCCGTGCACCGGCGCGCCGAGGAACGCAAGGATATCGAGCGCCAGGCACTGGAAGAGCGGCGCGCGGCACTGACGCACATGGCCGAGACGGTGGAGAGCGAAACCATCCGTGCCCTCGGCGAAGTGGCCAGCCGCACCGAGGCGGTGGCGGCGACGGCGGCGGAGATGGGGACCTCCGCCGCGCGCAACGACCGCTCGGCGCAGGCGGCGGCGGCGACGGCGGTGCAGGCGCTGGCCAACACCCAGACGGTCGCCAGCGCCGCCGAGCAACTTGCCGCCTCGATCCGCGAGATCGGCAGCCAGGTCGGCCATTCCACCACGGTGGTGGCGCAGGCGGTGGCCGCCGGCGACGAGGCGCGGGCGGCCATTGCCTCATTGACCGGGCAGGTGCAGCAGATTGGCGAAGTCGCCGACATCATCGCCGACATCGCCGCCCGCACCAACCTGCTGGCGCTGAACGCCACTATCGAGGCGGCACGCGCCGGCGAGGCCGGCAAGGGGTTTGCGGTGGTGGCGGGGGAGGTGAAGCAACTGGCCAGCCAGACGGCGCATTCCACCGGGGAGATCGGCAAGCGCATCGCCGAGGTGCGCGCCGCCACCGAGGTCTCGGTCGCCGCGGTGGCCCGGATCGAGACACGGATCGTCGAGATCGACGGCATCGCCGCCTCGATCGCCGCGGCGGTGCGTCAGCAGGAAGCGGCGACGACGGAAATCGCCCAGACCATGTCGCAGACCGCGACCGCGGCGCGCGACATGCAGGCGCGCACTGAGGACCTCGCCGCCGAGGCGAAGCAGACCCAGCACCAGGCGGAGACGGTCGGGCGCGAGGCGGAGGCGACGGCGGCGGCGACGGTCGGACTGCGCGAGGCGGTGGTGCGGGCGGTGCGCACCTCGGCCGCGGAAGTGAACCGCCGAGGGCATGAACGGCAATCGGTCGACCTGCCGGCGCGGCTGCACCTGGGCGGCGGTGGCGAGGTCACGGTGCGGGTGGTGGACCTCTCGCCGGGCGGGGCAAGGCTGGTCGGCGCGGTGTCCGCGGCCCGGTCCGGCGCCCGCGGCATGCTGGTGCTGGAAGGGACGAGCCTCGCGGTCACGGTGCGCTCGGCCGAGGGCGACCGCCTGGGCGTGGCCTTCGATGACGCGGAGGCGCCGGGGCTGCGTGCCCTGATTGAACGGGTGGTGCCGTCGCGGGCGGCCTGAGGGAAGGAAGCAAGGCAAGGGCTCCGCCCTTGACCCGGCAGGGGCCAGGGGGCCCCTGCACCCCAATTCGCGCTGCGCGGCACAGAGTATCAGGTTCCAAGGGCGAAGCCCTTGGTGGAGGTCCAGGAGGCGAAGCCTCCTGGTAGGGCGCGGGGCAACGCCCCGCCAACGCGGCCTTGCATATAATTTCAAAAAAGAAATAGATTCGGACACCGTCGTAATATGATTGTGTCCGGGTGGGAATATATGACCTTCTGGGGTGGGTTGAGCGATTTAATTACACAAGTGACATCCATCCCATGGAAGGTCATGTCCGGATCGTTCTTTCTGGTATCCGAAACGATTCTTTCAGGACAGGCGAGGACGTTGCTCTCCCCACATGAACGGACTCCGCGCGACGAGGATCGCGACCTTGCCCTGCACCGGCAAATATACCTGGAAGTCGCCGGGGCGCTTCACACAGGCTTCGTTGCGCTGGGGAACGTTGGCCACCTGAAATCCGCGCAGGCGGGTCTCATGGGGAATTATGCCGAGGCAACGCCGGTCATTGCGAAGCTTTACATGGTTGCGCAGGAAAATACCGCCCGGGCGATCCTGCGGGTCGCAACCGAACTCGATGCCGCGGTCGTGCAATTGAGCCTGCGGCGCATGTCATTGGACATCGCGGCGCAGGAATTGAATGCGCTGGACATCCGGATCGTGAACGCCACGAAAGAGCGCGATCGGTGGGCCGAATTGATGAAACGGCACATTGCCGGCAAAATAAAAAACGAAGAACGACGGAAGAAGATCAAGGAAAAATTCCAGGCCGCGCAACGGCGGATCGCGGAGATCGGCGCGCAGAAAAATGACGTCCGGTCCGGGTTGCACGACCGGAACATCGAATGGCTGCGGGAGTCTCTTTCGCAGAAGCTCCGGCTGTCCGAAATGATGATGTCTGCTCTTGCGGCCATGCGCCGGGACCTGGGCATGGCCGCGCAGGAATCGGATTTCGTGGCGATCATTCAGGCGTCAATCGCCCGGCAGCGGGCGGCGCTTGACGCGTTCGGCGAGTCCGTGCGGGATGGCGGATGATGACGCGGGAGTCCCTGGCCCCTGCGGGGCTGGGCCGGGGCTATTGCGGTGCTTCCTTCCTGGCGGCGGCAGCAGCCATCAGCGTATCGAAGCACGGGGCCGAGAGCTGCGAGGCATGGGCTTTCATGCAGGCCTTGATGCGTCCCTCTCCTGGTGGGACGCCGGGGCAGAGACGGTCGATGTCGTCGCCACACGCCTCGGCAATCTGCAGCGGGCTTGGCGGTGGGACCTGGGCCCAAACGGCATGGCCCAGCAGGCAAACCATGAGGGCAGTCGCGGCTGACAGCCTGATCATGCGCGTGCTTCCTTCGCTATGTGGCAGCCATTGCCACGGGGCATGCGGTTAGAGCGGGTTCAGCGACAGCTCGACGCGGCGGTTCCTGGCACGTCCTTCGGGGGTGGCGTTCGAGGCGATCGGGTCGGCATCGCCGAAGCCTTTCGCCACCACGAGGGCGGGATTGACGCCCTGCGAAATCAGAAATTGCATGACCGCATCCGCCCGCCTCTGCGAGAGGGCGAGGTTGGACGTGATGCCTTCGGCGGCGAGTTCCGGGCCGATGGGAATGCTGTCGGTGAAGCCGCTGACATAGAGCCTGTGCTCCTGCGTCGGCGCGAGTTTGCGCGCAATCTGCGCGATGGCCTCCTTGCCCGCGTCGGAAAGCTGCCATCCCCCCGGCGGAAACAGCATGTCGCTGTTCAAGGTGTACATCACCGTGATGGCGCTCATCAGCGTGTCGAAACAGGGGGCCGAGAGCTGCGAGACATGCTCCTTCATGCATTGCTTGATGCGTCCGCCGCCGGGCGGCACGCCGGGGCAGAGACGATCGACGTCGCTGCCGCAGGCGCGCGCGATGTCACTGGCGGTCGGTACGGGCTGCTGCGCCCGCGCCTGACCTGTTGCCAGCAGCGCGAGAGGCAGCGTGGCGGCCAATAACCACGGCTTGCTCATCAGGCATCTCCTCCACCGGCCATGCCATCGCAGCCCGCTTTCGACCGATTTGCCGGCAAGGGCCCCTCGGCATCGGGCGGGACGATATGCGGCGAAGGGACGCGCGACTATGCCATTTTGGCAGGACGCAAACGGCCTCTGAGGCCAGTAGCCCGAAGGGCTGACCGGTCTGCGGGTGGGCGGTTGCCTCGGTTCGTGGCGGCGGCGGTGCGAAGGCTGCCGTATAAACGGGCAAATGATCGTATAACGCACATAATTGTGCTCGTTGTGAGGGGCGTTGCGGGGCGGTGGAACCGCGCTGCCTTGGTTCGCGGCTGGCACGAAGCTTGCCTACCAATCTTGTATGCAAGACTGATCCGGCAGTTTCATGGCGACCGTTCCCGACAGCATCGAAGAGGCCGTGATCTCCGCCGTCCTGGCCGGGCGGCTGCCGCCCGGCACGCGGCTGGGCGAGGCCAGCATGGCCGCGCTCTACGGCGTCTCCCGCACCCAGGTGCGCGAGGCGATGATGCGGCTGGCGACGCGCGGCATCGTCGAGGTCAGCGCCCGGCGCGGCTGGTTCATCGTCGAGCCCTCCGCCGCCGATGCCCGCGCCGCCTACGAGGCGCGCCGCCTGATCGAAGCCGGCATGTTGCGCGCGCTGACGCAGATTCCCCCCGCGGTGCTGGCGCATCTGCGCGCTCATGTCGAGGAAGAGCGCCGCGCCCTGGCCGCCGGTGATGTCGGCTCGCGCACCTGCCTGCTGGGCGATTTCCACATCCATCTCGCCGAGGCCTTCGCCAACCCGCTGCTGATCGCGATCCTGCGCGACCTGACGGCGCGGACAATGCTGGTGTCGATGCTGTATCAGTCCGACCAGCACGCCGCCGCCTCCAGCGACGACCATGGGCGCATCGTGGCGCTGCTGGAAGCCGGCGACTTCGCCGGCGCCGCCGCGCTGATGGAGGCGCATATCCGCGACGTCGAGCGCGGCCTCGATCTCGGCGCCGCCCGCGATCCCCTCGCGGGGTTGCGGGCCATCCTCTCGCCCGCGTCTCCCGATCCTTCCTCCAGCACGAAAGCCCGCCGATGAAACGCAGGACCTTGCTCTCGCTCACCCTGGCCGCCGGCCTCGCCGCGCCGCTGGCATGGCCCGGCGCGGCACACGCCGAGGCATTGCAGGATATCCTCGCGCGCAAGACGGTGCGCATCGCCGTGCCGCAGGATTTCCCGCCCTTCGGCTCGGTCGGCACCGACATGCAGCCGGTCGGCTACGACGTGGACGTGGCGCGGCTGATCGCGGCGAAGCTCGGGGTGAAGCTGGAACTGGTGCCGGTCACCAGCGCCAACCGCATTCCCTATCTGCAGACCGGCAAGGTGGATCTGGTGATCTCCAGCCTCGGGAAAAATGCCGAGCGGGAGAAGGTGATCGACTTCTCGTCGGCCTACGCGCCGTTCTTCAACGGCGTCTTCGCCCCGGCCGCCACCAAGGTGAGCAAGCCGGAAGACCTCGCCGGCCAGACCGTCGGTGTCACCCGCGGCGCCATCGAGGACCTGGAACTGACCAAGATCGCGCCTGCCAGCACGGTGATCAAGCGCTACGAGGACAATAACGGTACCATCTCGGCCTTCCTCTCCGGGCAGGTCGGCATCGTTGCCACCGGCAACGTGGTGGCGGCGGCGATCCTGGCGCGCAACCCGCCGCGCCGGCCGGAGCTGAAGTTCCTGATCAAGAATTCCCCTTGCTATATCGGACTGAACAAGGACCAGCCGGCGCTGCGCGCGCGCGTCGACGCTATCATTGCCGCGGCGAAGAAGGACGGCTCGCTGCAGGCGATCTCGCGCAAATGGCTGGGGGCCGATCTGCCGGCCGATCTGTAAGGCCCGGCCTCGCAGGACGGGCAGGGGGCGACGTCCTCCTGCCCATGGCCGAAGATCGGAAGGCCGCATCACTCCATGAGCTACCATTTCGACTTCTCCTGGATCTGGGCCTACTGGCCGATCCTGCTGCAGGGCGTGCTGACCACGATCTGGCTGATCGGGGTTGGCGCTTTGCTTGGCTGCGCACTTGGCATCGCCTGCGCCTGGGTGCGTGCGCTCGGGCCGCGCTGGCTGCGTCCGCCGGTCGCCGCCTATGTCGAGCTGATCCGCAACACCCCGTTCCTGATCCAGCTGTTCTTCATCTTCTTCGGCCTGCCCTCGCTGGGGCTGCGCATGTCGGAGCTGCAGGCGGCCGGGCTCGCCATGGTGATCAACCTGGGCGCCTATAGCTGCGAGATCATCCGCGCCGGCATCCAGGCCACGCCGCGCGGCCAGTTCGAGGCCGGCGCCAGCCTCGGCATGACAGGGCTGCAGACCTTCCGCCACGTGGTGCTGGTGCCGGCCCTGCAGCGCATCTGGCCGGCGCTGTCCTCGCAGGTCGTCATCGTCATGCTCGGCTCGGCGGTGGTGTCGCAGATCGCCGCCGAGGACCTGACCTTCGCCGCCAATTTCGTGCAGTCGCGCAATTTCCGGGCCTTCGAGACTTATATCGTCTCCACCGTGATCTACCTGCTGCTCGCTTTGGCGCTGCGGCAGGTGCTGCGCGGCATCGGCCGGATGCTGTTCGCGCGGAGGGCGGCGCCATGATGGAGTTTTCCTTCTGGGACATCCTGCGCAACCTGCTGCTGGCCTCGCGCTGGACGGTGCTGCTGTCGCTGGTGTCCTTCCTCGGCGGTGGCGTGGTCGGGCTGGCGCTGCTGTTCCTGCGCATCGGGCGCACGCGGCTGCCGCGGGCGCTGGCGCAGGGCTATATCGAACTGTTCCAGGGCACGCCGCTGCTGATGCAGTTGTTCCTGGCTTTCTTCGGGCTCGGCCTGTTCGGCATCGACGTGCCGGCCTGGCTCGCCGCCGGGCTCGCGCTGGTGCTGTGGAGCGCCGCCTTCCTCGCCGAGATCTGGCGCGGCTGCGTGGAAGCGGTGGCGCGCGGGCAATGGGAGGCCTCGGCCAGCCTGGGCATGGGCTATTTGCAGCAGATGCGATACGTGATCCTGCCGCAGGCGCTGCGCGTGGCGGTGCCGCCCACCGTCGGGTTTTCGGTGCAGGTGGTGAAGGGCACGGCGCTGACCTCGATCATCGGCTTCGTCGAGCTGTCCAAGGCCGGCACGGTGGTCACCAACGCGACCTTCCAGCCCTTCACCGTCTATGGGCTGGTGGCGCTGATCTATTTCGGCCTGTGCTGGCCGCTGTCGAAGGGCAGCCAGGTTCTGGAAAGGAGGCTGCATGTCGCTCATCGCCATCACTGAGGTGCGCAAGCGCTTCGGCGCCGTCGAGGTGCTGAAGGGGATCAACCTCGATGTCGATCGCGGCGAGGTGGTCTGCATCATCGGCCGCAGCGGCTCGGGCAAAAGCACGCTGCTGCGCTGCGTCAACGGGCTGGAGACGATCGACGACGGCTCGATCATGGTGGCGGGGGCGCAACTGGTGCCCGATGCCATCCACCTGAAGGCGCTGCGGCTGAAGGTCGGCATGATCTTCCAGCAGTTCAACCTGTTCCCGCATTTGAGCGCGGGCGCCAATGTCATGCTGTCGCAGATGGTGGTGAAGAAGACGCCGAAGCAGGAAGCCGAGGCGATGGCGCGGCGCATGCTGGAGCGCGTCGGGCTGGCCGAGAAATTTCACGCTTATCCGGACCAGTTGTCGGGCGGCCAGCAGCAGCGCGTCGCCATCGCGCGGGCGCTGGCGATGCAGCCGCTGGCGCTGCTCTGCGACGAGATCACCTCGGCGCTGGATCCCGAACTGGTGGCCGAGGTGCTGGCCGTGGTGCGGGAACTGGCGGCCGAGGGCATGACATTGCTGATGGTCACGCACGAGATGCGCTTCGCCCGCGAGGTCTGCGACCGCGTGGTGTTCATGCACCAGGGCCGGGTACACGAGATCGGCCCGCCGGCGGAGCTGTTCGACCATCCGCGCACGCCGGAACTGCGGCAGTTCCTCGGCGCTCATGGCTGAGCCGCCTGTGTTTCCCTGGTGCGAGCCTGCCGATGTTCCTCTCCGATGACCCTTTGTCCGGTGCCGCCCTGCTGGCGCGCATCGATGCCCTGGCCGCGATCAGCCAGGATCCGGGGCGGCTGACCCGGCTTTACCTGACCCCTGAGCACCGCCATGCCAATGACCTGGTGGCGGGCTGGATGCGCGCGGCCGGCATGGCGGTGCGCGAGGACGCGGCCGGTAACGTGGTCGGCCGCTACGAGGGCCGGACGCCCGGCTTGCCGGCGCTGCTGCTCGGCTCGCATCTCGACACCGTGCGCGACGCCGGCCGCTTCGACGGCATGCTCGGCGTGGTCGCCGCCATCGCCGTGGTGGAGGCGCTGCACCGGCAGGGGCGGCGCCTGGATTTCGCCATCGAGGTGATCGGCTTCTGGGAAGAGGAAGGCGCGCGGTTCCAGCCGAGCCTGATCGGCAGCAGCGCCGTCGCCGGCACGCTGGCCTGCGACCCGGACGCGGTGCGCGATGCCGATGGCGTCACGCTGGCGGAGGCGCTGCGCGGCTTCGGCCTCGATCCGGCAGCGCTGCCGCGGGCCGCCCGCTCGCAGGCGGAGGGGTTGGCCTATGTCGAACTGCACATCGAGCAGGGGCCGGTGCTGGAGGCGGCCGAGCAGCCGGTCGGCATCGTCACCGCCATCGCCGGCGCGACCCGCAGTGCGGTGACCGTGGCGGGCCGGGCCGGGCATGCGGGGACGGTGCCGATGGAACTGCGGTGCGATGCCATGGCCGCCGCGGCGGAGATGATCCTGGCGGTCGAGGCGGTCGCCGCCGGCGCGCACGGGCTGGTCGCCACGGTGGGGCAGATCGCGGCGGAGCCAGGCGCCATCAACGTCATTCCCGGACGGGTGCGTTTCACCGTCGACCTGCGCGCCGGCGACGACGCGCTGCGGGCGGAGCGCATGGCGGCGCTGCGCCGGCGCTTGCACGCCATCGCCACGCGCCGGCACGTGACCATGACCATCGAGACGCTGCATGACAGCCCGGCCGCTGCCTGCGATGCGGGGCTGATGCGCGGGCTTGCCGCCGCGGTGCGGGCGGATGGGATCGTGGCGCCCACGCTCGCCAGCGGGGCCGGCCATGATGCCATGGCACTGGCGAAACTCTGGCCGATGGCCATGCTGTTCGTTCGCTGTGCCGGGGGGATCAGCCATCATCCCGCCGAATCCGTCACCGCGGCCGATGCCGAAACCGGGGCGCGCGTGCTGCTGCGCTTCGTCGAAACCTTCACTCCCGGATTGAGTCCTTCCCCATGACCGACATCTCCGAACGCCTCCGCCACGCCATCGACGCCGGCTTCGCCGAGGAGGTGCGCTTCCTGGCGGAGCTGGTCCGGCATCCCTCGGATAACCCGGCAGGCGATTGCGCCCCGCATGCCGAACGCACCGCCGTGCTGCTGGAGGAGATGGGATTCACCGTCGAGCGCCACCCCGTGCCGGACGCCCTGGTGCGGGCCAACGGCATGGTGAGCGCGGTGAACCTGGTGGTGCGGCGTCGCTTCGGCGACGGTCCGGTGGTGGCGCTGAACGCGCATGGCGACGTGGTGCCGCCGGGCGAGGGCTGGACGCATCCGCCTTACGGCGCGGAGATCGTCGACGGCACGATGTACGGCCGTGGCGTCGCCGTCTCCAAATCCGATTTCGCCACCTATGCCTTCGCGCTGCGGGCGCTGGAGGCGGCCGGCCTCGCCCGCGGCACGGTGGAACTGCACCTGACCTATGACGAGGAGGTCGGCGGCGCGATCGGCCCGCAATGGCTGCTGGAGCAGGGGATCAGCAAGCCGGACCTCGCCATCTGCGCCGGCTTCGGCCATGCGGTGGTCACCGCGCATAATGGCTGCCTGCACCTGGAGATCGAGGTGCGGGGGCGGTCGGCGCATGCGGCGCTGCCCGCGACCGGGATCGACGCGCTGGAAGCGGCGAACGGCATCCTGACCGCGCTCTATGCCTATCGCCACACCCTGGCCGATACGGTTTCGGCGGTGGCTGGCATCGGCTCGCCGCAACTGACCGTCGGGCTGATCGAAGGCGGCATCAACACCAATGTCGTGCCGGACCGCGTGGTGCTGCGCCTCGATCGCCGCATGATCCCCGAGGAAGCGCCGGAGGCGGTCGAGGAGCGGCTGCGCGCGGTGGTTGCCGGGGCCGCGGCGGCGTTTCCGCAGGCGCGGGTGACGGTGCGGCGGATCCTGCTGGCGCGGCCGCTGGTGCCGCTGCCGGGGGCGGAGCGCCTGGCCGGGCTGCTCTGCACCCAGGCGACGCGGGTGATGGGCGAGCCGGTGCGCAGCCAGGGCGTGCCGCTCTATACCGATGCGCGGCATTACGCCGAGGCCGGGATCCCGGTGGTGCTGTACGGCGCCGGGCCGCGCAGCATCGAGGCGGCGAACGCGCACCGGGCCGACGAGAACCTGCGGCTGGAGGATCTGCGCAAGGCCACCGAAGTCGTGGCCTGCGCGCTGTGGGATCTGCTCGCGGCCTGAGGCCGGTTGCGGGGCGTTGCCCCGCCCCCACCAGGAGGCTTTGCCTCCTGGACCTCCACCAAGGGCTTCGCCCTTGGAACCCAATACTCTGTGCCGCGCAGCGCGAATGGGCTTGGGCCGCGAAGCGGACCAAGGGGCCGGCCCTTGGCAGGTCCAGGGCGGAGCCCTGGCCTTAACCTAACGCCTATGGGGCGTTGCCCCGTACCCTGATGGCTCACATGGAGGGCCATCTTGCGGCGCGCGGCGTGCGCCGGGCCAGCCTGCTCAGCTCGCACGTCGCACGCCGGTTCTACGGCTCACTCGGCTACGAGGAGGTGGGCCGGGCGGAAAGCCGGTTCGGCACGCTGGACGCGATCAAGATGGCGAAGCGGCTCGGGTGAAGTCTCCCGCCGGCGCCGGCCGCCTGGGCATCAACGGGGCACGGCCCTTGCGGGCTACGTCGTGGCCGTACGGGCATCGGCATCCGGCCCGGCCTGCAGGAGCTTCTGGAACACCTGCTGCAGCGCCTCGATCGTGAACGGCTTGGCCAGCACCGGTGCGGCGGCGAAGCGGGCTTCGATGCCCTCGGCGCCATAGCCCGTCGCGAAGGCAAACGGAACGCCCCGCGCCGCCAGCGCCTCGGCGACGGGGAACACCTTCTCGCCACCGACATTGACGTCGAGCACGGCGGCGTCGAGCGCGCTGGTCTCAGAGGCCGCGGCGGCGAGCCCCCTGGCCACCGTCCCGGCCACTTCCACCACCACGCCGCCGAGGTCGGTCAGCATGTCCTCGACGAGCATCGCCACCATGGCCTCGTCCTCGACAACCAGGAGCCGCGCGCCGTCGAGCGTCCCTGAAGGATCCGTCATGCCTGCACCATGATCTTCGCTGAAACCGGCAGGCACATGTAGCAGTGCAGCCCATCCGTGGTGAAGTCCATCCGCACCTCGCCGCCCAGTTCCGCGGGCATGCCGCGTTCGATCAGGCGGGTGCCGAAGCCGTGCCGCCGGGGCGGGCCGGCCAGCCCCGGCCCACCTGATTCGCACCAGTCAATGACGACGTCCGCGGAGTCGCCCTCGCGCTCGATCCGCCACGCTATCTGCACTTCTCCCCCGGCGACCGACAGCGACCCATACTTTGCGGCGTTGGTGACCAGCTCGTGGAAGGTCATGGCCAGCGTCACCGACGCGGTCGGGCCCAGCGTGACCGGTGGCCCTTCCACCCGGACCCGTCGTGTCCCCGCCGCATCGCCCGCATAGGGCGCCAGCGTGCGGGTGACCACGTCGGCGAGCGAGGCGCCGTCCCACGATGCCGCCGTCAGCAATTCGTGCACCCGCGCCAGGGCCATGATGCGGCCGACGACATCTTCCATGAACGCGGCCGGATCGGGCGCGCTCCGCCGTGTCTGCGCCACGATCGACTGGACGGTGGCCAGCGTATTCTTGACCCGGTGGTTCAGCTCGGCGAGCAGCAGCCGCAGCCGTTCCTCGTCCCGCTTGCGCGCGGTGACGTCGAGCGAGACGCCGATCAGGCGCAGCGGCACGCCTCCCGGCCCGTAGATCGCGTGCCCCCGGACCTGCAGCCACCTGATGGCGCCGTCGGGGGCAATCACCCGATATTCGATGTCCAGCGCCGAATCGTTGCCCACCGCGTCTTCCCGCGCCGCCGCGGCGCGGGCCCGGTCGTCGGGGTGGAGGTGCCGGACGATATCGGCCCGCGTCTCCACCTGGTCCTGCGGGCCAAGGCAGAAATGCTCGCGGCAGATCGGCGAGAGGGTGAAGCCGTCCGTTGCCAGGTCCAGTTCCCAGCTTCCCATGCCACCTGCCCGCATCGCCAGCTCCAGGCGCTGCTCGCTTTCGCGCAGCGCCGCGCGCCCGCGTTCGGCGGCAAGCTCGGCGCGGAGGTCGCGTTCGCGCTCGGCCGCCTCGCGGCGATGGCGCGCCAGCGTCACCGCCGCGTCGATGCGCGCGCGTAGCTCCCGCGCGCTGAACGGCTTGACCAGGTAGTCATCGGCGCTGGCGGACAGGCCCTCCACCCGCGCTTCCTCGCCCGCCCGCGCCGAGAGCAGGATCACCAGCAGCCCCTCCATGGCGGGGTCGGCGCGCACGGTCCGCAGCAGCGCGAAGCCGTCCATCACCGGCATCATGACGTCGCTCAGCAGCAGGTCCGGCAGCGGGCCGCGCCGCAGCGCAGCGAGGGCGGCGGCGCCGTCGCACACCGTCTCCACCGCGTAGCCGCCCTGCCGCAGGATCTGCGCCACATAGGCGCGGACATCGCTGTTGTCGTCGGCCAGCAGGATGCGGGGGCCTCCCGCGACCGCGTCCGGCGCCTCTGCCACCGGGCAGGCCGGGGCCGGCGCGGCGTCGTCGGGCAGCCAGCGCAGGGCCTCTTCCACATAGGCGCTGGCGCGCACGGCGGTGGAGGCCAGGACGCGCTCGCCCCGGATGCGGTCCGGGGGCAGGTGGGCGGTGCCGAAGGGCACGGTGACGGTGAAGGTCGTGCCGTGCCCCGGCGTGCTGGTGACCCCGATTTTCCCGCCGTGCAGGCGCACCAGTTCCTCGACCAGGGCGAGGCCGATGCCGCTGCCTTCCTGGGTGCGGCCGCGCTGGCCCTCGATGCGGTGGAAGCGTTCGAACAGCCGCGGCAGCTCCTCGGCGGCGATGCCGACGCCGCTGTCGCGCACGACCAGTTCCGCCACGGCGCCGGCGTTGCGCAGCGACACGGCGATGCCGCCGTCCAGCGTGTACTTGAAGGCGTTGGACAGCAGGTTGAGGACGATCTTCTCCCACATCTCCCGGTCCACGTGCACCGGCGCGCCGAGCGGCGGGCAGTCGGCCCGCAGGTCGAGGCCGGCGCGCTCGCAGGCGGAGCGGAAATTGCTGGCCAGGTCGATGGTCAGGCCGGCGAGGTCGGTGGGCTCGAAGCGTGCCTGCACCCGCCCGGCCTCGATGCGCGAGAAATCGAGCAGGGAATTGACCAGCCGCAGCAGGCGCAGCGCGTTGCGGTGGGCGACCTGCAGGCGCTCGCGCTGGGCGGGGGGCAGGGGGGCCGCGTCCGCCAGCGCATCCTCCACCGGGCCGAGCAGCAGGGTCAGCGGCGTGCGGAACTCGTGGCTGATGTTGGAGAAGAACGCGGTCTTGGCGCGGTCGATGACCGCCAGGGCCTCGGCCCGCCGGCGCTCCGCCTCGTAGGCCTGCGCATTGGCCAGCCCGTTCGCCAGCGCCGCCGCCACCAGCTCGTAGAAGCCGCGATAGGCGTCGTCGAAGGGCAGCCGCGGGCTGACCCCGGCGATCATCAGCGCCGCGGGCCGGCCCGTCTCCGACGGACCGATGGGCGCCATGACGGCGCAGTCGGGCGGTTCCTCGTAAGGGCCGCAGGTGGTGTCGCGGAGCATCGCGGCGAGGCCGGTCACCGTCACCGGGGCATGCGACCCGCCGGGCGTATCCAGCGGGTAGGGCGAGGCCACGCCATGGGCGAGGACCGGCGGGCTCGCGGCGGTCCCGGTGGCGATGCCGGTCCGGGCGGCCAGGCGGTAGCCCGCGCCGGCATTGCCCCCGCTTTCGTCGGATTGCCCGCTTTCCTCGAATTGGTAGAGCAGCACGAAAGGCAGATCGAAGGTGTTTTCCGTCAGGGTCGCTGCCGCCTGCGCGAACACCTCGGCGGGCGTCTTGGCCCTGGCGAGGCGGCCGTTGAGGTCGCGCACGGCGCGGGTCCGCCGCTCCAGCAGCATCGACCGCGTGGTTTCCGTCACCGGATGGAACAGGCCGCCGATCCCGCCGCTCTCGTCGCGGATCGGGCTGAAGCTGAAGGTGAAGAAGGTTTCTTCAAGATAGCCGTAGCGGTCGATGAAGATCCTCTGGTTCTCGAGAAAGACGCTTTGCCCGGCCAGTGCCGTCTCGAAGGCCGCCCCGATGACCGGCCAGGCGGAGGCCCAGCATTCCCTGAAATCCATGCCCATCGAATGCGGATGCTTGGCGCCGCAGATCGGCCAGTAGCCATCGTTGTAGATCTGGACGTGCTGGGGGCCCCAGGTCATGGAAATCGGAAAGGTTGACGCGAGGCACAGGCTGACGGCGGTGCGCAGGCTTTGCGGCCAATCGACGATCGGACCGAGCGGGGTCGCCGACCAGTCCTTCGCGCGGATCAGCTCCGCCATCTCGCCGCCACCCGCCAGGAAGTCGAGATTGGCCGCGCGGTCGGGCCGCCGCGCCAGGGCGCAGCTCGTGGGATCGCGTCCGCAGGTGGGGGGCTGGTCGCTGTTCGCCGTTGTCGCCGATCGGCCCATCGGGCTGCCCTTCTCGCGGAATTCGCTCCTCATGCCCGCCCGCGGCGATCCGGATCATTTCCAGGGGCGTGAATCAATATTTTGAAATCGCAGACAATAATATGCGATTATTTGTGAGATTGGTAGGAAAAGCCACTGCCGGTTTCGCCTGGGTTGCGCTGCCGGCCGGGGCGCCCTGCTCCGCCCGGCCGGGTCGCAGGGGAGGGCGGCGGATTGGCCCGGCATCCTCCACGGTGGCGGCGGTTTTGGGTGGGTTTCACGATTTCTCGATTATGGCGGATGCGATCCGGGGGCCGTCGTTCGCGACCGGCCTCGCGGTCTCGGTGGTCCTTGCCTCCATGGGGTGGCGGCAGCGTGGCATTGCCGCCACAGGTTCGGCAATTCACGCGCGATCGACGCTGGTCGTGATGACTACGTTTGGTAACGGTATTATACGCCATCCGTGACCATTCCCCGTCGCCTCTCATCGTCGCGCGCGCCGTGATCCGTTCCGCCTGGTTGCGCGGGCCGTGGTCATGGCCGGCGCGTGTCGCGTTGCTGGCGCTGCTGCTGATGCCGCTGCTGCGTGGCCTGCAGGCGCCGTCGGGCGAGGGGCTGACGGTGACGATCTGCACCGAGCATGGTGCGGAGGAAGTGGCGCTCGATGCCGACGGCGCGAAGCTGCCGCCCGCGGGGAAGGCGTGCTGGTTCTGCATCGCCCATCCCGGCTGGATGGTGGCCGGGGTGCCGGATCCGCCGCCGCCGCGCCGCGTGGTGCTGACGCAGTTGGCGGCGCCGATGCCGGCCGGCATCGTGGCGCGCCGGGATTTCCTGCTCGGGCGCCGCACCAGGGCGCCGCCCGGAGTGCCCGCTCAGGGCATGAATCCCCAGGGGTGATCCCGGCCGGACCCGGGCGCCGCCCCTGCGCGGGCATGCCCCGGTGCCGCGACCGATCCGGTGGTCCGACCAACGCGACGCGGCGATGCCGCCGTCGCGGCGGCCGCCGGCGGCCCTTCGCTTCGCCTGCGATCCTGGAACGAATTTCGTGCGACCCAAGACACAGACCCATTCCGCGCGCCGGCCCTCCGGGCTTGGCCTGATGACGCTGGCCTCCGCCGCCGCGCTCGCCGCCGGCGGCGCCCGGGCGCAAGCCCCGACCCCGCTTCCGGCCGTGCGCGTGCAGGCCGATGCCGAGCTGTCGCGGCCGGTGGACGCCTCCAGCCTTGGCGAGGCGGCGCTGGCCAATGGCCGTGCCGCCACCAGCGACACCGCGCGGCTGCTTGGCACGCTGCCGGGGGTGGCGCTGCAGACCGGCGGGGCGGTGTCCAGCCTGCCGGTGCTGCGCGGCCTCGCCGATGACCGGGTGCGCATCCTGACCGATGGCATGACTGCCGCCTCGGCCTGCGCCAACCACATGAACCCGCCGCTGTCCTATGTCGATCCGACCAATGTGGGGCGGGCGACGGTGCTGCCGGGGGTGACGCCGGTCAGCCTGGGCGGCGACAGCATCGGCGGCACCATCCTGGTCGACACGCCGCCGCCGGCCTTCGCCACCGAAGCGGAAAGCCCACGCTGGGACGCCAGCGTTTCCACTTTCTACCGCAGCAACGGCGACAGCATCACCACCGCCGGCACGGTCGGGGCGGCGACGCAGCGGGTCAGCCTGGGCTATGCCGGGTCCTGGGCGCAGGGCCACGACTACGTGGACGGCAACGGCAACAAGGTGCTGTCGACCAACTACCAGACCGCCAACCACCAGGGCACGCTGGGCGTGCAGGGCGAGAACAGCCTGTTCGTGCTGAAGGGTGGGGTGCAGATCATGCCCTACCAGGGCTTCCCCAACCAGCGCATGGACCTGAAGGGCAACCACAGCAGCTACGTCAACGGCAGCTACACCCGTGACCTGGGCTGGGGGAAGGTCGACCTGCGGCTGTGGTGGCAGGATGTGCGCCACTACATGAACTTCCTGGCCGACAAGGGCGGCGACGCCACCGGCGGCATGCCGATGAAGACGCATGGCACCACGCTCGGCTACCGGGTGAAGCTGGACCTGCCGGTGGGCGAGCGCCACCTGCTGCGCGTCGGCAGCGACCTGGAGGCACTGCGGCTGAAGGATTGGTGGCCGCCGGTCGGCACCGGGATGATGAGCCCGAACACCTACCTCAACATCAACAACGGCACGCGCACGCGCCTGGGCGTCTTCGGCGAATGGGAGGCACGCTGGACCGACGCCTGGAGCACGCTGCTGGGCGCGCGCATCGACACGGTGTGGATGGATACCGGAACGGTGCAGCCGTACAGCTGGACCTCGATGATGTCGGCCGCCGACATCGCCGCGGCGAAGGTGTTCAACGCGCAGAACCGGGCGCGCACCGACGTCAATCTCGACCTGACGGCGCTGACCCGCTACGAGGCGACCGAGACGCTGACCGGCGAGTTCGGCTATGCGCGCAAGACGCGCTCGCCCAACCTGTACGAGCGCTATGCCTGGGGCGCGGGCAACATGGCGCAGAGCATGATCGGCTGGTTCGGCGACGTGAACTACTATCGCGGCAACATCGACCTGAAGCCGGAAGTGGCGCACACCGTCAGCGTCTCCGCGGTCTGGCACGACGCCGCGAAGGAATCGTGGGAGGCGCGGATCACGCCCTACTACACCTATGTCGACGACTTCATCGGCGTGACCCGCGTGGGCAGCCTCGCGCAGGGCGGCACCACCATCGCCAAGCTGCAATTCGCCAATCGTGATGCGCAGATCTACGGTGTCGATGTGTCCGGCCGGGCGGTGCTGTGGCGGGGCCAGGATTATGGCACGGTAGGCGTGCAGGGCGTGATCGGCTGGCTGCAGGGCAACTACATCGATTCCGGCAAGAGCCTGTATCACATGATGCCGCTGAACGCGCAGGCGGCGCTGACGCACCAGCTCGGCGGCTGGACGAGCCGGGCGGAACTGCGGCTGGTGGCGCCGAAGGCGCTGGTGGACGGCGACCGCTACGAACCCTCCACGCCGGGTTTCGCGGTGATGAACCTGCGCACCAGCTATGAATGGCGCAACGTGCGGCTGGATTTCGCCATCGAGAACCTGCTGAACCAGCAATACTATGAACCGCTGGGCGGGGTGGACTATGCCGACTGGCGCGCCACCGGCCGGGTGGGCGAGCTGGGCAGCGTGCCGGCACCGGGGCGGACCTTCATCGCCGGGGTGACGTTCAGGCTGTGACGCCTCCGGCAGCGCGGCGCATGCGGCCGGACGGGGCGGTGCCGATCCGCCGCGGCGTCGCGCTGTCGCTCGCCGGCCATGCCGCGCTGGGGCTGCTGGCGCTGTCCCTGGGCGGCGAGCGGGCGGGGGAAGGGGCGGTTCCCGAGCTTGTGGTGGAACTGGCGGCGGCAGAGGCCGCGGCGGCGCCGGTGGAGGCCGTCGCGGCGGCGGAGGCCGTGCCGCCCGCCGACATTCCCCCCACGGAAACCGAGGCGGCGGAAACCGGGCCGGCGGAGGCGGTGACGCCGGCCGCACCGGAACCGCCGGCCCCGCCCGTGCCGCCGGAGCAGGAGCCCTCGCCGGAGGCCCTGCCGGAACCGCCCCGTCCGGTCACGCCGCCGCCGGTGCCGCCGCGGGCCCGGACGAAGCCTGCGGCCCCGCGCCCGCCTGTCGTGGCGGCGCCCGCCGTCTCTCCGCCGCGCGCCGTCGTCCTGGCGGCGGGGGCGCCGGTCGCCATGGCGCCTGCCGCGCCGGCCCCGGCGGTGGCGGCGGAACCGGCGGCGTCCGGCCTGGCGCTCGCCGCTGGCGTGGTGACCAGCCAGACGTTGGAAGAGCAGTTGCGCACCTATGCGCGGCAGGTCCGCATGCGCATCGAGCGCGCCCGTCCCCGCAGCGTCCCGGTCAGCGGCACGGTGGTGGCGATCTTCACGCTTGCCGCCGATGGTGCGCTGGAAAGCGCGGGGGTGGAGCCGGGCGGCGACGGGTCGGTCGAGCGGGTCGCGCTGGAGATCCTGCGCAAGGCCGCCCCGTACCCCGCCGCGCCGATCGGGGCGACGCGCGCGCAACGCAGCTTCACGCTGCCGTTCGTGTTCCGGTAGCGGGCCGGTGGCTGTTCGCCGCGGGCGTCCCACTGCCCCGCCCCTGGAACCGGGATTTCCTTCGTGGGGGTGACCACCGGCATCCCGTGCTGCCGGGTTTTACTGGCCGGGCGGTATTACAGCAGCTTCAGGAAATACGATGCGACCAGCCCCATCACCGGGGTCAGCAGCAGCACGGGCCAGGACAGCGGCAGCACCAGGCGGAGCATGAAGCCCCCGGCCCGGCGCAGCGGATGGATCCGTCGGCGCGACGGCGCCGGCGCTTCCCCGCTGTCATGGGCTCCGGTCAGCCCGGCAGCCATCGGTTCTGCATCCTGCATGGGGCCAAACCTGTGAGGCGCTGCAAAACGAATTTGTCTCTGCATGGTCGTGATACGGCTGCCGCCGGTTGTTCCCCCGCGCATATCCATGCGCGCGGGGCGGTGGCCGGGCATGCCGGTCACGTCCCGAATTTCAGGCCGGCCTTCCGGACGATGAAGTCTTCCGCGAGCCGCTTGGCCTGGTCGGGCTCGCGCGCGCTGCCCGTGCTCACGACCTGGCGCCGGCCGGACGCGTCGTTGCGGCGGGATATGACGTATCTGCATTGCCATCCGACTTCTTCGATGAGCACCTGAATCCCGCCGGCTTCCGATGTCAGACAGTTATTCGGATGGCTGGTCCATTTCAGGATCGGTTTCATGCATTGCTCCGGAATCATGATCGGTTCGTTGCGCCAGGATGGTGGCGTGCCGCCGGCCCTCGACGTCCCGCCGGGGCGGGGCGGGTCTGGCGTCCCCGCGCCGGGGGCGTGATCCATGCCGGCGCGCAGAGCGGGGAATGGCGGGGTCCATCGGGGACAGGGGGTGGCGCTGTCTGGGGTGGTCCATCCTTGGATTAAACAGTACCATACAGTACCGTACTGATTGCCGGCAAGGGCGTTTCGGTGGAACATCGGTGCGTAACCAGGGGAAGGACCGGGGTGACTGCGATCAGGCTGCAGCAGCGCGGACTCATTCGCCGGCAGGCCATGCTGGAGGCCGCGACGGCGTTGTTCATGGAGCAGGGCTACGAACGTGTCAGCCTGAGCGATATCCTCGAGCGCTCGGGCGGGTCCCGCACGATGTTGTATGCGCAGTTCGGCAACAAGGAGGGCCTGCTGCGGGCCATCATCGAGCGCGCCATCGCGCGGACCTGGCAGGCGCTCGATGTGGATCCGGTCCCGGCGCTCGGCGCCGAGGCCGCGCTGCGTGAGCTGGGGCGGCGTTTCCTGGATGCGGTGCTGGCCGACGATGCCATTGCCACCTATCGCATCATCACCGCGGAGGCGCACCGGGTGTCCGGAATCGCTGATTTCTTCTTCGATCTCGGGCCGAGGCGGTTTCAGGGGCGGTTGACCTCCTGGTTCCGGGCCGCGGCCCGGGCCGGGATGCTGCAGGCGGATGATCCGGACGGGCTGGCCAGGGTCTTCATCGGCGGCGTGCTGGGCGACCTGCATCTGCGCCGGGTGCTGGGGCTGGTGGACGGTTACACCGAGGCCGAGATCGAGGCCCATCTGCGCATGGTCATCGCCACCTTCACCTCCGGCGTGCTGCGCCGGGCCGGTGCGTGACCTGGGCGCGGGTCGCCATGATGACCGCGATGGTCAGGGTTTCATTGTGAAGGAATGGTGTATGGTGTGGCCTGACCTGTAGTGTGATGTGATAATAAATCAAATGTAGGTCGCAGGTGGCACATGAACCGGCCGTATTCGCCTCCATTCGGCAGTGCCTTCACCAGCTTCCCCGGTCTGGAGGATTTCATCTACTTTCCCTGGACGGACTGGCACAACTTTTGGCGGCAGTGGTTTTGCCCGCAATTTAACTTTGGATGCAATGTCGATGACAGGGATGTCGAGCACCACGTCCTCGACACCGTCGGCAGCTACGGAAGCCAGCTCAACAAGATCATCGACGCCTTGTCGGTGGTGGTTTCGCACATGCAGTCCGGGGAACTGAAGCTGACCGCGCCTGAAAACGAGGACCTCAAACGGTTCGAGATCCTTGCCAAGGCGGCCAGCAAAGCCTCGACCGTGTTCGAGGACCGGCAGGCGGATGCCACGGTGGCGAAATTCCGGGCCATGGCGCATGAGCTCAAGAAAATGAAGGACAGGAATCCAGGTTCCTTCGCGAAGATCCAGACGCTGTTCCACGAAATCCAGGGAACCATCGGCAGGTGACGCCGGCGCCCGCCGCCTCGACGCCGTCCCGCGTGGGGGCCATGCTGCCGTCATGCAGGACGCTCTTCGCATCACCCCCTTGACAGAGCTTCCCGACGGCATCGAGGCCTTGCGGGCGCAGGCCGCCGCTGAGGGCTTCCGCTTCATCGACCGGCTGGTCACGGAGTGGCACGCCGGCACGAACCGGTTCGACCGCGCCGGAGAGGGGCTGCTCGGTGCCTGGGAGGCCACGGGACTGGTGGGGGTGTGCGGGCTCAACCGCGATCCTTACACGGATGACGCGGGGGTCGGCCGGCTGCGTCATTTGTATGTCCTGGCCTCGGCGCGCCGCCACGGCGTGGCCGCCGCCCTGCTTGCGGAAATCCTCAGGTACACAGAAGGGACTTTCCATACG
Organism: Rhodovastum atsumiense; assembly: GCF_937425535.1. NCBI lineage: Bacteria > Pseudomonadati > Pseudomonadota > Alphaproteobacteria > Acetobacterales > Acetobacteraceae > Rhodovastum > Rhodovastum atsumiense. The sequence goes on from NZ_OW485601.1 coordinate 4,026,790, forward strand.
GTCCGGCTCCGGACGACGCCGCAGGCGGCCGGCTTCTACATCAGGCACGGGTTCGTTGCCGTTACCGGCGACGCGGCGTCGCATGTCAGGCGGCTGCGCTGAGGCAGTTTCCATGGCTTCGCGGGAATGTTCCCGTGTGGGCGGCGTCATCGCGATCCTGCCACGAAATACCGGCGCTTTTGCGCAGGGCGGTTGCCGCCCCTGGGCCGGCCCCCCGCCATAATCGGGGGGCTGGGTTCCGAATCACGGATATTGTGCAGCGCACAACACACCCCATATTGCCGCCATATACCACCACAATCACAGGGGACACAGCGTGATGCGCCATCCGCTTCTTTCCGACATGCTCGCGATCGCCGCCTTCCTGCTCGGCGGGCTTGCCGTCGTCGCCTTCGCCTTCAGGCTGGAACTGGCCGCTTTCCTGCTTCTGCTCGCCGGCGTGGCGCTGACGCCGATCATCGGCATGATCGCCGGCGGCCACTCGGGGTCCTCGCACGCCTGAACCGCCGCGGCCGCGGGCCGCACCGGTTCAGGGCCGGCGCGGCCGCGCGGCCAGCAGGTCGGCGATCCACTCGGTCGTCGGCGCCTGGGCGCAGAAGGTCGTCACCGCGATCACCACCGGCACCCCGATGAAGGCGCCGGGGATGCCCCACAGGAAGCTGCCGGAAAACACCGCGGCCAGCACCATGAAGGGCGACAGCGACAGCGCCGCCCCGGCGATCCGCGGCTCCAGGTAGCTGCCGATGAAGAACTGCACGGCGTTGAGGCCCAGGAACGCCACGGCCACCGCCTGCATCGACTCGAACTGCACGATCGCCACCAGCGTCGGCAGCACGGTCGCGACCAGCGGCCCCATGAAGGGGATGTAGTTCAGCACGAAGGCCAGCACGCCCCATTCCACCGCCAGATCCAGCCCGAGCAGCGCGGCCAGCCCGCACACCGCCACCCCGGTCACCGCGCTCATCAGCGTGCGCACCAGCATGTAGCGGCGGAACCGCGATCCGGTCTCGGCGGCGCCGCGCAGCAGCGCCGCGGCGGCATCCCGGTCGGGCAGGGAGGCGAGCTTGGCGCAGGACGCTTCCACTTCCAGCAGCCCCAGCATCAGGAAGACGAAGGTGATGAGCGCAAAACGCAGGAAGCCCTGCAACTGCACCACCAGTTCCTGCAACGCCCGGATCAGCCAGGTCACGTTGAAATGCCCGGCGGCGATGCTGCCCAGGTAGATGTCATGGCTGGCCAGCCAGTCCGCCTTCTGCGTGTACAGCGCCTGCAGTACCGCGGCATTGCCGGTCAGCCAGCCGCCGACCCGGGTCAGGCCCCACACCACCGCCGAGGCCAGCGCCACCACGACCACGAGGGCGACGGCGATGGTGATCGCCAGCGCCGCGAGCTGCGGCAGCCATCGCTGCAATCTCCGCTGCATCGGCCAGGTGAGCGCGGCGGCGAACACCGCGCAGGTCATCGGCGCGAGAAAGGACGACGCGGCCTGGCATGCGGCGAGCAGCAGCACAAGACCGCAGATCGAGAGCCATGCGCGCGTGAAGCGATCCTGCGGCATGCGCGGCTCCTTGCTGTTCCGCAGCCAGGGACTCAGGGCCGGATCCGGCGCGCTGTCAATCGTACCGTTCCGCCGGCGCGGTCACGGATGCAACAGCCGGCGGCGCGGCGTATGCTGCGCGCATGAGCGAGAACATGGGCCTCGATCCGCGCAACGGCGATTTCGAGGATGACGCGTCCTCAACCAAGAGTCGCTCGATGCTGTCGCTGGCCGGCAGCCTGCTTGTCGAGATCAGCCTCTCGCGTCTGCTGATCGCCTGGCTGCTGCTGGTCGTATTGCCGGCCGTGGTGCTGGGCGCCGCGCCGATCATCGTCTCGGCCTGGCTGGCCAGCGTCACGACGAAACTGGGACTGGTCGCGGTGGAGGCGGGCGCGCTCGCCTTGCTGGTGGCGCTGCTGGCCGGCGGCTGGTTCGCCGGCCGCAGGCTGTTGCCATTGGCCGAGCGCAGCGTCTGGTCGCTGCTCGCGCTGGTGGTGCAGCCGGTCTATGTCGCCTGCCGCGAAGTGCTGCGCCACCTCGCCGAACGGGTGCTGCCGGTCCATGCCGGAAGCGGCACGCGGGCGGCGCTGCGCCGGGCCGTCGCCGCCTTTGCCGGCGTTCTCGTCAGTGTGCTGGGCGTCGCGGTGATCCTGCTGGCCTGGCCGTTCCTGCATCTGTTCGGCGGCATCCCGCCTGTCGCATCCCCGGGCGAACTGGCCGTGATGGTGCTGGCGAACGCCCTGGCCCTGACCTCGGCCGGCCTGGCCGTGGCGGCGCTGGCCTGGGGGCTGGCCGATGCCATGATGGGGCAGAAGCAGGACCTCGCGGCCTTCGACGCCGCGCCCGAGGGAGCGCGGCGCTGGCGGGTCGCGCATCTGTCGGATCTGCATGTCGTCGGCGAGCGCTACGGATTCCGCATCGAGAGCGGGCGCGCCGGGCCACGCGGCAATGACCGCTTCATCGCGCTGCTGGCGCGGCTCGCGGCGCTGCACGAAGCGGCGCCGCTGGATCTGGTGCTGGTCACCGGCGACATCACCGATGCGGGGCGCTCGGCGGAATGGGCGGAGTTCCAGGACGCGCTGGCCGCGCATCCCGCCCTGGCGGCGCGCATGCTGATCGTGCCGGGCAATCATGACGTCAACATCGTCGATCGCGCCAATCCGGCCCGGCTCGACCTGCCGACCAGCCCGACCCCGCGCCTGCGCCAGATCCGCATGCTGGCGGCGATGGCGGCGCTGCAGGGCGGGCGCGTGCACAGCGGCGAGGCGACGCTGGCCCAGGCCCTGGCGCCGCATCGCGACACGCTGGCGGGGTTTGCCACGACCGGGCAGCGGCGGCTGCGCCGGGGCGTGGCGGAGCTGTGGGACGCGGTGTTTCCGCTGGTCCTGCCGCCGGCGGAGCCGGACGGGCTTGGCGTGCTGATCCTCAATTCCAACGCGGCGACGCATTTCTCCTTCACCAACGCGCTCGGGCTGGTCACGGCACGGCAGGCGCGCGGCATCGACCGGGCGCTCGCGCGCTGGCCGCGCGCGGTGTGGATCGTCGCCCTGCATCACCACCTCGTCGAATATCCAGCGCCTGCCTCGGCCCTTTCGGAGCGGATCGGCACGGTGCTGATCAACGGCAACTGGGTGCTGCGCCGCCTGCGCCGCCATGCACGGCGGATCGTGGTGATGCACGGGCACCGGCACATCGACTGGATCGGCAGTTGCGGCGGCATCCGCATCGTCTCGGCGCCCTCGCCGGTGATGGCCAAGGGGGATGGCTTCTACGTGCACACGCTGGCCAATGACGGCGCGGGCCATGTCGCGCTGCTGCGCCCCGAGCGCATCATGCCATGAGCACCTCGCTGACGGGCTGGCCGGAAGCGCTCTACCTGGGCTGGCGCCCGGCCCCGCTGGTGGCGGACCCGGTGTCGCTCGACAACGCGCGCGCGCTCGGCTGGGCGGCCCAGCTCGCCTACGAGGCCGATGTGCCGGAGAAAGTGGTGTCGGTGCTCGCCGGGTGGGGCTGGCAGGCGGTGTCGGTCTTCGCCGGCGCCATCGGCACCTTCCTGCCGCTGCCCTGCGCCGGCGGCTTCGTGGCGCGCGCCGGGACGGCCTGCGTGGTGGCGTTTTCCGGCACCGCGCCGACGCGCATCGGCGACTGGATCCTGGACCTGATGGCGCGGCGCACCGAGGACGGGCTGCACGCGGGGTTCGAGGCGGGGGCCACGGCGGTGTGGCCCTCGGTGCAGGCGGCGCTGGAAGGCGACGGGCCGGTCTTCCTGGCCGGCCACAGCCTGGGCGGCGCGCTCGCGGTGGTGACGGCACAGCGCCTGGTGCGCGAGGGCATCCTGCCCGTCGCGCGCATCGGCGGCGTCTGCACCTTCGGCATGCCACGTGTCGGCGACGCCGCCTTCGCGCGCACGCTGCGCGAGGCGGGGCTGGGCGAGCGGATCCTGCGGCTGGTGTACGGCGCCGACCTGGTGGCGAACCTGCCGCCGGCCGAGGCGCCCTTCGCCTATCGCCATGTCGGGCGATCGCTGGCCTGTGGCCATGGCAGCCACTTCCATCCCGCGGCGCTGCTGCCGGACCGGGAAGAGGCGTCGGCGGAAGAGGAAGCGGGGATGTGGGGCTGGATGCGCACCGCGCTCGCGGCCCCGCCGGCGCAGGACCTGCCGCCCTTTCCCGGCGACCGTCTGGCCGCCCTGGTGATCGACAGCCTGCCGGTGGTCGTCCGCGACCACGTTCCGGATCGTTACTTGCGGGCACTGGGGGTTTTGTAAAGGAAAGGCCAGGGCTCCGCCCTGGACCCGGCAGGGGTCAGGGGACCCCTGCACCCCAGGTGCGCTGCGCGGCAAGGAATGGGTTCCAAGGGCTTTGCCCTTGGCGGAGGTCCAGGAGGCGGAGCCTCCTGGTGGGGTGCGGGGCAACGCCCCGCTACGGCGCCCCAAGCTGCCCGGCGTATTCCTTCGCGATCCAGTCGATGAACACCCGCACCCGCAGGCTGAGCTGCCGGCTGCGCGGATACAGCACGTAGACCGAGGTCGGCGAAGGTGGTGTCTCTGGCAGGCATTCCACCAGCGTGCCGTCGCCGAGGGACGGCTCGACCGAATAGCGGGGCACCTGGATCAGCCCCAGCCCCTGGCGTGCGGCGGCGATGTAGGTGTCGGCGCCGTTCACCGACAGCACCGAGGGCAGCATCACCGTCCGGCGCACGCCCTTCACCATGAATTCCAGCGGCAGCACGCCCCCGGTCGCCGAGGAGCGGAAGCCGATCATTCGATGTCCCTCCAGCGCGTTCCAGCGCCGCGGCCGGCCGAAGCGGGCCACGTAGCCGGCCGAGGCGACCGTTGCTTCCGGCACGGTGGCGAGGCGCCGCGCGACCAGGTCGCTGTCCTTCGGCTCGCTTGCGCGCAGCACGCAGTCGATGCCTTCGCGCACCAGGTCGACCAGGCGGTCGCCTTCGCTCATGGAGAGTTCGATGTCGGGATAGGCGGCGAAGAAGCGGGGCAGGCTGGGCACGATGAAGCGGCGGGCCTGGCTGCCCTGCACGTCGACGCGCAGCAGGCCGCGCGGCCGGGCGCCGCTGAAGGCGCTCTCGGCGTCCTCGATGTCGTCCAGGATCGACAGGCAGCGCCGGTAATAGGCTTCCCCGTCCGGCGTCGCCCGCACATGCCGCGTCGTCCGCTGCAGCAGCCGCACCCCGAGCCGCGCCTCCAGCCGCTTCACCGCGTCGGTCGCCGTCGAGGCGGGCAGGTCGAGATCCTCGGCCGCGCGGATGAAGCTGCCGCGCTCCACCACCCGCGTGAACAGGCGCATGGCGTCGATCCGATCCATTCTTCGCGAAATCCGGACAGTGATCCTGAATCATGGCCGATTATGCGCGCATGGGAAAGGGCCACCTTTGCCCCGTCCGGAGCGACCGGACCTGCACGGGAGAGAGCGAGCATGACGACGAATGGCACGAAGATCGCCCTGGTGACCGGTGCCAGCCGTGGGTTGGGACGCAACATGGCGATTGCGCTGGCGCGCAAGGGCGTGGACGTGATCGGCACCTATCACAGCAACGGCGCGGAGGCCGATGCCACGGCGGCGGCGATTGCCGCGCTCGGGCGCAAGGCGGTGATGCTCCGGCTCGACACCGGCGACACCGGTGGCTTCGCTGCTTTCGCGGCGGCGCTGCAGCAGGCGCTGGCGGATGGCTGGAACCGCGCGAATTTCGATTTCCTGGTGAACAACGCGGGCTTCGGCCTCAATGTGCCCTTCGCCGAGACCACCGAAGCCGATTTCGACCGGCTGATGGCGGTCCATTTCAAGGGCGTGTTCTTCCTGACCCAAACGTTGCTGCCGCTGCTCGCCGATGGCGGGCGCATCGTGAATATCTCCAGCGGGCTCGCACGCTTCAGCCTGCCGGGCTACGCCGCCTATGCGGCGATGAAGGGCGCGATCGAGGTGCTGACGCGCTATCTGGCGAAGGAACTGGGCCCACGCGGCATCGCCGTCAACACCATTGCTCCCGGCGCGATCGAGACCGATTTCGGCGGCGGCGCGGTGCGCGACAACCAGCAGGTCAACGCCTTCATCGCCGGCGTGACCGCGCTCGGGCGGGCCGGTCTGCCCGACGACATCGGCCCCGCCGTCGCGACGCTGCTGAGCGAGGATAATCGCTGGATCAACGCCCAGCGCATCGAGGTGTCCGGCGGCATGTTCGTCTAGGCAGGGGCGAGGGCGGGAAGATGCCACCGGCTGGTCGGGCTTCAGCCGTCCGGCGTCGCGCCACCCGCCACCGCATCCCAGTCGCCGGCCTTGTCCATCCCCGCGCGTGGCAGGCTCGCGCCGATGGTGAAATGGACCGGTCGCTCCGCCGCGGCGAAGCGTTGCCGGCACCACGCATCGAGTTGCCCGGGCAGCAGGGCCGCATCAACCCCTTCCACCGGCACCACGAACGCCTTGAGGCGTGGCTCCGGCAGGGTGGTGTCCAGCCGCACCGCGCAATCCGCCACGGCGGGATGCGTGCGCAACTGCCCGGCGACCCGCGCTGGGTGGACGTTGACGCCGCCCACCTGCACGGCCTCGTCGCGCCGCCCCCGCAGCACCAGCCCGTCATCGGGCGTCCAGCTCACGTCATCGACGAGCGGCCAGGGGCGACCGGTCGCCCTCTCGACCAGGGCGGCCGCTCCGGCCGTTCGGTCGGCGCGCCAGCGCGGCAGCAGGCGGAACGGCGCGTCCGGGGCGGTGCGCCAGCCGATGCCGGCGGTTTCCGAACTGCCATAGACCTGCATCACCTCGGCGGCCCCGGCGGCCAGCAGCGCCGCGTGCAGATCCTCCGGCAACGGCGCGGTCGAGCTGACGATCCGCAATCCCGCCGGCAGCGCCGGCACCTCGGCGAGCAGACGTCGCAACGCGGTCGGGAATGCCACCACCAGGTCGTCGGCGTGCAGCGCCTGCCGCAACGGCCCCGGCGCCATGGCGCGGGCATCCAGCACCGGCCAGCCGGCCTGCTCCGGCAGCAGCACGGTGAAGAGGAAGCCGTAGATGTGATGCGACGGCACGGACTGGACGATACGGCGCCGGTCCGCAAAGGCCGCGTGCCAGTGCGCCGTTTCCGCCATCAACGTCGTCCAGGGCTGCGGACAGGATTTCGGCAGGCCGGTGCTGCCGGAGGTGAGGAAGGTCACGCCACCCGTGCCGGCCGCCAGTGCCGCGGCAACGATGTCCGCCCATTCCCCGAGCGTCTTCCGCTCCAGCAGCATTGCCTCGATGCCAGCCTCGTGCAGGCGAAACAGGCCGTTCACGGCCGCCGCCAGTGCCATCGTCTCCAGGCTGTCGAGGCCCAGCTCGGCGACGAAGTCGATTTGCCCGGGCCAGCCCGCCACCTGCTGCGCAGACAGGCCGCGCCGCGAGATCTGCCACAGCTCGGCCGCCAGCAGCGAGCGCAGCACGCGCAGGATGGCATGGCGCGGGAGCACGGGGGGCGCAGCTTCCGCCATTGCCGGTTTCTCCAATAATTTTCGACAAAACCTGACCCTGAACGCACGGGGGTGTGCGTTAATTTTGCGCAACGATACTAGCAGAAGCCATCGATTCCATGCATCTGGAGAAATCATTCGAAGATGCCAAGTTTTGCTGATTCGCAATTGCACGACTGGTTGCACGCCAGTTCCACGCAGGCCATCGACGCCCTTCCGTTTGGCGTCGTCGGCATGGTGCCGGATGGCATCGTGGCCATCTACAACAAGGCGGAATCCAGCATCGCCGGGCTGACGCCGGATCGGGTCATCGGACGCCATTTCTTTTCGTCGGTCGCGCCTTGCACCAACAATCACATGGTTGCGGGACGTTTTGATTCAGAGCCGGAAATCGATGACACCATTGATTACGTCTTCACCCTGCGCATGCGCAGCACGCCGGTGCGGCTGCGCCTGTTGAAGCATCCTGGCTGCCAGTACATGTACCTGGCCGTGGAACGGCGCTAAGGGCCGGAATGGCGATTTTTCTGCCTTCGCCGCAGTCATGGGGAGCAGACCACTGACATTCCCTCCCTTCGATGACGCACGGCTCCTGGACTGGCTGCAGGAGGCCGATGGCGACAAGGCCGATCGATTGCCGTTCGGCATCATCGCCATGGACCATGACGGTTACGTCGAGCTGTACAATGCCTACGAGGCAAAGGCGTCCGGCTTCACCCGAGAGCGGGCCATCGGCCGGAACTTCTTCCGGACATTCGGGCGTTGCACGAACAACCCGCTGGTTGCGGGACGGCTGCTGGGGAATGCCGACATCGATGATACCATCCATCATACCTTCACCTTCCGCATGAAGGTGGTCCCGGTGCGCCTGCGCCTGCTCAAGCGGCTGCCGCTGGCGCGGATGGCGCTGGCCGTGGACCAGGGGGCGTGATGATCGATTGCGATCACTCATCCGACCTGGAGATCCTGACCGACTTCCTCTACGTCGTGCCGATCGGCCTGATGCGGTTCCGGCTGGATGGCGAGGTCGAGCTGGTCAACCCGATGGTGGCGCAGATGCTGATGCCGCTGCTGCCGGACGGCGACCTGTCGAATGTCTACGCGTCCCTGGGGCGCTTCGTGCCGAACCTGGACAGGCGGCTGAGCGAGTTTCCCTTCAACCACGGCATCGTCATGCACCAGGAGCGCTACCATGCGGTGATGGAGCCCCATCGCGTGGTGCTTTCGGTCACCATCCATCGCGTCGACCAGACCGCCTGGATCGCCGTCATCGAGGACGTGACGGCGCAGGCCGAGCAGGAGCGGCAGCTCGCCGAGACCAAGGCGGATCTTACCTGGCGTCGTTACTTCGATCCCTTGACCCGCCTGCCCAACCGCAGCCAGCTGGAACTCAGGCTGGCCGAGTCCGGCCGGCAGGAAGGCGAACGGCCGACGCTGGTCTTCATCGACATCGCCGGCGTGCGGGCCATCATGGAAATGAGGGGCTACACCGCGGGCGACCGGCTGCTGGTCGAAATCGCTGACCGGTTGCGCAAGGTCGCGGGCGAGTCCAATTTCGTCGCGCGTCTCGGCGGGACAAACTTCGTCATCCTGTGCCGATGGCTCGGCAACGAGGCGCTGAAGGACCTGGAATACAGGATCCAGGAGGCGATCGCCGCCCCGTTCCGGATCGAACACGAGAACTGCGTCGTCTCCGCCAACGTCGCCATCGCGCCGGTTGACCAGCCGGCCGGCTTCGATCTGATGAAGGCTGCCGGAAAGGCCATGCACGAGCTGCGGCAGCGGCACGAGAGCGAGGAAAATGCCGAACGCCATCGGCAAAAGATGGAATCGCTCGGCCGCATGATGGGTGGGGTCGCCCATGAGATCAACAATATGCTGCAGCCTATCGGCGTGCTCGCCGAGGAGCTGATCATCAGCAACCTGGTCAGGGAGGCGGGGCGTCAGCATCTCGATGTCATGCTGGAGTGCACGGAAAAGACGAAGGAGATCATCGCCGGCCTGCTCGCGTTCTCCAGGCCGGGGGTGCGCGAGGTCGAGGTGGTGGAGCCCGCCGAGGTGCTCGCTGACAGCCTGCGCCTCGCGCGCCAGGCCATTCCGGTCAACGTGTTCGTACGGACGGAGGTGGCCGGGGTCGTGCCGCGCATTGCCGTCAACCGCACGGCCTTCTCGCAGATCATCCTCAACCTGCTGACGAACGCAGCGGCCGCGATGGGGTACCGGGGCAGCGTGAGGGTCACGCTGAACGAGCATCTGGTTGTGGAATCCGGTCACGCCAGGATAGTGCGGCGGCCCCGCTACGTGCGCCTGCGAGTGATCGACACCGGGTGCGGCATGAACCGGGAGACGCTTGACCGGGTCTTCGAGCCCTTCTTCACCACCAAGCCCATCGGCCAGGGGACCGGCCTCGGCCTGCCGGTCGTGTACGGCCTGGTGCAGGAAATGCGCGGGATCATCACGCTGCTGAGCGAGCCGGGGCAGGGAACGACGGTGACGATCCTGATCCCCGTTCACGAGGACGCCCCGGACCGCGTGGGGGCGGACAGGACGGCTCTTGCGGGCGTCACCGCGCGGCCCGTGTTGCAGGAAGCCATTTCCGATGATGGACAGTGAGCATGGCGTCGATTCTGCTGATTGAAGACGTGCCGGCAGTTCTGTTGTCGCTGCGGCTGATCCTGCAGGGCAAGGGCCATCAGGTCACCGACGCCACCAACGGTGCGGAGGCGGTCGAACTGCTGCGCGTCACCCGGTTCGACCTGGTCATCACCGACATCTGGATGGCGGGGGCCAGCGGGGTGGACGTGATCCGCGAAGGCAGGCGCCACTCGCCGCCCACGCGCTTCCTGGGGATCACCGGCGGCAACCCCAACGTGTCCGGGCAGGTGGAAGAGCCGCATCCCGACCGGTACGGCGCCGATTTGCTGCTGCGCAAACCCTTCAAGCGGGAGGCGCTGCTCTCGGCCGTCGAGCAGTTGCTGCGGCCATCGTGACCGAACGCCCGGGCATGGGGCCCGCCACAGGCCGGATCAATGCCCCATCGGGGCGGCCCCTCCCAGCCTGACCTTGCGCAGCGTCAGCGCCAGCGGCACCGCGGCGAGCGAGATCAGCGTGAGCACCCAGAACACGTCCATGTAGGCAAGCAGCGAGACCTGGGCCTGCACCTGGCGGCCGATCCACGCCGCCGCCTGCTGCTGCGCCAGGCCCGGCGGGCTGCCCTGGGCGGTGAACCAGCCGACGAGGTGCTGCAGCGTGTCCTGGTAGGCCACCCCGGAGGGCACCACGTGCTCGACCAGCCGGCTCTGGTGGAACTGCTCGCGATGGGCGAGGATGTTGGACGCCAGCGAGATGCCAATCGAGCCGCCGGTGTTGCGCGCCGCGTTGATCAGCGCCGAGGCTTGGTCGGTCCTGGCCGGCGGGATGCCGTCGTAGGAGGCCGCGGTGATCGAGAGGAAGATCAGCGGCAGCCCCACGCCGGTCAGCATCCGTGCATGCGCGAGAAACCAGAAGTCGAGGCCCTCGTACACGTTGGTCATCTGGTGCATCGAGGCTGCGATCACCAGGGCGCCCGCCATGATCATGAATTTGGGCTGGACCCTGGTCGAGAGCCGGGCGACGACGAACATCATCGCCATGGTCACCAGCCCGCCGGGCGAGAGCATCAGCCCGGCCCAGGTGGCGGTGTAGCCGAAATCCGCCTGCACCAGTTGCGGCAGGAACTGCGTGGTCGCCATCAGGATGGCGCCGGTCGCCAGCATCACCAGGAAGCAGGCCCCGAACTGCCGGCTTGCCACCATGCGCAGATCCACCGCGGGATTGCGGCGGGTCATCTCCCACGGGATCATCAGCACGAAGGCCAGTGCGCACACCGTCGCCGCCGCCACGATGAACGAGGAAGCGAACCAGTCATCCTCCAGCCCGCGGTCGAGCACCACCTCCAGCGCGCCGAGGAAGGTCGCGACCAGTGCGAAGCCGATCCAGTCGAACGCCTCGCCGCGCCGGTGCCGGCGTTGCTCCGCCTCGGCCGGGGCATCGTGCAGCAGTGATCCGATCAGCACGAAGGTCAGCGCGCCCACCGGGCCGTTGATGAGAAAGCACCAGTGCCAGGAAATGTTGTCGGACAGCCAGCCGCCGAGCGTCGGCCCGACCACGGGGGCGACCACCACCGCCACGCCGAACAGCGCGAAGCCCTGCCCACGCTTCTCCGGCGGAAAGGAATCCGCGAGGATCGACTGTGCCACCGGGACCATGCCGCCGCCGCCCAGCCCCTGCAGCACGCGCAGCAGCAGCAGGGCTTCCAGGTTCGGGGCGAAGCCGCACAACACCGAGCTGATGGTAAAAAGCGCAAGGCAGATCAGGAAGAAGGTCTTGCGCCCGAGCCGCCGCGCCAGGAAGCTGCTGGCGGTGAGGATGATGGCGTTGGAAACGAGATAGGTCGTCACCACCCAGGACGCGTCGTCCTGGCTGACGCCCATGCCGCCGGCGATATAGGGCAGCGCGACATTGGCGATGGTGGTGTCCAGCACTTCCATGAAGGACGCCAGCGCCACCAGCACCGCGATCAGCCATGGATTGGCGGCGTGGCGCGGCGCGGGGCTCACAGCCGGCTCCGCAGCCGCTCATACAGCGAGGGCGTGGGATCGATCCGCACCTCTGGCACCACCGACATGCCGGGACCGAGTGCCACGTCGGTCGGCGGGTTGTCCATCACCACCTTCACCGGCACGCGCTGGACGATCTTGACGTAGTTGCCGGTGGCGTTTTCCGCGGGCAGCAGCGAAAACGCGGTGCCGGAGCCGGACTGCACGCTCGCGACATGGCCGCTGATCCGGCGTTCCGGATAGGCATCGATGCGCAGGGTCACGGCCTGGCCGGGGCGCATGGCATCAAGCTGGGTTTCCTTGAAGTTCGCCGTGACCCAGACCTCGTCCGGCACGAACATCGACAGGCTCGCCCCCGCCTGCGCGTACTGCCCGACGGCGGCGGAGAGATTGACCACGCGGCCGGGCTGGCTGGCGGTGACCGTCGTGTAGGACAGATTGAGCGTTGCCTGGTCGCGTTGTGCCGCCGCCTGCGCGAGGTTCGCCTCGGCGCTGGCCCGCTGCGCCTTGAGCGCGGCCAACTGGCGGGTGGCGGCGGCCACCGCCGCCTGGGCGGTCTTCAGCGCTGCCTGCTGCTGGCGAAGCTGGGAGGCGTATTGCTGCGCGCTCTGCACGGAGGCGGCGCCGTTATGGGCGGCGAGGTAGTCATAGCGTGCCGCCTGCTGCTGTGCGAACACCAGCCCGGCCTCGGTCTGTTCCAGTTGCGCCGCGGACTGCGCGACCTGGGCCTGCTGCACGGCGGTTTGCGCGTCGATATTGCGGATGCTGGCCTCGGCCGCGTCCACCTGTGCCTGCGCCTGGGCGAGCGCCACGCGATAATCGCGGTCATCGATCCGCGCGATCACCGCGCCGGCCGCGACGTGCTGGTTGTCGGTGACCGGAACGGCAGTGATGTAGCCTGCAACTTTCGGGGCAAGCGCGAACTGCCGCGCGGCGATGAAGGCGTCATCGGTGGTTTCGAAGCGTCGCGCCGCATCCCAGTACAGATACCCGCCGGCCGCGAGCGGCACCAGGGCCAGCAGCGCGGCGCCGACCGCCAGCGCATGGCGGGGCATGCCACGGGGGGCGGCCGGGCGTGGCCGGGCCGCGCGGCGTGCCGGGTCCGGCCGGTCATTTGCGGGCAGGAGTGCGGGCTCCTGGTCGATCTCGTCGAGGGTCATGGGGCGCCCTGATTTGTTAGGCTCCATACAGAATAAGTTAGGCGCCTAACAAAGTCAATGCCGGCGCAACGACGAGAGGGAGGCATGCCGGCCGCCGGCTGCCGAAACTGCAGGCCGGTATTGACGGCATTATTGTTAGGGGCCATACAAAATGGTTATTGCCGTTTGGAACGATTGCAGGCCATGAAGTCGCATATCCCGCACCAGCTTCCCCCGGAACCGCCGCCCGCGGTCATGGCGGCCATCCGCGAGCGCATCCCGGCTTCGCTCGTGGAGGTGCTCGGGTTGGTCTTCGCATTGCGCACCACCGCCCGGCAGGTGGACAATCTGCTCACCGACTGGATGGCCGGCACGGCCGGCTCGACGTCGCGCTTCCAGATCATGGCCCTGCTGTGGGCCGCCAAGGGGAGGGCCGTTCCCCACAAGGAAATCGTCGCGACCCTGGAGGTGACCCGTGCCACGGTTTCCGGACTGATGGCGGGGCTGGAACGCGACGGGCTCGTGAAGTCGGCCGTTGCCCGCGACGACCGGCGGAACCTGCTGGCGACGTTGACCGCGAAGGGCCGTGCGATCTTCGAAAAGGCGTTTGAAACTAACCTCGCCCGGATGAGTGCGATCTTCGCATCGTTTCCCCCTGATGAGCTGGTGAGCGCCACGGAGCATCTGCAGCGCATCCGCCAGGTCTTCGCCAGCGCGAACCTGAAAGAGTCGGAAACGGATCGCCCGGCCAGACGGCGGGGGAGCGGTCAGGGCACGACATGATCACCCCCGGCGGCGCAGCGTATCCACCAGCGGGCTGACGGCGGGCGATGACGCGCTGCAGCCGCACTGTCGTCGCAGTTGAAGAGCGCCGCGCCATCACGGCGTTGTTGCGGTGGGAATGAAACGACGCGCCGACCGGATCTGGACGCGATAGGCGGATTGCCATCGCCCATCACAGTGGCTTCGGTTACGCCGCCCGGCAGTTCAGAAGGGGGCGAGCGGAACAGGGAGCCCTCCGGACGCACCTGTCGCACCGCATGTTCCGTCCTACATCTCCTGTGCCATCCCAGGAGCGGCCCCATGGACCTCATTGTCAACGAAACGGCCCACCGGATCGAGGCGGAGGCCGACACGCCCCTGCTGTGGGTGATCCGTGATGAGCTTGGCCTGACCGGGACGAAATATGGCTGTGGCCTGGCGCAATGCGGCGCCTGCACGGTTCTGGTCGATGGCGTGGCGGTCCGTTCCTGCGTGACGCCGGTCGGCAGCGTGGCGGGCCGCGCCGTCACCACCATCGAGGCGATCGAGCGGGACGAGGTCGGCCGCCGCGTCGTCGATGCCTGGGTCCGCCACCAGGTGCCGCAATGCGGCTATTGCCAGTCCGGCCAGGTCATGGCGGCGACGGCGCTGCTGAAGCACGTGCCGAAACCGGCCGAAGCGAACATCGCGGCGGCGATGACCAATCTTTGCCGCTGCGGCACCTACAACGCCATCGCGGCCGCCGTGGCCGACGTGGCGCAGGGTTGAGGAGGACACTGCGATGGATGGCATGATCCCTCCTGCCGGCGAAACCTTGTCCGAAGGCCGGCCGGTCAATCTGTCCCGCCGCGGGCTGCTGGGTGGCCTGGTGCTCGGCGTGGCCTTGCCGGGCCTGGCCGTGCGCGGCCGGGCGGCCGCAGCGCAGGCGGCGGCCCGGCCGGTGTCCGCCTTCCTGGAAATCCGGCCCGATGGCGCCGTGATCCTGCAAAGCCCCTTCAACGAGGGCGGGCAGGGCGTCTTCACCGCCATGGCCCAGATCGTCGGCGAGGAACTGGATTCCGATCCGGCGCGCTTCATCGTGCAGAACGCGCCGGCGAACCCGGTCTACCAGGTGATGAGCAACGGCATGCGCATCACCGGCGGCAGCATGTCCGTACGCATGAGCTATGCGGCGATGCGCGGCATCGGCGCCGCGGCGCGGGCGATGCTGCTGCAGGCGGCCGCCACCCGGCTTGGCGTGCCGGTCGGTGACCTCACCACGGAAAACGGGCAGGTGCGTCACGCCGCCTCCGGCCGCAGCCTCGCCTACGGGGCGCTGGCGGCCGAGGCCGCCGCCCTGCCGGTACCGGTGGATGTCCCGCTGAAGTCGCCGGGGGAATTCCGCTGGATCGGCAAGCCGCTGGCCCGGCTGGACGTGCACGAGAAATCCACCGGACGTGCCGTCTACAGCATCGACATCACGGTCGAGGGCATGCTGCAGGCCGCGGTGCGGCATGCGCGGCGGCTCGGTCAGGAGCCGGGCGCCATCGCCAACGAGGTCGCGGTGCGGGCGATGCCGGGCGTGCATTCCATCCATCGCCTGCCGGGCGCGGTGGCGGTGGTGGCCGATCGCTGGTGGCGGGCGCGCCGGGCCGTCGAGGCACTGCAGGTGGCGTGGCAGGAACCGGCTGTCGCATCCCCCCGCGCCATGCCTGCCGATTTTTCCAGCGAGGGCCTGCGCGCCACCCTGGCCGCCCTGCCTGGCCCCGGCATCACCGCCGAGGAAAAGGGCGACGTGGCCGCGGCGCTGCGCGGCGCCAGCCGCATGGTGGAGGCGACCTATGACGCGCCGTTCCTCGCGCATGGCCAGTTGGAGCCGCCCTCGGCCACCGCGCGCTGGAACCCCGACGGCACGCTCGACCTGTGGTTGCCCAACCAGGCGCCGGAGATGTTCCAGCGCGTCGCCGCCACGGCGGCCGGCATCGCGCCGGAGCAGGTGCGGATCCATTCGCCGCTGCTGGGCGGCTTCTTCGGCCGGCACTTCCTGTACGAGATGGCCAATCCCTTCCCCCAGGCCATCCAACTGGCGAAGGCGGTCGGCCGGCCGGTCAAGGTGATCTGGAGCCGCGAGGAGGAATTCCTGCGCGATGCCGTGCGGCCGATGGGCGTCGTGCGCTTCCGCGCCGGGCTCGATGCCAGTGGCATGCCGGTGGCGATCGAGGCGCTGGCCCGCGGCGAGGGCCCGCTCGGGCGGGTGTTCGGGCGCCGCCCGGATGCCGCCGATCCGTCCGTCGTCGAGGGCATGTCCGGCAAGCCCTACGCCATCGCGCACCGCCGCGTTGCCGATGTGCGGCACGAATATCCGGTCGTCATCGGCTTCTGGCGCTCGGTCGGCCATTCCATGAACGACTTCTTCTACGAAAGCTTCCTCGACGAGATCGCCGATGCCGGCGGGAAGGATCCGTTCGCGCTGCGCCGCGCCCTGCTCGCGGACAGTCCCCGCCATCGCAACCTTCTCGATGCCGTCGCCGATCTTTCCGGCGGCTGGAAGCGCGGGCCTTTCACCGCACCCGATGGCTCGCGCCGCGCGCGGGGCGTGGCCATGGCCTCACCCTTCGGGAGCGAGGTGGCGACCATCGCCGAGGTCTCCCTCGCCGATGGCCAGGTGCGGGTGCATGACGTCTGGGTGGCGATCGATCCCGGCAGCATCGTCAATCCCGCGATCATCGAGGCACAGGTGCAGTCGGCCGTTGCCATCGGCCTGTCCTCGGCCCTGCTGGAGGAAGTGGTCTACGAGCACGGCATGCCGCGCGCGCGCAACTATGACGGCTACCCGATCCTGCCGCCGGGCCGCATGCCGCGCGTACACACGCGGATCATCGAGAGCGGCGCCGCGATGGGCGGCATCGGCGAACCCGGCGTGCCCGGCGTGCCGCCGGCGGTGGCCAATGCCGTGGCGGTGCTGACCGGAAGGCGCCTGCGCAGCCTGCCGCTGTCGAAGGCCCGGTTCGGCGATCAGGCATAAGCTTCGACTTCCTCCAGGGATGGCTGACAAACCTTGAAACGCCTTGTTGTCTTCACGGTGATCCTGCTTGCCGCCGCCCTCGGCGCCTGGGTCTTCGCCACGCGCAGCCCGGCTTCTCCCTTCGACAACGACGCGCCCCCGGCCGCGCCGTTGCCGCCGGAGCCCGGCGAATATGTCGCGCGTCTCGCCGATTGCGTCGCCTGTCATTCGGTCGAGGACGGCGCGCCGTTCGCCGGCGGGCTGGCGATGGGCACGCCGATGGGCACGATCTTCACCACCAACATCACGCCCGATCGGGAAACCGGCATCGGCGGCTATACGCTGGCGCAGTTCGACAACGCGGTCCGCCGCGGCGTGGCGGCGGACGGGCGCCGGTTGTATCCGGCGATGCCCTATCCGTCCTATGCGAAGATGAGCGACGCGGATGTGCGCGCGCTCTACGACTATTTTGCCCACCACGTGCAGCCGGTGCGGCAGGCGAACCGGCCGGGCACCATTCCCTGGCCGCTGAACCTGCGCTGGCCGCTGGCCTTCTGGAACCTCGCCTTCGCCCCATCAGGAGTTTTCGTGCCCGATCCCGCGCGCGACGCGGCGTGGAACCGTGGCGCCTATCTGGTGCAGGGGCCCGGCCATTGCGGCAGTTGCCACACGCCGCGCGGCCTCGGCATGCAGGAACTGGCGCTCGACGAGCGCGGCGGCCGCTTCCTCTCCGGCGCGACGCTCGACGGCTGGTATGCGCCGGGCCTGCGCGGCGATCCTAACACCGGCCTGGGCCGCTGGAGCGAGGCGGAGATCGTTACCTTCCTGCGCACCGGGCGGAACCGCCATGGCGTCGTCTTCGGCTCGATGATGGAGGCGTTCAACAACTCCACGCAGTTCATGACCGATGACGACCTGCAGGGGATCGCACGCTACCTGAAGTCGCTGCCCGGCGATGCCGCCCGTGACGGCACGCCCTGGCAGGAAGATGCGGCCACGACGCAACTGCTCGCCGAGGGGCAGGTCCAGGGCGTTCCCGGGGCGCGGCTTTACCTCGTGCAATGCGCGCCCTGCCACGGGCCGGACGGGCGTGGGCGCGGCGAATGGATCTCTTCTCTCGCGGGGGCGAGTTCGCTGCTGGCACCCGATGGCGTCTCGGCGATCAATCTCACGCTCAACGGGTCGGGCCGGGTGGTGGCCGGGGGCATCCCGGATGCCTATCGCATGCCGGCGCTGCGGGCCCATTTGAACGATCGCGAGATCGCCGAGGTGGTCAGCTTCGTGCGCGGCGCCTGGGGCAACAGGGCAGCGCCGGTGTCCGCCGCGGAGGTCCGCACCCTGCGCGAACGAACCAATCCCGCCAGCAGCGAGGTCATCATCCTGAAGATGCGCTGAGGGGCACTGCACTCACAGGAGAGTCGGCAATGGACATCAGACGAGCGGGATCACAGCCTTCCGGCACGGGGCCGGCGGACTGGTTCACCGGTGCGGTGCGCATCGACCCGTTGTTCAACCCGCCCGACCCGGCGCGTGTCGCGATGGCGCTGGTGACGTTCGAGCCCGGCGCCCGCACCGCCTGGCACACCCATCCGCTCGGCCAGACCCTGATCGTCACGGCCGGCTGCGGCTGGGCGCAGCGCGAGGGCGGCACCGTCGAGGAGATCCGGGCCGGCGACGTGGTCTGGTTCGCGCCGGAGGAGCGGCACTGGCATGGTGCCACCGCGACCACCGCCATGAGCCACATCGCCATCCAGGAGAAGCTGCATGGCTCCGCCGTGGACTGGATGGAGCATGTCACCGACGCGCAATACCGGCGCTGAGCGCCGCGGCCCCTGAGGCTTACCCTGCCAGGGCGTCCTCGGCGTCGGGGGCGCCCGGGGCGGTGGCCCAGGCCAGTTCCACCAGCGTCACGATCCGCCGCCCGGCGCCGTCCATCTGGCAGACGATCAGCCCCTGTTCCTCGATGTAGTTCAGCACCCGCCGCGCCCGGCCCAATGAATGCGTGCCATAGGCGCGCGCGATCGCCGGGTCGCCCGGACAGGGCTGCCCCTCCCGCGCCGCGCGGGCGAGCATCAGGAAGATGCCCTGCATGTCCTCGGGCAGGATGGCGGCGCGGGCGGCGACATCCTGCCAGGCCTCGTCCTCGGCCATTTCGGCGCTGATGCCGGCGCGCGCGCGGGTCAGCATGCGGCGGAAGCCGCCGAGGTCCGGCACCCCGGCACCCAGGCCCTCGATGCGCCAGCGCACCAGGAAATCCTGATACAGCACGCCGACGGCGCGGAACCCGGCGTCCGGATCGGCCAGGATGGCGCGCAGGATCTGTTCCTGCCGCTCGCGCCGCTCGGCCAGCGCCTCGGGGCTCGGCGGGTCCTCGACCGTCTCGGCGCGGGTTTCCTCGGCCGGGGGGCGGGCGGCGGCCATCAACTGGCTCAGCAGGTCGGGCGCCGGCGGCGCGGGCGGGCGGCGCTGCGGCCGGGCGGCCTCGGGTGGGGGCGCGGCCAGGATCACCGCATGCGCATCCTCCAGCGGCGCCTCCGGCAGCGGCATCAGCCGCGACGGCGCGTTGCGCGGCCGCGTTTCGGTCGGGCCGATGCGGATGCCCAGCGGGCGGCGGGACAGCGCCGGGCCGAGCGCCACGAAATGCCCGCGCCCGAGGTCGCGGAACGCGTCCGCCTGCCGCCGCTCCATGCCCAAGAGGTCGGCGGCGCGCGCCATGTCGATGTCGAGGAAGGTGCGGCCCATCAGGAAATTGGATGCCTCGGCGGCGACGTTCTTGGCGAGCTTGGCCAGGCGCTGCGTGGCGATCACCCCGGCCAGCCCGCGCTTGCGGCCGCGGCACATCAGGTTGGTCATGGCCCCCAGCGAGAGCTTGCGCGCCTCGTCGGAGATCTCCCCGGCGACGGCGGGGGCAAACAGTTGCGCCTCGTCCACCACGACCAGCATCGGGTACCAGTGGTCGCGATCGACTTCGAACATCCCGCCGAGGAAGGCGGCGGCGCGGCGCAACTGGTTCTCGGCGTCCAGCCCCTCCAGGTCCAGCACGGTGGAGACGCGGTGAATGCGGGCCCGCTCGCCCGCGACCTGCAGCGCGTACTCGGTATGGGCCTCGGCGTCGATCACCAGGTGGCCGAAACGCTCCGCCAGCGTGACGAAATCGCCTTCGGGGTCGATGACGGTCTGCTGCACCCAGGGGGCGCTCTGTTCCAGCAGCCGGCGCAGCAGGTGGGACTTGCCGGAGCCGGAATTGCCCTGGACCAGCAGGCGGGTGGCCAGCAGCTCCTCAAGGTCGAGCGTCGCCGCGGCGCCCGCCTCCGTCTGTCCCATCCCGATCGCAACCGTCATCGTCCGAATCCCAGGCTCCTTCCGGGGGAGGGGTTACCAACCCGGCCGCCCCCCGTCGAGCGCCGCATGCCAGCCCGTCGCCCCTGGCGATGCCCGCAAGCCATTTTCGGATCACCCCCTGGTCCGCCTCGGAGAGCCCGCCGGAAAGCTCGTCTTCCAGCGCCTGCACTCGCGTCCGGCATTGCTGCAGCAGCGCCTGGCCGCTCGGGGTGAGCGCGATCCGCAGGATGCGGCCATGCACGTCGTGGGGCACCCGCTGCACAATCCCGCCGCGCTGCAGGTTGGCGACGATGACGCTGACCGTCTGCGGTGTCAGCAAGGCCAGCCGCGCGATATCGGCATTGGAGATCCCCGGATAGGCGTTCACCATCGTCATGACGGCGAATTGAGGCGGCGTGACATCCAGGTCCGCCAGTTCGCGATCCATGCGATGGCGATAAGCTCCCGCCGCCTGGCGGAGCAGATACCCGAGATACCCGTCTTCGCCGCGTTTGCCCTCCCCAGGGCCGGGGGGCTGTGCGGCGTTGGATGGCTTGCGCATGATATCAGTGCTCTGATATATTATTCGTGCTCTGATATTATCGGGCCTGATGGCGCCGCGCCATCGCCTTTGCCCTGGAGTCCGTTGCATGGACAAGACTCTTTTCCTCGCCGGCGCCGGCGGCGCCATTGGCAGAAGACTGGCGCCGCTGCTCATCGCCGAAGGCTGGTGCGTCGTCGGAACGACACGTTCGCACGCCAGGGCGGCCGAACTGGAGCGCCTCGGCATGCAGGCGGTGATCGTCGATGTCTTTGACGCGCCCGCGGTGAGCGCCGCGGTGATGGCGGCCGGGCCGCAGGTCGTGGTCCATCAATTGACCGATCTGCCGCCGGGGCTCGATCCCGCGCGCATGGCCGAGGCAACCGCGCGCAATGCCAGGATCCGGGAAGAAGGGACGCAAAATCTCGTCGAGGCCGCCCTCCGTGCCGGCGCCCGGCGCTTCATCGCCCAGAGCGTTGCCTTCGCCTATGCCGAAGGGAAGCTGCCCCATGACGAGGATGATCCGCTGGCCGTGCAGGCGGAGGGCCGCGCGGGGGTGTCGGCGCGTGGCGTGGCGAGTCTGGAACGTCAGGTCCTGGCGGCGCCCTTCGTGGGCATCGTCCTGCGCTATGGCCGCCTCTATGGGCCGGGAACCGGCTTCGACGCCCCGGCCGGTCCGGGACCGCTGCATGTCGATGCCGCGGCCTGGGCGGCGGTGCTGGCGACCGTCCATGGCGCCCGCGGCATCTACAACATCGCCGAGGATGACGGCACGCTGCGCGGCGACAAGGCCAGGCGGGAGTTGCACTGGTCTGCGGCCTGGAGGCCGGCGCCGTAAGCGCGAGGCCAGGCTTCGGCGGCGTGCCTAGCATTACAGTTGCATTTTTCGTTTCAGATGCGAGCGTTGTGCAGCGGCTTGGTGGGCGCGTCGCCAGAGCGACCAGGCGATAACGTGTGCGGGCTGGATGCGTCGTTGCGCAAGACGTGTGGCGACGCGTCGGATTTCCTGCATGGACCAGCGGATGAGCTCGGCAGGTTTGTTGCTGTCCGCAGGATTGTTTTTGGGGGTGGCAGGCAGTTGGCATGGTGGCGGATGGTCGCCAGCATGGCGAAGGCAAGCATCACCAGGGAGACGTGGCGGTGCCAACCGTGCCAGGACCTGGTTTCGTTGTGGTCGAGACCGAGCTCGTTCTTCGTGGTTTCGAAGCTGTCCTCGATCGTCCAGCGCTGGCCTTCGACGGTCACCAACCTCTCGATGCCGGTTCCGGCCGGGCACCAGGTGGTGAAGTAGGCATATTCGCCGTCGGTGATGTTGCGCCGGATCAGCAGACCGCGGGTCCAGAGCCCACTCTGGCTATCGTCGTATTCGGCCGCCTTGAGGTCGGCCAGTTCAAAGTAGGCCCAGTCATAGAGCCGCGCTCCCTTGGTGCCCGCGCCCGCCGAGAGGCGCTTCCAGGCGGAGGGGGCAAGATCCTTCGCAATGTCTTCGGCGGTGCCCGATATCTCCGGCTTGCCGATCCAGGACTGGAAGGTCTGGTTCGATTTGACGCCGAGCACGTAACCCTTGCCCGCCTTGCGCAGCGCCATCTCGATCTCGCCCACGCCGTAGACCGTATCCGCCGCCACCCAGGCAAACGGTACGCCTGCGGTAATGGCTCGCCTGATCATCTCCATCGCCAACCGCGGTTTGGTGGCAAAGCTCACCCCGGGCGGCACATGCGCGGCCGTAAGGCGCGCCGGGGAGTCGGTCCAGGCTTTCGGCAGGTAGAGGGCACGGTCGATGAAGGCGTGGCCATGGCGCGACACGTAGGCGGCGAACACCCCGATCTGGCAGTTCGTGATCTTGCCCGCCGAGCCGGTGTATTGCCGCGCCACCCCGCAAGACGACTTACCCTGCTTGAGGAAGCCGGTCTCGTCGATCACCAGCACCGCTTCCGGGTCGGCCAGCGTCTCCAGCGCATAGTCGCGTACAATGTCGCGCAAGGCGTCGGCGTCCCAGCGACCACGACCGAGAATGGCCTGTTGCCGCCAGGGGCCCGAATCGCCTGCCGCCTCGGCACGCATCCAACCGGTCTTGCGCCGCTCAGGCCCGAGCAACCCATCCAGGAACTGCCCCGCAGAGGCCGCCACCCGGTCCTGCGTGAACAGAGAACGCATGCGGGCTTTCACATCCCGCAGCGACGACGCCCAGAGTTCGAGCGTCGTCTCCATGCCTGCACTGCTCATCCGTTCCTCCCACCAGCGCATCACACATGGAGAGGGAACAGAAAAAAGCAACTGTAATGCTAGGTGCGCTTCCCGGGCCGGTCCGCGCGGTCGGGGGCGGCATCGCCGGGGCTCTTTTCCGGCGGGGCGGGAGGCGGGTGCAGATCCGGAATCCCCGCCACGGCGCCCCCCGAGGCATGGACGTCGAGAAGCCTGAGCGCATGGCCCAGGATCCGGCCCAGAAGCCGGCCGCATGTCTTCAGCATGGTCCCGCCGCTTTCCCTGATGAATATCGTTACAATATTTCAACTGTTTTGGATTGATATCCAGCTTGCACGAAGGTTGGAATCTGGCAACCTGATCCGCGAAGGCCGCAATGTGGCGATTTCGGAATGATAACGGGGGCCCGGATGAAGATGTCGCAGGAATGGCTGGTCTGGCGGTTCTGCACGATCGTCCTGCTGGCCCTGCCGCTGGCCGCGTGCACGACCTGGGTCAAGCCCGGCGCCGGCCCGGCGGCGCTGGATGCCGCGACCACCCATTGCCGGGCCGTCGCCTATGCTACCCTGCCGGCCAACATGGTGACGACGACAAGCCGCGGCGCCAGCTACGACGATCGCAAGAAATGCGAATGGTACAACAGCAGCGGCTGCATCAAAAGCGGCGATCAATACTACGCCGTCAACAAGACCACCACCGACACGAACAGTTCCGGACGCAGCGCCATTTTCCGCGACTGCATGTACCAGGACGGGTGGCGCGAGCAATGAATGTCCATCCGGGAACGATGTGAGGGATTGAATCTGCTGCGTCATCGGTCCGATGATTCCGCGCTCCCGCATCATCGCGTGCCATTCGCGGCAGCGCGAAATATTAACGTGTGGATGAAACAGGCCGGGGACGATGAATGGAATGTAATTTTTGATCCAGTGTGATGTTAAAAACCATACACTGGCATTGTCTGATTTCAGACGTGCCATTTTTTACTGGAATTAGGGGCTGGATATCACCTAGTAGGAGGCATGCATCCTCAAGCCCCGGAGAATGCCAAATGCATGAGCTTGCCGAAATTTGCGAAGCCGATGAACGGCGCGCGCGTTACCTGACTGTTGCGGCTATTGTCGTGCTGCCTGTTATCTGTATTGCAATTGCTGCAACAATAAGTAAGGCCATTACTTAATAACGGCTGATACTGGAAGGGCATCATCAATGCCCTTCCTGGCCGGTCGCGGGGCCGCGCCGCGCCAGCGCCAGCCAGGTCCAGCGCACGCCTTGTGCCCGGTTCTCCGGCTGGATCGAATCCGCCTCCCGCCGTCGCAGCAGCGTGAACCCCGACCGGGCCGCCGCCGCGATCGTCCGGTCCGGCACCACCGGAAACACGCGCCGTCCCGCGGACCCCGGCCCGTGGCGCAGCGACAGGATCACCCGCCCGCCGGCCGCCGCCAGCCGCGCGAGGCTGTCCATGGCCAGCGCCCGCGCCGCGTCGTCGAGGTGTTGCCAGACCCCGCACAGCACCACCAGATCGAACGGGCCGTGCTCCCGTGCCTTCGCCAGCAGCGGCAGCCGGTCATCCAGCCACTCGATCCCGGCCGCGCCGTGTCGCGCGAGGCCGGCCTCGCGCAATTCCCGGACCGGCTCGACCGCCAGGACGCGATGGCCCTGGCCGGCGAACCAGGCGGCGTCGCGGCCGGTGCCGGCGCCGATATCGGCGATCCGCGCCGGGGCGAGCGGCAACAGGTCGAGCACGGGGGCGTAGACCTGCTCCGGCACCAGCCCGTCGAAGCGGGCGATCAGCCCGGGCGTCGCGGCGGCGGCATAGCCATCGATGATGTCCTGCACGGCGACTCTCCGGGGAAAGCCAGGACTCTACCCCGCTCGCCGGTCAGGACAACGGTTCGATCTCGCCCGGCCGCCAGCTCTGGTCGAACCACGGCTCCAGCGGGCCATAGAGGCGCAGGATCGTGTTCCAGCCCTGGCCCGGCACGGTCTGCACCCAGTTCGCCTGCCGGCCTTCCGGCGCCGTGGGGCCGAAATACACGTCCACCGATCCGTCGGGATTGACCTCGAGCCCCTTGCTCTGGCTGCCCAGGCCGGGGAAGCGCTGGTCGGTCTGCAGCATGGAGCGCGTCTGGTTGCTGTAGAGGATGACCGACCAGAAATCCCGGACCGGGATCTTCGGCGGCAGATGCAGCCGGTAGGACTTGCCGCCATCCAGCGGCTCGCCCTTGGCGTCGCGCGCCGCCCACGCATATTGCGAGCCCCGGCCGACCATTTTCTCTTCCATCGCCGGCGTCACGCCGGTGGCCAGGAAGTAGTAGAAGCTGTAGGCGCTGAGGTTCAGCACGCCGGGCTGCGTCTGGAAACGGTAGCCCCCGATGAAGGGTTTCTGCCAGGCGCTGCCCGGGTAGTAGTACGCCTCGGGCTCGCGCGTGTGATAGGCGATGGCGCGGGCGGTGGCGTCGCCGACCGCGGCGGCCTCGGTCAGGATCTGCTTCATCCGCGCATCCGGGGCGAAGGGCTTGCCCTTCTCGATGCCGATCGACTGGTAGAAGCCCAGCCGGATCTGGTCCAGCGAGGCGGTGGGTTCCTCCTGCACGACCTGGTTCAGCAGCTCCCAGAAGCTGAAATCGGCCGGATTGACGATGTTGAAGGGCTTGCCGGAGAGATTGACGAAGGTCAGCTCCGGCGGACGCCTGCCGGCATCGGCCAGCGGATAGATGCGCAGCAGCTTCTTCGTCCGCTCGACCCCGGGTTCGGGGCTGCCTTCCTGCAGGAAGATGCGCCACGGGATCCACAGGTTGAAGGTCGGCGAATGCACCACGTGGTAGCCGTGCGGCACCGGCCCGGCATGGTCCGGCGGCAGCAGCAGGTACTTGCCGCCATGGCCCCGGTCGGGGCCGGTGATGCCGACATCGACCACCCAGCGGAACCAGATGTCGTTGACGGTGCCAAGGACTTCCGGCGGCACCTCGATCACCAGCGGGCCGTCGTGCAGGTCGAGCCAGGTCCAGGTGTAGACCGTGTTGTCGTTGAAGGTCAGCCCGACCGTGCGGGAATCCACCAGGTCGGCGAAGACCGGCACCACCCGGTTGGTCGGGCCGAGCCCGCGGATCGCGTTGCGGTCGGCGACCTGGCTCACCGCGGGGATGGCCAGCAGATAGGCCTGCACCGCCCGCTGGAAATCCAGGTTGTCGAACAGCTTCTGCGTCGATGCCGCGTCGGGGACGCCGTCGAGGAACTGCAGCGTGCCGAACCGGGTCTCGAGCGTGGGCGGCGCGGCCACGCCGGGGGGCAGCGGGGTCGAGAAGCGCAGGTCCGGCTGGGCCGGCGCGCCGGTCAGCGGCTGCGCGAGCGCAGCGGATGCGGTCGCCAGCGCGACCCCGAAGGCGAAGGCGGCCCGGCGGTGGAGGTGCTGCACGGCAAACTCCCTCGTTTCTGTGCCATTCCTGCGGCGTGGGCGGGACAATGCGCCTTCCTGCGGGGCGGCAACTATGCAGTTTCGGCCGGAAGGGCGGGGCAATCCGACGGTCCGGGGTGGACAGCCGGCGGCGGCGTGGGTGAAATCCATCGATGCAAAGGACTGGCACCATCGGCGGAGACAACGTGGCAGGGCAGGCGGCCCGCGACCGGCCCGGTCCGTCCGGCGCCGTCCTGGAGACGCCACGGCTTCGCCTGCGGCCGGGGGGCGAGGGCGACGTCGACGGGCTGTGCGCCGGATTGAACGACTGGGCGGTGGCGCAGTGGGTCGTCCGGCCGCCCTATCCCTACGAGCCCAGGGACGCGCTCGCGTATATCGCGCTGACCGCCACGGTCTGCGGCGCGGGGTTCCATCCCTTCCGGGTCATCGCGGCGCGGGACACCGACGCGTTGCTCGGCGGCATCTCGCTTGAACCCGATGGCGCGGGGGCGGTGCTTGGCTACTGGCTGCGGCCCTCGGCCTGGGGGTGCGGATACATGCCGGAGGCGGCCGGAGCCCTGCTCGCGGATGCGCGGCGGCGGCTGGCCGGGTTGGCCGAGATCCATGCCACCACGGACCCGGAGAATGCGGCCTCGCAGTCGGTGTTGCGGCGGCTGGGGTTCGCCTGCGTCGGCGACAGGCCGGCCACCGGCTGCCGGCGGGGGGCTTCGAGGTCCCTGGTGTTCGCCAGGCGGCTCTGACGCCGCCTGGCGCGCTGCGCCGAAGCGGCTGCCGGCGCGAACGGACAGCAACGCGGCTCAGATGATAGAATGCCTCACCATCCCGGTACCACGGAGTGCAGAGGCAATGAATTTCCTGAAGGCCAAGACGCCGGATAATCTGGAAATCTCGATAAACCCAAAACAAATTGCTGCTTTTGTTCAACTAAATAACAGCATGACTCGCATTATGTTTTCTGGTCAAAAAAACGATTTCGTCGATATCATGAAGGAGTACTGGGTAGTTACCCGTATGCTCGAAGATGTCGATGCGAAGTAGAAGATCATAAGCCTCATGCACCCTGGGCAGCATGTCCTGGCGACATGCAGATGCCTGACCTGTCATTGTCGGATAGGCTGCGTCATCAGGATACGATTGTAGGTAGTATTGTCGCCTGCCGGACGAACCGGATGGAGGGGCTTGCGTGCCCCGGCCCCGGCGACGCCGCCCGATGAACGGCGTTCCGGGATCTCCGCGCCCGGACCGTGGAGGTAACCGTCGTGGTCTCGGCCCTTTTCGCGCGCTTCCGGTCCGCGCCCCCCCGCACGGGCGGCGGCCCGCGGCTGGGGGCGTTGCTCGTCGGCCTGGCGATGGTGATCCTGGTGCCGGCGCTGGCGGTCGGTGGCGTCGCCACCTGGCATGCGGTGGAGGGCTACCGCGCCGCCGAGAAGGACCGGCTGCGCGACCTTGCCAGTGCCCTGGCCTTCACGCTGGACCGGCAGATCGTTGGCAACATCGCCGCCCTGATCGCCTACGCGACCTCGCCGGCCTTCGGCCCCGACGCTGCGTCCCCCGACCTGCCGACGCTTTACGCCCAGGCCCGCCTGATCGGCGAAGAGATTGGCGCGGCCATCTACCTGGCGCGGCAGGATGGCACCCGGCTGTTGACCACGCGCGAGCCGCTGGGACCGAAGCTGCCGCCAGTGGCCGCGCTGGCGATGGTCCGGCAGGTCTTCGCCACCGGACGCCCGGCCGTCGGCGAGATGGTCGTCGGCACGGCCTCGCATACCCACACCTATTCCGTCGGGGTTCCGGTGCGCGACGCCGCCGGTCGCGTGATGCTGGTCGCCGGCGCCTCGACCGAGGCGACCCGGCTGCGCGACCTGCTGATGGCGCAGAAACTGCCCGACACGGCGTATGCGGTGATCCTGGATTCCAGGGGGGTGATCGTCGCGCGATCGGACGGGCTGCACGAGAAGCTGGTCGGCCAGGGCGCCAGGCCGGCCAATATCAGCCGCTACGCCAGCCAGGAATGGGGCG
Source organism: Rhodovastum atsumiense (assembly GCF_937425535.1). Taxonomy (NCBI): domain Bacteria; kingdom Pseudomonadati; phylum Pseudomonadota; class Alphaproteobacteria; order Acetobacterales; family Acetobacteraceae; genus Rhodovastum; species Rhodovastum atsumiense. The sequence continues at coordinate 4,055,266 of NZ_OW485601.1, forward strand.
TCTTCCGTGGCGTCGGAGCCAGGGGCGTGCCTCTTGTCATCGCCTTTCACGCCGTGGCCTCGGCGCCCGGCTGGACCGTCGTGGTGGCCGAACCGGCCGCCTCCTTCGACGCCGCCTGGCAAGTGCCGCTGCTGGGCCTTGCCGTCGGCGGGGCCCTGGCGCTGCTCCTGGGCGGCGGCCTCGCCCTGCTGGCGGCGCGGCGGGTGCTGCTGCCGGTCCGATGCCTCGGCGCGCATGTCCGCGGCGTCGCCAGCCAGTGGCGGCGCGGCATGCCGACGGCCGACACCGCCGCCGCCCTGCCGCCGGCGGGAATCGGCGAAATCGACGACCTGCGCCTGGGGTTCGCCGCGGCCGAGGCGGCCCTGCGCGACAGCGAGGAACGTTTCCGCGCCATGCTGCACGCGGTTCCCACGATGGCGTGGGAGGCCGATGCGAGCGGCAGCCTCACCTGGGTGAGCGATGGCTGGGAACGCTATTGCGGCCTGCCGGCGACGGCGCTGCTGGGCGCGGGGTGGCTGGCCACCGTCCATCCCGAGGAACTGGCCGAGGCCACCGGGCGATGGCGCGAGGCGATCCGCAGCGGCAGGGGCTACGTCAAGCGCCGGCGCATCCGCCGGGCCAGCGACGGCGCCTGGCGCTGGCACCTGGTGCATGCCCGGCCGATCCACGACGCCGGCGGCAGGATCCTGCGCTGGGTCGGCTCGGTCACCGATGTCCACGACCTGATCGAGGCCCAGGCGGCGCTGGCCGAGCTGAACCGCGCGCTGGAGCAGCGGGTCCAGGACGAGATCCTCGCCCGCGAGGCCGCGCTGGAAGGCGCGATGCGGGCGCGGCAGATGCAGGCGCTGGGGCAGATCGCCGGCGGCGTGGCGCACGAGTTCAACAACATCCTGCAGGCGGTGCAGGGCGCGCTGGCGCTGATCGAGGCGCATCCGGGCAATGCCGCCAAGGTCGGGCGCTGGGGCGCCATCGGCCGCGGCGCGGCGCAGCGGGGCGCGATCATCACCAGCCGCCTGCTGGCCTTCGCCCGGCAGTCGCAGTTCAGCGTGGAGCCGATCGACCTCGCGGCCATGCTGGGGGAACTCGGCGAGATGCTGACGCACATGCTGGGGGGCCATGTCGCGGTGCGGGTCGCGCTGCCGCCCGACCTGCCGGCGATCGCGGCCGACCGGTCGGAGCTGGAGACGGCGCTGCTCAACCTCGCGACCAATGCGCGCGACGCGATGCCGCGCGGCGGCACGCTGGTGATTGCCGCGACCATGACCCCCCCGGCCGAACCCCCCGGGGTGCCGCTGCCGCCCGGCCGCTATGTCCGCATCGATGTCCGCGACGAGGGAAGCGGCATGGACCCGCAGACGCTGGCCCAGGCCATCGAGCCGTTCTTCACCACCAAGGAAGTCGGCGCGGGAACCGGGCTTGGCCTGTCGATGGTGAAGGGGTTCGCCGAACAGAGCGGCGGGGCCATGGCCATCGAGAGCGAGGCCGGTCGCGGCACCACGGTCACGCTGTGGCTGCCGGTGGCGGGGGAAGAGGGGGCTCAGGCCTGCTCCGTGCCGTCCTCCGCCTCATCGTCCCCGCCGAGCCGCGGCAGGTAGATCCTGACCTCCGTGCCGTGCCCGGGCGTGCTCAGCAGCCGCACATGCCCGCCCGACTGGGCGATGACGCCGTGCACCTCGCTCAACCCCAGCCCGGTGCCCTGGCCGACCTCCTTGGTGGTGAAGAACGGCTCGAACACATGCGCCAGCACCTCGGGCGGCATGCCGCAGCCGGTGTCGCCGATGGCCAGCTCCACATAGGCGCCCGGCCGCGCCTGCGGGCCGGCCGCCGCCGCGTCCAGGCGGGTGTTGCGCGTGGCGATGCTCAGCCGCCCGCCCGCCGGCATCGCCTCGCGCGCGTTCAGCGCCAGGTTCAGCAGCACCACTTCAAGCTGCGCGGCGTCCAGCTCCACCAGCCACAGCCCTTCGGCCAGCACCGGACGCAGCTCGATCGCCTCGCCCAGCACCCGCCGCAGCGGCGCCGCCAGCGCCGCGACCAGCCGGTTGAGGTCCACCGGCCGTGGATCGAGCAACTGCCGGCGCGAAAAGGCCAGCAACTGCCGCACCAGCCGCGCCGCCCGCCCGACGCTGTCGCGCGCCTGCTCCAGCCCCTCCTGCGTCGCCTCCGCGTCGTCGCCCGCCAGCCCCAACTCCACCAGATCCAGCCCGCCCAGCACCACCGTCAGCAGGTTGTTGAAGTCATGCGCGACGCCGCCGCTGAGCTGGCCGACCGCTTCCAGCAGCCCCGCCCGTGCCGCCTCCGCCCCGGCCTCGCGGTGCCACGCCATCTCCGCTTCCAGCAGGCGGGTGCGCGCGGCCACCCGTGCCTCCAGCGTGGCATTCAACTGCTGCAGGGCGCGGTTGAGGCGATCGGCTTCCTCCAGCGCCCGCGCGAGTTCGCTCGCCCGCGCCGCGGCCTCGGCCCGCGCCGCCTCCAGCGCCGTGGCCAGGGCGGCCGCCCGCGCGCCGGCCTGGCGGGCTTCGGCGGCGCGCGCCGCGCTGATGCCGGCGAGGCTCTCCGCCCGCAGCAGCGCGGCCAGCAGGGGGAAGCCGAGCCACTCCAGCCCGGCCACGGTCAGCCCCGCCTCGCCGCCCAGCAGCAGCAGCACCGACCCGTCCGGCCCGGTCGCGGCGCGGCAGCCCACCAGGTGCCCCTGGTCGGGCCAGGCGACCTCCGCGCTGGCCTCGCCCGGGGCGGCGCAGCGCGCCAGCAGCGCCCGCCAGCCCGCGCCGCCGGGCAGGGTGGCGGGGAAGCCGGGGGCGGGGCGCAGCACCCCAAGCTCGTGGTCGGGGATCAGCACCAGCACCGCCTCCACCCCCCAGTGCGCCGCCAGCGCCGCCGCCGCGCGCGGGCGCTGCGCGGGATCGGCGAGGGCGTTGAGCAGGTGGCGGGAGGTGTCGGTCGGGACGTACGTCATTTCGGCAGGATGCAGACCACGGCTGTGCAGTTGTGGAAGCCCTCGAACTGGCCGTCGGCGCGGGCGAACTGGCCGTGGGTGTTGCAGCCGAGCAGCGGCGCGCCGATGCGCTCCCGCACCGCGGCGAGTTCGTCGGCGAAGCCGGCGCCGAGGCGGCGGCGCGTGGCCACGCAGTCGAAGAACAGGGTGATGCCCGGGCGGTAGCCGTCCAGCCCCGCCAGCGCCGCCCGCGCCGCCCGCCCGGCGGCGGCGACGGTCGAGGCGGCGGAGCTGCGCATGATGTGCACCAGGCTGCCCTGCGGCACCTCGGCGGCGCAGAGCAGGCCGCCGCGCGCATCGATCGCCAGCGGCACGCGCAGGCGATGGAAGCCGCCGGCCTCGATGCCGAGAACGTTATTGAGAAAGAACGGTCGCGGTGCCTGCCGGTCGAAGCACCTGCCGAGCCGCCCGGCATGCGCCTCGAACGCCTCGACAGCGGGCAGGCCGTTGAGGCCGGCCAGGCGCAGACCCTCGGATTCGGTGACGCGCAGCGCCGGGCCGGCCGGTTCCCAGCCATGGCCGACGCCGATGCCCAGCGGCTTGGGCGAGACGATCTCCAGTGCCACCGCGGCGTCGGAGACCACCTCGGTGCCGTGGAAGACGACGGTGTGGCGGAACCGGCCGTTGTCGCCGGCGCCGCCGCCGAAGAACTGGTGGCGGCCGGAAGTCGCCAGCGTCAGTTCTTCCAGCAGCAATTGGGCATGGCCGGCCAGGGCATCGGTCAGCACCAGCGCGGTGCGGCTGTGGGTGGGCGGCGCCTGGCCGTGGAATCCGGCGACAATGGCCCGTGCCGCCGCCGTCGGATCGCCCGCCATCCCCCGGCCCAGCCCGAGCGCGAAGCGCGCCTGCGGCCAGACCAGCGCCAGGGCGCAGGCGGTGCCCTCGGCCTGCGCGCCTTCGGCGAATTCCCCGGCCGAGGAGGCGCCGAGCATGGCCCGCGCGGGGCAGGTGTCGGCGAGCGCGTGCAGCAGGGCCGGGTGGTCGTGGCCGGGGCCGGCGAAGACGACCAGCGCATCCGCCGGGCCGCCGATCTGGTCCATCAGGTCGCGGCCCAGCATGCGGCCGGCGGCCGCGCTGTCCTCGATCCGGGTGAAGGCGGTGGCTGCCTGCATCGCGTGTCCGTTCCGCGGGCCGGGGCCAGGGCCGGCCCCGGCCGCCCTTTCAGCGCAGCACCTCGAAGAACCGGGTCTCCTCGTCCAGCCGCGCATGCTCCATGGCGCGGAAGTCATAGCGCGAGACGATGCCACAGACCCGGCCGTCACGGCAGATCGGCAAATGACGGAAGCCGGCGTCGCTGAACAGGCGCAGCGCGTCGATCGCGTGGTGCTCCGGTTCCAGGGTGACCGGCTCGCGCGTCATCACCTGGGCAAGGCGGGTATGCGGGGCGTCGCAGCCCTCGGCGAGGCAGCGCACCGCGTCGCGCCCGGTGAAGATGCCGACCAGATGGTCGCCCTCCTCGACGACCAGCACGGCACCAACCCGCCGCTGGTGCATGGCGGCGCAGGCTTCGGCAACCGTCGCCGTCGGGCCTGCCACAAGAGGACGCTGATCCCGTACGATCTCAGCCATGGCGCGATCTTGCATGATCCGCCTCCTCGCTCCATTCGATCCTGGCGAAGGGTAAACGCAGTCCACCACGGCGAGGTTGATCCACGGCAAGATCCACGGCGGGAAAAGCGTCACGGATTCTTGAGGGAAGGCGAGGGCTCTGCCCTCGACCCGCCGTCGTGCGCAGGCGCGCGGTCGCGCGACGGCCACAAGGCCCTTGGATCCCATTCTCGCTGCGCGGCAAGGAATGGGTTCCAAGGGCGAAGCCATTGGTGGGAGTCCAGAGGGCGAAGCCCTTTGGTGGGGTCTGGGGCGAAGCCCCGGCGGATCAACGCCTCGTCAGCCGCGAATAAAGCCCCCATGCGGCGGGTCTGCGCCCCGTGAACATTCACGGGAAACCGCAATCATGCCCAGCCCCACAGGGACTTTCGACCGGCGTGGCCTGCTGCGTTGCATGGCCTGGACCGGCACGGCCATGCTCTGGACCATCAGCGGCGGCGTGCCGCGTTCGCGCCTGCTCGGCCTGGGCACGGCCGCAGCGGCTGAGGGTGGCCTCAGTTTCGTGCAGATCAGCGACAGCCATATCGGCTTCGCCGCCGCGCCGAACGCCGACACGCCGGGCACGCTGCGCGAGGCGGTTGCGCAGGTGGCGCGGCAGAAGGGCGATGCCGCCTTCATGCTGCACACCGGCGACGTGAGCCAGCTTTCCCGGCCCGCGCAGTTCGACACCGCCGCGGAGATCATCCGCGGCGCCGGGCTCGACGTGCATTACGTGCCCGGCGAGCACGACGTGCTGGTCGATGACGGCGCGCCGTTCTTCGCGCGCTTCACCCCGCAGGCGCCGCGCGGCTGGTATTCCTGGGACCAGCAGGGCGTGCATTTTGTCGCGCTGAACAACGTGCAGGATCTCAAGGCCGGCGGCCTGGGGAATCTCGGCGCGGAGCAACTGGACTGGCTGGGGCGCGACCTTGCCGGGCGGCCGGCAAGCCAGCCGGTGGTGGTGTTCGCGCATGTGCCGCTCTGGCTGGTCAGCGAGGCGTGGGGCTGGGGCACCGATGACGGCGCGCAGGCGCTGGCGCTGCTACGCCGCTTCGGTTCGGTGACGGTGCTGAACGGGCACATCCACCAGGTGATGCAGAAGGTTGAAGGCACCATCGCCTTCCACACCGCCTGCTCGACGGCGTTCCCGCAGCCCGCGCCGGGGACGGCCGCCTCGCCGGGGCCGATCCGCGACCTGCCCGCCGGGCGGCTGCGCGCCACGCTGGGCGTGACGCGGGTCGCGCGCGTCGCCGGGCAGTCCGGCCTCGCCGTCATCGACACCCCGCTCGGCGCCTGATGCGGGTGCCAGGGAGAAGTGCCATGCCGCAAGTCCCCGCCTTTTCGAACATCGCCGCCCTGTCCGGGCTTTTCCTCGCCGTGGCGCTGGCCGTCACCGTGCCCGTGCCCGTGCCCGCCGCCGCCGGGGAGGAGGCGCAGGTGACGATCGACAACTTCACGTTCTCGCCGGCCAGCGTCACCGTGGCCGCGGGCACGCGCGTGACCTGGACGAACCGTGACGACATCCCGCACACGGTCACTGGCAGCGACGAGCCGCGCGTGATGAAGTCACCGCCGCTCGACACCGGCGATACCTTTGCCATGACCTTCGACCATCCCGGTACCTATCGCTATTTCTGCTCCCTGCATCCGCACATGCAGGGCGTGGTCGTCGTGCGATGAGCGCGCAGATCATGGTCGTGCGATGAGCGCGCAAATCATGGTCGTGCGTTGAGCCTGCGCGGGCGCGGGGCGACGGTGGTGACCGGCGTCGTTGCCGCGCCCGCCGTGCCGGAGCCGGGCGGGTTCGAAGCCCTGGTGCTGCCGCATTTCGACGCGGCGTACAACCTGGGGCGCTGGCTGATGCAGGACGCCGCGCTGGCGGAGGACGTGGTGCAGGAGGCGATGCTGCGGGCCTTCGCGCATTTCGCCTCCTACCGCGGCGGCGATGCGCGGGCCTGGCTGCTGCGGATCGTCCGCAACGTTGCCTATACGGCGCTGGCCGCGCGCCGGCGCGGCGCGACGACGAGCCTGGATGCCGGCGCCGGGCCGGACGGGGACGGCGAGGCTCCCGCGCTGCAGGTGCCCGATCCGGCGGACGATCCGGAAACGCGGCTGGCGCGGCGCGAGGCGCTGGCCGGGCTGGACCGGGCACTGGCGGCGTTGCCGGTTGAATTGCGGGAATGCCTGGTGCTGCGGGAGCTGGAGGAGCTGTCGTACCGGCAGGTGGCGCAGGTCACTGGTGTGCCGGTCGGCACGGTGATGTCGCGGTTGTGGCGGGCGCGGCGGGCCTTGCTGCAGGCCCAGGCCGAGGGGGGGACGGGGTGATGGCCGAGGCATGTCCGGAGATGCGCCTGCTGATCCAGGCCGATGTGGACGGCGAACTGGCGCCCGCGGAGGCGGCCCGCATCGGCGCGCATGTCGCGGCCTGTCCCGGCTGCGCGGCGCTGCAGGCGCGGCTTCTGGTGCTGTCCGGGCGCCTGCGCGATGAGCTGCCGTATCACACCGCCCCGGAGACGCTGCGCCTCGCCGTGCGGGCGCGCGTTGCCGCCGCCGCCCCGGTGACGACGGCGCGGCCGGCCGTGCCGTGGTGGCGGTTGCTGCGGCTGTCCTGGACCGCTCCGGGGCTGGGCTTTGCCGCCGGCTTTGCGCTGGCGGCCGGGCTGCTGCTGGTGCTGCCGCGCGGCGACGCCGGCCTGCTGTCGGACAGCGTGGTCGCCGGCCACCTGCGTGCCCTGCAGCCGGGGCACCTGACCGACGTGGTGTCTTCCGACCAGCACACGGTCCGGCCGTGGTTCGCCGGCCGGCTGGACTATGCGCCGCCGGTGAAGGATCTCGCGGCGGCGGGGTTTCCGCTGATCGGCGGCCGGCTGGACGACCTGACCGGGCGGCCGGTCGCGGCGCTGGTCTACCGCAGCGGGCCGCATGTGATCGACCTGTTCGTCTGGCCCGATGCCGCCCGCCCGGACCAGGACCCCGTCGCGGGCAGCCATCTCGGCTACAACGTCCTGCGCTGGCGCCGGGGCGGGATGGCGTTCTGGGCGGTCTCTGACCTGAATGCACAGGAACTGGCCGGGTTCGCGCGGCTCTGGCAGGAAGGGGCGGACATGCCCTGATGGCGACACCAGATCCGGCATGACGCCTCAGGAAACCGCGCCGAGGCCCGTGGACAGAAGAACGGCCACCAGCAGGCCCAACATGGCGGCGCCGATGCACAGCGCCGCCACCCAGCGATCGCCCGTTTCGGCCAGTTGCCCGACGACGCCGCCGATTTCGGTGATCGTGGGAATGGCCGCCAGGATGCCCGTCGTGGTGACCGCGACGAAAACCGCCAGGGCCATGCGGTCTTCCCCGGCGGCGAACAGGGGCCAGGCCGAGCCGATGTCGATGGCGGCGGGAATGACGCCCAGCAGGCCGAGGAAAGCGGCGGCGGCGAACAGCGTGGTCCTCATTGTGCGATGATCCATGGTTCCGGTTGCCGCCCGCGAGGGAAGCGCATCCGGACGGCCGCCGCCGTGACCTGCGTCACAGGGCCGGCCGCCGTCCGGTCAGGCGGTCGCCCCCCGCCTGCCTTCAAGCCCCGCGTTGCCTTCGGGCCGCGTGGTGCCTTCCGGCGACGTGGTGCCTTCGAGCAATGCCGTGATCCTGTCGGCAAGATCGGCGATGCCGACCGGCTTGCCCAGCAGCGAGAACGTCGCCGACATCGCGCCCTGCATCGCCAGTTCGACGCCGTCGTCGACATGGCCGGTCAGCAGGATCGCCGGCAGGCCGCGGCGCCGCGCCTGCGCCTCGCGGATCAGGGCGATGCCGCTGATCCCGGGCATCAGCAGGTCGGTGACCAGCACGTCGACCGCCTCGCCCGCGTCCAGCCGCGCCAGCGCCGCCGGGCCGTCCCCGGCGGTGGCGACGACGAAGCCGGCCCGGCGCAGGCCGATGGCCAGGCTCCGCAGCAGGGGGGGCTCGTCATCGACCAGCAGCACCCGCCAGGCGGTCCCGGCGCGGGCCGGGGAGGTGGGGTCCGGCTCTGCCGCCTCCGCTTCCTGGCCGGGCGCCGGCAGCCAGAGCGAGACGGTGCAGCCTTGTCCGGGCGCGCTGTCGATGACCAGCGCGCCGCCGGATTGCTCGGCGAAGCCGCGGGCCATGGGCAGGCCGAGCCCGGTGCCGCGGCCGCGCGGCTTGGTGGTGAAGAAGGGCTCGCAGGCGCGCGCCAGCGTCGCCTCGTCCATGCCGGGGCCGGTGTCGCTGAGCGTGAAGCGGACATAGGCGCCCGGCTCCAGCGGCAACGGCGGCGCCGCGTCGGTCCCGACCGTCTCCACCGCGGCGAGGATCGTGAGCGTGCCGCCCTCGGGCATGGCGTCGCGGGCATTGACGGCGAGGTTGATCAGCGCCGCTTCCAACTGGCCGCGATCGGCCAGCAGGACCGGCAGGCCGGGTTCCACCGTGAAGCGCAGCACCACCGTGCTGGCCAAAGTGTGGGTCAGCACCTCGCGCATGTCATCCAGCAGGGCGGCGGGGTCGATGGGGCCGGCGCGCAGCTCGCCGCGGCGGGCGAAGGCGAGCAGCCGGCGGATGATGCCATGGCCGCGCTCGGTTGCGTCGGAAATCATGCCGACGCATTCGCCGACGCCGTTGTCCCCGCCCGCGTCGCCGTCGATCAGCGCCGCGCAATTGCTGATGATCTGCAGGATGTTGTTGAAGTCGTGCGCGATGCCGCCGGCGAGCTGGCCCAGTGCCGCCAGCTTCTCGCCCTGGCGCATCGCCTGCTCCGCCTGCTGCTGCTCCGCCGCCGCGCGCGTCAGGGCGGCGGTGCGCTCGGCCACCAGGCGTTCCAGCTCGGCATGGCTGCGCGCCAGCGCCTCGCGCGCGGCGACGGCGTCGGAGATGTCGGTGCCGGTGGCGAACCAGCGCGTGATGGCGCCGCTCTGCGGGTCGCGCACCGGCACCGCCCGGCCGAGGATCCAGCCATGGCCGCCATCCGCCCGGCGCAGCCGGTATTCCTGCTCGAACGCCTGGCCGGTGGTCACGCTGTGCCGCCATTGGGCCAGCACGCGGTCGCGGTCGTCGGGATGCAGGATGAAGGCCCAGTCGTCGTCCGTCCGCTGCTCCGGCGGGATCCCGGTGAACTCGTGCCAGCGCTGGTTATGGTAGTCCGTCATCCCGTCCGGCCGGGCGGACCAGACGAGCTGCGGCATGGCATCGGTGATGGCGCGGAACCGTGCCTCGCTCGCGCGCAGCGCCGCCTCGGCCTGCTTGCGCGCGGTGATCTCCTCGGAAAACAGCATCAGCCCGCCGACCGTCCCGTCCGCCCGGTGCCAGGGCGTCATCTCCCAGCGCACCCACTGCACGCGGCCGTCCGGGCGCCGGAACGGCTCCTCCTCGGCCGAGAGGGTTTCCCCGGCGAGCACGCGCCGGTTGTTGTCCCGCCAGTGCGAGGGTATTTCCGGGAAGATGTCGTAGTGGCTGAGGCCGATCAGCGCGTGCGGGTCCGGCACCTGCTCCAGCGCGAAGTCGCGCAGGAAGCGGCGGCTGATCGCGAGGTAGCGCATGTCATGGTCGAACATGGCGATGGCGGCGGGGGTGCGGTCCACGAACAGCCGCAGCAGCTCTTCCTGTTCCTGCAGGGCCGCCTTCGCCTCGAGCAGGTCGTGGACGTCGTTCGCCGTCCCGAGCCAGCGCAGGATCTCTCCCTTCGCCCCGCGCAACGGCACGGCCCGCACCTGGTGCCAGCGCCAGGCGCCGTCGCTGCCCCGGCGGATGCGCTGGCGGGAGACGAAGTCGGATCCGCTCCCCATCGCGTCCCGCCAGAGCGCCTGCACCCCGGGCAGGTCGTCGGGATGGATGGTGCTGGCCCAGCCTTCGCCCGCCATCTCCCCCGCACTCCGGCCGACATAGTCGAGCCAGTTGCGGCTGGTCCAACTGTTGGCGCCCGACGCTTCGGCCTCGAACAGCAGGCTTGGGACGAACTCGGCCAGCACCCGGAAGCGCGCCTCGTTTTCGGGCAGGGGCTGCGCGCGCACCTGCGCCGCCGGAACGGTGCCGGCGCCGGCCTTGCCGGCCCGCCAGCGGTTGATCCCTTGCAGGATGCGGGCAACCGGGCGGCGGTTCAGCCATGCGCCCAGCAGCCCCGCGGGTCTCATGGTCCATCCGGTGAAGTGCAACGGCAGGATCGCCAGCAGGCATGGCCACGAGCTTCTCATTCGGGGTTCCGCTTCGTTGAACACGGCGGCATCGCGTGCGCCGGTATCCCGCCCTGGTTGGCCCCGCCCTGGTTGGCCCCGCCCTGGTTGGCATCGTGGGCACAGGGCGCCGTTCCGGTCCTGTCGATAACCGGGGCAATATCTTCACATAATTGAAATTCCGCCTGTTTTTGGCGCTTGCTTGGTGTTCTCCGCCGGGTTGGGGCAGGGGATGAAAAAACCACCCGGCGCCTGGTCGAACGGGCATCCCGCCGACCTGGAATGCGGCAGCATGACGCGGATTATTGCGGCGTGAAGTGCAGGGCTTGGCATTGCAAGCAACGTGCTTCACTGCTTGCCAGGATGATATAGTATTAAACCGCACTCACCAGCAATGACATTACAGGGAGCAAAATATCAGGATTGGAAATATTCGAAAGCGCATCCAATCCTGCGGCAGGTCCCCGGCCGGCGGCGGTGTCCCCCGGCCTATGCCCGCTGGCTGCCGGGCGGGGGCGCGGCGCCCGTCCTGTCCCCTGGCCCCGGCCTGGCTTCGAGCAATGTCGTGATCCTGTCGGCAAGATCGGGGATGCCGACCGGCTTGCCCAGCAGCGAGAACGTCGCCGACATCGCGCCCTGCATCGCCAGTTCGACGCCGTCGTCGACATGGCCGGTCAGCAGGATCGCCGGCAGGCCACGGCGTCGCGCCTGCGCCTCGCGGATCAGGGCCATGCCGCTGATCCCGGGCATCAGCAGGTCGGTGACCAGCACGTCGACCGCCTCGCCCGCGTCCAGCCGCGCCAGCGCCGCCGGGCCGTCCCCGGCGGTGGCGACGACGAAGCCGGCCTGGCGCAGGCCGATGGCCAGGCTCCGCAGCAAGGCAGGCTCGTCATCGACCAGCAGCACCCGCCAGGCGATCCCGGCGCGGGCCGGGGCGGCGGGGGGCGGGGCCGCTGCCTCCACCTCCTGGCCGGGCGCCGGCAGCCAGAGCGAGACGGTGCAGCCTTGTCCGGGCGCGCTGTCGATGACCAGCGCGCCGCCGGATTGCTCGGCGAAGCCGCGGGCCATGGGCAGGCCGAGCCCGGTGCCGCCGCCGCGCGGCTTGGTGGTGAAGAAGGGTTCGCAGGCGCGCGCCAGCGTCGCCTCGTCCATGCCGGTGCCGGTGTCGCTGAGCGTGAAGCGGACATAGGCGCCCGGCTCCAGTGGCAACGGCGGCGCCGCGTCGGGCCCGACCGTCTCCACCGCGGCGAGGATCGTGAGTGTGCCGCCCTCGGGCATGGCGTCGCGGGCATTGACGGCGAGGTTGATCAGCGCCGCTTCCAACTGGCCGCGATCGGCCAGCAGGACCGGCAGGCCGGGTTCCACCGCGAAGCGCAGCACCACCGTGCTGGCCAGGGTGTGGGTCAGCACCTGGCGCATGTCATCCAGCAGGGCGGCGGGGTCGATGGGGCCGGCGCGCAGCTCGCCGCGGCGGGCGAAGGCGAGCAGCCGGCGGACGATGCCATGACCGCGCCCGGTTGCATCGGAAATCATGCCGATGCATTCGCCGACGATGTCGTCCTGGCCCGTGGCGCGGCCCCGCGCGTCGCGCGCGATCAGCGTCGCGCAGTTGCTGATGATCTGCAGGATATTGTTGAAGTCGTGCGCGATGCCGCCGGCGAGCTGGCCCAGCGCCGCCAGTTTCTCGCGCTGGCGCATCGCCTTCTCCGCCTGCTCCCGCTCTTCCGCCGCGCGCGTCAGGGCGGCGGTGCGCTCGGCCACCAGGCGTTCCAGCTCGGCATGGCTGCGCGCCAGCGCCTCGCGCGCTGCGACGGCGTCGGAGATGTCGGTGCAGGTGCCGAACCAGCGTGTGATGGCGCCGCTCTGCGGGTCGCGCACCGGCAGCGCCCGGCCCAGGATCCAGCAATGGCGGCCATCCGCCCGGTGCAGCCGGTATTCCTGCTCGAACGCCTCGCCGGTCACCAGGCAATGCCGCCAGTGCATCCGCACGCGCTCGCGGTCGTCGGGATGCAGCATGGCACACCACGTCTCGATGGTGAGCGGCCCCGGCGCGAGTCCGGTGGCGTCCTGCCAGCGCCGGTTGTGATAATCGCGGGTCCCGTCCGGCCGGGCGGACCAGACCAGTTGCGGCATGGCATCGGTGATGGCGCGGAACCGGGCCTCGCTCTCGCGCAGCGCCGCTTCGGCCCGCACCCGCGCGGTCACGTCGAGCAGCACGCCGGCATCGCGCACCGCCACCCCCGCGGCGTCGCGCTCCACCCGGCCGCGCCCGAGCAGCCAGCGCTCGCCGCCATCCGGATGCGGGGCGGCGGAGCGGTAGACATGCTCGTAGGTCGTGGCTTCCGCCATGGCCCGCCGCCATCCCGCCTCGGCGGCGGCGCGGTCGTCCGGATGCACGGCCTCCAGCCAGTTCTGCGGTGTCATCTCGTGCGGCGCGCGGCCGTGCAGGGCGGGCACCTCGGGGGAGACGTGGTGTTCGCCGGTCAGGAGGTTCACGTCCCAGGTCCCGACATTCGCGCCTTCGGTCGCCAGTCGCAGCCGCGCCTCGCTCGCGCGCAGCGCCGCCTCGGCCTGCTTGCGCGCCGTGACCACCTCGGCGAACACCACCGCGCCGCCGATCGTGCCATCGGCGCGGTGCCAGGGCGTCATTTCCCAGCGCACCCATTCGGTCCGGCCGTCGCGGCGCTGGAACGAATCCTCCTCGGCCGAGAGCGTTTCCCCGGCCAGCACGCGGCGATGGATGTCGCGCCAGCGGGCGGGGTGTTCCGGGAAGGCATCATAATGGCAGCGCCCGATCAGCGATTGCGGGTCGCATGGCTGGTCCTGGGCGATGTCGCGCAGGTAGCGGCGGCTGACCGCGAGGTAGCGCATCGCCGTGTCGAACATGGCGATGGCGGCCGGGGCGCGGTCGACGAACAGCCGCAACTGCTCCCCTTGTTCCCGCAGCGCGGCCTGGGCCTCGACCAGGTCGTGGATATCGTTCACCGCGCCAAGCCAGCGCCGGATCCTGCCGTCCGCGCCGCGCACGGGCAGGGCGCGCACCAGGTGCCAGCGCCAGGCGCCGTCGGCGGCGCGGCGGATGCGCTGGTGGCCGACATATTCCTTGCCGGTGCGCACCGATTCCTGCCAGCGCGGCAGCACTTCCCGCAGGTCGTCGGGGTGCATCGAACTGGCCCAGCCAATCCCCGCCACCTCCGCGGCCCTGCGCTCGACGTAATCGAGCCAGGTCTGGTTGGCCCAGGTGTTGCCGCCCGTGGCATCGGCTTCGTACAGCATGCTCGGGACGGCTTCGGCGAGGATCCGGAAACGCGCCTCGCTTTCGGCCAGGGCCTGTTCGCGGGCCCACGCCGTCAGGGCCAGCGGCCATCCGGCCCCGGCGAGCAGCCACGCCAGCCCGGTGAGAGGGCCGGCCCGGAACCCGATGCCACACAGCACGAGAAGGGCGATCAGCATCAGTGGTGACCTGGTGCATCTCATCTGGAAGGCGCCCTCTCCCGGCAGTATGGGGAACGTTTCGGTCTATAATGGGAGTGCTATCATCTCCTGCCAGTCGTTGTCGCGGAAATGCCGGCGGCGCGGCGGGGGCAACCCGGCTCCCGGCCAGGAGGCTTTGCCTTCCGGACCGCGCTTTCGCGGGACGGGCTTTGCCTTTGGGGGCCGTTATGTCCCCACGCCGCTCAGGGCTGCATCCCGTGCATGCTGTGGCCGAGCAGCGACCGGACCAGCCATTCCATCAGCGAATGGCGGTCGAGGATGATGTCGGCGCGCAACAACATGTCCGGCTGCAACGACCGCCGCTGGCCCTGGGATTCGACATCGGCGCGGTCGAGTGCCGCGGTCACGCGGTAGACCGGCTCGGTGGGCGTCAGCGGGCCGGTCATGTCCGCGGCGGTGAGCACGGTCTGCGACACCCGCACGATGTGCCCGCCATAGCTGCCGAAATTCTGGTAGGGGAAGGCGTCGTAGAGGATGCGCACCCGCTGGCCGAGCCGCACGAAGCCCATGGCCCGGGTCGGCACCAGCAATTCCGCCTGCATCGTGCCGCCGTCGGGGACGATGCTCATTTGCTGGCGCCGCGGGTCGGCCTGTTCGCCGACGGTTGCCTGCACGGCGGAGACGCGCCCGGAAATCGGGGCGCGAATGACATAGGCGCGCTTGCCGTTCACCTCGACGATGCGCTGCTGCAACGAGGACAGCTCGACATTCATGGTGTGGACACGTTCCGCCGTTGCCGCCGGCAGCCGCGCCAGCGCCGCCTGCTGCTCGACGAGCTGGTTGCGGCGGTCGGCGAGCTGCTGCGCCAGCGCGTCGAGGTTGATGCGGTTCTGCAGCACCGTCTCCCGCCGCTGGTTCAGGTCGACGGCGGAGATGAAGCCTTTCTCGTAGAGCTTGACGGCGGGATCGACCAGCGCCTGCGCCAGCCCGATCTTTTCCTGCTGCAGCCGGATCTGGGCCTGCAGGTCGGCCACGCTTTCGGTCAGGCCCTGGACCAGGGACTGCAGCCGGCGGGTTTCCGCGGCGGTGCGGATCGGCTCGGCGTCGATACGGTCCTTGAGGCGATCGCGCTGCTGGCGCAACGCGTCGAGGATCTCGCTGTTGACATCGGCGCCGTCGGTGGAGACCTGCGGCGTGGTGATGCTGAGCAGCGGCTGCCCGGCGACGACGTCCTGGCCTTCCTCGACGAGCACGGCGCCGATCACGCCGGTTTGCTGCGCGTAGATGCGTGCGGTGCCGGCGGTGGGCATGAGGTATCCCGCCACCGTCTCCTTGCGGCTGTAGGGGGTCTGGCTGAGCAGCACGACGATGGCCACGACGGCGGCGGTGACGATCCAGACCGCGACGCGCATCGACAGGGAATGCAGCGGCGCGATCTCGCCATCCGGGTGATGCTGCTGCTGGAATTCGATGACGTCGTGGCGAAACAGGCTGCGCGGGACTGCCAACGCGGGTCTCCGGTTGAGAAAGGGACGAGGGCCGGATCGCATCGGGCGCAACGGCTCGATGCACCATACTTCCCGACGGCCGGCCGTGTGGGAACGACGCCGCGAGGACAAACCTTCGTCAGAATCGCGCCGCGCGCGTTGTCGCCAGGGCACCCCGGGGACAACCGGTGGCTGTCCTTGCAGCCGGGGCCGCAGCCGGAGGGTAATTATAACGAAATAACAACAAAAATGCCGGGGCGGGATCAGCCTGCGCTTCACATCGATGCGATGCCGGGCATTTGCCGGGGCGGGAACTTGCGGCTGGCGGTCATCCCGAAAATGATGCGGGCAAATATATTGGTCAATTCAAGGGAGATATTGTGAAATACATTATCGCCTTGTGCCTGTTCCTCTGTTCCGCGAGCCTTGCCTGGGCCCAGAAGCCGGGCTCGGCCCAGGTCGCGCGCGTCAACCAGGGAACCGTCGGCGTGATCACCGGCATGGAAGGCGGCACCTACGCGCGCACCGCCGCCGACCTGACCCTGCTCGATGACGACACGCTGCGCGTCCTGCCCGCGCTCGGCAAGGGATCGCTGCAGAACCTGTCGGACATCCTCTACCTGCGCGGCATCGACATCGGCTTCGTGCAGGCCGACGCGCTGGCCTATGCGAAGCAGCACGGGCTGTTCCCCAATCTCACGCAGAGCCTGCGCTACATCGCCAAGCTCTACGACGAGGAGGTTCACGTCATCGCCCGCCAGGACATCGCGCGGATCGAGGACCTGGAGGGCCAGCGCGTCAATGTCGATGTCGCCGGCAGCGGTTCGGCAATGACGGCGGAGATCCTGCTCGACATGCTGGGGATCAAGGCGGTGGTCGAGCACGAGCGCCAGGCAAGCGGCGTGCAGCGGCTGAAGGACGGGGAGATCGCCGCGATCATCCATGTCGGCGGCGCGCCGATCCCGCTGTTTGCCGGTCTGTCGGCCGCGCAGGGGCTGCATCTCCTGCCGGTGCCGCTGACGCAGGCGCTGGCGGAGACCTACCTGCCCGACCGCTTCACCCATGACAACTACCCGTTGCTGGTGGCGGAGGGCGAGGCGGTGCCGACGCTGGCGGTTGGCGACGTGATGGCGGTGTTCGCCTGGGCGCCGAACACCGAGCGGTACAACAAGGTCGCGCGCTTCGTGGAGGCGTTCTTCGGCCGCTTCGACGAATTCCAGCGCCCGCCGCGCCATCCCAAGTGGCGTGAGGTGAACCTGACCGCGGAGGTTCCCGGCTGGACGCGCTTCCAGCCTGCGCATGACTGGCTGGTGCGCCAGACCACTGCCGGCACCGCGGGGCAGGCCACGCAGGCGTCGTTCAATGCCTTCCTGACGCAGAGCGGCGCGCCGGCCAATGCCGCGGCGATGAGCGAGGCCGGGAAGGAAGCGCTGTTCAGGCAGTTCCTGCTCTGGCAGAAGCAGCGCGCGCCGCGGCCATGACCCCTTGCCGTCCCCAGGGAGGAAACATCGAATGCCGTCCGCGCAACAGATCATCCTCGGCCCGTCGTCGGATGCCCGGCCCTGCCCGATCGACGTGACCTTCGATGCCATCCATCATGGCAGGGCGGCGAGCTGCACCATCATCGGCCCCGGAAACCGGCAGGTGGGGGTGGCCACGCTGCATGATGTGGGGCCTTTCGTGCTCCCGGGGCACTTGCTGGCGACGCCCGAGCATCTGCACGGGACCATCGAGACCCGGGTGCCGCCTCCGCCGGGAACGCGGTCGCCGGGGTCCTTCCGGACCGTGGGCAGCATCGATGTCTATCCCTCCTTCATCTCCCCGGTCCACGAGATCCTGCTGCAGATCGGCGGGCGGACGCAGGACCTGCAGGCAACCTGCGCGGGCGGCAGTGTCCGGGCCACCGCGGCGGATGGTTCCGTCTACGCCTTCACCTTCGCGCAACACGCGCCGCCGTGACGAGGCCGCGGGCGGGAGAGTGGCCTCCCGCCCCGGCGCCGCCCGGTCAGCTCAGCCGGATCGAGGAAACAAGGTCGTTCCAGGGGCCGAGATTGGAATAGAAGCCCGGCCCGAAGGTATGCAGCGCGCCCTGGTAGTTGGGCTCGGCGTAATAGGTCACGTTGCCGCCGACGACGATCATGGAAGAGGCCTTGTTGTCCCAGTATTCGTCCCGGAACGGCCAGGGGCGATCGGCCAGCTTGTCGTTGCCGAGATCGGGGTCGGAGCGGGTGAAGGTGATGCGGTGCCCGCCGAAGTTGATGTCTTCGAACAGGATGACGGTTGTCGCTGTCATGGTCCCCTCCATTTCACGGCATGGCGAAGCGGAAGTAAAACGGCTTGGTGGATGGGGTCCTGCAACCATGAATGGTCCATTTAAGAACCATATCAATCAAAACCCCTTATCGCACGGATCAATATAATCCACCAATTGCTTCATGATTTTCATTTTTCCGCAGGTGCCGGCCAAAAACGTTGTATGATTTTGGGCGATGCTTTTGTTGATTTTGGTTGACGCAATCCATCGGGGATTTGTGACGGCGGATGGCGCTGCGCTTATCCGCCCTACACGTGCCGTTCCCGGCCCTCCGTGAGATGCGGCGCGAGGGCGAAGGCCAGCGGCAGGATCGCCAGCGCGACGATCGCGGTGGCCGCCGTCGCCCATGGCGCGCCGACCTGGTCGCCGAGCATGCCGTACGCCACCGGGGAGATCGCCCCCGATCCGATCGTGCCTGTGTAGAACAGGGCAAAGGCGCGCTCGACCCGGTCGGGCGGGGTGAGTTCCGGAACCGTGCCGTAGAGCACGGACGAGGTGCCGTTCAACATGACGCCCAGGACCGGCAGCAGCGCGAAGAGCGCCGGCAGCGGCAGCGCCAGCACGCCGAGGATGCAGGCCGCCGTGCCGCCTTCCGTGGCCAGCACGGTGCGCAGCACGCCGACCCGGGCGCCGAGCCAGCCACAGGCGAACTTGCCGGCCGCGCCGCCGAGGAAGACCAGCGCCAGGGCCATGCCCACCGTCGGGAGCGACGCGCCTTTCGCCGTCAGCAGGAACGGCAGGAAGGTCAGCACCCCGGTTCGCACGCCGTTGTCCAGCACGCCGATGACGAACAGCAGCCAGAAGCCGCCGTGCCCGCGGCCGCCTTGCCGGTGCGGCGACCGGGCCGGCCCGCTCCGGGCCATTGGCGGCATCAGCAGCAGCACCGTGGCCGCCACCGCCACGCCGAGTGTCGCCAGCAGCCAGACCGCCTCGCGCCACGGCATCAGCGTCAGCAGCAGCGAGGCCAGCGCGGGAATCGCGGCTTTCCCAAGGTCGCCGGTGAAGTTGTAGGTGCCCAGCGGGCCGCGCGCCGAGGCGCCATAGGCGCGCGAGACCGCGGCGGAGGCGAGCGGATGTTGCGTGCCCGATCCGGCGCCCGAGATCGCCAGGGCCGCGCACAGGCCGATCAGGCCCCCGGTGAGGCCGGCGAGCGCATAGCCCGCGGCGGCCAGGGCGGTGCCGCCGGCGAGGACGATGCGCCCGTCAACCCGCTCGGCGAGCCGGCCGGCGGGAAGCTGAAACACCGCCATCATGCCGGAGTACAGTCCGCGCAGCGCGGCCAGCATCCCGTAGCCCAGGCCGAATTCGCCCTGCCAGAGCGGCAGCAGCACGTAGATCAGGTCGGTATAGCCGTCGTGCAGGGCATGCGCGGTTCCGGCAACAGCGAGCGTGCGCCGGGCCTGCGCGCGGTCTTCCGGGGGGAGGGCGGAGGCGGCGGCCTCGGTCATGCCCATGCCCCGGTCGGGACGATGAAAGCTGACGCAGTGCCGGAGGAGGGGCGGGGCCTGGTGGGATCGGACATGGTCGCTCATTGGATAAGCTGAGGGGCAGCCAGGAAGATGTGACAGCTTGCCGACGCCGACAAACGACGAATGTTGCGGCTTCAGGTCAGCTAAACTAGCCTGACACGATGCAGGCCGCCCGTCCCTCGCTGCCGCCGCTGAATGCGCTGCGTGCCTTCGAGGCGGCCGCGCGGCTCGGCAGCTTCAAGGACGCGGCGCGGGAACTGGCGGTGACGCATGGCGCGATCAGCCGGCATGTCCGGCTGCTGGAAGACTGGCTGGGGCCGCCGGCGCTGTTCCGCCGGCTCAACCGGCGCGTCGTGCTGACGCCCACGGGGGCCGCCTTGCTGGCCGAGACCGGGCCCGCGCTCGACCGGCTTGCCGCCGCCGCGGCGCGGCACCGGGCCGGAGGGGGCCGGCCGCCGCCGGCGGTGCTGCGCGTCAACGCGCTCGCCACCTTCAGCCTGCGCTGGCTGCTGCCCCGGCTGGGGCAGTTCCGCGACCGCCACCCGGAGATCGAGGTGCGGCTTTCCACCTCCAACGAGCCGGTGGACGCGGTGACGGAGCCCTGCGACGTGATCATCCGCGGCGGGCCGGACACGTTCTACGGCTTCACCTGCCACCCCTTCCTGACCGAATGGCGGCTGCCGGTCTGCAGCCCGGCCTTGCCGGAGCGCGTGCCGCTGCGGGATGTCGCGGATCTGCGGTTCCACACCTTGATCCATGCCTCCACGCTGCCGCGGGTCTGGCCCGACTGGCTCGCCGCGGCCGGCGTGCCGGAGCTGGCGCCGGCGGCGTCGCTGACGCTGGATCATTTCTACCTGACGCTGCAGGCGGCGCTGGATGGGCTGGGGGTCGCCATGGGGCCGACCGCCCTGGTGGCGGAGGATCTCGCGGCGGGCCGTCTGGTGGCGCCGTTTCCCGACGTGACGATCCCGACCCGCGGCTACCACGCCTACCTGCCCGAGGCACGGGCGGGGGACCTCGCCGCGATGTCCTTCTGCCGGTGGCTGGAGGAAACGGGACGGATGGACGGCACGAAGGCGCCCGGCGGGGGCGTGTCCGCAGAGAAATAAGTTCCGTCATTGCCGCAGGGCGGATCAGCGAAGCGCTCTCGGCCGATGGTTCCCGGGCCGCCGCTTCGCCTCCGGCGGCGCATTCAACAACCTTGACTCGGAGGCGCGCCAAATCCGTGGCGGATACACTTGTTTTCGCCACGCCGATCTACGGCCAGGAGCAGAGGACCATCGTGGTTGGCACCTGTCTGGTTCCGCCGAGGTGCACCGATGCGCTGCCCTGGTCAGGCTGCCTTCACACCCGCAAGGAACGAACTGACCTCACGGCTGAGGCTTGCGGTCTGCCGCGACAGTTCATCGGCAGCCGTGAGCACGTGGTTCGCTCCCTCGCCGGTCCGCTTGGCCCCCGCGTCCACCTCGCCGATGTTCTGCGTCACGTCCCGCGTGCCGGCGGCGGCCTCCTGGACGTTGCGCGCGATCTCCTTCGTGGCGGAACCCTGTTCCTCGACCGCCGCCGCGATGGCCGAAGTCCTCTCACTGACCTGGCCGATGGTCGACGAGATGGCCTGGATGGCGCCGACCGCGGCCCGGGTGGACGCCTGGATCTGGCCGATTTGCCCGGCGATCTCCTCGGTGGCCTTGGCGGTCTGGCTGGCGAGTGCCTTCACCTCGGAGGCTACGACCGCGAACCCTCGCCCGGCCTCGCCCGCGCGGGCTGCCTCGATGGTAGCGTTCAGGGCGAGAAGGTTGGTCTGCCCTGCGATGCCGCTGATCAGGTTGACCACCTGCCCGATGCGTTCCGCGCTGTCGGAGAGCGACTGGACGATGTTCCCCGTCTCGCGGGCCTCCGCCGCCGCGGTGTGCGCCGCGGCGGCGGATTGCGTGATCTGG
The DNA here is from genome assembly GCF_937425535.1 of Rhodovastum atsumiense. NCBI lineage: Bacteria > Pseudomonadati > Pseudomonadota > Alphaproteobacteria > Acetobacterales > Acetobacteraceae > Rhodovastum > Rhodovastum atsumiense. Next base: position 4,076,663 of record NZ_OW485601.1, read on the forward strand.
CGGTTGATCTCGGCGACCGAGGACACGAGTTCATTGGCGGCCGCTGCCACCGTCTGAACGTTCCCGCTGGCCCGTTCGGCGGCCGCGGCAACCGTCTCCGACTGCCGGGCCGTGTTTCCGGAGGTGCCCGACATGGATTCCGCCGTCGCGTGCAACTCGGTGGCGGAAGTCGAGAGGATGTTGACCATCGCCTCGATCTTCGCTTCGAATTCGCGCGTCAGGGAATGCAGCCGCGCCGCGCGTTCAACATCCGCCGCATGCTGCCTCTTCTGCTCGGCGGCAAGTGCGTCCGCCTGCTTCAGGCCGGTGCGGCACTCGTCGATGGCGCGGGCAAGATCGCCGATTTCGTCGGACCGGGAGGTGCAGGGCAGATCGAAGACATAGTCGCGGCAGGCAAGTTGTCGCATCACCCCGGCCAGGTGCACCACACGGGACGTTACGTTTCGGCTCAGCCAGGCGGCGGAGGCCACGGCCAGCATCCCCGCCAGCGCTGTCATCACACTGACGGTCCAGACCGTTTGGGAGAAAGCCGCATCGGCGGCATCCGCACTCTCAGTCGCCGCGCGATTGCTGTACTGCATGTCGGCTTCGACCGTGGCTCGCACCTTCTCGAAGAGAGCGAGCATCTCTATGTTGAACATGCGCCCTGCGGCTGTCTTGTCCGCGCTGATGGCTTGCAGCCTGGCATCTTGCGTCAGGTAGTTCTTCCAGGCGGCATCGATGGCCGGGATGAGGGTTTCCTTTTCTTCCCCCGGGTCGACAAAGGGTTGGTATGCTTTCCAGGAAGCCTGGATCTCGGCGAGCGCCGCAGCACGACGCTGGGTCACCGCGGTAATACTGTCCGCGTCGGCAATGATTGCCGCCGCCTGCAATAGCCGGAAGCGCTCCAGCAATTGCGCCAGATGGCCCATGACCACGCCGCTGGGTACGGCGTTGCGGCCCAGATCGGTGGCCACTTTGTTCGTCTGGACCGCTTGATACAAACTTACGCCGCCCATCAGAACGAAGGCAAGCAGCAAGGCTCCGAACACCAATCGCAGCTTGCTACCGACGCCAGCATTTGAAAAAAGAGCCATGAGACGCCCGTATGTGTGGTTGTCGGAAATTATTGACTTGTAGTATATTTTTATAAACCTGCAGCTTATTTACCATCCGCCCTATGGAAATCATAGGCTCTTTTGAGTGGGGTGCGGGCGGCAGGTCGCGCCAAGGATGGCCGGGACCTGGGGAGCTTCAAACAAGCCATTTCCGGTCGGGCTGAACGTGAACCGCTGCTTTGGGTCGCGGGCGGCTGCAAACCGCATCCCGCTCAATGTCGACTTCATGGCGCTGTTCGCCAAACAGCCGCCCGTCCGCTTCCTGCCAGCATGGGCCGCAACGTGCCCATGTCGGTCACTCGACACGGCGCAGGGGGGGCGGCGTTTGTCCTGCGCCCCTTATCCGGCGACGACGCGCGGCGGGGTCCGCCGGAACTGCGACGGGGACTGCCCGGTCATCCGCTTGAACGCATTGGAAAAGGCCGCATCCGAGCCAAACCCGGTGGTGCGCGCGATCTGGCCGATCGGCATGGTCCCCGCGGCCAGCCAGCGCTGGGCCAGGCGCATGCGCCACTGGGCCAGGTAGGCGAGCGGCCCCATCCCGGCCGACGCCTTGAAGCGGGTGGCAAAGGTGGTCCGCGACATGGCGGCGGCCCGCGCCAGGTCCGGCAGGTGCCAGCTTCGCGCCGGCTGCGCGTGCACCAGCCGCAGCGCCGGGGCGAGCCGCCGGTCGGCCAGGACGCGCAGCCGGCCCGGCGCCAGCGCGTCCTCGCGCGCCAGATGCACCCGCAGGATCTGCAGGCGGATGGAAATCGATGCGCTCACGATCAGGCTCCTGGAGTGCCCAGCCTGGCCGGACGCGACCCCAGCTGCATTCCTGCCGGGAAATGAAATTGGAAAGAATCCGGGATACTGTTCCTGCATCCCCTGCATTCGATCATGGATGCACTTACCAACCAATAAGGCGTTTTTCTTTGATATTTATCGATTTGAGATCGATCGTGTTTTGGAGTGCCCGATGGTTTCCGCTTCGCCTATGCACATACCCCGTGGTCCTCTCACCTTCGGCGTGGCGGCCGAAGGTGAGAGCGCAGCGATGAGCCGGTCGTGGTGGTGGGGCAATGCCTGGGGCACGGCGTCGGCCCTCCGTTTCTTCCAGTTGTACCATCGTCAACCGGCATGCCCTTGCTGTCCGTCAGGCGCCCACCCGGAGTGCGGTTCGCCGCCGTTGTCTCGCCAACTCCGCAACCACGTCGCGACATCGGTAACGGCGATGCCGTTGCGGAAATTGAACGTCCTTTCCTGGGGCCAGGCGACACCGTCCGGCCGGGCGAAGGCGAGGCGATACTTCCGCATCGTGTCGTCGGGATTGGCCGCGACGGCGGCCTTCAGCTCCGGCACCGTCAGCAGGATGCGCTCGACCTTGCGCCCGAGGACGCTCTCAACCGTGTCGGCGAGCTCACGGTAGGTGAACGTATCGCCCGCCACGAACACCACCTGATCATCGAAGCTGCCGTGCGAGGTGGCAATCAGCGCGGTCAGGCGGCCAATGTCCTCGGGCGTGGTCACGGTCAGCTGGTAGTCCCAGCTTCCCAGCGCATGCACCCTGCGACGCTCAAGATCGACCAACCCAAAAGCCGGAATGAAAATGAAGCTGGTGAACATGCCCGTGGAGAGGATCGTCCACCGCACCGCCGATTGCGCCCGCAGCATGTCCCGGACGTCGAGCTGCTCGTCCCATACCTCCTGGCCGCTGCCGCGACCGACGACGTCGTAGTCCACGCCGAACTGCCACGGGATGAAGTGCCCGACGCCCGCCCGGATGACGGCCGCGGTGATCTTGCGCTGGGTGCCAGGGCCACCGACGAACCCGGTGCAGCACACGACGCTGTCGAAATCCGCGAAGATGCCTGCCAGGTCGGCGACGGAGGATGCGACAAGATCGGCTTCCACGATGTCCACCCCCCATGCGCGCATCGCGGCCGCTTTGGGATGGGGACTTCCGGTCCGGTTGTCGGCGGCGCGCAGGAGCACCGAGATGGCCGGGGCGCGCCCCTGGTCGCGCAGCCGTGCCAGTGCGTGCAGCACCGACAGGCCCAGCTCGCCGGCGCCGAGGACGAGAATCTTCTTCATTTTCGATGATGGGCGTTCTGACACTGTTGGTTCCCTGGTGTGAGCTCCTTAGATGATTGGCCCCGCTGCCAATGAAAGAAGGCACACCGGTGATACCGCAGGACCTGGACACCTTCCACGAGGTCATCCGGCGATCGCAGGAGGCCTGCGATGCCCTGAGCGAGGCGGAAGATGGCCTGAAGCGTGAGATCCTTGCCCATGCCGGCAATCGCTGGTCGCTTGGCGTCGTGCACGCCCTTGGCGTGGCGGGCACCCTGCGGCACGCGGAACTGGCGCGCCGCCTGGAAGGGGTGACGCAACGGATGCTGACCCGGACGCTGCGGCAGCTCGAACGTGACGGCCTGATCTCCCGACGCGACCATCGCGAGGTTCCGCCACGGGTTGATTACACCCTGACGGAGCTCGGGCGCGGGCTGCTGCAAGGCATGATTCCGCTCTGGACCTGGGTGATCGACAACGCCGACGCGTTCAGGGCGGCCCGCGACCGTTTCGACACCGATGGCGGTCACGGCGATGACGTTCCGGCCCGGACACGCTCCGTGGCTTCACCCGTCCCCCGTTCCTGACGGCGCCCGGCGAAGGCGTGTCCGCAAGGAAACGAGGCGCCCTCGTGCGGCGTTCAGGCCGGCCCGGTCCCGCGGGCATGGCGCGATGCCGCCGCCGCCGCGAGAGCGGCGATGGCCACCGCAAGCGGGACGAAGGACAGCCAGAGCACCGTGCTCCATCCATGGGATGTCAACAGGCTGCCGGACAGGAAGGACCCGAAGGTGATCGTGCCGAACACGATGAAGTCGTTGAGCGACTGCACCCGTGCCTTCTCCTCCGGGCGGTGGCAGTCGAGCACCAGGGAGGACGCCCCCACGAAGCCGAAGTTCCAGCCCAGGCCGAGCAGGATCAGGCTCAGCCAGAAATGCGGCACGTCCACGCCCGCCAGCCCGACCACGGCGGAGGCGCCGATCAGCGCCAGCCCGGCCGTCACCACGCGCGGCGCGCCGAAGCGGGTGATCAGCCGCCCGGTGAAGAAGCTCGGGCCGTACATCGCGATCACGTGCCACTGCACGCCGAGATTGGCCGCTTCCTGGGACAGGCCGCACATCTGCATGGCGAGCGGCGCGGCGGTCATGAGGAAGTTCATCAGCAGGTAGGACACCACGCCGCAGATCACGGCGGTGATGAAGCGCGGCTGGCGCGCGATGACGCCGAGCGGGCGGCCCCGCGCCGTTTCCGCCGCGGTCGGCGTGGGGATCCGCACGCCGAGCAGGATGAGCGCGGAGAGTGCGGCCACGGCGGCCTGCGCGATGAAGGTGGCGGCGAAGATGTAAGGCGGCCACAGGGTCATCGTGAAGGTGACGAGTTGCGGGCCGATGATCCCGGCGAACACGCCGCCCGCCATGACGGCGGACAGCGCCCGCGCGCGTCGGTCCGGTGCCACGCAGTCGGCCGCGGCGAAGCGGAAGGACAGCACCACGGCGGCGTAGGCCCCACCGAGGAACGTTGCCGCGCAGTACAGCCAGAAGGCGCCGAGCACGACCGCCAGCGTCCCCAGCAGCCCGGTGAGCACGCCGCATCCCGTGCCGGCCAGGAAGGCGGCGCGGCGGCCATGGCGCTGGGCGATGGCGCCGGCGGGCAGGGTGCAGGCCGCCATCCCCACCACGAAGATGGAGATGGGCAGGGTGGCCAGCGCCTTGTCGGGCGCGAGCGCGTTGCCGACGATGGCCCCCGTTGCGTAGACGACCACGGAGTTCGCCCCGGCCAGCGCCTGGGCGATGGCGAGCCGCAGGACATTGCCCGGTCCGCGCGGATCGGGGAGGGCGGGCGACGGCCCGGCGGCGGGGGCGGGAACGGCGTGCGACATGCGGGTCCTCAGGCTGTGCCGGCGCGCGGGCACGGGGAGGGGCCTCGCCGCTGCGCCGGTTTTCGCCAGAGCTAGGGCCTTCCCCCGCTGTCTGTCTTTCGATGATCCGACAATTTATATGGAATATCTGCCAAAGCAGGGGGCTGCGCATGATCTGGGAGACCGTCACGGCGCCACCGGGGCTGGCGCCACCCAGGCCGATGACGGTACGGGCGCAATCCATCCCCCCGCGCCATGCCTTCCCGGAGCACGCGCATTCCTGGCACCAACTGGTGTACGCGATCTCGGGGGTGCTGACGGTGGCCGTGGCGGGGCGTTCCTTCGTGATCTCGCCGGAACAGGCGGTGTGGCTGCCGACCGGCCTGCGGCACCGGGTGGGCACGCTGCCCGGCGCCGAGTTCCGCAGCCTCTGGATCGCCGACGAGGCCGGGGCCGGCCTGCCGGCGCGAGCCACCGTGGTTGGCGTCTCGCCGCTGCTGCGGGCGCTGATCGTCGAGGCGGCGGCGATCGAGGGCCAGGACGACCCCGACGGCTATGCGGGCCGCGTGACCGGGTTGATCCTCGACCAGCTCCGGCGTGCGCGGCCGCTGCCGGGGGCGCTGCCCTGGCCGCGCGAGGGATCGCTGGGGGCTCTGTGCGAGGCGCTCTACGCCGATCCGGCCGATCCGCGCGGGCCGGAGGCGTGGGGCCGGGAACTCGGCATGTCGGCGCGGACCCTGGCCCGCCGGGTCGAGGCGGAGCTGGGCATGAGCCTGCGCTCCTGGCGGCGGCGCCTGCGGCTGTTCAAGGCGATCGAGCTGCTGGGCGGCGGGCAGAGCGTGACGCAGGCGGCGATGGAACTCGGCTACGGCTCGACGGCGGCCTTCATCTATGCGTTCCGTGGCGAAATGGGGTGCAGCCCCCAGGCCTACATGCGCGGCGGACCGGCTTCCCCGCCGGCGCCCCCTATCCGGCGGCGGCGCGCGGCGGGGTCCGCCGGAACTGCGACGGGGACTGCCCGGTCATCCGCTTGAACGCATTGGAAAAGGCCGCATCCGAGCCAAATCCGGTGGCCCGCGCGATCGCGCCGATGGGCATGGTCCCCGCGGCCAGCCAGCGCTGCGCGAGACGCATGCGCCACTGGGCCAGGTAGGCGAGCGGCCCCATCCCGGCCAACGCCTTGAAGCGGGTGGCAAAGGCGGTCCGCGACATGGCGGCGGCCCGCGCCAGGTCCGGCAGGTGCCAGCTTCGCGCCGGCTGCGCGTGCATCAGCCGCAGCGCCGGGGCGAGCCGCCGGTCGGCCAGCACGCGCAGCAGGCCCGGTGCCAGCGCCTCCTCGCGCGCCAGATGCACCCGCAGGATCTGCAGGAAGATCAACTGCGCCAGCGCCGTGCAGGCAAAGCCCGCCCCCTCGCGGCTGGCCGCGCATTCCTCGGCGAGGTGCGCGATCAGCGATGCCAGGCGCGGCGCCTCCGCCGCGGTGGCGTCGATGTGGATGCATGCGGGCAGGCTCTCCTGCAACAGCGGGCCGCATCCCGCCGCCATGTCGACATGCCCGCCGAGGAACAGCATCTCGTCCCCACCGCCCAGGGCATGAATGCCCGAAGTGACCCCGGCAAAGATCTCCCGCGCCGGGCGTGGAGGAATCGCGGGGTCGCTGGATGCGATGAAGGCGCGCGGGGCGGCCAGCATCAGCACGTCGCCCTGGCGCATCCGCAACGGTGCCCCCAGCCCTTCCACCGCCAGCCAGCACTGCCCCCGGGCGATGACGAAGAACTTGAGCCGGTCCGGCGGCGGAAAGGCGATCGCCCACGCACCGCCGACGGTGAAGCCGCCCGCGCAGACCGCCTGGGCATTGACCAGTGCCAGGACGGCGGAAAAGGGATCGTCGCTCATGGTTTGAACCGCCGCGCAAGAATCCGGGACGATGGATCATTCATGGTCCAGGGATATCATCCCATCTGCGGGACGCCAACGAATTGGAGTTCGCGTTTCATGACCACCCCGCAGACCCCCATCGGCTCCGGCTTCGGCAAGGCCAGCACGGCCGATGCGGTGATGGCCGGCATCGACCTTGCCGGCAGCACCGCGATCGTCACCGGCGGTTATTCCGGGCTCGGCCGCGAGACCGTGCGCGTGCTGCTGGCCGCGGGCGCCCGCGTGATCGTGCCGGCGCGCGACGTGGGGCGCGCCCGCGCCGCGCTGGCCGACCTTGCGGCGGCCGAGGTGTGGCCGATGGACCTGCTCGACCCGGCCGCGATCGATGCCTTCGCCGCGCGCTTCCTCGCCGAGGGCACGAAGCTGCACATCCTGGTCAACAGCGCGGGCATCATGGCGCTGCCGGACCTGACCCTGGATGCGCGCGGGCATGAACTGCAATTCGCCACCAACCACCTCGGGCATTTCCAGTTGACCCTGCGGCTGTGGCCGGCGCTGCGGGCGGCGGGCGGCGCGCGGGTGGTCGCGGTGTCCTCGCTGGGCCACCGCTTCTCCCCGGTGGTGTTCGAGGACATCGACTTCCGCCATCGCCCCTATGTTCCCTTCGCCGCCTATGGCCAGTCGAAGACCGCGAACGCCCTGTTCGCGGTGGCGCTGGACCGGCGTGGCGCCGCGGACGGCGTTCGCGCCTTCGCGGTCCATCCCGGCGGCATCGTCGAGACCAATCTCGGCAAACACCTCGACCCGGCGAGGCTGCGCGACATCGGCGCCATCGACGCGCAGGGCCAGCCGGTCATCGACCCCGAACGCGGCCTCAAGACGCCGGCGATGGGGGCGGCGACGCAGGTGTGGTGCGCCACCAGCCCCGCGCTCGCGGGCAAGGGCGGGGTCTATTGCGAGGATTGCGACATCTCGGTGCCGCTGCCCCCGCACGCGGGCGACATCGTGATCGGCGACACCATGGCGGTGGGCGGGGTCTATCCCCATGCGGTCGATCCCACGGCGGCGGAGCGGCTGTGGACGCTGAGCGAGACGCTGACCGGCGTGCGGTTGCCGGCCTAGGTGCCGCGCGCGGCGGGCCTCCTGTGCGCGAAGGCGGCCCGCCACTGTCTTTGTCCCGATTCTGGACGCCCGCCGGCCCTGCCAATCCACCGCGTGCCCGCCGACATCCAGCGGGCGATGCGGCCGCGAAGAGAAAGGGGCCTCTCGCGGCATCGCGACGGCGGATGACGCCGCGCTCACCCGGCATGCTCTTGCGGTCCGCCGCCGGTGTCGCGCCAATTCCGCAACCACGCCGCGACATCGACAACGGCAATGCCATTCTGGAAGTTGAACGTCCTTTCCTGGGGCCAGACGCCCCCGGCCGGGCGAAGGCGAGGCGATATTTCCACATCGTGTCGTCGGGATTGGCTGCGACGGCGGCCTTCATGCTGGCTGCCTGGCGTCGTGCACGCCCTCGGCGTGGAAGGGGTGACGCAACGGATGCTGACCCGGACGCTCCGACAGCTCGAGCGGGACGGCCTGATCTCCCGACGCGACCATCGCGAGGTGCCCCCGCGGGGTGATTACGCCCTGACGGAGCTCGGGCGCGGGCTGCTGCAGGGCATGAGTCCCCTCTGGGGCTGGGTGATCGACAACGCCGACTGGTTCAGGGCGGCCCGCGACCGCTTCGACACCGATAACGCCGGCGCAGATGACGGTCCGGGCCAGGCATCATCCGCGGCGGGCCGGACACGTTCCACGACTGCACCCGTCCCCCGTTCCTGACGGAAGGGCGGTTTCAGAAAATCTCTACTTCGCCACAGTACAGCTCCCGCATCTGGTTGAACGTGAATTCGCCGTCTTTCGCGGCAACAACGATCGGCACATCGGGTAGGGCAACCGCCATGGCACGCCCCAGTTCCACGAGGTAATGCCGCTGATGCCGGTGGGCCGGGGAGGTGGATCGGATCGTGATCGTACAACTTCCGACCGGGTCCTCGTGCCCTTCGGCCGTATCCTTGAACAGCCCTTCCTGAAACAGCGTCAGCATCTGCGTCGCCATGGAGGTTTCGATGGTGAATTCCTCTTTCATGGAATGCAGGTCGAGATAGCCGTCAGCCTGCTCCTTCAGGTTGTTTTCACGGAAGAACGCCATCTCCCAGTATCCAAACTCCCTGACCTCGATGGCCTTGGTCGACAGGATCCGGACACGGTGATGGCGGGGATCATCAAGCAGATGCAGCAGAAGACCCTCGATGTTCTCCTTCGGACCCTCGATGACCTGCATGAACATGCCCTGGTCGTAGATGAGCATGCCGGTGATCTCCAGGCGGGCGTTCTTGATGCGGGCTTTCTCAAGCAGTTCCAGGAGTTCATCCTCCGAAAATCTGCGGGTTGCGGTACTACAGTAGATAGCTTGTAGCATTATAGGCATCCATTCAGTCTGCATAAGCGGTTACGCTGTTCATGCAACCACAACATCTAACCAATGAAACTGTATCGGTTTCATAAATTTGATTGAGGTTGATTTGCGCTGTTATGGGTACAAAACGCACCCATATCAACCTTGGCGCCTATCGCGGCAGGTTAAATCTGGTGCCGCGTTCTCGGATTGGGGGCGACCGCTTCAAACTGCGAGCCTGCCCCCTGATGGACCGCCTCCGCATGGAAAACGAGGCGCAGCTTTCGTTCCGCGGGGACGCCGGGTGGGCGGAACTGTTCATTAATTGCATCGATCAATACAGATTTTGAAATAGACGGGCATGGATCTGCTTCCTAGCCTTGCCCCCATAAACACACGATCTCCCGGTCAAGGCACCAGGTGACAGGGCCAAGGTTGCGGGATGTCCCGGAGGGAAACGCGTTCCTGACAGATACCGTGGACGGAAGATGCGCCTTGCTCGCCATGGCCGGGCTGGTGCCTCAGGTCGACCCATCCCGGCCCAACACTGAATCATAACAAAGCGCGCGGGCTGTCTGCGCCGCATAGAGGAGAAAGTCACATGGAGACGACACGCCGCGGCCTGCTGCAGGCAGCAGGCGCAGCCGCCGGCGCGGCCGTGCTGGCGGGGCGCGCCAGCGCGCAATCCATCCCCTTCACGCCCAACCCGCGCTATCCCGACCCCGCGGTCCAGATCCTCGATCCGAGCTTCGCCAGGTACCGCCTCTACAGCAGCTCGGTGGAGCAGGTCGCGACCGGCCTGCGCTGGGCCGAGGGGCCGGTCTACTTCCCGGATGGCGGCTACCTGCTGGTCAGCGACATCCCCAACAACCGGATCATGAAATACAGCGAGAAGGACGGCAGCTTCACCGTCTTCCGCAGTCCCGCGAACTACGCGAACGGGAACACCCGCGACCGCCAGGGGCGGCTGGTCACCTGCGAGCACTCGGTCACGCGCCGCGTCACGCGCACCGAGAAGGACGGCACGATCACCGTCCTGGCCGACAACTTCGAGGGCAAGCGCCTCAACGCGCCGAACGACATCGTGGTGAAGTCGGACGACACCATCTGGTTCACCGACCCGCTGTTCGGCATCAATGGCGAATGGGAAGGCAGCCGGGCGAAGCCGGAGCAGGCCACCACGAATGTCTTCCGCATCGAACGCAACGGCAAGCTCACCGCTGTCATCACGGATCTTGTCAATCCGAACGGCCTGGCCTTCTCGCCCGACGAGTCGAAGCTCTACGTCGTCGAATGGAAGGGCACGCCCAATCGCAGCATATGGAGCTACGACGTGCGGCCGGACGGCACGGTCGGCAACAAGACCAAGCTGATCGACGCGGCCGACCAGGGCTCGCTCGACGGTTTCCGCGTGGATCGCGACGGCAATCTTTGGTGCGGCTGGGGCAGCAACGGGCTGCTGGCGTCGGAGCCCACGGATGTCGGTGGCCGCAAGGTCTATCAGCTCAAGGGCAGGCCCGAGGACCTCGACGGCGTCATGGTGTTCAACCCGCAGGGCAAGCCGATCGGCTTCATCCGCCTGCCCGAGCGCTGCGAGAACCTGACCTTCGGCGGCCCGAAGAACAACAGGCTGTACATGGCGAGTTGCCATTCCGTGTACGCCCTGTACGTGGAAGCGCACGGCGCCGTTTAAGGGAACAACGGCGCGCCTTCGTCATCACCGGCTCATCATGGAGGAAGCCGCACGGCGCGGCTTCCTCGCATGGGGCAAGAAGGCCCCGGCGAGAAGGCCGCCACGCCGGGGCTCGCGCAACATCGGCTGCACTGGCGACAGCCAGCCGATGACGTTGCCCTCCGATACAACGAGCCATGGCGCGCGGGCCAGTGATGGAGAGCGGACGTACTCCGTCAACGCAAGCCGGCCACCTTGCGGGGCATTGCGATGGTGGACGTGGAGGGTCAGCGGACCTGGGCGGAACGGCCGACCGTCACTGCCATCAGCAGCTCGTCATAGTAACGGCCGCCGACCTTCAGCGCGCGCCGCTCCAGGCCGTACTGCTCGAAACCGGCGCGGGTGTACAGCCGGACCGCGGCGGTGTTGGACGTGACGACCGTGAGCCGGACCTCTTCCACGACCTGCGCGGCGTGCTCGAGAACGCGTACCACCAGGGCTGTCGCCAGCCCCGTTCCTCGCGCGTCCGGCCTGACGAACATGCCCCACAGAACGCCCTTGTGCCGCATCTTGGCGGTTTCCGGCACAAGAAAGCCGACCACACCCATGAGCGCCGGTGCGGCAGGCGATCCGGCACCGAACACGACGTTGCGCTCGATCCGATCCACGAACCAGGGCAGGGGCCTGGCCTCCTCGTCTTCCAGCGAAGCGCCGAACGCCTCCGGATGACTGCGAAGCCCCTCCAGGCGCAGCGCGCGGTACTGGTCGGCATCCGATCCGGCGAGGCGGCGGATCGGAAAGGGCAGTCTGCTGGCGTCCATGCTCATGCGTGCATCATGCCGGGTACATGGCCTGTCGGCAACGAGGCGGGATCTGCCGAGGCTGCTGTCCGGTGGTTGCGTCCGTCTTGCAGGCCGCACCGGCCAGGCGGCCCGCTACGGCCCCAGCGCCGCCACGATCTCCTCGACCCGGGCCGGCTTGCGCAGCACGGTCTCGACCGCGGCCGCGTCGATGTCGATATGCCCGGTCAGGATCACCGTGCGCAGGCCGGGGCGCAGCGCCCGCGCCTGCCGCGCCAGCGTCGCGCCATCCATCGCCGGCATGGAGAAATCGGTGATCAGCGCGTCCACGGCCTCCCCCTGGTCCAGCAGCGCCAGCGCCTCCGGGCCGCCGCACGCGGTCAGCACGGAAAAGCCGCTGTCGGCCAGCCCCGCCGCCAGGGTGTCGCGCAGCATCGCCTCGTCATCGACCAGCAGGATACGCCCCGGTCGCACCGGGACAGCCGGCCCCGGCGCGGCCCCGGCGCCGGCCAGCCGCGCCTCTGCCACCGCCTCCGCTGCCGGCAGCCACAGCGCGACCGTGCTGCCTTCTCCGGGCGCGCTGCGCAGCGTCAGCGCCCCGCCGTTCTGCTCGGCGAAGCCCTTGGCCATCGACAGGCCCAGCCCGGAGCCCTGGCCGGGCGGCTTGGTGGTGAAGAACGGCTCGGTGGCCTGCGCCAGCGTCGCCGCATCCATGCCGCTTCCCTCGTCGCTGACCGAAATGCGGATGAACCGCCCGCTGCGCGGGGGCGTCGCCGCGGCCTCGGGGGGTTCCGCGCCCGCTTCCACACCGATCGCCGCGATCGTCAGCGTGCCGCCCTCCGCCATCGCGTCGCGGCCATTGGTCGCGAGATTGACCAGCGCGGTTTCCAGCTCGGCCCGGTCGGTGGCGAGCGCCGGCAGGTCGGGCGCCGCCTCGATGCGCACCTTGACCCGCCCGCCCAGCGTATGGGCGAGGATTTCGCCCAGCCCCCGCAGCATCGGCGCCACTTCGATCCGTTCCACCCGGAACGGCGCGCGCCGCGCGAAGGCCAGCAGCCGGCTGGTCACGATCGAGCCGCGCCGCGTCGCGGTCTCGGTGAGGTCGGCCCAGTGGCGCACCCGCGCCGTGTCGGCGGGATGGCGCAGGATCAGCGCCAGCGCGCCGCTGACCGCCTGCAGGATGTTGTTGAACTCGTGCGCGACGCCGCCGGCCACCTGGCCGAGCGCCTGCATGTGCTGGGCGTGCCGCGCCCGTTCCTGCGCCGCCTCGCGCGCCGCGACTTCCTGCAGCACCCGCTCCTCCAGCCGGCGGTTCAGCTCGGCGAGGCTGGCGCGGCTTTCGCTCAGCGCCGCCTCCATCTGCCGGCGGGCGGTGACGTCGACGATGACGAAGACGAAGGACGCCGGCGCGCCGCCGCTGCCGCGCAGCGGCGAGATGGTGACGTCCGCGACCACGATCCCGCCGTCCGGGCGCAGGTAACGGAGCGGCAGGCTGCACCCGTCCCGCGCCCCGGCGGCGATCGCGCGCATGCACCCCTCGCAGGCCCGCAGGTCGTCAGGATGGGTCACGTCCTGGATGCGCCCGCCGGCCAGCTCCGCCTGGCCGCGGCCGAGGATCGCGCACAGTTTCCCGTTCACCCGCAGCCAGGCCCCGTCCGGGCCCAGATTCGCCATGCCGACGGCCGCCTGTTCGAAGGTGGCGCGGAACCGTGCCTCCGCGGCGACGAGCGCCTCGCCACGCCGGATCTCCGCCATCGCCACGGCCAGGCGCTGGCGCTGCCACAGCACAGCGACGCCGCCGAGCAGGGCCGCCCAGACGGTGGCGGCCATCAGCACGGTCACGCCGACCAGCGTGCCGATGCCCGCGAACGCCTCCGCCGTGTCCAGCTTGGCGGCGACGGACCAGGGCGTGCCGGAAATCTCCGCCCGCGCACCAAGGGCGCGCACGCCGCGGTAGTCCGGCAGCACCATGGCGTGGGTGGTGCTGGCCTGGCCGCGCTCGTTCAACGGCAGGCGCTGGCCGAACGCGTCGGTGGTGGCGCTGGTCGGGCGGTTCAGCAACACCCGGTCCATGGCGGTGTAGTGCCAGAGCAGCGCCTCGCCGGTCCGGGTCGGCAACGGCCATTCCCGCAGATAGGGAAAGAGGAAGGTCTCCGGATCGAAATCGAGCTGCAGCAGGCCCGCCACCCCCGTGCCCCCCGGCACCGCCACCGGGGCCGCGTAGCCGAAATGGATCGATCCGTCCGCCTGCCGGTGCAGGTTGATCAGCGCGGTCCGCCGCGTGGCGAAGGCATCGTGGAAGGCGGCCCGGGTGTCCGCGCTGTCCTCGAAGCGCCCCCCCACCGCGAGCAGCGTCGCCCCGGTGGGCGAGACCACCCGCAGGCCGCGGAAATGCCGCACCTCGCGCACTGCCTCCAGCGCCTGCGCAAGCGCCTCCACGCCCGGCGGCGGCGCCGTGCCCGCGTGTCCGGCAAGGAAGCGAACCAGCAGCGGCGAGCGGCCGAGCAGCTCCGCATCCTGCCGCCGTTCTTCCATCCAGGTCATCACGCCGCGGGCCTTCAGCCGCGCGATCGCCTCGACCTGCCGCGCCGCCTTCTGGGCCAGTTCGTCCAGGCTGATCCGGTAGGCCAGCGCCGCGGCGGTGCCGATGGCGAGGCTGCCGAGCAGGATGGCGAGCAGCAACGGCCAGCGGCGGCCCGACGGCAAAGGCGGGGCCTCCGCCCGGCCGGACGGGAATTCCCTGTCGGCCCTGCCATCCGCCTGCTGGCCGATCCTGTCGGCTGTCGTGCTGGAATCCATCGGGTCATGCAGCGTCGGTGCGCGAGCGCGCAAGGGAATGGGACAAGATACCCCGGCGCTGTTTCAATGACACTGAAATAGTGAATGGAAACTGCCTGAGCGAAATCGACGGATTCTGCTGCCAGGTGTCAATATTTTCGGTGCCGCTCGACCCTGGCCTTATCGTGGCGCTCCGGCTGTCTCTTTCTTTCCTGCTTGCGCGCAGTGGCGCAGTCCGATGGACATGATACGCCAGGGCCGGTCGATGAGCCGGTTCCAGGCGTCGCTGCACGGGGTGACGATGGCGTCGCAGGAACGGAACACGAAATTTGCGTAACCCGTCTCCGGAGTTTGCAACAGAACCCAGGAGACGTGTGTCCAGATCGCAGCGTGAACACGACGAATGTCGCGCGGCGCGACCAGGTGCGTCCATAGGCCGACAACTTGACAATGCCCGCAGCGATTGCAATTCTTGCGAATACGCAATGCGCCCTGAAGCCGACATGCTGGCCGACAGAAATTGTGGAGCGGCAATGTCGCGTTCTGCTCCCGCCGTGATTGACGATCCCGATCTGTGGGACGTGGTCGTCATTGGCACGGGGATGGGTGGCGCGACGCTTGGGTGGCGGCTCGCGAGCCAGCGGGTAAAAATCCTTTTCCTCGAGAAAGGTCGATTGGAAGTGCTCGCGGGCAGACCCGCGGCAGAGAGCAGCCCGGACCCGGAGACGCGGCTGCGCCAGGGACGCTGGCCGGACAATCTGGACATGGTTGTGAACGGCCGCGTCGTGCCCCTTCAAGGCATGCGAGGATGTGGCGTGGGAGGGTCCACTCTTCTTTATGCGGCCCTGCTGGAGCGACTGGAAAGCCACGATTTCGGCTTGACTCTGTCCATGCCGCACCCGACCGGCGGATGGCCGGTGAGCATGGCGGAAATGGAGCCCTATTATGAACTCGCGGAGCAGTTGTTCCGCGTGTCCGGAACACGCGATCCGCTCGCGGGTGAAGTCCCCCTCCGCCTGAAGGAGCCGAGGCAGTCGACGCGGCTCGATGCCCAGTTGATCAACGATCTCGAAACCGCTGGTCTGCATCCGTACCGGTGTCACGTGGGCATCGCGTACACAGAGGGATGCGACGAATGCCTGGGCCACGCGTGTCCCCGGCAATGCAAGAGTGATGCAAAGCGGCTTTGCGTCGAACCGGCGGTGCGGCATTTCGGAGCCGCTCTGCGAACCGAATGCGAGGTTCGCTTTATCGAGGCCGATTCCGCGCAGGCGCAGGCGCTCATATACGTCCAAGGCGGCGTCCATCGGCGCGTGCGGGCCCGTATCTTCGTTCTCGCGGCGGGGGCGTTGGAGACGCCCCTGATCCTTCTGAGGTCGGCAAACACGTACCATCCGCAAGGGCTGGCGAACTCGTCCGGAATGGTCGGGCGCAATTTGATGTTTCACGTGGTCAACTGGCTGGCGCTGTGGCCGAGCCGGTGGGTCAGGGAGGCAGCAACAGGGAAAGCGATCTCGGCGCGTGACTTTTATCGTTCCGGCACATTGCGGGGTGGTGTCCTGCAGTCGGTAGCCCGCAAGGTCTATTCAGGCGACATTCTGGCTGTCTTTCAGGCACGCCTCGATCGTTCCCGACTCCGCGAATTTCCCGGGAGGAAAGCGCTCCTAAGGATCCTTGCAAAGGGCATCGAACGGCTGGCAGGAAACGCGTCCATCCTGGCCCTGCTCGTGGAGGACCTTCCCTATCCAGAGAATCGGATCGAACTGGATCTGGCTGGTCGTCCACGGCTGACGTACGACATTCCGCAGGAGCTTGTGCAACGAAACACATACTTTCGTAAGGAGGTCAGCAAGAGGCTTCGGCACAACCGCCACTTCTGGCTGAACGCGAACATCGAGCTGAACGAGGGTCATGCGTGTGGCACGTGCCGGTTTGGCACTGATCCGAAGGCCAGTGTCCTCGATGCGGACTGCCGGGCACATGATGTTGCCAACCTCTACGTCGTGGATGCCTCGTTCATGCCGACGAGCGGAGGTGTCAATCCAGGCCTCACGATCGCGGCGAATGCACTGCGGGTGGCTGACGTGATTGTCCGCGCGCTTGCTGACCCATCTTATTCGCGGAATGGTAGGAATTCGGCGGCGGGTGTCGCGTAAGGTGAGAGCATCCGCTTTGATGGGGCGGTCAGGCCGTCACCCATGGCTGTTCAGTTCTCTGCATCGAGGTTCACCGCCACCGGCTCACCCCCGCGTTCGGGTTGAGATGGCGGCGGGCGCCGTCGCACACGGCGATCCGGGCCAACCGCATCGGCACATTGCCCCAGGATCGCTACCGCGCCGCCCTTGCGGGATTCGATAACCTCCTCAGGCTCCTTGCCGTTTCAAAAGCTGA
This sequence comes from Rhodovastum atsumiense, assembly GCF_937425535.1. NCBI lineage: Bacteria > Pseudomonadati > Pseudomonadota > Alphaproteobacteria > Acetobacterales > Acetobacteraceae > Rhodovastum > Rhodovastum atsumiense. The sequence goes on from NZ_OW485601.1 coordinate 4,093,629, forward strand.
ACAGCCTTGGGCCGCCACCTTCGTGGCCTGTTCCGTGGGTTCTGTGGCAAACCCCTGAGACGGGTTGCGCATCCCCGCGCAAGAAGTCAGGTCCAGGCGGTGATCTGGAACAGCCCGGTGATGAGGGCAGCCTGGGCCTTCATGTCTCGGCTACCGATTCCGCGAACCTGTCCCTTTCTCACCATCATCGACCCGCCACGAGCCGTTGCACGAACGCAGATGCGGCCGCAGCCGCTTCTCCAACTCGGCCGCGTAGGCCTGGATCCAGCGGAAGATGGTGGTGTGGCTGCCCTCCACGCCACGATCCGCCAGCATTGGTTCGAGGTCGCGGTCGCTGATCTTCCGCGTAGGTCCCGAAAATCATGCGATTCCGGATCGTGCGGGATAGTTGTTGTGCTTCATGTGGAATGTATTTTTGTTTCCAGTTCTGGTTGGGCCTGCACACCTTCACGCAATCACGGGCATGGCCGCCGGGAAGGGGGGCGCCCCCGCGCCGGATCAGGCCGGGCCCAGCCCGGCCTGTTCCTGGGCCCAGCGCAGCGCGGCCGGGCGCCGCCGGAACCGGGCGACCGGCCTGGTCTCGTCGGGCGATATCACCAGCCAGGCGTGCGGGTTGCCCCATTGCATCGACGGCGCCACGCCCTCGAAATGGGATGCGAATTCCGGCACCGCCACCAGGCGCCATCCCAGGGTTCGCAGCCGGCCTTCCAGCGTCCGGGGATCGATGTCGCGCAGCGGCGGCAGCACGTCCTCGGGGGGCATGCTCACCTCGTCATAGGTCAGCTTCCGGTCGCGCCGGACCACGTGGACGCGGATGAGCTCGGTTTCCAGCCCGCCGGCGTATTCGGTGCCCGGACCGCTCATGCCCGGTGTCATGCCCCGTGCCCGCCCCGCAGCGCACACGCCTCGCGCTCGCGGGCGGCCCGCGCCCGGGCCACCGGCATTCCCGACAATGCGCGCTGCAACATGCGGATCGTGGCTGCGACCAGGGCCGGATCGCCCTCGCGGTAGACGCGCAGGAGTTCCGTCTCCATCTCCTGCAGGGTCTGGTCCGGCACGCATGGCGAGGTGCCATCCTCCTGGTCAGCCATGCCCGGCTCTCCGACGGTTCGTGGTCAGGCCCGCGCCGGGGCGTCCGCAGCGCCCCGGCAGGCCGCTCGCCAATCGGTGAGCAACCGAATCTAATACAACAGCGAAATCTTAGTGTCTGACTCGAATCGGCTTCGTATCTCTATTTCCCTGATTCTATGTGGGAAGTGGATCAGGTGCTCGGCTCAAGTCGCGGCGAGGCGACGGGACATCAACTTGACGCTGGCGATGTAGAGCCAGGTCACGGCGCTTTCCGTGGTGGCCTCGAAATCCTTGGCCAGGCGCCGGTTGCGGTTCAGCCACGCGATCGTCCGCTCGACAACCCACCGCCGTGGCAACAAGACGAAGCCCTTGGCTGCGTCGGACCGCTTGATGATCTCGAGGGTCCATGTGCCGATGCTGTCCAGGGCCGTGCGCAGCTTCTCACCCGCGTAGGCAGCATCGGCGAACACATGGCGCAGCCAGGGGAATGAACTGCGGATGCTCTCCAGCAACAGTGGCGCGCCGTCGCGGTCCTGGATGTTTGCCGAATGCACAATCATTGCCACCGGCAGGCCGATGGTGTCGGTGAGGATATGCCGCTTGCGGCCTTTGACCATCTTTTCCGCCGCATAGCCGCGGGGGCCGCCAGCCTCGGTGGTCTTGACCGACTGGCTGTCGATCACGCCCGCAGTCGGGCTGGCTTCGCGGCCGGCCGCCTCGCGAACCTGCATCAGCAGCACGTGGTTGATCGCCTGCCACAGCCCGCTGTCACGCCAAGCGTAGAAGTAGCGCTGCACCGTGGTGAACGGCGGGAAATCCTTGGGCAACAGGCGCCACTGGCAGCCGGACTGGGCGATGTAGAAGAGGGCGTTGATCACCCCTCGCAGGCTGGTTTCGCGAGGCCGTCCGCACCCCGCTGGCGGCGGCAGCAGCGGCGCGATCACCGCCCATTCGGCATCGGTGGTGTCGCTTGCATAGCGCAGCCCGTCGCGCCGATACTTCGGTCGCGTGATGTCGGTCCAGACCATGACGAAGTCCCTCGTGTCTTTGCAAACTCGAGAGAATCGCGGTTGCTGACATCACGCAACCCCAGTGTACCAACCAATCCTCCACCACAAGCGATTGGAATAACTCGCTTTATTGTTGCAATTCCATTCCGGGTCAGCCTCTTACGCCACATCAATTAATATTGCAGTTTCAGCACAAAGGGCGACGGCAACCATGAATATTCCGTAATGGTTACTTGCTCTGCGATCGCGCGCCCGGCGCCGGGGCCGCCGCTGCGTCGCCACCCCGCCGTTCCAGCCGCGCCACCGCCACCGCGGCGGCATTGAGCCGGGCGGCGACCGCCAGGGCCGGCTCGCCCCGGGCCAGCGCCGCCGCGCAGGCACGCAGCTCCGTGGCCAGGGCGTTCATGCCTCAGGCCGCCCGCGCCGGCAGCGGCAACACCGGCGTCGCCGCCATCGGCTGCACCGAGACCACGCCCCCGGCGGTGCCGGTGACGTACAGCATCACCCCGCCATCCGGCGCGGAGACGAAGATCACGTCGCCCGCCGTCATCATGTCGACGGCCGCGTTGAAATGGCCCTGCGCCTGCGCCTCGGCGAGCGTGGCCCGCTCCCGGTAATGCCATTGGGTATGGCCCTGCGCATAGGCCAGGACAGAGAGGTTGCGGATCAGAAAGGCCATGCGGGTAATCTCCGGGGGGGAAGGCCGGAACCGGCCGGAAGAGCGGGATGGGTGGGCTCAGCGGCCCCGGCGCTGCCGCCACAGCCGGCGCGAGAGGACGACGCGGCCAAAGAGGCGCGGACCGGACAGGGCACGCCGGGGATAGGCGCCATGGGTCATGGCCCGGTTCTCCCCCGGCGCGCCCTCCTGCAGAGAGCGAGCGGCGCGCCGGGCCGGGCACACGTGCAGGCGCCGGCACGGATCGGGATCTGGCTGGTCAACATGTCTGGGTGCTTTCCTCAAAGGGAAAAGGCGGAACCCGGCGGGGGCGGCGTCGGACCGTCCGAACACATGACATTTAGGCATATCATGAACCTGGGGGCAATATGAAAAATTCCTAAATGGCATGTTCAAGATGACGCCTGGGAACATGCTGCGTCATGCCTCCCGCCCATGGCCAACCGCTTCGCCGCCAAAGCCTGCCTCTGCGCAACAAAAAACGAAAATGATCGAAACGATTTCTGGAAAGAATACGCGCGGAAAGATTCATGTATCCCAAACAGTGCAAATGAATTTAAGATAATGCCAAGAATATCTATCAAAAGTTACTTCAGTCCCGGACGCCAATCGAATGCGAGTTCGCACGCTTTTCCTTGCCTGTTTCTGTCTGGTGGCCGTGCCGGGCGCGCTCGCCGCGTTGTGGACCGCCATGGATGGCTGGGGCGCCATGCGCGACGCCGACGCCGCCACCCGGGCGATGCACGCCGTCAGCGCCAGCCAGCGCGCCCGCGTGGCACTCTCGGTCGAGCTCGGCGCGATGAACGCCCTGCTACTGGGCGACGGCGGCAATCCCGCCGGCATCGACAAGGGCGCCGGCCCGACCGATGCGCGGCTCGACCAGCTCGGCCCGGCCGCCGCCGCCAGCGGCTTCGACACCGCCCCGGTCCGCGCCACCGCCACCCGCCTCGCGCGGCTGCGCGAGCGCGCCAAAGCGGCGCTCGCCCGGCCCCGCGCCGAACGCGATCCGGCGCTGCGCAAGGACATCCAGGCCACGCGCGACGAGGAAGGCGCCGCCCTCGGGCGGCTCGCCGCCGAGGCCGCGCGCATCGTCACCGCCCGCGGTCCGGCCCTGGCGCCGCTGGTCGAGATCGCCAATACCGCCGGCGGCCTGCGCGACGCCGTCGGGCTGCGCAACATCCTCTTCAGCAACTGGATGGGCGGCGACCCGGTGCTCCGCCCGGCGCTGGAGCGGGCCCAGGAACTGACCGCCAACGCCGCCATGGGCTGGGACATCCTGGAACGCCAGGTGCGCACGCTGCCCGACAACGCCACCATGCAGCGCGCCCTGCAGGCCCAGCAGGAGAACTACGCCACCGCCGCCGAGCCACGGCTGCGCGCCGCCGTGGCCCGCGCCGCCGAGGCCCTGGCCACCGGCACCCAGCCCGCCTGGCCCGACACCCTGGCCGCCTGGCGCGGCTGGACCGTGCCCATGCAGGCCCGCATCCTGGAAATGCGCGACGCCGCCCTCGACGAGGGCCTGGCCCGCGCCGCCGCCGCCGGAACCGCGTCCCTGCGCGCCTTCGTCATCGCCGCCGGCCTGCTCGTGCTCAGCCTCGGCGGTGCGGTGGCCGGCATGGTGGTGCTGCTGCGCCGGCTGGTGCTGCCGCTGCAGCACCTGACCCGCAGCGTCGCCGGGATCGCCGCCGACCGGCTCGACCAGGACGTGCCCGGACGCGAGCGCAGCGACGAACTCGGTGCCCTCGCCGCCGCGGTGGAGACCCTGCGCCAGGGCGCGCGCCAGCGCCTGGCGATGGCGGCGGAGCAGCAGCAGGCCCAGGAAGCCCGGCTCGCCCGCGCCCGCCGCGTCGATGTCCTGCTTGCCGGCTTCGAGAAGGACGCCACCGGGGTGCTGGAGGTGGTGGCCTCCGCCGCCACGCAGATGGACGCCACCGCCTCTGGCATGCTCGGCATCGCCGCCGCTTCCACCGAGCGCGCCGATACCGTCGCCACCGCGTCGGGCCAGGCCAGCGACAGCGTGCGCACCGTCGCCGCCGCGACCGAGCAGCTCGGTGCCAGCATCGCCGGCGTCGCCCAGCAGGTGCAGGACAGCGCCCGCCAGGCCGCCAGCGCCGCCCAGGCCGGGCGCAACGCCGCCGAAACCGTGCGCGGCCTCGCCGCCGCGGCGGAGCGCATCGGCGAGGTGGTCGGGCTGATCAACGGCATCGCCGGCCAGACCAACCTGCTGGCGCTGAACGCCACCATCGAGGCCGCCCGCGCCGGGGAAGCCGGCCGCGGCTTCGCCGTGGTGGCCTCCGAGGTGAAGGCGCTGGCCGGGCAGACCACCCGCGCCACCGGCGACATCCGCCAGCAGATCGCCACCATGCAGGCCGAAACCCAACGTACCGTCGCCGCCATCGCCGATATCGCCCGGGTGGTGGACAGCCTCAGTCAGGCGACGCTGCAGGTGGCGGAAGCGGCCGGCCAGCAGGCCCAGGCCACGCGGGAAATCGGCCAGGCGGTGGCCCAGGCCGCCCAGGGCACCGCCACCGCGTCCCAGCACGCCAGCGGCGTGCGCGAACAGGCCGGACGCACCGGCCAGGCGGCGAGCGAGGTCCAGGCCGCCTCGGCCGAACTGGCCCGGCGCACCGAAACCCTGCGCGCGCGCATGGAAACCTTCCTCGGCGACCTGCGCGCCGCCTGATCCGGGGCGCTGCCCCGGCCCCGGCAGGAGGCTCCGCCTCCTGCACCTCCGGCAGGGGCCATGGGCCCCTGCACCCCGGGTGTCTGGTTCCTGGGAGGGGGGCAGCCTCGACCTGGACGGGTCCGTGTCGGTTCGCCCCCCTCCCAGGAACCAGACATGGGATCCAAGGGCCTGTGGCCCTTGGCGAGGTCCAGGGGCAGCGCCCCTGGCGGGGCCGGGGCAGCGCCCCGGGCTAGCGGTGGGTGGTCTCGAGGCTGGCTTCGATGCGGTTGGCCAGTTGCCGGCCGGCGACGGGTTTGCGCACCAGGGTGAAGGCGTCTTCGGCGGCCAGGGCGGCACGTTCGCCGACATAGCCGGTCAGCAGGAAGCAGGGCAGGTTCGGCCGCAGGTGGCGGGCTTTCTGGATGGTTTCGACGCCGCTCATGCCGGGCATGGACAGGTCGCTGACCAGGGCGTCCACGGCTTCCCCGGCTTCCAGGGCCGCCACGGCCTCGGCGCCGCCGGAGACGGTGAGGGTGGCGAAGCCGGCGTCTTCCAGTTGGGCGGCGAGGGTTTCGCGCACCAGTTCGTCGTCGTCGACCAGCAGGATGCGGGCGGGGGTGGCGCCGGGCTGGGCGGGGCGGTTGTCCTCGCCGTGGTGGGGGGCGGTTTCCTCGCGGGCCTGGCGCAGCCACAGGCTGACGGTGGTGCCGATGCCCGGGGTGCTGCTGATCGCCAGTGCGCCGCCGGAGCGCTGGGCGAAATCCTTGACCATGGGCAGGCCGAGCCCGGTGCCCTGGCCGGGGGGTTTGGTGGTGAAGAAGGGTTCGGTGACGCGGGCGAGGGTCTCGGCGTCCATGCCGGCGCCGGTGTCGATCACGTCGATGCGCACGTAGTCGCCGGGGGGCAGGGTGGCGGGGGCGTCGCTGTCGGCGCGGGTGGCGCGGAAGGTCAGGGTGCCGCCGCGGGGCATGGCGTCGCGGGCGTTGGTGCCGAGATTGACCAGGGCGGTTTCCAACTGGCCGCGGTCGGAGAGCACCGGCGGCGTGCCGGGCGCGGCCTCGGTGCGCACGGTGATCAGCGTGCCCAGGGTATGGGCCAGCACCTCGCGCACGCCGTCGAGCAGGTCGGCGGTCGGGATGGTTTCGGTGCGCAGTTCGCCGCGGCGGGCGAAGGAGAGCAGGCGCTGCGTGATCGAGGCGCCGCGGGAGGCGGCGTTGATGGCGGTGCGGGCGAGCTGGCGGGCCTTTTCCGGGTCGTCGGGGCGGCGCTCGATCAGCATGGCGGCGCCGGAGACGGTCTGCAGCACGTTGTTGAAGTCGTGGGCGATGCCGCTGGCGAGCTGGCCGAGCGCCTGCACCTTCTGCGCCTGCGCGAGCTGGCCGGAGAGGTCGCGCTGCTCGGTGATGTCGCGGCCCTCGGCGATCACCCAGATGATCGCACCGGAGGCGGCGTCGCGCACCGGCTTGAGCGAGTAGTCCACCCACAGGGTGCGCCCGTCGGCGCCGCGGCTTTCCATCACGCGCTGAACCACCGCGCCCTGTGCCGCCTCGGCGACCTCGCGCTGCAACTGGGCGCGTTCGGTGTCGGGCCACCAGCCGGTTTCCCAGAACGGGCGGCCGATGGTCTCGGCGCGGCCGAGCCCGCCGGCTTCCAGCGCGGTGCGGTTGACTTCCAGCAGCGTGCCTTCCGGGGCGAGCAGGGCGATGAACTGGAACTGCGAATCGAAGATGGCGCGGAAGCGGGCCTCGGCCGCGGCCAGGGCGGCGGTGCGTTCGGCGACGCGGCGTTCCAGTTCCTCCCCGCGGGCGGCAAGCGCCTCGCGGGCGGTGACGATCTCGGTGATGTCCTGCTGGGCGCTGATGACCCGGTCCGGCTTCCCGTCCGGGCCGGGGAACACCTCGACGCGGCTGGCCACCCAGCGCAGTTCCCCGTCGGGGCGGCGGATACGGAACTCGGTGCGCCGGGTGCGGCCCTGGATGTAGACGGTGGAAATGTCTGCCTGGAGCTTGTCGCGGTCCTCGGGGTGGGTCAGGTCGAGGAATTCCTGCAGGGTGATGTGGGTTTGGCCGGGCGGCAGCCCATACAGTTGCGTGTATTCGGGCGAGATCAGCGCCTTGTCGTCGGTGATGGCGCGATCGGTGAAGGCGATGCCGCCGACCTGCTGCACCAGGCGCAGCCGGGCCTCGCTGTCGCGCAGCGCGGCCTCGGCCTGCTTGCGGGCGGTGGCGTCGCGGATGATGCCGGTCAGGCAGCGCTTGCCGTTGGTGCCGAAGGAGCTGACCGCGAGATCGATCGGGAAGTCCGAGCCGTCGCGGCGTCGCCCGTACAGCTCACGATCGGGGGGCTCGATGACGCGTGGCTGGGAACCGGCGATGTGGGCGGCGATGTAGTCACGGTGCCGCGCCGCCTCGGCGGAGGGCATCAGCACGCCGAGATCGCGGCCGACCAGGTCCTCGGCGTGGTCGTAGCCGAACATGCGCAGCGTGGCGCGGTTGACCGAGAGGATGCGGCCCTTGGCATTGGCGACGACGATGCCTTCGGCGGCGGTGTCGAGCACCGAGCGCAGCTCCGCCTGGCTTTCGCGCAGCGCCACCTCGGTGCGGTGCAGGGAGGTGATGTCGGTGAGGCTTTCCAGCACCAGGGGCGGGCCGCCGGTGGCGTCGCGCTGCAGCACCTTGCGGGCGGCGACGATCACCTCGCGGCCGTCGCGGGTGCGGTGATGCAGGTCGCCGCTCCATTCGCCCTCGCGCTGCAGGATGGCCTCGACCTCGGCCAGCGGCACCGGGAAGACCGTCTGCAGCAGGTCGTGCGAGCGGCGCCCCACCGCCTCCGCCGTGGTCCAGCCATAGAGGCGGTGGCAGCCTTCCGACCAGACGCGGATGGTGCCGTCGAACTCGCGCACCATGATGCCGGCGAGGTCCATCAGCTCCAGCAGGCGCTGGCGCTCGGCGGCGGTGGCGGCGTCACGGCGGGCGCGGGAGGAGACGCGCAGCAGCCGTAGCAGGGTGGCGCCGCCGAGCCCGAGCCCGGCCAGGGCCAGCAGGGCGGCGCCGGCCAGTTGCTGGCGCCGCCGCGCTTCCGCCTGGCGCAGTTCGGTGCGGCGGGATTGCAGCAATTGCTGCTCGGTGGCGACCATCTCGGCGATGGCCTGCCGCAGGTGGTCGGTCAGGCGCTGGCCGCTGTCCTCGCGCATCAGGGCGAGGGCGGCGTCGGGATTGCCGTCGCGGGCGAGGGTGAGGCTGCGGGCGATCAGACCGAACTGCGCCTGCAGCAGTTCCGGCAGGGCGTGCAGCCGTTCCGCCTGGCCCGGATTATCGGCCATCAGCGCCTGCGCCTGGGCCAGCCTGCGCCAGCCCGAGGCCACCGCCGTGGCGTAGGACCGCAGATAGGCGGGGTCCCGGGTCAGCAGGAAGCCGCGCTGGGCGGCCTCGGCGGTTTCCACGCTGTCCAGGGTCAGGTGCAGCGCGTCAATGGTTTCGTGGGTGTGCTCGACCCAGGCGAGCACCGGGCGATCCTGGGGCGCGGCCAGCCACATCAACCCGAGCATCGTGGTGCCGGCCACGACCAGCACCGCCAGCGCGGCGGCCACGGCGATGGCGCCGGGGCGCCTGGCGGGCCGGGATGGCACGGCGTCGGCACCGGTCCGGAGCAGGGGGGGGATGCTGCTCCGGGCCGATGCGGGCGGGTGATCCACGAGGGGCGGGCGGTTGCTCACGATGTCCTGCGTGCTGGAAAATGCTTGCGGGAATGCAAGTTGATCAGGCGTAGAATTGAGTTTCTGCGCCGCCAATAGCAAATGAAAAATCAACGCATGCGCTGGTAAATGGGGATATATTTACGATTAGCGGTATGTTTGATGGTAGATCACGAACGATGTGCAAAAAGTATATTTTTAATGAGTGATCAATAATGGGGTTGATTGCTTGAGTTAACCAAAAGCCAGATCTTAATATTATTAAGATATTTATCTGCGGCCGAGTTCAACTTCAGGTCGGGTTGGCGCGGTGCCATCCGCCAGGACGGCCCGACCGCCGCGTGGCGCGCGGCGAGGGCGGATGGCGTGGTGGCGGCCCACCTGGCGCCACGCTGTCGCCCGGCCAGTCTGGCACAAATGCGCGACTGTCATCATGACAGGCAATGTTTCTCGCAAAAAAAGACATTGGTATTCTACATTCGGGGAGCGTGGCGCCGCGCCGCGGGCCAACAGGCAGAATTGACAGGATTCTGCGCCCTGGATAACGGCCATGGAACGCAATATTCACGATGGCCGTCATTTGGCACCGTCTCGCCTGTCTAAATTTAAAACGAGTCTTTTCAAAGCATTAACGTTAATTTTCGTTGTGAGCATGACTGCACTCGGTTAGTATCGATGCGGCATAGAAATATTTGCCCCGGACAGGAGTCGTCATGAATGTCAGAGTGCCGCATCTGATCGCATCGCCGCCCGCCGTCCGGAGCGGGGATGTGCCCGGTCAGGGAAAAAGGCGATCATGTCGGCCGCAAGCCACCGGGGTGGCGGGCAGGGTGATCGGGTGAGTGCGGGGGCTGTTCGGCGGCAGTTCAGACTGCCGGCGCCGGTGCCTTGGGGGGCTGGGATTCGCCGGGAAGCGCGAATGGCACAAGGGCGGGTGCGCGGATCAGGTCGGGGCGCAAAGCCAGCACGTTCTGCGCAATTGCCGAATCAACCGCCGACTGAGATTCCCCCAGATACAGAAAATCCAAGGTTAACCGAAACTTTTGCGCAATCCTTGTCGCCATCGGCGTAGGCAGGGGGCGGGTGCCACTTTCGATCTTCGACCACGCTGACTGGCCGATCCCCACCAGGCTTCCGGCCTGGGCCTGAGTCAGCCCCAACAGTTCCCGCACCAGCGCCACCCGCTCGCCGGTGCGGCGCATCATCTCTGCGGTACTGTCGGATGTCGGTTTGCGACCCATGATGGGAGAAATGTGCCCCAATAGTTGTCATATCGCTAATGCCGTTTGGGACTTGCAAAAATATGCCATTTAGGCATATCGTGCGGCATGCCATTTCCCTCGACCCCTTCCGCGTCCAGTGGCTGCAGACGGCCCCGGCACGCCCCGGCCGGGAGTTTCCGGCCGGGGGCTGACGCCAGGGCAGGCTCAGCGCGGCGCGAGCGGTGCGGCCCGGCGAGGTGTCGTCCCCGCATGGCGCAACTGGTGCTGCCGGGCGGCCCGCTGGCTGCGGACGCTTTCCGGCAGGGCGCGCAGGCGCTGCAGCAGCGCGGGATGGCGGTCGGTGCCGGCCATGCTGCCGGTCGGTGTCGTCGTCCTGGAAGGCATTGTCCACCTCCTCTGCGTGCAATGACAACGCGCGGGCAGGGAAAAAGACGCACCGATGTCGGAAAACACCGGCCCGGACAGAGCCACAGACCCGGCGCAGCCGCCGGAACCGGAGGATGCCATGAGCGAAGACGCCATCAGCGATGATGGGGGGCCGGCACGGCTGCCGCCACCGCCGTTGACGCCCTGCCAGTGCAACCTGCGCGGCTACGAGTTCATGCCGCTCTACGGCGAGCGCCTGTTCAGCAGCGATTTCGAGGCGAAGGCGACCGACGCCGAATTCCGCGCCGCGGTGAACCTGTGGTGGCGGGCCTGGACGCAGGTCCCGGCCGCGAGCCTGCCCAATGACGAGGTGGTGCTGTGCAAGCTGGCCGGGCTCGGCCGCGACATGGCGAGCTGGCGCAAGGTGCGCGAGATGGCGCTGCACGGCTTCGAACTTTGTGCCGATGGCCGGCTGTACCACAAGGCGCTCGCCCCGCTGGCGGTGAATTCCTACGCGTGGCGGGCGCGGGTCGAGCACAAGCGCGAAGGGGACCGCAACCGCCAGAAGCAGGCGCGCGCACGTCGGGCCGGACGGATGGCGGACATAGCGCCGGACACAGCGCCGGATGGGGGCGACCTTGCCCGTGACGTCACGGCGAGGTCCGCCATGACGTCGCCGCAGGATAGGACAGGGACAGAGACAGAGACAGGGACAGGAACGGAGAAAACCGCCTCAGGGCTTCGCCCTGGCGCGCCGGGCGAGCCGGACGCGCGGGTGGCTCCCCTTTCGGGAGGGGATGCCGCGACGCAGGACGGCCCGGCAGAGACGGCGCGGCAGCGGAAGATGCGCTCCGCCCTGTTCCGCGAGGGGCTGCCGCTGCTGCGGGCCCTGACCGGGCGCAGCGAAAGCCAGTGCCGCCGGCTGCTCGGGGCCCTGCTGCGGCTCACCCTCGACGATTGCGCGCGGTTGCAGGCGCTGTTGCACGAGGTCGAGGCGCTGCGGCCGGCCGATCCGGCGACCTGGCTGTTCGCCGCGGCGCGACGCCAGGGCCGCGGGGGGATGACAGCGGTGCCGGCGGCGCGGGCGGATGGCTTCGCCCTGCTGCAGCGGCTGAAGGCGCGGCTCGCCGAGGCGACGGATCCGGCCGACCCGGCCGGGCCGGTGCCCGGCCTGGCCGCGCCGGGACCGCTCGCGTGAGCCCGGTGCCCCCATCCGCCCGGGCGCCATCCGCCGCGGGGCGCGCCGTCGCGGTAACGGCGACGGCCTCGCTGGCCTTGCCCCCTCTCTCCGCGGCGCTGGCCGCGGCGATGGAGCTGGCCCGGCCGCGCAGCTATCCCGGCCGCGACCCGGACGAGGCGCCGGTGATGCTGCCGCCCCATCCGGTCCCGGCCGCCGCGCGCGCCGAGGCGGCGGCGGCGCTGGCGCGGATGCAGGCGGTGCCGCGCATCGGCCACGCGCAGATGCAGCGCTGGCTGGCGACGTTGCTGGCGGCGGGGCTGGGCGGCGCGCCGACCACCGAGGCGGCGATCGCCGACAATGCCCTCGGCATGGTGCTGGTCTGCGGCCACTTGCCGGAGACGGTGCTGGGCGAGGCGGCGCTGCGCCACGGCCTGCGGGAATGGGACTGGTGGCCGGTGCCGGCGCGGGTGCTGAAGGTGCTGGAGGCGGTTGGCGCCGGCTGGCTGGCGCGCGAGCAGGCGCTGCAGGCGGTGCTCGCCGCGCCGGTCGCGGCGGAGGCGGAGCGGCCGGCGGCGGAGGACGGCCAGGACCGCCCCCCGCCCGGCGCCGCCGAGCGCGCGGCGGTGCGGGCCTGCGTCGCCGCCTGGTGTGCCGAGGTGGCGGCGCGCGCGGCGGACCCGGCGAAGACGACACGACAGAGACAGCAAACACGGCAGGAGACGGCATGATGATCCAGGGCCAGCACAGGCAGGCGGGACGGGACGGCACGGCAGAGGCGCAGATGGCCGCGGCGCTGCGGCGCCATGGTGCGCATGAGGGACCGCTCGATGCGGAGTATGTCGTGCACCGGCTGGAACATGCCGGGCGCACCCTGCTCGCCTTGCCCGATACCGGGCCGCGGCTGGGCTACCGGCTGCGCGCCTTCGAGATCATCCGCCCGATGGTGGAAGCCTGGGGGGCCGATCGCCGCATGCGCCCGCCGCTGCCGCATCCGCATGACGTGACGCTGATGGACGAGGCGTTCTGCTGGCTCGCCTGCATCCCGCAGGACCGCTACGTGCTGCGGCGGATCGTCGGCGCGCGCGCGCTGGTTTCGCCGCTGACCGACCGGCATCTCTATAGCTGGAGCCGGCTCGGCACCGTGCTCGGGGCCGACAGCCGCGCGATCAGGCGCTGGCATGCCACCGGCGTCGATATGATCGTGGGCGGGCTGGCGCTGGCGCAGCGGCTGGCGGGGTGAGACAGGGAGGAAGGAAAGGCCAGGGCTCCGCCCTGGACCTGCCAAGGGCCACAAGGCCCTTGGATCCCATTCTCGCTGCGCGGCACAGAGTATCGGGTTCCAAGGGCGAAGCCCTTGGTGGAGGTCCAGGAGGCGAAGCCTCCTGGTCGGGTGCGGGGCAACGCCCCGCCACGATGCCGGGCAAGGCGAAGGTTTCTTCTACGACCTATTGGCTATGGCAAGGAACCTTTCTCGCAACTATCCTGGTGATATGTACGCCGGCGGCCTGAACGCCGGCCGCCTGTCCGTCACCAAGAAGCGTATCTGCGGGAGACTCCAGGAAATGAAATCCAGCATCGTTGCCCCGAGGGGCGGCGTGGCAGGCGGCATGTGCCTGCCGGGCAGCCAGGATGAGGGGCAGGCCAGGGACGCAGTCCGGAAGCGGCCTGAACGCAAGGGCAAGGTTGGATTGGCCAGGCCAAAATCAACCGCCGTGATTCTCAGCCTGCTGGGGGCCTTCGCCTGGGGCGAACCGGCCGCCGCCGGCCCCGTCACCTGGGAAGACATCGTCAACGACGACAAGAGCACCGGCAACGTCCTGAGCTACGGCCTCGGCCTGAAGGCGCAGCGCTTCAGCCCGCTCGACAAGATCAATGTCGGGAATGTCGAGGGCCTTGTCCCGGCCTGGAGCTTTTCCTTCGGCGGCGAAAAGCAGCGCGGCCAGGAAGGCCAGGCCCTGGTGCATGACGGGGTGATCTACGTCACCGCGTCCTATTCGCGCATCTTCGCCGTCGATGCGCGCACCGGCAAGCGGCTGTGGGAATACGACTACCGCCTGCCCGACGACATCCGGCCCTGTTGCGACGTCGTCAATCGCGGTCCGGCGATCTATGGCGACAAGGTCTTCTTCGGCACGCTCGACGCCGCCATCGTCGCCCTGAACAAGGATACCGGCAAGGTCGTCTGGAGGAAGAAATTCGCCGATCACGCGATCGGCTACACCATGACCGGCGCCCCCTTCATCGTGAAGGACCAGAAGACCGGCCGCGTCCTGCTGATCCACGGCTCCTCGGGCGACGAGTTCGGCGTGGTGGGCTGGCTGTTCGCCCGCGACCCCGACACCGGCGAGGAAGTCTGGGCCCGCCCCATGGTCGAAGGCCATGTCGGACGCCTGCACGGCAAGGAATCCACCCCGACCGGCGATCCGGCGGCGCCGTCCTGGCCGCGCGACAAGGACGGCAACCTGGTCGAGGCCTGGCATCATGGCGGCGGCGCCCCCTGGCAGACGGCCAGCTTCGACATCGACACCAACACCGTGGTGATCGGCGCCGGCAACCCCGCGCCCTGGAACACCTGGAAGCGCACGAAGGAAGGCGACGACCCGAAGAACTGGGACAGCCTGTTCACCTCGGGGCAGGCCTATGTCGATGCCTCCACCGGCGAGCTGAAGGGGTTCTTCCAGCATACGCCAAACGATGGCTGGGATTTTTCCGGCAACAACTCGATCATCCTGTTCGATTACAAGGATGCGACCGGCAAGACGGTGAAGGCGTCGGCCCATGCCGACCGCAACGGCTTCTTCTTCGTCACCGATCGGGAAAAGCTGGCGAGCGGGGCGGGCTATCCGAACAAGCCCACGGCGCTGATCGGGGCATGGCCCTTCGTCGATGGCATCACCTGGGCTTCCGGCTTCGACCTCAAGACCGGCCGGCCGATCGAAAAGGACAACCGCCCGCCGCTGCCGCGGGAAGGCGCGCAGAAGGGCGACAGCATCTTCGTCTCGCCGCCATTCCTGGGCGGCACGAACTGGAACCCGATGTCCTACAGCCCGCAGACCGGGCTGTTCTACATCCCCGGCAATCACTGGGCCATGGACTACTGGACGGAGCACCTGACCTACAAGGCCGGCGCTGCCTATCTCGGCCAGGGCTTCCGCATCAAGCGCCTGTATGACGATCACGTGGGCATCCTGCGCGCCATCGACCCGGTGACCGGCAAGATCGCCTGGGAACACAAGGAACAGTTCCCGTTCTGGGCGGGAACGCTGACCACCGGTGGCGGCCTGCTGTTCAGCGGCACCTCGGACGGCTTCGTCAAGGCGTTCGACGCCAAAACGGGCAAGGAACTGTGGAAGTTCCAGACCGGCTCGGGCGTGGTGTCGATTCCCATCACCTGGGAAATGGACGGCGAGCAGTACCTGGGCATCCAGTCCGGCTATGGCGGCGCCGTGCCGCTCTGGGGCGGCGACATGGCCGAACTGACGCGGCAGGTGACGCAGGGCGGCTCGATGTGGGTGTTCAAGCTGCCCCGCACCAAGCTGGCCAACACCGACAAGCCATAGCACGCCGGACGGCCGGGCGCGGGGGAACGTTTCCCCCGCGCCCGATGCCCCCGCGAGACGCCTGCATCCCGTGAGGACAGCATGTCCCTGCGCCTGTTTCGCTGCCTGCCGTTGTTGCTGGGTGTGCTGTGCACGGCACCGGCCCATGCCGAGGATCCGGACGAGCCTGCCCTCGTCATCAACGGCTGTGGCCTGTGGCCGCACGCCCAATGCCAGGGGGCCGATCTGCGCCACGCCAACCTCGCGGGGAAGAACCTCGCTGGCGCCGACTTCACCGGCGCGCTGATGGCGCGGGTCGATCTGCGCGGTGCCAATGTCGCCGGCGCCACCTTCGACGATGCCGACATGACCGCCGCGCGGCTGAACAAGGTCACGGCCTCGACCGCGACCTTCCGCAACGCGAAACTGGTCGGGGCCGACCTGGAATTCGCCCGGCTGTTCCGTGCCGACCTGTCCGGGGCGGACCTGACCGCCGCCAACCTGGAAGACGTGCGGGCCAATTTCGCCTGGTTCGCCGGCGCGAAGCTGACCGGTGCCAATCTGCAGGAAGCCAAGTTCTACACGGTCAATTTCCAGAACGCCGATTTGAGCGGCACCTTTCGCCGCTTCACCATCTTCCCGGATTCCTTCTTCGAAGGCTGCACGGGCTGCCCGGTGGAGGAATGGAAATGAGGAAAGGTCCCTGGCTTCCCCTGGCGCTCTGGGCGCTGTGCGTACCGGCGGTGGCGCAGGAGGTTGCCGTGCGCCCCCAGGTCGATGCCAGTGCGCTGGCACCGCTCGGGGCGGAGTGGCGTGGCGTCAACCCGTATCGGGGGCAGGCGGAGGCGATCGAGATCGGACGGATCACCTATGCCCAGACCTGCGCGCGCTGCCACGGCCCGGAGGCGAACGCCACCGGCTATCCCGCCCCCGATCTGCGCCGCGTGGATCTCGCATGCAGGCGCATCGTTGATCCGGCCATCAAGGCGAAGTGCATCGCCGACAACGATGTCTTTTTCTCCAAAAGCGCCCGCAAGGGAAAAATCATCGTCGGCGTCGTCCACATGCCCGCGTGGGAGCCCGTCCTGGGCCAGGAACTGATCTGGGCCATCCGGTCCTATGTCGAGACACGGCCGCTCACGCCCCTGAAGCCGCTCGCCACCAGATAGAACCGCCGTCCGTGCACGAGGGAGGCAGAAGATGAAGTTGACATCAAGATCCTGCGCCATCCTGGCCATCGCCCTGGGGCTTGCGGTGGCCGGGCGGGCGGCGGCCGAAACGGTCGAGGAAGCGGCGGGGAAGCAGGTGTTCCACCGGTGCCTGGCCTGCCATTCGGTCGAGCCGGGAAAGCTGGGGTTCGGGCCGAACCTGCATGGCATCGTCGGACGCCCCGCCGCATCGCTGCCGACCTTCGTCTATTCCGACGCGCTGAAGCAGTCCGGGCTGGTCTGGACCGAGGACAATTTGCGGCACTGGATCGCGGGCAACACGACCTTCGTTCCGGGCACCCGCATGCGCCACGTGGCCATCACCGACAGGGCGGAGCAGGACTATTTGCTGGCCTATCTCAAGGCACAGTCCGACATCATGGGGCCGGCCCAGGCGCAAATCCTGCTGGACCGGGCCGCCGCGTTCCTGGAACGCGAGGGGCCGGTGCGCGCCTTCGCCGCCTTCAACGACCCGAAGGGCGGTTTCGTCGCCCGCGAGCTCTATGTCTTCGTCTTCGACATGAACGGGCGCTACCTGGCCTCGGGCGCCAACCCGGCCCTGACCGGCACCGACGCGCTGTCGCTGCGCGACGCGGAGGGCAAGGAACTGGTCCGGGACATGATCAACCTGTCGCGCGCGGCCGGTGGCGGCGAAGTCGATTACGTCTGGCTGAACCGGGTCTCCAACCGGGTCGAGCAGAAGCGCTCCTTCGTCCGCCGCGTCGGCGATTACATCGTCGGCGTCGGCTATTACCTGGACTGATCGTCAGCGTCCTTGGGGAAATGATAAAATGAGAGCGTTCAACGCGATCCTCGGCTGTGCCGCCCTGTTGCTGATTGGCTCGACCGCTCCCGTGCTGGCGCATGGGGACATGGCCCCCCAGGCCGTGGACACCGGCGACCTGCCGAAACTCGGCGAGGCCTGGCTGGAGGAAAACCCCTATCGCGGCAACGGCAAGGCCATCGAGATCGGCGCCTCGGCCTTCGCCCAGAACTGCGCGCGCTGCCACGGCCTGGGCGCGGTGTCGGGCGGCATTGCGCCGGATCTCCGCTTCCTGCCGTCGGGATCGGAAGGCGACGCATGGTTCATGACCCGCATCCGCGGCGGCTCGGTGCGCGAGGGCCGGGTGTACATGCCCCGCTTCGAGGGCATCCTGAGCCAGGAAGCCATGTGGAGCATCAGGGCATGGCTGGAAACCGTGCATCAGGAATGATCGCGGCAACCATGTCCCAGATGCGTCACGTCCTGTCTTGCCGGTGGCCGGTCGCCGCCTTTGTCATCGCGCTGCTCGCCTGCGTCACCGCCCTGGCGCCGGCGCGGGCGGCGAGCCCCGAAGGCGGGGATTCGGTCTATCGCCTGATGCGGTACAACGATGATTTCACCGCGCTCAAGGATCCGGCGAAGCGGTCGGATTTCTGGGATCCGATCAAGTACATTCCGCTCGGCGCCCCCTTCGACAGCGGCTACCTGAGCTTCGGCGGCGAACTGCGCGAGCGGTTCGAATCCTACCAGAATCCGAACTTCGGCATCCGTGCCCCCGGCCACAACGCCTATCTGCTGCATCGCCTGCTGCTGCATGCCGACCTGCACGCCGACGAGCATTTGCGCTTCTTCCTGCAGTTCGGCCAGTTCCAGCGCATCGGCGAGCGCGGCCTGCCCTCGACCACCGACATCGACCGGCTGGACCTCACGCAGGGCTTCGTGGATTTCACGCCGCCGACGCCGTGGGGTGACGGTCCGACCCTCCGCGCCGGGCGGGCGGAGATGGCGTATGGCTTCCAGCGCCTGGTCGCCGTGCGCGAGGGCCCGAACGTGCGCCGCGCCTTCGACGGAGTCCGGGCGATCCAGAGCATCGGCGGCGCCACCATCAACCTGTTCGCGGTGCGGCCGGTCGCCGATTATGCCGGCGTGTTCGACGACCGCACCAACATGAAGCAGGCGCTGTGGGGCAGCTACGTGACCGTGCCGGTCTGGGGGCCGTTGTCGGCCGATCTCTACTGGTTCGGCTACGAGAACCTGAGCGCCACCTATCGCGGGCGCACCGGCCACGAACGGCGCAACAGCTTCGGCACGCGCCTGTTCGGCAAGGCCGCCGGATGGGACTGGAACGCCGAGGCCGTGCTGCAGAGCGGCACCTTCGCCAACCAGTCGATCAGCGCCTGGATGGTGTCGGGGATCGCCGGCTACACCTTCCGCTCCCTGCCATGGCAACCACGGCTCGGCCTGGAAGGCACGGCGGCCAGCGGCGATGACCGCAGCAGTGCCACGATCGGCACGTTCAACCCGATGTATCCCCGCCTGCCGTACTTCGCCGAGACCTCCCTGCTGGTGCCGGCCAACGTGTACGACATCCGGCCGGTGGTCAGCTTCACGCCGTTGCGCGATGTCACGGTGGTGCTGGGGTGGGACATGCTGTGGCGCATGTCCACGACCGACGGGCTGTACGGCAGCGGCATGACGATGTATCCCGGCACCAACCGCGTGACGGCCTCGCGCGTGGGCACCGAGGTCTCGTTCGACATCCGCTGGCGTCCGACGCAGCATCTGACGCTGGGCGCCATCGCGGCCGAGTTCCGCGCCGGCCCCGCCATCACCGCTGCCGGCGGGAAGAACGTCGACTTCTTCGCGCTGTTCGCCACGTATAAAATCTGAGGCGTGGCCGGCGGGGTCAGCGTTCGCGCCAGCTCTCCCAGCGCTCGCTGCCCCAGGGCAGCCCGCGCATGCGGCCGCAGACCTCGCATCGCGTCACGATGCAATAGCGGTCGAGGTCCGGCCGGTCCTTGAGCGAGAGCAGCCGCGCCGAGCGCGACCAGCCGATCCAACAGTGCAGGTGGTGCCAGAGCGACGGGGCCGCCGTGGCGGAAAGCTCATTGCCGGACATCGGTCCTGTTCCAGGAGGTTTGCGAAAAGAGGAGGGCGGAACCGGCCGCGCCGCCGGGAGTTTGTCTGAGGACTCGCCTGCAAGCACATGACCCGGTTGCAAAGTCGTCCCTGACCGGTGGCGGCTTCGTGGAGGTTCCGATGCTCAGGACCAGCCTGCTCGCGGCCGTTCTCATTTTCCTGGTGGCCGGCTTCGCCGGGGCGAACGCGGGCCGGGCCCGGCATCACGCGGATCATCATCACGCGGATCATCAGACGCACGAACATCGCGGCGCGGCAATCGGCCATGGCGCGCAAAGGGGCGCGGCCTCGGTGGTGTCGCCGCGCCTCAACGGCCGGCGGACGGCTTCGGGACGACGGTTCCATCCGGGTGAGAATGTCGCAGCCAGCAAAACTCTGCCATTGGGAAGCAAGGCCCGGGTGACGAATCTGCACACCGGCCGCAGTGCGACGGTCGAGGTGGTGGATCGCGGGCCCTATGTGCGCGGGCGCATCATCGACCTGAGCCCGGCGGCGGCCAGCGAACTGGGCATGGATCCGCGCGGCACCACCAATGTCTCGGTCGAGCCCATCCAGCCGCCGCAGTGACCACGCCTGCGACCAAGGTCTCATTTTCACGCCATGTCATAATACTGATGATCGCCCCCGGCAGTCATTGCCACCCAAGGCAACAGAACCGGAGGAATTCCAGGATGTCGCAGCGCAGCTTCTACATCCCCGCCGTCAACCTGATGGGCGCGGGCTGCATCGAGACCGCGATCGAGACGATGGTGACCTACGGCCTGAGGAAAGCGCTGGTGGTCACCGATGGCGTGCTCTCGCGCATGGGGCTGGGCAAGCGCATTGTCGGCGCGCTGCACGAGAAGAACATCGTCGGCATCGTCTATGACGGGGTGCAGCCCAACCCGACGGAAGCCAATGTCGAAGCCGGGCTGGCCATGCTGCGCGCCAATGATTGCGACTTCGTGATCTCGCTCGGCGGCGGCTCGCCGCATGACTGCGCCAAGGCGATCGCGCTCTGCGCCGCCAATGGCGGGCACATCGCCGATTACGAGGGCGTGGACCGGTCGGTGAAGCCGCAATTGCCGCTGATCGCCATCAACACCACCGCCGGCACCGCCAGCGAGATGACCCGCTTCTGCATCATCACCGACGAAAAGCGCCACGTGAAGATGGCGATCGTCGACCGGCACGTGACGCCGCTGCTGTCCGTCAACGACCCGACGCTGATGCTCGACAAGCCGCCCGCGCTGACCGCCGCCACCGGCATGGACGCGCTGACGCATGCGGTGGAAGCCTATGTGTCGGTGGCGGCGACGCCGATCACCGATGCCTGCGCGCTGAAGGCGGTGACGCTGGTCGCGCGCAACCTGCGCCAGGCGGTGGCCGAGGGCCACGACCTGTGCGCCCGCGAGCAGATGGCCTATGCGCAGTTCCTCGCCGGTATGGCCTTCAACAATGCCTCGCTTGGCTACGTGCACGCGATGGCGCACCAGCTCGGCGGCTTCTACGACCTGCCGCACGGCGTCTGCAACGCGGTGCTGCTGCCGCATGTGCAGGCGTTCAATGCCCATGTCGCCGCCGAGCGGCTGCGCGACGTGGCGCAGGCGATGGGCGTGGACGTGACCGGGCTGGATGCGCGGGACGGCGCCGCCGCCTGCATCCGCGCCATCCGCGAGCTTGCCGCCGATGTCGGCATCCCCGCCGGGCTGCGCCAGCTTGGCGTGAAGGAGGCCGACATCCCGACGCTCGCCGCCAATGCGCTCAAGGATGCCTGCGGCCTGACCAATCCCCGCTCGGCCAGCCAGCCGGAGATCGAGGCCATCTTCCACGCCGCGCTGTAGGGCCGGCCGGCCGGTATCGGGCGCCCGGGCAGATCAGGCGGCCTGGCGGGCGCCGCCGATCTGCGCGAGCATGCGGTCGATCCGCGCCAGTGCCTCCGGATCCTGGCGGAACACCAGGGCGAGCGTCCGGCCGTCGCCGCGCACCACGCGCGCGCCGATCGGCCCGCCCGCGCCGGGGAAGCTGACGGTGACGTTGGTGCCGGCCGGGAACTGCCAGTCGCAGTGCAGGGCGACGCCGCCACGCGAGAGGTCGAAGACCGGCGCCGAGGCGGTGCGTCCCTCCGCCGACAGCGTGGCCGTGGCGCCGCCGCCGGGAATGCGCTCGTAGCGGCGGCGGTTCCCCGTCTCGTCGCGCACCGCGCTCAGGAACTGGTCGACCTCGGTGCGCAGCCGGTCGGCTTCCGTGCCGATCCCTCGCGCGGCGTCGAGCACCTGCAGGCTCATGGTGCCGGCCTCTCCCGACATATCAACGACCTTCTGCATCGCCGTGGAGGCATGGCTGCCCTCGGCCGAGACAAGCTGCAGGTTGCCGGCGATCTCTCGCGTGGTGGCGCTCTGCTGTTCCACCGCGGCGGCGATATGCCCGGAGATCTCGTTGAGTCGGCCGATGATCTGGGCGATGTCCGCCATCGCCGTCACCGAGTTGCCGGCGGCGCCGCTGACGGCCTCGATCTGGCCACCGATCTCGGCCGTGGCGCGCGAGGTCTGTTCCGCGAGCTTCTTCACCTCGTTCGCCACCACGGCGAAGCCGCGACCCGCGTCCCCGGCGCGCGCCGCCTCGATCGTCGCGTTCAGCGCCAGCAGGTTGGTCTGCCCGGCGATGTTGTTGATCAACTGGACCACGTCGCCGATCCGGCCGGTGGCCTCGGACAGCCCGCGCATCGTCGCCTGGCTGGCATCCGCCCGCTTCACCGCCTCCTGCGCCACCTGCGAGGCGCTGGTGACCTGGCGCGAGATCTCGGCGACGCTGCTGGTCAGTTCCTCGATCGCGGCGGCCACGGAGGTCAGTTGCTGCGCGGTGCGGCTGGCCCCTTCGGCGGTGCCGCTGGCCTCGGTGTTCACGTTGCGGCTGGACTCGGTCATCTTCTCGGCGGCCACGCGCATGCTATCGCCCGAGCGTGA
Organism: Rhodovastum atsumiense; assembly: GCF_937425535.1. Taxonomy (NCBI): domain Bacteria; kingdom Pseudomonadati; phylum Pseudomonadota; class Alphaproteobacteria; order Acetobacterales; family Acetobacteraceae; genus Rhodovastum; species Rhodovastum atsumiense. Next base: position 4,116,108 of record NZ_OW485601.1, read on the forward strand.
CAGCGCCGCCATCACGCCGGACACCGAGGTGCCGAAATCCTGGGTGTGGCGGTCCATCGCCGACTGCCGGCGTTCCTTGGTGCCGCGTTCCGCTTCCTGGGCGGCGACCAGTTCGGCGGTGCGGATCATGCTTTCCTTGAAGACCTGCACGGCGCGCGCCATCTCGCCCACCTCGTCGCGCTGGTCGGCGGCGGGAATGCGGGTGGTGAGATCCTTCCCCGCGAGCGCCTTCATGGCCTCGGTCAGGCCCGTGATCGGCCGGGTGATGCCGTGCGCTACGAATATCGCCAGCACGATGCCGATGACGACGGCGGCGCAGCCGATCGCCAGGGCCTGGGTGATGGCGGATTGGAGCGTGGCGTCGGCCTCGTTCGAGACCGCCGCCGCCGCGGCGTGGTATTTTTCCGAGAGCGGCTCGGACATGTCGGTGATTGTCTGTCCGATCCTGTTGGTCGCCTGGATGCTCGCCTGGCCGGCTGGCGTTTCCAGCATCTCGTTCCGCCCGCCGAGCTGGCGCAGCGGGGTCAGCGTGCCGAGGTAGCTGGTGACTTCCGCATTGAGCGCCTGCACTGCGGCGCGGCGCGCCGGATCGTGGGTGGATCCCTGCAGCCTGGTGTAGCTGTCCTGCGCCTTCCTGATGCTCGTCCCGACCTCGGTCCAGGCGGCCGGATCATTGGTGGCCAGGGCCTTCCAGACCGCCAGCCGGCCTTGCAGCATCAGGATCTCCGCTGCCTGGTTCTGGATCACCTGCCCGTTGAAGCGTTCCACTTCATCGACCAGGAGGCGGCTGCGCGAGGAGGAATGGGTGGCCAGGGCGCTCAGGCCCGCGACGATGGCGATCAGGATTCCGAAGCCGATCATCAGCCGTGAGGCAATCTTCATGTTAGCGAAAATTGACGACATCTCGTGTTCCGGCGCCGATCCTGGCGATTGAATTGCGGAAGGCTCGGAGTGATTTATACGATTGGCAAGTTGAATTCCACAATATTTCGCTTTTTACTGAAAATTATCAATCGCAATCAAATCCGGCTCAGCCAGATGCTCTGTCATGAAACCTGTGGCCGACAGGGTGGCATAGCCCTTCGCTTCCCGCATGCTTAACGAAGTTGCAATGTTGCGGGTGTGACATCGCAAGCATGCGGGGCGATTATTTTGCGATCGCCCCGGGATCAGTTGCAATTCATTAATCATGTGAGGCCGGTGTTGAATCCCTGGGATGGTGTCCTGATGATGACCTCGCGGCTTGCCAATCTGAAGATCGCCTCCCGGCTGATGATCGGGTTCGGTCTCCTTGTTGTGTTTCTCCTCGGCATCAGCGGTGGATGGACGTATTCCGCCGATGCCAGCCTGCAGGCCCTGCGGGATGTCATCCGGCTCAAGAACAACGAGGTCGTCAACGAACGCGCCCAGGCGGCGCTGCTGCAAGGGCGCCTGGCAATCTGGGCGGCCATGGTCAACCGTGACCAGTCGGCCTTCACGAAGGCCGACGATGCCTTCACCAAGGCCCGTGGCCAGCTCGCGGAGCTGGCGGCAAGCACGACCGAGCCGTCCCGGCTGGCCATGGTCCGGGAACTGGACACGCAGGTGGGCGCCTATGCCGGCAAGGTCATCGAACTGCGACAATTGCTCGGGCAGACCGCCGATCTCGCCAGCAGCGAGCACAGGGCGCTCAACGCCGCGATGATCGCGCTCGGCGACAGGATCAGGACCCTCAGCGAACCGCTGTCACACGCATATTTCGAAACCGCGACGCAGTTGACCTCGCAATCGACCGAGAACCTCCAGCTTGTCATCCGGCTGGCGATGGGGCTCGGGCTGGTGTCCGTGCTGAGCGGGGTGGTGCTGGCGGTCGGCACCGCGCGCAGCATCGTCGTGCCGGTCGCCGCCCTGACGCGGACGATGCGCGCGCTGGCCGACCGGGATCTGTCGGTGGCGATCCCCTCTCTGGAACAGCACGACGAGGTCGGCGAAATGGCGCGCGCCGTGCAGGTGTTCAAGGAGGGCATGGTCACGGCCGATCGCCTCTCCGCCGAGCGCGAGGCCGCCCGGGCCGCCCGCGAGCAACGCACCGCCCAGGTCGAGGCGCTGGTGCAGGATTTCGAGCGGCAGGCGGCGGAACTGGTGAATCACCTCTCCAGCTCCGCCACCGAGATGACCGCGACCGCCGGGCAGATGACGCAGACGGCGCAGCAGACCAGCAGCCAGGCGGGCGTCGTCGCCGGCGCCGCCAACGAGGCGTCGGCCAGCGTGCAGACCGTCGCCTCGGCCACCGAGCAACTCGCCGCCTCGATCGGCAGCATCACCCGTCAGGTCGAGCAATCCGCCACGATCGCGCATCAGGCTGTGGAAGAGGCGCGGCGCAGCGATGCGACGGTGCGGGCGCTGTCGGAGGCGGCGCAGAAGATCGGCGACGTGGTCGGGCTGATCACCACGATCGCCGGACAGACCAACCTGCTGGCGCTGAACGCCACCATCGAGGCGGCACGCGCCGGGGACGCCGGCAAGGGCTTCGCGGTGGTCGCCACCGAGGTCAAGAGCCTGGCGACCGAGACGGCGAAAGCCACCGGCGAGATCGGCGCACAGATCACCCGCATCCAGGCGGCGACGCAGGACGCGGTGGCCACGATCGGCGGCATCGTGCGCACGATCGGGCAGGTCAACGACATCACCGGTGCGATCGCGGCGGCGGTGAAGGAACAAGGCTCCGCCACCGCCGAGATCGCCCGCAGTGTCCAGCAGGTGGCCCAGGGCACCGACGAGGTGACCCACAACATCACCGGCGTCAGCTCCGCCGCGGCGGAAACCGGGGTGGCGTCGCAACAGGTGCTGAACGTGGCTGGCACACTTTCGAAGAACGCCGAGCGGCTGGCCGGGCAGGTGAACAGCTTCATCACCGGCGTGCGCGCGGCCTGAGCCGATGGCGGGGCGTTGCCCCGCGCCCTACCAGGAGGCTTCGCCTCCTGGACCTCCACCAAGGGCTTCGCCCTTGGAACCCATGACTCTGTGCCGCGCAGCGCTGATGGGGTGCAGGGGCCTTGTGGCCCCTGCCGGGTCCAGGGCAGAGCCCTGGCCTTGCCTTACTTAAAAGAATCCCAGCGCCTTCGGGCTGTAGCTCACCAGCAGGTTCTTGGTCTGCTGGTAGTGATCCAGCATCATCCTGTGGGTTTCGCGCCCGATCCCGGACTGCTTGTAGCCGCCGAAGGCGGCGTGCGCGGGATAGAGGTGGTAGCAATTGGTCCAGACCCGTCCGGCCTGGATGGCGCGGCCGAAGCGGTAGGCGCGGTTGCCGTTGCGTGACCACAGCCCCGCGCCCAGGCCGTAGGGGGAGTCGTTGGCGATCGCCAGGGCTTCTTCCTCGTCGCGGAAGGTCGTCACCGACAGCACCGGGCCGAAGATTTCCTCCTGGAAGATGCGCATGCGGTTATGGCCCTCGAACACGGTCGGGGTCACGTAGTAGCCGCCGTCGAGGTCGCCGCCGGGCCGGGCCCGCTCGCCGCCCGCCAGCAGCTTCGCGCCTTCCTTGCGGCCGAGGTCGATGTAGGAGAGGATCTTGATCAGTTGCTCGGAACTGGCCTGGGCGCCGATCATGGTGCCGTCGTCGAGCGGGTTGCCCTGGACCACCTTGGCGACGCGGTGCAGGGCGCGTTCGATGAAGCGGTCGTAGATGCTTTCGTGGACCAGCGCGCGTGAGGGGCAGGTGCAGACCTCGCCCTGGTTCAGCGCGAACATGCTGAAGCCTTCAAGCGCCTTGTCGAGGAAGTCGTCATCCTCGGCCATCACGTCGGCGAAGAAGATGTTGGGCGACTTGCCGCCGAGTTCCAGCGTGACCGGGATGATGTTCTCGGCGGCGTATTGCATGATCAGCCGTCCGGTCGAGGTCTCGCCGGTGAAGGCCACCTTGGCGATGCGGGGGCTGGTTGCCAGCGGCTTGCCGGCTTCCACGCCGTAGCCGGTGACGACGTTGATCACGCCGGGCGGCAGGATGTCGGCGATCGCCTCCATCAGCACCAGCACGGCGAGCGGGGTCTGCTCGGCGGGCTTCAGCACCACGCAGTTGCCGGCGGCGATCGCCGGGGCGAGCTTCCAGGCGGCCATCAGCAGCGGGAAGTTCCACGGGATGATCTGGCCGACCACGCCGAGCGGCTCGTGGAAATGATAGGCGATGGTGTCGTGGTCGATCTCGGCGAGGCTGCCTTCCTGGGCGCGGATGCAGGCGGCGAAGTAGCGGAAATGGTCGATGGCGAGCGGCAGGTCGGCGGCCTTGGTCTCGCGGATCGGCTTGCCGTTGTCGATGGTTTCCACCGTCGCCAGCAGCTCGAGCTTTTCCTCCATGCGGTCGGCGATGCGGTTCAGCACGCGGGCGCGCTCGGCGGGGCTGGTGCGGCCCCAGGCGTCGCGCGCGGCGTGGGCGGCGTCGAGTGCCAGCTCCACGTCCTCGGCCGTCGATCGCGCATGCGTGCTGATCAGTCGGCCGTTGATCGGCGACAGGTTCTCGAAGCTCCGGCCCTGCACCGCCGCCTGCCAGCGCCCGCCGATCCAGTTGTCGTAGTGTGGGCGCAGCGCGATGTGCCGCGCGACCTCGGCCAGGGTCTTCTCGACCATTCTTTCCGTCTCCTCGCGTGTTGGCGGTCCGGTGGTCCGGCCGCGTGGTTCGGGCGCCGGTTGCCGCGACGGGCCTCCGGATGCTTGGCGCGGAGTGTGTCGCAGCAGGCGGCATTCCGACCATGACCAATTGGTCTTATGCCGCCGGCCTGAGGGGCCCGGGCGGCGTGCGCGCGGGGCGCCGCGCCGGCGGATGCCGCAGGGGAAATTGCGGGAACTCGTAATAATTAGATGCAGAATATATAAATGTTCGGCGCTATATTTTTTGTATTTTTGCTTTTTGTGGGTATTTCGGCAATGATATGTGACGAAGCCATGACCTTTTGAAATGGTGTCATGCAGATGACTTTGTGGATCGCCAATCTGAAGATTGCCTCCCGGCTGATGATCGGGTTCGGTCTTCTTGTTTTGTTCCTTTCCGGCATCAGCGGCGAATGGGTGTATTCCACCGATGCCAGCCTGCAGGTCCTGCGGGATGTCATCCGGCTCAAGGACAACGAGGCCCTGAACGAGCGCGCCCAGGGCAGCCTGCTGGAAGGACGGCTCGGGGTGTGGGTGGCGCTGGCCGGCGGCGATGACAGGGCCTGGTCGAATGCGGAAAATGCCTTCGCCAGGACGCACCAGCAACTGGCCGAGCTGGCCCAGGCTACGACCGATCCCCGCCGGCTGGAGATGGTGCGGGAGCTCGATGCCCAGGTGACCACCTATGCCACCAGGGCCGCCGAGCTGCGGCGGCTTGGCGGGCGGAACGAGGTGCTCGCCAGCAGCGAGGGCAAGGCGGTCGCGGCCGGAGTGATCGCCGCGGGCAACCGGGTCCGCGCCCTCGGCGAGCCGCTGTCGCAGGACTATCTGCGTGCGGCGAAACAATTGGCATCGCAATCGACGGACAGCCTGCAGGGGGCCATCCGGCTGGCGATGTGGCTCGGGCTGGTCTCCGTGCTGAGCGGGGTGGGGCTGGCGGTCATCATCGCGCGCAGCATCACCGGGCCGGTCAGCGCCCTGACACGGACGATGCGTGCGCTGGCTGACCGGGACCTGTCGGTGGCGATTCCCTCGCTGGAGCAGCGCGACGAGGTGGGCGAGATGGCGCGCACCGTGCAGGTGTTCAAGGAGAGCATGCAGACCGCCGACCGCCTCGCCGCCGAGCAGGAAGCCAGCCGGGCCAGGCGGGAGCGGCGGGCGGCCCAGATCGAGGCGCTGGTGCGGAATTTCGAGCAGCAGGCAGCGGAACTGGTGGGGCACCTCTCCAGCTCGGCGACCGAGATGACCGCGACCGCCGGGCAGATGACGCAGACGGCGAGAGACTGTCGGAAATTTCGTGTGCGGGATGACATGATGGGAAGGAAGGAGAATCCCTCATGGCCCGACGCAAGGAGCCGCGTATCCCGGACGCGGTGCTCGACCAACTGCTGGCGGGAGCTGACCCGAAGACGGCCTTTGACCCGAAAGGCCTGCTTGACGAGCTGAAGAAGGCGCTGGCGGAGCGGGTGCTGAACGCGGAGATGGATCACCATCTGGCTGGCGACGAGACCGGGAACAGCCGCAATGGCTATGGACGAAAGACGGTGATCACCGACACGGGGAAGCTGACCCTGGAGATCCCGCGGGACCGGCAGTCGACTTTCGATCCCCAGCTGATTGCGAAGTATCAGAGACGATTTCCTGGCTTCGACGACAAGATCATTTCCATGTATGCGCGTGGCATGAGCACGCGGGAGATTGTCGGCCATCTTCGTGAGCTTTATGGCATCGATGTCTCGCCGGATCTGATCAGTGCGGTGACTGATGCCGTTTTGGACGAGATCACCACCTGGCAGGCCCGACCGCTGGAGCCGGTCTACCCGCTGGTTTTCTTCGATGCCCTGCGGGTGAAGATCCGGGACGAAGGCATGGTCCGCAACAAGGCCGTCCATGTGGCACTTGGCGTGCGAGCCGACGGCACCAAGGAAGTCCTTGGTCTATGGCTCGAACAGAACGAGGGAGCGAAATTCTGGCTGCGGGTGATGAACGAGCTGCGCAATCGTGGCGTGGAAGACATCCTGGTTGCCGTAGTTGATGGATTGAAGGGCTTCCCCGAAGCCATCCTCGCGGTCTTTCCCCAGACCACCGTTCAGACCTGTATTGTTCATCTGCTGCGCCAGAGCCTGGATTTCGTCTCTTACAAAGATCGCAAGGCGGTCGCCGGTGCCCTCAAGGAAATCTACCGAGCAGTAGACGCCACCGCGGCAGAAGCGGCATTGACGGCTTTTGAAGAAGGGCCATGGGGCCAGAAATACCCGGCCATTGGCCAGAGTTGGCGCCGCGCCTGGAGTGAGGTGATCCCCTTCTACGCCTTCCCGAGCGAGGTTCGACGCATTCTCTATACGACCAATGCTATCGAATCTCTCAATGCCAAACTTCGGCGGGCGGTGCGGGCGAGAGGACATTTTCCGAATGACGACGCTGCATTGAAGCTGCTCTTTCTGGTCTTGAACCGGGCGGAGAAAGAGTGGACCATGCCAGCGCGTGAATGGTGCATGGCCAAGGCCCAGTTCGCCATCCTTTTCGGCGAACGGTTCACCCGGGCTCTGGCCTGAACGTGTGCAACGTCATCTCGCACACGAAATTCCGGATAGTCCCGACGGCGAAGCAGACCAGCGGCCAGGCCGGCATCGTCGCCGGCGCCGCCAACGAGGCATCCGCCAGCGTGCAGACCGTCGCCTCGGCCACAGAGCAGCTTTCCGCCTCGATCGGCGAGATCACCCGCCAGGTCGAGCAATCCACCGCGATCACGCACCAGGCGGTGGAGGAGGCGCGGCGCAGCGATGCGACGGTGCGGGCCCTGGCCGAGGCGGCGCAGAAGATCGGTGACGTGGTCGGGCTGATCACCACCATCGCCGGGCAGACCAACCTGCTGGCGCTGAACGCCACCATCGAGGCGGCGCGTGCCGGGGAGGCCGGGCGCGGCTTCGCGGTGGTCGCCACCGAGGTCAAGAGCCTGGCGACCCAGACGGCGCGGGCGACCGGGGAGATCGGCGCGCAGATCGCCCGCATCCAGGCAGCGACGCAGGACGCGGTGGCCGCGATCGACGGCATCGTGCGCACGATCGGCCAGGTCAACACCATCACCGGGACGATCGCGGTGGCGGTGAAGGAACAGGGCACCGCCACCGCCGAGATCGCCCGCAGCGTCCAGCAGGCGGCGCACGGCACCGACGACGTGACCCGCAACATCTCCGGCGTCAGCTCCGCCGCGACAGAGACCGGGGCGGCCTCGCAGCAGGTGCTGGAGGTGGCCAGCACGCTCTCGAAGAACGCCGAGCGGCTGGCCGGGCAGGTGAACACCTTCATCACCGGCGTGCGCGCGGCCTGATCCGGGGCGGGTCCGGGAAAATCGTAAATACTGTGGAATATTTTCAGATGTGCATATTATATTGCAATTTCACGGGAAATCGTCTTGGTATTTATTGCGGGGAAATTATGGTGCCGCTGCTGCCTTCCTCCGTTTCCGGCCAGGGCCTGCCGCAGGGGAAAACCGCATTTGCCTTCGCCTCATTGTTGGATTTGCTGCCCGGCTTTCTACGCCCGATCCGGGATGCGGATGCGCGGAGCGGTTTGCGCCCGGTCCCGGGGGACGGGCGCATCCGCCGCGGGGCGGGGCGAAGGGGGCATTTTCCAGTTGCTGCGGCGCCCGGAAAATGCCCTGGGTCCTCGCCTGCGCAGCTTGTCCTGTCCGACGCGGACCCCCGTGCGACCAGAGGGGGCGCTAGCAGCCCTGGATGATGCTCGGCGGCGTCGTTGGATGCGGCACGGGGGTCAGGCAGCCGCTGCCGGAGCCACCACCGCTGTCACCACCACCGCTGCCGCTGCCGCTGCCGCTGCCGCTGCCGCTGCCGCTGCCGCTGCCGCTGCCACCGCCGCTGCCACCGCCGCTGCCGTTGGCGATATTGATGTCGATGCCAACATTGACAGCGACATTGACGGTGTTGCTGGTGCCGCCGCCGCCGCCGCCGCCCTGGCCGCTACCTTGGCCATGACCGCCACCCCAGCCGCCGCCACCGCTGCCCTGGCCACCGCCTTCGCCATGGCCACCGCCACCGCCACCGCCGCTGCCCTGGCCACCACCTTCGCCGTGACCGCCGCCCCAGCCGCCGCCGCCACCCTGGCCGCCACCTTCGCCATGGCCGCTGCCCCAGCCGCCGCCGCTGCCCTGGCCACCGCCTTCGCCATGACCGCCGCCCCAGCCGCCACCGCTGCCCTGGCCGCCACCTTCGCCATGGCCACCGCCGCCACCGCCACCACCACCGCCGCCACCACCGCTGGTGTCACACTCGGTGCTGTTGTCCGGCAGGAGGTCGTGGAGATTGACGTTGATGAACCGGATCGATTGCCGGGCGGAGAGGCACAGGACCACGTCCTGGCCCTCCTGCACGAAGTTGAGGCCGGGGATGGCAAAGCCGTTGCGTCCGGCCAGCAGGAACGTGTCTTCGCCTGGTGTGAAATCGGTGATCGTGTCGTTGCCGTCGCCGTAATTGAATACGAACGTATCATTACCGGGGCCACCCGTCAGGCGGTCATCCCCGGGGCTGCTGGTCAGAACATCGTCGCCAGGCCCGCCGTTGATCACCTTGATGCCATTGTCACAGCCGGTCGCGCCGGCATCGTTGGCATCCGAAGAATATGCAAAGGAGGCGTGTATATCCGTCATATAAGGGCTCCGTGCATTTTGAACGTGCATTTCTGCATAAATATATGCCGTAATTATCGGCATTCTTGATTTGCATGGTAAGATATGTTGCTGATCAACACATTGCCCATGCATGGCTCATGTCGTTAAATGAGCAAATGCTGCATATCATATGATCCAATAATCAAAATATATAATGCAGCTCTCTGAAATCACATAAACGAGATAATTTGATATTATATCATTAAGCCAATGTACTATGAATGGATTACGGATATGTGAATTTAAATTTGACTGAATGGGTCCCGTCACGGCCTCGCCGCGCCGGATTCTTCCGGCGCTATGCAACGTTGTGACGCGCTACGCCGGCTGGCCCGCCAGCAAGCCGGCCAGCGCCGCCGCATCGGCCAGCCCATGCAGCCGCGCGAGCCGCGCCGTCAGGGCCTCCGGCGCGTCGGCGAGAGCGCCATGCTCCATCTCCGCCGCGACCCGCGCCAGCGCGACCAGCCCGAAGGCCGCGGCCCCGCTTTTCAGCGAATGCGCCTCGCGCAGCAGCACCGCCCGGTCGTCGCGGGCAAGCAGCTCCGTCATCGCGCTCAGGCGGCGTTCCACCTCGGCGAGGAACTGGGTGCGGATCGTCTCGTAGGTATCCTGCCCCAGCTCCGCGATCATCTGCCGCACCGGGTGCGGGTCGAAGGCGGGGGCACCTTCCGGCGCGGCGGGCGGCGGCGGGCTTTCCTCGGCCGCCGCCGGTCCGTCGCCCCGGGGTGGCGCGTGCCGGGCCAGCATCGCCCGCAGCGCGGCGAGGCGCAGTGGCTTGGCCAGGAAATCATCCATCCCGGCGGCCAGGCAGCGTTGCCGGTCATCCGGCAGCGCATTGGCGGTCAGGGCGATCACCACGATGCCGGCGGCGGGGCCTTCCAGCGCCCGGATCGCCCGCGTGGCCGCGAGCCCGTCCATGCCGGGCATCATCATGTCCATCAGCACCAGGTCGAAGCCGCCGGCCCGCACCGCCTCCACCGCGCGCGCGCCGTTCTCCGCCACGCCGGCATCGTGCCCGAGCCGCTGCAGCATCGCGGTGATGACCAGCCGGTTGGTCGGGTCGTCCTCGGCGAGCAGGATGCGCAGCCGCGCCACCGTCTGCGGCGCCGGCGCCGCCACCCGGGCGGGGGCCTTGTCCGGGGCGGGCGGCAGGCGGACGGAGAAGCGGAACACGCTGCCCGGGCCGTCCTCGCTTTCCACCGTGATGTCACCGTCCATCTGCGCCACCAGGCGCGCGCAGATGGCAAGCCCCAGCCCGGTGCCGCCGAAGCGGCGGGAGATCGAACTGTCGCCCTGCGAGAATTCCCGGAACAGCCGGGCCTGCGCCTGCCGCGGGATGCCGATGCCGGTGTCGCGCACCGTGAAGGCCAGCGCTACCGCCCCCTCCGCCGTGGCGGCGTGTTCCAGGGTGAGGGTGACGCCGCCCGCGGCGGTGAACTTGATGGCGTTGCCGAGCAGGTTGAGCAGGATCTGGCGCAGCCGGCCCGGATCGCCCAGCACCGCCGGCGGCGGCACCGCCGGCAGGCATACCCGCCAGTCGAGCCCCTTCGCGGCCGCTCCCGCCTCCAGCATCCGGCAGGTTTCCTCCGCGAGCGCGGCCGGGTGGAAGGGAATGCTCTCGAACACCATGCTGCCGCCGTCGAGGCGCGAGAAATCGAGGATGTCGTCGACCAGCCGCAGCAGGTGGTCGGCCGAGCCCTGCAGCCGGTCCACCCAGACAAGCTGGCGCGCATCGAGCGCGGTGCCGCGCAGCAGCTCCGCCAGGCCGATCACGCCATTGATCGGGGTGCGGATCTCGTGGCTCATCGTCGCCAGGAACTGCGACTTGGCGCGGTTGGCCTGCTCGGCTTCCTCCTTGGAGGCGCGCAGGGCCTGCTCGGTCCGCTTGAGCTCGGTGATGTCGAGCGCCAGCACGTAGAAGCCGTGGACCACGCCTTCGCGCAGATCCGGGATGTAGTGGACCAGGGCATGGCGGAAGCCCTGTCCGCCGGGGGAGGCCAGGTCGCGCTCGAACACCTGCGTGTCCCCGCCCAGCACGGCGGCGATGCGCACGGCATGCATCCGGTAGCGCTCCTCGCCGAACAGCTCGAGGATGCTGCGCCCGAGCGCCTGCTCCTCGCGCAGGCCGAACCAGTCGAGGTAGGGCCGGTTGGCGAAGCGGTTGCGTTCTTCCCGGTCGTAATAGGCGATCAGCGCGGGCATGTGGTTGAGGATGGTGCGCAGGTGGTGCTCGCGCTCCTGCAGGCGCTGCTGGTTGTCCTGCAGCTCGATCTCCAGCAGCTTGCGCTCGGTGATGTCGGCGAGGCTGCCCACCATGCGCAGCGGCTTGCCCGTGGCGTCGCGCTCGACGATGTCGCCGCGGTCGAGCACCCAGATTTCCCGCCCGTCCGCCCGGATCACGCGATGTTCGCTGTGGAAGCAGGACGTGGTGCTCACCGCCGCGCGCAGCCGCGCCAGCACGTCGGTGCGATCCTGCACGTGGACCATGGAGCAGGGCAGGGTGGCGGGGTGTTCCAGCAGGGTGTCGCCGAGCCCCAGCAGCTCGGCCCAGCGGGCATTGTGCGAGACCGCTCCGCGCGCCACGTCGTAGTCCCAGACGCCTTCCCCGGTCGCGGCCAGGGCGTATTCCAGGCGCCGGTGCAGCGCCGCCATTTCCTGCGTGCCCTTGTCGCGCGCCTGGCGCATCGCCTGGGCGAAGCGCCTGACGTGCTCGGTGTGGTCGAGGATCAGGCTCTGGTGGTAGCACAGCACGCAGGTCACCAGGACGGCACCGAGGAAAGTGACCAGCACCGCGGGCGGCAGCGATGCGGGGCGGAGCGCGGGACCCGGGGTTGCCACCACCATCCAGGTGCGGCCGCCGACGGTGAAGGTTGCGGCCGCGTGCAGCCCCGCGGTCAGCGTGGCGGGCGCGATCTCCGCGGCCTTGGGGTGGAGCAGGCGGTTGCCCTCCGGCGCGGAGAGGTCGAACAGGTGGATGTCGGCCAGCGCGGCGTGGGCGCCGGCGTGGGTGTCGTTCAGGTGGTCGCGGCTTTTCTCGATCAGGTCGCCGATGCGGAACACGCCGCACACATAGCCGCGCAGGGCCTGCCGCCGGGCCGCGACGGTGTCGTCCGGGGGAGGGCGGTAGACCGGGGCCACGACCAGGATGCCGAACTGGTCGGCGGTTTCCTGCACCAGGGAGATGCGGCTGCTCGCCCGGGGCTCGCCGCTGTCGCGGGCCGCCTCCAGGGCCAGCCGGCGCACCGGGCTCGATGCCGGATCGAAGCCGATCGCCCGGCTGTTCGACGCCTGCGGCTCGGCATAGAGCACCGGGAAGAAGTCCTCGCGGTCCCCGGCGGGCCGGCGCGCCCCGCTGGCCGGATCGAGTTCGGTGATGGTGAAGTCCGCGGGCCCTTCGGCCCTGGCCAGATCCTCGAAGGCCGCGCGCGCGTCGCGGCCGACCCGGGGCATCCACTCCAGCGCCTGGATGAACGGGGCCTCGCGCAGGGTCGGCGCGACCATGCGGCGGAACCGGTCGCGGCCCGTCACCGCGGCCTCGATCGTCTCGAAATGCCCGGTGAGCAGGGTGAGGCCGCTGATCGCCGTGTCCACGCCGGCGTGGATGGAAATGATGTGCTGCTCGGCGATCCCGCGGAAGCTGGCGGCCTGGCGCTCGGTTTCCAGGTGCAGGACGAACCACGACAGCAGCCCCCCGATGCCGAGCCCAAGCACGATGATCGGCAGCAGCCGCGCCAGCATGCGGCGCTTCCCGGGGGGGCGGCCGTATCGCGGCATGGGCTCGCGCAGAGGGTTGATGCCGGCAGGCGGCGTGTCGGCGGCACGGCGGCGGCGCCATGCGGCGCGCAGCGGGGCGCGCCATGCGGCGCGGAGAGGCTGGCCCGCCCGGTTCGGCATGGATTGCGCTACCGGGTCATGCCGGGCAGGGGCAGGCGCCTGTTCGTGCCGCCCTGGTCATCGCCGTGATCGGGATGTCGGCCCCCGAAGGTTCATTGGGTTTCACCTCAAGCAGCAAATTATTCATTTCGAATAATTTACGATTGAGGCAATTTATAATTCTATGATACTAAGAAGATCAAGCGAAATTACGGCAAAAATTACTTGAATTTATGATAATGATTTGTCGTGGCAATCACTATTTAGTTGAGAAATCATAATAATTTGCATATGTTCTTCCTGCCACCTGCTGCAACGCCTGGAGCAGGCAGCCCGGCCCGGGGCAGGCTTGCCCCGTGTGGAAATCCGCCAGGACCGGTTTCTTTCAAACGTAAACGTGACGAACCGGAGGGTATATTCTAAGCTATATTCGATGCCGCTAACGTTGTTTTCGGATTTTGATTAGATAGGTTCCGTAAATATTTGTAAGACTGCAAGGTGTATACCAATGATACTTGTGGGTCAACCGAAGGCAGTCAGGGTGCGCCCGCAATGGCCGCTGTCCCCGGAGACGCATCGCTGACGCACACGCCGCGCACCCCGGGCAGCGCCGTCTTCGAATGGGACACGGCGAACGAATACGGCACCGGCTCGCCGGAGCGCGATGCCCTGTACGGCTGCGCGCCCGGGGCAGTGGCGACCCGTGCCGCGGTGCTCGCGGTGGTGCATCCCGACGATCGCGCGCTGGTGCGCGGGTTCTTCGCCGAACTGGACGCCGCCCGCCACGGCGACATCCTGCAATGCGAGTACCGCGCCGCCGCCCCGCAGGGCGGCGTGCGCTGGCTGCGCAATGTCTGCCGCGTCGAGGTCTCCGCCGGCCGGCGGCACATCAGCGGCGTGCTGTCCGATGTCACCGAAGGCAAGCGCGGCGATGCCGTGCTGGCGCTCAGCGAACGGCGCTACCGGCTGCTCGCGGAGTATATCGGCACGGTGCTGTGGCAGGCGACGCCGGACGGCTTCATCACCCATGCCCTGGGCTGGACCACCCTTACCGGCCAGCAGGAGGGCGAGTACCAGGGCCATGGCTGGATCGAGGCCGTGCATCCCGATGACCGCCCGGTGGTCGCGGCGGCGTGGCGCCGCTCCTGCGCGGCCGGGCAGCCGGTCGATGTCGAGTACCGGGCCCGCAGCGTCGCCACCGGGGAATGGGTGTGGCTGCGCGCGCGCACCGTGCCGGTGCACGACGACCAGGGCCGGCTGATCGAATGGTCGGGCATCTGCGAGAACATCGACCAGCGCCGGCGCGACGCCGCGGCGCTGGCGGCGGCGAAGGACCGCGCCGAGCAGCAGGACCGGGCGAAATCGAAATTCCTCGCCGCCGCCAGCCACGACCTGCGCCAGCCGATCCAGTCGCTGTACCTGCTGGCCGCGGCGCTGGAGCCGCATGTGCGGCCCGAAGGCGCCGCCGCGCGCGAACGCCTCTGCCACGGCCTGGACGTGTTGAGCCGCGTGCTCAACGGCATGCTCGACCTCTCGCGGCTTGATCTCGACCTGGTCGTGCCGCGGCCACGGGATTTCCCGATCGGCGAGCTGCTCGAGGACGTCGCCGCCGGCTACGCGCAGCCGGCGCAGGCGAAGGGGCTGGCGCTGCGCGTCGTTGCCTGCGCCCCGGCGATGGTGCGCACCGACCCGGACATGCTGCGCCGGCTGCTGGCCAACCTGGTCGAGAACGCGGTGCGCTACAGCGAGCGCGGCGAGGTCACGCTCGGCTGCGCCCAGGCCGGGGGCGCCGTCGTGGTCTCGGTGCGCGACCAGGGCATCGGCATCCCGCCCGGGCAGCTCGACCTGATCTGGGAGGAATTCCGCCAGCTCGCCAATCCCGCGCGCGAGCGCAGGGTCGGGATGGGGCTTGGACTGTCCATTGTGCGGCGCCTGTCCGCCCTGCTGGATTGCCCGGTCGGGGTGGACTCGACGCCGGGGCAGGGCACCGCCTTCACGGTCACGGTGCCGCTCGCCGCCGCTGCCGCCCCGCCGGCCGTGGTGCCGGCCTTGCCCGAGCGCCCGGTCCAGCCCCCGGCGGCAGTACGGCGCGCGCGGCCGCCGGCTATCCTGGTCGTCGACGACGACCCGCTGGTGCGGGAGTCGTTCGAACTGATGGTGGAAAGCTGGGGCAGCGACTGGCTCGTGCAGGTGGCCGGGTCGGTGGCGGAGGCCATGGCGCTGCGCTGCCCCGACGCGGTGGTGATGGATTACCGGCTGGGCGAGGAGACCGGCGACGCGGCCATGGCCCGGCTGCGCGCGCATTGGCGGGCGCCCGGCCTGCCCGGGGTCCTGCTGACCGGCGACACCGATGCCGGGGTCGCCGCGCGCGCCCGGGCGAGCGCCATGCGGCTGCTGCACAAGCCCGTGGATACGCGCCGGCTGCGGGACGTGCTGGCGGCGATGCTGGCCGAGGCATGACCGCCCTCGGCCGGCGGGGCTGAAAAGCCGGGTTACACCTGTAGCAAAATTCCCTGGTCCGGTCATGATCGCGTCATTCAGCGCGGATAAAACCCTGCCTTTGGCATGGGGGCAAAAGCAATGGACGGGGCAGGGGCATCACTTGTGCTGCGCTATATCCCGTGGAACGAAGACAACATCTATTCGAAGATGGCGATCGATTATCGAAGGATGATGCTGGAACGGGGAAAGAAAGTCGCGGGGAAGAATGTGGCTGTCCTGCACTACACCCCTCTGGATGGCGGGGATCACCTGTTCCTGGTGACGTGCAGCTCGCAGCAGGGGGGCTTTCATTCAGAGAAGGCCGTGTTCGATTGCCTTGAGGAGAGACTGCGTGAGCAGGGGGACGAAATCGCCCATCTGCAGGGTCTTTACACGGAAAGATCACCCTGCGGGCGCGGGCGCGGCATGAAGGACTGCGAGCGTTACCTGCTGGACAGGTTCCGTTTTCCGGGTGACAGGGTGTTCAATGCGTCGGGGGCTAGGCTTCCGGTGTATTACAGCTTCGAATACCCGTCGGGTGGGAAAAGCGAGCTGGATTATATTGATTACCTGTGCCGGAAGATCGGCCTGGATCAGGTCGAAAGCGAGAAAAACCGCAACGCAAAACAGCGGAGCTATCGGGAGATGTGCCAGGAATACGCCGATTTGTGCAGGCTGGACCATCGCGACATTACCTTCCGCATCACGCGGTTCGAACATGACCTGTGAGGGGGGCGGGC
Source organism: Rhodovastum atsumiense (assembly GCF_937425535.1). Classification (NCBI taxonomy): domain Bacteria; kingdom Pseudomonadati; phylum Pseudomonadota; class Alphaproteobacteria; order Acetobacterales; family Acetobacteraceae; genus Rhodovastum; species Rhodovastum atsumiense. Next base: position 4,132,512 of record NZ_OW485601.1, read on the forward strand.
GCGCCGGCCCGTTTGGAGATCGCCCGCCCCGGGGCGATACTGCCGTCGCAGGGAGACGTCGCGCGCGAGCCGGGAGCATGTCCGGACCGCGCGGCGAAGGGGAGCGTGCCAATGACCAGGGTCCTGATCGCCGATGACCATCCGCTGTTCCGCGAAGCGATCCGCAACGTCATCGCCTGCCTGCTGGAAGGCGAGGGGGGCGGCTTCACCTGCCTGGAGGCGACGGATGCCGAGGGCCTGGCGCGGGCCACCGAGGCCGCCGGGGATGACCTGGACCTGATCCTGCTTGACCTGTTCATGCCCGGCGCGGACGGGATGGCGCATCTGGTGGCGTTGCGCCGGCGGGTGCCGCAGACGCCGGTGGTGGTGATCTCGGCGCGCGAGGACGGCGCCACGGTGCGGCAGGCGATCACCTGCGGCGCCGCCGGCTTCATCCCGAAATCCGCGCCGAAGGAGCAGATCGCCACCGCGCTGCGCGTGGTCTTCGCCGGCGGCATCTACCTGCCGCCGGGCCTGGCCACCGACGAGCCCGCCGTCGAGCCGTCCGGGAGCGAACTGACGCCGCGCCAGATCGCGGTGCTGGAACTGATCGTGCAGGGCAAGTCCAACAAGCAGATCGCGCATGAGCTGGCGATCAGCGAGATGACGGTGAAGGCGCATGTGACCGCGGTGCTGCGCAAGCTCGGCGTGTTCAGCCGCGCCCAGGCGATCGTGCGGTTCCGCAACCTGGTTTCGTGAATGGGATCCAAGGGCCTTCGGCCCTTGGTGGAGGTCCAGGAGGCAAAGCCTCCTGGTGGGGTTTGGGGCAACGCCCCAAGGCAAGGGCTCTGCCCTTGACCCGGCAGGGGTCAGGGGACCCCTGCACCCCAGGTGCGCTGCGCGGCGGGTTACGGCGGCAGCAGATGCGCCAGCATCGCCCGCAGCCGGGCCGGCGCCACCGGCTTGGCGAGGAACCCCAGGCCCAGGTCGCGCACATCCGCCCGCATCGCCTCGCCGCGGTCGCCGGAGACGACCAGCGCCGGCACCCCATCCCCATAGCGCCGCCGCAGCGTCGCGATCGCCTCGGTGCCGAGGCCACCGCCATCGAGGTGGTAATCGGCCAGGATCACATCCGGCCCCTGGTCCAGTTCCTCCAGCCGGCCGATCGCCGCCTCCGCCGAGGCCGCGGTCACCACGATGCAGCCCCAGCCCCGCAGCAGCGCGGTCATGGCCTGGCGCACCCCCTCGTCGTTCTCGACCACCACGGCCAGCCGGCCGGGAAAGCCCGTGGCCACCATGGGCGGCGGCGGCGCCTCCCGCGGCACCGCCGCCGCATCGCCCAGCGGCACCCGCACGGCGAAGCGCGAGCCATGGCCCGGACGGGAACTGACCTCGATGCCAAGGCCGAGCAGCCGCGCGATGCGCTCGACGATGGCCAGCCCCAGGCCGAAGCCGCGCTCGGCCGGGCGGGGCGCGCCATCAAGACGACGGAATTCCTCGAAGATGAGCTGCTGGTCCGCTTCGGGGATGCCGATGCCGGTGTCGATCACCTCCAGGCTGGCGCAGGCGCCGCGGCGACGGCAGCCGATCAGTACGCTGCCCCGGCCGGTGTAGCGGATGGCGTTGCCGATCAGGTTGCGCAACACCCGCTCCAGCAGGCGGCGATCGGTGTGCAGCACGGCGGAGCCCTGCACCAGCCGCAGGCGCAGCCCGGCCTGCTGCGCCTGCGGGCGGTATTCCTGCGCCAGCCGCGCCAGCAGCGGCGCCACCGGGAAGGACGCCGGCTCCACCGGCCACGCCCCGCCATCGAGGCGTGCGATGTCGAGCAGCGTCGAGAGCAGGTCGTCCACCGCATCCAGCGCCGCGACGCTGCGCTCGACCAGCCAGGCGGGCTGCCCCGCCGACACCTGCTCGGCGAGCGCGCCGAGGAACAGCCGCGCCGCATTCAGCGGCTGGTGCAGGTCGTGGCTGGCCGCGGCGAGGAAACGCGTCTTGCCGAGATTGGCCTGCTCGGCTTCCGCCTTGGCCTTGCGCAGCGCCGCTTCCATGGCGTGGCGCTCGGCGATCTCGTGCAGCAGCGTCTGCGTCAGCGCCGACAGCTCCGCGGTGCGCTGGCCCACGCGGCTTTCCAGCGCGGTCGCGGCCTGGAACAGCGAGAAGGCGTTGCCGGGCGGTGCGTCCATGTCGCGCTCGACCCGGTCCATCAGCACCTGGTTGATGCGACGCAGCTTGTGGTTCTCGGCCTCCAGCGCGGCCAGGCGCTGCGCGATATCGAGGGGGCCGGTCACGGTCCCTGGCATGCGATCATTCTCCCCGTGGGAAATCTGTCGCATCCGGGCCGGGTCGCACAAGGGGCGGGGGCGCCGCGAGCCGCATACGATCGCATTTGGCAACGCATATCCAGAGTTGATGCGAAACTATAATTATTTATACTATACAACTGCATGAGTTCGTGTCTATTTATCTGTAGATATTCTTCTGCCGTTCCATGCCGCCATCGTCTCCGTGCCAGCGCGCGATCCCGCGCGGCAAGGGAGGTGGAGGTGTCGCATGTTTATTCCTTTACGGAAACGTCGTTGACGTGGTCGTCAGTTCGCGGGGAGTGGGATGCGCAGGGACCATGATCCATGTGATCCGGTCGCAATAACGGCCGGCGCATCGTGGGCGGGTGCGCCCTCCGACTTCGTGAGTGCGGCGGCCTTGTCGTACGCGCTCTACCTGCAGGAGCCGGGCGATGCCAACGCGATCAGCCTCGGTGATATCCACCAGGGTGGGATCGGCGACTGCTTCCTGCTTGCGGCCATCGGCGAACTGGCGCTGCTGCATCCCGACCAGATCAGGAACATGATCCAGGTCAACGGCGACGGCACCGAAACGGTGACGCTCTACGTTGATGAAAATGGTGGGATGCCCACCGCCACAACAACCAGTCTTGTGCCAAGATCGGTAATCGTCAACAATAATTTGTTTGCCGCGAACGGCGTCAATCACGGCCCTGCGCAATGCGTCGTCAATAATCAAAAAGAAATTTGGGTGCAGGTACTGGAAACCGCCTACGCGTCGCTGTACGGCGCCGGCAATGTCGCCAGCGGCTACGATGTCCTCAACCGGGGTGGCCGCCCGGAGATCGCCATGAAGGTGTTGACCGGCTGCAGTGCGGACCTCATTTCGCCGGCAAACGTGACCCTGCAACTGCTGCTGGATGATCAGGCCGCCGGCGACCTGATCGTCATGGGCACGCCCGCTTCCGGCAACCTGCCGTTCAATCTTGTGAACAGCCATGCCTACATGTTCGACAGTGTCACCATGGTGAATGGCACCGCCATGGTGAAGCTGGACAATCCCTGGGGACCCGGCAACACCCCGCCGGCATTGATCCCCCTCTCGCAACTCCCGGGCTGCATATCGGGGATCTCCATCGGGCGGTCCCCTGTGCCGGATCTCGTGGCGGATACGCTCCGTCTGGGCAGCACGTCGGTGACGGCAGGCGCGAGCACCACCCTGTCCTACCACCTCGGCAATCTGGGCACCGGCAGCGCGGCGGCAGCCACCTCGAAGATCTACCTGTCCACCAACAGCACGATCTCGGCCTCCGACACCCTGATCGCGACGGTGAACGAGCCGTTATTGCTGAGCTACTACTACATGCCGGACAGCATCACCATCACCTTGCCGGGCAACCTGGCGGCGGGGACCTATTGGATCGGCGTGATCGCGGACGCCAACAATCAGGTGAGGGAAAGCAACGAAGGCAACAACATCTCGCTCGCCGTCAGGATCACGGTGCCGGGCGCGTCCGGTGCCTGGGATGATGTCCTGGCTTCCCCGCCCGGATCGCCCGATGCCGCCGGCGCGCCGGCCCCGATCGGTTTCGTCACGCCCGCCCTCGACTTTGGACTGCCCTTGCCGTCCGTCTGCACGGAGGCCGCGACCCCGGCCAGCCCGATGGCAAGCGGCGGGGCGGATGCGCTGTGGATCGGCTGCGGCGGCGGCCATCCGCCCGTGATCGGGGCGGCCGGGGACTGGCGCGCCTTTCAGTGCAATGCGCCGGGGGCAAGCGAGGGCACCGCGGTGTCGTTGTAAGGGACGCTGGCTCCCGACTGGGTGCCCTTGAGCAGGTGCGTGCCCGCGGAGGTGCCGTCGCTGACCCAGGTTTGCACCTTCCCCGTCGGTTCTTCCCCGTTGAACAGCACAAGCCCGTTCCCGATCGGGATAAAATCCGGGGTGATGAAGTCCGAGGTGCGGGCAATGTCCGCCAGCCTGTGCGTCCCGGCCCCGGTGCCATCGCTCACCCAGGGTGTGAAGCCGTCAGTGGGGTCATCGGCCCAGAACAGGGTCCTGGAGCCGACAAGCTGGAAGCTCATCGGTAAGCTGCCGACGGTTCCCGGCCAGATGTCGGCCAGCATGTGGGCGCCCGCCGTCGTTCTGTCCGAGGCCCATGGTTCCCAGCCATGCACGCCGTCGGTCATCCAGAACAGGGCTGTCCCGTTGCCGAGCGGGATGAAGTCGGAATCCCCGCCGAAATCAATGGTCGGGCGGACCCCCGGCGGGCGATTCTCCTCGATGGGATGGGGGATGTAGTCGGGGGCCTGGACCACCACGTGCGTGCCGGCTGCGGTGCCGTCGGTGATCCAGGGCCTGGCGTCGTGGCCGCCCTCCTGGTTCCAGAACAGGGCACGCCCGCCGCTGACCGGCGCGAGATGCGCCGATTTCGGAAACGGGTACTGATTGATGATCTTCACCGGATGGGTGCCGCAGGCGGTTCCGTTCGTCGCCCAGAGCTCGGTGCCGTTGCAGTGCCAGACCTCCACAAGCGCGGTTCCGTTGTCGAGGGGGACGATATTGTCGCCAGAGTCGCCGAGCGTGCTGCTGAGAGAGGCCTCGCTGGTACTGGGATTGACGTTCCTGACCATCCGGGTCCCGGCCGTCGTGCCGTCAGTGGCCCAGAGTTCGCTGCGGCCCGCCCCTTGGTACATGACGAACAGCGCGGTTCCGGTGCCGAGATCGACGATCTTGCTGACGTACCTGGGGCTCGATACACCGGGATTGATATCCTTGACCAACCGGGTCCCGGCCGTCGTGCCGTCAGTGGCCCAGAGTTCGGTATCGTGCCGTCCATGGCCCCACGGAACGTTCGTGTCATAGTTGACCATGAACAGCGCCAAGGCCGGATGCGTCTCCGTGCCCGGCCCATGCTTGTCTGAGGTGGAATCAGGAGACGTGCACATCGTTTCCTGCCTGCCCGCGAACGCGGGCAGGCCCCCTTGCCATTTGATCCGTTCAAAGCCGTGCTGCAATTTCCTGACCATTATAAACTTGCAGATGCGAACAATAATTACATCATAAAATCACGCTTTGCTGTCTTTTTCACAGTATTATTTTCAAATTTGTGCTGATCTTTATGGGTGGAAAGTTCGGGTGAACGGACCGCGGATCATGATGATCCGGAATTCGTTATGAACCAGCAACAAAAGCAAAGCGGCGCGTCAAGCGTCGCGGTCGGTGCGGTGCTTCGTTGCTGATCCGGGCGCTGCCGGGGCGCTGGTTTCTACGGGGCAGGCCCCAGCGCGAGGCCGGTGAAGGTCTGGTTGACATGCATGGCGGCGAACTGCTCGCCATAGGAGCTGAAGCCGATCACGTTGTTGCGGGCAAACAGCTTTCCCATTTCCTGGCGCAGTTGCCGCTTTTCCGCCTGCAGCGTGCGCAGGACGCAGTCGAAGCCGATCACCAGCTCCGGCGGGCCGATCTCGGCATGGATCGTCTCGAACAGCGCGCGCAACTGCGTCAGCGCGTCTTCCTGCGTGGCGAGGCGCAGCACCACGCCTTCGTCGATGGCGCAGAAGAAGGCCAGGCTGCCATCGGGGTTCGCGCGCCGGATCGAGCGGATGTAGAAATCCCCGCCCGCCCGCACCATCAGCGGATGCTCGGCGAACACCGCCGGGGTCAGCTCGTCGGGCGGCAGGCCGATCAGGCGCGCGTATTCGCGGGCGGCGGGCTCGGCGTTGATTTCCGTGACCAGGCGGCGCGCCGGATCGGCGCCGGTGACCACCAGCCGCACCGGGGTCGCGGTGAAATGCTGGGCGCGGAACAGCCGGATCGGCCGGCGCAGCCGCGCGAGCGTCAGCAGCGCCGCATCCTCGTGGAAGCGGCCGCGATGGTAGACATGGGTGTGGCGCAGCCGCAGCCCGTCGCCGGCCGAGGCGCCGAAGATCGGCATGGCCGACAGCCCGCCCTGGATCGAGCTGAGCACCAGTTCCTCGCTGGCCGACATGCCGTCGATCAGCAGCATGGCGAAGCCGTGCGGCATCTGCGCCCCGGCGGCGCTGCCGGCGAGGCGCCGCAGCAGGGTCTGCGCCGCCGCGTGGCCCTGGCCGGGCTGGAAGCGCGAGAGTGCGTCGATGCGCTCGCTGACGGCGCGGCATTCGCTGGCGGCGAGGCTGAACCCGGTGATGCCGCCTTCGACATAGCCGACCGGGGTGATTTCCCCCGCGGTGGTGCAACCGATGATGTCGATGCCCTGGAAGCGGGCGTCGATCTCGCGCGCCAGCGCGTCGAGGTCGTAGTCGGGCGAGCAGAAGAACACGGCGAGCCCGGTCTCGGGCTGCGCCAGCGCCGCGTGCAGTTCGGCCGCCGCCTCGGCCGGGGCGGATGCAAGCGAATGGCCTCGCCGGATGCCGTTGGGTGCGCCGGGCATGCGATCGTTCTCCCTGTGGCAACTGTGTCGCAGCGGGGCCGGTTCGCACAAGGGGGGCGCCCGAGGGCGGGCAGGGCGGGGCGGGTCCGCAAGGGGCGAAGATGCGGCTGAAAGTCAGCCTGATTTGCGCCGGGGGGGATTTTTGATTTTCCATGTTCAATAAACTACAAATGCAGTACAAATATTATGCGAATAAGCAAGTTTATATCACAATATTTGATTTGAAATGATTGGAAAATTGTAGCGCGCCATTTGGCCGGATCGGATCGAATGGCAAGGGGGCCTGCCCGCGTTCGCGGGCAGGCGGGAAGCGATGTGCACGTCCAATCATTCCGGCCCGGGCCGTCAGGGGCCGAACACGGGGCCGCATCGGTCCTTTGCGCTGTTTTCGGCGAACGATGGAACGCATGGCTGGGAACTCTGGGCCACCGACACGGACGGCACGACGTCCGGGACGCGGATGGTCAAGGACATCAATCCCGGCGGACATGACAGCGTTTCCGACGAGATCGTCGCTCTCGGCAACGGAACCGCGGTGTTCGCGGCCTGGGACTTCAGCCGGGGCATCGAACTCTGGGCGATGAACGGAACCGCCTCCGGCACCACAGCGGTGAAGCGCATCAATCCCGACATGGGTGCGGAATTGCCGCGGCTTGAGTCGACCGGTGACGGTCGTGCCCTGTTCTGGGGTAAGGACAGCCCAGCGCAGCACTGGTACGAACACCGGATCGTCCAGCCCTGGATCACCGACGGCACGTCCGCGGGCACGCACGTGATCAAGGAGAACGCCCCCGAGTTGAAATATCCCTTTAATCCCAAGGCTGAGGGAAGCGGTGAGAACGGTCGGGCCGTGTTCGTCGCCGATGACGGAACCCATGGCTACGAGCCCTGGGTGAGCGACGGCACCTCCGCGGGAACCCACATGGTGGTGGACCTCCGGCCGGGGACCGCCGGCAGCGAGCCGATGGGATTCGTGTCCAACGGCTCTGGCAAGACGATGTTCTCGGCCGATGACGGCGTGCATGGCCGGGGGGCCTGGGTCACCGATGGCACGGCCGCCGGGACCTGCATGCTGAAGGACATGAGCTCCGGCGAGAACGTCCACGCACTCGGATGGGATTTCGACTCGGTTGCGATCGGGGGCGGCCTGGTGTTGTTCAACGCGGCAGACCCGGCGGGGCACAGGTCACCCTGGATTACCGACGGCACGTCCGTGGGCACGCACCTGCTCAGGCACTTCGTGCCTGGATCCGACGGCGCGGAGTCCGGCAATTACGCCGCGGCGCCCTCGCCGGCCCCTGGCGCATCGCACTGAGCTGCGCCGGCTTGCCGCCTGCTCCCGCCAGAACGGCCTCACCGGGGCGTTGCCCGCGCCTGGCCGGCTGGAGCGGACGCTGTTCACCCTCGAACGGCCAGGCTGTCCCCCCCCGGAGTTGGTCTGCACGTCGCCCCGATCCCGGTTGGCACCGGTCGGGCACCCGGGGCGTGTTTTTGCCCGCGTGCGGGGGGCAGGGTTGTCACCTGCTCATCTTCCGGCGGTCGTTCCGCCGTGCAAAGTGCTTCAGCCTGACACTGAAGGAGCACCCGCATGGCCTCACCCGACGCGGCAGACTACACATACGTCGCACCTGTCTACGACCCGCAGCGGGGCATCGATGCCTGCCGTCGGCTGGCCGCTGCCTTCGCCGGCGGCCGTGACCCGCGCGCGGAGGACATCCAGGCTGCCATGGCAGCGGCGACGGCGGCTTTCCCCGGCCTGCAGGATTTCGTCACGGATCTGGCCGACCGCGACCTCGACCCGGAGGATGCCATGCTGGATGTCAGCCGGATCGGCGCGGAGCATCAGGGGACGGTGCTGGCGGCGGCGGCGAAGCTGGCCCTGGTGGGGGCGATGGCGGCGGCGGCGGAACGCTTCGACTGGCACGACGTGGTGGACTGCGCGCGCTTCTGCGCCGATGCACTGTCTTCCTCGGCCCTTGGCGCGCCCTGACCCTGCCGCCGGCTGAGCGCCCCCGCGCTGCTCCGCCGGCCTCGGAACCGACCAACACCGCCCCGGCCAGCCAGATGGGCAAGCTCGGGTAACGGGTCACGCCATGGCTTCAGGTACGGCAGTGGCAACATACTGCCACAACCTGGCGCAGCCATGGCAGATGAAGCCTCCCTCGGCCAGCGAGTGACCGGACAGGTGCCACCCCGGCAGGCTGCCGTTCTGTTGTCCGAGCGCCTTGGCCGCATGCTTCCAGAGCGGTGGCCCCAATTCCTCGATGGCCGCATGGTCGGCGGTCGTGCGGCCTGCCAGCGCCTCGTCCATGTCCAGAAGCACGGTGGTGGGCAAATTGCGGCGGACCGCCCGGCTGATCGGGCGCATGGCCGAGCGTGGGATACGGAACGGGGCGCCGGGCGACCACTTCTTCCGCTCGACGATGACAGGGTCCAACGGAAGAAACAGCAGCCGTTCGAAGAGCAGCGGTCGAGGCGGCCGAAGTGTTGCCAGCCGCGGGCGCAGCAGCAGGCGGAGTGTCTTCAGCCGTTCCGGGTCGCCGATTTTATCGGCCAGCTTCATGATCTGGATGATTTCCTGGTCGGACAGTCCTGCGACCAGCCGGCCGCCGCTATGTCTGGCCGCGTGAAGGAGATCGTCGAGTTGCACCTCGGCGGCGCGGTGGTTCGGATGGCGAGGCGGCGGGAGCGCCAATGGCCCGGTGAAAGCCGGCCCGGCTGACGGTGCGACATTTGCCGTTCCTGGGTTGCGCCAGCTTTGCGCCAGGTCGAGCCCCACGCTTTCCGTCATCTGGATGACCCGGGCCAGCGCAGCCCATAGACCTGTAGAGGATTTCGTCATCGTGGGGGCATTCGCCTGCTTTATGTTCCTGGTGTGATGTGAGCCGTCGCGGCACTCCGTGAAAAATTCCTATCCAGGGATGAACGGTTCGTTAACAAAATTGGTAACGAATTGCTGAGGATCGCATGACGATTTGGCACTCCCCTTCCGCGACACTCACGCCAGGGTCTTTTCGGGTTGCGGGGGAGGGACTGTTGACGGGGGCACCAAGGCCAGGTCTCTGATCTGGTGGGATGGGGACGCGATCCGACTTTCGGGCCTGCCGGACGAGGCGATGACCCTGAGCGGTGCGTTCCGGCCGCTGCGTCACTGCGGCAAGCAACGTTGCGGGGTCTGCCAGCGGACGATGGCCCGCAGAAGATTGCCGGGACCGCCTGCACCGCAGAACACGACGCAATCACGGCGCACGGCGTGCGCGTGCTGCATGAGAAACAAACTTTTTCACATGGGTCTGCCCGTCACACCCGCCAACCGGAACACTCATGCGCGCAACAGGCGCCAGGGTTGTATTTCGTGGCAGTAAAACAACCAATACGCGAGTGTTGTTATGATGATATGCCATCAAGTCCTTCAAAAAAGCCGGCTTGCAGCCGGATCGGAGTGGTATGCAACTGAAGCGAGTGGCCGTTCTGGTGGCCGGGATGGCGCTGGGGGGAATCGGTGCGTGGCCGGCCGGGGCGCAGGCGCCGGGCGGGCTCGGTGCCGCGACAGGTGACGTGGTGGCGGCACTGACACGGCAATACGGCGCCCCCGACCAGCGGCGGCAGTGCTGGAAAGCGCGAACGCCGCCGCGGCAGGGACAGTCGGGGATCACGGCCTGCCTGCAGGTGGCGCAGAACTGGCGGGTGGAGACCGCCGCGGGACCGCAGTTGTTCGTGCTGCTGGCGGGGAACGGCCCGCAGGACTGCCATGCCTGCGCAGGGGTGATCGGCCTGTTCAGCTTCGTCCAGGCGAATGGACGCTGGACGGTGGCGGCGAAGCTGCCGGCGACGGAGGACGGCGCCTATGGCGAGCCGACCGGAGCGGCGGCCTTCCAGGTGTTGCAGTTCGGACCTGCGACCTGGGGCTGGATACAGAAGACCGGGTATTTTGCCATGGGTGAAGGAACCGAGAGCTACATGGTATGGCTGCCGCGCAGGGGGGGCATCGTCGAAGCGGGGAACCTGCCGGCGGGATATGACAATTCCGGCGCCTGTGACGAGGAGCCGCAGACCGGGTCCGGGCACGAGTGCCGGCGCTTATCGGCGACGCTGCAGGTGGACCGCTCCGGGGGGAACGGAGATGCCTGGTCGCTGCGCATGGAGGTCACTGGCATGCACGGGGCCAGGCAGGTGCGGGCGGGATTCACGGTGCCGTTCGACCCCGTGCGCTTCCGCTATTCCCCGCCGAAAGCGCTGGAGGAATTTATTTCCTGAACGGCCGCCGCCACAGCCGTGATGGCTCACGGGGGGTGGCGCGAGGGGGGCGGGCGCTGAGATGTGAATCTCGATCCGGGCGCCGCCCCCTCCTCGCATCTGGCTGACCGGGGCTGAAAAGATCAGATGGTGCCGGGGCCGGAAGGGGCCGTAGATCGTGACCTGCGGTGGCGGGACGTGCTGAGGCGCTTTGGTTTGAACAAGACTGTCGGAAATTGCAGTGATCCCGTGCCAATCGGTGAAGTGCGCCTAATATCCACCCGACCCCCCGATGGCCCCCCGCTTGCCAATCCCCAGGTATGTAAAGGTCCAGGAGATCTCGAAAGGCTCCCACCAGGTCACGCCGGTTTCACGACTGATATGCCGGTACACGCCTTCTTCCGGAGGTGTGACCCGAACAACAACCTGGTACGTCCCGACGCCGTTGAGTTTCACGTTGGCGCCGTAATGCGGTCCGTAATTGGCGATGGCCGGTTCCAGGCGGCCAACGGCCTGCCAATTGGAGTCCGGCCTGGAAAGCTTATACGTAACTCCTAAATAGGGAATCCAGGATTGCCGGAAAAATCCCAAGGGATTGTTTGCCATCGCATTGATGTATAGCTGGAAATAGATATCAGCGGTTTCGCTGCTTGCCGCTCCTCTGTCGAGGGTGACCGGCTGAATATAATCTGCAGCAATAACCATGCCGTTTCGCTTGACGGTGTGACCATCGTTAAGCTTCATTTGGGTCGCATTGCCTTGGCTGGCCGCCAACACGATCAGACAGCATATAAATAAAGATCGCATCATCTGAAGAAAAAATCTCATGATTGTTTTCCTTTTTACGGTGCGAGATTGCGCGGCCTTGTGCTGAGCCGGGTCAGCCTGCTCCAGGGGGGCCAAAAATCGCGATCCACCAGGCGAAGCCGGTTGCGGCACTGCCTGCAATGCCGGGAAGCAGCGCCATCACCCGGCGGAACCCCCTCACGTTCTGCTCGGCCAGAATGCGGTTGCCGAGATGGACGCTCCAGAGCAGCCCCATTGCCAACAGCACTTCCTTGGCAATGTCTGGCGCGGAGTCTCCAAAATATCCAAGGGGCAGGAACAGGTTGTAGCCGAGGCCGATGATCAGGGAAACCAGGCAAACCGGCGCGTACTGATAGCCAAGTTCAAGGAAGCGCTGATACAGCGTGCCGGTCGCTGCCTTGCTGCCGGCCAGATAAGCGGACGCCAGTGTTGCCAGCCCCAACACGACGGCTGTGCCCCCCGCCCAGACCAGCATGTAGCCGCTGATCAGGATGAAATCGAGCCAGTTGAAGACCTCGCCACGTTCCGGATGCACGCTCATCAGCCAGGATGGACCCGTCCCGCCAATCCAGGAATGGCCATGCGACAGCGCCCAGACGCCCAGGTTCTGGCGCATCTCCTGATAAGATTCCAGGACCAGCCACAGAAATCCACCGAGTGCCGTGCCGATGCCGATGAAGAAGAACGCCACCTCCATGACATTTGGGTTGTAGTGGCGAATCTGCTCGATTTCCATGCCGGGGCGACGGAAGCTCATCTTTTGCCCGCCGCCGCTCTCCGGATGCACGCACTTGAAGCACTCGATGCAGTGGCGTGATTCATCCTTCCGATTAATGTCGATCATTGTCGGGCACATGCCGCGTTCAGCATAACGATTCTCGCCAGGGGCACGGCGCTTCGGCCAGAACTGGACAACACCCAGCCGCGAGAACAGCCCCAGGAGCAAACCGACCGGACAGGTATGACGGCACCAGGCACGCTTGCCCTGCGCGAACAGCACGCCGAACAGCACCGCGCAGGCAAACATGCCACCGAACAGCAGCATCACGCTTTCCGGATGCTCGCGTACGCCGGTCGTCTGGCCCAGAATGGTGATGATCAGGAAGCTGACATGCGGCGTGCCTTCCCAGCGCATCCAGCTTGGGATCGGGCGGTGCAGGCCGTAGCGGCTGGCCCATTCCGAGGACGCCCCCATCGGACAGAAGATGCCGCACCAGCTTCGGCCAGTGAACACCACCGAAATCAGCACCAGTGGAAACCACAAGCTCCATAGCAGGTAGTTCGCGAACAACCCCCAATGGGTGTAGCGCGTGTCCTCCAGCGCCGGCTCCCCCAGGAACGGCGGCACGAAAATGATCGAAACAAAGACGATCAGAAAGATGAATTGGGATATGAGGAACTTGTCGTGATGGTGGGCGAGAAACCGCTCCAACCTGTCGGCAAGGCCGCGTCTGGCGTCCAACATTCTCCGCTCCGTGCTCCGTTTTTGAACCTGCTTGTCCGCCGCACCGACCACGCCGTGACAACGGACGATTCAGCGTGCCGCCACCATGGCCGGGGACGATGACGGGGAAGGGGAAGGGGAAGGGGAAGGGGAAGGGGAAGGAGATGACGCCGGGGCGATCGCGGCAAACAGCCGGGCCGCCGCCCTGGCCACCCGGAGTTGATATTGCGCGCTCAGCGCCGGCGTATGAGAATGATAATATCCAATTGCTTTAATAATATCGCCTTTGGCTTCATCAATGTATATTTTCATTATTGCTCCCGCGATTGCAATGTTGAAACATGGCTTTTCAACAAGGTTTTTATAAATTTCCTCGGGTTTCATGCCAATTTTCGCAGAAAACACTGGCACCCATAATGTATTTATCTGCATCACGCCGAGATCTTTGCTGTCGTTTTTGTTGACGCTTTCCATCCCGGGCTTTCCACCTTCAACGGCCTGGATCGCGGGCAGCACGCGCGGTGGCAGGCCGAAGGCGGTCGAAACCGTCAACATGCAGGCGAGGTAGGGAATCGACATCGCCTGCCTATCTCCCGATCAGCTGCATCAGCAGACAGATCCAGCCGGCCGCGCCGAGGAAAGTACCGAAGGGCACGTGCTCGAAACGCGCGGCGCGGCCGGTTGGCCACAGGACCGCCAGGGTGACGAGCGCTCCCAGGCTGGCCAGCAACAGCATCGGTGCGAGCATCTGCCAGCCGAACCAGGCACCGAGCGCGGCCAGCAGCTTGAGGTCGCCCTCGCCCATGCCGTCGCGGTCGCGCAGCAACCGGTAGAGGCGCGACACCATCCACAGGACGCCATACCCGGCCACCGCCCCCAGCACCGCTTCCGGCAATGACACGAAGCGGCCGTGCAAATTGGCCAGCAGCCCAAGCCAGAGCAGCGGCAACACAATGACATCCGGCAACAGCCGCTGTTCAAGATCGATCACCGCCAGGGCCAGCAAGGCGGCCGTCAGCACCGAAGCCAGTGCCAGTGTGCCGGGCGATTGCGGCACAAGGGCCGCCAGCAGGCCGAAGCCCAGGCCGCACGCCAGTTCCACCATCGGATAGCGCGCGGAAATAGGGGCCCGGCAATGACCGCAGCGCCCGCGCAGCAGCAGGTAACTGAGCAGCGGGATATTCTGCCATGGCCGCACCGGCTGCGCGCAATGCGGACACTGTGACGGCGGCCAGAACAGCGTCAGGCGCCTGGCTGGCAGCGCCGCTTCCGTCGGTTCGGCCTCGTGCAGCGCGGTCAGCCATTGCTGTTCGAGCATCAGAGGCAGCCGGTGGATGACGACATTCAGGAAGCTGCCGACCGCAAGGCCAAGTCCGGCCAGTGCCGGCAGCAGGATCTGGAGGGGAATCGACGCGGCAGGCGACATGGGCATGCTCAGAGCGAATTGAGGAAACGAATGAGTGCCGCACGATCCACGGCGGTCAGGGCCCGAAAGGCCTGGCTGGCACCCGCGGCCTCTCCGCCGTGCCAGAGGATCGCCTCCTCGAGGCCGCGCGCACGACCGTCATGCAGGAAGAACGTGTGGCCATTGACGCGCTGGCGCAGGCCGATCCCCCACAACGGTGCGGTTCGCCACTCCTGCCCCGAGGCAGCGAAGCTGGGACGGTGATCGGCCAGACCCTCGCCCATGTCGTGCAGCAGCAAATCGGTGTAGGGATGAATTCGCTGGTTGCGCAGCCGCCGCAACGGATGGTCATCCCCGGTGAGAATGTCGGTGCGATGGCAGGCAATGCAGCCAATCCCCCGGAACAGGGCTTCCCCCTGCAGCACCTGCGGATCATCGATGCCGGCACGGCCCGGCACACCCAGCAACTGCACGTACGTGGCGACATCCTCGATCGCCTGATCACGAAACTCCGGCTGGCCCGCGGGTCCCGAGGGCGGCGTGGCGCGGCAGGCATCGATGGTGGCCATGCAGGCCTCGGCGGGATGGATGCGGCTGGTCACGCCCATGTCGTTGACCGCGGCGCCGGCGCTCTGGTTGAGCACCGAACTTTCCTCGGCCTTCCAGCCGAAACGGCCGATGCGCATCCGCCGCTGCGCCGGGTCCCAGACGATATTCGGATGGCCGCGCACGGCCCCGCCCGACTGGGCATTCTCCTGCGTCCAGCGCCGCAAGGTGATGTCCGGGACCGCCTCCAGCAGGCCGAGCCCGAACACGCCGGGCGGGACGCGCAGCGACAGCATGGTCTCCGCTCCGATCTCGCCGTAGCCAGGTTCCGTCAGCCGGATCTGCGGCCGACGCAGGCTGAAGGGCTGGCCGTCCGGATAACGGTCCGGCAGCTCGATCCAGCTTATGTCGACGCGTCCGGCCGGAGCCATGCCGGGCACGGCCCGGTCGGCGAACTGACCGCCATAGACCGGGTGGGGTCTCGGGCCACCATGCGCGTCCTGCCCGGGGACGCTGATCCGCACCAGTGCGTTGCCCGGTTGCGAGGGATCCGATGGGCCGTCGCGGAAATGGCAGGATTCGCAGGAAACGTTGTTGTACAGCGGCCCGAGCCCATACCCCTCGACACCGTGGGAGGCGGGGTCGGCCGGCTTGAAGCGGCGGGCGAAATCGCCGTCGCCGTTATTGAAGGCCGCTTCCAACTGCCAGGGCAGGTTCGGGGCCGGTTGCGAGTAGCTGCGGGTGCCGAAGCGGAAATGCGTCAGGTCGCCGGCCAACAGGGCACGCGGGTCCGCTCCGCGCAGTGGCGCCATTTCCTCGGGCCTGTTCCCGTAGGCCGGAACAAACCGGCTGGAGACGAAATGGTAGCCAAGCACCAGCACCGAAACGCCACACAGGCCCGCCAGCAGGCGGCGGCGGAGGCGACCAGGAGGGCGCGTGGCGAAGACAGAGCGTGGCATTTCTCAGATCTCCGTCCGGTTCGACGGCAACGTGAAGGTCGGACATGGCGGGTCGATCGCCGGCAGCGGTCCGGCGGGAAGATGCTTCATGGCGGCTGCCTCGCGTCCACCAGGGGAAAGCGCAGGTCATAGCCGCGCCGCTCCGGCAGGTCGGTGCGGCCGTCCTGGTCGGTGAAGACGAACAACGTCATTTCACCGGCCCTGGTGGAACTGACCACGCCGGGAATGGGCGTGGCACTTGTGGAGGGAACCAGCGTGCAGCCGCCCGCCGCCAGCCCCAGCAGCAGCAGAGCGGCGACCGGCCGCAGCGACAGGCCGGTCATTGCAGGCCCGTCCTGGACGAAGGCTGGGGGATTCGGGCTCCGCCACCGGTCAGCGCGGCGATGACCTCGCCGAACGGCCGGTCCGACAGGAAATAGCCCGTGGTACTGGCAAGCGGCCCGTTGCCGGAGGCCAGCGTCGGCCGTTCGAAGCTGACGGCCTGCCAGCGTCCCAGCAATTGGCGCGGATCAAGCTCTGCCGGGGTGCCGGCGAGGTTGCGTATCGTCGCCACGGTGGCATAGAGCCCGCCCTGCCGCCAGGCGGCGCGTGGCACGATCTGCAGTGTTGCCGCGGCAAGAAGCTGCACGGTCGGCTCGGCAGGCAGCGGCATGAACGAGAGCTGCAGGTTCTCGGGCCTGAGCCCGGAATCGGCCAGGCGGGTGGCCCGCGCCAGCGCGATCAGTGCCTCGGGGGCGGCCTTCTGGCCATAGGTTTTGGAAGCCGCGAACCCGTCGGTGGGCAGCATCGAATTGCCCGAATTGGCTGCGACGCGATCCTGCGAAGTGGTTTCCGCCTCGGCCGGGGTGAAGAAGATATGCGGCGTGATGAGGACGACGATTTCCTTGCGGCTGTCCTCGTTGTCGATCCGCTTGAAGAAGAAGCCGAGCAGCGGTACGTCGGCCAGGATCGGCACCCGGTCCTGGTTGCGTGTGGTCTGGCGGCGGATCAGTCCGCCCATGGCCACCGACAACCCATCCCGGGCGGTGACCACACCCTGGATGTTGGAGGTGCTGACGGTGTCGATCGCCAGCTCCTGGATGTTGCCGGCAGTGTCGGTGACCGGCAAGGATCCGGCACCGATGTTGACGGTGGAATCGTCGTGCTGCACCAGCAGCGTCACGGTACGGTCGCTGTTGATGCGCGGCACGATGCGCAGCGTGGTGCCGATGTCGCGTTGCTCGGTCTGGGCCGTGAAGTACGTGGTCGTGGCGCCGGTCGTCCCGACCGTGGTGGTCTGGCTGAAGCCGGTGACGATCACCCGCTCCTCGCCGATGAACAACTGCGCGGGGGTGGAATTGGTTGCCATGATCATCGGGGTGGCGAGGATATGCACCCGGTTCTGGCTTTCCAGGATCTGCAGGTTTGCCGTCAGTTGCTTGCTGACGACCTGAAACAGCAGCGTGCCCGTCGTCGTGCCCGTCGAGTTTCCCAGCCCCAGCACGCTCGAACCACCGGCCACCGTCATGTCGAACACCGAATTGAAGCCCTTGCCGATGCTCAGCTCCAGCACCTTCATCTCCAGCAGGACCTGCGGCGTCGGACGGTCGCTTTCGGCCACCACGCGGGCGATCTGATCGATGGCTTCCTCGTCGCTGCTGCGGACGTAGAGAATGTTGTGCAGGCGGTTGACGGTGACATAGACGCTCGGGTCCTGATTGCGCACGCTGGCCAGGGCGGTCTCCGAGACCTTCGGCATGGCCTCTGCCCCCTCGCCGAGTGACATCTCCTGCAGCAGCCGGATCTGCTCGGGCGTCAGATTGCCATTGCCGCTGCGTTGACCGGCGAGGTTGGCCAGGTTGTCCTGTCCGCTCTGGCCGCCACCGCCGGCGCTTCCCTGCACGGCGGTGGCTGTCGATGTGCTGCCGGTCCCGCCGCTGAAGGCGACGCTGCTGCCGCTGCGCCCGCCGCTGCGGCCGATGGCGCGCTGGAATTCCTGCAGCGCGTCATCCTGGCCGATCGTCAGTTTCACGCGGTCGCCGAACAGCGCCTTGATCGCACGCGCGGTGTCGATGACATTCTGGTGCCGCAAGGTGAAGGTGCGCGTGTAGTTTTCGCGAAAGACAATCAGATTGTCCTGATACTCGCGCGCTGTCATCAGCGTGTACACGCCGGTGGCACGATTGCGGTTGAACCAGAGACCGGCGACCCGCGACATCGATTCGATCGCCTGGCGCACCGAGGCCCGGCGGAGATAGAGCGAGATCACCCGTTGTCCGGCCGCCTCGGTGGCAACGATGTTGATCCCGCTTTGCGCGGCGATGACCCGGACCGCATCGAGGATCCTGGCTTCCTTGAATTCCAGCGTATCGAAGACATGGCCCTCGGCAGGGCCGACCGATGGCGCCGCCGCCGGCAGCGGGACGGATATCAGGCTCAGCCCGATGGCGAGGATGCCGGCGCGCAGGAAGGAGAGGAATGACATCACGGACGATTCAACGGATGATGATCAACTGACCAAGAGAGCCCACCTCGACGATCAGGCTCAGTTCGGTGATCTCGCGTACCTTGAGCACCGTCTCGTTGCTGCCACCAGGCAGGCCGATGATATCGCCGATTTGCACCAGATAGACGCCGACCTTCTCCACTTCGAGCAGCGCCACGATCCCGCCTTTCGATTTTCCCTGTACCAGACCACGCAATTTCAGCTTCGGCAGGCGCATCGCGCCGGGATTGGGACGGAAATCTGCATTGCCGGTCAGGGCGCTCTTGCCGGACAGCCCAAGCACCCGCGCCGAGGGCGCGAAGGGATTGCGCAGCGGGCCCGGCGCTCCCGCCGCTTCTTCGGGACGTTCCTCCGCCGGGGCGGGGTCGGCGGGAAGGGGCGGCACTGCCTGTCCGGGCGGTGGCGCTGCGGTGGCCGTGGCCTGCAGGACCACGAGCAGCAGCATCGTGGCCGACAGGCAACGCGACCGGCCGCGACGACGGCCGGCACCGGCCAGGCAGACGCGGGGCAGGGCACCATCCGGCATGGAAGGACTCAGCTTCATTGGCACAATATCCCGCATCGCTGCGCCAGCCGTTGCTGCACGTGCGAGCGGAACGGGTGTCTTCCACGGGGCGCTGGCTCAATTCTGGGGAAGCAAGGAATTTGATCGATGGACGTCGCATTCAGATGTTTCCTGCCCCACCCGTGGCGGCCCGCAGGATCGCCTGATAGATCGCGAAATAAATCAGGCCGACCATGCCGCCCACCACCAGGATCATCGCCGGTTCAAGCCAGGTGATCATCAGCTTGACGCGGGCGGTCAACTGGCGGTCATAGTAACGTCCCGCCTGCGCCAGCACCTCGCTCAGTTCACCGGAGCGCTCGCCGACCCCCACCATCTGGCAGATCAAAGGCGGGATGTTCGCCTGTCGCACGCTGCTGGTCAGCGGCCGTCCGCGCACGATTTCCTCGCGCATTTTGCGGAACGACCGGGCCAGGGACGCATTGTCGGTGACCCGCGCCACCACCTCCAGCCCCTCCAGCATGGTCAGGCCGCTGGCCAGCAGCATCGCCAGCGTCTGGCTGAACCGGGCCATGGCGGCGGTGCGCAGGGCGTAGCCGACCAGCGGCAGGCGCAGCAGCACGACATCGATCACGAACTTGCCGCGGGCGGTGGTGTAGGCGGCCAGGATCAGGAACAGGCCGAGGCCGAGCCCGCCCGCCAGATAGAGGCCATACACCTCCAGCCAGTCCGACAAGGCGATGAACCTGCCGAGCAGGAACGGCATGGCCTGCCGCCGGCCGGCAAAGAACTTGGCATAGGCCGGCACCACGAAGCGCAGCAGCGCCCACATGAGCAGCACCGCCGAGAGCATGACGATCGAGGGATACAGCGTTGCGCTGAACAGGTTGCGCTTCATCTCCAGGCTGCGCTCAAGGCTGTCGGCCAGACGCTCCAGCACCAGCGCCAGGTCGCCGCTGGCCTCTCCCGCCGCCACCAGCGCGGCGGCCAGGGGCGGGAACAACCGCCCCTCCCGCTGCATCGCCTGGGACAGGCTGGCCCCGCTGTGGATCGCCTCCACCATCCGCAACGAGGCCCGCTCCAGCGCGAGCTTGCCGCAGAGCGGGGCCGTGGATTTCAACGCATCCACCACGGTGCTGCCGGAGGAAACCATCAGGGCCAGTTGGTAGAAGAAGAAGATCTGGTCGCCGCTGCGCACCGGCAGGCGGCGCAGCAGCCGTGCCGGCAGCAGCTCACGCGCCACCTGCCACGCCATCCCCCGCAGGCCGCGCGGCGCGCCGCCTTCGTGCAGGCGCACCACCCGCAACGAGCGCCGGCGCAGTTCCATGCCGGCGGCGCGCAGTGAATCCGCTTCCAGCACGCCGCTGTGCTCGCGTCCGCCACGGTCCAGGGCCAGATAGGAGAAGCTCGGCATGTGTCCTGCGCTCCGCCTAGGGATCGATGGCCAGCGCGGCCACTTCGTCGAGCGAGGTGATGCCTTCCAGCACCTTGCGGCGGGCATCCTCGGCCAGCGGCATGGCGCCGCTGGCCGCCCGGATCGCGTGTTCGTCGGCGCCCCCGGCAATCTGGCGGGCCAGCGCGGCGTCGAGGCTGACCGCGCCATACAGGCCGATCCGCCCGGCATAGCCGCTGCCCAGGCAATGGGGACATCCCACCGCCTCGTGCAGTTCGAGCCCCTCGGCGGGGCGACGCAATCGGTCCGCTTCCGCCGCTGTGGCCGGCCGTCGCCGCCGGCAATGCGGGCACAGGCGCCGCACCAGGCGCTGCGCCACCACCCCCACCACCGTGGCGGCGACCAGATGCCGGTCGCAGCCGATGTCCACCAGCCGGGTCAGCGCCGCCGCGGCATCGTTGGTGTGCAGTGTCGCCAACACCAGATGGCCGGTCAGGCCGGCCTTGAGGGCGATGTCGGCGGTCTCGCCATCACGGATCTCGCCGACCAGGATGATGTCCGGGTCGTGCCGCAGGAAGGACCGCAGCGCCTGCGCGAAACTGACTTTCGCTCCGACCTCCACCTGGGTCAGACCGTCGATCACCTGCTCCACCGGGTCCTCGACGGTGAGGATGTTGCTGGTCTCGTGGTCGAGCGCGCGCAGCGCCGCATAGAGCGTCGTGGTCTTGCCGCTGCCGGTCGGGCCGGTGATCAGCACGAGCCCGTGCGGACGCGCCAGCATGCCGCGGAAGCCGGCCAGGAGGGCCGGCGGCATCTGCAGGTCCTCGAGGCGGAACTCGCCGGTCTGCTGGCCGAGCAGGCGCATCGTCACCCGCTCGCCCCAGCGGGTGGACACAGTGGCGACACGCACGTCGAACTCGCCGCTGGCCTGACCGCCCAGGCGGAAGCTGAAGCTGCCGTCCTGCGGCGCGCGGTGCTCGGCGATATCGAGCTGCGCCAGCGCCTTGATGCGGTTCAGCAACCCGATGCCCTCGGCGGTGGTCAGCGGGCGGCGGAAGCGCTGCAGGCGGCCATCGACCCGCAGCCGCACCTGCATGTCCTCGCGCCGTGGCTCCAGGTGGATATCGGAGGCGCGGCGCAGCCAGGCTTCCTGGAACAGCTCCTCCATCAGCGCCACCGGATTGGCGGCCGGCTCGGCCCCCGGCTCGTTGCCGCGGCGCAGGCCGCGCAGCAGCAGGATGCGCAGCGTGTCGGGATCGGCGAAAGCCTCCGTGAAATGCTCCTCGCTCACCCGGCGCAACGCTTCGCGCGCCGCCTCGTCATCGGGATCGGACAGCACCAGCACCAGCCCCCCCTGCGGCGGGCGCGAGGGCAGGAACAGGCGGCTGCGCACCAGGTTCGCCGGCAGCCGGCCGAGCAGCAGCAGGTCGGGATGGATCTGCTGGTCGGAGAGGAACGGGATCTGCCGGGCGCGCGCCAGGGCGTGGTACAGCGCGGTGATCGGCAGGCGGCATGACTGCATGACCATGTCGAGCAGCCGCACCCGCTCGCGACGGGCGCGCAGGCGCAGGGACGGCAGCAGGTCCGGGTCGATCAGCCCGGCGCCCAGCGCCGCCTCGATCAGGGTTTCCTCGGCGATCACCGCTGGATCCCGCCGCGCAGCAATTCGGCCAGCACGGCCGGGTTCGGGGTGGCGCGCTCGGCGATGTCCGGCAGGATGCGACGCCCCTGCACCAGCATGGCGAGCGATTGCTCCAGCGTCTGCATGCCATCCTGCATGCCGGTCTGCATGGTGCCGTAGATCTGCCGGGAGCGTCCCTTGTCGATCATGTTGGCCACGGCCGAGGTGACCATCAGCACCTCGACCGCGGCCACCCGTCCCTTGCCGTCGCGCAACGGCAGCAGGCGCTGCGCGATCACCGCCCGCAGCGTCATCGCCAGCCGTTGCCGCGCCAGGGGCTGCTCGTCGGCGGGGAAACTGCCGACCACGCGCTCGATGGCACCCACGGCATCGTTGGTGTGCAGGGTGGAGAACACCAGATGTCCGGTCTCGGCCGCGGTCAGCGCGGTACGGATGGTCTCCAGGTCGCGCATCTCGCCCACCAGCAGCACATCCGGGTCCTCGCGCAGCGCGGCCCGTACGGCGCTCGGGAAATCCGGCACGTCGGCCAGCAACTCGCGCTGGTGGATCAGGCTGCGGCCGTTCTCGTGGACGAACTCGATCGGGTCCTCGATGGTGATGACATGGCAGTCGCGGGTGCGGTTCACCTCCGCCAGCAGGGCGGCCAGGGTGGTGCTCTTGCCGCTGCCGGTGGCGCCGGTGACCAGCACCAGCCCATCGTGCAGCGCCGCCAGGGCGCGCAGCCGCGCGGGCAGGCCCAGTGCTTCCAGCGAGCGGAACCGGTTGTCGAGATGGCGCAGCGCCAGGCACAGACCGCCGCGCGCGAAGTAGACATTCACCCGGAAGCGTTCGGCGCCGACACCGATCCCAAGATCGACCTGCCGGTCGGCTTCCAGCATGCCGGCCTGCCGGGGGCTCAGGATCGACAGCACCATGACGCGCAGGGTGTCGTTGTCCCAGCAATGCGCCGGATCGCTGCGCAGCGCGCCATTGAGGCGAAAGCAGGTCGGCAACCCGGCGGAGACATGCACATCGGATGCCCCCAGCGAGACCATTTCGCTCAGCAGCGCCACCAGTCGGGAATCGTGCATGACGGATGTCCCCTACAGCACGAGTTGCAGAGTGATGCGGACGGTGCCGTCATCGGCCGCCGCGGCCTGGCCCGCGCCGGCCGCAGGCGCTGCTTCCATGGCGAAGCGGATCACCGCCACCCGGTAGGACAGATCCTTCATGCCCCGCAGCAGGTTCTGCACGGCGTGGAACGGGCCATGCCCATGCAGTGACGCCACCGCCCGGCCGTTCAGCAGGGCGGAATCGGCCGGGCCGATGGTCAGGGTCTCCACGATGAGCCCGACCGCATCGGCCAGGTCCGAGATCTCCACCCGCATCGACTGCTGGGCCTCGGCGCCGGTCGCGGCGAAGTTGCGCTTCTGCTCGCTCAGGGCACGGCGGCTCTCGTCGAGCCGACGCTGCAGCTCCGTTACCTTGCGGTCCAACGGCTGCAGGTTCTCGGTCGGCGGCTTCAGATCCTGGCCGCGGCGCTGCATGCGATCGAGCCGGCGCTGCACCATGTTCTCGGCAAAGCGGAGATCCTCGCTGGAGCGCAGGTAGAACAGCGGCACGAACAGCCCCACCAGCAGCAGGATGACGATGACAGTCAGCCGGTTGCGTTCAGCGGGGCTGAGATGGGCGAGGCTGGGCAGGTGCATCGGTCAGGTCTTTCGCCGCCGTGGCGGGGTCGGGGACGGCGGCTTCGGCGGCGGCGGGGCGGCCACCTGGGTGCGCATCAGCCGCACCGAGAACAGGTAGCCATCGACATCCAGCCGGTCGCGCCCCCGGCGCAGATCCTCGCGCGGACCGATATTGAGGCCGAGCCGTGCCACCGATTGTGCCAGGCGGCTGGTGAACAGGTGCACGGCGGTGTCGGTCAGCCCCCAGCCGCGCAGTTCGAAGATGCTGCTGTTGGTCTCGGTCTCGCTGATCGAGAGCAGGAAGACATCGTCATTGACGGCGCGCTGCAGGGCGGTGACCAGGCTCGGGATCATCTTTTCCCGCACCATCAGGACGTCCTGGATCAGCCCGATCTGCATCTGCGTCTCGTCCACCTGCTTTTCCAGGGTGGCCAGCTCGCGCTTCTTCTGGTTCACCGCGTCGATCTGCTTCTGGGTCTCCTGGTTGCGCTGGAGCATCTCGTCGAATTCGCGGTCGAGCTGCGCCAGGCGCTGCTGGTTGGCATGGATCTTCAGGCGGATGCTGGTTTCCACGCCGGCCAGCGCGAGCAGGGTGAGCGCCACCGCGGCCCAGCGCAGCGCATCCGGGCGCCGCCAGGGCGGCGGCGGCGGATCGGTGGCGGGCAGCCGCGCCAGCAGGTCGCGCCCGGCCAGGCCCAGAGCGTGCGCGGCCAGCCCCGGCAGCGGGTCGGCCGATACCGCCACGACCTCGACCGGGCTGGACAGCCCCGACCGCACCGCCTCGGCCCATGCCGCCGGGCCGGCCACGGCCACGCGGCCGGTGCGCGGGTCGATCACCTTCTCGCACAGCTCCGCCGCCACCGCGGCCCCGTCGCCGCCCCGCGCGGAGGCACTTTGCAGGGCCCGGATGCGACCGCCGGAGGCGACCAGCACGCTGACGGTCGCTCCCTGCATCTCCACCAGCACCTCGCGGGTCGTCCCGGACTGGGCACGCAGCAGCGGCAGAGTGGCGGTGCCGGCGGCCGGATAGAGCCATTCCAGGCGCAGCCGGGCATCGGCGAAGGCCGCCTGCCATTCGTCGCGGGCATTGCGCCCGATTGCCGCGCACAGCCATGCGGCGGTGCCGCCGCTGCGGCCGGCCGGTTGCGGCGCCCAGGCGCAGATCAGATCCTCCTCGGTGGTGACGAGGCGGGAGAGCGCGCGGCCGGCGGCCGTGGCCGCCTCGCGGGTCACCAGGCCACGTTCCACCGCGATCTCGGCGGCACGGCGGGCGATGGTGCCGTTGCCTTGCAGCCCTTCCTGCGCCGCCTCGGCGTGCAGGTCGGCGATGCAGTCCCGTTGCAGATCGCCACGCAGCGCCAGCAGGTCGGTGACGGTCCAGTTGGCGGCGGCGGTGGCGACCTCGGATTCCATGTCCCAGCGGACCAGCTCCGTCATTTCCCTGGCCGGTCGCGGTTTGGCGGGATCGACCCCGAGATCGAGGCAGACGGTCACCACCTGCGGCGTGGCAAGGCAGGCGACGACCGGCTGGGTGCCGCCGGTGGTGCAGGCACGCCGGAGTTCCGCCACCGCCTGCGCCAGATCAGCGGCCTGCGTGCTGGCCGTGGCGGACAAGGTGATGCTGCCACCGTTACGGGTGGCCAGGGCCGCCTGCAGGGTGACGCCATCGTAGCTGCACACCAGCCGGCTGCCGGCACCTGGTAGCAGCTTCCCGGCCAGGGCTGCGAGCGAGAGGCGCGGCCGCTCCGCGGTGGCCATGGACGGGGGGCGTGCTAGCGCCATGTCAGATCCCAATCGATCTGGGCCGGCATCGCCGGAGGCAACAACGTCAACAGGCGGGTGCCGCAGGCCAGGCCGGGAGTTGCCTTATCAAAGTCGGTAGAACAGCGTTTTTCCGTGATTCGATCGTAGCTGCCGGGCAGCAAGATGGGAGTGCTGTTGCAGGTGTTGTCAGAGGCCGTGAGGAACAGCCGCAGGGCGGCGCGCCCCATCGGCAGCCATGGTGTTTTGCTGAAAGGCAGGGTCACCAGTGCCGCATCACCCGCGGCAAGACTCGTGGCCGGCAGCGGGGTCGGAGTGCTGCTAGCCGTCTCGACCTTTCCGTTCGAAACATAATAGAGAGCGGCACAAATCTTCGACTCGGTGAATGCCAGATTCGTGCCACTGCGGTTAACCAGCCGGAGTTGCAACTGCCCGAGCGCGACCCGCCAGTCACTTGCGGCCACCAAGGGGTCGGGCAGGCCCGTAGGGTCGTCTGGATTCGCCGAAGGCGGATAATCTTTCAGAAAGGCATCCTGGTTATTGTAGGTATTAACTTCATTTGCCTTGCCGTCCGCGCCATAGCTTTGCACATACAGGTTATCGGTGGCGGATCCGAATCGATGCCAACCAAACAGGCTGGTATTTTCTCCGTTCGAGGCAAGTGCCTTGCCTTTTGCGATATTTCCCCATCCATCGCGGAAAGCCCGCTCCTTGCTGGTAACCTCACGAAATGCCAGCAGGTACGGTCCGCGCCAGCCAACATACAGGCCAGTGGTCTTGACAGCATCAAGACCCCATTCCGGTATGTCATCACTGGTGTCGGCAGTGTCAGCACCCGGCCGACTTATCAGTTCCTGCGGGTTCTTCGGCAGCCGGCCGATATCGGCGACGAATCCGGCGATATCAGGCTCGCCGTTGACGCTGCGCCCCGGCTGTCCGAGCACCGCGGTCCGAATCATTTCCAGACGCTGCCGCGTATCCTGGAATCGCGTCGGTCCGGTATCCTGCGCCACCGTGTCCAGCGCCGCGTAGGCCGCCACCGACAGAATGGCCAGGGCCACCAGCAATTCCATCAGCGTGAAGCCGACCTCGGCCAGGGGCTGCCGCCTTGTCCGCATCATGGCGCCGGTCCCACCGCTTCCAGCAGGATCGCCGGCCCCTTGCCGTAGCTGTAGACGCGCAGGCCGAAAAAGGTCGCCCGGCTGCCATTGGCGAAACGCTCGCGGATCATGGCCGCCGCCGGATCGCCGACATAGACCGCATGCACCACGCCGTTGTCGGCGCGCAGGAACATCTGTCGCGACACCTCGGGCATCGGCTCCACCTGCAGGAAGCGCAGGACTTCCATCAGGTAATCGGTGCGCGCCGTCCGCGGCTGGCTCATCACCGTCGCCTCGAAGCGCACGCGGTCCGGACGCAGCGGAATGACGCGGCCTTCCGGCGCACGCTGCTCGGCGATGAAGCGGGCGAACTCCACCGGCACATAGGCGCTGTCCTCGACCGCGATGCAGGGACCGGGCCATGCGATGCAGCAGGCGGCAACCAGCAGGGCACGACGTGAAAGATCAGAAATTGAGGACGAGATCATCGTCATTGCCGTTCGTATCGGGGCCGAAGATCCCATCTTCGCCGAGGCTGACGAGGCAGGGTGCAACGCAGCCCTTGGCGCGCAAGGTGTCGGATGGATCAACGAACAGCAGCAACGGATTGCCACGCCCGGTGACCGCACTTTCGCTGATTGTGGAGTCGTACCATTTGAGCAGGCTTCCGACCGGCCGGGAGACGTAGGAATCCGCGACCGCCGCCACACGGCTGCCGTTGACGGTGGCGCTGCCGACGCTGCCATCCGACGAAGCCGGATAGACATTGCTGACGGTGACATATTGCCGGGCGAAACCGGTCAGATACGGGCCGCGCCAGCCGCGCCCGGTATCGGCGTTCCAGGCCCATTCGTCGCCCGTGCCGGCACCGGTATCAGGTTGCACGAACATCTGTGCAAGATTGGCGGGTGAGGGACTGCCACAACTGCTCGTATCCGCCTCGAGCGGTCCGGTGCAGGGCAGGAAGCCGGTATCCTGCCTGAAGCGCAGGATCGCGGCGACCACCGCCCTCATGCTGTCGCGGGTGATGTCGTGGCGTGCGTTGCCGATGGCCGGATAGAGGAATTGCGAGCCGATGCCGGCGACCGCGGCCAGGATCGCGAGCGTCACCAGCAATTCCACCAGGGTGAAGCCACGGGCGGGACGGCGCGGCCACGGCCTGGGCAGGGAAATCGACGTCATGGGGCACGGAGCGGTCCACGAACCGGCGGAGGGAAGGCCCGGCGCGGGAGTCCCGCGCCGGACCAGGGGAGTTGTCAGGCGACCGGGCTCAGAGCGAGCTGCGGGTGCCGTCCCACTCGCCCAGTTCCTCGTCCTTGGTGTCGCCGGCACCATCGACCACCGCGACCAGGCTTGGCGTGATCGCCTGCCATTCATAGGTAGTCGTGGTACCGCTTGTAGTTCCTGTCTCAGGGGTGTTGGCGATCTCGATCAGGCCGATAAAGCGGTTATAGTCATCCTTCGCCACATGCCGATAAACCGGTACAGTGGTCAGCCCGCCGATTTTCCCGTTGAAGATTGTAGTGTCGGGACCAAAGCCAACTGCCATCAGCAGGCGCTGACCCGGAGCAGTGCCGTTCGCCGCGATGACACCTCCGTAGGTGGTGGTAGTGGTATCTTCGTTGCCGCCCAACTCGATCGCCTCAGACCCGAAGATACGCTTCTGGCCACCGACCCAGACAGCGACATTCCCACCATCGGCGAGGGTGTAGGTTGCGCCGCAACCGTGGCTGCTGGGGGCCATGTAGATGTTGCTAGCGACAGTGCTGTCACGCGTGTCATTGATCAAGCGCTTAAGGTCGGAGCAGTCCACCTTGGCGTCCTTCGGTGTCACGGCTGCATTTTGGACCACCCGCATCTTCGTGATGCCGGCAGTGTTGAGCTCCTCGGTGACACCGGCCGGCAGTCCGATCATCTTCAGGAAGGCCGAGCTGGTAGTGCTGGTGTCACCCCCGTCACGCAGCGCGTCGTCCATGATCGACAACAGCTGGGAGGGAGTGGCTGTCTCGCCTTCCGTGACCGCGGTCTCGGTCTGCAGCAGGCTGTCCCAGTTGTTGGGCAACTGGCCGCCGTTCAGCACCTGGAAGGTGTTCACGCCCTTCTTCAGCTCGTCCATGATCACCACGTGGGCGGCGGCGGAGGCGCGGCGGTCGGTGTCCTGCAGCACGATGGTGGCGGTGCCGGCGATGGCCGCGAGGATCGCCACCACGACCAGCAGTTCCAGCAGGGTGAAGCCGGACTGGCCGGCGCGGCGGCGCAGCGCATTCACCTTGCGCAGCATGGCACGGTTCGGCCGCAACCCGGAGCGGGCGATGTCGAGGAGAGAACGCATGAGGAATCTTCCTTGTTTTTCCCTGGCACCCGCCACGGCAGCCGGCGTCCGGCCGGTCCCGTACAAGACGTGCCAATTTCGAAACAAACTGGATGATTCCCCCCACGGGAACTCGTCCAGGCCAGGCCAGTCCAAACGGAAGCCTTGCGGCTTCCTGCAGGCCCCCGCCACGCGGCGTGGTCCTGCATCCGGCGACCGGGACGGCGCCACCGTGGCGCCCGCCCCGGGCCGCGGTCAGGGGGCGCAGCTCACGACGTAGCGGAACTCCTTTCCGCAACGGACGATCACTTCCTTCTGCCCTCGCTTGAGGATGCGAACGAGCAGGGTGATCTCGCCGTAGCCATCATGCTCGATCAGCTCTTTGTAGAGTTCCGTGACGCGCTGCAGCACTTCGCCATGTCCACTCCGCAGAAACGGGTCTGCGCACACCGTCCTGGTCTCCCGCCTGTCGGCGCCCCGCCTGCGGCCGGGGCATGAAATCCCGGGCCGCCCAGGATTCGCGATTGAGAATCATTCTCAACATGAAGATAGATGTCACACATGCTCGATTTCGCGTCAATGGCGAATCACGGCATGAACAATTCACTCCCTGTCATTATGTAACGAATTGATTCATCGCTGCCGGCCAATCCGTTCCCATTGCCAAACCGGGTCCGACATGAACTTATAATGAGAATCATTCGCAATAAGCGCAGGCCCGCATGCTGTCCGCCCCTCTCTCCGGCCCCCTCCCAACCACCATCGCCGCCGTGCTCGACCGTCTTGAAACGGTGGTGCTCGGCAAACGGCGGCAAGTGGAGTTGGCAGCCGCCTGCATGATCGCCGGCGGACACCTGCTGATCGAGGATCGCCCGGGCACCGGCAAGACCGTGCTGGCCCATGCCCTTGCTGTCGCCTTCGGCCTGGAATTCTGCCGGGTGCAGTTCACCAGCGACCTGTTGCCGGGCGACCTGCTCGGCACCTCGATCTACGATCGTGCCAGCGGGCGCTTCAGCTTTCGTCCCGGTCCGATCTTCACCTCCGTCCTGCTGGCCGACGAGATCAACCGGGCGCCGCCGAAATCCCAGAGCGCGCTGCTGGAGGCGATGGAAGAACGCCAGGTCTCGATCGACGGGCACACGCATCCGCTGCCGGAGACCTTCTTCGTCATCGCCACCCAGAATCCCGAGGAAGCCACGGGCACCTTCCCGCTGCCGGAGGCCCAGTTGGATCGCTTCCTGATGCGCATCCACATGGGATACCCGGACCGCGAGACCGAGCTGGCGCTGCTGGGCATCGGCGATCGCCGGCCGGCCGCCCGCAGGATCGGCGCCGCGATCGATGTCGCCGGTTTGCGAATCCTGCAGGCACAGGCCGCGACGATCCATGCCAGCCCGGCATTGCTCGCCTATGTCTGGTCCCTGCTGGATGCGACGCGATCCGCCGCCGGGCTGCGGCACGGGCTGTCGACGCGGGCGGGGCTGGCGCTGCTGCGGGCGGCCCGTGCCTGGGCCCTGCTGCAAGGCGAGGACAAGGTGCTTCCCGGCCATGTGCAGGCGGTGCTGGGGCCGGTGGTGGCGCACCGCCTGGGCATGCCCGATTCATCGGTCCAGCATCTGCTGGAGAGCGTGGCCGTCGGATGAGCCGCCCCCCTGCTTCAGCGCGTGTGCGCCTGCGTCCCACCGCCGGCGGCATCGCCTTCGCGTTGCTGCTGCCCGTCTGCGTGCTGGTGGCCATCAATGCCGGCAGCAACGCGGTCTTCGCGCTGGCCTTCCTGCTGGCCGGGGTGCTGGCCACGGCGACCTGGCAAAGCCGCACCGCCCTGGCGGGGCTGCGCGTGGAAGCCGTTCCAGCCGCGCCCACCTTCGCCGGCGGCGTGGTGGAATACCGGTTGCGCCTGCGCCCGGCCGATGACCGGGCGCTTCCGGCCATGCGCATCATCGCCGAGATCGACACCCCCTGGCATGGGCGCAGCGCTGCCCTGCTGCAGGCCGGCGAGACACGCCTGAGCTGTGTCGCCGGCCAACGTGGCTGGCTGCCGCCGGCACCGGTGTTCCTGGTCACGCTGTGGCCGCTGGGATTGATGCGGGCCCGCCTGCGGGCGGGCCTGCTGCCGGCGGTGCTGGTCTATCCGCGTCCCGCCCCGCCGGGGCAGGCCCGGCCGCCAAGGGCCCAGACGGCACGGCGCAGCGGCGATCCCGACACGTTGTCCACGCTGCGCCCGTACGTGCCGGGCGATCGTCCCGGCCAGATCGCCTGGAAGGCGCTGGCGCGCAGCGAGACCCTGCTCACCCGGCAGTTCGACGGCATGACGGGCCAGGCGCTGCTGCTGGAATGGGACGCCCTGGCCGGTGACACCGAGACGCGTCTGTCATGGCTCACCCGCCAGGTCCTGGATTGCGCCCTGCGCGGCGAGAGTTACGGCCTGCGGCTGCCGGGGACGGAGGTGCCCCCCGGCAGCGGCCCGCTGCACCAGCAGACCTGTCTGCGCGCGCTGGCGCTGCACCAGCTTGAGGCGGTGCCGCCGGAGTTGCCCGCATGACCCTGCCGACGACGGCCATCCCGGTGCGGGGGCGCGAGGCGCTGTGGCTGGCGGCGGCGCTGGCGATCTGTGCCCTGCCGGGGCTGCTGACGCTGCCGTGGTGGGTTGCGGCGATGACGCTGGCGGGGGCGGGCTGCCGCTGGCTGCCGACCGGGCGCCCCGTCGCCACGGCGGCGCGGCTGGGATTGCTGCTGGCCGGTGCCGGCGGCATCGCCGCGGGCTTTCCCTCCCTGGTCTCGGGCGAGGCGGTGCAGTCCTTCCTGACGCTGGCCATCGTCCTGAAATGGACGGAGACGCGGTCTTCCCGCGATGCCCTGCTGGTGATGGCGGCGAGCGTGGTGCTGTGCGCCAGCGGCCTGGCGTCCTGGAACGACGGCCGCGGCATGCTGCTGGCGCTGGCCGGGGCGGGGACGGTCATGCTGGCGTTGCTGGCGCTGCAAGGCGGGCGGCCGGGACAGATGCTGCGCCTGGCCCTGCCGGCGCTGCCGGTGGCGGCCATCCTGTTCCTGGCCTTCCCGCGCATTCCCGGCCCGTTGTGGAATCTGGGCCTCGCGATGGGCATGCCGATCGGGCTCGCCCCCGCCGCAGAAGAGCCCGGCCTGGGGTTCCAGGAGACGCTGGAACAGGCCACGGGACCGGCCCCGACCGGCCCTTCCGGCGGCAACGAGATGGTGCTGGTGGCCCGCTTCGACGATCTGATTCCGCCGCGCGGCAGCCTCTATTGGCGGGGGCCGGTGTTCACCGATTTCGACGGCCTCCGCTGGAGTCTTTCCCCCGGATGGAACCAGCGCTCGCACCTGGTGACGTCCGGCATCCGCAGTGCCGCGGCGATCGCGCGGATGCTGCGGCACTCTGAAAACCGGGTCAGCTATTCGCTTCGGCTGGTGCCGCATGGCGGCCACTGGCTCTATGCGCTGGATCTGCCCCTGACCATCGTTTCCGAATCGGTGCTGACGCCGGATCTGCAACTTGTCAGCATGCGACGGGTGGAGCGCGAGGAACGCTACGCGCTGCATGCCGCCCTCGACTATGCCATGCAGACACCGCTGGAGGCGCCGGCGCGCCAACGGGCGCTGCATCTGCCGGAAGGGGCAAATCCGCGACTGGTGGCGCTGGGCCAGGCCCTGCGGACGAGCGCCGGGGGCGACCGCGCGATCCTGCATCTGG
Source organism: Rhodovastum atsumiense (assembly GCF_937425535.1). NCBI lineage: Bacteria > Pseudomonadati > Pseudomonadota > Alphaproteobacteria > Acetobacterales > Acetobacteraceae > Rhodovastum > Rhodovastum atsumiense. The sequence continues at coordinate 4,165,158 of NZ_OW485601.1, forward strand.
CCCGCCGCTGGCTGGCCGAACAAGGCTTCCAGCGCGACGAGCAGGCCCCGCGCGTGCAGGGATTCCATGCGCTGGATACGCTGATGTTCGAGACCAGGCGCGGGGGGGGGCAGCCCCTGGCCGAGGCGTTCACCGTGCTGATGCGCGCGGCCGGGGTGCCGGCCCGGCTGGTCACCGGCTATCGTGGCGGCACCCCGCTGGCCCTGACCAGTATCCTCATGGTCCGGCGTTCCCATGCCCATGCCTGGACCGAGGTCTGGCTGGAGGACGCCGGCTGGGTGCGCGCCGACGCCATCGACATGATCGGCCTGCCGGTGCCGTCGGCGCCGCGTGCCGGCGGCTCGGCGGCGCCGGCCATGCCCCGGCAGGACCAGGCCGCGCAGATGCAGCCGCCCTCCCGGGCGGAGCATCCGGCGACACCGGCGGCGGATCCGGCGGAGTCCTGGCCGGCACTGCTGGCCTGGCTGCCGGCGGTGCTGCGCTGGCTGGAATCGCTGGGCAACTGGGTGGTGCATTACGATCCGGCGCGCCAGGTCAATCTGTTCGAGCGCACCGGCTTCACGCGCGTGGATGCCACGCTGCTGGTGGTGGTGGCGGCGACGGGGGCGGCCCTGGCCAGCCTGCCGGCGCTGGTGCTGGGCTGGAAGCCGCGGCGGCGCGATCCGCTGGTGGAGGCGTACGCCCCCTTCCTTGCCGCCTGTGCCCGCCTGGGCTATCCGCGCGGTGCCGCCGAATGCCCGGCCGCGCATGCGCGCCGGGTGGCGGAAGCCTGTCCCGGGATCGCCAGTTGGGCACAGGACATCAGCGCGCGCTACCTCGCCGGCCGTTACGGCCCCGAGCTGCCGGTGCCGGCACGCCGGCAGGCGATCGCCGCGCTGCGGCGGCAGATCGCGCGCTTCCGTCACCTCTCGGCCGGCATCGGCCATCGTCAGGACAGCCCCCCGTGATGCTTGCGTCCCTGCTGCCTCGTCCGCTTTCGTGCCCGCGCTGGCCGGCGCTGCTGCTGCTGCTGGGGCTGCTGGCTGCCCTGCCGGCACAGGCGCAGCGTCTCGATTTCCAGGCTCTGGGCGAGCAATTGGCCGCCCGGGGCGACGCACTGACGTCACGCTACGTCCCATCGGATGGCCTTGCCGCCAGCCAGGGATTTTCCGATCTGTATCTCGATGGCTTCGAACGAAAGGGGCTGGAATACCAGTTTGGCGCCCTTGACCGGCGGGCCCTGCTGGAGATCGAGGCAGGCTTCGGCCGGTTGATCAGCCTGGCGGCCCGCGAGGCCAGGCCCGAGGATGTGCGGCAGGCCTGGCTGGCGTTGCGGCCGCAATTGCTGGCGGCGGGACAGCGGGTGGCGGCGCGGAATGCCACGGCCAGTCCGCTCGCCATCGCCGGGCAGACCGGGTTGATCCTGCTGCGCGAGGGGATCGAGGCATTGCTGGTGATCACGGCGCTGGTCACGGTCCTGCGTCGTGGCGGCAATGCGGATAAGGTGCCCGCGGTGTGGGGCGGCGTGATGCTGGCGCTGCTGGCGAGCCTGGGGGTGGCGGCGTTGCTCGGGATGGGGCGCAACGTCCTGGGGATCCCACGCGAGACCCTGGAGGGGCTGACGGTTCTCAGCGCCGCGGCGGTACTGGCCTATGTGAGCTGCTGGCTGTTCGCACGGCGCGATGCCGCGCGGTGGCAAGGCTATCTGACCGCCCAGGTGGATGCCGCGGCCTCGACGGGAAGCCTGTTGGGAATCAGCGCCGCCGCCTTCCTGGCCGTGTTCCGCGAAGGCGCGGAGACGGTGCTGTTCGTGGCGGCGCTGAGCCGCGGCACCGAAGACTGGTCCGCCGTCGCGGCCGGGGCGATGGCCGGATGTATCGGCATCGGCCTGCTTTATGTGGCGATGACGCGGCTGTCGCTGAAGCTGCCGGTTGGACGGCTGTTCGCCGGCATGGCGCTGTTGCTGCTTGTGCTGGCGTTCTCGTTTGTCGCCCAGGGCGTGACCTCGCTGCAGGTCAGCGGCGGGTTGCCGTCATCGCAGCTTGGCGGCATGCCGACGATGCCCATGGCCGGGATCAACCTGAGTCTGGAGGCATTGCTTGGTTACGTCGCACTGGCAGGCGGGCTCGGCGTCCTGTGGATCCTCGAACGGCACCGCCTTGCACCGGGGAAAGCGGATGTCTGACGCGGCGCCATTTCAGGGGCAGGTGAAATGAATGATCAGTTCATGTCATGGGGAGGTGCTCACATGCGCGATTTATTATCAAATGTAATACTTGGAAATATTATTCTATCAATTGTAATTATTGTAATATGTTTTATTTTGGCTATAATTTTAGGTTCCCTGAAAGTATCTTTGCCACAAAATAAAAGAAATCCATATTCAGTCAGAGAGAATTTTCTTACTGACAATGAACGTGCTTTCTTGAAGGAATTCAATAAAGCGTGCGGTCCAGAGTTCACGATTTTTGCGCAGGTCAGATTAGCGGATATTCTTAATCCTGTTAAAGAATATAAGGATTTGAATAAAGTTGCATCAAAAAGTATCGATTTCATCGTGTGTAAATCAGAGGATCTATCGCTTGTTTGTGCAGTGGAGCTGGATGATTCGACACATAAATTATACAAACGTCGTCAAAGGGATAAATTCGTTGATGACCTGTTTCAAATGGCGAAATTCCCCCTCATCAGATTTCAGGCGAGATCTAATTATAATGCCAATAATATTCGTAGATTGCTCCCGTTTTGCAATCCACCGGTCATTGCTTCCCGGGTTGACTGATGCGGGGGGCAGGCGATGGCGAACGTACCGTCGCTGAGGGCCCGGGTGGCGTTGCGGGCGGTCGTGCCTTCCAGGGATCCGCCCGAACACGCTGTCAGGATGCCGCCGTCATGATCGTGCTGTAGGTTCGCTCAATCAGTGCCAGGGCACCGCGATACCCGACATTGCTCCGCGACAGCACCACTTCGCCGGTCGCCGGAAGCCCCACCTCGACCAGGGCACCGCGCAGCTCCCTGGCAATCGTCCGTTCCCAACTGGTGGCGAACAGCAGAGGCGGCTTGTGGCCAAAGCTGGTGTCGCGCAGAAGCCGGTGCACGAGATAGCCATCCTCGGCGAAGTCGACTTCCACGGCGATGTCGGGATCGATGTCGCGGAATGCCGCGAGAATGGCGTCGCGGTGTTCCTGCGGGGGCGCGTCCGTGATGATCTGGCGCGCCGGGATCAGCCCAAGCTGGCGGACCAGGAAGGTCGTCAGTGCCAGCACATAGGCGGAATCGCCGACCACGGCGGCCTTCGATGGCAGGGCCGAGCGGCTCTGCGCATAGAAATCGGCGAATCCCTGCAAGTACTCGTAATAGATTTCCTCCTCGGCGGCGATGAAGGCTTCGATATCTTCCCTCGGCACGCCTGCAAAGGCACCGACCTCGCGCAGGAACGCGCCGCTTTGCCGCGCACCGATCGGAATCGTCGGGATGTGCAGGAAGGGCTGGCCGAATTTCGCTTCGAGATGGCGCGCGGTGGCAAGGCCCAGCCAGGGCGAAAGCACCAGGTTGAACCGGGCCCGCGGGATCGACCGCCATTCGGCGATCCCGCGCGAGGGCGGCCCGAACAGGACATTGGCCCGCAGCCCGATACCTTCAAGCAGGCGCTTGATCTCGGTCAGATCGCCGCGCCAGAACGTATTCTGATACGGCAGCAGCGACCAGACATTGACGAGATCCGGTTCCTGCGTGACGCCGGTTGCGCCGACAAACTGGTCGATGATGGCGCGGGTCACCACCTCGTGGCCAATGAAGTTGTTGCCGCGGAAGCCGCCGGTCTCGGCATAGACGATCGGCACGTTGCGCTTCTGAAAGGCCCGCACGACCGAGCCGACGTCGTCACCCACCAGATCGGGGATGCAGCCGGTGACGACGACGAACAGGTCTGCCTCCAGCACGCCCAGCGTTGCTTCGATCAGCTCCTGCAGCCGGTCGCCGCCGCCGAAGATCACCTCGCGCTGACTCGCGTTGGTGCTGGGGGCAACCCCGCCGCCGCCCCAGCCGCCCCCCTGGTAGCCATTGGTCCAGGCAAGGCCCCGGTACTGCTTGTTCGCACAACCGGGGCCGCAATGGGTGATCGGGATCACCCGCCGGATCGCCGCCGCGGTCTGCATGGCGCCGATCGCGCAGGCATAGCGTGCCTGCTCGATCGGAACGGAATGCTCCATGACGTCCTGCCCGGTCGTGGCCTGCGGCCGGAGGGGACGGAGGGTCATGGCAGGGCCGCTTCGGCCACCCCCGGCCGCGCCAGGGCGAACGGGTCCGGTTCGGCCAGCCAGGCGCTTTTGTAGGGCAGGGTCGTATGGGCGGCGAGATCCTCGTGGAAACGCCGCTGTGCCAGCACCGAGAGGATCTCCTCGCCGAGATTGACGATGCCCTGGTAGCCGATCGGCAGGCTGGAATCGCCTTCCAGCGGCATGGTGGGAACGCCGAGGCGCGCCGCCAGCGGGGCCAGGCCGCCATGGCGGATGATCACGAAATCCGGCGAGACGCGCCGCAGCAGGTTGAACAACTGGAAGGGCTGGCCGTTGGCGACGCTGAAATGGGTGATGTCGCCATAGGTGTCGAGCAGGTGCCCGAAGGCCGCGCCCTGCTTGTCCGGGGCATCATAGACCGGGTCGTGATGGTAGACCAGCGAGCCGTCCACCTCCACGCCAAGCTCGCGCAGGACGGCGATGACGCCGTGCGCGAAGCCTTCTCCCATGGCCACGTATCCCTTGAGCCCGGCGAGGCGCCGCCGCAGGGCGTCCACCTGCGGCCGCACCCGGGCATGTTCCCGGGCGATGAAGCGTTCGGCCTGTTCCTCGCGATGCGTCACCCGGGCGATGGCACGCAGCCAGGCATCGGTGCCGGCGAAGCCGTAGGGCGGAGGGGCCTTGATCTCCGGCACGCCGAATTCCTGTTCCAGCGCGGCGCCGAGATAGCTGGCGAGCGAATAGCAGAAGCTGGTGGATGCCGCCGCCTCGGACAGCCGGGCGAGGTCCTCCACGGTGGCGACGTTGACCACCAGGTTCACGCGCAGGTCCAGGGCCTTCAGCATGGGCGTGTAGACATCGGCCCCCGACAGCACGAAGACGTTGATCAGGTCGTCCTGCCGGCGTGGCGGGTTCCGGCGTACCAGTTGACGCAGGATGGCATGCTGGATCGCGTCGAAGCCGGAGCTCCAGTGCTTGGACTTGAAGCCTTCGCAGAACACCCCGACGACGGGGATGCCCAGCGCGTCCTCGCATTCGCGTGTCACGCTCTCGACATCGTCGCCGATGATGCCGGTGGCGCAGGAGGTGGCGACGAAGATCGCGTTCGGGCGGTGCCGTTCCCAGGCCATGTGGATGGCGGTGCGCAGCTTGTCCACGCCGCCATAGACCATGTCCTGTTCGACCAGGTTGGTCGACAGGCTGATCGCATCCGTCGGCGGATGGCCGCGCCTGACCAGGCAGGTCCGGTACGAGGCGTTGCTGCCGGCGTGGCCGGCGCTGCAGCCGATCGGCGCGTGGTGGATCAGCACGGCGTCGCGCACATGGGTTGCCTGGTACTCGACCACCTGTTCGCCGCAGCCGGCCGCCTGGGTGAAGGGGCCGGCCAGCTCACAAAGCCGCTGTCCTGGCCCGGCCCCTTCCTTGCCCCGGCGGCCGGTGCAGCCGGCGGCGCAATCGGCGCGGGCCGGTTGTGACTGGCCGGCAAGTGACTGGCCTGCAAGTGACTGGCCGGCAAGATCGCTCGCCCGGCCGTCCCAGCCGATGATCGTGCCGAGCCGGTGTTCCCGCGCCGCGACCGAAGGGGGCTTGAGGTTGATCGCCATGTTGGTCCTCCGTGGCTGCCGCGTCGGATCGCAGCCGTTTGTTCAGCGATGTGACGCGCCGCACGGCAGCTCAGGACGCGAGCACGTCCACGCAGATCCGGTCGGCGAATCTCTCGGCGTTCACGCTGGGCTTGATCACCTCGATGTCCTTCAGCTCGTTGACGTAGGCGATGATGTCGCCGCGGAAATCGCGCCCGGTCGGATGGCGGTGATTGCCGTAGCTGCGCAGGGTATCGGTCAGTTCCTCCAGATTCCGCGTCGGCGCGTACGGCGCGAAGATGGCGGCGGCCTCGGCCGGATGGTGGTGGGCCCAGTCGGCCGCCTCGACCAGCGCCAGCGTGGCTGCCGCCGCGGCCGGCCGGTCGTTGCGCAGCAGGGCGCCGCCGGCGGCGATGACGCAGCAGGCGCGGTTGGCGTATTCGGCGTCCATGTTGGAGGCGATCTCGATCAGGCCGGCGCTGCGACGCAGGTTGTAGGCCAGCGGGTCACCGGTGCTGATCGCATCGACCTCGCCCTTGCTGATGGCCACGCCAAGCATGTCCGGCGGGAAGGTGCGCCAGTCCACGTCGGTCACCGGATTCACCCCGGCCTTCTTCAAGGCAATGGCAAAGAAGTTCTTGTCCACGCCGGCGACGTCGCCGATGCCGATGCGCTTGCCCCGCAGATGTCCCAGGTTGGCGATGTGCGCGGACGGTGCCGCCATGATCCGCATGCAGCCGGCATGCGTGCCCCCGGTCAGCCGGACGTCGAAGCCCTGCTCCAGTGGCTTGATCCATCGCAGCACCATGCCCACCGCGATATCGGCCTTGCCGGTGGACAGCGATGCCAGCAGCGCATCGGTGGTCGAGCCCCAGCTGATCAGATCGACATCAAGGCCGTGCCGGATGAAGAACCCTTCCTTCACCGCGACCGGAACAGCAATGTGGCAGAGCGAACTCGGTGACCAGGACAGCGTCAGCTTGCGGGGCGTGCCGATCGCGGGGGACGGGGCTGCGGCAACGCGGCCCGCCAGCAAGGCAGCGGTGGCGAAGGCACCGGCCCCCAGCAGTGCGGCCCGGCGCCCGGGGGGCGCAGCCGGCGAGGGGAGGGCGGTACGCGGGGGACGGCATGCGAGGCGCTTCATGGCGATCGACCTTCCCTCATGCACGATGACAGGCCCGAAGCTGCGCATGCGGATGGGGCTGTCCGTGACCGGCATTTTGCACAAGAATTTACGTAATTCAATAAAATCCACGATTGAAAATCATATTTTGGCCATTGTGGGGTGCGTGTCCCGGCGGCAGGTCGCCGCCGGGTGGTGCGCTATGTCTCCGGCGCGGTGAACACTTTCAGGTCGGGCAATTTCCCGGTGAATTTCTCTACCTCGGCGACGATGGACTGGCCGGTGGTGGCCTGTGCCAGTCGCGAGGTGGCGATATCCGCCGCCAGCACGTTGACATCACCGTATCGGCACAGCGTGCCTGGTTCACCCGGCGTGAGCGGATCGTACCAGCCGCCTTCGGCGATCACCACGACACCGCGGCTGACATCCCCGGTCAGGCGCGCGCCGGCCAGGATCTGGCCGCGATCGTTGAACACGCGCACGACATCGCCCTCGGCGATGCCACGGGGCGCGGCGTCCTCTGGGTGAATCAGGATCGGCTCCCGGCCCTGGACGGTATAGGACCGGCGCAGCAAGGTGCCGTTGAGTTGCGAATGCAGCCGCCAGGGGGAATGCTTGGTGTTGACGTGCAGCGGGTATTTCGTGCCGGGTGCGCCCGCCCGTTCGTAGGGTTCCAGCCAGGTGGGATGCGGCGGGCAATCCGCGTAGTTCATCTTCGCGATCGTCGCCGAGGTGATTTCGATCAGGCCCGACGGCGTGCCCAGCGGATTCAGCACCGGATCCTCGCGGAAGGCGGCGTAGCGGACGAAGCGCCGCGATGTTTCCGGCACGCCGAAGGTGGCGATGCCGTCGCGCCAGAAGGTGTCGAAATCAGGCAATGTCACGCCCGCCGCCTTGCCCCGCGCCTGGGCGGTGCCATAGAGCGTGCGGATCCACTCGATTTCGGTCTTGCCGTTGGTGAAGACGGCTTCCAGGCCCAGGCGCGCCGCCACGCCACGCAGGATGTCGACGTCGTTGCGCGCTTCCGCGACCGGCGCGATCACCTGTTTGAGGGCGATGATGGCAGTGCCCGGACTGCCGCCGAGCACATCGATGTCATTGCGCTCCGCCGTGGTGGTGGCCGGCAGCACGATATCGGCCATGCGGGCGCTGGCGGTCCACTGGAAGTCCTGGACGATGAAGGTCTCCAGCTTGCGCCAGGCCCGGACCTGGCGGTTGCGATCCTGGTGGTGGCCGAACGGATTGCCGCCCGCCCAGTAGGCCAGGCGGATGTCGGGGTAGATGCCGCGCCGGCCGTTGAACTCGAATTCCTCGTTCGGGTGCAGCAGCATGTCGACGATGCGGGCGCAGGGAATGGTGGTGACGCCGCGCGAGGCCGGCCACGGCTTGCCGCCGGCCGGGCGCTCTCCGACCGGGATGCCGCCCAGGGTGACGCCGTTTGCCATCGGTGCGCCGTTGCCGCCCAGATGGTAGCCGAGGCTGAAACCGCCGCCGGGAAGCCCGATCTGTCCCAGCATGGCAGCCAGCGTCACCAGGGCCCACAGCGACTGTTCCCCATGGTGCTGCCGCTGGATCGCCCAGCCGCCGATCAGGAAGGTCCGCTGGCGCGCGAAGCGGCGGGCCAGATCCTTGATGACGGGTTCGGGCACGCCGCTGATCGCCGCGGCCCAGGCGGCGGTCTTCGCAACCCCGTCGGATCGGCCGGTCAGGTACGACAGGAACGTCTCCGACCCGACCGTGTAGTCGTGCAGGAAACGGCGATCATGCAATCCCTCGGCCTGCAGCGTATGGGCGATGCCAAGGATCAGCGCCACGTCGGTCTGCGGCCGCACCGCGATCCATTCGCCGCCGAGCGCCCGGTTCGTCTCGTTGCGCACCGGGTCGAGGAAAATCACCTGCTTGCCGGATTGCTTCAGCGCCGCGATGAAGTCGGCGGTCGAGTGGTTGGCGACGCCGCCCGTGATCTGGTCGTTGTTCAGCAGGTCGCAGCCCCAGAAGACCACCAGGTCGCTGTGCTGCAGGATCACCGGGTAGGGGGTCTGCTGCTCGGTGTAGTCCTGCGAGCCGACGACGTGCGGCATGATCACCGTCAGGGCGCCGGTGGAATAGGATCCGCTGCGACCGACGAAGCCGCCGCTGAGGTTCAGCAGCCGTTGCAGCCAGGCGACGCAATCATGGGCCTTGCCGCTGCTCTTCCAGCCGAGCGAGCCGCCATAGACGGCCCAGGGCCCGTGTTCCTCCTGGACGCGGCGCAGCTCTCCCGCCACCAGGTCGAGCGCCCGGTCCCAGGTGATCCGCACGAAATCGTTGGTGCCGCGCGAGTCCGGCGCGGCGCCCGGACCTTTCTCCAGCCACGCCCGCCGCACCACCGGGTGACGGATGCGGCTGGGCGAATAGACCACGTCCTGGACGCCGGGAAGTTGATGGGACGGCGCGGGGTCGCCCTCCCACGGGCGGGCCGAGACGAAGCGGCCATTCTCGACCTTGCCGTAGAAGGCGCCCCAGTGCGAGCCGGTGAGCACCTCGCCATCCGCCGGCGCTGCCGTCGCCGTCATGGGGGCGAGCCCCGCGCCCAGCCACGCGATCGCTTCGCTTGCCGCCGTGCCGGCCAACAGGTCACGTCGTGTCAGGCCAGGGCCGTGTGCAACGGCACCATCCGGTTGCCGCATCCTCGGTGTCTCCTTGAACGTTGCGGGGGGTCATCCGGGTGGCGGCGGGTCATCATGCGCGCGCGTGCCGGACTGCATCTGCAGGAAGTGCAACAACAACCGGTTGCCATCGTCATCGAGCGGCAGCAGCTTGCGCTTCGCGCTCATCGTGCCGATCCATTGGTTGGGGGTATGCACCGATGGCCGTGGCAGGGCGTGGCAGGACGCGCACAGCGCCGCATAGGTCAGCCCCATCACCGACCAGACCGCATCCGGCGAGGTGACCAGGCCATCGGATTCGATCCAGCCGGTCAGCGTCACCGGGCGCCAGACCTGCCCGGTGGCCGGGTCGGTCACGTCCGGGCCGGGGCTCACCGCCTCGAGCGCCGCCGGGGCCAGTGCCGCCGCCAGCATGCGCTGGCCCATGGCGCCATAGATCGCCCGGGCCGCGCCTTCCTGCTGCCAGCCGGCGAGGCGAATCCGCAGCCAGGAACCGGCGACCTCCAGAACCTCGAGGCTGGCGCCCGGGACCACGCTGCCCTGGCGCTGTCCGGCCTCCGCCGCTTCGCGCTGCAGGAACAGCCGGCGTGTCGTCACGGCCATGACCCGGCTGCCGGCCGCCGGGTGGCTGGCACGCGCCAGGGTCGTGAGCGATCCGGCAAACCAGCCCGCGGTCACGATGGGCACCGGATGCAGCACGCCTTTGTGGCAGGTGATGCAGGAACGGCCCGGTTCGGCCGGGTTGCGCATTTCCCGCGTGGCCTCGGCGCTGAACCGCCGCCGGTCCATCGCCGCCGGATCGTGGCAGCGCCGGCAGGGCGCCGAGCCATCGGCTTCCAGTTGCGTCCATACCCGGCTGGCGACATCCAGGCGGTGCGCGTCCTGTCGCTCGGCGGTGTCGTCGAGATGGGCAAGGAAGCCGCCGATGTCGTGCGCATGTGCGGCGACGAAGCGCAGGCGGTCGGTCCAGGTGGAACCGACGTGGCAGTCGGGACATTGCACGCGCAGGCCGGGCCGGTTGCTGAGATGCGCAAGGCGTGCCTGTTCGCCGCTGGCGACATTCGGCTCATGGCAGGACAGGCAAAACGCCTCCTGCTCCAGCCGCGTGACCGCGACGTCGGCGCCGCGCCATGCGGCCAGGCCGAGGAACAGTCCGAACGCCACGGTGAGCAGTGCCGGAGGCCAGGCTGCCGCCTCGGACCGGCGGCCATGCCAGCGGACAGGTCCCGTGCTGGCCTCGTGCCTTGGCACCTTCACCATTCCGATTGCGGGGTCACGACGATGCGGCCTAAAATGCGATATGATTACGTACGAGTCAATAAATCACTTGGTTTGATCGCTGAAAATGCCGCCGCAGGTCGCTTCGCCGGATCCCGTGCTGCGCCACTACGGCAGGTTGACGATCCTGCTGCACTGGGCCTGCACCATCCTCGTCGTCGGATTATGGCTGCAGCCCTGGCTCCACCCGGTCACCGGCGTGCAGGGCCGGGAGCGTCTGGCGCATGTCGCCCTGGGGGCGGTGCTGGGCCTGTTGCTGCTGCTGCGCATCACCGGGCGCGGCCTCGCCCTGCTGCGCCGGCGCGCGCTGCGGTCCGACCTGCCGGCGGAGGCGATGCACCTGGCCCTGTACGCGCTGCTGTTCGTGACGCTGGCTTTTGGCGCCATCGCCCTGTGGCATGCCGGGATCAGCCTCGCCGGCCTGCTCGCCGAGGGGGCCTACCCGGCAGTGGACCGCGGCAGGTGGCACATGCTGGTCGGGTTGCACGGGCTGGCGGCGGATCTGGTGCTGGTGTTCACCGGCATCCATGTCACGGCGGCCCTGGCGCATCATTTCATCTGGCGCGATGGCCTGCTCGCCCGCATGGCGCTGGCCTTCCGCCATCCCCCCTATCGGGCACGCGGTTCCCGGCATGATCCCGGACCGCAGGGCGCGGGAGATCACGGCGGCCATGAATTTACTCGCGGGCAATGAGAATTTGCCCGGCGCGCCGGCACCGGCAGCATCCGGGGCGCGGTTCGGCTGGCGCCTGGACGAGGTTTCGGGCGCGCTTGGCGATATCGGCACCTTCCTGCCGCACATCGTGGGCGCGATCACGGTCGTGGGCATGGATCCCACCGGGCTCTTCGTGACCTTCGGCCTGTTCTACATCTTTGCCGGCTGCTTCTACGGCATTCCGATGGCGGTGCAGCCGATGAAGGCGGCTTCCGCGGCGGTGCTGATCCAGCCGATGGATCCGGGCTCGGTGGCCGGGGCGGGCCTGGCGATCGGCGCGTTCTTCTTCCTGCTCGGCATCTCCGGCCTGATCGGGTCCGTTGCCCGGGCCCTGCCGTCCACCGTTGCCGCCGGGCTGCAGCTTGGCCTCGGCCTGTCGCTGGCGGCGCTGGGCATCCGGTTGATCGAAGGCCAGCCCTGGATCGGCATCCTGGCCTGCGTCGCGATGCTGGGGCTGATGCGGTTTCCCCGCGTGCCGGTGGCATTGCTGGCCGTGCTCGCCGGCGGCATGGCCGGGCTGGCGACGGGCCTCTCGCCGCCGCTGCCGGCCCTGGCCCCGGGGCTGCACCTGCCGGGGCTGGTCTGGCCGGACTGGGCACAGCTCTGGAACGGCGTGCAGAACGCCGTGCTGCCGCAGATCCCGTTGACGCTGACCAACGCCATCCTGGTCACCGCCGCCGTGGCCCGGGATCTGTTTGCCGAACGTGGGGGGCGGGCGACCGAGACCAACCTGGCGTTGACCACCGGCCTCGGCAACCTGCTGGCGGCCCCTTTCGGCGGCTACCTGATGTGCCACGGCGCGGGGGGCATGGCCGGTCATGTCCGGTTCGGCGCAAGGACCGCGACGGCACCGGTGCTGATTGGCCTGTGCTTCCTGGGCCTGGGCCTGGTGCTGGGCGAGGGGGGCTATCACTTGTTGCGGACGGTGCCGGACGGCGTGCTCGGCGGGTTGCTGTTGTTGTCCGGCATTGATCTCGCGTTGTTCTCCAGGCCGGGCCGCTACCAGGGCAGCGAGTTGTTCCTGGTCCTGCTGATGGCGGCCATCGGCGTGGCGGTGAACCCGGCGGTCGCCTTTGCCATTGGGCTTCCCCTGGCGTGGGGCATCAGGCTGGGCTGGCTTCGCCTGTGACCGGCCCCTGTGATCCTGTGCCGCGCAGAGGCGTCAGGAAAAGGCGAGGGCTTTGCCCTTGACCCACCAAGGGCCACAAGGCCCTTGGATCCCATTCGCGCTGCGCGGCACAGAAAACCGGGTTCCAAGGGCGAAGCCCTGGCCTTGCTTACGGCGTTGCCGCTGCCTTCCGGGCAGCCCGGACAAGGTCAAGGCGCGAGTAAACGCCAAAGCCCGAGCCGTTGTCGAGAAAGCCGCCGCCCGGTCCCTGGGTTTCGGTCAGGATGGCGTTGGCCTGCGCCAGGGTCAGGTGCGGGAAGGCCGCGGTGAGCAGGTAGCCTGCCTCCGGCGCCAGTTCGCCGACATCCGCGGGGGCGGCAGCGGTGCGGGCGAACACGACCGGCAGGCCATAGGTCTGCGTCGAGTCGTAGAAGATCTGGTTGCGCTCTGCCTGGGCGAAGCGGCTGTCATCCTGCCGGGCGCAGCTTTCGATGCTGCCGCCGCAGCCGGCTTCCAGCGCCGTCACCAGGTCCGCGCGGGCGGTGTCCAGGGCCTTGCGGAAGTCATCGATCTGCACGCTGCCGCGCGGCACCCCGACATACCCGGCCGCATTGGCGAGCAGGTGCGCGACGTCGTGCAGTGCCAAAGTGCGGCCCCCCAGCACGTCCATGGCGTAGTGCGCGCCGATGATGATCCGGTTGTTGCCGTATTCGGCGCCGCGCGTGACCATCTGCTGGTAGCGCTGCGGCACCAGCAGGGCGAGCAGCAGGGATTCGGTGTAGCCGTAGGTGGTGTGGCCGCTGGGATAGGAGGGGCTGTTGCTCAGGTTCTGTGCCGGCCCGCGCAGATAGGCGACATTGCCGGAGAGGGTGCCGAAATAGTCCTGGCCGGTATAGGCCAGGAAATGCGGCGCGGTCTGGAAGGGACGCGAATTGCCGAATCGCCCGGCGCCGGGGCTGCCGGCCGGCAGGCCATAGGCCCGGCCGAAGATATCCGTGACGCCGCTGACCTCTTCCAGGATGGTCGTGGCGGCGGGCGCAACCGGTTGGCTTCCATCGGTGGTGGCATTGGCGAAGAAATATTTGCCCGCGTCGGAATCGACCCGGCTGGTCGCCTGCGCATAGGTGATCAGGGCGGCGATGGCGGGGGAGATATTGGTGAAATGGGTGGTCTTGCCACCATCCGGGCTGCTGTAGGCCGCACCGGCCTGGTAGATGGCGCCCAGCCGGCTGCCAAGCCCGTCGGCGAGCTCCGTGGCATTGCCCTGGGTGATGAAGGCATCGCGCAGCGCCAGTTGCTGTTGCTCGGGGAAGGGCAGCAGCGTTGGCTGGTCGGCGGTGCCGGTCTGGATGGCCGTGGTCACCGCCAGGTTGGCGGCCAGGGCGGCCTTGCCGGGCTCGGTGGTGCCCAGGGCACTGACGGGCGCGAGGCCCCGCAGGGCCGTCAGGGCGGTCGCGCTCTGCGCCTGCGCGCCTGCCGCGGTCAGCGACACTGCGCAGATGGTGGCAATGGCGCCGATGCCGTTCGGAATTCGCATGATGACACCCCAGTTCCGGCTGTCGCTACGACGATGCCGACGCGATGACGGGCCGGCGGCGGATATCGTTATCCGGATCCGGCAACGACGGCTACACGGAACGCGCCTGGGTTGCGCGCTTCCCGAACCGGGCGGGCCGGCCGCAGTGTTCCCTCCCGACCTAAACAACGTTGATGTTATGCATTTTCATATAGACTCTCATTCCGTGTCGTGAAATCATTCGTCGCGCTTCCATGAGCCTCTTTCTACAGGGCCGAAGCCGGTCGTGATCAAGGGAACTTGCCCGTGGCATTCTCTCCACGTGAAAATGTCCGTCTGTCTGTTGATGGTGCCGGCCGGCGAAGCGGGCCAGCGCGACGCGGCCTTCTGAAGGCAGTCGCCGCTGCCATGCCGCTGGGTCTGCTGGGCGGTGTCGCACGGGCGCAAAAGCCGGCCCCGGATCTGGCTGCCCCGGCGCTGACGCGCAAACTGACCAAACTTGTTTTCATCTGGACGCCGACATCGCCCTGCCTGGTCGTGGTCGGCCTGGCCCAGCGCGAGGGGATCTTCGCGCGGCATGGGCTGGAGGTCGAAACGATCAATGTCGGCAGCGACACCTCGGCGATTCTCGAAGCCGTCGCGCTCGGCAAGGCCGACGCGACGTCGAACAACGTCCTGCGCTTCATCAAGCCGCTGGAAGCGGGCTTCGATGTGAAGCTGACGGCCGGCGTGCATGCCGGCTGCTCCTATCTGATCGGCTCCCGCGCCGCGGGCATCTCCAGGATCGCGGACATGCGCGGCAAGCGCATCGGCCTGGCGGATCTGGGCAATCCGAATCGGTTTCTCTATGCGTCGGCGCTGAAGAAGGCCGGGATCGATCCGGAAACCGACGTCACCTGGCGCCAGTTTCCTGCCGACACCTTCCCGATCGCGGTCAGCAAAGGCGAGATCGACGCCTTCGTCGACAACCACCCCAATGTCTATTTCGCCATCAAGCGCAGCAAGGGGGACCTGTTCGAACTGGCAGCCAACGGCAGTGGCGAACTCGGGCAGCGCACCTGTTGCGTCCTCGCGGTGCGGGGATCGCTGATCCGCGAGAACCGGCCGGCGGCGGCGGCGCTGACCCGTGCCATGGTCGAAGCGGCGCTGCTGGTCGACCGCAACCTCGATCTCGCCGTGGAGACCGCGCGATTCTTTGCCCCGCAAAGCATCGCCGGCCCGACGGAGATCCGCGAGATGCTGGCGAGCTATCCGTACGACGCGCATCGTGGCTGCCCCACCGGCGAGGAGTTCCGCCAGCAGGTCCTGTCCTTTGCCCGCGATCTCAAGGATGTCGGCATCCTCAAGCCTTCCACCGATCCGCTCAGGTTCACCAACCGCATCACCCTGGACGTGCTGACCGGGTGACGGGGCGATCAGGACTGCCAGATCAGGGAGCGTGACATGCCCGATACCCATCTTCCTTCCCCCCCGGGCAGGATTTCGCGCCTGCCGGTTGCCGAGCGTGGCAGCGAAGCACCGGCGGCGCGGGCGCTGGTGGAGCAGCACCACGGCGAGAACTGGATTCGCGCACTGGCGCTGAATCCGGACTTCGCCGCGCGGTTCTCCGCCTATTTCCAGAGCCTGTTCCGTGCCGAAGGGGCGCGCCTGCCGTTGCAGGAGCGCGAACTGATCGCCGTCGTCGTCTCCGCCAGCAATGGCTGCGGCCTGTGCGAGATCCATCATACGCTGGCATTGGGCGAGGCGCTCGGTGATCCGGTGCGGGCCCGGCGGATCGCGCTCGATCCGCATCTGGCCGGGCTGTCGGCCCGCGAGCATGCGCTGGTCGCCTTCGCCCTCAAGGTCACCCGCCAGCCCAGGGATGTCAGTGATGACGACTTCCAGGCGTTGCGCGATGCCGGGCTCGACGATGGCGAGATCCTGGAGGCGCTGGAGACAAGCGCCTGGTTCAACCACACCAACCGCGTCTTCATCTCGCTCGGCGTGCCGCCGGACGACGCCTACTTCGCCCGCTGAGCGTCACCCGCGCGAGCACGGCCTGACGGACACGGTCACCGTCAGGGTTGCAACGACGCCGACCGGCTGACGATCACCCTCGATGTCGTGCCGGATCGCGAATTCCCCGGTCACTGACCGTGCGGGGACAACAGCAGGGGGAGATGATCATGTGTGTTGCAGGATGCGACGAGGCGATGCATCGGGCGCTGTCGCGTCGTCGTCTGTTCCGCCGGGCGGCAGCGGGAGCGGTCCTGGCCACCGGATTGCGGGCCGAAGTGGTGAGCGCGGCGACGCCGCCCACCCGGTTCGAGAAGGTGATCGACCTGACGCATACGCTCGACCCGGCCTTCCCGACCTTCTTCGGGACCTCCGGGATCGAACTGCGCACCCGCTTCAGCTATCGCAAGGACGGGCTGAACTTCCTGCAATGGGTGCTGGATGAGCACAGCGGCACGCATATCGACGCGCCGTTGCATTTCAGCGAGAACGGCGCCGACGCCTCGGCCTTGCCGATCGTCGATCTGGTCGTGCCCCTGGCCGTCATCGACGTGGCCGCCCAGGCCGCGGCGAACGCCGATTATGCCGTGACGCCCGACGACATCAAGGCGTGGGAAGAGCGCAACGGCCGTCTGCCCGACCGGGCTGCGGTGGCGATCCATACCGGCTGGGCGCAGCATCTCGGCACCGCGAAGTACCGCAATGAAGGGCCGGACGGAAAGCTGCATTTCCCTGGCGTGCACCCCGCCGCGGCCGAAGTGCTGATCCGCGAGCGCAGCGTGACCGGCCTGCTGATCGACACGCTCTCCTTCGACATCGGCGCCACCAAGGATTTCCCGACGCATGTGCTCTGGTTGCCTTCGGGGCGCTGGGGCGCGGAGAATGTCGCCAATCTCGATCAGGTGCCGCCGGTCGGTGCCACGATCGTGGTCGGCGGGCCGAAGATTCGCGGCGCCACCGGTGGGCCGAGCCGGCTGATCGCGCTCGTCTGAGCGCGCGCTAGGTGGATGCGCTTGCTTTCGGCACAGGCGTCGCAGCGTAGTCCCGCGCCGCCGCTTCAGAAGAAACGAAGCCGTGCCGCACATCCCGCGCCAGCAGCGCCGGGTCACGTCGGCGCGGATCACCCATGCCGCCACCGCCGGGCATTTCCACGATCAGCCGGTCGCCCGCCGGCACCGTGTGCTGCCCTTTGCCCGGAAACACCTTCCCCGAGCGCAGGCGCACGCTTCCGGTCGCGCCCGGTGCCCCGCCCTCGGCACCACGGGCCGGATGGACCACCCGGTCGAAGGCGGTGCCGATGGCGAACGGCGCCGCCTCGGCACTCTCGATTTCCATGATCTGCCCAAGCCCGCCGCGCCAGGTGCCGGCCCCGCCGCTGTCGGGGCGGAATTCCTTCCGCCATATCAGCACCGGCGCCAGGCTTTCGGTGACCTCCACCGGCACGTTGCGCACCCCCGAGGGAAACGCCGTGGCGGACAGCCCGTCCTGGCGCGGTCGCGCTCCGGTGCCGCCGGAATGAAACCCCGTGACATTGAACGCCGTCGCGCGCGCCAGCACCGCGGGATCCGCAGCCACCCGCCCAGGCCCGCCCATCAGGCGGATGTTCCACAGGCAGGAAGTCCCCTCGGCCGGGACGCGATCGGGAATTGCCTGGCGCAGGCAGCCGAACACCACGTCGGGCAGCATCTGCCCGATCGTCCCCCGCCCGGCCACCGGCGCCGGGCGCTGGGCGTTGAGGATGCTGTCCGGCGGTGCCGTCACCCGGATGGTGGCCAGCGAGGCGGTGTTGTTCGGAACCTCCGGCGCCACGATGCATTTCACGCCGAAGCTCGTGTAGGCCTCGGTGTAGCAGAGCGGCACGTTGATGCCGAAGCCCGAGGGACCGGACGTGCCGGCGAAATCGACGTCGATCCCCTCCGGCCCGATGGTCAGCGCAGCGTGCAGGTCGATCGGCGCCTCCAGCCCGTCCACCCGCATGTGGTAGCGCCAGGTGCCGAAGGGCAGGGCGCGGATCGCCGCCAGGCTGGCGCTGCGGGAATGGGCAAGGATGTGCGCCGCCAGCCCGTCGAGGCTGTCGAGGCTGAACTCGTCCATCATCGCCACCAGCCGCTGCCCGCCCACGGCGTTGCTGGCGATCTCCGAGTGGATGTCGCCCAGCACCTGCACCGGCTCGCGCACGTTCACGGCGATCAGGTCGAACAGCCATTGGTTCGGCCGCCCCGCTTCCACCAGCTTCGTGACCGGCAGGCACAGCCCTTCCTCGAACACCTGCCGTCCGTTGGTGGAAAGGCCGATGCCGCCGATATCCACCACGTGCAGCGTGCAGGCGAACAGCCCCACCGGGGCGCCGCGCCGGAACACCGGCGTCACCACCACGATGTCGTTGAGATGCCCGGTGCCCTGCCACGGGTCGTTCAGGATGAACACGTCGCCATCGGCCATCTCCGCCAGCGACACCTTGTCGAGCACGTAGGTCACGCTGCGGGCCATGCTGTTGACGTGCCCCGGCGTGCCGGTGACCGCCTGCGCCAGCATCCGCCCGGCGGTGTCGTACACCCCGGCGGAGAGATCGCCTGCCTCACGCGTCGAAGCCCCGAAGGCGGTGCGGACCAACGTCTTCGCCTGTTCTTCCACCACGGCGATCAGCCGGTTCCACATCACCTGGTAGCGGATCGCGGCCAGACCATCGGTTTTGGGCATCAGTGGCTCTCCTTGGCGGTGCCGTGGGCGGCACGCAGCCAGATGGCGCCGGCGGCATCCAGCGCGGCGGTGAAGGCGGCGGTGACGACGGTGGTGGTTTCCGCCTCGGCGATCACCGCCGGCCCGGCGATGGCGGCCCCCGGCGGCAGCGTGGCGCGCCAGTACACCGGCACCTCGATGAAGGCGGCGGTGGTGGGATCGAACAGCCGTCGCCGGCCGGCGGCGGCGGGCGCCGTGGTCGCCGCCATCGCGGTGGAGGCAGGTGGCGCGGGCGGGGCGGGCGATTCGGCGGTGAGGCTCCAGCCCATCACCTCCACCGCGAGCCCGGGAATGGTGCGCGCGAACAGCGCCGTGTAGGCGGCCTCGAAACGCCGCCGCAGCTCGGCCGGGGCGCCGGCGTCGAGCGGCGCCTCGGGCAGGGGAACGGTGATTTCGTGGCCCTGGCCGACATAGCGCATATCGGCGGCGCGGCGCAGGCGGATCGGCCCGCCGGGCGCGCCGAGGCGCACCACCGCTTCGGCCTCCGCGGCCATCACCGCCAGCAGCGCGTTCACCTCTTCCGCGTCCAGCGCGTCGAGCACGACCTGCCGGCTGCGGGCCACCTCGAAGGCGATCGGCGCGCGCAGGAACCCCACCGCCGAGCCCACCCCGGCCCCGGCGGGAATCACCACCTCGTCGATCCCGAGCTTCTCCGCCAGCCGGGCCGCGTGCAGCGGGGCGCTGCCGCCGAAGGCCACCAGGGTGCGGCCGGCCAGTTCGGTGCCGCGCTCCACCGCGTGCACGCGCGCGGCATTGGCCATGTTCTCTTCCACCATCTCGGTGATCGCGAAGGCGGCGAGGCTGGCCTCCAGGCCGAGCGGCGCCGCCACCGCCGTCCGCACCGCCGCCTCGGCGCGGCCGGGGGTGAGGGCGATGCTGCCGCCGGCGAAGCCTTCCGGGTCGATCCGGCCGAGCAGCAGGTTGGCGTCGGTCACGGTCGGGCGTTCGCCGCCCCGGTCGTAGCAGGCCGGACCAGGATCGGCGCCCGCGCTCTCCGGCCCGACGGCGACCCGCGCCAGCGCATCCACCGCGGCGATCGAGCCACCGCCGGCGCCGATTTCCACCATCTCGATCGCCGGAATCCGCAAAGGCAGGCCGCTGCCCTGCAGGAAACGATAGCGGCGATCCACCTCGAAGCGGCGGGACGCGAGCGGGGTGCCGTCGTCGATCAGGCAGATCTTGGCGGTGGTGCCGCCCATGTCGAAGGAGAGAATGCGATCACGGCCGAGCTCGCGCGCCACCTGTGCGGCCAGGATCGCCCCGCCCGCCGGGCCGCTCTCCACCAGCCGGACCGGGTAACGGATCGCCGTCTCCAGCGTGGTCAGGCCGCCGCCGGAGGTCATCAGCAGCAACGGGCAGCTCAACCCTTCAGCGTGCAGCAGCCCGGTCAGCTCCTCCAGGTAGCGGGCCATCAGCGGCTGCACGTAGGCATTGGCGACCGCGGTGGAGAACCGCTCGTACTCGCGCATCTCCGGACAGACCTCGGCCGAGAGCGTCAGCCGCACCCCGGGCAGCCATTCCGCCAGCAGCGCGGCGGCGCGCTGCTCGTGTGCCGGGTTGGCGTAGCTGTGCAGGAAGCCGATCGCCACGCTCTCCACCGCCTCGCGCCGCAGCGTGGCGGCGATATCGGCCAGCGCCGTCTCGTCCAGCGGCAGGCGAACCCGGCCTTGCGCATCCATCCGTTCCGGCACGCCGAGGCGCAGGGGGCGCGCCACCAGCGGTGCCGGCTTCTCGATGAACACGTCATATTGCGCGAAGCGGTTCTCGAAGGCGATCTCGATGCTGTCGCGATGGCCCTCGGTGGTCAGCAGCGCGGTGCGGGCGCCGCGGCGCTCCACGATCGCGTTGGTGGCCAGGGTGGTGCCGTGGACGATCAGCCCCACCGCGGCCGGCGCCACCCCGGCCTCGGCCAGCACCCGCCGAACCCCCTCCAGCACGCCGCGCGCGGGCGCCTCGGGGCGGGTGAGCACCTTGGCGGTGGTCCGGCGCGCGCCGTGCTCCAGCACCATGTCGGTGAAGGTCCCGCCGATATCGACGGCGAGCCTCGCGGGGGCGGGGGGAGTCATGGGGCGTGTTCCTTCAGGCGAGATGGCAGGCGACGAAGTGGCCCGGCGCCACCGCGCGCAAGGCCGGGTCGTGGGTGGCACAGTGCGGCCCGGCCGCCGTGCAACGGGGGCGGAAGCGACAGCCGGTGGCCGGCCGCGCGGTGCCGGAATCGCCGCGCAGGGCGGCGGGGGGCGTGCGCCGCGCCGGGTCGGCGCGCGGCACCGCAGCCAGCAGCGCCTGCGTGTAGGGATGGCGGGGCGCGGCCCATAACGTGGCGTGGTCGGCGCTTTCGACGATGCGGCCGAGATACATCACCAGCACCCGGTCGGCGAAGTAGCGCACCACCGAGAGATCGTGGGAGATGAACAGGCAGGCCAGGCCCAGCTCGCCACGCAGCTCCACCAGCAGGTTCAGGATCTGCGCCTGGATCGAGACATCCAGCGCCGACACCGGTTCGTCGCACACCACGAGGTCGGGCCGCAGCATCAGCGCGCGGGCGATGCCGATGCGCTGGCGTTGGCCGCCGCTGAACTCGTGGGGGTAGCGGTGCAGCGCCGCCGCCGGCAGGCCCACCCGCGCCAGCATCTCCAGGCTGCGCCGGCGGCGGGCGAGGGGGTCGCGTTCGCCATGCACGCGCAGGGGCGTTTCCAGCAGCCGGGCCAGCGTCTGGCGCGGGTTGAGCGCGCCGAACGGATCCTGGAACACCATCTGCAGGCGCCGCCGGTACGGCACGAGCCGCCGTTCCGGCAAGCTCAGGATGTCGGTGCCCTCCACCCGCACCGCCCCCGCCGCGGCCGGCTGCAGGCGCAGGATGGCACGGCCGAGGCTCGACTTGCCGCAGCCGGATTCACCCACCAGCCCCACCGCCTCGCCGGCGCCGACGGTGAAGGTGACGCCGTCCACGGCCTGCACCGCCCCGGCCCCCTGGCCGTAACGGACGACGAGATCCTCAACCGAGAGCAGCGACACGCTGGCGTTCCTCCTGCGCGGCTGGCGGGCAGGCGAGCCAACGCCCCGTCCCGCAGGGTTCGAGCGGTGGTGGGGCAAGATGGCAGGTGGCCTGCGCGCGCGGACACCGGGGGGTGAAGCCGCAGCCCGCCTGCCCGAGCGCCGAGCCGACCTGCCCGGCGATCTCCGGCAGGCGGTCGGTGCGGGCGTGCCGCCCCTCGGGGCCGAGCGCCGCCGCGCGCAGGCCGCGCGCATAGGGATGCAGGGGGGCGGCGAAGAACGGCGTCACCGGCGCTTCCTCCACCACCCGCCCGGCGTACATCACCACCACCCGGTCGGCCCACTGCGCCACCACGCCGAGATCGTGGGTGATCAGCAGCATCGCCATGCCGAGTTCCGCCCGCAGCCGGCCGAGCAGCTCCAGGATCTGCGCCTGGATGGTGACATCGAGCGCGGTCGTCGGCTCGTCGGCGATCAGCAGCCGGGGATTGCAGGCGACCGCCATGGCGATCATCACCCGCTGGCGCTGCCCGCCGGAGAGATGATGCGGGAAATCGTCGAGGCGCCGCTGCGGCTCGGGCAATTGCACCAGGTCAAACAGTTCGGCCACCCGCCGTCGCGCGGCCCGGGCGGAGAGGCGCTGATGATGGCGCAGCACCTCGGCCACCTGCGCGCCCACGGTCTGCACCGGGTTGAGCGCCGCGAGCGGTTCCTGCGGCACCAGCGCCAGCCGGTTGCCCCGCAGCGCGCGCAGCGCCCGCGGCGAGAGGCGCCGCATGTCGCGGCCTTCGAACGCGATCACCCCTGCCTCGATCCGCACCCCCGGCGGCAGCAGGCCAAGCACGCCGAGGGCGGTCATCGATTTGCCGCAACCGGATTCACCCACCAGCGCCAGCGTCTCGCCGGCGGCGAGGCGCAGCGACACGCGATCCACCAGAAGCCGGCCGGGCAGGCCGATGCTGAGGTCACGCACGTCCAGCAGCGCGGCGCTCATCGTTCCAGCCGCCGTGGATCGAAAGCGTCATTCAACGCGTCGCCCAGCAGGTTCAGCGCCAGCACCGCCAGCGCGATCGCCGCCCCCGGCAGCGCCGTCAGGAACCAGGCGGTGCGCAGCAACTGCCGTCCGTCGCCGATCATCATTCCCCAGCTCATGTGGTTGGGATCGCCCATGTTGAGGAAGGACAGCCCGGCCTCGGTGAGGATCGCGTTGGCCACCATCACCGAGGCGCTGACGAGCACCGGCGGCAGGGCGTTGGGCAGGATCTCGGCCAGGATGATCCGCGCCGTGCCGTAGCCGAGGCTGCGCGCCGCCAGCACGAAATCGGCCTCGCGCAGGGCGCGGAACTGCGCGCGCACCAGCCGCGCCACCGCCGGCCATGACGCCAGCCCGATCGCCAGCGCGATCACCGCCAGTTGCGGGCCGCCGATGGCGACGATCACGATCACCAGCAGGAAGGCCGGCACCGTCTGGAACAGCTCGGTCAGGCGCCCGAGCACCGCATCGGCCGCGCCGCCGAAATAGCCGCCCAGCATGCCTACCAGCGTGCCGATGCCAAGGCCGATGGCGGCGGCGGTGAAGCCCACCAGCAGCGACACCCGCGCCCCGTGCGCGAGCGCGGTGGCCACGTCGCGCCCGAGGCTGTCGGTGCCGAGCGGAAAGGCGGCGTCCTCGCCCGGCCAGAGGGCGGGTGGGCCGACCATGTCGAGCGGATCACCGGGAAAGACCCAGCCGGCGGTGGCCGCGACGCCGGCGCACAGCACCAGCAGCGCCATGCCGAGCAGGAAGGCGGGATTGCGCCGCAGCGCCCGTAGCTGTCGCTGCCAGACCGGATCAGCGGCCGGCGATGCGGGGATCGAGCCAGACATGGAGCAGATCAATCACGAGGTTGAGCAGGATCACGGCGAACGAGGAAAGCAGCAGCACCCCGAGCAGCACCGTGTAGTCACGCGCCAGCACGGCATCGAGCGCGAGCCGCCCCATGCCGGGCCAGCCGAACACCGTTTCCACCACCACCGCGCCGCCGAGCATGTTGCCAAGATGCAGCCCGGCCATGGTGGTAACTGGAATCAACGCGTTGCGCAGCACGTGGCCAAGCTGCACCCGTATCGGATGCAGACCCTTGGCGAGGGCGGTGCGGACGAAGTCCTGGCGCTGCACTTCCAGCATCGCGGCGCGGGTCAGCCGCGCGTAGATGGCAACGAAGAACGAGCCGAGCGCGAGCGCGGGCAGCACCAGATGGCTTGCGCGGTCGAGCAGCCAGTCCAGGCCGTGCAGGTCGAGACCGATGCTGGCGTCGCCCTGCGCCGGCAGCCAGCCGAGCCGCACCGAGAACAGGATCACCGCCATCAGCCCGACCCAGAAGCCGGGCATGGAGTAGAGTGCGAGCACCAATAGCGTCACCAGCCGGTCGGGCCAGCGCCCGGCGAAGCTGGCCATCACCGCGCCGAGCAGCAGCCCCGCCGCCAGCGCGAAACCCAGCGCGCAGAGCATCAGCAGCAGCGTGTTGGGCAGGCGCTCCTGGATCATCTGCCAGACCGGCAGGTTGTACCGCGGCGAGATGCCGAGGTCGAAATGCAGCAGATGATCGAGATAGTTCATGAACTGCGCCAGCAGCGGCTGATCGAGCCCGAAGCGGACGCGGATCGCCGCCATGCTCTCGGCGGTGGCCGAACCCGATTCACCGGCCAGCACATCGGCCGCATCGCCCGGCAGCAACTGCAGCAGCAGGAAATCGAGGGCGATGATGCCGATCGCGACCGGCACCGCCTGCAGCGCCCGGCGTGGCAGGCGGGCCGCCAGTGCCAGGGCCCGCCGCCATGTCGCGTCAGACAACACGGGCCCGCGCAAGGTTGGATTCGATCCCGTTGGCGGTGAGCGAATGATCGGTGACGCGGCGGTTGTGGATCGTCAGGAAGGTGGGCTGCACCAGATTGAGGTCCGGCACCTCGGCGGCGACGATCTGCTGGAATTCGCGGAACAGGGCGACGCGCCGCGCCGGGTCGTTTTCCACCGCCGCCGTTTCCAGCAGCTCGTCCACGCGCGGGTTGTGATACCAGGTGCCGTTGGAAAACGGCACGCCCTTGATGCGGTTCTTCGACCAGTAGAGCCGCTGCACGCCGACCGTCGGGTCGAACAGGTTGCTGGCGCCGTTCAGCGTAAAATCGAAGTCGCGATCGGTGTAGACGCGGCGGATGAAGCTCGAGAGATCCTGCGAGCGCACCTCGACGGCGATGCCGACGCGGCTGAGCGCGGCGCGGATGTAGTCGGCAAGGCGGCGGGTGTCGCTGCCGATCGGGTTGTAGTCGAGGGTGAGGCGCAGCCGCACGCGGTCCGCCCCGCGGGGGTAGCCGGCGGCGTCGAGCAGGCGCTCGGCCGCGCGCGGGTCATAGGGGTAGGGGGTGGGCGCCGGGTCGTGGAACTGCGCGAGGCCGGGGGCGATCGGCGAATGGCATATGGTTGCGTATCCATAATAAACCGTGCGGGCGATCACCGCGCGGTCGATCGCATGGGCAATGGCCTGGCGCAGTTGCGGGCGGGCGAAATGGGCGTTCTGGAGATTGAATTCCAGCCGCGTCACATTGAAGGAATAGCTGTTGCCGCGCGGCTCGAAGGCCAGCGACGGCAATTGGCGCAGGCGTTCGAGGTCGCTGAGCGCCACCGGCGTGCGGTAGCCGATATCCACCGCCCCGGTTTCGAAGGCGATCGAGCGCGACGCCGCGTCGGGGATGAAGCGGACGACCAGTTGGTCGAGTTTCGGCAGGCCGGGCACCCAGTAATCGGGATTGCGCTCGTAGAGGATGTGGCTGCCGCGCACCCATTCCTTGAAGCGGAACGGCCCGGTGCCCACCGGGGCGTTGCCGTTGGGGTTGGCGGCGGGATCGGTGCCTTCGTAGATGTGCCGCGGCACGATCGGCGATTCGCTGGCGGCCAGCGCCTTGATCAGGTAGGGCGCGGGCCTGGAGAGGCGCAGCACGGCGGTGGCGGCGTCGGGCGTCTCGATGGCGGTGACGTTGGCGAAGGTGCCCCGTCCGCGCGGATGCACCTTCCTGAGCAGCTCGATTGAAAAGGCGACGTCGGCGGAGGTGAACGGGCGGCCGTCGTGCCAGCGCACGCCCTGGCGCAGATGGAAGGTGTAGGTGAGGCCGTCCGGCGCGATCTCCCAACTGGCGGCCAGTTCCGGCTCCGGGTCGAGGGTCTCGCTGTATTGCAACAGCCCCTCGGTGACCTTGCCGCTGACCGTCAGCGCCGGGGTGGCGACATTGGTGAGCGAAACCAGGGTGGGCGGCTCGTAGTCGAGCACGATGACCATGCGGTTGCCGCCGGCAGAAATCTGCGCGTTGCCCGGACGCGGGAGGGCGAGCAGGGCGGATGCGCTGGCAAGCAGCGTGCGGCGTCCGAGGGCAATGGGGGCATCTGGCATGACGTGGCTTTCCGTTCTCGGGGCCGGTGCGGTGGTCGTGGCCGGGGGCGGCCCGGGGGACTGGTCGGCGCAAGCGACGGCGCGCCCGGGCAGGGCGGGATGGCGGCACGAACCTTGCGCATGGGGGCGGACGAAAACCGATGTTGTCCGTATGTGCGTCGAAACCTACATATTATCATGCCTGATAGTGAATATGTGACGCATCGATAGCAAGCCCGGGAATCGCTTGTCAAATTATGGGCATGAGGTGATTTTTTAACGATGCGCAATGGCATTAATTGGCCTGGCAATCTCCGTGTCGAAATGATGGTTTTGGATTTGGCTGGTTGGATATATGCCCGTCCGAATGGCCGGATCGCCCACGGGGCCGCCAGGCGCGAGTCCTGGCAGGCCCATTCATTCAACGATCTTTCGAATAAGATGGGCAAGGAATTGTATACATCTAGAAACCATAAAAATACTATTCAACAAATCATAAATTGACGTAGAAAATTTTGTCTGCACTAATTCTGTGAAAATATATATTTTAATCATCATGTAACATAGAAGCATATTTCGCATTCTTGTTCATGAACTTCCGTCTATGCGATGAATTGAGCGTCCTGCCGCTGTTCCTTCTGCCAAGGCCCATCTGCACCCGATAGTGTTTGCCTCGGAAAGCCTGCGCATCCGCGCACCGTGGTGGGACGGATCTCCGGGGTGACGACGCTTCTCCCGAAGATCCTCCGCCTGACCTGCCTGCCCGCCGCACGGGACACCGTTCCGCTGCGCGGGCCGGCCGGGGGGATGCGTCGCGTGCGACCCCGCTGCGGCGCCCCGCCCGGCCACGCCCCGCGTCGCCGCACCAGACCGGCACGACAAAGAACTCGACGTTTCTGGGAGAAAGCCCGTGTCCACGCCAGCGTCTTCCACAAATACCGCTTCCAGGCTTGGCATCAATCTTTCCTGGGTCAACGACTGGGGCGACCAGCAGATGACCTTTGTCGATGTCATGCGGAACGCCCGTGGATTCGCGACCACCGATTCCTATTGGGATCCCACGAATCATCCCGTGCCCGTCGGGGCCGATGGCTGGCCGACCACCGATTTCGGCGTCATGTTCCTCACAGCGCCGGGCGATCCCGCGGGGCGTTCGCTCGGCGCAACCGTGCCGAGCATGTTCGGCACCTATCACCTGAGCTTCACGGGCCAGGCCACCGTCACCGGCCCCGATTGTACCGTTCAGAATCTCCAGTACAACAAAGCAACAAATACGAGCACCGCCGACGTCGTGCTGGCCTCCACCAGCAACTCGCTGTCGCTCGTCTTCACCAACACCAAGGCCGCCGTCAAGAATATCCACCTGCTGCGGCCAGGCTATCCCGTTGGCACGACGCAGGTCTTCACCGACGCCTTTCTCAACGCGCTGCAGCCGTTCAGCACGCTGCGCTTCATGGATTTCCTGCAGACCAACGACAACCCGGTGACGTCCTGGGCCGGCCGTACGCTGCCGACCAATCCGGTGCAGAGCGGGCCGGGGGGTGTCGCCTGGGAGTATGTCATCCAGTTGGCCAACGCGACCGGGAAGGATGTCTGGATCAACATCCCCGAGGGTGTGGACTTGGCCGACACATCCCAGGGCAACTATGTCATTCAACTCGCGAAGCTGCTGAAGGCGAATCTTCTTCCCGGAATCCATGTCTATGTCGAGTACAGCAACGAACTATGGAACGGACTTTTCCAGCAAAGCACGGACAACCAGAACGCCGCAGTCAGCGAAGTGCAGTCCGGCGCCGATAAAAATCTGAATTATGACAAAGTAAATAATGAGTATTACTGGGCCTTGCGACGTGATGCGCACCAGACCGTCCGGATCAGCCAGCTTTTCTCGCAGGTGTATGGGGCGACGGCAATGGGCTCCGTCATCCGCCCGGTGCTCGCTTCGCAATATGTGCAGCCCTATCTCATCGAGGATAGCCTCGCTTATATCAACGCCAATTTCGGAGCGCCAAAGCAATATCTTTACGGCATCGCTTCGGCCCCATATGTGTCGGCATCGAATTTTCAAAGCGTGGATGGAGTCATCTCTTCTCTGAAATCTAATATCAAGGAAATAGATGCAGGATTTTCTGGAAAATCTTACGCAGGTGGAGTCGATTATTCTGTCACAAGCTACAAGCCGATCGCTGATTATTATGGTCTGAAGAATCTTGCATACGAAGGCGGTCCGGATTTCGGCTACGACAACGCCAGCAATGCGATCGCCGAAAAGGCCCTGTCGGATCCCCGCCTGAACCGCCTGGTGCAGCAGGAACTTGCCGACTGGTACGGCAAAAACAACGACCTGCTCATGTATTATGAGTTGGCGAGTGGACCCGGGAATTACTATGGCGCCTATGAGGACATGGCTCTGGCAACGCCGAAGAGCCAGGCGCTCTCGACTGTCTCCTCCACCCCGCTTTCCGGTTACACGAGTGGCGCGGGTGCCGTCACCGCCTTGAGCGCGACGCCGGCCAATGCCGATCTCGGTACCGGCGCCACCGTGACTCTCCAGGTGACCTTGAGCCAGCCGGTATGGATCACCGGCACGCCGACCCTCACCCTGAACGATGGCGGCAAGGCGAGCTATGCCGGCGGGTCCGGCACGCGCGTCCTGACCTTCAAGCACACCATCGCCGCCGGACAGAACGCGTCTGATCTCGCCGTCACCGCGACTGGCTTGCCGAGTGGCGCCACGGTCACCGATGCGGGAGGCAGCACCGCCTCGCTGGCCAAGGCGGTTGGCGCCATTCCCGGACACATGATTGTGGACACCGCCCGCACCCGCATCACGATCGCGACCGGCACGGGGCAGACCGTCGACGCCAGCAGCGGGAATGATGTTGTCACGCTTGCCGATGGCAATGCCACGCTCGTCTTCAAGGGCAGCAACAACGTGGCGTTCCTCGGCGATGGAAAGGGAACGCTGACCGCGACAGTGAATGACGGCTCGACCGGGCTCACGGCTTATGTGCTGGATACCGGCACATACACCTTCACGGGCCTTGCAACCGACACCGGCGCGGTGGTGGATCTGCTCGGCGGCCTCGGCGGCTATACGACTGCAGCGGAGGTCGTGGCGGCGCTGAGAAGCGACGGCAGCGGTGGCACCAACCTTCCTCTCGGTGGCAGCGGCATGATCCACTTCACCGGCATCGAGCCGGCGAAACTTGGCGCGGCGAACTTCCGGATCGGCTAGGAGTCCATAGACGCTGTCCGCCATGGTCCAGGCGAATGGCACCTCGGCCGCAATGGCGCGCTCGACCATGTCAGCGGCCAATGGGGACCTGGTGGCAAAACCAGCTTCCTGAGACACATGGACAGCCTTCGTCGTGCCAGGGTCTGTTGACAATCACCGACTGGCGATGACGGCGGCGGCGAGATAGATCGTGGCCTGGAAGCTGGTGCCTGTCTTGTCGTAGCGGGTGGCGATGGCGCGAAACTCCTTCATGCCTGCGGTGGCGCCGTGGCCCTGGCGAGGCAGACCCGACCGCTCCGGGGTCGGGCCTCGCCTGGGTGGGAGCGGGGGTTGGCGGCGGCGGTCGTGATCGTGGCCGTGGTCGTGCCGGTGGCGGCGGTACCACCACCAGTCGTGCTTGTCGTGACCGCCGGAAACCAGTTCCACCTCGGCTGCGGTCAGCCGGACCGGAGCATCGTCCTCGGTGGCCTGCGTCGCGGTGACGGACTTCAGCCTGTGCGTTTGTCCCTGTGGTTGGTGTTGGCGAAGGAACCCTGGTAGGGCTTTCAGGTTCTTGCCGTGCCCTTCGCTGCGGAGACTATGGGCGCTGCATGGGAAGCAGCGTGTGAGGCAGCGTGGAAACGCGGGGTGGGTGGCGTGGAAACGCAACCTGTCGCAGGATGCCCTCCTGTCGTTTCCCGTGACCTGGACAGCCAGCGAGGCCCGGCATGAACCCGACCCAGACCCATGTTTCCCCCTCCGAGCCGGCGGCGGCCGACAGGCGGGTGGCCCAGGAGGCGGAATGGGACCGTCGCGAGCAGGTCCGCCGCGCGGCAGAGGAGGAACGTCAGATCGCCGAGGAGCAACGCCTTACCGCCGAGGAACTGCGCAAGCAGACGGAAGACCTGCGCGCGGCAGCCGAGGAATTGCGTGAAGCCGCGGAGGCGAATCGCAGCAGCGCCGAACAGGCCCGGGGCGCCGGCGAGGCGCTCCGGGAGGCGACCGAGGAAGCCCGGCACGCCGCGGAGATGCTGCGCGAGGTAGGGGAGAGGCAACGTGCCGCGGCCGACGAGCAGCGGCGGATCCTGACGGAGATCCTGGCAACCCTGCGGGCCCAGGGCGCGGGTCAGGCAAAGACGTGACCCGGCGGGGCCGGGCGGGCGTCACGGGGGCGGCGCAGCAGGCGCGGATGCCGTGGGCTAAAAGCCCGGCTCCTCCGGCAGGTCCTGCTGGCGATCGATCACCCGTTGCAGTTGCCCGGAAAAGGCGATGAGGGCACGCACGACGCGGTCATTGTTTTCCTTGAGCTCAACCAGGGGAATCAGGGCCTGGACCAGTTGCCGGCGATCCGCGCGTCGCCCGTGTCGGCTTTGACCTCGGCCCAGAGCGTGCGGATGCGGGTCAGTTGGATTTCCTCGCGTTCCACCCGGTAGGCGATGGCCATGATCTCATCCCGCAGGCGCAGGGGATCACTGATGATCGTGGTGATGGACCTGAGGAACTCGGACCTGTTCAGTGAGCTGCGCCCGCAGGGCAGGATGTCTTCCTCGTGTTCCTGATACAGGGGCGCCCACCATGGCTGCGCGGGAGGTTCGGGCGGCTCCTGGGGCATTGCATCGGGGAGGGGCGCAATCGGGATTGGCTGACAGGGCGCCTGCGCCAGATCCTTCAGGCCGTCAAAGCAGTCCTCGCGCACGTCCGAAATCCGGTCCTGAGGTATGGCCTCGGGCCGTAGCAGAAACAGGGGAACACCGAAGGTGCATGTCAGAGTGTCAAGTAACCGATGCTGTGCAATTCGGTTATCTTTGACGATATTGATGATATAGACCACCATACCGCTCCCGGCGAGTATGTTGATCTCCAGGAACATAGTCGCAAAGCACCAAACTTGGCAAGGTGACAATTTGCTTCAAGCAGCCGACCGAAGGGCGCTGCTAAAGCAAATAAAAACCTAAAGTTTATTTTGTAATCCTTGGCTATATTGAGCAGATCGCCCGTATACATGGGCATGCCGCTTGTGTGCGGTTTCGCACCTGATCTGTGCTGGTGCCTTTGCCGATCTCTGGCAAAGGCGGAAATGTCCTTGGTTTCTTTCAGCCGATCCGCGCGGGCTCCGCCGATTCCGTGGCGGGCGCTTCCCGTCGGCGTGCCGTGATGAATCGCAGATGCGTGCTGTCGGTATTGGCCGCGGTGATCCCGATCAGCTCGCGCTCGCCGGGCTGGCCCGGCCGCGGCGGTGCCTCGGTTCGGGGCGCCGGGGAGGGGGCCTGGTCCTGCATGCGGCGGCTTCTCCTGGCAATGTCAGGGGGCAATGTCAGGGGGGGCGATGCCGGCGCAGGGCGGGGGCCGGGCGGAAGGCATCCGCGCGGAAGCCTCCGGGCGTGCCGGCATTTCCGCCCGGCCCGCAATCGTGATCGGAACCGGTCCTACGAGAGGCTGATCGACGATATCACGTCGTTCCAGGCAGGGGTGAACTGCGCGTAGTCGCCGGGCACGAAAACCAGGGCTTCCCCCCCGAAATTAACGTCCTGATACGCCGTAATCGGGGCGCCTGTGACCCTTATGGAAGACACCTGATCGGTCCAGTTGCTCTCTCCAAGTAAGAATTGGCTTAAATCTGCAACCGAAGATTGGATAGTGAGGCTTGCGCCTGAAAAGTTCGCATCCTGGTACAGAGTAACTGTTGATGGCATTCTTGATGTATCCCGCAGATTGTTGGATTCATACTGATTGTTTTGAGGCTATTCGCCTTAACAATGTAGCGGGGTGCAGTTATTGATGCCCATGATATATCATTGTACTTTATCACATGGATGCGACATCGGCCGCATCCCCGCGGCACCGCCGCGAACACGGCGCTGCCGCCTTGCCGCCGTGATCAGGCGGCGCGGGCGCCGGGGGCGATACGCTGCAGCAGCAGGCGCAGTTGCTCGCGCGCCGTGGCCTCGGCGGTGAAGGCGACGCGCACCATTCTCTCCCCGGTGCTGAGCACCGTGCAGGGCAGCGGCGCGGCCAGGCCCTCGATCTCCAGCGTGCCGTGCGTGCCGGGCGTCGGCGGGTGCATGTCGCGGATGCAGGCGCCGCCTTCGGACAGGTCGCTGATCCGCCCCGGCCGGGGGGGCTCGCCAGAGGGTGCCAAGCGGCAGGGAAGCTGCACCGCATAGCGCGGCGCGGCGCGGCGGTTCACGTCCTCGGTGGAGGTGCGGACCGCCCGCACCAGCGCGTGCTTCAGCTCGTTCATCTCCCCGCTCAGGCTGCCGGCGTTGCGGCTGACCTCGGTGGCCTGCGCGCCGGTCTGCTCGGCGTTGGCCAGCACGGTGTCGATCTGCGCCGACACCGCGGTGGCGGCCGCGGCGGTCTCGGCGACGTTGCGGGCGATCTCGCCGGTCGCGGATCCCTGCTGCTCGACCGCCACGGCGATCGAGCCGGCGATCGCATCGATCTGGGCAATGGTCTGGTCGATGCGCGCCACCGCGGCCACCGACGCCTTGGTCGCCGTGCGGATCTCGTTGATGTGGCGCTCGATCTCCTCGGTCGAGCGCGCGGTCTGGCTGGCGAGCTGCTTGACCTCGCTTGCCACCACCGCGAAGCCGCGGCCGGCCTCGCCCGCGCGCGCCGCCTCGATGGTGGCGTTCAGCGCGAGCAGGTTGGTCTTGGCGGCGATGTCGGTGATCAGGCGGGCGACCTCGCTGATCTCCCCCACCTGCTGGTCGAGCGTCTCGATGGTGCCGCGCGCCTCCTGCCCGGCCGAGACCGCCTGGCCGACCATCGTGGTGGAGCGGCTCACCTGGCTGCTGATCTCGCGGATCGAGGCGGCGAGCCGCTCGGCGGCATCCGCCACGGTCCGGGCATTGCCGAGCGCCTGGCCGGCGGCGGTCGAGGCGGTGCGCGCGGATTCGCCGGTGCCCATCGCCGAGCCGGTCATCGCGTTGGCGATCGCCGCCATCGCGTCGGCGCGCTCGACCACCTTCCCGAGCGCGCTGTCGGTTTCCATCTCGATCGTCGTGGCCATGTTGACCAGCGCGCTTTGCTTGGCCTGGTCGGCCCGGTGGCGCTCGGTCTCCTGCTGGGCCGAAAGCGCGTCGGCGGCCTTGAGCGCGTTGCGGCATTCGTCGATGGCACGCGAGAGATCGCCGATCTCGTCCGGGCGGTGCTTCGACAGCAGCGTGAAGTTGTAGTCGCGGTGGGCGAGCTGGCGGGTGAAGCGAATGACGCGCAGGACCGGGGCGACCACGCTCTGGTTGATCCACAGCGCGGCCAGCACGGCGATCACCGCGGCCACCACGGTGATGCCGCCCACCATGCGGGCGGTGTTGTCGAAGGCCGCGCGCGCCCTTGCGGCGTCCGCCTTGCCGCCGCGCTCGTTGTAGTCGATGTCGGCCTTCGCCGCCTCGTGCAGACGGTTGAAGGTGGCCAGCATATCGCCGGTATAGAGCGCCTGCGCCTCGCCGGTCCGGCCGGCGGCGACCAGCGCCTCGAAGCGGCTGCCCAGGCCCTCATAGTCGCGCCAGGCGGTGTCGAGCGCCGGGATCAGCCGGTTGGCTTCCTCGCCGGGCTCGATCAGGCTTTCATAATGCCTGCGGGCGTTGGTGATGTTGTCCATCGACTTGCCCCGCAGGTCCGCCAGCAGGGCGCGGTATTCGGGCGACGCCGGAATCAGCATCGAGACCTGGATCTGGCGCAGGCGGGTGAAGGATTCGGCCAGCCGGCCCATCCACAGCACGCTGGACACGCGGTTGTTCGCGATCGCCTCGGTGATCGCGTTCATCCGCGAGGCTTCCATCAGCGACAGGCCGCCGACGGCGGCGACGGAGAGCAACAATGCACCGAATGCCATGATGAAGCGATTGCGGATACCGATCCGAACCATGCCGAACATGGGCGCGCTAAACCCCAGGATAGTTGATCATTTATATTGATTAAGCTATCTGAACTGATGCAGTCTGCCCAGACGTAACTTATCTATCATGATCGTAATACTTTAGGTAGGAAATTATATTTTCTGCGCGTGTCCTGTGCTCTGCCGTCGGCGGTCTGGGGTGAGCCCCACTGATAAGGGCCGTCCGGGGCGGAGAAAAGATGCAATATCGATATCATTCGGCAGGAAGATGCGCAAATTCATCTCGGCATCGATTAAATTGTCGGCATCTTGCAGCGAAGGGAACCAAGTAACACTGGTTTTCCACCAATAATAAGGCTATCGACGAATCGAAAGGCATTCCCGGGCCCCCATGTCCCTCTCTCCGCCCAGATCCCCTGCCTCTGTCTGGACGGCGCTGGCCAGGGTGGTTGCGGCGTGCCGGGCGCGGTTGCGCCCGCGGGAACAGGCCGGATACTGGCGCGTGCTCGCCGCCGCCGTGCTGGGGCTGGCCCTGGCCGTCGGCGCCGGCGCCTACCTGCTGCACCAGCGCGAGGAGGTGCTGCGCGACGGCGGGCGCGAGCTGCGCAACATCGCCCTCGTGCTGGCCAACTGGGTGGAGAGCGATTTCAACGCCATCGCCTTCCTCGAAGACAGCGTGGCGGAATGGGTGCGCGCCGAGGACATCGTCACGCCCCAGGCGTTCCGCGAGCAACTGGGCGGGCGCGACGTGCACCTTTCCCTGCGCGGGCGCATCGGCGCGCTGCCGCGGGTGCGGCGCCTGTTCCTGGTCGATGCCGCGGCGCAGGTCGTCGCCAGCTCCGGCGGCTGGCCGGCCTCCGCCCCGTCCCTGGTGGACCGGCCGTATTTCCAGGTGCTGCGCGACGATCCCGCATCGCAGGTGGTGTTCAGCGACCCGTTGCGCAGCGTGGTCGACGGGCGCTGGAACATCTACGTCGCCCGCCGGATCGCCGCCCCGGACGGGACCTTCCTCGGCATCGTGGTCGCCGCCCTCGACCTTGCCTATTTCGAGCAGGCGTTCGGCCGCCTGCAGCTCGGCGGGCGCAGCGCGGTGGCGCTGTATCGCCAGGACGGCATGCTGCTGGTGCGCCATCCCTGGCCGGAGCAGCGCATCGGCACCGTCCTCGGCCCCGACGACCCGGTGCGGCGGATGCTGGCGGGCGTGGAGGGCGGCACCGTCACGCGGACCAGCCCGGTGGACGGGATCGAGCGCCTGATCGCCGCGCGCCGGCTGCAGGGCTACCCGCTCTATCTCGTGGCCGGGCGCGCCACCGCGGAGGTGCTGGCACCGTCGCGCCAGGAAGCCGGACGCATCCTGCTGGGCGTGCTGGCGCTGCAGGGCGCCATCGCCGCCGGCGTGCTGCTCGCCGCCCGGCACGACCGGCACCGCCGCGCCATGCGCCGGTCGCGGGCGGCACAGGCCGAGGCCGAAGCCAGGGCCGCGCTCGCCGAGCAGGCCGCGCGGGCGGCGCGCGCGCGGGAACACGAGGCGGCGCTGGACGCCGTCTTCGCCAGCGGCTCGGCCGGCCTGGCCGAACTGGAGATCGCCTCCGGCCAGCCGCTGCGCGCGAACCGCCGCTATTGCGAGATCGTCGGGCGCGGTGAAGCGGAGCTGCGCGCCGGGGTGCCGGACGAGATCGCCCGCTGGCTTCGTGGCGCCGCCGCCCGGGGCAGCCGGGAGACCGAGCTTTGCCTGCAGCGGCCGGACGGCAGCACGGCATGGGCGCATCTGAGCCTCTCGGTGTCGCGTCGCGACGAAGCGGGGCGGCCGCTGCGCTGCATCGCCATCGTGCAGGACGTGACCGAGGCGCGCGCCGCCACCGAGCAGTTGCGCGCAAGCGAATCGCTGCTGCGCCTGAGCATGGAGATCGGCCATATCGGCACCTTCCGCCGCGACCTGCGCGCGGGCCTGATTCATTGCGGGCCGCGGACCCGGACGCTGCTTGGCCTGCCGGAGGGCGACGAGCCGGTGCCCACCGAAGCCTGGCTGGCGGTCCTGCTGCCCGAGGAGCGGGAACGGGTGCGGCGGCGGATCGAGGAAGCGCTGGCGCAGCGCCTGCCGGACCTGCATCTGCATTACCGCTGCCACCGGCCCGGCGACGGCAAGACCCGCCATATCGAGGTGCGCACCCGCTACGACTACGACGCCGACGGCACCCCGCTGTCCACGCTCGGCGTCGTCATCGACGTCACCGCCGCGCGCGAGGCCGAGGACCTGCTGCGGCTGTCCATGCAGGCCGGCCGCATCGGCACCTTCCGCCACGACTTCACCACCGACCTGGTCGAATGCAGCGCGGAAGCGCGGTCGATGTACGGCCTGCCCGCCGGCGAGGCGCCGCTGACCGCCGCGCAATGGTGGAGCGCGATCCTGCCCGAGGACCTGCAGCGCCTGCGCGCGCTGATCGACGCCAGCACGATGACCCGCGCTGACGGGGAGAACGCCAATTTCCGCATCCGCCACCTGGAGAACGGCACGCTGCGCCATGTCGAATCCCGGGTCCGGCGCGAATATGCCGCCGACGGCACCCCGCTCAGCGCGCTCGGCGTCGTCATCGACGTGACCACCGCCCGCGAGGCCGAGGCGCTGCTGCGGCTGTGCATGGAAGCCGGCCGCATCGGCACCTTCCGCCACGACTTCGCCACCGGCACCGTCGAATGCAGCCCGCAGGCCCGCGCGCTGTACGGCCTGCCGCCAGGCGAGGAGCCGGTCACCGAGGCACAATGGTGGGGCGCGATCCTGCCCGAGGACCTGCAGCGCCTGCGCGCGCAGATCGCGACGAGCACGGCGGCGCGGGCCCCCGCGCTGGTCGCCAACTACCGCATCCGCCATCCGCGCGACGGTGGCCTGCGCCATTTCGAATCCCGGGTCCGGCGCGAATATGCCTCGGACGGGCGGCATCTGTGCACGCTTGGCGTGGTGCTCGACGTGACCGAGCAGCGCGAAGCGGAGGCGCACATCGCCCATCTCGCCCAGCACGACGCGCTGACCGGGCTGCCCAACCGGATGCTGTTCCGCGAGCGGCTGGAAGCGGCGCTGGCGCGGGCGCAGCGCGGGCACGGCTGCGCGGTGATGCTGGTGGATCTCGACCGGTTCAAGGAAGTCAACGACACGCTCGGCCATCCGGTCGGCGACGCGCTGCTGCGCGAGGTCACCGCGCGGCTGCAGGGGGTGGTGCGCGAGACCGACACGCTGGCACGGCTCGGCGGCGACGAGTTCGCCATCATCGCCGTGGATGTCGACCTGCCGGAAAGCGCCACCGTGCTGGCGCGGCGCGTGGTCGAGAGCCTCGGCGCGCCGTTCCGGCTGGACGGGCAGCAGGTCGGCATCGGCGCCAGCGTCGGCATCACCGTCTCGCCCGCGGACGGGCTCGATCCGGACATGCTGGTCAAGGCTGCCGATCTCGCGCTGTATCGCGCCAAGGCGGAGGGGCGCGGCTGCTGGCGCTTCTTCGAGACGGAGATGGATGCGCGCATGCAGAGCCGCCGCGCCCTGGAACTGCAACTGCGCGACGCCCTGGCCACCGGCGCCT
This sequence comes from Rhodovastum atsumiense, assembly GCF_937425535.1. Classification (NCBI taxonomy): domain Bacteria; kingdom Pseudomonadati; phylum Pseudomonadota; class Alphaproteobacteria; order Acetobacterales; family Acetobacteraceae; genus Rhodovastum; species Rhodovastum atsumiense. The sequence goes on from NZ_OW485601.1 coordinate 4,203,100, forward strand.
TCGAGGTGTTCTACCAGCCGATCGTCGAGGTGGGCTCGCGTCGCGTCGCCGCGATGGAGGCGCTGCTGCGCTGGCACCATCCCGAATCCGGCCTGGTACCGCCTGCGGGCTTCCTGAAGCTGGCCGAGGAAACCGGGCTGATCGTCCCGCTCGGCGAATGGGTGCTGCGGCGGGCCTGCGCCGAGGCGGCGACCTGGCCTGGCGGACCGAGGGTCAGCGTGAACCTCTCGCCCGCGCAGTTCACCCATCGTGGCCTGTCCGCCGCGATCACCGCGGCGCTGGCGGAGTCCGGGCTCGCGCCGGAGCGGCTGGAACTGGAGATCACCGAGGCGGTGATGCTGCAGGACCCGGCCGCGACCGAGGCCACGCTGCGGCTGCTGAAAGCGCTCGGGGTGCGCATCGCCATGGACGATTTCGGCGCGGGCCAGTCCTCGCTGGGCTGCCTGCGCCGCTTTCCTTTCGACCGGGTGAAGATCGATCCCGGCTTCATCCGCGATCTCGGGGCTTCGCAGCAGGACAACGCCATCCTGCGCGCGCTGGCCGCGCTGTGCGCCGGGTTCGAGATGACTCCCACCGCCGAGGGCGTGGAGACGGAAGATCAGCTCGCGGTGCTGCGCCGCGAGGGCTGCGCCGAGGCACAGGGCATCCTGTTCAGCGCGCCACTGCCGGGCGAGGCGGTGCCGGCGCTGCTGCGGCGGCTGCAGCAGGCGGCGCCGGACACGCCTTCAGTTTGACGCCGGCGCCGATGCGGACGCGGCCGGGAAGCTGTCTTCCCAGTCGCCGCCGAGGGCCTTGTAGATCAGCACGGGGTTGATCGAGATCGTCGTGGTGCTCTCGACCAGTTGCTGTTCCATCGCCAGCGCGCTGCGCTGCGTGTCGAGCACCTGCAGATAGGGGATGTCGCCGTCGCCGAAGCGCGTCCGCGCCTGCCGCAGGGCGAACCTGCACCTCGTGCAGCGCCCGCAGGATGGTGCGCTGATAGGCAATGGCGGCTTCCTGCTGCTGCGCCTTGCGCAATTCCAGGAACCGCCGCAGCCGGCCACCTTCGAAGATCGGCAGGGTGATCGTGGGGCCGAACGTTCGCCACGCCGGCCCTGGCCGAGGCCCGGTGGCGGCCCTGTCCGGCCGGACCGCCTGCCTGCTCGCCAACCATGGGATGGTCTGCCACGGGACCGACATCGCTTCGGCGCGACTCGCCGCGCTGCGGCTGGAGAGCCTGGCCCGGCAATACCCGATCGCCAGCGCCGCCGGGACGGTGCGGCTGCTGACCGATGCGCAGTTCGCCGCTGCCTGCCTGCGGTATCGCAGCTATGGGTAGCAGCCAGGGACCTGCAGGCCCCTGGATCCCGTAAGCGCCGCGCGGCACGGCAAGTGTAGGGCGGATAAGCGAAGCGCAATCCGCCGTCGCAAGGTGGCCACCTCGCGGAACTGTGGCGATGGCGGATTGCGCTGCGCTTATCCGCCCTACATGGATCCCGCGACTCACCGCCGGCGTGCGACAGGCCCCAGCAGGCGCCGGAAGCTTTCCTGTTCCGCCGTCCGCGGGATGTGCCGCAGGCAGCCCTGCATCAGCGTGTCGAGGTCGGGCGATCGCGCCAGCAGGTCGCGCAGCAGCAGCGGCGCCACCGGGCCGAGCACCTGGGTCAGCGCGCTTCGCACCGTGGCGATCGTCGCCTCGTCCAGCCCGCCCGTGGACAACAGGTCCCGCATCTCGCGCGTGAAGCTGCGTTGTTCGCCGGCATCCGGCAGCAGGGCGACCAGCCGGGCGCAGAGATCCTCCGGCGAGGCGGACGCGGCGAGGGCATGGCGCAGGTGATGGCGCGCCATCGGGCCGACATGGTGCGCGAGCCGCCGCTCGATCGTGGTCAGCGTCGGGGGATCCAGGGTGCCGGCGAAGGAAGGCGGCGCGGTAACGACCGTGGTGTCGCCCGCCGCGTCGGCCGCGATGTCGCCGGGCAGGGCCTCCAGCGCCCGCGCCATCGCGCCGGCATCGGCGAAGCGGTCCTCGGGGCGCTTGCGCAACGCCCGCTCCACCACCTCCACCAAAGCGGGCGGCAACTCGGGCCGCAAGTCCGACAGCGGGGCCGGCGGCTCGTGGATCAGTCGGTGCATCGTGGCGAGGGGCGTGTCGGCGGCAAAGGCGCGGCGGCCGGCGAGCAACTCGTACAGGACGCAGCCGAACGAGAACAGGTCGCTGCGCGCGTCCACCGCGCCGCCCAGGCATTGTTCCGGCGACATGTAGCAGGGCGTGCCGACCAGCGCCGAGGTCATGGTCGCATCCGTCGCGAGCGCGCGCGAGATGCCGAAATCGGTGACCTTCAGCCCGGCCTTGTCGGCAAGCAGGATATTCGCGGGCTTGATGTCGCGGTGGATGACGCCGAGGCCGTGCGCATGGCCCAGCGCGTCGAGCACCGGCAGGGCAATGCGCCGCAGCGTCGCCGGCGCCAGCCGGGTGCCACGCGGGAAGGCGCGGCCGAGATCGCGTCCCTCGACATATTCCAGCACCAGGAACGGATTGCCCTCGTGCTCGGCGTAATCGTGGATGGCGACGATATGGGGATGGACGCAGCGCCCGGCCAGGCGCGCCTCGTTGCGGAAGCGCGCGAGGGACTGGGCCCGGCTGTCGCCGTCCAGCAGGTCGGCGCGCACCAGCTTGATCGCCACCGTCCGCTCGATCCGGGGATCATGCGCCTTGTAGACCACGCCCATGGCGCCGCGCCCCAGCACGCCGAGCACCCGGAAGCGGCCAATGTGGTCCGGGGACGTTTCCATGGAGGGTCAGCCGTCCAGCATGCGCAGCGCGGCGGCAAGGCTGCGCCGCATGCGGTTGAACGAGCGTGACAGCGAGCCGATCTCGTCGCGCCCGCCGGTGTCGAATTCCGGCGCGTCCATGTTGCCGAGGCTGACCTCGTCGGCGACCTTGGTGATGCGCCGGACCGGCGCGATGATGGCGACGTGCAGCAGCAGGTTGACCAGCAGGATCATCACCGCGAACACGCCCGACAGCCCCAGCATGACGCTGGTCAGGGTCTGGCGCGCCCGGTCCTGGGCGACGCGCTCCGGTACCGACACCACGCGGGCGCCGACGATCTCGTTCAGCTTCCAGCCGAAGCCGTTCTCGCTGCCGTACACGTCGATCATGGAAGGCGGCGCAGCCTGGGGCGTGGAGTGGCAGGCGAGGCAGGACGGGTCGCCGACCCGCACCGGCTGCGCATAGGACAGGATCTGGCCGGCCGGGGTCTGGCGCTCGCTGACCAGGGAGGACAGCGTCGGCTGGGCGATGAAGGTCTGGATGATCTCGCTTTCCCACGGCAACGGCCGGTCGGTGGGATTGGTCGGGTTGAGCGTCGGATGGCGCACGCTGTAGTCGGGGAACTCCTTCGCCATCAGCGCGAAGGTCTGCTGTGCCGTGAAGAACGGGATGGCCTGCGGCAGGAACTGCACCTTCAACGACCGCTCCAGCAGCGGCGAGACCTGCGTGTCGGTGTAGTGGATGGTGGCGTCGAGCTGCCCCATCATGATCGCCGCTTCCGACATCACCGCCTGCCGGGCGGTGCGCTGGCTCAGCACGTTCACCAGCAGCGCCGCCAGCCCGAGCCCGATCAGGAAGGCCACCACCATCACCAGGTTGAACTTGAGGCGCAGGCTCATGGGGTTGCCTCCGGGGCGTTGAGCAGGCGGCTCACCTGCGATGGCGTCGGCACGCCGGTCGGCGGATCGCCGATCCGGGCCTGGAAGTCACGGATCGCCGCCTGTGTGCGCGGGCCGAGGATGCCGTCGATCGGGCCGGGATCGCTGCCTTCCCGGGCCAGCGCCGCCTGCAGGCGGCTGACGCGGGCATCGCGGGGCGACAAGGGGGGAGCGGCGGCGGTTGCCGGCGGCGCGGCCGGTTCGGGCGCCGGCGGCGCCGTGGCGATAGGCGGCGCGGGCGGCGCCGGCGGGGCAGGGGGCGGCAGCAACAGCACCTCGCCATGCTCCGGCCGCGGCAGCGCCCGCGCGAACGCGTCCCAGCCCGCATCGGGTCGCGCCCCTTGTCCCAGCGCGCCGAGCCCGGCGCCCGGACCGGTCCACAGCGCCATATGCAGCCCCGACGGCAGGCGGCGGCGCAGCACGGCCAGGGCCGCCGCGGCATTGTCGTCCGGCGGCAGGCCCAGCTCGGCCACCAGCGTGCCGCCGCTGCCGTCTAGCGCGTTCAGCAGAGCCTGCACGATGATGCCCTGCGTCTCTGGCCGCAGCGGCTTCTGCAGATCGGTATCGGCGGGCAGCACGAACAGGCGCTGGCCCTCGGCGGCGGCAGCGCCACAGACATAAATCAACGCGGCGCCGGTGCCGCCATCGGCGCGTTGCGCGGCGAAGTCGTCGAGCGCGGCACGCAACGCGACGGCGGGTGCGTCGAGTCGTTCCATCACGGTGAAGCCGTCCTGCCGCAGCCGCTCGCGCAGCGCCTGCACGGCGGGACGGCAGCCGCTGTGCTGCGGGTGTCCGGCATAGACGTCGTTGCCGATCAGCAGGGCGATGCCCCGATCCGCCGCCGCGGCGGGGGCGAACGGGACCAAGGCAGCGAGGAGGGCGCCGGCAAGCGGAAGCTGCCGGAAAGGCCAGGACTCTTGTAGGGCGGATAAGCGCAGCGCAATCCGCCATTGCAAGGGTCCGTAAGGTGGCCGGCTTGCGTTGGCGGATTGCGCTGCGCTTATCCGCCCTACATGACCGGGTTCCAAGGGCTTTGCCCTTGGTGGAGGTCCAGGAGGCGAAGCCTCCTGGTGGGGTGCGGGGCAACGCCCCGCCAGGCGGATTCGGGTCATGGCGAGTCTCCTGCGGCGAATAACGCCTCATCGGCATCCCGCGTGCGATGGCGTCGGGGCAGCCAACTGTCCCGGCCCAGTTGCCGGGCGCCGAGCGACAGTGGCGGGACCGCGGCCGCCGCCAGCACCGGTCGCACGGCGAAGCCGGTTTCCATCCCGAGATACGTCCGCGCCAGCGACATCAGTTGCGGCAGCACCGCGCCGCCGGGCATCAGCGCGCGGAAGCGGTCGTACTCCATCGGGCCGATGCGCAGCACCACGCGGGACTGGATGTCCCAGCAGCGCGCGCCGGCGGCGGCATCGACGCCCAGCCGGTGGAAGCGCCCGGCCACGCCGCGCGCGGGCAGGGCGGTGCGCTCCTCGCGCGCCGGCCGCAGCCAGTGCCCGGCGAATTGCTCGACCGTCACCGCCTGCCCGAGCCAGTCCGACAGCAGCGCGCCCAGGCGCTCGGCCGAGCGCGGCCGTATCGCGAAGCTGCCGGCGTGGAACAGCACCGCATCCAGGATGGGGCCAAGCCGCTCCGCCATACCGGGGAGCCCGTGCCCGACCAGGGCGAGCAGGGCGTCGCGCATACCGTCGGCCGGCGTCTCGGCGAGCCGGTGCGGCCGGTACTTGATCCCGGCACGCAGGAACTGGGCGAGCGGGCGTTGCGCCAGCAGGTCGAGGAAGGCGCCGAGCGCCGGGGCGCGCCGCCGCCGCTCGCCGTTGACCAGTTCGGTATAGGGCCGCGGCAGCACGCCCGACGGGCCGGTCAGGCCGAGCAGGCCGGTGGTGAGGGCAAAGCCCGCGCCATCGGCTGCTACCGCCGCGACGTCGGCGGCGACGAAGCCGAGCCCCGCGCTGGCATGGAAGCGGATGGCGTCCCCCGGATCGGCGCGGCCGGCGGCGCGCATCATCACTCCCGCGGCTGCGTCCAGCCCGAAGCGCGACGGCTCGGCAAGCAGCGCCTGCCGCAAGGTCGGCGGCGCGGCGTTCACAGCAGCACCCGCGCCCCGGCCAGCGGGGCGAAGCGCGCCGCCACGCCGGGGCGTCCCTGCAGCACGCACTCGGTCCGCACGAAGCTGTTGACCGTGGCGTGCAAGGCGAGAAACCGGCTCAGCACCGAGGCCAGCAGGTAGAGCCCGCCGCTCTCCCAGGCGCGCGGCTCGAATTCCAGCGTGACGTCGAGGCCGCGACAGAAACTGCCCGGCCGCGCCCCCGGCACCCGCGCGGTGCCCGGCCGCGAGCGCACCCCGACCAGGGCGGCGATGGCGGCGCGCGTTTCCTCGGTGTCGCGCAGGTCGTAGAGCCGCAGCATCTCCCGCAAGCTCTCCGCCGCCGCCGGGCCGCCGACCAGCGACACCTGCCCGAGCGAAAGATGCGAGATCAGCCGCCAGCTTCGCTGCTCGCGCAGGGGCGCGCGCAGCGAGGCGCCGGGTGCGGTGAGGCAGGTGACGGCGGCGACGGCGCTCGATCCTTCCGGCAGGTGCAGGCGCGGCTGGCCGCCGCCGAAGGGCAGTTCGCCCGGCAGGTCGCGGTTGCTGCACAGCGCATCGACCGAGAGCACGCCTTCGGCGGGGCGATCGACCGACAGCGCCGGATCGAAGGGCGCGAGCAGCACGTCGCTGCCCGGCCCGCCGGGGCTGTCGCGCCGGGACAGCAGGTAGAAGCCGCAGGCGCCGGACTCGGTGCCGGGGCCGGTCGCCTGCCGGTAGAAGGGCTGCCACGGCCGCGTCGTGCCGTCGTCGCGCAGTTCGTTGACCCGCTCGACGCTCCAGACTTCCAGCGCGGCGGGGCGGCGAGCGTCGGGCACCACCGGGTATTCGGTGCGGTGATAGTCGAGCCGCACCGGCTCGCAGGGCTGGCGGAACAGGTTGACCACCGGGGTGCAGCCGAGCGCGAGGCAGTCGGGCGGCAGGCGCCGTTCCAGCTCCGGGCGCGCGGCGTCGAAATAGAGGAACAGCTCCAGCCGGTGGCTCTCCTGCACCAGGGTACGGGCGTCCAGGCCGGTGAGGTCGAGGAACAGGAATTTCTCGGGCAACGCGAAATATTCAGTCAGCAGGCGGAATCCGGAGAAGGCGCGCGCCGACCAGGGATAGAGCGCATCCTCGGGGGCGAAGCCGACCGGGCGCAGCAGGGAGGGCGGCAGCAAGGTGGGGCGGTCGTCGTTCGGCCCGTTGGCCAGGGCCGCGCCCAGCAGATGGCCGCAGAGCAGTTCGTACAGCGCGAGGCTCTGTTCGGCCGGGCCGCGCAGGAACAGCCGCAGCGTCGCCGGGGCAAGTGCCGCGAAGGTCACGTCGGGATCGGTGGTGGACAGCACCACGCGCAGCACGCTGCGCGCGCCCTTCGCCGCCGGGTTGGCCGGGGCGGCCAGAGGCAGGCCGGTCAGCCGCGCGCTCTCGATCGTCACCGGCCACAGCGTGGTGTCGCCGGTGGTGCGGAAGCGGCAGGGCTCGCCGCGCACCGGATCGGTTTCCAGCTTGGTGCCGGCGGGCAGCGTCACCTTCACGCGCAGGTCCGGGCGCGCGGCGAACTGCACGATCGCCGCGGCGGGCACCGGCGCCAGATAATGCGGATACAGCGCCCCGAGCAGGGCATCGGTGATTTCGGGGAACTCGTCGTCCAGCCGCTGCTGCACGCGGGCGCAGAGGAAGGCGACGCCTTCCAGCAGCCGCGCGACATGCGGATCGTCCACCACCCCCGGCCCCAGCCGCAGCCGTCCGGCGACCTTGGGATGTGCCTCGGCGAAGCTGCCGGCGAGGGTGCGCAGCGCGTCGAGCTCGCGGTTGTAGACGGGGAGCAGGCTGTCCGACACGTCACGCGTCTCCGTGAACCGGGTTGAGGACGATATCGGCGGTGGTGGTGTCGATGGCGGTGTCGAAGGCGACCGGCTGCGGCACTGGATCGACCAGCAACAGCGCATCGATGCGCAGCATCAGGGTGGCGCGCAGCGGCGCCACGTCCTCGGCCAGGGTGACGCGCAGCTCGGCGAGACGCGGTTCGAAGCGGCGCAACGTGTCCTCGATCTCGGCGCGCAGGCGGTCGCGCTGGCGGCGATCGTTGAAGGCCCCGGCGGTGAAGTCTGGCAGCCCGTAGGCCAGCGGCGAGACCAGCAGCGGCGTCAGGCCGGGCGGCACCGAACGCCAGGGGCGGCGGGCGTTCAGCAGCGCCTCCACGTCGCGCTGCACGGCGCGGCGCAACCGCGCGAGCGCCTCGGTCGCCGGCACTGGCGCCTCTTGCACCTGCTCCGGCCGTTCGTCGAGCAGGCGGTCGAGCACGGACAGGCGGATGGTCGCGCTCATGCGAAGCTCAACGCGGCAAGCTGGTGGATGGCGATGCCGTCCTCGCCGACCAGGAAGACCCGCTGGCCGCTGCCGCGCACCGGCGGTGTCGCCGACCAGTCGGTGGCGCGGCCCAGCAGCAGCCGTTCCGGCGTGTCGGGGGGCATGTCATAGAGCGCGGGGACATAGACATCGCCATCGGGGCCATCGCGCACGTCCAGGGTGCAGCGGCGCCAGGCCAGGTCGCGCGGACGCCGGGCGGGGTGGAAGTCGATGGCGGCGATGCGCTCCACCGGCACCCAGAAATAGCGGCCGGTGGTGGTGAGGACTTCCAGCGTCCCGCCCCAGAGATCGCAGGCATCACGGAAATCCTCGAAGGGTTCGGAGGCGCCGTCGCGCGACAGCAGGCCGGGCGCGGCGGGGCGCGCCGCTTCGGCGGCGAGCGCGGCTTCGGCCGCTGAAGCAGTGTCGCCGGCGCGCAATGCCACCAGCGCCTGCAGCAGATGGCGCTGTGCCGCGACCGGCTCGCCGAGGAAATCCGGCAGCCGGCCTTCACCCAGTACCTGCCGCCGTGCCATGGCGGCGCGCAGCAACTGGCGGAATTCGGCGACGACCAGCAGGGCCGAGGGATCGATCGCCGCGGCGGCGGACAGCACCGCGTCGGCGCGCACGGGATCGCCCGCGAGCAGCAGCAACTCGGCGAGCAGGATGCGCGCGCCGGCATCGGTGGGCGCGCGCCGCGCCGCTTCTCCGGCGGCGACGACGGCTTCGGCCAGCCGCCCTTCGCGGAACAGCGCGCCGGCCTCCGGTGCGGTGGTGTCGTTCTGTGCCATCTTGGTCAACTCCGTTGTTGCGGGCAGCCTGTCAGGCCGCCCGTCCGGTGGCGGCGAAGCCGGTGACGAGGCGGAAGCTCGTGGCGACGTCATCAAGCTGGTAGTAGGGCTGCAAATGGATCACGCAGGCGAAGGCGCCCGGCCGGTCGGCATGCTCCTGCACCGAGACGCGGCTTGCCACCAGCGGATGGCGGGCGCGGCTGTCGGCATCCGGCGTCTGGCTCGCGTTGGTGTAGCCGGACAGCCAGGATTGCAGCCGCCGCTCGATCTCGCCCGCGGTCATGAAGGCGCCGCTCAGCTCGCGGCCGATGATCTTGACGTAATGGGCGAAGCGCGAGACGCAGAGCATGCTGTTGATCTGCGCGGACAGGCGCTGGTTGGCGATGGCCGCCGTCATCGGCCGGCCGGGCGCGGGATCGGCGCGGGCCTGCAGGCTCTGCACCGCGGCGAAGCCCGCCTCGCCATACGGCAAGGTGTTCAGTGGCATCAGCCCGGCCAGCACCAGATCGCGTTCCTGCCGGTCGGTCAGCGCGAGATCGAGTGCCGGGCGCGGCCAGCGCGTCGCCGCGCCGAGCACGACATCCTCCTCTGGCAGGCCGCGCACCAGCCCGCCCCCGACCCGGTCGGGGACGATGCCGCGCACATCGGCCGGCCAGCCATGCAGCGCCTGGGCACGCGCGACCGTGGCGGCGAAGGCATAGCCTGCGCTGAACCAGCTTCGTTCGCGCGCCGAGGGTGCGTGTTCGGCATAGGCGAAGCCGGCGGCATGGTCGTGGCGTGGCCGTGCCAGCACGCGCGGCAGCGTCACGCACAGGAAGCGCGCCTCTTCCCGCCGGGCCAGCGCCCGCCAGCGCGCATGGTCCGCGTCGGCGAGCACGGCCGTGACATCCTGCGCCAGCGCCAGATCCTCGAAGCGATCGACCCCGAGCAGGGACGGCGCGGCGGCGAGCACCATCGGCGCGAAGGCGGCGGCGCCGACCGCGGCGAGTTCGGCCAGCACCGACACGTCGTCCACCGGCGCCGCCGCGCCCGCTTCCCGCCGTTCCGGCAGATGGCGCACTTCGTGGTCGATCACCAGCAGGCCGAAGGGCTCGCCGCCGGCATGGCCGAATTCGTTTTCGTAGACCAGCCGGAACAGTGCCGAGCGGTCGAAGTCGCCGGCCCGGTCGAAGTCGCGGGCCAGCTCCTCCCAGCGTGCCGACAGCAGCCGCACCCGCACCGGTGCCGCCTGCCCGATGCCCGCCAGCATCCAGGCGAGGCCGCGCCAGGATCCCTCCAGGCGCTGCAGCCGTGGATGATGCAACACCGCGTCAAGCTGGGCCGCGATCAGCGCATCGAGCCGCGCGAGATCGCGATCGACGAGGCCGCGCAGGCGCTGCGGATCGCGGCGCAGCGCCGCCGCGGGGCCGGCGCCGAACCAGGATGCGAGGGCACCGCGCGGCTCGGCGAGGAAGCGGCCGAGCCGGGCCGCCACCTCGGCCACCTCCGTCCTGTCCGGCCGGGTGTGACGGCCGGACAGGATGGCCTCGCGCAGGGGAATGTCCTCCGGGCGCATGGCGGTGCCTTCGTCGCTGTCAGGTGCGCTCGGGGATGCGCGCCACGAGACGCATGCTGGTGGTCAGCTCCTCCAGTTGCAGCCAGGGACGCAGGAAGGCGACGGCGTTGTAGGCGCCGGGCCGGCCCGGGATCTCGCGCACCTCGACGCGGGCCTCGCGCAGCGGGAACTTCGCCTTGCTTTCGGCGCCCGCCTGCTCGTTGGTGTTGACGTAGGTCTTGATCCAGCGGTTGAGCCAGCGCTCGCAGTCATCGGCCTCCATGAAGCTGCCGATCTTGTCGCGCGCCATCACCTTCAGGTAATGCGCGAACCGGCCGGTCGCCATGATGTAGGGCAGGCGGGCGGAGATGCGCGCATTCGCGGTCGCATCCGGCCGGTCGTACTCCTTCGGCTTCTGCGTGGTCTGGGCGCCGAAGAACACCGCGTAGTCGTGGTTCTTGTAGTGGCACAGCGGCAGGAAGCCGAGATGCGACAGTTCGTACTCGCGCCGGTCGGTGATGCCGATCTCGGTCGGGCACTTGGCGTCCATGTCACCGTCGTCGGACTGGAAGATGTGCTGCGGCAGGTTGTCCACCTTGCCCCCGCCCTCGGCGCCGCGGATCGCGGTGCAGAAACCGTGTCTGGCAAAGGCATCGGTCAGGCGGGCGCCCATGACGAAGGCGGCGTTCATCCAGCAATACTCGTCGTGCCGCATCGGCAGCGGCGCGCCGGCGGGATCGAGCGGCGCTTCCTCGTACTGGAAGGCATCGATCGGCCGGGTCCGCTCGCCATAGGGCAGCCGGGCGATCACGCGCGGCATCGTCAGCGCCACGAAGCGGCTGTCCTCGCTGTCGCGGAAGCCGCGCCATTTCAGGTACTCGACGGAATCGAAGATCTTGGCGAGGTCACGCGGCCGCGACAGCTCGGTCCAGCTCTCGAAGCCCATCATGCCGGCCCCGGCGGCGGAGACGAAGGGGGCGAAGGCGGCGGCGCTGACATTGGAGATCAGCCGCAGCGTCTCGATGTCTTCCGGATGGCTGGTCCATTCGTAGTCGCCGATCAGCGCGCCGTAAGGCTCGCCGCCGGGGGTGCCGAACTCGTTCTCGTAGATCTTGCGAAACAGCAGGCTCTGGTCGAACTCGACGGCGCGGGTCAGGTCGCGATGCAGCTCCCGCTTGGAGGCGTTCATCAGCCGGATCTTCAGGTTGGTGCCGGTCTCGGAGTTCATCACCAGATAGTGCAGCCCCCGCCAGCTGCCTTCGAGGCGGAGAAATTTCGGGTCGTGGATGATCTCGTTGAACTGCGCCGACAGCATGCCGTCGATGACGGTGATGGCGCGCTCGATGGTGCGGGTGAGGTTGCGGTCGAACACGATGGTGCCCTGCGTGGCCTGCTCGACCAGGGTGCGCACCAGTTCCTGCGCGCGGTCGGGCGCGGTCTGCTTCGTCGCTGACAGCACCTGGTCCAGCAGCACGCGACCACCGGCGGGGGCGTCCGGCGCGGGGCCGGCCTGCGGGGTTGGCTGGGTCTCGGACATCATCCGGCCTCCTTCGTGCCGAGTTCGCCGGCAATCGCGTCGAGGTCATCGCGGTTGCGCAGCACCTGTTCCAGCAACGCCTCCAGTTCCTCCGAGCGATCGGCCTTGCTCATCAGGTCGCGCAGCCGGTTGCGGGTTTCCAGCAGGCTGCGCAGCGCCGGGATCTGGTCGAGCACGCGCTCCGGCTCGAAATCCTCCATGCCGCGGAAGCGCAGCTCCACCGCCATCTGTCCGCCTTCCGGCGACAGCTTGTTCTCGACCTTCAGCTTGAGGCCGGGGCCGAGGCGCTGCATCACCTCGTCGAAATTGTCGCGGTCGACCTGGATGAACTTGCGCTCGGCGAGCGGGCGCAGGGGCTGGGTCGGGTCGCCCGAGAAATCGCCGAGCACGCCGACGACGAAGGGCAGTTCCCGCACGATCTGCGCGCCCTCGGTCTCGACCTCGTAGGTGATGTGGACGCGCGGCCTGCGCACGCGGCCGAGCTTTTCGTGGATACTCGCGCTCATCGGATGCTCCTGTTGCGGATCATTTTGCCTCGACGCGGATGCCGAGCCCGGCGAGCACGGCACCGCGCGCCGCCGGCTCGGGCATCATCTCCTGCAGCAATTCGGGCCAGGACAGCCGCGCGCGTCGCACCGCTTCTTCCAGCGTGTAGCTGAAGGGTGAATTCGGCTCGGCGGTGCGAAACCGCCGGGCGATGCGCAGCACGTCTTCCAGCATCGCGTTGCGGTCGAAGCCTGGCGCTGGCATGGCCGCCTCCGTGCGTTCCGGCGCGGTGGCGGCCGGCGTGTCGGGATCGGCGACGGCAAGATCATCGCTCGCGATGGGCGGGGCATAGGTCTCCGCCAGGGCGCGCAGGTTTTCCAGCAGCTCGCGCAGGCGCCGCAGCGAGGGCAGCGCCTCGGCGGCGACCACCGCGCCGAGATCCTGTTCCAGCGCGAGCCAGCCGGCGAGGGCGGCGCGGGCCATGCCCGCCACCTGCCGCAGCGCCGCCTGTCCGGAGCCCCGCGCGAGGCGTTCGAGCTCGTCGAGCGGCGGCAGCCCGGCGGCGCCGCGCGGCGGCTTCGCCGCGGGCGTGGCGGCGCGCGCCCGCATCTGCTCGAATTCCCAGAAGGTGATGGGCGTCCCGTCCGGTTGCTCGAACAGCACCAGCTTGCGCAAGGGCTGCAGCAGCGTGCCGTCGCTGCCGCCGGCGCCGCTGAGCCCGCCGAGCGGGGCGAGCCGCGCCTCCGGGCCTTCCTCGTCGGGCAGCGGGAACAGCCCGTCCGACCAGTAGCGCGCGACCAGCCGCCGCAGCAGCGCGGTTCCCGCGACCAGCCCGGCGAGGCCGTCGCTGCGCACCAGCGCTTCCGTCAACCAGGCCGCGACTTCGAGATCCTTGCCCTGCCCGCCGAGAATTTGCGTGGCGAGGTCGCGCACGCGCTTCCAGTGGCCGGTGCCGCTGTCCTGCGCCGAGGGGTCGTTGTCGGCGGTCCGCTCGGCGGCGCGGGCGTCGGAGCGGGCATCGCGCAGGCGGAAATACAGCGATTGCGGCGTGACATCGGCGCGTGGATCGGCCCCGGCTGCCGGCCCGTCCGCGAAGGGCGCGGCAAGCTGGTCCGGCATGTCCCCGAGCGTCATATCTGGCATCATCGCGTCCCTCCGGTCGCCGGGACATGCGTGCGTCCGGCGACACCGCGATCAATGACCCGGCCGCGCTACAGCACGATGTCAGGCGCCGGCAACTGGGTTACACCTGCAACCCGACAGCGATGGACAGTGCCGCGCGGCGGCCCATAGGGTCCGGCCATCAGGGACGGGAGGACCGCGCATGTCCGCAATCGACCTCAGGCGGCTTGTTGGCCGCCTTGACGAAACCTGCCGGAAATCACTGGAAGCGGCCGCGGGCAACACGCTCTCGCGATCGCACTACAATGTCGAGCTTGAGCACTGGCTGCTGCAACTGCTCGACATGTCGCGCTCGGATGTCGTGCTGGCGGTCGAGCGGGCCGGGATCGTGCCGGCGCGGCTGGCCGGGGAACTGACCGCGGCGCTGGCGCGCATGGCGACCGGCAATGGCCGCGCGCCGTCGCTGGCGCCGGAACTGGTCGGCGTGCTCAAGGAAGCCTGGGTCTTCGCCTCGGTTGAGCGCGGCGAGGCATCGCTGCGGTCCGGGCACCTGCTCTGCGCGATCCTGGCCGACGAGACCGTGGCGCAGCGCCTGTTCCTGGTCGCGCCGTCGCTGCGCCGGATCGGGGCGGAGGCGCTGCGCCGGGATTTCGACAAAATCTTCGACGGTGGCAGCGAGACCGCCGCGCGCGAGACGGCAGCGGTGCCGGGGCAAGCGGCCGCGCCGGGGGCGATGGAGGCGCTGGAGCGCTTCACCATCGACCTCACCGCGCGCGCCCGCGCCGGGGCGATCGACAAACTGTTCGGTCGCGACACGGAAATCCGGCAGCTCGTCGACATCCTGACGCGGCGGCGGCAGAACAACCCGATCCTCACCGGCGAGGCGGGGGTGGGCAAGACCGCCATCGTGGAGGGGCTGGCGCTGCGCATCGCGGCGGGGGACGTGCCGCCGCTGCTGGCCAGTGTCGCCATTCGCACGCTCGATCTCGGATTGTTGCAGGCGGGGGCTGGTATTCGCGGCGAATTCGAGAACCGGCTCCGTGCGGTGATCGACGGCGTGCGCGCCTCGCCGGTTCCCGTCGTGCTGTTCGTCGACGAGGCGCACATGCTGGTCGGCGCGGGCGGGGCGGAGGGGCAGGGGGATGCGGCCAACCTGCTGAAGCCGGCGCTCGCGCGCGGCGAGTTGCGCATGATCGCGGCCACCACCTGGGCCGAATACAAGAAATTCTTCGAGCGTGACGCGGCGCTGACCCGGCGCTTCCAGCCGGTGAAGGTGGAGGAACCGCCCGAGCCGGTGGCGATCGACATGGTGCGCGGCCTGCTGCCGGCGCTGGAGGCGCATCACGGGGTGCGCGTGCTCGACGAGGCGGTGGCGGCGGCGGTGCGGCTCTCCGCGCGCTTCCTTCCCGGCCGGCAATTGCCCGACAAGGCGGTGAGCCTGATCGACACCGCCTGCGCCCGCGTCGCCATGAGCCAGGCGGCCACGCCGGCGGCGATCGAAGGCGACACGCGCCGGCTCGCGGCGATCGCGACCGAGACGGCGCTGCTGCACCGTGAAGCGCTGGCCGATGGAGCGCACGCGGACCGGCTCGCGGCGCTGGAACGCGAGCAGGCCGGGCTCGATGACCGGCTCGCCGGGCTGCGCGTGCGCTGGCAGGAGGAGCGGGCACTCGCCGCCGAGGCGGCGGCGCTGCGCGCGGCGCTGGAGGCGGCGCCGACGGATCCGGCGCGGCGCGACGCGCTGCGTGCCACGCTGGCGTTGCTCGAGGCGGTGCAGGGCGCGCGGCCAATGGTGTTTCCGGTGGTCGATGCCCAGGCGGTGGCGGAGATCGTGGAAAGCTGGACCGGCATTCCGGCGGGCCGCATGCAGCAGGACGAGATCCGCACCGTGCTCGGACTGCGCGAGGCGCTGGGCCGGCGCGTCATCGGGCAGGACCACGCGCTGGAGGCGGTGGCGCAGGCGATCCGCACCGCGCGCGCGGGGCTGACGGATCCGCGCAAGCCGGTCGGCGTGTTCCTGATGGTCGGGACCTCGGGCGTCGGCAAGACCGAGACCGCGCTCGCGCTGGCGGAGTTGCTGTATGGCGGCGAACAGAACCTGACCACCATCAACATGAGCGAGTTCAAGGAGGAGCACAAGGTTTCGCTGCTGATGGGCGCGCCGCCGGGCTATGTCGGCTATGGCGAAGGCGGCGTCCTGACCGAAGCAGTGCGGCGCCGGCCGCATTCGGTGATCCTGCTGGATGAGATCGAGAAGGCGCATCCCGGCGTGCAGGACGTGTTCTTCCAGGTCTTCGACAAGGGCACGATGAAGGATGGCGAAGGGCGCGACGTCGATTTCCGCAACAGCGTCGTCATCATGACCTCGAACGCCGGCACGGAGACGATCGCCGCGCTGTTCGCCGATCCGGCGACGGCGCCGGATCCGGACGGGCTGGCGCAGGCGTTGCGCGCGGATCTGGCGAAGCAGTTCCGGCCGGCGTTCCTGGGCCGCGTCACCGTCGTTCCGTATGTGCCGCTCGATGCCCCGGTGCTGCGGCGCATCGTCGGGCTGCAGCTTGAACGCGTGCTGCGCCGCGTGCGCGAGCGCTTTGGCACGGAGGTCACGTTCGCGGACGGGCTGGTCGATGCGTTGCAGGAGCGCTGCACCGATCCAGGCGTCGGCGCGCGCGGCATCGAGACGCTGCTCGCACGCGGGCTGTTGCCGGAGCTTGCGGCGCATTTCCTGGGGCGCATGGCCGGGGGGGAGGCGATCGGGCCGGTAGCGGTGGCGGAAGACGGCGCCGGCGGGTTCGAGGTGCGGGCAAGATGAGGAACCGGGTTACGCCGGTAGCCAAGTTTCAGGGCAAGGCAATATTCGTGTAATACGCAGCATGAATACTGCCTTCGATGGCGCGGAAGGCAAGCAACAAGCGCCAGGAGAAGGAAAAGCATATGGCAATCTATATGAATTACAACAACATCCCCGGCGACGTAACCGAGAGTGGGCACGCCAAGTGGATCGAGCTGAATTCGTTCCGGTGGGGAATGGGGCGAGGCATTTCCAGCCCGGTCGGCTCGTCCGCCGAACGCGAGTCGACGGCGCCGTCGGTGAGCGAGGTGGTCGTCACCAAGGAAAACGACATCGCCACTAGCAAGCTGATGCAGGAGGCTTTCTCCGGCGAGGGCCAGACGGTGAAGATCGACTTCACCCGCACCGCGAAGGACAAACAGGAGATCTATCTCTCTATTGAACTCACCAACACCATGATCAGCGGCTATTCCCACAGTTCCGCCGGCGACCGTCCCGGCGAGACGATCTCACTGAACTTCACGAAGGTGCAGTTCTCGACGACGCAGATGGGGCCGGAAGGCGATGAAGGCCAGCCGGATCACGTGATCTACGATCTGGCGACCGCCAAGACGTCCTGATCGCGGCTCTTCGGCACGGTGAGCGGTGGAAACCAACGCCGTTCATCGCGTCACGTTCAGGCTGCGGAATGCCCAGGTTGCGAACGCCCACCCATGCCGCGAGTGATCCGGACTCACCGTAGCTCGTCGGCAGGATTGAACAGCCGTGCCCCCCTCCATCTTAAATCCCGGACGCCTTGGGGTAATATAATCGTTCAGAATGTCAAGTATATAGGAGTATGAAATGCCCGGACAGTACTATCTATTCGTCCCCTTCACTAAAGATGAGCTCGATAAAAGAATGTCTGATGAAAGGTCAGTAAAGACAATTGCCCAATTGTGGCGACAAGATTCTGATTGGAAATATGGAAAAGCACGCAAGCGACCTGAGATAATTTGTTATGGAGATACTCTGTGCGATGGTTGGAAACTTCCCGGATTCAGCCCGGAGCACGACACGATCTACATTATTGGTCATTGCCGTAGGGGCGGGCAAGATCTTAGCAGCAGCCGTGCCGGATTCCGCTTCGACCGTGCCCAATTAGATGCGGAGACTGTGGTCAATCGCCTGTTAGAATATGTTCCTACAGAAATGATAAACTTTAAGCTCTTCGCCTGCTTCGGAGGTCAGATAAACGAGACTGGCACCTCCGATGATGGCAGCTATCTGTTCGACCAATCCTTCGCCCAGCGCTTCTACTCTCGCCTCAAGCGCCGCTTCCCCTCCGCGATCCTGTCGGCTTACATGTTGCCGGTGATAGCTGGGCTGGACGTTGACGGCCATAAGCGACTCGCCAATGAAGACGGTCATGGCTACTGGGGTCGTGCATCGGGCAACCGCATCACCTTTGGCGCGTGAACGAAGGGGGGCTGGAGGAGGGCTGGACCAAGCATTACTCCTCCGGCCTGGGTGCACCTGGATAAAGCTGCGTAGCGGAATGTCGGATGGCCGATCGGCGCAGCGCAATCCGCCATTGTAGCGCTCAGCGAGATGATTGGCTTGCGTTGGCGGACTGCGTCTGCCTTACGACAACCGATCGCTCGCAGGCGACGATTTCCTCTCGCTACTCTTCCACCGCCGTCGCGCACACCGCGACGGCGGTGACGTTGTCGCGCGCGCCCACGGCCAGCGCCGCCTCGACCAGCAGGGCGGCGCAGTCGCCGTCGCAGGCCAGCCGCCCGGCGATGGCGGCTTCGGAGAGGCTGCGGTAAAGCCCGTCGCTGCACAGCAGGAACCGGTCGCCCTCCCGCAGCTCGCCCAGCGCCTTGTCCAGCGCCGGCGCCTCGGCCTCGGCGCCGATTGCCCGGGTGATGACATGGCCCTGTGGGTGGCGCTCGGCCTCCGCCTCGGTGATGTCGCCGGCATCGACCAGGGCCTGCACCAGGCTGTGGTCGCTGGTCAGGCGATGCAGCCGGCCGTCCCGCAGCAGGTAGGCCCGCGAATCCCCGGCCCAGACACAGGCGAAATGGCGATCGTGCAGCAGCAGCGCGACCAGCGTGGTGGCGAGCAGCGCCGGCGGCCGGCGCGCGCGGCCCGCCTGCCACAGCCGGCGATGCGCCTCGGACACCCCCGACCGCAGGTCAGGAAGGCGGCCGGCGGGACCGCAGGCCACCGGCAGGGCGTCCAGCCGTTCGAGCATCGTCCGCGCCGCCAGCGCGCCGTCCTGGTGCCCGCCGGCCCCGTCGGCGACGGCGAACAGCCCGATTTCGGGCCGGCACAGCCAGGCATCCTGGTTGGTGCCGCGCACGGCGCCGCGATGCGAGGCGGCGGAATGGTGCAGCATCGGGCGGATCATGAAGCCTCCGTCAGCATCCGCAGGAACAGCGCCGCGTCCGGCATCGCGGCCGGGGTGAAGGCGGCGTCGCCGCCCCGCCACCAGCGTCCGGGCGCGGCCTCCGCCGGCGGCGGCACGGCCAGCGCCGCGAGCCGGGCGGCGAGCGCGGCCGGTTCCTCGCATCCCTCGATCGCCGCGCGGCAGGACGCCTCGATGGCGGCGAGGAAGGCGTCCTCCGGCGCGGCCGCCTCGGCGCCGGCCAGCAGCGGGAAGGCGCGGCCGACCGCGTCGGTGCTGGGCAGCCAGACGCCGCTGAAGGGGGTGCCGCCGGCCAGCGCCGCCGGCAGTGCCAGCCGCCAGCACGGCGCCGCCCGCCAGATCGCGTCCCAGCCTTCGGGGCCGATCGCGGCGCGGGCCGCCGGCAGCACCGATTGCACCCAGCCGTCCCAGGCCGCCACGGTCTTCCGCGACAGGCCGCCGCGCACGAAGTCGCCGCGCGCGGGCAGCTTGCCGAAGAAGCCGGCGCGGCTCATGGCTGGCGGATCACCGGGCAGCGGAAGCCGCGCAGCGGATTGCGGGCGAAGGGATGGCGCGCGGAGCCCGGCCGCAGCAGGAAGGCGGTGTCGCGCCCACCCGCGGCGAAGCGCAGCCGGATCTGCCCGGTACCCGCCGGCTGCGCCGTCCCCTGGTCGAGCAGCCGGAACAGCGCCCAGGGCCCGTGCGTCTCGATCGCCGGCGGCCCCGACCCGAAGGCCAGCGCGGCGCTGGCCATGCCGTCGCTGCCCGGCCAGGACAGGGTAAGGCCGGCGGAGGCGGCCGTCGTCCCGGTCTCCAGGCTCGCCTGCCCGAGCCGCAGCGTGGCGGCGGCGGCGGCCGTCGGATCGGGGGCGAGGCTGAAATGCAGTTGCGGCGCCGCCCCGCCGGCAGGGAAGAACATGGCCCGGATGGTGGCGGCGCGCTGGAACGCCGCCACCGTCGCCGCGTCGGCCGGCGGCGCCACGCCGCCCAGCGACCGCGCCTGCCAGACCTCGCCGCTGGTATCGACATAGGGGCGCAGCTCGGACTGGAAGAAGCTGTCGAGCAGCCCGCCGGGGGCGAACAGCCGGATGAAATCGTCGATCGGCGCGTCCTCGGCGGCCGAGGAGTCGAACGGGTAGCGCCCGTTCACCACGCTGCGGCACAGCGCCGCCGGGCCGTCGCTGCCGGCGAAGGCGGCGGCGGCGGCGGCGCGCGCGGCGCTGCTCAGCCCGGCGCGGCCGGTCGCGGCGATCTGCCGCAGCCACAGCGCCAGCGGGGCCGGTTGGCGGCCGGCCTCGGCCAGCAGCAACTGCGCCGGATCGCCCGCCGCCTGCAGCGTCGCCGGCACCGGCGCGCCGCCGGGGCTCGCCTGGGCCAGCGCCTGCTGCAACTGGTTGATCAGGCGCAGCACCCCATCCAGCGGCGTCGGCTGCCCCGCCCCGGGCTGCCCCGCCGCAGGTCGTGCGGTCAGGTCGCGCAGGGCCTGGAAATGCGCGGCGATCCCCGCCAGCGCCGGTTCCGGCGCGGGCGGATCGAGCGCGAGCTGCCCGGCGATGGCGGCCAGCAGGTCGCGCATCGGCGATTGCGGGGAACCGAGCACGTACAGGCTCTCGATGCTGCCCTCGCGTCCCTCGACCGGCGCCAGCGCGATGTCGCCGAGCAGCGCATCCCAGGCCTGTTGCGCCTCGGTCGCCCACAGCGCCAGCACCGCCTGTTCCAGCTCCGCCACCGCCGGGCCCTCGGTCGGGATCTCCTGGGCGCGGCCGAGCACCCAGCTTTCCCCCGCGACCGCCCGCGTGGCCGCCGGCAGGTCGCGCAGCACCGCCTCGCGCAGCCCCGCGCCGGTGAGGAAGCCGGGAATGCCCTCGGTCAACGGGCGGCCGGAGGGGCGCAGGAAGAAGCGCGCCCCGGCCTCGCCGAGGGCCATGGCCGGGGTCCAGGCGGGCAGGCGCGCGGCGGCGTCGGTGGCGCGCAGCCGGCCATGGACGCGCGCGGCCAGGGTGACGCGGCTGAAGGTCGCGCGCGCCGCCTCCACCAGCGCGCCGTCGAGCGTGACCGGTGGCAGCGGCTCGGCCAGCAGCGCGTCCAGGTGGGCCAGCAGGCGCCCGCGCAGGGCGGCGTTCAGCGTGCCGGGGAAGCGCGCCTGCCAGTCGGCCTGCAGCCAGCCGCGCAGCACCGCCGGATCGAGCGGGCCGGCGCCGCCGAGCATCAGATAGGCGCGCGTGGCCTGGTAGAGAAAATCCGGATCGTCGAAGCGCGCGCGCATCTGCTGCTCGATCCGCCAGACCAGGCGCGGCAGCAGCAGGCGTTCCAGCGCGTGGCGGTAGGCGAGGCGGCTGCCCTCGGCCAGCTTGCCGGCCTGCGACAGCCCGAAGAAAGCGGCCGCGCCCTCCGGGGCGGGGGGCGGCGGCGCCATGGCGTCGAGCAGCGCCGCCAGTTGCGGCAAATCATCCCGCGTCACCGGGTCGAGCACCATCCCGGCGAGGCGCGCGCGATTGGCCGCGAGGCTGTCCCCGGCGCGCTGCACGGCGGCGTCGTTGGCCGCCTGCGCCTGCCACAGCAGCGCCGCCCCGGCCAGCGTCACCAGCCCGATCGCGGCGAAGCCGCCGAGCCGCAGCAGCTTCTGCCGCCGGATGCGGCCGGGCCGGTGCGTGGCCAGCAGCGCCTCGCCGAGGATCACCTCGCGCAGCAGCTTCGCCACGAAGTAGCTGCGGCCTTCCGCCGGGCGCAGGCTGGCCACGCGCTGCTGGTCGATGCCGAAGGAGCGCGCCAGCAGCCCGGTGATGCGGTCGAGCGGCGTGCCCTCCTGCGTCGCCGAGGTCAGGTAGGCGCCGCGCAGGAAGGGCGCCGGGGCAAGCCGGCTGCCGGTGAAGGCTTCCAGCATGAAATCGGTCAGCGGCCGCGCGAGACTCGCCACCTGCAGCGGGAAGCCGGCGATCAGGCCGCGCCGTGCCGTGGTGCGCTCGGCCTGCAGCCGTTCCACCAGCCGCCGGTCCAGCCGCTCCAGCAGCAGGCGGAATTCGCCGGCGAAGCTGTCCACGCCCTCGGCCAGCGGGAAGGTCGCGCCCCAGACCTGCGCCCGCGCCTCGCGGTCGAGGTCGTCGAACCAGGCATCGAAGCCGGCGATCCGGTCGGCCTTGCTGAACACGACATAGACCGGCAGGCGCAGCTTCAGCCTCTCCCCGATCTCGTCGATGCGGCGGCGGATGGCGCGGGCATGGGCGCGGCGTTCGGCCACCTCGGCGGCGGCGAGGGTGGGCAGGGAGATCACCACGATGATGCCGTTCAGCGGCTGGCGCGGCCGGGTGCGGCGCAGGATGTCGAGGAAGCCGAGCCAGCCCGCCCGGTCCACCACCGCGTCGGAATCCTGCGTGGTGTAGCGGCCGGCGGTGTCGATCAGTACGGCCTCGTCGGCGAACCACCAGTCGCAGAGCCGGGTGCCGCCGACGCCGCCGATCGCGCCGGGGCCGTCTTCCCCTTCGGCTTCGAGCGGGAAGTGCAGCCCCGAATTGCGCAGCGCCGTGGTCTTGCCCGAGCCCGGCGGCCCGATCAGCACGAACCAGGGGCGCTCGTAGAGGCCGCGCCCGTCCCGCCGCGCCCCGAGCCGGGCCAGCGCCGCGCGCATGCGGTCCCGCAGCATCGCCACTTCCTCGGCGGCATCCGCCTCGGCCTCGCGCGCCGGGCGGTCGCCGCCGGCCGCGTCGGTCATGGCAGCGGCCAGCGCCCGGTTGCGTCGCCGCGTCCGCCAGGAGAGCACGCCATTCACCCCGGCCCAGAGCAGCACCAGCAGCAGGATCAGCAGGGCGCGCGGCAGCGGTCCCGCGAAGCCCGGCAGCAGCGGCCCGAGGTACCAGACCAGCAGCCCGGCGGTGGCGACGCCGGCAAGGCCGCTGGTCCAGCGGTTGAGCAGAAGGGCGGCGAGCGAGGACAGGCCCTGCATCAGCTTGCTCCCGATCCGGGCGCCGGCGGGCGCAGCAGGATCTCGATGCGTCGGTTGCTTTGCCGGCCCTCCGCGGTGGCGTTGCTCGCGATCGGGTCGGCATCGGCCCGCCCCTCCGCGCTCAGGCGCGCGGGCGGGACGGTGCGGGCGAGCACCGCGGCGGCGGCGCGGGCACGGGCGGCGGAGAGCTGGAAATTGGAGGGGAAGGCGA
Source organism: Rhodovastum atsumiense (assembly GCF_937425535.1). Classification (NCBI taxonomy): domain Bacteria; kingdom Pseudomonadati; phylum Pseudomonadota; class Alphaproteobacteria; order Acetobacterales; family Acetobacteraceae; genus Rhodovastum; species Rhodovastum atsumiense. Next base: position 4,226,008 of record NZ_OW485601.1, read on the forward strand.
CAGTGCGGATCGGCTGGTCGTCGGTGTAGCCGATCACGGCGAGCGTGCCGTTGCGGTCCTTCAGCACCTCGGCGATGCGGGCCAGGACCGGCAGGAACGCCGCCTCGATGGTCGCGCTGCCGGAGGCGAACATGCCGTTGCCCTGCAGCCGCAGGATCGGCAGCGCGTCGGTCCCGGCGATGCCGACCTGCCCGGAGGCGATCTCCGGCCGCAGGCGCTCCGCCAGCACCTCGCGCGGGCCGGGCGGCCGGGGCGGCGGCGGGGGCAGCTTTTGCGGCGGCGCGAGCCGGGCGATCCGCGGCATGGCGGCCGGCGGCAACCCGGCGCCGGCTTCGAGCAGGCGGTCGGACCGGGCATTGAGGTCGAAGGAGGCCAGCGCGGTGAGCAGGCCCAGCACCCCGGCGCCGAGCAGTGCCGCCACCCAGACCGGCAATTGCGCGCGTGGCGGCCGGAACGGCGCGGCGACGCCCTGCCAGTGCGGCGAGAGCGCGCGCTCGGCCGGGCCGCGCTGGCGCAGGATGACGAGGTAGGTTTCCTCGCGCACGCGGTCGAGTTCCGCCGGCCCGCGCGGCGACAGCCGGTAGCGGCCCTGCATGCCGACCGCCATGCAGAGATACATCAGCTCGACCACCGGCAGGAACCTTCCGGCATTCTGGCACAGCCGGCCCAGCAACTCGAAGAAACGGTCGCCGCTGCGCACTTCCTGGTGGAAGGTGGAGACCAGCGAGGCATCGGCCCAGGCGCCGCTTCTTCCCCAGGGCGTGTTCAGCACCACGTCGTCGAGGCTGGCGCAGAGCGCGTAATGCGCCGTGCGGATCTGCTCCGCCGGCAGCCGGAGGTCGCGCAGGGTCTGCTCGTAGCGCCGCATCTCCGCGATCGCGCTGTCGCGCAGCGCCGCCGGATCGGGCAGCGAGAGGACATTGCCGATGCGCGCGACCAGCGCCAGCACCGGCGCCGCCGCGGCCAGCACCGGCGAGGTGCCGAGGGCGGGCAGCTCGACGAAATCGCCCGTCCCGGACGGGGGTGGTGGCGGGGGCGCGGTGGTGCGGGCCGCGCCGGCCGGCAGGATCACGGTGCGCTCGTCGTCGCCCGGCTCGGCGAAGGGATTGTCGCTCATGCCGATCGGTCCTTGCGGGGTCATCAGCGGATGGCCCAGAGATCGAGCTCCAGGCCGGGGAAATTGCCGGACACATGGATGGCGAAGCCGCCCGATGCCTGCATCTGCTGCCAGTGCGGGCTGTTGCGGTCGAGCTCGAAATACAGCGCGCCCGGCACGAAGGGCATCTGCCGTGGCGCCACCGGCAAGGCCCGCAATTCGATCCCGGGCAGCGCGACATTGACCAGTTCGCGGATGTGCTCGACCGCGCCGATCTTGGCGGTGGCGGGGAAGTTGCGGCGCAGCGCCTCCGCCGGCATGTCCGCCCTGACCACCAGCACGATGCCCGCCCCGCCCAGCAGCGTGCGGTCGGGGATCGGCGCCACGCGCACATTGTGCCGGCGTTCCTGCAACGGCAGCCGCACCGCGGTCTGTTCCAGCACCGCCGAGAGCGAGCGGCGGATGTCGCTCACCACCGGCGCGAAGGAGCGCTGCAGGTCCTCGTGACGGTACGCCGGATAGGTGGCGCCGCGGCGCGTGCTGTCGGTGAAGGTGGCCAGTTCGCCCGCCATCTGCACCAGCACCCGGTACAGCGCCTCCGGGTGCAGCGCGCCGGAGGTGGCGAAATGGGCGAACAGCGCCCGCCAGCCATTCACCGCCTGCAGCAGCAGGAAATCGGCAAGCTCCGTGTTGCTCTTGAGGCCGGTCGCGGTCAGCCGCGCCGCCAGCGCCTCGGCCCGCTGGCCGAGCATGCCCGACAGTTCCACCAGCAGCGTCGCCAGCGCCGGCGCGGCGGCGCAGGTGAGGGCGGGCGGCACCCAGCTTTCGTCCAGCACCACCCGCCGGTCGGCCATGACCTCGACCACGCGCGCGAAGGGCAGGCAGGCATAGCCGGAGCGGTCATCGGTCTCCAGCAGCGTGCGCAGACGCAGGCGGCCGATTTGCAGCGGCGCCGGTTCGCTGTCGCGGGAATGCGTGTCGAAGGCATCGAACGCCTCGATGCGGTAGCGTTCCTCGTCCTCGCCCTCGCCGAGTTCCGGCGCGCCGGGACGCCAGAGCGGGGCCGCCAGGAACACCAGGGCGTTGCGCGTGCTCTCCGGCACCAGCAACGGGGCTGGCGGCGGCGCCTCGTCCGGCACTGCGAAGGCGGTGCCGTCGTCGAACAGCCCCGAGGCCGCCGCCACCGCGACGCGGCCGACGCCGAGCAGGTCGCGATCGACCCGCAGCGAGGCGAACCCCCAGGGAAACGGGCAGAGCACGCCGGCACTGGAGCGGATCTGGCGTTCCACCCAGCGGTCCTGCTGCTGGAAGTGCTGCGCCCGCAGGAACATGCCCTCCTGCCACGCGACGCGGTTGCTCCAGCTCACGGGGCTTGCTCCTCTCGCTGTGATCGCTCGTGCTCCTGCGCGGCGATGCCGGCCTGCACCTGCTCGTAGGCGCGCACGAAGGCGCGTCCGAAGACGCTGTCGAAATCATCGGCGAGCGCGCGCGTCAGCTCGGCGTGGCGCGCGGCCATCGCCTGCCAGGCCCGCCGGTGCCGCTGTCCCGGCACCCGGTCGAGGCCGCCCGGCGGCAGCCGGGCCAGCACCCGCGCGGGGTCGAGGCTGTCCAGCATCTCCCGCACGGCGACCTGCATGGCGGCGGACACCGCGAGGTCGTGGCGGCGGATGTCGCGCAACGCCTCGTTCACCGCCCGCTCCGCGCTCATGTCGCCGCGCCGGCCGATGCCCAGCAGTGCGCTGACCGCGTCGTCGTCGCCGGCGGCGAACTTGAGCGGGTTGTTGCCGCTCGCCCGGATCATCGTCTGCTCGATGCGGAACTCGTTCTTGATGGTGGCGCGCGCGATCATGGCGCGGCGCAGCCCCACCACCATGGCGCGGAAGGCGCGGCCGAGCGCGGAAAGCGCCTCGGCGGGGGGCAGGGTTGGCTCTCCCGCGATGCCGGCGGCGGCGGCGACGCGCGCGAACGCCGCTGCCGCGCTGTCCCCCGGCGCATCGGCGGGGGCCTCCGGCGCCGGCACGGGGGCGGGTGGGGGCGGCCCGCCCGCCGTGTCGTCCGCCATGTCGTCCGCTGGCGCGTCCCAGCCAAGATCCCAGTCTGGCGGCAGCAACTCCGAGACCGGGCGCGGCGGGTCGAAATGCGCGTCCAGCGCCGGGACATGGTCGGCCACCGGCAGCGGCGCGTCCCCGAACACGCCATCCTGGCCAAGCTGGTTGAAATCCTGCGGCAGCCCGATGCCGAACGCATCGCCCTCTGCGGGCGGGAAGGGATCGGCGGTGACGCGCGCGAAGCCAGGGCCGATGCCGGTGGCCTCGTCGGACGCCGGGGCCGCGCCCTCTTCGATCCGGATCTCGATCTCGTAGGCGCCGAGGCCGATCCGGTCGCCGTCGCGCAGCGCCCGCGCGGCGCCGGGAGAGAGGCAGGCGCCGTTGACGAAGGTGCCGTTGCGGCTGGTGTCGGTGACCTGCCAGGCGCCGGCCTGCCGGCCGATCAGGCAATGCCGCTTCGAGAGGATGCGCTCCGGGTCCGCCAGCACCCAGCCATTGTCGCTGCCCCGCCCGAGCGTGACCGTGTCGGCCTCGATCCGGCGCGATTCCGGCGTGATGCCGGCCGGCGCGCGCAGCATGGCCAGGGACAGCGTCATGAGCCTGCCTCCGCCGCGTGCGGGCCGGGCGGGATCTGCGCGATGCGGCCGGCCTCGCCATGGGCGATGGCCAGTCCGCTGGCAATGAACCGGCGCGCCACGCTCTCCCGCCGCCGCGCCGCGTCGGCGTCGGGCACGCCCTCGCCGGCGCGGTCGAGCGCCTGGAAGACGGCCCCCTCCACGCCGGGGCCGAACCCCGCCATGCCGCCAAGCGCGTGGTTCCAGGAGATGGCGAGGCCAAGCCAGCCCGCCGGCAGGCCGGTGCAGTTGCGCGCCGCCGCGATGATGGCGTGCCGCCGCCGCTCGTCCGCGGGTTGGCGCACCCAGGCTTCCACCGCCGCCAGCGTCGCGCGCTCCGCCGGCAGGTCCGGCGCGGGCAGGGTCGCGGTTGCGCACATGCAGCCCCACCACATGGCCTCGCGTCCCGGCAGCGCATGGGCGAGAAAGCGGAGGGCGTCGTCGAGCCGGCCGGCTTCCATCAGGTGTTCCAGCAGCCGCGCGGGCTGCGCCAGCAATGCCTGCAGCGCGGGGTCCTCTTCCGCGAGGCAAAGCGCGCGCTGCAGCTCCGGCAGGGAGAGCACCTGCAGCCTGTTGTCCGTTCCCGCGGGGGATTGCGTCATGCGGCCACGCTCCTCAGGGCAACGGCAAGGGCGGTGGGGCGGTGAATTTCGGTGTCGCCAGGACCACCCTGGCCGCGACGACCTGAAAGGCGGTGGTGAAGGTGTTCACGGTCATCGCCCGGGTCGTCACCGAGGCCGCGTCGGTGATCACACTTGCCGCCCGTGTCGTCACCGAGGCCGCGTTGGTGGTCACGCTGGTCGCCTGGGTCGTCACCGAGGGCGCGGTGATGGTGATGCCCTGCGGCGTGAGGGTGATCGTGCTCGCGCCCACGCGCAGGGTGATGCGTTGCGCGGCGGTGATGTCGATGGCGCCGGCATCGGCACGGACGTTGATATTTCCGGTCCGGCTGACCAGGCTGTGGTCGTGCTTCACCGTGACCGACTGGTCGTGGCCGATCTCGATGCGGCGGTCGTGCTCGACCTCGGTGCGGTAGTCCTTCTGCGCGTGCAGGAAGACCAGCTCATCGCCCTTGCGGTCGTCGAAGGACAGCTCGGAATAGTCCTGCGTCCCGCCGCGCAGGGTGGAGCGGCTGCGGAATCCCTGCTTCGTCTGCTCCGCCGGCAGGGGAAAGACCGGCGGCATGTCCTGGTGGTAGAAGCCCCCGACCACCACCGGCACGTCCGGGTCGCCGTTCATGAAGGCGACCGCGACCTCGGTGCCGACCCGCGGCAGGTGCTGCCAGCCCCAGCGCGATCCGGCCCAGGCATGGGCGATGCGCACCCAGGTGGCCATGCCGGCCACCGTGTCCTTGCGGTGGTCGAACAGCAGCCGCACCTTCACCCGCGCGAGCTCGTCGGTGTGGATCTCCTCGCCCGCGTTGCCGAGCACGATGGCCGAGAACAGGCCCGCCATCGACGGGCGCGGGAGGTCGAGCGGCTCGCGCCAGGGCGTTGCCTGCAGCAGGCAGGTGACGTGGTTCTCGTACTGGCCGTGCCCGCCGCCGGTGATCCAGCTATCGTCGCTGGCGATGTGCTCGACGCCGTGGATCGCATGATCCACGGCCTGGGCACCGGTGAAGGGATCGCGCGCCAGGGTAAAGCGTGCGCCCGGCACGAACTCCGGGTTGTAGCCATGGGCGCTGCGCAGCGCCGCCCGCGCCTCGTCCGCCTCGATGCGGAAGCGCGCGCGCGCGGCGGCGATGCGGTTCTCCAGCGTCATCGCCGGCCAGTGGAACGCCTTGCGCGTCGCCGCCCCGGCGGTGGCGAGCGTGGTCGCCTGCTCGCCCTGCACCGGCGCCGAGGGGCGCGTCGGATCGTAGTCCTGCAGCCGCACCGCGCCGGTCGTGGTTCGCAGCGCCTCGCTCCAGCGATCGAGCACGTCGATGTTCTCGCCTTCGTGGACCACCCGGTGCAGCGGCTCCGCCAGTGGGCGGAAGGCCTGGTTGCGGTCGGTGACGATCAGCCGGTGCGCGTCGCGTTCGTGCTCGAAATAGTAGAAATACCCGGATTCCTGCATCACCCGTTCGACGAAGGCCAGGTCGGTCTCGTTGTACTGCGTGGTGTATTCGCGCACCGGGCGGTCGCCGTAGATGCGGAACTCCACCGGCGCGACGCGGTGTTCGGCGAAGATCTCCTGCAGGATCTGCACCGCGCTCTTCTGCTGGAAGATGCGGCAATCCACCGTCTGGTCCAGGAAGCGCAGCCAGGGCACCACTTCCAGCCGGTACTGCCAGCGGTCGCGCCGGGCCAGCCCGACCGCCTCCATGCGGCGGACCACGCCATGGATGTGCCGGTCCCGGCCGGGCTGGCGGCGGATCGTCAGGCGGACCGGCCGGACCAGCAGCTCCTGCGGGTCGATCGCGCGCACGGTCGAGACGACGGTGATCTCGGCGCAAAACGGCGTGCTCAGCCGCTCGGTGGCGTGCAGGCCGATGGCGTGCAGCGTGCCCTGCTGGATCGGCAGCGTGTCGTCGCCGAGCGGCGATGCCAGCAGCAGCAGCGGATTGACCGTGCCCGCGCTCATCGGGCCGGCCCGCCGGGGCAAGGGACGAAAACCACGAAGCTGTGCATGATGCCGGTCCTGATTCCTCGCACCGTCGCGGGACAGGTTGGCCGTGCCCGGCTACAGCTTGATGTCGCGGGCGCGCGGTTTGGCTACATCTGTAGCCTTGCCCCGGCCCGCGCCGGGGTCAGGCCGGCGTCACCGGAAGCGTGAACACGTAGCCGACGCCGCGTTCAGTGCGGATCACGCTCGGCGCGCTGGGATTGGATTCCAGCTTGCGCCGCAGCCGCAGGATCTGCACGTCGATGCTGCGGTCGAAGACGTCCTCGTGCACGCGCGTCGCCTGCAGCAATTGCTCGCGGCTGAGCGGGCGCTGCGGCGCTTCGACGAAGGCGCAGAGCAGCGCGTATTCGCCCTTGGTGAGCGTGACCGGGCCGTCCGGGCCGTGCAGCCGCCGCGCCCGGCGGTCGAGCGTCCATTGGCCGAAGCGCAGGGTGGTTTCCCGCCGGTCCTGCGGCGTCGTCGCGGTGTCCGGCGCGGCGCGGGGCGCTTCCAGCCGGCGCAGCACCACGCGGATGCGCGCGAGCAGCTCGCGTAGGCTGAAGGGCTTGGTCAGGTAGTCGTCGGCGCCGAGTTCCAGCCCGACGACACGATCGATCTCGTCCTTGCGATGGCCCGTGGTGATGATCACCGGAAGGTCGGAGTGGGTGCGCAGTTCCCGCAGCAGGTCGAGCCCGTTCTCCTGCCCCAGCCGCAGGTCGAGGATGACGAGGTTGTAGCGGCCCGCCGCCAGCAGGCGCTGCATCTCCTGCGCGCCGCCGGCCCGCCCGACCTGGATGTCGTGCTGGGAGAGGTAGTCCGCGACCATTCCCTGCATGCCGGGATCGTCCTCGACGAGCAGGACGCGAATGACATTGCGGGATGACATTTCGTCTCCTGGGGCGTAGCCAGACGGCTTGCGACAGCGCCGTTCTGCCGCCTGGGACGGACGCTGTCGAGGCATCGAACGGGACCGGAAGAAGTACCCAGTGGCACCTGTCGGCCGTTGCCTGTTCTGCCTTGTCCTGACCTGGACCATGGCGGCCGCCCAGGTGCCGTCGCCAGCCGAGGAGCCGATCACGCCGGTCCCGCCGCCGCCGCCGGTGGATGCGCGGCGGGTCGCGCTCGGCGCCGCGCTGTTCGCCGATCCGCGCCTGTCCCGCGATGGCACGCGAAGTTGTGCGTCCTGTCACGATCTCGCCAGCAACGGCGCCTCGGCACTGGCGCGCGACCATGCCCCCGATGGCAGCCCCATCGCCACCAACACCAACACCGTCTTCAACGCGGCGCTCAGCTTCCGGCTGAACTGGGCGGGCAGCGCCCGGACGCTGGAGGAGCAGGCGGAAGGCGCCCTCCTGCGGCCCGACATCATGGCCAATACGCGCGCGCAGGCGGTCGCGACGCTCGTCGCCGATCCGGCCATGGCCCGGTCCTTCCGCGACGCCTATGGCCATGTTCCGGACTGGCCCTCGCTGCTCGACGCCATCGCGACCTTCGAGCGCACCCTGTTGACGCCGGACAGCCGGTTCGATCGCTGGCTGAAGGGCGATGCCACCGCCCTGAGCCCGGAGGAGAAGGCCGGCTACGAGACCTTCCGCTCGCTCGGATGCATCGCCTGTCACCAGGGCGTGAACATCGGCGGCAACCTGTTCGAACGGGTCGGCGTGTTGCGGGCGGTTCCCGGCCTGGAGCGCAAGGTGATGCGCGTGCCGAGCCTGCGCAACGTCGCGGTCACGCCGCCCTATCTGGACGACGGCAGCGCGAAGACGCTGGACGACGCCGTGCGCCGCATGGCGGTCGGGCAGCTCGGCCTCGACCTGACGGAGGCCGAGGTGTCCCGGATCGTGGCGTTCCTGGGCAGCCTGACCGGCCAGTACGAAGGTCGTCCGCTGCGGGCGCCACAATGATCGCCTTCCTGCGCGGCATGGCCGTCATCCTGCCGATGCTGGCGCTGCTGACCTGGCTGCTGGTGCACAGCCTGGGTCCGCGCAACGACGATTACGCGCAGGCGCAGCGCGTGGTGCTCGGGCTTGCTGCGGGCGAGTCCGACCTGCAGCGCGACGTGCTGATGGCGCGCGCGGGATTGCTGCGCAACTACGATCCCCTGGTCGCCGATATCGGGCGGTTGTGGTGGATGGCGGAGGCGCTGCGGCAGCATCCCATGATGCAGGCCGACGCCGCGGCGACGCTGGCGGAGCTGGCCGACACCATCGGGCGGATGGAGGCGTTGCTCGAGGACTTCAAGAGTCGCAACGCGCTGCTGCAGAACTCGCTGGCCTATTTCGATGCGCTGCAGCAGCGGCTGGCCGCAGCGGAGGCGGATCCGGTGGTCACGCCGGCAGTGGTCGCGCTCGGCAACGCGATGCTGCATCTGGTGCGCGACCCGTCCGCCGGCGCGCAGCAGCGGACCCGGCAGCGCCTGCAGGCGGTCATGGCCGCCGTCGTCGGCCACCGGGACATGCCGGACGGGCGCGGCCTGCAATTGCTGGTCCTGCACAGCCGCCTGCTGCTGGACCTGCTGCCGGCGGTCGACGACGACCTGCGCCGGTTGCTGGCGATCTCGACAGGCGAGCTGCGCAGCCGCATCCGCGCCAGCCAGGATGCGCGGCGGATGGCCGAGCAGCGGCAGGCGGAGCGGTTCCGCCTGGGGCTGTACGGGCTGGCGATGCTGCTTGCGGTGCTGCTGGTCCGCGTCGGCCTGCAATGGCGGGCCGGCCTGCACCTCCTGCGCCAGGGCGCGCGCATGGAAGCGCTGATCTCCGAGATGTCTTACCGGCTGGCGACCGCCCCCTGGGGCCGGTTCGAGGCGTACCTGGACGAGGTGCTGGCGGAGCTGGGCCGGGCCTTCGATGCCGACCGTGCCTATCTCGTCCTCGACCGGGGGCAACCCACCCGCCGGATTTGGCACGCGCCGGGAGCGGAGGCGACGGGGGTTGCCCCGGAACGGGTGCTCGACGCGGTCAGGGCGGCATCGCCGACCCCGGAGGGCATCATGACCCTGTCCGGGCTGCCGGAAGGAGATCTGCGCGCGCTGTTGCGGGGCGCGGGTGTCGCGCAATGCTGCGCCGTGCCGCTGCGGCTGGGCGACGAGCCGGCCGGCCTGCTCGGCTTCGAGCGTGTCCGCGCGGCGCGGCGTTGGCCGGAGGTCGGCACCGGCTTCGTCCGCATGGCGGGCGAGGTACTGCAGGCCGCGTTGGAGCGCCGCCGCGCCGCCACCCGGCAGGCCGAATTCGAGGCGCGGCTGCACCGCGCGCGGCGCCTGGAGGCGATCGGCACCTTCGCCAGCGGCATCGCGCACAACTTCAACAACGTGCTCGGTGCCATGCTCGGCCATGCGGAGATGGCGGAGGAAGCGACGCCACCGGGCGGCGCGGCGGTGCGCCACATCGCGGAGATCCAGCGCGCCGGGGCGCGGGCGCACGAGCTGGTGGCCCGCATTCTCGATTTCGGCGCACGGCAGAAGACCCGGCACCGCACGGTTCCGGTCGATGGGCTGCTCGCTGAGACGATCGCGCTGTTGCGTGGCCTGGTGTCGCATGACGTGGAACTGCTGCTGGAGCCGCGCGCGCCGGGACAAATGGTGTCCGGTGACCCGGTCCAGTTGCAGCAGGTGCTGGTCAATCTGGTGAAGAATGCCTTCCAGGCCATGCCGAAGGGGGGGCGCGTGACCATCCAGGTGGAGGCGGTGCGGTCCGACCAGCCTCTCGCGCTGTCGCACGACACGCTGCCGCCGGGGGCCTTCGTGCGCATCGGCGTCGTCGATACCGGCACCGGCATGGACGCGGTGACGCTGGCCAATATCTTCCGTCCCTTCTTCACCACCAAGCCCGCCGGCACCGGGCTCGGCCTCGCCACCGTGCGCGAGATCGTGCTGGACCATGGCGGCGTCGTCGATGTGCGCACCTCCCCGCATTTCGGCAGCGTCTTCAGCGTCTGGCTGCCCTCCGGCGGCGAGGCCGGGGGCGTGCCCGCCGTCGCCGGCCCGACCGGGCAGACCGTCATGCTGGTCGGGCTGGAGCCAGACAACATCCTCGGCGACGAGGAGATGATCGCGGCGCTCGGCTACGAGCCGGTCAGCTTCGCAACCCCCGAACAGGCCCTTGCCGCCGTGCAACGGACGCCCGACGGCTTCGACGCCGTGCTCGTCACCCTGCACGCGCTCGACGAGGACGGCATCGCGATGCTGCGCGTGCTCTCGGCGGGCATGGCGGGGCGGCCGTTCATCCTGGTGACGACGGAGGCAAGCGACCTCGACCCGTCCCAACTGATCGAGCTGGGGGCGAGGGAAATCCTGCAGCGGCCGCTGCGCTCGGCCCGGGTCGCGGCGGCGCTGATGGAGGTGCGGCAGGCGTGAGGCGGCGCCTGCTGCGCGGCGGCATCCTCAGGCCAGCATTTCCATGAAGGCCTTGATGCGGGTGATCTGTTCCTCGGTGGGCGGCTCCCGATGGACATCGGTGTCGATGGCGATCAGCGGCACCCCGATCTGCTTGAAGTGGTCGCGTTCCAGTTGCTGCATCATGCTGGCGTAAGGGCAGCCGATCAGCGAGGCGGACACGATGCCGCGCGCGCCGGTGCGGCGCACGGCCTCTTCCACCAGCGTGCGCCGGTACGACACCGACGCGCCCACCGCTTCTCCAAGATCGCCACGGCCCTGTGCGTCCAGCACGTAGTGGGCGAGCGATTCCAGCGGCGGCACGTCTTCCCGATACTCATAGGTGCCGTTCATCACCCAGCCGACGATCACGCCATGCGATTCCTCGATGGCGTCGAGGATGCGCTGGTTGCCGACGCCACCGGCGATCACCAGCGGAATGTACGACGGTGGCAGCGGCAACGGTTCAAGCGCCTCCAGCTCGCCGATCAGCAGGTCGAGGGCGGCACCGAAGGCGTCGAGATCGCCGTAGCCGTGCATCGATCCCATGAAGATCTGCCGCGTCCGGCTGGCCGACACATAGAACGGGTGGACGGCGCGCAGCTCCACCAGGTGCTTCACCTTGCGGATGACGCTGTTCTTGCGCCGGATCTCCTCGGCCACCCGGTCCTCGTCGGCCGGGCGGCCGGTCAGCCACACCGCCACCCGATGCAGCTCCCGCACCAGGAAGGCGACCGCATGCGGGCGCTTTTCCTCCGGCGTGAAGGCCGAGACGGTCTCGATGGTGTGGATGTCGTAGCCGTCGCGCCGGGCCAGTTCGAACACCGCGTTGACCGGCTCGCATCCCGATCCGAAATGCAGCACCTTCTTGATGTGGCGGTCGCGGTCGGCATGCAGCCGGCCGATCATCGCCTTGATCATCGAGCAGAACTCACCCGGCACCTGGAAATGGTCCTCGGCGGTTGCCTCCGAGCGGCGGCTGTCGGTGGCCCAGAGCTGGTCATGCGCCACCGGGATGGTGTCGCAGGCGAACACCAGCGGCGATTCCCAACTGCGCCCGCCCCAGATGACCTGGCGCCCGGCCTCGGCCAACTGGTGGATGTTCTCGAGCGAATAGGTGGCGGCGATCTCATCCAGCGCGGCGAGGCCGGGCGAGTGAACCGCCTGGTGGAATCCGGTCGTGTCACCCGGGATGCCGGAGGAACGGCGCTCAATCACATCGCTCATGACGAGGGTCCTGTTTGCAGGGGGGATCGGGCGGCGGGGCAGGGGTGCAAAATATCCTATTCAAACGCGTTTATATCGCAATACTACTAATTCGCGATGTTATAAAACCCCGCGCACCCACCCGCGCGACAGCGATGGAGATCCCGGCATGTCCCAGGACAGCGTCACCGATCACCGGCATGCGGCCCCCCCGCGCGCGGTCGAGACCTTCCCGGAGCGCTTCCGCGGTGCCGCCGGCTTCTACACCTCCGGACGCCCGGCCTATCCGCAGCGCCTTGCCCGCCGCGTCGCCACGCTGGTGGGCGGGCTGGAACAGGGCCGGGTGCTCGACCTCGGCACCGGCCCGGGCTTCCTCGCCATCGACTTCGCCCCCCTGGCCGGCGCGGTGATCGGCGTCGATCCGGAACCGGCCATGCTGGCGGCGGCCGAACGCAACGCCGCCGCTGCCGCCGCCGGCCGGCGCATCCGCTTCCTCCCCGGCACCGGCGAGACGCTCGATCCGGGGCTCGCGCCGTTGCGGCTGGTGACGATCGGCCGGGCCTTCCACTGGATGGACCGGCCGCGCACCCTGGCGGTGCTCGACCGCCTGGTGGCGCCGCGGGGGGCGGTGGCGCTGTTCGGCACCGCCTATCCCGACGTGCCCGAGAATGCCTGGGTGCCGGCCTTCCAGGCGGTGCTGGATCGCTACGACGATGCCGATCCCGCCCGCACCCATCTGCGCACCGCCCGCAACCACGACGCCGAATTGCTGGCCTCCACGTTCGGCCACCTGGAACGGGTCGCCGTGCTGGAACGGCGGCGCACCCCGCTGGCGCGGCTGGTCGACCGGGCCTTTTCCTTCGGCAAGGTGTGGGGCGACCAGCCGGACCGGCTGCCGCCCACCCTGGCCGAAGAGGTGCGGGCGGCCCTGGCCCCGCATGCGGTGGAGGGCAGCATCACCGAGGTGGTGGAAGGCCGCGCCACCATCGCCTGGCGCCCCGGCGAGATCGACTGACCCCGCCCGGACCCGGAGCACGGCGATGGCACGTTTCCTGTTCGGGCCGGTGAACTCGCGGCGGCTGGGCCGGTCGCTCGGCGTGGACCTGCTGCCGTTCAAGACCTGTTCGCTCGACTGCATCTACTGCGAGTGCGGCTTCACCACCGACCACACCACCACCCGCCGCGAATTCGTCCCGACCGACGCGGTGATCGCCGAACTCGATGCGTATCTGGCCGAGGCGCCGCCGCCCGACCACGTCACCTTCTCGGGCGCGGGCGAGCCGACGCTGCATGCGGGCATCGGCCGTGTCATCGCCCATCTCAAGCAACGGCATTCCCGCTGCCGCGTGGCGGTGCTGACCAACGGCACCCTGCTCGGTGATCCCGCCGTGCGCGCCGATCTCGCTTTGGCTGACCTGGTGGTGCCGTCCCTCGACGGGGCGAGTGAGGCGGCGTTCGGCGCCATCTGCCGGCCCGCCCGTGGCCTCACGGTGGAGGCGGTGATCGCCGGCATCGCCGCCTTCCGCCGCGACTTCGCCGGGCTGCTGCTGCTGGAAATCTTCATCGTGCCCGGCCTCAACGACACTCCCGCCGAACTGGCCGCGCTGAAGGTGGCGGCCGGCCGCATCGGGCCCGATGCCATCCAGCTCAATCACCTCGACCGGCCGGCGCCGCATCCGGGCGTGGCGCCGGTGAGTCCGGCGGCGCTGCGGGCGATCCGTGACAGCTTCCGGCCGCTGCCGGTGCAGCCGGTGCGGGAGCGTGGCGCCGCCGAGGCGCCCCCCTGGAGCGACCCGGCGCTGCAGCAGGAGATCCTGGCCCTGCTGCAACGGGGGCCGGCCGACCTGCACCGGCTGTCGGCGCTGAGCGGCCTGCGCACGGGCGATCTCGCGAAGATCCTGGCCCGCATGACGGACCAGGGCCTGGTGCGGGCGGAGAGCGGCGGCCTGTTCCGGCCGGTGCCCCGCGTCAGGCGGCCCTCGACGCCGCCCTGACCCCGGCGAGGAAGGACCCGATCTCACGGTTCAGCCCCTCGGCCTGGCGCGAGAGGTCGCGGGCGGCACCGAGCACGTTGTTGGCGCCGCTGCCCGCGTCCTTCGCCGCGCGGTCCACATCGGCGATGCTGTGGGTCACTTCCCGCGCGCCCGCCGCCATCTGCTGCGCGTTGCGCGCGATCGCCTGCGTGGTGGCCCCCTGTTCCTCGACCGAGGCGGCGATCAGCGCCGTGGTCTGGCTGACCTGGCCGATGGCGCCGGCGATCGCCTCGATGGCGGCGACGGCCTCGCGGGTCGCCACCTGGATCTGCCCGACCTGCACGGTGATGTCCTCGGTGGCCTTGGCGGTCTGCGAGGCCAGCGTCTTCACCTCGGAGGCCACCACGGCGAAGCCCCGTCCGGCCTCGCCCGCCCGTGCCGCCTCGATCGTCGCGTTCAGCGCCAGCAGGTTGGTCTGGCCGGCGATGCCGCTGATCAGCTCGACGACCTTGCCGATGCGCTCGGCGCCCTCGGCGAGCGAGCGGACGATGGTGCCGGTCTGCCGGGCATCGTCCGCCGCCTTGTCCGCGGCGGCGGTGGACTGGCTGACCTGGCGGGAGATCTCGCTGACCGAACTGGCAAGTTCCTCGGCCGCGGCGGCAACCGTCTGGATGTTGGCGTCAGCCTGCTCGGCCGCGCTGCTCACCGTCGTGGCGCGCTCGGCCGTGCGCCCGGTGGCGTCGGAGAGCGATTGCGCGGTGGTGTTGAGCAGTGTCGCCGCCGAGGACAGGCCGCCCACCATCTGCCCCGCATTCGCCTCGAAGCTGCGGGTCAGCGTGTCCAGCCGGCCTGCCCGCTCGGACTGCGCGGCCTGCCCGGCGGTCTGGGCGGCCGCCAGTGCGTCGGCCTCCTGCAGCCCGGTGCGGCACTCGCCGATGGCCCGCGCCAGTTCGCCGATTTCGTCGTCGCGCGCGGCGCAGGGCAGGTCGAAGGCATAGTCGCGGCGGCTGAGCTGGCGCGTGGTGCCCGACAGCCGCACGATCCGGGCGATGACGTTGGTGTTCATCCAGACGGCCGAGGCGATGGCGAGCAGGGCGGCGAGCAGGGTGGTGCCGCCGATCAGCCAGACGGTCTGGCGGAACGTGGCGCGGATGGCCTCGGTGCTTGCTGTCCCGGTCCGCTGGTTGTAGTCGAGCGAGGCCTGCACGGTGGCGCGCAGATGGCGGAAGGCCGGCGCCGTGTCGACGTTGTAGATCCTGGTCGCCGTGACCTGGTCGAGCTGGTTGTCCTCCAGCCGTGCGGTCGCCGCCGTGTAGTCGCGCCAGGCGGCGTCGATGGCCGGAACGATCCGGTTCGCCTCGATGCCGGGGTCGATGGAGGCCTCGTAGGCGCGGCGGCCGGTGGTGAATTCGGTGCGGGCCTCGTTCAGCAGGCCCTTCAGGTCGGACAGGCGTTCGGCGGTTGGGGCCAGCAGGTAGGAAGCCTGCACCGCCCGGAAGCGTTCGAGCGCCCGGGCCATGTCGTTGACGATCCGCAGCGTCGGGACGGAGTCCTCGGTGATCGCGGTGGCGGCATCGTTCAGCGCCGTCGCCTGGTACAGCGCGATGCCGCCGGCCAGGAGGACCACGAGGAACATCGCGCCGAAGGCAGTGAAGAGCCGGGTGACGATTGTCATGCGGGAGAACCTGGCATGGAGAGGGGCTGCCCTGTCCGGCGGGGATGCGGACCGGCGTCGGGCACGGGGTGGGGCGGAACGGCTGCGGGCAAAGGACCAACCGAAGTATTTTGCAATGAGCCTTAACACAATAAGTAGTATTTTTATACGAAAATGACAATCATAAATTGATTTACCGTTATTATATTTTGGGAAATATAAATAATATTGTCACGAAAAACAGATGCATGTTCGGCGTGCCGTGTGCGGAAGATGCTTTCGGATGCGAAAACAGCAACTTAATGTTGATTGTCATATCTTGTATCTCTACTTTGAATTTCACCAGCGAATTTTGCCGTCATCTGGATACGCAATGGCAATACGTGCCGTGTTGACACTGTCGCCTGCGCTGCTGCTGCCGCTCGGCATTGCGGCGACGTTGACGATCCTGCGCGCCATCCCCGACGAAGCCGCGCCGTTGCTTGCCCGCTATGCCGACGACCAGGCGGCGGTCGCGGGCGCGGTGGCGGCCGGTGCCACACTGATCGGCCTGGCCGCCCCGGGCGCGATCGCGGTGCAGGGCGCGCCAGGCCTGGTCGCCCGGCTGCGCGCGACCGGCGCCACCCGGATCACGCCGCTGCGCGCCGCCCTCGGCTGCCTGGCCGCCCCGTTCGACCCGCGTGAAAGAAGCTTCCGCAAATGACGTCAGCCGCTGCCGTTCCCCCGCCTGATCGCCTCATGGCCTTCCGTGCGGGCGGCGTGCGATTCCTTTTGGGCATGCTGTGGGCGCAGGGGCCGCTGGTCATTGCCGTCGGCGTGGCGAGCGGGCGTGGCATCGGCGTGGTCGCGACGCTGTGGGCGGTCTCCGCCCTCCTCGCCACGGCGGTGTGGCGGATCGATCCGGTGGGGGTCGGCACGCGCTGCACACTGGCCTCCGCGCTCGCCGGCATGCCGGCGCTGTTCCTCTATCTGCTGGAAGCCCATCCCTGGCAGCTTGACCTGCACATGGCCTTCTTCGTCGCGGTCGCCATGGCGTCCGTGCTGGCCTGCGTGCCGGCGCTGGTGGCCGCCACGCTCACCGTCGCGCTGCACCACCTGCTGCTGAACTTCCTGATGCCGCAATGGGTGTTCCTGGGCGGCGGCGATTTTTCGCGGGTGCTGTTGCACGCCGTCATCCTGATCGCGGAATCGGGCACGCTGGCCTGGATGGCGTTCACGCTGGTCCGGTTGATCCAGGCCGCCGACGCCGCCGCCGCCGCGACCGCCGCCGAGGCGGGGCAACGCGCTGTGGCCGAGCGCAGCCTCGCCGCCGAGCGCCAGCAGCACGAGGCCGACCGCACCCGCCGCCAGGCGGCGATGGACCGCCACACCCAGGATTTCGGGACCTCGATCTCCGGGGTGATGGGCGAGCTGGCCGGCGCCGCCGAGATGATGCGCCAGGCCGCGGACGGCATGACGCAGGCCGCCGGCGACGTGCACAGCCAGGCCGGGGGCACCGCCGAGGGCGCGGTGGCGTCCTCGCGCCAGCTCACTTCGGCGGCGGCGGCGCTGGAGGAACTGACCGCCAGCGTCGCCGAGATCGCCCGCCAGGCGGGCATCGCCGCGCAGGTGGCGCAGGAAGGGGTGACGCGCGCCGACGCCAGCCAGGGGGCCATGCGCGGCCTGACCGAGGCCACGGGACGGATCGGCGAAGTGGCCGGGCTGATCAGCGAGATCGCGAGCCAGACCAACCTGCTGGCGCTGAATGCCACGATCGAGGCGGCGCGCGCCGGGGAAGCCGGCCGTGGCTTCGCCGTGGTCGCGGGCGAGGTGAAGGCGCTGGCCGGGCAGACCGCGCGCGCCACCGCCGAGATCAGCGGCCAGATCGAGGCGGTGCGCGGCGCCACCGGCCAGTCGGTGGCGGCGATGCAGGACGTGGCGCAGATCATCGGCCGGCTGCAGGAAGTGGCGACGGTGATCGCCGCCGCGGTCAACCAGCAGAGCGCCACCACCCGCGACATCTCCGGCAACGTCCAGGGCGTGACGGCGCAGGCGCGGCAGGCAAGCGAGGCGATGCAGTCGGTGCTCGGCGTCTCCGACGCGACCGAGATCGCGAGCCGCAAGGTGCTGGCCGCCGCCGGCGGGATCGGGGAGCGGACCACGCTGCTGCGCGCCGAGATCGACAATTTCCTTGCCGCCCTGCGCGAGGATGGCAGCAACCGCCGCCGCTACGAACGCATCCCCGGCAACGGCACGATGGCGATGCTGGCGGCCGCCGGGCGCGGGCGCGTCACGGTGCCGGTGCAGGACATCTCGCGCGGCGGGCTGGCGGTGCTGTGCGACTGGACGCTGCCGGCCGGTGCCGAGGTCACGATCGAGCTGCCCCAGGCGGGCGGCGAGATCCATGCCCGGGTGGTGCGGTCGAACGGGCGCGACCTCGGGCTGGTGTTCCGCCAGGACGTGGCCACGCTGGCCCGCGTCGATCGCGTCCTCGCCGGGATCGGCGGCGCGGGCATGGCGGCCTGATCTCCGCGCATCGTGTGCCACGAAATGTATTCTATGTGTAATAATATGCACTAAATATAAATTATCTTATATTCATCAATCGTGCTTCCGATAAATCAAGTATGCTTCTTGTGTACCTTGACTTTCTTACTGCCGGAGCTTTCTCTTCACGCGGCTGTGCGGTCGGAATTTTCGACGACGCGTTGTTTTCGGGAAGCGGTCGGGATGGTGGTGGAGAGCGGCGTCTTGCCCGGGTGCGACGGGCGGACCCAGGATGATCTCAATCTTCTCGGCCGTGCCGTGCGCCGCAGCTTCCGGGCGCTCGACAATGTCCGGCTGACGGTCATCAGCACCATCACGTCGTACCTGACCGTCCTGGTGTTCCTGGTGGGGCTGGTCGCCACTGTCCTGACCATGCAGAACATCGTCGGCATCGCCGCGACCTGGCGGGATTTCGACACCGGCCTCGGCCGTCGCCTCGACCTGTTCGCCGATCTGCGCGGCCATCTCGGCTATGGCGGGCTCGCGCAGCACTGGGCCGCCTGGCGGGCCGGCGACCCGGCGGCGCGGCAACGGGTCGCGCATGACATCGAGGAACTGCGCGCCATCCCGCCGGCCTGGCTCGGCGCCCGTCCCGGCGCGGAGGAGCAACAGGCGCTGGCCGAGGTGATGCGCCGCGTCGAGGGCTATGAGCGGGCGCTGGCGGCGGGGACGGACGCCGCGGGCGACGACACCGCGGCGGAACGCGCGCTGGAACGCATCGCCGCCATCCTCCGCCACGAGCGTGCCACCGGCGCGGCCGGGGTGGAGGACGCGATGTGGCGGCTCGGCGCCACGGTCAGTGGCGTGATGGCCTTCTCGGCGGTGCTGCTGGTCGGGCTGACCGTGTTCTTCTTCTGGTTCACCCGCATCCGCGTCGTCGCCCCGGTGCGCGCGGCCGCTGCCGCCATGCTCGCGCTGGCTGGCGGCGACACCGCCGTCGCGGTGCCCTTCACCGACAAGACCGACGAGATGGGCGACATCGCCCGCACCGTCGAGATCTTCAAGCGCAACGCCATCGAGCGCAACCGGCTGCAGCAGGAACACGCCCAGGCCGGGCACCGTATCGCCGCGCAGCGCCGCCAGGAGATGCTGCGCATCGCCAGCGCCCTGGAGGAACGGCTGCACGGCGTGGTCGCCGCGGTGCGCAAGGAAGCAAACGCCATCCACGGCTTCGCCGATGCCCTGACGGCCAACGCGCGCCACACCGAGCAGCAGAGCGCCGTCGTCGCCGCCTCCACCCGCGACGCCAGCGACAGCGTGGTCTCGGCCTCGAGCGCGGGGGCGGAGCTGACGCAGTCGGTGCACGAGATCTCGCGGCAGGTGGCGCAGGCGGCCGAGGTGGCGCACCAGGCGGCGGCGGAGGCGCAATCCGCCCATGCCACGATCCTGGAGCTGAACGCGGCGGCGCAGCGGATCGGCGACATCGTGCAACTGATCGACGCCATCGCCGGCCAGACCAACATGCTCGCGCTGAACGCCACCATCGAAAGCGCGCGGGTGGGCGAGTCCGGCAAGGGCTTCGCCGTCGTCGCCAACGAGGTGAAGGCGCTGGCGCGGCAGACCGGCGGCGCCACCGAGCAGATCAGGACCCAGGTCGGCGGTATGCAGGAACGCGCGCTGGAAACGGTCCGGACCATGGAGAGCATCGCCGAAACCATCCGCCGCGTCGACGAGATGTCCACCATCATCGCCGGCGCGGTCGAGCAGCAGGGTGCGGCCACCGCCGCGATCGCCGGCAACCTGGAGACGGCCTCGGCCAGCACCCGGCTGGTCACCGGCAGCATCTCCGGCGTCGCCGAGGATGCCGTCGGCACCGGCCGCATGGCCCGCGAGGTGTTCGGCGTCGCCACGTCGCTGGTGCAGGAGATCACCATGCTGGAGGAAACGGTCCGGGGCTTCCTCGCCGAGATCCGCGCCGGTGCCGCCGGGCAGCAGGAGGCGGACCATGCGGAAGCCGCGTAGCGTGCCGAGCACCGCCGATGCCATGCGCGCGCGGGCGATCCCGCGCCGCGAGATGCTCGGATTCTGCGCCTGCATGGCGACGATGCTGGGCCTCGGCCCCGGCGGCGGCGCGCGGCTCGCGCAGGCGATGGAGACCCGCCCGCGCGTGCCGGTGCTGTGGCTGCACGGCCTGGAATGCACCTGCTGTTCCGAAAGCTTCATCCGCTCCGGCCATCCGCAGGCTTCCGACATCATCCTGTCGATGATCTCGCTCGACTACGACGACACCATCATGGCCGCCGCGGGCGAGCAGGCGGAGGCGATCGTCGAGGAGATCATCCGCGACTACAAGGGCGGTTACCTGCTGGCGGTGGAAGGCAACGTGCCGCTCGCGCATGGCGGCTGGAACTGCATCGTCGGCGGCCGCACCTTCCACAGCCGGCTGGAGGAAGCGGCTCGCCACGCCCGCGCGGTGATTGCCTGGGGCACCTGCGCCTCGTTCGGCTGCGTGCAGGCCGCCCGCCCGAACCCGACGCAGGCGACGCCGATCTCGCGGCTGGTCAGCCATGTCCCGGTGGTCAACGTGCCCGGATGCCCGCCCATCGCCGAGGTGATGACCGGCATCCTGTCCTACATGCTGATGTTCGACCGGCTGCCGGAAGTCGACCGCAACCTGCGTCCGAAGATCTTCTACGGCCAGCGCATCCACGACAAATGCTACCGCCGCGCCCATTTCGACGCCGGGCAGTTCGTCGAAGCCTGGGATGACGAGGGCGCGCGCCAGGGCTTCTGCCTCTACAAGATGGGCTGCCGCGGCCCGACCACCTACAACGCCTGCGGCGCCACCGGCTGGAACGAGGGGCTGTCCTTTCCCATCCGCTCCGGCCATGGCTGCATCGGCTGTTCCGAGGACGGGTTCTGGGACCGCGGGCCGTTCTACGAGCGGCTGCCGACGCTCGCGCAGTTCGGCATCGAATCCACCGCCGACGGCATCGGTGCCGCCGCCCTGGCCGGCGTCGGCGCGGCGCTCGGTGGCAAGGTGGCGCTCACCGCCGGGCAGGGGCTGCTGCGCCGCTGCCGCCGGACCGCACCGGACGCGGACGAAACGCCATGATCCCGCCAGCGCCCCCGGCCCCCGCCGCCGGCCGCCGCGTGGTGATCGACCCGGTCACCCGCATCGAGGGCCATCTGCGCCTGGAGGTGAATGTCGACGCGGGCAACGTCATCCGCAACGCCGTTTCGGTCGGCACGATGTGGCGGGGGCTGGAGCTCATCCTGAAGGACCGCGACCCGCGTGACGCCTGGGCCTTCGCCCAGCGCGTCTGCGGGGTCTGCACCGGCACGCACGCGCTGGCCAGCCTGCGCGCGGTGGAGGACGCGCTCGGCATCACCATTCCGCCGAACGCCAACCTCATCCGCAACATCATGCTGATGACGTCGAACATCCACGATCACCTGGTGCATTTCTACCTGCTGCACGCGCTGGACTGGGTGGACGTGATGTCGGCGCTGAAGGCGGACCCGGCGGCGGCTTCCGCCTTCGCCGGGGCAGCCTCGCCCTGGCCGAAGGCCTCGCCCGGCTATTTCCGCTCGGTGCAGGAGAAGCTCGCGCGCTTCGTCGGGTCGGGCCAGCTCGGCCCGTTCCGCAACGGCTACTGGGGGCACCCGGCCTACCGGCTGCCGCCCGAGGTGAACCTGGTCGGCGTCGCCCATTACCTGGAGGCGCTGGATTTCCAGCGCGAGATCGTCAAGATCCACACGGTGCTGGGCGGCAAGAACCCGCATCCGAACTGGCTGGTCGGCGGGGTTCCCGCCGCCATCAACGCGCACGGCACCGGCGCGGTCGGCGCGCTCAATGTCGAGCGCATCGCGCTGGTGCGCGAGATCGCCGTGCGGGTGCGCGAATTCATCGACCAGGTCTATGTCCCCGACCTGCTGGCCATCGCCGGTTTCTACCGCGACTGGACCAGATGGGGCGGCGGGCTGTCGTCGCAGAACCTGATGGCCTATGGCGACTATCCGGTCCGCGCCAACGACCGGTCCGATGCCAACATGGGGATGCCGGGCGGGCTGATCCTCGGCGGCAACCTGCGGGAGCTGCGCCCGGTCGACCTGCGCGATCCCGGTGGCGTCCAGGAATTCGCCGTGCATTCCTGGTACAAATATCCCGACGAGGGCAGGGGGCTGCATCCCTGGGATGGCATCACCGAATGCGATTTCCGCCTCGGCCCGGCGGCGAAGACCGAGGGCGAGGTGTTGCGCCAGGTCGATGAGGCCGGCAAGTACAGCTACATCAAGGCGCCGCGCTACCAGGGCCACGCCGTCGAGGTCGGCCCGCTGGCCCGCCTGGTGATCGGCCATGCCGCCGGCCGGGCCGATCTGCGCGAACTGGTCGATGGCGCGCTGAAGCGTATCGATGCTCCCTTCGCGGCGCTGTTCTCCACGCTTGGGCGCACGCTGGCGCGCGCGCTGGAATGCCAGTGGCTGGCCGATCGCATGCTTGCCACCGTCGACGAGCTGATCGGCAACATCCGCAACGGCAATCTCGATACCGCCAACACGGAGAAATGGTCGCCTGCCACCTGGCCGGCCTCGGCCCGCGGCGTCGGCGCCTGCGAGGCCGCGCGCGGCAGCCTCGGGCACTGGGTGCGCATCGAGGCGGGGCGCATCGCCAACTACCAGTGCGTGGTGCCCACCACCTGGAATGCCTCTCCGCGCGACACGACCGGGCAGATCGGCGCCTACGAGGCGGCGTTGCTCGGGGTGCCGCTCGCGGATCCGTCGGCGCCGCTGGAAGTGCTGCGGGTGGTGCACAGCTTCGACCCGTGCATGGCCTGCTCCACCCATCTCTTCGGCCCGGACGGGGCCGCCATCGTCGGCGTGGAGGTGCAGTGATGCGTCGCCGCGGCTACGCCAGGCTGCCGGACGAGGGGGAGCTGCCCTCGGCCTATATCCACGACGTGCCCAGCCGCATCTGGCACTGGGTGAACGCGCTGTGCATCGTGGTGCTCGCCGTCACCGGCTACCTGATCGGCACGCCGCTGCCCTCCGCGGCCGGGGACACCTCGTCGCTGTACGTGATGGGCTGGATCCGCTTCGCCCATCTCGCCACCGGCCAGGTCTTCGCCGTGGCCTTCCTGGCCCGTGCCACCTGGGCCTGGGCCGGCGGCGGCTATGCCGGGCAGTTGTTCCTGCCGGCGATTTGGCGCCGCTCCTGGAGCGACGGCTTCGTCGAACAATGCCGGCTGGCCGTCTTTGGCTCGCCACGTCCGCCGCGCTATCTCGGCCTGAATCCGGCCGCGGGCTCGGCCATCTTCGTGCTGTTCGTCGTGCCGGCGGTGATCGTCATCCTGACCGGCTTCGGCATGCTGGCGGAGGTCAAGGGGCATGGATCCTGGACGCATCTGGCCTTCGGCTGGATGACCACGCTGTTCGGCAACACGCTCGATCTGCACCTGGTCCACCGGCTGTGCCTGTGGGCGCTGCTGTGCTTCGTCGCGATGCACGTGGTCATGATGGTCGACGAGGACGTCACCGGCCGGCAGAGCGTGGTGTCCACCATGCTCTCGGGCTGGCGGAGCTTCCGGCCATGAGCGGGGGCGGGGGAACGCTGGTGCTGGGCGTGGGCAACCGGCTATGGGCGGACGAGGGCGTCGGCCCGTACCTCGCCGACCTGCTGGCCACGCGCGTCCGGGTGACGGACGGCGCCATCCTGGATGGCGGCACCCAGGGCATCTTCCTGCTCGCGCGGATCGCGGAGGCACGGCGCCTGCTGCTGCTGGATGCGGTCGAACTGGGCCTGCCGCCGGGCGAGGTGGTGGTGGTGCGCGGCGCCGGGCTGGAGGCGTTCTTCGGCTGCCGGGCGCTGTCGTTGCACCAGACCTCGCTGCGTGACCTGCTCGCCGCGGCCGGGCTGATCGACTGCCTGCCGCGGGAGGTGGTGCTGGTGGGCGTGCAGGTCGCCGATACCGGCACCTGGGGGGGCACGCTCAGCCCGCCGGTCGCCGCCGCCTGCCCGCGCGCGGTGGCGCAGGCGCTGGCCATCCTGCGGCGCTGGGGGGCGGTCGAGGACATTCCGGCCGAGGCGTCCGCCGAGGACGCGCCGGCCGGGTGAGGACGCCCCCGGCAACGGAACGATAGCGACGCTGGCGGCTGCCGGGCGCGGGAAACAGTATCCGCGAAATAACAACTTATAATTGAATCACGCTTCAGTATTGTATACCAATACGTGTGCCGCCCGGAGATCCGTGGGGGTGTTGTCAACGGTCCGGGGCCGAAGTGATGGTTGGTTTGAAGCAGAAGACGCGTCCGTCCGCGCAGCGGGCCGGATCTTCGATGGCTCGTCCGCAAAAAACGAGCGCAGCCCTGCAGGCATTGACGGAAAAGGCCGTGCGGCATCATCAGGCCGGCCGCCTGGACGAAGCGGAGCGTCTCTACCGTCAGGTGCTGGCTGTCGATCCCCGCCATGCGGACAGCCTCCATCTGCTGGGGCTGGTCAGCCACCAGCGGGGCCACATGGCCGAGGCGGTGGATCTGATCGCCCGTGCCATCGGCCTGCGGGGCGCGGTGCCGGTCTATCATGCCAATCTCGCCGTCGTGCTGAAGGCGCAGGGGCGTGCGGAGGCAGCGCTGGCCGCCCGGCAGGCGGTGGCGCGCCTGCAGCCGGAATCGGCCGAGGCGCAGCTCAACCTGGCGCTCGCGTTCGGCGATCTCGGCCGGCTGGCCGAGGCGGAGGCCGCCTGCCGGGCCGCCTTGCGCCTGGCGCCGGACAACGGCGCGATCCATGCCCGGCTCGGAGACGTTCTCAGGATCATGGGGCGCTGCGGCGAAGCGGCCCCGGCGTACCAGGCCGCCTTGCGCCTCTGCCCCGGGGACGGGGAGACCTGGTCCAATCTCGGCGTGGCCCTGGCCACGGCGGGACGTCCCGGGGAAGCCGTGGCCGCCTTCGAGACCGCTGTGCGCCTGCGGCCGGATCTGGGTGAGGTGCATGCCAATCTCTCTTTGGCGCTGGCCGAGCTGGGGCGGGCGCCGGAAGCCGTCGCCGCCGGCGCGGTGGCGGTGCGGCTGCGCCCGGAGGTTGCGGGGTTCCATCTCAATCTGGGGGTCTCGCTGTCGATGCTGCGCCGTCTCGACGAGGCGATCGCGGCGTATCGCACCGCGCTTCGCCTTGATCCGGACTGTGCCGACGCGCACTACAACCTGGCCACGGCGCTGCTGGCGCAGGGGCAGATGGAAGCGGGGCTGCGCGAATTCGAATGGCGCTGGCGCATGCCGCAGATGCGCAACGCCTGCCGGCGCTTTCCGCAGCCCCGCTGGCAGGGGGAAGCGGCCCCGGGGCGCACGCTGCTCGTGCACGCCGAGCAGGGCTACGGCGACACCTTGCAGTTCTGCCGCTATGGCACGCTGGCGGCGGAACGGGGGCTGAGGGTGGTCATGCAGGTGCAGCGGCCGCTGCTGCGGCTGATGCGCAGCCTGCCCGGGGTGGATCTGCTGGTGGCGAACGACGAGGTCCCGCCCGCCTTCGACCTAGAATGCCCGATGATGAGCCTGCCGCTGGCGGTTGGAACAACGCTCGAAACCATCCCGGACAGGACGCCCTACCTGCAGGCCGACCCGGCGGAGCTGGCGGCCTGGCAGGCCCGCCTGCACGCCCTGGCCCCGGAGGGGCGGCGGGTCGGGGTGGTGTGGGCCGGCAATCCGCGCGCGCACCTCGCCGCCGCGGCGGCGGTCGACCGCCGCCGTTCGATGCCCATGACCATGCTGGCGCCGCTGCTTGAGGTGCCCGGCGTGCGGTTCTTCAGCCTGCAGATGCCGCCCGTCCCCGAGGCGCCGCTGATCGACCTCATGGGAGAGGTGCGTGACTTCGCCGATACCGCCGCCCTGATCGGGGCGTTGGATCTCGTGATCACGGTCGATACCGCCGTCGTGCATCTGGCCGGGGCGCTGGGCAGGCCGGTCTGGCTGCTGGATCGTTTCGATGCCTGCTGGCGCTGGCTGATCGACCGTCGCGACAGCCCCTGGTACCCGACCCTGCGGCTCTATCGCCAGTCGCAGCCGGGGGAATGGGGCAGTGTCATGGAAGCGGTGGCGCGGGATCTGCGGGCCTTCGCCGGATAAGGGGGCGCGGACGGGTGGGGGCCGGGACAGGGATCCTGGCCCGGCCCGGCCTTGCCCGCGCGCCCGGCGAAGCGCATGCCGGGCTCCTACGCGGCGCGGATGCCGTCGAGGAACTGGCTGACCTCGGTGTGCAGGCTTGCCGACTGGCGCGCGAGGTCGCCCGCGGCAACCAGCACCTGCCCGGCGGCAGTGCCGGCCTCGGCCGAGGCGGCGGTGACCATCGCCACCCGCTCCGACACCACGCCGGTATGCCGGGCCGCGTCGGCAGCGCTGCGCGAGATCTCGCCCACGGCAGCGGTCTGCTGCTCGACCGCGGCGGCGATGCCGGTGCCGACCTCGCTGATCGCGGTGATCGAGGTGGTGATGCGGCGGACCGCCTCGACGGCGCGCCCGGTGCTGCCCTGGATCGCGGCGATCTGGCGGGTGATCTCGTCGGTGGCGCGCGCGGTCTCGCCGGCCAGGTTCTTCACCTCGCCCGCCACCACGGCGAAGCCGCGGCCGGCTTCCCCGGCGCGCGCCGCCTCGATGGTCGCGTTCAGCGCCAGCAGGTTGGTCTGCCCGGCGATCGAGGAGATCAGTTGCACCACCTCGCCGATGCGTGCGGCCGCCTCGGTCAGCTCGGTGACGTTGGCGTTGGTGGCGCGCGCCTCGGCGGTCGCCTCCGTCACCATCCGGCTGGAGCGGCCGACCTGCTGGGCGATTTCCGACAGCGAGGCGGCCAGTTGCTCGGCGGCGGCGGCGACGGTCTGCACGTTGGCGCTGGCCTGGCGCGCGCCCTCGGCCGAGCCGAGCGCCTGGCGGCTGGTGGTCTCGGCGAGACCGGCCATGCCGTGGGCGGTGGTGTCG
The DNA here is from genome assembly GCF_937425535.1 of Rhodovastum atsumiense. Classification (NCBI taxonomy): domain Bacteria; kingdom Pseudomonadati; phylum Pseudomonadota; class Alphaproteobacteria; order Acetobacterales; family Acetobacteraceae; genus Rhodovastum; species Rhodovastum atsumiense. The sequence goes on from NZ_OW485601.1 coordinate 4,252,984, forward strand.
AACTGGCTGGCGGCGGTGGTCAGGGTCTTCAGCACGCCGCTGACCGAGTGCTCGAAGCGGGTGACCAGCTCGGTGAGGCGGGCGGTGTGGTGGTCCTTGGCGTGGCCTTCCTCCTGCTGGCGGGCGGCGGCGTCATCGGCGGCGCGCAGGTCGCGGCGGAACTGCTCCAGCGCCTGGGCCATGATGCCGATCTCGTCGTGGCGGTCGCGGCCGACCACCTCGATGTCCGGCTCGCGGGCGGCGACCTGGCGCATCTGCTGCGCCAGCGCCAGGATCGGGCGACAGGTGTGGGTGACGGTGAGGATGCCCCCGGTGGCGGAGATGCCGGCGGAGACCGCCAGCGCCCCGGCGATCAGCCACAGGCCGAAGGTGTAGGTGCTGTGGGTCTCGCCGACGCCGGTCCAGGCTTCCAGCACGATCATCTGGCGCATGGTGTTGGTCGCATCGAGGAATTTCTGATAGGCGCCCTGGCCGGCCTCGGCGATGATCCTGCCGGCGTCCGGCTTGCGGCCGCCGCGCGAGGCGTCGAGCACGGAGGCGGCGATGCCGCGGTACTGCTCCCAGGCCGCGCGGGCGGTGTCGAGCAGGCGGCGTTGCTGGGCGGCGGAGAAGGTGGTTCCGGCGCCGGCGAAGAAATTGTCGATCAGCGTGTTCTCGTCGGCGAGCTGGCCCTCGATCGCGGCCATTTCCTTGGGCTCGGTGCTGATGACATGGCGCAGCAACAGGCGATTGTGCTCGTTCACCTCCGCGCGCAGGTCGGCGAGCACGCTGACATGCGGCAGCAACTCGGCGCCGAAGCGCGCGGCGACGGCATTCAGCCGGTCCGTCTGGTGCAGCGAGATCAGGCCAAGGACGAAGCAGGCGAGGAAAGCTGCGGCGAAGCCTGCGAGAATCCGGATGCGGAGGGTCATGCGTTGGTCCTGGGGGTCGCGCCTTGGCGCGACGGGAAAGGCTACGGTCCGGAGTAATGGCGCCGGTATGGGAGGCGCGATCAACCAATAAGTTGATAAGAAACGGGGGGTTTTATTGGTTTGATTTTGCACTTCAAGGCAAGGGCTCCGCCCTTGACCCGGCAGGGGTCAGGGGACCCCTGCACCCCAATCGCGCTGCGCGGCACGGAATGCGACCCAGGCAACGCCCCGCTATGCGGCGCAGCTTCGCACCGCCTGCACCACGGACTCGCGCAATGCCCCCATCAGCCCCGCGAGCGAGGTGGCGTCGCCGTGCATGGTGGCGGCGCTTTGGTCGGTGTGGCCCGCCTCGGCCGAGACCTCGGCGGCGCGGGCGGAAATGCCGTTGGCCGCGGTGGCGGCGTCCGTCACCTTGCGGGCGATCTCGGCGGTGGCGGTGCCTTGTTGCTCGACCGCCGCGGCGATCGAGCCGGCGATCTCGTCGACTTCGCCGATGGTGCGTTCGATGCGGCCGACCGCGGCCACCGACTGTTCGGTGGCGCTGCGGATTTCCTCGATCTGGCGGGCGATTTCCTCGGTGGCGCGGGCGGTCTGGCCGGCCAGGGCCTTGACCTCGCCGGCGACCACGGTGAAGCCGCGCCCGGCTTCCCCGGCGCGCGCCGCCTCGATCGTGGCGTTCAGCGCCAGCAGGTTGGTCTTCGCGGCGATCTCGGTGATCATCCCGGCGGCGTTGCCGATGCGGGCGACGCGGTCATTCAGCGTCGCCATGATCGTGCGCGTGTCGTGGCTGCCGGCGACGGCCTGGCGTGTCACCATCGCGGACTGGCTGACCTGCTGGGCGATCTCGCGGATCGACGCGGCGAGCTGTTCGGCCGCGCTGGCGGCCGCCTGGGTGTTGACCATGGTCTCCGCCGCCGCGCCGGCGACGCCACTGGCCGCGCTGCCGGTACGGCTGGCCGAGCCCTGCATGGAGGTGGCCGCCTCCGCCATCGCCTGCACGCGCCGGGTGACCTCGGCCATCGCCGACGCGGTCGTCGCCTCGACCGTGTCCGCCATCGCCGCCATCGCCTGCCGCTTTTCCGCCGCCGCCCGCTGCTGGTCGCGTTCCTGTTCGGCGGCGAGGCGTTGCGCGCGCAGCACGTGTTCCCTGAAAGCCCGCACGGCATCGGCCATCTCGCCGATCTCGTCGGCGCGGCCGACATGCGGGACCTCGGTGTCCGGGGTGCCGCCCAGGATGTCTTGCGCGGTCCGCCGCAGGTCGCGCAGCGGGCGGCTGATCGAGGTGGCGATGAACCAGGCCAGGCTCGCCGAGATCGTCAGCACGGCAAGCGTCAGGCACAGGCTCCAGGTCATCCGCTGCTGCATGCCGTCGATGCGGGCGGCAAGCAGGTGGTCGAGTTCCCGCGACATCGCGTCCCACACGGCGCGCGCCTGCAACTGCACCTGCCATTCCGCCTCGCGCAGCGTTGCCGCCTCGGGCGGTGGGGCATCGGCCGTGGCGGCGGCATCGAGCAGGCGGGCATAGGCGCGGACCGGTTCCTGGAACCGTGCCAGCAGCCCGGACAGCGCCGTGCGCACGCTGCCGTCCGGGTTGCCGCGCAGCGCGGCGGCGACGTCGCTGTCGAGCCCGTCCAGCACGGTGGACAGTTCGCCACCGGCGCGCAGCAGGCGGACCGTCTGCGCCGGCGTGGGCGCCCGGCTCTGCCGCAGGTCGAGCGCGGCGTCGAGGGCACGGCTCGCGGCCAGCACCAGCGCCGGCAGCTTCTGCGTCACCAGGTCCTGCATGTAGAAGCTGTCGAGATCGGGATCGAGGGTCAGGTTGGAGCCGTCGGCCACCTGGGTCAGGTGGTCCTTCACCGCGTCGAGCGCCGTGTCCAGGGCGGCGGCGGCGGCGCGGTCGCGCGGCAGGGCGAGCGCGGCGTCGATGGCCAGGGCGGCCTTGTCGGCGGCTGCCTCCGCGGCCATCGTCGCGGCATGCTCGGCCATGGCCGCGCGCACGGCCCGTTGCGCCGGTGCCATGGCATCGGCCGTGGCGCGGCCGTCGGCGATGTCGACCAGCACGTTCAACTGCGCCCGCAGCGCCGCCACGTAGCTGACGCCCACCTGTTCCTTCGTGGCGAAGACGATGTCCTTGCGCGTCTGCGCCACGAACAGGAAGGTCAGGAAGCCGATCGGGACCAGGAACAGCAGGCAGAGCAGCAACAGCTTGGCCTGGACCTTCATCCCGGCCAGCCATCGGTGCGGAGGGAGCATGGGCGGGTTCCGTTCAGGTCCGGTCGCGCGCCTGGGCGGCTGCCGGAGGTGGACGCCTGCGCCGCTGCTTACCCGGATACAGGGTGAGTGACAACCAATAAGTTGCTGATGAAAGTTATATATAACGACTTTGGATTTCGGGATGACCGGTTGGCGCGCCAGGCCGCCGGGCTCAGGATGGCAGGCGGCTCCTGACCACGACGACGGGATGGCCGAGGCGCGCCCCGCGGAAATGGGCGGCCTGCGCCGCGTGCGCGTCCAGGCGGTGCGGCGCGAGCCGTTCCTCCAGCGCGTGGATGCGCGCGCCGGCCTCGGCGGGCGAGAGGCCCGCGAAGGCGTGTTCGAGCACCGGGACCGGATAGAAGAAGAACGGCCCCAGCCCACGCCCCTGGTGCACGGCGTAGCCGCCGATCACTTCCTCCGGCTCCGACTGGACCTTCCAGGTGCAGGTGAGGATTTCCGGCACGAAGCCCGCGACCTCGGCCGTCACCAGGATGTCGCGCACCGGCACCCGCACGCCGATCGAGGACAGCACCGTGCCGCCGGCGCCGAGGAAATGCCGCGCCTGCCGCAGGGCGAGGTAATGTAGCGCCAGCAGATTGTCGGTCACCACCCCGGGCAGCGGCTCGCGGCGCGGCGCCACGAAGGTGGCGCTGGTCTGGCGGACCTGCAGCGACGCGCCCGTGGCGAGCGGGATGTTGGGCAGGTTCTCGTAGATCACGTCGAATTCCACGTCCTGGCCGAGCAGGGGGTGCAGCAGGTCGCCCGTGCCGGCGACGATGCGCAGCCGCTCCGGCGCGAGCAGGTTGCGGCGCAGATTGCCGGCGGCGGCGTCCACCACGTCGGCATGCAGGTCGGTCAGCCCGATCAGGTCGGGGGCGAGGATCTCGGCCGCGGCGATGGCGTCGAGCCCGGACCCGGTGCCGATCGAGCAGAAGCCGCGCACGTCGCGTCCCTCGCGCGCGAGGGCATGGCGCAGCGCGAGGAAGGCGGGCACCGCGACCGAGGCGACCCAGTCGCTGCGCGGGTCTTCCACCTTGGGCAGGTAGGAATGGTCCGTCAGGTCCACCTGAAGCTGCGGATGGATGCGCTGCAGGTCGTCGATGCCGAGGAAGCGCTCCGCATCCACGGCGATGCGGCGGCGCGGCACGGCCTGCTGGAAAGCGGTCATCTGCGGTTTCCTCGTGGCTGTGGGTGGGCGCGTTGGGTGACCAGCAGCAATCCCGTCGCGACGATGCCGATGCCGAGCCAGTCGGACGGGCGGATCGGGGTGCCGAACGCGGCCCAGGACAGCAGCACCCCGAAGACCGGGTTGAGCAGGTGGAACGAGGAGGCGACGCCCGGCCCGGCGTCGCGCACCAGGCGGAACCACAGCAGCATCCCCCCGATCGACACCACCGCGGTGAGATAGGCGAGCGAGCCGAGCAGCGCCGGCGCCGGCTGCACGGCCTGCAGCGGCACCAGCAGGCCGACGCAGACCAGCAGCGCCGCGCCGCCTGACAGAGATTGCAGGAAATTGACCAGCAGCGGGTCGGCGGCGACGAGATGGGCGCGGTAATAGACCGTGCCCGCGGCGAAGGAGAGCGTGCCGCAGGCGGCCATCGCCAGCCCGAGCGGCGAGGCTTCCCCCACCGGCCGCGTCGCCACGATCAGCAGGATGCCGGCGAAGCCCACCATGATCCCGGCCAGCCGCCACGGGGTCAGCCGCTCCAGCCCGATCGCCGCGGCCAGCGCCGTGGTCAGGAACGGGCCGGAACTGATCACGATGACGACCAGGCCGGGCGACATGTACTGCAGCGCCTCGAAAGAGAGGCCGAGATAGACGGCATTGTTGAGCAGCCCCAGCACCAGCGCCTTGCGCACCAGCAGGCCGGGCATGGCGAAGGGCCGGTCGAGCAGCCATTGCAGCGCCGCCAGGATCGCCCCCGTCATCAGGAAGCGCACCGTCAGCAGCGCCAGCGGATCCATGTAGGGCAGGCCGAACTTCCCGGCCACGAAGGCCGAGCTCCAGATCGCGCTGAAGGCCACGCCGGTGGCGGCGACGGCGGCCAGGTTGCGCGGCGGCGCCTGGGTCGTTTGTGTCATGGCGGCAAGGATCGCGGGCGGGCGGCGCGCAACAAAATGCGTTCGGCGCGACGCATAATCGATTTTCTGAATGATCACTGGCGTGTGATAAGCTCGGCCGGAGCAGCCATCCCGCAGTCCCGGAGACGATCATGGCCGATGACCCGCGACGCCTGACGCTCGAGCAGATGCGCGCCTTCCTGGCCGTCGTCGAGGATGGCGGTTTCCACCATGCCGGGACGCGGCTGCACCGCTCCCAGGCGGCGATCACCCATCGCCTGCAGGCGCTGGAGGAGGTGTTGCAATGCCAGTTGGTGATCCGCCGCCAGGGGCGGGTCACCCGGCTGACCGAGGCGGGCCAGCGCTTCCTGCACCATGCCCGTGACGTGCTCGATCGCGTGGACGCGGCGATGGATTCCGTGCGCCGCGACGAGTTCAAGGGCAAGCTGCGGGTCGGCGTGCCGGATGATTTCGCCATCGAGCACCTGATCCAGGCGGTCCGGCGCTGCGTCGCTTCCAACATGCGGCTGCAGTTGGACGTGGTGTCCGATCTCTCGGCGCGGCTGTCGCGGATGATGGAGGAGAACGCGCTCGACCTGGCCTTCATCAAGCGGCTGTGCCGGTCGCGCGGCCCGGGGCGCGGCGGCGTGCGCATCGTGGTGGAGCCGCTGCTGTGGGTGGCGGATCGCGAGGTGGCGCTTGCGGATTTCGACGAGGTGCCGCTGGTCGTGTTTTCCGAAGGCTGCGTCTACCGCGAAGCCGCGGCGACGGCGCTGGCGCGGATCCGCAAGCCCTGGCGCGCCTCCTACAGCAGCACCAGCTACGAGACGGTGCGGCGCGCCGTTTCGGCGGGGCTCGGGGTCGGTATCCTGCCGCGCAGCGCGCTGGCGCCGGGCCACTGCATCCTGGACGCGCAGCGCGGCTTTCCCCCCTTGCCGGAGATGGAACTGACCGCGGTGGTGGCGCCGCACGGCCAGCACCGGCTGGCTTCCCAGGTCGCCGCCTACATCGCCAGGACCTGCGCGACGCCGTGGAAGGAAACGCTGGGGGAGGCGCGCGGCCGGGCGGCGTGATCCGGTGTTGACGGGATGCGGATGACGGGCGTATCGAGCCGTATCGGCACGGGATTGTTTCCCGTCGCCCGCTCGGGAGCCTGGATGTCGGAGATTGTGACCGGCCGCTGATGCCTCGCGGTTGCGGGACATCATGCGAAGCCTGACCGGAGCAGCGCCCATCATGGTGCGCGCCCGGTGCTGTCCTTTCGCGACGTCTGGCCTGGACTTCCGACATGAATCTCTCCAGGGGAGAACAGCGCGTCCTGCACGTGCTGGCCCAGGGCGGCCATATCCGCCACGACCATTCCACCCGTACCCGCATCATCGCCGTCCATTGCGTCACCCGTGACGGCTACCGTTTGGGTGATTGCACGCTCGGCATCTTCGCGCGGCTGCGGCGCAAGCGCCTGATCGAATCGCATGATGGCGGCCCCTACCGCATTTCGCGGGCAGGCCGCGCCGCCGTGCGGCCGCAGCCCGACAACCGGTGACGGGGCCACATGATTCCGTCACGCCACGCTGCATCCGGGACAGGCAGGATGCACATCCGGCTTCGCGACGAATGGCCGGCGCCGTGAGCCCCAGGGCTGTTCGACGCCAGCGGCCTGACGTGCCCCTTGCATGTTGCCGCAACGGGTGCGCGCCACAATAAGTAGGCGTAATGCGCATTATTTCACCGGGAAGCCGTTGATACTTTCTGGTGAAATAGTGTGGCATTATCGATGGATCGATATACGATGCCGTTAAATGCATTCCATTTGAGGGATGAGTGGTCAATGATGCTTCGTCTGAAACTGACCGCCGTGGCATTCATCCTCATGCTGACCCAGGCATGGGCGGGCTCGCCGGAACTGGCGGTGTGCATGGACCATGTTGATCTCGGGGCGCTCAAGACGACGCAATGGATTGCATGCCAGGAGCAGGAACTGGCGCGGCAGGATCATCGGCTCAACGCCGAATACAAGAAGCTGCGATCTCAGGTTGCTGTAACAGGCAAAGAAAATGTCAACATGCTGATTGGTGCCCAGCGTCAATGGCTTGCCTTCAGGGAAGCCTGGTGCAATTTCGAGGCGGCGTTCGCCGGAGCGCCCGGCCCCGCGTTCAACCGCGTCGCCTGTATGGTTGATCTGACCACGGCGCAGGCGGACAAACTTCATTCCTCATTGCAATAGATTAAGTAAAAATCGAATAGTCGCCAGGGCTTCTGCTGCCGGTTCGCCGGGACATGCGTGGCGCCTGAATTCGTAAATAAAAAATTCCAACGTCGTGGCGATGTGGTTCGTCTGCTGAATATTGCAGAGACACATCCGTCATAACGACTGAAAATCCGCCTGCCGCATCATTGCCGCTTGTGGCCTTGCTCCGCGCGGACAATGGTCATGCGACTTCCGCCCGCGCCGGCCTGCCCGGCCGGGGGCCGGGAGGGAAAACAGCGAGAGCCATCAATGTCAGACGAAACCCTCGCGCCGACAGCCGTTGGCGACGTCGCCGCCCGTCAGCTCGCGAACGCGACCAAGACCGTGCCGATGATGTCGACCATCACGCCGCGGTGGCTGGTGCGGTGCCTGCAATGGTTGCCCGTCGAGGCCGGCATCTTCCGGCTGAACAAGGTGCGCGACGCCTCGCATGTCACGGTGGACTGTTCGGCGCAGGACGAGCGCGACCTGCCGCAGACCTTCGTCGACTACGAGGAAAAGCCGCGCGAGTACATGCTGACGGCGGTGACGACGGTGGTGGATGTCCACACCCGCATCTCCGATCTCTACAGCGTGCCGCATGACCAGATCGCCCAGCAGCTCCGCCTCACCATCGAGGCCATCAAGGAACGGCAGGAAAACGAGCTGGTCAACAACCGCAGCTACGGCCTGCTCAGCAACGCCGCGCCGGAGCAGCGGATCAGCACCCGCACCGGTGCCCCCACCCCCGACGACCTCGACGAGCTGATCACCAAGGTCTGGAAGGAGCCCGGCTTCTTCCTGGCGCATCCACGGGCGATCGCCGCGTTCGGCCGCGAATGCACCCGCCGCGGCGTGCCGCCGGCCACCATCACCATGTTCGGCTCGCCCTTCCTGACATGGCGCGGCATTCCGGTGGTGCCCTGCGACAAGCTCGCGGTGGAGGACGGCCGCACCAACATCCTGCTGCTGCGCACCGGCGAGGTGCGGCAGGGCGTGGTCGGACTCTACCAGCCCAATCTCGCCGGCGAGCAGAGCATCGGCCTGTCGGTGCGCTTCATGGGCATCAACCGCAAGGCGATCGCGTCCTACCTGGTCTCGCTTTACTGCTCGTTGGCCGTGCTGACCGACGACGCCCTGGCGGTGCTCGAGAACGTGGAAGTGGGCAAGTACCATGCTTACCCGGACACCTATGCCTGAGCCCGAGGGCCACGGACTGCCGGACCTGGCGTGGCTGACGCAACTGGCGAACGAGATGTTCCACGCGCTGCCGACCAGCCCCGGATCGCCCGGCCCGCTGCCTTCGGGCGGGGTGCCGGCCGGCGTGGTGCCGGCGGGGGCCCCGACGACAGGGCTGCCGACGACAGGGCTGCCGAGGACGGCGGTGCCGACGGGGGCGTTCGGGGGGCCTGGCGTGTCACCGGCCTCGACGCCATTGCCCGACGCGCCGGACCCCGGCCTCGCCGCCCCCGGCATCGGGGGCGCCCATGCCGCGGCGGCACCGCTGGCGGCCCGCGTGCCGCCGCCGCTGCCCCGTTCCCCGACGCTGCCGGGCGTGACGGCCGGTCCCGCCACGCTGGGCGGCATTGGCCTCGCCCCGCCTTCGGCGCCGCTGCCTGCGGCCGGGCCGCCGGTGCCCCCCGGCACGTCGTTCTACTTCCTCGACGAGGGCCACCGGGGCGCGGCCGCGCTGCCCGATCCCACCGTGCCCGGCGCTTCTGGTCCTGGCCCCTCTGTTCCTGACGTGGGGCAGGGGACCGGCGCGGCGCTGGCAGCCGCGGCCCCGCTGACGGCCCGCGCGGTGCCGGCCTTGCCGCCGGTGCCGGCCTTGCCGGGGGTCTCGGGGCCACCCGGCGCGCAGGGCGGTTTCGGCGCCCCCCCGCCCGCGTCCCCGCTGCCCGTCGTGCCGGCGCTCGGCCCGGCCATCCCGGGGCAGGAGGCATTGCAGGCGCTGCTCATGCCGGCCCTGCCGCCGCCCCAGGCCCGGCCCGCGCCGTCCCCGGGCGGCCCGACGCCCTCGCTCTATTTCCTCCAGGATCTGGACGGGGGCGGGGTGCCGGCCGGGGCGATGCCCGCCTCCACGCCGGGGGCCGGCTTCGATCCGCACTCCCGCCGCGGCGACTTCCCGATCCTGGCCGAACGGGTGAACGGGCGGCGGCTGGTCTGGCTCGACAACGGCGCCACCACGCAGAAGCCGCGCGCGGTGATCGAGCGGCTGGTGCGGTTCTACGAACACGAGAACTCCAACATCCATCGCGCCGCGCACGAGCTTGCCGCCCGTGCCACCGATGCCTACGAGGGGGCCCGCGAGGTGACGCGGCGCTTCCTGAATGCGAGCGCGCCCGAGGAGATCGTGTTCGTCCGCGGCACCACCGAGGGCATCAATCTGGTCGCGCAGAGCTGGGGCCGGCGCTTCATCGGCGCGGGCGACGAGATCGTCATCACCTGGCTGGAGCACCACGCCAACATCGTGCCGTGGCAGATGCTGGCCGAGCAGACCGGGGCGAAGCTGAAAGTGGCGCCGGTCGACGATGACGGGCAGGTGGTGCTCGATGCCTATGCCAACCTGCTCGGGCCGCGGACGAAGCTGGTGGCGTTGACGCAGGTATCGAACGCGCTTGGTACCATCACGCCCGCGCAGGCGATGACGGCGATGGCGCACGCGGTCGGGGCACGGGTGCTGATCGACGGGGCGCAATCGGTGGCGCATATGCGCACCGACGTGCAGGCGCTCGGCTGCGACTGGTTCGTCTTCTCCGGCCATAAGGTGTTCGGCCCCACCGGCATCGGCGCCGTCTACGGCCGGCGCGACGTGCTGGCGGAAACCCCGCCCTGGCAGGGCGGCGGCAACATGATCCGCGACGTCACCTTCGAGTACACCGAGTACCAGGACCCGCCCGCCCGCTTCGAGGCCGGCACCGGCAACATCGCCGATGCCGTGGGGCTGGGGGCGGCGCTCGACTACGTCCAGCAGGCCGGGCTGGAGGCGATCGGCGCGCACGAACACGCGCTGCTGGAACATGCGCTGCATGACCTCGCGCATGTCCCCGGCTTGCGCCTGTTCGGCACCGCGGCGGAGAAGGCCGGGGTGATTTCCTTCGTGATCGACGGGCTCGACACGCAGGAGATCGGCAAGGCGCTCAACCGCGAGGGCATCGCCGTACGAGCCGGCCATCACTGCGCGCAGCCGATCCTGCGGCGCTTCGGGGTGGAGGCGACGGTGCGGGCCTCGCTCGCGCTCTACAACACCCATGACGACGTCGATGCCCTGGTTGCCGCGGTGCGCCGGATCCGCACCGGCATCACCGGCCTCGGCTGATCCCCTCCGCGTCCCGGGAGACCCCGATCATGTCACGTCCACAGCCCCAGCTTGGCCACCTGACCCTGGTCTCCCGGGATCCGCGCGATCTCTGCGACTTCGCCGACGCCCTGTGGACGCGGCTGCGGCGGGAGGCGGAGGAGTCCTTCCACCGCGCCCCGCAACTGGCGCCGCTGTTCCTCGATTCGATCCTCAACCAGCCGAGCTTCGATGCGGCGGTGTTCCATCGCGTCGCCGCGCGGCTGAAGAACGAGGTGATCTCGCTGCCGCTGATCGTGCAGGCCTTCCATCGCGCGGTGCGCGCCGAGCCCGACATCGCCACCGCCATCCGCGCCGACATCACCACCGTCTTCGAGCGCGATCCCGCCTGCGGGCGGTTCATCGAGCCGTTCCTCTATTTCAAGGGATTCCACGCCATCCAGTCGTACCGGCTGACCCACTGGCTGTGGGCCGCCGGCGAATATGACTTCGCGCTGTACCTGCAAAGCCGTGCCTCCGAGGTGTTCCAGACCGATATCCACCCGGCGGCCCGGCTGGGCCGGGGGATCTTCCTCGATCATGCCACCGGGCTGGTGGTGGGCGAGACCACGGTGGTCGAGGACGATGTCTCGATCCTGCAGGGCGTGACGCTGGGCGGCACCGGCAAGGAGGCCGGCGACCGTCACCCGAAGATCCGGCGCGGCGTGATGATCGGCGCGGGGGCGAAGATCCTCGGCAACATCGAGGTCGCCGAGAACGCGCGCATCGCCGCCGGTTCGGTGGTGCTGCGGCCGGTGCCGGCCCATACCACCGTCGCCGGGGTGCCGGCGCGGGTGGTGCGCACGGATACGCCCGCCCAGCCCTCGCGCACCATGGACCAGATCCTGCAGGACCTGGCCTACGAGTCCTTCAGCTACTCGATCTGATGCCGGCACCCCGAAGGGCTGACCGGTATGCGCGCGGGGATGGTGGGGCGGCCGCGCGCGAAAACAAAGACATGCCAGCCGGCCGCCCGCACCCAAATGGGTCAAGATTTCGGCTGGTTGGTATGGGTGCCAGAAAGAAACGAACCGGGGTCTGGTGCGCAATCTTTGGTTTCATTGCATGAAAACAAAATAATCTGGACATGGAATCTTAGATATATGTATTATCATTTTTTGAGTGCTTTGGTGAGGCACTCCCTAAGGATATAAATAAGTAACCATTCATACCAGTCGCCAGCGACCGAAACCTGTCCATCTGGTCCGGATAAGTCGATCTCACCGTCTCCTGTCAGGGAGATGGGTTTTGATCAACGACGGTTGGTATCAGCTGGCAGAGACATCATCCAATGTCCGAGAAGACTATCAAGGAACTGGTCGACGCCGCACGCGCTGTTGCACAAGGTCATCGGACCGGCCTGCCGAGCGTCATCGGCACGCAACTCCTGGCCCAGGCCACGAAGGCCGGCGCCCCCGAAGACCCCGATGCAGGCAGGCGCTTCGTGAACGCGCTGTCCCGATCCCTGGCGGACGGCTGGCTCTCCGCCCGTACCGCTGCCTGCATGCTCGACGTGACCGTCGAGGAAGTGCACGCGCTGTGTCACCACCATGACGAGGACATTCTCGTCGATTCCTGAATCGCCGCGGCGTCGTTTCCCCTTGGCGCGGCGCTGACGCCGCGACGCAGCGGACGAAGATCGTCCCGGCCCGCGGAAGGTCGGCTTCCGCGGGCCGGGATGCGGCGTTCAGGCCTCGCCCGTCGCCGCCGCCGCGTCGCCGCCTGTCCCCAGCCGTGCCGCCAGCCAGTGCACCAGTGGGTTGGCGCTGATGCCATGGGCGAGCACGCTGAGCGCCACGGTGCAGGCCACCGTCAGGATCAGCGTGTCGTTGCCGGGCAGGTGCTCGTCGAGCACGATGATGCCGAAGACGATGCTGGCGAGGCCGCGCGGCCCGAACCAGCCGATGAACAGTTTCGCCGCCAGGCTGGTGCCGGTGCCGATCAGGCACAGGAACACCGGCAGCATGCGGATCACCGTGAGGCTCAGCGCGGCGTAGGCGAGCGTGGGCCAGGTGACGCGCGCGAGCAGCGGGCCGATCGCGGCGGCGCCGAACAGCACCCAGGTCAGCAGCGCCAGCGCTTCCCCGGTATTCTCGGTGCCACGCAGCAGCTTTTCCTTGCGCGCGTGCGGAGAGGGGCTGAGCAGCAGGCCGCCGGTGAAGCAGGCGATGAAGCCGCTGCCGCCGATGGCCTGCGCCAGCGCGAAGCAGGCGGCGGCGAGGGCGGCGAGCGGGATGTCGCGCCAGGACTCGCTGGTCCAGCCATGCCGCTCGGCGCGGTCGAGCAGCCACATGCCGCCGGCGGTCAGCGCCAGCCCGACTGCCAGCCCGATGCCGATTTCCTCGGCGACCACGAAGACCACGTGCGCGGGCGTGCCACCCTCGATCTGCGTGCCGATGGCCAGTCCCAGCAGGATCACCACCAGCGGCACGCAGATGCCGTCGTTCAATCCGCTCTCCACGTTCAGCCCTTCGCGGATGCGCGCGGGGACAGCGGCATTCGTCACTACCGGCCGGCCGAGCGCCGCGTCGGTCGGCGCGAGCATCGCCGCGAGCAATCCCATCTCCAGGGGATCAAGCCAGGGGAAAAGCCAGAAGGCGGCGGCGGCGCCGAGGATCACCGTCAGCGGCAGGCCGATCAGCAACAGGCGTTGCGGAATGCCGAGATTGGCACGCAGCACGCGAAAATCGGCGTTGGCGGCATCGGAGAACAGCACCATGGCCAAAGTCAGCTCGGCCAGGATGCGCAGGGGCTCGGCGATGAGCTGCAACTGCAGCAGGCCCAGCCCGTCCTTGCCGAGCGCGAGCCCGGCCAGGGTGAAGATGATCGGGCCGCTGAGCCAGGAGCGCTCGACCCGGCCGGCCACGAAGGCATAGGCCAGCAGGAAGGCAGCCAGCACGGCGATGTTCTGGTACAGGCTCTGTGCCACCATGGCGATGGTCCCGGTTGAAGGCGTTGCGTGGCGCTTGCGAAACGGGAGAGAGGCGACCCGAGTATAGCCCGCCCGCTCGTCCGGGGTGGAAGGTCCGGGATCGCTATTGTGGAGTGGCGGCAGGCCGGCGGGTCAGTCCAGGCGCCGCAGCTCCATGGCCCTGACACGGGCCACGGGGAGGCGGCTCTGCTGCGACGGGCGCGCGACACCCGCCTCGATGGTCAGCCGTGCCTGCCCGTTGGAGGGCAGGTCGTACCGCACCAGATCGCCATTGTCCCGGGCAAACTCGAAGCTCCGGCCATCCAGCTCGACGGATCTGCGCTCCGATGCGCCCCGTGGCTGGTCCGGGGTGCGGCGGGCCTCGACGATCTCGGCGCGGTCGCCCACCGCGCTCAGCACGACCAGGATGGTGTCCGCCTCGGGTGTCGTGGCCCAGGCGCCGGCCAGGCCCGGCGGCCCGGCTTGCGGCCCCAGGGCGAGGCCGGCCGGAAGCGGGATATTCCGGGTGTTCGCCAGCGCGTACGCGGCCATCAGCCGGGCATCGCCGGTCTGGGGCCTGGTCTCGCGTGGCGGCAGCGGCGGTGCCAGTGCCAGGACCGGCTGCAGTGCCGGCGACGGCGCGGCCGGGCGCAGGATGACATCGGCGGCGATCGAGCTGTCGACGAAGGGCCGCTGCCGTCCTCCGGTGCTGGTTTCCACGTCGCGGGTGACGCGGGCCATCACCTGCATGATATCGAGGCTGGGACTGGGGAGATGTTGCAGCAGCGCCGTGGTGAACGGGCTGTTGGCGCCGTCGCCATCGTCGGCGACCTGGTCCGGGGCCGTCGCATAGGCGACCAGGGTGCTGCTTCCCGGCCGCGGCTGCAGGCTCATCTCCCGCGCGAGGCCCTGGCTGGCCCCGAAGGACCGCGTTCTCGGGATAAAGGGATTGTTCCGGCACGCATCGAGAAAGATCATCTGGACCCGGGCGCCGGCGATCGCCTGCCGCACCGCATCGAGGCTGACGGCGCGGGCGAGGGTGTGGGCGGCGGGGTCCGTCCCGGCCGGCGGCGCGGGCATGTCAACCGGGACAAGCAGGTTCGTGCCCCGGATCTGCATGCCGTGCCCGGCATAGAACACGATGGCGATCTCGGCCCGCGATGCGTCCGAGGAGAACCGCGCGATCGCCTGCTGCATGTCCCGCAGGCGGCCGTCGAGCAACGGCGTCACGGCGAAGCCCAGCCCGGCCAGCATCGATGCGACCGCCCGGGCGTCGCGCGGCGGGTTCGGCAGTTCGTTGCCGGCTTCGTATTTGCCGTTGCCGAGCACGAGGGCGATGCGCTGGCCCCGGGCCGCCCCGCTGCCGGCGAGCATGAGGGCCAGCAGCAGGACGAAGCCCGCGAGCCGGTGCCGTGCCGGTCGGGGCGAAGCCATCGCCGCTCAGCGGGCCGGTGCGCTGCGGGCGACGTTCGTTTTCAGTTGGCGCATCGTTCGCGCCTGGACCACGAGGCCACTCAGGTAATTGATCCGCTCGGTTACCATGCGGTTGGGGGCGGTCAGCCTGTCCTCGGTGCGCCGCAGCCGCGACAGGGCCCCGGGCACGTCGCCGTCGAGGACCTCGTCGCAGATGGACAGGTCGTATTGCACGGCGAGGTTGTCCGCCTGCGCATCCGGGAAGGATTTCCAGAGTCCGCAGGCCCGTTCATAGTTCCGCACCTTGGCGAAGGCGATCGCGCCGGAGAAGCGGGTGGCGGCATCGCCCGCGAGGCCATCGGGCTCCGTCATCAGCGGGATGCGCACCGTCTGCTCGTGCGGCGTGACATCCTCGCGGATCTCCGTGAGTGCTGCCTGCAGGGCGCCGCCGAGCAGGGCGCCGTCGGGAGATGGCGGCCCCTCGTCGCTGCAGCTTGCATCCGTCTGCGTCTTCGAGACCGATTTGTTGTAGATGATCGCCGCATTGTTCACCGACACGGCGCGTGGCGTCACGGTCACGGCCGCGATCGTGCGCTGGCAGGCGACCGAATAATTGGCCATGGCGGTGCAGCGCTGGACCAGCTTCTTCGAACCGTCCCCGGCCACGCACTGGCTGCGGGATTCGGAATAGCCCTGGTGCTGGACCGAGAAATTGGCCGTGCCGGTGTAGACGGCGTCCACCCCCAACTGGCGGCCGAGGCGTTGCAGCTCGCCGATGCCGACGCCCTCGGCGATCGCCGCGGGCAGCCGGCCACGTCCGCTGACCATGGTGAAATAGGGCTGACCGCCCGTCGTCGCCGAGCTCAGTTCCGCCTCCAGCCGCTCGGAGGCCTGGTTGCCGGCCGATCCCCCGAAGTCCAGGACTGCAATTTTCCGCAACTGGGCGGCCTGCGGGAAGTTCGGCGGGCGCTGGACGATGACCTCGGCGGCGGGACCGGCGCAACCGGCAATGGTCGCGATGCAAAAGGCCAAAGGAAGCCAGATCGGCCACCGCTCTCGTTTTCGTGAGATGGCCGCTGTCATGTCGCCGTTCATGTATGCACCAGTTCAATCCGGCTGGGCACCGATCCTGATATGGCTGTTCCGAAGGGTCAAGTTGGCGCGGGCAGGGATTGTCCCTGGCAATGGCGGCGCGGGCGCCGATGGGATCGGAACGCCAACAGTTTTGATCCGATCCACTTGCGATATCGCAATCAGGTTCTCGTGCAAAACGGAAAGTCTGCGTATTGATTTTCGCCGATAGGTGTCAGGCCCCGGCGCGGGCGCCGAGCGCGGCCTCGATCGCGTCGAGCAGCCCGGCAAGGCCGACCGGCTTGCGCAACAAGGAAACGCCGGAGCCTTCGCCGGCAATCAACTGGCTTGCCTCGCCGGCGAAGCCGGTCAGCAGGATCCCCGGCAGGCCCGGGCGCCGCTGCTGCGCCGCGCGGATCAGCGCCGGGCCGTCCAGCCCGGGCATGGATATGTCCGAGATGATCATGTCCACCGCTTCCCCCGCCTCCAGCAGGGCCAGCGCCTCCTGGCCGCTGCCGGCGCCGAGCACGACGAAGCCCGCGTCCTCCAGCGTCGCCGCCAGGGTCTCGCGCACCATCTCCTCGTCATCGACCAGCAGCAGCCGGCGCGCGAGGCCCGCGACCGGCGCGACGCCGGGCCTTGGTGCCGGCGCCTCGCGCTGCGCCCCGGCCAGCGGCAGCCACAATGTCACGGTGGTGCCCTGGCCGGGCGCGCTGTCGATGGCCAGGCTGCCGCCCGATTGCTCGGCGAAGCCGCGGGCCATGGACAGGCCAAGCCCGGTGCCCTGGTCCTGCGGCTTGGTGGTGAAGAACGGCTCCATCGCCCGCGCCAGCGTCGCCCGGTCCATGCCAGTGCCGCTGTCGGTGACGGCGAGGCGCACATACCGTCCGGGCTGGAGCCCGGCGCGATGCGGCCCGCCCGCGGCGACCAGCTCCGTCGTGGCGGCGAAGACCAGCGTGCCGCCGCCCGGCATGGCGTCGCGGGCATTGGTGGCGAGGTTGACCAGTACCGTCTCCAACTGGCCGCGATCGGCCATGACTGCCGGCAGCACGGGCTCCTCCAGGGCGATGCGCACGGTGATGGGGCTGCCGAGGGTCTGGGCCAGCACGTCGCGCAGCCCTTCCAGCAGCCCCGGCAGGTCGATACGCTCGGCGCGCAATTCATCGCGCCGGGCGAAGGCGAGCAGCCGGCGGGTGATGGCGCCGCCGCGCGCGGTGGCGCGCAGCACCGTGGCGGCGAACCGGCGCACGCTCGCCGGGTCCGCCGCGCGGTTCACGATCAGCGTGGTGCCGGTCTCGACCGCCTGCAGGATGTTGTTGAAGTCGTGCGCGATGCCGCCGGCCAGTTGCCCGAGCGCCTGCAGGCGCTGGGCGTGGGTGGCGCGCTCCTGTGCTTCCTCGCGCGCCGCCACCTCGGCGCGCACCCGTTCCTCCAGGCGCCGGTTCAGGTCGTGCAGCGCCGCTTCCGCCGCGCGCTGGCGGGTGATGTCGCGCGCCGTGACCACCGCGCCGAGGATCGGGCCGTCACCGTCGCGGATGGGGGCGAAGCTGTAGCTGCCGAACCAGGTTTCGTCGCTGTCGCGGCGGCGCAGCCGCGCCACCAGCGCGACCGCGGTCTCGCCGCGCAGGGCGCGCGCCACCGGCCATTGCTCGCACGGGACCGGGGCGCCGGCCTCGGTGACGAGCTCGAACAGGGCGGGGTATTCGTCCAGCCGCCGCAGCGCTTCCTGGCGGTCGGCGAAGCGGTGGTAGCCGGCGAAGGCATCGTTGACCAGCGTGAAGCCGCCACCGGCGCCCTGGATCAGCACCGCATCCGTCATGCTGGCCAACGCCGCTTCCAGCCGGGCGCGGCTTTCCGCCAGCGCCGTCTCTACCCGCCGGCGCGCCGTCACGTCGATCAGGATGCCCGCGGCCCGCAGCGGCCGGCCGTCGCCGCCCCGCTCGATCCGCCCGCGCGCGGCCAGCCAGCGCGGCTGCCCCGCCGCGGTGGGGGCGAGGGGAGGGGCGGGGCGGAATTCCATGTCGTAGGGCGCGCCGTCGTCGAGGGCACGCTGCCAGCAGGCGGCGACCTCGGCGCGGTCATCGGGATGCACCGCGTCTTCCAGCCAGTCCGCGGCGGTGAAGGACTCACGCCGCATGCCCAGCAGCGCCGCGCTTTCCGGTGACCAGAGCCCCTGGCCGGAGAAGAGGTCGAGCTCCCAGGTGCCCACGCCCGCCCCCGCCGTCGCCAGCTTGAGCCGCGCCTCGCTGCGGCGCAGGGCGTGCGTGCGCTCGGCCACGGTCCGTTCCAGCGCCTGCCGCCCGCGCAGCAGCATCCAGCTCAGCGCCCCGAGCAGCAGCGCCACCAGCCCCGCCAGCGCGCCATAGATCGTCGTTTCCTGCCGCCACGGCGCCAGGACTTCGATCTCGTTCTCGCTGCTCGAGACCACGACGTTCCAGTCGGGCAGGGTGCGCCAGGCGCCCACGCGCGGCCGGCCGTCGACCACGGAATGGCCGTGATGCGCGCCCTGCGCGGTGGAGAAGATCGCCGCCACCCGGTGTTCCACCGCCGCGTCCGCGGGCGGCACCAGCGGCGGCCAGGACCGCGCGATGGTGGCGCCATCGGTGCGGAAGAGGGTGATGCGCTGGGTGCGGGCCGGATCGAGCGCCTTGTTCCAGTACTCGAGCAGGTTGCCGAGGCTCGGCGCGGTGACGATGACGCCGTTGAAGGCGCCGTTGCGCCAGCGTGCCCTGGAGATGTTGAAGGTCGGGACCGGCGGCGAGATGCCCATGATGGCGCGGGCCACGTAGTGCTGCCCCGGGGCGTCGCGCGCGCCGGTGAAGTATTCCCGGAAGCTGCGGTCGCGGTCGTCCACGTAGCGGGGGTCGCTCGCCATGCAGATGCGGCCATCCGCGTTCACCACCCACAGCAGCGTGCCGGTGGTGGAATCGGCGGCGGAGAGGCGCAGCAGGTCCTGGAACTGCGCGTCCGCGCGCAGGGTCGCGCAGTCGCGCCCGCCGGCCACGCGGTCGACGATGTCGATCAGCAGCGCCTGGGTTTCCAGCAGCCGCAACGCATGCTCCCCGAGCGCGTCGACGACGCGACGCTGGTCGGCCATGGCCGCCTGCAGCGCATCCGCGCGCGTCTGCACCGCCATCCATCCCCACAGTGCCAGCGGCACCAGCGCGGCACAGATGACCGAAGCGGCCAGGCGAGCCCGCTCTGCGAAGCCTGCTGTGACGAGGCCCTGCACGGCACATGCTTCCCCGCCTGGCGGCAAGTCATGTGCGCCAGGCAATGATTTCACGGTTTTGTAATTTATGCCACTTTTGAGGGTAGTGGAAAACCTGCCAATTTGGCTATTTTATCTGACATATTTCGCCTTATTGCTGATGGAATACTGATGTCTGCTTTTGGTTCGCAACGGATTATTCATGGAAACCTTCCTGGTGCGACCACCCGTCCCGGACCAGGACAGGGGGGCGCACGGGCCGCGGAACCATCTGCGCCGCGTCGGCCCGCCAACCGTTCCAGTCGCGCATTGGCAAGTCACGAGAGAAAGAATATCAGATGTCTTGCCTGTCGCACCAGCAACATTCCGAAGGCGCGTTGGTTCTTTTTGAGAAAATGATCCGAAAGCAATTATTTTTTTGAGACTCTTTAAGAAAAATAGGACAAAACAGGCCTTCTCTTTTTTCAATACGTGCTGTTATACAATGGTTACCAGCACGCACATGAAAGGGAACAGGCCGATGCCCGCCGACCACAGCAGCCTCGTCGACTACGGCGCCGTGTTCCGGATCGCCAGCGACCTGCGCAAGATCATTCCCGACCTGGGAAAGCGACGCGGCTGGAGCATGCTCGCCGACCTGCTGACCACCCGCTTCACCTTTGCCTACGAGGATTTCCTCGACCGCCCGACCGAGGCGAACCTGGCACGGCTGCGCGCCATCCTGGACGACGCCCACCGGATCAACCGGCAGTTCCCGGACGTGCGTGCCGGCTACCAGTCAGCCTGATCCCCCCGGCGGGGTTTCACCCCGCACCCGACCAGGGGCTCCGCCCCTGGACCTCGCCAAGGGCTTTGCCCTTGGAACCCGGTATTTTTCCGCCCCTCCAGGCCTTGCCGCGCGTGGTAAAGGCCTGGATGTTGCGGTATCCCTTGCGCCCGGACACCGATGTCGTTTTCGGGAATGCAGGATGGCCGGGCCGCGGACAAGCCGGACACACCCCCTTCAGATCGCCAACGTGCGGGCAAGCCCCGCACATGGACGGATCGGGATCACCTTCTGCCCCGGCAAGCATGACAATGCCGCGAGTACCGGGGCCTGGGCCCGCGATCTTCCCGCGGATCTCGACGTCATCGTCGCCTGGGGCGCACGCCTGGTGCTGACCCTGGTCGAGCCGGCCGAACTTGCGATGCTCAAGGTACCGCATCTGGGCGCGGAGATCCGGGCCCGCGGGCTCGACTGGCGGCACCTGCCCATCGCCGACTACTCGGTGCCGACCGCCGCCTTCGAAGCACAATGGGAGACACATGGCCGGGACATCCGCGCGCTGCTGCAAGGCGGCGGCGACGTGCTCGTGCATTGCAAGGGCGGGCTTGGCCGGGCCGGCATGATCGCCGCCCGGCTGCTGGTGGAACTGGGCATGCCACCCGAACAGGCCATCCGCGAGGTCCGCCGCGCCCGCGAAGGCGCGATCGAGACACCGGCGCAACTGGCGCTGGTCCGGCGGACCCGGCCCATCGAGGCCGAGGTGATCGACATCACCACCATGCAGCAGGTCGGCGGGCGGATGGGAACCAATCCGGCCGGCATCTACCAGGACGGGACCGGCCGGCGGTTCTACGTGAAGTCGCTGGAATCAGTCGCGCACGCCCGCAACGAGATCATCGCGGCGAAGCTCTACCGGCTCGCCGGGGCGCCGACGCTGACCTATATCGGCGCCAGCGACCCGACCCAGGTCGCGACCGTGTTCGTCGAGCTCGAGAAGCGGCATGTGTCGCAGCTCAGCGAGGCGGAACGCCGGCAGGCGCAGCGCTGGCTGGGCGTGCATGCCTGGACCGCCAACTGGGACGCCGCTGGATTCGCCGGCGACAACCAGGGCGTGGCCCAGGGCGTGGTCATGACGCTCGATGTCGGGGGCGCGCTGGCGTTCCGGGCCCAGGGCGACCCGAAGGGCAAGGCGTTCGGCACTTCTGTCGGCGAACTCGACACGCTGCGCCAGGACCCGGACAATCCCCACGCGGCCCGGCTTTTCGGCGACATGAGCCCCGCCGCAGTCGACGAGGCCATCGCCGTGGTGACACGGATTCCGGACGCCGCGATCCACGGGGTCGTCACCGGCAATGGCGGCAGCCTCGCGCTGGCCGACAAGCTGATCGCCCGTAAGGCCGATATGGCGAAGCGCCTGAGCTGATCAGAACATCCTGATCAGGGCGTTTCGCCACCACGGGCAATCGCCAGCAGCGGCGGCACCTGCGCGCGGATGGCGTCCACGACATCGGGATCGAGCCGGTCGAGCCAGCGCGCGGGAATGGCGTCCAGCCCATAGGTGGCGCCCGCGAGCATGCCGGCGATCGCCCCCGTGGTGTCGGCGTCGCCGCCCTGGTTGACGGTCCGGACCAGGCACTCGGCGAAGGAGTCCGTGGCGAGGTAGTGGTGCAGCACGG
Organism: Rhodovastum atsumiense; assembly: GCF_937425535.1. Taxonomy (NCBI): domain Bacteria; kingdom Pseudomonadati; phylum Pseudomonadota; class Alphaproteobacteria; order Acetobacterales; family Acetobacteraceae; genus Rhodovastum; species Rhodovastum atsumiense. Next base: position 4,274,827 of record NZ_OW485601.1, read on the forward strand.
TCTGCATGGTGTCGACGATGAAGGCCGAGCACTGGCCCGGATAGGGCGCGAAGCGAAACGCCCGGTGCCTGGCCACCAGATCCGCGGCCTCCCTGCGCACGATGTCCTGGCCCGGGTCCTGCAGCAGGCCGTGCACCATGCGGACCAGCGCGAGGCAGGCATCGTCCGACAGCGGATGATGATGCGTGGCACGCGCCTGCGCGAGCGTCCACGCCTCCGCCCTGGCGGGGTCGCCGAGGCTTGCCAGCGCCACCGGCAGCACGCGCATGGCGGCACCGTTGCCGGCGTCGCCTTCCGAGAACGGGGTTTCGACGCTGCCATCCACGACATAGCGCCGGATGCCGCGCCGGCAGGTGTTGCCGACATCGGCCGGCCCGGTCTTCAGCCACGCCGCGAATTCCTCGCAGACGTCGCGGGCCTCCAGCCCGCCCTTGCGGATCAGCGAGCGGCCCAGCGCCAGCGCCATCTGGGTGTCGTCGGTCACGTCTCCGGGCCTGAGCTTCAGCCAGCCGCCGCCGACGATGTCCTGGTGCACGCCATGCCGCGCCGCGATTTCGCCGCGGGTCATGAACTCGACGGTGGCGCCGAGCGCGTCGCCGATGGCGAAGCCGAGATAGGCCGCCAGCGCGAGGTCCTGCATACCCGGCGCGGTCATGCCGGAACCTGATCAGACATAATCCACGCTCACCCGGAATTCGCCGCCGATCACCAGGAACTCGCCTTCGCCCGTCAGCGGATGCGCGGGCAGGAGGCCATTGAAGAACAGGATCTTGCTGACCGGAACCCGCGCGGTGAGGATCGCGTCGCCGAAGCAGTCGGCGACCTCGCGGTCGGAGGTAAACGACACCAGGTTGTTGAGCCGGATCACCGCCTCGCGCCGGGTGGTCCGCTCGAGGATCCGATGCTCGCCCACGCCGTTGATGCCCCGAAACAACGTCAGGTGCGTCTCGCCCGGAAAGGCGAAGCGGCGGATCGCCCATTGGCAGAATTCGAACAACAGGTCGAGCTGCACCCAGATCGCGTTGTTGTGGAAGCGGCTCGCCATCTTCTCTTCCACATAGGTGGCCCAGGCACGCCCAGAATCCTGATCGATGATTTCCTTGTGGAAGCAGGGGCAGATGCCGAACCGGCTCTCGACCCAGCCCTTCAGCACGGCGCCTTCCGGGCCGTTGCTGTCGAAGCCCCAGCCCGTGATCAGCCGCTGCACGGAAGAGCGGTAGCGCTTCCTGCTGCCGCAGGACGCCTCGCGCTGTTCGGGATCGATGCCGAACATCGCCATCATGTAGCAGTAGAACGCTTCGCCCGCTTCGGTCAGATCGCCGGCCTGCTCCAGCATGGTGAACAGGTCGTGGTTCATCTCCGACACGCCCCAGATATGCAGGGGCACCGGCGCGTCGTTGTAGGCATGGCTCTCCAGCCACTCCGGGTCGCGCCCCACGAGGTTGGTCGAATGGCCGATGCCGCGCCGATTGCGATGAACCACGTCTTCCATCGCCGCCATGATGAGGCTTCCCGGGCCAACAGAAAAGACCCGATGCCCCCTGTCGCCGAAGCTGGCGCGATGGCGGCGGGTGCCCGGGCGTCTCCCTCCAGGACGCAGCTTCAGGAGAGGAAGAACACCATACGGTGTCCTTCCCCCCTCCTGATCAGAGCGGCCTCGGAGACGCCCCGGTCAATGGCAGGACGGTATGCAGCTGGGCTGGTCCGGGAGGTGAACGGTCGTCCCGCAAATCGACCCCCACCAGGTGTCGTGGGATCCGCCTGTCCAATGCGGCGTCGTATTGCATGCGACCGTCTTCGCCAGATCAGGCGAATAGTCCTGCACTGTCAGTTGACAATCCAGGTAACCGCCAAAGCAGTCGGTGTCTGCGGAGCCGCTGCCGTGGTCGGAACAGCCGCCGGCGCTGCCGGAGCCGCTGCCATGGTCGGAACAGCCGCCGGCGCTGCCGGAGCCGCTGCCATGGTCGGAACAGCCGCCGGCGCTGCCGGAGCCGCTGCCATGGTCGGAACAGCCGCCGGCGCTGCCGGACCCGCTGCCGTGGTCGGAGCAGCCGCCGGCGCTGCCGGACCCGCTGCCGTGGTCGGAACAGCCGCCGGCACCTTGATTGCCGGAATTGTAGTTAACATTGATTTCAACTTCATTCATTCTGCTGTACTTTCAAATTATTATGGTGATTTTGCTGTGTGTCGGCAGAAAATTTTGCGCAAATTTATCCATCAATACCAAATATGAACAGTTTAATATTGATTGGATATTTGCATATCCCATTTTTCTGCCGCAGTTTTCGGTAGGAGAATTGTAACGGGATGTCTATGCCTAAAATGCACACCCCGATATCGAATGGGCTTTCGCATGAATCGGAGATTTAATAAGAGACCATGCATTGATAACTTATTGGAATTTTCCGCATGTGAGCGGATTCGATTTGAGTATGAATTTATTGAAAATGTTGGAAGAAATATTCAAAGATTTATAAAAATTCTGGATATATAAATTTAAAGTTGCTGCGCAATCAAATAAATATGTTTTGTCGCATATTGCGAGGTCATATTGACCATTGGGCATGAACACGCTTCATCGTCGATCGACGGAACGATCTGGCTTCACGGTCGGGGCGGCATCGCGGGGGCGGGACCCAGCGCCTCGGCCAGATAGAGCCGGGCCAACGCCCGGGCCTCGGCGATCACCTCGGCGCGGGACGGTTCCCCGGCGGGCAGCCGCCCGATTCCCTTGAGCAGCAATTGCACCACCGCCGCGACGATGTCGGCACGGGCGGCGGGCAGGGCAGGGGCGGCGGCGAGCAGCACCGTGGCAATCCGCCGGCGCAGCGCCGCCCGCAGGTCCGAGCGCAGCGCCGCCGCGTCGGGGCGGACGTCCAGCAGCGCCAGCGCGGCCTCGTGCTCGGCCCGCAGCGCCTGCATCGCCGCCACCAGGCCGTCGGCGATTTCCCCCGGCGCCAGTGCCGGGGCGCGCGCGGCGAGGTCGGCGAAGGCCGTGCCGATCGCCTCGGCGCAGCGGTCTAGCAGCGCCCGCGCCACCGCCTCCTTGGTGGGGAAGAACCGGTAGAGCGAGCCGGTCGCGGTGCCGGAGCGGGCGGCGATCTCCGTCATGGTGGCCGCGTCGTAGCCGCGCTCGACGAACAGCGCCGCGGCTTCCCGCAGGATCGCGGCCACGCGCCGCCGCCCCGGTGCACGGCGCGGGGGAAGGGCCAGGGCCGATGCTGGCGCGCTTGACATGTGCGAGGCCACCCTCAACTATCAATAAGCGAGGCTATCCTCGCATATCCGGACGGAGGGCGTCACCCGGCCTCGCGCCCGCACAGCCCAGGTTGGAAGACATGCCCCCGCTTGATCCCCGGACCACCGCGCTCGTGCTGATAGATCTGCAGCAGGGCATTGTCGGCATGAGCCTCGCGCCGCGTCCCGGGCCGCAGGTGGTGCGGGTGGCCGGCACGCTCGCCGGGCGCTGCCGTGCCGCCGGGGTGCCGGTGGTGCTGGTGCGCGTCGCCTTCGCCGCGGATTTCGCCGACGCCCCGCCCGGCCCCGTGGACACTCCGCCCGTGCGTGGCCCCGGCCCGCTGCCGGCGCAGTGGAGCGAACTGGTGCCGGGCCTGGCCGAGCCGGGCGACCTGCATGTCACCAAGCGGCAATGGGGCGCCTTCTACGGCACCGGGCTCGACCTGCAGTTGCGCCGACGCGGCATCCGCACCATCGTGCTGGGTGGCATCGCCACCAATTTCGGCGTGGAATCGACCGCGCGCGCCGCCTGGGAGCACGGCTACGGCGTGGTGCTGGCCGAGGATGCCTGCGCCTCGGTCTCGGCCGAGCTGCACGAGATGGCGGTCCGCCACATCTTCCCGCGCATCGCCCGCGTGGTCCGCAGCACCGACATCGCCTTCGCCCCGGCCTGATCCCGTGCCGCCCTGTCGTCGCCCGGTGGCGCTGTGGGCGCTGCTGGTGCTGCTGTCCGTGCTGCTCGCCGCCGCGTTCGAATGGATGCGGCTGGCCGCCGCGCTGCTGCTCGGGCCGATGCTCGCGGGCATCGTCGTCGCCGCCGGCCTCGCCCCGGTGGCGGTGCCGCGGCCGCTGTTCTGGCTCGCCCAGGGGGTGATCGGCGCCATGATGGGGCGGGTGATCACGCTGCCCATCCTCTCCGCCATGCTGCGGGACTGGCCGCTGTTCCTGCTTTCCATCGGCGCGGTCATCGCCGCGGGGATGGCACTGGGCTGGTTGCTCGCCCGCTGGCGGGTGCTGCCGGGCAGCTCGGCGGTGTGGGGCTTCTTCCCCGGCGCCGCCCTGGCCATGGCGCTGATGGCCGAGGCGTTCGGCGAGGATATCCGCCTGGTCGCGTTCATGCAGTACCTGCGGGTGGCGCTGGTCACCCTGGCCGCCTCGGCGGTGGCGCAGCTCTGGGGCGAAGGGACGGCGGCGACGACGGCGACGGACTGGCTGGGGCCGGTGGACGGGGCGGCCCTGGCCGGGACCCTGGCCGTGATCGTGGCCGGCGTCGGGCTGGGCTGGCGCCTGCGTTCGCCTTCGGCCCCGCTGCTGGTGCCGATGGTCGCGGCGGCCGCGCTCGGCGATGCCGGGGTGCTGACGATCACCCTGCCGCCCTGGCTGCTGGCCGGCAGCTACGCCGTGGTCGGCTGGGGCATCGGCCTGCGCTTCACCCGCACGACGGTGCGGCACGTGCTCCGCGCGCTGCCGCGCATCACCGTCGCGATCGTGGTGCTGATCGGGATCTGCGGCGGCATGGCCGCGCTGCTGGCGGCGGTGAGCGAACTCGACCCGCTGACCGCCTATCTGGCGATGTGCCCCGGTGGCGCCGATGCGGTCGCGATCATCGCCGCGTCGAGCCATGTGGACATGCCCTTCGTCGTGGCCATGCAGACCGGGCGCTTCCTGGTGCTGGTCTTCACCGGGCCGCTGCTGGCCCGGCTGGTGGCCCGCCACGCCCTGCCGGCGGGGCGCGGCGCCGGCTGACGGGTTTGACGCGCATAAGGCCGCTGCTTCGTGTCTTGTTGGAGAGCCGCACCGCATCCACCGTTCGCAGGCGGCTTCGGCAATGGGGGGCGGCAGGGGGCTTGATCTTCAGGCAGGACTTCCACGACGCCTTCGGGACGTGGCCGATCGCCTACATCCGCTCCGACGCTGATGACGCTGGCGGAAGACGATCCTCTTGCGGCGGGGACCCAGGCGTTCTTCGACGCGCTGCGCTGCCCGAAAGCGCTTGTCCGCTTCACGGCGGCCGAAGGCACGGGCGGGCATTGCGAGATGATGAACCGCTCGTTGCTGAACGACCGGGTGCTGGACTGGCTCGACGAAGTTCTTGCGTAGGGGCCGCCCGGCTGCGTGCAGGAGGCCCGCGCCAATCGCCGTTTCGGATCGAATCCAAATTATACGGCCTTGGACGCCCTGCAGCCGGATAGGGTGGTCAGCGGCCATAGGGCCTGCGGCTCCGATGTCCGCTCTGCTCCCGACTCCGGACAGGCGGAAAACGCTCTAAGCCTGCGGCCGGGCCTGTTCCGCGAGCAGTGCCTCATCGCGGGCGCTGGCCCGGGCCACGGCGGGCCGGCCGTTGAAGCGTTGCAGGTAGGCGGCGAATTCCGGCCGCTCCGGGAACAGGCCGGACTTGATGGCCCAGGTCAGCGCCGAGCCCCAGAGCGGGTCGGCCGCAGTGAAGCGGTCGCCAAGCAGCCAAGGGCCTTGGCGCAACTGCCCGGCCAGCGTGGCGAGCATGGTGTCGAAGTCGCCGTAGGGGGACATGGCGGTCGGTCCGGGCTCGCGCTGCTGGACCCGGTCCACCACGGCCGGCTCGAAGGAGGAGGTGTAGAACACCAGCCAGCGCAGGTAGGGTCCGCGCAGGGCATCGCCGATGGCCGGGGCCAGGCCGGCCTCGGGGAACAGGTCGGCAAGGTAGATGTAGATGGCAACCTGCTCGGTGACGACGGCGTCGCCGTGGCGCAGCGCTGGCACCTTGCCCATCGGGTTGACCGCGAGATAGGCGGGCTGGCGCTGCTCGCCGGCCTGCTGGTTCAGCACATGCAGGCGATAGGGCACGCCAAGCTCCTCCAGCAGCAACAGCACGCCAGAGGAACGCGTGTGGGGCATGTGGTAGAGCAGCACGTCGCGGCCGTCGGCCATGGTGGTCTCCCAGGATTCGGCGCGGTAGCGCGGTAGCGGGCATGGGACGGGAAGCCTAGAGCGGATCGCCGCAGAGCGGAACGTGCGAAGGCGTGAATCCGCTCTTCAATTAAAAGCCTGGAGCGCGCGCCTGCGCGCCTGACGACAGTCAGGCAAAAAGCGCTTTGGTTCGAACGCCCGGAAGCCGGGCTGCCAGCGTCCGCTATGGGCATGGCGTTCCGGACAGGGGCGGTTTCCCGGAAACGCTGTCCGGGCAGTGCACGTAACGCCCGACATAAATCCCCGGCCGACCCGGCACACAGGCAGGGAAGCGCGTCACCACGGCCCGGTGCAGGTCGTGGTCGGCGGATGGTCAATCTCCACGCAGCAGGTCGCTTTTCCAATTGTCAGGAGCGCACGACGCCCGTATTGGGAAGGTGCGCGGCGACAACGTTCGTTGCGCGGTCACTGGAGACTGGATGTCAGAGCTTGTGTGATAAGGTTCTCTGAATTTCAGAGAGCCTCGTGAGTTCAAAGCCGCCGGTGCATGCGCGCCGGGGTGTTTTTTCCACGTCCATCATACGAGCGCTGCATGAACTTCTCACGAAATGAGCAACGTGCGCTGCACGTCCTGGCCCCTGGGGGCTGCATCCTCCACCAGCGTGGCGACGGACCCAGAATCCCGGTCAGGCCGCCCATATCGGATTTCGAAACGCGGCCGCGCCTCCATCCGTGCGCAACCCGACAATCAGGGGGCATGACATGCTGATCCGTGATGAAACGATGGGTGACATCCCGGCGATCAGCCGGGTTGTCACGGAAGCCCTCCTGCTGCTTGCGCAAGCGACCGGAACCGAGGCGAGGATTGTTGAGGCGCTCAGGGCAGAGGACGCGCTTGTCCTCTCGCTTGTCGCCGAGGAGGCGGGCGAGGTGATCGGGTATCTGGCCGCCTCGGCGGCACGGATCGGGACGCAGGAGGGGTGGGGGCTCATCGGCCCGCTTGCCGTTTTGCCGTCAAGACATCGCCAGGGGATCGGCACGGCCCTGATGACCGAGGCCCTCCGCCGACTGCGGGCGACCAGCCGGGGCGTGGCGCTGGTGGGCGACCCCGCCTATTACGGCCGGTTCGGCTTCCGGTCCTTTCCTGGACTGGGCGTGGTTGGCTGTCCCCCCGAAGTGGTTCAGGCCTTGCCGTTCGACGCCACTGAGCCGCGCGGAGAACTGATCCACCACCGGGCATTCGGTCTGGACCAACAGGACTGACGGAAGGTCGGGCTGTATCTCATCGAGAGGTGCAGCCCGACCGCTCGTGGCGGGTATCATCCGTCGGATGTTGACCCCTGGTGGCGCACGTACCGCGCGACATGAATTCCCGGGCGGCCCGGCACATAGGCAGGCGAGCGTGTCACCACGGCCCGGTGCAGGTCGTGGTCGGCGGGGGTGCCGACCCTGAATGCGGCGGCGACCGTGAAGTCGGCCGCGAGCTTGCCCAGGGCCTGGTCATCGATGGTGATCGGCTCGGTCGGGGTCGGCGGATGGTCGATCTCCACGCTCAGCAGGAAGCACCCGCCCGGCTTCGTCACCCGCCCGATCTCGCGGATGGTCCTGGCCAGGTCATCGACGTGGTCGAGCGCGTTCAGGCACGTCACGATATCGAAATGCCCCGTCGGGAACGGGATGTTTTCCGAGCCGGAGGCGACATACCGCATCCTGTGGCGGTCCGCCCCGAGCTTCAGGTACTCTGCCACCAGCGGATCGAGGCCGACACGTTCGGCGGTCATGTCGGCCCATTCCAGGCTGCCGCGCGGGCCGCAGCCGATGTCGAGGACGCGCTTGCCCGCGTAGTCCTCCCGCCGCAGGCCGTACACGGTCGTGTAGAGCGGTTCGTAGTGCGCGTTCGACAGGCAGCCATTCTGTTCGAGGTAGCGCCGGTTCCAGTAGCTCAATTCATGGTGGCGCTTGAACGCGCGGGGAAACAACAGCGCATAGCCGCGACGGGCTGCCTTCCTGACGATTGCGATCATGGGCCTGCCTCCTGGGGGCGTACGTGGCGTGATCCGGCTCAGACGGGCGGCACCAGCCGGCTGACCAGCGCCACCAGCTCGGCCTGGCGTGACGTCGCGGTCTTGGCGAAGATCCGCGCGAGATGCGTCTTCGCCGTTGCCTCGGTGATGCCCAGGGCGCGCCCGGCCAGCGCCAGCCCCGTCCCGGCCGCGAGATGGCCCAGCAGCCGCGCCTCCGCCGGGGTCAGGCGGAAGCGGGACGCCACCGCCGCCAGCCCCTCCGCGTGGTCGCGGGCGGGCGGGGTGACGAAGATCGCGGCGGCGGCACGGGGCAGCAGGCGCCGACGGTGCTCGCTGCCCCGCAACGGCAGCACATGCGCCAGCGCCGGCAGGTCGGCGGGGCCGCCCAGCGGCACCCCCAGCCCGGCCCGCCCGATGCCCGCCTCGTCGTCCGAGGCGGCGACGGCGCTGCGCAACGCGGCGGTTTCGTCCAGGCGCCCTCCGCACAGCTTGCCGCCCCGCTCGTGGATCGGCCCGTCCTGCTCCATCATGCGGCGGGCGGCCAGGTTCGCATGCAGGATGTTGCTCTCCCGGTCGAGGATGCCGATGCCCACCGCCAGCCCGTCCAGGCTTCCGGCCAGCGCGGCATTCTCCAGCCGGCGCATCTCCAGCAGGTCCCCGATCGCGACGGCCCGGCGCAGATGCGGGATCAGCCGGCGCATCATCGCGATCTCCCGCCTGGTCGCCACGCCGGTATCGATGTGCCGGACCACCGCGAAGACGCCGACGCGGCCCGCATCGCGCAGGACGATCGCGTTCAGCGCGTCGCACCAGCCCAGCGAGGGGGTGGCCCAGTCGCGGGCAACCGGGCCGGAGAGGAAATTCACCCCGCCCGGCTTGCGCGACAGCACATAGGGTTCGTCCGGGTCATGCGTCGCATCGCCCATGGCGGCGCCGACGGCCGCGACGACGTCGCCGCGATACGTGCTGGCGATGATCTCGGCGACCCCGGGCGGCTCGTTCCAGGCGCGTCCGAAGCGCAGCGCGCCGCGGCGCAGGTCCACCACCATCAGCCGCCCCATGATGCAGTCCAGCGCTTCGCAGATCCGCCGCATCGCCTCCGGCCAGGTGTCCGGGTCCAGCGCGCAATCGTAGATGCCACCGATCAGGTCCGAAATGCCGGCGGCGCTCGGGGTGTCCATGCCGTTTCTCCCTCCCGGGGGGCGTGGCGGCTATTCGGCGCGGACCGGCGGCATCATCCGGTGCACGCGGCCGACCAGCTCGGCCTGGCGTGATGTCGCGGTCTTGGAGAAGATCCGCGCCAGATGCGTCCTGGCTGTCGTCGCGGCGATGCCGAGGTCGCGGGCAGCCTGCGGCAGCGCCGTCCCGGCGACGAGGCGCCCGAGCAGCGCAGCCTCGGCCTGTGTCAGCCGGAAGCAGCGCGCGACCGCCGCGAGCCCGGCCGCTTCGTTGCGGGGCGCGGGGGTGACGAAGACGACGGCGGCGGCGCGCGACAGGATGCCGGGGCTGCGTGAACCGGCATCGAGCGGCAGCACCTGTGCCAGCGCCGGCGGATCGGCGGGGCCGCCCAGCGACACGGCGATGCCTCTCCGGTCGTGCCACGCCATCGGCCGGGAGGTGGCGATCGCGTCCTGCAACGCCGCCGTGTCGGGGTGCTTCTGCGCCGACAACCTGCCGTTCACGCAGCGGATTGGGCCATCCTGCTGCATCATGCGGCGCGCGGTGAGGTTCGCGTGCAGCAGGGTGCCGTCGCGATCGACGATGCCGATGCCGACGGCGGCCCCGTCCAGGGCATCCGCCAACGCGTCGCGTTCCTGCGTGCGCAGCTCCAGCACATCGCCGATCGCGACGGCCCGGCGGATATGCGGCGCCAGCAGGCGCGCCAGCCGTTCCTCGCGCCCGGTGAACAGGCCCGCGCTCCGGTGCCGCGCGAGCCCCAGCCAACCGAGGCTGTCGTCGCGGTCCAGCACCACCAGGCCCAGAGCATCGCCTCCGCCGGGCAACGGCGCGACCGTCCCGTGGCCCTCGCCGGCGAGGACGTTCGCGTGGCCGCGCATGCGGTGCAGGACCAGCGGGGCATCCGGATCCCCCGCTGCCGCAATCCTGCGCGCATGCGCTTCCATGGCGTAGGGGAATGTTCCCAGGCTCATGCGCGTGGCCGGCCCGGGCTGGCGCCACGAGCAGGCGAAACGCGGCCGTCGCGTCGCCGGATCGGCGATCCATAGCTCGCCGCCCCCACAATCCAGGAAGGCGCAGATCCGCCGCATCGTTTCCGGCCAGTGATCCGGCGCCAATGCACAATCGTAGATCGCACCGATCAGGGTGGACATCGTGGAGTCGGTGTCCTCGGACATTCCGTTGCCTGCCTCGTGCCACGTGACGGGCCTGACCGCTGCCGCCCGGGAAAGGCTCACGATCCGGCGAGCGTTGTGCGACTCCGGAATTTCCCGGGTGTCGTCATGCATTCGTATGACGGCGGCGAGAGGAAGCGTCAATAAAGTCCGGTCGGGCCGTGAGACAACTTACCGGGTGGAAAGCATTGGAGCGTGCGGGGCGCCTGTTCGACTGGCGCCCCGGGCGGGGACGGGGACGGTAGCGCGGTGGCCATATGTCAGGTATCGGTTGCGGGGCATCCTTCAACTGGCGCCGGTACTCTGATTGCGGCGGAAATGCTGCCTCGTGGTGCCGGGGCGAACGCCGGATCGGAAGCCTGTGCGAGCGCGGGATGATGGGATCGGCCGTTCCACGAAACGGTCGCACCGGCAGAAAAGAAACCGGAGGAAGATATGCCGCAGGTCGGCCGTTCTCATGGCAGGCCGTGCCCGACGGGTGCCGGGGCCCTGGACAGGGGAAAGCATGAAGGTACGGGCCGGAGAGTCACGTCAGTAACGAGATATGCACTTCAACTTTACAGCATTTATTTCAATATTGGCCGTTACGGAGTGGGCGGTTTTTAAACCGCGCCGCCTCTGCCCGGCCCGGATCGGGATCCTCCGCCGGTCAGCCCGGCTGTGCGAGCGTGGTCGGGCACGTCCGACAATTTGCCCGACATCCCCTGAACAGCTTTCCCGCAGGCCAGTCAAAACGGCATTTTATCAAATAAAAACGTGCCATTGAGCAATTATAAATATCTCCGTCATGTGATCGAAGTATTATTTGAAGTGTATTCATATTATCGAGGTGTATGCTACGTAAAACATGCTCGCACTCAATGAGATGAAAATTGCATGCTGGATGCAGTAAATGTATTGCATTCACGTTCATGCAAATTCATGTCGCAATGAATGTCATGTCATGCGCGCATGTGCATGTGCATATCTGGAAAATAAGGAGCGTTATCATGACTTACATTCTTGGCAATTTTGGAGACAACAATCTGACTGGTGGGGTTGGGAATGATACACTGAATGGTGGGCCAGGGAATGACACGCTGTCCGGTGGAAGGGGGGATGACCTCCTGATCGGAGGACCTGGCAGAGATACTTTCGTTTTCCTTGCCGGTGATGGCCAGGACACGATTGCCGACTTCACACCGGGCACTGACGCGCTGCTGGTGAACGGCGCTGATGGTCTCAGTAACCCGAACATTTACCTTTCTATTGATCAGAACGGACCAGACGTGGTCCTGAGCCTGCCTGATGGGCAATCGATCCGGCTGTCCAATCTTAACATCAGCGACTTCTGGCCGAGTGGTGGCGGTGGTCACGGTGGCGGTGGTGGTGGCGGTGGCGGCCATGGTGGTGGAGGCGGCAGCAGCGGCAGCGGCGGCGGCTACGGGGAGGGGGGCGGCTACGGAAGCGGTGGCGGCAGCGGCAACGGTGGGGGCGGCCAGGGTGGCGGTGGTGGCGGCGGTGGCGGCCACGGTGGTGGTGGTGGCAGCAACGGCAGCGGCGGCGGCTACGGAGAGGGGGGCGGCTACGGGAGCGGTGGCGGCAGTGGCAACGGTGGGGGCGGCCAGGGTGGCGGTGGTGGCGGCGGTGGCGGCCACGGTGGTGGTGGTGGCAGCAACGGCAGCGGCGGCGGCTACGGAGAGGGGGGCGGCTACGGGAGCGGTGGCGGCAGCGGCAACGGTGGGGGCGGCCAGGGTGGCGGTGGTGGCCAGGGCGGCGGCGGTGGTAGCGGCAGTGGCAGCAACAGCGGTGGCTACGGCAGCGGTTACGGCAGCGGTTACGGCTATGGCAGCGGCCAGGGGGGCGGCGGCCAGGGTGGTGGCGGCGGTGGCGGACAGGGCGGCGGCGGTGGCGGCGGCCATACCGCCTCTCTGTATGACGCGCCCCCGGTGCCAGGCGTTATCCTGGGCGCCTGAGCAAGATCCGGTCCCGTTCCTGTGACCGGGCGCGCAAGGCTGCTGAATATTCCAGTCGCACCGGCGATCTCCGCCTCGTAGCGATTGGGCTATCGGATCGAGGGCGGGTGTCGCGGCACGACGGCATCTCCGGTCGCTGTTCGGGGGCCGGCCCTCATCCGCCCACGCGCATCCCTGCGGCGGAAAAACCACCGCCGCAGGGGCGTTTGCTCCCGCGGTTGCGGATGGGCAGGTGACGCAATCGCAAACCACGCAGTGCAAAGCCAAGGCAGGACCAGACAAGGTGTGCAGGTGGGGCAGGGGGATCGCATCGATCCGGGCGGGCTCCGCGGACGCCTGTTGGCGTTGCCGGTCAGGAAGTTCTCGTCGCCGGGGTGGGTGATTCCTGCGGTGCATTCGAGGTGATGTTATTTAGCTTATACTATAATATATTTAGCATTTGATAAATAAAAATCAGCTTGTTTAGCTGTAGGTTTATGCATAAATCCTAATCTATGTACGATCGGCAGTGAATGGTTTAACCATATGGATCGTCTCGTTCGCCTGCAATCCATGGGAATTGACAACGAAGCCTCCACGATGCTGCGGGAATTGCGCCCTCTGGTGGCCCAGCACATCGACGGTATCCTCGACAAGGCTTTCGAGTGGATCCTGAGATTTCCCGAAGTCCAGAAGGTTTATGCAACGATTGACCTGAAGCAGGCGAAGGCCGGCCAAAAAGAGCATTGGCTGAACGACATCTTTGCCGGCGAATTTTCTGAAGCACAATTTCAGCATTCAATAAAAATCTGCGAGGCACGACAGAAAACTGGATTATCATTACGTTGGTATTTTGTGTTCTGGTCGATGGTTTCCAGCAAAATATCTGAAGTGATTGCCAAGAATTTTTATAAAAAACCCGATCATCTTTCAAAGTTATTATTTACGCTCAGCAAGACCGTATTCTTCGATATCGAAATATTTACCGCGGTCTACATCAATGCGGCCGAGGGTAAGGCTACCGAGCAGTTGCATCGTCACGCCGATGCCTTCGAAAGCCAAGTATCCGGCCTGGTGAAGGGCGTGAGCGCGTCGGCGACGCAGTTGCAGGGCACCGCCCAGGCGATGAGCCGGATCGCGGAGCATTCCGCCACCCAGGTGCAATCCGCCCGCACCGCGGGCGACGATGCCAGCAACAATGCCCAGAAGGTCGCCGCCGCCACCGACCAGCTCAGCAGTTCGATCCATGAAATCACCCGCCAGGTCGAAAACGCCACCCGCATCGTCAACAATGCGGTGACCGAGGCGGAACGGGCCGGATCGCTCGTGAAGGGGCTGGTCGACGGCGCCAGCCGCATCGGCGATGTCATCACCCTGATCAAGGGCGTGGCCTCGCAGACCAATCTCCTCGCGCTCAACGCCACGATCGAGGCCGCCCGCGCCGGCGTCGCCGGCAAGGGATTCGCCGTGGTGGCAAGCGAGGTGAAGGGCCTCGCCAACCAGACCTCCAAGGCCACCGACGAGATCTCGGCGCAGATCGTCGCCGTGCAGACAGTGACGGAGAACGCCGTCGCCGCCATCACCGGCATCGGCAACGTCATCCAGCAGGTCAGCGACATCACCCGGGCGATCACCACTGCCGTGGAGCAGCAACGCCTGGCGACCGACGGCATGGTCAAGGACCTGCGCGTGGTGGTGCGCAGCAGTTCCGCCGCCAACGAGAACATCCGGTCCGTGCACCAGGCGATCGGCGAGACCGGCACCGCCGCCCAGCAGGTGCTTTCCGGCGCCAACGACCTGTCGACCCAGTCGCAGCATCTCAGCACGCAGGTCGAGCAGTTCCTGGCGGCCGTCCGGCACGTGCGGTGACGCCGGCCGCCGTCCGGGCGAGGCGTGACCCGGCCTGGCCGTGAGATCGTCGATGGTGGCAGGCACCTGCGCATCGGTGCCGCCGAAGCCCATGCCGATCATCGCCCGCTTCGCCTGATCCACCCGGCCCTTGCCGTGCCGCACGGCGCGAATGGGGGGCAAGGGCCGTGTGGCGGTCACGCTCCCGCGTGCCTGCGCACGAAGCGGGTCCAGGGTGGGCCCTGGCCTCCTGCAAACGGCTTATCCCCACGCTTATGGGGCGCGTTCCAGCGCCTCGGACAAGGCGCGCGCCTGTGCGTCCCCCGGCGCGAGGGCCCGCAGCAGGCGCGCATAGCGCCGTGCCGTTGCCAGGTCGCCGCCGTCGCGGGCGATGGTCACCAGGCCGATCAGCAGATCCCGGTCGGAGGGATGGGCCTGCTGCGCCTGTTCCAGCACCGCGATCGCCGCCGCGCGGTCGCCCGCGGCGTGCAGGGCCACGGCGTAGACATAGGCGTAGCGCGCATTGTTCGCGGCGAGGTCGTGGGCCCGCCGCAGCGCCGCCAGCGCATCCGGCCGTGCCTGCCGGCGCACCAGCGCGAGCCCGAGCGCATGCCAGGCATCGGCGTTCTCCGGTTCGATCAGCACCGCTTCGTGCAGCCGCGCCACCGCGTCCTGGTCACGGCCGCGCAGGCGCGCGAGGTCGGCGAGATTGACCAGCGCCGGCACGAAGCGCGGATCGAGCTGCAGCGCCGTGCGACAGGCTTGCTCGGCGGCGTCGGGCTGGCCGCTGCCCAGCAGGACCAGGCTGCGGGCCAGGTGTGATTCCGGCAGATCGGCATCGACCGCCTCGGCCTGATCGAGGTCGCGAAGGGCCCGTGCCAGGGCGCCACGCGATGTGTCCGGCAAGTACGGAGCAACGGCGGCGAGGCCGCGGGCGGCTTCCACCCGCACCGCCCGCATCGGGTCGTCCAGCAGCGGCGCCAGCACCGCCAGCGCGGCGCGCGGGAGCGGGGCGGGGGCGGCCTGCGCCGCGGTGGCGCGCAGCAGCGGGTCGGGATCAGTGGCCGCGCGGGCGAGGCCGCGGGGCGGGACGCCCCCCGGCTGCGCGCGCAGCAACTCCAGTGCGGTGGCGCGGACGATTGCCGGCGCGTCCGGTTGCCCGAGCAACGCCTCCAGCCGGGGCGCGGCGTCGGGGGCGTCGGTGCGGCCGGCGAAAACGGCCGTGCCGAACTGCGGCTTCGTCTGCCGCCCCTGGGGATACCAGCCGGAGATCGCGCGCGCGGCCCAGGCGGGATCGCGGCCGGCGTGGCATTGCGTGCAGGCATCCGGCGTGCCGAGCGCGGACGCGAGGTCGGGGCGTGGCACCCGCAAGCCGTGGTCGTGGCGGAGATGCACGACCATGTAGGTGCGGCCGGGCATGTGGCAGGCGACGCATTGTCCGCCGGGTCCGGCCGGGTCGTGGTGATGGTGCGTGGCGGCGTCGAAGCGGGTTGCCAGGTGGCACTGCGCGCAGACCGCATTGCCCTGGGCACGCAGGCCGAGACCGTGCGGCTCGTGGCAATCCGAGCAGGTGACGCCGGCCGCGTGCATGGCGCTCTGCACGAACGAGCCGTATTCGAACACCTCGCCCTCGATCTGCCCGTCCGGGAAATAGACGCCGGGACGCAGCAGGGTGGGGAGAGCGACATCGAGGAAGGGCGTGCCTGGCGGCGCTGCTTCCACCAGCAGGTGGCGCCTGGCATGGCAGGGCGCGCAGGTGTCCAGTTCCGTCGGCGCCCGCTTCGCCGTGCGGCGGGCGATGCCGCTGGTCGGGTCCATCTCCCAGACGCCGCCATCGGTGGGGTGCAGCGGGTTGGCCAGGCCCTTCTGCGCGTCGGGGCCTCGCGCGGCGCCGGGCGGCTGCCGCGCCCAGGCCAGATGGCGGGCTCCGGGGCCGTGGCAGGCTTCGCAGGCGACGTTCATCTCGGCGAAGGTGGTGGCGTAGCTGTTGGCGGCGAGGTCGAAGTTCTTGCGCAGGTCGGTGGCGTGGCAGGCGGCGCACTGGTGGTTCCAGGTCTGCAGGCGGCCGGTCCAGTGCAGCGGGTCACCCGGTCGCGGCGGATGGTCGGGAGAGAGGTGGAACCAGCGCTGCCCGCCCTGCGCGCGGGGGCGGCTGTCCCAGGCGATGCCCAGTGCCTGCAGCCGGCCGCCGGGCAGGGGAATCAGGTATTGCGGCAGCGGATAAACGCCGAGGGTGAAGGCAACCGGATGATCCTGCACCGCGCCGTTAGCGCCTTCGGTGCGCACCATGAAGCGTCCCGCCTCGCGGTGGAAGAGCGTGGTGACATCGCCCAAGGTGAAGCTGCTGTCGTTGAAATTGCCGAGCACGGTGGCGGCGGTGGCAGGCTGCGTCGCCTGCGCGTGATGCGAGGATTTCCAGGCGGCGGCCTGTGCGGGGTGGCATCCGGCGCAGCCTTGCGCGCCGACGAAGCCCGCGGGCCCGTCGGCGTGGGCGACGAAGCCCGGCGCAAGCAGCAGCAGGGCCAGGGCGGCGGTGCCGATGGCATTCATGAAAGGATCATCCGTGGCAATGCCCCGCCTGCCCTTGATCCCAGGCGGGCGAACCAGCCGCGCACACCGCTGCGGGTGGTGTTGCCGATGCCGGGACGATGCGGGCGGGTCTCGCCAGGTTCGGCGTCTCCTGCTGCATGAATCGGCAGCGTGACACGCCGTCGCCGACGGGATCAATGCCGTGCGAGGGGGGCCATCGGGTACCAGTGCGGCCTGGAAGCGCGCAAAGCCGACTCCCCGGCGGATCGTCCCCCTGGCATAATGGTTACGCATTCCTGGCCCGGATGAGGCGCCGCGGGTCGGGAGAGGAAATGTCACAAAAATACGCTTTGTTTCATGTAAATTGTTATTGACACATAAATGGATGGTAATTTACCGTTCACCCGTGCTTCGAACCGGCGGCGGGATGCCGGGGTGGCGATGTGATCGCCGGGCGTGTGCCGGGCGGGGGATCCCGCCTCAGGCCTGTCACGGGTTCGCGGCAAAGGTGAAATTGTAAGGACGCAAGACGATGGCAAACAGCCTCTCTGGCCTGACCGAAGACGAAGCCAAGGAATTCCACGAACAGTTCAAGACCACCTTCTCGGCCTTCCTCGGCGTCGCCGCGGTTGCGCACCTGCTGGTGTGGATCTGGAAGCCCTGGTTCTGAGCTGAGGAGAGCATACCCATGGCCAATCCGCAGGACGACTGGAAGATCTGGCTGGTTCTGAACCCGAAGATCTGGCTGCCGGTGATCTGGATCGCCGCCCTGGTGGTCGCGATCGCCGTGCACTTCGCTGTCGTGTCGCAGCCGAAGTTCAACTGGATCAACGGCTCGGCGCCGGTCGCCGCGCCGAAGTAAGGGACGCTCCGGCGTCTTCGCCATAGTGGTGGACAGGGCCTCGGTCTTGTCCGCCATGTGGCTGTTTTTCCTATTGAAATTAAGAATATCCAATGGCCCGCACCCGGCCACGCATTGGCCTGCCTGCGGCGGACTGCAGAATCAACGATGGAAATTTGTTTATTTTATAAAAATACGCCATTTAAACCGTAAAATCATATTGACACCTGAAATCGAGTTAATCTAGCTTCCACCCGCGTTCCAAACTTCGGGCGGGACGACAGGCGAGGCGATGCAAGCGCCGGGCGTGATCGCCGGGCGGGCTGTCCCGCAACGACCCGCCGCGGGGATCGCGGCAACGATTGAAACTGCAAGGACGTGAGACAATGGCAAACAGCCTCTCCGGGCTCACCGACGACGAAGCCCAGGAATTCCACAACCAGTTCAAGACCACCTTCTCGGCCTTCCTCGGCGTCGCCGCGGTTGCGCACCTGCTGGTGTGGATCTGGAAGCCCTGGTTCTGATTCGCATTCTGATCTGAGGAGAACACACCCATGGCCAACCCGCAGGACGACTGGAAGATCTGGCTGGTT
Source organism: Rhodovastum atsumiense (assembly GCF_937425535.1). Taxonomy (NCBI): domain Bacteria; kingdom Pseudomonadati; phylum Pseudomonadota; class Alphaproteobacteria; order Acetobacterales; family Acetobacteraceae; genus Rhodovastum; species Rhodovastum atsumiense. Next base: position 4,293,070 of record NZ_OW485601.1, read on the forward strand.
CTGAACCCGAAGACCTGGCTGCCGGTGATCTGGATCGCCGCCGTCGTGGTCGCGATCGCGGTTCACTTCGCCGTCGTGTCGCAGCCGAAGTTCAACTGGATCAATGGTCCGGTGAAGACGGTCGCCGCGAAGTAACGGCCCGTCGGCATTCTTCCCGCAGGATGGCGGGCAGGGCGGTGGCCCTGCCCGCCATTCGTTTGTGGCGATGGATCAGTCGCGTGGGGCTGGCATGGTCTTGGTCGGGCGCGCCGCTGCGCGGCGAACGTCAGACCTGTCGCCGGGCGGTATCAGTCCGCGCCGGGCGCATCTGCGAAGATCGGCTGGTGCTCAACGGGGAAGTTGACCGAGCGTGCGATGAAGCACATCTCGTGCGCCTTGTGGTGCAGGGCTTCCGCCCTCGCCCGGTCCGCGCCAGCGGCGAGCGTGACACGCGGGCGCAGCACGACGCGGGTGAATTGCCCCGCGCCATCGGCCTGTTCCCGCATCGTCCCCTCGGCATTGTCTTCATAGGCCGTGACCACGATCCCGGCCTGGGCACAGAGGCCGAGATACCAGAGCTTGTGGCAGGCCGAGAGGGAGGCCAGCAGCAGTTCCTCGGGATTCCACCGGGCCGGATCGCCCCGGAAGGCCGGGTCCGAGGACCCTTCGATGTCGGGCTTGCCGGCGGCCGAGATCCGGTGCGCCCGGCTGTAGGCGCGGTACGAGGCGGTTCCCTGGCCCTCGTTGCCTGTCCAGATCACGCTGACGGCATAGGCGTGCTGCTTGTCGGCCATGTGGCCACCTCCCGAAAGGGGTGCCCGGGGCGAATCGATGTGCGGGCGCCCGCCAGGCAGGATAGCAGGTCAGGGCCGTGCGATTCCGGCGGCGACGGACCCGCATGCCCGGTACATTTTTCCCGTGTCCTGATCAGCCGATCATCGAAACGTTCCCGCAGGCTCAGGCGGCCCGGACACCGTGAAGGAAATCGCGCACCGACGAATTCAGCTTTTCGATTTCATGATTCAGGGTCTGGGCGGATTGAAGAACACGCCGGGACCCCGTGCCGCTTTCGGCGGTGGCTTGATCCACCTGATATTTTGGTGGTGTTAAACACCCAATAATGAATCATTTTATTATTAAGGCGATAGCAGTCGCCCTTGATCACGCTGCAGGCCCGGATCGAGCTTGCCTGCATTGAAGCCTGCACGGCCGCTGCATGCGATCCGCATTGCATGCAGCGGCTGAAAGCCGATCCGGACATTGCCTGACGAAGCCGCAGGCTGCATCGTTGCGGCGTGGCGGGCCGGGGAAATGGCCCGGCCCGCCGGCATGAAGGTCACTTACCAGGGCAGCTCGCCTGCCTCGTTGGCAAAGGCGCCGGTGGGGCCTTCATCGTCGAGCAGGGCGAAGTTGATGGCGACCACCGCCGCCTGCTCCGGGGTGCGCGGCCCCATGAAGTTGGTGGCCTCGGTTGCCGTGTAGCCCGGGCAGATGGCGTTGACCTTGATCCCCTGCTCCTGCAGCCGCGCGGCATAGCTGAGGGTCAGCGCGTTCACCGCCGCCTTCGAAGCCTGGTAGGTGGGCATGGCAAATTTCGCGTATTCCCACTCCGGGTCGGTGCGCAGCCCGAAGGAGGCAAGCTCCGAGGAGACATTGACGATACGCCCCCGCTTCGACTGCGCGAGCAGCGGCAGCATGGCCTCGGTCAGCCGGGCGGTGCCGATGACGTTGACCTCCAGGGTCCGCTGCAGGCGTTCGGCCACCGGCAGCGACGGATCGGCATCGAGCGCGATGCCGGCATTGTTCACCAGGATGTCGAGCCGGCCGTAATCGCGCCTGACCAGGGCGGCCAGGGCCTCGGTGCTGACGTCGTCGGTGGTGTCGAGCTGCACCGGGCGCAATTGCACCCCCTCCGCCAGCATCCGGTCCGCCGCCGCCATGCCGCGGCGCAGGTCGCGGCAGCCGAGCAACACGTGCACGCCCCGGCGCGCGAGTCCGGCGGCGATGGCGAGGCCGATGCCGCGGTTGGCCCCGCTGACCAGGGCGATCGTCTTGTGCAAACCCATGATGTGTCGACTCCGGACGTCACTCCGGCGTCGTTTCGCCGGAGAGCTTGCGCCTGCAAGCCGACGTTTCGTATAAAACCTCAACTTAACTTGAGGTCAAGGGGCATTCGGGTGGCCAGGACCGCGACGCCGTCGAGGATGCTGTCGGTGGGCGAGGTGGCGCGGCGCAGCGGGGTTGCCGTTTCCACGCTGCATTTCTACGAGGCGAAGGGGCTGATCGCGGCCAGCCGCAGTGGCGGCAACCAGCGCCGTTACGCGCGCGACATCCTGCGGCGGATCGCCATCATCCGGGTGGCGCAACGGCTGGGCGTCTCGCTGACCGAGATCGCCGGGCTGCTGAAGCCGATCCCGGCCGGGAAGACCCCGACGGCGGCGGATGTGCGGGAGATGGTCGCCTCCTGGCGGACGGCGCTGCAGGAGCGCATCGACGGGCTGACCCGGTTGCGCGACCACCTGGACGGCTGCATCGGCTGCGGCTGCCTCTCGCTGGAGGACTGCCCGTTGCGCAACCCCTCCGACCGGCTGGGTGAGGAGGGCAGGGGGCCGGTGTTGCTGCAACGTCCCTGATGACCCGGCGCCGCCCGCGCGTCTACAAGGCCGGCAATGCCAGCGGAGGGGGTGCCCATGAAGTGACCGGAATCTGTTGGAGACTGCCATGACCAATCCCTCGGGCCGGCTGCGCATCGCCGTGCTCTTCGGCGGGTGTTCCGCCGAGCACGATGTCTCGGTGCTGTCCGCGACCAATGTGCTGCGTGCGCTGGACCCCGCGAAATACGAGGTCGTGCCGGTGTTCGTCACCCGCGACGGCCGCTGGCTGTCGAGCCGGTTCGAGGGCGGTGTGCCGGAAACCCCCGAGGCCGGAACGGAATTTTGCCTGGTGCCCGGCGGGGCGGGGCGGATGATCGCGATCCCGGAGGGCGGCGCCCCACGGGAGGTGGCGGCGATCGACCTGCTGTTCCCGGTGCTGCACGGCCTGCCTGGCGAGGACGGCGCGGTGCAGGGCCTGGCGGACGTGGCGCGGGTGCCGCTGGTCGGTTGCGGCATCCTCGGCTCGGCGACCTCGCTCGACAAGGACATCACCAAGCGCCTGCTGCGCGAGGCCGGCCTGCCGGTCGCGCGCGCGCTCACCATTCGTCGCGGCGCCGTGCCGGGCTTCGCTGACGTGCGGGAGGCGCTGGGACTGCCGGTGTTCATCAAGCCGGCCCGGCAGGGATCGTCCGTCGGTGTCAGCAAGGTGGCGACGGAAGCGGAGTACGAGGCGGCGCTGGCGGAAGGGTTCCGCCATGACGGCAAGCTGCTGGCCGAGGAATTCATCCGCGGTCGCGAAATCGAATGCGCGGTGCTGGAAGACCCTGAAGGTGGCCTGTTCGTCTCCCGTCCCGGCGAGATCGTGCCGGCGGCGAGCCACGGCTTCTACAGCTATGACGCCAAGTACATCGACGCCGACGGTGCCGCGCTGATCGTGCCGGCGGCGGTGCCGGACGCGCTGGAGGCCCGGATCCGCGGGGTGGCGGCCGAGGCGTTCCGGGTGGCGGGCTGCGACGGCATGGCCCGCGTCGATGTCTTCGTGACGTCGGAGCCGCGGGTGCTGGTCAACGAGATCAACACCATCCCCGGCTTCACCGATATCAGCATGTATCCGCGGGCGATGGCGGCGAGCGGCATCGGGTCTGCGGAGCTCATCGACCGGCTGGTCGCGCATGCGCTGGTCCGCGCCGCCCGAACCTTCTGAAGGCCTGCCCGGGGCGGACGGGGCCTGATCGCCAGTCTCTCCGGCGTCCAGGCCCCGCGCGATTCCATGCCGGTCTGCCCCGTGGCGCGGAGAGCCGCCTGGCGAAAAGGGGCGCTTCTGCTGTCCCCCGCATGGCTGACCTCAGTTTAATTCGCATTCAAAACATCAGAAAATATATTACTGTATAGTATTGTATTTTTACCCTTTATCAAGGGTATTTCGGTTGGGGAGGCGGCGGTGAGCACGGTCATTGCAAAAAATGGGAACTACACAATTAGTTCTTCATTTGGAACAAGCGTCATGGAGGGCACCATAAGTGGAAAATCCCAAGGTGCCGGTGCGTCATTATCATTTCAGATTGATCAGGTTACGCCGGTCTATAAGTCATTTTATTGGGAAGTGCAGCCTGTTACCGGCTCGACCCAGGATTTCTGGAGTGATTTTTTCTCGAATGTCGTTGGTGGCGAGCCGGCGGACCAGTTTGCATTGTCCGGCTTCGGAACCACCGCCTCCGTCGTGCTGAATGCCGATTCCCTGAAGGAGTCAGACGAAACCTTCAGGATTTCGTTCTACCGTTCCGCCCTGGATCCGCATAACGGGGTTGCACCGGAGATCAGCGCCACCTTTACGGTCATTGATGACGATAGCAAGTATGTCATCCCGGTTATTCGTGGCGGCCAGCAATCATATGAAGAGCCAACGAAATACTCCGGTCCGGTTTCTTACCTGCAATACCAGTTCCTGGGATCGGCCTCGGCCGAGGTGGTCGCCGGGGGAGATGCCAACGATTTCTTCAATCTGCTCGGTGGCGATGATGCCGCCAATGGCGGAGGCGGCAACGATGTCCTCGATGGCGGCACGGGATCGAACTTCCTGACCGGAGGGGCCGGCCATGACGTGTTTTTCCTGGATGGCCGGGGCGGAACGACGACCTGGGCCACCATCACCGACTGGGAAGCCGGAGAGGAACTTTCCATCTGGGGCTGGCACCCTGGCGTGAGCAAGGCAACCTGGGTGGACAATGCCGGAGCCGCCGGCTGGACCGGCGTGACGATGCATGGCGACCTGGACGGCAATGGGACGATCGACACGTCGGTGACCTGGGCGGGGATGACACGCGCTCAGTTGCCTTCTCCTTTTGAGTTCGATGGGCTGCTCTGGTTCAAGTAGACGCCCTGGAACACGCGCCTGGGCGCTGTTGGGGGCGCCAGGCAGCCCGGACCTGTGATGCCGCCACGTCGCCTGCGACCACGCAGATGTCAGAAAAAAATGACATCAGTCTATGTAAACATTCATTGACATACCGGCGGGACTCTCGTTTTGTTTCAAACTGGTGGAACAAACCGGCAGGTGACACGGTTGGTCTGGGTCATCGACTTTCGGGTTGTTTCGCGCAGACCTGCCGCGAGGTTCGCGGCAGGGGTGAAACTGGAGGAACCGAGACCATGGCAAACAGCCTCTCCGGGCTGACCGACGCGGAAGCCCAGGAATTCCACGAACAGTTCAAGACCACCTTCACCGCCTTCCTCGGCGTGGCCGCGGTGGCGCACCTGCTGGTCTTCGCCTGGAAGCCCTGGTTCTGATCTGAGGAGAATGCATTCATGGCCAACCCGCAGGACGACTGGAAGATCTGGCTGGTTCTGAACCCGAAGATCTGGCTGCCCGTGATCTGGATTGCCGCCCTGGTGGTCGCGATCAGCGTTCACTTCGCCGTCGTGGCCCAGCCGAAGTTCAACTGGATCAACGGCCCGGTGAAGACCGTCCCGGCGAAGTAACGCCCGCCCGGCAGGATTTCGCGACGGATGGCGGGCAGGGGCGCGGCCCTGCCCGCCGTTCCATCCATGGAAAACGTGACTGGCCCGCGACCGCAGGAGCGGCGAAAAATTTTCGGCAGGCACGGCAAGCCGTGCAAGTATTATTCGATATATATTTCTAAATGGCACCCGATCGTGGTGCTTGCGACTTACCTTTATACGGCATCTACTTCGGGTTATGCCGCGATCGTCGCCAACCATACGATCCCGCCTGTTCACCCTGGTGCTGGCCCTGGTGGTGCCGATGATCGCGGTGTCGGCCGGGGGCGCCGTCCTGCTCTGGAAGCTCGACGCGGCCGCCACGGAACGGGACGCGCTTCACCAGGCCCGGGCGCTGTCGGCGGCGGTGGCACGGGAACTCGGCCTGGCCCAGGCAATGTTGTGGACGCTGGCGAGCTCGCCGCACCTGGAAAGCGGGGACCTGCGGGCCTTCCACGCCCAGCTCCAGCAGGTCCCGCGGCCGGAGGACGCCCGCATCGTGCTCTCCGACCGGTCCGGCCAGATGCTGGTCAATTCCCACGTGCCCTTCGGCACGCCCCTGCCGCGCCGCGGCGACCTGGGCATCAGCGAGCGCGTCTTCGCCACTGGCCGTGCGCAGGTGTCCGACCTGTTCCGCGCTGCCATCCTCGACCAGCCGATCATCGCCATCGACGTCCCGGTGATGCGCGGCGGGCGCGTGCTCTACGCCCTCGACATGGCGCTTCCCGCCACGCTGCTTGATCGCGTGCTGGCCCAGCAGAAGCTGCCCGGCGAAGGGGCGATCGCCACCCTGGTCGACGGGCAGCGGGCGATCGTGGCGCGCACCGTCGCGATCGCGGAGTATCTCGGGCGGAGGCTCACGCCGGAGATGCAGCGCAGCATCGCCACCGGCGAGGCCGGCACCATCCGCTCGGTCAACCTGAACGGCGAGCGCGTGGTCGGCGCCTTCACCCGCGTGCCGGGTTGCGCCTGGGTGGTGCTGCTCGGCACGACCGAGGCGCTGACCCGGGTGGCGCTGTGGCATTCCCTGGCCATCGTCTCCGCGCTCGGCGGCGGGCTGCTGCTGCTGGGCCTGCTTGCCGCCTGGTACCAGTCGCGCCGGATCGCCGGGGCCATCGACCGCCTGGCCACCGCCCCGGTCGCGCCCCGTGGCAGCGGCCTGCGCGAGGTCGACGCCGCCGCGCGCGGCCTGGCCGAGGCGCGCGCGGTGCGCGACCGGGCCGAGGCCCGCCGCGCCGAGCGGGAAGCGCAGTTGCGCACCGTGCTCGAGAACATGCCGCTGGGCGTGCTGCTCGTCGACGCGCCCTCGGGGCGGATCATGATGCGCAACCGCCGTGCCGGGGAAGTGCTGCGCGTCACGCCGGGTCCTTCCGCCGGGGGGGAGGCCTGCTGCGGCTGGGAGGGCTACGACCCGGAGGGGCACCGGCTGCGGGCGGAGGACTACCCGCTGGCGCGCGCGCTGGCGGGCGAGGCGGCGCCCTCGCTGGAGATCCGCTTCCGCCGTCGTGACGGCAGCCTGGCCTGGTACCGCTCCACCGCCGCCCCGATCCGCGATCCCGCCAACGGCGTGGTGACCGGCGCGGTGGTGGCGCTCGCCGACATCGACGCCGAGCGCCGCGCGGTGGCGGCGCTGGCCGAGAGCGAGGCCCGCTACCGCGCCCTGGCCGGCAGCCTGGAAGTGCGGGTGCGCGAGGAGACGGAGGCCCGCCAGGCCGCGCAGGCGCGGCTGGCGCATGCGCAGCACATGGAGGCGCTGGGCAAGCTGGCCGGTGGGGTGGCGCATGACTTCAACAACCTGCTGCAGGCGGTGCAGGGCAGCGCCGCGCTGATCCGTGCCCGCCCGACCGAAATTGAGCGGGTGCGCCGCTTCGCCGGCATGATCATCGCCGCCAGCGAGCGCGGCAGTGCCATCACCCATCGCCTGCTCGCCTTCTCCCGCCAGGAGCAGTTGCGCGCCGAGGCGGTGGACGTGCCCGCCCTGCTGGCCGGGTTGCGGGAGATCCTGGCGCATACGCTCGGTGCCGGCATCGCGGTGCGGGTCGAGACCGATTCCGGCCTGCCGCCCTTGCTGGCCGACAAGGCGCAGTTGGAAACCGCGCTGGTCAACCTCGCCGCCAATGCGCGCGACGCCATGGCGGGGAAGGGCACGCTGACCCTGGCGGCCGCGGCTGTGACGGTGGCGCCGGACGACGCGGTCGCCCATCCGGTGGCGCTGCAGGCCGGCGCCTATGTACGCCTTTCGGTCGCCGATACCGGCGAGGGCATGGACGCGGCGACGCTGGCGCGGGCCAGCGAGCCGTTCTTCACCACCAAGCCGCTGGGCAAGGGGACGGGGCTTGGCCTGGCCATGGTGCGCGGTTTCGCCGAGCAGAGCGGCGGCGGCCTGCAGATCGACAGCACGCCCGGCCGCGGCACCGTGGTGTGGCTGTGGTTTCCGGCCGGCATGGAACCGGCGCCGGCGGAGGCCCCCGCGGGACTGGCGCCGCGGCGGGCGACGCCCGCCCCGCAGGGGACGGCGCGGCTGCTGCTGGTGGACGACGAAGCCGGCGTGCGCGAGGTGCTCGCCGAACAAATGCGCGAGGCCGGCCATGCCGTGCTGGACGCGGCGGAGGGGGCCACGGCGCTGGCGCTGCTGGAGGCGGGGGAGGCGGTGGACCTGCTGATCACCGACCTGTCCATGCCTGGCATGGACGGGGCGGAGCTGATCCGGCAGGCACGGCGGCGCCGGCCGGGGCTGCCGGCGATCCTGCTGACGGGCTTTGCCACCGAGGGGGCCGGGCCGGTGGCGCAGGGGGGCGGGGACGGCGACGTCGTGCAACTGCGCAAGCCGATCCAGGCCGAGATCCTGGCCGGGCGGGTGGCGGCGCTGCTGGATCGCGAGCCGGCCCTGCGCTGAGGGGACGGGCCGTTGCCAGCGCCCGCCGGACCCCATAGGATCGGTGCTGCATCAAGAGTTGGGACGACGCCCAACGCCAACCTGCCGATCCGGGCAAGGTGGCGCTCCCGCGAGGGAGGATGTGGCCAGGCCGGCAACCAAACGGACACAAGCCACTGCGTCTGTCCCACGAAGCCGAAGGGGACCGACGCGACCATGCCGATCAAGATTCCCGACGACCTGCCCGCGCGCCGCACGCTGGAAGCGGAAGGCGTCGTGGTCATGCGCGAGGCCGACGCCGTGCGGCAGGACATCAGGCCATTGCGGATCGGTCTGCTCAACCTGATGCCGAACAAGATCAGGACCGAGACGCAGGTCGCGCGGCTGGTCGGCGCCACGCCGCTACAGGTGGAACTGACGCTGGTGCGGATCACCAACCACGTCGCGCGCAACACCTCCGCCGACCATATGGCGTCCTTCTACCGGCCCTGGGCCGATGTCCGCTCGGACCGCTTCGACGGCTTCATCATCACCGGCGCGCCGGTCGAGCGGATGCCGTTCGCCGAGGTGGCCTATTGGGACGAACTGTGCTCCATCCTCGACTGGACGCAGAGCCACGTGCATCGCTGCCTGACGATCTGCTGGGCCGCCCAGGCGGCACTGCAGCATTTCCATGGCATGCCGAAGCACGAACTGCCGCGGAAGGCCTTCGGCGTCTTTCCCCACCGGACCCTGGTGCCGGCGTCGCCGTACCTGCGCGGCTTCTCGGACGATTTTGTCGTTCCGGTATCACGTTGGACGGAGATGCGCGCGCAGGACATTCCCGCCGGCGCCGGCCTGGTGCGGCTGGCCGAGAGCGAGGCAACAGGACTGTGCCTGATCGAGGATCCACGGCGGCGGTTGCTGCACATGTTCAACCACCTGGAATACGACACCGGAACGCTGGCTGATGAATATCGGCGTGACGCCGTTCATGATCCGGCAATACCTGTTCCGCGTAATTACTTCCCGGATGATGACCCGTTGCGCCAGCCGGTCAATGGCTGGCGCAGCCATGCCCATCTTCTGTTTGGTAATTGGATCAACGAGATTTACCAGACCACGCCGTTCGACCCGGCTCTGATCGGACGCGGGTTGTCATGAGAAGCTGACGAAAAAATCCGTCAGGGCCGCTTGACACATGAAAGCCCTGTAACCTAATCTCCACCTGCGTTCGGGGTCCAGACGGAACCGGCTCAAGGCGGCGCAGTCGCCAGGGTCTGGTGTCCCACGAAGGACCGCCGCGCTCGTCGCGGCACAGGTTAAACCGCTCCGATTGGAGGATTTGAGATCATGGCGAACAGCCTCTCCGGGCTCACCGAAGAAGAAGCCCAGGAATTCCACAACCAGTTCAAGACCACTTTCTCGGCTTTCCTCGGCGTTGCCGCGGTCGCGCACCTGCTGGTGTGGATCTGGAAGCCCTGGTTCTAAAGCTGAGCTGAGGAGAACACACCCATGGCCAACCCGCAGGACGACTGGAAGATCTGGCTGGTTCTGAACCCGAAGACCTGGCTGCCGGTGATCTGGATCGCTGCCCTCGTGGTCGCGATCGCGGTTCACTTCGCCGTCGTGTCGCAGCCGAAGTTCAACTGGATCAATGGTCCGGTGAAGACGGTCGCCGCGAAGTAAGATACGCCTCTCGGCGTCTCTGCTCTGATGGCGGACAGGGTTTCGGCCCTGTCCGCCATTTGCGTTTCCGCGGCCATGCATCCGTGTCGCCGCCTTGAACGCCGTTCGGCCTGACCGCAGGCCCCCCGTCATCACATCGCATCACATCGCGCCGTTCGCCGGCGGCTGCGAAACGGTGGCAGTTCCCACGGGGCGTGGGGGCATACCAGTGCAGGCAGATATCCAGAAAAAAAGTAACAATATTAAAGTCAGATATCTGAGCTGATTGGTTTACTTTAAGGTGGTCGACTAAACTTTTTGTTTTCGGCGGGATCGATTTTTCACGGGATCGACCGGAGAGGCGACGGCATCGGAGTGCGCAATGTTGGATGCAACCACTGCGGTTGTCATCGAGCCTGACCGGGATGTTGCCTCGGCGCTGTCCAGCAGCCTGAAATATGTCGGCCTGCGCGAGATCGTCACCGCGCATGATGTTGTCTCCGCGCTTGCCGTCCTTGCGCGCATCCCAGTGGTTGATTGCGTGATCGCCGATCTCGGCTTTCCCCCCTTACAGGTGTTCGAGATGGCGCGGCATGTCGCCGGGCTGCTCGTCCCGGCGATCTTCACCACGGCGGATCAGGGCAGGGCGGAGGCGATGGGATTCCGCCGCAGGCCACTGCTCTGCAAGCCGTTCGGCGTGCGCGTCCTGCTTGAATGCCTCCGGATCGAGATCGATCGCTTCACCCGCCTGCACGCGGCGATCGCGGCGAACTGGGAACGCTGCCCGGCGCTTCGGGCCAGGTCCACGGCCGAGTGGGAACACAGCGAGCGCATCTGCCGGATCATCGCCGCCGACCGGGAACGCCGCGCGCGGACGCGCGAAGAGTCCCGATCGCCGAGGCAGGAGGCCGCGGCGGAACGACAGCAGCAGGGGGAAAACCTGCGCGACCTCGGCTTTCCCCTGCCGCCGTTGTTCCGCCCGTCCTGAAAGGGCGGCCGGACCCGGCGCCGCTCAGCGCGCCCGCAACGGCAGGACGTTGCTGGCCGGATCTTCCCGCGTGTCCTCGGCGGCGGCCGGCAGCCAGAAGGTGACCGTGGTGCCGCGCCCCGGCTCGCTCTCGATCCGCAGCGCGCCGCCCGCGCTTTCCGCGAAGCCACGGACGCTCGACAGGCCAAGCCCGGTTCCCTTGCCGCGCGGCTTGGTGGTGAAGAACGCCTCGCCCGCCCGCGCCAGGACCTTCGGTGGCATGCCCTCGCCGGTGTCTGCGACCGACACCCGCACGTAAAGACCAGGGACCAGCCTGGCGGGATGGCGGCCGGCGACCCGTTCGGGGGCGAGGCGGATGACGATCTCGCCTCCTGCCGGCATCGCGTCGCGGGCATTGGCGGCCAGGTTCATCAGCCCCACCTCCAGCCCGCCGCGCCCGCCGCGCACCAGCGTCGGCAGGCCCTGTCGTTCGATCTCGCAGCGCAGGCGATGCGCCTGGCCGAGGGTACGCGACATCAGCTCGCTGATCCCGCCGACCGCCTCGGCCGGATCGGTCACCGCCGTCCCGTCATCGCCGTCGGCGCCGTCACGGCGGGCGAAGTCGAGCATGCGCCGCGTCAGCACCTGGCCGCGCTCGCCCGCCTGGCACACCATGCGCGCAAGGGAGCGCATCCGCTCCGGGTCCTGGCTCTTTTCGATCAGCTCCGCCCCGGCGATGACCGCCTGTACCACGTTGGAGACATCATGCGCGACGCCGGCGGTGAGCTGGCCGAGCAGCTCCATGCGCTGCGACTGCCGCGCGGAGGTCTCGGCCGCGGCGCGATGGGCCTGTTCGCGGGTGAGGTGGCGGTTCTGCCGCATCGCCAGCAGCACGAGGAAGGCAAGCGCGAACGCGGCCAGGGCACAGACGCTGCCGAGCACCACGACATGCTGCATCCAGGTCGCCTGCACCGTGGCCACGGCGGTGCCGTGTACGACCACGAGCGGATAGCGGCCGAGCCTGGCATAGGCATGGATGCGGTCGGTGCCGTCGATCGAGGATCGCGCGCGGTAGACTCCGGCCTGCGATTGTGTCGCCAGGTGGCGCATGAGGGAACTGTCCGGCGCGGCCAGCCGGGGCAGGGGGGAGGCGGGTTCGGGATGGCGTGCCAGGATCTCGCCGTCGTCGCGCACCAGCGTCACGCTTGCGCCGGCGTTGCCGCCCACCGCTTCCTTCCAGAAATCGGTGAAGTAGGCGACCCCGACCGCCGCGTGGACCGTGCCGTTGAAGCTGTCGTCGGGGGCGGCGCGGCGGCGGCTGATGCCGAAGTTGCGCCGCTTCGTCTGGTTGCCGATGAAGGCGCGGCTGATGAAGGTGCCCCGGTCGGCGTCCTGCTGCGCCGACCAGAATTCGCGCCCGGTCACCAGGTTGTAGCCGTTGCTCCCCGTGCCGAGCGGAACGCTGACCGCCCATTGCCGGCCCTGCGCATCGCTGAGCGCCAGGGCCGAAATCTGCGGCAGGCTCGCGTGCATGGCCTGCATCTCGACCGAGAGCAGCCCGGACTGGGCCCGGATCTCCTCCCAGGACATGGCCCGGGTGCGCAGGTCGAGCTGACGCACCAGCAAATCACTCGTCTCGATCGCCTTGAGCGCGTGTTCGCGCAACATCGCGGTGGTGCGCTGCGTGTTTTCGTGCGCCTGGTCGAGCAGGCGGTCACGGTCGAACCACGCGGCGCCCGCGAACAGAAGCAGCGGCACGCCGACGCAGGCCAGCAACGCCCATCGCAGCCAGTCCTGCACGCCGGCCGTGCTCTTGCGGGTCCTTGCCATCTCGGTGACGGCTCGCTTTGCCAATGGGCTAAAAGGTCGGATGAAGGCCGTGGCTCAGAAATCAAGAGCCGGTGATGTCACCACCGACGGCGGCGGGGCGTTGCCCCGCACCCGACCAGGGCGCTGCCCTGGACCTGCCAAGGGCTTCGCCCTTGGAACCCGGTCTTGTGCCGCGCAGCGAGACCGGGGTGCAGGGGTCCCCTGACCCCTGCTGGGTCCAGGGCAAAGCCCTGGCCTTCCCTGCGAAATAATCTTGCGCCCGTGCGCGTCCGGCATTCACGCATGTTCTGCTTGCATATCCTCGGGCGTTGGCCTCGTGCGCAACGCGGAGTAGGAGAGGGAGCCCCTTGGTTCCGGATGACGCTGCTGCCGTGCTGTGCGCGGTGCGGCGCCCAACAACAACAGGACGAACCATGGCGGCAATCCACCAGGGCGCCAGGATGCTCGACCCGATCGAGGTCGCGAGCCGTGACGAGATCGCGGCGCTGCAGTTCACCCGGTTGCAGGCGACGCTGCGCCGCGCCTGGGACAATGTCGCGCATTACCGTGCCGCCTTCGAGCGCGTCGGCGCCCATCCCGACGACCTGCGCAGCCTGGAGGATCTGCGGAAATTCCCCTTCACCAGCAAGGACGACCTGCGCGCGAACTACCCGTTCGGGATGTTCGCGGTGCCGCGCGAGCAGGTGGTGCGGGTGCATGCCTCGTCGGGTACCACCGGCAAGCCCACCGTGGTCGGCTATACCCGCAACGACGTCGATACCTGGGCCGACCTGATGGCGCGCTCGATCCGTGCCGCCGGCGGACGGCCGGGCGACATCGTGCACGTGGCCTATGGCTATGGCCTGTTCACCGGGGGCCTGGGCGCGCATTACGGCGCCGAGCGGCTGGGCTGCACGGTGGTACCGATTTCCGGCGGGCAGACCGCGCGGCAGGTCCAGCTCATCACCGATTTCCGGCCGGACATCATCCTGGTCACGCCTTCCTACATGCTGGCGATCGGCGACGAGTTCGAGCGCCAGGGCATCGACCCGCGCAGTTGCTCGCTGCGCATCGGCCTGCACGGCGCCGAGCCCTGGACCGCGGCGATGCGCCGCGAGATCGAGGCACGCTTCGCCATGGATGCGCTGGATCTTTATGGATTATCCGAGCTGATCGGGCCGGGCGTGGCCTGCGAATGCGTGGAGACCAAGGACGGGCCGCATCTGTGGGAGGATCATTTCTACCCCGAGGTGGTGGACCCCGCGACCGGCGAGCCGGTGCCGGATGGCGAGCCGGGCGAACTGGTGCTGACGTCGCTGACCAAGGAAGCGATGCCGGTGATCCGCTATCGCACCCGCGACCTGACGCGGCTGCTGCCCGGCACCGCGCGCAGCATGCGCCGCATCGAGAAGGTGACCGGCCGCTCCGACGACATGCTGATCATCCGCGGCGTCAATGTCTTCCCCAGCCAGATCGAGGAACTGGTGTTGCGCGAGCCCGGGCTGTCGCCGCACTACGTGCTGGAGGTGTATCGCCGCGACCATCTCGACAGCATGGCGGTGGTGGTGGAGCCGCGCGCCGGGGCCGGCAGCGATGATGCGGCGCGCAAGACCCATGCCGCCAATCTTGCGCACGCGATCAAGGCCTATATCGGTGTTTCGGTGCAGGTGCGTGTCGCCGTGCCGGGCGAGATCGAGCGCTCGGTCGGCAAGGCGCAGCGCATCGTCGACATGCGGCCGAAGGACTGATACGCGCGGCCTGTGCGGCCAACGAGAAACGGAAGACGGAACGCCGTGACCAAGACAAAGACTCCGCCGCAAGGCGGCGAAGAGGCGGCCCGGCCGCTCACCGGCAACGAGGCGATCGCGCGCGGGGCCTGGGAGGCGGGACTGCGCGTCGCCGCCGCCTATCCCGGTACGCCGAGCACCGAGATCCTGGAGAGCCTGGCGCGCTACCCCACCGATGACCTGGTGGCGCAATGGTCCACCAACGAGAAGGTGGCGCTGGATGTCGCCGCCGGGGCCTGCTTCGCCGGCGTGCGGGCGCTGGCGGCGATGAAGCATGTCGGCCTGAATGTCGCCGCCGACGCGCTGATGTCGCAGACCTATATCGGCGTCAACGGCGGGCTGGTGCTGGTGGTCTGCGACGACCCCGGCATCCATTCCTCGCAGAACGAGCAGGACACGCGGCTGTTCTGCCGGCTGGCCATGGTGCCCTGCCTGGAGCCCGCCGACGCGCAGGAGGCGCTGGACTTCACCCGCGCCGCCTTCGAGCTGAGCGAGCGCTACGACACCCCGGTGCTGATCCGCAGCACCACGCGGCTGTCGCACACGCGCTCGGTGGTGCGGCTCGGCACGCGCGAGGTGCCGCCGGCACGGACGTTCCGTGACGATCCGCGGAAGAACGTGATGATCCCGGCGCATGCGCGCGGCCGCCATCCGAAGCTGATCGAGCGCGAGCAGGCAGTCGCGGCGTTCTTCGCCACCAGCAAGCTCAATCGCTGGGAGAAGGGCGACCGCTCGCTGGGCATCGTCACCGCCGGCATGCCCTATGCCTACATCAAGGAAGTGCTGCCCGGCGCGAGCGTGCTGAAGCTGGCGGTGTCCTATCCGCTGCCGCTGGAACTGATCCGCGACTTCGCCGCCTCGGTCGACCGGCTGCTGGTGGTCGAGGAACTGGAGCCGGTGATCGAGACGGAACTGCGCGCCGCCGGCCTTGCCGCCGAGGGCAAGGCGTTCTTCCCGCGCACCGGCGAGCTTTCGCCCGAAGCGGTGCGCGAGGGGCTGGAGATGGCCGGCGTGCTGCCGGCGCGGCCGAAGGTCAATCCCTGGCCGGTGCAGCCGGTGGCGCGGCCGCCGGTGCTGTGTCCGGGTTGTCCTCATACCATGAGCTACATGGCGATCCGCGCGCTCGAGGCCCGTGTCGCCGGCGATATCGGCTGCTACACGCTGGCGGCGCTGGAGCCGCTGCGCTCGATCGATACGTGCGTGGCCATGGGATCGAGCATCGCCAATGCGGTCGGCATGGCCAGGGCCGGCACCGAGACGCGGCCGATCATCGCCACCATCGGCGATTCCACCTTCCTGCATGCCGGCATCCCGCCGCTGATCGACGCCGTCTACAACGATGCCAACATCACGGTGATCATCCTCGACAACCACATCACCGCCATGACCGGCGGGCAGGACCATGCCGGCACCGGCCGCACCCTGCGCGGCGAGGGGGCGGGGCGCATCGACTTCGAGCAGATGGTGCGCGCCTGCGGGGTGAAATGGATCCGCCGCGTCGATTCCTATGACGTGGCCACCATGTACCAGACCTTCCGCGAGGCGGCGGCGTACAAGGGCGTCTCGGTCGTCATTTCCGACCGGCCCTGCGTGCTCGATCCGGTGCGCATCAAGGGGCCGTCGCTGGCGGTGAACCTGACCAACTGCACCGCCTGCCAGTCCTGCATGAATCTCGGCTGCCCGGCGATCGGCTGGGACGAGGCGACGCTGGACGGACGGCACAAGGTGAAGATCAATCCGGAACTCTGTATCGGCTGCACGCTGTGCGCGCAGATCTGCCCGGCCGACGGCATCCACGCCGCCCTGACGGTAGGAGGCGCGGAATGAGCGCGGAGCGTCCCACCAATGTCCTGATCGTCGGCGTCGGCGGGCAGGGCGTCATCATGGTGTCCAAGGTGCTGGCCGCGCTGGCGCAGCGCCAGGGGCTGCAGGTCAAGCAAAGCGAAGTCCACGGCATGGCCAAGCGCGGCGGCAGCGTGTTCAGCCATGTCCGCTTCGGCCCCGAGGTCTGGTCGCCGGTGATCCCGCGCGGCGAGGCCGACATCCTGGTGGCGCTGGAATGGGCGGAAGGCTTGCGCTGGCTGGATGCGCTGAAGCGCGACGGCGGCACCTTCATCGCCGACACGCAGCAGATCGTGCCGCCGATCGCCTTCCGCGACCGCCGGCCGGGCGGGCGGTCTGCCTACGCCCCGCAGGCGCCGGCGGCGATCCTGGAGATGGTCGGCACCGGCTACGCGCTGGACGCGACACGCATCGCCGCCGGGCTCGGCAACACGCGCTTCGCCAATTCGGTGTTGCTGGGCGCGCTGTCGACGGCGCTGCCCTTCGCCGCCGAGGCCTGGCTTGCGGTGCTGCGGCAATTCGTGCCGCCGGCCACGGTGGAGCCCAATCTGCAGGCCTTCCGCGCCGGACGCGACTGGGTGGAAAGCGGCGCCCGCCCGGCCGAGCCGGCGGCGCGGCCGGCGGACGCGGCACCGGTCGCGACGCACGCGCATCGCGTCGAGATCAACGCGTCCTGGTGCAAGGGCTGCAACATCTGCGTGCGCATGTGCCCGGAACGTTGCCTGCGCCTGGATGACAACGGCATCGCCGCGCTGGTTCGCGACGGCGCCTGCACCGGCTGCCACCTGTGCGAATGGCTCTGCCCGGATTTCGCCATCCGCGTCCATGACGAGGCGGCACCGTCCCCGGCCCGATGAGAAGAAGACAATGAACGGACGCCAGAACCTGCAGGGCAACCACGCCTGCGCCCTCGCCGCGATTGCCGCCGGCTGCCGCTTCTATGGCGGCTACCCGATCACACCCTCCTCGGAAATCGCCGAGCACATGTCGCGCGAATTGCCGCGCGTCGGCGGGGTGTTCATCCAGATGGAGGACGAGATCGCCTCGCTCGGCGCCGTGGTCGGCGCCGCGATGGGGGGCGTCAAGGCGATGACCGCGACCAGCGGGCCGGGCTTTTCCCTGAAGCAGGAGAATCTCGGCTACGCGGCGATGGCCGAAGTGCCCTGCGTCATCGTCGATGTCATGCGCGGCGGCCCGAGCACCGGCCTGCCGACCCGTCCCGCCCAGGGCGACATCATGCAGGCGCGCTGGGGCACGCATGGCGACCACCCGATCCTGGTGCTGGCGCCAGCCTCGGTGCGCGAGGTCTATGCCGAGACCATCCGCGCCTTCAATCTGTCGGAGGCGCTGCGTACGCCGGTGGTGGTGCTGTACGACGAGACCATCGGCCACCTGGTCGAAACCATCGACCTGCCGGCGCCCGAAACCATCCGCACCGTCGAGCGCAAATGGGCCAGCGGCCCGCGCGAGGAATTCCGGCCCTACGCCGATCCGGGCGACGGCGTGCCGGCGATGCCGCGTCCGGGGGATGGCTATCGCTGCCACACCACCGGCCTGACCCACGGCGAGCACGGCTTCCCCACGCAGAACCCGGCCGAAGTGACGCGCATGATGCAGCGCCTGCTCGGCAAGTTCGACCGTCACCGCGACCTGATCGACCGGTACGAAACGCTGCAGGCCGAGGACGCCGACGTGCTGGTGGTGGCGATCGGCATCGCCGCCCGCGCCGCCGCGCGCGCGGTGCAGGAGGCACGCGGACGCGGCCTGCGTGCCGGGCTGTTCCGGCCGGTCACGCTCTGGCCCTTCCCGGAAGAGGCGTTCAGGGCCCATGCCGCGCGGGCGCGCAAGGTGGTGGTGGCGGAGATGAACGCCGGCCAGCTCGCGCTGGAGATCGAGCGGCTCTGCGAGGCACCGGGCAAGGTGGTGCGGCTCAACCGCTTTTCCGGCGAGCCGATCGGCCCCGCCGAGATCCTCGGCAAGATCACGGAGTGCGCGGCATGACCGGCATCGAGGACTTCGATCCGCGCGCGTATCTGCGCGAGGACCTGCTGCCGCATTTCATGTGCCCGGGCTGCGGCCACGGCATCGCGCTGCGGGCGCTGCTCTGGGCGGTGCACGCGCGCGGCATGCCCAAGGACAGGCTGGCGGTGGTGTGCGGCATCGGCTGTTCCGGCCGCGTCGGCGCCTATATCGACGCCAACACCTTCCACACCACGCACGGGCGGCCGCTGACCTTCGCCACCGGGCTCGCCTTGGCGCGGCCCGATCTGGAAGTGGTGGTGATCACCGGTGACGGCGACTGCCTGGCCATCGGCGGCAACCACCTGATCCATGCCTGCCGGCGCAACCTGAACATGACCTGCCTGATGCTGAACAACGAGATCTACGGCATGACCGGCGGCCAGGTCTCGCCGACCACCGGCGACGGACGGCTGACCAGCACCACGCCGTACGGCAATGCCGAACCCAGCTTCGATGCCTGCACGCTGGCCGCCGCCGCCGGCGCGGGCTTCGTCGGCCGCGGCATGACCCTGCAACTGCCCGCGCTCGCCTCGCTGATCGAGGAAGGGCTCGGGCATCGCGGCTTCTCCTTCATCGAGGTGATCTCCGACTGCACCGAGATCTATGGCCGCAAGAACGACCTCGGCGACGCGCCGGACATCATCCTGCGCCAGAAAGGCACGATGCGGCCGGAAAGCTACGGGCCGGGGCCGTGCAACCCGCAAGGCAACGTCGTCGATCGGCCGTTCCGCGCCAACGCCGTGCGCACCGGCGTCTTCGTGCGCACCGACCGGCCGGAATACGGCGACACCTACCGCGCCATGCTGGCCGAACGGAGCGCGTCATGAGCGCCCGCGCCCTGGAACTGCGCTTCGCCGGCAGCGGCGGGCAGGGGCTGCAGCTTTCGGCGAAGATCCTCGCGGGGGCGTTGCTGCGCGCGGGCCGCACCGTGGCGCTGTCGCAGAGCTACGAGCCGACCTCGCGTGGCGGGCTCAGCCGCTGCGACGTGGTGATGGGGGCCAACGGGGAACCGGTGGATTACCCGCTGGCCAGCGCCCTCGACGTGCTGGTGCTGCTGGATACGGTGGCAGCGCCGTCCTCGCTGCCATTGCTGCGGCCGGGCGCGCTGGTGCTGGCGGATGCGACCCGCGCCGTGCCGGTGGCGGCGGAAGGCGCCGAGATCCGCGAACTGCCCTTCACCACGCTCGCGCGGTCGCTGGGCAGCGAACGCGTCGCCAATATCGTGGCGCTCGGCACCTTGATCGCGGCGGCGGCGCCGTGCCCGCTGGCGGCGGTGGAAACCGTGCTGCGCGAGGAAACGCCGCGGAAGTTCCTCGATCTCAACATCGAGGCCTTGGCGACGGGGTTCCGGTTGGGCTGAGCGGCGAAGGCGGGGCGTTGCCCATCGGTCCGCTCTTGCGGACCGATGGGTGTGGATAATTCTAAATCGAATTGATCAGGATCAAAGCGCTGTCGTGGTTATTCCGCCGAGCATGCGCGCTGCCTCGCCACCGCGTCCACAACGCGGTGCGTGGCTTCACGAGGTGCCCCGATTTCCGTTTTCCGCAATTCGCCCTCTGCCGCCCTTGCCGGCAGGCGGAGGACGCCGATGAAAAGGAATCGTGCTCATGCTTCGCCGTCTCGTGACAGGAATTGCCCTGTTTTCCATTCCTTCCCTTGCGTTTGCCCAGGTCGAACCGGCGACTCCCCTGGGACAAAACCTCCTGCTGACCTTGTCTATCTGGTTCATTGCCGGTGTCGTCGCCACCACATGGTTGCTGGTCGGGCTGCTGGGCAGGATTCCGGTCCCGTTCCCTGCCGCGCGCCAGGTGCTGGAGCCCAACCTTGCCTGGGCGGTGGTGGGCGTGATCCTCGCCAGCCTCGTCTGGTCGGGCTGGGAGTTCCACGGGGCCGTGGACTTCGTCGTGGCGGTGGCCGGCGGCGTGGTGGTGCTGGAACTCGGCCGGCTGATCGGGCAGGTGCGCTTCCCGGGCGTGCCTGACTGGCAGGCCCGGTAACGCGGCGCCCCGGTAACGCGGCCTTTCAGGCGGCGCGGCGGGCGGGGGTGAAGCCCGCCAGGGCGCGGTCGACCAGTTCCAGCGTAGCCGGATCCTGCCGGAACACCAGCGCCAGCCCGCCGCTGCCGGAGCGGACCACCCGGCAGCCGACCGGGCGGCCGAGGCCCGGCAGCTCCACGGTCGCCTCGGCGCCGGGTGGCAGTGTCCAGGTGCAATTGACCGCCACCCCGCCGCGGGAGATGTCCTGGATGGTGAAGGGCGCGGCGGCGTGTCCCGCCGCCGTGACCCGGGCCATGGCGCCGTTGCCGGGGATGCGTTCGTAGCGGCGCCGGTCGCCGCTTTCGTCGCGCACCGCGGCCAGGAACTGGTCGACCTCGGTGCGCAGCCGGCCGGCTTCCTCGCCGATGCTGCCGGCGGCGGCGAGGACCTGCCGGCTGGAACTGCCCGCCTGGTCGGCGACGCTCACCACCCGCTGCATCGCCGCCGAGGCCTGCCGCCCGGCCGCCGAGACCGTCTGCAGATTGCCCGCGATGGTGCGCGTGGTGGCGCTCTGTTCCTCCACGGCGGCGGCGATGGCGCCGGAGATCTCGTTCATCTGGCGCACGATCTGGGCGACCTCCGCCATCGCCCCCACCGAGCCGTCGGCGGCGGTGCGGACGGCCTGGATCTGGTCGCCGATCTCCGAGGTCGCCTTGGCGGTCTGCCCGGCCAGCTTCTTCACCTCGTTCGCCACCACGGCGAAGCCCTTGCCGGCTTCCCCGGCGCGCGCCGCCTCGATCGTGGCGTTGAGCGCAAGCAGGTTGGTCTGGCCGGCGATGTCCTGGATCAGCGCCACCACGTTGCCGATCCGCACGGTGGCCTCGGCCAGGTCCTTCATCGTCGTCTGGCTGGTGTCGGCACGGTGCACCGCCTCGCGCGCCACGCCGGAAGCGGTGCTGACCTGGCGCGAGATCTCGGCGACGCTGCTGGTCAGTTGCTCGATGGCGGCGGCGACCGAGGTCAACTGGTGGGCGGTGCTCTCGGTGCCGTCGGCGGTGCCGCTGGCCTCGTCGTGCACCGTCGTCGCCGCCGTCGACATGCTCTGCGCGGCCTTGCGCATGCTCTCGGCGGAGGCGGCCAGTCCTTCCATGACCCCGGAGATGGAGACACCGAAATCCTGGGTGTGCCGGTCCATCGCGTCCTGCCGCCGCTGCTTGGCGGCGCGGTCGGCGGCCTGCCCCGCGGCGAGGCGGTCGGCTTCCTCCATCGCGTCGCGGAAGACCCGCAGCGCCGCCGACATCTCGCCGATCTCGTCGCCGCGGCCGGCGCCGGGGATCTCGGCCTTGAAGTCGTGCGCGGCGAGGCGGCGCATCGAAGCGGTCAGCGAGGTGATCGGGGTGGAAATGCCGGCGATCAGCGACCAGCCGGCGGCGGCGCAGAGGCTGAGCATGGCGGCCAGGGTGAGCAGGATCCAGGTCTGCGCCGAACTGCCCAGCCGGGAGCCGCGCTCCGCGACCGCGTTGGCCTGGCGCACGTTGTAGTCGATCAACTGCTGCAGCACCCCCTGCATGGTCCGCATGCCGGCGCGCTGCTCGCCGCGATAGAAGGCGCTGGCGGCTGCCTCGTCGTCACGGCGGTCGAATTCCAGCAGCTTGCGATGCTCGACGTCGTAGGTGGCGAGGGCGGCTTTGGCGGCGTCGGCCAGGCGGCGTTCCTCGCCCGGGTCGACCATCGGCTCGTAGCGAGCCATCAATTCATCGATCCTGGCCTGTGAGCTTTTCAGCAGGGCGATCTCGGCCTCCCGCGCCTCGCCCTTGGGGGCCAGCAGCAGGGCGCCTTCGATCTGGCGGAAGCGCTGCACCGCCAGGGCGAGCTCGCCCAGCAGCCGGGTGCTCGGCAACTGGTTGTTGCGCAGTTCCGCCGCCGCCCCGTCCACCACCTGCAGCCGCTCCCGGGCGAACAGGCCGAGCGCCACGGTGCCCAGCAGGACGACCGCGAAGGCGAGGATCACCTTCGAGCGGATGCGGAGACGGGAGAAGAAGCTCATGACGGCGTGCCTTCTGGCTGCGGGCGCTCCGGGAAGCGCGGAACCGGGAACGCAATCCAGATATCACCTTGGCAACTACAAAGACAAAGCCAATTGCATGAAAGTCGATTCCGTGACGAATGCCGCAATCTATTGAATGAGAATTGGCTATTGAATGCGAATTGCGCCTTGTTCAGTCGTGTGCCCGGGCCGTCGCTATTTTTCATTTTCATGCCCGGCCACGCTGTCATCCCCGCGCGCAGGCCGGCCGACCCTCTGGACTGGCGGTAGAGGGTGGGCGTGGAACAGCTTCTCTTGATCGATAGCGTGCGCGATGACACCTATCGCGCATGACGCCCGGCCCGTACCCGTTCCGCGCCACCCGTGCCCTGCTGCCTATCGAGCCGGAAGATCGCGCGCGCCGTGCCGCGGGCCGGAGGCCGACGCTGCCCTGCGCAGCGTGGCCGGGGCCGACCGGCCCCGTGCTGGCCACGGTGCGGTGACCTCTTCGGACAGACGGAGCTTTTGATGACGCAGACGGGGCTTTTTCCGGCCGCCGGGACCGAACGCCAACCGGCCAGTGCCCCGGCAGGCCCGGCGAAGCTGCTGAAGACCTACGGCGACCTTCCGGCCGGTGAGCGGATGGTGCTGCGGCTGAAGGCACTGGTCGGGCTGCCGACCAACAAGACCACCTTCTTCGAATGCCTCACCCGGGGCAACCTGCGCACGCCGGAAGGCCGGGCCTGGAATGGCCCGCTGGTCAACGCGGCGCTCGAGCGGCTGCGCCGCCAGCGCATGCTCACCGAGGATCTCGCCTGCGTGCCGGCGCTGCTGCATCCCGTGGCGATCGACGCGGTGACCTGCGCGGGCGGCGCGGCGCTGGTCGCGGCGGTGCGCCGTGCCTTCGCGCCACCGCCGCCGAGCCCGTATTCCTTCGGCTACACCCGCACCGAGAGCGACCTGCTCCGCCCGCTGCGGCTCGGCCGGTTGGCGATCTACACCAATGATCCCGCCGAGTTCGCGCTCTGCGGCGAGCAGTACGAACGCATGAACCCGGGGGCGCAGATCTCCCTGGCCGCGACGCTGGGCCGCCAGCTTGCCGAGGCCGGGTTCGCGCCGGACTGGCTCGACAGCCGCGATCCGGCCCTGCAGGTGGCGCTGGTCGAGGGGCGGATCGCCGCCGGCCTCGGCGGTGCGCCGGGGATCCCCGGCATGGTGGCCCTGGTCGAGCGGTATCGCGAGCGCCAGGACCAGCCGGGGCTGGCGCCGGTGCGGACGGCGCTGCTGGCCTACGCGCTGATGGCGTTGCGGCTGGAAGAGGCGCGCGGCCTGCTGGCGCGGCTGCAGGCGGATGCCGCCGAACCGGACCCAGTGCACCAGGGCATCGCGGCAACGCTGCTCTTCCTCGCCGGCGACAATGCCGCCGCGCTGGAGCTCTATCGCGCCGCGCTGAAGCTGCGTCGCAAGCAGACCGGCAAGCGCAAGCTCTTCCTCGACGGCCTGCACGGCCTGTGCTTCGGGATGGCGCTGCTGCGGGCCAACGACGCCGCGCTGCATGCCGAGATCGAGGCCGGCATCAACGCGGTGCCGCTCGAAGGCCGGCCGGACGCCGCGGCGTGGCTTGGGTTGCGCTCGCTGCTGTGGCTGGCACAGGGCAAGGAAGGGCAGGCCCGCGAGCAACTGCGCCTCATGCCGACCTTCTCGTCGCCCGACCCGCTGACGGATGCGTGCTGGGCGCTCGCCGCGCACGCGGTCGATCCCGCGCACACCCAGCACCGCGCCGCCGAGTACGGCGCGCGCTTCGAGGCGCTGCGCGACAGCCTGGCCCTGCCGGCGCGGATCTATGCCGAGATCCTGGCCGACGTGGCGCCGCATCCCACCCCGTACGTGGCCTATCTCGATGCGACCTCGGGCGGGATCGGCGTGCGCTTCACCGGGCTGCTGTGCGTCAGCACGCCCTGGGAACGGGCGCTGGAGAGCCTCGGGCAGATGCTGTTCGCCGGCGAGGGCAAGCCGGAGAAGCAACCCGCCGCGCGCAAGGCGAAGCGGCTGGCCTGGTTCGTCGATCCGGACACGCTCCACGTCGAGGTGGCGGAGCAGTTGGCCAAGGGCCGCGACGGCTGGACCGATGGCCGCCCCGTGGCGCTGAAGCGGCTGTTCGAGCAGGACCCAAGGCTGGACTACCTGACCGAGGCGGATCGGCGGGCGTTACGCGGCATCCGGCGCGAGAGCGCCGGCTGGTACCAGAGCGATCATTTCTATGATTTCGAGCCACGCCGCGTGCTGCCGGCCCTGGTCGGCCATCCGGTGGTGTTCGATGCGCGGACCCGGCACGTGCCGATCGAGCTGGTCGCCTATCCGGTCGAGCTGGTGGTGAGCGAAGAGCGCGGCGGCCTGCGCATCGCTCTCTCGCACACCGCCGAGGCACCTTGCGTGTTCCTCGAAGCGGAGACGCCGCAGCGCTACCGGGTGATCGAGGTGACGCAGAAGCTGCTGGAGCTGCGGCAGATCCTGGGGGCGCACGGCCTGACGGTGCCGAAGGCGGGGCGCGAGCGGGTGGTGGAGATGGTGCGGCGCGCCAACCCCGCGCTGCCGATCCGCGCCGAGATCGCCGCCGTCGACGGCGCCGCGGTCGAGGGCATCGTCACCCCGGTGGTGCAGTTGCTGCCGCAGGGCGATCCGGCGGCCGACGGGGTGCTGCAACTGCGCCTGCTGGTGCGGCCGTTCGGCGCCGAGGGCCCGGCCTATGTTGCCGGGCTGGGCGGGCATTCGGTGCTGGCGCCGATCGGCGGCACGCAGGTCCGGGCGCGTCGCGACCTCGCGGCCGAGCTGGCGGCGCGCCGGGCGCTGGTGGAGGCCTGCCCGACCTTGCGCGACCGCGGTGCCGGGCAGCGCCACGAGGTGACGGTGGAGGGGCTGGAAGCCTGCCTCGACCTGATGCTGGAGCTGCAGGCGCAGGTGCAGGCGGGGGCGGTGCTGCTGGAATGGCCGGAGGGCCGCAAACTCTCCGTCAGCCCCGTCGAGTCCGGGCAACTGCGCTTCAAGGTCCGCCAGGTGCGCGACTGGTTCTCGGTCGGCGGCGAGGTCGCGGTGGCCGAGGACGAGGTGGTGGAGATGCGTTTCCTGCTCGACCGGCTGGACCGGGCGCAGGGACGCTTCGTGCCGCTGGAGGACGGCCGCTTCCTGGCGCTGACGGAGCGCCTGCAGGCGCAGTTGCGCCAGCTCGCCGCGGTGGCGGAGGCCGAGAAGGGCGGGCATCGCGTGCACGCGCTCGGCGCCGTGGCGGTGGACGGGTTGCTGGAGGGGGCGGGCCGGGTCGAGGCCGACGCCGCCTGGCGCCGCCACGTGACGCGGCTGCGCGAGGCCGGCGCCTGGACGCCGGCGGTGCCGAAGACCCTGCAGGCAGAGCTGCGCGACTACCAGGAAGAAGGATTCGTGTGGCTGGCGCGGCTGGCCCGGCTGGGGGCCGGCGCCTGCCTCGCCGACGACATGGGCCTGGGCAAGACCGTGCAGGCGATCGCGGTGATGCTGCACCGCGCCGCCGAGGGGCCCTGTCTGGTGGTGGCGCCGACCTCGGTGGTACCGAACTGGGCGGCCGAGCTGGAACGCTTCGCGCCGACGCTGCGGGTGCACCGGCTCGCCGGGGCCGCGGACCGGGCCGCGCTGGTGGCGGGGCTGGGCAAGGGCGAGGTGCTGCTGTGCAGCTACGGGCTGCTCCACCAGGAAGTGGAGGCGCTGGCCGGGCCGCGCTGGCAGATGGTGGTGCTCGACGAGGCGCAGGCGATCAAGAACGCCGATACCCGCCGCGCGCAGGCGATCCAGCGGCTGCAGGCGGGGTTCCGGCTGGCGCTGACCGGGACGCCGGTGGAGAACGACCTCGACGAGCTGTGGAGCCTGTTCGCGTTCGTCACCCCGGGGCTGCTCGGCTCGCGCGAAAAGTTCCAGCGCCGCTTCGCCGGGCCGATCGGGCGCGACCGCGATCCGGCGGCGCGGGCGGCGCTGCGGGCGTTGCTGCGGCCCTTCCTGCTGCGCCGGACCAAGGCGGCGGTGCTGGCCGAGCTGCCGGCGCGCACCGAGCAGACCGTGATGGTGGAGATGGAGCCCGAGGAGCGCGCCTTCTACGAGGCGCTGCGTCGGCAGGCCCTGGATGCCATCGCCGCGCTGGAGGCGCCGGCGGGGCGGCGCAAGATCCACATCCTGGCGGAGATCGGCCGGCTGCGGCAGGCCTGCTGCAACCCCGCCCTGATCGACGCCCAGGCGGGGGTGGGGAGCGCCAAGCTGGCGGCGTTCCTCGATCTGGTGGAGGAGCTGCGGGCGAGCCGTCACCGCGCTCTGGTGTTCAGCCAGTTCGTCGGCCATCTGGCGCTGGTGCGGGCGGCGCTGGATGCGCGGGGCGTCACTTACCAGTATCTCGACGGCGCCACGCCGGCGGCCGAGCGCGAGCGCCGCGTGGCGGCGTTCCAGGCGGGCGAGGGCGAGCTGTTCCTGATCAGCCTGCGCGCCGGCGGCACGGGGCTGAACCTGACCGCGGCCGACTACGTGGTGCATCTCGATCCGTGGTGGAACCCGGCGGTCGAGGACCAGGCGTCCGACCGCGCGCACCGGATCGGCCAGACGCGGCCGGTGACGATCTACCGCCTGGTCATGCAGGGCAGCATCGAGGAAGGCATCGTGGCGTTGCATCGGGATAAGCGGAATTTGGCGGCGGAATTGCTGGAAGGGGCGGACGCCGCCGGGCGGCTGACCGAGCAGCAGTTGCTGGAGCTGATCGGAGGGTAAGTAAGGCGAG
Organism: Rhodovastum atsumiense; assembly: GCF_937425535.1. NCBI lineage: Bacteria > Pseudomonadati > Pseudomonadota > Alphaproteobacteria > Acetobacterales > Acetobacteraceae > Rhodovastum > Rhodovastum atsumiense. Next base: position 4,320,380 of record NZ_OW485601.1, read on the forward strand.
GGCTCCGCCCTCGACCCGGCAGGGGTCAGGAGACCCCTGCACCCCAAGGGCGCTGCGCGGCACAGAATGGGTTCCAAGGGCGAAGCCCTTGGCAGGTCCAGGGCGGAGCCCTGGTGGGGTGCGGGGCAACGCCCCGCCGATCAGGCCGGAGCCTCGCCGTACAGCCAGTCCTCGAAGGCGTTCTGGTCGGCATTGGCCCGTTCCAGCACGGCGCGCGAGAAGACCTCGCTGTCGGCTTCATAGTAGCGGTTGCCCTGCAGGGCGCTGCGGGCGTGGATGGTCTGCGTGCGCGGGATGCGGCTGGCCTCGTAGGCGGCGAGGGCGGCCGTGAGGTCGGCATGGTGGTGCAGGTAGCGGGCGAGTTCGCGGGCGTCCTCGAAGGCCGTGTTGGCGCCTTGCCCCAGGGCCGGCACCATGGCGTGCGCGGCATCGCCGAGCAGCGTGACCCGTCCGTGGCTCCAGCGTGTCAGCGGGGTGCGGTCCTCGATCGGGCGTTCCACGATATCTCCGGCCGGGGTCGCCGCCAGCAGGTCCCCGACCGGCGGTGCCCAGCCGGCGAACAGGTCGATGACCCGTTGTTTCGCGGCCGCGGCGCTGTCGGAGGGCGTGGGCTCGGGCGACAGGGCGCCGGCGCTCCAGAAGGTCAGGCCGTCGCCGATGTCGAAGATCGCGAAGGTCTTGCCGTCGGTGCCGGCGATCATCGTGACGTCCCGGGGCCGCAGCGAGGGATGCGCCAGCCCGACGACGCCGCGCCAGGACAGGCGGCCGGCGTAGCGGGGCGGGCCTTCGTCCACCAGGCTGCGCCGGACCGCGGAATGGATGCCGTCGGCCCCCACCAGCAGGTCCGCCCTCACCGTGGCGCCGTTCTCGAAGCGGGTGACGACGTGGTCGGCCTGCTGCGTGAAGCCGGCCAGCCTGTGGCCGAGATGGATCGCATCCCCGGGCAGGAAGCCGGCCAGGGTTTCCTGCAGGCGCGACCAGAGCAGGTTCAACACCGGCGCGCCGTAGCGTTCCTCGTGCGTCGTGGGGGTGGTGGCGACCAGTTCGCCGCCGGCGCGCCGCAGGTGGAAGCACGCCGCCTCGCTGCCGCGCGGGCGCAGCGCGTCGACGATGGCCGGGTCGATCGCCCGCAGTGCCTTCAGACCGTTGGGAGCGACCGACAGCCCCGCGCCGATCGGGCGGAGGTCACGCGCCTTTTCGTAGACTTCGGCGTCGATGCCCTGTCGGCGCAGCGCGATCGCCGCGGCCAGTCCCCCGAGCCCGCCGCCGGCGATGACGACTTTCCTGGTCATGATGTGCCTTACCCTTCTGCCGAGCCTCGCGTGAACGCGACCCGATCTTCCGGTTTCCGGACGCGGTTGGCCCGGCACGACCGTGGGCAGGGGGAGGGTGTCGCGGACATATGATGGCCGGCGAAAGGGAGTTGCCGCCCGGGGCGAGGTCGATCGGCGGCTGTGTGATCGGTGCGGGATAGGCGGGGCGGGCTGGCGGCCGGTTCGCCGGCTCTGCAGGGAGCCGACGAACCGGCGAGGTTCGGCTAGGTCCAGTTGCCGCCGTGGCCGCCGCCCCAGCCGCCACGATGGACGACATCGGCAACCACGCGGTAACGCCCGCCGCTGCCCCCGAAGTCAAAGGAGAAGTAACCGCCCTGATCCTGCCAGCGATTCACTGTGTAGGAACCGAGATAGTCATCCCGTCCCCGATCGCTTTCGTACAGGCTGAGCGTGCCCGAGCGTTCGAACCTGAGCGGCTGGATATAGCCGAGCCAGTTGGTTTCGCCGCGTTCGACACCGTATCCCGACCAGATTCTCTGCCCGTTCCAGGTCAGATAAGGCTCGTCGCCGCCCCATTCGGTCGGCCGTATGCAGGTGATGGACCGAAGCCTGAGGGCATAGGAAGAGATGGGGGCATGGTCCCCGCCGCCGCCTTGCTGGCCGCCGCCTCCGTAGGGACCGCCGCCACCGCCGCCCTGCTGGCCGCCGCCCCCGTAGGGACCGCCGCCGCCGCCACCTTGCTGGCCGCCGCCCCCGTAGGGACCGCCGCCGCCGCCACCTTGCTGGCCGCCGCCCCCGTAGGGACCGCCGCCGCCACCACCTTGCTGGCCGCCGCCCCCGGAGGGGCCGCCGCCACCGCCGCCGCCCTGCTGGTCGCCGCCCCCGTAGGGACTGCCCCCGCTACCGCCCGGATATTGATGGTTTGTTCCCGGCATTTGTTTCCCCGTTTTCACCAGATTGATCATTTCTTTATCGAAATGAAGCGACGTTTGAAAGGTCGCTTTTCTTCGCTGCTTCCCGACCTCTGCGAGAAGGACGATTGCTTATGTGCTGGTGCTTGCCACGCATAGATGCGGACTGAACGAACAAAAATACAAGTGAGCTGAAAGGTACCGGACGGTCTCTTTCATTATCTTGAAATCTGCAATATTATCAGTTAGTTATCCGTCGTTGCGGAGTGCATAGACGGCTGATCCGCTTGTTGATTCCGCAAATGCGGGAAACCTGGAAGGTATCAGACTACCACAGGTACATGTGGACCAAAGGGTACAAGCGGGGCAGCATGCTTTGATGCGGGGGGTCTTGTTTGTATCATCGCCTGATGAAACTGCCGTGAGCATTGGTATTGGGCGTCGGCATCAAGCATTCGCCGGCAGAAGATCTTGAAACGTTTCAAGAACGTCTCATGTGGAATGTTCCTGAACGAACGGGCAACATATACCTGATGAAAAAGGTCGGCTGCCCCGGGCCGGCGGCCGGTCACCGGGGGGCCTGCCACGTCAGAACAGCTCGCCCTGCGTGGCGGGGGCTTTCGGCTTCGGCGCCTTCAGCACAGAGGGCAGTGCCTCCGCGGTCATCCATTCCTGCAGGGTCTTCGCGGCCAGCTTCGGCGATTGGGCGACCAGCAGCGCAAAGCCCTGCTCGGTGATCGTGGTCACCGACTGCACGCTGCCCTTGCTCAGCACGGTGGCGTGGCTGCGATGCGGCTCGGGCACCAACTGGGTCACGGTGTCGGTGCGGATGCCGAGGATGCGGCAGATGTCGCTGGCGACGATCCACCGCCGGCCGGCCTTGACGAACAGGTGAACCGGCACCGGCTTGTCGCCACGTCCCCTGAAGGTGACGGCGACGGTGGGCTGGACTTCAATGGATCCCATGACGTCATCCATTCCATTGGCAATGGAGCAGGAACGTCGCAGTCTGGAAGAAGCGGCGGCGGATTGCCATCTTCCCGGCCACGGTTGCCGGCTTCACTGTCGCAGGAGGCGGCGTTTTCGCATCTGGCGCGGCATGCGCCCCGATCCTGTTCCAGCCAGGGGCGATTGCCGCGCCGCGTGACCCTGCCGGGGCGGCGGCCGCGGCAGGGAATGCAGGCGGACGGGGGCGCCTACGCGGCCGGCTTCCACTTGATGGAACAGCCGATCGAGGCGATCTGGCCCGGCGGGGCGGTGCCGGTCGCCGCGATCGCGCGCATGGCTTCCAGCAATTCGCGGCGGGCGCCGGGCGGGGGCGGGGTGGTGCGGCCTTCGTCCAGTCGGCCGCGGTATTTCAGCCGGCGCTCTGCGTCATAGCCGAAATAGTCGGGGGTGCAGACCGCGCCATAGGCGCGAGCCACCGACTGGTCCGCGTCGTGCAGGTAGGGGAAGGGGAACTCATGCGTGCGCGCGAAGCCATGCATGGCTTCGAAGGAATCCTCGGGATAGGCCCGGGCGTCGTTGGAGCAGATCGTGGCGAAGCCGATGCCCTCGGCCATCAACTGTCGGGCATCCGCGACCAGGCGATCGATCACGGCTTTCACGTAGGGGCAGTGGTTGCAGATGAAGACGATGACCGTTCCGTTCCTGCCGGCGATGTCGTCGAGCGTATAGGTCCGGCCATCGGTGCCGGGCAGCCGGAAGTCGACGGCCGGGGTTTCCTGCGTGAGCGGCGGTGGCGTGGCGGCCATTGCGGGGGGACCTCCTGAGGTGGGGGCGGCCCGCATCGTAACATGCGGGCCGCCGTTCCAAGAGGGGCGGCGGTCGGGCCGGAGGGATCACTTCGCCTGCATGTCCCGCCGCGGCGTCTGTCCCCCGGGGGCCATCCGCCTCATCCGGGCAGGGTGTCTGCCTTGGTGGCGCCGCGGGTGCCGAGCGGCTGGTCCGGGCCGGTGGTGGTGTCCCGCGCCGTCTGGTGTTCGAGCTCGGCGTTCACCTCGGCGCCGAGCAGCACCACGATGGCGGAGATCCAGATCCAGGTCATGAACCCCACCGCCGCGCCGAGCGAGCCATAGGTCTTGTTGTAGCCGCCGAAATTCGCCACGTACCAGGAAAAGCCGGCCGAGCCCGCCATCCACACCAGCACCGCGAGCACGCTGCCCCAGGACACCCAGCGCCAGCGCGCCTGCTCGCGGCTTGGCCCGAAGCGGTAGACGAAGGCCAGGAACACCGACATCACCCCCAGCAGCAACGGCCAGCGCAGCAGCCGCAGCGCCCAGGTGATCGCCGGGCCGGGATCGATCATGGCGAGCGCCACCGGTACCGCCACGATCGCCGCCATGCACACCGCGGCGAAGGCCAGGCTGCCCATGGTGAAGACCAGCGACACCAGCGTCCGGCGCACATAGCCGCGCCGCTCGCGCTCGTCATAGACGACGTTCAGCGCATCGAAGATCGCCTTCATGCCCTGGTTGGCGCTCCAGAGCGAGGTGGCCAGCCCGAGCAACAGCCCGACGCCGAGCGCCTGGTTGCTGCTGGAGGCCAGCGCGCGCACCTGCCCGGTGATGATCTCCACGCCCCCGCCCGGCAGCAGCCCGGCGAGCGCGTCGACCTGGGTGGCGATCGTGGCGGGATCGGCGAACAGCCCGTACAGCGAGACGAAGGCGGCAAGGGCCGGGAACAGCGCCAGCAGCGCGTAGAAGGTGATCCCGGCTGCCTCGGTCATGAGGCGGTGGTCGGAGAATTGCCGCGCCACGCGCTGCGCGATCTGCCACCAGCCCGCCGGCGGGATCTGCGCGGGGTGCGCGGCCCCGCCGCCCGGCCGGGCTTCCTCCGGGCGGGACCCCGGCCGGGACAGGGCGGGCCGGGACAGGGCGGCAGCATCGCCGTGTTGCACCACGGGGCGGCGCGCACCGGCCAGCAGGCTGAGCCCGAACGCGGCCAACGTCGCGGCGAAGGCCAGTTTCCAGTCGGATCGCATCGCGCCTTCCCTCCTCTGCGCGGCTGGCAACGCGGCAACCCGGCACGGGTGCCGCGGAGGGCGGTGCGGCAGCGGCCCCGCCGCCTGGAGGGGAGGATGTCGGGCATCTTTTGGTACACATACCACCGTACATGTACCCTGGGCCTATTGTGCACTGTGGTCCCAAGTGCCAGGTGAAGCAAATCCATAATGGACCGCTTTCACGATTTATGCTTGCATGAATTCAGAAAAGCTGTGGGGTTGACTGGCCAATATTCAGAATATTGGCTGATGAATATCATTATTATTTTAACAATAATGTTAGTCTTCTGCGGCGACCAGGCATTCTGGTGAACACGAAACAACCGTGGACGACGAACAAACAATCTAAGGCAGGAGAAATAAAAACGAAATATTGCTAAGCTGTAAAATACAATGCGAAGAAATACATCTGGATTCTTCGTGGCTGCTGTGCCCGTCAAGGCGCGTCATCAACACATCAACAAACCGGAGGCAACAATGGTTTCGACTCTCCAGCCGATCGTTCCTCGCCCCTTCCCCGGCCCGTTTCCTGGCCCGTTCCCGCCCCCGTTCCTGCGGGATCGGATCCCCGGCGACACATCCACCAATGCCAGCATCTCCGTCACCGGGACGCCGAGTGCCAGTGGCAGCACCTCCAGCAGGATCAACTACTCGGGCGACCATGACTGGTTCAGGGTGGAGCTTCGTCCCGGCGAGCTGTACCAGTTCGAGGCGAACACTCCGAACTCCTTCCTTGATCCGACGCTGGCGCTGCGCGATGCGTCCGGGGCGCAGGTGGCCTACAACGATGACCGGGGTTCCGCGGTCGATCCGGCCAGCCCGCTTGACTCGCGCCTGACGTACCGTTCGGACAGCGGCGGCACCTATTATCTCGACGTCGGTGGCTACGCCAACAGGAGCACGGGGGACTACACGGTCCTCGCCAGGGAGGTGCCGGCCAATACATCCACCTACAGCTCGATCCGTCCCAACCAGACGATCCGGGGCGACATCCAGGACGCGAACGACCAGGACTGGCACCGTGTCTTCCTGCAGGCCGGCCGGGACTACAGCTTCGACGTGACCGGGAACGGGCCGAACGACACCCTTGGGGACCCGACCCTCGCGGTTCGTGACGATTCGGGGGCGCGACTGGCCTACAACGACGATTCCAACGGCACCAACAACTCGCACATCGACTTCACGCCGGGCAGCAGCGGCAATTACTACCTCGATGTCGGGGGCTATAGCTCGAGCTCGGGCGCCTACACGCTCACTGCCTGACCCGGCCCGGCGAAAGGTCCGACCTTCGCCGGGTGGGATCGCGCGCCGGCCTGACGGGAGCGAGGGCCTGACGGGAGCGAGCCGCCGCCGCGCGGCCCGCTTCCGCCTCGTTGATACCCGGGCAGGGCGCGACGCCGCGTGCCATGGCCTGCCGGGTCATCATTCGTGTCGATTGGAAGGGGGGGGCAAGGTCCGCGAATCCGAGGTTGATAAATACTGAGTAAAATAAACCAGAAAAAAGTAATCTCAAAAAATTTATTCCCTCCCAATCCGATACAAGATAGTAAAATATTCGTAATCATCTTATAATTGGGGAGAATGAAAAACGTTGATTATTTTCGTGCGTTAACGAATGGATCTTTATTTCTTATTGTGTCGGCATGTCCGGCGACGCAGGCCTGGGGGTTCCCCTCAGGTCTTGCCCGTGCAGGCTGGTGACGGGCGCCTGAGCGGCCAGTGAGACCATCGCGCAACCGGCCGATATGCCACGGCTTCCTGCCGGTCAGTCGAGCCTGCCCATGGCGGCCGGCGGAGATGCGGCCCTGCACTGCATCCCGACGGTCGCGCCCCTGATCAGCGCCGGTTCCTCCATCGTGTGAGGCCGGCGCCACCCAGGCGCAGATGGGCCGGCAGGGCGCGCACCGCCACCCCCGCGCGCGAAAGCGCAGATGGCGCTTCCCCTGGCCGCCTTGCACGTCCTGGTTCGTTCCCCGCGGTCCGATGCATCCGACATGCGGTGATGAAACAGGCAGAGGAAGAGGATGCGCAGAATTCACCTCTCCGTTCGGAAGCATCATAAGGAGGTGTTCACGTATTCAGGAGCGTCATGATCAGATATAGACAGCATTCTAATTTGAGAGGTTGTCTCTTTTCAGTTTTCACAACGCAGGCTTGAATATAAAAACCTGAAATATTGTCGAGAAGAATGGTATAGATCTATTGAAGTTATTATGACAACCGTCAGTTTATTTTCTTATGCACCATAACCTGTGGGGGATGGTCGGGCCGCGCCACTGAAGGGCGGTTCCGACCGCGGGGGCGGGCCGGGCAGCAGCAGCATGTCCGGGGGGCACCGGGGGCCGCAGCCGCGGCCGTCTGCGCGCGACCGCGAAAAGGGGGCAATGGCAAGGAGCCGGACACGGAGATGGGGCACAGGCGAAGGGGTGAGGCCATGCTGCAGGACATGCTCCCCGGTCCGTCCACGATGGCGAGCGTCACGGCACATCTCGGGCTGCTCGAGGCGTTGAGCGTCGCGATCTACACGACCGACGCCGAGGGGCGGATCACCGCCTACAACGAGGCGGCGGTGACGCTCTGGGGATGGCGCCCGCCGCTCGGCACCACCCGCTGGTGCGGGTCCTGGCGGTTGTTCCGGCCGGACGGCACGCCGATGGCGCATGACGACTGCCCGATCGCGGCGGCGATGCGCGAAGGCCGCCCGCTGCGCGGCAACGAGGCGATCGCCGAGCGGCCCGACGGGACGCGCGTGGCCTTCATTTCCTACCCGGCGCCGCTGCGCGATCCGGTGGGTCGGGTGCTGGGCATGGTCAACGTTCTGGTCGACATCTCTGGCCGCAAGACGACCGAGGCCGCGCTGGCGGCGAGCGAGGCGCGGCTGCGCCTGGCCACCGAATGCGCCGGGATCGGCACCTGGGAGGAAGACCTGCGGACCGGACGGGGGCAGTGGTCGGCGGAGAGCATGGCCCTGCTGGGCATCGACCGCGCCAATTTCACCGCCGATGACTGCGTCGAGCCGGTGCATCCGGCCGACCGCGCCATGGTGGCCGAGGCCTGGCAGCGCGCCGTCGAGGGCGGCGAGCATTTCGACCTCACCTTCCGCTCCGCCAGGCCCGCCGGCGATGGCAGCGAACGCTGGCTGCTCGCGCGCGGCCGGGCCGAGCGCGACGCGGCGGGCGTGCCGGTGCGCGCCGCCGGCGTGCTGTTCGACGTGACGGCGCGCCATCGCGTGGAGGCGGCGCTGCGCGAGAGCGAGGCACGCTTCCGCGCCTCGCAGGAACTCTCCCCGGTCGCCTTCGCCATCCTGCGCGCGGTGCGGGCGGAGCAGGGGGCGGTCGCGGATTTCGAGTTCGAATACGCCAACCCCGCCTGCCTGGGCATGCTGCGGGCCGGCGGCAGGCAATTGCAGGGCCGGCGCCTGCTGTCCTGGCTGCCGGACAGCCGCGAGCACCCGCTGCTGTTCCCCCGCTTCGTGCGCATGCTGACCGAGGGGCGCGGCGGCGGGGAGGTGGAACTTCATTACAACGCCGCGGGCATCAGCGGCTGGTTCCGCACCGGGGCGGTGGCGATCGATGCCGAGCGGATCGCCGTCTCCGCCGAGGACATCACCCAGCGCAAGGAGACGCGCGAGGCGCTGGCGCGCAGCCATGCCGAGCTGGAGCGGCTGGTGGAGGAGCGCACCACTGCCCTGCTGCGCGAATCCGAGGAACGCCGCTACGCCGAGAAGGCGATGCGCCAGAGCGAGAACCTGGCAGCCCTTGGCCAGCTCGCCGGCGGGGTCGCGCATGACTTCAACAACATCCTGCAGATCGTGGAGAACTGTACCACCCTGCTGGATTGCGAGCTGGAAGGCGATGTCGGCGCGCGCGAATACACCGAGATGATCTTCGGCGCCGCCGAGCGCGGCAACGCCATCACCCGCCGGCTGCTCGCCTTCGCCCATCGCGGCGACCTGCGCCGCGAGCGGATCGACCCGGTGACGCTGCTCGGCGACGTGCGCCACGTGCTGGCGCACACCCTCGCGAGCCCGGTGGTGGTGCACTTCGAGATCCGCCCCAACCTGCCGGCGCTGCTGGCCGACCGCGGCCAGTTGGAGACGGTGCTGATCAACCTTGCCGTCAACGCCCGCGACGCCATGCCGGAGGGCGGCACCCTGACCTTCGTCGCCACGGTCGAGGAGATCCAGGCGGGGCAGGCGCACCTGATGGGGCTCGATCCCGGCCCCTATGTCCGCCTGACCCTGCGCGACACCGGGGTGGGCATGGACGAAACCACGCTGACGCGGGCCTGCGAACCCTTCTTCACCACCAAGCAGCGCGGCCACGGCACCGGGCTCGGCCTGTCCATGGCGCGTGGCTTCGCCGAGCAGTCGGGGGGGGCGCTGCTGATCGAAAGCGCCCCCGGCCAGGGCACCATCGTCACGCTGTGGCTGCCGCGGGCCGATCGCGCGCCGGAGCAGGCGAGCCCGCGGCCGGGCGGGATGAAGGTGCTGGGGGCGGCGCGGCGGGTGCTGTTCGTCGACGACGAAGGCGCGATCCGCCGCACCGTCGGCACCAGCCTGCAGAAGGCCGGTTTCGTCGCCCATCTCGCCGAGGGCGGCTGGGAGGCGCTGGCGTTGCTGGATGCCGGCGAGACGGTCGATGTCATGGTCACCGACCTGGTGATGCCCGGCATGAGCGGCATCGGCCTGATCCACCAGGCGCAGGTGCGCCGCCCCGGCCTGCCGGCGATCCTGCTGACCGGCTATGTCGGCGAGGACGTGCAGCAGGCGATGCGCAGCGAGACGGGCGTGCGCTTCGCGCTGCTGCGCAAGCCGATCAGCGTGCCCGAACTGATCGACCGGATCAGCGAGGTGCTGGCCGGAGACCCCGCGGCGCTGCCGGAGCCGCGGCCCGGCGGCTGATGCCGCCAGCCCGCAGGGCTGTACCCCAGAACAATCCGCCGAAGGTGCGGGCGGCGACAGCATTGATGCACGACAGCAAAGCAATCGTTGGCATAATATTATCACATTCAAAATTAACAATTGGTTGATTTTCAGCCTGTGCCTCTGTAGTTGCGGTGGATAACAGTCTTCGTGCAGGGGATATTTCATGTGGCTCGGCCTGCCGGCACTGGTCCGTGTCCGGATCAACGCCGTCCCGCGTGGCCGCCTCCGCGGTCGGCCGGTTCGCCCGTCCGCCCGGACCTGGCGGATGCGGCGGGGCGTCTAGGCGGGCCGCCATGTTCATCGACCGGCTGTCCATCCGCAGCAAGCTGGCGTTTGCCTTCGCCGCCCTGGTGCTGATCCTGGCCGTCACCGACGGCATGGCTATCCGCGCCTCCATGGCGCTGCGCGATCATACCGTCGAGATCGTGGACAACTGGATGCCCTCGACGATGCAGCTCGGCCGGCTGGCCGAAGGGATCGCGCGGCTGCGTCGCAACCAGGGCTCCGCCATGATCGCGCATCTGCACCGGATCGGGGGCGGCGGCGGCAACGTCTCCGGCGCCCGTGGCCCCGAGGCCCGCCGGCAGATCGACGCGGCCTGGAACGGCTACAGGCCGCTGGTGAGCCAGGGCGAGGAGCAGCGCCTCGCCGACGACATCGGCGGACAGTTGCAGCGGTTCCTGGACATGGACGCCGCGTTCCGCGGGCTGCTCGCGGCCGGCGAGACGGAACGGGCGATCGCCTTCGAGGCCGGGGACTTGCGCGAGACCTATCTGCGTCTGCAGGACGCCGTGCATGCCGACCAGGACTTCAATCGGGCGATGGCGGTGCAGCTCGGCCGGCAGGCGCGCGCCATCGGGCGGGACGTGCTGTGGCGGACGGGCACCGCCACGGCGCTTGGGGTATTGACGGCGCTGCTCGCGGCGATGTGGCTGAACCGCACCGTGACGGCGCGGATCGTGCGGCTGAGCCGGATCATGCGCCAGCTCGGCCGGGGCGACTGCGCCTTCGACCTGCCCTGCGTGACGCGGGCCGACGAGATCGGCGACATGGCGCGCGGCATCGAGCTCTGCCGCGAAAACATCCTCGCCCGGCGCGAGGGCGAGGCGGCGTTGCGGCGCACCAACCTGCAGTTCGACGCCGCGCTCGGCAGCATGCTGCAGGGGCTGGTGGTGTGGGACCGGGAGCTGCGGCTGCAACTGGCCAATGTCCGTTTCTTCGAGATCACCGGCCTGCCCGCGGATGCGCTCGCGCCCGGCATGAGCGTCGAGGCGGTGTGCGCGGCCGGCCTCCGGCACGGGTTCCATCCCGACGAGGATCCCGACGCCGCCTGTGCCCGCTACCGGGCGCTGCTGGCGTCGCGGCACCCCCACCAGCACGAGGCCGAGCTGCGGCCGGGGCTGCTGGTCAAGCTGTTCTTCCAGCCGATGGCCGACGGAGGCTGCGTCGTCACGCTGGAGGACATCACCGAACGGCGCCACAACGAGCAGCAGATCATCCACATGGCGCGCCACGACGCGCTGACCGGCCTGGCGAACCGGGCCATGTTCCACGACTGCGTGGAGGAAGCGCTCGGCCATGGCCCGGGTGCGGGCTTCGCCGTGTTCTGCCTCGACCTCGACCATTTCAAGGACGTCAACGACACGCTGGGCCATGCGGTGGGCGACGGCCTGCTGCGCCAGGTCGCCGAGCGGCTGCGGCACTGCCTGCGCGGGCACGACCCGGTGGCACGGCTCGGCGGCGACGAGTTCGCCGTGCTGGTCGGCGAGCTGGAGGCGCCGGAAGCAGCCATCGCCCTGGCCGGACGCATCATCGAGCGGGTCGGCGCTCCCTACGAGGTGGACGGCCATCCCGTCGTCATCGGCGCCAGCATCGGCATCGCCTTGGCCGGGCCCGACACCCGGCCGGGCGACCTGCTCAAGCGCGCCGACGTGGCGCTCGACAAGGCCAAGGAGGAACGGGGCAGCGCCTGCGTTTTCGTGCCGGGCATGGACGAGCACCTGCAGCTGCGCCGCGGGCTGGAGGCGGATTTGCGCGCGGCCGTGCAGGCCCGCGAATTCGAGCTGTTCTACCAGCCCCTGTTCAGCCTGGCGCGCAACCGCGTGACCGGGTTCGAGGCCTTGCTGCGCTGGCGCAGCCCCCGCCGCGGCATGGTCTCGCCCGCCGAGTTCATCCCGCTCGCCGAGCAGACCGGGCTGATTGTGCCGATCGGTGAGTGGGTGCTGCGCACCGCCTGCGCCGAGGCGGCGGGCTGGCCGGAAGAGGTGAAGGTGGCGGTCAACCTCTCGCCCGTACAGTTCCGCAGCCGGGGCCTGGTGGAGACGGTGCGGGAGGCGCTGCAGGAAAGCGGCCTGGCACCGGCACGGCTGGAGCTGGAAATCACCGAGACCGTGCTGCTGCAGGAAACCGAAACCGTGATGTCCCTGCTGACCCGGCTGCACGAGCTTGGCGTCAGCATCGCCATGGACGATTTCGGCACCGGCTATTCCTCGTTGAGCTATCTGCGACGATTCCCCTTCGACAAGATCAAGATCGACCAGTCCTTCATCCGCGAGCTGCAGGCCCCGCCAGCCGGCGCCCCCGCCGAGCCGCCGGGCTGCGCCGCGGTGATCGTGCGTGCGATCGTGGGACTGGGCGAGAGCCTGGGCATCCAAACCATCGCCGAGGGCGTGGAAACCGCGGCGCAACTGGCGCAATTGCGCCAGGAAGGCTGCACCGAAGTGCAGGGCTACTTCATCAGCCCGCCGCGGCCGGCCGCCGAGGTCGGGGCGCTGCTGGCACGGCTCAATCCGCCCGGCAGCGGAGTGGCGCGGGAGCGGGAAGAGGCTTGAAGGCAAGGCAAGGGCTCTGCCCTTGACCCGGCAGGGGTCAGGGGACCCCTGCACCCCATGAGCGCTGCGCGGCATGGAATGGGTTCCAAGGGCGCAGCCCTTGGTCGGTCCAGGGCAAAGCCCTGGTGGGGTGCGGGGCAACGCCCCGCCGCTACCGTGCCAATACCTTCTCCAGCGTAATCGGCAGGTCCCGCACGCGCACGCCGGTGGCGTTGAACACGGCGTTGGCGATGGCGGCGGCGGCGCCGACGATGCCGATCTCGCCGATGCCCTTGGCGCCGAGCGCGTTGACATGTTCGTCGTGTTCCTCGACGAACAGCGCCTCGATCACTGGTACGTCGGCGTTGGTCGGCACGTGGTATTCGCCAAGGTCACGGTTGACCCATTGCCCCCAGCGCGGATCCAGCAGTGTTTCTTCCATCAGCGCCTGCCCGATGCCCATGGTGATGCCGCCGATGATCTGCGAGGTGGCGGTGCGCGGGTTGAGGATGCGTCCGGCGCCGTAGGCCCCGAGCATGCGCCGCACCCGCACTTCCCCGGTGTCTCCGTCCACGCCCACCTCGGCGAACTGAGCGCCGAAGGCGTGCATGGACCAGTGCTGTTGCGCCGTGTCGGGGTGATGGTCGTGGCTGACCGAAAGCCCCTCCGGCGCAGCGCGCGCCAGCAGCGTGGCCAGCGCCTCGCCGCGCGCGGGCGTGTCGCGATGGCTGATCCTGCCGTCGGCGAAGGCCAGCGCGTCGGAATTCAGCCCATGCAGGGGCGAGGCGGGGTCCTGCCGGGCCAGGTCGGCGAGTTGCGCACGCAGCGCAGTGGCGGCGCCGGCCAGCGCCGAGCCGGCACTGCTCGCGCCGAAGGAGCCGCCCGAGCCCATGGTCATCGGCAGGTCGCTATCGCCGAGCGCCACCTCCACCTGTCCGGGCGCGAGGCCCAGCGCCGCGGCGGCGAGCTGGCGCAGGATCGTATAGGTGCCGGTGCCGATATCCGTTGCTGCCAGCTCGACCTTTGCGGATCCGTCCGGATGCATGGTCAGCCGCGCCGAGGCCGGCATGTGCAGCACCGGATAGGTCGCCGAGGCCACGCCCAGCCCGACCCGCCAGCGTCCCTCGCGCCGGCTGCCGGGCGCGCCGCGGCGCTGCCAGCCGAAGCGCTCCGCCCCTTGTTGCAGGCACGCCCGCAAGGAACGGCTGGACCAGGGCAGGCCGCTCTCCGGGTCGTGGTCGGGTTCGTTGGCCAGGCGCAGCGCGATCGGGTCCATGTCCAGCGCGTGCGCGAGTTCGTCCATCGCGCTTTCCAGGGCGAAGCTGCCCGGCGCCTCGCCGGGGGCGCGCATCCAGGACGGCGTCGGCGTGTTCAGGCGCACGACGCGGTGCGTGGTCCGGCGATGCGGCGCCGCATACATGATGCGCGAGATCACGCCTGATTGCTCGACCATCTCGTCGTGGCGCGAGGTCTGCACCCAGGTGTCATGGGCGATGGCGACGAGGTGCCCGTCGCGCTGCGCGCCGAGGCGCAGGCGCTGGCGGGTGGCGCTGCGATGACCGTGGCCGGTGAACACCTGCTGGCGGGTCAGCGCCACCTTGCAGGGCCGGCCGCTGACGCGCGCGCCGATCGCGGCCAGCACCGCATGCGGATGGGCACCGTATTTCGACCCGAAGCCGCCGCCGATGAAGCGGCTGATCACCTGCACCCGGTCGGGCGGCAGTTTGAAGGTGGCGGCGAGCGCCTGCGCGCAGGCCCAGGGGCCCTGGTTGCAGTCCTGCACGATCAGCCGCCCGTCACGCCATTCCGCCACGGCGGCATGCGGCTCGATCGGGTTGTTGTGCTCGTAGGGGGTGGTGTAGGTGGTGTCCAGTTGCACCGGCGCGGCGGCGAAGGCGGTGACGAAATCGCCCTCCGCGGTGTCGGGCGGGGCGCCGCCATTGACCAGGTTCGGCCGGTAGGCGGAGGGGAGGGCGTCGGCAAAGGACAGTGCTGCGTCTGCGGGTTCGGCCTCGACGGTGACGAGGGCGGCGGCGGCGCGCGCGGCCTCGAAGCTTTCGGCCAGCACCAGCGCCACCGACTGGCCGTGGAACAGCACCTCGTCGCGATCGAGCACTGGCTTCGGCCCGATGAACTTGACCTGGATATCATCGGTTTCGACGAAGGGCGCCATGTCCGGAGCATTCGCGCGCGTCACCACCGCGACCACGCCCGGGGCGCGCTCCGCCTCCCGCGTGTTGATGGCACGGATGCGGCCGGCGGGCAGGATGGTCAGCACCGGAAAGCCATGCAGCAGCCCGTGCGGATGGTGCTCGGCGGCGTAGCGGGCCTGGCCGGTGACCTTGGCGGGGCCGTCGGCGCGCGGCGCGGACAGGCCGACATGGCCGCCCCGATTCTCAGTGATGAAATCGGCGATCGGCATGGATCAGGCCCCCTCGGGCTGGGCTGCAAGGCCGGTGAGCGTGGCGCGGATGGTGCGGCGCAGCAGCTCCGGCTTGAAGTCGTTGCCGCCCCAGCCGCGGGCGCCTTCCAGCGCGATGCCGGCGGCGTGGCGGAAATTCGCCGCGGTGGCCGGCTGGTCCTGCAAGGCCGCCTCGGCGTTGCGGAAGCGCCAGGGCTTGTGCGCGACCCCGCCGGCGGCGAGGCGGATGCTGCGCACCACGCCGTCGTCGAGGCCCAGCACGGCGGCGACCGAGACCAGCGCGAAGGCGTAGGAGGCGCGGTCGCGCACCTTGCGGTAGTGCATGCGTCCAGCCGGGGGCGGCGGCAGCAGGATCGCGGTGATCAGCTCGCCTGGCGCCAGGGTGGTTTCCAGATGCGGCGTGTCGCCCGGCATGCGGTAGAGCTGGTCCAGCGTCAGCGTCCGTGTCCCATCCGGCCCCTGCACGCGCACCGTCGCATCGAGCGCCTGCAGTGCCACCGCCATGTCGCTCGGATGCGTGGCGATGCAATGTTCGGTCGCGCCGAGGATGGCATGGCCGCGATTGTGCCCGCCGATGGCGCCGCAGCCGCTGCCGGGCGCGCGTTTGTTGCAGGGGCGGGCAGTGTCGTAGAAATACGCGCAGCGCGTCCGCTGCAGCAGGTTGCCGCCGGTGCTGGCCTTGTTGCGCAACTGGCCGGAGGCGCCCGCCACGATCGCCTCGGCCAGCACCGGATAGTCCCGCCGCACCCGCGCATGCGCGGCAAGCTCGGTGTTGGAGGCCAGCGAGCCGATGCAAAGGCCGCCCTCCGGGGTCGGGTCAATGCCATCGAGCGGCAGGCGGGAGATGTCGATCAGGTGCGCGGGCGTCTCCACCTGCAGCTTCATCAGGTCGATCAGGTTGGTGCCGCCGGCGATGTAGCGGGCGCCCTGGGCGGTCGCGCAGGCGGCGATCGCCGCCGCGGGCGTGGCCGGGCGTTCGTAGGTGAAGGGCAGCATGGCTCAGCGTGTCCCGGCGACGGCGCGGATGGCGGAGACGATGTGCGGATAGGCGCCGCAGCGGCAGAGATTGCCGCTCATGCGCTCGCGGATCTCAGCCTCGTCCGGTGTCGGCGCGGCGGCGATGTCGGCGGCGGCGTGGCTGGGCACGCCGGCGCGCAGCTCGGCCAGCATGCCCAGCGCCGAACAAAGCTGGCCGGGCGTGCAGTAGCCGCACTGGAAGGCGTCGTGGTCGATGAAGGCCTGCTGCAGCGGATGCAACGCGGTCGGCCCGCCCAGGCCCTCGACCGTGGTGATGCGCTCGCCCGCGTGCATGACGGCAAGGGCGAGGCAGGCATTGATGCGCGTGCCTTCGACCAGCACGGTGCAGGCGCCGCACTGGCCGTGGTCGCAGCCCTTCTTGGTGCCGTCGAGATGCAACTGCTCGCGCAAGGCGTCCAGCAGGGTGGTGCGCGTGTCCAGCACCAGCCGGTGATCCTGGCCGTTGATGGACAGTGTAACCGGTATCATCACCGGGGCGAGCCGGTCGGGGGCTGTGGTGGTCTCCGGCATGGGGGCTGGTCTCCTCCGGGCGGTGCGCGGCGTGTCGCGACCGGGACGTATTGGCACCACGGCGCATGACACCGGCGATGGTTCCGGCGGACGGGGTCACGCTGCCGGGAGGAAAAGGCAGCCGGCCGGGCCAGGGCAGGGAGGCTCGTACGTCGGGCCACCTATCCAGGAGAGCGAAGACCTCGTTATGATCGGCACCTGGCTTTGCCCCCGTCATCGAGGTTCCGGATCCCATCGTGTCAGTTCTGCAGCAATGAACCTTCGACGGAACGGCAAGGATGGTGCAGGAGAAAAAGGCACGGCATGCATTTCCCTCACTTGCGCAAGGCTGCCGGCGTGGCACTCCTGATGGTCACCGCTGCGGCGCCGAATGATGCGGTCTGCAAGGAAAATGTCGCGTGGCCGGATACGTTCGTGGCGCGGCTGGAGGCCCTGGCGGTGCTGCAGACCCTGAATGCCGATCTGCTCAGCCACGACAGTGCAACCCTTACTCTCGAGCGTTGGTGCCGGACCCATCGGCTCGCCTCCCCGGCCCGCATCGTCGCCGAGCGCGTGCGGGATGTGGAGAAGACGCCGGACGAGGAACAGCGACGGCTGCTGAACGTGGCGGATGCCGACACTGTCCGCTATCGGCATGTCCGGCTGCGCTGCGGCGATCACATCCTCTCCGAGGCTGATAATTGGTACGTGCCGGGCAGGCTCACCGCCGAGATGAACCGGCGCCTGGAGACCACCGACGAGGCATTCGGCCATGTGGTGCAGCCACTGCACTTCCAGCGCCGGACGCTCTCGGCGGACCTGCTGTGGCGGCCTCTTCCGGAGGGATGGGACATGGCGATCCCCGAAGGAGGGCAGGCCCCTGCGACTCTCCAGATCCCGGGACAGATCCTGCGGCACAGGGCCGTGCTGGTCCTGCCGGACGGCATGCCCTTCAGCCAGGTCGTCGAGACCTACACCGCGGCAATCCTTGCGTTCGGTCCTCCCCCGTCCAGGTGATCACGCGTCGCGACCGGCATGCGCCAGCGCCAGCCGGCGGATTTCCCGCCACGTCCAGGCCAGCCCCTCGGCATCCGCAAGGGCCCGGTGCCGGATCCGCGGCCGGCGGGACTCCGCTTCCTCTGCCTCGGCAATGAGGCGGGCGGCGACGGCGCGGATCTCTGCCTCGGCCGCCGCGCGGTCGGCGGCGTCGTCCGGGGGCAAGGCCGCCAGCAGCGGCAGGCAGGCGATCACGTAGGCGTGGTGCACGTCGCGGATGGCAACGCAGCCAGGAGGGTAGCCGCATCTGACCAGCAGCACGTCCAGCCATCTGCCGTCGAAGGGGGGCGCGTCGCTGTAGACGGTCACCTCCGGCTGCCCGAGGACCTCGACGGCGCGACGGGCCACGTCCTGGGGCGGCCTGCCCTCGGTGCGCAATTGCCGCCGCGAGAGTCCATGCACGTACTCGGACGCGACAGACCAGTCCTTCCAGGCGCGCGGCGGCTTGATGAGATGCGATTCCCCCCTGCCGTCGACCCCGCACCAGCCAAGCTCGATCGGATGGCTGTCGGCGTTCAGGGACGAAGCCTCGATGTCGATGAACAGGATCACGAGGCGTTCCCCGTCCCCCGCTGCTCCGGGCTGACGCACGGCGGCAGGGGGCACTGAGGGGGGTGAAGCTCGGGGAGGCCGACAGGACGAAACGCCGCACGCTCGCTGTCGGTGCCCTGGGGTTTCCGCGCCGCGGCGATGATGGACGTGACCTCGGCGCCGGAGAGCGTCTCGCGGTCGATGAGCGCCGCGGCCACGGCTTCCAGTTCGGCCCGGTGCCGTGCCAGCATCGTCCGGGCATCCGCCAGCGCGCTGCGCAGCCGCTGTTCCAGCCGTTCGGCGGCATCGTGGTGGAAGGCGAGCAATGAGGCCAGTTCCCGTGGCTCGGGGTCGCCGCGCCACACCAGCGTCTCGCCCAGGCCCAGCGAGAATTCCAGCGCCGCCGCCAGGGATGTCGCCGCGGCGAGGTCGGACCCGGCCGGCCCGCCGCTGCCCGAGCTGGGCTCGCCGAGCACCAGTTCCTCGGCCGCGCGGCCGGCCAGGAGTTCCATGATCACCGCCTCGATCTCGCCGCGCGTGGCCGGTGCGCGGTCACGTTGCACGGCGACGCCGCCGCTGGTGCCGCCGTTGCGGCGGACGGTGGCCGACACCACGCTGCCCGAGCGCAGCACGCAGGCGGCCACGGCGTGCCCGGCCTCGTGGAAGGCGACGCGGCGCAGCACCGCGGGCGGATGCCGCCCGGCGCCATCGCGGATTTCCGTGATGACGTCTTCGACTTCGACCGGCCGCCCCGCCTGCCGCGCCCGGCGGCGCGCGCCACGGGCCCAGCGCTCGCAATCGGCGCCCGAGCCGCCGAGCGCGGCACTGGCGGCCGGTTGCAGCGCGGCGGGCGTCAGCCCCGGCAGGTGCGCCGCCAGGATGCGCGCCAGCTGGGCCGCGTCCGGCAGGCGCAGCACCAGCTCGCGGTCGAGCCGGCCGGCGCGGCGCAGCGCCGGGTCGATGTCGTCGGGGAAGTTGGTCGCGGCGATGACGATGATGCCCTCGCGGCCACCGATGCCGTCCATCTCCGCGAGCAGGGCGTTGTTGATGGAACGGAACCAGGATTCGTTGTGCCCCGCCTTGCCGCGCCCCATGATCGAGTCCAGTTCCTCGATGAACAGGATGCAGGGCGCGCAGGCCCGCGCGTCGGCGAAGGTGCGGCGGAGGCGGGGGATGATCTCCGTGTAGCGCCCGGTGCCGTCCTGTCCCGATTCCCAGAGTGCATAGCTGCCGACAACGAGCGGCACGCCGGCGCTGGCGGCGAGGGCCTGGGCGAAGGTGGTCTTGCCGCAGCCGGGCGGCCCCGACAGCAGTGCGCCGCGGTCGACCTCGGACCACGGCAACAGGCCGTGGCGGAAGGCGTCGAGCTCCGTGACCATGCGCCGCGCCACGGCTTCGACCTCGGGCGCCAAAGGCAGGGTGTCCAATGTCCAGCGCGGCGCGGGCGGCGGCGCCGGGCGCGCGGCGACGACGAGGCGGGCGAGGCGGTCGAGATACTCCCGCGCCGACTGCGACGGCCGGCAGGCGAGCTGCAGCATCTCTGGCTTCACCTCGGCCGCCACGGCCTCGTCCGGTTGCGGGGCAGGCTCCCCGCAGAGGCGCACGGCCACCTGCCGCAGAATGTCCGCGTCGGGCGGCGGGATTTCGACGATGCGGTCGGCCGCCTGCACCAGCGCCGGCGGCAGCCAGGCAAGGTCGGGGCTCACGCCGAGCGCGCCGTGTCCGCGCCAGATCCGCTTTGCCAGCGCTTCCTCGTCGTCCTCGAAACGGCGGCGGCCCGAGGTCGTGGCCGGAGCAGGGGCTTCCGTGCGGATGCATTCGTGCAGCCGCCCCCCGCGCCCGGTGATGGCGGATTTGCTGTGCCCGAGCACGAAACGCCGCCAGCCCCAGGCGATCTGCGCGGGCCAGAAGGCGGGAACCCGCAGCACGACCACCGCCCCGGGCTGCGTCGCCGCCTGTTCCAGGGCCGGGGCCCCGGCTGCCAGGGCGCGTCGCAGCATGGCCTCGACGGCGATTTCGACGGGATCGATCTCGGATGTCGGCTCGCGCTCTTCGATATCCTCGCGCACGGTCTCGGCCTCCCGGACCGCGATGTCGCAGTCCATCCAGTCGTCGTCAGCGGATTCGGGGGAGTCAGCGGGAGACGTGTTCTCGGACACAGGGGACCTCGGCCAGCAGGCAGGCATGCGGGAACGGCGACGGCATCATGGCCGCCCGTATCCGCTGCGCTTTGCTGGCGAAGGTCCGATTGAGCACGGGGCTCTCCTGAGAAGGGCGCAGCGTATATCTCAGGAAATGCCGGATTGCAAGCATTGTCGCACCGGCTGTTCCGGTCCCGCATGGTTGCCTGGAGCGATTTTGCCTGGCGATGGTTCAACCCATAACCGTTGCGGGGGCCGATATCGGGGGAGACGCCGACGATGGCTGGAAAGCCGGGCGGTGGGATCGTATCGTCCGAGAGGGTGGGTGGGCACCCGCCGGCGAGGTCCGCCCCTGCCGCGAAAGGCAGGGCGGGTTGTTCGCCCGGTACATCGGGAGAGGCGCGGAGCGGGACGATGGAAAGCCACGATCACGAATTCCACACCACCATTCCGGTGCGGCTGCCGTTCCGGGCCTTCCTGCCGACCGGCTATTCCGACCACCGCGACGCCGAGGCCTGGCCGATGATCCTGTTCCTGCACGGATCGGGCGAACGGGGCGAGGATTTGGCGGCGGTCGTCAGGACCGGCCTGCCGGAGCGGCTGGCCCGCCAGCCGGAACTGCCTTTCCTCACCATCGTGCCGCAATGCCCACCCAACCTCGACTGGTCGATGCTGCTGCCCGCGCTGGACGCGCTGGTGTCGTACGTGAAGCGGGCCTTCCTGGTCGATCCGGACCGTGTCTACCTGACCGGGTTGAGCATGGGGGGATACGGGTGCTGGGCCTTTGCCAGCAGCCACCCGGAGCATTTCGCCGCGGTGGCGCCGATCTGCGGCGGCGGCGACGAGCGGCTGGATTTCCCCGGGCGGCTGCGGCGCATGGCGCGTCTGCCAGTGTGGTGCTTCCACGGCGAGCAGGACGAGGTGGTGCCGGTGGAAGAGACGCTGCGGCTGGTGGGGGCGTTCCGTGAGCTTGGCGGGGAGGCCCGGTGCACGCTGTATCCCGGCGTGGGGCATGATTCCTGGACGCGGACCTATGACGATCCCGAGCTGTACGCGTGGCTGCTGGGCCATGTTCGCGGCACGCCGGCGGGGGCGGCGGAACCGGCCGGAGGCGAACGCGCCCCGCTTGGCCTGGCGCCGCAAACGCGCGCGGAGCGGCCCTGGATGGCGCATCGGCCGCCAGCCGGACAGGAAGGCTGAGCCCTCCGGCGCGGCGGCGGTGTTGTGTGATAATATTCGATCGGATAATATTTAACAGATTGAATAAAATATTTTGATTATTGCGAGTGATGTTCAGAAAGAGCTATTAAGGATTTGGTTTTGATTCTAAAAATGGCTGCCAGAGCAGGGCGGCGATCGGTGCGATGTTCGATCGCTGCTACCAATGTCGGACCGCAATGACCAGCATCCTCGATCGTCTGAATATCCGCGCCAAGGTGATTGCCGTGGTCGCGGCGATTCTTCTCTGCACTGCGGGACAGGGGGGAATCTCCTGGTTCGGCATCGAGAAAATGAGCGGCATCACCACGGATCTGTCCGAGAACATGCTGCCGAGCGCCCTGGCGGCTGGCCGGGTCGCGGTACTGGTGGAGCGCCTGCGCAGCTACCAGGGCCTGGCCTTCCTGGCGACCTCGCCGGCCGAGCAGCAGGCACGCGCGGCGAAGACGGCACAACTGCGCCAGGATCTCGCCGCGGCACTGCGCGACTATGAGAAACTCGTCGTCGGTGCGGAGGAACGGCGGCTGTACACCGCGCTCGAAGCCGCCTGGCGGAGCTACGGGGACCTGACCGATCGCCTCGGCACGATCGCCGATCCGGAGGCGGCACGCATCTACATGCTGCGCGACATGCTCGGCCCCATGGACACGCTGCGGGCCGCCGTGGATGCCACGGTGGCCTTCCAGGTCACCGATGGCAGGCGCGCCGCCGCGGAGAGCCGGTCGGCCAGCTTTGGCGCCGAAGCCGGCATCCTGGCCGCGCTTGGCGTGACCATGCTGCTGTGCCTCGGCGTTGGGCTGTTCATCGATCGCGGCGTCGCCGGGCCGGTGGTCGCGCTGACCGCGGCGATGCGGCTTCTGGCGCAGCGGGCGCTGGAAACCGTCATCCCCGGCACCACGCGCGCTGACGAGATGGGGGCGATGGCGCAGGCGGTGCAGGTGTTCAAGGAGAACATGATCACCGCCGACCGCCTCGCCGCCGAGCAGGCCGAGGCACGGGCGGCGCGGGAGCGGCGCACCGCGAAGGTCGAGGCGCTGGTGCAGGATTTCGAGCGGCACTCCGCGGAACTGGTGCATCATCTCTCCGCCTCGGCCACCGAGATGGCGGCCACGGCGCGGCAGATGACGCAGTCGGCGGAGCAGACCGGGGCGCAGGCCGGCCTGGTCGCCGCGGGCGCGCAGGCGGCCGCCGGCAGCGTGCACACCGTGGCTTCGGCCACCGAGGAACTCTCCGCCTCGATCGGCGAGATCACGCGGCAGGTCGAACAATCTACCGCGATCGCGCATCAGGCGGTGGAGGAGGCGCAGCGTACTGACACCACCGTGCGCGCGCTGGCCGAATCGGCGCAGAAGATTGGCGACGTGGTCGGGCTGATCACCAGTATCGCCGGCCAGACCAATCTGCTGGCGCTGAACGCGACCATCGAGGCGGCACGCGCGGGCGACGCCGGCAAGGGGTTTGCCGTGGTGGCGACCGAGGTGAAGAGCCTGGCGGCGCAGACGGCACGGGCGACCGAGGAGATCGGCGCGCAGATCGCGCGCATCCAGGCAGCGACGCAGGACGCGGTCACCGCGATCGGCGGCATCGCCCGCACCATCGATCAGGTCAACAGCATCACCGGCACGATCGCGGTCGCGGTGAAGGAACAGGGCGCGGCCACCGCCGAGATCTCGCGCAGCGTGCAGCAGGCCGCCAATGGCACCGGCGAGGTGACGCGCAACATCGCCGGTGTCAGCCGCGCCGTCGGCGAAACCGGCGAGGCGTCGCAGCAGGTGCGCGAAGTGGCCGACGGGCTGTCGCGCGAAGCCGAGAAACTCGCGGGCCAGGTGAGCGGCTTCATCGCCGGGGTGCGCGCCGCCTGAGCCTTCATGACGCAGGCCTTGCACATGGGAACGGCTTGCACGATCCCGCTCGCGGGTCGCCACGCTGACGGAACGCAATGAACAGCATACTCGATCGTTTCAGCATCCGCTCCAAGGTCATCGCGGCATTTGCCGCGGTGGTGCTGTGTGCCGGCGTGCAGGGGTGGTTTGCCCTGCACGGCCTGGCCTCCGTCAGTGAGGTCAGCGCGCAGCTTGGCAGCGACGGCCTGCCCAGCTCCCAGGCCATCGGCAAGGTGGCCCAGCTCGCCGAGACCTTCCGGTCCTATCAGAAGCAGGAACTGATGACCGACACGGACGCGGAGCGCCGTGCCAGGGCCGAGGAGACCCTGAAGGTACGCGGCAGCCTTGTGGACATGCTGAGAGGCTATGTGGTCCTGGGCAAATCCGGCGAAAGAGCCCGGCTGGCGGCCGCGCTCGATGCCGCCTGGAACGAGTATGCGGCGCAGTCCGGCCGCTTCGCCGCGCTCGCCGACCCGAAGGAGGCGCGGACCTTTCTCCTGCGCGACATGAACCCGGCGGCCAGGGCGCTGCGTGCGGCCGTCGATGCGGCGCTTACCTTTGAGGTGGAGAACGGCCGGCGCGCGACCGCGGAGGTGCAGGCGACGGAATCCTCGGTCAGCCTGGGCATCCTGGTGGCGCTTGGCGTGACGGTGCTGCTGTGCCTCGGGGTGGGGCTGGTCATCGACCGCGACATCGCCGGACCGGTGGTGGCGCTGACCGGGGCGATGCGGCTTCTGGCGCGGCGGGAACTGGATGCCACCATCCCCGGTACCGCGCGTAGCGATGAGATGGGGGCGATGGCGCAGGCCGTGGAGGTGTTCCGCGATGGCATGCGCACCGCCGACCGCCTTGCCGCCGAGCAGGCAGAGGCGCGGGCGGCGCGGGAGCGGCGTGCGGCGAAGGTCGAGACACTGGTGCAGGATTTCGAGCGGCACTCCGCCGAACTGGTGCACCATCTTTCCGCCTGCGCCACCGAGATGGCGAGCACGGCGACGCAGATGACGCACACGGCGGAGCAGACCGGGTCACAGGCCGAACTGGTCGCCGCCGGCGCGCATGAAGCCGCCGCCAGCGTGCAGACCGTGGCCTCGGCGACCGAGGAGTTGTCGGCCTCGATCGGTGAAATCACGCGGCAGGTCGAGCAATCCACCGCGATCGCGCACCAGGCGGTGGAGGAGGCGCAGCGCACCGATGCCACCGTGCGCGCGCTGGCCGAAGGGGCGCAGAAGATCGGCGACGTGGTCGGGCTGATCACCAGTATCGCCGGGCAGACCAATTTGCTGGCGCTGAATGCGACGATCGAGGCGGCACGGGCGGGCGAGGCCGGCCGTGGCTTCGCGGTGGTGGCGACCGAGGTGAAGAGCCTGGCGGCGCAGACGGCGCGGGCGACCGAGGAGATCGGCGCGCAGATCGGGCGCATCCAGGCGGCGACGCAGGACGCGGTCACCGCGATCGGCGGCATCGCCCGCATCATCGGGCAGGTCAACGACATCACCGGCACGATCGCGGTCGCGGTGAAGGAACAGGGCGCGGCCACCGCCGAGATCTCGCGCAGCGTGCAGCAGGCCGCCAACGGCACCGGCGAGGTGACGCGCAACATCACCGGCGTCAGCCGTGCCGTCGGCGAGACCGGCGTGGCGTCGCAGCAGGTGCGCGAAGTGGCCGACGGGCTGTCGCGGGATGCCGAGAAACTGGCGAGCCAGGTGGGCGGCTTCATCGCCGGTGTGCGCGCCGCCTGACGCGGGGAAAAGGAATGGGATCCAAGGGCCTTGTGGCCCTTGGTGGAGGTCCAGGAGGCAAAGCCTCCTGGTGGGGTTTGGGGCGAAGCCCCAAGGGAAGGCAAGGGCTCCGCCCTTGACCCGGCAGGGGCCACAAGGCCCCTGCACCCCAGTCTCGCTGCGCGGCTTACCGGAACAGCAGCAGCGCCTTCTGCAGCGTGATCCAGATCCCCCAGGCGAGCGGAATCCACACCACCGCCCAGGCCAGCGTCACTTTCCACGAATGCACCACCTGCCCGCCGAGGGCCGCGACATCGGCGACGAAATGCTGGTGCGTGTCGTCGGCGATCCGCTTCTCGGCGGCCGCTTCCGGCTCGGTCATGTGATGCTTCTCGGCCACCGGCGTCACCAGCCAGTTGCAGAGCGCGCCCAGCGCGAGCAGCCCGGCCAGGATGTACATGGTGATCGAATAGACATCCTGCCGGGCGACGCCGTGGTCGAGCTGGTATTCGCGGATGTAGTTCACCAGCACCGGGCCGAGCACGCCCGCCGTCGACCACGCCGTCAGCAGGCGGCCATGGATCGCCCCCACCATCCTGGTCCCGAACATGTCGGCGAGATAGGCCGGCACGGTGGCGAAGCCGCCGCCGTACATCGACAGGATCACGCAGAAGATGCCGACGAACAGCGCGAGCGCGCCGGCGCGGGCGGCGAGGGGCACCGAGGCATAGAGCGCCATGCCGAGCAGGAAGAAGGCGAAATAGGTCGCCTTGCGGCCGATCCGGTCGGACAGCGAGGCCCAGAAGAAGCGCCCGCCGATGTTGAACAGCGACAGCAGCCCGGTGAACCCCGCGGCCACCGCGGCGATCTGGCCTTTCTGCGCGGGCGTCAGCTCGCTGAAGCCGGCCTCGATGCCGATCAGCCGGCCACCGAACACTTCCTGCAGCAGCGGCGAGGCCATGCCGAGGATGCCGATGCCCGCCGTCACGTTCAGGCACAGCACGCCCCAGACCAGCCAGAACTGCCGCGTCTTCCAGGCCACGTCGAGATGCACGTGGCGGGTGGTGATGAAGCCGTTCTGCGTGGCCGGGTCGGGCGGCGTCCAGCCGGCCGGCTTCCAGCCCTCGGCCGGCACCCGGTAGCCGAGCGCGCCGCCCATCATGAACACGAAGTAGATCGCCGCCATGACGACGAAGGTTTCCCACACCCCCACCGAATGGGGGGTGGCGAAAGAGCGCATCAGCATGTCGGCGAGTGGCGCGCCGATCATCGCGCCGCCGCCGAAGCCCATGATCGCCATGCCGGTGGCCATGCCGCGCCGGTCGGGGAACCACTTGATCAGCGTGGACACCGGCGAGATGTAGCCGAGCCCAAGCCCGATGCCGCCGATCACCCCGGAGCCGAGCCACATCAGCCAGAGCTGATGGGTGGCCACCCCGAGCGCCGAGATCAGCAGGCCACCGCACCAGCACAGCGCCGAGACCACACCCGCCTTGCGTGGGCCGGCCCGTTCCAGCCAGCCGCCCCAGATCGCCGCCGAGGAGCCGAGGAAGACGAAGAACAGCGTATACATCCAGCCGAGCTGGGAAATTTTCCAGTCGCAGCCGGTGGCGACGATCTCAGCCAGGAACCCCATGTCCCTGGGGCAGGCGATCGGCTCGGTGATGCCGACGGCGCGCGACAGCGGCAGCCAGAACACCGAGAAGCCATAGGCCATGCCGATGCAAAGGTGAATTGCCAGCGCCGCCGGCGGCACCAGCCAGCGATTGAAGTTCGAAGGCGCAACGATACGTTCTCGTGACAGGAAGGCAGGCGCGGGGAGAGTCGCGGTGACATCCATGGACGTTTTCCACCCTGGTTTCTTGGTCGGTCGGTTTCTTGGTTGGTCAAGGCGACGGGGTGGGCCTGGCTGCGCACGCCATGGGACCGGAACCGGGCTGAGGCAGCCGATGCCGGACACCACCGCCTTGCGCATCGGCCCGAGCCCGCAATGGCGCGATATCAGCACGAAGCCCGCGCCGGTCGCAACCGCTGTCCGGCGCCGCGCTTGTTGGGGCAGGTGCCTGCTCGCCAGCCGACGGAAGGATGCTTATTCAGATGAACTGCAAAAGTATAGAACTAGCAAATTTCTATCTTGTCTTGTCATGGTCTGGCCCGGTGGCTAAGGTTTTTGCTAATATTCTGTTTATGAGAGGAAATAATGCAAAAAATTATCGGATGTTTATTGGTGCTGGTGGCCCCGCTTGTGCCCGGGCATCCGGCCAGGGCGGATGCCGACGATGCCCGCTGGGTCAATCAATGCATCGCCGATAACAAGGGCGGTGCCGCGGACTCGGTGGTCATGGCCTATTGCGCCTGCATGAACAACAAAATGGGCGACAACGAAACCAGGTCCATCACGGAGTGGGAAAAGAGTCATCCTGCCGAGCGGAAGTCCTGCGAGCGAACCGCCGGCTGGAAATAGGGGCGGGATTTCATCCCATACCGGCGCAGACAGGCGGGCCAGGCTGATGCCTGGCCCGCCGGCCCGGAAACAGGGAGGATGACACGCCAGTCACAGTCACGACTGTGTCTACGTTTGGCGAATGGCGCGGTTCCTGTCGGAATCTACGGTAAGTATTCTTGCTGAAGACATGAAGTTTCGCATTATTTATTGCCAGGAAACCGGCGAAGTCCTCATGGCGCCAGCACGGTCAACACCGCGGGCACGGCGAGGGCGGCGAGCGCGGTCTGGCTGGCGGTGATGCCGGCCATCAGCGGGGCGTCGCCGCCGAGCTGGCGGGCCAGGATATAGGCGGAAGAGGCGGTCGGCATGGCCTGCACCAGCAATGCCACCACCAGCGCCTCGCCGCCGAGGCCGAGCGCCGAGCCGATCGCCAGGGTCACGCCGGGCATGACCAGGAACCTGACGGCGGCGGAGCCGGCGACCGGCCTGACCCAGGACCGCACCGAGCCGAAATCGAGCGCCGCGCCGACGCAGAGCAGCCCGAGCGGCAGCGAGGCCGCGCCCAGCGCCCGCAGCGCCTGGTCGAGCCCCGGTGGCAGGGCAAGGCCGCCGAACTGCAGCAGCATGCCGCCCGCGCAGCCGAGGATCAGGGGGTTGGTGGCGATCTGGCGCAGCACGCCCCCCAGGTCCAGCCGCGCCTGGCCGTAGCGCGCGAACACCAGGATGCAGAGCACGTTGACGGTCGGCACCATGGCGGCGTTGCAGAGGGCGGCCAGCGCGATGCCCTGGGCGCCGAACAGCCCCGCCGCGACGGTCACCGCGGCGTAGTTGTTGAAGCGGATGCTGCCCTGGAACACCGAGGTGAAGGCGGGGCCGTCGATCGGCCGCAGGCGATGCGCCGCCAGCACCAGCCCCGCCACGACGAGGATGGCGCCGATCAGGGTGACTGCCATCACCCCGACCGGCAGGGCGTGCAGCGGCGCGGTCGAAAGGCCGTGGACGAACAGCGCCGGCAGCAGCACGAAGTAGCAAAGCCGCTCGGCCTGGGGCCAGAACCCCGCGGCGAGGAAGCCGCTGCGGCGCAGCCATGCCCCGAGCCCGATCAGCAGGATCACCGGCAGCAGCGCCAGGATCACGGCGCCGGTCACGGCCGGGCACCCCGGGCGAAGACGGCGGATCGGTGGGCGAAGACAGGGATGGGGGGCACGGCGCGCTCGCAGGATTGGATCGCGGCGACCCTAGGCGACCGCAAGGTCGAGGAAAAATTCTGAATCCTCGGGGTTAGCTCAAGTTTTCCTCATGGTTCGGGCCACCGCCTCGCCGACCGCCGTGGCGAGGCGCCGGGCCGGGCGTTCCCGGCGTTGCAGCAGCACCACCCGGCGCCGCAACTGCGGTCGGCCGAACGGCAGGCGGCAGAGCGGGGGCAGCTCCGGCACCATCTCGGCCGGGATCGGCACCACCGCCACGCCCAGCCCGCCGGCAACCATGCGCAGGATGACCTCGCGGTTGTCGAGCGACATGCCCTGCTGCACCTGCAGCCCCTGGCGGCGCAGCTCGCGCGCGATCATCCGCCCGGCCCAGGTCTGCGGGTCGAACTGGATGAAGGGCAGCTCCGCCAGCATCTGCGGCAGGGCGCGTCCCTGCTGTTCCGGGGGGGCGAGGACCCAGAACTGGTCTTCGTAGAGCGGTGTCCAGGTGAGCTCGGCCGGGTGCGGGCGCACCGGCTCGGTGGTGATGGCGGCGTCGAGCTCGCCACCCACCACCAGCCGCGCCAGCTCGGCCGACATGCCCGAGGAGACATGCACCCGCAGCCGTGGATGCGCCCGGCGCAGCGCCACCAGGGCGTCGGGGAGCGGCCCGGCCAGCGCGGTCTGGATCGCCCCCAGGCGCAGCCGGCCGGTCAGGGCGCCGTCGTCGCTGAGCGCTTCGGGAATGCGGTCATAGAGCCCGAGCAGGTCCTCGGCCTGGGCCACCAGCTTGCGGCCGGGTTCGGTCAGCACCGGCTGGCGGCGCGAGCGATCGAAGAGCCGGGTGCCGAATTCCTCTTCCAGCGCCTTCACGTGCAGGCTGACGGCCGATTGGGTCAGGCCGATGGCCTCGCCCGCCCGGGCGAAGGTGCCGTGCCGCGCGATGGCGATGAGCGTGCGAAGGGCGCGAAGGGACATGGGGGGATATTACGGCCGGGATCCGGTCGGGGACAGGACGGGGGCGATGCGGGACCGCCATTTCCCGGTCGCGGCGGGTTCCATAGAATGCCGCCATGGAGGCAGCCAGCAGAGTCGAGCGCATCATCAGGGCGGACCCGCTGCGCTGGCATATCCTCGGCGTGGTGCGCGATCTCCGCCTGCCGGATTGCTGGATCGGAGCCGGGTTCGTCAGGAATGCCGTCTGGGACCGGCTGCACCGGCGCACCGCCTCGCCGCTGGCCGGCGATGTCGATGTCGTCTGGCATGATCTCCGACGGGACGACCCGCGCGAGGACGAACGGCATGAAGCGCTGCTCCGGGCGGTGGAGCCGGGCATCGTCTGGTCGGTCCGCAACCAGGCGCGCATGCACGGGCGCAACGGTGATGCGCCCTATGCCTCGGTCCGCGACGCCATGCGGTTCTGGCCCGAGACGGCGACGGCGGTCGCGGTCAGGCGCGACGGCCTGGAAGGCTTCGAGATTGCGGCCCCCTACGGCCTGGACGATCTCCTGAACCTGGTCCTGAGACCGACCCCGCCCTTCGCCCAGGCCAGGCGCTCTGTCTACGCGGCGCGGCTGCATGCCAAACGCTGGCAGGCTCTGTGGCCTCTCCTCAGGCAGGCGGAGGCGTAGCGCCGCCGCGCCCCGGACGGCGGATGCGCATCGTCGGGAGGTCTGTCACGTGTCGGGCTCGCGCCGTGGTCATCCTGTCCCGGCCGGGGCGGCGCAACCATGACACGACACTGTCTGGGAAGTGATTCTGCCAATAGGCGACAGCGGGAAATTGGCCGGGCCGGATGTCAGCATCGGCGCGGAGCTCGGCCGGCAGGCGGGCGGCAACGGCGGCAATATCGCCATCGAAGCGCTGCAGGAGAACGTGACCGGTAACCTCATGGAACTTTCCAGCCGCTTCCTGCAGGCGCCGGTGCTCCAGCGCCAGGGCTGCGGCGTGCCGATGGCCGCGGAGAAGGCGGGCAGCCTGGTGTCGGGCGGCATCGGCGGGCTGCCGCGCGACGGCGAGGGGCCGCAGCGCGGCCGCTATTTCGGCACAGCCTCGCCGGTGGTGCCCGCGGGCACCGGCGTGACGGTTCACCTTGCCGCGGACGCACGGCCGGGCGGGACCTGCCGGCAGGACGGCGGTCCCTGACCTGGACATGGCCTCAACCGCTGTCGGACGAAGCCTGCACCAGCCTCTGTTGCGGCGAGGTCGAGCTGTTCTGACCCGCCTGTCCCGCCGCCCCCCGTACGTAATCGTCCTCAGCGTCCTTGCGAACTGCGGCATGCGCCCGTCCCGCGCAGAATGGCGCAAGGTCGGATGACGCTCCGGACCCCGGGGGCGGTGACGTGCACAGTGCAGAGGCCAGCCTCGTGCTCGTGGTCAGCGACGACGCGGCCCTGCGCCGCTCGCTCGCCCTGCTGCTGCGCGCGAGCGGACTGGCGACGCAGGACTTCGCCTCGTCCACGGCCGTGCTGAAAAGCCTCGTGGCAACACCGGCGGCGCGGCGACGCTGCTGCCTGCTGGTCGATCACCACCTGCCCGGCGGCACCGACGGGTTGCGGCTGCTGCAGGACCTGGCGGCGGTGGCCGTGACCGTCCCGGTCGTGCTGCTCGCCGACTGGGCCAGCCTGGAGCTGCGCCGCCGCGCCGGCGCGGCGGGCGCGGCCGCCGTGCTGCAGAAGCCGCTGCTGCAGGACAGCATCGTGCAGGCGATCAGCGATGCCCTGGCAGGCGCCGGGTGATCACCCGTGTTCGGCCAGCAACGCCAGCCGCACCGCCTCGGCCAGGCTGTGCACCCCCAGCCGCGCCATCAGCCGCGCCCGGTGGACCTCCACCGTGCGCGGGCTGAGCCCCAGATCATGCGCGATGGTCTTGTTCGGCTTGCCCGCCACCAGCAGCGCCAGCACGTCGCGCTCGCGCGGCGAGAGTGCGGCGATGCGTGCGGCGGCACGGGCGGCCTCCGGCTCCGGGGGCGCGGGCTCGGCCGGGGCGGCCGGCCGGGCCCGCAGCGCCGCCTCGATCGCCGCCAGCAGGATATCTTCGTCGAAGGGCTTCTCGATGAAGTCCGTGGCACCTTCCTTCATCGCCCGCACCGCGGTGGAGATGTCGCCATGTGCCGTCATGACGATGACCGGCCGGCGGAAGCGCCGCTCCCGCAGCCGCCGCAGCAGCCCGATGCCATCGAGGCCGGGCATGCGCAGATCGGTCAGCACGCAGCCGATGACATCGTCCTGCGCCGGCAGCGCATCGAGGAAGGCAAGCCCGGACAGGTGCCCCACCGTGGGAATGCGCACCGAGCGCAGCAGCAGGCCGATGCCGCGGAGCACCGCCTCGTCGTCGTCGATGATGTGCACGGTGGGGGCGCGCGGCGCGGGGGATGCCTCATCCGGCGGCGTGGTCACGCGCACCTCCCGCGGCCGGCACCGCGTCGGGGGCGGCGGTGGGCAGGGTGAAGCGGAACACGGTGCCGCCACCGGGATTGGGCTCGGCCCAGAGCCGGCCGCCATGCGCCTCGATGATCGAGAGGCAGATCGACAGGCCCACCCCCATGCCATCCGGCTTGGTGGTGACGAAGGGCTCGAACAGGTGCTCGACGATCATCGGCGCCAGGCCCGGGCCGGTGTCGGCGACCGCGACCTCGACGCTGTCCGCATCGGCGCGCCTGGCGCTGACGGTCAGTTCGCACGGGCGCGGCGCGGCGAGTTCAGGGGCGGCGTCCTCCATCAGCGCCTGCACGGCATTGCGCAGCAGGTTGAACAGCACCTGCTGGATCTGCACCCGGTTCACCAGCACAGGCGGCAGGCGCGGGTCGAGCGCGTAGGTGACGTGCACGCCGCCGTGCCGCGTGCCGGCCAGCGCCAGCGCCCCGGCATTGCCCACCAGTTGCGCCAGGTTTTCCAGCGAACGCTCGCTCTGGCCGCGGGAGACGAATTCGCGCAGGTGCTGGATGATGCGCCCGGCCCGCAGGGCCTGCTCGGCGGCGAGGTCCACCGCTTCGCGCGCCTCCGCCGCGTCCTGCGGCGCGCCGAGGTCGGTGGCAAGCAGCCGCCGCGCCGCGCGCAGGGCGCTGATCGCCGAGGTCAGCGGCTGGTTCAGCTCGTGCGCCAGCGCCGAGGCCATGGCGCCGGTCTCGCTGAGCCGGGCGACGTGCAGCAATTCGGCCTGCAGTTCCTGCAGCCGGGCCTGGGCGGCGCGCCATTCCGTCAGGTCGCGGGCGAAGCCGGTGAACAGGCGGCGCTCGCCGATTTGCAGCTCGCCGATCGACAGCTCGATCGGGAAGACCGCGCCGTTGCGACGCTGCCCGGCGACGACACGCGGCAGGCCGATGATGCGCCGCTCGCCGGTGCCGACATAGCGGGCGATGAAGCCGTCATGCGCCGCGCGGTCGGGGTCGGGCATCAGCATCGCGACGTTGCGGCCCAGCACCTCGGCGGCGGTCCAGCCGAAGGTCCGTTCGGCGGCGGAGCTGAAGGCTTCGATGATGCCGTGGTCGTCGACCACCAGCATCGCGTCCGGCACCGTGCGCAGGATCGAGGCCAGCCGCGCCTCGCGCTCCTCGACCGCGAGCTGGGCGCGGACCTGCGCGGTGATGTCGCTGTGCATCACCACCGCCCCCGCCGGCTCCTGCCCGGCCAGCACCGGCACCGCCACCATCAGGAACCATTGCCGCTCCCCGCCCGGCAGGTCGCAGGGATAGGCGATCTCCAGCCGGTCGCGCCGCCCCGCCAGGATCTCCGGCAGGCCCTCGGCGACCGCGGCGGCGACGGTGTCGCCCGCCGCCATGGCCGGGCGGCAGGCAGCGAGGTAGCTGGCGCCGATGAAACCGTCCCCGGTGCCGCCGTCAGGGGCCTGTACGCCGGCGAAGCGGCGCCAGGCAGCGTTGACCGCGACGATGACGCCGGCGGCGTCCAGCAACACCACATGGGCCGGCAGCGCGTCCAGGATCGCCGCCTGCTGCCGGGCCAGGAGCTGCCGCTCGCGTTCCTGCGCGTGCCATTCGGTGACGTCGATGCGGGCGCTGCAGATCAGGTCCTGGCCCTTCAGCCGCAGCGGCGCGTCGAAGGTGAGGATGTCGCGCAGGTCGCCCGCGTCGTTGCGCCGCCGGGTCTCGAAGCGGGCCTGGGCGGTCGCCGTCAGCCTGCGTGCCGGCGGCGCGGCGGCGCCGGGCGGCGGGTCGCGCCAGGCCTGGGCGAGATCATTGCAGGCAACGCAGCTTTGCGTCTGCGGGTCGATCAGGGCCAGCGCCACCGGCACGGCGTCGAACAGCTCGCGGAACTGCGCCTCGGCCGCGCGCAGCCTGGCGGCGGCGAGGTTGCGCGCCGCGGCGGCGCGCAGGTCGGGCCGGCGCGGCGGGGTTTCGTCCGGGGCGAGCAGCATGCCCCAGCCGCCGCGCCAGCCGCCGCCGGGGGCCCGGATCCGGCTGCCGTGCAGTTGCGCCCGCGTCCCCCCGCCGGCGGCGGGGGCGGCCAGCCGGCAGGTCACGGCGAAGCCGCTGCCCCGCCGCATGGCCCGGGCCACCGCCGCCAGCACGGCCGGGCGATCCTGCGGGTGGATCGCGGCCAGCAGCCGGGTGGGCAGTCGGGCACCACGCGTGGCTGCCGGCCAGCCGAAGCAGACCAGTCGTCCGGTCGCGGCATCCCAGTCCCACCTGCCGAGGATACCGGCAGTGGCTGGGGGGTGACCCATCCTGCCCGTGCTCCACTTGCATTGCCGGTCGCATGCTACATCCGGCCCGCGGCACTGTCGCGTGAGCCCCGGACGTGGGAGACCTGTCCCGCACGGTGGTGCCGCGCCCGCGGCCCGCCGGAGCCGTTCACCGCTTCGGGTAGGCCGTGAAGACGAAGTCCTTTGCCCGGGCGATCGTGTGGCACGCGGCCCCGCAACCGGCCCCGCTCCCCTCGGGTGAGAAGGTATCTGAGGCGGGCGCGTAGTTGAACTGGGCGTATCCCCATCCGCCGCTGTCCGGGAAACGCCGGCTGTCCTTCACCATGAAGTCGATGTTCTTCAGGACATCCGGCACGATCGTCGGAGCGGGGGCGTCCTCGCTCCGCTTCGCCGTCCAATGGATCTTCGCCATCCGGGCGCCATCGGGGAAAGGCTTGCCGTTGCCCGGACTGCCGGCCTGGTAGGCGTCGATCATCACGGGATTGCCGAGGATCACATCGATCACGTCGCCGGCCTGGCTGACGGCGATGGTCCGCCAGCCTTCGTATCCCCTGAACTCGGAGAAGGACAGTCCATCCGGCACCTGCACGGCGTACTTGTCCTGCGCCGCAAGAACCATGCCGCCTGCGACAAGAGGCAGTGCCGCAGCCGTCGCCAGGGATGCAGTCCTTGTCACCGCCCGCTCCCTTTCGTTGTCTGCTTTTTATTGCGGATCAAGGATATATAAGGAAAAAGCGCTACCAAGGGCGGCAGGCTCCGTCAAGCGCGGGGATCCTTTGCTCCGGATGCAGTGACCGCGCCGCACCGTCATTCCGTCATCTCACACGATGTTGAGGGTTGCGGATCGGGTACGCCCCCTCCTGTTCGGGATTCCAACACACGAACCGCCCATCACGGATGCAGGGAGGCCGCGATGCCGAGGATGCGGGTTGTGCAGGTGGCGACAAAAGGCGGCCCGTTCGAGCTGGTGGAGCGCGAATTGCCGGAGCCCGGGCCGGGAGAGGTGCGCGTCAGGGTGCAGGCCTGCGGCGTCTGCCACAGCGATTCGATCGGCAAGGAGGGCCTGTTTCCCTCGGTGCCCTATCCGATCGTGCCGGGGCACGAGATCGCCGGGGTGATCGACGCGATCGGTGCGGGTGTCATCGGCTGGGAGGTGGGCACGCGGGTCGGCGTCGGCTGGTTCGGGGGCCATTGCGGCCGCTGCGAGCCGTGCCGCCGCGGCGATCTCGTGGATTGCCGCAACCTGCGCATCCCCGGCGTCACCTATGACGGGGGCTATGCCGAGGCGATGATCGCGCCCGCCGACGCGCTCGCGCTGATCCCCGACGAGCTTTCGCCGGTCGAGGCCGCCCCGCTGCTGTGCGCCGGCGTGACCACCTTCCATGCGCTGCGCGAAAGCGGGGCGCGACCCGGCGATCTCGTCGCCATTCTCGGCATCGGCGGGCTCGGGCATCTTGGCGTGCAGTTCGCCGCGAAGATGGGATTCCGCACCGTCGCCATCGCCCGCGGCCAGGACAAGGAACCCCTGGCGCGGCAACTCGGCGCGCATGTCTATCTCGACAGCCGGTCGCAGGATGTGGCGGCCGAGCTGGCACGGCTGGGCGGGGCGAAGACGATCCTCGCGACCGTGACCAGCGGCAAGGCGATGAGCGCCGTGATCCCGGGGCTCGCGGTGCGTGGCCGGCTGATCGTCGTCGGCGTGGGGATGGACCCGATCGAGGTCCCGGCGCTGGACCTGATCGGTGGCAGCCGCTCCGTCGTGGGCCATGCCTCGGGAAGTTCGATCGATTCCCAGGATACCCTGGCCTTCAGCGCGTTCTCCGGCGTGCGCCCGACCATCGAGACGATGCCGCTGGAACGCGCAGGCGAGGCCTATGACCGGATGATGCGCAACGAAGCCCGCTTCCGCATGGTGCTGACCACCGGCCTGTGATGCTTACTTAAGTATTCCTACTAAGAATTCTTCCCAGATCGCAGGACGGCCACGCCGGCCGCATCTTGGTGCTTGCCACAGTTCGGATGGCCTTCTCAGGCGGCGTGGAACCATGCAGGACGCCGGAGAGATCAGGTATGGACGGGCCAGCGGCCCGGACCGGTCCACACGAAGCGACGATGCGGATCCCTCGGTGCTGCATCGCCCTCTGACCATGGCGGTGCGACGGGCGCTGATCCACCTGAACGACGCGGCCTCGCGGGCAGATCTGCTGTTTCTCGAACGCTGGGAAATCCGCCCCATGCCGGGTTTGGCCGCGGCCCTGCGGGTCAGCCAGTTGCGCCGGGCCAATCCCGCGCTGGTGGCCGAGATCCGGGCCGAGCTGAACCGCGCCCGCGCGGCGGAGGTCGTGCCGGTTCGCATCGTCGCCCGCGCCGGCAGTGGTTGAGGCAGCGACGCCCCGGCGAGGAGGCCAGAACCGAGGAACGGCCGCAAGACGCACGCAGCGACGACGCGCGCTTATCCCAAGGAGGCAAAGCCATGCCGACGTCGGAAGTCATCCTGGTCATCACGGCGGCCCCGGAGCGGACCGAGAGACTGCTCGGGGCGGCCGGGCGACTGGCCGCGCTGACCGGCGGGGCCCGCATCATCACCTTCCCCGTGCCGCTGGCGGAGATGGCCGCTGCCGAGCGGGTCGCGGCCGGGATCGATGTCGGTGCCACCATTCGCGCCCAGGGCCGCCGGGCCGATCTGATCGTCATGGCCCGGCCCGAAGCCGATGACGATGTCGCGACGCGCCAGGCGTTCCGTGCGGCGCTGTTCCAGACCGAGCGGCCGCTGCTGGTGGTGCCGCCGGTCGGGCCGGTGGACAGTTTCGGCCATCGCGTGGCGATCGCCTGGCGCGACGATACCCGCGCGGTCAAGGCGGTGCTGCCGGCGCTGCGGCTGCTCGCCGGCGCGCAAGTGGTGCAGGTGATCACCGGCCAGCGGCCGGGAACCATCGTGCCCGGCCTGCCGGCGGTGCTGGCCGAGCACGAGGTGAACGCCACGCTGCACCCGCTCGACCTGGGCGCGGAGCCCTTCGGGCAGGTGCTGCTGCGCGAGACGCGCGCGCTGGAGGCCGACCTGCTGGTGATGGGAGCCTTCGCCCACACGCAGATCCGCGAATTGCTGCTCGGCGGCACCACCCGCTACGTGCTGGAGCACGCGGAGCTGCCGGTGCTGATGCGCCACTGAGCCAAGCTGATGTAGGGCGGACGCAGTCCGCCATCGCAAGCCAGCCACCTCGTGGAGTGCGGCGATGGCGGATTGCGCTGCGCTTATCCGCCCTACATTCGCTGAGCCGCGCAGCGCTAATGGGGTGCAGGGCTCTCCTGACCCCTGCTGGGTCCAGGGCGAAGTCCTGGCCTTGCGCTGATGGCGCGCATCTTCACTGTCACCAGCTCCAGCATGCGGAAATTGCCCAGCAGCGTGCCGCCGGTCTTGCCCCAGGACAGGGTCGCCCAGGCACGTTCGTGCAGGTAGAACAGACCGATCTTGGTGAACACCTCCGCCCCGGCGATACCGCCCGCGAGCTTCAGGTGGCCGGTGATCAGCCAGCTCAGCAGGAAGGTGTCGATCGAGCCAGTGATGCGCCAGGTGACGCCCTTGGCCAGGCTGCGCCAGTGCCATTCGCGCAGCGGCGGGGCCGGCGCGTCGTCCATCACCATGCCCAGGGCCACGGTGGCGTTGCTGTCGCGGTCCACCAGGATGAAGCCGCCGAGTTCCCGGTCTTCCTCGTAGCGCGCGGCGGCGATGCTGCGGTCGAGCTTCAGCGTGACAAGGCCGATGCCGTTCGCCTCCAGCCCGTCCGCCGGCATCTGTTCGAAGGAGTGGATGTCGATCGCATGGTGCAGGACGGTGACGCGTGCGCCCGCAGTGGCGGTGGCGAGGCGGATCTCGTATTCGCCGCCACGACCGAGCGGGGTGTCGTCCATCCACAGCAGGCGTGCGGTCAGTTCCCGCCGTGGCCGCAGCCCGTCCTCGGCGCCGATGATGACGTCGCCGCGGGAGATGTCGATGTCTTCCTGCAGGGTCAGCGTCACCGCCTGCCCGGCGACGGCGTCGGCAACGTCCCCGTCGCCGCCGACGATGCGTGCCACCGTGGCGGCATGGCCGCCCGGCAGCACGCGCACGCGCTGGCCGGGATGGACGCTGCCGCGCACGAGCGTGCCGGCATAGCCGCGGAAGCCGGCGCTGCGCCGGTTCACCCATTGCACTGGCAGGCGCGGCGACAGCGTCGCTTCCTCGGCGTGCGTCGGCTCGATGGTTTCAAGGTAGCCGAGCAGGGTGGGGCCATCGTACCAGCCCATGCGCACGGAAGGCCGGACCAGGTTGTCGCCCTCGCGCGCGCAGAGCGGGATGGCGATGACCGAGGCGAAGCCGAGCGGGGCGACGACGCGGCGGAACTCGGCGACGATGGCCTCGAAGGCGGCTTCGTCGAAGCCGACGAGATCCATCTTGTTGACCGCCAGCACCAGGTGCGGCACGCGCAGCATGCCGGCGATGAAGGCGTGGCGGCGGGTCTGCGGCTGGATGCCGCGGCGCGCATCGACCAGGATCACGGCGAGGTCGGCGCCGGCGGCACCGGTCGCCATGTTGCGCGTGTATTGCTGGTGGCCGGGGGTGTCGGCGACGATGAAGGCGCGCCGGCGCGTGGCGAAGTAACGATAGGCGACGTCGATGGTGATGCCCTGCTCGCGCTCGGCGGACAGGCCGTCCACCAGCAGCGCGAAATCCAGATCCCCGCCGGTGGTGCCCCAGCGGCGGGAGTCCTTTTCCAGCGTCGCCATCTGGTCGGAGGGCACCAGCCCGGCATCGTGCAGCAGCCGGCCGATCAGCGTCGACTTGCCGTCATCGACCGAGCCGCAGGTGAGGAAGCGCAGCAGCGAGACCGGGCGCGCCGGCAGCCCGGCGACGGGAAGGGCGTCCTCCAGCAGCGCCGCATCGGGGGGCAGGGCGTCCATCAGAAATACCCTTCCTGCTTCTTCATTTCCATCGAGGCGCCGCCGTCGTGGTCGATCAGCCGGCCCTGGCGCTCGGAAACGTGGGCCGCGCGCATCTCGGCGATGATGGCGGGAAGCGTGGTCGCCGTGCTCTCGATCGCGCCGGTGAGCGGGTAGCAGCCGAGGCTGCGGAAGCGCACCATCCGCGTCTCGATCCGCTCGCCCGGGCGCAGCGCCATGCGGTCGTCGTCGCGCATCACCAGCATGCCGTCACGCCGCACCACCGGACGGGGGGCGGCGAAATACAAAGGCACCACCTCGATGCCTTCGCGGGCGATGTAGTCCCAGACATCCGCCTCGGTCCAGTTGGAGAGCGGGAAGACGCGGAAGCTCTCGCCGGGGCGGCGGCGGGTATTGAAGCGGTGCCAGGGCTCTGGCCGTTGCGCCTTCGGGTCCCAACGATGCTCGGCGCTGCGCAGGGAGAACACGCGCTCCTTGGCGCGCGACCTTTCCTCGTCGCGGCGGGCGCCGCCGATGGCGGCGTCGAAGCGGTGATGGTCCAGCGCCTGGCGCAGCGCCTGCGTCTTCATGACGCGGGTGTGCAGTTCCGGTCCGGAATCGAAGGGATTGACCCCGGCGGCGAGGCCGTCCGGGTTGACGTGCACGATCAGCTCGCAGCCCAGCGCCGCGGCCTGGCGGTCGCGGAAGGCGATCATGTCGCGGAACTTCCAGGTGGTATCCACATGCAGCAGCGGGAAGGGCAGGCGGGCGGGATGGAAGGCCTTGCGCGCGAGGTGCAGCAGCACGGCGGAATCCTTGCCGATGGAATAGAGCAGCACGGGGTGCTCGCAGGTGGCGACCACCTCGCGCAGGATGTGGATGCTCTCGGCTTCCAGCCGTTCCAGGTGGCTCAGCAGCTTCATGCCACGCTCTCCCGCCGGGTGCGGGCGAGGCGGCCATCGGGGCCGACATGCAGGCCGCATTCCCGGGCGCTGTCCTGTTCCCACCACCAGCGCCCGGCGCGTTCGGGTTCGCCGGGGGCGATGGCGCGGGTGCAGGGGGCGCAGCCGATTGAGGCATAGCCCTGCGCGTGCAGCTTGTTCACGGGCACGGCGTGGTGGGCGAGGAATTCGTCCACGCGGGCGCGCGTCCAGTCGCGCAGTGGATTGGCCTTCAGCAGCCCGTGTACGGGATCGCGTTCGAGGAAGGGCAGTTCGCTGCGGTGGCCGGACTGGTCGGCACGCAGGCCGGTGATCCAGCCAGCGGCGCCATGCAGGGCGCGGCGCAGCGGGGCGAGCTTGCGCACGCCGCAGCAGGCGTGGCGCGCGGCGGGGGAGTCGTAGAAGCCGTTGATGCCCTGGGCCGCGACCAGGTCCTCCAGGGCGCCCGCATCTGGGCAGACGGCCTGCACGCGCAGGCCGTAGCGGCGTTCGGTTTCCGCCCAGACCTCGTAGGTCTGCGCGAACAGCCGGCCGGTATCAAGGGTGACCAGCGTGACCTGCAGCCCCGTCGTGGCGATCAGGTGGGTCAGCACCTGGTCCTCGGCGCCGAAGGAGGTGGTCAGCACCAGCCGCCCCGGCAGGGCGCGGCGCAACGAGGCCAGGCGCATCGCCGGGTCGAGATCGGTCCAGAGCGAGGCAAGCGCGGCCGGATCGGCCGCCGTCAGGGCGGAAGACACGGGAAATGCTCCTGGGCAGCCGGTGAAAGGGGGCGGAAGATTCAACGCGGGGCGTACGGTGTCAACGCCCAACAACAATCACTACAGGTGAAGTTTTGCTGCGCCCGTCACAGGCAATGGCGGACAGGAAGTTCAATATTATGTGATGATAAATAATACTATTATTTTCGGTGATTATTGCCCGGCCTGCGACTGTGGCGAAATCCAGGAAGGGAAATCAACCGTTGGCACTCCGCCCGTTTCGGGATGTTGATCTGTATTTAACACTCGAATTTTGGTTATCCGACCAAAAATACCAAGTATAAGTCAATTATCCATTATAAGTAATATTGTTTGCAAAGTTATATGCCATATTTTATCATCAATGACACGTCAACAGCTTATCATGTGGGTGGCCCGCGTCGGGTGGGGACAGGCAAATACAGGCATGCGAAGCTTTTCAGCTCAATTGCTGGCGTTCCTTGCCATCGTCGCCGGCCCGGGAGGGCGGGTGGCCGTGGCGCCCGCCCAGCGACCGGCGGGCCGGGCTGCGTTCGGCCGCCTTGCCGCGGTATTCGGCCGGATGGTCGGCACGGCGCGTACCGGCCGCCCACTGCCACTGGACACCGAGTCGCAGCAGCGACGCCTGTTCGACGGCGCGCCACTGGCCAGCTACCTGGTCGAGCCGGACAGCGGGTGCATCGTCGCCTGCAACGCTGCCGCTGCGGCCATGCTGGGGTACGACCAGCCGACCCTGTGCACGATGCGGCTGGCGGATATCGAGACCGAGACAGGGGATCCGCGGCCGCCGCCAGGGCAGGGCGGACAGTTCGAGACCCGCCACCGCACCAGCGCGGGCGAACTGCGCGACGTGCTGGTGGCGGCGGCCCCGGTCGAGACCAACACCGGCCGGCTGCTGCACTGCACCGTTGTCGACATCACCGCCCGCAAGCGCACCGAGGCCCGGCTGCGCTCCACCTTCGAGGAAGCCGCGGTCGGCATCCTGCACATCTCCCCGGGCGGGCAGGTGCTGCGGGTCAACCGCTATGTCTCCACCGCCCTCGGCTATCGCCGCCACGAGATCATCGGCCGCTCGGTGCAGGACCTGGTGCTGCCGGCGCAGCGTGAGGAAGTGTTGCTGCAACTGCGGCGCATCGCGCGCGGGGAAATCGACAGCTATTCCGGTGACCGCGTCTATCTCGGCGCCGACGGGCGGCGGGTGGAAGTGGCGGCGACCGTCTCCATGGTGCATGACCGGCTGGAGGAACCCTATTTCCTGGTCATCGCCCAGCACATCAGCGACCGGCGCAGGGTCGAGGCGGCGCTGCAGAAATCCGAACGCCAGTTGCGGCAGATCTTCACCACCAGCCCGCTCGGCATCGCCGTGCTGACGGCGCGCTGCCACCGCATCGTCCAGGCCAACAACGCCTTCGCCCGCGTGCTCGGCACCAGCGAGGCGGAACTTGCCGGGCGGTCGCTGTTCGAACTGCTCGCCCCCGGCCCCGAGATCGCGCTGCCCGCGCCCGGCGCAGCCGAGGCAGCGCCCACCGATACCCGCGACATCTGCATGCTCACGCGCGCCGGGCGCAAGGTCTGGCTGCGCATGTCGCTCACCCGGTTCGAGGACCCGGGCGGTACCACGCCGATGGTGCTCGCCATCACCGAGGACATCACCGAACGGCGCGTGATGGAGGCGGCGCTGCGCCAGGCCAACCGCCTGGAGGCGATCGGCAAACTGACCGGCGGCATCGCCCACGACTTCAACAACCTGCTCAGCGTCATCACCCTGGCGGCGGAGACGCTCGCGGACCTCCGTGACCCCATGGTGGCGCGGCCGGCCGGGGAGATCGTCAGCGCGGCACTGCACGGCAGCGAGATGGTGCGCCGCCTGCTGGCGTTTGCGCGCAAGCAGCCGCTGGCGAGCCAGGCGGTCGACCTGAACGCGGTGGTGTCGGACACGGTGAACCTGCTGGAGCGCAGCCTCGGCGAAGCCATCCGCATCGAGCTCGATCGCGCCCCCGGGCTGTGGATCGCCGAAACCGATCCCGCGCAGGTGCAGGATGCGGTGCTGAACCTCGCCATCAACGCCCGCGACGCCATGCCGCGCGGTGGCGTGTTGCGCATCGCCACCGCCAACCTTGCCCTGCAGGCCGAGGCCGCCCGTGCGGCGGATCTGCCGGCGGGCGAATACGTGACCCTGACCGTCGCCGATACCGGCTGCGGCATGGCACCCGAGGTGCTGGAACACGCGCTCGACCCGTTCTTCACCACCAAGCCGCATGGTGCCGGCACCGGCATGGGGCTGTCGACGATCTACGGCTTCGCCCGGCAATGCGGGGGCAACCTGAAGATCAGCAGCGCCCTGGGCGAGGGGACACAGGTGCGCCTGCTGCTGCCGCGCGCCGCGGCGGAAGCGGTGCCGGGCCCGCGCGAGGGACCGCGCCTGGCCCCGCCCGCACCGGCCGCTTCACTGCGGCGCATCCTGGTCGTCGACGACAATGCGGCCCTGCGCAGCGTGGTGATCCGGCAACTGGTCTCGCTGGGCTACGACGTGCTGGCCGCCGAAAGTGGCCCGGCGGCACTGGACTTCCTGCAGGGCGACGCCGCGATCGACCTGCTGTTCACCGACGAGGTGATGCCGCAGGGACTGAGCGGCACCGAACTGGCCGAGGCGGCACGGCGGTTGCGACCGGACATCAAGGTGCTGCTCACCACCGGCTACGCACCCGGGACCGCCATGGAAAGCCGCGAAAACGCCCCCCAGCATCCGTTGCTGGCCAAGCCCTATCGCCGCTCCGATCTCGCGGCGAAGGTGCGCGAGGTGCTGCTGGACTGAAGAGGAAGGAAGGCCAGGGCGCTGCCCTGGACCCGGCAGGGGCCACAAGGCCCCTGCACCCCAATAGCGCTGCGCGGCACGGGAACTTCAGCAAATGTAGGGCGGATCAGCGCAGCGCAATCCGCCATCGCGAGGGTGCCGGCTTGCGTTGGCGGACATGCGTCCGCCCTGCGTCATGACGCCATTGGCTCACGCGGCCTGCCGGATGCGCCGGTTCTGGAAGGCGACGAGCCGTTCCATCTTGCGCAGGTCCGCTGCCCCGAGC
Source organism: Rhodovastum atsumiense (assembly GCF_937425535.1). Taxonomy (NCBI): domain Bacteria; kingdom Pseudomonadati; phylum Pseudomonadota; class Alphaproteobacteria; order Acetobacterales; family Acetobacteraceae; genus Rhodovastum; species Rhodovastum atsumiense. The sequence continues at coordinate 4,364,771 of NZ_OW485601.1, forward strand.
TGTAACGCCGCATCCACCCACATCTCGACGATGTCGAGCAGCTCCTGCAACGGCACCGTGTTGATCCGCCGGCGAGTGGCATAGATCGCCCGGTGCGCGGCATGGCGGCGCTCCTGCCGCTCGATCAGCTCGCGCACCGCCTGCTCGCCGCGGCCGCTGTCCACCACCAGGTCCACGACGCCCAGCTCGTGCAGCTCGGTCGCGGTGTAGGTGCGCCCGCTGAGGATGATCCGCTCGGCGATGGCGGGGGCGATGCGGCGCGCGAGGTAGCTGTAGGCGCCCATGCCGGGAAAGAGGTTGAACAGGCATTCGGGAAAGCCGAAGCTGGCATGGCGCTCGGCGACGATGATGTCGAAGGCCAGCGCGGTTTCGAAGCCGCCGCCGAGCGCATCGCCCTGCACCAGCGCAATGGTGACGGCGCCGCCGCCGAAGGCCTGGGTGTTCTCGTGGATCGCATGCACGCAATCATGCCCGTAGCGGCGCAGGCCGGCACGGTCGCCGGTGCGGATCGCGTGGGCGAACATCGCAAGGTCGCCGCCGAGATTGAAGATGCCGGGCGCGCGCGAGGCCATGATGAAGTTGCGCAGGCCGACATTGCCCAGGCGACGCAACTGCGCCTGCATCCGCAGGATCTCGCCCAGCAGGTCCGCCGAGAAGATCGGGCGGCCCTCCGGCTGCATGTAGCACCAGCAGGACGCGTTCGCGGCATCGATGCTGATGTCGAGATGCCGGTAGTCGGCGAAACTCGTGCAGGGCACCGGGTTCAGCACGATCGGATGGATGTCGGCCGCCTGCCGGGAGAGACGGGCCGTGGCGGGCAGGCGAGGGGGCGTGCCGAAAACCTTCGGCTGGCTGGGCAGAAGATCAAACTCGGTCGCATGCAGTTGCATCGTAATCTCCCTGTGCCAACTCGGCTGGCCGTCTTTGCGGCCTTTCCACATACGATAGTGGTCCGAGGCCGCCTTTATGGCCCGGCAGGACGACAAATGAACCACATCAATTGTTATGTTTTGAGAAGTGGCTTTTTGCTTATTTTAGTGTCGGAAATTACTATGATCGGAATGTCATCCTTTCTCGTGATGCATTCAGATCGGCCTGGCCATGCACGACGGCACAGGCTGGCCTGTTGCACGGTGTCCCGAATTGCGCGGAATTCGTCAGTTTGGTGATTTTAGTTATACCTCTGGTTGTGGCGGGCTGATACTATCTCATGTCAAGTATTCATCTGACAATTGTTTCAGCACTGCACGTGCTGAACTGACAACGGGCATGGACTCATGACGACCCGATCCTCGATTGCTCTTGGTTCCAAGGTGCGCCTCGCGTTCGCGGGCCTGTTGCTGATGGTGCTCATGGTCGGCGGCACCGCGCTGTACGAGGCCTTGCAGATGCGCGCGGCCAGCGCGGATCTCGCCAGGAACCGCCTGCCGAGCATGGAGACGATCGGGCGACTGATCGAGGCGGTGACACGGTTCCGTTCCGTGCAGGGCTCGCTGATCATCGCCACCGAGGCCGACAGGCCGACGCTCCGCGGGCGCATGACGGAGGCGCTGGCCGATATCGAGGCGGCGCGGCGGGACTACCAGTCCCTGGTCGATCCCGGGGAGGAGACGCGGGTGCTGCTCCCGGCCATCGACGAGGCCTGGCGGGCCTACCGGGCGGAGAGCGCGAAGCTGGACGCCCCCGGACTGGACCGCGACACCGCCGCCCGCATCCTGACCGTCGAGATCTTCCCGACCTTCATGAAGCTCCGTGAGGCCCTGCAGGCCGATGTCGCCTACAACCAGCGCCAGTCGAAGAGCGGTGCCACGACGGCCGAGGATGCCTTCACCCAGGCCGCATGGCTGATCGGCGGCATGACCGTGCTGGCGACCCTGTTTGCGGTGCTGACCTCGGGCTGGCTGAACGGCAATGTCGTCGTGCCGCTGCTGCACGCCATCACCGTCACCCGCAGCCTCGCGCGCCGCGACTACGGTTTCGCGTTGCCGGGGCTGCACCGTCCCGACGAGACCGGCGACCTCGCGCGCGCCTTCGACGAATGCCGCACCGCGCTGAAGGACGCCGACGCCATGGCGGCGGCACAGGTGAAGGACGCCGAGGCCAAGGCCGGGCGGGCGACCCGGCTCGCCGAGCTGACCCGCGGCTTCGAGGCCCGGGTCGGGCAGATGGTCGGCGTGCTGGCATCGGCGGCGACCGAACTGCGGGAGACGGCGCAGGCCATGTCCGGCACCGCCAGCCAGACCGCGGAGCGCGCGACGGCGGTGACCGAGGCCGCGGACAAGGCCAGCGGCAACGTGCAGACCGTCGCGGCGGCGGTCGAGGAACTGGTGTCCTCGGTAGCCGAGATCACCCGCCAGATCGACCAGTCCGCGGCGGCGGCGGACAAGGTCGCGGGCGATGCCCGGCAGACCGAGGCCATCGTCCAGTCCCTGGCCAACGAGGCCGAGCGCATCGGCCAGGTGATCGGCCTGATCACCGGCATCGCCGGCCAGACCAACCTGCTGGCGCTGAACGCGACCATCGAGGCGGCGCGCGCGGGCGAGGCTGGGCGTGGCTTCGCCGTGGTCGCATCGGAAGTCAAGACGCTGGCCGGCCAGACCGCCAAGGCCACCGAGGAGATCGCCGGGCAGATCGGCCAGATCCAGGCTTCCACCCGCGAGGCGGTGGTGGCGATCAAGACCATCACCACGACCATCAGCGAGGTCAGCGCCACCACCGCGGCCATCGCCGCCGCGGTCGAGGAACAGGGCGCGGCCACCCGCGAGATCGCCCGCAACGTCCAGCAGGCGGCCGCCGGCACCGGCGAGGTGACGCGCAACATCACCGCGGTCGATGGCGCCGCACAGCAAACCGGCGAGGGCGCCCGCGCCGTGCTCACGGCGGCGGGCGACCTGTCGCGGCAGACCGAAAGCCTCAGCGGCGAGGTCAATACCTTCCTCGCCGGGGTCAGGGCGGCCTGATCCCGCCGCATCAGGGGACGCAACGGCTTGCAAGCCGCAACCACGCTTCCCTATCATCACCTCTCGGGCATGGCCACAAGACCAACCCGGGAGGAAACGAGGGCACGGCGCGCACGCGGCGCGACCGGCCCGGGCCGTGTTGCCACCGGCCCGAACTCCCTCCGTGGTTGCCGCGGGCAAGGATCGCCGCCGTCGCGTGATGGAGGCCGGGGGGATGAACGAGCGCCAGCTTCGCCTGGCCTGGGAAGCCTTCATGCAGGGGCGGCACCCGCCGCCCGCGCTGCGGCCGGTGGTGCTTGAGTCCTGGCGGCGCTCTCAGCAGCACCGCATCCAGGCCAGCCGCCACCACGCCCCGCTGCTCGGCGAACCCGAGCTGTTCCGCCGCCGCACCGCCGGGGCGAGCCTGCTGCAGGCGGCCCGCCCGGCGCTCGCCAAGGCCCGTACCTTTCTGGCCGATGCCAACGCCATGGTGCTGCTGACCGACGCCGCCGGCACCATCATCGAGGCCAGCGGCGATCCGCGTGTGCTGGAGTTCGGCCGGCGCATCCACCTGCAGCAGGGCGGGCTGTGGACCGAGGCCGCCATCGGCACCAACGCCATCGGCACCGCCCTGGCCTCCGGCGAACCAGTGCAGATCCACGCCGCCGAGCATTTCTGCGACGAGGTGCAGCGCTGGACCTGCGCCGCCACCCCGATCCACCACCCGCTCGACGGGCAGTTGCTGGGCATCCTCGACATCTCCGGCCCGGCCAGTTCCTTCCACCCGCAGAGCCTGGCGCATGCGGTGATGGCCGGGCAGCACATCGAGGCGATGCTGGAACGCGCCATCCGCGCCGAGCATGACCGGCTGCTGCAGAGCCTGGTGCGGCGGCGCCCGGACTGGCTGGCCGACGAATTGCTGGCCGTCGATCCACGCGGTATCGTCGTGCATGCCACCGAACACGCCCTGCCGGGGCTGGAGCGGCTGCATCCCGGCCTGCTGCAGGGGCGCACCCTGCCGGCGCTGGCGGGATCGCCCTGCGAGCACTGGCCGGAGCTGTTGGCGCGGCTGCTGCCGGGGGGAACGGTGGAGCTGGTGCAGCACGAGGGCCGGGCACTGGGCGCGGTGCTGGTGCTGCGTAGCCGCCGTCGCCCGCCCGCCGCCTCCACCGCCCCCGCCGCAGCCGCCCGGCCGGAGGCGGCGGGCTTCGAGGCGATCCTCGGCCAGAGCCCGGCGCTGCGCGCGGTGATCGAGCGCGCCCGCCGCTTCGCCGCTTCCGACGCGCCGGTGCTGATCGAGGGCGAGACCGGGGTTGGCAAGGAACTGTTCGCCCGCGCCATCCACCAGGACAGCGCCGCCCGTCGCGGCGCCTTCGTGCCGATCAATTGCGGCGGCCTGCCGCGCGAGCTGATCGCCAGCGAATTGTTCGGCTATGCGGAGGGCGCCTTCACCGGCGCGCGCAGCAAGGGCCATGCCGGCCGCATCGAGGCGGCGCAGGACGGGTTGCTGTGTCTGGACGAGATCGGCGAGATGCCGCTGGAACTGCAGGCCTTCCTGTTGCGCGTGCTGGAGGATGGCGTCGTCTATCCGATCGGCAGCAACGAGGGGCGCAAGGTACGGGTGCGCATCGTCTCCATGACCAACCGCAACCTTGCCGCCGAGGTGGCGGCGGGGCGGTTCCGCCAGGACCTGTATTACCGGCTGGCAACGCTGCGGCTGGCGATCCCGCCGCTGCGCGAGCGGCGCGACGATGTGCCGGCGCTGGCCGTGCATTATTGCCGGCTGGCGGCGGCGCGGCTGGGACGGCCGGCGCCGGAGCTGGGCGAGGACGCGCTGGCGTTGCTGCGGGATTATTGGTGGCCGGGCAATGTGCGGCAGTTGCGCAACGTGATCGAGGCCATGGTGGTGGCCGCCGAGCATCCCTGCCTTGGCGCCGGCGACGTGCCGACCGAATTGCTGCCCGGCACTGCGCTGGATGCGCCGGCGCCGATGCCCGGACCGGAAGCGGCGCCCGCCAGCCTGAAGGCGACCGAGCGCGCCGCCATTCTCGCGGCGGTGCGGGCCTGCCATGGCAACCTCACCCGCGCCGCGCGGCAACTGGGGATCGCGCGGTCGACGCTGTACCGGCGGCTGCAGGAACTCGGGCTGGAAGCGGATTGAACGGGGACGCCCGTCGCGTCAGCCGCGGTCGGGGATGACCTGGCCCAGCACCTGCATCAGGTCCGCCGCCGAGACCGGCTTGAGCAGCCAGCCGGTGGCCCCGGCCGCCCTTGCCTCGGCGCGCGCGGCGTGCCCGGAATCATTGCTCAGCAGCAGGATGGGGGTGAAGCGCATGGCGGGCAGCCGGCGTGCCTGCCGGATCATCTCCACGCCGTTCATGCCGGGCATGTGGTAGTCGGCGATCACCAGCCCGAAGCCATGCGTCCGCATCTGCGCCAGCCCGTCCTCGGCGGAGGCGGCGCGGGTCACGGCATAACCGTTGCGTTCAAGCACCGAGGTGATGCTCATCAGCAGGGTCGGTGAATCGTCGACCAGCAGGATCTCCCGCGAGAGGGAACCGTGCTCGGGCGGGGTGTGGGAGAACAGGATGTGGCGGGACGGCACGGCGTTCATGGGGCAGTCTCCAGGCGTTCACAGACGATATCGACTGCAAAGCCGATGTAGGAATCGTGGGGAAAACGCCGGGCCAGCGCACGCAAATCCGGAATGGCCGTCGCGGTGCCGATCCGTTCCAGGGCTTCCACGCCGGCAGCGCAGACATTCACATCGGGGTCGGATCGGATCGCCTCGATGATCCAGCCAATGGCGGGGGGATGCCGCATGCCGGCAAGCGTCGTCATGCCGGCGATGCGCAGATCCGGATCGGGGGCACTCAGCAGCGCGCGCACGCGGGGCGCGGCCGGCTCGCCGATTTCTTCCAACCCCATCGCTGCCGTATTGCGCATCCACGCATCTTCGTACGAAAGAACCCCGATCAGGACATCGATGGCCGCAGGTGTTGCCAGTTCGATCAGAGCGCTCAACACCGCATGCTGAACATATCGGACAGTTTCCCCTCTCAATGCAACCGAAAGTAAAGGGATCGCCGTCGTCGCATCCGAATGCCTGGCGATTTCTCGCACGGCGGTGCGCCTGACGCAGGGATCGGCCGCATCGAGATCGGCCAGCACCACCAGCAGCGGCCGCTCCGGCTCCGGGCACGCCAGCGCGTCATCCGAATTGGGTGTGATCAGAAACATCGCAGCCTTTCCCCGGCTTCTCCGATGGCCCGGCCATCGGCGTGTTTGCATCATTGCCAGGAAGACCGCACTGCAGCGGTTCCATCTCCCCGGGCGTGCCGGCGATGTTACGTTATGCCAAATTTCACGGTCAATTACGGAATAATTTGCAAATCCGCAAATATACCGTGAGTGCCTCGATGCGGCATGGCGCTGCGGACGCATCTCCATGGGGGGCCTTGCCCGTGCGTCGTACGTCTCGATCCGCGACGGTCTGTCCCATCCGCGGACGTACCCGGACGGGCCGCAAGCGCCCTTGGGACACGGAGTTGCCTGATCCGCCGGGATTCATCCCCGGCCGCCGGGGTTGGCACGGGACATGCTGTGTTGTTCCCCGTGTGATCCGGCGACAAGCCGGCGCGAACCAGGGGAGAAAACGGCGTGAACGTCCTGCCACGCAACATCCAGGTGCTCGGCATCGATGCCGGCGGCACCATGACCGACACGTTCTTCGTCGATGCCGAAGGCGATTTCGTCGTCGGCAAGGCCCAGAGCACGCCCGAGAACGAGGCGATCGGCCTGCTGCGCTCCAGCGAGGACGGGCTTGCCGCATGGCAGATGCCGCTCGATGCCGCGCTGCAGCAATTGCAGACCGGCGTCTATTCCGGAACCGCGATGCTCAACCGGGTGGTGCAGCGCAAGGGACTGCGCTGCGGCCTGATCGTCAATCGCGGGGTGGAGGATTTCCACCGCATGGGCCGGGCGCTGCAATGCTACCTTGGCTATGCCTACGAGGACCGCATCCACCTCAACACCCATCGCTACGATCCGCCGCTGGTGCCGCGCCATCTGACGCGCGGCGTGGTCGAGCGCATCGACATGATGGGCAAGGTGGTGATCCCGCTGCGCGAGGAGACGGCGCGGCAGGCGGCGCGCGAGCTGATTGCAGCCGGCGTCGAGGGCATCGTCATCAGCCTGCTGCATTCCTACAAGAATCCCACGCATGAGCGGCGTGTGCGCGACCTGGTGGCGGAGGAAGTGGCGGCGTCCGGGAAATCCATTCCGGTCTTCGCCTCGGCCGATTACTACCCGGTGCGCAAGGAAAGCCACCGCACCAACACCACCATCCTGGAAGCCTATGCCGCCGAACCCTCGCGCCAGACGCTGCGGCGCATCTCCGACAGCTTCAAGGAACACGGGACGAAATTCGATTTCCGGGTGATGGCGACGCATGGCGGCACCATTTCCTGGAAGGCCAAGGAACTGGCCCGCACCATCGTCTCCGGGCCGATCGGCGGGGTGATCGGCGCCAAGTACCTGGGCGAGACGCTGGGCTATTCCAACATCGCCTGTTCCGATATCGGCGGCACGTCCTTCGACATCGCGCTGATCACCCAGGGCGAGCTGACCATCCGCAACGATCCCGACATGGCGCGGCTGGTGCTGTCGCTGCCGCTGGTGGCGATGGATTCGGTGGGGGCGGGGGCGGGCAGCTTCGTGCGGCTCGATGCCTACACCAAGGCGATCCGGCTCGGCCCCGACAGCGCGGGGTACCGCGTCGGCGTCTGCTGGGAGGAAAGCGGCATCGACACCGTCACCGTCTCCGACTGCCACATGGTGCTGGGCTACCTGAACCCGGACAATTTCCTCGGCGGGCAGGTGAAGCTGAGCCGGCAACGCTCCGTCGATGCCATCCGCACCCAGATTGCGGAGCCGCTCGGGCTGTCGGTGGAAGACGCGGCGGCGGGCGTGGTGGAACTGCTCGACAGCGAACTGCGCAACTACCTGCGGGCGATGATCTCCGGCAAGGGCTACAGCCCGCAAAGCTTCGTCTGCTTCTCCTATGGCGGGGCGGGGCCGGTGCATGCCTATGGCTACACCGAAGGGCTCGGCTTCGAGGATGTCATCGTGCCGGCCTGGGCCGCCGGCTTCTCCGCCTTCGGCTGCGCCGCGGCGGCCTTCGAGTACCGCTACGACAAAAGCCTCGACATCAACCTCGCCCCCGACGCCTCGGAGGCCGAGCGCGAAGCCGCGGCGGCGACGCTGCAGGCGGCCTGGACCGAACTGACCCGCAACGTGCTGGAGGAGTTCCGGCTGAACGGCTACGCCCCGGAGCAGGTGACGCTGCAGCCCGGCTACCGCATGCAGTATCGCGGCCAGCTCAATGACCTGGAGATCGACGCGCCGGTGGCGCGGCTGGACGGGGCGGCGGACTGGGACCGGCTGGTCGAGACCTTCAACGACACTTATGGCCGCGTCTATGCCGCGGCGGCGCGCTCGCCGGAGCTGGGGTATTCCGTGACCGGCGCGATCATGCGCGGCGCCGTGCCGATCGTGAAGCCGAAGATCCCCACCGAAGCGCTGGCCGGCGAAACCCCGCCGGAGACGGCGCGGCTGGGGACGCGGAAATTCTATCGCAAGCAGCGCTGGGTGGACGCGCAGATCTGGCGCATGGAGGCGCTGCTGCCCGGCAACCGCATCGCCGGTCCGGCCATCATCGAATCCGACGCTACCACCTTCGTGGTGCCGGACGGGTTCGAGACGCGGCTGGATCAGCACCGGCTGTTCCACCTGCGCGAAGTCTGAGCCGCCTTAAGGCAAGAACGGGGAAACACCATCATGAACATCGACGTGCGACCGGACAGCCTGGCTGTCCAGGCCCGGGGCATCGTGCGTGGCGGCGAGCGGCTGAAGGCGCATCGCGACCGTATCATGGCAGCCACCCGGCACACCCGCCATTATGCCGGGCTGGAACGGCTGGAACTGCGCGAGCGCCAGCCCATCCTGTACAACAAGCTGTTCTCGCGGCTGCGCGCGGGCGTGGTGGATGCGCGCGAGACCGCCAAGAAGATCGCCGCCTCGCCGATCGTGGAGCAGGAAGGGGAGCTGTGCTTCACCCTGTACAACGCGGCCGGCGACTGCATCCTGACCTCGACCGGCATCATCATCCATGTCGGCACCATGGGTGCCGCCATCAAGTACATGATCGAGAACGAATGGGAGGAGAACCCGGGCGTCGCCGACGGCGACATCTTCTGCAACAATGACTGCCTGACCGGCAACGTGCATCCCTGCGACATCCACACCATCGTGCCGATCTTCCATGAGGGCGAGCTGGTGGCCTGGGTCGGCGGCGTGACCCACGTGATCGACACCGGCGCGGTCGGGCCGGGATCCATGTGTACCGGGCAGGTGCAGCGCTTCGGCGACGGCTATTCCATCACCTGCCGCAAGGTCGGCAGCAACGACACGCTCTGGCGCGACTGGCTGCACGAGAGCCAGCGCATGGTGCGCACCACCCGCTACTGGATGCTCGACGAGCGCACCCGCATCGCCGGCTGCCACATGATCCGCAAGCTGGTGGCCGAAGTGATCGCCGACGAAGGCATCGACGCCTTCTGGAAGTTCGCCTACGAAGCCGTCGAGCACGGCAGGCTCGGGCTGCAGGCGCGCATCAAGGCGATGACCATCCCGGGCACCTACCGGCAGGTCGGCTTCGTCGACGTGCCGTACAGCCACGAGGACGTGCGCGTGCCCTCGTCCTTCGCCAAGCTGGACACCATCATGCACGCGCCCTCGGAGGTGACGATCCGCAAGGACGGCACCTGGCGACTGGATTTCGAGGGGTCGAGCCGCTGGGGCTGGCACACCTACAACGCCCATCAGGTCAGCTTCACCTCCGGCATCTGGGTGATGATGACGCAGACCCTGATTCCGACCGAGCTGATCAACGACGGCGCCGCCTACGGCACCGAGTTCCGGCTGCCCAAGGGCACCTGGATGAACCCCGACGATCGCCGCGTCGCCTTCGCCTATTCCTGGCACTTCCTGGTCTCCGCCTGGAGCGCCCTGTGGCGCGGGCTGAGCCGGTCCTATTTCGGCCGCGGCTACCTGGAGGAAGTCAACGCCGGCAACGCCAATACCTCGAACTGGCTGCAGGGTGGCGGCTTCAACCAGTACGACGAGGTGCACGCGGTCAACAGCTTCGAATCCGCCGCCGAGGGCACCGGCGCCTGTGCCATGAAGGATGGGCTCGATCATGCCGCCGCCATCTGGAATCCCGAAGGCGACATGGGCGACATGGAGATCTGGGAACTGGCCGAGCCGCTGCTGTATCTGGGGCGGCAGGTGAAGGCCAATTCCGGTGGTTACGGCAAGTACCGCGGCGGTTGCGGCTTCGAAAGCCTGCGCATGGTCTGGAACGCCAAGGACTGGACCATGTTCTTCATGGGCAACGGCCACATCACCTCTGACTGGGGGCTGATGGGCGGCTATCCGGCGGCCTCGGGCTACCGGTTCGCGGCGCACCGGACGAAGCTGAAGGAACTGATCGAGAGCGGCAAGCCGATCCCCCTCGGCGGCGACAGCGATCCCGAGAACCCGGACTATGACGGGCTGTTGCCGGAGGCGCTGATCAAGCGCGACAAACAGGCGATCACCACCGAGGAGATGTTCGCCGATTACGACCTGTACCTGAACTACCTGCGCGGTGGGCCGGGCTTCGGCGATCCGCTCGACCGCGAGCCGGCGCGGGTGAAGGCTGACCTCGACGGCGGCTACCTGCTGCCGCGCTTCGCCGAACGCGTCTACGGCGTGGTGGCGGCGAAGCAGGAGGACGGCACCTGGATCGTGGACGAGACCGCCACCGCGGCGCGCCGCGCGCAGATCCGCCGGGAGCGGGTGGCACGGGCACGGCCGGTCGGCGAATGGATGGCGGAGGAGCGGGCGCGCATCCTGCGGAAAGAAGCCGGGCCGCAGGTGCTGCAGATGTTCGCTTCTTCCTTCCGGCTCGGCCCGCGCTTCGAGCAGCAGTTCCGCAGCTTCTGGAAGCTGCCGGAAGACTGGACCCTGATCGAGGAGGAGATCGGCGTGCCCGCCTACGGCGCGCGCTACGCCATGGACCTGTCCGAACTGCCCGACGTGCGGCCGGTCCGCTTCGTCGAGGAATGACCCGCAGCATCAAGGAAGCAACGCCATGGCCTACCCGCGCAACAAGATCGCCGAACTGATCGACGGCAGCATCGATCCCGATACCCTGCACAAGATGCTCGCCGATGCCAAGGATCCCGGCCGGTTCAGCACCTATGTGGACATCCTGCAGGAACGCGTACCCTGGAAGGACCGCATCATCCTGCCCTATGGGCCGAAGCTTTACTGCGTGCAGGTGGCGGCGACGAAGCAATGGACCATCCGTTGCGAATGCGGCCACGATTTCTGCGACCAGCGCGAGAACTGGAAACTGCACGCGCTGATCAACGTCCGCGATACCCCGGAGGCGCTGGAGGAAATCTATCCGCGGCTGATGGCGCCGAGTGGGGACTGGCAGGTGTACCGGGAATATTTCTGCCCGGAATGCGGCACGCTGCACGACGTGGAGGCCCCGACGCCGTGGTACCCGGTGATCCATGACTTCGAGCCGGATATCGAGGCATTCTATCGGGAATGGCTCAACCTGCCGGTGCCGGAACGGGCGGCGGCGTAGCAAGGGAAGGCCAGGGCTCTGCCCTGGACCCGGCAGGGGCCACAAGGCCCCTGCACCCCATTCGCGCTGCGCGGCACGAAATGGGTTCCAAGGGCGACGCCCTTGGTGGAGGTCCAGGAGGCGAAGCCTCCTGGTGGGGCGCGGGGCAACGCCCCGCCACCCTGTCCGCACTCAGTTGAGAAGGCGGTTGGCGCGCAGACGCGACACCACCAGGTCGACGAAGGTCCTGACCTTGGCCGGGGCGTGGCGGCCTTCGGGGTGAAGCACGTGGATGGGGAGCGGCGGTTCCTCGTACTCGGCGAGCACGATCTCCAGGTCGCCTGCGAGCAGTGCCGGTCCGATCTGGTAGTGAAGCACCCTGGTCAGGCCCCATCCGCCCTTGGCGGTCGCGATCACCGCCTCGTTGGTGTTGCACTGGAGGATGGGGGTGATGGTCACCCGCTGATCCCGGGCGAACCGCCATTCAGGCGAGGCCCACGCACTCGTGGAGGCGGCGATGCGATGGTTCCTGAGATCGGCGGGTGTCGCCGGAACACCATGCTTCTCGAAATAGGCCGGGGAGCCGCAGACGACGCGTCGGACCGTGCCGACCTTGATGGCGGTAAAGCCCGAGTCGGGCAGGTGGCCGATCCGCACGGCAACATCGATGCCCTCTTCAACGATGTTGACCGGGCGATCGACGAAGAAGGCCCTGGCGCGCATGGTCGGGTACGTGTTCAGATATTCGGTTATGATCGGCAACACGTGCATCTGTCCGAACAGCGCCGAGGCCGTGACGGCCAGTGTCCCGGACGGCGTGGCATAGGAACCGGCCGCGGCTGCCTCAGCTTCGGCGATGTCCGACAGTATCCGCCGGCAGTCGTCGAGATAGCGTGCTCCTGCTTCGGTCATCTTCACCGAACGGGTGGTGCGAACGAAAAGCCGGGCGCCGATCATATCCTCAAGCGCCGCCACGGCGCGCGTCACGGCGGGAGCACTCATGTGCATGTGGCGCGCGGTCTCGGTGAAGCTTTCCGTCTCGGCGACCTTCACAAAGATCCGCATCGCCTGCCACCGATCCATCTGCGTTCCCTTTTGCTGCGCGGCCAGGGACTCCTCATAGACAGCCCGGGGTTGATGCGGCAATGGACGCCATGAAGGCTGCGCGTCAGAGCGCGAGCTGGAGTTGATCTTCGTCCCCGGCCTCCTGTCGGGCGGGGGCCGCGCAGCAGATGAGGATCTCGTCTTCCGCGACCGTGGCGGTCGGTTCCTTCAGGTAGGTCACCGCGCCCTTGAGCAGCCTGGTCCGGCAGGTGCCGCACTGGCCCTCGCGGCAACTGAACTCGGGGGTCAGTCCGCGCGCCTCCGCAAGCTCAAGCAATGTGCCGGCGCCCGGCGTCCAGCGTGCTTCCTTGAGCGAGTTCATGAACGCCACCGCTACCGGCTTCGTGGACGGCGGCCGGCGTGCCGGCACCGCGACGCCACGATCGGCTGTTCGCTTCAGCGACGAGGGCCCGAATGCTTCGGCATGGATCCTGGCGTCGGCAATGCTGGTGTCCCGTAGCCCGTCGTAGAGCGCCTGGGTGAAAGCGGGCGGCCCACAAAGATAGAAGTCATAATCGTTGAACGGCAGGAAGCGCGTGAGCAACGCCATGTCGATGCGGCCGGATGCATCATAGTCGGCGCCCTCCTGTGCATCGGCGGGGTCACTGAGCACCCTGACGAGCCTCACCGCCCCTTGCGCGGTGCCCACGAGGTCGGCGAGTTCCCGGTCAAACGGTCGATCCGCCTTCGAGCGCGCGGCCTGGAAGAGGATGGTTGGCCGGATTCGCTGCCTGCGCAGGCCCTCATGGACGACATGCCGCAGCATCGCGAGCATCGGCGTTATCCCGACACCGCCGGCAAGCAGGACGGCCGGCCGCTGCTCGCGGGCGTCGATGGTGAAATCACCGGCGGGGGCGCGCGCTTCGATGATGTCACCCACAGCGATCCTGTCATGCAGGTGCCGGGACACCGCGCCGTCCCGCCGGACGCTGATGCGATAGAACCCGTCCGACGGCGCCACCGAAATCGTGTAGGTCCGGATGACCGGCTTGTCCGCGCCGGGAAGGGTGACGCGAATGGGCAGATGCTGCCCCGCCTGGTGCGGCAGAAGTCCCGCCCCGTCGTTCGGCTGCAGGTGGAAGGAACGGATCGAGGCGCTTTCCTGCACGATCCTCGTGACCTTGAAGGGCCGCCAGCGCGTCGCCAGCGCCGCCGCGCGTAGCCGGTCGGCAGCCTGCTGCCAGTCGCCGGTCATCAGCGAGGCGGAAGACCAGCCATCTTCCCGGAACGCCCAACGGAGCGCCAGGGCACCTTGCCTGCGGACGACCCGGTGGGCCCGGAACGTCCACAGCCGCTCGGCGCCCTGGAAGGCGGCTATTTCCGGCGATTCCAGGATCACCTCGGCATCGCCTGTCATCTGCAGCACATCGCCGGTCCCGAAATCGACGAAGACGAGGCCAGCCTTGCCGTTCAGCCAGATGTTGCCGAGCGTGGCAAAGAAGAGATTGCCGTCGAAGTCGGGGATGGTGAGCGTGCCATCTTCGGCGACACGCACGAAGCCGGCCTTGCCGCCGCGATGCGAGACGTCGACCTGGCGCCGGTCCCCGCGATCGGCATAGGAGGCGACGAAGAAGGTGTCCGCGGCTTCGATCATGGCCCGTGCCGCCGCGTCGGGCGCGGGCATGTCCTCGACGGTACCGGTGAAGGCGGCAGCGGGGTCACGCGCGAACGAGACATCGCGCAGTTGGATGTAGCGCGGGCAATTGCCGAAACTCTGCTCCACCTCGACCCGGTACCCGTTGCCTGTCGTCGACAGAACCCCGTTCATCCGGTTGCGGCGACGGGTGTGCATCTCGATCCCGAGCAGCCCGATGGCAGCGCCTTCGGTCATGCCCGCGGCTGCCGGGTCGGTGGGATGTGGCCGCGCGGCGATGTTCAGCACCGTCCGCCCGGGCGAGGACATGAAACCTGGCCTGCCTTCGAGGAAGGTGGCCCAGGCGTCTCCGTGGGCATCGACGCTGCCGAGCACGATGAAGGGGAGCTGCGCGTAGAACGCGCGATGCTGGTCGGGCATATGGTCGCGCACCACCCGCTTGCCGACCACAGCCATGCGGGCGGCGACGCCGGCCTTTTCCTGAAGAGATGTCTCGCCTTCGTGCCAGGTCGCCAGCTTCGGAAGAGTCCCGGTCATGCCCGTGTCCTCTGCGCCGTGAAGGGGGGGGCGCGCCGCGCGGCGTGCCCCGGGTCGCGGATCACGCTGCCGAGAGACCAGCAGAAGTTTCGGCGAACGGGACGAAGCCGGGCAGCGCCTCGATCCGGCGGAGGAGGGCATTCACGGCGGGATAGCCGGACAGATCGACATTGCCTTCCGGCGCGCGCGCCACATAGCTGTAGATCGCGACATCGGCGATCGTCGGGTGATCGGCGGCCAGCCAGTCGCGGCCGGTGAGCTGCTGCTCAAGCCTGCTCAGCAGGAGATGGGACCGCGCGATCACCTCTTCGGGATTGTAGGGCGCGCCGAACACGGTGATGAGCCGCGCGGCCGCCGGCCCGTAAGCAACTTCGCCGGCAGCAACCGAAAGCCACCGCTGCACCGTGGCCGCGCCGCGCGGGTCCTCCGGCAGCCATCTGGCATCCCCTGCCTTCTTGGCGAGATAGACCAGGATCGCATTCGAATCGGCGATGACGACGCCGTCGTCGTCGAGCACTGGCACCTGCCCGAACGGATTGAGCGCGAGGAACCCGGGTTGCCGGTGGGCACCGGCCTTCAGGTCGACCTCGACCAGCTCATGCGGCAGGCCGAGCAGCGATACGAACAGACGCGCCCGGTGCGCATGGCCCGACAGGGGGTGATGATAGAGTTTCATGATCCTGGTCCCGATGGCGTGGACGGGCTCATTCCCGGTCCGCGCCACCAGCCTGGTGCGGCATGGCACTGACGGGAATTCCCGCTCTCGACACTTCATTGTTGCAGGGGATGGAAGAATACGGGGGCTCGCGATCGTACCGACATCGTTGGGGTTTCACTTAAATTGTCGATCCGAATTATTTCGAAAGCAGGAAATCAATCTTTGGTTGTCCAATGACATGAGAGGAAGTATTCAGCGGTTGCGAGGTAATATGTGGCTCTTCCCATGCACCCTGTCCGTCTTGTCGAGGCCTGGACGATCCTGACACGGTGGCTCGCGCCACGCCGCATGCTGTGGCGCGGGCTTGCCGTTGCCGCGCTGGGGCTGGCGATTGCGGTCGGGGCCGGGGGCTACCTGGTGCAGCAGCGTGACGCCGCCCTGCGCGACGCCGGGCGGGAGATGCAGAACCTGGCCCTGGTGGTCGCCAACTGGGTGGAAAGCGATTTCCGCACCATCGAGCTGCTGCAGGTCGGGGTGGCGGAGTGGGCGCGGGCCGAACGCATCGACACGCCGCAGGCGTTCCGCGCCCGTCTCGGCAGCCGCGAGGTGCACGAGGCCCTGCGCGGGCGCATCGCCGCCCTGCCGCGGGTGCGGCGTCTGTTCCTGGCCGACAGCGAGGGCAGCGTGGTCGCCACCTCCAGCGCCTGGCCGCCGGAGACCGCCTCGGTGGTGCAGCGTCCGTACTACCAGGCGTTGCGCGATGATCCCGCGCGCCAGTCCTTCCTCAGCGCCCCGCTGCTCAGCCAGGCCGACGGGCGCTGGAACATCTATGCCTCCCGCCGCATCAGCGCCCCGGACGGGCAATTCCTCGGCCTGGTCGTCGCCGCCATCGAGCTCGCCTATTTCGAGGAATCGTTCAGCCACCTGGAACTCGGCCCGCAGAGCGCGGTCACGTTGTACCGCGAGGATGGCACGCTGCTGGTCCGCCATCCGTGGATCGAGGAACGCATCGGCAGCATCATCGCCGACAACGAGCAGTTGCGGCGGTTCCTGGCGCGCAGCAGCGGCGACACGCTCCGCCGCGAGAGCCCGCTCGATGGCATCGACCGGGTGATCGGGGCGCGCCGGCTGCAGGGCATGCCGCTCTACCTCGTGGTGGCCCGTGGCACCGAGGAGGTGCTGCTGCCCTGGCGGCAGGAGGCCGGGCGGCTCGGCCTGGCCGTGCTGCTGGTGGAAGGGTTGCTTGCCGGTGGCGTGCTGCTGGTCGGCCGGCAGGAACGGCAACGCCGGGCAGTGCAGCAATTGCGGGCGGCGCAGGCCGAGGCGCAGGCACGCATCGAACTGGCCGAGGCGCGCGCGCGCGCCGCCCGCGCCCTGGAACACGAGGCGGCGCTGGAGGCGGTGTTCGCCAACGGCACGGCCGGCCTCGCCGAAGTGGAGATCGCCTCCGGCCGGTTCGTCCGCGTCAACCGCCGCTACTGCGCGATCACCGGGCGCAGCGAGGCGGAACTGCTCGGCGGCCTCGGCCCGGCCGACGTGCTGCATCCGGCGGAGCGCGCGCAGGTGGGGCAGAGGCTGCGCACCCTCGCCGCCGCCGGCAGCAACTGGGAGACGGAGCTGCGCTACCTGCGCCCGGACGGCGGCGTGGTCTGGGCGCGGCTGTCCGTCTCCGTCTCCGCGCGCGATGCGGCGGGGCAGGCGGTGCGCTGCATGGCCATCGTGGAGGACGTGACCGAGGCGCGCGAGGCCACCGAGCGGCTGCGCGCGAGCGAGGCGCTGCTGCGGCTGGGCATGGAGGTCGGCCATATCGGCACCTTCCGCCACGATTTCGTCACCGGCCTGGTGCAGTGCAGCCCCGAGGCGCGGGCCATGTGCGGCCTGCCGCCGGGCGAGGCGCCGCTCAGCGTCGAGGAATGGTGGAGCCCGATCCTGCCGGATGACCGTGAACAGCTACAGATGCTGCTTGACAGCCCGGCGGCGCGCGAGGCCCTGGACGCCGTGATCTCCTACCGCATCCGCCACCTCGGCGACGGCAGCCTGCGCCATTTCGAGGTGCGCGTGCGGCCGGAATTCGACGCCGCGGGGCGGCCGCTCACCGCGCTCGGCGTCATCATCGACGTCACCGCCAGCCGCGAGGCCACGGCGCTGCAGCGGCTCAGCCTGCAGGCCGGCCGCATCGGTACCTTCCGCCACGACTTCGTCACCGGCCTGGTGGAATGCAGCCCGGAGGCACGGGCCATGGTCGGCCTGCCCCAGCAGCCAGGTCCGCTCACCACCGAACAGTGGTGGGCGCCGATCCTGCCCGAGGACCGGGAGCGGCTGCGCGAGAGCATCGCCGCCAGCACGGCGGCCGGGGTGACCGATGCTTCCAGCACCTATCGCATCCACCATCCGGTGGATGGCAGCCTGCGCCATTTCGAATCACGCACCCGCCGCGAATACGGCCCCGACGGGCGGCCGCTGCGCGCGCTCGGCGTCGTCATCGACGTGACCGAGCGGCGCGAGGCGGAGGCGCATATCGCCCATCTCGCCCACCACGACATCCTGACCGGCCTGCCCAACCGGGGGCTGTTCCGCGAACGGCTGGACAGGGCGCTGGCGCGGGCGCGCCGCGGCCGCGGCTGCGCCGTGCAACTGATCGACCTCGACCGCTTCAAGGAGGTCAACGACACGCTGGGCCATCCGGTGGGGGATGCCTTGCTGCGCGCCGTCACCGAGCGGCTGCGCGCGGTGCTGCGCGAGACCGACACGCTGGCGCGGCTGGGCGGGGACGAGTTCGCCGTCATCGAGACGGATGTCGACCTGCCACAGGACGCGACCGCGCTGGCGCGGCGGATCATCGAGGCGATCGGCCAGCCCTTCGAGGTGGACGGCCACCAGGTCTGCATCGGCGCGAGCGTCGGCATCGCCGTCGCGCCCTCGGACGGGCTGGAGCCGGATGCCCTGATCAAGGGCGCGGACATGGCGCTGTACCGTGCCAAGGCGGACGGGCGCGGCTGCTGGCGTTTCTTCGAACCCGAGATGGATGCGCGCATGCAGTTGCGCCGCGCGCTGGAGATGGATCTGCGCCGGGCGGTGGCGGCGCGCGAGTTCGAGGTGTTCTACCAGCCGATCGTCGATGTGCGCTCGCGCCAGGTCAGCGGGCTGGAGGCGCTGCTGCGCTGGCGCCATCCCGAGCGGGGCCTGGTGCCGCCCGATTCCTTCATTCCGCTGGCCGAGGAAATCGGCCTGATCGTGCCGCTGGGTGAATGGGTGATGCACCGCGCCTGCGCCGAGGCCACGACCTGGCCCGGCACCCCCAAGGTCGCGGTGAACCTCTCGCCCGCGCAGTTCGGCCATCGCGGGCTGGTCGGCGCGGTGGCCTCGGCGCTGGCGGAAACCGGGCTCGATCCGGCGCGGCTGGAACTGGAGATCACCGAGACGGTGATGCTGCAGGACACGCAGGCGACGATGGCCACGCTGCAGCAGTTGAAGGGCCTGGGCGTGCGCATCGCCATGGACGATTTCGGCACCGGCTATTCCAGCCTGAGCTACCTGCAGCGCTTCCCCTTCGACAAGGTCAAGATCGACCGCGCCTTCACCCGCGACCTGGAGCGCTCGCGCCAGAGCAACGCCATCGTGCGCGCGGTGACCGGGCTTTGCACCGGTCTCGACATGACCACCACCGCCGAGGGCGTGGAAACCGAGGGGCAGTTCCAGGTGCTGCTGCACGAGGGCTGCGGCGAGGCACAGGGCTATCTGTTCAGCAAGCCGCTGCCGGCCGGGGAGATCCCGGCCCTGCTGCAACGGCTGGAGCACGCCGCCGCCGCCGAGGCCATCGCGCCCTGATCCCGGGCAGGGTGGAGCAAGGGGAGGCGCGGCGGGAGCTTGATTTCCGATTTTCATATATTCCTGGGCCAGTATGCAATCTTAGATAATCACCCCGATGCGGCGGCCGTAAGCTCTCGCCCGTTTTACGGGTGGATGATAAGGCTTGTCGTGATCCATGAGGGAGCCGGCCACGATGCTGCTTCGAAACCGGATTTCCGCCATGATGCTCGCACTGATGCTTTGCGCCGGTCCGGCCGGCGCCGAGGTGCTGCGGGCCGGCGGCACCGGGGGCGCGACGGCGCTGCTGGTCCATCTCGGCCGGCCCTTCACCGCGCAGAGCGGCATCGCGGTCGATGTGGTCCCGAGCCTGGGCAGCGGCGGCAGCATCGCCGCGGCGGCTGACGGCATGATCGACCTGGTCGTCTCGGCGCGGCCGCTGACCGCCGCCGAGCGGGCGCGCGGGCTGGACGCGGTCGCGACCCTGCGCACCCCCTTCGTGCTGGCGACGTCCCATCCGGCCCCGTCGGGGCTGGCGGCCGGCGCGGTCGCCGGGATGTTCGTCGCGGTGAAGCCGGCCTGGCCGGATGGCGCGGTGCTGCGGCCGATCCTGCGCCCGCGCACGGAAACCGACACCCTGGTGCTGGCGGCGCTGTTCCCCGGCATGGCCGCGGCCCTGGAACAGGCACGGCAGCGCCCGGACCTGCCGGTCGCCGCCACCGACCAGGACAATGCCGATCTGGCCGAGCACCTGGAAGGATCGCTGACCGGCATCACCCTCGCGCAACTGGTGCTGGAAGGCCGCGCGTTGCGGCTGGTGCCGCTCGACGGCGTCACCCCGTCGCTGGCGGGCTTCGAGGCCGGGGACTGGCGCTACGGCCGGGACTTCATCCTGATCGCGCGACGGCCGGCGGCGCCGGCGGTCGGGCGTTTCCTGCAGTTCCTGCACAGCGAGGCGGGGCGGGCGGCGCTGCGCGCGGGCGCCTGCCTGGACGGTGGCGCCTGAATGCGCCACCCGCTGGTCCGCGATCTGGTCGGCGGCCTGGGCCTGCTGGTGGCCCTGCTGATCGCCGTCGGGGTGCCGGCCGGCCATTACGTCATCGGCGAGATCACCCTGCGGGAGGCGCTGGCCTTCCGCGCCCAGCTCAGCGCCGCCCGCGCCGCGCAGTTCATCTTCGTCCATCAGCGCATGTGGCAGTACCAGCATCTCCGCCTTGCCGAGCTGATCGCCCTGCCGCCGGGCAGCGACCTGGCGGTGCGCCAGCGCCTGACGGATCTGGCCGGGCGGGTGGTCGTGCAGGAAACCACCGCGTTGGGGGCGCCGCTGCGCCGGGGGCAGGCGCCCATCCTGGTGGCGGGGGAGACGGTGGGGTGGGTCGCGGTGGAGGCAAGCCTGCGGCCGTTGCTGGGCGGCACCGTGTGGGTCGCCGGCGCCAGCCTGCTGCTGGGCCTGCTGGCCTGGGCCAGCATCCGGCTGTTGCCGCTGCGGGTGCTCGACCGGACGCTGACGCGGCTGTCGCAGGAAAGCGCGCGCTTCCAGGCGGCGCTGGACAACATGGCGCAGGGGCTGTGTCTGTTCGACGGCGACGACCGGCTGGTGGTCTGCAACCGCCGCTTCGCCGCCATGTTTGGCCGCCCGGTGGTGGGCAGCGTTGCCGCGGCGTTGTCATCCGGCGCGGACATCGCGCCGCTGTTCGCCCCGCCCGATCCGGCGCGCTCCGGGCCGCAGGACGGCGGCACGCACGAGCTGGACGACGGGCGGGTGATCCAGGTGTCGCGCCAGGTGATCCCCGGCGAGGGCTGGGTCGCGACCTTCGACGACATCACCGAGCGCCGGCGCTCCCAGGAGCGGCTGGCGCACATGGCGCGGCACGACGCGCTGACCGGGCTGCCGAACCGGCTGATGCTGCGCGAGCATCTGGAAGCGGCGCGGGCGCAGGCGCGGCAGGGCCGCCGGTTCGCCGTGTTCTGCCTCGACCTCGACGGCTTCAAGGGCGTCAACGACGCGCTGGGCCAGGCGGCCGGCGACGAGTTGCTGTGCCTGGTGGCGCGGCGCCTGCGTGCGGTGGCGCGTGACATCGATTTCGTGGCGCGGCTGGGCGGGGATGAGTTCGCGCTGGTGCAGGCGGAGGTGGATGGCCCGGAGGCGGTGACGGGGCTGGCGGAGCGGCTGGCTGAGATCCTGCGCGCCCCGTTCACGCTGCGCGGCGAGGTGGTGGGGCTCGGTGCCAGCATCGGCGTCGCCCTGGCGGAGGATCCGGACCCGGGCGCCGACGTGCTGCTGTGCCATGCCGATGCCGCCCTGCATCAGGCCCGCGCCGCCGGGCGCGGCCTGTGGCGGCTGTTCCAGCCGGAGATGGAGGCCGGGATCCGCCAGCGGCGGCAACTGGAGACCGAGCTGCGCTCGGCGCTGGCGGCGGAGCAATTCGAGGTCTTCTACCAGCCGCTGGTGGAGGCGCGCACGCTGGCGCTGGCCGGCTTCGAGGCGCTGGTGCGCTGGCGCCATCCCGGGCGCGGCCTGGTGCCGCCGGGGGAGTTCATCCCGCTGCTGGAAGAGACCGGCCTGATCGGCCCGCTGGGCAGTTGGGTGCTGGCGCGCGCCTGCGCGGACGCGGCGGGGTGGCCCGCGCATCTGCGGCTGGCGGTCAATCTCTCGCCGGT
The DNA here is from genome assembly GCF_937425535.1 of Rhodovastum atsumiense. Classification (NCBI taxonomy): domain Bacteria; kingdom Pseudomonadati; phylum Pseudomonadota; class Alphaproteobacteria; order Acetobacterales; family Acetobacteraceae; genus Rhodovastum; species Rhodovastum atsumiense. The sequence continues at coordinate 4,386,751 of NZ_OW485601.1, forward strand.
GCAGGTGCTCAATGCGCGGCTGGTGCAGGAGGTCGCGCAGGCGCTGGCGGGCGCGGGGCTGGCGCCGCAGCGGCTGGAGCTGGAAATCACCGAGACCGTGCTGCTGCAGGACAACGAGGTGACGCTGGGCGTGTTGCGGCGGCTGCACGAGCTGGGCGTGCGCATCAGCATGGACGATTTCGGCACCGGGTATTCCAGCCTCAGCTACCTGCGGCGCTTTCCCTTCGACAAGATCAAGGTCGACCAGTCCTTCGTGCACACGCTGCCCCGCGACCGCGGCGGCATCCCGATCATCCGCGCCGTCACCGGTCTGGGCCGCGCCCTGGGCATGCGGGTGCTGGCCGAGGGGGTGGAGACCGTCGAGCAGATGGAGATCCTGCGCGAGGAAGGCTGCGACGAACTGCAGGGCTTCCTGTTCGGCCGGCCCGCGCCGCTGTGCGAGGCGGCGGAGGTCATTGCCCGTGACCTGGCCGGCGAGCGGCCCGGCGCCGCGGGCCAGTGTCCTGTTCCGGCCCCCGCGCCAGGCGCGACGGCCCGGGGAATCCTGCGCTCGATTCGTTGATGGATCGAACCGGGTTTCAGCCCTGCCCCTGTCCCGCCGCGCGCGGCGCCGGCAGGGGCATCGCGTTCGAGACGGCAAGCCGGAGATGGCGTCCCCCCTCCCGTCCGGCCATCTCCACCGTGACCCGCGCGAGGAAATCCGGCACCTCGTGCGCCGGCATCGGCCGCCCCAGCAGGAAGCCCTGCAACTCGGTGCATCCCTGCTCGCGCAGCATGGCCAGTTGCTCCTGCGTCTCCACGCCTTCGGCGACGACCCGCAGGTTCAGCCGCTGGCTCATGGTCAGCACCGCCTCCAGGATCGTGCGGGTGCCGGAATCCTGCTGCTGGGCCTGCACGAAGCACTTGTCGATCTTGAGCCCGTCGAAGGGGAAGCGGCGCAGGTAGCTGAGGCTGGAATAGCCGGTGCCGAAATCATCCAGCGCGATGTGCACCCCCAGATCCTTCAGGCTGCGCAGGGTGGCCAGGGCCTGGTCCTCGTCCTTGATCAGCACGCCCTCGGTGACCTCCAGCTCCAGCAGCGCGGCCGGCAGGCCGGTCCGGTGCAGGATCTCCGACAGCAAGGGCAGCAGGCCGGTGTCGCGGAACTGCACCGGGGAGAGATTGACCGCCACCCGGCAGCGCGGCTGCCACCCGGCCGCCAGGGTGCAGGACTGCTCCAGCACCATGCGCCCGATCGGCACGATCAGGCCGCATTCCTCCGCCAGCGGGATGAACACGCCCGGCGAGACGAAGCCCCGCTCGGGGTGGCGCCAGCGGATCAGGGCCTCGAACCCGACCACCCGCAGGCTGTCGCAGGCGAATTGCGGCTGGAAGAACACCTCCAGCTCGCGGCGCTCCACCGCCAGCCGCAGGTCGCGCTCCAGCGCGCGGCGGTCCGCCAGCGTCCGGTCCATCCAGCCCTCGAAGCGGCAGAACCCGCCCTTCCGCTCGGCCTTGGCGCGGTCGAGCGCGGTATCGGCGTTCTTCAGCAGGGTGCGGCCATCGGCGCCGTCGTCCGGATAGAGCGCGATGCCGATGCTCGCGCACAGCGACGAGACATAGCCGCCCTGATCGACCGGCAGCGGCAGGCCGTCGAGCAGGCGTTGGGCGACCTGTTCGGCCGTTTCTGATGGCGCGAGGTCACGCACCAGGATCGTGAACGCATCGCCCCCGGTGCGCGCCACCGTGTCCTGCGGCCGGACCAGCGCGCGCAGGCGCTCGGCGAACCGGCACAGCACCGTGTCGCCGACCTCCCGCCCCATGGTGTCGTTGATGGCCTTGAACCCGTCGAGGTCGAGGGACAGCACGACGAAGCCGCCGCCCTGGCCTTCCCCCGCCGCCGTCGCCTCGGCGATGCGCCGGGTCAGCAGCATGCGGTTGGGCAGGCCGGTCAGGGCATCGTGCTGCGCGAGATAGAGGATGCGGGCCTCGGCCAGCTTGCGTTCGGTGATGTCGACCACCGTCGAGCAGGCCAGCCGGCGACCGCCGATATCGACCGGAACGGCGGCGATGACCACATCGCGCATCTCCCCCGATCGCGTGCGGTGGCGGGTTTCGAACTGCACCGCCTCGCCCATCAGCGTGGGACGGCGCCACAGCGCCTCGCATCTTTCCGCGTCCGGCGCGATGTCCGACACCCGCATGCGGCGCAGCATATCGCGCGTATAGCCCAGCATCGCCGCGGCGGCATCGTTGCAGTCCACGATGGCGGTGTCGGAGGGATCGACCAGGTAGCCCGGCAGGGGCGCCGCGTCGAACAGCTTGCGCAGGCGCTGCTCGCTCTCGCGCAGGGCCGCCTCGACCGCCTCGCGCCGGCTGATCTCCCGCGAGAGGGCGGTGTTGCGGGTGTACAGTTCGTCGCGGCGGCGGGCGGTTTCGAGGTAGCGGGCCTGCAGGGCGAGGTTGCGGCGCTGCATCCGGTCGAGCATCAGCGCCGCCAGCAGCACCAGCGGCGGCAGCACGCTGAGCGCGTGCAGGAAGGCGCGCGAGGTGATGGTGCCATAAAGGTCCTGCTCGCGGGCCAGGGTGGCCAGCGACAGCGGGAAGCCCGGCACCGGCGTGCGCACCACTACCATGCCGCGCAGGGCGGCCGGGGGCAGCGGCGGCACGGCTTCGGCGGTGCGCACGACCTGGCCCGCGGGCAGGGGGACGAGGGCGCGGCCCAGCTCCGGGTCGAGCGCCGGCGTGACCTGCACGGCGGCCAGTTCTTCCCCCGCCGCGCTCAGCAGCACCTCGCGCAGCCCGGTCGCGTCCGGATCGGCGCGGAGATGGCCGGCGAGGATGCCGAGATCACTGAACGCCACCACCGCGCCGACGATGGCGCCCTTGTGGCGGACCGGTGCCACCGTGCCGATGCGCCGGGACACCGGGTCGAGCGCGATCACCGGGCCGCCGAGCAGGCCGGAGGGCAGCGCCACGGCCACGTCGCCGTTGCCCAGCTCGGCCAGCCGGGTGCCGTCGATGTCGACGAAGGCGATGTCGCCGAAGATCTGCTGGCCGCGGAACACCGTCTTGGCCTGCCAGCGCCGCAGGCGCTGCTCGATCGCCTCGAGGCTGGCCGCCAGGCCATAGCGCAGCGACATGCCCAGCGCCTTGTTGGTCAGGTAGGCCTCGATCTCGTGCGCGTCGGCCAGTTCCGAGATGTCGCTGCGGCGCTCCGCCAGGAAGTCGCCCAGGCGGGCCGCCTGCCGCGCGGCCTCGGCGGCGAAGCGGGCTTCGGCCGCGGCGGTGAGCTGCGCCTGCGCGCGAAAGCCGTTCCAGAGCAGCACCGAGGCGTAGGCGCAGAACGCGACGGCGACCAGCAGGGGCCAGCGTGCGAACAGGCGGTTCATGGTCATGCGGGGCACCGGGATCGGCTACTTCCCTGCGGCGAAGAAGGCGGGAAAGGCGCGCCGGATGCCGGGGTAGTACCTGGCCACCAGGGCATCGTAGCGGCCATCGGCGCGCACGTGGTCGAGATGGCGGTTGAAGGCGTCGCGCAGCCCGGGGGCGTCGCGGGGGAAGGCGGCGGCCAGGTCCTGCACGGGGGAGATGGGGCCGATGACCTTGATCCTGCCGGCCCATTTCTGCAGGTCGAGCATGGCATCCGGCACGTCGAGCAGGGTGAAGTCGGCTTCGTGGTTCAGCAGCGCCGGAACCATTTCATTGAGGTTGGTGCTGCGGGTGTAGGCGCGCAGGTCCAGCCCCTTGCCCTTGAGGTCATAGTTCGCCGGGTCGAGGCAGGTGCGCTCCATGACCAGCAGGCTGTGGGGGCCGATCAGGGCCCTGGTCTCGGCGATGTCGGCCGCCAGGTCCGGGCCGCCCTTGATCGGCTGGAAGGGGGATGCCGCCGGCGCGACCAGCAGGACCTGCGAGGGGAAGGTCGGGCTGGAATACAACACCACCTGCTCGCGCCAGGGCAGCACGGTGAAGCCGGCGGCGATCATGTCGCCGCGCACCGGGTGGCTGCCTTCCAGCGTGACGGTGCCGTCGCGCTTCACCACGTCCTGGCCGAGCAGGTCGCGCAGCACGCTGTAGAAGTCGGTGTAGACCAGGGTGTAGCGGACGCCGATCTCACGGGCGAAGCCACGCACCAGCTCGACGTCGAAGCCGTCGCCCTCGCCGGTGACGAAGTTGGCGTAGCGGATGCCCAGGTGGCGCAGCTCCCCCCGCGCCCGGATCTCCGCGAGATCGGCGGCCCGGGCCTGCCAGGCGGCCAGCGCGAGAGCCAGCGCGAGAACGGCCGGGCCGCCCTGGCGCAGGAAATGGCCCCAAAGCCATGTCAGCTTTTCCGGCATCACAAAACCGCCTCTGCCCAGGCCCCGGTTCAGCCATTTCGAAAAAGCCACATGCCCCTGAAGCGCAGCAAGCCGTGACACCGTGGGGCCGCGATCATGACATTCTTTTTCAACAACGGTACAGAGGCAATATTTTCAAAAGAATACTATGGCATTTACCATTGCAGCAATTGAAAATTGGATAGAATGCATTCGTGGAACATATTCGCATGAAATTTCACCAGAAGTGAATTTTGCCGGTCCGTGGCATGATGTGCGCCGTCGAACTTGTTTTGCATTCGGATATGTACGGTGGCTCATATTTTTATGGTAGTGTTGTTCACCTTCCGGAGTTTTATTTCTCATGACCATAAGAATATGTCGTGTTAATAGCCAACCGGTTTAGCCGGGTGGCTTCGCCTCGCGAGGCCGCCATTGGGGTGGGGCCGGCGCCCCGGCCCCGTTCCTGTCGGGGTCCGGTCCTTGCTTTGCATTCGCTCCGTCGCCGCCGCCGCGCCTGACACACCGGTCGTGCTCGACCGGCTCGCGGCCGGGATCGCGGCATCGGGGATCGCCGCTCCCGCGCTGGTCGTGGCCTTCCATGACGGCGTGCACGACGCCGCGACGCTGCATGCGGCGCTGCGGCGGCAGTTTCCCCGCGCCCCGATCATCGGCGGCACCTCCTGCCAGGGGGTGATGACCGAGCGGGGCCTGCACGGCCCGGGCTCGGCCGGGCTGCTGCTGATCGAGGACGCGCGCGGGGATTACGGCGTCGCCGCGGGCCCGCTGGGCGAGGACGCCGAAGCGGATGCCGAGGCGCTGCTGCATGCCGCGCTGGAGCAGGCCGGCTGCCCGGGCGAGCTGCCGGAGCTGATCTGGGTGGTGCAGGCGCCGGGGCGGGAGGAGGCGGTGATCGCGGGGCTGCGCCGCGCCGTCGGCCAGCATTGCCCGATCATCGGCGGCACCGCTGCGGGCCGGCTGGGCGAGGGGGAGGACGGGTGCCGCCAGATCGGCCCGGACGGGGCGCTCGCCGGGGGGCTGGTGGTGGCGGCGCTGATCCCCTCGGGCGGCGTCGGCCTGGCCTTCCAGGGCGGCTACGAGCCGGCGGGGCCGAGCGGCACCGTCACCGGCGTCGGCTTCGACATCGACGGCCCCGGCGGCGTGGTCACCGCGAGCGCGGGGCGGCACATCCTCTCGATCGACGGCGAGCCGGCGGCCCGGGTCTACAGCCGCTGGCTCGGCGATGCGCTGGACGCGCGGCTGGCGGCGGGGGGGGACATCCTCACCGAAAGCACCATGCACCCGCTGGCGGTAGAGGTCGTGCAGGCTGGCGGGGTGCCGCAATACCTGCTGGTCCATCCCAAGGACATCAGCGCCGAGGGCGGGCTCACCACCTTCGCCACGGTGGCGCAGGGAAGCCGGATCCACGTGATGCGCGGCGAGCGGGAGCGGTTGGTCGAGCGCGTGGGCCGGGTAACGGCGCAGGCGGCGGCGCGGCTGCCGGGCGGCGCCGGCACCCTGGCCGGGGGGTTCGTGATCTGTTGCGCCGGCTGCATGCTGGCGGTGGGCGAGCGGCTGGACGACATGGCGCAGGGGGTGGTGCGGCGGATGGACGGCAGGCCGTTCCTGGGGTGCTTCACCTTCGGCGAGCAGGGCGAGATCCTCGGCCGCAACGTCCACGGCAACCTGATGATCGCAGCACTTGCCTTGGGACGTTGAGCCTTGACACCGCAGGACGACACCGAGAGCTCCGAGGCGCTGCGCGAGGCGCTGGCGGGGCTGCAGCGCGACAATGCCAAATTGCGCCGCGAGGTGATGCAGGCCGGCCTGCTGCTGACCGCGCTGGAGGCGCTGTTGCGCATCGAGCCGGGAAGCGACCCGTTCCCCGGCGTGCTGGCGGCGCTGAGCGCCGTGTTCGGCTTCAGCGAGGCCATCGCCCTGGGCGAGGGCAACGATGGCCGGCTGGACTGCATCGCCGCCATGCCGGCCAGCCTGGCCGACCTGCCCTGGCGCAATGGTCGCCTGTTCGCGCGCGTCATGGACGGGCGCATCAGCGTGACCTTCGAGAACGCGAAGCTGGAGGAATGGCGCGACCTGCCGCCCGGCCGGCTGTCGGCGGCGCAGTCGGCGCTCTATCTGCCGATGCGCATGCGCGACCGGCGCGGGCTGCTGATCATGCTGCGTCCGCTCGACGCGCCGGGTTTCAGCCGGGATGACGTCGTGCTGGCGCGGAAATTCGCGCTGCTGGCCTCGCACGCCCTGGCGGCGCGGCACGCGAACCAGAGCGAGGCGGAGAGCCGCCGCCTGCAGCGCCTGACCGAGCAGCTGCGCACGAGCGAGCAGGCGGCGCAACGCAACGCCAACCTGCTGCAGGAGATCGTGAACCTGCTGCCGCTCAGCCTGACGGTGAAGGACGCCGCCGGCCGCCTGGTGCTGGTCAACGATGCCGCCGCCGCCGCGCCCGCCCCGGCCGCGGCGGCCAGCCGGCAGGAGGCCGACATCATCGCCGCCGGGCAGCAGGTGACGGAGGAGGAGACCAGTGCCGGGCCGGAGGGCGAGCGCACCTTCCTCACCTCCCGCAAGCCGGTGCGCATCCTGGAGGAATCGCTGCTGCTGACGGCCTCGCTCGATATCACCGAGCGCAAGCACTTCGAGCGCGAGCTGGCGCACCGCGCCTATTTCGACACGCTGACCGGCCTGCCGAACCGCACCCTGCTGCAGGAACGGGTGGATGCCGCGCTGCGCCACCGCCTGCCCGCGCAGGGTTGCGCCATGGCTTTCATCGACCTCGACAATTTCAAACACATCAACGATTTCTTCAGCCATGCCGTCGGCGACGGGCTGCTGGTGGCGGTGGCGCGGCGGGTCGGCGGGCTGATCCGTGCCTCCGACACACTGGCGCGGATCAGCGGCGACGAGTTCGTGCTGCTGCTCGACCCGCTGCCCGAGCCGGAGCAGTTGTACGCGGCGATCGACCGCATCCTGGACTCGCTCAAGCAGCCTTTCGCGGTCGAGGGCTTCGAGATCCTCACCTCCGCCTCGGTGGGCGTCAGCCTCTTTCCCGAGCATGGCCGCGACTACGAGGCGCTGCGCCGCAATGCCGACGGGGCGATGTACCGGGCGAAGATGGGGCGCCGGGGCCGCGCCGTCTATTTCGACGCCGGCATGGGCAAGGCGGTGACGGCACGCATGGAGCTGGAGCAGGAGCTGCGGCTGGCGGTGCGCGACCGTCATTTCCGCTTCGCCTTCCAGCCGAAGGTCGAGCTTCGCAGCGGCCGGGTCATCGGCTTCGAGGCATTGGTGCGCTGGGTGAATGGCGGGGGGCCGATCATGGCCCCGTCCGGCTTCATCGACCTGGCCATGGAGCTGGGCATCGGCGACGAGATCACCCATTTCGCCCTGCAGGACACCGTTGCCGCGCTGGAGCGGATCGACCGGCGCTTCGGCGCGGACACGACGATCAGCATCAACGTCTCTGCCCGGCAGGCGAACGATCCCGGCTTCATGCGCGGCTTCGTCGCCGCGATCGCCGCGACGGGACGGGCGCAGCGGCTGATGCTGGAGCTGACCGAGGATGCCTTCATCACCGCCGGCCAGTTCCAGGCGCAGGTCCTGCCGCTGCTGCGCGAGGCCGGGGTCAGGGTTTCCATCGATGATTTCGGCACCGGCTATTCCTCGCTCGGCACGCTCGCCGACATCACCGTCGACGAGGTCAAGGTGGACCGTTCCTTCATCCGCCGCATCCAGGACCGGCCGCGCAGCCAGGGCGTGCTGAAGGCGATCGGGGCGCTGGGCCGGGCCCTGGGCACGGTGGTGGTGGCGGAAGGCGTGGAGACCGAGGAAGAGGCGCGCTACCTGCTGCAGGCCACCGATATCGACGTGGCTCAGGGTTATCTGTTCGGCCGGCCCGCTTTCGTCGAGCAACTGGTGCGCATGCCCGGCCGCGCCTTCCCCCGCCTGCGCTGAGGCGCGGCGTGGATGAAAGGCGATTGTGCGCGGTGATCGCTTAAAGGAAATATCGTTCTCATTTATAATATAACTGTAAGTAAGTATAATATTCTAAGTTGAATTGAAGTAATTATTGTTTTGCCTGGGTGGCACCCGGTATCCCTGCGCTGGCCGCGCGCGACATCCCCATCAGGGGCCGGCCTGAAAGGAAAAGGGGTGCCACGATGCGCCTGAACGAGCCCGTTACCGATCTGGAAATCCTGCTGCCGGAGGACGAGCCCCTGGTCTCGCGCACCGACACCGGCGGGCGCATCGTCTTCGTCAACCGTGCCTTCGTCGAGGTGAGCGGGTTCTCCGAGCCGGAGCTGATCGGCCAGCCGCACAACCTGGTGCGGCATCCGCACATGCCGAAGGAGGCGTTCGCCGATCTCTGGAAGACGATCAAGGCGGGCCGCCCCTGGGAGGGGTTGGTCAAGAACCGTACCAAGAGTGGCGACTACTACTGGGTCCGCGCCAATGTCACGCCGGTGGTCGAAGACGGCAGGATCACCGGCTACATTTCGATCCGCGAGCGGCCCTCACGCGCGGCAGTGGCGGAGGCCGAGGCCGCCTATGCAAGGATTCGTGCCGGCAACGGCAGGGATCTCGCGCTGCGCGACGGCGAACTGGCCCGGGTGAGCTGGGGAACGCGGCTTGCCCAGAGGTGGGCGAGCGTCACGACCCGGCTGGCCGCGGTGTTCGCCGTCGTCCTTCTGGCCTTGCTGGGAATCGGCGCGATCGGCGTGCAGGGCATGATGGGCGTCAACGCGGCGCTGCGCACCGTCTACGAGGACCGCACCGTGCCGGCGGCGCAGCTCGCCGACATCCTTGAAGGTGTCCGCGAAACCATGACCGCGATGGTGCAGCTCGACGGCGACCTGGCCTCCGGGCCGTCCGGGCGCGCAGAGCGGCGGCAGGAGCAGATGCGCCAGATTTCGGTGCGCATCGACCGGGTCTGGAAGGACTACATGGCGACCTACCTGACCCCGGAGGAGGCCGGGCTGGCGGCGCAGTTCGTCGCACAGCTCGCGGCCTTTCGCCGGGATGTGCTGGAGCCGGTGCTGCGGCTGCGCGGTGGCGAGGCGGCGGCGACCGTGCGGCCCGCCGAGCACGGGATCAGCGGCGCCGAGCCGGCGGTGGACACGCTGCACCGGCTGCTGGCGCTGCAGACGCGGGTGGCGAACGAGGAGTACCAGGCCGCCGGCCAGGATTTCACGCGTCGCCTGTGGCTGATCGGGGGGACGATGCTGATGGCCGCGGCGCTGGTCTGCTTGCTGGGCTGGTCGCTGCTGACCGCGGTGAAGCATCCGTTGCGGCAGATCGTCGGGCATTTCGAGGCAATCGCGGCGGATGACTACGCCCACCGCATCGAACTGCCGGGGGCGCCGGAATTCTGGACCGTCGCACGCATGCTGCGGGCGATGAAGGCAAGGCTGGCCTATACCCGGCATGCCGAGCGGGAGAACCTGCGGCAACTGGCGGCGGCGCGCCGCGCCACCGTGCAGGAGATGGCCATCCGGATCGAGCAGGCCAATACCCAGGCGATGCAGCAGATCTCGGGGCAGACCGGGGAGATATGCCAGAGTGCCACGGCGGTCGCCGTGGTCGCGTCACGGGTCGACGGCAATGCCCGCGCCGTTGCCACAGCCGCCGAGCAGGCGCTGGTCAACGCCCAGGCGGTGGGGGCGGCGACGGAGCAACTGACCGCCTCGATCCAGGAGATCTCGGCACAGGTCGCCCAGGCCAGCACACGGGCCGGCACCGCCGCGCAGTGCAGCCGCCTGGTGCGTGAGCGCATCAGCGCGCTGTCGGAGCTCGCGGCGGGGATCGGCGCGGTGGTCGGGCTGATCACCGACATCGCCGGCAAGACCAACCTGCTGGCCCTGAACGCGACCATCGAGGCGGCGCGGGCGGGAGAGGCGGGGCGCGGCTTCGCCGTGGTCGCCGCCGAGGTCAAGGGCCTGGCGACCCAGACGGCCCGCTCGACCGAGGAGATCCGGCGCCAGGTGAGCGACATCCAGGCGGCCAGCAGCGCTGCGGTGGCGGCGGTCGAGGAGATCGGCGGGAGCATCCAGGCCACCGCCGAGGTTGCGGTCACCGTGGCGGCAGCGGTCGAGCAGCAGGCGGCCGCGACGCGCGAGATCGCCCGCAACGCCTCGGAGACCGCCACGGCGGTGCGCCACGTCTCTACCAACATCGCCGAAGTGTCGCATGACGCCGCCGAGGCCGGGACCCTCGCCGAGGCCATGTGCCGTGGTGCCCACGTGGTGGCCGGCTGCGTCGGGGAGCTGGAGCAGGGCGTCATCCGGGTGGTTCGCAGTTCCATCGACGATGCCAACCGCCGGCTGGAGCGGCGCGTCCCGGTCGATGCGCCCTGCCTCGTGCTGGCCGGCGACGGACGCCGCACCGAGGCCCGGCTGGTCGACCTGTCGTCTTCCGGCGCCAAAGTCCAGGGGGTGGATGGCTTCGCCGTGGGCGAGCGCGGCGCCCTGGTCTTCACCGGCGCGAGCGCAGAGGCCCGGGCGGGGTTCGAGGTGCGCGGCATCGGCGCCAGAAGCGCCCTGCACCTGCGCTTCGTCGAAGGCGAGACGAACGCGGCGGCGCGGCAATGGATCTCCCGCGTGATCAGGGCGTCCGGCCCGGACCTGGCGGCCTGAGGGGGCGGCCGGGAGGCGACCGCCGGCCATGCCGGAGAAGAAACAAACATAAATAACGGCAAATGATGCTGATTCGCCGTCAGCAATATATGGAAATTCGTACCATGCCGAGGCAGCGCAAAAACATGCGCACTCGTCAAAAATGGTCATGTATCCAAAGCAAAATATGACAAATCTGTTCACAACCAAAACGCATAAAAAACTTAGAAGGTAAGTGCGTCATGGTTGTTCATCGTGGACCATGCGTGACTGTAAATGTCACGAATGTGTTCGCATGAGGTCCTGGGCGTGGATCAGTGAGATTCATCCAGTACACACCCATCCGGCTACATGTTCAGAAGAGCACGTAATGAATGCTTCAATGATTGCCACGGTCAGTCCCGGAAGCGGACTGGCGTGGATTCGCCAGATCATTGCCGCGTCAGCCCTTGCCCATGCCTCCCCGGTGCCGGCTACCACGAACCAGGCCCGTGCCGGGCGCTCGAGGCTGCGGCTGGCCTGTTGGGGCATCGCCGTTGCGGTCGGCTTCGGCGTGGCGGTGCCGAAGCTGCACGCGACCGAGCTGCATTACGGGCTCATGTCGCCGAATTTCGGCGGCAGCAACACCGTGCCCTACCAGATGGCACAGGCCCAGGCCTCGCTGATCGCGACGCAGCGGGCGGCGGCAGCGGCGGCGGCGAAGGCGGCCGCGGCCAAGGCCACCGCCGCCGATCCCTACGCACCGCTGATCAGCGCGCTGACCTCGCAGCTGACCGGCCTGGTCGCCCACAACATCGCCGACAGGATCGCGAACTCGAAGCAGGGGGACGCCGGCACGATCTCGACGGGCAACGTCGCCATCACCTACGTCAACTCGGACGGCCAGCTCAGCGTCACCATCAGTTCGCCGACCGGTTCGACCACGCTCACCATCCCGAGCGGAAGCTAGGGCCATGCAGCGCGGTCCCCGGATGACCCGCTGGGCGGCGGCCCTGCTGTGCCTGCTCGCACAGGCCGGCTGCACCATGGATCCGCTGCCGTCGGCCTCGGCCGAGACGACGCAGTCCGAGAACATCCCGCTGCCCCCGCCGCCGCCGCGCCCGCTGACGGCGACCATCTACAACTGCATCGATACCAGCGGGCAGCGACGCCCCTCGCAAAGCGTCCAGGAACTCAGTGCCGCGGTGCCGCAGGACTGCGCGCCCTATCTGATCGACGCGGTACGGTCGCTCTCGCCCGGCTACCTGAGCCTGGTCGAGCGCCAGCACGTGGACGAGCTGCTGCGCGAGCGGCAGATCGCGACGCTCGCGCTGAACAACGCGGCACAGGAGGCCGCGGCGGCAGCGGGGGCGAGCGCCGTGGTGGCGCGCAAGCTGAACACGCTGAAGGTAGCCGAGGTGCTGCTGGTCGGGCAGGTCGTCGCCTATGACCGGTCCACCCGCCAGGCCTCCGGCGGCCTTGCCTTCGCCGGCATCGGCGGGACCGGCACGATCGTCACCGACCTGATCACCTTCAGCCTGCGCGCCGTGGCGGTGCAGTCCGGGGAAGTGCTCGGCCAGAGCTCGGCCACCAAGTCCATCACGTCGCTGGTCGTCGGCGGCCACAGCGTGAAGATTTTTTCAACCTCGATCGTCGATTTCGAACTGGGCGGATCGGGCAACGAACCGGTCGGGCTCGCGCTGCGCGAGGCGACGCGCGGGGCGCTCGCCCAGCTGATCAATCGCGGCATTCACGACGGCTGGTGGAGTTAACACGGACAGCTTCCGCAGAACGGCTGCCGCCGGCGCGTGTCGTGAACGCCGGAAAGGATCTGCAGGCAAAAGGAGCATCAAGACTTGCGTAGCTTCATGCAGATCCTGGCGACATCGACAGCCCTCGCGACCCTTGCCGGCACCGCGGGCGCCAGCAACTATATCGACATCGATGCCACGAGCGCCGGCGGTAAAGTCAAGACGCTGGCCATTACCCAGGGCGGCACCGGCAATTCCAATTCGATCCAGATCGACTCATCGGGGACGGGCTCGTTCCATGTGAAGGGACCGTGGGACAGCGTTTCGATCACACAGACCTCCAATGGCGGCGGAGGGGCCAACAACCTGTACGGCTCGATCAAGTCCGCCAGTGGCGCTGCCAACAAGTTCCAGGCGACCTATGCCACGCATGCGAGTTTGGTCGGGAACAACGTCCATACGATCGCGATTAATTCCGGCGGAACCGTTCAGGGAATGGCGGCTGGTGCGCCCTCCGCCGCCGCTGCCACCGCCAGCGTGACAAATACAGGGGTTTCCGACAATACGATTACCGAAAGCCTGACGGCAACGGCCAATGTCAACTATGCCCTCAGTGTGAACGGAACCGGCAATAATATTACCAGCACACTGAGTTCACCTAATGATGTTTATTATGCTCTAACTATCACTGGCGATAGCAATGCCATAACAAATAACCTGAGTTTGCGGGCAGCTTCTGCCAATAATCTGACATACGCTGTTACATACACTGGTTCTTCAAATACTATTAATCATGCGATCAGCGGCGCCGACTCGATCAACATCTCCGGAACCATTGGGGGGAACACCAACACCGTCTCGACAACCTCCACCGGCCCTGGGGCCAAGACCGTCAGCGTGACAACCGCGAGCAACAATAACACTGTATCAAATGATTTTGGTGCAGTTTCGGGTAGCCAGTCGTCGACGCTCACGGCTGATTCAACCAGCCAGGTCGATTACGGGTTGACCTCCTCGGCGGCGGGGACGGCGGCGTCCGTGACCCTGAACGGCGTCGCCGGCGCGTCGGGCGCGGCGGTCGTCCGCGTCGTGCAAAGCGGAACAGGTGCAAATGCGATCCTGACCGTGAACGGAAACACGTACAGTGCCGGCACGACGCTTGCCGGCGGCGCTGGCGTGCTGGTCACCCAGGCCACGAGCAATGCCTACCTGAACGCCAACGTCACCGCCGCCGCGACCGGCTACACCGTCAACATCACCCAGTAGATGCGGCCTTCCGCTGCCTCCCCGTGCCCGTCCGCCGTGCTGCAGCGGTCGGGCTGGCGGAGATGTGTCGCGCCGGCACTCGCCGGCGCGGCCTTCCTCGTCGCCGTCCCGGTGCACGCGGCCACGCTGCTGGTGTGCCGTGAGGTCGATCTCGCGGCCCCGATCATGGCGCCGCTGACCATCCCGGCCGGGTCGCTGTACCGCGACGACGGCCGGGCGGACGACCCGGTGGCGGCGTTCAGCGGCGACCGGTGGCAACTGCGCCTGGAGACGATCGAGCCGGTCGTGATCCCGCCTTTGGCCTCATGTGTGCGCGTGCGGGTGCGCATCACCAGCGATTCATCGATCAAGTCGGTCGCGGTCGGCGACAACCGGCGTTTCGTCTATGCCGGATCGAGCCTGATGCTCGACGCGCCGGAGGCATCGGAAGCGGTGATGACCACCCGGGGCAGGGTGCTCGACAGCGTTCCCTGAGCAGCTGCCCCCTCGGGTCGCGCGCGGCTCAGGCGGCGCCGCGCAGGCCGGTGATCGCGGCGAGGGCGCGGTCGACCCGCCCCAGCGTCTCGCTGTCCTGGCGGAAGACCAGCATCAGCACGGTGCCGGTCGCGCGCACCACGCGCGTGGCCACCGGGCCGCCGGCGCCGGGCAGGTCGAGCACCACCTCCGCCCCCCCTGCGAGCGTCCAGTCGCAGAGCACCGCGATGCCGCCGCGCGAGATGTCCTGGATCGTCGCCGAGGCGGCGGCGCGGCCCTCGGCGTGCAGCTTCGCCACCGCGCCATTGCCGGGCAGGCGTTCGTAGCGGCGGCGCTCGCCGCCCTCGTCGCGCACCGCGGCCAGGAACTGGTCGAGCTCGCCGCGCAGCCGCGTGGTTTCCTCGCCGATGCCGCCGGCCGAACCCAGCACCTGCCGGCTGACGCCGCCCACTTCCTCGGCCATGCCGGCCACGGCCTGCATTGCCTCGGTGGTCTGGTGGGCGCTGGCGGAGACGGCCTGCACGCTGGCGGCGATGTCGCGGGCGGCGGCGTCCTGCTGCGCCACCGCGGCGGCGATCACCGTGGCCACTTCCTGCATGCGGCCGATGATCTGCGCGACATCGCTCATCACCGCGACCGATTCGGCGGTGGCGCCACGCACCGCCTCGATCTGGCCGCTGATCTCCTGCGTGGCCCGCGCGGTCTGGGTGGCCAGCGCCTTCACCTCGCCGGCCACCACGGCGAAGCCGCGCCCGGCGTCCCCGGCGCGCGCCGCCTCGATGGTGGCGTTCAGCGCCAGCAGGTTGGTCTGGCCGGCGATGGTGCTGATCATCCCGGTCACCTCGCCGATGCGCGTGGTGACCTCGGCGAGGCTGCGCATCTTCTCCTGGCTGGCCTCGGCGCGTTGCACGGCCGCGCCGGCCACCTGCGCGGCCGTGGCGGCCTCGCGCGAGACCTGGGCGATGCTGCCGGTCAGCTCGCCGATCGCCCCGGCCATGGCGCCGAGCCGCTGCGCCGCGTGCCCGGCGCCCTCGGCGGTCAGGCCGGCCTGGCTGCGCATCTCGGCGGCGGCGCGGGCCATGGTTTCGGCGGCCGCGTGCATCGACCCGGCCGAGCCGGCGAGCGCGCCCATCACCCCGGAGATCGAGGTGCCGAAATCCTGGGTGTGGCGGTCCATCGCGCTCTGCCGCCGCGCCGCGGTGCCGCGCTGCGCGGCGGCCTCGGCCTCCAGCTCGCGGCTGCGGCGGAGCTGGCGGAGGAACACCGCGGCGGCAGCGGCGATGTGGCCGGCCTCGTCGCGGCCGGGCGGCGGCAGCACGACCTCGTCGAGCTTGCCCTGCGCCATCTCGTCGATCGCGCCGGCGAGGCGGCGCAGCGGCAGCGAGATGCCGCGGCGGATCAGCCACAGCGTGACCCCCAGCACCCCCAGCACCGCCGGCCCCGTCGTCGCCAGCAGCGTCAGCGCCAGGGTGTGGCCGGCGGTAATCGTTTCTTCCTCCAGCCGCTTGACCGCCGCATCGGTGACCCGGGCGAGCTCGTCGAGGCCACGGCTGAAGGCCTCGCGCACCGAGCGGTTGGCGTCGTTGTTGCCGAGCCGGTCGGCGGCGGCGGCGCCCTGCTCGACGCCGATGCGCGCGAGCTCGGTGCGCAGGCGCACGAAATCGCCGATCGCCCCGCCCAGCCCGGCGGTCCGCGCCCGTTCCGTCGCCGGCAGTACCGCCTGCAGCCGTCGCCAGTCGGCCTCGATCCCGGCGAGGTGGCCGTTCAGGTTCTTCGCGAAGCCCGTGGCCTGGCGGGCATCGCGGGCGATGTAGAGGCCGCGGCTTTCCATCACCACCGCGTAGACCGCGGCGCGCAGGCGCTCGACCAGCATCGGCCCGTCCTCGGCCCGGGTCAGGGCGGCGACCCGTTCCGCCTGGGCCGCCATGGCGAGGTAGGTCGCGCCCGCGCCACCCAGGGCGACCCCGCCGAGCACGAGCAGCGCGGCGGTCACGCGCGCGCCGATGGAGGCGGGAAGGCGAAGCGGCATGAAGGGCTCCTCGGCCAGGGGGCGGCAGTGATTAGGCCGAAATCGGAAGTAATTCAACTTTAAGGTGAAGTTTGTCGCGAGAGTCAAAAGTATTTCGTAGATAAATGCACGGGCAAAATCGGTGCAATTTGGCAAAAATATTGCAGCACAAATGCAACTCGCGGGAGGATTTTACGATCAATGGTTGAAATACGTGGTGCCTGAAAACTTCCTGGTCCATATGGCGCCGGGCAATATTGGATGCTCCCGTGCCCACGGGGGCGCGAATCCTGGCACGGTGCCACGTGAGGACCTTCCCGCAACGACCAGCCGCCCCCGGCTCCGTCTCCCGCCGCTGCCGGGGGGCTGTCCTTGGCCCGGCCCTGGCCCTGGCCCTGGCCCTGGCCCTGACCTGTCTCGGCACGGCCGTGCCGGCGGCAACGGGACCGCGCGATCTGCAACTGATCGCCCGCGTCATGGGGTTCCTGGCCCACCCGCCGGGCGGCGATGTCGAGATCGGCATTGTCTATCCGGCGCAGTCCGCCGCCGGCCGCGCCGAGGCCGAGCAACTCGTCGCCACCGTCCCGGGCGGCGTTCGCGCCGGCAACCTGGTGCTGCGGCCACGCCTGCTCACGCTGGAGGAGGCCAGCCGGGCCGCCCCGCCCGCGCTGCTGCTGACCGAGGCTGCCCTGTCGCAGGCCGGCGCGCTGGCCGCGGCGCTCGCCGGGCGCGGCGTGCTCATCGTCAGCCCCGACCCCGCCAGCGTCGACGCCGCCCAGGCGGTGGTCGCCCTGCGCAGCCAGCCGCGTGTCGAGATCCTGGTCAGCCGTGCCGCCGCGCAGCGGGCCGGGCTCGAATTCGCCTCCGCCTTCCGCATGCTGATCCAGGAGCGCTGAGCGATGCGCGCCCCCCTGCTGCTCGCCGCCCTGCTGGTCCTCACCGGCGCGCCCGGCCTCGCCGCCGCCCAGGGGCTCGACCGCAGCGCGCTGGAGCAATTGTTCGGCGAGCCGGTCACCACCAGCGCCACCGGCAAGCCGCAGCGCGCCTCCGACGTGCCGGTGGCCATGGACATCATCACCGCCGCGCAGATCCGCCGCTCCGGCGCGCACGACATCCCCGGCGTGCTGGCGCGGTACACCACGCTCGATGTCATGCGCTTCACCCCGGACGATTATGCGGTCGGGGTGCGCGGCTACGCCACGCCGAACGTGCCGCGGCTGCTGGTGCTGGTGGACGGGCGGCAGGTCTACCTGGACGATTACGGCCGCACCCTGTGGTCGGCGATTCCGGTGCAGCTTTCGGAGATCCGGCAGATCGAGGTGGTGCGCGGGCCGAACAGCGCCCTGTTCGGTTTCAACGCCGCCGCCGGCGTGATCAACATCGTCACCTGGGATCCCGGCTATGACCGGGTGAACACCGTCGTTCTGCGCGGCGGCAGCGGCGCCTATGGCGAGCTGTCGGGCGTGGCCACGACGCCGCTGCCGGGCAACGGGGGATTGCGCATCTCCACCGGGCTGCGGCGGCAGGACCGGTTCGCGCACGGCTATGCATCCGCCGATGACCGCGTCGATCCCGCCAATGCGCAGGTGGCGAGCACGGCCACGTTCGGCCTGGGCGGGGCTGTCCGGGCCGGGCTCGACGCCAGCTACGTCACTACCCGGACGGGACAGGTGGACACCAATTTCATCAGCCGCAACCAGGCGGAGGTCTGGAGCCTGCGCGGGCGCATCACCGCCGATACGGGGCAGGGGCTGATCGACGCCTCGGTCTACCACAACGGCTTCGGCTACCGGATCGCCGGCACCCCGGCCTGGCAGCAGGGCACCACCGTGATCGAGCTGAGCGACACGATCAAGGTGGGGGCTGCGCATACGCTGCGGCCCTTCGTGCAGTACCGGCGCAACGAGCTGCAGGAAAGCGCCGCCTGGACCTTCGCCGGCGGCCTGGTGTCCGGCAGCCCGGTCGGGGTCGGCTACCAGGTCGCCTCGGTCGGCGGCATGTGGAACTGGGCGCTCGCCGACAGCCTCGAATCGACGGTGGCGTTGCGCTACGACCGGCTCTGGCTGCACGGCCGCGGATATGACGGGCCGGGCCAGCCGTTTTCGGATGCCGACTACAACCGGCGCGGCTTCGGCACGCTGGCATGGAATGCCGCGCTGGTCTGGAAGCCGGGCCCGCTGGACAGCGTGCGCCTGTCGGCCGCACGCGGCATCCAGCCACCGACGCTGCTGGATCTGGGCATGCGGGTGAATTTCGGGAGCTTCGTCTCGGGCGGCTCGCCCTTCGCGCCGACCACGGTGGTGGACGACTACGAGATCGGCTATCGCCGCCGCCTGGAACGGCTCGCGACCGATCTGGACCTGACGGCGTTCACCCAGGCCAACCGTGCCCTGAGCAGCACGCTCGACGGACAGGCACTCGTGCTGCCGCCTGCCGTCGCCGTGCCGACCCTCGTGCCCGTCAGCCTCGGCACCTCCCATGTCGCGGGTGTGGAAGTCGGGGTCACGACGCATCCCGGCCCGCAGCTGGAGGTCGGGCTGAAATATCGGGGCGCCTTTACCTCTGGCCGCCTGATGCCGGCCTATATCGAGTACCAGCGCGCATCGCCCCGCCACATCGCCACCGCGCATGTCGGCTGGACGCACGGGAACTGGGAGGCTGACCTGTTCGCGCGCTATGGCAGCTCGGCCGCCGGCTACCGCATGTCGGCGACGGGAATCGCCCTGGTGACGGTGAAGGATTGCGTCTCCGCCTCGGCCCGCGTCGCCTATCGCATCACGCCGAAGCTGATCGTGGCGCTGGAAGGCGACGACGTGCTGCAGGCGCGCCAGGCGCAGGGCATCGGCACCCTGGTCGAACGCCGCGTCTACCTGTCGCTGCGCGCCGATTTCTGAGACGGGCCGCAGGGCGCGGGTATCCCTGCCGCCATTCGGACATTCTCTCGCCAATTCTAATAATAATGCGCAACAAAAATCCGGAGCGCTCAGCAGAATATTAAATTAAAATGAACATTTAACGCCATTTGGTTGATTATAATCTTGCTGGTGCGCGTGCATCATGCAAGTAAGTGACCGGACGCGGCTATGTCGCCATCAAGATGACTTCCTGCCTGTTGTTGCGAATGACGGCCTTGTTTCACCGCCTTCCCGAAAAGCCGTTGATCTCTTCCGGTGTCAGCATGACCCTTCATCGCCTGAAAATTCCTGCCAAACTGGCCTTGCTGCTGGGGCTCTCGGTCCTGGCGATGATCGCCATCGTCGCCCTGAGCAGTTCGATGCTGCGTCAGCAAATGATCGACGACCGTACGGACAAGCTCCGCGCGGTCGTGCATTCGGCTGTCACGTTGGCCCGCGCGCTGGAGGACCGTGTCGTGGCCGGGCACCTGACCCGGCCGCAGGCGATCGACCAGATGCGCCAGGTCATCCATGCGATGCGGTTCGACGGTGGCGACGGCTACCTTTCGCTCCTCAGCTCCGGGAATCTCGTGATCATCCATGGCGCTTTGCCGGGACGGGAAGGCATGACCCCCCCGCCCATAGCGGGGATCGGCCGCACCACCGCCGAACTTGCCCTGGACGCCCTGCGCACCTCCAGCGAAGGGACCATTCATTATCCCTATCCGAAACCGGGCCAGACCCAGCCGCTCGACAAGGTCTCCTTCGTCGCCCGCTTCGCGCCCTGGGACGCCTTCTTCATCGCCGGCGCCTATACCGACGACCTCGACGCCCTGTTCGCCACGGCCCTGCGGAAAATCGGATTGGTCAGCGGCGCGATCCTGCTGGTCGCCCTGCTGGCGGCATGGCTGGTGAATCGCGACATCACCCGCTCGCTCGGCAGCCTCAAGGCCATCATGCAGCGCCTGGCGAAGGGCGAGTTGTCCGTCACCGTGCCGGGCACGGACAGGCACGACGAGGTCGGCGAGATGGCCGCGGCCGTGCAGGTGTTCAAGGACAATGCGCTGGAGATGAAACGCATCGAGGCCGAGGCCGCCGCGCGCAAGGCCGAGATGGAGGCGGCCCGGAAGATCGAGCGCGGCCGGCTTGCCGACGGTTTCCAGGCCAATGTCGGCGGCATCGTCGATGCGGTCGCTTCCGCTGCCACCCAGATGCAGCTGGCGGCCAGGACGATGGCCGGCACCGCCGAGCAGACCACCCGGCAGGCGGGCGCCGTTGCCACCGCCTCGACGCAGGCTTCCGCCAACGTGCAGACGGTGGCCTCCGCCGCCGAGCAACTCTCCGCCTCGGTTTCCGAGATCGCGCGGCGGGTCACGGAATCCTCGCGGATCGCCCGCGGCGCGGTGGAAGAGGCGACGCGCACCGATGCCATCATGCGCGGGCTCGCCGAGGTCACGCAGAGCATCGGCGAGGTCGTGGGGCTGATCAGCAGCATCGCCGGGCAGACCAACCTGCTGGCGCTGAATGCCACCATCGAGGCGGCACGTGCGGGGGACGCGGGCCGGGGCTTCGCGGTGGTGGCGAGCGAAGTGAAGAACCTGGCCTCGCAGACCACCCGCGCCACCGAGAAGATCCGCGGCCAGATCGAAGGGGTGCAGAAGGCGACCGGACAGGCGGTCGAAGCCATTGCCGGAATCGGCCAGACCATCGACCGCATCAACGAAATCGCCGCCGGCATCGCCGAGGCGGTGGAGCAGCAGGGCTCGGCCACGCGCGAGATCGCGAGCAACGTGATGCAGGCGGCGCAAGGCACCCAGGGGGTCTCGCGTACCATCGACTCCGTCACGCAGGCCTCCGGTGAGGTCGGCGCGGCGGCGGGGCAGGTGCTGGAAGGCGCGACCGACCTGTCGCACCAGGCCGAGAAGCTGCGTGGCGAGGTTGGCCGCTTCCTGGTCGAGGTGCGCGCGGCGTAATGCCGGTCAGCCCTTGCGGCTGCCGGCAAACCCGGATGCATCGCAACGTGCCGCGCGGCGACCGCCTTGCGTTGGTGGAGAAACAATGCCGGATGTGCTGCGCTGATCCGCCCTGCACCAGAAATCGTGGGGGCTTGAGTTAAATTGAATAGATTATTACAGTAAGTGGACCGATTATAATAAAATAAGCACCGATGGGGGATAAATTGTCACAGGACGAATTCAGCCTGCTTCGGGACGGCCTTGAGAACCATCGCTGGCTGCTGGTGTCGTATGGCGGGCATCCCGTGCTGGACGGCACCAGGATCACCGCGGCGTTCAGGGACGGGCGGGTGAGCGGGACGGCCGGGTGCAATTCCTATTCGGCGTCCTATGAACGCTCGGCCAGGGAACTGGACATCGGCCCGGCCATCAGCACAAGGATCTATTGCACCGGCCCGGAGGGGGTCATGACCCAGGAGAGGGATTACCTCGGCCTGCTGGAAAGCGCCGCCCGCTACCGGGTCGGAGGAGACCGGCTCACCATCGCCGATGCGACCGGATATTCGATCCTGGAATACCGCCAGAGCATTGATCTTTGAACGGGCGGCAGAACGCCTGTTTGTTACAGAGATAGACAGCGTAAGATAGCCTTATTTTTTCAGGCTGGGTGCGTGGGGGTACTACGTTGCGCAAAGTACTGAGCGGGGGTGCGTCCTAGCGCCTTCTTGAACATTGTAATAAATGCGTTCACTGATTCGTACCCGAGTCCGGCTGCAACATTCTGCACCGTCTCGCCACTCGCCAGCTCACGAAGGGCGACAACGAGGTGCAGTTGCTGTCGCCAGCGTCCGAACGTCAGCCCTGTCTCGCGGATCAACAGCCGCGCCAATGATCTGTCACTCATCGCGACCCGCTTCGCCCAATCGCTCAAGGTGCTTCGGTTCGAGGGCTCCGCTGTCAGAGCATCGGCGATCGCCCGGATCTTTGGATGACCGGAAATCGGCAGATTGAACCGCTCACGTGGCATTTCCGCGAGTTCGTCCAGTAGCACGCGCGCAATCCGGGCGGCATGGCTGCCGGCAATGTAATCCGCACGCTCGCGGGCAAGGCGCTCGACCATTTCCCGGATCATTGATGAAATCGAAAGTGTGCAACTGTTCTCAGGCAGTTTTGCTGCTTCCGGCTCCACGAACAGATAGTTGAGCCGCGCATTTGCAGTTGCGCGGGCGCTGTGCGGCACACCGCCCGGAATCCATACCCCGCAATTGGGGGGTACGATCCAGATTTCATTGCCCGCAGTGCAGGTGACGGCTCCGTGCAGGGCCAGGATCAACTGCCCCTTGCGATGCACATGCAAAGGCACTTCAGCCTCATGCTCGGAGAAATCGAGCTTATGGGCGACCGCAGGCAGAAAGGTGAGGTCGGGATCAAAAACGCTAACGGCAGATCGCAACACCGGCATGAGAATGGCCGTTTTTAGGGATTTTATGGCATAATATCGAATTTATTTGCTTTTGCAAGTCAGTCACAACTGGCGGCATGAACGCGATGCTGCCCGTAAGTACCCGCTTGACCAGGACCTGTGCAGCAGTGCTGCAGGCGGGACCGAACTTCCTTCGCACGCCCGCCATGAAGGTGGATGCGGACGCGATCCTCTTTTCGGCGAAGAGTTTCGCCGCCGCGATGCTGGCCTATTATCTTTCGCTACGAATAGGGCTGCCCAAGCCGTTCTGGGCCATCGTTACAGTCTACATCGTCTCTCAGACATCCGCCGGAGCATCATTCAGTCGTGGCGTGTATCGCTTTGCCGGCACGTTCATTGGCGCGATAGCGACGGTAGCGATCGTTCCGAATTTCGTGAACGATCCAATCGTGTGCAGCGTTATCCTCGCTGGCTGGATTGGTCTGTGCCTGTTTTTCTCGCTGCTTGATCGCACGCCGCGAGCCTATGCCTTCGTTCTTGCTGGCTATACGGCGAGCCTGATCGGTTTTCCGGGCGTGCTTGATCCCAGTGCGATTTTCGACACTGCCTCTCTGCGCGTTCAGGAAATTTCCATCGGGATTCTCTGCGCGGTTCTGATCCATCGCTACGTCCTGCCGAAGCCGATGACGGGCCACTTTACCGGCAGGCTGTCGGCGACGCTGCAGGACGCTCGCCGGCT
This sequence comes from Rhodovastum atsumiense, assembly GCF_937425535.1. NCBI lineage: Bacteria > Pseudomonadati > Pseudomonadota > Alphaproteobacteria > Acetobacterales > Acetobacteraceae > Rhodovastum > Rhodovastum atsumiense. The sequence continues at coordinate 4,410,158 of NZ_OW485601.1, forward strand.
TGCGGGCGACGCGCTGACGGGAACGCCGGAAGAAAACCGTAAAGATCGTCACCAGCTTGCTGTTGACCTCCTGACGCTGCAGGGGCTTGCGACGCATCTGCCATATGATCCCGCATCTGTGACGCCACGGCGCGGGACATTGCAACTGATCCACGATCGTCTCGCCAGGCTGCTTCCCCTCACGGCTGAAATCGAAGACCGGGTACATTTTCTCGGCATGGGTGACGGCGATACGGCTGATGACCTGACCACATTGGTTGGTGATGTCCGGGCCTGGATCGCAACCACTGAGGCGGATGATGGGGAGACGGCGGCAACTCGGCTGATTGGGCGCGCACGATCGGTCCAGAAACATTTGGGCACAGATGCGGCAACCCTGGGCGACAGTGTTGGCGCCAATCTGGCCGGCCATCTGGCCGAAATGATTGGCCTGCTTCATGACTGCGACAGGCTCAGGCAGAGCATGAACGCCAGTTGGCGCCCACGAAAAACGGCGTCGCTTCACGGGCCGAAACGTGCAAGGGGGTACGTCTATCACCGTGATCCATGGATGGCGGCCCGCGCAGCGCTGGGCTGCATCGTCGGTATCCTCAGCGGCTGCGCCTTCTGGATATGGTCGGCCTGGCCGGAGGGCGGAACGGCAGTCTCCATTCTCGGCGTATGCTGCACCTTGTTCGGCAGCTTCGACGCGCCTGTGCCATTTGTCGTCAAATATATCGTCGGTTCTATCTACGGGGTGCTGATCAGCCTCGTCTACAGCTTCGCCATCCTTCCCCAGGTAACGAACTTCGCAGTTCTTGTCGCGGTCCTTGCCCCGGCATTCCTGTTGGCTGGCTCTCTGCAGGCGCGGCTGCCGACGACGTTCATGGCGATGGGCATCACTCTCACCATTCCGATCCTCTCGGGACTGGGTACCAATTACACTGGTGACTTCGCCGCCTGCCTCAACACCGTGATCGCGCTCTTTGCGGCGGTCGGTTTCGGGGCGGTCAGCATGTCTCTGTTCCAGACCGTGCCGGTGCACGTCGCGATCAATCGGCTGCTTCACCTCAGTCGACGGGATGTTGGTCGCCGCGCTCTGGGCGGCGCACCAAACGAAGCGCGCTGGACAAGCCTGATGATCGACCGAACGGCGCTGCTGTTGCCGAGGCTGCGGGCGTCCGGGAAAACATGTGCAAACGTCCTTGACGATACCCTGCGCCATCTTCGCATCGGGTATGTCGCCGGTCAGCTTCGCAAGACGATCCCGCAGACAAAGGGCGAGGCCGGCGCTGCAACAGGCGACCTTCTTTCCGCGATCACCGTGTACTTCAGCGTCAGGAGTCCGACAACGCCTGCCGATTTTATCGACCTCGATCAGCGCATTGAGACATTGATGGCGATGATGATGGACAGCTCATACAAAAGCCGGTCGCGGGTATTCGATCTGCTCATCGACCTCCGTTTCGCACTCGGCTCCGGTGGAACGGTAAAGGGAGGCGCATCCGGCTCATGATCGTTGATTTTAATTTCGGAGGCGTCTTCATCCCCGGTCTGGTGGTCCTCGCGTTCATCGCGCTGATCGCCACCATCGCAACGATGCGCTGCTTCGCCGCTACCGGCATCTCCCGCCTGTTCGCTTATCGGCCACTCGTCGAAATCGCCACCTTTCTCATCATCTGCGGTCTGCTCATGCAGTACCTGCCACTGATCGGACGATTGTCGTGAAACCTTTTCTGTCCCTGCTCGGCCGATATGCCCTGACCCTTTGCGTCGTATTTTTATCCACCTTTGTCGCCGTGCAGGCGTGGGGCCGTTACGAGCGAGCGCCCTGGACCCGCGATGGCAGGGTCGGCGTGGATGTCGTGCAGATCGCGCCGGAAGTCTCCGGTACGATCCGCTCCGTGCCTGTGGCCGATAATCAGTATGTTAAACGGGGTGACATTCTCTACGAGATCGACCCCGAGCGGCTTCGGCTGGCAGTGGCACTGGCGGAGGCTGACGTCGAAGCGAGACGTCAGGATATGATCGTTCGTCAGGCGACCGCACGGCGGCAGCGCCAACTCAAGGATGTTGTTTCACAGGAAGCCGTCCAGCAATCCGGCGGGGCGGCAGCGGTGGCCAGCGCTGCCTATCAGGCCGCAGTGGCAACACTTGAGCTGGCGAAACTCGATCTTGCCCGCTCGACGATCCGTTCACCGATCGATGGATATGTCACCAATTTGAGGCTTCGGCCCGGCGACTATGCAACGGCGGGCACGACCAGGGTCGCTATCCTCGATGCGTCCAGATTCTGGATCACCGGTTATTTTGAGGAGACTAAAATTCAGAAAATCCGCGTTGGAAACCCAGCGCAGATCATGCTGATGGGCTTTGATCAGCCAGCGACTGGCCATGTCGAAAGTATCGGTCGCGGTATCGAGAACAGCAACGACGCGCCGGGTCATCTCGGCCTGCCCAATGTAGCGGCGACATTTTCCTGGGTGCGCCTTGCCCAGCGCATACCGGTCCGCATCCATATCGATCGAGTGCCTTCAGGCGTTGAACTGGCTGCGGGTATGACAGCGACCGTCGAGATCACCCCCGCCGACGTTCAAGCGAACACGAGTAGGCGGCCATGAAAGGCGCGCTCCCTTTGTCGCAATGGTTGCGCTCAGCCGCGTTCCGGCGCCACGTCCTCCAGCCGCGCGGCGATGCCGCGCAGCATGGCAGGCACGTCCGCGCCCGGGCAGGGGGCGCTGAAGACATGGCCCTGCGCCTCGTCGCAGCCGATCCGGCGGACGTGGCGCAACTGCTCGGCGGTGTCGACACCCTCGGCGGTGGTGCCGAAATCGAGGCTGCGGGCCAGGGTGACGATGGCCTGCATGATCGATTCGGCGACGTTGGAGGTGCCGAGGCTGCCGACGAAGCTGCGGTCGATCTTGACCCGGTCGAGCGGAAGGGTGTGCAGCGTGCCGAGCGAGAAGGTGCCGGTGCCGAAATCATCCAGCGCCACCCGCACCCCCAGGCCGCGGATCCGCCCGAGCGCCGCCGCGACGCCCGCGTCACCGCCGCCGATGACGGCCTCGGTGACCTCCAGCTCCAGCCGCGCCGGCGCCAGCCCGGTCTCCCTGAGCGCGGCGGCGATGCTGCCGGCGAGGGCGTCGCCGCGGAACCGGGCGAGCGCGCAGTGCACGGCGACGCCGAGGCCGTCGGGCCAGAGCATCGCATCGGCACAGGCCCGGCGCAGCACCCACTCGCTCACCGTGCCGCTCAGGCCGGCATCCTCGAGTGCCGCGATGAAGCCCTCGGGGGCGAGCAGGCCCCGCACGGGATGGCGCCAGCGCAGCAGCGCCTCCAGCCGCACCACCCGGGTCGTTTCCACCGCGACGATCGGCTGGTAGTGCAGTTCGAACTCGCCACGGTCGAGGGCACCGCGCAGCTCCGCCTCCAGGCTGCGCCGCGCCTGCAGGCGCTGCTCCATCTCCGGCTCGAAGCGGCAGAAGCGGCCGCGCCCGCTTTCCTTGGCGCGATACAGCGCGAGATCGGCCTGGCGCATCAGCCGGTCCGGCAGGCTGCCATCCGCGGGGGCGAAGGCGGCGCCGATGCTGACGCCGATCACCGCCTGCCGGCCGTCGATCGGATAGGGGGCGCCGACCGTGCCGATCAGCCGCGTCGCGATCAGCTCCACGTCGGCATGGCATTGCGCGCGCGGCAGCAGGATGGCGAATTCGTCGCCGCCGAGCCGGGCCACGGTGTCGATCTCGCGCAGGCAGGCCTGGATGCGCTCGGCGACCATGCAGAGCAGCCGGTCGCCGGTGGCGTGGCCGCGCGTGTCGTTGACCGCCTTGAACCCGTCGAGGTCGAGGCACAGCAGCACGAACGGCTCGCCGCGGCCCAGCCGCGCCACCGCGGCTTCCATCCGCTCGCGGAACATGGCGCGGTTGGGCAGGCCGGTGAGGCTGTCGTGGCGGGCCATGTGGGTGATGCGCGCCTCGTCGCGGCGGCGCTCGGTGACGTCCTCGCAGGTGACCACCCAGCCGCCATCGGCCAGCGCCTGGCGCGACACCGCGACGGCGCGGCCGGCGCGCGTGGTCAGCAGCCCCTCCGCCCAGCCCGGCCCGGAGGCTCCGGCCCCGACCCAGTCCTCGGCCTGCACCTCGCAGCGCGCCGCCACCTCGGCTTCCGTCATGCCGGGCGAGAGGCTGTCCGGGGGCAGGGCGAAGGCGTCGTGGAAGCGGCGGTTGACCAGTTGCAGCCGCCCTTCCGCGTCGTACAGCGCCAGCCCCTGCTTCATGTTGCCGAGCGTCACCGCGAGCCGCCCCGCCAGCGCGTCCTTGGCGCGCGCAACCGAGGCCAACGCGAGCAGGTCGCCGAAATGCCGCTGGATCAGCGAGGCCAGGGCGATGATGTAGAGCAGCACCAGCCCGGCGATGCTCCAGCAGCCGACCTCGGCCGCGCCAAGGGCGAGCGGCAGCAGCCAGGCGACCACCTGCAGCAGGGCGAAGCGCGGGGTGGCGGCGTTGCGCGAGCCGGCGCCGCTGGCGGTGGCGAGCGCCACCACCGTCACCAGCAGCCGCAGCGGCTCGTCGCCCTCCTGGGTGATGCCGAGATAGCTGAAGCCGCCGCCGAGCCCCGCCCAGAGCCCGCCGACCAGGCAATAATCACGGGTGGCGGCGAGGATGCCACGCGGCAGCCCGGCCTCGTGGCTGGCCCGCAGGCGCCGCAGCACCACCAGCCGCGCCGTCACGGCGGCGAGGTTGGCGACCAGGAACAGCCAGGGCCAGGCGGCGTCGATCCGGGCCACGGCGATGCCGCAGAGCAGCAGCAGGGCGAAATGCGCCAGCACCAGCGAGGCGGTGCGCTGCAGCAGCGGCAGGGCGAGCTGCACCTGCACGGCATCGGGCGGTGGCGGCCGCGGCCCGTGGAACCAGAATGCCAGTGGGAACGAAGGGACGGCTGGCATTGCGGTTCGTCGGGCCCTGGGCAATCCACTCGGGGAAATTTGTTGGGCGATTAATCCGTCTTCTGGAGTCGTCGCAAGGAAAGATCGCCTGTTTGTTGAAGATCGTCATGCAAATTCGCGTGAAAGCCAGATTTTTAACGGGCGATATGGGAATATTATCGATTTATTATTTATTCCTGGGCGCGGCCATAAGGCCTCGACAGGTGGATCCATGTCTCCAGAAGTGTGTATTCGTGGATCCGCCGCAGCATCGCCGGCACTTCCTCGTTCGGGCGCGGCGCGGCGAAGAGATGGCCCTGGATCTCGTCACAGCCGAGCCGGCGCAGGTGGTGCAACTGCTCCGGCGTCTCCACGCCCTCGGCGATGCTGACCAGGCCCAGGCTGCGGGCCAGGGTGACGATGGCCCGCACGATCGAGGCCGAGGCGTGCGAGCTGTCGAGGCCGACGACGAAGGACCGGTCGATCTTGAGCTTGTCGAGCGGGAAGTGGCGCAGGTAGCTCAGCGAGGAATAGCCGGTGCCGAAATCATCCAGCGCCACCCGGATCCCGGAGGCGCGCAGCCGGTGCAGGGTGGCGAGGATGGCGGCGTCGTCGGTGAGGATCGCCGCCTCGGTGATCTCGAGGTCCAGCCGCGCCGCCGGCAGCCGCGATTCCGCCAGCGCCGCCTCGACCTCCGCCACCAGCGTCCCGCTGCGGAACTGCGCGGGCGAGACATTGACGGCGACCCGCACCGAAGCAGGCCAGCCCGCGGCATCGGCGCAGGCGGTGCGCAATGCCCAGGCGCCGACCGGGGCGATCAGCCCGGTTTCCTCGAGCACACTGATGAAGCTGCCGGGCGGCACCAGGTCACGCCCGGGGCGGCGCCAGCGCAGCAGCGCCTCGAAGCAGACCTCCGGCGGGGTCGTGAGGCTGACGATCGGCTGGTAGTGCAGTTCGAACTCGCCGCGGCCGAGGGCGCCGCGCAGGTCGGCCTCCAGGCTCTGCCGCACCCGCAGGCGCCGCTCCATCTCCGGCTCGAAGCGACGGTAGCAGCCGCGCCCGCTCTCCTTGGCCCGGTACAGCGCCATGTCGGCCTGCCGCATCAGACTGTCCGGGCTGGCGGCGCCGGCGGGGGCGAAGGCGGCGCCGATGCTGGCGCCGACCACAAGCTGCCGCCCGTCGATGCCGCAGGGCAGCCCGATCACGCGGATCAGCAGGTGCGCGATCAGCTCCGTCGCCGCGGGGCATTTCACGCCGGGCATCAGGATCGCGAACTCGTCGCCGCCGAGCCGGGCCACGGTGTCGGCCTCGCGCAGGCAGGCGCTGATGCGCCCGGCGACCAGGCAGAGCAGCCGGTCGCCGGTGGCGTGGCCGAGCGTGTCGTTGACCGCCTTGAACCCGTCGAGGTCGAGATACAGCAGCACGAAGGGCTCGCCCCCACCAAGCCGCGCCACCGCCTGTTCCATGCGCTCGGCGAACAGGGCGCGGTTGGGCAGGCCGGTGAGGCTGTCGTGGCGCGCCATGTGGGCGATGCGGGCCTCGTCGCGGCAGCGTCCGGTGACGTCCTCGCAGGTCACCACCCAGCCGCCATCCTCCAGCGCCTCGCACGCCAGGGCGACGACGCGGCCGTCATGCGTGGCCAGCCGGCCCTCGGGCCGGCCGGGCCCGGATCCTGGTCCGGGGGCGGCCGGCGCGTCCTGCCCGGGCACGCCGCAGCGCGCGGTTACCTCGGCTTCGGTCATGCCGGGGACGAGGTCGTCCGGGGCCAGGCCGAAGGCCTCGTGGAAGCGGCGGTTGACCAGTTGCAGCCGCCCTGCGGCGTCGTACAGCGCCAGTCCCTGCTTCATGTTGCCGAGCGCCACCGCCAGCCGCCCCGCCAGCGCGTCCTTGGCGCGCTCGGCGGCGATCAGGGCGAGCATGTGCCGGAAATGCCTCCGGACGATGAGATCGAGCACGGCGGCGTAGAGCAGCGCAAGCAGGGTGATGCCCCAGTAGTCCGGGCCGGAGATGGCGGTGCCCGCGACCACCGGCAGCAGCCATCCAACGATCTGCAGCAACGCGTAGCGCGGCGTGCCGGCGGCGCGCGAGGCAGTGCCGCCGGCGATGCCGAAGGCCTGCGCGATCGCAAGCAGCCGCATCACCTCGTCCTCGGAGCCCAGCAGGCACAGGCTGCCGAACAGGCCGTTGAGGCCGACCCACACCAGGCCGACGGCGAAATAAGGGCGGCTGGCCGCCAGCATGTCGCGCGGGCGGCCACCCGCGGGGCTCGCCCGCAACCGCTGCAGCCGCCGCAGCGTCAGCAGCCGGGCGAGGATCAGGATGAGATTGCCGGCAAGGAACCATGCCGGCCAGGCCGCCTCGATCCGGGCCACCCCGATGCAGCCGAGCAGGACGGAGGCGAGATGGGCGAGGATCAGCGAGGCGACATGGTCCAGCAGCGGTGCCAGCAGTTGCACCCGCTGCTCTTCGGACAATGGTCCGTCCGGCCCGGTCCCGCGGAATGTCGCCGGGAACGGAGAAAAGGCCGGCCAGCCGCGGCCCTGCCCGGCCGGCGCATCCCGGGTCGTTCTGCTTTGCATCTGCAACAAATAAGGCCTGGCACGGGAAATTGCCAGGAGGCCGCGGCGGCCTGCGATGGCGGATTGCGCTGCGCTGGTCAGCCCTGCACATGCCCTTGCGACTGAAGACATGAGGACCCGCCATGCAGGACCAGCCCCCATCGCGTGACCGCGATCCCGCCACGACCGGCGAGGAGGACACGGCGGCCGGGCGCCCGGCGCGCGGGCAGCCCGGACGGCACCGGCCGATCGACCTGGTCGGGGTGCTGACGATCGGCTTCCTGCTGTTGCTGCTGGCCGGCGGCTGGCTGCTGTACCCGCAATTCGCCGCCTATATGCGGGTGCAGGATTGCCTTGCCTCGTTCCGCACCCCCTCGGCCTGCCGCTGAAAGAGCCACAGGCCGGGGCCATCCACCCGTTCCATGACCGCGTGCCCGGACGGAATGACACGTGACTAACCCATAATATGGGTTAATATCTCACATATTGACACGGCTTCGGGCCCGGCTAGGGTTCGCACGGAGGCATGACCGATGGACGACAAAACCATCCCCGGCGCGCAGACATTGTTCCGTGGCCTCGCGGTGATCGAGGCGGTCGCCGCCGGGGCGCGCACCCTGGCTTCCATCGGCGGCGCGATCGGCTGCACCCGCAGCACCACCCAGCGCCTGGCCAGCGCGCTGCTGCAGGCCGGCTACCTGCGCAACGACCCGGGCCGGGGCTACGTGCTCGGCCCCAAGCTGATCCAGTTCGGCTTCCAGGCGCGCGAACAGATGCCGCTCGCCGCCATCGCCCGGCCGCATCTGGAAGCCCTGGCCGCGCGGACGGAGGACACGGTGCATCTGGGCATCCCCGAAGGCAGCGAGGTGCTCTATCTCGACAAGCTGCCGGGACAGCGCGGCCTGGAGATGCGCAGCCGCGTCGGCCATCGCATGCCGATCGCGCTGACCGGCGTCGGCAAGGCGCTGATGCTCGACATGGACGCGGCCGAATGGCGCCGGCTGTACGATGTCGGGCTGCACCATCCGGGCAGCCGCGGCACGCCGCTGCCCTGGCCGGAATACCGTGCGCGCATGGAAGGCTACCGCGCCGCCGGCGCCACCATCGATCTCGCCGAGAACGAGATCGGCATCCATTGCGTCGCCGCCCCGGTGCGCGATGCCGGGGGCGGCATCGTCGCCGCCATCAGCGTGGCCAGTGCCGCGCCCTACATGTCCGAGGCCCGCATGCAAAGCCTGGTTCCCGATGTCATCGCCGCCGCCCGCGCGGTGTCCCGCGAGCTTGGCTGGAAAGTGGGCACCACCGGACAGGACGCGGCGTGATGACGAACCTCGTCGCCCCGTCCCTGGTCGCGCTCGACTGGGGCACGTCGTCGCTGCGCGCCTACCTGCTCGGGCCGGATGGCGCGGTGCTCGACCGCCGGGCCGGGCCATGGGGAATCATGCAGGTCCAGGCAGGCGATTTCGCCGGCGCCTTCGCCACGGTCACGGCGGCGTGGCAGGCGCGCTGGCCGGAGCTGCCGGCGCTGGCGAGCGGCATGATCGGCAGCGCCCAGGGCTGGGTGGAGGCGCCCTACCTGGAATGCCCCGCCGGCGCCGGCGAACTCGCCCACGCCTTGGTCGCGGTGCCGGGCACGCGGCTGCTGCTGGTGCCCGGCGTCGCGCAATGGGGCGCGACGCCCAATGTCATGCGCGGGGAAGAGACGCAGATCGCCGGGGCGCTGGCACTGCGCGCTGAGCTGCACGCCTCCTGCCGCATCGTGCTGCCCGGCACCCATTCGAAATGGGTCACCGTCACCGACGGCCGCATCCGGCACTTCACCACCTACATGACCGGCGAGCTGTTCGCGGTGCTGCGCGGCCATTCCATCCTCGGCCGCCTCGCCGCGGGAGAGGGCGCGCCCGAAGCCGAGGCCGCCGCCGCTGCCTTCGCCCGCGGCCTGCTCGCCGCGCGCGATGCGCCGGGCGGTATCGCGCCGCTGCTGTTCTCGGCCCGCGCGCTGGTGCTGGCGGGCGCGTTGCGCGCGGCGGAAAGCCTTGATTACCTCTCGGGATTGTTGATCGGCGACGAATTGCGCACCGCCCTGGCTGCGCCGCCGGAGACCGCCGGGCCGCTGGCGCTGGTGGGCGATGCCGCGCTGTGCGACCGCTATGCGCGGGCGATCGCCCTGTTCGGCGGTCCCGATCCGATCGTCCTCGGCGACACCGCCACGTCCGGGCTGTGGCGCATCGCCCGCGACGCCGGGCTCGTCGCCCCTTCCGCATCCTGCCAGGAGTGACCTGCCGATGTCGTTGCAGACCTACATGGACCGCCTGCCGCTGATCGCCATCCTGCGCGGCGTCACCCCGGAGGAGGTGGAGCCGATCGGACAGGCCCTGGCCGATGCGGGCTTCGCCATCATCGAGGTGCCGCTGAATTCGCCGCGCCCGCTGGAGAGCATCGCCCGGCTGCACCGGATCTTCGGCGAGAGCGTGCTGGTCGGCGCCGGCACCGTCACCCGTCCGGAGGACGCGGCGGCGGTGGCGGCGGCGGGCGGGCGCATCGCCGTCATGCCGCATGCCGATACCGCGGTGATCCGCGCCGCCAAGGCCGCGGGGATGGCCTGCACCCCCGGCATCGCCACCCCCACCGAAGGCTTCGCTGCCCTCGCGGCCGGCGCCGACGCGCTGAAGCTGTTCCCGGCCGAACTGATGGGCCCGCCGGTGCTGAAGGCCCTGCGCAGCGTCTTTCCGAAAGGCACCGCCTTCCTGCCGGTGGGCGGCATCACGCCGGACACCATGCATCCCTATCTCGCCGCCGGGGCCGCCGGTTTCGGCCTCGGCTCGGCACTGTATCAGCCCGGATTCGATGCAGCCGCGGTCGCCGCCCGCGCCCGCGCCTTCGTCGCGTCCTGGCAAAGCCTGCGGGCGGCGCCCGCCGCCTGACGACCCACACGCAAGGGACCCGGACCATGGCCATGAAGATCACCCGGCTCACCACCTACGTGGTGCCGCCGCGATGGCTGTTCCTGAAGATCGAAACCGATGCCGGCATCACCGGCTGGGGCGAGCCCGTGCTGGAAGGCCGCGCCCACACCGTGGCCGCGGCGGTGGACGAGCTGTCCGACTACCTGGTCGGCAAGGATCCGTTCCGCATCGAGGATCACTGGACGATCATGTACCGCGCCGGCTTCTATCGCGGCGGCGGCATCCACATGAGCGCGATCGCCGGCATCGACCAGGCGCTGTGGGACATCAAGGGCAAGGCGCTCGGCCAGCCGGTGCACCAGTTGCTGGGCGGGCAGTTGCGTGACCGCATCCGCGTCTATTCCTGGATCGGCGGCGACCGTCCGGCCGACACCGCCAACGCGGCGCGCGAGGTGGCGGCACGCGGCTTCACCGCCATCAAGATGAATGGCACCGAGGAACTGCAGTTCATCGACAGCCACGCCAGGATCGACGCCGTGCTGGAGCGCGTCGGCGCGATCCGCGAGGCGATGGGCCCGCATTTCGGCATCGCCGTCGACTTCCACGGCCGCGTGCACCGGCCAATGGCCAAGGTGCTGGCCAAGGAACTGGAGCCCTTCAAGCTGACCTTCATCGAGGAGCCGGTGCTGAGCGAGCACGCGGAGGCGCTGAAGGAAATCGCCAACCACACCAGCACCCCGATCGCGCTGGGCGAGCGGCTGTTCTCGCGCTGGGACTTCAAGCGCATCCTGCACGAGGGCTACGTCGACATCATCCAGCCCGATCCCTCGCACGCCGGCGGCATCACCGAGACGCGCAAGATCGCGGCCATGGCCGAGGCGTACGACATCGCGCTGGCACTGCATTGCCCGCTTGGGCCGATCGCGCTGGCCGCCAACCTGCAGCTCGACGCGGTATGCTACAACGCCTTCATCCAGGAACAAAGCCTGGGCATCCACTACAACCGCACCAACGACCTGCTCGACTACCTGGTCGATCCCTCGGTCTTCGCCTATCACGACGGCCATGTGGCGATCCCGCAGGGGCCGGGCCTGGGCATCGAGATCAACGAGGACTTCGTAAAGCGCCAGGCCGCCATCGGGCATCGCTGGCGCAACCCGGTCTGGCGCCATGCCGACGGCAGCTTCGCGGAGTGGTGAGACGGCGATGAACGACTCCCTCCCGGCCGGCACCGCGCCGACCCGCTCGCGCTACTTCATCATGGTACTGCTGTTCATCACCGTGGTGATCAACTACCTCGACCGCAGCAACCTTTCCATCACCGCGCCGGTGATGAGCAAGGAACTGGGCATCGACCCGGTGCACATGGGCTTCGTGCTCTCCGCCTTCGGCTGGTCGTACGCGCTCTGCCAGATTCCCGGCGGCTGGCTGGTGGACCGCGTGCCGCCGCGGGTGCTGTACACAGTGCTGATCCTGCTGTGGTCGGTGGCCACGGTCATGCTCGGCTTCGCCGGCAGCGTCGTCGGGCTGATCGCCATCCGCTTCGCGATCGGTGTGCTGGAAGCGCCGTCCTACCCGATCAACAACCGTGTCGTCACCGCCTGGTTCCCCGAGAGCGGCCGCGCCACCGCGATCGGCTTCTACACTTCCGGCCAGTTCGTGGGGCTTGCCTTCCTGACGCCGGTGCTGCTGTGGATCCAGTCCGAGATCGGCTGGCACATGGTATTCGTCGCCACCGGCTGCGCCGGGCTGGTCTGGGGCGTGTTCTGGTTCCTGGTCTACCGCGAGCCGCGGCAGTTCCGCTTCACCAACGAGGCCGAGATCACGCTGATCCGCCAGGGCGGCGGATTGGTCGATCTCAGCGCGCGCAAGACCGGTGCACCGCGCCCGGCCTTCGCGTTGGCCGATTTCGGCCGCGTACTCGGCTCGCGCAAACTCTGGGGCGTCTATATCGGCCAGTACGCCGTCACCTCGACGCTGTGGTTCTTCCTGACCTGGTTCCCGACCTATCTCGTGCAGTATCGGGGCATGAGCTACGTCAAGGCCGGGTTCCTCGCCTCCCTGCCGTTCCTGGCGGCGTTCCTCGGCGTGCTGTGCTCGGGCCTGATCTCGGATTTCCTGATCCGTCGCGGCGCCTCGCTCGGCACCGCGCGCAAGGTGCCGATCGTCACCGGCCTGCTGCTTTCGATCAGCATCATCGGCTGCAACTATGTTGACGCCCCGGCGCTGGTCATCGCCTTCCTGACGTTGGCGTTTTTCGGCAACGGCCTGGCCTCGATCACCTGGTCGCTGGTCTCGGCACTGGCGCCGCAACGGCTGATCGGGCTGACCGGCGGGGTGTTCAATTTCATGGGCAACCTCTCCGCCATCACCGTGCCGATCATCATCGGCTTCCTGGTGCAGGGCGGGAATTTCTCGCTCGGGCTGACCTATGTCGGCGCCATGGCGCTGATCGGGGCACTTTCCTACATCTTCGTCGTCGGCAAGGTGGAACGCCTGCCGGACGTCGAACCGGTGGCGCCGGTCGCCGCCGAAGCCTGAACTTCAGACAGGAAGAAGGCCAGGGCTCTGCCCTGGACCCGGCAGGGGCCACACGGCCCCTGCACCCCATTCGCGCTGCGCGGCAGAATCCCGGTACGGTTCTGCCGCCAGCAGCCGGCGAGTGAACGCATGGCACGGCCTGGACAACACATCCGCCGCCGCGCCTCGTTCGACGATGGTGCCGGCGTCCATGACCGCGACCTCGCCGCCAAGGGTGCGCACCACCGAAAGGTCATGGCCGATGAACAGCAGCGCGAGGCCACGCCGCTCGCGCAGGCCACGCAGCAGGTCAATGATCTGGACCTGCACGTTGGCGTCCAGGGCCGAGAGGATTTCGTCGCAGATTAACAGAGATGGCCCGGCGAGCAGGGCGCGGGCGATGGCGATGCGCTGTTGCTGACCGCCGGAGAGCTGGTGCGGCAAGCGCGTCAGGTGGCTTTCGTCCAGGCCGACCTCGCGTAGCACCGCGCCCATGCGGGCGAGTACCTCGGCACGGGTCAGGCGCTGGCGCGACACTGCCTCGGCCAGCATCGCGGCGACGCTCAGGCGCGGGTTCAGCGAGGCCGGCGGGTTCTGGAAGACGATCTGCACTTGCTGCGCGGCGGCCTTGCGCCGGCCGGCGAGACCGAAGGGCAGGGGGCGTCCGTTCACCTCTGCCAGCGCGGCGTGGGCCGGCGCGAGCCCGACCAGGGCGCGGGCAACGCTGCTCTTGCCGCTGCCGGAGGCACCGATGAGGCTGAGCACGCCGCCGGCGGGAATGTCCAGGTCGATGCCATGCACCACCTTCCGGGCGCGACCGGGCAGCCAGCCACTGCGATAGGCGACGTGCAGGCCGCGCAGGCGCAGCACCGGCGCGGCGGCGGGCTGGTCTGGCCAGGGCCGCAGCGCGTGGCGCGCCGTCACCAGGGCACGGCTGTAGGGATGTTCCGGGTGCGCGAGCAGGCGATCGGTGGCGCCGAGTTCCAGCAGCTCGCCCCGGTGCATGATGCCGACGCGGTCGGCGATGCGTGCCACCACCGCGAGGTCGTGCGAGATGAAGATCATCGCGAGGCCGCGGCGTGACACCAGGTCGCGCAGCAGCGCCAGGATCTGTGCCTGCACCACGGTATCGAGCGCGGTGGTCGGCTCGTCGGCCAGCAGCAGGCAGGGATCGCCGGCCAGGGCGAGCGCGATCACCACGCGTTGCTGCTGTCCGCCGGAGAGCGCATGCGCGTGCCGCCCGGCCAGGGTGATGTCGAGCCCGACCTCGGTCAGCAGCGCCGCCGCGCGGGCACGCAGGGCGGCGCCACGGAACGGATGATGCGCGCGCAGCACTTCCTCGATCTGGGCGCCGATGGTCATGAAGGGGTTGAGCACCGCCATCGGGTCCTGGAACACCATGGCGATGCGCCGGCCACGCAGACGCCGCCACGCGCGCGGCGCCAGGGTGAACAGCTCCTGCCCGTCGAAGCGGGCGCTGCCGGCGCGGCGCATCGCCGGCGGCAGCAGCCCGATCAGCGCCGAGACGGTGAGCGACTTGCCACTGCCGGATTCGCCGACCAGGCCGAGCACCTCGCCGGCGGCAAGGTCGAAGGAGATATCGCGCACCAGTGGCGCGCGGCCGGGCAGGCCGATGGTCAGGCCTGAGAGGCGCAGCAAAGCGGACATCATGCCCTCACGCGGGGATCGATGAGGCGGCGCGCCAGGTCGGCCACCGCGTTGACCAGGACGACGCCGAGGGCGAGCACGATGATCACCGCCTGCAGCACCGGATAGTCGCGGCCGTTCACCGCGTTCAGCACCAGGGAGCCCAGGCCGGGCAGGCCGAACAGCGCCTCCATGGTGAGGGTGCCGCCGATCAGCGAGGCCAGGCTGACCGAGGCGAGCGCCAGCAGCACCGGCAAGGCCGCCGGCAGCACGTGGCGCAGGACGATGCGCAGCGGATGCAGCCCGCGCGCATGGGCGGCGCGGACATGCGGGGCGAGGCGGGCCTCGCGCAGTTCCTCCAGCAGCGGTTTGGCGAGCTGGCCGGCGATGTCGAGGCCGAGCACCACGATGGGCACTGGCAGGTTGCCGATCACCGGCAGCCAGCCGAGCCAGATCGAGAACACCAGGATGGCGACGATGCCGGCGACGAAAGTCGGCACCGCGATGGACCAGAGATTGACCGCCTCGACCAGCGCCGGCAGCGGTGAGCGCGGCGCCAGCAGCGCCCCGACCGCCAGCAGCAGCGCCAGCGCGAAGCCGAAGGCGAAGGCGGCGGCGGCGAAACCCAGCGTGGTGGGCAGCGCCTGCGTCACCATCGCCGCCACCGGCCGGCCGAAGCGCAGCGACTGACCGAGATCGCCCGTGGCCGCATGCGCGACCCAGCGTCGCAACTGCCCCGCCAGCGTCGCATCGAGGCCAAGTTCGGTGCGCAGCGCCGCCTGTTGCCGCGCCGTCAGGTCGCCTTGCGCCGCGAGCACGTCCACGGCATCGCCGGGCACGGCGCGGATCAGCAGGAAGACGATGACGACGATGGCGGAGATCAGCGCCAGCGCGCGCAGCAGCCCCGCGAGCACGGGCCAGTACCGGGTCATGGTGCGGCCTCCCGCCGCAGCGGATCGAAGTGGCGGCGGGCCGATTCGCCAAGCAGGGACAGGCCCAGTGTCAGCAGCGACAGCGCCAGCATCGGCGCCAGCACCGCATGCGGCGCGTCCTCGGCGAAGCCGCTGGCATCGGCGATCATGCGGCCCCAGCTCGGCTGGTCGGGCGCGGTGCCAAGGCCGAGAAAGGACAGCACCGATTCGGTGACGATGCAGCGGGGCAGCACGATGACCGCCAGCGTCACCACCGGCCCCAGCAGGTTCGGCAGCACGTGCCGTCCCAGCACGGTCAGCCTGCCCTGGCCGAAGACCTGCGCGGCGGCAACATAGTCCGACGCCATCTCGCGCGCATGCGCCGCCCGCACCAGCTCGGCGAAAAGCGGCGCGTAGGAGAGGCCGAGCGCCAGCATTACCGGAAAGCTGCCGTTGCCCAGCACCACCGCGGTCAGCAGCGCCAGCAGGATGCCGGGCAGCACGCGCAGCAGGTCGAAGGCGGCGAAGGTGGCGGCGCGCACCACCCCGCCCAGGGTCAGTGCCAGCAGCCCCAGCGCGGCACCGGGCAGGGTCGCCAGCAGCGTCCCGCCCAGGCCGGTGGACAGGGTCAGCCAGGTGCCGGCGGTCAGCCGTGCCAGCACATCGCGGCCGAGGTGGTCGGTGCCGAGAACGTGTCCGGTCCCGGGCGGAAGGTTCAAGGCCAGCAGGTCCTGGCCCAGCGGGTCGGCGCCGCCCGATCCCAGCCATGCCAGTCCCAGCCGTGCCAGGCCCGGCAGCAGCGCCAGCAGCACCAGCGCGGCGCCGAGGGCGAGCCGGGCCGATGGCAGGGCCATCCGCGCCGGCAGGAGGACGGCGCCGCTCATCACGCCTTCAGCCAGGTACGGGCGATTCCGCCGCTGGCCCAGTGCGGCGACCAGGTGAAGCCCGGCTCCCAGCCCTGCACCTCGTCGCGGTTGACGATCACCGATTGCTCGTGGCCGAGAACGTAGAAGTAATCCTGCGCCATGACCCGCTTCCAGGCGGCGAGGTAGTTCGCCACCCGCCGCGCCTGGTCGGGCTCGGCGACGGCCTTGTCGATCAGCCCGTCCAGCACCTCGTCCTGGATGCCGCCCCACAGCACCGGGTTCGGCCCGTCGCTCATCAGGCGCACGTAGCGCAGGAAGATGTCGGCGCGCGGGCCGGATTCGAACAGTGCGATGTCCCAGTCGTACTGGCCAAGGCGCCGCTGCGCGCCGATGTCGTCCAGGGCGACGTGGTTCACCTCGAAGCCGAGCGCCTTGATCATCTGCACCACGGCCTGCGGCCAGGCGCCCTGCCAGGAGATCACGTCGAGCCGGCGCTTCGCCGGATCGACGCCGGCCTCGCGCAGCAGGGCACGGGCACGCTGCGGATCGGGCTTTGCAAAGATGTCGGCGTCGTGGGTCGCCTGGTCGAAATGGATGTTGCCGGGGATGACCATCTGGTTGGTGACGATGGCGTCGCGACCGGCGACGAAATTCATCACCGCGCGCTTGTCGATGGCATGGCCGATGGCGCGGCGCACGCGCGCGTCGTCGAAGGGCTTCGCCGGGCGGCGGTTGTTGAAGGAGACGAAATACCAGGTGGTGTCGCGGATCGGCCGTGCATGCAGCGCAGCGTCGCGCAGCAGCGGCCGCAGCCGGTCGCGCGTGACCGCCGCCACGTGCAGGTCGCCCGCGCGCAGGGCGAGGCCGGGATCAGCCACCTCGCGCAGATCGAATTCGACAGCAGCCAGATAGGGCTTGCCCACCTGCCAGTAGCCGGGGAAGGCTGGGGCGTAGAAGCGGACCTTGGGCTGCCATTCACCGAAGGTGAACGGCCCGGTGCCGATCGGTTGGGTGATGGTCTCCTCCCAGCCCGGCGATTTCGGCGAGAGAATCCACAGTTCAGACGCCAGGTTCAGCAGCGGCGCGAAGGGTTCCTTCAGCCGCAGCACCACGGTGCGCGCATCGGGAGCCTCGATCGCCTCGGCCTGGTGCATGGCAGTGGTCAGCCAGCCGCCGCGGATCTTCGTGCGGATGCGTTCCATGTTCGCCACCACGTCGGCGGCGGTCAGGATGTCGCCGTTGTGGAAGCGCACGTCCTGGCGGATGCGGAAGGTGTAGACACGGCCATCGGGCGAAACCTCGAAGGCTTCGGCCAGCATCGGCTCGACGCCGCCACTGGCGGTGAGGCTGGTCAACCCTTCGACATAGGCCTGCTGCACGCCGATCGCGCCGGTGTGGCGATGCGGGTCCGACGTGTCGAGGCCGAGCGTCGCATATTTCAGCACGCCGCCGCGGCGCGGCGCCGCCGCGGGCTGGGCGACGGCGGCATGGCCGGCGAAAGGCAGGGCGGCAACGCCGCGCAGGGCGGCGCGACGGGGCAGGGACAGGGTCATCACAGCTCCTGGTGTTGCAGCGCATGGCCGTCGCAGCCTGTTTCCGGCAGGCCGAGATGGCGCAGGATGGTGGGGGCCAGATCGACGATGCGGCTCGGGCGACGCGTCGCCTTGCCCGCGTGGAAGCCGGGGCCGTCGATCATCAGGAAGGGCATCTGCTCGAAGCGGCCGAGCCCGCCATGCTGGCCGCAGCCCAGCCGGTCCGGCTTGCCGCGGGTGGGGCGCGCGGCGGCGGCACGGCCGGGCACGCCGAAGGCGTTCGGCAAGTCGTCGGCGCGGAGCGAGACGGCGCAGAGCAGGTGCTCCGCCGGCGCCTGGCCAATGCGTGCGAGATCGGTGCCGGCCACCACCTCGCCAGCCCAGGGTTGCGCGCGCAGGAAGGCGATGACGGCCTCCGTGCGGGCGGCCCGGGCGGGATGGAGGTAGACCAGCACGGCGGTGCCGTTGGCGGCGACGGCCACGCTATCGCCTAGCCCCGCCGCTTCCAGGGCGCCGTCGATGTCGATCACCTCGGTGACGGTCTGGTGGCCATGATCGGAGCAGGCGATCAGCAGGATGTCCTCGCCGGCGGCGCGGCGTGCCTGCACCGCGTCGCGCACCCGGGCGAAGCAGGCATCGGCGGCGGCGATGGCGGCGCGGCAGGCGGGCGCACCGAGCGGGGCTTCGTGCTGCGTATGATCAGGCTCGCCGAGCCAGAGCACGCCGAGCGCCGCATTGCCTGCCACGGCCTGGGTGATGAAACGGTCGGTCAGCCGCGTGTCCCCGTCACAGTCGGGGGTGATGTCGGCGACTGCGTCCGCGCCTCGCAGCGCGCGCGGCCCGGGGGCGTGCGAGCAGGCGCGGTGGAACACCCAGCCGAACCCGTCCGGATCATGCGCCAGCGCGGCGCCGGGCGAGACATTGCTGAACAGCATCGCCTCGCGGCCGGCGCGGGCGAGGCGCTCGGCCAGGGTGGGCACCGCCAGGGTGCGGCCGCGGAGGCGGCGCCACTGTGCCATGAAGCCGGGCGGGCCGACATCGTGCACCACCAGCCCGTCCTGTTCCATCAGCGCTACCGTGTTGCCCTGCAGCCCGTGCCGGGCCGGGAAGCAGCCGGTGGCGAAGCTGGCCGAGGCGCAGCGCGTGGCCGAGGGGAAGACGCTGCGGTGTTCGGTGAAATGCGTAGCTACATCGGCAAAGTCGGCGAGTGCCGGCGTGGCCTCGCGGCTGAGCAGGTCGCGCCGCAACCCGTCCAGTACCACGACAACGGCGCGTCGCGTCATCGGGCGACCCCGTTCAGCGCGGCATCGAAGATGTCGTAATTGCGCAGCACTTGCCGTACCACCAGCCACGCCGGGTCGAGCGGCGCGGAGAGCACGAAGGGCACCTTCTGTTCCGCCAGCCCGCCATGCGACCGCAGCCGGACGCCGTCCAACTGGCCGAGATCGTGCTCGGCGGCGCGGCTGCCCAGGGCCACCCCGGCACGGGCGATCACGGTGACGTCGCCTTCCATTTCCGGGGCGAGGTCATAGCGGGCGCAGGCCTCGGCGCCGTGCAGCACTTCCCCCAGGCGCGGCTCCGCGCGCAAGGCGTCGATCACCGTTGCTGCGGATGGGGCGCCGGCCAGCAGATGCACCCGTACCAGCCCGCCCAGCGCACCGTGATGGCGCACGAAGGGATCGGTGATCGGGCAGATCACCGTCGTGGTGCCGGCGCCGAAACGGGCGTCCAGCAGGTCGCCGATGAAGACCACGTCCGGGCTGCCGTCGGCGCGGGCCATGTCGCTCATGCCATGGTCGGCGGTGGCCGCGACCAGGCAGCCCGCTTCGACCAGCGCGCCCAGCCTTGCATCCACCGCGCGCATGAAGCCGCGCGCCTCGGGACTGTCCGGGGCGTGGCGATGCTGCACGTAGTCCGACAGCGACAGATAGAGCAGCCGCGCGCGGCCCTGCCGCAGCAATGCCAGCCCGGCATCCAGCACGAAGAGGGAAAGATCCGCCGAATACTGGTCCGGTTCCTCCCGGCCGAGCAGGGCGGCGAGGTCGTCGATGCCGTGGCTCGCCCGGCGCGCGGCGGCGGCATGCTGGGCCGAGGCGGCGATGGCGGTGTCGCCGATCGGCAATCCCTTGGCCAGCGCTGCGCGCAGCTTGTCCTTGGCGGTGATGACCGCGGTCGGCACGCCGGCGCCGGCCATGGCGGCGAGGATGGTGGGAACGCGCAGCTCGGCGTCGCCGGTGATCATCACCGTCTCGCCGCTGGCCCGGTCGAGATAGAAATTGCCGGAGACGCCGTGCACCGCCGGCGGCACGCCGGTCACCAGCGAGAGGTTGTTCGGGTTGGTGAAGGTCGGCATCGCCGCCAGCGCCGTGCCGCCGTGGCCCCGCCTGGTGCAGTGCGCGAAGAAGGGCAGTTCCCTCGCTTCCAGTCCTACGGCCAGGTACTCCGGATCGCAGCCATCGATGCAGATCACCGCCACGGGCTGGGGCGGCGGCGCATAGGCGCGGCCGTTGACCTCGAGTTTCGTTACTGCAAGGGCCTGCATCGTGGGGCGATCTCCGTGATTCCGTGCGCAGGCTTTACGGGCTAGGCTCGCCTCGGCGCGAGCGACTTCGCTTCCGCCCGCATCGGAGGAAATTTCCGCGTGTCTTGGATTTGCAACAGGACCTTCGTGAAACTGCGACAATGACCCGCATGCCGCTGCCGCCCCTGCGCATGATTGCCGCCTTCGAGGCCGTGGCCCGGCTGGGCAACCGCGCCGCCGCGGCGGCCGAGCTGAACGTCACCACCGGCGCTATCACCAAGCAGTTGCGGGCGCTGGAGCAATGGCTCGGCGTGCGCCTGTTCGAGGGCGAGTGGCGCGCCATCACGCCGATGACGCCGGCCGGGCGGCGCCTGGCCGTCGCCGTTACCGCCGGGATGGAAACGATCCAGAACGGCATCGGCGAGATCATGGTGACGCATCTGCCGGCGCGCGAATTGCGCGTGCTGGTGCCGGCCAGCCTGTCGGTGAACTGGCTGCTGCCGCTGTTGCCGCAACTGGAACGCGACACGCCGGGGTTGCGGCTGCGGGTGCAGCCCACCCATACCGGCGACGACTGGCTGGCGATGCCGCATGACGCGGCGATCCGCCGTGACGGCTTCGTGCCCGAAGGCTATGGCCGCGAATTGCTGTTCCAGGAACGCCTGACCGCCTATGTCGCGCCGTCACTGCTGGCCGAAGGGTTCCGCGAACGGGCGCTTGAGGCGGCGCCCATGGTCGAGAGCCGCACCCGGCTGGGCGACCTCGATCGCTGGCTGGCGGCGGCGGGCGTCGGCCGGATCGGGGTGAAGCGGCAGGAGTTCGCGCATTTCTACACCGCCTACGAGGCGGCCATCGCCGGCGGTGGGCTGGTGGTGGCGCCGACCATCCTGGCCGCGGCCGATGTCGCGGCCGGGCGGCTGGTGGCGGTGGATGCGGCGGTGACCATTGCCGGCGCGCAGCACGCCCTGCTGACACGCGCCCATGCGGGGGAGATCGACCATCACGTCGCAGTGCTTGCCGCATGGTTGCGGCGGCAGGTGTGATGGTTTCGTGAAGAAGGCCAGGGCGCTGCGCGGCACAGAATGGGATCCAAGGGCGAAGCCCTTGGCAGGTCCAGGGCGGAGCCCTGGCGGGGGCGGGGCAGCGCCCCGCGCTTACCGCGGCGTCTCCGCGCGCCATGCCTGCAGCAGGATGAAGGCAACGGCGATCAGGGTCGGGCCGATGAACAGCCCGAGGAAGCCGAAGGCGATGAAGCCGCCGAACACGCCCAGGATGGTCAGTGACATTGGCATGTGCACGCCCAGCCCGATCAGCCAGGGCTTGAGAAAATTGTCCACGGTGCTGACCAGGAGTCCCCAGGCGATCATGAAGATGCCCCATCCGTGCTCGCCCTGGCCGAACAGCCACCATGCCGCGCCGCCCCAGATCAGCGCCAGCAGCGGGCCGCCGATCTGGCTGAGCGCCAGCAGCAGGCCGATGAAGCCGAGCGAGGTCGCCCCTGGCACGCCGGCCAGCGCGAGGCCAAGCGCCAGCAGCGCCGCCTGCGCCGCGGCGGTGCCGATCACGCCGTAGGCGACGCTGCGCACCGCGCCGGCGGCGGCCTGCAGCGCCTCTGCCGCGGTTGGCCCGCCAAGGCGCAGCAGGATCTCGCGCAGGTCCTGTGCCAGCGTGGCGCCATTGATCCAGAACATCGTTGCCACCACCAGCGACAGGGCGATCTGCACCACGCTGGCGGTGAGCGCGCGGGCGGCGCCCAGCAGGGCCTGCTGCAGTGTCGCGGAGTAGGGCGCAAGCGCGGTGGCGAGGTTGCCGCCGGCCCTGGCCAGCTCGTTCCAGATCCGCGCGAGCCGGTCGCCGAGCAAAGGCAGGCCGGTGAGCCAGGCGGGCGGAGGAGGGGCGGTGGCGAAATACTCCCGGATGACCTGGCTGCCCCGCACCAGTTGGTCGCTCACCACCGGCGCCATCGCCAGCACCGGCAGCACGACGAGGATGATGGCGAGCAGCAGCAGCAGCGTTGCCACCAGCCCCGGGCGCAGCCCACGCGAGACCAGGGCGTGGCGCAGCGGCCAGGCGGCGACGGCGAGGGTCGCGCCGAACAGGATGGCGGTGGTGAAGGGCCACAGTACCGCGCCGACGCCGACCAGCAGCCCGAGCACCAGCAGCAGCACGACGCTGCGCTCGATCAGCCCGACCAGTCCCGGCGTCCCCGGCGGCGGCCGGTCGGTTGGCAACTCATCCGCCATGGCGATGCTCTACATTCCGTGGGTCCGGTGGCCGCTGCCGGAAAGGCCACCGATCTTCTGTGATATACTGCTTTGGCCTGCGCTTTGACATGACAAAGGGGGAGCGAGATGACCTATGTATTCTCGCCTGTTGATGTGCCCGGCGCCGTCGCGTCGTGGGGATACGGCCTGAACGGCCAGGCCCAGGTCGTCGGCGGCTACCGTGACGCCGCGGGCCATGGCCATGGGTTCCTGCTGGCCGATGGCCGTATCACCACCCTCGATGTTCCCGGCGCCGGCAGCACCACCGCGAGCGGGATCAACGCATCCGGCCAGATCGTCGGCAGTTACCAGGACGCCGCCGGCGTCGGGCACGGCTTCCTGTACGAGAATGGCCGGTTCACCCGGATCGACGCCCCCGGCGCTACCGACACATACCTGGACGACATCAACGATTCCGGAGAGATCGTGGGGGCGGCGGCGATCCCGGCCGGGCACAGCATCCGCCAGGAGGTGTTCCGCGCAGCGGGCGGGCGGTTCACCACCGTCAGCCTGCCCGGCTTCGTCGACAGGCCCAGCACCGCGCCGGGGGGCACGTACATGTTCGCCGCCGGCATCAACAACCACGGCGAGATCGGCGTGAACGTGAAGATGGCGCCAGGGGCATCGAGCTTCAACATGGCCTTCATCGTCGCCGGCGATGGCAGCGCCACCAGCCTCGCCCCTCCCGCCGACGCGTTCCGGCCGCTGTCCATCACGGCGCTTGATGACCAGCGGGACGTGGTGGGAAGCTATGGTCTTACGCCGCCGCACGCCTTCGTGGAACGGCAAGGCGTCATCACCGACATCACCACCGCCAGTGGCGCCAGGCCGGGCGTGAACGACATCAACAACGCCGGCTGGATCGTCGGGTCCGCCACCGGCAGCGACGGGCAGAACCATGCCTTCCTGGCCAGCCCCGCGTGACCGGGCTCCGGCCCGGTGCGTTACCGGCACCGGGACACTCAAGACGGGGGATGTTCGATGACGCCACACGCCTTCACCCTGCACGTGCCCGACGCGGAGATCGCGCAGTTGCGGGCACGGCTCGCGGCCACGCGGCTGCCGGACCAGGCACCGGACGCGGCCTGGGCATATGGCACCGATGTCGAGTACCTGCGGGACCTGATCGTCTATTGGCGTGACGGCTTCGACTGGCGTGCCGAGGAGGCGCGGCTGAATGCCTTCCCCCAGGTCACGCTGCCCCTGCACGGCATCGACGTGCACGCGCTGCACGTGCCGGGGCGCGGGCCACGGCCGATGCCGCTGCTGCTGCTGCACGGCTGGCCGGGCTCGGTGTTCGAGTTCTTCGACATCATCCCGCGCCTGACCGATCCGGCCCGTTTCGGCGGCGATCCGGAGGATGCCTTCACGGTGGTGGCGCCGTCCCTGCCGGGCTATGGGCTGTCGTTCCGGCCGGGGCAGAAGCGGTTCGGCGTCGTCGCGATGGCCGAGGTGATGGTCGCGCTGATGGAGGCGCTGGGCCATCCGCGCTTCGGGGTGCAGGGCGGCGACTGGGGATCGGCGATCGCGACCGCGCTGGGCCTGCATCATCCGAAGCACCTGACCGGGCTGCATCTCAATTTCCTGAGCGCGGTGCCGCGCGATCCGGCGCTGTATCGCGACGGCACGGAGGATGAGCGTGAGTTCGCCGCCGAACTCGCGCATTTCCTGCGCGAGGAGACCGGCTACCAGCAGATCCAGGGGACAAAGCCACAGACCCTGGCCGTCGCGCTGACGGACAGCCCGGCGGGGCTCGCTTCCTGGTTCGTCGAGAAGTTCCGTAGCTGGACGGATAGCGACGGCGATCCCACGCGTGCGGTCGATCGCGACCGGATGCTCGCGGATATCTCGCTCTACTGGTTCACCGGCTGCATCGGCGCCTCGTTCTGGCCGTACTACGACCGGTTGCATGGCCCGCCTCTGGTGCCGCCGGGGCGGCGCGTCGAGGTGCCGCTCGGCTATGCGTCCTTTCCACGCGAGATCCTGCATCCGCCACGCTCCGTGGCGGACCGCCTGTTCGCCGATATCCGCCGCTGGAGCCTGCGCAGCCAGGGGGGGCATTTCGCGGCGATGGAACAGCCCGCAGCCCTGGCCGAGGAAATGCGGGCGTTCTTCCGGGAGCTGCGCGGGCGGGGCTGAGCGGCCCGGCGGGATCAGAATTTTTCCGCGATGTAGTGGTAGGGGTAGTCGGGCTCCTTGTAGTCGCCCGGCTTCCTGCGTTTCGGCAGCGTGATCTTCTCGCGCGGCAGGGTCTCGTAGGGGATGTGCGAGAGCAGGTGCGAGATCACGTTGAGCCGCGCCCGCTTCTTGTCGTCGGAGCGCACCACCCACCACGGCGCCCAGGCGGTGTCGGAGGCGGCGAACATGGCATCGCGGGCGCGGGAATAGTCGTACCAGCGGCTGAAGGATTCCAGGTCCATCGGCGAGAGCTTCCAGATCTTCCGCCCGTCCTGGATGCGCGCCTGCATCCGGCGTTCCTGTTCCTCCATGCTGACGTCCAGCCAGTATTTGAGCAGGATGATGCCGGACCGGATCATCGCCTGCTCCACGGCCGGCACCGCGGCGAGGAATTCCTCGGACTGCTGTTCGGTGCAGAAGCCCATCACGCGCTCGACACCGGCACGGTTGTACCAGGAGCGGTCGAAGATCACCACCTCGCCGCCCGCGGGCAAATGCGGCAGGTAGCGCTGGATGTACATCTGCGACTTCTCCCGCTCGGTCGGCGCGGGCAGGGCGATGACGCGGAAGATGCGCGGGCTGACCCGCTCGGTGATCGCCTTGATGGTGCCGCCCTTGCCGGCGCCGTCGCGACCTTCGAAGACCACCACCACCTTGAGCTTCTTCGCAGCCACCCAGAGCTGCAACTTCACCAGTTCCTCGTGCAGCCGGGCGAGTTCGCGCGCGTAGGCGCGGTTGCCGAGCTTGCCGTCCGGCTGCGTCCCGGCCGCTTCCTGCGAGGGGGCGGGATCCTTCGCCGCCACGATCTCCGGAGGAAGGTCGACCTTCGCGCTGCCGTTCTTCTTCTTTTTCATCCTGTTCTCCGCTGCGGTTTTTGCGGGATCCTAGGACAGTGGTACGAGGCGGCTAAACAAAATGCCGCGGCCTTGCCGTCCGGCCAGGCATCACGTCCCCATGATTATCAGTTGCGGGATGCGCCGTCCAGAATGGAGCCATGGTTGTGCGGCGGCCGGGCGTGCCGCTGCACCTCGCCCGGGCGCGACGATGCGATACGATGCCGTGCAGCCATGTTGAGCGGAAGGCAGTCCCGATGAGCAGGAAGGTGGAATTCGCCGGTGCCCTGGTGCTGGTTCTGGGATCCTGGCTGGCGCAGCCGGCCTGGGCCCTGCAGAGCTGCACGGGAAGTTATTCGGCGACGCTGCTGCGGCCCTTGCCCCGGCCGCTGGTGGTGGGGCTGCTCGTGCGCGACGATTCGCCGCGCAACCGGGACCTCGCGGAGCGGTTCCGGGCAGGGTTGCGGCATGCCGGCGTGGCGGTGGCAGGGCGGCCCTCCGCACAGTTGAGCATCATCGCGACCTTCACCGGCGCCGCTGCGCCGGCGGCCGCGCCGACGGTCGAGGCGAGCCCCGGCTTCAGTTGGATGGGCGGCGGCATCGACCGGCAGGCGCCGGAGAAGGGCCGGCTCGGCGGCGAGCCGCGCGCCACGGGCCCGGTGACGCTGATGCTGCGCGCAGATGTGCGGCCGGATCCGGCCCAGCCGGTCGCCTGGACCGCCTCGCTGCAATGCACGCGGCGTGACCGCGACGACCGCCGGCTTGCCTATGAGATCGGCACCGTCATCGGCCGCGCCATCGGCCGGCGCGCCGAGCGCGTGCGGTTCTGAGACCGCCCGGCTCCGGCCGGGAGGTTTTGTTTCGATGTGCGCACGCCGGCCGTCAATCAGTCGGTTAATTGTGCCATGCACAATAACCATACAGTATCGCATTGAATGAGGCGCGGAATAGTCGTATTAGGAGCAGGCGGAACTAATATCCGTTCGCACCAGCGAACGGCGAGGAGGATTCGTCCATGCCCGAGAGTGCCAAGCCAGACGAAGGAGCCAGGCGTGAGCGGATTCGGAGGCGTGCCCTATCGTTTCGAAGCGTGTGAGATCGCTACCGACGACGGCGTGGTCGCAATTCCCGACGGCGTCGCATTTGTTCCGGACCCGATTGGAAGCGGGTCCGCCTCGGTTGAGATCTGCTTTTCCTATCGGCGTCGGACCCTCCACCTGTCCCGCTCCGAGTGGGACCGGGTGCTGACCGCCGGACTTGCACAGCCGGCCTGACGCATTTTCCCCAACTTCATTGCCATGCGTCCGCCGTCCCGCTCCGGGGCGGCGGCCCGGCCTGTCGCGGCTTGGCCTATTTCCTGCCTCGCGGCGCGGGGCGAGCAGGCCATTCCCGGCCGCTGCGGTGCAGCAAGATCCGTCGCGTTGCTGCCGGAAACGATTGCGAGATGAAAATTCCACAGATGTAGCAACGATGTTTGCCGATGCGTCCGGTTGGGGATGAGCTTATGCTGGGGGGATGAACATCATCTGCTTCGTGGCCTGTGCCGAAGTGCGCGAGATCGACGTCTTCCGCCTTGACCAGGCATCCGGGACGCTGGGACGGATCGGCGCCTTCGCCGTGCCCGGCACCGATTCCCCATCGCCCAGTTTGCCGCTCGCCATCAGCCCGGACGGGCGGATCCTCTATGCCGCGCTGCGCAGCCCGCCCTTCCCGGTGGCCAGCTTCGCCATCGATGCCAGCACCGGCGGGCTGCATCTGCTGGACACGGCCAGGTTGCCGGAGTCGATGCCCTGGATCGCCACCGACCGCGGCGGGCGGCATCTGCTCGCGGCTTCCTATGGCGGCAACCTGCTGGCGGTGCTGCCGATCGGCACGCAGGGCGTGGTGCGCACGCCGGCCCGCCAGGTGATCCCCCAGCCCGGGCACCTGCACTGCCTGCTGACCGATCCCACCAACCACCACGCCTATGCCACACTGATCAGCGGCGACCGCATCCTGCATTACCATTTCGACGCCGGGGCCGGCCGGCTCAGTCCCGCCACGCCGGATGGGATCGCCACCGCCCCGGGGACGAACCCGCGCCACCTGTGCTTCGGGCGGGACGGCTCCGTGCTTTATGCGGTCAACGACACCGGCGGCAGCATCAGCGCCTATGCCGTCGACCCGGCGAGCGGAGACCTGCGCGAGATCCAGACCATCCCGTTGCTGCCGTCCGGCGCCCAGGCCGCGCCCGCCGCGGCGGACATCCATCTCACACCCGACGGCCGCTTCCTCTATGCCAGCGAGCGGGCCAACAATCTGCTGGCGGCATTCCGGGTCGATCCCGCTTCCGGCCAGTTGGAGATGACCGGCACCGTCGCCGCCCCCACCGGGCCGCGCGGCTTCGCGATCGAGCCCGGCGGGCGCTTCCTGCTGTGCGCCGGCCAGCAATCTCACAGCGTCGTCAGCTACGCGATCGACCCGCAGACGGGGGAGCTGAGCCGTCGTGCGGAAACCGCGACCGGCGGTAACCCGAACTGGATCGAAACTGTCATCCTTGGCTCCTGAGCCGGCGGCCTGCTCCGGCCCCCGCGCCTGACAGGGGGCCTCAGGCCCCTGTCCCCACCTGGCCGTTCCCGCCACGGCGCTGCGCCGATCCGCCGTTGAATTCCCGCTCATTCTGCACCTCTTCGGTGTCGCGCAGCGCACCAGGGGAGCGGCCCTTGGCAGGGGCAGGACGACGCCCGGGTAACTTGCCAGCAACTAATTCAATCCGTAATATCACGGACGCCCGGTTCTCCCTCTGGCGTCCTCCTTGCGGGTGGACCGCATCGGTCGCGGAGACGAAACGACATGGCGAAGTGCCTCGAGGTTTCGCGGGCCTGGCTGGTCGCTGGCCTGGCCGTTTCGATCGTCCTGCCCCCCTGTGTGCCGCCGGTGGCGGCGCAGCCGGCGGCCGTGCAGCAACCCGCCGGGGCCGAGGCATTCAGCGTGCAGCAGCTCGACGCGCTGCTGGCGCCGGTGGCACTCTATCCCGACCAGTTGCTGACGCAGGTGCTGATGGCGGCGACGTTCCCGCTGCAGGTGGTGGAGGCGGCGCGCTGGCGCGAGGACCCGGCGCATGCGGCGCTCGGCGGCGACGCACTGGCGCAGGCCCTGGCGCCACTGGCCTGGGACCCCAGCGTCAAGTCGCTGGTGCCGTTCCCGCAGGTGCTGTCGCAGTTGAACGGCAACCTGGAATGGACCCAGCAACTTGGCTACGCCTTCGCCACCCAGCAGCGCGAGGTGATGGACAGCGTGCAGCGGCTGCGCCGGCAGGCGCAGGCCCAGGGGCAGTTGCAGAGCTCGCCGCAGCAGGTGGTGCGGCTGGAGCCGGCCTCGGACGTGGTGGCGGCCAGCAGCCCGCAGACCATCATCATCGAGCCCGCCGATCCGCAGGTCGTCTACGTGCCGAGCTACAACCCCGCCGTGGTCTACGGCACCTGGCCCTATCCGGCCTATCCGCCCGTGGCGGCGGCGCCGGCGCCGGGCTATGTCGCCGGCACGGCACTGCTGAGCGGGCTGGCGTTCGGCGCCGGGGTCGCCATTACCGCGGGGCTGTGGGGCTGGTCGCGTCCGAACTGGTCGCGCGGCGACGTCAACATCAACGTCAACCGCTGGAACACCATCAACGTGAACCGGCAGCGGGCGGTTTCCAATACCTGGAGCCCGACACTGAACCGCTCTTCCAGCCGTGCCTACGCGCTGCAGCGCCCGCCGGCCGGGCCGGTCGGGGCGCCGGTGCGCAACGCCGGGCTGCCGCCCAATGCGGTCGGGCGTCCCAATGTCGGCGTGCCGGCCAGCGCGGTGAATCGTCCTCCGCCGCGGCCGGCGCCGCCACGGCCGGAGGCGGGGCCACGGCCGAACCTGAGCCCGGGCAGCCGCCCGGCGGCGCGGCCGCCGGCGCCACCCCCCACTGCGGCCAGCCGGCCGGGATTCCAGGACGGGCGCCTGCCGCCGGGGGGCGATCGGGCGCCGGCACCGCGCCCGGTCCAGGGAGCGCCCCAGAGAGCGCAGCAGAGAGCGCAGCAGAGACCCCCCCAGGGACCGCCCGCCTTCAGCGGCCTGCCCGAAGGCGGGCGTGCCGCCGCCTATAGCCAGCGCGGCGCCCAGAGCTTCCAGGGGGGTGGCTCCCAGCGCGGCGGCGGCCCGGCCCGCGAGGGTGGCCGGGGAGGTTTCCGTGGCCGGTAGCGGGGCCGGGCGCAGGGGCGCGGCGCTGCGGGGCGCGGCGCTGGCCTTGCTGGTGGCGACCGTGCCGCCCGCCGTGGCCGGCATCGCCCGGGCCGCCCCGCAGCCCGGCTTCGCAGCGCCGGAAGACGCCGTGGGCGCGCTGGTGGCGGCGTTGCAGGGGCATGATCCGGCCGCGCTGGGCGCGCTGCTGGGGCCGGGCAGCGAGACGCTGGTGCGGTCCGGCGACGCGGTCCGCGACCGCGAGGAGGCGCGGCGTTTCCTGGACGCCTATGCCGAACGGCATGCCCTGGTGGCGGCGGGGGAGGACCGCCTGCTGCTGCAGGTTGGCCCGCAGGGCTGGCCGCTGCCGATCCCGCTGGTGCGGCGGGACGGGCAATGGCGCTTCGACGCCACCGCCGGCGCGCAGGAGATCGTCAACCGCCGCATCGGTCGCAACGAGATCGCCGCCATCCGCTTCTGCCTGGCCTATGTCGACGCCCAGGCCGCGTATCACCGGTTGTTCCAGGAGGTGACCGGTACCGGGGCATATGCACAGCGCCTGGTCAGCTCCCCGGGCAATTACGACGGGTTGTATTGGCCATCGGACGACAATGTGCCGGAAAGCCCGCTCGCCCCGGTGGTGGCGGAGGCGATGGCGCAGGGCTATCCGGGGCCGGAGCGGCCGGGGCCACAGATGGTCTACGAAGGCTACCAGTACCGCATCCTGACCGCGCAGGGGCCGAACGCGCCGGGCGGGGCGCGGAGCTACCTGAAGGATGGGAAGCTGGTCGACGGCTTCGCGTTGGTGGCCTGGCCGGCGGTCTATGGCGCCTCCGGGATCATGACCTTCCAGGTCGACCAGGACGGGGTGGTGTTCCAGAAGGATCTCGGCCCCGACACCGCCACGCGGGCGCAGGCGATCCGGCGCTTCGATCCGGGGCTCGACTGGGCGCGGGTGGACATCCTGGAAAAGTGAGGCCGTAGCGGACATCCCCCGGGCGCGACGGCACGACGGATCCGGAGTCTTCCGGCCTCCGGGCGCGTTGTCGCGCGGCATGGTCCTGTTCCGCCGCGTCATCGCCCCATCTTCCCTGGCGACGTGATACCGCTGGGCGGTGGCGCGATCCGGCGGCCACGCGAAGACCGATGACGGCAACAACACCAAACCGGAGGAGGATGCGGATGGACCGGCGCGGGATGATCCCGGGCATGGCGGCAGCCGTGGGCGCGGCGGCGCTGCCGCCGCGTCGGTGCACGAGAGTTGGCAACGAAATTTAGGAATAAATTCCAAAAATGAGCCATTTCAAAATAGATGCAAATTGCGACGAAATATTTATCCAACGCTATCATTATAAAGCTAACATACAGAAATCTTCTATAATTCTTTGGGCAGGTTTCTTGTAAGTGGCGGAAAAACGCCTATCTGGCGTTGCGAACTCGTTTTAATTGCGACGAATTTCGCACTGGCAGGGAAACTGCCGCCAGGTGCCCTGGTCACTCGCCCTCGCAGGTATCGGGAAAGCCGAGCCTGTTTTCCGCCACACGTCAGCCATGCCGAGGAGAGTCCGTGCCGATGCGCCTGAACGAGTCCATCACCAGTCATGAAGTCGAGGTTCCCGAGGGCGAAAGCCTCGTTTCCTACACTGATACCGACGGGCGCATCGTCTTCGTCAACGAGCCTTTCACCCGGATATCCGGGTTCAACGCGCAGGAACTGGTCGGCCTGCCGCACAACATCGTCCGACACCCGGACATGCCGGGCGCCGCCTTCGCCGACCTCTGGCAGACAGTCAAGGTCGGGCGCCCCTGGGAGGGAATGGTCAAGAACCGCACCAGGAACGGCGATTATTACTGGGGCTGCGTCACCGTCACCCCGATGATCGAGGGCGGCGAGGTGGTCGGATACATCTCCATCCTCGAGAGGCCCAACCGTGCCGAGGTGGCCCGTGCCGAGGCGGCCTATGCCCGGCTGCGTGCCGGCGACGTCACCGGCTTGCAACTGCTTGACGGCGAGATCACCGAGGTTTCATGGCAGCGCCGGTTGGCGTCGTTCTGGGCCAGCGTGCTGGGACGGCTGCTCTGCGTCGTCAGCGCCGTCATCCTGACCCTGGTTGCCCTCGGCGTACTGGCCATGCAGGACATGCGCAGCAAGCAGGCGACACTCCGCGCCATCTACGAGGACGGGATGGGGGGGATGGGACGGCTCGGCGAGATCCTGGCCGGCCTGCAGGAAAGCCTGACGGAACTGACCCGCCTCGAGGAAGAGGTCGCTGCCAGGCAGGCCGATGCCATCATGCAGCGCCAGGAGCGGCTGCGTTCCATCACCGAGCGGGTCGAGCGCACCTGGCAGGCCTATCGTGGCGCGGCACGCCAGCCGGAACTGCAGCCGCTGCTGGAGCGCTTCGCCGCCGGGTTGGCCGCCTACCGCCAGGCCGAGGGGGCAGCCCTGGCGCTGCGGCCGGGCGCAGGCGCCGCCACTGCGGGCCTCGTGCGCCAGGCCACATCCGCCGCCGGGCCGGCCATCGCGACGTTGCAGGATCTGATGCAGATGGAGCTGCGCCTCGCCGGCCAGAATTACGAACAATCGACGGCAGGCTTCGGCGGGCACATCCTGCTGGTGCTGCTGCTGGTCGGGGGGTCCGTCCTGCTGGTCTGCGGGTTCGGCTGGTCGCTGATCATGGCGGTGCGCCGTCCGCTGGCGGGCATTCATTCGGATTTCGAAGCGATCATGGCCAATCGCTACGGGCATCGCGTCGCGTTGCCGGCAGCCCGCGAGTTCCGTATGGTCGCAAGCCAGTTGCGCGCCCTGAAGGCCCGCCAGGCCTATGCCTTCCACGTCCACTCCGAAGGCCGGCGGGAACTGGGGGAGGCACGGCGGCAGGCGATCCGCACCATTGTCGACAAGATCGAGGCGGAAACCTACCGCGCCATGCGGCAGGTCACCGAGCAGACCACCGAGATGAGCATCGGCGCCGACAGCGTCGCCGCGGTGTCCGCACGGGTCACCGAGCACGCGACCGAGGTCAACACCGCGGCCGGGATCGCGCTGGTCAATGCCCAGGCGGTCGGGGCAGCGACGGAGCAGCTCAGCACCTCCATCCGCGAGATCTCCACGCGGATGGGCGAGGTCAGCGCCCGCGCCCGCAGCGCCGCGGAGGGCAGCGCCGTGGTGCAGGAGCGGATCCGCTCGCTCTGCCAACTCGCCGAGGAGATCGACACGGTGGTCGCGCTGATCAGCGAGATCGCGGGAAAGACCAACCTGCTCGCGCTGAACGCGACCATCGAGGCGGCCCGCGCCGGGGCGGCCGGGCGCGGCTTCGCCGTGGTCGCTTCCGAGGTGAAGAGCCTCGCGACCCGGACCGCGAGCTCGACCGACGAGATCCGCCGCCAGGTCGAGGGCATCCAGGCCGCCAGCCGCGCGGCGGTGGAGGCGGCCGAGGCGATCGGCCAGAGCATCATGACCACTGCCGAAGTTGCCGTGGCCGTCGCCGCGGTGGCGGAGGAACAGGCGGTCACGACCAAGGCGATCGCGCAGGGCGCTGCCGAGACCGCCACGGCCGCGCGCCGGGTCTTCGAGCGTATCGACCGGGTCACCTGCGATGCGACCGATGCCAGCATGCAGATAGAGGCGATGCGGACGGGAAGCTCCACCGTTGCGGACTGCGTCAGGGATCTCGAGGCGGCGTTCGTCTATATGATCCGCACCTCGATTTCCGACGCGGACCGCCGCAGCGATCCCCGCTTCCCGGTCAACCTGCCTTCCACGGTGGTGGATGCGTGGGGCGGGCACGTTAAAACACAACTGTACGACATTTCCAGGGGCGGTGGCAGCATCGGCGACGTGCCCGGCTTGCAGGAGGGCAGCCGGGGCGAGATCCTGTTCCACCACGGCGGCAAGGGGGCCCGGGTGGGCTTCGAAGTCCGCTGGGTGGGAGGCGATGGCAGGTTGCATCTGCGCTTTGTCGAGCAGGGGATTTCCGCCGAGGCAAGTGACTGCATCGCCGGCATGATCGCATTGGCGGAGCAGCAGGCGGGCGATGTGGCGGAGCCAGTGGGCAGGCGCCGCCATCTCTATAGCGGCGAGCTGCAGTTGTTCTGATCCGGCGGCCGGCTGTGCGCCGGCGCGATGGTCCTGCATCGCGCCGGCTTCACCAAACCCGATGCGTCGTTCAACCGTTCCGCTGGCGACGGGGCGTTTTGCGCGGCCTGAACGGCCCAGGATGGCAACGGGCTTTGAAACGCGGCCGTGGATGCACGTAGACTGGCAGCACGCGACGAGGACCGCCTGTGACAGCCGGAGCACTGGCCTGGTCCCGTGCGCCCGGCTTCCGGCCAGGGAGCAAGACAGTGCGCAGCAAGATCGTGACTGCCGACGAAGCAATCGCCCTGATCCGCGATGGCGATACACTGGCCAGCACCGGATTCGTCGGCACCGGCTTCGCCGAGGCGCTGCTGGTGGCGCTGGAGCGGCGCTTCCTCGCCACCGGCGCGCCGCGCAACCTGACCCTGTTCGCCGGCGCCGGCCAGGGCGACGGCCACGAGATGGGACTCAACCATCTCGGGCACGAGGGATTGCTGCGGCGGGTGGTGGCCGGGCACTGGGCCCGCATGCCCAAGGTCGGCAACCTCGCGCTCGGCAACAGGATCCAGGCCTACAACCTCCCGCAGGGCATCATCTGCCAGTTGTTCCGCGACCTCGCCGGCGGCAAGCCCGGCACCTTCTCCAAGGTCGGGCTGCATACCTTCGTCGATCCGCGTTACGGCGGCGGACGGGTCAATGCCGGCACCACCAAGGATATCGTCCAGCTCGTCGAGGTTGATGGCGAGGAATGGCTTTTCTACAAGGTCGGCCGCGTCAACGTCGCCTTCATCCGCGGCAGCACCGCCGACACCTTCGGCAACATCACCATGGAGCGCGAGGCGCTGACGCTCAGCAACCTCGCCATGGCGATGGCCACCAAGAACAGCAACGGCATCGTCATCGCCCAGGTCGAGCGCATCGCCGAGCGCGGATCGCTGCCGCCGCGCCAGGTGAAGGTGCCCGGCATCCTGGTCGACTGCATCGTGCTCGCCCCCCCCGAGCAGCACCGCCAGACCGTCGCCACCGCCTACAACCCCGCCTATGCCGGCGAATTCCGCGTGCCGCAGGCAAGCGTGGTGTCGGCCCCGCTCGACGAGCGCAAGATCATCGCCCGCCGCGCCGCCTTCGAACTGCCGCCGAACGGCATCATCAACCTTGGCATCGGCATGCCCGAAGGCGTGGCCGCCGTCGCGCACGAGGAGCGTATCTCCCACCTGCTGACGCTGACGGTGGAATCCGGGGTGATCGGCGGCATCCCCTCAAGCGGTGGTGATTTCGGCACCGGCATCAACATGGACGCGGTGATCGACGAGAACCAGCAATTCGACTTCTACGATGGCGGCGGGCTCGACATGGCCTGCCTGGGCATGGCCGAATGCGACGCGGCGGGCAATGTTAATGTCAGCCGCTTCGGCGGCAGGCTGACCGGGGCAGGCGGGTTCATCAATATCAGCCAGAACGCACGCCTGGTGGTGTTTGTCAGCACCTTCACCGGCGCCGGGCTGGAGATCGCGGTGGAGGGCGGGCAGTTGCGCATCCTGCGCGAAGGCCGGCAGCGCAAGTTCCGCGTGCAGGTCGAGCAGGTGACCTTCAACGGGCAATACGCCTATGACCGCGGCAAGCCGGTCTACTACGTGACCGAACGCTGCGTGTTCCGCCGGGTGCGCGGCGGGCTGGCCCTGATCGAGGTCGCGCCAGGCATCGACATCGACCGCGACATCCTGCCGCACATGGAATTCCGCCCGATCATCGGCGAAGTCGGCGTCATGGACCCGCGCATCTTCAGCGCCGACCCGATGAACCTGGAAGCGGAGCTGCTGAACCTTTCATTGCCCGAACGGGTGAGCTATGACGCCGAGCGCAATATCCTGTTC
This sequence comes from Rhodovastum atsumiense, assembly GCF_937425535.1. Lineage (NCBI taxonomy): Bacteria > Pseudomonadati > Pseudomonadota > Alphaproteobacteria > Acetobacterales > Acetobacteraceae > Rhodovastum > Rhodovastum atsumiense. The sequence continues at coordinate 4,445,940 of NZ_OW485601.1, forward strand.
CTCAATTTCGAGGGGATGTACGTGCGCGTCGCCGAGGATGTGCAGGCGATCTGGACAATCTGCGAACAGCGCTGCCGCGCCGCCGGACGACGGGTCGGGGTGGTGATCAATTACGACCGCTTCCGCATCAACGAGGAAATGTACGACGCTTACGCCGAGATGGACCGCTACTTCCTGGAACACTACTTCACCAGGATCACCCGCTACGCCACCAGCGCCTTCCTGCGCGCCAAGCTGGGCGAGGCCTTCACCCAGCGCGACATCGCCCCGCACGTGTTCGAGCGGCGGGAAGAAGCACAGGCCTTCCTGGCGACACTGGGGCAGGACGGGGAAGGGTAAGGAAGGCCAGGGCTCTGCCCTGGACCCGGCAGGGGCCAGGAGGCCCCTGCACCCCGGGTGCGCTGCGCGGCAAAGAATGGGATCCAAGGGCCTTCGGCCCTTGGTGGAGGTCCAGGAGGCGAAGCCTCCTGGTGGGTGCGGGGCAACGCCCCGCCGGTCAGGGCCCTTCGATCGTCGCGATCAGCAGGGCATTCAGCAGCGCGCGCGAGGCATCCTCGCCGACGGTCAGGCTTTCCGCGTCGCGCACCGCCCGTGCCAGCACGCGCATGTCCTCGCGTGTGCGGATGGGGGCGCTGGCGAGGGCCAGCATGGCCCGGTCAAGCGCGGCATGCGCGGCGTCGAGATCGGCGCCGGTGCTGCTGCCGCTGCGCTCGACGCGCACCGCGGTGGCCGCGCTGGCCAGCAGGCAGATCCACCGGGTTCGAAGTGCCGGGGTCGTATCGAACAGCGTGGACTCGATGGCATCCATTGGAGTTTCCCTGCAGTCATTATCGCTGCGTTCTGAACGCCTTTTCCTGCAGTATAGACCTTATTCCCCATCCGTGGAATCACGTCCTGGCCCATCGTCGCCGCCGACGACGGTCAGGCCGCCCGTTCCGCCGTGCTGCGCACCACGCTGACCAGGCTGTGCCGGAGTGCCGCGATGTTGTCGGCGACCTCGCTGGAGCCGTGCCGCACCTGCACGGCCTGCGAGCCGGTCTGGTCGGCTTCCTCGGAGACGGTGCCGATCCGGCGATGTTTCTGTGGCGTTACGGTTGATCTCCAGGGTCGCCGCCGTCTGTTCCTCCATGGCCGCAGCGATGGAGCCGCAGATGTGGTCGATCTCGCCGATGGTGCCCCCGATGTCCGCAACCGCGTTCACGGCGCTGCCCATTGCCTGCTGGATCTCCGTGATCTGACGGGTGATTTCCTCGGTCGAGCGGGCGGTCTGCGTGGCGAGTTGCTTCACTTCGTTCGCCACCACGGCGAAGCCGCGGCCCATTGCACCGGCGCGGGCGGCCTCGATGGTGGCGTTGAGGGCCAGCAGGTTGGTCTGGGTGGCGATGTCGTTGATCAGCTTCACCACCTCGCCAACCCGCCCGGCCGCGTTCGCGAGCGAGCGGATGGTTTCCTGCGTCCGTTGCCCCGAAGCCACGGCGCGTTGCGTCAGCGTGGTGGACTGGCGGAGCCGGACGCTGATTTCCTGGATCGAGCTAGTGAGTTGCTCGGTGGCGGCGGCGACCACCTGCACATTGGCCTGGGCCTGCGTGGCGGCAGCGGCGACGCTGCGGGCCTCGGTGCAGACCCGGTCAGCCGAGCCGACCATAGGGAAGCCGCTGATATCGACAAAGGCTTTGTTGACGAAGGTGATGCGGCCGGTGGTGTCGGTGCGCGAAACCAGCAGCTCGCCGTCGGTCAGGATGATCTCGTGCCCCGTGACGGGACCGTTGTCGCGCATTGGCGTGCCGCTGGAACATTAATCCGCAAAAAGCAACAAGTGCGACATTGAAATAAATAGAATATCGCCTTGCGTCATATACACGGAGTGTCGGTAAGTTTCATTGCTTTTTTACCTACGCCGTGGCGTCGATGCCCGGCACGCAGGACATGACGGCACCGCAAGGCCATGCATCGGCGCGGCGGCGTTGCATGGCGTCATTCCTTGCAGGTGGTGTCGGAAGTACGGTCAGACAGGTTCCACGCGACCCCAGTGGTGCGATTGGCGCGGCGGCTGCATGGATGATCAGCACCGGCGATCAGGCAAAAGGAACCTGTCTGACCGCTTCCCGGGTGGGATGACGAAAGCCGGATGCTGCTGATGCTGTGGTTGGTTACGCGGGTCGTGGGGGGCCTGTCCGTTCGACCCTGTTGTTCATTATTGAAACCTTGTCGTTCCAGTCAGTGACAAATCCGACGGTGGTCTAGGCGACCGCCATCAGCTCCGCTGCGGCGCCGTCCTGCACGATCGGGCCCTGCAGCTCATCGAAGCGGAACAGCTTGAAGGCGCGCTGGCCGTCGAGATCGAGCATGCGCAGGCCGTTGACCTCGTCGAGGGTTTGCGCGACGACGGCGAAATGACCGCCATAACGTTGCCGGACAAGCTCGATCGGAATCTCGAAGCTGATGAACTTGCCGATCCCCTTGCGCTGCAGCCTCTCGAGCAGCGCCGCATCGGTGATGGTGGGGTAGGATGTCAGAAAGACCAGCGCTCCGCTGGTCGTCAGCAGCAGCATTGCGTTCATTGACGATCTCCCGTGCTGCACCGCCTCTCTGAACGGCGGCTTGCGCATTTCAGAGTATTTTCTGCTCAAGATGCCGCATTGATTTAAATCAACATGTTATTTACAAGGACTTATACAACCAATAGTCACTAACTGGATTGTCTGTGTGTGTTGGCGCGGCAATCAATCGAGGTTTCTGCCGCAATGCGGGATACTGTGGTTCTTATGATGCAGCTCCTGAGGACTGCCCCTGGGAAAATCACGTGTTGGGAGCGACAGGGTGTGCCGGTGTATTGCCAGCCGCGCAGGGGACGAGCGCACCGGTGCGGTCACGGGCGACGGCAACGCTGCAATGAATGATTCATGCTAAGTAAAAATAAATGATGAGCGGCATTGTTGCGTCGCCCCAAGATTGTCATGGCTTTTCAATATTTATAGTTGTATAGATTCGATTAAATCGCGTTCGGGTTGATGGATCGTGGGAAGATCATGATCCGCTCATGTCTGTCGCGGGTGACGATGTTTTGAATGTAAAACGGAATTTCTTCGATGGCGACCAGGACCGATCCGCGGAAGCAGCTCAGGAATCCCTTGGACGACAACGATGACGGCACCATGCCTTCGGTGCTGGATGCGGTCGGGCCGGGGCATGTCGCGGGACAGCCGGATACGTTCGGCGGCATCATCACCTGGACCTGGTCGCTGACGCCCATCCGCACGGCGGCGCCCACGCCGACGCTGTTTCTGCAGGAAGCAGGCGACACGACGGCCATCAGCGTCAACGACCTTCACCAGGGCAGCATCGGCGATTGCTTCCTGCTCGCCTCGATCGGCGAGCTGGCGCTGTGGCATCCGGACGCGATCCAGAGGATGATCCACGGCAACGCCAACGGCACCGAGACAGTCACGCTCTACCGGCCCCTGAGCAGCGGCGCGTCCCAGGCCGTGGCGGTCACGGTGACCAACAGCTTCCCGTCCTATTCGGTCAACAACGGCACAAACCAGTGTGTGGCCAACGGGATGAAGGAAATCTGGCCGCAGGTACTGGAAAAGGCGGTGGCGACCTTGTGCGGCAGCTACGGCGCCATCGCCAATGGCGGCAGCCCGGTGACGGCGATGCAGGAGCTGACCGGCCAGCCCGCGACCGCGATGGCCGCCAGGTCCGTCACGCTCGCACGGCTGCAGAGCGCCCTCAGCTCTGGTGAACTGGTAGTGATGGGAACGGCCGCGTCCGCCCACCTGCCCTACGGGCTGGTGGGCGGGCACGCCTACATGTTCGAGGGATTGAAGACGGTCAACGGTGCCACCATGGTTCAGCTCGGCAATCCCTGGGGCAGCAGCTACAATCCCTCGCTGATCCCGCTGTCCGGGCTTGCCGCCTCCGGCATCGTGGAGGTCGATTTCGGCCGCCTCGCCTGAGGCCGGGGCCCGGTGAGACCGGGACCCGGCGCGACATCCCTGTCATCGCCTCGGAGCCTGCGAACCGGCGCGTGGAAGCAGAACGCCATGCACGTGCACAGCCAGGGCATGTGTCAGGTGACGGGAGGGGCTGCCTGTGGCGCGACGCGCAAGAGCGCCTGCGCCGCCGGCTCCGCGCGCCGGCTTGCCCGCGCCGTCGTCGTGGCGGCGGAGCGGCGTTCCCGTACCCGGGCCGGGCTTGCCCGCAGCAACTGCATCATCGCCTGCGCCCGCGCCGGTGCATCGGCCAGCGGCCAGTCGAGTTGGTTCACCTCGTCGAGGCAGGTGTCGGCAGGGCTGCCACGGCTGTCGATTTCCTGCGCCAGAATGAGGTTTCCCGACGGTGCCCTGAAGCAGGTGCCCCAGCCGCAGGGAAGCTCCTCGCGCCGGAAGCAGGCCACGTTCTCCTCGGTGGCGATAAAGATCCAGTCCTGGTCGACGGCTTCGATCCAGGCGTAGGGAATCCATTCCCCCGGATCCGGGTTGCTGGCGGCGCAGCGCGGCATCGACATCGGCATGCCCTCCTGGAAATGTCCTCGGCGGAAGCAAATGCCACCAGGTATGGATGACGTTGATCCAAATCAATCCAGCGGGGCGTTCGGGCTTTTGCCGAAAACTGTCACGGGCTGTTGAACCTGGCGCCGCTGGCAGCGATTCTTTCGATACTGTCATATTCTGGTTTTGAGGTCGCAAGGGATGGCCCGCCCTGCATCGGGGCGCCGGGGCATCAGGTTCGCAGCGCGCATGCCATGCACCCACTGCATGTGCTCGAACCATCAGACCGTATTTTCGTCATCTGGTTGCCAGGAACGTGATGCTGCTCCAGGTTCCCTCACGCAGGGGCAGAGTAATAAAATGAGTAAATAAAAATTACTTTCGTACGAAATCACGAGGAGCAACGATCCATGATGGAAAATGGTTTGCACTTCGCCGACTCCATGGACAGTGCGCCTGTGTCCGAAACGGCGCTGGAACGCGCGGCGCGTTATCGCTGGACGGCTGAATACATCCAGGATCCGTCACTGAGCCCCTACCTGATGCGGGTTGCGGAGGAGTACCAGAAGCAGGCGGCGAATGGCGTGTCGCTCCGTGAACCAGAGCCGGTCTTCTGACGTCTGCGGCTGCAACCGTTTCGATCGCTGCCCATGGCGTCGTCGCCGGCCGGTGCTGAAACGCCGGGCGTCGGCAACAACGAGCCCGTGAGAGGCGAGACGTTTTCCTGACCGCCCGGGCAATTCCGGTGCGCACCGAAGCCCCCGTTCCATCAGGGGCACCCCACCCCGGACCAGGGCCCGGCAGGCCCCTCCGAGGCAGAGGCAAGATATTTCCCGGCCAGGACGGAAAGGCGCCGCCCACAGGCCAGGCAGATCCTTCCCCGCCACGCCCATGCGGCACTTCGCGGCGGCATCGGCCACTGTTTTCCGAATATTCCCGAGCCCGTCCCGCCTTTTTTGACCGCCCTTTCCTGCGCGCCCACCGGCCGCCCGGCACGGGCGCGGGCGGCCGCCTGACAGGGTGGACGGCGCCGGCACCGGTGCCGTCTACGATTGGTCCGACCCATGGGCAATGCACTGCGCCGCGGGCAGGTTCAGCCGATGCGCCGACCCATCATGTCAGAGCACGGTTGCACGGATCCGGGGGGAAGGGGGGCCTCGTCCGACGAGGCGGCGCGCGCAGGCCGGAAAGAGCCTCAGCGACAGGCCGGACAGGCGTTAAAGCGACAACAGCGACGAAAGGTCGGAAAGGCGGGGAGAGGGGATCGTGGGTGAGGTCGGGCAAAGGACGACATCGGTCGATCCCTACCAGCGGAACTGCGTGGCGAGCGAGATGGCCTGGGCCCGCGTGTTGTTGTTGCTGGAGACGCCGGTGGCGCCGGTCAGCAGGTCGACGCCGGCCTGGTGGCGGTGGCCGTAAAGATATGACAGAAACAGATAGGCACCGGGGGCCACGGTCAGGGTGCCACCGGCAGCGATGCCGTACTCGTTGCGGCTGCGCGCGACGCCGACGCGCTGCGGCGTCCAGGCCCCGGCGCTCTGGTAGTTGAAGACCTGCACGCCGACGATGGCCGGGCCGAAAGCGTAGGACCCGCCGACGACGTAGGCCACGGCGTCGCGGCCGGCAGAGGGAACCAGGGCCCATTGGCCGTTGACCCGCCCGCTGAGGAAATGGCCGCCGACCGCAAAGCCGCCATAGGTTGCCTGCAGGCCCACGTCGATGATGCTCAGGCCGTCATAGGGGCCGACCGAGGGCGTCGTCGTGCCGTTGTACTGCACGTTGCCCGACTGGATGGTGCCCAGGGTGGCGGCAATGCCGACCGGGCCGATGGCGCTGCGGGCCCGCAGCACGGCATCGATGGTGTTGCGGCGGCGGGCGGCATCGCTGGCGGTCGGGCTGGAGGACAAGGCGTCGCACCCGGTCTGCGCGACCGGGCAGGCGCCGGTATTGGGCTCGTAGGAAATGCCGAAATCGACGACATCGCTGAATTTCGGCGAGACGTAGACCAGCTTGGTGGTGGTGAAGAGATTGCCGACATCCTCGAACGGCCAGGTCGGGATCGTGTTGCCGGAGAAGAAGGCGGTGTCGCCGTTCCAGCCGCCGGCGTTGAAGTTTTCCGAGGTGCCGGTGATGAACAGCGAGGTTGGCTGGTCGGTGGCGCCGAAGCGGAGGAAACCGAGCTGGTCGGTGCCGAAGTAGCCCGTTTCGCGCCGGAAGTACAAGGCCCCACGCGCGTTGTTTGAAGCGGAGATGCTGGTGCCGCCGGCCGCCCCGCCCGCCGCGACCGCGTTGTCCTGGCGGATTTCGAGGAAGGCGCCGAATTTCAGGCCATTCGCCGCGACGGCGTCGAAGCTGGGGTAGAGACGGGCATATTCGTAGAACTGGTAGCTCGCGGTCTTCGAGCCATTGAGCGAGGGATTGTTGCGGCCGCTGTCGCTGGCAGCGGCGAACACCGTGGTCAGGCGGCCGGCGAGGCGCACGGTGACGTTGGATGGCGCGAGCGGAGGATTGGTCGTGTAGGTCGGTACGGCGGTCCCTGCGCCCGGGGTGGAGACGGGCGTCGCACCCGTCGGCGGCGTGTAGGGATACTGAGTCTGGAGCTGGGCCCTGGCGGGCGAAAGGGTGACTGGCACGACGCCGAGCACGGCGACGCCGGCCAGCAGGATGGTCCGCATGCAGCTCTTCTCCGAGGCTTTTCAGGATAGGACGGAAAGGGTGCGTGCCGGACGTGGAACTGGACGTGGAACTTCGATTATCTCCGGAACGCCTGGAGATTATGCGGATCGCCTTTTTGTTTCACAAACAAAAAAAGTATGTTCTAAATTTAACGTACAGATACAGTTTATTACGATTCCGCGCCGACTCAACCGGGAGGCCGCCCGGCTGGCGCACAGCCGGAGCCCATGCCAGGCGGCCCCTATGCCAGGCGGCCCTGTCCGCGGCAGACGACGGACGCGGCGTGCCCTGCCGTGCCGCAGCGCAGGCGGCAGGCCTGGCGCACCGGCGCCTCGGCTTCCTGGCCGTGCGCCGGCGATGGCCGTGAATTTGACGCGGAACGTGGCCTACGGGTGCAGCGGGTGGACGCCCTGCATCGCCTGCTCGGGGGGCGGGTCTGCACCCGGCCGATCATCGACAGCCGCACATGGCCGGACACCCTTGCCCGCGGGCGGAGGCCAGTGATCCGAAACGGGTGATGCGGCCGCGGATACCGTGCATTTCGGCGCCTACCAGCGGAACTGCGTGGCGAGCGAGATGGCCTGCGCCCGCGTGTTGTTGTTGCTGCTGACGCCGGTGGCGCCGGTCAGCAGGTCCACGCCGGCCTGGTGGCGGTGGCCGTAGAGGTAGCCCAGGAAGACGAAGACACCAGGGGCCACGGTCAGGGTGCCGCCCGTGGCGATGCCGTACTCGTTGCGGCTGCGGGCCACGCCGCTGGCCTGTCGGGTCCAGGCGCCCGCGCTCTGGTAGTTGAAGAACTGCACGCCGACGATGGCGGGACCGAACGCATAGGATGCGCCGGCGACATAGGCCACGGCATCGCGCCCCCCGGATGGGACCAGGGCCCATTGGCCATTGACCCGGCCGCTGAGGAAATGGCCGCCGACCGCGAAGCCGCCATAGGTTGCCTGCAGGCCGACATCGATGACGTTGAGGCCGTCGTAGGGGCCGACCGAGGGGGGCGTGGTGCCGTTGTACTGGATGTTGCCCGACTGGATGGTGCCGAGGGTCGCCGCGACGCCGACCTGGCCGATGGCGGTGCGGGCGCGCAGCACGGCATCGATGGTGTTGCGGCGGCGGGCGGCATCGCTCGCGGTCGGGCTGGAGGAGAGGGCATCGCACCCGGTCTGCGCGACCGGGCAGTTGCCGTTGGTGGCGCCACCGGCGCCGCCGGTGCCGGGCTCGTAGGAAATGCCGAAATCGAGCAGGTTGGAGAATTTCGGCGACACATAGACCACCTTGGTGGTGGTGTAGAGATTGCCGACGTCTTCGAACGGCCAGGTCGGCACCGTGTTGCCGGTGAAGAAGGACGTGTCGCCGTTCCAGCCGCCGCTGTTGAAATTTTCCATCGTGCCGGTGATGAACAGCGCGGTCGGTTGGTCGGTCGCACCGTAGCGGAGATAGCCGAGCGTGTCGGTGCCGAAGTAGCCCGTTTCGCGCCGGTAATATAAAGCGCCCCGCGTGTTGTTGGAGGCGGAGATGCTCGGGCCGGTGGCCGCCCCACCCGCGGCGGCGGGATTGTCCGCGCGGATTTCGAGGAAAGCGCCGTATTTCAGGCCGTTCCCGGCGACGGCGTCGAAGCTGGGATAGAGGCGGGCATATTCGTAGAACTGGTAGTTCGCGAGCTTCGAGCCGTTGAGCGAGGGGTTGTTGCGGCCGCTGTCGCTGACGGCGGCGTAGATCGCGCCCAGGCGGCCGGCCAGCCGCACGGTGGCGTTGGACGTCGTGAGCGGGGGATTGGTCGTGTAGTTCGATATCGCCGTCCCGACCCCCGGCGTGGCGACCGGCGTCGTGCCCGCGGGCGGGGTGTAGGGATATTCCGTCTGGAGCTGGGCCCTCGCGGGCGAAAGAGTGGCCGGCACGACGCCGAGCACGGCGACGCCGGCCAGCAGAATGGTCCGCATGCAGCTCTTCTCCGAGGCTTTCGTTGGATGGAACGAAATTCGCGCGGCCCGGACATCGACTGGCTCCAGGGCGCCAGTGGAATAAGATGGGGGCTTAGCAATTACACAAAACAAAAATGTACGTTACATATTTAACTAAATTATCGTGTTAAATTCTCGCGGCACGGTGGTCCCGGCGCCGCGTGGCGGCTCAGCCGGGGAGCCGCTCGGGGATCGGGATGTGTTCGATCTTGCTGAGCAGGTGGCGGCGGAACGCGATTTCCGCCTGGGTGGCGCGCGCGGCAGGATTCCACGCCACGAAAATGTCCACCGGCGCCACCCCGTCGGCGGGCGGCAATTCCCGCAGCAGCCCGGCGGCGACATCGGCGGCGGCGATGTGTTCGGGCAGCGGGCCGATGCCCAGGCCGCAGACGATCATCCGCCGCACCTCGTCGAGGTTGGAGGAGGACGCGATCACCCGCCCGGCGAAACCCTCGCGCGCGCGGAACAGCGCGAGTGGGGAGAGCATGCCGTCGATCTGGTCGGAGACGAAGGAGACGAAGTTCTCCTGCCGCAGATCGGCGATGCGCAGGCCCGGCCGCGCGAACAGCGGGTGCGGCGCGCCGCAATAGAGGCGGTAGGTCTGGCGCACCAGCACCTCGGCTTCCAGCCCCGGCACCGGCGAGCGCATCAGGCAGATGCCAAGCGAGCCCATCTTCTGCTGCAGCCCGACATGCACGTCGGCGGTGGCCATGACCTCGACGCGGAACGTGACCTGCGGGTGCATCTGGTGGAATTCCTGCATCGCCTGGTCGAGGTAGCGGGTCTGCACCCGGCTGATCATCAGCAGCCGCACATGCCCCGACATCTCCTCGCGCGTGCCGGAGACCAGCGAGCCGAAGCGGGTGATGCTGCCGTAGATGTCGCGCACCTCGCGGTAGATGCTGCGCCCGGCATCGGTCAGCTCGAACTTGCCGCCGCCGCGCTCGATCAGCCGCCGGCCGAGCCGCTGCTCCAGCCGCTTCAGCGCCAGGCTGACCGCCGGTTGGGTCAGGCACAGCCGCAGCGCCGCGTTGGTGATGCTGCCTTCCTGCACCACCATCATGAAGGTTCGCAGCAGGTTCCAGTCGAGCTCGCGCCCCAGGCGCTCCGGGTCGGTCGGCAGATGGTTGGGCATCACCGCGGCTCCGCATAAGCACGGATTAGGCTGGCTGCCCAAAACCCGCACACCCCAGGGACGGCACCCGGCCAGTCCCTGGGTCTGCCCAAATTTTCGGCGGGCCAGCCGGGGATGAAGGGCGAGGGGCGGGGAGATGTCATGTCACGCATAAATAGAATTAATAAGGACAATCAGCACTCGCAATTTGTCAAGCCGGCGCACTCGCCCTTTGCTTCCCTTCGGGCGGGGCCGCTTCGCCCGCGCAACGGAGGGCGATGATGCAGGCCATCGACGAGGACGACGCTTCCCTGGTGCGGGGCCTCACCGCCGCGGTGGAGGCGCTGCAGGACGAGGCCGTGGCGTTGCTCTCGGCGCTGGTGCGCGAGCCCTCGCTGCTCGGCCAGGAAGCCGGTGCGCAGAAGATCATGGCCGGAACCTTCGCCGGGCTCGGGCTGGAGGTGGACACCTTCGCCATCGACGAGGCGGCGCTGCAGGGGATGCCGGGCTGGTCACCCTCGCTGATTTCCTATGATGGCCGGCTCAATGTCGTGGGCGTGCACCGCCCGCGCGCGGCGCGCGGCCGGTCGCTGATCCTCAACGGCCATATCGACGTGGTGCCGCCCGGCGAGGCGGCGCGCTGGACCACGCCGCCCTTCGAGCCGGTTGTGCGCGAGGGACGGCTGTACGGTCGTGGCGCCGGCGACATGAAGGCGGGGATCGTCGCCTATACCATGGCCTTCAAGGCGCTGCGCAGCCTGGGGCTGGCGCCGGCGGCACCGGTCTATCTGCAATCGGTGATCGAGGAGGAATGCACCGGCAACGGCGCGCTTGCCTGCCTGCAGCGCGGCTACCGCGCCGAGGCCGCGGTCATCCCTGAGCCGTTCAACCAGACGCTGATGACGGCCCAGCTCGGGGTGATGTGGATGCAGGTCGAGGTGCGCGGCCGCGCCGCCCACATGATCGACCGCGGCCAGGGCACCAGCGCGATCGATGCCGCCTTCAGCGTGGCCGCGCATCTGCGCCGGCTGGAGGCCGCCTGGAACGAACCCGCCGCCCGCCACCCCCGCTACGCCGCCCACGCCCATCCGGTCAATTTCAACCTCGGGCGCATCGAAGGCGGCGAGTGGACCTCCTCGGTGCCGGAATCCTGCGCCATGCACTGGCGCCTGGGCTTCTATCCCGGTGAGGACCTGGCCGAGGTGCGCGGGCGCGTCGAACGCTGCGTCGCCGAGGCGATCGCCACTGACCCGGCGCTGGCCGGCTGCGCCGCCACGGTGCGCTGGGCTGGCTTTCAGGCCGCCGGCTTCGAGATCGATCCGGGCGCGGCGGTGCTGCAGGTGCTCGGGGAGGCGCATCGCGCCGTGTGCGGGCGCGACGCCGCCGAGCTGGCCTGCACCTGCACCACCGATGCCCGGTTCTTCGCCCTGTACGGCGACACGCCGGCCACCTGCTACGGCCCGGAGGCAAGCTCCATCCATACCGTCGATGAATCGGTGTCGCTGGCCAGCCTGCGCGAGGTGACCACGGTGCTGGCGCTGTTCATGGCGCGCTGGTGTGGCGTCGAGCCGATCGCGTGAGGCCCGGCCGTCCCCGCGATCCGCACGCGCTGCCCGGGGATGGCACGGCATGGCACGGCGGGCGGCGCAACGACCGAACGGCAACGAGACACAGGGAAGAGCCCGACATGACCTCCCAGCCACTCCTTTCGCGCCGATGGCTGCTCGCCGCAGGCTGTGCCGCGGTGGCCCTGCCCCCGGACGGCCCGGCGACGGCGGCGCCAGCCCCCGCGCCGGCCACGCCGGTGCGCGGCGGCACGCTGAACGCCATCATCCAGCCGGAGCCGCCGCTGCTGGTGATGGGGCTGAACCAGCAGGCGCCGACCCAGACCGTCGCCGGCAAGATCTACGAAAGCCTGCTGACCTACGATTTCGAGCTGAACCCCAAGCCAAGCCTCGCGCGCGCCTGGGAGGTGTCGGCCGACGGGCTGACCTACACCTTCCACCTCCAGGACGGCGTGAAGTGGCATGACGGCGCGCCGTTCTCCGCGCGCGACGTGGTGTTCACCTTCAAGACTTTCCTGATGGAGACCCACCCGCGCGCCCGCGCTTTGTTCGGCCGCTGCAGCAGCATCGAGGCGATCGACGACACCACCGTGGTGTTCCGCCTGAGCGAACCGTTCCCGGCCTTCCTGCAGTGCTTCGAGGTCTCGAACGCGCCGCTCATGCCGGCGCATATCTACGAAGGCACCGATTTCCGCGCCAATCCGAAGAACGCGACGCCGATCGGCACCGGGCCGTTCCGTTTCGACGAATGGGTGAAGGGCAGCCATATCCACCTGGTGGCCTTCCCCGAGTACTGGCAGAAGGGCAAGCCCTACCTGAAGGACATCTATTTCAGGATCATCCCCGATGCCGCTTCCCGGGCGCTCGCGCTGGAGACCGGCGAGGTGATGCAGTCGCAGTTCACCGACATCGAGCCCTTCGACGTGCCGCGGCTGGTGAAGAACCCGAAGCTGCAGATGACGAAGAAGGGCTACGAGTTTGTCGCCCCGCTGATGTGGCTGGAGCTGAACACGCGGGTGAAGCCGCTCGATGACAAGCGCTTCCGCCAGGCGATCATGTACGCGCTCGACCGCCAGTTCATCCGCGACAAGATCTGGTTCGGGCTGGGCCGGGTGGCGACCGGGCCGATCAACTCGGTGACGAAGTTCTACGATCCCAACGTCCGCAAGTATCCCTACGACCCGGCGAAGGCGAAGGCCCTGCTGGACGAGATGGGGCTGAAGCCGGATGCGAAGGGCGTGCGGGCCAGCCTGAAGTTCATGCCGCTGCCCTATGGCGAGACCTGGCTGCGCCTGGGCGAGTACATCAAGCAGGCGCTCGGCCGGGTGGGCATCGCCATCACCCTGGAGAGCACCGACGCCGCCGGCTGGGGACGGCGCGAGGCCAACTGGGATTTCGACATCACCGCCAACATGCTCTACCAGTACGCCGATCCGGCGATCGGGGTGGCGCGCACCTATCTCTCCAGCAACATCCGCAAGGGCGTGATGTTCACCAATACCATGGGGTATTCCAACCCCGAGGTGGACACGCTGTTCGAGCAGGCGGCGCGGGAGGTCGATCCCGCCAAGCGCCAGGCGCTTTATTCGCGCCTCCAGAAGATCCTGGTCGAGGACGTGCCGGTGGCCTGGCTGCTGGAACTGGAATTCCCGACAATCCAGAGCCGGCGCCTGCACAACGCCATCACCACCGCGATCGGCGTCAACGAAACCTACGCCGACGCCTGGCTGGACGCTTCCTGAGCCAACAGGCTTCGGGAGGTGGGGCACGGCGACGTGCCCCGGCCACCCCCGCGCGCAAAGGAGCCGCCCGCCATGCCCGGAACCGTGGCATTCATCTGCCGTCGCCTGCTGAAGGCGGCGTTCGTGCTCGGCGTCGTCGTCGTGCTGAACTTCCTGCTGATCCACGCCGCCCCGGGCGACCCGGCAACGGTGATGGCCGGCGAGGCCGGGGCGGCGGATCCGCTGTTCCTGGAGCAACTGCGCCACCAGTTCGGGCTTGACCAGCCGCTGCTGCAGCAGCTCGGCACCTATGTCGGGCATGTGCTGCAGGGGGATCTCGGCTTTTCCTATCGGCAGCAACGGCCGGTCTGGGATCTGCTGAGCGACCGGCTCGCCGCCACGGTGGCGCTGACCCTGACCGCCTTCCTGCTGGCCCTGGCCGGTGGGATCCTGCTCGGCACGCTGGCGGCGCTGCATGTCGGGCGGCTGGCTGATACCGCCATCACCGTGCTGGCGCTGCTGTTCTACGCCACACCGATCTACTGGATCGGGCTGATGCTGGTGCTGCTGTTCTCGGTGCAGCTGGGCTGGCTGCCGGCCTTCGGCTTCGAGACGGTGGGGGCGGGGCTGGCCGGCATGGCGCGGCTGGCCGACATCACCAGCCACATGGCGCTGCCGGTGCTCACGCTCGGGCTGTTCTACATGGCGGTGTATGCGCGCCTGACCCGCGCCTCCGTGCTGGAGGTCAGCACGCTGGATTTCGTCAAGACGGCACGTGCCAAGGGGCAGAGCGAGGGCAAGATCGTGGTGCGGCACGTGCTGCGCAACGCGCTGCTGCCGGTGATCACCATGGCCGGCATCCAGGCCGGGCAACTGGTCGGCGGCTCGATCCTGGTGGAGACGGTGTTCGCCTGGCCCGGGCTCGGGCGGCTGACCTTCGATGCCGTGCTGCAGCGCGACTATCAGGTGCTGCTGGGCGTGTTCTTCGTCACCTCGGTGCTGGTGATCGTGTTCAACATCCTGACCGACCTGCTCTATTCGCTGGTCGATCCGCGCGTCGAGCTGGCCTGATGTCAATGGATTTCATCCGCGCCTTCGCGCGCAACCGTGGGGCGGTGGTCGGGCTGGCCATCCTGGTCCTGGTGCTGCTGCTGGCCACCTTCGCCGATGTCCTGTTTCCGGGCGATCCCTGGGACATGGCCGGCGCCCCCTTCACCCCGCCCTTCGATCCGGACTCCTGGCTGGGCACCGACACGCTCGGCCGCGACATCGCCTCCGGGATCGCCCATGGCGCGCGGGTGTCGCTGCTGGTGGGCATCACCGCGACGGCCGCCGCGCTGCTGGTCGGCGTGCTGGTCGGCGCGGTCGCCGGCTATTACGGCGGCACGGTGGATTCGGTGCTGATGCACTTCACCGAGCTGTTCCAGACCATCCCGAATTTCGTGCTGGTGGTGGTGACGGTGGCGATCTTCACCCCGAGCCTGGTGTCCATCGTCGGCGCTATCGCGCTGGTGAGCTGGCCGCCGCTGGCACGGCTGGTGCGCGGGGAATTCCTGTCGCTGCGGTCCCGCGAATTCGTGCAGGCGGCGATCACCAGCGGGCAATCCAACACCACCATCATCCTGCGCCAGATCCTGCCCAACAGCCTCTCGCCGATCATCGTGTCCGCGTCGCTGATGGTGGCGACGGCGATCCTGCTGGAAAGCTCGTTGAGCTTCCTCGGCCTCGGCGATCCCAACGCCATGAGCTGGGGCTTCATGATCGGCAGCGCCCGCACCGTGCTGCGCCAGGCGTGGTGGATGAGCTTCTTCCCCGGCATCGCCATCCTGCTGACCGTGCTGGCGCTGAACCTGATCGGCGAAGGACTGAACGACGCCTTCAATCCGCGCCTGCGCCGCACCCCGCGTGTGCAGGATGGGAGGAGCTGAGATGGCCGACCCCGCCGCCGCCGTGCCGTTGCTGGAGATCCGCGGCCTGACCGTGGCGCTGCCCGAGGGCGGCGACCGGGCCTTCGCCGTCGAGGGCGTTTCCTTCGACATCTTCCCGCGCGAGATCCTGTGCGTGGTTGGCGAATCCGGATCCGGCAAGTCGGTGACCGGGCATGCCATCATGGGGCTGCTGCCGAAGCCGGCGCTGCGCGTCGCCGCCGGGGCAATCCTGCTGCACGGACAGAACGTGCTGGCGATGACCGAGGCGGAGCAGCGCGCGCTGCGTGGCCAGCGCATCGGCATGATCTTCCAGGAGCCGATGACCGCGCTCAATCCGTTGATGCGCGTCGGCGCGCAGATCGAGGAAGTGCTGGAAATCCACACGCTCCTCGACCGCGCGCAGCGGCGCGAGCGGGTGCTGGAACTGATCGCCGCGGTCGGCCTGCCCGATCCCGAGGCGATCAGGCGCAGCTATCCGTTCCGGCTGTCCGGCGGGCAGCGCCAGCGGGTGATGATCGCCATGGCACTGGCGCTGGAGCCGGACCTGCTGATCGCCGACGAGCCGACCACCGCCCTTGATGTCACCACGCAGAAGCAGATCCTGGAGCTGATCCGCGACATCCAGCGGACGCGGCGCATGGCGGTGATGTTCATCACCCATGATTTCGGCGTGGTCGCGGAGATCGCCGACCGCGTCGCGGTGATGCAGCACGGGCATCTGGTGGAACTTGGTCGCGCCGAGGAGGTCCTGAACCGGCCGCAGCACCCCTACACGCGCAAGCTGATCGCTTCCCTGCCGGGGCATGGCGCGCCCCGTCCGCCGTTCGAGCGGCAGGGCGAGGCGCTACTGGCCGCCGACGGCATCCGCAAGGCCTATCGCGGCCGCGGCGGGCGGGAACTGGTGGTGGCCGACGACATCAACCTGACCATCCATCCCGGCGAAACCGTCGGGCTGGTGGGTGAATCCGGCTCCGGCAAGTCGACGCTGGCGCGCACCGTGGTCGGGCTGGTGCGGCCCGATGGCGGGCGCATGTGGTTCAAGGGCACCGACCTGCTGGGGCTCGACCGGCGCCGCTTCAAGCCGTTCCGCCGCGACGTGCAGATGGTGTTCCAGGACCCGTACGCCTCGCTCAATCCGCGCCACCGCGTCGGCGACATCATCGCCCAGGGGCCGATCGCCTTCGGCGAGGCGGCGGAGGTGGCGCGCGCCCGTGCCCGCGAGCTGCTGGAACTGGTCGGGCTGCCGGCGGCGGCGGCGGCGCGCTATCCGCACGAATTCTCCGGCGGGCAGCGCCAGCGCATCTCGATCGCTCGCGCACTGGCGGTGCGGCCGGCGCTGCTGATCGCCGATGAGCCGGTCTCGGCGCTGGATGCCTCGGTGCAATCGCAGGTGCTGCGGTTGCTGGACGACATCCGCCGCCGCTTCAACCTCGCCATGCTGTTCATCACCCACGATTTGCGCATCGCCGCGGAAATCTGCGACACCGTCGGCGTCATGCATCGCGGCCGCATCGTCGAATACGGCCCGGCCGCCGAGGTGTTGTCGCGGCCAACCGATCCCTACACGCAATTGCTGCTGGACGCGGTGCCAGGGCGGGACTGGCAGATTCCGCGCGGACTGGATCAGGTGCAGGACGCGGCGTCCGGCACGGCGGGATGAAAGGACGGGCGATGCGCATCGCCATCGTCGGCGCCGGCGCGGTCGGTTGCCTGTTCGCGGCGCGGCTCGCCGCCTGCCACCAGGTGACGCTGATCGCCCGCCGCAGCCTCGTGGTGCGGGCGATCCGCGACCAGGGCATTGAACTGACCTCGCCACAGGGGCAGGTCACGCGGCATGCCGTGGCGGTCACCGACGATCCGCTCTCGGTCGGGCCGCAGGACGCGGTGGTGCTGTGCGTCAAGGCGTACGCACTGCCGGGGGTGCTCGGCACGGTGTCGCAGTTGACCGGGCCGCGCACCGCGATCGTGCCGGTGCTCAACGGCGTGCCCTGGTGGTTCCTGTACGGCCGCCCCAAGCTGGCGGGCGGCGAGCGGCTGGCCGCGTTGGACGTGGATGGCGGGCTTGCTGCGGCGATTCCATTCGCGCAAGTGATCGGCGGTGTTACCTATGTCGCGGTGGAGCGCACCGGCATCGGGCGCATCCATCACGTGCGCGGGGGGGATTGCATGTTCGGCGAGCCGGGGGCGGGCGGGGGCGCGCGGTCCCGCGCTGGCCGGCTCTCGGCCGCGGAGATCGCCCTGGCGTTCCGCGCTGGTGGGCTGGAGGGTGACGCGGTCGAGGATATCCGCGCGCATGTCTGGACCAAGCTGCTCGGCAATGCCGCCTTCAATCCGCTGAGCGTGCTGACGGGGGCGACGCAGGAGGCGATCTGTGCCGACCTGCCGGTCTGCGCGCTGGCGCGGCGGATGATGATGGAGACGCAAGCGGTGGGTGAGCGCCTGGGGATTGCGCCGGTGATGTCGATCGAGGCGCGCATCGAGGCGGCGGCGGCGATCGGGGCGTTCCGCACGTCCATGCTGCAGGACCATCTGGCCGGGCAGCAACTGGAGCTGGCGGCGATGCTAGGGGCGGTGATCGAGCTGGCGGAGCGGCTGGCGGTGGAAGTGCCGACGCTGCGCATGGTGCACGCGTTGGCCGATCTGCGCGGCCGCAGCCACGGCGACTGAACGGGACGAGGAAGGCAGGACGAGATGGCGACGAACGGGAACGCGACGGTGGCGATCGACGGGGCGCGGCTGTGGCAGTCGCTGATGGACATGGCGCGGGTTGGCGCCACGCCGGAAGGCGGCAGCCGGCGCGAGGCGCTGACCGATGCTGATGCCGCCGGGCGCGCGCTGTTCGCCGGCTGGTGTGCGGCGGAAGGCTGCGTGTTGCACACCGATGCGGTAGGCAATCTGTTCGTGCGCCGGCCTGGTGGTGATGCGACGCTGCCGCCGGTGCTGATGGGCAGCCATCTCGACACCCAGCCCAGCGGCGGGCGCTTCGATGGTATCTATGGCGTGTTGGCGGCGCTGGAAGTGGTGCGCGCGCTCAACGCGGCCCGTGTCGCCACGCGCCATCCGATCGAGATCGCGGTGTGGATGAACGAGGAAGGCGCGCGGTTCTCGCCGCCGATGATGGGATCGGGGGTGTTCGCCGGGGTCTTCCCCGAGTGCGCGGTGCTGGATGCAGTGGCGCAGGACGGGGCGCGGCTGGAGGACGAACTGAAGCGGCTGGGCTGGCGCGGCAGCGCGCCGGCGGCGTTGGCGGCGCATCCGGTTGCCGCCTATTTCGAGGCGCATATCGAGCAGGGGCCGGTGCTGGAGGCCCGCGGCCATGAAGTGGGCGTGGTCACCGGCGCGCAGGGACAGCGCTGGTTCGAGGCGGTGGTGACCGGGCGCGAGGCGCATGCCGGGCCAACGCCGATGGAATTGCGTCGGGATGCCCTGGTGGCCGGGGCGAAGCTGGTGTTGGAGGTGGAGCGCATCGGCAAGGCGCATGGCGGCAGTGGGATGGTGGGCATTCTCGACGTGGCGCCGCATTCGCGGAATGTCATTCCGGGCCGTGCTTTCCTGACCATTGACCTGCGGCATGAGCAGGAGGCGGCGCTCGATCGCATGGAGGCGGATTTGCGTGCCGTTTGCGACGGATTGAGCCGGGATGGCATCGCGGTGGCGCTGAAGGATTTCTGGAGTTTTCCGGTGACGCCGTTTGATCCGGTGCTGGTCGGGCGGGTGCGCGCGGCGGCGGCGGCGCGTGGCGTGGTGGCGTCGGATATCGTGTCCGGGGCCGGCCATGATGCCGTTTACATGGCAAGGGTGGTGCCGACGGCGATGGTGTTCATTCCCTGCGAGGGTGGGGTGAGCCATCATCCTGCCGAGAACATCGAGCCGGGGCATGCTGCGATCGGCTGCCAGGTATTGTGTGATGCGGTGCTCGCGACAGCGTAATGGGATCCAAGGGCTTTGCCCTTGGTGGAGGTCCAGGAGGCAAAGCCTCCTGGTGGGGTTCGGGGCAACGCCCCGACGGTGCCGTGGAGGATCTGATGATTCCAGCGTTCCATCACCCTGATGCGGTGTTGCATCGTCCGGCGGCTTTCTTCAAGCGTGGCCAGATGGTGCCGATGCCGGAGTTGCCTGAGCGGGCCGATGCGATTTTGGCGATGCTACGGAAGCGCGGCAATCCGCTGACGGTGGCGCCGGACGCCGGTTCGGCGCCGCGGGCGGCGGTACACACGCCGGAATTGCTGACTTATCTGGAAACGGTGCATGCGCGCTGGACGGCGCGGCCGGATTTCAGCGAGGTGGTGATTCCCAACGTGTTCCAAGGGCCGGGGATGAGCGGCTATCCAACTGATATCATGGGGCAGGCCGGCTATCATTCCTTCGATCTCGCCGCACCGATCGGGGCCGGCACCTGGGCGGCGGTGGCGTCTTCGGCCAATGTCGCGGTGGCTGCGGCAAGGTTGGTGGGACGTGGCGAGGCGCGCAGTGCCTACGCTCTGTGCCGTCCGCCGGGCCATCATGCCGGCCGCGAGCGTGTCGGCGGGTTCTGCTATCTCAACAACGCGGCGATCGCGGCGCAGGAGGTGCTGTCGCTGTTGCCGGCGCAGGGGCGGCGGCCGCGCGTGGCGATCCTGGATGTGGACCTGCACCATGGCAATGGGACGCAGGAGATCTTCTACGATCGCGACGACGTGTTTTTCGCCTCGGTGCATGTCGATCCGGCGGTGTTCTATCCATTCCTGGCCGGCTATGCGCATGAGCGTGGCGTGGGGCGGGGGCTGGGTACCAATCTGAACTTGCCGCTGCCGGTCGGCAGCAGCGAGGACGCGGTGCTGGATGCCATCGCTGCCCTGATCGCGGCGATCCGCGCCTATGGGCCGGAAGTGCTGGTGCTGTCGTTGGGCCTGGATCCGTACGAGGGCGATCCGTACCAGGGCTTCCGCGTCAGCACGCCCGGCTTTGCGCGCATCGGCCGTGCCGTTGCCGCAATGGACCTGCCGACCGTACTGGTGCAGGAAGGTGGCTATGCGGTCGCCGACCTGAAGCAGAACCTGGCGAGTTTCCTCGACGGATTCGAGGCCGCTTGAGAGTTTTCCTTGTCACCTGAGGACGACGCGAGATCATGAATGCCAATCTGAGCCTGCAGACGCGGCGTGAGCGCGCGGTGCCGGCGGGCCTGTCCACCAACCTGCCGATCTATGCGGCACGCGCGCAGAACGCCGAGATCTGGGACGCCGACGGCAAGCGCTACATCGACTTTGCCAGCGGCATCGCCGCGGTGGCGACCGGGCACCGCCATCCGAAGGTGGTGGCGGCGGTGCGTGAACAGCTCGATCATTTCGCGCATGTCTGCATCCAGGTGACGCCCTACGAGCCCTACGTGGCGCTGGCCGAGAAGCTGAACGGGCTGATGCCGGGGCCGGGCGAGAAGCGCACGCTGTTCGTCACCACCGGCGCCGAGGCGGTGGAGAACGCCGTTAAGATCGCGCGCATCGCCACCGGCCGGCCGGGGGTGGTGGCCTTCACCGGCGCCTTCCACGGCCGCACCCTGCTGACCGTGGCACTGACCGGCAAGGTGGCGCCGTACAAGCTGGGCGTGGCCCCGCTGCCCGGCGAGATCTACCATGTGCCGTTCCCCGACGCCTATCACGGCGTTTCGGTGGAACAGTCGCTGCAGGCGCTGGACACGCTGTTCCGCGCCGATATCGACCCGGCACGCGTGGCCGCCATCATCATCGAGCCGGTGCAGGGCGAGGGCGGCTTCAATCCCGCGCCCGCGGACTTCATGCAGGCGCTGCGCAAGGTTTGCGACCGGCACGGCATCCTGTTGATCGTCGATGAGATCCAGACCGGCTTCGGACGCACCGGCAAGCTGTTCGCGGTGGAGCATTCCGGCGTCGCGCCCGACCTGATGACCGTGGCCAAGAGCCTGGGCGGCGGCTTCCCGATCTCCGGCGTGATCGGCCGCGCCGAGGTGATGGACAAGCCGAAGGTGGGGGCGATCGGCGGCACCTATGGCGGCAACCCGATGTCCTGCGCGGCCGGGCTCGCGGTGCTGGACGTCATCGCCGAGGAGAAGCTGGTGGAACGCGCCGGCACGCTCGGCGGAATCATCGGCGGGCGGCTGCGGGCGATGGCACAGCGCAATGAGTTCTCCTGCATCGGCGACGTGCGTGGGCTCGGCGCGATGCTGGCGATGGAACTGGTGAAGGACCGGGTGACACGGGAACCGGCACCGGAGCTGACGAAGAAACTGGTGGCGCGCGCGGCGGAGAAGGGGCTGCTGATCCTCTCCTGCGGCGTGTGGGGCAATGCCATCCGCTTCCTGCCGCCGTTGACGATTCCGGAAGCGCAGCTCATCGAGGGGCTCGATATTCTGGAAGCTTCGCTGGCGGAATTGGTGGCGTAAGGCAAGGGCTCTGCCCTTGACCCGGCAGGGGCCATAAGGCCCCTGCACCCCAGTCTCGCTGCGCGGCAAAGAATGGGATCCAAGGGCGAAGCCCTTGGTGGAGGTCCAGGATGCGAAGCCTCCTGGTGGGGTTTGGGGCGAAGCCCCGACGGCGGATTGCGCTGCGCTGATCCGCCCTACATTTGTTCAGGCGATGGTGGGGACGATACCGCCTTCGGCCCGCACCGCGGCACCGTTGGTGACCGCCGCCAACGGACTGGCCAGATACGTGACGATGGCGCCGATCTCGTCCGCTTCGATCAGGCGACGGATCAGCGACAGCGGCCGCATCTTGCGGAAGAATTCCGCTTCGCGCTCGGCCTCGGGGGCGTCCTTGTTGTCGACGACCGAGCGGATGAATTCGACGATCCCCTCGGAGCGCGTCGGGCCTGGCATCACCGAGTTCACGGTGACGCCAGTGCCGCGCGTCTGTTCGGCAAGACCACGGGCGATGGCAAGCTGCGCGGTCTTGGTCATGCCGTAATGCACCATCTCGGCGGGCGGCAGCAGGCCGCTCTCGCTGGCGATGAAGATGATCCGGCCCCAATCGCGCGCGAGCATGCGCGGGAAATAGTGGCGGGCCAGGCGCGCGCCGCTGACGACGTTGACCTCGAAGAAACGGTGCCAGTCCTCGTCGCTGATCTCCACGAAGGGCTTCGCTTCGTAGATGCCGAGGTTGTTGACCAGGATGTCAACCTCCGGCACCGCCGCGACCAGCGCGGCCGCGCCGGCGGCGGTGGCCGGGTCGGCGAGGACCGGGCGCACCTGGCCGACGGCCGCAATCTCGGCGGCAGCGGCATCCAGCTTCTCCTGGCTGCGGCCGGTGATGACGACATCCACGCCTTCCGCCGCCAGCCGCCGGGCGATGGCAAGGCCGATGCCCGCCGTCGATCCCGTCACCAGGGCGGTCTTGCCGTGCAGTTGCAGATCCATGGGGCGGCTCCTTGCAAATCTCCGGCAAGGAGATATGCGGCAGCCTGATTGGTGATTAGCATGCGCGGCTGCATTTCAGAAGTGATTCCGAGTCACGAATTGCGCATGGACAACCGCCTCGGCGACATCGAGATCTTCCTGACCGCCGCACGGGCCGGCAGCTTCGCCGCCGCGGCGAAGCTGTTGCGGCTGACCTCCTCGGCCGTCAGCCGCGGCATCGCCCGGCTGGAACAGCGGCTCGGGGTCGTGCTGCTGCGCCGGACCACCCGTTCGCTGGCGCTGACGCCGGAGGGCGAGCGGTATCGCGACCGCATGTCCGGATTGCTGGCGGAGATCGAGGCGGCCGAGCGCGGCCTGGGCCATGAGCGGGAAGGCCCGAGCGGGCTACTGCGCATCAACGCCTCGGTGCCATTCGGGACGCAGTGCCTGCTGC
Source organism: Rhodovastum atsumiense (assembly GCF_937425535.1). Taxonomy (NCBI): domain Bacteria; kingdom Pseudomonadati; phylum Pseudomonadota; class Alphaproteobacteria; order Acetobacterales; family Acetobacteraceae; genus Rhodovastum; species Rhodovastum atsumiense. The sequence goes on from NZ_OW485601.1 coordinate 4,469,200, forward strand.
CAATTCTGCCGCGCTTCATCGCACGCTGCCCGAAGGTCACGCTCGATCTGGCGTTGTCGGACGAGGTGGTCGACCTGGTCGAGGCACGCGCAGACATCGCGATTCGCATCGGTAAGCTGCGGGAAACCAGGCTGCACGCGAAGAAGCTCGGGCACAGCCGGATGGTGGTGGTGGCGAGCCCGGCCTATCTGGCGGCACGGGGCACGCCGCGGACGCCGATGGACCTGGACGGGCACAGTTGCCTGCAGTTCAGCTTTCGCCGCTCGGTGGATGGCTGGCCGTTCCAGATCGCCCGCCGCACGATGCATCGTCCCGTCGAAGGCAACTTCCTGGGCAATTCGGGCGAGGTGGTGCGGATGATGGCGGTCGCCGGCGGGGGCATCGCCCGGCTTGGCCATTTCCATGTGGCGGCGGATTTGCGCGCGGGGCGGTTGGTGGAGATCCTGGCGCCCTATCATCCGGGCGACGGCGAGGACATCCATGCCGTGTATTCCGCGCAGGATCGCCTCGCCCTGCGCGTGCGCAGCTTCCTCGATTTCCTGCAGGATGAACTGGTGCTGCCCGGCTGATGCAGGCGGTGCCGCTTTATGTGGCGAGTCGCAATCAAGAAAAAAGATATGCACTTCAGTGCAGACAATCTGCAGTCCTGTCTATAATATCAACTGAAAGTTGATTAACTATGTTATGTGCCGGTAGTTAACTTTCACTGACAGGTTGGCGGGCATGCTGCTTTCAAGTATCCAGCGCAAGATCGCGGTTTTCTCGGCGGCGGCCGTTCTCGCGACGACCGCGGCCTTGCTCGGCTACGGGACGTGGTCCGCCTACAGCACCCGCGACTACGTGGCCGAGCGCGTGAACCGCCTGCTCGACGCGACCACCCGGGACCGGCTGGCCGGCTTCGCCGCGACCCAGGCCGGGATCATCCGGTCCGAACTGGACACCGCCTTCGACGCGGCCCGGGACATGGCGCGCAGCTTCGAGGCGCTGGCGCAGGTGCCGGAGCAGGGCGGCACCCGGCCGGATTTGCGACGCACGCAGTTCAACGCCATGCTGCTCAACGTGCTCAAGGGCAACCCGCGCTTCAACGGCACCTACAGCGCCTGGGAACCCAACGCCCTCGACGGCAACGACGCCGGCTTCCGCAATCGGCACGATGTCGGCTCCGATGCCACCGGACGCTTCCTGCCGTACTGGACCCGCGATGCCGGCGGGCGCGTCGCGATCCAGCCCCTGGTCGAATACGACAGCCGCGACCTGCATCCGAACGGCGTGATGAAGGGTGGCTGGTATATCGGGCCGATGGAGGGGAACGGGGAAAGCATCCTCGGCCCGCTGCCCTATGTGGTGCAGGGCAAGAGCGTCTATCTCGCCACGATGTCGGTGCCGATCATGGTGGACGGCCGGTTCCGCGGCGTCGCCGGGGCGGATTTCGACCTTGCCTTCGTGCAGAAGCTTGCCGAGGAGGTCAGCAGCAAGCTCTACGACGGCAAGGCGTCCGTCTCCATCGTCACCGACAAGGGGCTGGTGGTCGCCGCGAGCGCGCATCCCGCCGCCGTCGGCGGCTCTTTCCGGTCGTATACCTCCACCTGGCAGGAAGACCTCGACACCATCCGCGGCAGCCGCCAGAGCGTAGCGCTGGATCCGGGCAGCGACAGTTTCCGGGCGCTGTCGCCGATCACCCTGGGACGCGCGAAGACGCCATGGGCGGTGCTGATCACCGTGCCGCGTCAGGTGGTGATGGCCGAGGCCGCCGCGCTGGAGGCGAAGCTGAGCGCGCGCAGCGCCAGCGACATCGCCATGCAGCTGACCGTGTCGCTGCTGCTGGTGGCGGCGGCGGTCGGGGGCATGTGGCTGGTTGCCGGTGGCATCGCCCGCCCCATCCAGGCCAGTGCGCGCTTCGCCGAAGGCATCGCCGCCGGGCGGCTGGATGAGCGGCTGGAGGTCACGCAGAACGACGAAACCCGCACGCTGGCGGTGGCGCTGTGCAAGACCGCGTCCGACCTGAAGCAGGCGCAGCAGGACCGCATCGCCGCCCAGGCCAGGACCGAGGCCGAGCGCAAGACCGCGCTGGCGGCCCTGGCCAACGAGTTGGAGGCCAAGGTGCGTGGCGTGGTCGAAGGGCTCGCGGCCGCCGCGGACCGGATGGGGGGCGCCGCCGAGAGCATGACCACGGTGGCCGAGCGGACCCACGGGCAGGCGGCCAGCGGCTCGGCCGCGTCGGCCGAGGCCAACACCGCTGTCCAGACCATCGCTTCGGCGGCCGAGGAATTGTCCGCCTCGATCGGCGAGATTTCCAAGCAGGTGGGAACCTCGACCCGGATCGCGACGGAAGCGGTGCAGTCTGCCGGGCAGGCGAATGCCCAGGTGCAGGGCCTGACCACGGCAGCCCAGGAGATCGGCGCCATCGTCGAGCTGATCTCCTCGATCGCCGGCCAGACCAACCTGCTCGCGCTCAACGCCACCATCGAGGCCGCCCGGGCCGGCGAGGCGGGGCGCGGCTTCGCCGTGGTGGCGGCCGAGGTCAAGAACCTCGCGGGGCAGACCGCCAAGGCCACCACCGAGATCGCGGCGAAGGTCGCGGACATCCAGCGCGTGACCGCGGAAACCGCGTCGGGCATCCGTGCCATCGGCGAGGTCATTACCCAGTCCAGGGAGATCACGACCGGCATTGCCACGGCCATCGAGGAGCAGAGCGCCACGACCACGGAGATCGCGCGCAATGTCCAGCAGACCGCGGCCGCGGCACGCGACGTTTCCAGGATCGTCGCCGGCGTGGGGGAGGCGGCCGACGATTCGCGCAAGACCGCGGGCCACGTGCGGACCCTGTCCGATGAGATCGCGGCCCAGACCACGCAACTGCGGCAGGCGGTGAACGGCTTCCTTTCCGGCATTCGTGCGGCATGATTCCGGACTGATTGATGTGCCTGCAGGCCGGATATCCCTTCGATTGCAACGGGACGGCCTGACCTTGCCGGGCGCAGGGTGAAGCCCCTGCGCCCGCATTTGTCCGGCGGCGCCGGGCCGTGGCCGCCGTTTCGCCCCGGCATTCATACCGTTTGTTGATGTGCCGGAATGCCGGGTCGCGTGTATCGCGGCAAGGCTGGCTCAGCGGAACGGGAAGACGTCATGGATGTCGATGCCGATGGCGATTTCACGCGGCAGGTCAATGCCCTGCGTTGGTTCCACCAGATCGATTTCGGCAACGGCGTGCTCAGTCCGGGCGTGATCAAGGCCCCGAAGATCCGCCGCATGGCGAAGCTGATCTTCGACCGGCCGCTCGCGGGCAGGTCGGTGCTGGACATCGGCTGCTGGGACGGCGCCTACAGCATCGAGGCGGTCCGGCGGGGGGCCGCGCGCGTGCTGGCGACCGACCATTATGTCTGGCACGAGGGCTGGGGCGACCGACGCGCTTTGGACCTGGCGCGCAGCCGGCTCGCGCCACAGATCGAGGTGCTGGACGCGCCGGTCGAGGCATTGACCGAGGAGCGGGTGGGCCGGTTCGATATCGTGCTGTTTTGTGGCCTGTTCTATCACCTGCGCCATCCCTTCGCCGCGCTGGAACAGGTGGCGACACTGGCGAAAGAGGTGCTGGTGGTGGAAAGCCGCATCGTCGCGCCGTTCAGCCGGCGGCCGTTCATGCGGTTCTACCCGGGCGCGGAACTCGACGGCGATCCGACCAACTGGTGGGCCCCCAACCGCGCCTGCATGGAGGCGCTGCTGCGCGATCTGGGGTTCCGGCACATCCGCTTCCGCCGGCCGGACTGGCGCTGGCGGCGCGGGATGTTCCACGCCGAGCGCTGAGCGGCGGCGTCCGATCCTTCCGCCGGGACGGGACAGAGTGCTTTTCCATTCGCAGATCTTCATCCTCGGCTTCCTGCCGCCGGTGCTGGCGCTGTACTACGCGCTGGCCGGCTGGCAGCGGGCGCGCGAGGGGCTGCTGATCGCGGCGTCGCTGGCCTTCTATGCCTGGTGGGACCTGCGCTTCCTGCCCTTGCTGGCGGGACTTGCCGTGGCCACCTGGGGCATCGGCCGGCTGTATCTGCGCTATCCCTGGGTGGCGCTGCCGCTGCTCGGCATGGCGCTCAATCTCGGCGCGCTGGGCTGGTTCAAATATGCCGATTTCATCGGCAGCAACATCACATGGCTCGTGGGGGCGGGCTGGACGCCGCTCGCGCTCACGCTGCCGCTTGGCATCAGCTTCTTCGTCTTCCAGAAGATCTCCTACCTGATCGACCTGCGACGAGGGGACCGGCACGTCTACGGCTTCGTCGATTTCTGCCTGTTCGTCAGTTTCTTCCCGCAGTTGATCGCGGGCCCGCTGGTGCGGCACAACGAGATCATTCCCCAGCTTCGCGCCGATCCGCGGCGGCCGGGGATGTGGGAGCGGCTGTCGCGCGGGCTGGTGCTGTTCCTGATCGGCATGGCCAAGAAGCTGTGGATCGCCGACACGCTGGCGCCGGGGGTGGACCAGGTCTTCGCCGGCGCGGCCAGTGCGGTGCCGAACGCGGCGCAGGCCTGGGCGGGGGCGTGGGGCTACGCGCTGCAGATCTACTTCGACTTCTCCGGCTATTCCGACATGGCGATCGGGCTTGCGCTGATGTTCGGCCTGGTGCTGCCGCAGAATTTCGACGCGCCGTACCGGGCGGGCTCGATCCGCGACTTCTGGCGGCGCTGGCACATGACGCTGTCTCGCTTCCTGCGCGACTACCTCTACGTGCCGCTAGGCGGTAACCGGCGGGGGGCGGCGCGGCAGGCAGCCAATCTCGTGGTCACCATGCTGCTGGGCGGGTTGTGGCATGGCGCCAACTGGACCTTCGTCGCCTGGGGCGGGCTGCACGGGATGGCGCTGGCGCTGCATGGGGCATGGCGCCGGACGGGGCTGCGCCTGCCATGGGGCCTGGGATGGGGGCTGACGCTGGCCTTCGTGGTGGTGGCCTTGGTGCCGTTCCGCGCGCCCGACTTCGCCACCGCCTGGCACATGGTGCAGGGGCTGGCGGGCGGCGGTGGAGCCGGGGCGGTGAAATTCCCGGATGGCTGGATGCTGGCGGCAGGGGCGGCGATGGCGTTGCTCGGGCCGACCAGCGGGCAGGTGGCGCTCGGGCGGTGGCTGCGGCCTTCGCCCTGGCTCGCGGTTCCGGTCGGGATCGCGGCGGTGGCATTGCTGCTGTTGGCCGGGGGACGTTTGCAGAATGCCTTCATCTACTTCCAGTTCTGAGCGGGCGTGGCGTCGCTTCTGGCGCACGCTGTTGGCTACCGCCGGCGGTGCGGCCGCGCTGGCCTGGCTGTTCATCATGGGCGTCGATCCCTATGGCAACCTGCCGCTGTCGCTGCCCTGGTTCGACCGTGGCCCGGTGGACGGCAATGCCCGCTACGCTTTCCCCGCGCTCGCCCGGGATCCCCGCTTCGACAGTGCGCTGTTCGGCACTTCCACCAGTCGCCTGCTGCGGCCGGCGGCGCTGAACCCCGTCTTCGGCGCGCGCTTCGCCAATCTCTCGATGAACAGCGCCACTTCCTACGAACAGGCGCGGCTGCTGGCGCTGTTCCTGCGACACCATCCCCGGCCACGCGTGATCGCGATCGGACTGGACCGGGAATGGTGCGTGACCCCGCCGGTGGATGCCAGATACACGTTCCGGCGTTTCCCCGAGTGGCTCTATGACGAATCCTGGCCGGGGCGCTGGGGCGATTACCAGCACATGTTCGACATGTACACGTTGGAGAAGGCCGGGCAGGCCTTTGCGCAATGGACCGGCCTGGCGCCGCGTGTCTATGGTCGCGACGGCTACACCCGGTTCGTGCCACCCGACGCGCAGTACGACCGGGCGCGCGCGGCGGTCCGGCTGCGGGAGGCGCTGCCATGGGACATGCCGAAGGACGATGCCGCCGCGCCGGCGTCCTGGGCGCTGCCGGGGGTGGACCGGCTGCGCGCGGCGCTTGCCGCGGTGCCGGAGCGGACGCTCAAGCTGCTGTTCTTCGTACCCTACAACCACCGCCTCATCGCGCAGGCGCCCGGGCCGGCCCTGGCGCTGCAGACCGAGTGCAAGCGCCGCGTCGCGGCACTCGGGCGCAGCCTGCCCAACCTTGCCGTGGTGGACTTCATGATCCCGGGCCCGATCACGCTGGATGACGACAATTACTGGGACCCGCACCATTACCGGAACGGCATCGCCGAGCGGATCGTCGCCGATCTCGCCGGGGCATTGCGCGGCGAGGCGACGCCGGACGCCGCGATCCTGGTGCTGCCGCGATCGGAAGACCCGGCCTTACCGCGGCACGGGCCGGATGGCGGAAACGCCAGTTCCCCCTGACACCAGGGCGGCATCGATGCAACCCGGGTCAGGACCAACATGATTTGCGCACAGGGATGTGCGTCCCGCGGTCATTGCCGCTTGCGCGCAATGAAGCGCACCTCCCGCGTCAGGAGGTCTTCCCGTGTGTAGCCTTTGGCCGCCAGTTCAATCTCGATATCCTTCAGGAGGTGCCGCTCTCCTTCCAGGACGACAGCCTCGTCCACGACACAAAGGGCCGCGTCGAAGGCAGCCCTGTATTCAGGCAGCTTCATCCGGTTGAGATACACACCCGGCGGATGCCTGTTCTCCCGCAGGTGGTCCCAGGGAGCAACGTTCTGAGGAGGGCTTCGGTCCGGATCGGCCCATGCCAGGCAATGCCCTCCGGAGAGACTCGAAAACAGGTGGGCGTTGATGATTGCTATGCCGCCTGGCTTGAGGACACGGTTCACCTCCCGCAAGGCGGCGGGAACGTCGTTGATGTGTTCGAGGACGGCTTTCGAGCTGACGAGGTCGAAGGTGGCATCGTCGAATGCCATTGCGGTGGCGTCCATGACACGTACATCGATGCCGTCGTAGGAAGCGGGCTTTCCATATTTTTCGAAGAGGTCGCGGGTGTAGGCGCCATCGAACAGGATGTGGCGGGCGAGCGACTTGAACGCACGCTCTGGCCCGTGACTGGCCAGCGCGCGAAGGAAGGTGCGCGGCCCGAAGCTGAAAGTGGCAATTTCCGCGTCGATGCCGCTGACCGTGGCCCCATCGGCGTGGAAGAGGGCCGTCTGAACGGCCTTCTGCCCGCAGCCGAGATCGAGGATGCGGGCAGATGATACATTGACCCCAACGTAACGATTCAGATGGCCGATGAGCTCCAGGTGATAGGAAATATCGTTACCCACGTGCCCGGTCGCGGCCCGGCGGTGGTGCTTGTAAGTCTCGATCCAGGATTTTGCCTTCTGATGCAGAGGGATCGGCTGACCCGCCATGACTGCTTTCACGTGATATCCTTTCCAGTGGCGAACACACCCTGCTCGGCCGGGCCGGCTGACCGCGCGCATGAAGGACAGCAGGAGGGGACGGCTTCATTCCGATCCGCTCCGCAATGGCCCTGGTCATCGCGGAGCAGCCTCTTCCCACGCGGTGCCTGCCCTCTTTGCCAGTGCGCTTCGGATCGTTCGCCTTTTCTGCGCGAAACATTTTGGATGGATTGGGAAACGTCAACGTAACCCTAGCGAATCGTACCTGGGCGTTTTGGGGAAGGCCTAAATCCGCTACCGCCGGGCTTTGTCCCTGTTACGTTTCGTAATGCACAAAGATGTGACCTGGGGTGTGCGCCGGCAAAAGCGTCCGATGGCGGCAGGGATATCAGCGACGGGCCTGATCCGGCGGCAAGACGCGGGATCGGCGTCAAGCGCCTTGATGCAGGCGTGGATACCGCTTGCCGGGTGTTGGACGCGCCGGTGGACACCACGCCTGATTGGCAAGGCGAAGAAGCAAGGTGCCCCTTTCAATCAGGGCGCTAGCGGGCGAGGTGGGCGTCGAGGAACCGTGCCACCTCGGCATGGTATTCGATGGTCTCCGGCGCGGACGGATCGGCGTAGTACTGCGCGTGGGACTGGCCTTCGAAGACATGCAGGTCCGCCTCCACGCCGGCCTGGCGCAGCTTGCGGTGGACGCGCACGGTGTTGGAGAGGAACAGGTCGCGCGTGCCCGAGGTCAGGATGGCGGGCGGGAAGCCGGTGAAGTCGCCATAGACCGGCGACAGGTACGGATCGCGCAGGTCATGGCCGTTGGCATAGAGCGCGGCGGCATGGCCGAGCCAGCCCTTCCAGGACACCAGCAGGTTATCGGCGAATTCGTTGACGAAATAACTGTCGCCGGTCTCGGTCAGGTCCGACCAGGGCGTGCCGGGGGCGATGGCGGCGGGCAGCGGTAATCCCTCGGCCTTCGCCCGCAGCACCAGGGCGAGCGTCAGGCCACCGCCGGTGGAGGTGCCGAACACGCCGATGCGCCGGGCCGACGTGGTCTTCAGCAGGTCCCGGTAGACCGCGACGGAATCGTCCAGCGCCGCCGGATAGGGTGCTTCGGGCGGCATGCGGTAATCCACCGACACCACCTTGAACCCGCCATGCGCCGCCAGCAGCACCGCCTCGCGCGTGCCCGCCTCGCCGGGGCCGAACACGTAGCCGCCGCCATGCAGGTGCAGCAGCACCCGGTCGCGGTTGACGGCAGGCAGCACGCGCGGCTGCACGACGAACGCCTTCACCCCGGCGATGGTCACCGGCTCCGAGGTGACGCCCAACTGCTCGCGCAGGCCCGGCAAGGCGGCGAGGGTAGGGGCGGCATTGCGCACCACCAGATCCTGCCATTCGGCCACCGTCCTCGGGGCGGCGTTCCAGCCCGGCGGGTACGGCGCGGCGATCACCGCCTGCTGCCCGGGGCTGACCCCGGCCTGCGGCACCGGGATGCTGCGGGCGGGCAACTGGCGGGGGCCCGGCCGGCTGTTCGCCCCGCTCTGGATGAGGGCGAACTCGTTCCAGCCGCTTGCGGCTTCCTGCGCCGCCAGCGGGGCGGCGAGGGCGGTGGCGAGCATCAGGGACAAGGCGATGGCACGGGCGCGCACGGCATCAGGCATGTTCGTTCCCTTTCGCGGCATCGGGCGGCAGGGGCCCGGGACGGGGAACCTACAGTGAGTTGTGTGGAATTTGAATCAAAACCGCAAAAATTACAAGTGACCGCCGTTGTTGGGCGGCCTCGGCGGAACGGCGTCGAGGTCACGCCGTTGATCCCGAGAGGGGGCCGGAGGCCAGCGGGCTCCAGGGCACGATGCTGAGCCCATAGGCCCGCGCCACCCCGAACTGGCCGCCTTCGGCGGTGCGGGCCAGCAACGAGTATTCCACCTGCAAGGCGCAGGGCGCTTCCCAGCCGCGCCAGCGTCACCGCCTCGGCCACCTGCCAGGCCGGCACCGACAAGATCGTTCGGCATCGATAACGTCTTCTCGGGCGGCGTGTGCGGATCCCATTGGTGCTGTCAGCAGAAATCGACGTAATCGGTGCGGAGGCGGCGGAGGGAATTGTCCAACTGGGCATGGATCGCCTTGCGTCCGGCCCCACCGCCGTTCGGATCGCCGGGATGCAGCGTGCCGCCGAAGCCGGTGGCGAGCATCATGCGTTCGTACCGGCTGGGGTTGCACCATTTCAAGGCGATCGCGGCGCTGCGGCTGCAGTCGGCGGCGTGAGGGCGGGCGGGGGCGCCCCGCCTGTCGCGCCGGTCATGTCGCGGCTTTGTCTGGACAGATCGTGTGAAGTATCTCCAGAAGTAACTGCAGGATAATCTGTGGATTCGCATAGTGCAGATTATCGGATGCGTTGATAATCCTTGTTCCTGGAGATATCCGCATGGGAAATACCGCCTCGGCCTCCGTGTTGGAGACGGACAGGCACCGGCCGGCCTCGCGGCTTGCGGTGGCGGTCAGGGACGGCGCCTGGTTCGACCCGCGCACCTGGGCGGGCCGGCAGGTGCCGCGCGGCGGCGCCGACCTGAACGTGGCCATCGCGCCGGGCGTGGACGTGACCTTCGCCGGTGGCCATCGCGCGCCGTTCACCGTCGGCAATCTCAGCCTGCGGTCCGGCACCACGGACGGCGCGACCCTGAGCGTGGCGTCGGGCACGCTCGATGTTCGCAAGACCCTCGACGGTGGGGGCAACGCCAATTCCGCCGTCAGGGTCGGGACGGGGGCGGGGGCATCCGGCCGGGCGGTGCTGGATGTCACCCATGTCACCCGCGCCAATGTCGAGATCGCCGGCACCGCGCCGGGCGCCACCACCCCGCGTGGCAGCAGCGGCACCGTGGAGGTCCGCGGTGATCCCGGCACGTCCTGGTTCAGGCTGGACGGCGGCGGCGCCGGCGGCACCGTCACGAAGCTGGTCCTCGACGCGCCGCCGCCGATGCGTTTCCAGGGCGGGATCGCCGTCAGCCTGCCCGCAGCCCCGGACGCCAGCCATCCCGGCACGACGCAGAACCGAATCGAGCTCAAGGGCGTTCATTTCGATCGGGTCACCTTCGTTCCCGACGAAATCCAGCCCTTGATCTACGGAACCCACTTCGGTGCGCTGCAGCTCTTCGACGGCGCACGGCTGGCCTACACGCTGCAGCATGTGCAGCAGGGCTTTCTCGAGGTGCCGGGCGCCCATTTCTTCACCGGCACGAACCCCGCCACCGGCAATGACTACGTCGGCTACGCGCAGACCTGACGCATCGACCCCCGTGCGCCCATGGCGGCAACGGGGGTCTTGTGTGAAGGGTTGCTTCACGCCCTGGGGTGCATGTCCCGGGCCAGACTTGGACTTTGATGGATCATTGCCGCTGCCAAGGCGAGCGACAACCACAAGTATTCAGGTGGAGTTACTTCGTCGATTGCGACCTCCTCCTTTTGTTATGGGGGAATGTTGAAACCGGAGGGCGTGGATGTCAAGGATATTTCGTACTCGATTTCTGAAACATTTACCGAATGACACCAGACCCGCCGCGTGTCAGGGCGGGCTGTAGCCGGGCTTCTTGTAGAGCGTGTCCGGGCGTTCGAGGATGTCGGGCCGGTAGACCTGCTCGCCCCAGTCTTCCGGGGCGAATTCCTCGATGCTGACCGAAACGGCGGCCTCGCCGCAGCCGGCGCTGGCGACGATGGCCTTGGTTACTTCCTCGGCGATCCTGGCCTTCTGCTGGTCCGACCGGCCCGCGTAGAGTTTGACGATGACGTGAGGCACGACCCTCTCCCCATGGTTTCACCTGGCGGGCATCACCATCGGTCAGGGGGCGGGGCTTTTCAACGGCGACATCAACGGCTCGCCGCGACGCGTGTTCTATGGCAGCAAGCCAGAATCTTGAGGAAGGAAGGCCAGGGCTTTGCCCTGGACCCAGCAGGGGTCAGGGGACCCCTGCACCCTATCAGCGCTGCGCGGCACGGAATGGGTTCCAAGGGCGAAGCCCTTGGTGGAGGTCCAGGAGGCAAAGCCTCCTGGTCGGGTTTGGGGCGAAGCCCCAACGTGATGCGGACGGGTTTCCTTCGTCACGTCCGTGTTCGGACCTCGTAGAGATCCCGATGGGTGTCCCGCAGCACGTTCTTCTGGATCTTGCCCAAAGCGTTGCGGGGAAACTCGTCGACGAACAGGATGCGCTTCGGCTGCTTGTAGTTGGCAAGGCGTTTGCCGAGTTGTGACAACAGGTCCGCTTCGACCGGATGCGCGCCAGGGAGCGGAATGACGAACGCGGTCACGCCCTCGCCAAAATCGGGATGGGGCAGGCCGACCACGGTGGCCTCGCGGATTCCCGGCAATTGGTCCAGTTCGCTTTCGACTTCCTTGGGATAGACATTGTAGCCGCCTGAGATGATCAGGTCCTTGGCCCGGCCGACGATATGGAGATAGCCGTCCTCGTCGATCCGGCCGAGGTCGCCGGTCCGGAAGAAGCCGTCCTCGCGGATGTCCTCCGCGGTCTTTTCGGGATTGCGCCAGTACCCAACGAAGCGGCCGGGACCGGCCACCTCGATCATCCCGACCGCTTCGCCGCCACTGAGGACCGCACCGCTCGCGGGATCGGAAAGCCGCACGCTCACGCCGGGAAGGGGAAAGCCCACGGCGCCCGGGCGCCGTTCGCCGTCATGCGGGTTCGAAGTGATGACGACGGTTTCGGTCATTGCGTATCGTTCCAGGATGCGATGACCCGTGCGCGCCTCGAACTCCCGGTGTGTTTCGGGTCGGAGCGGTGCCGAACCGGACACGAACAGCCGGATGGAGGACGTGGCATCCCTGGTGAGCGCGGGGCTGGCGAGCAGCCGCGTGTAATGGGTGGGAACACCCATGAAGACGGTCGCGCGTTTCATTTCGGCAATGACATGGGCCGGGTCGGAATGGTCGGGGAAAATCATGCCGGCCCCGGCGGCAAGCACGGTATTCCCGGCAATGAACAGGCCATGGGTATGGAATATCGGCAGGACGTGCAGGACCTTGTCGTCGCCGGTGAAGCGCCAGGCCTCCACCAGCGCGGCGGCGTTGGAGGCGAGGTTGCGATGCGTGAGCATCGCTCCCTTGGACCGGCCTGTCGTGCCCGAGGTGTAGAGCAGGGCGGCCAGCGTATCGGGCTGGCCGTCGAACAGGCAGGCGGGATCGCCCTTGAGGTCCCGTGCAAAATCAAACAGCGATCCGTCCGCTGCGATACCGAGCGTTTCGAGACGCTCCACCCCCGCCGCTTTGCAGAGCGGTTCCGATTCTGCCTTTTGCTCCGGCCTGCACACGAAGAGGCCCGGCTCCGCATCCCTGAGGAAATAGTCGAGTTCAGCCAGGGTATAGGCGGTGTTGAGCGGCACGAAGACATAGCCGCCTCTCAGGCAGGCGAGATAGAGCAGGAACGCCTCGGGCGATTTCCTGACCTGCACGGCCACCCGATCTCCCGGGACGAGCCCCATCTGTCGCAACGCGGTCGCGAGGCGCAGCGTCGTTTCCTCGGCCTGTGCATAGGTCACGCTGCGGGCGCCGGGGGCGTCGATCAGCAGGCGCGCCGGGGCAGTGGACGCAATGTCGGTGAGCCAGTTCGAAGGAGTGGCGGTACTGCCGGCTGCGGTCACTGTGCTGTTCCTCGTCCACGCGTCCTGCAAAAGAGCCAAAGGGCGGTCCCGGAGGCAGGGACCGCCCTTTGGCCGGTTCTCACCCGGCGAACGGCACGTGCACCCAGCCCTGCATCAGCACGCGGGCGCTGCGGCTCATGATGGCCTTGCTGACCGCCCATTCGCCGTTCACCAGTTGCGCCTTCGAGCCGACGCGCAAGGTGCCCGACGGATGCCCGAAGCACACGGTTTCCCGCTCGCCGCCACCCGCGGCCAGATTCACCAGCGTGCCGGTCACCGCGGCCGCCGTGGCGATGGCGACCGAGGCCGTGCCCATCATGGCATGGTGCAGCTTGCCCATCGACACCGCCCGGACCAGCAGGTCGATGTCGTTCGCACTGATCTTCTTGCCACTGGAAGCCGTGTAGTCCTTCGGCGCGGCAACGAAGGCGATCTTCGGCGTGTGCTGGCGTGACGCGGCTTCCTCCAGCCGGGAGATCAGCCCCATCTTCAGCGCCCCGTGGGCGCGGATCGTCTCCAGCCGGGCCAGCGCCGCCGCATCGTTGTTGATGTCGTCCTGCAGTTCGGTGCCGGTGTAGCCGAGCGCCTGGGCTTCCAGGAAGATCGTGGGAATGCCGGAATTGATCATGGTCGCCTTGAACGTGCCGATGCCCGGCACTTCCAGCGTGTCCACCAGCTTCCCGGTCGGGAACAGGGCGCCGCCGTCGCCTTCCTCGGCCGGATCGAGGAATTCCAACTGGATCTCGGCGGCCGGGAAGGTCACGCCATCCAGTTCGAAATCGCCGGTTTCCTGCACCTCGCCGCCCGTCATCGGCACGTGCGCGACGATGGTCTTGCCGATATTGGCCTGCCAGATGCGGATGACCGCGATCCCGTCCTGCGGCACGCGGGCCGGTTCAACCAGGCCGTTGCGGATCGCGAAGGGGCCGACCGCGGCGGAGAGGTTGCCGCAATTGCCGCTCCAGTCGACGAACGCCTTGTCGATGGACACCTGCCCGAACAGGTAATCGACATCGTGATCGGCCCTGGTGCTGCGGCTCAGGATCACGGTCTTGCTGGTGCTGGAGGTGGCGCCCCCCATGCCGTCGATCTGCTTGCCATAGGGATCGGGGCTGCCGATGACGCGCATCAGCAGCCGGTCACGGGCCGGACCGGGAACCCGGGCCGCCTCGGGCAGGTCATCCAACGCGAAGAAAACGCCCTTGCTGGTGCCACCGCGCATGTAGGTGGCGGGAACCTTGATCTGGGGAGCGTGGGCCATGGTCGAATCCTGGGAATGCCGATGAAGGGAACGTCGCGCCGGCGAAGGCACCGGAGAAGGTGCCTTCGCCTGTCGTGAGGGCTGCCTCAGCCGGCCTGGCGGCCACCTTGCGGGGCCGCCGCCGCTTCCAGGAAGTCCTGCGCGAAGCGCTGCAGCACGCCGCCGGCGTTGTAGATCGACACCTCCTCGGCGGTGTCCAGGCGGCAGGTGACCGGCACCTCGACGGTGCTGCCGTCGCGACGATGGATCACCAGCGTCAGGTCGGCGCGCGGCGTGCGCTCGCCCGTCACGTCATAGGTCTCGGTGCCGTCGAGCCCCAGCGTCAGCCGGTTGACCCCAGGCTTGAACTCGAGCGGCAGCACGCCCATGCCGATCAGGTTGGTGCGGTGAATGCGCTCGAAGCCCTCGGCGACGATCGCCTCGACGCCGGCCAGGCGCACGCCCTTGGCCGCCCAGTCACGCGAGGAGCCCTGGCCGTAATCCGCGCCCGCCACGATGATCAGCGGCTGCTTGCGGTCCATGTAGGTCTCGATCGCTTCCCACATGCGCAGCACCTTGCCCTCCGGTTCCACGCGCGCCAGCGAGCCCTTCTTCACGCTGCCGTCCGGATTGCGCACCATCTCGTTCAGCAGGGTCGGGTTGGCGAAGGTCGCGCGCTGCGCCGTCAGGTGGTCGCCGCGATGGGTGGCGTAGGAATTGTAGTCTTCTTCCGGCAGCCCCATCTTCGCCAGGTATTCGCCGGCGGCGCTGTTCGGCAGGATGGCATTGGACGGCGACAGGTGGTCGGTGGTGATGTTGTCGCCCAGCACCGCGAGCGGGCGCAGGCCGCGCAGCGTGCGCTCGCCGGCCAGCGCGCCTTCCCAGTAGGGCGGGCGGCGGATGTAGGTGCTCTGCGGGCGCCAGTCGTACAGCGGGCTGACCGCCTGGCGTGCGCCCCGATCGCCGAACATCGGCGCGTAGACATTGCGGAAATGCTCGGGCTTCACCGCCGCCGCGACCACGGCGTCGATTTCCGCGTCGCTCGGCCAGATATCCTTCAGGCGGATTTCCTGGCCGTTCGCATCGACGCCCAGCACGTCCCGCTCGATGTCGAAGCGGATGGTGCCGGCGATGGCATAGGCCACCACCAGCGGCGGCGAGGCAAGGAAGGCCTGCTTCGCGTAGGGGTGGATGCGTCCGTCGAAGTTGCGGTTCCCCGACAGCACCGCAGTGGCATACAGGTCGCGGTCGATGATCTCCTGCTGGATCTTCGGGTCCAGCGCACCGGACATGCCGTTGCAGGTGGTGCAGGCGAAGGCGACGATGCCGAAGCCGAGCTGTTCCAGCTCCGCGGTCAGGCCCGCCTCGTCCAGGTACAGCGCCACCGCCTTCGACCCCGGCGCCAGCGAGGATTTCACCCAGGGCTTGCGGGCGAGGCCGGCACGGTTGGCGTTGCGCGCCAGCAGGCCAGCGGCGATCACGTTGCGCGGGTTGGAGGTATTGGTACAGCTGGTGATGGCGGCGATGATCACCGCGCCGTCGGGCAGCAGGCCCGGCTCTTCTTTCCAGGCTGCGGCGATGCCACGGGTGGCGAGGTCGGAGACCGGCAGGCGGCGATGCGGGTTGGACGGGCCGGCCAGCGTGCGCACGACGCTCGACAGGTCGAAGCGCAGCAAGCGTTCATATTGTGCGCCCGCCAGCGTGTCCGACCACAGCCCGGCGGTGCGGGCATAGGTTTCCACCAGCCTGACCTGGGCATCCTCGCGGCCGGTGAGGCGCAGATAGGCGATGGTCTGCGCGTCGATCGCGAACATCGCCGCCGTCGCGCCGTATTCCGGCGCCATGTTGGAGATGGTGGCGCGGTCGCCCAGGGTCAGGCTGGCGGCGCCCTCGCCGTGGAATTCCAGGTAGGCGCCGACGACCCGCTCCTTGCGCAGGAACTCGGTCAGCGTCAGCACGATGTCGGTGGCGGTGATGCCGGGTTGGGGACGGCCGGTCAGCTCGACGCCGATGATGTCGGGCAGGCGCATCCAGGAGGCGCGGCCGAGCATGACGTTCTCGGCTTCCAGGCCGCCGACGCCGATGGCGATGACGCCCAGGGCATCCACGTGCGGCGTGTGGCTGTCGGTGCCGACCAGCGTGTCGGGGAAGGCGACGCCATCAATGGCGTGGATCACCGGCGACATCCGCTCCAGGTTGATCTGGTGCATGATGCCGTTGCCGGGCGGCACGACATCGACGTTCTCGAACGCCTGCTTGGTCCACTCGATGAAGTGGAAGCGGTCCTCGTTGCGGCGGTCCTCGATGGCGCGGTTTTTGGCGAAGGCATCCTTCTCGAAGCCGCCATGCTCCACCGCCAGCGAGTGATCGACGATGAGCTGCACCGGCACCACCGGGTTGACCTTGGCCGGATCACCGCCCTTGTCGGCGATCGCGTCACGCAGGCCGGCAAGATCGACCAGCGCGGTCTGGCCGAGGATGTCGTGGCAGACCACCCGGGCCGGATACCACGGGAAGTCGAGGTCACGCTTGCGCTCGACCAACTGCCGGAGTGCGTCGGTGAGCAGCGCGGGATCGCAGCGGCGCACCAGGTTCTCGGCCAGCACCCGGGAGGTATACGGCAGGGTGTCATAGGCGCCCGGCGCGATCGCCTCGACGGCGGCACGCGCGTCGAAATAATCCAGCCCGGTGCCGGGAAGGGATTTACGATATTGCGTGTTCATGTGCTGGCTTTCTACAGGATTTGTTGTTCGATATTGAGACGGGAGGTGCGGATGTGACGCCGCATCAGCATCTCCGCCAGTTCGCCGTCACCCTCGGCGATGGCGTCGAGGATGCGATGATGTTCGGCAAAGGCCTGCGCGGGGCGGTTCGGCGTGGCCGAGTACTGGATGCGGTACATGCGGGCGAGCTGATACAGGTCATCGCAGAGCAGGCGGATCAGCATGCGGTTCCCGCTCCCCTGGACGATGCGATAATGGAAGTCGAAATCGCCTTCCTGTTGATAATAGCCTCGGCCGGCCTGGAAGGCTTCGTCGCGCTCGTGCTCGCGCAGCACGCCGCGCAGGGCCTCGACCTGCTCGGGCAGCATGCGTTCCGCCGCCAGCCGGCAGGCCTGGCCTTCGAGCAATTCACGGATCTGGTAGAGCTCGCCCAGTTCCTGCCGGCTCAGCGAGACCACGCGCGCGCCTACGTGGGGTACCCGCACCAGCAGCTTCTGGCCCTCCAGGCGGTGCAGCGCCTCGCGCAGCGGGCCGCGGCTGATCCCATAGGCGCGCGCCAGTTCCGGCTCGGAGATCTTGCTCCCCGGCGCCATGTCGCCTTTGACGATCGCCGCCTGGATCTGCCTCAGGACGTGGTCGGCGAGCGTCTCGCCCTCGACGGCGCGGTCATTTGGCACTGGTACGGTCTTTTGCACGGTGTCGACAATGTTGGCGCAAATGCACGATTAGCCGGGGCGGTTATGACGTTCGGCTTGAACATTGTCAACAATCCGGGGTATGCCAGGGGCGCGGGCGCGCAAGGCGCCGGGGCTCAGGGCGGCAGCGGTTCCGCCGCCCGCCCGCGCCGATCCGCGGCGGCGGCGGCATCCCACATCAGGCGCGGATCGAAGCTCTCGGCGGCGAGCATGGTGAGGATGACGACGGCACAGAAGGCGACGGCGCCGACGCCCGGCTCGATCGTCACCACCCGGCCGAACTGCACCAGCGCCCCCAGCAGCGATTCCATGTAGATGTCCACCATCGACCAGCGGCCGATGCCCAGCACGATGCCATAGAGCCGCGTGCGCTCGACCAGCCAGCGCGCCGCGCCGAGCTGCGTGCAGGCGAGCATGAACATCAGCGCCGTCAGCTTGAGCACCGGCACGGCGATGCTGGCGGCGAAGACCAGCGCCGCCAGCGGCCACATCCGCGCCGCCACCAGTTCCACCACGCCGCCCAGGATGGTGCTCGGCGCGCCGGCGCCAAGCTGCATCACCGTCAGCACCGGGTAGTAATTCGCCGGCACGTAGCAGATCAGCGCCGCGAGGCAGAGCGCCCAGGCACGGGCGATGCCGTTGGGCTTGCGGCGATGCAGGGCGGCGTCGCAGCGCCGGCAGGTGGCGTGGCCGTGCTCCTGCGGCGCCGGCTGCACATGGCCGCAGACATGGCAACTGACCGGGTCGGCGGGCAGGGCCGGACGGGCGCCCGGGGCGGGCAGGGGCGGATCGGCGACGCCCCGGCGCTGCATCTCCTCCCAGATCGCCGGCGGCGACAGCTCGCTGTCGAGCCAGGTCATGACGAAGGTCAGCACACCCAGGGCGAACAATGCCGGGCCGATGCCGATCTGCACCAGGTCCTGCAGCTTGGTGTAGGCGACGAAGGCGCCGAGCAGGAACACCTCGATCATCGACCAGGGCGTGAGCCACAGCACCGCGCGGAACAGCAGGCGCAACTGGCGTGGCGGGCGTTGCCGGCGCAGCAGCAGCAGCACCGTGAGCAGCCCGGCCAGCAGGGCAAAGGGAGCGACCAGCGTGGTGAAGCCGACCACCAGCGCCAGTTCCCACATGCCGCGGCGCCACAGCTCCATCGGCCCGCCGAGCAGGTCCGCCTGGTGGGAGATGCCGACCGTGGAAACCGTCATCATCGTCATGGTGGCGACCACGCCCAGCAGCACCAGCGCCGCCGCGGCCAGGGCGGCGCCATGGCCAAGCGGATCGCGGTGGCCGCGTCGCAGCACCCGGTCGCACCGCCAGCAGCGTGCGGTCATCCCGGCGCCGAGTGGCGGCACCAGTTGGAAAGCACCGCAGCCATGGCATTCGTGCCAGGAACTGACAGGGCCGGAGGCGGGCGGCCGCGGCGGGTCGGAGGGCAGCGGCTGCGCGCGCACCGCCGCCGCCTCAGCGTCCCGCCAGCGAGGCGGCGATGCGGTCGGCCAGTTGCCCCACCGCGACGCTCCGCGCCGCGACCTGGCCGCGGATGCCGGGCGAGGGCGGGGGCACCCGGATCTCGACGTCGCGGGTGAGGCCGGGGCCACGCGCGGGGGTGATGCCGTACTGGGCGCGCAGCACCACGGTGCCGTCCTGGTCGGCGTCCAGGCGCAGCAGGTTCACCTCCACCGTCGCTTCCGGCATGGCGGTGATGGCGCCCGCCTCGGCCAGCACCGAACTGCCAGGCAGGCGCTGCGACAATTCCTCCACCAGGACGCGGTTGAGCATCGCCCCGAGCGGCTCGCCCCACCAGTCGTTGTCGGCCAGCATCAGCTGGTAGCCGGTGGAGGAGAGCACGATCTGCGGGCGTTCCAGGTAGCGGGCGAGGCTGACGCTGCGCAGCCCCACCGTTTTCGGCGCCACACCCTGAAGCGGCGTCCCCTGCACCGGGGCAAGCGTGTAGAGCGTGGGATTGGGCGAGGCCAGGCAGCCGCCGAGCAACGACAGGAACAGCAGCAAAGCGGGCAGGCGGCGGCGGATCATTTGGTCACTCCCACATCGGGGCGACCGCGCAGGATCGCCTCGGGATGGCGGGCGAGGATGTCGGACAGCACCCGCACGGCCTGCGCGGTGTCGTTGAGCTGCGCCAGCAGGCGGTCGATGTTGCGGTAGATGCGCGAGTTCTCGCCATAGCCGGTGTCGATGCCGAGCATCAGCCGGTTCAGCCGGGTGACGGATTCCTGCAGCCCAGCGGCGATTCCGGGCAGGCGCTGCAGCGCCGGCGCCGCGGCGCTGTCCAGCCCCTTCATGAAGGTCTGTGCCGCGCCGACTGTCCCCTGCAAGGAGATCAGGGTCTGGCGCAGCGCCTCGCTGTTGACCAGCGTGCTGGTGCCGGCGAGGGTGGCGTTGATGTTCTCGCCGATCCGGTCGAAGGGCACTTTCTCCAGCTTGCCGATCAGGCCCTGGGCCGCCTCGACGATGCCGGCGATCTGGTCGGGAACGGTGGGTACCACGAAGGCACCGTTCTCGATCTTCACTTCGGCGGGTGGCGCGTCGGCGACGAAGGTGAAGGCAATGGATTTCTGCCCGGTGAGCAGGTTGGTGGTCTGCAGTTGCGCACGCAGGCCCTGTCCCACCAGCCGGGTGAGGTTGGCGAGCGGGCCGCGCCCGGCGGCCTCGGCGCTGTCGGCGATGCGTTCCGGCTCTATCTCGAAATGCACCGGCACGCGCAGCGAATCGCTGGCGCGGTCGTATTCGAGCGAGAGGCCGGTCACCTCGCCGATGCGGATGCCGCGCAGCGTCACCGGCGCACCCTTGGCGAGTCCATCGACGGCACCGGGGAAATAGGCGACGCCCTGGATGCGGCGACTGTAGCCGGCCCCCTCGGCGGCGGCCTCGTCGGCGAAGAGCGGGAACACGGCATCCTGCGCGGTCACGCGGGGGCTGGTGGGGCGGGAGGGCGTCTCGAAGGCGATGCCGCCGAGCAGCACCGCGCGCAGGGATTCGATGCGCAGACGTACGCCGTCGCCGCCAAATTGCAGGCTGATGCCGGAGGCGTTCCAGAACCGCGTTTCCTCGTGCACGTAGCGGTCATAGGGCGCGCGCACGAACGCGTGGATGGTGACGCTCTCGGCCATGTCGGCGACATCCCAGCCCAGCACCTCGCCCACGGTCAGGCCACGGAAGAACAGCGGCGAGCCGGCGCTGATCGAGCCGATCCGGGTGGCCTTCAACAGGAAGGTGTGGCCGGGCACGGTGGTCTGCAGCACCGGCGGATCCTCGAGCCCGGTGAAGCTGCGCTGGGCGCGGCCTTTCTCGGCCGAGGGCAGGATGGCGATGTAGGAGCCGGAGAGCAGCGTCTCCAGCCCGGAGATCGCGCCGGCGGAAAGACGTGGGCGCACCACCCAGAATTTTGCGCGCTCGTTCAGCAGCGGTTCGGCTTCCGGCGTCATGCGCGCGATGACGGTGACGTGGGTGAGATCGGGTGCAACCGTGACGCTCTGCACCGTGCCCATCACCACGTCCTTGTATTTCACTTGCGACTGGCCAGCCTGCAGGCCCTCGGCGCTTTCGAAGGTGATTGTGATCAGCGGCCCGCGGCTGGACAGCGTGGTCCATACCAACCATGCGGCGATCAGCACCGCCACCAGCGGCACCAGCCAGATCGCCGAAGGGCGCTGTCGGACGGTGACCCGGGCCTGTGACGAGTCGGCATCCGCGGCCTGGCTCATGTTGGTGATGTCCCCGCGAATCCTCGGGACGGATCATAATGCAGCGGGAGCGCAATGGCGAAGTTCCTTTGCGCGACTGGACGGGCAGGCGGCGCCGCCGCGCCCGCATGTCGCGCGCAAGCGCATATTCCGCGCAGGGGAATGCGCGCGATTCATATTTTATATGTGTAACGAAGCGCCCTGGTTGCATGGCGTCCCCCAGGGGCAATCCCGGCGCAGGTTGTCACGGAACGTGACCGTGCCTCTTGCTGATTGTGGAAAACGATCGGTTTCCATTTCTGCGCTACATGCGGTATCGAGCGCCGGAAGGTTCCGCTCGCGCTGCGGGCCGGTGGGGGCCGGCGCGCACATCGTCCGGGCCGTCCGGCCCGGATGTCCCGATGTCACTGGCCGATGAGGAGGAACACCATGTCACGTCGTCTTTCGATCCTGACCGTCGTCGCGGCGGCAGCGGCCTTGCCGCTGCTTGCCGCGCCCGTCTCCGCGCAGGGGGTGCCGCCGCAGCCGGGCGCGATCACCAGCCCGGTCCCCTCGCCCGAGGCGGTGACGATCCACGCGAAGATCAGCGCCATCAATCCGTCGACCCGTGCCGTGACGCTGACCGGCGCCAATGGCCAGAGCGTGACGCTGAAGGCCGGTCCGCTGGTGGATCTGAACCGGCTCAAGCAGGGTGACACCGTCAACGCCAAGTACTATCGCTCGGTGTCGTTCCTGTTGTCCTCGCCGGGCGAGCCGGTGCCGGAAAGCGAGATCGTCGCCGCCGCCGCGCGCAAGGTGACAACGCCGGGTGGGGATGCGCTGGTGCTGACCCGGCTCAGCGTGATCGTGGTCGGCATCGACATCCCGGCGCACAGCGTCGATGTGGTGGACCCGAGCGGTGGCGCCGTCCGCACCGTCATCGTCACTGATCCGGCGCGGATCGCGTTGCTGCCGGAACTGAAGGTGGGCGACGCGATCACCGCGGTGGTGAGCGAGGCGCTGGCCGTTTCCATCCAGCCCGCCGAGAAGAGCTGGTTCTGACCGGCGCAGGCCGCCCTCCGGTGTGGGGGGCGGCCGTGTGGGGCCGGGCGGCTTGTGGCGTCCGCCCTGGCTGACGCGTTGGTTGGATCGGGGGGGCGCAAGGCACCGGGCGGCTTGCTGTCCCCCGACGATCCGCCGCCGGGCTTCGGCCCGCGATGGCGAGGGATCGTGGCATGATGCCGCCTGGGAGGAACATGCGCATGCGCATCACCCGTCGGGACCTGGGTCTCGGCCTGTTGTTCGGCGCCGCGGCGTTTCGTCCGGCGCAGGCGAACTGGGACAGTA
This sequence comes from Rhodovastum atsumiense, assembly GCF_937425535.1. Classification (NCBI taxonomy): domain Bacteria; kingdom Pseudomonadati; phylum Pseudomonadota; class Alphaproteobacteria; order Acetobacterales; family Acetobacteraceae; genus Rhodovastum; species Rhodovastum atsumiense. The sequence goes on from NZ_OW485601.1 coordinate 4,491,789, forward strand.
CGCTGCTCGCCGATGTCGAGGGGCTGGAGGAATTCCTGCCCGCCATCAACGCCTATATCTATGGGTATTCGCTGGTCACGCTGGAGATGACACGGCGGGTGATCACCAATGTCGTGGCGCCGGCCGGCACGCGTGGGCCGATGGGGCAGTTCATCCGGCTGCGCCAGTATCCGGACGCTTCGTTCCGCGACATCACCGCGCCCAATGCCGACACGCTCTACACCACGGCCTTCGTCGATGTCGGCAAGGAGCCCTGGGTGCTCAGCCTGCCCGACATGCAGGGCCGCTATTTCCTGTTCCCGCTGCTGGACGCCTGGACCAACGTGTTCCAGTCGCCGGGCAGCCGCACCACCGGCACCGGCGCGCAGACCTACGCGATCACCGGTCCTGGCTGGCGGGGCAGCCTGCCGCCGGGCGTGGTGGAATACAAGTCACCCACCAGCCTGGTGTGGGTCCTCGGCCGGATCTACTGCAGCGGCACGCCGGAGGATTATGCCGCCGTACATGCGTTGCAGGATGCCTGCCAGCTGGTGCCGCTGAGCGCCTGGGGCAAGGAATGGACGCCGCCGCCGGGGCAGGTGGATCCGGCGATCGACATGAAGACGCCGGTGCGCACGCAGGTGAACCGGCTGGATGCGGCGACCTATTTCACCCTGCTCGCCCGGCTGCTGAAGGACAACCCGCCGGCGGCGGCGGATGCGCCCATCCTGCCGACGCTGGCGCAGCTTGGCATCGTGCCCGGCCAGGATCTCGACCGGTCCCGGTTCAATGTCGATTTCGCCAGCCGGGTGCCGCAACTGGCACTCGACCGCATCAAGCTGCATTTCCGCTTCAGCGGCGGCGACATGCAGAACGTCAAGGGCTGGATCTTCACCACGAAGACCGGGCAGTACGGCACCGACTACCTGCAGCGTGCCCTGGTGGCCATGATCGGGCTCGGCGCCAACCTGCCGCAGGACGCGGTCTATCCGGTGTCGAAGGTGGACGCGGACGGCAAAGCCTATAACGGCGCGAACAGCTACGTGCTGCATTTCCCCAAGGGCGCGGCCCCGCCGGCGAAGGGGTTCTGGTCGCTGACGATGTACGACGAGCAGCTTTTCTTCGTTCCCAACACGCTGAATCGCTATTCCATCAGCCTGCGCCAGACCCCGCGCTTCAACGCGGACGGGTCGCTCGACCTGTTGATCCAGCATGCCTCGCCCGGGCCCGACAAGGAAGCCAACTGGCTGCCCGCGCCGGCGGGCGGGTTCGTGCTGATGCTGCGCATGTACTGGCCGGACCAGGCGCCGCCGTCGATCCTGGACGGATCCTGGACGCCGCCTGGCGTCATCCGCCAGGGCTGAAACGGGCACGGCCACCCGGTGAGGCAGCCCGCACGGATCCGGTCCCGCCCGGTCTCCGGGCCCGTGCGGAAGGCAGCCTCGCCGGCCTTGCGCGAAGGGCCCGGATTCCATGGAGGGGAGAATGAGACGATGGCTCCTCGCCGGCCTCGTGTTGTCGGCGACAGGCTGCGCAACGCAGGCCAGCTACCAGCGGCACGTGGATGGCTTCATCGGGCAGGACGCGACCCGGCTGTATCTGGGCTGGGGCGCCCCGATGCGAATGGCGCCGCTTCCGGGCGGTGGCCTGGCCGTCAGCTTCCTCTCGAACGTGCTCGCGAGCCCCGGCTTCGGCTGGCGTGGCTGCGAGACCACCTTCATCCTCGATCAGGACGGCATCGTCCGATTGGCATCGTTTCACGGAAATAACTGCCTCCTGTAGGGCATTTGCCGTTCGCCCCGGCATGGGGCGCATGGGTGGCCGGTCGACCCCCGCGACGGCCGGAGAGCACGGAATGTTGCTGGCTCCCGGACTGTTATTTCCAGGATCGTCCCCCCACCTCCGGTAGACGGGCGCACCTGCCTTCGCTCGCGATCACGGCGCGATGCCTCGAAACGCGGGCGTCCATCATCAGGAGAGAGTCATGGCCAAGGGCCAGAAGCGAAGCAGCCGCGAGCCGAAGAAGCCAAAGCAACCGAAAGTGAAGGTCGTCCCGTCCACCTCCGCGTTCACCTCCACGTTCGCGGCAGTGCGCGCACAGGCGACGCCCGCGAAGAAGCCATAGCGGCGAAGGGACTTGAAACCCTAGCAGCGAAGGAGAGCGGGGGGCCGTCGCAATGCGCGCGGACGCGATTTCCGTGTCCGCACGCGATGTCCCAGCAGGAAGCACCACACATTCCCATGCTCCATCCGGCAACCGCGACTCTCCGCCGCCCCGCAGACGATCTTCGCGCGGCCGCCCTTTGTTTCCAGCAGTCACTGCCGCGCGCTGCCATGGCCCAGCTTGCCACGACCGTGCTGCCGCTGGTGGCGCTCCTGGCCGCCATGCATATCGGCCTGGCCGCCGGCTGGTGGTGGCTGGTGCCGCTGCTGACCCTGCCTGCCGTGGGGCTGACGGTGCGGACCTTCATCATCCAGCATGACTGCGGCCATGGCTCCTTCCTGTCGTCCCGGTTTGCCAATGACGCGATCGGGCGGCTCTGCTCGCTCTTCACGTTCACGCCTTACGCGCACTGGCGCCGCCAGCACGCGCAACACCACGGCACGTGGAACGATCTCGACCGTCGCGACGGTCGTGGAAGCGACATCTACTCGACCTGCCTGACCGTCGCCGAATACGCCGCTCTCAGCCCGCGGGGACGGCGGTGGCACCGCCTGCTGTGCCACCCCGCGGTGGCGCTGCTGCTGCTGCCGCCCTTCATCTTTCTCGTCCTCTACCGCGTGCCCTTCGACACCCCCGCCGCCTGGCGGAACGAGCGCCGCAGCGTGCACCTGACGAATCTGTCACTCCTTCTTTTCTACGGCGGCCTTGGCTTGCTGCTTGGCTTCGCGCCGGTCGCCCTGGTGCTGTTCACGGTGATGATCCCGGCGAGCATCGTCGGGGTCTGGCTGTTCTCGCTGCAGCACCGGTTCGAAGGGGCATACTGGGCCCACCATGCCGAGTGGGACCCGGTGAGCGCAGCGATCCGCAGCAGCTCCTTCCTCCGCCTGCCGCGGGTGCTGCAGTGGTTCACGGGCAGCATCGGCTTCCACCATGTCCACCACCTGGTGCCCAGGGTGCCGAACTACCGGCTGGAGGAATGTCACCAGGCGCATCCGGCATTCGACGGCGCGCGCGTGCTCACGTTGAAGGATGGTCTCCGCGCGTCCCGGTACGTTCTCTGGGATGACGATGCCGGCCGGATGGTGACCTTTGCGGAGGTGGCGGTCCGACGTCCGACGACACGGCCGTCCATGCAGCCGGGCTTCGACGCCACCTGACCGCTCCGCCCGCCGCGCGGGCACTCCGGCATGCGCGTGCAGCAGGCGGCCCAGGTGCGAGGCCACCATCATCATCGGCGCGCAGGGCGCCAACGGGAGTGAGTCGACATGCGGATCGGCATGAGAGTGTTCATGTATCTCAGGGGAACGGAAATCGGTCGCGACGCCGAGGGGAACCGCTACTTCATCGAGCGATGGTCTCGCGGCCGCGGCGTCCGGCGCCGCCGGTGGGTCTTGTACCCACGTGATGCGGAGGCATCTTCCGTCCCGGCGGAGTGGCATGCCTGGCTGCACCATACGACCGATGCGCCGCTGACGGAGATGCCCCGCTATCCCTGGCAAAGGCCCCATCTTCGCAATGCCACGGGCACGGCGTCTGCCTATCGTCCCCCGGGCCACGATTCCATGGGCGGCCAGCGGGCAGCGGCGGACGGAGACTACGAAAGCTGGGCGCCGGCTCCCCCGCAGATGTCTGCGGTGCCTCGGATCGGGCAGGCGCTGGAAACGGAGCAACAACCGTGACCGAGTACACACTGGTTCGACACAGCGGCTATGCGCTGGCGGCCAATCCCGCGCTCGACGACGCCGTCGAGGTGCATGAACTCAGCGGCCAGCAGAGCTACCTGGTACGGGCGGCGGGTGGCGTTGTGTTCACGACACTCGCGGCGGCGCAGGCCGCACAGGACCGGGTCAATCTTGCGGACGGATCCCCCCCTCGTGCGCCCGGCTATTTCTCGAGCCTGCGCATTGGGAGCGCAGAGATCTACGTACCGCAATAAGGCGACCTTGCCTGATCCTGCGCCTCTCTCGCGGCCCGGACCTTGCCGTCGCATCGTGGCTGGCGGCCTGGTTGCCGGAAGCGCGACCGTGGCTTGACATATCAGTCGGATGACATATCTTTAGATATATTCTTTGAAAGAAAAACCACCATGTTCGGCTTTCGTTCAATCCACGCCATCGGCCGCCAGCACGGGCGCGGCCGCTTCGGCCACGGGGCAGGGGGCTTCGGCCGCGGCTTCATGGGCGGCGGCGACGGCTTTCCCGGCGGACGCAAGCTCAGCGCCGCCGACCTGCAGCTCGTGCTGCTGGCCCTGCTCGCCGAGCGTCCCGCCCATGGCTACGACCTGATCCGCACGCTGGAGGAGCGCTCCGGCGGCTTCTATGCCCCGAGCCCCGGCATGATCTATCCGGCGTTGACCTACCTGGAGGAAAGCGGCCACGCCGTCACCACCCCGGAAGGCAACCGCAAGCTCTACACCCTGACCGAGGCCGGCCAGGCGCATCTGCAGGCGCATCGCGACGAGGTGACCCTGATCCTGGATCTGCTGGCGCGCATCGGCGGGCGGATGGGCGAGGTGCGCGAGGCCTTCGCCGGCGTCGGCGACGCCGATCCGCAATCGGCCGAGGAACTCCACCGCGCCCGCCATGCGCTCAAGCACGCCCTGATGCGCAAGCGCGGCTGCGGCCCCGAGGAGGCCCGCCGCATCGCCCGCATCCTCGAACGGGCTGCCGCCGAGATCCTCGGGCCGGCCCGGTAGGCCGCGCGCCAGGATCGCCGGCAGGAGCCATCCGCGATGCATCCTCTCCTCAAGGTCGCGTGGGGCAGCCTTGGCGTCAGCCTCGTCGTCGCCGCGCTGAAGTTCCTGGCGGCCCGGCAGACCGGCAGCCTCGCCCTGCAGGCCGATGCGCTGGAATGCTGCGTCAACGTCGCCGGGGCCGGCGTGGCGCTGCTGGCCGTGCGGATCAGCCAGCGCCCGCCCGACGCCTGCCATCCCTACGGCTACCGCAAGGCCGAGCATGTCTCGGCGATCGTCGAGGCGCTGATGGTGCTGGCCGCCGCCGGCGCCATCCTGCACGCGGTGATCGTGCCCTCCGCCGCCGGGTGGCAACCGGAGGCAGGAGGCCGGGGCGCGTGGCTGAACGGCCTCGGCACCGCGCTGAACGCCGCCTGGGCCGCCTGGCTGACCGCGGCCGGCGGGCGCTGGCAGTCCCCGGCGGTGACGGCGAGCGGGCGGCACCTGTGGACCGATGTCTGGACCTCGGGCGGGGTGCTGGCGGGATTCGCCCTGGTGACGCTGACCGGCTGGGCGGCGGCCGACCGGCTGGTGGCGGCGGCGGTGGCGCTGCATATCGGCGCCACCGGCCTCGGCATGGCCGGCGAGGCGCTCGGCGCGCTGATGGACCGTGCCGATCCGGCGGTGACCCGGCGGATCGGCGAGCTGGTCGCGGCGCATGGCGGCGGCGCCCTGCGCGCCCGGGCGATCCGCAGCCGCCGCAGTGGCGCCTCGGTGTTCGCCGAGTTCGAGCTGCTGGTGCCCCCCGACCTGCCGGTGCGCGAGGCGCACGGCTTCTGCGAACGCATCGAGGCGGCGCTGCGGGCGGAATTCGGCGAGGCCGTGATCTCCATCCACATCGAGCCGGCGGAGGCCGCACCGGCCGGCGAACTGCTGCTGTGCGCCTGACCCGATCCCTTTCGACAGGACCCAACGACCCATGAGCACCAGAGCCTACACCTACCGCATCACCGTCACCCCCACCGGCACGCCGCGCCCGGAGGAGGCCGTGCGCCCGCCACTGTCCTTCGAGGTCAGCAATCACGACGACATCCTCGCCATCGTCGAGCGCTCGCGCCGCCTCACCGGCCTGCCGCCGGACACCGCCGCGGCCATGGCGGTGGGGCTGAAACTGCTCGGCGAGGTGGTGCTGCAGGAGAAGGTCAATCCGTTGTTCGACCCCCTGCGCGGCGCGCTGCGCAGCTTCATCGGCGGGCTGAAGGCGCTCGGGCGCGAGCGGGGGCAGCCGACCCCAGGGGAGGGGAAATAAAACCAAAAACGCCAGTTGTTCTATAAAACCACGCGGCGGAAGGTCATTTTGGCGTCGCTTGACGTCCTCACGGCGGAGTGCGCGGAATTATCCCGGCGGGCTGACAGGTCCCGCCCGTATGAAGCCGTTCGTATGGAGAGGACGCCATGAATCGTCGGCTAGGATTGGCTGTCCTGGCGGGAGCCATCTGCAGCCCGGCTTTCGCCCAGGACAACCACGCCGGACACGAGCATGCCGCGCACGCGGGCGGGGCGATCCCGCATCAGAGGATCATCGCCTCCGCCGCCGATTGCGTCAGGACCGGAGAACTCTGCCTGACGCATTGCCTCGAGGTGCTGGCCACCGGTGACACCTCCCTGGCCGGCTGCGCGCGCAGCGTCGACCAGTTGGTGGCGGTCTGCGCGGCCCTGCAGAAGCTCGCGGCCAGCGCGTCGCCGCATCTTCCGGCCCTGGCCAGGGTGGCGATCCCGATCTGCGAGGACTGCGAGCGCGAATGCCGGCGGCATGCCGAGCATCACGCGACCTGCCGCGATTGCGCCGAGGCGTGCCAGGCCTGCGCCGAGGAATGTCGCAAGCTGGCGTAGCGTTCCCGGCCCCATCGCGCGCGGCCCGGACATCGTGTCCGGGCCGGGCGTTTCATTCGTAAAAAACATATCTGATGCGCGTTTCCGGCATAATGCCGCGACGTTAAAATTAATGACGTTATTATAGACGTCGTTATCATCAGCATTATGAGCAATCAGCCCGACCTGTTGCTGCTGCTGCATGACCTCGCCCGTCACCTGCGCCTCGACACCGAGCGCCGCGCCAGCCGGCACGGGCTGACCCGGGCGCAATGGGCGATCCTGTTCTGGCTCGATCGCCAGCAGGGGCTGTCGCAGAAGGAACTCGCCGAATTGCTGGAGGTGGAGCCGATCAGCGTCGCCCGGCTGGTCGACCGGCTGGAGGAGCGCGGCCTGCTGGAGCGCCGCCCCGATCCCTCCGACCGCCGCATCTGGCGGCTGCACCTGCTCGCGCCGGCGCATCCGCTGATCGCCGCCATGCTGGCCGAGCGCGCCGCCATGTTCGAGCACCTGACCGAGGGCTTCGACCCCGAGGCCCTGGCCACCATGGCGGAGACGCTGGCGCGGATGAAGGGACGGGTGCTCGCCCGGCTGCGCGCCCGCGACCGCCAGCCCGCCGAGACGGAGCCGGCCTGATGTCGGACGCCACCGCCGATGACTGCCTGGCCGTTCCCCGTCAGCCCGCCCCGGCGCTGCCCTGGCGGCGTGCCCGCCCGCGCCTGCGCGCCTGGCTGACGCTGGGCGGCCTCGCCGCGATGGCCGCCGCCGTGGCCACCTGGCTGGCCGGCGGGCACGGCGTCACCATCGACAACGCCTATGTCCGCGCCCGCAAGGTCGCCGTCAGCACCGATGTCGGCGGCATCGTGCAGAGCGTCGAGGTGCGCAACGGCAGCCGGGTCGCCGCGGGGGACGTGCTGTTCCGCCTCGACCCGCGGCCCTTCGACATCGCCCTTGATGCCGCGCGCGCCACCCTCGCGCAGGTCGGGCAGCAGATCGAGGCGACCCGGCAGGACTATCAGCGTCTGCTGCGCGACATCGCCGCGCAGGAGGCCATGCTCGCCGCCGAGCAGGCCGGGCAGGAACGGACCGCCCCGCCGGAGCCGGGCGACGCCGCCGGCCGCGACGCGGCGCAGTTCCGGCGCTCCGCCGGACGGGCGGCGCTGGAAAGCCTGAAGCTGCAGGCCGCGACGCTGCTGGCCCGGCTTGGCGGCGATCCCGACATCCCGGCTGCGCGCACGCCCGAGTACCGCCACGCCCTGGCCCAGGTGCAGGAAGCGGAACGCCAGCGCGAGCACAGCGTGGTGCGCGCCCCCTTCGCCGCCGTGGCGACCCAGGTCGATGCGCTGCAGCCTGGCATGGCCCTTGCCCCGGCCGCCGCCGCCTTCGGCCTGATCGCCACCGACGATGCCTGGATCGAGGCCAGCCCGCGCGAGACCGACCTTGCCCCGATCCGCACCGGCGATCCCGCCCGCGTGCGCGTCGACGCCTATCCCGGCCGGGTCTGGAACGGCACCGTCGAGGGCATCGCCCCCGGCAGCTTCTCCGAGTTCACCCTGCTGCCGCCACAGAACGCCTCGGCCAACTGGGTGCGGGTGGTGCAGCGCATCCCGCTGTGGGTGCGGCTCGATCCCCAGCCCGATGCCCCGGAACTGCGCGCCGGCATGAGCGCGGTGGTGGAAATCGACCCCCCCGCCCGGCGGCCGGCCCGGCTCGCGCAGGGCGCCGCCGCCCCTCCGTGAACGCCGGCCCCGCGCCGCGCCATCCGGTGCTGCTCGGTGGCTGCACCGTGCTGGCGACGCTGATGCAGGGGCTCGATTCCACCATCACCAACGTGGCGCTGCCCTACATGCAGGCCGGGCTGATGGCCGGCAGCGACCAGATCACCTGGGTGCTGACCTCCTACGTCATCGCCGCGGCGGTGATGACCGCGCCGGTCGGATGGCTGGCGGCGCGGCTGGGGCGGCGGCGGCTGTTCATCACCTGCCTCGCCGGCTTCACCCTGGCCTCGATGCTGTGCGGGGCGGCGCAGACGCTCGGGCAGATGGTGGCGTTCCGGCTGCTGCAGGGGATCTTCGGCGCCGCCTTCGTGCCGCTGTCGCAGGCCACCATGCTCGACACCTTCCCGATGGAGCGCCGCGCCGAGGCGATGGCGGTCTGGGGTATCGGCGTGATGGTGGGACCGGTGCTCGGCCCGGTGCTGGGCGGCTGGCTGACCGGACTGGGCGACTGGCGCTGGGTGTTCTACGTCAACCTGCCGGTGGGCGTGCTGGCCATGCTGGGGCTGGTCGCCGTCATGCCACCCGACCGGCCCGATCCCGCGCGCGGCTTCGACTGGACGGGCTTCCTGGCGCTGGCGCTGGGGATCGGCGCGCTGCAACTGCTGCTCGACCGCGGCGAGGGGCTCGACTGGTTTGCCGCCCCGGAGATCATGGCGGAGGCGATGCTGGCGGTGCTGGGCTTCTACCTGTTCGGCGTGCACATGCTGACCGCGCCCCGGCCCTTCCTGCCGCCGGCGATGTTCCGCGACACCAACCTGGTGATGGCGCTGCTGGCGACCTTCCTCAACGGCACCGTGCTGCTGGCGAGCACCGCCCTGCTGGCCGGCTACCTGCAGAAACTTGCCGGCTACCCGGTGGAGGCGGCGGGGCTGGCGATGATGCCGCGTGGCCTCGGCACCATGGCGGGGATGCTGCTGGCCGGCTGGCTCGGCCGCCGCGTCGATCAGCGCCGGCTGATGGCGCTGGGCGTGCTGCTGCTGGCGTGGTCGGTGCACGAGATGAGCCAGTGGACACCGGAGATCGAGGGCACGCGCCTGGCGGCCACCCTGGCGCTGCAGGGCTTCGCCACCGGCCTGAGTTCCAACCCGCTCTCGGTGCTGGCCTATGCGACACTGGCCCCGCACTGGCGTGGTGACGCCGCCGGCCTGATCGCGCTGTTCCGCAACACCGGCAATGCCGTGGGCGTGTCGGTCACCGCCGTGGTGCTGGCCCGCATGGCCCAGGTGTCGCACGCGGAGCTGGCAGCCCATGTCACGCCGTTCAACCGCCTGCTGCAGGACGGCAGCGCCACCGCCCGGCTGCTCGGGCCCGGCAGTGCCACCGGGCCGTGGCTGCTGGAGGGGATGATCGGGCACGCCGCCGCGGTGATCGCCGCCAGCGATACCTGGCGGCTGCTGACAGTGGCGGCACTGCTGCCGCTGCCGCTGATTGCGCTGATGCGGCGGCCTGGAAGTTAAGGAAGGCCAGGGCGCTGCCCTGGACCTGCCAAGGGCCACAAGGCCCTTGGATCCCATTCGCGCTGCGCGGCACAGAGTGGGTTCCAAGGGCGAAGCCCTTGGCCAGGTGCAGGGGCGGAGCCCCTGCCGGGGGCGGGGCAGCGCCCCGCAATTCAGCGCAGTTCGAAACCCAGCGTGCCGAGTGCCTGCCGCAGCCGATGGCGGCCAGCCAGCACCGTGGGGGTGCGCACCCGCTCCGCCACCTTGCGGCTCCAGCGTTCCTCCGGCAGTCCCTGCTCGCGCTGGAACCCGGCCAGCACGTCGTTGTAGCGCGCCACGGCCTCGTCCTGGCCGTCCTGGCGATAGGTCTCGTGGTGCAGCACCGCCGAGGGCGCGAGGCGCGGCTTGACCGCGCCGGCGGCCGCCGGGTCGGGATGACCGATGCTGAGCCCCACCACCGGCAGCACCCGCGGCGGCAGGCCGAGCTCGGCGGCGACCGCCTCGGTGTTGTTGCGGATGGCGCCGATATAGACCGCGCCGAGATCGAGCGATTCCAGCGCCACCACCGCGTTCTGCGCCGCCAGCGCCGCATCGACGATGCCGACCACCAGCAGTTCCAGGTAGGCGATGCCCTCGATCTCGGACCCTTCGGCGGTGGCGATGCGGGCAAGGCGATCAAGGTCGGCCAGCCAGACCAGGAACAGCGGCGCCTGCTCGATATGCGCCTGCCCGCCGGCGAGCGCGGCCAGCCGCGCCTTGCGGGCCGGATCCTGCACCGCCACCACGCTCCAGGCCTGCAGGTTGGACGACGAGGCCGCCGACTGCGCCGCCGCCAGCAGCAGGTCGAGCGCGCCCTCGGGCAGCGGCGTCGGCAGGAAGGCGCGCACCGAGCGATGCGCCAGCAGCGAGTCCAGCACGTCGTTCCAGCGGGGGACCGCCGGGGCGTCGGCGGCGCCGTAGCGCGCCCGCAGCAGGGCGGCGGCGCGGTCGAGCGCTTCGGAGAGTGGCGGGACGGCGGGAGTGAGGCTGTCGGGCGGCATGGGGTGACTCCTGCACACGTGATGTCAGAATTAAAGCGACAAAATGACGTGGTATGGCAAGATCAACGTTGGATGTTCGGTTAATTTTCCCGGTGTCCTGTCGTGCGCGTGCAGGGGGGCGGCTGAAACGACTTTGTGATGCCGGATCCTGGCCGCAAATGACTACGCGTGTAGGCGGAACAGTCGGGCGGCCGGAAGCCGCCAACCATGGGGAGGAGCGATGTCCACCATCCGCAGTTGGATCGGCGGCAACGGTGTGTTCACGACCCGGTCGAACTGGACCCCGCCCGGCGTGCCGGCGTCGGGGGACACGCTGTGGATCCCGACCGGCACGGTCGATGCCCGCCGGGATTCGCTCTCCGGGTTGCAGGTCAACCTGGCGGCCGCGCCCGTGGGGGCGACGCATGCGCCGGCCTCGCCCCCGGCACCGACGCTGTGGTTCGGCAACTCGGTGGTCTCCGCTAACACCACCATCGAACTGGGCAACCAGCCGCCCCGCGGCAGGGAGAGCGATGCCCCCCACGGCACCCGTGCTGCCATCCGGACCGAGGGCATCACCCTCAACCTCGGCACGATCGCCGCGGAGGCTGCGCCGGGCTTTTCCACCATGGGGGACCCGACCAGCCTGACCATCACGGTCGGCCCCGCGCCGGCGACGGGGACGGCGCGGCCGCAAGGCGATCAGGTCCTGGTCAATGGCGGCACCCTGGCGGTGCGGCCAGGCCACGGCTTCGCCCGGCCCTCGACGTTGGCCGTGCGGGGCGCCTCGCCGACCGCGCAACTGTGGAACAGCGGCCTGATCGAGAGCGGGGGGACGGTGAGGATTGACCTCGCCGTGCTCGGTGACGGCAGGATAGCGTTCAGCCCGCCGCTCTCGCTGAGCACGATCGGGCCGCGGCAAGGGGCGGGGCTCACGCTCGACGGACCGGTCGGGGACGGGCAGATCATCGATTTCCGGGCCGCCGACGGCAGCGATTCACACGGCACGCTCACGCTGGGTGATCCCGGAGGCTTCGACGGCCTGATCGAGAACTTCACCGCCTCGACGGGCAATGTCGGCGGACTGCACCGCGACCGGATCGCGCTGCCCGGCGTCAACGTTTCTTCGGTCAGCTACAGCGGCGATGGCCACGGCGGCGTACTGGCCGTGCGGGCCGGCCAGGCCACCGTGGCGCATCTGCGGTTCTCGGGCCGGCACGGCAGCGGGTCCTTCATCGTGCTGCATCCGGCCGAGGGCGGCAGCGCGATCGAATTGCGGGCCTGAGTGTCTGCCCACGAAAATTCAGGACAACAAAAACCTGCCCTGCCGCGAGCGGTGGGGCGGAATGATTCGAAAAATGCCGTGGCCGTGACGCGCACTCTTGCCATCTATCCGTGCCTCTGGCGCAAACGGGCCACGGCTTCACTCCGGCTGCGTGCACCAAGCTTGGTGAAGGTGCGATGCAAGTGGTTCCTGACGGTCGCCGTGCCGATTCCAATCCGCCCGGCGATTTCCCTGTTGGACAAACCTTGTTCGACGAGCAGCATGATTTCGCTTTCCCGCCCGGTCAGCGCGGCAGTGGCCTGGCCGGCGCCCTGGCGGTCCGCCAGTGCGGCAACGTGGGCAAACAGGATGCCAGTGAGCTTGGTCGAACAGAAGACTTCTCCCCTGAGGGCGCCTTTCACCGCAGCGAAAAGGTCGGCTGCCGAATCGTCGCGTGCCACGACGCCGTTGATGGAGGTCCGCGCCCAACCGACGAGATCGATCCCTCCCTCGAGCACCGCGAACAGCACGATGCGCAAACCAGGCACATGTCGTCGCAGCCCCTGCGCGAACGCAGCGCCACCAGCGATATTAGCGTCAAGCAGGACGAGGTTCACGCGTTCCTCTGCGGCGCGCCGCGGCCCATCGCCGCTGCTCGCCGCCCCGATCACCTCTATGCCATCGCGGCTCGCAAGGTCGGAGGCAACCGCGTCACGCAGAATGCGAATATCGCTGATGACAAGGATACGTGCCGCCGGCACGGATGTCCTGGCGGTCCGGACCCGATCCAAATTAAACAAGTTTGCCGGCATCAGATTTGCACTGGTTTTCACGGCTGCCAGCTCTGCTTTTCAGATGGTTACAGACGGATGCTTAGGGCAGATTCCGAATATTGACAGCAGCATTGGTAGTAAACAGTATACGCAGGATCACTTAGAATAGTAACTACATAACGGGCTACAAATGTGCGTGTAATATGATCCTGAGATGAACCGATATCATGGATAATGTCGGCTAAAAATGGCTTCTGCCTGACCAAAAACTGTCCCGTTGCTTTCAAGTTACAGGGGGTACCATTCCCTTTTGGGGTGGCTGCCCGAATTGCATATGCATCCGGCCATCGCGACATCAGTCTGAGGCTCGCGTGGCCTGCGGGCGGCGGTCAGGCGGATGCCATCGTGCCGTCGGTTGCTGCCCGCTGTGGCGCGGCGAGGCCTTCCGGCCAGACCGTGACGATGCGATCCGCCATGTCGATGGTCGAGCGCCGGTGCGCGACGATCACACGGGCGATCGTGAGGGAACGGATGGCGGCATTGATGCTGCGCTCGTTCTCCTCGTCGAGATGGCTGGTCGCCTCGTCGAGCAACAGGATGCGGGGATTGCGGTAGAGCGCCCGCGCCAGCACGATGCGCTGCATCTGCCCCCCCGACAGCGAGCTGCCCATGTCGCCGACAAGCGTTTCATAGCCCATCGGCATGCGCAGGATTTCCTCGTGAATGGCGGCCAGCCGCGCGGTCCTGGCAATCCGGTCGGGATCGTAGGCCGGGCTGAACGCCGCGATGTTGTCGGCGATGGTGCCGGCGAACAGGCGGTCGTTCTGCAGCACGCACCCGATCTGCGAGCGATATCGCTCGAGCCCGAGCGCCTGCACCGGCACGCCGTCCAGCAACACGGCCCCGCCCGAAGGCCGCAGCAGGCCGGCGAGGATCTTGAGCAGGGTGGTCTTGCCAGCCCCCGACGGACCGACAATGGCGACGCATTCGCCCGCGGCGACATCGATGTCGAACGCGCTCAATACCGGCCTTTCGTTGTCGCCGTAGCGGAAGCTGATGCCGCGCGCACTGAGCGCCGCCTGCGGCGCGGCGGCGATGGCCTGGCCGGCAACCGGAGCAGGTGCTGTCCGTGATGATTCCTCGGGCGTGGTCAGGGCAATGTCGGCCACGCGCTCGCCGTGCACGCTCAGTACGCTGATGTGCACCAGGGTGTCGAGCAGGGTGGCGACACGCTGTGAGAACTGATCCTTGTAGGCCAGGAAGGCAACCAGCATGCCGACCGTCATCGACCCGGCCATGACGGCCTGTGCGCCCAGGACGATGATGATGATGCGGTCCAGGCCGAACAGCAGCGTGCTGGCGCTGCCGAAGACGATGTCAAGCTTCTCCACGCGCAGATGGGCGCTGATCTGGTCCACCAGGTAGTTGTGCCAACTGATCTGCCGGCGTTCGCTGATGGTGAGTGCCTTGACGCTCGCCATGCCGCGCACGGTTTCCAGGAAATGCGTGTTTTCCTGGGCCGCGGTCACGATCGCCTGCTCGTTGGCGACGCGGTAGAACCGGTAGGCGACCATGCGCATCAGGGCGTAGGTCCCCATGACGCCGATCGCGATAACGGCGAGCATCGGCTCGTACAGCCACATCATCGCGACCAGGGCGACCGACATGACACCATCCACCAACGCCGAGACCGGGCCGGTCGTGAGGGTCCTCTCGATGGCATCGAGCGAGCCGAAGCGCGAGGCGATGTCGCCGACATGGCGCCGTTCGAAGAAGTCGAGCGGCAGGTCCAGCATGTGGCGGAACAGGCTGCTCTTCCATTGCAGCGTCAGTCGCGCGCCGGTGGCGGCGATGCACCAGGAGCGCACGAAGCCCACCAGGGTGCGGAACATCAGGACCAGCCCGAGCCCGATTGCAACCGTGACGAGCAGCTTCCTGTCGTCGGCCACGATGACATCGTCCAGCACGAGCTGGAAGACGATCGGCACGAGGATGACCGCGAACTCGAGGAACACCGACATCACGAGGATCTGCGTAGCGGCGCGGGCGAAGCCGCGGGTGCGTCGCAACAGGTCGAAGACACGAATGCGGGCGCGTTCGGTCTTGCGCTCGAACCCTTCGGTTGCCCAGGCTTCCAGCGCGACGCCGGTGAAGCGGCGGGAGACTTCGGGAAGCGGGACCTTGCGCCGGCCGGTCGCCGGGTCGTTGATGGTGACGGAGTTGCGGCCGACATGCGTCAGCACGACGAAATGGCTATGATCCCAGTGCAATATGCAGGGCAGGCGCAGGCGCGACAGGCCATCGAGGTCGAGCCGCAGCGCGCGGGTGGCCAGGTGCAGGCGCCTCGCAAGGTGAACGACGTCGAGCAGCGTCATGCCCTTCAACGAGACGTTGTAGCTTCGCCGCAAGGCCGCGAGGTCGATGCGGTGGCCATGGTGGGCCGCGATCATGGCAAGGCAGGCCAGGCCGCATTCGGCCGCTTCGGTCTGGCGCACGACGGGGGTGCGGCCACCGCGGAGGATGGCGGCATCGAGCAGGTCTCCTGCGATGCTCATCTCAGCTTCCGCGCAGGTCGTAGAGAGGTTGCAGGATCAATTGATAGAGCGGGCGCTCTTCGAGCAGCACGGTGGCGTCGACCTGCATGCTGGCCTGCAGCGGCTGCGGGTGTCCACCGACCGTCACGTCCTGGCGGGCCGGCGCGACGACCACCCGGAAGTAAGTTTTCCCCGGCTCGCCCGGGGACAGGCCAGGCATGATCGTGCGGAGTTCCTCGGGCTGCAGGGCCGCGCGGGACACCTCGGTGACTGTGCCGGCGTACTCGCCGAAGCGCTGGTAGGGAAATGCGGTGTAGCGCAGCTTCACCGTCTGGCCGGGACGAAGAAAGCCGATCGCGGAACTCGGGGCCAGCAGCTCGGCCTGCATCGCGCTCTGGGTGGGGAGGAGAGTGAGCAGGCGCGTGCCGGCCGGCACGGTCTGGCCAATGCGGGCGGCGATCGCCGTGACCGTGCCGGGCCTGGGCGCGCGGATCTCGATCGAGCGGCGCATTTCCGTGTTGAGGAGCTGCTGGTCGATGTCCGAGATCTTGGAACGCATTGCGTCGGTGTCGTTGTTCGCCTGCAGGTCGTTGCTTGCCAGTGCGGCCTGCGTCTCGATCAACTGGCCATCGAGGCGGAGCAATTCCCCGCGCGAACGTTCCAACTGCTCGCGGGCCTGCATCCAGCTTGCCTGCCGGGACAGCCTTTCGTTCGCGGTGACGATCTGTTGGTGCTGGTAGCGTATGGCGCTCTCGTATTCCAGGGTTGTGGTGCGGACGAATTCTTCCTGCATGACGATTTGCGCCCTGGTCTGGCGGATCTGTGCCTGCAGGTTCTCCATCCTGCCCTGCAGTTCCGTGCCGCGCTGGTCGCGCAGCAACATCCTGCGGGCGATCTGGTTGATCAGCGCGGCACGCTCATTGGCCAGCGCCTGCAGGATCTGCTGCTGGGTCTGGCCCTTGCTGGTGGTGGTATCTGTGTTGATGACCAGCAACGGCGTGCCGGCTTCGACCTTCGCCCCGTCATGGACGGCGAGCGATTCCACGCTGCCGGCGGCGGGCGTCGGGATCTGCATCAACCCCGCGCCCGGAAGCATCACGCCATGCAGCTCCACGCGGCGGGCATGCGTCCCGAACGCCACGAAGGCGGTCGCCGCGGCGACCAGGACGATGGAACCGAAGCTGGACAGGAAGCCAGGCACCCCGAGCCCGACCGAAGGCTGACCGAGCCAGTCCGTTCTGTGTGCCTCGATTGATTCGGGACGGAACAGAGAGACCCTGGGGGCGGTACCCGAGGACGCGGGGGCGGGAAGCGTGCCGGTGGCGCCCGTCAAATGTCCCATATTCGTCCACGCTTGGTTTCAAACAACGCAGGCATTCCTTTTAAGGAAGAAATTGCCATGTTTTCTTGCGGTGATAAGCAGCCTCGTTCAGCCAATCGTTTGCAAAAATAATCCACAGAGCAATCAGCGGATCATGTTGAAAGGATTTATTTCAGAGGCCTCTACACCAGATGTGAGGCAATGACCATATCACGATGTCTTCCGCGCCAGTCATTTCGGAAACTCACCGGGCGCGCCGTGTGGGTATAGATGAATACCCTTATACAGTCTAAAGCTTTCTCTGCAAAATCTCAAACATTACAAGTTCAATCACAGATATTTGACCTATTGACCGTGAGGTTAATTCGAATATTTAAGTTATACTATTACGATGTAACCGTTGAATTATGGCAATGATCTTGCAATTCTGCGATGCATTTGGCTGCGCCAGTTTGCCGGGCTTCGGGAGAAGGCTTGTGCGGCGGGTGCCGACTGATCAGCCGGGAGGGGATGGAAACAGCCGGCCCGGCTCGTGCAGATAGGGTGGACTGGTTGGGATGAGGCGCCGGGCCAGGGGGCGGTGGAGATTCGCTTGAATCACCATCGTCGCCGATCACACCGCTTTGGTGAGCCGTCTGCGGCTGACTGCCGACGGCCACGAGACCCCGCTGCTTCAGTGCGGCATTATGGAGCTGCCGCCACGAGCGAAATCAGCCTTGTACTCCTGCCGGGCTTCTGGCAGGAAAGGGTTGGGATCATTGCAGGTGGCTGGCCATGGCGCAACATTTCCTGCTTTCCGCGGCGGCACGCTCGCTCAGTACGGCGAAGGTCATGCGCATGTCGGATAGCGGCGTGGTGAACGTGTTCGTGCGCCTCCGCTGGCCTGAAACCGACGGCAAGCCGGTCTGCCCTGGCTGCGGCTGCATGATCTGCTACGCCTGCCCGAGATCACCGGACCGGCCGCGCTGGCGTTGCAAAGCGTGCCGCGGCGATTTCTCCATTACTTCGGGGACGCTGTTTGCGCACCACAAGCTGCCGTTGCGCACCTATCTGCTGGCCGTCGTCGCGTTCTGCAACGAGGTCAAGGGCCACAGCATGCTCGCGCTCTCCCGTGAGCTCGATGTCCAGTACAAGACGGCATTCGTCCTGGCGCACAAAATGCGCGAGGCAATGGCGTCCAGCACGAAGGCGTTGCGCATCGGCGGTGCAGGACGTGAGGTCGAGCTCGACGGCGCCTATTTCGGCGGCCATGTCCGGCCAGCCAATCTAGCGGCGAACCGGGTCGACCGGCGACTCGCCGAGAACCAGTCGGGCAAGCGCCAGGTCGTCGTGGTGATGCGCGAACGCCGCGGCCCCACGCTGGTGCAGGTGGTGCCGGCCGAGGAAGCTGTGCTGCCGATCATTTCCCAGCGGATCGCCCAAGCCACCGAGCTGCATGCCGACGAGAGCCCGGCCTGGAACAGGCTGCATGCCCACTTTCCGATGCGGCGTGTCAACCACCAGGAGGGCTATAGCATCGGGGGCGCCTGCACCAACGGCGCGGAGTCCTATTTTTCCCGTCTGCGCCGCAGCGAGCTGGGGCACCACCACCACATCGCCGGGCCGTATCTCCTCCGCTATGCCCAGGAAGCCGCCTGGCGGGAAGACGCGCGGCGCGTCAGCAACGGCGAGCAGGTGCATGGGGTGGTCCGCCTGGCTTTGCGGGGCCGGCCATCGATCGACTTCTGCGGCTATTGGCAGCGTTCCCGGGCGGCCTGACGTACCCGCCATCTGACCACGCCGGCGGTCTCGACCCGCTCGATCGTGTCCTTGGCGCGGTTGAGCGATGCCAGAACGGTCTTCTGGATCAAGGCGTGCTGGCAATCGTCGCTGAGCGAAATGCTCTTCAGCTCCGTCATCCGCTCGACCACCTCGCGCGTCGTCATCGGCTGCGGCGCATCGCGCAGCACGTCGTAGATCAGCCGAAGGCATTCACCAGGGCGGAACCAGGCATTGCATCGCCGCCGCTGTCGAGGGCCGATCTCCTCGGGCCGGGTTTCCGGATCGAACAGCCGCATGGTGACATCGAGATGCATCAGGGCAGCGCGGTGCTCGCCCAGCTCCCGCTCCAGGCCTTTCACCAGCCCCGCCAACTCGGAGCGCTTGTCACGCAATACACGGATGACATGCTGCTCGGCCACCGCCACTCTCCTTCCGCATACCAGTGGGACGAGAGTAGATAGCCGATCTCAGAACGCGAACCGGCCAGCGGTGGCTTGTGCTACATGATACCGCTTCAGTGCGTGGGATCGTGGCGGTTGCGAGGGCGAGTGGCAGGAGGTTGTCGCGCAGCAGCCATCCGCTGATCGCGAGCACGCAGCAAGCATACTGGCGAGGCTCGTCTCTGCCATTGGCGGCAATGGTGGAATACCCTGCCGTTGCTGCGCCCGATCACGTAAGAGGCATTCGGGGCGCCATCGGTGAAGGCCAGGATCTCGTTCTTCTCGATGGTGGGCACGGCGGCGGGATACCGCTTCCAGGTGCGGGAATCCGACGCCACCCCATGCTTCATCAGATGCCATTCACACAGTAGCTTCATCGGATTGGTCAGGGCGGCCGTAACCGGGGCAAAACCGCGGGTAGCAGGCTGATCAGGCAGGCTGACCGCGGCAGCGGATGAGGTCAGCGAGGGGGGGAATGACTGGCGCGTTGGGCACGCCGAGCCTGGCGCCGAGATAGTCCCAGAAGGAGACGCAGAGCTTCTTGTAGGTCTTTCCGAGCCCGAGGAAGGCGTCGCGGCAGTTGCGCCCGGTGTCGGTCTTGGTGCCGCCGCTGACCTGGCGCTTGGTCACCTGGCAGCGGATGTCGTTCTCCGACCCGTTGGTGTGGAGCGGGATCTCGGGGTGATCGAGCACCATCAGCAACTCGGCCTTGTTGGCGTGCAGCCGCTGCAGCAGGCGATCGAGCGTGGCAAAGCCGGTGGTGCGCAGGAAGATACGATCGAAGTGGGCTCGTAGCTCGCTGCGCCGGCGTGGGGTTGGATCGCGGCGGTAGGCCTTCAGATCGGCATAGTACCACCAGATCAGACTGCGGACGATCTGCTGGGCGGCGCGCTGTTGGTCGGTGAACGTCTCCAGCTTGTGCACCAGCCGCTCGGCATGGATCCAACACAGGGCGTGCTGGCCGACGTTGAACTGGCCAGCGTCGTCACTGACGATCACCGCCTCATTGAGAAATCCATGCGCGGCGATGGCACCCCGGAGCGCCCCCTCGGTGGCCACACGCACCGGGTCGGGAGTCACCTGGAGGCCGGTGATGCCCAGTTGCTCCAGATGGTGCTGCCACGCAGCCTCATCGGTAAACTGCCGCTGCGGATGTCCGACCAGTTGCTGGATCGTCGGTCCGGCCAGGTTATGCTCGCGCATGTATTCCAGCGCCGCCTGGTTGATCACGTAATCCGTGTGGCCGGCGCACAGCAGCTCGAGGAAGTTCATCCGGCTCTTGCTGCCGGTGGTGCCGAACCAGGCAAAATCGTCGTTGCCGATCTGCGTGCACACCGCATTGGCACCGCGGTGGCGCGCTCCGGTGTCGTCCACCGTGATCCAGGACGCCGTCTCCAGTCCCGCCCGCAGCACCTCCCGGGTCTCGGTCAGAAACGCGTCCTGCCCCTCGATCAGCAGCCGCATGACCTGCCGCTTGGAGATGCTGACCCCGACCGCCTGCAACTGAGCCACCAGCCGCTCCACGGTAACCTGGCCCTGGTGATACTGCATCAGCACATAGCGGCGCAGCTCCGGCCCGAAATGGCCGCGGATGCCCTCGGGCAGCGGCGCCACGATCGTCTCGCCCGCCGGGGTCACCCAGCGTTCGCGCCGATAGCGCACCACCCGCGCCGTGAGTACCAGATCCTGCATCTGGTAGGATTCGTAGCCCTTGAACTGCGACCCCGCCGGCGCCGTCACCCGGATCACCTGGGTTTCAACTGTCACCCGTGGCGTCACCGGGCCGCGGCCACGGCGCTTGCTCCGCTTGCCAGCGCGCTTCGCCTCGGTCGCCTTCTCCATGCCGCTCGGCTTGATCACCGGCCGGCCCTTCAGCCCCTTCAGCCGGGCAATCTCGTCCCGGAGCGCCAGCACCAACTGCTTCAGTTCAGCCACCTCGCCTCGCAGGGCCGTCACTTCGGCTTCCAGCTCGGCGCGCGGCATCTCAGAGGGATTAGGAGGCGCTGACATCGCCCCAGCGAATCGTACTTGGCCGCTTCGGGGAAGGCCCAAAATCAGCCACCGCCCGGGGTTATGCCCCGGTTACGGGCGGCCGTGCTGATCTGCTGTGCCCCACATCTGCTGTGCCCCACAGGTCCTGTGGCGTCTCGATCACCGGCCCGTGCTTCTCGAACACCCCCTCGTGCTGGGCCGGGTCGATGACAGCGCTGCGGGGCGCGGATGGCTCCCGGAGGATCGTGACCTTCTTGCGCGGGGAGAGCCGGGCGGCGGTGCCACCATGCCCGCCGCGGCGCGCAGCAGGCGGCGCTGCGGCAGGTCGGTCCGTTGGGGGGATGGTGAGGCCGGCGGGGGGGGGCTGGAACAACGCCTGGGCGCTAATTTACTTTTTTATATAGTTTATAATTGGATTGTGCATAAAAATCACGTTAAAAGTGTTTGATCCCGGGGCGCGGGTGGCATGAACCCGGCAACCATCGATGCCGGGTTCATGCGGTGTCAATGGCCGTTGGTGCCATCGAAGCAAAGCATGGTCTGTAAAGTCCTGCAAAATATATGTTCATAAAATACTTATATATTACGAGATTGGTTATATATTTATTAAAATTATTTTGGAAATTTCCGACCATAGCCAATAAAACTTATAATAACTGATAAATATATCGATAACGTTTCAGAATATTGTTATTTTTTGACTTCGAATCATGGCGTTGGTGTGCCCCTATGGGTTCCTGTCTTCCGTGTGCCCCTTTCCCATGTGAGGGCCTTTCTGGTAAGGGTGGGTGCCATGTGTGTCATCCTCACTGACGCTGCAGGCTTCATCGGCCACCATGTCATGACCGGCGCTGCTCGCGTCGGGGGGAGTGTCGTTAGCATCGACCGCGTGAACGCCTGCTACGTGTTCGCCTGAAGCATGCGCGCCTGTGCGATCGGCCCGGATTCGGCTTTCATTGTGTCGGCATTGCCAGCCTGGCGCCGGTCCGGCAGGGCTTTGGTACGAATTCGCAACCAATGCATCTCGTGCGTTTCGCGGCACGTGTCGATTGAGGGATGATATATGGGCGTGCCAGATGAGGGGGCGACGGATTTTTTATTCTGTCGGGTGAGCTTTCTATCCGAGAGCGCCTGCCTGTTTTTGCCGAAAGCTGATGTGTCGCCGGGTGTCAGGCATTTTCGAAACTGCACAGAATTTTGGATCGATCCGCTGTCTATGGTAAGGAAAATAACTAATCTTCGCTGGGTTTGCTTTCGCTTGGACACTTGAGGCGCAACAGTAAATGAACACAAAAAATGATAAAATGGTATCTGCCATTGTCGCAATAATGCGGAATGAAGGCCGATATATACTTGAATGGGTTGCATATCACCGCGCAATCGGTTTCGATAAAATTGTTATATATGATAATGAAAGTACAGATAATACTAGTGCTTTATGCAAAAGACTTATGGAATCAGGTGTCATAGAATATCGTTTTTGGAGTGATCCATCGAATGATAGCCGTAATGGGCCTCAGATACTTGCTTATGAACATGCGGCTGCAACCATAAATGCAGATTGGTTCGCTTTTTTAGATGCAGATGAGTTTCTTGTACTTGAGAGTTACGATTCTGTCCGGGATTTGATTTCTCGGGCCGGTAGTCGGGGGATGCCAATTGCGCTGAACTGGAAAATTTTTGGTTCATCCGGTTGCTTGCATGCGTCGGATGATCTTGTGATGGACCGATTCACGCGCTGTGGAACGCCCGACATTCACGTCAATGCCCATATCAAGACGCTTGGGCCTGCGACAATCCTGCGGGACGGGGCTCGTGTCCATATACATGGCTGGGTCCTCGATAAGACCAGGCATTTTTACGTGGACGCCCAGGGCGAGACAGTGGACGTCGAAGGATGCACGTTCGTTTATCCGCCAAGGTGGAAGGGGGCGCTGGTAAATCATTACATTGTAAAATCTTCTGAGGAGTTTGCGGAAAAACAAAGACGTGGATCAGCATCAAAACCCCCTGGAGATCCAAATAAATACTCCAGGACACAACAGTACTTTCAAATGTACGATCGCAATGAATCCGAGGATCTAACGATAATGCGTTTCCGTGCGGCGGTTATTGAGGAGCTGAATTATCTGCGTGGTTTGATGTCGCCAACGACTCCTGTAGCTTAATGATCCGGCTTGGGATGTCTTGGATCAGGCGGCGTAGCGGAATGTGGGGTGGCGGAAGTAGCTTCGGATGCGGGCTGGCAGCCTGGAAAGCCTGCGCATGTGGCCGATGAGGTTGCGTTTCAGCGCCTCCCGGCTGCGGGTCGGTACCTTGCGCGGAATGGCCTGCTTGATGTCGGCGTTCAATCCCTCGTCCGGATTGAGCTCTGGGCTGTAGGCGGGCAGGTGGAACACCTCGATCTGGGAACGCCGTCCCGCCAGCCAGTCCTGCACAGCCCGGCCGCGGTGGACGGGCAGACGGTCGAGGATGAGGAACACCTTGCCCCCGGTATCGCGGATCAGGCGCTCAAGGAAGGTGATCAGCAGGGCGGCGGTGATGCCACGGTCGAGCACCATCCAGCGCAGTTCGCCCTTGTTGGTCATCGCCGAGATCAGGCCGACATTGGCCCGCTTGTGGCAGGGGCGCACCACGGACGTCTTGCCGCACGGGGCATAGCCACGACCACGCACGTCATCTGACCGCAGGCCAGTCTCGTCGCCCCGGAAGATCGCGCCTTTCTGCCGCCGCGCCTTGTCATGGATGGCTGGATATTCCTTCTCCAGCCAGTGCCGGACCTGCCCGGGTCGCTGCTCATAGGCGCGCCGCAGCGGCTTCTGTGCGGTGAAGTTCCAGCGCGCCAGGTAGATGCTCATCGTGCGCACCGCCAGGCGCACTCGGCAGCTCTGCTCGATCAGGACCGCCACGGCCGCCCGGCTCCACAGCGCAAACGGCAGGCCATAGGCGTCCGGCGTGCTGCGGCAGATCAGCTTGCGGACCTCCGTTTCCTGGGCCGCCGTGAGGAATCGTCCGGTCCCCGGGACGGGGCCACGCGGGCCGGTCTGCAAGCCCGCCATGCTGCCCCCCTGTGTCACTGAAGTTGCCGCCTGGATAGGATGAGGCGATGGGGGCGCGGGACGAGGGCATTGGCTCGATACGGAGAGGCGTACAAGCGACGGGTGGTGGCACGACTGCTGCCGCCGGAGAGCGCGGCGGCGGAGGCGGTGTCGCGTGAGGTGGGCGTGAGCGTGGCGACGCTGGAGCGGTGGCGGGCGACGGCGTTGGCCGAACCTGGCGCGGGGCCGGGTGGTGCGGAACGATGGACGTCGGCGGCGCGGCTGGAAGCGGTGATCGCCACGGCGTCGCTGGACGAGGCGAGCCGCAGCGCCTGGTGCCGGGAGCACGGGCTCTACGTGGCGGACCTGGAGCGCTGGAAGCGCGACGCCATGGCCGGGCTGGGCGAGCCGCGCGGCGGCAGTGTCGCCGACACCCGGCAGGACCGGCGGCGGATCAAGGGTGATTGCTCACGGGGTTGGCGGGAGGGGGTTGCGCTGGGCGCTGAGATGTGAATCAAAATCCGGATGCCGACACCTCCTCGCATCCGGCTGACCGAGGCTGAAAAGGACGCACTGCTGCTGGAGCAGGCGGCGCTGATTGAGCGCATGGCGGCGCGGATCGCCGAGTTGGAAGCGCTGGTTGGCAAACCGCGGAAGACGTCGTCGAATTCCAGCCTTCCGCCGTCCCAGGATGGCCCGGGGCGCAAGAACCGGGAGCGGAAGCAGTCGCGCAAACCCCGCCCCTCGCGACCGGGGGCGGCGCGGCCCCTGGCGGACACCCCCGATCAGACGGAACGCTGCCTGGTCGAGGCCTGCCCGCACTGCGGAACGGCCGTGGCCGAGACGGCGCAGCAGTGCCGCGAGCGCTACGACCACGTCGACCTTCCTGTCGTCCGCCCGCAGGTGACGCGGGTCGAAGTGTTCGGCGGACGGTGTCGCGGTTGCGGCCGGCGCTATCGCGCCCCGACGCCGGCGGGCATGCCACCGGGCACGCCGTTCGGACCGGGGATCCACGCCCTGCTGGCCTACCTGCACCACAGCCACCACGTCGGCTTCGAGCGCCTGTCGCGGATGTGCCAGGAGCTGTTCGGGCTTTCCATCTCGGAAGGGGCGATCGCCAATGCCTTCCGCCGGATGGCAGGCAAGCTCGACACGGCTTGCGCGGCCATCAAGGCGAAGCTGCTGCAGGCCCGCGTCATCGCCTCGGACGAGACCACCACCCGCATCGACGGCGTCACCCATTGGCAGTGGGTGTTCGTCTCCGAGCAGGCGATCCTGCACGAGATCGCGCCAGGGCGGGGACGCGCCGTGGCCGAGGCGGTGCTCGATGGCCACCGGCCCGAGGTATGGGTTTCAGATCGCTACGCCGGGCAGCAGGAACTGGGCCAGACCCATCAGGTCTGCCTCGCCCACGTCCTGCGTGACGTGCAATACGCCATCGACTGCGGCGACACGGTGTGCGCTCCGAAGATCCGCGACCATCTGCGCTGGGCGATCCGGATCGGCAAGCGTCGACCATCCCTCAAGGACAGCACGCTCGCCGTCTACGCCGGCCAGGCCGAGCGGCGCCTGGATCGCCTGCTCGGCATACCGGCCGCTCATCCGGCCGGACGCGAATTGCAGCGGCAGATCAAAGCCTGGCGAAACAAGTTCTTCGTCTTCCTGCATGACCGGCGCGTTCCGCCGACCAACAACATTAGCGAGCAGGAAATCCGGCCCTCCGTGGTGTTCCGCAAGGTCACCAACGGGTTCCGCTCAGCCTGGGGTGCCAAGGTCCACGCCGGCTACCGATCGGTCACCGGGACGGCCCGCCTGAAAGGAACCACCGCTCTCAACGCCGTCCGCGCTCTCATCGACGGTTCGTTCGCCATCGCCTGAACCCAGCGTCAGCCAACCCGGTGAGCAATTACAGTACAAGGTCTCCTTCGACAGCACGAAGTTCGTCAGCGCCTCCGTCCACGAGGTCTACGAAAGTCGGGGCCTTCGCGGCGATGTGGCTGCTGGGGTTCTCGGTCAACACCACCACCCTGTTCGCGCTGGTACTTGCCATCGGCATCGTGGTGGACGACGCCATCGTCATCGTCGAGGGCGTGTCGCGCCACATGGAGGCTGGGTTGTCGAGCCGCGAGGCGGCGGTGAAGGCAATGTCCGAGCTGTTCGGCCCGGTCATCGGCATCACGCTGGTGCTGATGGCGGTGTTCATCCCGGCCGCCACCCTGCCGGGGCTGACCGGCCGGATGTACCAGCAGTTCGCCCTCGTCATCGCCGCGACCGCGTTGATCTCCGCGGTGAACGCGGTGACGTTGAAGCCTACGCAATGTGCCCTGTGGCTGCGCCCGCCGCCCCCACCGGGCCGGCGCAACTTGTTCTATCGCGGCTTCAACGCCGCCTACGCGCGCGCCGAGGCCGTCTATGCCGCGCTGATGCGTCGCCTGGTGGCGGTCAGTCTGCTGACCACGCTGGCCGGCTTCGCCCTGATCGGCTGCGCCATCTGGGGGCTCACGCAAGTACCGACCGCTTTCCTGCCCAACGAGGACCAGGGCTATTTCATCATCAGCCTGAACCTGCCCGATGCCGCTTCCGCCCGGCGCACCGAGGCGGTGGTGGCCGAGGCGGTCGGGCAGGTCCGCAAGGTCGCGGGGGTCGAGGACGTGATCGGCGTCTCCGGCATCTCCCCACTCGACAACAACGCCACGCTCTACAATGCCGGCATGCTCTATGTTGTGCTCAGGGACTGGAGCGAACGCAAGACCGCGGAGCTGGGCATCGATGCCATTACCGGGCGCGTGCGCGCGGCGCTGGCGGACCTGCCGACGGCCACGGCGCAGATCCTGCTGCCGCCCCCGATCCAGGGTGTGGGCAACAGCAACGGCTTCACCATGATGGTGGAGATGAAGGACGGCAGCTCCGACTTTCTGGCGCTGCAGAGCGCCGCTGGGCAACTGGCCGAAAACGCCGCGACGCAGACCGGCCTCGCCCACGTGGCCGCCACCTTCAAGGGTGACACCAAGCAATTGCGGCTGGTGGTGGACCGGGTGAAGGCGGAGACGCTCGGGGTCACCGTCGGTCAGGTGTTCTCCGCGGTCGAATCCTATCTCGGTTCCACCTACGTTAACCAGTTCACCAAATTCAACAACGTCTTCCAGGTCTATGTGCAGGCCGACGCCCCGTTCCGCCTGCGGCCGGGAGATGTGCTGAAGCTGAAGGTCAAGGGGGCGGGCGGACAGATGGTGCCGCTTGGGACCCTGGCCAGCATCCGCGACGAGGTCGGTCCCACGCTTATCACCCTCTACAACCTCTATCCCGCTGCCACCGTGGTCGGCAGTCCGGCGAGCGGCTTCAGCTCGGGCGAGGCCATGACGCTGATGCAGGAGATCGCTGCCCGGTCGCTGCCGCCATCAATGGATACCGCGTGGACGGGCATGTCCTATCAGCTCGACTTTGGCCCTTTCGAGGGACATCAAGCCGCATAGGACATCAGCTCGGCCAAGCGCTGCTGCAGGGGTCTTGGATTTTCCGCGGTTCGTGCGCGCGCCCGCCAAGTCGGATAATCGTCCCGCCACAGGATGGGGTTCACTGCCTCCTCTGCCCACAGCACGCGTCTAACGGCGGCGAGGCAATCCGCGAACGTTGGGTCCGGCTTTCTGTACCAGGCAGCGCCGAGCACCGCGAGTTGGCCGGTCCGCGCGGCCATGTCGGCGGCCCACAGCGTCACCAGCGAGAACAGGCCGAGCAGCAACGGCGTGCTTCGGTGGATCGCCCGATCCGACCACTGGCGCTGGGTCTCGAACCCGAGGTGGCGCCGGGCCTCTTGGAAAGTAGGCTCGACCGCCCAGCGCATCGCGTACCATGTCAGGATCTGCAACGCTGACTGCTCCGGATCGGAGCAGACGAAGGCGCGCGTCTCGGCGCGTCCAGCCGGGTCCCTGGTCAGGACCCAGCGCACCGGCATGGTCTTGCCGTGCGCGCTCCACAGCGCCGTGCCGGTCGCGACATCGACCTCCCGCTCCGCCTTCCCATCCTTCGTCCGCCACCCCGGCACGGTCATGCGCTCCCACTTCGTGGCCTTCCGCACCGCCCGCGTGCGCGGCGTCAGTTGCCGGGTGCCGACGACGCGCGACCTGCCTTTCTGGCCTTTCCGGCGTGGCGGCGGCGGGTTGAAGAAGCGTGCGTCCATGCGGCAGCGCGCCACGCACACCGCGCAGTCGCGCAGTGTCCAGAAGAGGTCCAGGCTGGCGTAGGCGCCGTCGCCTACCATCACCAGCCGTCGGCCCGGGCACCAGCGGGCGACCAGCCGCATGGCCCAGGTCGCCTTCTCCGGCAGCGTCTGGTGTCGGCGCTGCCGCCTGACATCGGCCCGTTCCGAGCGGCTCAGAACCGTCAGGAACGGCAACCCCCAGGTACGCCTGGCGAAGCCGGGCCTGGCCACCACCTGCAGTGACAGCCACCGCAGGCCCGCAACCTTGACGAAGAAGCCGCGGCTCGACCGCACGGCATCGCGGTAGATGCCTTTGTCGCGGATCATGGCGCCGCGCCGACGTTCGACCGAATCGTCCACGGCGATCACCAGTGGCTCGCCCTCCGGCACGAACGCCGTCTGCAGCAGACCAAGCAGGATCCTGGCACCTTGCAGGCCCGACCAGTCCGCCCGCGAGAGGAAGCGGTGGAAGCGGCTGAACCCCTTGTCGGCGGCGCCATCCACCGCCCGCAGGGCCGCGCACACCGTCCGCCGGTTCAGGCACAGCAGCGCTCCCGTCGCCAGCGCCCCCGCGTTCAGCCACGACGGCTGCGTGAACATCGCCGCGAACGGCAGCAGCCACATCTCCATAACCCGGACGTTGCCGGACGCGTCGATCTTCGCCATGACGCTCTCCCCCGTGAGGCCGTACTGTGCCTCTCCTCGGGAGGGAGGATGGGAAATGGTCGGATCGTCAGCAGGGCCGCTGCGCCGCTGGCTCTCTCGTCTGCCCTCGCGACAGCCCCCTGCCAGCCCGGCGTCAGCGCCAGGGTCGCCACCGATGATCCGCTCCGGGGTCCTCGCTCGCTACCGCCGCCTGCGTCAGATCAGCAAGGAACAGCACGCAGCCGTCCTGGACATCATCGCCCACGACGTGCTGCTGGACTGGGCCAGGCGGCTCGACCTGACTGAAGGCAAGGCGGTGGTGCTCGAAAACGACAACGAGCTGACGCTGCCGGAGGATCTGGCCATCTACTTGCCCAGGCTGGGCCGTTCACATCCGCTCGACCGCTATGCCCGGGTCGCACGGTTCACGTCCGACTCCGACGAGGCGATCGTGCTCGCGGCGATGCGCCGGGCATGTTTCTCGCTCTGGCGCATCGAGCGGCGACACCCGGTCACAGGCCTGATCCTGCGCGATCTGCTGCGGGACAAGGAGACCTGGCTGATCGACGAGGCCATGGAGAAGAACGCGCCACTGGGAATGGAGATGGCTGCGCGTCTCCTGCAGCCCGAGAGCTTCGCGATGACCGCCCGTATCATCGTGCCGCTCCTCCCGGACCTGATGACACGTACGGAACTAATGGAAGAGGTGTTCACCAGGGCACCTGCGTTGACGCGCCTCCAGGGGGACACCCTTGCTGGGGACCCGCGTTTCGCGATCGGCGTCTATCGCGCCGCCGTCGCCACGGGGGCGATGGATCGCGTCCGCTTCAAACGCAAATAGGCCCAAATCCATGCGGGCGGCCCCACCACCACACACCAAAAGCGCCAAAGTCCAGATCAGGAACAGGCAGTGGGCAATCAAGTCTACTACGTGTTCGCCGTCGCGCTGCTACTGGTCTATTTCGTGCTGGCAGGACAGTACGAAAGCTGGCTGCAGCCGCTGGCAGTCATCTTCGCCGTGCCGATCTCCCTGCTTGGCACCGTGGCCGCCCTCGGCGCCACCGGCATGCCGAACGACCTGTACACGCAGATCGGCCTCGTGCTGCTGATCGCCCTCGCCGCCAAGAACGCCATCCTGGTGGTGGAATATGCCCGCGAGAAATGCGCCGGGGGCATGGAGGTCGCGGAGGCGGCGGTGGAGGCGGCGCGGCTGCGCTTCCGGCCCATCCTGATGACCTCCTTCGCCTTCATCTTCGGCATGTTGCCGCTGGTCTTCGCCTCCGGGGCCGGCGCCGGCGCGCGGGCCTCGATCGGCGTGGCGGTGGTCAGCGGCATGCTGGCCTCGACCTTCCTGGCCGTGCTGTTCGTGCCCGCCTTCTTCACCGTCCTGGAGCGACTGGCGCGGTGGCGAAAGGGGGCGGCCGGAGCCCGGATCCGCTGAGGGGGGCCGTTGCAAATTCCTGATGCAATTGGAACGGGGTATGACCACCGGCGGCGAAGGGGACTGAGGAGCTGCTGGTGGCAAGTTTGGTTGTGTTGCAAACGCTGTGAACGGGTCGAGTGCTGCTCTGGATGCCGCGGGGTTCAGGCAGCGATGTTGAACAGACTGGCAATGAAGGCAGCCTGTGCCTTCATGTCCCGACCGTCGATCCTGCGAACCTGCCCTTTCCTCATCATTGCCATCGCCTCGTAGCCTGCCAGCGTTCGTCGTGCTGTTCGAAAACTGCCGAAGCCGAGCCCAGGTGTGGTCAGCCGTTTGATCCGCTGATGATCCTGTTCGACGATATTCGTCAGATATTTGCATTGCCGTAGCCGTGATCGCCACCACAGCTCACCCGCTGCCTTCATCTCGGCAACGGCTTTGGGATAGGCCGCATTCTTGTCAACGGTGATCGTACGCGGGTTCACGG
This sequence comes from Rhodovastum atsumiense, assembly GCF_937425535.1. Taxonomy (NCBI): domain Bacteria; kingdom Pseudomonadati; phylum Pseudomonadota; class Alphaproteobacteria; order Acetobacterales; family Acetobacteraceae; genus Rhodovastum; species Rhodovastum atsumiense. The sequence continues at coordinate 4,522,584 of NZ_OW485601.1, forward strand.
TGTGCGGCTGACCGAGGGCCTTGCGGAAGAATCGCTTCGCCGCCGCCGCATCCCGTCTCGCAGAGAGCAGGAAGTCGATGGTCTGGCCCCGGCTGTCGACCGCGCGATAGAGGTATGTCCAGCGACCTTTGACCTTCAGGTAGGTCTCGTCGACCCGTCAGGAACCGGTGCACGGGCGCAGATACGGCCGCAACCGCTTTTCGAACTCGGGCGCATAAGCCTGGATCCAGCGGAAAATGGTGGTGTGGTCGACCTCAACGGCACGATCCGCCAGCATCAACTCGAGGTCGCGATAGCTCACCGGAAACATCAAGTACCAGCGCACCGCCCTGATGATCACGTCGGCCGTGAAATGCCGTCCCTTGAAACGTGCCACCACCAACTCCTCAGCCCCCTTCGCCGCCGGCGATCATACCTCGTTCCAATCGCACCGGGAATTTGCAACGGAACCCATCAAGATCCAGTCGACCAAGGCGTCAACGCACACCTTGCTCTCATGGATGCTGTGCCGGGTTCGCCACTTCCGCAGCAGTGGGTCGTCTTGCTGGAAGATCGGTAGCAACGTCACCACGTCTACGGCGCCGCTTACATCGGGGACGGAATCCGCGGAGACCTCCACGAGGTTCGACCAGAAGAACATCTCGCGTCCATAAACGCACTTCAGCGGCCCGGCGGCCAGCATCAAGCAGAACGCGGTTACGACGGGCTCCCCCAGAATCGGGGCGGCGAGATGCCACGGAACAAGCTCGACCCAGTCAAGCATTGGCCCCAGCAGCAGTGCGGCGGCGGCGAGCAGGAAGAGGGGCCATTTTCTGGGTGCCATGAGCTGGATGACCGTGACCCCGCCGATGCAGTGGACCCAGGAGGAAAGCCAGTTGCCTATGGAGCCTGCGACGAGAGCCATGTTCGCCTCGTCGTTGAACCCCCTGACCACCAGCAGCCTCGATCCCTCCCCGACGGGCGTTTGGGGGCAGTGCGCGAGGAGGCGGTCACGTCGCCGCACTGCATATCTCTGGAGCCGCGTGCCGGCAATCGACGAACCCGACCTGGGAAGGCCGATGAACGGCACGCAGGCCAAGTCGACGAGCAGGGCCAGCAGGGTGAAAGACAGCAATAAGGTCGGGCCAAGCAGCGCCTTGGGGAGCGTCATGCACAGGTACGACACGGCATGCCGCACTGGCTCGAGATGCCACAGGTGGAAGACTACGAGGTGGGCCGCGACGGTTACGCCGAGTATGGTCGGCCCGTTTTCCGACCGCCTCGTCGCCTGCGCGGGGACCAGCCGCACGAACGGCGTGGCCAGCGTAACCACGTCGACAGATACCGCCCCGCGGCCGGGGCTGCCCCGGAGCATGTGGCTCGCCATCAGGGCGATGTTGCCGCCGTGGCTGTGGCCCAAAATTATCACCCGGGTCCTCACCAGGGGAGGCAGATCCTTCTCGATCCGGGACGCCAGCTCCGCCGCCGCTTCGTAGCGGTCCACCAGGGAGTTCGCCCCGCTCCAGTTGAACGGGACGACCTCCAACGAAGATGACTCGCCCCCGAGTTTGGCTGTTAGTTGCCGGAAGAACGCGGAGTTCTTTTCAAACCAGCGCGGCTCTTTCCCCGGGCCCACACGGAACAGCCCTCTTCCCCACATGCCGTGTACCAGATAGACTAAAGTTTTGGAGTATTCCAACGCGCGCCTGCATCCTTCTCTCCATGCAGGAGTGCAGCAGAAGCGAGGGCCTGACGTCGACCTCCAATCGCTGTCACCGGAGCGAAATCTCCGCCCGCATTGGCCGGACCTGACGGGAATGGCGCGTACTCCGCGCTGCATCAGGTTCCCGACCATCTGCCGCAGCTCCTCGGAGGTCTCCCAGATGTCCTGCTGCGGCGGGGCGACGGTCTCGCCATCTTCCGGCAACACCATCACCGGATGGCCGCGCACCGAAACGGCGTGGCAACAGCCAGGCGCCGGACAGGATCGAAGGTGACAGCGACCAATGTGGCTTGACGTCGCGGCCGTTCAAACCCGTTGAGATGCTGAGCCGTGGCACGACCTGTTTCGCGAATGACCTGTCCGGAATGCGCCTGATGTAGCAGCGGCCTGCCTGCGGCCGGGCAGGGCGGGGTTGGTATTGCAGAGGCGTTCTGGCTGCCGCTGGACCGGCACTTTGGCGGTGTGGCACGTGCCAGGACCTCCAGGATTGGGCTGTTCAGGACTGCAAACTTATTTGGGAACGGAGCGTCGCTCACCTTGCAGGATGGCCTCGATCAGGCTGCAGGCGCGGCCCACGCCGTCCTCGGACCGCACCTCTCGCCCGACAGCGGCAGCGCGTTCCGCCGCGTCCTTACTCATCAACAAGCGGCGCAATGCCTTCACGGCGGCGGCGACGGTGTAGCCCGCAGCCGGCACGACGCGTGCAACGCCCAGGCGTTTCGCACGCGCCGCGTTGTCAGGCTGGTCATGACCGAAGGGGACGACCAGCATGGGACGCCCGGCACGCAGTGCCTCGGCCAGCGTGCCGCTGCCACCCTGATGCACGATCGCCTCGGCCGCCGCGAACACCCGCGCGTGCGGCACGTAAGGCAGAGCGAGCATTCCCTCCGGCAACGGGTCCGGCAACTGGGCGAGGTTGGAAGGAGCCGTCCCCACCAGAAACAGCGCTCTCCGTCTGAGCGCCATGGCGGCGGCCAGGCTGTTTGCATAGAACCGGCCGGCAGCGTTCACCGCGGCCGAGCCGAGGGTGAACACGATGGGGGGCGGGCCGGCGGCGAGGAATCGATCGAGATCCGGGCGTGGCTGTCCCATCACTGCGGTCTCGTCCCAGAAGAGCGGGCCGGTGATGTGGACATGTGGCGGCCAGTCCGGCTGGGGGTATGCCAGCAGCTGGGAAAACATCGCCAGGATCAGCGTGGGCGAATGCTGCCCCTCGAACAGCGGGTCCGGCCCGGGAAGAGGCAAGCCAAGGTTCCGGCGCAGCACGCGCAGCGGTTCGCTCCATGGCTCCGCCGCCTCCTGGACAACTCGTCGCATCTGTGCCCCGACACGGTGCCCAAAGGGGCGCAGGGCGGCGGTCAGGCGTGGGGCCCCGGACAACACCGGAAAGTCATGGGCCGAAAAGAAGCCCATCGGCTGGAGCAGCGCCGATGCCCAGGGCAGCCCTGCGGTTTCGGCGAGCAACGGGGCGGCGATGGACAGCGGTGTCGAAACCAGGAGATCGGCTGCCCGTGTGGCCTCCCGCAGATCCGTGTAGCTGTCGGCAACCGCCGGTGCAACCACGCGGCGGAACAGGACCTCGGATCCGGTCCGGGGGTCCATGATTTCCGCTTCGAGCACAGGGTCGTCCGGCATTTCGGGCCGCATGCGCCGCCACATGAGTCCCGCCGCTTCCACCCGCGCCCGGTGTGCCGAACTGATGGCGATCGTGACGGTGTGGCCGCGCATCTGCAGCCCCGCGCCCAATGCGAGGTAAGGGTGCAGGTCGCCAAGGGAGCCAAAGGTCGCAATAACGATATGGGATGCCATACACCTTCTCGACGGGAGGTGTTTACACGGGAAAGGGCTTAATGAGTCGGCGGACAGCCAGAAAGCGTCGGCTGCGCGGAGTGCACCGCACTTCTTGGAAGTGTGCCGCCAGTCGACCGCTTATCGCGGGGGGCGCTTGATTATGGACCAACGAATGGTCCATTGTGAATTCCTCCACGACGCGGGGGCACAAGATAAAGATGGAAGTGCCGGTCAGCGAGGCAAAGGGCTTGCTTACCGATCTGGTGAAGCGCGCCGAGAGCGGTGAGGAGATCGTCCTGACCCGACACGGTCGTCCGGTCGTCCGGCTTGTTCCGCTGCCTGCGCGGCCGACCGAAGCGGAACGCCGCGATCTGCTGCGTGCCGTGCGGACCGCCGGACGGATGCAGGGCAGTCCAGGGCCGGGGGCCGCCCGCAGCCAGGACTTTCTCTATGACATCGACGGACTGCCTCAGTGATCGTGGTGGACACCTCAGCGCTCATGGCGGTCGTGCTCGACGAACCCGATGCCGAAGCATGCAGTGAGGTGCTGGCCACCGAAGATGCCATCCTGATTTCGGCCGGGACGCTTGCGGAAGCGCTCATCGTCTCCCGGCGTCGTGAGGTTGGCGATCTGATGGCAAAGCTTGTCAATGGCCTGGAGTGCCAGGTGGCCTCGGTCACACAGGCCGATGCCGTCAGGGTGGCGGAGGCGTATTCGCGATGGGGAAGGGGTCTGCATCATCCGGCCGGACTGAACTACGGAGACTGCTTCGCATACGCCCTTGCCCGGCAACGTGACTGCCCCCTCCTGTTCGTGGGCGACGACTTTATCCGAACCGACATCACCCCTTGTATCCGTCGCAGTTGATGGCTGACGGCGCCGTGGCGCTTTCAGATTTGTGCGCATCAAATAACCTGCCGAGGCCGAAGCGCGCGTAAGCTGGAGTCCGGACACGGACGTGCGTTTTGCCCACGCCCGTCCAGAATGATGCGGGAACGGCTTCGGAATGGACATACGGGCGGGAGCCGCTCAGGAGACGGAAAGGGCTCCCCGCAGGAGCGTCAGCGTGTCAGCCATATCACTCCGCGTGAACGGTTTCAGCAGCCGTGGATACTGACGAAGACGTTCGGGGAATGCCGATTTGCTGTAGCCGCTGGCGAGCGCGAACGGAATGCCGCGGGCGATGAGCAGATCGGCGACCGGGTAGACATCGCCGCCGCGGATGACGACGTCGAGCAAAGCCACGTCAAACGACCCGTCCTGCGCCAGTTGCAGCGCCCTGGCCAGGCTGCTGACCGGCCCCACGACCACGCACCCGAACTCCTGGAGCAACCCCTCGAGCTCGATCGCCAGGAGCGGCTCGTCTTCCACGACCAGGACCCGGCATCCCGCCAGACCATCAATGCCCATCAGACGTTCCCCCTGTGTCAGCAGCGCGGCGAACCTTGCCCACGTCTTCCGTCAACGGGATCTCGATGGCGCACCGAAGGCCGGATTCCGGGAACTCCCGGCGTACGACAGCATCAAATCCCATGGTCAGGGCGCGCTCGATCAAGGTTGTCCCAAAGCCCCGCTTCGCCGGCGGTTGCACCGGCGGTCCACCGGCCTCGGTCCAGGTCAGAAGCAGCCTCGGCCTGTCACCGTCATCCTCAACCTTCCAGATGACGGCCAGATGGCCGGAGGCGAGGGAGAGAGCGCCGTACTTGGCGGCATTGGTGGCCAGTTCGTGCACCGCCAGCGCCACTGCCAGGCCCGCTTTCGGCGTCAGGCCGATGTCGGGCCCGGCAAGGGTGATGTCGCCTTCGGGGCGATGGTACGGGGCCAGTTCCGTCTTCAGGATCGTACCCAGCGACATGCCGTCCCGCTCGGCCTTCGACAGCAGTCCGTGCGCCTGCGCGATCGATTGGATGCGTCCCCTGAGCTCGGCGGCGAACACCTCCGGCGGCAGGCCCGCCTTCTGCATCTGCGTGACCAGGGAGGACACGATCGCCAGGATGTTCTTCACGCGATGGTCAAGCTCGCCGAGCAACAAGGTCGTCTTGTGTTCGGCCGCCTTGCGTTCGCTGATGTCGCGCATCACCACCGACGCGCCGCCAAGCTTTCCATTGACTTCCCTGACCGGTGAGATCGTGATGGAGACATCGAACGTGCGGCCGCCCTTGGTGGTCCGCACGCTCTCGAACCCGGCGATCGGCTCACCCTTCTCCAGCCTGGCCATCATGTGCGGCCAGTCGGCGGGCAGGGATCCCGCCAGCAGGACGGACAGGGGTTGCCCGATCGCCTCGGCGGCAGTGTATCCGCAGAGCATCTCCGCGCCCGGATTCCAGCTCGTGATCGTGCCATCCAGGTCGGTGCTAAGGATCGCATCCTGCGACGATTCGACAATCGCCGCGAGCCGTGCGCGCGCCCGCTCGTGGCGCTTGCGCTCGGAGATGTCGACGAAGGTGATGACGGTGCCGTCGATGACGTCGTTGATGTCGCGGTATGGCCGCACCTGCATCAGGTAACTCACGGCGTCATCGGCGATCGTGACCTCGCGCTCGATGGGGATCAGGCTGCGCAGCACCTGTTGCACGTCCTGTCCCAGGCCGCCATTGGCCAGCCGGCTGACGATGTCGCTGATCGGCCTGCCCTCGTCGCCTTCGCGCAGCTTGAAGATTTCCAGCAGGCGCGGCGTGAAGCGCCGGATGCGCAGATCCTTGTCGAGGAAAAGCGTCGCGATGGATGTGCTGTCGAACAGGTTCGCCAGGTCGCTGTTGGAGCGCGCCAGGGTGTCGTTCCTGATGTTCAGCTCCGCGTTGATGGTCTGAAGCTCCTCGTTGACCGATTGCAGTTCCTCCTTGGAGGTCTCCAGCTCCTCGTTGGTGGATTGCAGCTCCTCGTTGACCGAGAGGTACTCCTCGTTGCTGGATTGCAGCTCTTCGTTGGCCGCCTCCAGCTCCTCCGTGGTGTTGCGAAGTCGTTCCCGGGTTTCCAGCAATTCCTGCATCAGGGCGTCGGCAGCGGTGTCGCGGTCCTGGCCGCGCTCGTCCGCGGGCGCCGTCCGGGCGGACACGGGAGCCGCCGGCGCCTCCTGGAAGGCGACCAGGAAAAGGCCGCCTTTGCCGGTCGGATCGGGAAGGGGTTCGACGATCACGGTGAGGGCCACATGCTGGCCGCCGGCCATGATCGTGACGCCGTCGCGCAGGACGCGCGATTCCGTCTCCGTGGCCTGGTTGAGGGCGGCGCGCACGACCGGCCGCAGGTCCGTATGCAGGAGCTGGAACAGGTTGAGGCTGGCGGCGCCGGCGGCGGGCTCGAGGTATTTCCCGGTCTGCCCGGAAAAACGCAGGATCTCGTGGTGCCGGTCGACCACGAGATACGCGGGAGCGTACCGGGCGATGGCGCGGGCGGCCCGCCGGTCGATGTCGCTGTCGGCGGGACGGGGAGCGCGTTTGGCAGGCATCAGGTGTTCCGGCGAACGGGAGACCGAGACGGGCGGAAAGCTCGCGGCCGTGTCCCGGCGGAGATAGAGACGCTGGCGCTTGTCGACCGGCGCGAACAGGCGGGACTGGACGGCGATGCTTTCCGACGTCCCGAGCAGCAGGTGCCCGCCCGGCCGCAGGGCGTAGTGAAAGGTTGCGAAGATCCGGTGCTGCAACTCCGGGGTGAAATAAATCAGCATGTTGCGGCAGGACACCAGGTCGATTTTTGAGAACGGGGGGTCCCTGGCGATGTCGTGGACCGAGAACAGGCACATTTCCCGGATGGTCTTGGCCACCCGGTAATGGCCGTCTTCCTTGACGAAGTGCTGTTCCAGGCGTTCGGGGGAGAGGTCGGCGGCGATCGTGGTGGGATAAAGGCCGGCCCGGGCGGTCTGGATCGCCAGTTCATCCATGTCGGTCGCAAAGATCTGCACCGGACGGTTGGACGCCGTACGGAGCAGGCCCTCCCTCAGGAGAATGGCGATCGAATAGGCTTCCTCGCCCGTGGCGCACCCGGCCACCCAGACCCGGACGGGGTCGGCCGTGCCCGGATTTGTCAACAGTCCGGAAAGGACCTGGGTTTCGAGGGCGCCGAAGGCCGGCGGATCGCGAAAGAAGCGCGTGACGCTGATGAGGATCTCGTGGAACAGCAGGTCCGCCTCGTTGGGCTGCGTCCGCAGCAATTCGACATAGGCGGGAACCTCGTCGGCATGGAGCACGTGCATCCGGCGCTGGATGCGGCGCATCAGCGTCCCGACCTTGTACTGGCTGAAATCGTGGCCGAGCCGGGCGTGCAGCACCGCGCAGATCGTCGTCAGGTGGCCTGGCAGGTCCTGGCGGATGCCGTCCGGACCCTTGGCGGCGTCGCTGTTCGCGCGGTGGTGGAGGTACTCCAGCAGGGCGGCCGGCATGTCCTCGACCGCGAGCACATGGTCGACGAAGCCGCCCAGGGCGGCGCTCCGCGGCATGCCGCTCTTGGCGTGGTGGTCGAACTCGGCCTGGCTGAGGGTCAGGCCGCCGTGCTCCTTGATCGCCGCCACGCCCCGCGCGCCGTCACTGCCGAAGCCGGACAGGATGATGCCGACGGCGTTCATCCCCTGGTCCTCGGCCAGCGAGGCGAGAAAAATGTCGACCGAGGTGCGGCGGGCCGCCTGCGGCGCCGGCGCGGTGACGTGCAGGCGACTGCCGTCCACGGTGAGGATGGCGTCGGGTGGGATGATATAGACGTGGTTGGGCAGGATCGCCGCCCCGTCCTCGGCGACCTGCACTGGCATCGCGGTATAGCCGCCGACGATCGCCCCCAGGGAGCTCTGGTAGGACGGGTCGAGGTGCTGGACCAGGATGAAGGCCATGCCGGTGTCGGCCGGCATCCTGGCGAAGAACGCCTTGAAGGCGTCAAGCCCCCCCGCCGAAGCCCCCACGCCGACGATCAGGCCATCCCTGGGCGGTTGAACAGGGGCTCCGGCGCCCTTGGGCTCTGTATTCATGCGACCCCTGGCCAATAGCTCGTCAGTTCCATTACGGGCCACCGGAAGCGCTGACCTCCATTCCGCCGGGCGAAAGCTGGTGAAGCTATCCCGTGGTGGATAGGGGCCGTTCCGACCCCCGGAGGACGGGCGGGTTTGCTGTCCTGCGCGCTGGCCATTGCCGGAATGGCCCCGCCGGCAAGCACGACGGGCTTGTTTAAAAGGCCAATCACACCTTCGCACATAGAGAGACGCAAAGGAAATTATTATTTACGGGTGATCGGTTCCGGCATGCGGGCGGGGAACGGCGATGGCGCGCAGTGCCCCTTTCGACGCGGCGGCGAGCAGCAGGACGGAACGCCGATAAGACGCGACAAGCCATGTCGAGCCGGATGCAGATGCGAACATATTCCGAATTCGACTGATCCGCCATCGCGTTCCGGTGCCACGCCCTGGTTGCGAGAGCCGTCCCTTCGTCCCGGGCGATCATGCCCCGGCGGGATTCCGCCGTGAAATTCGCAACAGAATCCATCACCCCTCCTGGCGCATTCCCGGCGGATAGAAGCTCTTCCGCTGCACCCAGCGGAAGCCCTCGTGCTTGGTGATGGCGGCGATGTCGACGGCGCCGCCGACGGATTTCGGCAGGTGAACGGCGAAGCGGACGAAGCCGATCGTGGTCTCGACGAGGAAGCGGGCCAGGTCGATCGCATCCTGGATCGGCATCGCTGGCACCGAGAGCGTGGCGTAAAGGTCACGGACCAGCTTCTCCTGGAGGGGGGCGGCATCCCGCGACGGCACGCCGTGCCTGACGAGCGCGCCGCCGATATCCAGGCCCAGGCCGAGAATGAGGCGGTTGAGCGCCTCGTACTGGCCGTCCCACATGACCCCGAAGCTGGTCTCATCCATGATTCGCCGCGGCGGCGGGCAATCCGGTCCGGTCATGCTCACTTCCCAGACCTCGGCCAGGGGCCGGCCGGCGGAGTAGCCGCAGACGCGCAACTGGAGGTTCGTCGGCTCCGGACAGCGCGCCGCCTTCTCCTCGAACAGGAAGGCCCGCACTTGCGCGGCCACGTGCTCCAGGGTGTAGCTCGTGGCATCCAGCCGCCACTGCGCACGGGCCGGGTCGCGCCCCGCGAAGCGCCACCGCAGATCCTTCAGCAGCGTCTCGACGGACTCGCTGCCGATGCCGCCCGCGCCGGTGGACATCGCCCCAATGGGCAGGCGCTCGCAGAGGTTCGTGATCTTGTTCGCGTGGGCGTAGATCTGGCCGCTCCCCATGGTGCCCGCGCTGTCGGCTGCCATGACGATGCCGTCGTTGATCTTGACGGAGACGATGACGGTCACGGCGGAAATCCTCCGGCGGTATGATGGCCGCCAGGCCACGCCCACGCCCATCGCGCCCGGTCGTGCCCGGCGTGGTCCTGCCGCAGCGGCCAGAAGACAGGGATCAGCAGGGTCGCGACCACGGCGACGATGATCGAGAGCGGGAGCCCAAGACGCCAGTAATCGCCGAAGCGGTACCCGCCGGGACCCATGACGAGCGTGTTGCACTGGTGCCCGATCGGGGTCAGGAAATCGCACGCGCAGCCGATCGCCACCGCCATGAGGAAAGGATCCGGATCAAGGCCCAGCCGCCCGGCAAGGCTCGCCGCGATCGGCGCCATGGTCAGGGCCGTCGCCGCATTGTTGAGGAACGGCGTCAGCGCCATGGCCGCGATCAGCATCAGCGCCACCGCCGTGGCCGGCGGAAGCGTGCCGGCCGCGGCGGCGAGGCCCCCCGCGATCAGCCCGGCCCCGCCCGTGTCGGCGACCGCGTCGCTGACCGGGATCAGGCACGCCAGCAGCACGAGGATCGGCAGGTCCAGCGCCGCGTACGCCTCGCGCAGGGTGAGGATGCCGGACAGTACGGCCAGGACGGCGGCGCCGAAGAACGCGGTCGCCACCGGGGCGAGCCCCAGCGCGACGGCGGCCATGGTAAGGGTGAGCAGGAGCAGCGGCAGGACGTCCGACCGCGGCTCTCCCAGTTTCGTGGCGCGGTCCGCGAGCGGCAGGCAGCCAAGCCCGCCGAGGGCGCCCGGCAGGAGGTCGGCAGCGCCCTGCAGCACCAGCACGTCGCCGGCCTGGAACCGGAGCTGGCGCAGCCGCGTCGCGATCTGCTGTCCGTGGCGTGCGATGGCGAGGAGGTTCACGCCATGCGCCTCGCGCAACCGCAGTTCCTCGGGCGAGCATCCGACCAGGGCGGAACCGGGCATGACCACGGCCTCCACCACGCCGGCATTGCCGCCGGACAGTCTCCCGGCCAGGCCGGTCCCGGTGCTGGCGAGGTGCAGCCCGGTCTCCGCCACGATCCGCGACAGGGCGTGCGGGTCGCTCCGGAGCACGAGCAGGTCGCCGGCGAAGAGCGTCCAGTGCCTGGCCGGCACGTAGCGGCGGTCGCCCTCGCGGACGATCGCGATCACCGTCACGTCGCCCTCGCCGCGCGCCTCCAGCTCGGCGACGGTCCTGCCGACGAGCGGCGAATCCCCGGGCAGGCGCGCCTCGGACAGGTACGGCTCCACCTGGAAGGCGGCCGAGGACGGCGCCTGGCCGCTGCGCCCATGCGGCAGCAACCGCCAGCCGAACGCAAGGAAGGCCAGCGCGGCGCCGGTCACTCCGAGGCCCACCGGCGTGAAGTCGAACATCGTGAATGGCTGGCCGGTCAGCTCCGCGCGCACGCGCGAGACGATGATATTGGGCGAGGTGCCGACCAGTGTCACGATGCCGCCCACCAGCGAGCCGAACGCCATGGGCATCAGCAGCATGGACGGGGACGTGCCGCTGCGCCTTGCCACCTGCACGGCAAGGGGCAGAAAGACCGCCAGCGCCCCGATGTTCTTCATGAGCGCCGACAGAACCGTCACGCCCGTTGTCAGCGTGGCCACGCGCGCGCCGGTGGTTCGCAGCCGCGGCTCGATGCGGCGGATCAGCCGGCCGATCAGGCCGGACTTGCCGACCGCCGCGCTGAGCACGAGCGCGGAGGCGACGATGACCACGACCTGGTCGCCGAAACCGGCGAACGCCTTCTCCGGCGGCACGATGCCGGCCGCCATCGCGGCGAGCAGACCCAGCAGGGCGACGAGGTCGTAGCGGAGCCGGTTCCAGATGAACAGCCCCATGATCCCGGCCAGGAGGGCGAAGACGAGGATCTGGTCGAGTGTCAGTGTCTGCCTCCGTGGCGGGACGAGCAGCAGGAATGCGCGCCGGGCGCTTTCGTCACTGGCGGATCGGCCCTGCCGGGCCGATCATGGGGTGAACGAAGCGGCGTCATATCCGGCGCGTTTGGCTCATGGCCTTTTGTGGAGAGAAACGTGTGACCCTGAGGCTCGTGTCCACCGGGAACGGCCCGGCCCTGGCGATCCGCGATCACCTTCTGCCGCGCGTCCGCAGGGATGGCACGCTGGAGGTGCAGCGCGATGCTGTCCGGGTGATCGCGCTCCGGACCGGGGAATGGGTGTTCGAGCACTGGACCCCGTTCAAAGACCTCTCGCCGGAAGAGGCGTCCTCTCCGGGATACCGCCACGCCTTGCAGGAACAGCATACCGTGCCGGACCTGCCGTACGGGTTCAAGGTCTGGCATGCCGGCACGAAAGTGCTGTGCGTTCTCTGGGCCGACAGCGGTGCTTTCCAGGTGATCGACTTCAGGCGCGGCGATTGGGAGGCGCTGGCGCTGGCGCTGTGATGAGGGTTGCGGCCTGCGGCCGGTCGCCGCGTGCGATCGGAGGTCGGTACCGCGCCCCCGGCGGAGGCGTCCTGGGGGGCGGGTGCGGGCACGCCTGCGCCGCCGACGAGAGCCACCAGGATCAGAGCCGCGGCGGATCCGAAGGCGAGACGTAGATCTCCGCCCCGCCGAGACGCAGCGACGAGAAGTGGCCGCGTGCCTGAACTCCCCCGCGCCGCGCGGCCGCGGGGGGGGCAGGCGGGCCTGCTCACGCTTAGCTTCCGAACAGCGCGCCGCCGGCGGTGCGGATCATGTAGATCTGGTGGATGTTCAGTTCGCGGACCTTGACCGCCTCGTCGAGTGCCGGATCGGCTCCGACCGCGTAGCCGCTGTGCCGTACGAGAGTGAAGTGTGTCACTGCGAATATTCCCCGGCGCCGGTCATCGATGCCCGGACAGGCAAGCCCGCGGCCATCGGGCGGACCGGGATCCTGCCCGTGTCCGCCGCCCTGCCGGGTCCGGCGCCGGCCGGGACAGCCCAGGGCGGATCGTCGCAGAGTCAGGCTTGCAGTTGCCGGCGGGCACGGAAGACGCAGCTCTTCATCGTGCCGACCACGCAATCGGCTATCTCTACCGTTTCCCCGTACGACATGCCCTCCAGCACGATGAGAAGGAGACCCTCGCGCTGGTCGGACGGGAGATAGCCCAGCAGGCGCTGCGCCTCCTTCAGTTCGATCTTGCCGTCATGGCCTCCGGATACTCCAACCACGGAAAGCGGCGCGTCCTCGATATCGCTGGTGGGACGATGCTTGCGCAGATTGCCGATGAAGCGGTTCCGCAGGATCCGGTGCGTCCATGCCTTGAAATTCGTGCGACGCAATGCCGCGACGCGCGGCGGTGGTCTGGAGTATCGGGCCACGACGGCGCAGTGATTGGCAGGCGAAGTTGCTGGCCCGGTCGGGGCCGCGTTTTGCGGGCCGGTCGTACCCTGGAAGGGGCGTCGGCACGGGCCCAGGCAGCACCGCCGTTGGGCAAGAGCGTGGAGCCCCGAGCAGATTTCCCAACGGCTGCGGCTCGACTTTCCTGGTGACGAGACAATGCGCATCAGCCACGAGGCCATCCACCAGGCGCTCTACGTGCAAGGCCGCGGCGCGTTGCGGCGCGAGCTGACCGCTTGCCTGCGAACGGGGCGGGCGCTCCGCGTGCCACGGGCGCGCAGCCGCGGACGGGGCCAGTCGCACGTCACCCCCGAGATCATGATCAGCAAACGTCCGGCAGAGGTGGCCGACCGGGCGGTGCCGGGACACTGGGAGGGGGACAAGGCTGTTCAGTTCTCTGAACTTGCCCGGGTGAGTCCCGTCTGCCACAGGCGCTGCGGGGCGAAGTGTCCGAGCTGAAGCAACTCGTGCTGGGGCTGCGCGACGATATACTATCGTGCAAACCGCGAAGCTCAACGGTCTCAACCCTGAAGGCTATCTCACGGACATCCTGACCAGGATCGCCGACGGTCACCCAATCAACCGCATCGCCGAACTGCTGCCATGGCGGATCGCCGCCGCCCGCGCAACACGCCGATGAGCGGACGCTTACGTTCCAGATTGCCGGCCGGAGATTGCTTCCTGCGCGGGGATGCTCAACACGTCCTCCGATTTTGCAACAGAACCATGGCAGACAGAGCCGTCGCTCCCATTCGGATGCCCCCAGATTCTCCCTAAAAAACGCCGGCGACTTGGCAGATATCAACGCCCCATAAACCATAGATAGATCGATTTCGTAGAAATTTCGCCGAAACTTTTGAATCGGAAATCACTTACATTTGTGACACAATGAACGTCGTCGATCCGGTTTATAGTGGGGCGGCAGCACCATGGACACGGAATTCGCCGACGTCCGCAGACTCGTTGCCGACGCCGGAATCGAAAATGACGCTGATGGTGTGCCGCTGGCGGCAGAGTCGCCTTTTATTCAGACGTATCCGGCCTGCGGACTCGATGCCGCTCCCTGCCGGCTGGTTTTGTCTCCAGGCTGGGGATGGGGCGGATCGAGCGATAATCAAGGCTGCGATTCTCGCGGTGGGATGGCGCCGGTGGCATGGGCTGTTCGGCCGGTGAAGGCTGGAGCTGATAGCGATGACCGAGGCGCGGATGTGATAAAAATCGCCAGGCCGGTTGAGCTTCGTGACATCGCCAATCTGAGCCTGAGCTTGGGCAAGGGAAAGAAACTTCCGGTTGCCGTTCAGTGTGATGTAGGCGCTGGCCTGGCCGGGGAAAGTGCCGTGGAGCGCCGAACCTGCCCCTCCTGCGGCGGCGCCTGTGACCTGGAGAACCATCACCGGCATCCGAACGCTCCCCTGTTTGACCAGGTGATCTTGCTGCTAGTGCGGTTCCGCCGCAGCGGAGGAGAAGGCAGTTCCGCCAACACACCAACATGGCGAGAGGTGACGACATCAAGCATGACGAAAGTCACTTGGCCGTACTGGCATCTTTGGAATGGCAAAGCCAAGGGGGCTCAAGTCACCACCGGGCGCATCCAAAAGACCATGCACGCATTCCAGGGGGAGAAGGCGGCGATTTCGATCTGTGTGGTGCCATCATCCAAGCTACGAACTGCAGTAATGGCGCGTGACGGTCATGTGGTCGGTCGGACCCTTTGGATGATGAGCTACGCCAAGCAGCAGCGTGCCGGGAATCGAGGCAAGGCAGCGATCACTGAAGACACAGCCAGCTTGTTGGCGGACCGCCGAATGAACCCGGCGCAGCAGACGTGCCGAACCCGTTGTGGGGCTAATCGTATGCTGCGGGTTCGCCGCACTGTCCATAACCGCACTTCCAATCCCGGCTTCAAGCAACGTTTCCGAATTGCCAACGACCGGCATCCGTTATCTGCCATCGTAGCCTATCCCTCAATCATGAGGCAGTTCCGCCATGAAGCTGAGCTACTATCCTGGCTGCACGATGAAGAACCGTGCTGGAAACTTTGAAGAGTCGATCCTCTTCTCCATGAAGAAGCTTGGCGTCGAGATCGAGGAGCTTGAGCGCTGGAATTGCTGCGGCACCGTCCTATCGCTGTCCGAAGATGATGCAATGCGCCAGCTCGCACCGGTACGAACCATGATTCGCGTTAAGGAGGCCAATGCCTCCCGTGTCATGACGGCGTGCTCAATGTGCTACAACACATTGAAGCGTGCCAATGACCGTGTCAAAGCCGATCCGGCGCTCTTGAAGCGTATGAACGTTTTCATGGCAGATGAAGCGGTTGATTACGAAGGCGATGTTGAAGTCGTTCACACGCTCGAAATTCTTCGCGAACTCAAAGCCGGGACGAAACTCATCTCCGACATGGTCGGAAAGCCACTGAAAGGATTGCGGGTCGCTTCCTATTATGGTTGCCTCCTGGTCCGGCCGCGCTCGATTGCCTTCGACAATGTCGAGGATCCGGTGCTTCTCGACGAACTGGTCCGCATGCTCGGCGGAACAACGATCGAGTGGTCTTATAAAACGGAATGCTGTGGAGCCTATCAGACCGTCGACAAGCCGAAGGTCGTCGCTGATCGCACCTATCGAATCTTGTCGGACGCGAGGGAGCAGGGGGCCGAGATGGTCGCAGTCAGCTGCCCGCTCTGTGCCTTCAACCTGGACCACCGCCAGGAAATCACCCGCAGCATGTATCCCGATTTCGAGGCAATCCCGATCGTCTATTTCACCCAGCTCATGGCAATCGCATTCGGCTGCGCGGAGTCCGTCCTGAAGCTAGATCTGCACTATAACTCTCCCAGACCTGTCCTGGCGGAGAGGGGGCTTCTCTAGGGGATCGCGATGTCTTTCGGAAAGCTCAGGAAGGCGTATGGCAGAATAACGATAAACCCGAACTGGTGCAAAGGATGTGGATTTTGCGTCGAATATTGCCCAACCGCTGCGTTGGAAATGTCCAGGGCCTACAACGCGAAGGGCTATCATCCACCCAGGGTGAAGGCCGCGGAAGAGTGCCGAGATTGCAAGTTTTGTGAGAAGGTTTGCCCAGAGTTCGCAATTTTCGTGACGACCGATCAGAGATGAAGGATGGACGCGTGGTCGAATTCCCCAAGACGGTTCCAGCAGATCCGAGGGGCGTTTTGACCGGCCGCCACTTCATGGACGGTGACCATGCGCTCGCGGAAGGTGCGCTCGCCGCAGGCTGCCGATTCTTCGCGGGCTATCCGATCACGCCCTCAACCGAGACGGCCGAGCGCTTCGCCGAGCGCTGCCCGGAGGTCGGCGGGCTTTTCATCCAGATGGAAGACGAGATCGCGTCGATCACGGCAAATGTCGGTGCGGTTTGGGGCGGTCAGAAAGTGATGACGGTCACGTCCGGTCCCGGCTTCTCACTCATGATGGAGACCTTCGGCCTGGCTTGCATGATGGAAACGCCAATGGTCGTCGCCAACGTGCAGCGCACCGGCCCATCGACCGGGCTGCCGACGCTCACTGCCCAGCAGGACATGATGCAGGTGCGCTGGGGCTCGCACGGCGATTATCGCATCATCGCGCTCGTACCGGACTCTCCACAGGAGTGTTTTGATCTCGTCATAGATGCCTTTAACCTATCGGAAACCTATCGCGTTCCCGTCTTCATCATGACTGACGAGACAGTCGGCCACATGCACGAGAAGGTGGTCATCCCGCCGGCGGAGGACATTCGTATTGTCGAGCGGAACTGGTACACGGGACCGAAGGAGAACTATCGGCCGTACGACTTCAACGGCAGGACGATCGCCCCGATGGTCAAGGCTGGTGACGGCTACCGCTTCCACACAACCGGTCTCACCCACAACGAGCGCGGCTATCCGGCGCTGACGCCGGAAATGAACAAGAGGGTTGTTACGCATCTCGTCGAGAAGATCGCGTCCAATGCAGACAAGATCATCCGTACTGAAGAGGATGGCCTGAACGATGCGGATGTTGTGGTGGTGTCCTACGGAATTTCCTCGCGTATCGCCATTCGCGCCATCCAGCAGGCCAGGATGTCTGGCATTAAGGTCGGCATGCTCCGGCTCATCACGGTGTGGCCGTTCTGCGAGACGAAGATCCGCGATGTTGCCCACGCCGTGAGAGCCATCGTGGTGGCGGAGTTGAATTATGGCCAGGTCATCCTTGAGGTCGAACGCTGCGCGGCGGGCAGGTGCCGGGTGATTGGCGTCAATTCCTGCGGCGGCGCTGTCCACGACCCCGAGGAAATTCTCGCCGCCATCAAGGAGGGCGCGAAACGATGAACGCTGGCGACCAGGTCCCCGAATATGTGACGGACGAGAAGACCTTCCGTGAGCAAAACCCCATGGCGGAGTATCTCCGCATGGAGCGGATGCCCCATATCTGGTGTCCCGGCTGTGGAATCGGAACGGTCGTCACCTGCTTCATCGAGGCAGTCAAGGCGAGCACCCTGGATCGAGACAAAATCGCAGTGGTTTCCGGCATTGGCTGCTCGGGGCGCGTCGCTGGCTATGTGAAGTTCGACTCCTTCCACACCACGCATGGTCGCGCGATCCCCTTCGCAACTGGCCTGAAACTGGCTAACCCCGATCTGAAAGTCGTGGTGATTAGCGGCGACGGCGATCTCGCCAGCATTGGCGGCAATCATCTGATTCACGCGGCTCGACGCAACATGGACCTTATGGTCATTTGCGTAAACAATTTTACCTATGGCATGACGGGTGGACAGGTGACGCCGACGACCCCGACCTCGGCGAATGCTTCGACGACGCCGCACGGCAATTACGAAACACCGTTCAGCCTGCCCTTCCTGGCGGACGCCTCCGGCGCGACTTTTGTGGCCCGCTGGACCGCACTTCACGCCCACAACATCACGCAGACCTTCGGCAAGGCGCTGAAGCACCGGGGCTTCTCTTTCATCGAGGTCGTTGCGCCGTGCTCCACACTCTATCAGCGTCGTAACAAACTTGGCGACGGGTTGGATGCGATGGACTATTACAAGGAGAAGGCCAACGTCCAGCATGGCGCGGATACACGCTCAGTCGGCATCAGCTTCCAGGGCCAGATCACCTTGGGCAAGTTTGTCGATCGGCAAAGGCCCACTTTCCTCGATGCCGTGAACGAACATTACATAAGAGTCTTTGGCGACAGCTACCAGATGTATGGCAGGAACACGCTTGAGAAAGAGGTGGAGCAGGAAAGGGCGCGGTTGTCCGCTAGCAAGGATGTCGGGCTCGACGCATGCAAAGCGGATGACTAGCTATGTGGGAGATCAAATTTTCCGGATTTGGCGGCCAGGGCATCGTTCGCTGCGCTTTGATCACGGGCGCCGCGGTCGCGCTGCACGATGACAGATTCGCCACCATGACGCAGAGCTTCGGGCCGGAGGCTCGTGGTGGCGCCTGCCAGTCGCAGCTTATCATCTCGGACAGGCGGGTTCTCTACCCCTACTGCACGGCTCCAGGCGTGCTGATTGCGCTGTCCCAGGAAGCCTACGACACGTACGAGCCGGGCCTCTCTGACGGTGGCGTCCTGATCATCGAACAGGACCTGGTGAAAGCGAAAGTCGAAGCGAAACGTGTCGTGCTCCATAGCATCCCCGCGACCCGCTTCGCCGAGGAACTCGGCAATCGGCTGTTTGCCAACCTCGTCGTGCTCGGGTTCTTCACCGCCGTCACCGCGGCCGTGTCGCCCGAGGCCATGAAAAAGGCACTGCCAGGACTCGTCCCCGACCGTTTCCTTGCCGCGAATATCGAGGCATTCGACAAAGGCTACCAGCATGGCGCGGACACCGCTTCCAGGAAAGCGGGAGCAGTCCATTGATACGGCGCGCCGGAGTCTTCGTGTGCCATTGCGGAACCAACATCGCGGCAACCGTGGATGTCAAGCGCGTGGCGGGGGAAATCTCGCGTGACGCGGGCGTGATCTTCTCGAACGACTACGTCTACATGTGCTCGGATCCGGGGCAGCAATCCGTCATCAACGCCATCAAGGAGCATAACCTCGATAGCATCGTTATCGCGTGCTGCTCGGCAAACCTTCATGAAAAGACGTTCCGCGACGCCTCTGCGCGGGGCGGCCTGAACTCTTTCCAATGTGAAATAGCGAACATCCGCGAGCAATGCGCGTGGGTTCACACGGACAGGAACGAGGCCACTGTCAAGGCGATCAGGATCACGCGCTCCGCGGTCGAGCGGGCGCGCCGCAATGAGCCCCTGACCCCCATCGGTCTACCAGTCACGCGCAAGGTCATGGTTGTTGGCGGCGGCATCGCCGGTATCCAGAGCGCGCTCGATATCGCCAATGCGGGGCTCGAGGTCGTGCTTGTCGAAAAGCAGCCAAGTGTCGGTGGCCACATGATCCAGTTGTCGGAGACATTCCCGACGCTCGACTGCTCGCAGTGCATTCTCACGCCAAAAATGGTGGAGGTCTCGAAGCACCCGAAGATCACGCTGATGACATTGAGCGAGGTCACATCAGTGTCGGGCTTCGTCGGCAATTTCAGGGTCAGGTTGCACACCAAGGCGCAATACGTTGACCCCGAGAGGTGCAAGCTTTGCGATGACTGCGCGGCTGTCTGTCCTGTTGTCGTTCCAAACGAGTACGACGTAGGCCTGAGCGACCGTCGTGCCATTTTCATCCCTTTCGCGCAGGCGATTCCTGCGAGCTATACTCTCGATCCGACTAGCTGTCTGGGCCTTAATCCCATCGTCTGTGGCAAA
This sequence comes from Rhodovastum atsumiense, assembly GCF_937425535.1. Classification (NCBI taxonomy): domain Bacteria; kingdom Pseudomonadati; phylum Pseudomonadota; class Alphaproteobacteria; order Acetobacterales; family Acetobacteraceae; genus Rhodovastum; species Rhodovastum atsumiense. The sequence goes on from NZ_OW485601.1 coordinate 4,542,391, forward strand.
TGCGCCAACGTGTGTGAAGCAGAGGCCATTGACCTCGATGCCAAGCCGAAGGACACCGAGGTCGACGTTGGTGCCATCGTCGTAGCGACAGGCTTCGATCTCTACGATAAGGCCAACATGGCCGATTACGGCCGCGGGAAGTGGCCGGATGTGCTGGATGGCATCCAGTTCGAACGGATGTGCTCGGCATCTGGTCCGACAGGGGGGCAAGTGCTCCGACCTTCGGACCACAAAGAGCCAAAGACCGTCGTCTTCGTCCAGTGCTCGGGCTCACGCGATCCCGAACTGCATTGCGTCTATTGCTCCAAGATCTGCTGTATGTACACCGCCAAGCACGCCACGCTTTACAAGCATCATGTGCCCGACGGCCAAGCCTACATCTTCTACATCGACATCCGCTCCGGCGGGAAAGGGTATGAGGAATTCGTCCAACGCGCGATGGAACGCGATGGCGTGGTCTACCTGCGCGGACGTGTTTCAAGAATCTACCAGGCGAAAGGCAAGCTCAAAGTCCTGGGCGTCGACACCCTCGCCGGGAGGAATGTTGAGATCGACGCCGATATGGTGGTGCTGGCCCAGGCGATGGTGCCGTCAAAGGGCACGACCGAGGTCGCCAGGACCTTGAAGATCGGATGCGACAAAGACGGCTTCCTCGCCGAAGCGCATCCCAAGCTTCGCCCGGTGGAGAGCGTGACCGGAGGCGTCTTTCTCGTCGGCGCAGCCCAATCGCCGAAGGACATCCCGGAGACGGTCTGCCAGGCAAGCGCGGCGGCCTCCAAGATCATTGCGCTTCTCTCCAAGCCGGAACTGGAGCACAGCCCGGTCGTGGCGAAGGTACGCCAGTCGCATTGCACCGGCTGCGAGATGTGCGTCGAGGTTTGCCCGTTCGAAGCCATCACGCTCGTCGAGGGCCGGGCACGGGTGAACGAGGTGCTGTGCGAAGGTTGTGGGACCTGCGTCGGCACCTGCGTGCGTGCGGCAATCGATGTGAAGAATGTGACGCAGTTGCAAGTCTTCGAGATGCTCGAAGCCTGCATGGGAGGATGAGCAAGGTGCAGGATGCGGCTGTTGCAAGATGCCACGCCCACGAATTCGAGCCGAAGGTTGTCGCCTTCCTGTGCAAGTGGTGCTCGTCGGCTGGAAGTGATCTCGCTGGCGTGTCGCGTCTGAAATATCCGGCGAACGCGGTGCCGATCCAGGTGATGTGCTCGGGTTCGGTATCGCCGATCTATATCTTCTCCGCGTTCAACAAGGGCGCCGATGGCGTGCTCGTCTCCGGATGCCATCCTGGCGACTGTCATTACCAAAAAGGCAATTACTACGCGCGGCGCCGCATCTTTCTGGTACAGAAACTCCTGCAGTTCGTGGGGGTTGAGCCTGACCGTTTCCGCATGTCCTGGGTCTCCGCGGCCGAGGGCGTCAAATTCGCCCGTGTCATCGGCGATTTCGTGACCGACCTGAAGGCACTTGGCCCCCGGGCCACGGTGACGGCGAAACAGCGATGATCGCACCCCAAGCCATCAGGGCATGCGCCAGGGATCTCCTGCAGAGCGGAAAGGCGCGCACCGTGCTCGGTTATCGGCGTGGCACCGCGGGATGCCTGGCCGAACCGGCTTTCATGACCTCCCCTGAGGAGACGGCGACGCTCGTCTTTGATCCGACTTGCGTCGGGAACCTCGCGCTTTACCTCGTGAACGAGAAGAAGCGGATAAGGCAGGCGCGGCAATCCTGCGGACTGCCGCTCGGTATTGTAGCCAAAGGCTGCGACAGCCGCGCCATCACTGTTCTGCTTCAGGAAAATTATATCAAGCGGGGCGAGGTGATTGTGCTCGGTGTCTCCTGTGGGGCTGGTGGCATGGTGGACATGCGCAAGCTTGGCCGGACGCTGCACGGAAAGACGGCCACGGCAGTGCATTTTGATGGCCCCCGTGGCGTAACGGTCTCATACGCCGACGGCAGTGCCACTTTGCCCGCAAAGGAAGTGCTCGCCGACCGCTGTCTTGAATGCACCAGGGCTTATCCACTCGACGCCGATTTTCTGTTTGGCGAGAAGATCGATGAGCGCCCTTACGGTCCCCGCTTCGCGGCGGTCACGGCTTTCGCGAGCAAAAGCAGGGAAGAGCGCTCGGCATACTGGAACGCTCATTTTGAGCGTTGCATCCGGTGCTACGCCTGCCGCGCCGTCTGCCCTATGTGTTATTGCGACGAATGTGTCGTCGATAGCACGAGCTTTATCATCGGCCCAACGACAACGGCCGACGATAAAGCCAATCGCGTTTCCTGGATCAACCGTTCTGCGACCCCGTCCGAAAACGCGATGTACCATATGGTACGCTCCATGCACCTCGCAGGTCGCTGCACCGATTGCGGCGAATGCGAGCGTGTATGTCCAATGAACATTCCGCTCCGCCTGCTTAACACCATGCTCGAACGCGAAGCCTACGAAGCATTTCAATACGCGCCCGGACTCGACGCGGATCTGGCTTCGCTCATCTCGTCCTTCCGTGACGGCGATCCCGATGATTTCGTGAGATAGACTGATGGAAGTGATATTGAGAAAAGACGGACTCCAGCGATGGATTGCAACCCTGCACGATTGCGCGAAGGTCTGGGCTCCCGGCTGCGTCGAGAATACCTGGGAGTTCACGAGGGTGCGGCCCGGTTCAAAAGTGGCTCTGGATTTCCCGAACACCGTTCAGTCGGCGAAGGCGTTTGTGTTCCCGCAGTGCGAGGTGCTCTACCACTTCCGGATCGAGACGGGCAGGGCGCCGGAGCTTACGGAGGCGGAGCCCGAACTCGAGCCGGTGGTGTTGCTCGGCGTGCGCCCTTGCGACGGCAGGGCAATGGTTCGCAACGACAGGGTATTCAAAGGCGGTTTCCCGGATCCCTATTACCAGGCGAGGCGTGACAACGTCATCCTCGTTGGCCTCGCATGTCGTACCCCGCCTTCGCCAAACTGCTTCTGCGTCTCGGTCGGGGGCTTGCCCCATTCCGAAGACGGCCTCGATGTCCTGATGACCGAGCTTGACGGGCGCTATCATGTTAAGGCGCTCACGGTCAGGGCACGGGACATGCTCGGCCGTGCCGGCGATCTGTTCGAAGACGCCAAAGCACCCGACAGGGCGGATGTTGCGGATGCCCACGCGATTGCGCTCGAGCACCCGCAGCGGTCCCTGTCGTCGATGGAGGCGGTGGCTGCGGCGCTGAAGCTCAACTTTGATTCCCCGCTCTGGGACAAGCTCGCCCAGGCCTGCATCAGTTGCGGCGTGTGCACCTATCTCTGCCCGAGTTGCCATTGTTTCGACATCAACGATGAGGTTACGAGCAAATCGCCGTTGGCCGGCATGCGCGTGAGGACGTGGGACAACTGTCAGTTCCCGGATTTCACCATGCACTCGTCGGGCCACAATCCGCGCGAGGACACGGGGGGGCGGCTGAGACAAAGGATTTGCCACAAGCTTTTGTACTTCGTTGAGAATCACGAGATGCAGCAATGCACCGGTTGCGGCCGCTGCATCACGTATTGTCCGGTCGGGATAGACATCGTCCAGGTCGCAAAGGCCATGCAAGACGAGGTGCGGCCATGAGCGAGAATCCCTACTTCCCGCGCCTTGCACGCATCACGCATATCAGGGAGGAGGTGCCGGGAGCGCGCGCGATCAGGACTTTCCGTGTAGAGTTCGTGGACGGCCGCGGCTTCGATCACGAGCCCGGCCAGTGCGCCATGATCTCGGTCTTCGGCAAGGGCGAATCGATGATCTCGATCGCTTCGGCACCGATGATCACGGAATACAAGCAGTTCTCGATCATGCGCTCGGGCCGGGTCACCGCGGCCATCCACGACATGGCGGTCGGCGACGTCATCGGCGTGCGCGGCCCTTACGGCAACAGGTTTCCGGTCGCCGATTGGAAAGGGCGCAATCTCGTCTTCATCGGCGGCGGTTGTGGTTTGGCCCCGATCTGGCCTGTGATCCAGACCGCGGTAACGAAACACAGTGAGTTTGGCAAGATCACCGTCTTCTACGGCGGGCGCACCTCGCGTGACATCATGTACGCGGCCGAGTTGGAGAAGCTGCGCGGTGAGGCCGACGTACACCTCTCGATCGACTCACCGGAAGATGGCTGGGAAGGCTATTGCGGCTTTGTGCCCGCCAACGTGATGGCCAAACCACAGAAGGCGGAAAACACCATCGCCATCACTTGCGGCCCGCCCATCATGATCAAGTCCGTGATTGGCAACTTACTTAAGATGGGATTCAAAGGTGAGCAAATCTACACAACAATCGAGAATAAGATGAAGTGTGGAATCGGAAAATGCGGACGCTGCAATGTTGGGAGGAATTATGTCTGCACGAGTGGGCCGGTCTATTCATGGGCGCAACTCAAGGGGGTGCCGCAGGAATATTGATTGTTAGACGTAATCGCAATGATCATGTGCATATTATTCCTATGATGATTTATTTGTTCGGCGCGCTCGAATTCCAATGCCTGTGTCGGTGACGTCTGATGCGGCATGAATTTCAATCTAATAAATCTATATTCTGATATCATCACAATCGTGACCTTGCGCAAAAATGGTGCTCCGCGAAGCCATGATGGGAATTAGGGATGAGACAGGAAAGCCATCTGCAAGAGGAAAGTGGCAAGCGCGAGCACGTTGGCGCGCACATGGTGAATGTGTACATCAACGGCAAGAGACATGTCGTGCCTGAACACGCCACGATCATGCGCGCCATCGAATATGCCGGGCACCAGATCATCCGTGGCGCGGGCTGCCGCGAAGGCTTCTGCGGAGCTTGCGGTACCATTTACCGCCTGCCGGGCGACTACAAGCTCCATACCGGCCTGGCCTGCACCACCCTCGTCAAGGAAGGAATGTCGCTCACGCAGATCCCGTCCGTGCCGATGGAAAAGGCAGTCTATGATCTCGAAAAGCTGACCCCCGATGTCACTGCGATTCTGCAGGTCTATCCTGTCACGTTTCGCTGCGTCGCCTGCGGCACCTGCACCAAAGCCTGTCCACAAGGCTTGCCGGTGATGGACTATATCCAGGCGGCTCTGCGCGGCGATGTTGCTGCAGTTGCGGACATTGCGTTCGATTGCGTCGGCTGTGGTCTTTGCGCCTTGCGTTGTCCTGCAGAAATTATTCAACACGAAGTCGGGATCCTTTCCAAGCGCCTCACCGGGAGGTACTTGCGTAAAAAGAGTAATGAGCTCAACGACAGAATCGAAGAGATCCAGTCCGGCAAATACGACGTCGAATACAGGAGCCTTGAGGCGATGGACAAATCTGCTTTGGCCAAGTTGTATTACGCGCGCGATATCGAGCGTTGAGCAAGCCGTCGACGACCTGCGCGCCCCTTTCCTGACGATGACAACGACGATTCCGCATTGGCCGCTTCTGGGAGTGGGACATGTATCCTGACTATCTGGCCGGCTATGTGAAGAAGGTCGCGCAGACGCGGCACAAGCGGCTGGAGCTGGCGCTGACGGGCGAGCCTGTTTTCCCGCCGATGACCGCAGAGGAACGGGAAGACGTTCTGGCAAAGTACCATCCGGATTATTCAAAGGGAGCGAAGCGGGCGGTTCGGGTCGGCCCCAACAAAGGGGAGGAGATGACGACGGAGGTCGCCGTTCTCCTGGAAGCGCACTCCATGATCCGTCCGAAGCTCCTGGAGCTGGGTCTGAGGGAACCCGATTACGAAACCGACCTCCTCGTTATCGGCGGCGGCGGTGCAGGATGCTGGGCCGCTATCTCGGCCGCACGCCAAGGCATGAAATCGCTTATCGCCACCAAGCTACGTCTGGGCGACGCCAATACGATGATGTCCGAAGGGGGTATGCAGGCCGCCATCTCGCGTACGGATTCGCCGACGCGTCATTATCTCGACGCCATGGGCGGCGGTCACTTCGAGAACGACCCGGCGCTCGTGCGCGTGCTGACCGAGGATGCACCCGGGATCGTACGGGAACTGGAGAACCTGGGCGTCATCTGGGACAAGGAGCGCGATGGCAGTATGCAGGTGCTGCACGGCGGCGGCACATCGCGCAGGCGTATGGTTTCTTGTCGGGATTATATCGGCGCCATGATCATGCGCACGCTAATGGACGAAGTGCGCAACCGTCCCGATTTGATTTCCATTCGTGAGTTCGAACCTGCTGTTGAGCTGATTCTCGACGACAACGGCCATTGTGCAGGCGCTGTCCTCTACAGTCTCGATACCGAGCAGTTCCTGATCGTGCGGGCCAAGGCCACGGTCATTGCGACAGGTGGTTTCGGGCGCCTTCACATCCGCGGCTTCGCTACCACCAACCATTATGGGGCCACGGGCGATGGTCTCGTGATAGCTTACCGTGCCGGCGCCAAGCTCAAGTTCATGGACTCCGTACAGTACCATCCGACCGGCGCAGTGTTCCCCGAACAGATTGCAGGCTTTCTCATCACTGAAAAAATCCGCGGTGCGGGGGGACAGCCTCTCAACAAGTTCGGCGAACTGTTTGTCTTCCCGCGCGAGCCACGCGATGTCGAAAGCGCTGCAATAATCCGCGAGTGCAGCCACGACCGCAACAACGGTATCGACACGTATGTCGGCCGCACCGGCATCTGGCTCGATTCTCCAATCATCGACATGATTCACGGCGAAGGCTACATACGCCGCCATTTCCCCGGCATGTGCCGCCAGTTCAACCGCTTCGGCATCGACATCGTGGAAGAGCCGATGCTGATCTATCCGTCGCTGCATTATCAGAACGGTGGCATCGCGATCAACGAACGCTGCGAGACCAACATCCCTGGCCTCTATGTCGCCGGCGAGGCATCGGGGGGTGTCCATGGGCGCAACCGGCTGATGGGAAACTCCGTGCTTGACTATAATGTCTTCGGCCGACGCGCCGGGCAGAACGCTACCGAATACGCCAGGACGGCGAAGCTCGGCAAGCTCAGGCTGGATCATGTCGCCGAGCACGCGCGCGAACTCAAGCGGGAAGGCATCGAGACGGACATCATCTCGCCGCTGATTCTGCCGTCCTACACGCCGGAGGACGTAAAGATTCAGCAGCTCGCGCGCCTCGGCAACATCCCCGCGCTGCACTCCATGCTGCGCAGCAGGTTCACGCCTCAGGAGCGGAGGACACGCCCATGATCACGGCAGGAGCAGCGCCATGAGCGTGAAGATCGGCGGAGATGGTGCCAGAGCGAAGATTTTCATCGAGACAATCGAACGCATGAGTCATCAGCAAATTCTGGCCTGCTATCAATGCGGCAAGTGCTCAGCGGGATGCCCCATGGCGAAATACATGGACATCCTTCCTCACCAGATGATCCGGTTTGTGCAACTCGGCCTCGAGGATGAGCTTCTTGGTTCAGAGGCGATTTGGATGTGCGTGTCCTGCCTGACCTGCAATACCCGCTGCCCGAAAGGCGTACGCATCGCAGAGATCATCGAGGCCGTCAGGCAACTTCGGCTGCGTGACAATCGCAATGATCATCTTGATTTGCACAGGCTGTCCGCGGGGGCGCTGGCAGAACTGCCGCCCATTGCCGTCATCGGGAGCATGCGGAAGGGCACTTCGTAAGCAAAACCTGCCTGCCTGGGCGGGACTGTCTTGAGATTGGGAAAGGCCGCCCGGGACTGAGTTGATCCCTGGATCGCGGGCAGTTGGATAAGGGCGACGGTGGCTCTGAACACGATCCGTGGCGAGTTGATGGTGGCGCAACTGGTGGCCAGGCACGGGGACATCAGCCGGAGGCGAGAGATGATCGAGCCTAAGCATCCGCGGCTGTCGATGGTACAGCCATGCGCGTTGGTCTCGATTAGCCGGTCAGCCTACTGCGGGGGGGGGAGGGTGAGGGTTTCCCGAATCTGGAGTTGATGCGGCTGATCGATGCACAGTTCCTGGGGACGCCATGGTATTTCAGCCGCCAGATGGCGCGACATCTGCGGCGCCTGAGCCATATGATTGGCCGCAAGTGGGTACGGCAGATGAGCCTGATCGCGGTGCATCAGTGGCTGAAGACGACAATGTCCCATCCGGAGCACAAGATCTGGCCTTATCTGCTGCGCAACGAGGTGATCGATCGGATGGGCCAGGTTTGGTGTGCTGTCATTGCTTGCGTTGCCATGTGGCGTGGGCTCCTTTCTCTGGTCGTTGGGATGGGCTGGAACCGCCGGGTCAACAGTGCTTTCATCGAGCGGCCTGGGCGGTCGCTGAAGCATGAGTGCGGCTGCCTGAACGCGGTCGAAGCCGGCAACGAGGTACGCGCCGGGCTGGCGAGCTGGATCGGCTCCGACAATGCTGCACGTTCTCATTCGGCACTCGGCAGGCGAACCCCGGCCGAGGCCCATGCGGGCTTCCGGGCGGCCGCGGGTTGCTGCGACCCGGGCCAAGCTGCCCCAGGCTGACAAACTGTCCGGGACCCCGGGGCCAGCTCACTATGGAAAGCCGTTCCGGGAACTCGATACCGATCATGCGACATGTACAAAAGGAGGCAAGATGACCCCATTCCACACAGAGACCCCTGCTGGCATCGCGGCCCGGCAGGCCGCTCCCGACTTCGTTCGTGGAGTCGCTATTGTACTGATGGTCTATGGTCATCTGACCCACATCGGGTCAATGGCGGCAGTTCAGAATGAGCTTGTTTCGTGGATATATACTTTTCATATGCCGGCTTTTTTGTTCATTTCAGGATATTTTTTTAAAGTTGATGGTGATTTCAAGGATCGCATCGTGCGGCTGGGGCGCCGGCTGGTGATCCCGTATCTGCTGTTCGTCACTATATATCTGCTTGGCTTGCTGGCGGCGCGCGATCTTGGGTTACATTCAAACAACCCGCCACCTTCATCGACTATCGAGATATTTCAGATTCTGTTCTTGCACGCACAGCATCCTCGTGGTGCGTATTGGTTCATATATACTTTAATCGTTGTCCAATTTTGTTTTATTTGTGCATGGTTTGCAAACGTTAGGTTTTATCTTCCGGCCGGAAGCTGGATCGTCATTGCCGTGGTTCTGCTCGCGCTGGCGTGTCATGCTGGCCTGCTCTGGTTTTCGGCGGTTCCCTATTTCCTGCTTGGCATGACGTTTGCCCTTAACCGCGCCCCCATACCCGCCTCGTTCGGGGTTGGCCTCTTCGGGATCATTTCGATCCTCTTGGTGGCGCCTTCGGAAATATTTTCATTCTCCTTCATTAAAATCGCCTGGTGCCTTGCGGCTGTCGCCACTCTTGCAGCGCTCAGCAGCGTGGTTGGAGGTCATGCCGCCAGATTTTTCGCGTGGCTCGGGCGAAATACGTTGATCATATTGCTCTGTCATTCCTTGTTCGTGTTGCTGATGAAGCCGTTAGGTAAGCTGTTCCTGCTTGTTGACCCGACAGGCATTCTCTATGCGGTCGTTGTAACCGTGGTGACGGTGATCGGGTGCCTCGCGGTCGCCGCGTTCTTCGACCGCGCCGGTCTATCGGAATGGATATTTGGAACGATGCAGATCTATTCGCCTCACAACAAGACGAGTTCTGTTGCAAAATTGACAAGAAGTGGCGGCAATGAAATGATCGATGTTCAGGAAGAAGGCAAGAACGCAGGGTGGCAGCCTTCAAGGGATAGTACTTCACGGGCGGGCTGAACGTAATTGCTCACCGGGTTGGCTGACGCTGGGTTCAGGCGATGGCGAACGAACCGTCGATGAGAGCGCGGACGGCGTTGAGAGCGGTGGTTCCTTTCAGGCGGGCCGTCCCGGTGACCGATCGGTAGCCGGCGTGGACCTTGGCACCCCAGGCTGAGCGGAACCCGTTGGTGACCTTGCGGAACACCACGGAGGGCCGGATTTCCTGCTCGCTAATGTTGTTGGTCGGCGGAACGCGCCGGTCATGCAGGAAGACGAAGAACTTGTTTCGCCAGGCTTTGATCTGCCGCTGCAATTCGCGTCCGGCCGGATGAGCGGCCGGTATGCCGAGCAGGCGATCCAGGCGCCGCTCGGCCTGGCCGGCGTAGACGGCGAGCGTGCTGTCCTTGAGGGATGGTCGACGCTTGCCGATCCGGATCGCCCAGCGCAGATGGTCGCGGATCTTCGGAGCGCACACCGTGTCGCCGCAGTCGATGGCGTATTGCACGTCACGCAGGACGTGGGCGAGGCAGACCTGATGGGTCTGGCCCAGTTCCTGCTGCCCGGCGTAGCGATCTGAAACCCATACCTCGGGCCGGTGGCCATCGAGCACCGCCTCGGCCACGGCGCGTCCCCGCCCTGGCGCGATCTCGTGCAGGATCGCCTGCTCGGAGACGAACACCCACTGCCAATGGGTGACGCCGTCGATGCGGGTGGTGGTCTCGTCCGAGGCGATGACGCGGGCCTGCAGCAGCTTCGCCTTGATGGCCGCGCAAGCCGTGTCGAGCTTGCCTGCCATCCGGCGGAAGGCATTGGCGATCGCCCCTTCCGAGATGGAAAGCCCGAACAGCTCCTGGCACATCCGCGACAGGCGCTCGAAGCCGACGTGGTGGCTGTGGTGCAGGTAGGCCAGCAGGGCGTGGATCCCCGGTCCGAACGGCGTGCCCGGTGGCATGCCCGCCGGCGTCGGGGCGCGATAGCGCCGGCCGCAACCGCGACACCGTCCGCCGAACACTTCGACCCGCGTCACCTGCGGGCGGACGACAGGAAGGTCGACGTGGTCGTAGCGCTCGCGGCACTGCTGCGCCGTCTCGGCCACGGCCGTTCCGCAGTGCGGGCAGGCCTCGACCAGGCAGCGTTCCGTCTGATCGGGGGTGTCCGCCAGGGGCCGCGCCGCCCCCGGTCGCGAGGGGCGGGGTTTGCGCGACTGCTTCCGCTCCCGGTTCTTGCGCCCCGGGCCATCCTGGGACGGCGGAAGGCTGGAATTCGACGACGTCTTCCGCGGTTTGCCAACCAGCGCTTCCAACTCGGCGATCCGCGCCGCCATGCGCTCAATCAGCGCCGCCTGCTCCAGCAGCAGTGCGTCCTTTTCAGCCTCGGTCAGCCGGATGCGAGGAGGTGTCGGCATCCGGATTTTGATTCACATCTCAGCGCCCAGCGCAACCCCCTCCCGCCAACCCCGTGAGCAATCACTCGATCGGTGCACCTGCTTTCCCGTCCCGACCTGGCAGTGCCCCGGCCACGGCGCGCAGCGAAGGGGAAGAGAGGAGCAGAGCCGCTCGGAGCCACGCGCAGCACTGCGAGCATGGCGAGAACGGCGAGCACCGGACCTTCCCCGCAGCGAGCCCCGTGGCAGGCTCAGCCCTGGTTGGAGGTGAGCCACATCCGAACCACGCACCGTCAGCACAGTCGGGATAGGGGAATATTCGTTACGAGAGACAAGCGGCAACTACGTTGACACGCACCGCGGCCAACCACATGGCCTGGCTGCCACAGATGCCGCGGCATCTGTGGCAGCCAGGCCGGGGCGTTTCCAGGGAAATCAGAATTAGCGAAGATTATTTCTGTGGAACACTCAGGCAGAATCGTTCAACAGTTTGACAAATTATCATGCCTGGTGAAAATTCTTCGATGTGTTTTTCCTGCATATTGCCCGACCAGACGAATCGAGTGCGGGCAAAAATACGACTCATCCACCAAGAGAGCCCCTCGGGGGCGCCCCCGCGTTCGAACATGGAATTTCCAAAAATGAGCAATGTCTGAGGAGATAACGGACAGCGAGCACGCCATTCCATCACAGTATCCCCATGCCCTTGTTTAGGAGTGTCAATATAGGTCAGCTCCGGTGTATCGAGGGCAAACTCCCAGTCTTCGGCGGGAGCTAATTGGTGCTCTAACATGTCGCCTTGGAAGAATTTTTTGCCAAGATCTCCGCTGCGTGATTGCTCGAAAAAATTTTTACAAAAAATATCTTTTTGCAATCCAATTTTTTCACAAAATTTTCTTATTATTTCTTCGGCTCCAAAATAAGAGAGGTGGCTATCCACTTTTCGGAATGGATGAATTCCACGTTTGATGATTAGATCTCGAAGAATGCTCCAGCAGTCGATGAAAAATGGCTCTGATTTTAAATCGTGCGTAATGGCTGTGAGGAGTTTTGTTGGCGTTTCCAACCGGGTTGGAAAGAACTCTGGCATTATGGATTGTTTTTCTGGAATAATCATTTGGAAGAATTGGATGCCGCGGGTCGCGCAGTAATCTTGCCGCGCCCGTATCGTGGTCAACCACCGCTTCGTTGTGGGAGAATCTTCGGAATTAGTATATTGGCTCAATACATTATTGGAGCCTCCGACGAGAAATAAGAAACCATCTCGGCCAATGGTAACTTCGCTGTCGTGGCTGGTGGCACCACGTTGTACAATGATGCTTTCCTGTGCCTGCGTGGTCGATGTGGTATCCAGGAATGACCTGATCGCCTCACGTGCACGCTTGGCATTTTGGGCATCCTGGAGCGTTGCCAAATCTACTTTGCCTTTCAGGCGACCTACAAGATGAAGGGTGATAATTTCTAGAACGGTTTCCTCGCGACGGTCCCAAAAACGGAGCGTCAGCACTTCGCCGGCCGCTTCAGCGTTCAAGGACAGGCCGCCCCACCACAAGGCCGCGAGGTCTTCTACGGAGGGGAGGACAAGTCTGAAGCCGCAACCGGGGGTGCCGTTGATGTCGCGGTCGGTGGTGTTGATTGCGATATCATCTCGACCGGCAAGCGTAAATTTATCTACGGGCCGCGCGCCTTCTGAACCAACATGCCGCGCCCAACCACTCAGCGTGACGCTCCTGCCATTCATGCCAGCGTAATCGATGGCGCCGTGGATCATGCTGCCCCCCTCAACTTTATGCGGCGTTCTTCCAGAATTGCCCCCCAGTTCATCTTCGCCAGAGCCGTCGCGAGAGAAGGCAGGCATTGTCCTGAGGTGGAATTGATAAGTGCTGCGCGATCAGTGCCTTTTTCCGCAATGGCGGGCGGTTCGCCCGCCATCCGCAGATAGGCTTGAGCGTACCTTTTCACATCCGCTGGCGTATCTCCTGCTTCGGCTAAAAGGGCAATTCTTGCTTCCTGCTCCGGGCCTTTTTTAGTATTTACGACACCTTTTCCAATAAGATGTTGCAATGCACGCTCGCGCATCACGTGTTGCGGTAAATTTCTTAAATGTAGTACAAAAATTTCCCCGAATGAATCGCCATTAATGAATGGCAAGACCTGTGGAACATGTAAGTTATGACCGAGATGACCAATTGAAAAAATAATGTCATGACGGGCTATCGCCTTACCGGCTATGGTTCCACCAAAAAGCTCTTTAGTGGATGTATCGATGCTACAGATATTTTCAGGACCATCCGATCCATTGATTGCGGTGACCCAGATGCCGCAAAACATTGGTAAATTACGATTGCGCAGAACCTGTTTGACAAACTGGCTTGAAAATAAGCCGCCGACCCGCGCGAATAGAAATTCATCGGCATCAAGGATGGTCAGGTAACGGCAGTTTGCCGCAAGCAAACGGAAAAAATCGGCATTGGCCGAGGGGTTATGTATGTCATCGTAATGGCGACGATAATCAAAAATCATAATTTTTGAGGAATAACTTTTTAATTTTGCGATATAGGTGGGATCTTGAGAGCCGCAATCAAGTATAATGATGTTATCAAACCCAACAATAGCTGCATGATGAGCGATCCATGCGTCAATTAAGTAAGGTTCATCTTTTGCTTTTAAGATTATCTTGAGTAATGTATCACGTCCAGGCGCCCACTCGTATCCTTCACGTCGGCCTACGGTCAGCCAGTGAATGTAGGCTTCCTCTTGGTTTTTAAAAAAAGCTCCAGAACTGGAAAAGTATATGCTTTGAGAAAAAAGTGGAGTACGGTGCCTGATGCCATAGCGCGTCAAGCCGATTTGCCGGAGTTCCGGTTTTTCAAGCAAAGCAAAGTAAGTATCATAGGGCAGAGAGGGGGGCTTGGTCATGCATCATGCCTTCTGGCGCCGAAGCGCGCATTATGGTTAACGAGTATGACATAGGGCGCTGATTTGGAAGAGCATTTTTGTTCATGACACCCATCCTGCCGATTGGAACATCAGGACCCGTCCGGAGATTGACCTGGAATGATGTTGCAATGATAAAATGAGCCATTCCAATCTTTTCTGGTGGGGCTGGTTGACCGGTGCGCCGGGGGGCGTGATGTCGGCGACCACCATTCTCTCGGTCTCGCAAAGACGGGGAGATGTCGCGATGGCCTGGACCGAATATCACGCGACCCGAATATCGGCGTGGCGGCCTGCGCTACACCAGCGCCACCACCGGGGCCGAATGGCGGTGATCGCGCCACTGTGGCTGCTGGCAGGGGCGGGCGGACCCGCGAAGCCAGCCTGTGGAAGGCTGGTGAACGCTCTCTTCATCCCATCGTCCGATCCGACTGCCAGTGGCGCCTGCTGCCCAGGGACTTCTCGCCCTTCACCATCTTGCGGCGCTACCTCTGCGCTTGGCGTAGTTGCATCCGGCGCGGCCGGTCTTCGCGCTCGATCCCGGTCAGTGCCTGGAATTCGCGCAGGTGGTGTTAATCGGGCGCAACGCCGTGCTGCAGTCTTCCTTCATCGCGTGGCGGCAGGTGATCGGCTGCCTCGTTCAGGTTCGCCACTGGCTGCAAGGTCGTGCCGGGTTGGCCCGGCTGCCCGTTGCTCCGGTGGCTTGATCGCTTGCGTCAATACGCACCCGTTCGGGTTGCTTCTTCAGCCAGCCACTGGACGGTGGCTTGCTGCGGTTGTCGCTGTCCAGGCCAGGTCAGCGCTCCAGCGCCGGAAGCCGCTTCCGCAGGGCGAGGGGCCTTCTCGGCCTGCGAGTCGGCGGTCTCGCGCGCATGATGGGCTTCCTGGGCCAGCGGGAGCGCAATGACGTTTCGCTTCGAGAGTTGACGCTAGCCGCCTGCATCCATCGAACAGTTGCAGCGGCAAGTCTTGCCCGAGGTCAATCGAAATCCACTCCGGGCACCACACCAGTCGTCAAAATATCCATTATCCAGTTTGTTCTATTTTACTATCTCGTATAAGAGGATTGTGCGTTTCAGAAAATCAACCTAAGCAGCCGCCGGGGAACATAGGTTCTAGTACAAATGGTACGGTGAGAGTATCCTTTGGATCTCTAGATCATGCTGGTCATTTTTGCCAAATTCCCAGCGACCAGACGGAGTGGATATGAAAGCTCCAACCGTGAGGTCACAGTATGCGCGCCAGTGACACATATATCGTGCAAGGTACGATGCTGTGTTGTTCCGGAGCGCGATGCCGTGTAGTTCCAGATTACAATCAATCAACCAGTTAGGAGCAAGTCATGTCTCATGAACTGATCGAGCTGAGCGACGCCGAACTCGTCTCCGTCTCCGGTGGTTTTGCATGGGCTCGCGCCGGTGCGGCGGCTGACTCAAACGCCGGTGGGCCTCATTTTGCCGCTACCCGTACCTTCACCGCCACCAACACTTTGGCAGTCAGCGCCCCTGGCGCCTCGGTTGCGTCTTCCGGGTCGAGGTCCGGATCGGCCGCGGTGGCGTACTAACGGATTTAACGGCGTTCTTTTTCGGCTCCTTCCCGGCGCTGGCCGCCGGGAAGGACGACCTCGTCGGCGCAAGGCACGGGCCGCGGCGGACTGACGGGAGCACGCGCCTTGGCGACGGCGTAACGCGCCGGGCGCAAGGGCATGTGACGGACGCGGCCGGCATGATCACGGGTACCTGCGCGCGTGGGAGTCCCGGACGGCAATCTTAGGGAGCCAACAAACCATGTATGACAAAATGATAGAACTCAACGACACCGATCTGGAGAGCGTCGCGGGAGGTGGGGCGTCTGCTTCCGTTTGGGGGTCAGTGACAGCCTCTGCGAACGGGGCTCATGCTGCCGTTTCCCTGACCCGGGGTATTACCTCTACTGTCGCAAGCAGCGCTGGCCCCATCTCGGCCGCGATTGCCGCGGGGGTGTTCGCAGGAATTTCGGCGGCGTATTAACGGGTCTAAGCGCCTGCTGCAGAATTCGCGCCAAGCCAGCCAGGCGCAAAACATAGCAGCATATAACAGCACAAGACGGCACACCTGACGCTGTTCCTGATCGGCTCCTTCCCGGCGCAGGCCGCCGGGAAGGCTTGCCAGCGCAAGGCATTGATGGTCAGCGTCACTATCCCATGCGACAGTTTCCTGGGTGAATGATGCGACCCTGGGTTGGCTCGGGGCCGCGAAAACGTGATGGTCCCTGGCGATGACGCCATCCTGGCCGGATCAGGGCCGTGATACGATTGAAACCATCATCCACCCTGAGACGAACCGGTGAGGATTTGCTTGCGTCCTTGACACAGCCTGGCGATTCCAGCCCGGACCACGTGGCGTGAGTGCCAGACCCCCGCGACGCCGCTGAACCGCCATCCTGCAGTTTCCCATGCGGTCCCCATCCGGCGGGGTTTCACCCCGCACCCGACCAGGGCTTCGCCCTGGACCGACCAAGGGCTTCGCCCTTGGAACCCATAATTTCTGTGCCGCGCAGCGAGACTGGGATCCAAGGGCCTTGTGGCCCTTGGTCGGTCAAGGGCGAAGCCCTTGCCTTACGGGCAGGCTCCGGTGACCGCCTTCGAAGGACTGCGCCTCCTGCTCGTCATCAGGAACTCGTCCCTGGCCGCGGCGGCAGGGTTGATTTTCCGCAATGCCATCTCCCTGTTGGAATTGCTGCTGCAGCACGCCGATCCCGCCGATCCCGGCCGCGGCGCCTGCGAGACCTTGCTGCGCGAGCTGCGGCGCATCCTGCCGCCCACCGGCGACGCCGCGGCGGCGCTGCCGGCGCCGGCCCTGCCGCAGGCCTCGGCGCGGCTGTGGGAGCTGGCTGCGCGCATGGCCGCGGACCGGGAGGTCGGCGGCCGGCTGCGCGCCGAGGCCCTGGCCGATCCGGACACCCCCCAGTTCTGGCAGGCGATCGGATTGGCACTGTTCAAGATCCCGCTGCCGGCCGCCGTCGCCTGGCGCGAGCGCTGGGCCGCCGCAACCGGGGAAGCCGGCGCCGCCGCATCGTGGCTGGAACTGCCGTATGACAAGGACGAAACCATCCTGGGCGCCTCTCCGGGGCGGTCGGGAGTGCGGCTGGCGCAGGCGGCAGGGCTCGACCGGCGGCTCGGCGGGGAGGTGCCCGGGACGGGAGATGACCTGGTCGGGCGCATTACCAGCATCTTCCTCTGGCTTGCCGAGAACGACCCGCAGGCCTGGCAGGTGTTCCGGCCGGTCAACCGCTTCGGGCCGGAGGCAGTGAACCCGCGCTACGTCGGGGCCGTGCTCGGCAGCTTCGCGGCCTGGCGCCAGGCCAGGCGGCATGGGGATGCCGTGGCGGCGCTGAAGCAACTGCTGGACCTGGACGAGGCGATCCACTCGTTGTGGGCCTTCCCTCTGCCTGACCGGCGATCGCGCTGGTGCCTGCTGCAAGGGCGCCTGCGCGCCCGGTTGTTCGAGGCCGAGCGGCGGGTGCGCGGGGCATGCCTGCGCGACCTTTCCGGCCTTTCCGTCCGGCAGGTACGCGACTTCGCCGCCGATGATTGTGGCATCGACGCGGGCGCCGCACCCGGAGACGTGCTGGCCTGCCTGCGCGTCCACGCCAGCATCGCCGGCGAAAGCCTGAACGGCCGGGTGATGGTGCAACAGCTCCAGTGAGGGAGAGACGAGGGGATGCCGTACGCAGCCGAAATCAGTCGGACCAACCCGACCTGCATCGTGCTCGTGCTCGACCAGTCGGCGTCGATGGCTGATCGCTTCAGCGGTGCCACGGGCGAGGGCGTCACCAAGGCGGGGCTGCTGGCGGACGTGCTCAACCGCAGCCTGATGGAACTGGTCACCGCTTGCCGCAAGCCCGAGGGCATCCTGGATTATTTCTACGTCGGGGTGCTGTCCTACGCCGGCAACGAGGTGCGGCCCGCGCTCGGGGGCGCGCTGGCGGGCGTGCACATCTCCCCGGTCAGCGCGCTCGGCCGCAGCCCGATGCGGGTCGAGACCCGGCGCAAGCAGGTGCCGGACGGCGCCGGCGGGCTGGTGGAGACCGAGGTGCGCTTCCCGGTCTGGTTCGACCCGGCCGCTTCCGGCAACACCCCGATGTGCCAGGGGTTGGAGACGGCGGCGGAGATGGTGGCCGAATGGTGCGAAAAATATCCGCGATCCTTTCCGCCCACGGTGCTGCATGTGACCGACGGCGAGGCGACCGACGGCGACGAGGCGGCGGTGGAGGCGGCGGCGGGCCGCATCACCGCGCGCGGCACCGATGACGGCACCGTGCTGCTGCTGAACCTGCATGTCTCCGGCGAGGGCGGCACCCCCATCCGCTTCCCCACCGAGGAGAAGGCGCTGCCGGATTCCTATGCGCGCATGCTGTTCCGCATGAGCAGCGTGCTGCCCGAGGAATTCCGGCGCCGTGGCGAGGAGGCGCAGATGCAGCTCGCGCCGGGCTGCCGCGGCTATGTCTACAATGCCGGGATCGAGGACGTGGTGCGCTTCTTCCGGATCGGCACCCGGCCCCGGCTGGCGGCGGCCGATCGCTGACGCCACGTCGATGCGCCCGCGAGGGCCGCGGGAGATGCAGGCTGACCGGAGGTGGGGGGCCAGGGGGGCGCACGGCCATTCAATTGATTTCCGTCAACGACATTCGTCGCGCGGGCGGTTCAAACGAGGCCGGTGGCTGGCCGGCCATGCGCGCGGGATGGCTGCGCGGAACGCCGCCTCAGGACGGAAGCGCACCATGTCGATAGACGCCGGACTCGCCGTGGCCGACCGCTGGTTCATCGGGCTGTTTGAGCACAAGACCCTGCGCAAGATAGAACAAGCCTTCGAGAACTTATCTCCTGAATTGTGGCATGTCGCCGGGCACCTGATGGTCGGCGGCCAGACCATCAACCACCGTGACGAAACCGTCGGGGGCATCATCGATGCGGCGGAACGCAGCGCGCATCAGGCCTCGGCGTCGTTTCGCTGGTTCTTGCTCAAAGCCGCCCTGCGGAGCATGGCCCAGGCGGCAGCGGCGAGTTTGCGGGAGACCTCCAGGCTGGGCCGGGCGGCCCTGAAGGGCAAACTGGAAATGGCCCGGGAAGGCCAGGCACCGGCTGAAATCGTGTTGAAGTGCATCGACAGCCGCTACGCCACCGGCGCCGACGGCCAGCAGATCGGCGGCGGCCTGGAAGGGCGTGTCGCGGGAAACCTGTTCACCGCCAGCGATGATCCGGGCAGGCTGGGCGAGGCAACCAAGCAGGCGATCCGCGTCGGTCTCGTGAAGCACGTGCCCTCGCTACGGGTGGCGGACCATTTTCACTGCTCTGCCAAGACCACCATCTACCGCAGTTGCCGGCAAACGGATCGGCGTGCCCTCGACAACATGTCCTCGCTGGAGCTTGAAGATTACTGGTTCGCCCGCCAGCAGGAATATCTTGTCCACACGGTCGAACTGCGCACCCGCGGCGTCGGCTTCGACGCCTACGAGCAATTCGGTCTCCGTCTGACGGGCGACCATGCCAGCAAGACCATCGACGCCATGGCCTGTGAGCAAGGGCTGAGCCTGGCGAAGATGGTGACTGCCTATGTCGCGACGCACGAGGCTGCGCTGGGCACGCAACGGCCCGACGTCCGGTTCTCGCTCTTCGATCCCCGTCAGCACCGCCATCATCTGTTCGACCCTTCGCGCGGGACGCAGGGCGAGTTCGTCAGCCTGCCGAACGTCACGCTATGGACACCCTCGTATTTTTCGGTGGTCACCAGGATCATGGGGCAGAACAACCTGTCGGACAGCGCGGTCGCGCCTTATCCCCGGCGCTTCCCGGCGCTCGACGCCCCGCGCCGGGAGGCGCGGCGGCGTGCCGGCGGAGCGTGGCCTGCAGCATGGCCGTCCGGCGCACAGCCCTGCTTTTGCGGGATGCATCGTGCCTCGACGTTGCAGTCAGACTGGCTGGAAAACCGGGACAGACTGCAGTGCGAGTAGATCGCGCCGCGCTTGCCTCACCCGGCCTCGCCGTCGCGGCTGCAGGCAGTGTCTGGTCCCTTCGCCAGATGGCGTAAGGTTCGGCATGCTCCGGCTTTTTGTTCTATGCCGGCACCGGCTTTTGCCCGCCCAGAGGATCGCCGCCGTAGCGGTTGGGACCAGGGCTGCCCGGGGTCGCGAACCAGACGATCAGAATGATCTCGCCGATCACCGGTATCAGGCCCAGCAGCACCCACCAGCCCGACCTGTCGAGGTCATGCAGGCGGCGGACGGCCACGGTGATGCTGGGCACCAACAGGGCGATCGTGCCCAGAGGCAACAACAGGTCACCGGTGCCAATCACCGAATCCAGCACCATGTCCAGGATACCGCAGATGAAGGACACCAGCACGGTGAACAGGATGAACCACCAGTACTCCGAGCGGGACGCACGCCCCTTCAGGTCCACGTACCGCTGAAAAGCCTGTCTGACCGCAGGTACGAATTCCATGATTGCCCTCCTTCGGCGAGGGGGGGCGGCAACCCCGATGCGGTTGTCATGTCGCCATACAGGGAAGTACCGTCCCACACCGTGTGAGGGGGCTCAAGGTGATTGACGGCCGCTGCCGGAAAGTTCCTGCATTCGTGACGGTTCATCCGGTGCCCCTGACGTCAGGCGTCAGGCTACGGCGGCGGTCTGCTGCTGCTGCGCCAGCTCCGCGGTGTCGCAGGCGATCATCCACTCCTCGTTGGTGTTGACCACCAGGGCGGCCGGCCTGCTGCCGGCGCTGATCAGGCCGGAGACACCCCCCACGGCCAGGGAATTGGCATCGGGGTCGATGTCCAGCCCGAGCGGCGCGAGCCGCCGCAGCGCCATCTCGCGGATGCCCGCGGCGTTCTCGCCGATGCCGCCGGTGAATACCACCGCGTCGAGCCGCTGCAGCGACGTCGCCAGCCCGCCGATGGCACGGGCCAGGCGGTGCACCAGCACCTCGATCGCCATCGTCGCCCCGTCATCGCCGGAAGCGGCCGCCTGCGTCAGCTCCCGGCAGTCATGCGACAGCTCCGACAGGCCAAACAGGCCACTCTGCCGGTTCAGGATCGTGTCCAGCTCGTCGACCGTCCAGCCATTGCTGCGCATCAGGTAGACCAGCGCGCCGGGGTCCACGTCGCCGGACCGGCTGCCCATCACCAGGCCCTCCAGCGGGGTCAGGCCCATGGTGGTATCGACGCTCCGGCCATTGACGACGGCGGTGGCGGAAGAGCCGTTGCCGAGATGGGCGATGACCATGCCATGGTCGTGCGGGTCGAGATCAAGCATCCGCACGGCTTCCTGCGCCACGAAACGATGGCTGGTGCCATGAAAGCCGTAGCGGCGCACCCCATGGTCGCGATAGGCCCACATCGGCAGCGCATACATGTAGGCGGCCCGGGGCATGGTCTGGTGGAAGGCGGTGTCGAACACCGCGGCATGCGGGATCCCGGGCAGCCGTTGCAGCGCCACGCGGATGCCGAGCAGCGCCGCGGGGTTGTGCAGCGGGGCGAGGTGGCTGGCGGCCTCGATGTCGGCGATGACCTGCGGGGTGATGATCACCGAGGCGGCAAAGCGTTCGCCGCCATGTGCCACCCGGTGGCCCACGGCCGAGAGCCGGTCCAGCCATCCATGTTGCGCCAATACGTTGAGCACGTCGTCGAGAGCGACCGCATGGGTGGCGTTTGGCAATTGGCGGGTGGTTTTGGTATTTCCATCTTTTACGGTAATGGTTGCGTGGTCCTCGCCAAGTCTTTCGGCCAGGCCGCTCAAGGATGGTGCGCGAACGCCGATCTCGTGCAGAGCGAACTTGAGAGAAGAGCTTCCGCAGTTGAGCACCAGTACAAGGCCAGGGCCACGTGACATGGCGTTTTCCTCCCGTTTGAAGCCTTCGCGATATTGAGGGAGGTGCGGAATGATTTCAACTGTATCGGGTGCTCTCAGCGCGCTGGATCGCCGACGATTCGCCCGAAGATCCGGAAGTCGTGAAACGATCCCTTCCACCAGCCGCGGCCACGCAGGGTCCCTTCGTAACGGAACCCCGCCTTCTGCAGGACATGGTCGGAGGCCGGATTCCCCGGCAGAGTCCAGGCATCGATGCGGTGCAGGCCAAACACGGTGTGGCCGCAGGCGACGATGGCCCGCAGCGCCTCGGTCATCAGGCCGCGATTCCAGAAATCGGGGTGCAGCTCGTAGCCGACCTCGCCGCATTTCCAGTCCTTGATGAAATAATTGAACCGGATGCAGCCGATGAACCGGCCGGAGGGACGGTCATCGATGGCCCAGGAACATCCCTGTCCGCTCGCGAAATTCTCTATCCGCCTTTTGATGTAGCCTTCCATATGATCGCGGCCGGGACTGTCCGGCCAGTTCGAGAACCGCGTCGTCTCCGGCAACTGCATGAGCGCATGATAGGCATCGAGATCGTCGGGGCCGAGCGCGCGAAGCGCCAGGCGATCGGTGGCGAGGGTCGGAAAGACCGGGGATTCCTGGAGAGTCGGCATCTTGTGCTTCCGCAAGGTTCAGGCACCGGGGATTGAACCTGATGCCCGGCAATGACAACGCGGAGATCGACCATGTCCGGCGCCGCCGCATCCAAGCCCGATCCTGCCCCGCCGGCCCCGCGCTGCCGCGTCTTCCGCACCCGCAAGGACAGCCTGTGCCCCTCCGAGGACGCGGTCTGCCTGCATCGCGGGCTGCGGCGCTACGCGCTGGGCGATGGCGCCTCGACCTCATATGCGGCGCGCGGCTGGGCGCGGGCGCTGTGCCGGCAGTTCGTGCTCGATCCCACGCCCGGACCGGACTGGCTGGAGGCGGCACGGCGCTATTTCCACGCCCGCAACACCCCCGATCCGGCCGACTGGTCGGCCTGGCACGCCTTTCACCAGGGCAGCTACGCCACCTTCCTGGGGTTCCACTTCACCGGAGAGGGGCTGGTGGTCGAGGCGATCGGCGACACCGTGCTGTTCGTGATGGGACCGGAGGGAGAAATGGCGATGCATCCACGCCTCGACCCGGAGGATTTCGCCGGCGCGCCGGTGCTGCCGTGCAGCCATGCCGGCCACGGCGCCTTTCCCGACACGGCGGACGCCTTCGCCACGGGGCGCAGGCTGCTGCCGCCACCGGCCGAGGGATGGGCAGGCACGCGGCTGCTCGCCGTCACCGATGCCCTCGCCGCCTGGGTGGCGGCAGGGGAGGGGGCGGCACGGGCGGAGCGGCTCGGGCGCCTGGCCGGCCTGCCCGACGCGGCCGGCTTCGCCGCCCTGGTCGCGGAGGAAACCGCAGCCGGCCGGCTGGCCCGCGATGACTGCACCCTGCTGGCGTTGCAGCCGCAATGAGGTTCCCCGCCGCCGCCGATTACAACGAACTGGTGCAGGTCCCCGGCCTCTGCTTCACCGACGCGGAGATCACCCGCCGCGTCGCCGTCACCGACGCGCTGGGCCTGCCGGTGCCGGTCTCCGGCGCCTCGGCGCTGACCTACCGCTTCGCCGGCCCCGGCCCCGACATCGCCGTGCGTTGCTTCACCCGCGAGATCCCGGACCTGTTCGCGCGCTACGCGGCGATCTCGGCTTTCCTTGAGCGGCTGGGATCGCGCTTCTTCGTGCCCTTCACCTTCCTCGCGCAGGGGCTGCGGCAGGGCCGGGCGGCGCTGCCGGTGATCCGCATGGAATGGATCGAGGGGCCGACCCTGCTCGACTTCGTCCGCGCGCATCGTGCCGATCGCGCGGCGCTGCGGCGGCTGCGCGGGCAGGTGCTGGACTTCGCGCTGGAGCAGAAGCGGTACGGCTACGCGCATGGCGACGTGCAGCCGCGCAACATCCTGGTCGATGCCGCCGGCCGGCTGCGCTTCGTCGACTATGACGGCATGTTCGTGCCCGGCATGCCCTGCCGCGAGCCGGCCGACCTGGGGCACCGGGATTTCCAGTCGCCGCGTCGGGGAAGCGGTGATTTCGCCCCGCATCTCGACCGCTTCGCGCTGATCGCGCTGGAACTGAGCCTGCACGCGCTGGAGCTCTGCCCTGACCTGCTGGTGCAGTTCGACCCACAGGTGCAGGAGGACGCCTTCATCCTGCGCCGGTCGGACTACGCCGATCCCGCCGCCTCGCCGGCATTGGCGGCGATGGAGATGCTGCCCGGCCTGGCGCGGCCGGTGGCGGCGTTCCGCGAGCTCTGCGCCCTGCCGCTGGAGCGGCTGCCCACGCTGGATGCGGTGTGCGGCCGCCCGAAGCTGGCGTTTTTCCGCGATCCCTGGGGGGCGTTGCGGCAGGGTCGCAGGACAGGCCGTGCCGTTGCCGCGCCGGGTGTGGCGGAGTCCGTCCCGGGGGACGCCCCGGGGGACACAGCGACGGATGGTCCGTCCGCGACGGATGCCGGGGGCGGGCAGCGCCTGTCACGGTTCGGCAAATGGGTGCTGGCGGGGGAGATGCCCGGGACCACACCGGACTGGCTCGATCCGCCCGATCCCCCACCGCAGCCACCGATGGCACCGCCTCCGCGGGGGACGCCACCCGCCCTCCGCGCCGTCGCTCCTGCTCCGGCCCCGCGACGGCGGAGCAGGGCGATGCTGGCGGCGGCGCAGTCCTGGCTCGGCCGGCGACGCTGGCCCTGAGCCTGGGGGCAGACGCACAGGGCCTTCGCCCTTGCGCCGTCATGGCGGCGCCCGGAAGGCAAAGCCCGACGGGCCGGCATCCTGTGCCGCCGCGATCGCCTCGGCGAGGCCCGGCGCCTGCCCGCCCGTCCTGGCCACCGGGGCGGTGGCGGCACCGAGGAAGCGCATCGCCGTCCTGGCCGGGGCCGCCACCCGGGCGAGGGAAGGGGCGGGGGTGATGCGCACATAATTCGCCGGCGCCCAGAGCGGCATGCCGTCGCGGTCGTAGATCCCGTTGCCCTCGCCGGGCTGGTTGTCGGGGGCGAGGCGGCGGTGGCCGTAGCCGTAGCAGAGCACCCCGTCGGCGGGCAGGTCGGCGGCGAAATGGATGCGCAGCCGATCGGGCGCCAGCACCTCCACACGGTCGGCGGAGATGACGCGCCTCCATGTGCGCACGGTCCAGCCGATCCCCTCCGCCGCCTGCGCGTCGAGCGGGGCGAAGCCCGCGGAGTGGTCCTGCGCCACCCCGACCAGCAGCGTGCGCGCATCCTGCGCCGTGGCGCTGACGACGCAGGGGCCGGTGGCGTCGATGTCGCCGCCGGCCAGCGCCACCGGCGAGCCGGGACGGGCATAGACGGCCCATTTCTCCGCCAGCGCGCGGGCGAGGCGCAGCGCCGTCTGCACCGTGTCCTGGCGGGACATGTGCGCAAGGCCGTACTCGCCGCGCCGGACCTCGTGCGGAAAGGTGTAGTTCATGTCGACATCAAGCGCGTGGGCACCGACCAGGGCGTTGAAGGACGGGTCGGCGGCGAGATCCTCCATGCCCTGGCGGATCGCCTCGGTGACGGTGTCGGAGGCGTCACGGAAGGGGATGGCACTGACGAACGCGTAGGGGCTGTGCGCAGCATCCTTGCCCAGCGCCTGGCGCACCCAGCCGGCATCGGCACGCACGGCGCTTTCCCATTCCGTCGCGGTCAGGTCGCGGTCGCGCCAGGTGTCGTACTCGCTGTGCAGCCACAGGATCGCCGTCTCGGTCGCCAGCGGATGCGCGTGGCGCGTGATGTAGGTGAGCAGTTCCTGCTCGGGCGGCAGCACCTGCCAGGCGCTGTCGGTGCCCTTTCCGACCCAGTCGCCGACGAAGGCGGTTTCGCCGCTGATCGTCTTCTCCCCCGGCGTGTAGGTGTTGGCGAGCAGATGCACCTGGTCGGCGCGGCCGTCGAAGCCCAGCAGGCGCTCGACCTCGGTCACCAGGGTCCGGCCGCCGGCGCCGCCGAACTCGTTGCCGACCATCAGATACGCGTTCGACTGCCCGCGCAGGAGAATATCAAGTTCCACTTTTCCCCTTTCCTTCCCGATGTCCACGCCGGCCGCGCGGCAAGGAGGATTGTGCCAGGGCGGGACGGGTGCAGACCGTCAACAAGTGGCCATGCGCCGGGTTGATGCCAATTCGGTGCCGGCCGTTACTGGATGACCGCAGGTATTCATTGCAGGTCAATCCAAATTTTTCATGCCTTGTTTTATCTTGCTCCGTCAGCCACATGAGGATAGAAACATAACAACTTATAGTTGCGGACTGTGTGAGACGCTCGACTTTTGCCGTCCCGGTCTCCAGCCCGGACCGGTGCCCTGGTTACGGCGGAAGCCTGGCGGTCACTTCTTCGATGGAGACGCAGGGGCGTGGCTTTGCGAGACCAGTTCAGCGACGCGGCGTCGATGCCGGCGCCCCCTCCCGGCCGCGGCGAGGCCGACGCCGCCCGGGCGCAGGCCGAGGCGGTGCTCGCCCGCTGGTCCATGCTCGGCGAGACGCAGCGCCGCGCCTTCCAGGCGCTGTGCGCCGAACTCGGCGGCACCACCGAGGAAGTCGACGGCAACGTCACCGTGCTGATCGAATCCTTCAACCGCCTCTCCGACAATGCCCGGGCGCAGACCAGCCGGCTGGACCGCACCCTGCGGCTGGTGGACAGCATCGATGCCGGGGATCAGACCATCGAGATCGGCGACCTGATCCGCATGGTGGAGCGCTCGCTCGCCGGGGTGGTCGAGCGGGTGCTGGAGATGTCGAAGCAATCCATGGCGATGGTCTACGCGCTGGACGACGTCGCCACCCATCTCAGTCGCGCCGATGCCTGCGTGCGCGACATCGAGCAGGTCAACCGCACCACGCGGATGCTGTCCTTCAACGCCACCATCGAGGCGGCACGGGCGGGCGAGGCGGGGCGCGGCTTCGCCGTGGTCGCCAACGAGGTGCGCGAGCTTTCGGTCTCGACCAGCGCGCTGGCATCCTCGATGCGGACGGAAATCAATGCCATCACCGCGGTGCTGACCACGAGCCGCCAGCGCCTGGCTGAGGTCGCCACCGTCGACATGAGCGAGAGCCTGACCACCAAGGGGCAGCTCGACATCATGCTCGTGGGGCTGCAGAAGCGGCGGGCGGACGTGGCGGCGCTGATGCACGACATGAGCCAGTCCGCCGCCACCATCAGCGCCGAGATCGACGCCTTCGGCACCGCCATGCTGTTCACCGAGCGCATGCGCAACCGGCTGCAGAACGTCATCGGCGTCATCGGGGCCCTGCGCGAGGCCACGGCGCGGCTGCAGCAGGAGGGGGCGGCGCTGCTGCCGGGCGGGCCTGGATCCGCCATCGACGCGGCCTGCGTGGCGCAGGTGCTGGCGGCCTGCAGCCTGAGCGACGTGCAGCACCGCTTCGGCGGGTGGCTGCGCGACGGCAGGGCTCCGCCCGAACAGCACCGCGACACCGCCGAGACCGTCGAGTTGTTCTAGCCGCTTCATGCCGGAGGCGGAGCCACCCCGAGGGACCGATCATGGATATCAAGGTCAATATTCGGCCGGAGGGCACGGAAGTGTCGCTTTCGGGGAAGCTGACATTCGCCGCGCATGCCGCCTTCCGCACCGTGGTGACCGAGCATGTCGACCGGCCCGGCGGGCAGGCGGTGACGCTGGACCTGGGCGGGATCGAATACATCGATTCCGCCGGGCTCGGGATGCTGCTGCTGGCGCGGGAGGCGGCGCAGAAGCACGGCCGCGCCGTCATCCTGCGCGGCGCGCGCGCCCAGGTCGCCCGCATCCTCAGTGTCTCGAAATTCGACCTGCTGTTCGGCATCCGTCCGTGAGTGGGTCCGTCGCCGGCAACGAGGCGAGCACACCGGACGAGGCCTCCATCCTCGCCGCACTGCTGGCCCCCGCCGGGCGGTTCGTGGAACCGGGTTGCCTGCCGCCGCCGCGCCTGCCGGAGCGCGCCGAGCTGGCGCTGGCGCTGCAGACCGGCACGGCGTGGCGGATCGGCATCGCCGCCGTGCTGCGCGACGCGTTGCGCCGGCGCCTGCACCTGGCGGAGGCACCGGCCGAGGACATCCACATCGCCCTGCACGAGGCAGTGGTCAACGCCGTGGTGCACGGCAATCTCGGCATTTCCAGCGCCGGGCGCGGCAGCCTGGAAGGGCTGGGGGCATTCCTCGAACTGGTCGAGAGGCGGTTGCAGATCCCCCGGCTCGCGGCGCGGGCAGTGACGGTGCTGGTGGTGCGGGATGCGCCGGACCGGATCGGGGTCGAGGTGTCCGATTGCGGCGAGGGCTTCGTCCCCGCCGGCCCGGCCCCGGCCGTGCCGGCGACGCGGCCACACGGGCGCGGCCTGCTGCTGATCCGCATGCTGAGCGAGCACTGCGAATGGCGCCAGGAGACGCGCACGCTGGCGATGCGGTTCCGGCTTTCCCCTTCCGACGACGACAGCCGATGCGACCCTGCCCGACCATGACGAACATGACCGCATGCCCGATCCTCGTGGTGGAGGACGGGCCGACCAACCGCACCATCATCACCGCGCATCTGCGCCGGGCGGGGTTTGAGGACCTCATCGTCGCCGAGGACGGGCAGCAGGCGCTGGCGGCGCTGGAGGAGCGGACGCCCGACCTTGTCCTGCTCGACATCCTGATGCCGGTGCTGGACGGCTTCGCCACCTGCCGCGCGCTGCGGCGCGACCGGCGCTGGAGCGACCTGCCGGTGCTGGCGATGACCGGGCTGGAACAGGCCGACGAACGGGCGCGCATCTTCGCCGCCGGCGCCACCGATCTGATCCTCAAGCCGATCAACTCGGCCGAGCTGATCGCGCGCATCACCAGCCACCTGCAGAACCGGATGCTGATCCGCAGCCTGCGCGAGCTGAACGAGCGCACCACCGCCGAGCTGGCGGCGGCGCGACAGATGCAGGAGACGTTGCTGCCTGGCACCGCGCTGCTGGCGCAGATCGAGGGGCAGTACGGGGTCTCGCTGGCGTCGCGCTTCGCCCCGTCCACCGAACTCGCGGGCGATCTGTGGGGAGCCTGGCCGATCGATGCCGAGCGGTTCGGCCTGTTCGCGCTGGACGTGGTCGGGCACGGCACCATCGCCGCCATCAACGCCTTCCGCATCCATACCCTGCTGTGGCAGGGCATGACCGACCATGCCGATCCCGGCCGCTTCCTGGAAAGCCTGAACCGCAAGCTGCGGCCGCTGCTCGCGGCCGGGCAGTTCGCCACCATGTTCTACGCGGTGCTCGACGTGGCGCGCGACCGCATCGACTACGCCGCCGCGGGCTATACCAGCCCGGTGATCGGCAACGGCGCGGCGACGCGCCTGCTGGACGGCAGCGGCCTGCCGCTGGGCATCACCCAGGACGCCCGCTACGAGACCCGCACCGCGTCCTGGATGGCGGGGGAGGCGCTGCTGCTCTACAGCGACGCGCTGAGCGAGGCCGAGGCGCCGGGACAGGGCGGCAGCCTGCTCGGTGAGGAGGGGGCGCAGTGCCTGTGCACCGAGGCGCTGCGCACCGGATCCGCCCCGCTGGCGCTGGAGCGGCTGGCCGGCGCGATCCGTGCCGATGCCGGGCTTGACGACGACCTGACCCTGGTCTGCGTGATGCGGTAGCGCGGCGATGCCGGGGCGCCGCCGCCGCCTTACCGCCCTGATGGCAGCGTTGCGCCGCCACTGCCCGCCGCCGGCCTGGCTGCTGCTGGCCGGGCTGGCGCTGGCGCTGGTCTGGGGCGCGGCGGCGCTGCACCTGCGCCAGAGCCGGGCGGAGCTGGTGGCGGCGCAGCGGGAGGAGCTGGCGACGCTGGCGCGCATCCTGGAACACCAGGTGCGCAGCGACATCGAGAACATCGACCGTACCATCCTGCTGCTGCGCTCGCTGCTGGAGAGCCAGGGCGAGGGCTTCGACCTGGCGGGCTGGGCGCAGACCGCCTCCTTCCGCAACGAGCTGATCGTGCAGGTCGGCCTGATCGGTCCGGACGGGATGCTGCGCGCGACCAATGTCGGCCGGTTCGGCGGCCGCATGGACCTGTCCGACCGCGAGCATTTCCGCGTGCATCTCGGCACCGAGCGCGACGAGCTGTTCATCAGCAAGCCGGTGTTCGGCCGCGCCACCGGGCGATGGACGCTGCAGTTCACCCGACGTTTCAGCGCCCCCGGCGGCGGGTTCGGCGGCGTCATCGTCGTCTCGGTGGACGTGGAAGCGTTGTCGCGCTTCTACGAGGCGGTCGGAACGGCGGACGGATCCTCCATCGTGCTGTTCGGCTTCGACGGCATCACCCGGGCCACCGGCCCGCACCTGGCCAGCCGCATCGGCCAGCCGGTTCAGCACCCGGAGATCGTGGCCCGCACCCAGGCGGAGGACGCCGGGACCATCGAAGGGATGATCCGCGGCGAGGCGAGCCTGCTGGCCTTCCGCCGCATCGCCGACCGGCCGCTCGGGGTCACGGTGCGGCGGGCGGAAGCGAAGGTGCTGCAGGATTTCCGCGAGCGGCAGGGCCTCGTGCTCGGCGGCGCCGGCGGGGTGAGCCTGCTGATCCTGGCCATCCTGATGGTCTCGCACGGGCTGCAGCGGCGTCAGCGGGAGGCCATGCGGATGCTCGACGCGATGCTGGTGACGACCAGCCAGGGCATGCAGATCACCGGGGCGGACGGGCGCGTGCTGGTCACCAATCGCCGCACGGCGGAGCTGCTGGGGTTGCCCGCGGAGCTGGCCGGGACGGACACGGACTGGGCGGAGTTGCGCGAATGGCTGGTGGCGCGCGGCGACGTCGACCTGGACCCGGAGTCCCCCCCGACGTCGATGGCCGACGCCATGACCGGCCAGGAACGGGCTGAGGAATACGCGCGGCCGGACGGCTCGGTGCTGAAGGTGCGTACCGTCCTTCTGCCGGAGGGCGGCATCGTCCGCATCTTCACCGACGTGACCAGCCGCCACCGCGCCGTGGTGGCGCTGGAAGCGGCGCGCGACGCCGCCGAGGCCGGGCTGCGCGCCCGTGCCAGCTTCCTGGCGACGATGAGCCACGAGATCCGCACCCCGATCAACGGGGTGATCGGGCTGGCGGAACTGCTGCAGGGCACGATGCTGGATGCGCAGCAATTGCTGTGGGTGGACCGGCTGCAGGCCTCGGCCGACCATCTGCTGCGGCTGGTTGACGACATCCTCGATTTCTCCCGCCTCGATGCCGGGCAGATGCCGTTCGAATGCATCCCCTTCCGGCCGGATGCCGTGGCGGAGGGCACGTTCCGCATGCTGGAGGCGCGCGCGGCGGAAAAGGGGCTGGGCTGGACGCTGGAACTGCCGCCGGCCCCGCCGCCGGCGGTGCTCGGCGATCCCGGGCGGCTGCGCCAGGTGCTGCTGAACCTGCTCGGCAACGCCATCAAGTTCACCGCCTCGGGCGGCGTGACGCTCGGCCTCGCGCCGGCGGTGGTTGCCGACGGGCAGGCGGAACTGACGTTCACGGTGCGTGACAGCGGCATCGGCATCGCACCGGAGGCACTGCCCCTGCTGTTCCAGGAATTCTCCCAGGTGGACGGCTCGATCTCCCGCCGCTTCGGCGGCAGCGGGCTCGGTCTCGTCATCTGTGCCCGGCTGCTGGAGCGCATGGGCGGGGACATCGTCGTGGACAGCCGGCCCGGCGAGGGCAGTTGCTTCCGCGTCCGCCTGCGCCTGCCGCTTGCCCCGGACGCCAGGGCGAGCGAGGCAGCGGGGGCGGTGGTCGCCTCGCCGCTGCCTCCGCGACTGGCCGGGCTGCGCATCCTGCTGGCGGAGGACGACCAGACCAACCAGCTTGTCACCACCGCCATGCTCGATCGCCTGGGCCACAGGGTGGAAGTGGCCGCGGACGGGCACGCGGTGGTGGAGGCGATGCACCGCGGCGGCTTCGACCTGGTGCTGATGGACATGATGATGCCCGGCCTGGACGGGCTCGGCGCCACCCGCGCGATCCGCGCCATGCCGGGCGTTGCCGCGGGCCTGCCCATCATCGCCCTGACTGCCAACGCCCTGCCGGGGGACCAGCAGCATTGCCGGGACGTCGGGATGGACGACTTCCTGGCCAAGCCGGTACGGCTGGCGGCGTTGCAGGCGATGCTGGCCCGGCACGCGCCCCGCCTGTCCGCCGGGCTGACGGATGGCGTGCCGGCGGATCCCGCCCCGTCCAAGGGCACGGCGCCGGCAGGAGAGGCGGCCGGCTTCGATCCCCGTCCCGTGCGCGAGATGATCGCGGAACTGGGCAAGGAAACCTATGCGATGATCCGCGACCAGTTCCTTGCCGAGATGGAGGCGCGGCTGACGAAGATGACGGAGCTGCTCGATCGCGGCGAGCGCGAGGCGCTGCTGCGGGAGGCGCATTCGCTCAAGAGCGCGGCGGCGGCGTTCGGGCTGGTGGCGTTGTCACGCATGGCGGGCGAGACGGAGCGGGGCGCGACCGACGACGCGCCGGAGGTGACGGCCGCGCGGATCGCGCGGCTGCGCTCGCTGGCCGCTGCCTGCCCGCTGGCCGGGCTGTCCGGGGCCACGCCCTGACACTAAAATAATTCTGGGTTTGGACAACGTGATATTTGAAATGCCGTCCGTTATTCAGTAACGGCATACGCCTTTTGCGTGTGCATGCTGAGATTTTCTTCTCTTTCACGTTGAAGAAGTATTAGAATTCTCCATCCTTCGGGCGCATGGGCTACCGGGGCCCGATACCTCCACCGGATTTCACCCGAAGCAAATGACCGATTGTGCAGGCATCGGTCCCAGGAGAATCCATGTTTGCTTTCGTGAAAGCGCTCGGGATCAAGCTCAAGATCATCGCCGGCTTTGCCGTGGTGCTGGTGTTGCTGGTTGCCGTGTCGGGACTTGCCGCGCGCGGGTTTTCCCAGGTCAAGGATCAGTTCGAGGTCTACCGCCAGCGGGTCAGGGTCGTGGCCATCGCCCGCCGGCTCGACCGCGATGCGGTCGAGCTGCGCCGGTTCGTCCGCGAATACGCCCTGACGGGCATCGAGGCCGACGCGGACCGGAGCGAGCAGATCGCCCAGTCCATGCGCGGCCAGATCCGCGACGCCCTGGAGGTGATCCGCAGCCCCGAACGCCTGCAGCGCACGCGCGACCTCTCCGAGCGCTTCGAAGCCTATATGCGGAACTTCGACACCATCCGCCGCCAGCGGCGCGAGCAGGACCGGCTGGTCGCGGAGGTGCTGGACCCGACCGGCGGCCGGTTCTCCGCCCAGGCGGCGGCGCTGCGCGAGGCCGCCGTGGCGAGCAACGACCCCGCTTTGGTCGCCAGCGCGGTCGCCATCGCCGAGCACGGGCTGCTGGCCCGGCTCTATGCCAACCAGATGATCGGCCGGCGCGATGCCGGCTTCGTTCCCAAGGCCCGGCAGGAATTCGCCGGCTTGCGCGGGATGCTCGATCGGCTCGGGCACCGGGCCAAAGGCGGGGCGCTGGCCGGGCCGTTCGGCGACGTGGCCACGCTGGCGCCCAGCTACGAGTCCGCCTTCGAGCGTGTCGCCACGCTGGCGACCTCCACCTTCGACCTTGTCAAGGCAAGTGCCGAGGTCGCAGCGCGGTTCAGCGAGGATACCACCTTCATCCGCGACAGCGGGGTCGAGGACGAGCACGCAATCGAGATCCAGGCCTTCGAGACCATCAGCTCTGTCCAGCAACTGTCGCTGTGGCTCGCCGTGGCCGGGATCGCACTCGGCACCGCCTGCGCCTGGTGGATCGGCGGCCTGATCGCGCGGCCGGTGGTGGGCATGACCAAAGCCATGCGGCACCTGGCCAACGGTGACACCTCGGTGGAGATCCCGGGGCAGGGCAGCGGCGACGAGATCGGCGAGATGGCCAAGGCCATGGCCGTATTCAAGGAGCAGATCATCGCCAACGAGCGCATGCGCGCCGAGCAGGAGGCGCAGAAGCGCCGGGCCGCCGAGGAGCGGCGGCTGGCCCTGCGCAAGATGGCCGACAGTTTCGAATCCCAGGTCGGTTCGGTGATCGAGGGGGTGACGTCGGCGACGGTCGAGCTGCAGGCGTCTTCGAAGCAGATGGCCGCCACCGCGGACGCAACCAGCCGGCAGGCAACCGCGGTGGCCGGCGCCGCACGGGATGCTTCGGCCAACGTGCAGACGGTCGCCGCTGCCACGGAGGAACTGGCGTCCTCGATCCGCGAGATCACCGGCCAGGTGGACCGCACGCAGGTGGTGGCACGCCGCGCCGACGACGCCGCGAAGACCACCAGCGAGATGATCCGCAAGCTGTCCGAAAACGTCACCAGCATCGGCGAGATCGTCGCGCTGATCAACAACATCGCCTCGCAGACCAACCTGCTGGCGCTGAATGCCACCATCGAGGCGGCGCGTGCGGGCGAGGCCGGGCGCGGCTTCGCCGTGGTGGCGAGCGAGGTGAAGGGGTTGGCCGGCCAGACCGCCCGGGCCACCGACGAGATCGCCACCAAGATCGCGCTGGTGCAGAGCGGCACCGCCGACGCGGTGAAGGCGATCGGTTCCATCACCGGGGTGATCGGCGAAATGAGCGAGATCAGCGGCTCGGTGGCGGCGGCGGTGCAGGAGCAGACGGCGGCGACCGGCGAGATCGCGCGCAATGTCGAGCAGGCCGCCGGCGGCACCCAGGTGGTCTCGCACAGCATCGGCGATGTCGAGGTGGCGGCGCGGGAGACCGGCGGCGCGGCCGGGCAGATCGACGGCGCGGCGAGCGAGCTGGCGCAGCTCGCCGTGCGGCTGAAGAGCGAGGTGACGCGCTTCCTCGATCAGGTCCGGTCCGACAAGGACAAGCTGCGGCTGGCCAACTGGGACGACACCCTGTTGGTGGGCGATCGCGAGGTGGACCGGCACCATCGCGAGATCCTTGAGCAGATGAACAGCTACTTCACCCGGATGATCGACGGCGAGGGCGGCGCCGGCGCGATGGAGATGCTGCAGGTGCTGGATTCCTCGATGCGGCAGCACTTCACCCAGGAAGAGGCGCTGATGGCGCGGGTCGGCTATCCGGGCCTGGTGGAACATCGCGCGGTCCACGAGCGCTTCCTGCGTGACCTGGCCGCGCGCGGGGAGGCGCTGCGGAGCGGACGGCCGGAAGCAGGCAGCGCCTTCTTCGAATTCGCCGCCGGATGGTTCAAGGAGCATATCCAGAAGCAGGACAAGGCCATCGGCGAGTACATGCGCCAGAAGCGCGCGGCCTGAGAGGGCGACGCCGCGACCTGTGTCTTGGGTTCGTGGATGTATGCGATAGTGTGCGATGCTTCACACGGGCGGGCGGGATGGGTCGGATCCCGCCCCGCAACCAGGAGTGAAGGATCATGCCGCAGACGAATGCCCGGCCGGCGACATCGCCGCGTCCGGACGAGGTCATCACGCCGAACCAGTTCAATCTGTCAGGGGGGGGGCTGCGCGTCCTGTACAGCACGTCCGGCTTCGACGGCCGGCCGCACTTCACCTATGCGGACGGCCGCCGCACGCTGAGCTTCACCGGCAACCAGATCGACGTCACCGAGACCCCGGGCCTGGGCACGGTGGTGAGTGTGCTCACCCAGCCGAACTTCGACCTGGGATCGATCCATTTCAACCTGCTGCTGCCGCATGTGCAGATGACGCCGCCGTACGGGCCGGTGCGGATCAGCACGGAGGGGATCAGCCGCAACGACGGCCTGACGTTCAGCCTGCCGCACTCCAGGCAGCTTGATTCCTACACGGTGATTCCGCTGCACGGGACCGCGTCGCACGTGGTGTTCTGAGTCCCGCCGCGCAGCGAGACTGGGGTGCAGGGGCCTTGTGGCCCCTGCCGGGTCGAGGGCGGAGCCCTCGTCTTTACTTCTGCGACTTCTGCTCTGCGAGCACGGTGCGTTCCTGCCAGCCGCCGCCAAGTGTCTTGTAGAGCGTGACGAGATTCTGCAGTCGCTGCGATTGCATCGTGATCAGTGACTGCTGGGCGGAATAGAGCGAGCGCTGGGAATCGAGCTGGGTGAGGTAGGTATCAACCCCGGCACGGACCCGCATCTCGGAAAGCCGGTAGGCATCGGCATAGGCGGCGACCAGGGCTTGCTGGGCCTGGATCTGCTGGTCGTAGGTGCCGCGGGCGGCGAGCGCGTCGGCGACTTCGCTGAAGGCGGTCTGGATCGCCTTCTCGTACTGGGCGACGTTGATGTCCTTCTGCAGCTTCGCGTAGTCCAGATTGGCCGTGTTGGCCCCGCCGGTGAAGATCGGCAGGGTGATCTGGGGCGCGAAGCTCCAGGCGCCGGTGCCGCCCTGGAACAGCTTCGACAGTTGCAGGCTGGAGGTTCCGCCTGAGGCGGTCAGCGAGATGCTGGGGAAGAAGGCGGCGCGGGCGGCGCCGATGCTGGCATTCGCGGCCTTCAGGTTGTGTTCCGCCGCCAGCACGTCCGGGCGGCGCAGCAGCATCTCGGAGGGCAGGCCGGAGGGGAGTTCCGTCAGCAGGCGGGTGGCCTGCAGCGGGCGCGAGCGCAGGGTTTCTTCCGGGATCGGGCCGGCGACCAGCAGTTCCAGGGCATTGCGGTCCTGGGCCAACTGGCGCGTGTAGAGCGCGAGATTGGCGCGTGCGGTTTCCACCGAGGTCTGGGCCTGGCGCAGCGCCAGCGTGGTGGCGGTGCCCTGGTCGTAGGTCTGCTGGGTCAGGCGATAGGATCGTTCCTGGCTTTCGAGCGTCTTGCGGGTGAGGTCGAGCAGTTCCTGGTCGGCGAGCCAGATCAGGTAGGCGTTGGCGACCTGCGCCACCAGGCTGAGCTGGGTGGAGCGGCGGGTTTCCTCCAGACCAAGGTAGGTTTCGAAGGCCTGGCGGGTCAGGCTGCGGACGCGGCCGAACAGGTCGAGCTCGAAGGCAGTGGTGCCGATGCCCGCGCTGAAGCTACGGGTGGTGACATTGTTGGGGGCGGAGCTGTACGGCGCCAGCGAGGCGGATTCCGAGGCGGTGGCGTTGACCGTGGGGAACAGGGCTGAGCGCTGGACCCGCACCTGGGTCTCCTGCGCCGCCACGTTCAGGATGGCGACGCGCAGGTCGCGATTGTTCTGCAGGGCCAGGGTGATCAGTTTCTGCAACGCCGGGTCGGCGAAGAAGTCGCGCCAGCCGATCGCATCGGGGGCGGGTGCGTCGGCGGCCGGGATCCCCAGGGCCGGATAGGCGGGACCGGTGGGCCAGGCGGTGGGGATCGGGGCGGCGGGGCGTTCATAGGTGGGGTCGAGGCTGCAGCCGGCGAGGGCCACGGCCAGGGGCAGGACGAAGGTTCGGAGTTGCATGGATCACTGCCCCAGGGCCGGATGAGCCGCGCTGTCCTGTGGCTGCGCGGCGGGCCTGGTGCGGAAAAGTTTCAGCACCAGGACGAAAAAGAGCGGCACGAAAAGGATGGCGAGCAGGGTGCCGGCGAGCATGCCGCCGATCACGCCGGTGCCGATGGCGTTCTGCCCGCCCGAGCCGGCGCCGTTGGAGATCGCCAGCGGCAGCACGCCGAGCATGAAGGCCAGCGAGGTCATCAGGATCGGGCGCAGGCGCTGGCGGGCCGCCTCCAGCGTGGCGGCGACCAGATCCTCGCCGCGGTCGAAGCCGGCCTTGGCGAACTCGACGATCAGGATGGCGTTCTTCGCGGTCAGGCCGATGGTGGTGAGCAGCGAGACCTGGAAATAGATGTCGTTCTCCAGGCCGCGGCTCCAGGTGGCCAGCACCGCGCCGGCGACGCCGAGCGGAGCGGCGAGCAGCACCGCCACCGGGATCGCCCAGCTTTCATAGAGCGCGGCGAGGCAGAGAAAGACCACCAGCAGCGACAGCGCGTAGAGGGCAAACGTCTTCGAGCCCGCCTGCTGTTCCTCGTAGGACAGGCCGGTCCATTCGTAGCCGATGCCGGTGGGCAGGCGCGATGCCAGCCGTTCCATCTCGGCCATGGCGGTGCCGGTGCTCTGGCCCGGGGCCGGGGTGCCGAGGATCTCCATCGAGGGGACGCCGTTGTAGCGTTCCAGCTTCGGCGAGCCATGGCCCCAGCGCGCGGTGGCGAAGGCGGAGAACGGCACCATCTGCCCGCTGCTGTTGCGGACATACCATTTGTCGAGGTCGGAGGGCTGCATGCGCGCGGAGATGTCGCCCTGGACGTAGACGCGCTTGATGCGGCCGCGATCGAGGAAGTCGTTGACGTAGGTGGAGGCGAGCGCGGCCGAGACCGTGTTGTTGATATCGGAGACGGTCAGGCCCTGGGCGGAGGCGCGTTCCCAGTCGATCACCAGCCGGTACTGCGGCTCGTCATCCAGGCCGTTGGGACGGACGGCGGCCAGCAGGGGGTTTTGCGCCGCCATGCCGAGCAACTGGTTGCGCGCGGACATCAGCGTGTCGTGGCCGAGCCCGGCCTGGTCCACCAACTGGAAGTCGAAGCCGGTGGCATTGCCCAGTTCGATGATGGGCGGTGGGGGGAAGGCGAAGATCATGGCGTCCCGGTAGCCGCCGAAGCGGCGCATGAAGCGCCCGGCCAGGGCGTTCACGCTCTGCTGCGGCGTGCTGCGCTCTTTCCAGTCCTTCAGGCTGATGAAGGCGATGCCGGCGTTCTGGCCACGGCCGCCGAAGCTGAAGCCGGCGACGGTCAGCACGGATTTGACGGTGCTGGCTTCCTCGTGCAGCAGGTAGTTGGAGACTTCTTCCAGGGCGCGGTTGGTGCGGCCGGCGGCGGCGCCCGGCGGGGCGGTGACCTGGACGAACATCATCCCCTGGTCCTCGTTGGGCAGGAACGAGGTGGGCAGGCGCAGGAACAGGAAGACCATGCCGCCGACCACCAGCCCGTAGACCACCAGCCAGCGCAGCCGGCGGTTGAGCATGTGCCGCACGCCGCCGCCATAGACCTGGGTGCCGCCGGCCAGGAAACGGTTGAACCAGCCGAACAGGCCGCGCTTCGGCCCGTGGCCGTGCTTCGGCGCCTTGAGAAGGGTGGCGCAGAGGGCGGGGGTGAAGATCAGGGCGGTCAGCACCGACAGCGCCATGGCACTGACGATGGTGATCGAGAATTGCCGGTAGATGACGCCCGAGGAACCGCCCAGGAAGGCCATCGGCAGGAACACCGCCGAGAGCACCAGGGCGATGCCGACCAGCGCGCCGCTGATCTGGTCCATGGACCGGCGGGTCGCCTCCAGCGGCGACAGCTTGTCTTCCTCCATCACCCGTTCGACGTTCTCGACCACGACGATGGCATCGTCCACCAGCAGGCCGATCGCCAGCACCATGGCGAACATGGTGAGCGTGTTGATGGTGAAGCCGACCGCCCAGAGCACCCCGAAGGTGCCGAGCAGCACCACCGGCACCGCCAGCGTCGGGATCAGCGTCGCGCGGAAATTCTGGAGGAAAAGGTACATCACCAGGAAGACGAGCAGGATCGCCTCGAACAGGGTGCGGACCACTTCCTCGATGGAGAGGCTGACGAAGGGGGTGGTGTCGTAGGGGTAGACCACCTCCAGCCCTTGCGGGTAGCTCGGCCGCAGGCGCTCCAGCGTGGCGCGGACATTGGCCGCGGCCTGCAGCGCGTTGGCGCCGCTGGCCAGCTTGACCGCCAGCGCCGAGGACGGCTGGCCGTTGTAGACAGAGGTGGTGCTGTAGCTCTCGCTGCCGAGTTCGATGCGCGCCACGTCGCGCAGGCGCACCTGCGAGCCGTTGGCGTTCACCTTGAGCAGGATGGCACCGAATTCCCCGGGGGTCTGCAGGTAGGACGGCCCGATGATGGTGGCATTCAGCTGCTGCCCGTCCTGTTGCGGCAGGGCGCCGAGCTCGCCCGAGGCGATCTGCACGTTCTGCGCCGCGATCGCCGTGGTGACGTCGCTGGTGGTGAGGGCGTAGTTGTTCAGCTTGACCGGATCGAGCCAGATGCGCATGGCCCGCTGCGCGCCGAACAACTGGTAGTCGCCCACGCCCGGGGTACGGCTGAGCGGGTCCTGGATGTAGGAAGCGATGTAGTCGGCGATGGCATTGCCGTCCATGCTGCCATCTTTGGAAATGAAGCCGATCACCATCAGGAAGTTGGTGGTGGCCTTGGCGACGCGGATGCCCTGCTGCTGCACCGCCTGGGGCAGGCGGGGCTGGGCGAGCGAGAGCTTGTTCTGCACCTGCACCTGGGCCGTGTCCGGGTCGGTGCCCTGGGCAAAGCTCAGGTTGATGCTGATGCTGCCGTCCTTGTTGCTCTGCGATGAGAAGTAGAGCAGCCCGTCAAGGCCGCTCATCTGCTGCTCGATGACCTGCACGACCGTGTTCTGCACCGTCTCGGCCGAGGCGCCGGGATAGGTGACGGTGATGCCGATCTGCGGCGGCGCGATCGAGGGGTACTGGGCGACCGGCAGGGTGTTGATGGCCAGCGCGCCGGCCAGCATGAGCACGATGGCCAACACCCAGGCGAAGATCGGGCGGTCGATGAAGAAGCGGGCCATGGCGGTGCCTCAGCGGGTCGCGGGAGCGGCGGAGGCGGACGCGGCCTTGGACGCCGCGACGTCCTGCGGCGTGACCTGCGCGCCCGGGCGGATGCGCTGCACGCCGTCGACGATCACCTTGTCGCCGGCGGCGAGGCCGGAGGTGACCAGCCAGGCATTGCCGATGCTGCGGTCGACCTTCAGGATGCGTTGCGCCACCTTCTGGTCCTGGTCCACCACCAGGGCGGTTGCCTCGCCCTGCGTGTTGCGCGTCACCGCCTGCTGCGGCACCAGCAGGGCATGGTCGTTGACGCCCTCCTCGATCTGCGCGCGGACGAACATGCCGGGTAGCAGCAGCGCGTCGGGATTTGGGAACACCAGGCGCAGCGTGACCGAGCCGGTGCCCTGGTCGACGCTGACCTCGGAGAACTGCAGTCGGCCGACATGCGGATATTCGCTGCCGTCCTCGAGGAACAATTTCACCGGGGCCTGATCCTCGCCGCTGCGGCGCAGCTGGCCTGCCGCCCATTCGCGCCGCAGCCGCAACAGCACGCTGCTCGGCTGGGTCACGTCCACGTAGATCGGGTCGAGCTGGGTGATGGTGACCAGCGTGGTGGTCTGGCTCGCGGTGACCAGCGCGCCCGGGGTGACGGAGGAGCGGCTGGTGCGGCCGGAGATCGGCGCCATCATCCGGGTGTAGTCGAGATTGATCTGGGCCGTCTGCACCGCGGCCTGGGCGGAGGCGACATCGGCCTCGGCTTCCCGCAGCGTGGCCATGGCGTTGTCGTAATCGAGCGGGCTGACCGCGCGCGCCTGCGCCAGCGGCCGGTAGCGGTTGACGGTGAGGCGGGCGGAGGTGACGGAGGCTTCCGCCTTTGCCAGCGTGGCACGGGCAGAGGCAAGGCTGGCGCGATAGGGAGCCGGATCGATCTGATAGAGCTGCTGACCTGCCTTGACGTCGCGGCCTTCGGTGAACAGCCGGCTCTGCACGATGCCACCGACCTGCGGCCGTACATCGGCGACCTGGTAGGCATTGGTGCGGCCGGGCAGGTCGGTGGTGATCGAGACCGGCTGACTTTGCAGCGTCACCACCCCGACCGGCGCCGGCCCCTGGGCCGCGGCGCCATGGGCCTGGGTCTGCTGCTCCTTGCAGCCGGCCAGGGCCAGCATGAGGGCGAGCGGGGCGAGGAGGGGTACCGTACCCGGCAGCCGCAGTCCGCGGAGGAGGGCAGGCGCGGCATTCTGAGCCGGCGGTCGCGGCATGGGAGGGGCCTCTTTCAAACAGCCATAACGCACAGATGGCGTTATGAAATGCTCTTGGCACGATTGTCAATAAACCGTACTGTACGGTCCAGTTAACGAATTCCGGGAGGCATTAAGGATTGCGAGTCCGCACCGACAGGAAACGTGACGAGATTCTGCAGATCGCCCGCGCCGCCTTCCTGCAGCACGGCTATGCTGCCACCTCCATGGCCGCCATCGCCGCCGCGGTCGGCGGCTCCAAGAGCACGTTGTATGGCTACTTTCCCACCAAGGAGGCGCTGTTCGGCGCGGTCGTGCACAGCGTCGGCGAGAAGCACGTGGTGCCGGTGCTGTCGATCCTGGACGGCAAGGGCAGCCCGCGGGAGATCCTGGGCGAACTGGCGCGCGCGGTGATCCGCTTCCTGCTGCTGCCGGAGGCGGTCGCCTCGTACCGGATGGTGATCGCCGAGGCGGGGCGCTTCCCCGAGCTGGGGCGCACCTTCTTTGCCCATGGACCACAGCGGGGGCTGGGGCGGATCGCCGCCTGGATTCAGGCGCAGATCGAGGCCGGCCGGTTGCATCCGGCCGATCCGGCGTGGCTGGCGCAGCAATTCGGCGCCATGTGTGAGGCCGGGCCGTGCAAGGCGACGCTGTGCGGCGTGACCCGCCGCGTGTCGGCACGCGAGCAGGCAGCGCTGGCAAATTTCGTTGTCGAAACATTCCTGCGTGCCCATGCCACCCCCGAAGGTGACGCGGTGTTTGGGCGAGAGCGGCCCGCGGCGCCGGACGCAGGCGGAGGGGCCGGGCAGGGCAAGGCGACGGCTCGGGGGGCGGCCCGGGCCATATAATCGTAATCGAAGCCGCAACCGGAACGGGAAAATACTGGAGTTTTCGGTTTTGCGGTTGTAATATTCCCCTGAATCACCCGTCGCCACCCAAGGTGGCGAAACCAACCGGATCGGATGCAGAAGTATCTCGATACCGGCATGAAAGTTCGCAGGTCCCCACATATGGTCTCGGTTCAGGGACACTCCGTCGGCTGGTCTTCCCAGGCCCTGGCACAATCCGGCACGACCCCGGTTGCGCCCCGGAGACGCGTCGATGGCCAGCGCAGCGCCACCGCCCACACGGCGGCGCGGGTTTCGTCCGTTGCCGCGATCGGGGATGGGCGGAGCATCGTCGCGCGGTTTGCGCCCGATTTGCAGCCGCTGCTGAGCAGCATGCGCTCGGTACCCAAGGACAGCCAGGCCCAGGCTGCCACCGTTGCCGACACACCGGCTGCCGCTGCCGCCGCCGCCTCTGCTTACGCATCCACCTCCGCT
Source organism: Rhodovastum atsumiense (assembly GCF_937425535.1). Taxonomy (NCBI): domain Bacteria; kingdom Pseudomonadati; phylum Pseudomonadota; class Alphaproteobacteria; order Acetobacterales; family Acetobacteraceae; genus Rhodovastum; species Rhodovastum atsumiense. Next base: position 4,585,155 of record NZ_OW485601.1, read on the forward strand.
TCCACCTCGGATCCAAACGACACTGGCGACGCCACCGTCAGCGTCACGCGGGAGCGTCAGCAGGCCGCGCAGTCGCCTGAGACGACCGCGCCGGACAATGCCAATGACCCCGGGGCGGCCGAAGCCGCGACAGCGACGGTGTCGTCGCCGCCGCGCACGGAGGAGCCGGTCGAGGAGACGCGGGACCCCACCGTGGCCTCCGCCCAGGGTAGCGCCGTCGCGCGCAGCAACGGGGCGGCGCGGGAGGATGAGGCCGAGGCGACCGCCGAGGTGGAGCCGTCGCCGAAGCATCAGGATGCGGGGGGGGTGGTCAACACGGCCGCTGAAGGCGCCCACGGCATCATCTTCGACCCCGGCACGAGCAATGACCAACTGGCCACGCAACGGATGACGCAGGAACTCGATCAGGCGCTGAAATCCTATGCCGCGGTCGACCGCGGCGGGCAGGTCGCGAATACCGGCCTGCTTGCCTGAGGCCGCCGGGGACCTTGTCCCCGGCCAGGGCGGCCGTTCGAAGGCCGCCTTCACCTCCTGGCGATCTGGTGACGGTGGGCGGGCTTGCGATGGCGGATGGCGCCGCGCTGATCCGCCCTATGCCTGCTTTACCTTTGAAATCCATAAATTTTCCCGACGACGCAGGGGCGGCGCGTCGGTTTTTCGGAGTGCAGGAAACGTCCTGACAGGACATGTCGTTTCCGGATAGGTGCGTCCTCGCATCGGCTACGGCGGAAGGACCCCGAGGCATGACGGCAAGACTGCTGGCAGGCGTCGGCGTCAGCCGCCCGGGGATCTGTTCGACAAGGCGCTCTCGACGCTGTCGGAACTGTTCTCGGCCGATATCGTCGCCCTGCTCGATCCCGCCGGCACCGGCACCATGGCGCCGCTGGCGGCGATCGGCCTGCCCGAGGATAGCGTGTCCCTGCCGATGTCGGATGCGGCGGAGGGCCATCTCGCGACGGTGATGCGCACCCAGGCGCCGGTGCTGGTGGACGCGGCCGCGGACGCGCGGGTGGAGGCGCAACTGCGCGCGCTCGGGGTGGAGGCGATGGTCTGGCTGCCGATGCCCGGCAGCCATGACATCCGCGGGGCGCTGCTGCTGGCCCCGCCGCGCGGACGGCTGGAATGCCTCGCCGCGGATGGCTTTGAACCCGTGGCGCCCGATTCCATGGCGGCCTGGACCGAATTCGCCGAACGGCTGCGCGCGGCGATGACGGGCGAAAGCTGGAGCAGCCGCGACGTGCGCGCGGCCGCGCGGGGGCTCGGCGTGGCCCTGCCCGCGGCGACGCCGCTGCTGGCCGGCTTCGCGGTGACGCTGGGAGGCGAAGGCCAGAGCGCCGGCCTGCTGCTGGGCCTGCGCCGCGCCGCCGCGCCGTTCAGCTCCGGGGCGCTGCAGGCGGCCGCGCTCTATGCCGGGCAGGTCGCCGCCTCGCTGGAGAACGCTCGCCTCTATGGCGCGGTGCGCGACAGCCATGAACGCTTCCGCGCGCTGGTCCGCAGCGTCTCCGATGTCATCGCCATCCTCGCCGCCGACGGCACGATCCAGTACGCGAGCCCGGCCGCGGAGGCGCTCTGGGCGGTGCCGCCCGAGCAGTTGCGCGGCCAGACCCTGCTGCAGCGGGTGCACCCGGAGGATGCCGCGGCGGCGCGGGATCTGCTCGCCGGGGTCCGCGCCCAGGCCGGCTGCACCATGACGCAGGCGCTGCGGCTGCGGCGCGAGTGCGGCACCTGGCGCGACTTCAGCTGATCGTCACCAACCTCCTCGACGAGTCCGCGGTCGGCGGCATCGTCGCCACCTGCCACGACGTGACGGAACGCCGGACCTACGAGCGCGAACTCACCACGTTCGCCTTCACCGATCCGCTGACCGGGCTCGCCAACCGCGCCTGCTTCAAGGAACGCCTGCAGCAGGCGCTTGCGGCGGCCGATGCCGGGGGGGCGCTCGATCGGCGTGCTGTTCCTCGATCTCGACAACTTCAAGTTCATCAACGACAGCCTCGGCCATGACTGGGGCGACCGGGTGCTGCACACCGTCGCGGCCCGGCTGCGGGCGGAGCTGCGGGCCGGCGATCTCGCGGCCCGCCTCGGCGGCGACGGGTTCACCGTGCTGCTCGGCGACGTCACCGCGCCCGCGCAGGTGCAGCGCCTGGCCGCGCGGCTGATCGCCTCGCTGCGCGAGCCGATGGGCTTCGAGGGCCCCACCCTGTCCGTGGGCAGCAGCATCGGCATCGCCATCAGCCATCCGGGAGAGGACAGCGTCGACGAGTTGCTGCGCAAGGCCGATTTGGCGATGTACACGGCCAAGCACGACGGCAAGGGCTGCCACGCGCTGTTCGATGCCCGGCTCAGCGCCGCCGCGCAGCACCGCCTGGACCTGGAGACGGAGCTGCGCCGGGCACGAGACCGAGCCGCAGGCCGCCTGGCTCGAAGGGCTGGGCTGCCGGCTGGGGCAGGGCTTCCTGTTCGCGCCCGCCCTGCCGGCCGACGCCTTCGCCCGGCTGTGGCGGCAACAGACGGCGGCCGCCGCCGGAGCACCGGCCCGCAGGGCTGAATGCGGCGTGCGCATGGATATTACGAAACAAATACAATACTCGGAAGGGATCGGAAATCTTGTTGTGATTTAGAATTGTTCCGTATTTATAATTGATGCGAGATGGGGTGATGTTTGCTGCAATGCAGCGATTTCGCATGCCTGTCCGGCACAATGACGTCCGCTTGTGCGTGCAAGCCAGGATTATCCTGCTTCTGCACTTCAAGGACAGGGGGACAGGTGCATGTGGACGGCGTTTGTACAGCTCATCGAGTCCGTGGTGGATTTCTGCGAGAAACACGGGCGCGAAATGGCCTGGGAAGACGACCCTGTTAAGCGCGATGCCCGGGAAACCGAGCTGCCCAGGCAGGCCTCCTGAGCGCCTGCGCCGGGACGCCGGGTCGATCGCCTGCGGGAGCCGGGCATGAATGAGGCAGCGGATCGGCGGGGAAACCGTGCGTGGTTTCCCTCCCGATCCGCTGCGCTGACCCGCCTGCTGCGCGCCGCTCAGGCCGCCTTGTCGATCGGGTGGCGGAAGCGGAAGCCGACGGCGATCCGGTTCCAGACATTGATGGCGCCGATGGCAACCGTCAGCCTGACGATGTCCTCGGCGCTGAAATGCCCGGCCAGCGCCGCGTAGTCGGCATCCGGAATCCCGGTCCGGGCGATCTCGGTGACGCTTTCCACCCAGGCGAGCAAGGCCCGCTCGCGCGTGTCGTAGAGTGGTGATGCCCGCCAGACGCAGAGCAGGTTGATCCACTGCTCGGTCAGGCCGTCACGGCGCGCTTCCTTGACATGCATGTCGACGCAGAAGGCGCAGCCGTTGATCTGCGAGGCGCACAGCTTGACCAGGTGGATCAGCCGCGGCTCCAGGCCGCTGTTCTTGACGTAGGTCTCCAGCCCCATGACGGCCTGGTAGGCGTCGGGCGCGACCCTGGCGGGGTTGAGACGGGGCGACGACATCGGGTGTCTCCTGCTGGTTTCTATTCCCTGTCGGGGATGGTCAGCACGGTCTCGTCGGTGTTGACCACGAACACGGCGAGGAGACGGGCGGGGGCGGTGGCGCTCGCGTTGGCGCTGACGGCGTGATGCGCCCCTGGCGTTTCGAAGAAGGTGTCGCCCTTGCGATAGACGGCCTCGGGCGCGTCGCCGACCTTGCTGCGGATCGCGCCGTCGAGGACGGTGGCGGCGATGAAGGCCGAGGGGGCGTGCGTGTGCGCGGCCGAGTGACCACCCGGCCCGTATTCGACCAGCACGCCCTTGACGCTCTTGCCCGGCAGGTTCGGCAAGGTGTGAGCGAAGATCTGCGTGATCTTCGCCTCACGGTCGGCACCGTCCTGGGCGGAGGCGGGCGCGGCCATGAGGGCGGCAGCGAGGATCATGCCTGCGACCCTGGTGAACATGCGTCATCTCCTGCGTGGATGCGCATTCACCATGATGCCGGCAGGCACGAACGACAGCCCCGGGACCGGGAAAGTGATTGGCCCGGGACGGACAAGATCTTGTTCGGGCAGGTGATGCGCGCCGGCCATGACGTGCCGGCGCGCATCACCCACCCTGGTGAGCCGTGTGGCGATCAGCGGCCGCCGCCACTCGGGGTTTCGGGATTGTTGTTCTCGCCCCAGATGACGATCGGGGCGGCCGGCTTCGCCGCCGTGACCTTCACCGCCAGCGCCTGGCTGACCACCGCCGTCACCGTCTCGCCGACCTTGAGCTTCGACAGCAGGGCGATCCGCGCGGGATTGGTGACCACGACGGTGCGCACGGTGCCGCCCGAGGGATCGACAACATCAATGCTGTGCGCCGCCAGGTCGATGCCGACCACGACCACGCTGATCCTGGCCAACTGCAGGGCTTCGCCGCTCGGTGCACTGACCTCGCGGGCGACGACCCGCTCGATCTCGTCCTGCGGGGCTGCCACGCCGGGAGGCCAGACCTCGAACGCGACGGACCGGTAGTACTGCGCATCGACGATATCACCGACCTGGAGCTGGCTGAGATCGACCGCCGAGCCCGCGGTCACGGTGACGCGCTGGCCACTGGCCCCCGCGAGGCCGATGGCACGCGTCTGGGGATCAATGGCGGTGATCTTGGCGTGGAGGGTCGCGATCTCCGGGGCCGGGACCGGGCTGGTGATCGGGTTGGGCTGCGGGGGCAGGCCCTGCCCGGAGACGGGGGAAACGAACGGCAACATAGCCGCAGTCACAATGACGGAAACGGTGAGCAAGAACCTCTGAGTTGACATGGTATTCTCTTGGGCTGTGGCACTGGATTGTCGTACGTTTCTGATATTATGTTCGATTCGGATGCTTTGATAGTATCAACCAATAAGACTTGATGTCGAAGTGGATGGGGAATTTTCGCCCCGTCGACCACGACGCATCACCTCCACTGCCTCGTGCGTTTCCATATGCCCGGCGGGTGAGGGGAGTGATGTACCGCCTGCCAGAACAGGCGGCTTTGCCCTGCAGCGGGTTAAGCTGCGCGCATGTCAGGACGTACGATATCGCCCCGGACGTTCAACGCCCGCTGCCGGAGGGTGAGCGTCGCGTTGTGCCCGGCAGCCGCTGCGGGGGCGCACCTATTTGCAGGATTCGTCGGTGGAATCGAGCACTTTTCCTTGAGCGAGACGGGGCGGCAGCGGACCCGGCCAGCCCGTGTCAGGCCAGGCGTGCGAAGTCTGGAAACTTGAGCGGACGCAAGGAAGTTTAGAGAATGCTGGAGAAGATGCGCCGATTTGGCTAGGGCTGGAGGCCATCCATGCGCCCGGATCCGTCCTGCGCGGCGGGCCCGGGGTGGGAGGTCGGCCTTGGGAAGATTTGACGCCATGGGTGGCGCCGCACCCTCGCTGCGGATGCGTCTCTCCCTGCTTGTCATCGCCGCCCTGTTGCCGATGGTGCTGCTGGTGGGGGTGATGGCCGGCATCGACTACCAGACCGACCGTGCCATAGCGGCGCAGCGGACGCAGGAGGTGGCGCGTGGCCTCGCCCTTGCCGTCGAAGGCGAGCTGGGCGCGCGCATCGCCGCCCTGCGGACGCTCGCCGGATCCCGTTCGCTGGCGGTCGGCGACCTGGCGGCATTCCGGGAACTGGCCGAGGCAATGCAGCGGCGCGAGGATCCAGGCGGCAACATCCTGCTGTTGCGCGAGGACGGGCAGGTGTTGATGGATCTGGTGCTGCCGCCGGGCGTGCCGTTGCCGGTGCGGGAGGAGACGACGACCTTGCGGCGCGTCTTCGCCACCGGCGAGCCCGCGGTGTCCGACGTGTTCGCCCCCGTGCCGGCGCGGCCGCCGCGCGTGGCCATCGACGTGCCGGTCCACCGCCCCGACGGCAGCGTGGGGCTGGTGCTCAGCATGATTCCCTCGCCGGGCGCCTTCCACGGGGCGATCCGGCGGCAGCGCCCGCCAGCGAGCTGGACCGTAGCCGTCTTTGACCGCAGCGGCGTGATCATGGCGCGCCAGCCGGATCCGGATCGCTTCGTGGGGGTGCAGGCGCCGCCCTCCTTCCTGCCGCAACTGCTCGGCAGCGACGAGGGCACGGGGGAATCGACCTCGCTCGATGGCACCAAGCTGCTCTCGGCCTGGAGCCGTCCCGGCCCCTCCGGCTGGAGCGTGGGCGTCGGCGTGCCGCGCACGGAATTCCTGGCCCCGCTGTGGCAGGAGCTGGGCGCGACCTGCGGCTGCTTCGCGCTGGCACTGCTGGCGGCGCTGGGACTGGCCCGGCTTGCGGCGTCGCGCATCGCCGCCCCGGTGCGCGCGCTCGCCAACCTGCCGCTGATGGAGCGGGTGATGGCGAAGGACATACCCTCGCTGGGCCTGCGCGAGGCCGACACCACCGCCACCCTGCTGGTCACCGCCCTGCGCGAGCGGCGCATCGCCGTGGCGGCGCGGGCGAAGCGGGAGGCCGAGTTCCGCGAGGCCCAGCGCGTCGCCCATATCGGCAGTTGGCACTGGGACGCAGCGAGCGACGCCACCAGCGGATCAGACGAGCTGTTGCGCATCTTCGGGCTGGATCCGGCCACGCAGACGATGCCGGGCTTCCGCGAGCAATGGGGGAGCTTCTTTCCGCCGGAGATCTGGCAACGGATCAACGCGGCGATGCAGCGGGCGCTGGCGACGGGGGAGGGATATGCGCTGGATGTGCCGGCGTTGCGCAGCGGCGAGCCGATCTGGGTGACGACCCGCGGCGAGGTGGTGCAGGACGCCGCCGGGCGTGTGGTCGGGCTGCGCGGCACGGTGCAGGACATCACCGCGCGCAAGCTGGCCGAGGCGGCGCTGCTGGAGAGCCGGGCGACGCTGGAGGCGGCGCTGGCCGCCATGACCGATGCCGTGTTCATTTCCGACACCGACGGCAATTTCATCCATTTCAACGATGCCTTCGCGACATTCCACCGCTTTGCGTGCAAGGACGAGTGCGCCCGCACGCTCGCGGCGTATCCGGCCTTCCTGGAGGTCTTCCTGGAAGGCGGTGATCCGGTCCCGCTGGAGCAGTGGGCGGTGTCGCGGGCGCTGCGCGGGGAGACAGCCGTGGGCGTCGTCTACCGGCTGCGGCGCAAGGATACATGGGAGAGCTGGGTCGGCAGCTACAACCTGGCCCCGATCCGCGACGGGCAGGGTCGCATCGTCGGCTCGGTCGTCACGGCACGCGACATCACCGAGCGGCTGCGCGCGGACGAGGCGCTGGCCGAACTGAACCGGACCCTGGAAGAGCGGGTGCGCGACGAGATCGCGGCGCGGGAGGCGGTACAGGAGCGGGCCAAGCACGCCCAGCACATGCAGGCGCTGGGACAGATCGCCGCCGGGGTCGCGCACGAGTTCAACAACATCCTGCAGGCGGTGCAGGGCGGGCTGGGCCTGATCGAGGCCCGCGCCGGCGATGTCGCCAGCGTGCGCAGGTTCGCGCGCATCGCCGCCGGCGCGGCCGGGCGCGGCTCGGTCATCACCGGCCGCCTGCTGTCCTTTGCCCAGCGCAGCAGTGTCCGCCCCGAGCGGATCGATCCGGTGGCCATGCTCGACGCCATTCGCGACGTGCTGGCCCATACGCTCGGCAGCCAGGTCACGGTGCGGCTCGACCTGCATCCGATGCTGCCCGCGGTGGTCGTGGACAAGGCCGAGCTGGAAACGGCGCTGGTCAATCTCGGTACCAATGCGCGCGACGCCATGCCGCTGGGTGGCGCGCTGACCCTGGCCGCCGCAGTCGACACGATTACGACCGGGTGGACGTGTCCGGTGCCGCTGCGGCCCGGGCGCTATGTCCGCCTCGCGGTCAGCGACGTCGGCACCGGCATGGATGCGGCGACGCTGGCGCGGGCCACCGATCCGTTCTTCACCACCAAGCCGATCGGCACCGGCACCGGGCTCGGGCTGTCGATGGCGAAGGGATTCGCCGAGCAGAGCGGGGGCGGGCTCGCCATCGCCAGCACGCCCGGCCACGGCACCACCGTCACGCTCTGGCTGCCGGTGGCGCCGGAGGAGACGCGGGAAGGCCGGCTGCCGGCAGCGCACGGGCCACGCCCCACCGCCCCGCTCACGCCGCGGGTGCTGCTGGTGGATGACGAGGAGATGTTGCGCGAAACCCTGGCCGCAGGCCTGGAAGATTCAGGCTTCGCGGTGCTGGTGGCGCAGAGCGGTGCCGAGGCACTGGCCCTGCTGGAGGCGGGCGAGGCAGTGGACGTGCTGGTCACGGATCTGTCCATGCCGGGCATGGACGGGATGTCGCTGATCCGCCAGGCGCGGGCGCGATGGTCGGCGCTGCCGGCGCTGGTGCTGACGGGATACCTCGAACTGGGCGAGCCGGGACACGAGGGAACGGGCGGGCCGCTCACGGTGCTGCGCAAGCCGATCGGCGCGGCCGAACTCGCGGCACGGCTGGAAGGGGTGCTCGGCCGGACCGGGCGCCCGCAGGGGACATAGGCGTTCCGACAGGCCGTGTTGGCGGGACGTTGTCCCGCACCCGACCATCATGCCGAACATTGCGATGGCGGATGGCGCTGCACTGATCCGCCCTGCCCGTGGCGGGCCACATGACGATTAAAGAATAAGCAGAATTCCGCTTATAAAAAGGGCATAAATTTCTCAGCTTTCTCCCTTGCTCAAAACGCCGCCATGCCCGTAGATATGTTGAGTGATACTCAACTTCACGCCGGCCCCGGTCCGGCCCCAAGCCGCAGCAGGTTCCCCGTGGGATACGAGTGGCATTTTGCCGAGCTGGCCAAATACTGGCCGATCTTCGTTCGTGGCGGGTTGGTCACGTTGCAGATCACCATCGGTTCGGCCTGCCTCGCCCTGGCGATCGGCCTGCCCGCGGGGATCGCCAAGGAATCCCGTTTCGGCTCGTTGCGATTGCTCGCCACCGCCTATATCGAACTGATCCGCGGCACGCCGGCGCTGGTGCAGATCGTCTGGATCTATTACTGCCTGCCGATCCTGACCGGCCTGCAACTGCCCGGCCAGACGACGATGATCGTGGCGCTCGGGGTGCATGCCGGCGCCTATGTCGCCGAGATCTTCCGCGCCGGCATCAATGCGGTCGATCGCGGCCAGTTCGCCGCCGCCTACGCGCTCGGCATGTCGGAGGGACAGGCACTGCGGCGGATCATCCTGCCGCAGGCGGTGCAGAAGATGATCCCGCCCTTCATCAACGAATTCGCCAACCTGATGAAGCTGACCACGCTCGGCTCCTCGATCGCGGTCTACGAGCTGCTGCACGAATCGAACAACCTGATCGCCGCCATCTACCGCCCGCTGGAAGTCTACAGCGCGCTGGCCGTGGTGTTCTTCCTGATCACCTATCCCGTCATCCTCGCTTCCCGCCAACTCGAGAAGCGGCTGCGCGCCGCGCGTTGAGGCCATGACCCATATCCTCGAACTCCGCGGCGTTTCCAAGAGCTACGGGCCGCACCAGGTGCTCGCCGGCGTCGACCTTGCCGTGGCGCCGCACGAGGTGGTGGCGATCATCGGGCCGAGCGGCTCGGGCAAGAGCACACTGCTGAAATGCATCAACTTCCTCGAACCCTATGATGCGGGCGAGATCGTCTTCGACGGTGCCCTGGTCGGCTACGCCGAGCGGCGCGGGCGGCGGGTGCGCGCCCCGGACGCGGCGATCCGCGCGGTGCGGCGGCATATCGGCATGGTGTTCCAGAGCTTCAACCTGTTTCCGCACAAGACGGTCATCGAGAATATCGTCGAGGGGCCGATCCAGGTGCTCGGGCAAAGCCGTGACACTGCCTATGCCTATGCCGAGACGCTGCTCGGCAAGGTGAACCTGGGCGACAAGCGTGACGCCCGCCCGGCATCGCTCTCGGGCGGGCAGCAGCAGCGCGCGGCGATCGCCCGCGCTTTGGCGATGCGCCCGCGCATCATGCTGTTCGACGAGCCGACCTCGGCCCTTGATCCGGAGCTGGTGGGCGAGGTGCTGGAGACGATGCGCGAGCTGGCGGCCGAGGGCATGACCATGCTGGTGGTGACGCACGAGATGGGCTTCGCCCGCGAGGTCGCCAACCGCGTGGTCTTCATGGATGGCGGCCGGGTCGTCGAATCCGGCCCGCCAGAACTGATCTTTTCCAACCCGACGCAGACCCGCACACGCGATTTCCTGGCCCGCGTGCTGCACTGACCAGAGGAGACACCCCGACCATGCCCATGAGCTGGATCATGCGGCTCGCCGCCGCGTGCCTGCTGGCGGCTGCCGCGATCGCGACCGCGCCGCAACCGGCGGCGTCGCAGACACTGCAGGACATCGTCAGCCGCGGCGAGATCCGCATCGGCTACATCCCCGCGCCGCCCTCGGTGATCAAGGACCCCGTCTCCGGCGAGCTGGGCGGCTTCTCCATCGATGGCGCCCGCGAGATCGCGCGCATGATGGGGGTGAAGCCCGTGTTCATCGAGACCACCTGGGGCAATTTCGTCGCCGGGCTGCAGTCGGGCCAGTTCGACCTGTCCATCGCCGGCACCTTCGCCACGGTCCAGCGCGCCATGGTGGTGCAGTTCACCCGGCCGATCTTCTACCTCGGCTACGGCGCGGTGGTGCGCACCAACGATACGCGCTTCAAGACGCTGGAGGACATCAATGCGCCGGGCGTGAAGATCGCGGTGGTGCAGGGCGGCTCGGCCGAGGACTACGCGCGGCGCAACATGCCCAAGGCACAGGTGATCACGCTGGCCACCGGCAACCTGACCGCGGGCTTCGTCGAGGTCGCGGCCGGCCGCGCCGACGTCTCCATCGAGGACGCCTTCACCATCGACCGCTTCGTCACCCGCCAGCCTTCCGTGCGCAACCTGTTCGCCGGCAAGCCCTACAACTTCACCCCGATCGCCTGGAGCGTGCGTCGCGGCAATGCCGAGCTGGCGAACGTCATCAATACCGGCATCGAGGTGCTGCTGTCCTCGGGCCGCTGGGACGACATGACACGCGGGTTGGATGTCGGCACGCGGTTTATCGATGCACCGAACTTCGTGGCATGGCCGCGCCCGCCCGCCGGGGGGAACTGATACCGCAGCAGTGGCGGAGGGTGCGGCGGATTGCGCTGCGCTTATCCGCCCTACGACTTGTCCTCCTCCATTTGCTGAGGCCATTGCGGGAGCCGGGCGGCTCCCGCCCGTTCCGGAAAGGAAGGCTCGCGTGTCCTTCAAGTATCCCGACTGGTCCGAGTTCACCCGCGGCAGCTTCGTCGCCGGCAAGATGTTCCCCCGCCTGGCCGAGGACACCCCCACCTTCTTCGGCGTGCCGCATGCGCTCGACCGCAAGGACCTCGAGGGCGCCGACGTGGTGATCATCGGCGCACCCTACGTCGCCGGCTGGGGCAACCAGTATTTCGGCGTCGATAAGGCGGAGTGGCTGGCTTCCTGCAAACGGGTGCGGCAGCAATCCATCCGCTACCGCACCGGCTACATCCAGGATTTCAACCTCGACGTCTTCGAGAACATGCGCGTCGTCGACTACGGCGACGCGGCCATCCCCGAGCGCGCCAACACCGAGGGCACGGTTGACATCATCCTCGCCTCGCAGGCGGCGGTGGAGGCCAAGGTCAACGACGCGCTCGACGCCGGCGCGGTGCCGATCGTGATCGGCCAGAATTCGCCCTGCGGCTCCTTCGCCATCGCCAAGCCGGTCTCCGAGCACACCAGCGGCAAGGTCGGCATGGTCAGCCTGGATACCCATTGGGATTCGATGAAGTACGACCGCTTCTCGATGGATCCCCGCGTGGCCGGGTCGGGCAACTGGAAGGACGTGACCTATCGCGACCTGAAGAACTTCGATCCCTCGAAGCTCGTCGAGATCGGTGAGCGCGGCATGCTGGAATACAAGGAGATCGTGCGCGGCTTCCTCGATGCCGGCGCGACCTTCGTCTCCTCCTGGCGGTTGCGCACGGAACTCGGCATCCAGGGCACGGTGGACCTGCTGCCGAAAGCCTTCGAGGGCACCGAAGCGGTCTACGCGCATTTCGACCTCGACGTGATGGGCGGCTCGGGCCCCGCGCCGGGCGACATCCTCGGCGACCTCGCCGAGCCGATCGGCCTGACCGACTACGAGGTGATCCGGCTCGCCCACGAGACCGGAAAGCTCGGCGCCAACGCGCTGTCGTTCATCTGCATTCCGCCCGGCTCGCCGCTGATGTACCGTGTGGTGGTCTACTGCATCATGTATTTCATCGCGGGGCTGGCATTGAGGAAGCATGGACGGGCAGGACGCTGAGACCGGGCGGCTGATCCGCCAGGTCCGCAAGCGGGCGGGCAAGACGCTGGCCGTGGTGGCGCGGGACTGCGACTGCACGGTCAGCTTCCTCTCCAAGCTGGAGACCGGCCATACCCAGGCCTCGCTGAACATGCTGCACCGGATCGCGCATGCGCTCGGCGTCAATATCCGCACGCTGGTGCCCACCCAGGCCGGCGGGGCCTCGCGCATCGTGCGGGCGGGGACACGGCGCTTCCTCGCCGCCCCGCATATCCGCGGCGGCGACGGCATCCGGCTGGAGATGCTCTCCGGCCAGGGCGGGGAGGACGTGTTCCAGGTCAACCTGCACCACGTCGCCCCCGGCGGGCGCTCGGACGGGCAGATCGTGCATGACGGCGACGAGTTCATCTTCGTGCTCGCCGGCGAGATCGACCTGGAACTCGGTCCCGAGACGCACCGGCTGGGGGCGGGGGACGCGGCGTTCTTCCCCTCGCGCGAGCCGCATGGCTATTCCAATCCCGGCAGCGGCGAGGCCGTGGTGCTCTGGCTCAATTCGCCGCCGACCTACTGAGGGGACGCCATGCAGGCCAGTTCGTTCGTCCGCGGTGAGCGCCTGTGGCGGCACCAGGCGGAGATGGCGCGCTTCGGCGCGACCCCGGGCGGCGGCATCGACCGCCAGGCCTTCACCGCGGCCGAGATCGCGGCGCGCCAGGCGCTGCTGGGCTGGGCGCGGGCGCGCGGCTACGCGGCGAGCCTGGACGGCATCGCCAACCTGTTCATCCGGCGGCCGGGCCGGCGCGACGACCTCGCCCCGGTGCTGGTCGGCAGCCACCTGGATTCCCAGCCGCAGGGCGGCCGTTTCGACGGCACCTATGGCGTGCTCGCCGGCTTCGAGGCGCTGGAGGCGCTGGACGATTCCGGCATCACCACCGAGCGGCCGGTCGAGCTGGTGGCCTGGTCCAACGAGGAAGGCAGTCGTTTCCGCCCCGGCGCAATGGGCTCGCAGGTCTTCGTCGGCGCCCTGGCGGCGGAGGCGCTGGCGGGCGCGCAGGGCAATGACGGTGTGCCACTGGCCCAGGCGCTGGCGGCGACACGCGATGCCTTCGCGGGCGTGCCCCGCCGGGCGGCGGCGCCGGTGCACGCCCCGGTGCACGCCTATGTCGAGGCGCATATCGAGCAGGGGCCGGTGCTGGAACAACTCGGCGCGCCGATCGGGGTCGTGACCGGGGTCGCCGGGGCGCGCTGGTTCGATGTCACCCTGAGCGGGCGGACGGCGCATGCCGGCACCACGCCGCTGGCGGCGCGGCAGGACGCGCTGCAGGCGGCGCTGCGCTGCATCGCGGCGCTCAACGATGCGATGGCCGATCCCGCGGACCGGCTGCGCTTCACCGTCGGGCGGCTGACCGTGGCGCCGAACGTGCCGAACTCGGTGGCGAGCCTGGCGCGGTTTTCGATCGACCTGCGCCATCCCGACGCCGCCGAGCTGGAGGCGCGGGCCGGGCGCATCGCCACCGCCTGCGCCGCGGCGGCGCCGCCCTGCGCGCTGCGGATCGAGGAGACGATGACGATGCCGCCCGCGCCCTTCGACCCGGGCATCGCCGCGCTGATCGAGGCGCGGGCCCGGGCACTGGGACTGGCCGTGCACCGGCTGCCCTCGGGCGCCTTCCACGACGCCGCCTTCCTCGGCAGAATCTGCCCGGCCGGCATGATCTTCATCCCCTGCGCCGGCGGCATCAGCCACAACGAGGCCGAGAACGTGACACCCGAGGATGCGCTGGCCGGGGCATGCGTGCTGGCCGACGTGCTCGGCGCGCTGGCAGGCGCGTAAGGAGGGACGGTGGAGCGCCGCGCTACTCCGCGGCGGGGGCGGCGCGGCCTTCCCGCCGCAGCCAGGGACGATGCAGCCAGCGCAGCGTCCATGAGGCGAAGGGTGACGCGGCGTGCCCGTCCTGGCCGGGCGGCTCACCCGCGGGCAGCGGCGCCATGGCAAGCGGTGCCGGACCGACCAGCGGGGCGGCCAGCATGTTCCAGGCGGCCACGTAGCCGTCCGGCCGCAGCGTGGCTCGGTATTCCTGCAGCAGCGTCAGCGCCGCCCGCTGCGCCGTCAGTTCCTCGGGATCGAGCGGCGGCACCGGGGTGTTGCCATCCGACGTCCTGCCCAGCCTGAAGGCCGCGCCCGCGCACAGCGCCATCGCCGCGGCGATCTCCTGGCGATAGGGCATCGACCAGACCAGCATGTCGGCATCGACCAGCAGGCTGTCCGTCGCCAGCGCCGCGACCGCCGAGGCCACCCAGAAGGCCAGGAAGCCGCGATAGCGGTCCTCGCGGGAGAGCTCCGCCACCACGCGCCGGCAGGCGGCGGCGGCACGCGCCCGGTCGGCCTGGCACAAGGGCCGGGGCAGGGGGACACGCAGCACCTGGCAGGCCCGGGCCACCACCGGCGCCTCGGCGTTGCGCGCCAGCATGAGCAGTGGCATCTCGATGAAATAAGGGTTGTCGTGCACCTCCATCTCCCGCCGCGCCGAGGCCCATTGCGCGTCCGGCCGGCGCAGCAGCACGACATGCACCGCTTCCGGGAAGCGGGCCTGCATCCAGGCCACCCGGCCGAGGGTGCGGCAGGACTTGACCACCGGCACCCGCCCGACCCCGGTCGCATGGGCGAGCAGCCCATGGAGATAGGCTTCCAGCTCCGGTTGCACCGCATCTGCCCCGGCGAAGGCGTGCTCGGTGGCGAAGTCGGCGTGAAAGCCGGGCACGCCGGTCAGGTCGGGTCGCAACAGCCCGGTGACCTCGTTCCAACTGCGGGCCAGCGCCGCGTCGCCGCCGTGCCAGGCATCGGGATGCACGGCGGCGATGACCGGCGGCGCCAGGCTGGCCAGCGCCTCGTGCAGCGGCTCGTTGAACCCCATCACCTCCGGCTCGTGGCACAGCGCCGACCACACCCAGGTGCCGCGGCTGCGCCAGCCGGTGTGCAGGAAGATCGGGGGACGGCCGGCGGGGGCGGGCCGGAAATGCATCATGACAGGCGTCCGACAAGAGAATGGACCGGGTGTGCAAAAGCCGCGCCACCCCCGCATGGCGCGGGGCGCAGGCAAATGCCGCGTGGCGCAAAGAGGCGATGGCAGGCCTGGAGCCGGTCGAGCCCCGGCCGGCAATGTCCGGAACGCGGACGGATGGTGTCCGGAATGCGGACGCCCCCGCTTTCTGCGGCCAGGGCGGGTTCCCCGGGGTCAATCTTCGACAAGATCGACCCCCAGGACCTCGGCAAAGCTGTTCACCCGGTAGGTGATGTGTTGCCAGGCGGTCTGCGGCAACGATGCCGTGACCCGATAGAAGACGAACGCCGCCTCGCACCGATAGGGATTCTTCCAGAACTGCCCGGTCGCCAGGCGTTGTTCGGCGATCACCACCCCGGCTTCCTGGCCCGGCTGGCGCAGCTTGCGGGCCAGCAGGGCGGTGATGGCGGGGGCGCCGCAGCGGTTGTCCAGCCAGAACCATCCATAGCCGGTGACGCCGGCCATGAGCAGCGCGCCAAGGGCAAGTACCGGGAACCAGCGCCGCCGTCTCATGTCGCGCTCTCCCAGCCGCCGCCCAGCGCCTTGAACAGCGCGATCGCCTGGGTCGCCAGGGCGGTGTCGCTCTGTGCCAGCGTGTCCTGCGCCTCCGACAGCGAGCGTTCGGCGTCCAGGACGTCGAGGAAGTTGGACAACCCGGCCCGGTACTGCGCACGGGCCAGCTGCGCCGCGTCCTGCCAGGCACGCACGCTGCGGCGCAGCCGGGCGTTGTGCGCGGCTTCGCGGTCCAGCCCGACCAGGGCGTTCTCGACTTCCTTCAGCGCCGTCAGCACCGTCGCCCGCCAGCTTGCCAGGGCTTCGTCGCGCTCGGCCTCGCGTTCGGCCACCACCGCGGCGCGCTTGCCGGCATCGAAGACCGGCAGCGAAACCTGCGGCGCCACCGACCAGACGCGGCTGGAGACATCCGTCACGTTGCCCAGTCGCGCGGCGTTCAGCCCGATCGCCCCGGCGAGGCTGACCGCCGGATAGCGGTCGGCTTCCGCCGCGCCGATGGCAGCGTTGGCAGCGGCGAGCCGGCGCTCGGCGGCGCGGATGTCAGGCCGGCGCACCAGCAACGTGGCCGGGGCATCGGCAACGATGGCCCCCCCCAGGGTGGGAACCGGCCGCACCGGGGCCATCAGGCCGGTCAACTCCCCTGGCGCCGCCCCGGTGAGCACGGCCAGCCCATGCACCTGCCCGGCAAGACTTTGTTCAAGCGGCGGAATGGCGGCCTCGGCGCTTTCCGCCTCCGCCTCCGCCTTCACCGCATCCAGCTCGGAGACCAGCCCGGCCCGGGCCCGGCCCCGTGTCAGCGCCGCGGTGTCGCGCCGCGTCGCCAGGGTCTGCCGCGCCACCTCCAGCTGCGCCTGATAGCCGCGCACCTGCACATAGGCGTTGGCGACATCGCCGATCAGGCTGAGCACCGTGGCATCGCGTTCCGCCGCGGCGGCCTCGGCGGTAGCGCGCGCGGATTCGATGGTGCGGCGCTGGCCGCCGAACACGTCCAGCTCGAAATCGGCATCGAAGCCGGCGGTCCAGGTGCCATAGGTGCGCGCGCCGCTGCCATAGCCGGAGGCGGCCAGGGAACTACGTTGCTCGGTGACGCTGGCCGAGGCGTCCAGGCTCGGCCACAGCCCCGCCCGCTGCTGCGCGAGGCTGGCGCGCGCCGCGCGCAACGAGGCCTGCGCCTTGGCGACGTCGGGATTGGCGGCGAGCGACCGGGTGATCAACCCGTCCAGGACCGGGTCGTGGAAACGCTGCCACCAGGCGCCCTGCGCGACCGCGGTCGGGGAAGTGGCGAGGGGGCCGGACCAAGCGGCGGGGAGCAGCATCTCCGGCGGCTGGTGGTCGGGGCCGAGGGTGCAGCCCGCGGCGAGCAGCACCACGAGGCCCAGTCGGGGCGCTGCCCCGAGCCCTGCCAGGAGGCTTTGCCTCCTGGACCTCCACCAAGGGTCGAAGGCCCTTGGATCCCATTCTGTGCCGCGCAGCGCGAATGGGCTTGGGCCGCGAAGCGGACCAAGGGGGCCCTGTGGCCCCTGCCGGGTCGAGGGCAGAGCCCTCGCCTTCCTTCCTGTCTTCATGGCTTCGCCTGAGCCACCGCGTTGCGCAAAGGGGGCGCCTCGATGAAGACGTCCAGCACCTGCCCCACGCGCACCGGCAGGGTCTCATCCTCGATCTCGAACACCGCTTCCAGCACGCGGGTATCCACCCGTTCCGTGCTGTCGCTGGTCAGCGAGGTCTTCGGCGTGACGTAGGGTTCCGTCAGCACGTAGCGCAGTGTCGAGGAGAGGTCGCGGTTGCCGCGCAGGGTGGCGCGGCCGGTGGCGCCGTCGTGGAAGCGCCAGGCGTCGTTCTCGTCCACCTGCACCCGCAGGTGCAGCCGGCCGGGCCGGCCGAGCCGGATCAGGGGCGTGTCGAGCGCCGCGGCGGAGACGTATTCGCCGGGGCGGATGTTCACCTGCAGCACCGTCGCGGCGAAGGGGGCGGTGATGGTCAGGCGCTGCAGTTCGGCCTCGGCTTCGGCCAGGGCGGTTTCGGCGGAGATGACCTGCGCGCGCGCGGTGGCGAGTTTGGCCTCGTAGAGCTGGGCGGCGTAGCGGCGCTTGGCGAGGTCCTCGGCGCTGACGGCACGGCGGTCGGACACCGCCTCGGCGTTGCGCAGTTGCTGGCGGTAATCGGCCAGCGCCACCGCGGCTTCCGTGACCTGGGCGCGGGTGATGGCGAGGTCGGCGGCCTTCTGGTCGCGGGTGGCGCGGGCGACGCGGTCGTCGAGGCGGATCAGCGTGGCCCCGGCCGGCACCTGCTCGCCGGGGCGCACCGGCACCTCCAGCGCCACGCCGCCGACCTGGGCGCCGATGGCAACCATGCGGCCGGGCGGCTCCACCTGGCCGGAGCCGCCGATATAGCTGGCGAAGGGCGCGGCGGCCGGTTCGGTGAGCGGCGGGGCCGGGCGCGGCGGCTGGTGCGCCTGCAGCACCGCGGTGATGCCGAGGCCGAGGCCGGCGGCGGCGCCGAGCGGCAGCAGGACGTGGCTCAGCCGGATCATGCCGCGCCGGTCCTGACCGTGACGATGCGGCCGTCGTCCATTTCCGCGATGCGGTCGGCGAAGCCGAAGATGCGGTGGTCATGCGTCACCACCAGCAAGGTGCTGCCATGCCGTCCGGCGAGGCCGCGGAGCAGTTCCATGATCTCCTGTCCTGTCCTGTGATCGAGGGCGCTGGTCGGCTCGTCGCAGACCAGCAGCCGGGGGCGGTGCACCAGGGCGCGGGCGATGGCGACGCGTTGCTGCTGCCCGCCGGACAGCTCCCGCGGCAGTTGCCCGGCACGGTCGGCGAGGCCGACGGCGGCGAGCGCCTCGGTCGCCCCCCGGATCGCGGCGGCTTGCCCGGCGCCGTTGAGCAGCAGCGGCACGCCGACATTCTCGGCGGCGGTCAGCGTCGGCACCAGATTGAAGGCCTGGAAGACGAAGCCGACATGGCGGCGGCGGAACGCCGCGCCGGCGCCGCCGCCGAGGGTGGCGAGGTCGCGGCCAAGTACGGCGCAACTGCCGCCATCGGGGGTCATCACCCCGGCCACGATGGAAATCAGCGTGGTCTTGCCGCAGCCGGAGGGGCCGACCAGGAACATCACCTCGCCTGGCGCCACTTCGAGATCGACGCCGCGCAGCGCCGGCACCACCCCGGCAGCGGCGTGATAGCTCCGGGTCAGCGCGCGGCAGCACACGGCCGGTGGCGGCGGCGTCACTTGAACACCTCGGCGGGATCGAGGCGCAGCACGCGGCGCAGGCCGAGCGTGCCGGCGGCGGCGCCCACGAAGACGACGGCGAAGGCGGTGGCGCCGAGCAGCGGCCAGCTCAGCTCGACCTGCGGTCCGGTCTTCGGGCCGAGGATGGCCAGCAGCGCCACGCCGCCGGTGCCGAGCCCATAGCCGATCAGCGTGACCGCCAGGGCCTGCAGCACCACCATGCCCACCAGCGTGCGCGTTGGCGCGCCCATCGCCCGCAGCACGGCGAAATGGCGCTGGTTGTCGAGCATGAAGTTGGCGAAGGTCTGACCGGCGATGCCGCCGCCGATCAGGAAGGCCAGCAGCGTGGAGAGGCCGAAGCTGACCAGGATGCCGGTGTTGCGGATGAACCACCACAGCGATTCCCGCGAGAATTGCCCGGTGGTGCGGCCACGCAGGCCGGCGCTGCGGAAAAGGTCGTCCTGCACCCGCGCCACATCCGTCCCCGGCTGCAGCCCGGCGAGGATGAAGGAGAGCAGCTTGCGCTCGCTGGGGACGAAGGATTTGGCGCGCTCGTAGGTGGTGTAGATCACCGGCTGCGACTGGAAGTTCGGCTCGCCGCGATAGATGCCGACGACACGGGCGAGATGGTCGTTCAGTTCCAGCGTGTCGCCGACGCGCAGGGGGCGACGGGTGCCGTCGGGTTCGACATGGGCCAGCCGGTCGCCGGCGGCGTCGATGTCCACCAGGATGCTGTCGGCGATGCGCAGGTCCTCGAAACGGCCTTGCAGCATCTCTGCCGGGCGGCCGATCAGCGTGGCGTCGTCCACGCCGATGAACTGGCAGTTCTGGTAATTGCCGTCGGGCATGCGGGCGCGGATGCTGCCGCGATACATCGGCACCGCCCAGGCGATGCCGGGGATGCTGCGCACCCGCTGCACCTGGATGTCCGACAGCGCCTTGATGTCATCGACATATTGGGCGTGGCTGTCGGTGACCCACATGTCCACGCCGCCGATGCTGTCGATGAACACGGTGGTCCGGGAGAGGATGTGCAGCATGGTCGCGCCCTGCTGTGCGACCAGCAGCGTGGTGAAGCCGAGGGCGAGCACGATGCCGAGATATTTCGCGCGGTCACCCGCGAGCATTTTCCAGGCGATGAGAAGCATCTTGCGAAATCGTCGGGGGCCGGGGGAGGAGGGCGACACAGCCGTTGCGCCGGGCGGCGCCGGTTGGCGCGCGCGGGACCATGTGGCCAGGGGCGAAGCAGCGGTGCCGCTGCCGGGACGGATCTATGCGGGGCTTTCCCCGGACCCGGATGCCGGGTCAGGGCCGCGCACGGGGGCACCGGGCGGCATCGCGCCGTTCCGGCCGGTGCCGCCCAGGCCGCGCTCGGCCCCCGCGCTGGGGCCGGTGTCGGACCCGTTGGCCGGCGCGGGGGGTGGCATGCGCGGGGGGAATGATTGGTGAAGGCGATGACGCCGGATCATGGACGCGACCTGTCACTGTCCTCGGGCGGGGGGGCGGGCATGTCCGCGGCGATGCGGCGGCGGCCTTCGGGCGAGATTGCCGCCATGGCCCGGCTCAGGGCGTCGTCGAACCGCAGGCTGAACGTCGCCCAGTTTTGCCGGTGCGCGGCCATGCGCTCGCGCTGCGCCTCGGCGTCGAAGGAATCCTGTTCCAGGGCGGCCTTGATGGTGGCGCCCTGTTCGCGCAGCGTCCGGCGGAACTGTGCGAGGTCGGGCGCCACCGGCTGCATGGCGGCATGAAAGGCGGCGCGGTCGGCGGGGGAAAGCAGCGATTCGATGCGCGCCTGCAGCCGTCCCGGATCGGGCGGCGGTTCGGCACCGCGGCGCAGCATCATCCCGCCGAGCACCACGTTGAGCGCGAGCGAGGCCCCGAGCAGCACGGCCAGGACAACGGAACTGCGCGGGCGCATCAGAACGGGGTCCCGGCCAGCACGAAGGCCGAGGGGGAGGCGAGCAGGTCGGTCCGGCCATCGTGACCGTCCCAGGCCAGCCAGAGCACGCACAGCGCCAGCGTGACCACCGCGCCGCAGCCGATCTGCCACAGCGGCTGCAGCCACTCCGCCAGAGCCCCGGCGGACGGCGCCGGCAGCGGCGAGCGGGCGATGCGGAGGGCGACGCCGGCGCGCATGCGCTGCAGCGTGGCGGCATCCGGGACCGCGACGGTCCCGGCCAGCGCCGCGTCCAGCGCTGCCGCCGCGCGCAGGCGCCGCCGCGCCTCGGCCGAGCCGGCGAGCAAGGCCCGGGCGGACGGCACGTCCCGGGACGGCCAGCGCGTCAGGTCGGCGCCATGGGTTTCCAGCAGGGTGACGAAACGGCGTATGCGCATGGGCGGTTGTCTTTCCTGGCACCGCTGCCACCAGCAGAACCGCCGGGGCGCGGCGCGCATCCTTGGTCCGGGCGCCCGGTCCGCGCGACCGGACGGCAGCATGAGTCCCCGGAGCGGCATCAGCCATCCTCGTCGCGCATCTGCCCGACGAGGAAACGCCGGGCCCGGCGCAGCAGCCCTTCCAGGGCGCGGGGCGAGACCGAGAGCGCCGCCGCCGCTTCCGCGCCGCTCAGCGCCTGGTCGTAGAACAACGCGAGGGCGGCGCGCTGGCGGGCCGGCAGCCGCCGGAGTCCCGCATGCAATCGTAGGCGGTTTTCCTTGGCCGCGAGGGTGTCCTCCGGTCCCGCGGCGGTGTCGGCCAGTTCCGCCACCGTCTCCAGCGGCTGCAGCAGCGGCGCGCGGGCGCGGTTGAGCGCCAGGTTCACCGCGATCCGGTGCAGCCAGGTGGTGAAGCGCGCCCGCCCGGGATCGAAGCGGGCGGCGTGCTGCCAGGCGCGGAACATCACCTCCTGCGCGGTTTCCTCCGCCACCGCCGGGTCGCGGACGATGCGGTGGACGATGCTGTAGACACGCGACAGGTGCCGCAGCGTCAGTTCGTCGAAGGCCAGCCGGTCGCCGGCCGCCGCCCAGGCGAGCAGCGTCTCGTCCGGCGCGGCGGCGCGGTCGCGGTCCTGGCGTGGCTGGGGGGCGGGACAAGACACAGGGCTCTCGAAACAACATCGAAGGGCAAGGGCGACGGGCATGCACGCCAATCCGGGTTCTGGAGGCTGATACCCGTGAGCAGGGCAAAACCCACGCGTCCGCCGAGGCTTATGACGAGATGCCCCGCGAATCGGGACGGAAGCTGGCCTCGGCCATGGCCCGGAGCGGCCCGGGCAGGCGGAGCGACTGCGCAGCAACGGGCAGGTAGAGCAGGACGGTGGTGCCGCGGCCGGGGGCACTTTCCAGCTCGGCATGGCCGCCTGACTGCTTGGCGAAGCCGTAGACCTGGCAAAGCCCCAGACCGGAGCCTTGCCCCACGTCCCGCGTGGTGAAGAACGGCTCGAAGGCACGGGTCCGCACCTCCTCGTCCATCCCATGCCCGCTGTCGGAGAAGCGGATGCGCAGATAGCTGCCGCCGGCCAGCTCCGCATGCGGGTGCAGCGCGTCGATGCGCAGGATGTCGGAGCGGATGACGAAGCTGCCCCCCTGCGGCATGGCGTGCTGCGCATTGAGGGCGATGTTCAGCACCGCGAGCTCCAGCTCCGCCCGGTCGACGCTGCAGATCGCGGTGCGGGCGGCGGCACTGGCGTGGTAGCGCAGCGTGATGCCCTGGTTGACCGCGCCCTCGATCAGGCTGCGCAGGTCCTCGAGCAGGGCGGAAACCTGCTGCGGCTCCGGGCGCAGCATCTGCCGCCGCCCGAAGGTCAGCAGATGCCGCGTCAGCGTCGCCGCCCGGTTCACCGCGCGCTGGATCGAATCGACCCAGCGCCGTTGCCCCGCCTCCAGCGTCGCGTCCTCCAGCCGGCCGAGATTGCCCGTCATCACCATCAGCAGGTTGTTGAAATCGTGCGCGATCCCCGCCGTGAGCTGGCTGATCGATTCCAGCCGCTGGGCGTTGCGCAGCTTTTCCTCGAGCTCGGTCTGGCGGGTGATGTCGGAGGTGGTGCCGACGACGCGCACGGTGTGGTGGCTCTCGTCGCGGATCGGCGTCAGGCAGATCTGCCAGACGGTGCGGTGCTCGTGCAGCATCAGCACGATACTGAAGGACATCGCCTTGCCGCCGGCGACGCATTCGCGGTAGCGCGCGGCCAGGCAGGCCGCCTCGGTCGGGGCGTGCACCTCCTCCGGCGTGCGGCCGGCGAGGTCGCCGGCGCGCCGGCCGAGCTGGCGTTCCAGCGAGGGATTGACCGTCTCGTAGACGATGCGCTGGTCCGGCCCGACCGCGAGCACGAAGATGCCGTCCACCGCCTTCTCGAAAATACCGGCATAAAGCGCGTCGCGGGCGTGCAGCGCCGCCTCGGTCTCGAACTGGCGCAGCGCCGCGCCCCGCTCGCGCCGGACCGAGCGCAGGGCGAGCATGCTGATGCAGATCAGCGCGGCGGCGGAGATCCCGGCCACGGCGGCATAGGCCCCGGTGGTCTGCCGCCATTCCTCCAGCACGGCGTCGAGGCTGATCCCGTCGGTGACGACGATGCCGAAGCGGGGCAGCGAGGTGCGCCCGCGGATGCGCGTGACGCCGTCGAAAAGCGAGGAGCTGATCCACAGGCCGTTCGGCTCGGCGCGGAAGGAGGCGGCAAAGCGTTGCTCGACCTCCGGCGACAGCGGCCGCATCTCGCCGTCCGACTGCACCAGCAGCGCCCCGTCGGCGCGGTAGAGGGCGTAGCGGTGCTCGCGCGGCGGGGCGGCGGTTTCCCAGTACTTGATGAAGAATTCCGGATAGGTCGCCGCCAGGATCAGCCCGTCGAAGTGTCCGTCCGCGGTGCGCCGGGGCGCGGCCACGTTGATGGCGAGCCGGCCGTCGACCCGCCCGATATAGGGGCGGCTGACGAACCAGTCGCTCCCCTGTCGTATCGCCTGGAAATAATCGCGGTCCTCGCGCGACTTCTCGTCGAGCAGCGCGGGGCGGTCGGCCGCGGCGATCCGCCCGTCCGGTCCGATCAGCCAGATCGCCCCGATATGCGGCATGCTGCGGATCGACCGCGCCAGATAGTCCTGCAGCCACGGGGCGGCCCGGATCTCCTCCCAGCTCATGCCGGCGACGCGCTCGGCGGCCTGCGCCAGCAGCAATTGCTCGGTTTCGAACACTTTGAGGGCGTGCTCGGCCAGGATCACCGTCTCCCGCCGGATCGCGTCCTGCGCCACCGCAATGGTTGCCTGCCGCGTCGTCCAGGCGGTGATGGCGAAGACGCAGGCCGGAACGATCAGCGCCCCGGTGATCGACAGGCGCAGCCAGCGCAGCGTGGAAGACGACGCGCGCAGGGCCTGCGCGCGCGCCGCCGTCCGGCCGTCCGGGGCGACCGGGCTAGGGGCCATGCGCGGCCGGGCCGGTGCGCCGCCGCCCTGATCGGCCCTGCGCCCTGGAAAGGAGACGTGATGCGAAGATGCGCATGCCACACGGCGAGTTGAACAAGACGAAGCGGACCCTTCGGCATGGAGTTCTGGTCGAGCTTGGAGAAGTATAATAACTGTGAGGTGGAAGCGCACTGAAGTATTGGGATATGAAATACAACAGATGAACCCGGTCAGAAAATTCGTCAACTTGTCAGTTTGTTAAGCGGATTTATCTATTTCGCTATTTATCGTATGAAGATCCGGCGTTTCGTTTCCGATGATTGCGTGCTGTCATTGTTTCCCACCCTGGCGCACAGGCCAGCAGGAGACAAGGTGCCGGCCTGCGCGCATCGGTGGACCCGGCCGGAACGGCAACGGGACACGGAATGGAACCCGGACGCACCGGGAGTGACACTGAGGTGGAGCAGCGAGATGGCCGCAATCGTACCGGTCACGGCAAGGATGTCAGGTAATGGCTGAGGCAGGCGGAGCGGGGAGGCGCCTGGCGGCCTCCCTGGGGCGGTCGGGCGGATGGCTGGGCCTGGCCATCGCCGCGGCGGTAATCATTCCCTTTGCGATCGTGGCGGTCGCCGCCATGACCACGCGCGAGGCGGCGTTGAACCGCGCCCAGGAGATGGCCGGGCGGTCGGTGACGGCACTGGGCGAGCACGCGCGCAAGGTGCTGGAGACGCACCGGCTGGTGCTGGCGCAGGTGGAGGACCGGCTGCGCGGCGCCACCGACCAGGAGATCCGCTCGGCGCCCTGGCTGCGCGACTACCTGGCCCGCTCGATCGCGCAGGAGCCGCAGATGGGCGCGATCTGGGTGATCGGGCCGGATGGGCTGATCGCCGCGGCCAACCGCCCCGAACTGGTCGACCGCAGGACCCGCATCGACCGGGATTATTTCCAGGCGGCGCGGCAAGGGGCCGAATGGTTCGTCAGCGCCGCCTATACCGGGCGGGTCGACGGTATCCTGGCGTTCAACCTGGGCCGCCGCCGCGCCGGCGCGGACGGCCGGTTCGACGGGCTGGTGCTGGCGGCGATCTATCCCGCCTCCTTCATGGAGCACTGGACCTCCATGATGCCGCAGGGCGAGGGGCAGCGGATCGGGCTCTATCGCACCGACGGCACCCCGCTGGCGCAGGCGGGCGTGTCCACCGCCAACGGGCCGGAGGTCGCGGGCCGGCTGGCCGCTGCCTTCCGGGAACGGCCGGAGGGGACCTGGACCGGGCCTTCCCCGGTGGACGGGGTGATGCGCATCCAGGCCCGGCAATCCTTCCCCGCGCTCGGCATCGTCGTCGAATACGCGAGCGACCAGGCCGCCGTGCTGGCCGGATGGACCCGCGCGGTGCAGCTCTGGAGCCTGGTGGCGTTGCTCGGCGCGATCCTGCTGGTCGGCACCGTGCTGATGCTGCGCCGCGCCGGGCAGCAGGAACTGGCGGCGGAGCGGGCGCGGCTGCAAGGCGAGGCGGAGGCGCACGCCAATGACGCGCAGTCCCGCCGCATGCAGGCGCTCGGGCAACTGGCGGGCGGCATCGCGCTGGATTTCAACAACGTGCTGCAGGCGGTCGAGGGGGCGACCACGCTGATCGATCGCCAGCCGGCCAACGAGGCGAGCGTGCGCCGCCTGGCGACGCTGGCCAATGACGCGGCCAAGCGCGGCGCCGCCATCACCAACCGCCTGCTCGCCCTGGGCCAGCGCAGCGACCTGCGCGCCGAGCGGCTGGACGTGACCACGATGCTGGGTGAGGTGCGCGAGACGCTGACCCATTCCCTGGGCAGCGGCATCACCGTGCGAATCGAGGTCAGGCCCGACCTGCCGCCGCTGCTGGCTGACCGGGAACAACTGGAGACGGCGCTGATCAACCTTGCCACCAATGCCCGCGACGCCATGCCCAAGGGCGGCAGCCTGACCCTGGCCGCCGAGACCGAGATGGTGTCGATGGAAGGGGCGGGGAACCGGCCCGCCGGCATGCGGCCGGGACGCTATCTGCGCCTGGCCGTCACCGATACCGGCACCGGCATGGACGCGGCCACGCTGGCGCGGGCGGGCGAGCCGTTCTTCACCACCAAGCCCCTGGGCATCGGCACCGGACTCGGCCTGCCGATGGCCCGCGGCTTCGCCGAGCAGTCCGGCGGGGCGCTGCAGATCGACACGAAACCGGGCGAGGGCACCACGGTGACGCTGTGGCTGCCGGTGGCGGAGGCCGGCGCCATGCCGCGGCCGGAAGCGACGATGCCAGCGCCTGGCAAGGCCCGCTCCTCCTCCCGGCTGCTGGTGGTGGACGACGAGGACCTGGTGCGGGAAGTGCTGGCGGAATACCTGGAGCAGGAGGGCTTCAGCGTGCTGGTCGCCGCCAGCGGCAACGAGGCGCTCTCGCTGCTGGCCGCGGGCGAGGCGGTGGACGTGCTGATGACCGACTTCGCCATGCCGGGCATGGACGGGATCACCCTGATCCGCGCGGCACACGATATCCGCCCCGGCCTGCCGGCCGTGCTGCTGACCGGGTACTCGGGCGACGACGCCGCGCTGCGGGCGGGCGGGACGGAGGAGAGCAGCTTCTCCCTGCTGCACAAGCCGATCCGCATCAAGGGCATCGTCGAGCGGATCGAGGCGTTGCTGGGGACGGAGACGGACTGACCGAAACAGAGCGGGGCGGCCGGCATCACGCCGGCCGCCCCGTGCGGTGGACCCGCGGATCAGATCAGCCGGCGGCGGGCGCCTGGAACACCGTCACGCGAGGCAGCGGGCCGGTGTATTTTTCCACCTCCGCCATCGCGGTCTGGCCGCAATTGCCCTGGCTGAGCCGTGAGGTGGCAATGCCCGTCGTCAGGTTGTTGACGTCGCCATAGCTGCACAGGCTGCCCGGGGTGCGCGCATCGACCGGATCGTACCAGCCACCTTCGCTGATGCGGATGACGCCGGGGCGCATGACCTCGGTGATCTTCACCCCCGCCAGGATCTGCCCGCGATCGTTGAAGACCCGCACGACATCGCCATCGGCGAGGCCGCGCTCAGTGGCGTCGCGCGGGTGCATCCAGCACGGCTCCCGCCCCGCCACTTCATAGGATTTGCGCAGCACGGTGCCGCAGAGCTGCGAGTGCAGCCGCAGGATCGGGTGGTTGGCGGCGATGGCCAGCGGATATTTCGTGGTCGGCCCGCCAAGGCGCTCGACCGGCTCCATCCAGGTCGGGTGCGGCGGGCAGTCGTCATACCCCATCTTCTCGATGTTCTTCGAGTAGATCTCGATCTTGCCCGAGGCCGTGCCGAGCGCGTTGAGCAGCGGGTCGGCGCGGAAGGCGGCATGGCGGACGAAATCCCGCTGCTCTTCGCTGAGCGGGAAGGCGAGCGCCTGGTTGTTCGACCAGAACACGTCGAAGATCGGCATCTCCATGCCCTTGGCACGGGATTCGATCTTGGCGCCTTCGTAGAAGTAGCGGATCCACTCCATCTCCGTGCGGCCCTGGGTGAACAGCCGCCCCTTGCCCCAGCGCTCGGCGATGGCGGCGAAGATGTCATAGTCGTTGCGCGCCTCGAACACCGGGGCCACGACCTGCTTCATCGGCACGATGTGGCTGAGCGCGTAGTCGCCGAGCTGCTCGATGTCGTTGCGTTCATAGGAGGTGGTGGCCGGCAGCACGATGTCGGCGTGGCGCGCCGAGGCGGTCCACTGGACGTCGTGCACGATGAAGGTGTCGAGCTTCTGCCAGGCACGCACCATCTCGTTGCGGTCCTGCTGGTGCGAGAACGGGTTGCCGCCGGCCCAGTAGGCCAGCTTGATCAGCGGCAGCTTGATCTTCGCCCCGTTGAAATCCATCACCTTGCCCGGATTGAGCAGCGTCTCCACCAGGCGCGATACCGGGATCACCGCCTCGCCGCCCGTGCCGAGCCAGTCCGCGCCACCCTGCGTGCCGCCGCCGATCTCGTCGGTGACGGCTGCCACGTTGGGCGAGGTGTGCATCGGCGCGCCGCCGCTGGCGTAGTGGTAACTCAGCCCGTAGCCGCCGCCCGGCAGGCCGATCTGGCCGAGCATCGCCGCCAGCGTCACCAGCATCCACGGCGCCTGTTCGCCATGGTGCTGGCGCTGCGTGGAATAGCCCAGCGCCAGCATGGTGCGGTGGCTGGCGAAGCGCCGCGCCAGGTCACGGATGGTCGCGGCCGGGATGTCGCAGATCGCCGAGGCCCATTCGGCGGTCTTGGGCACGCCGTCCGAGGCGCCGGTGAGATAGGCGAGGAACGGCGCGAAGCCGGTGGTGTACTTGTCGAGGAAGGCCTGGTCGTGCAGCTTCTCGGCCTGCAGCGTATGGGCGATGCCGAGCATCAGCGCGACATCGGTCTGCGGGCGCGGCGCCAGCCATTCGCCGCCGAGGAATTCACAGGTTTCCGTCCGCACCGGGTCGATGCAGATGACCTTGGTGCCTTTCTCCCTCAGCTTCTGCACACCGACGAAGGCGCCGTGGTCGCCGATGTGCCAGCCGATCTGCGAACAATTCATCGGGTTGGCGCCCCAGAACACCATCAGCTCGGTGTTCTCCACCACGTTCGGCCAGGTGGTGCATTGTTCATACACCTCGATCGAGCCGGTGACGTAGGGCAGGATCACCTGCGCCGCGCCGGTGGAGTAGTCGCCGGCGGCATTGGTGAAGCCACCGTTCAGCTTCAGCATCCGGCGCAGCAGGGTCTGGCAGTTGTGCAGCTTGCCCGGACTCTTCCAGCCATAGGAGCCGCCGAAGATCGCGCTCGGGCCATGGGTTTCCCGCACCCGCACCAGTTCCTTCGCCACCAGGTCGATCGCCTGGTCCCAGCTGACGCGCACGAAATCGTCGGTGCCGCGGCCGGCCGGGTCCGCGCCCGGCCCCTTTTCCAGCCAGGCCCGTCGCACCATCGGGTACTTGATGCGGCTGGGCGAGTAGATCGAATCCAGCACCCCCCGCAATTGCGCCGAGGGCCAGGGGTCTTCCTCCCACGGGCGGATGCCGACCGCACGGCCATCCTGCACCCTGGCCCGGAACACGCCCCAGTGGCACGCGGAGAGGATTTCCTGCGTGCCGCCGGCCGCGCGTGCCCCCCGGGTCAGATAGGGCGCGCCGGTGGCGCCCAAGGCGGCGAGTGCGGTGGCGCCGCGCAGCAGCCCGCGCCGCGAGAGGGCGGACGAGGTCACTTCGGGAACTGGGCTGGACATCAGGAGGGTGTCCCTTCGAAAGCGGTCGGCCTGACGGGCATCGCCGCATGCAGGCTGTCGGACAGGGAGGAGAGGAAGGCGGCCAGCAGGGTGCAGGCCGCGGCATGGAAGCCATCGGGATCGGCGGCCTGTACCTGGCCGGCGAAGGCCGGCACCCAGGTGGCGAGTCGGCGTTGCAGGTCTGCGGCCATGCCGGCATCACCCTGGCGCAGGGCCGCCGCGAGCGCGAACAGCTCGATGCCGAGATGGTCGGGCGGCTCGCCGCACTCCGCGGACACCGCGAGATCGAGGCGCCGCAGCACCGCCGCCATCTCTTCGGTGGGCGCCTGGAACAACCGCCCGCCCTCGCCGGTCCAGGCGCTCTCGTAGGGCGGGATCGTGTTGCGGCCGGCCACGCCGTCGAACAGCCGCGCATGGCATCGCGCCAGGGCGGGGGCCACCGTGGCGGCGGGGCCGACCCCGAGCATGGCCGCCATCCTCTGGCCCGCCGCCGGGCAGCCGAGGCCGGCCGCGAGATCGGCGAGCCCCCCGTTCGTGGCGTGGCGCTGCAGCCCCGCCACCCGCACCGGATCGGGCGGGGCGATGAAGAGATGGCCCAGCCAGTCGGCGATGAGCGCGCCGAACTCCAGGGAGGGCTGGATCGTATCGCTCATGGCGCCGGCGCCGCCGCGGCGGTGTCCTTGGCGTGGTTCTGCAGATAGGCCAGCAGCAGCCGGTACTGGCCGTCACTGAGCGAGGTGAAGCGCTTCATCGCGCCCAGCGTGCCGATCCACTGGTTCGCCAGGTAATGCTGCGGCGAGGGCAGCGTATGGCAGGCGGCGCAGGCGGTGTTGAACAGGCGGGCGCTGTAGCCCCACAGCGCCGGTAGCTGCGCATTGAGCTTGCCGCCGTCGATCCAGAAGGTCAGCTCGGCGCGCGTCCAGGTCTGGTGGGTGTCGGGATCCTGCATCGAGGCCCCGCGCGCCACCTTGGCGATGGCAGCCGGGCCGAGCACGGCCTGCATGATGCGCTGGCCCTGCCGGGCGTAGAAGACCGAGTCCACGCCTTCGACCTGCCAGCCGGCGAGCCGCACCTGCAGCCGGTCACCGTCACGCCCGAGCACGGCGAGCCGGGCGGCGCCGAGCACCTTGCCGTCCTCCGCCCCCGCCGTGCCGAGCCGGGCGGCGTCGAGGTAGAGATTGCTGGTGTCGGCGACATAGACGTCCTTGGCCTCGGCGATGGCGCGGGCGTCGGAGGTGGGCAGCGGGGCGGCGCGGGTGGCGCTGGTGAAGCTGGCCGGCAGCATCACCACCTTGCCGGTGCGGTTGGGTTCCGGCACGCCGGGGCCAGGCCGGTCCACCGCGGGAATGGTCTTCAGGTACACCGCCATGGCATGCCGGTCCGCTTCCGGCAGTTGCGCGGTGTTGGCGACGATCTCGGCCATCTCTCCGCCGGCGCGCTTGCCGATCGGGCTGAGGCCGGTGGCCAGGTAATCGGCGATGGCATTGGCCGACCAGAAGCCGATGCCGGTTTCATCCGGCGTGATGTTGGGGACGTAGCCGGTGCCTTCCGGGTTGGGGCTGCCGCCGTAGCGCAACGACGCCTGCACGTTGCCGAGCGGCGTGCGCGGCGAATGGCATTCGGCGCAATGCGCCGGGCCCTCGACGAGATAACGGCCCCGCGCCAGCACCGCATCGGCCCCGGCGGCGGGAGAGGGCGCGGCGGGCGGGAGGGGCTGGCCATCGAGGAAGGCAAGCCGCCAGATGCCCACGCCCCGGCGCAGGTTGAAGGGGAATTTCAGCTCGTGCTCCGGCGCCTTGCCCGCGACCGGTTCGAGCGTCTTGATGTAGGCGAACATGTCGCGCAGGTCGTTCGCCGTCATGCGCTGATAGGAGGTGTAGGGAAAGGATGGATACAGGTTCCGGCCGTCCGGCCACGCCCCGTCCGGGCCGACCCCTTCCCGCACCGCGCGGATGAACTGCTCGGAGCTCCAGCCACCGATGCCGTCCCTCGGGTCGGGAGATATGTTCGGCATGTGGAACGTACCGAAGGCGGTTTCCAGCACGCGCCCGCCGCCGAGCCGCAGCATGTTGTCCTGGCCGGGGGTGGCGTGGCAGGTGGCGCAATCCGCCGCGAGGAACAGCTTACGGCCGTTCTGCAAATCGGCCGGGCCCGGCCCGGCGACATCACGGCGCGGGTGGGTCAGCGACCACGTCCATGGCGAGGTGAGGATCAGGAATCCGGCCACGCCGATGGCCGCGACGCTGACGGCACCCTTGATGGCTGTTCTTGACCTGGATGGTGACTGGTCCATCTTGCATTTCCTCAAGCGGCGGGACGGGAGAACCGCCGGCACAAGCAATGCCATGGCGATGTAAAGACAAATTCGTTCTAATATGAACAGAATTGGTCGAACCTTAAACGAATTGTAAACGATACATGAAATCGCCTGATCCTGCCGCGCCGTCACGCATCAATGTCTGCATCGTCGACGACGAACCGGTGGTCCTTGCCGCAATGGCGGACTATTTCGAGAATGCCGGCTTCGTGGTGCATCGCGCCGGGACTGCCGAGGCCCTGCGCCGCATCCTGCGGCGGGAGCGGATCGACCTGGTGCTGCTGGATATCCGCCTGCCCGACGGGGACGGGCTGGCGCTGATGCGCGATCTCCGCGCTCAGTCGAACGTGCCGGTGATCCTGGTGACCAGCCGCGCCGAGGAAGCGGACCGCGTGGTCGGGCTGGAGTTGGGGGCGGACGACTACGTCACCAAGCCGTTCTCACCCCGCGAGCTGCTGGCGCGTGCGCACAGCGTGCTGCGGCGCACCCATGGCAGCGGCGAGGCCGCATCGCCGCACCGCGACGAGATCCGCCGCTTCGCCGGCTGGCAGCTCAATCTGGCCGGGCACCAGTTGATCGCCCCGGACGGACGGCAGGTGCGGCTGACCCATGCCGAGTTCGACCTGCTGGCCGCGTTGGTCAACAATGCCGGCCGCATCATGAGCCGCAATGCACTGCTGGACGCGATGAGCGGGCGCGACCTCGATCCCAATGATCGCACCGTCGACGTGCTGATTGGGCGGCTGCGGCGCAAGCTCGATCCCGGGCCGGGGCAGCCGGGCTTCATCACCACGGAATATGGGCTGGGCTACCTGTTCGCGGCGCAAGTGACCTGAGCGGGGAGGTACGAACTGCGCTTGGGTCGCGAAGCGGAGCAAGGTGGATTTGTGGCCCCTGCCGGTCCCGGCCAGCACCCAGGTCTTCACATATTTGAGAATGGTGCGGAGAACGAATTAAGAATTTCTACGTTAGCGACGCGACGCAGAAATTCTTAATTCGTGGGCGGGGAATGTCGGCACGTAGGAATTCTGATTGCGCCGCACCTCGCTGTCGCAGATTGCATCGTCGTGATCTTGGTGTCCGCTTCTGTCTGCTATCGTTCTCTATTGAACGCGAGATGATAGCAAAAGAGGAAGCGTCAATGGGCGTTATGATGCAGGCGTTCTATTGGGACTGTCCGGTTCTCGAAGGTCAGGCGTTCGCTTGGTGGAAGCTTGTCAAACAACGGGTTCCAGCGCTCGCCGCGGCGGGTTTTACCGCGCTCTGGCTACCGCCCGCCAATAAAGCTGCCTCCAATACCTCGATGGGGTACGATCCGTACGATTATTTCGATCTCGGGGAATTCAACCAGAAAGGTTCGGTCGCAACCTGGTTCGGTACAAGGGACGAACTGGCCGCACTGATCGACACGGCCCACGGGGCTGGAATGCAGGTCTATGCGGACTTCGTCATCGACCATTGCAGCGGCGCGGACGCCCAGGAGGTCAGCGCTGTGGATGGGGTTAGCCGCTGGACATTGTTTACGCCGAAAAGCGGCAAGTTCCCGCGCAACAGCGAGAGCTTCCACCCATCGCGCTACGAGAGCTGGGACCAAGGTCAATTCGGAGGCATGCCGGACCTCTGCCATCGGAACCCTGCCGTCTATACGGCCTTGCTTGAGTGCGCGGAATGGATGATCAACACCGTCGGCTTTGACGGATTCCGCTTCGACTTCGTCAAAGGCTACGGACCCTGGATGGTTCGCGCCATCCAGGAACTCAGGGGCTTGCGCGGAACGCAACCGTTCAAGCCATTCTCTGTCGGTGAGTGCTGGGACGAAAGCCGGACCATTGATGACTGGCTCACCGAGGCCAACACGTGGTCGGACAATCCCGTGCGTGCCTTTGACTTCCCGTTGCGCTATCGCCTTAGAGATCTGTGCCAGACATATGGCTTCAGCCTTAGACGACTGACCGATCCGGGAACCGTCCTCATCGGCCGCTCAGACGGCGCGGACCTGGCCGTCACCTTCGTGGAGAACCACGATGTGGTCCGGAACGATCCCATCATACACGACAAGATGCTGGCATATGCATTCATTCTAACGCAGCGAGGATATCCTACCATTTTCTGGCAAGATTACTATAATTGGGGGCTTGCATTGCCAGGAGAGGTGAGTGGAATCGATGCCTTGGTACGAATTCATGAAGATTACGCGGCAGGAGATGTTCATATTTTATATGTAGATGATGATCTTTATATCATGCAGCGTTTGGGGTATGGCGAAAAGCCTGGACTTGTGTTTGTTTTAAACAACCGAGGGACTTGGAACGGCGCATCAGTACAGACGAAGTGGTTGGACACCGATCTGCGGCCGGCGGCGTGGCGTGGCCAGGATTTGGGCCAGCCCATGCCAAAGCGGACCGGCTCCGACGGATGGACCGACCTCTGGGCCCCACCACGAGGCTATGCGGTTTACGTGCCTCGTTAGCGTCACAGGTTGTTGGAGATTGCCTTGCGTTGGCGGACTATGTTCGCCATACGTCATCGGGCCATTGTGCCAAGCCGCGCAGCGCTATTGGGGTGCAGGGGCCTTGTGGCCCCTGCCGGGTCCAGGGCAGCGCCCTGGTCTTCCTTCAGTTGCGCATCGAGTGCATCAAGTATCCTGGGCAAGGCCTGCCGCAGCGCGGCGACGCGTCCGGCGAGTCCGTTCAGATCGCCGCGCCGGGCCGCGGCGCCGGTGGCCTCGGCGAGATCGAACACGGCACTGCAGCCGACATAGCTGGCGCCACCCTTCAGCTTATGGCTGAGGTCCCGGACGGCAGCGGTGTCCTCGGTGGCGAGGGCATCCGCCAGCGCCGCCAGGGTTGCCGGCGTGGTTTGGCGATAGAGGGCCAGCAGCCGCTGCGCACTGCCCAGCCCGAGATCCGCGGCCTGCTCGTGCAGCGGCACCGGTGCGGGCGGGCGCGGCGGCCCGGGCGGCACCACGCGGCCGCAGGCGAAGGCAATGGCCCGGTCGAGGTCGACGCGCCGGAACGGCTTGCCGATGAACATGTCCATGCCTGCATCGAGGCAGGCCTGCACGTCGGTCTGCACTACCTGCGCCGACAGCGCGACAATCGGCACCCTGCGCTTGCGCGGATCCGCCAGCGCGCGGATCCGGCGCGTGACCTCGATGCCGTGCATGTTCGGCAGATAGAGATCCATCAGCACAAGATCGTAGTCATGCGCGGCCAGGGCGGCGAGGGCGGCCTCGCCCCCCGTCGCCACGGTGGCGTTGTGGCCGGCGGTATGGAGCAGGCCGGTCGCGACCATCGCATTCACCTCGTTGTCCTCCACCACCAGCACGTTCAGTGCCCGCCCGGCGCAGGGGGAGGGCACAGCAGCGGTGACCGGACGTGCCGGGGCGCCGGCTTCTTCTACGCGGCGGTACGGCAGGGTGAACCAGAAGCAACTGCCCTGACCGGGGCGGCTGCTCACGTCCAGCTCGCCGCCCAGTCGCTCGATCAGGCGCCGGCAGATCGCCAGGCCCAGGCCGCTGCCGCCGTAGCGGCGTGCCACCGAGCTGTCCGACTGGGTGAAAGGATCGAAGATCGTCGCGAGCTTGGATTCCTCGACGCCGATGCCGGTGTCGGTGATGGTGAAGCGCAGCCGGCAGGTGTCATCCGCACCGGCGATTTCCTCGATGGCGAGGCTGACGCTGCCCTGGTCGGTGAACTTGATGGCGTTGCCGATGAAGTTGATCAGGATC
This sequence comes from Rhodovastum atsumiense, assembly GCF_937425535.1. Taxonomy (NCBI): domain Bacteria; kingdom Pseudomonadati; phylum Pseudomonadota; class Alphaproteobacteria; order Acetobacterales; family Acetobacteraceae; genus Rhodovastum; species Rhodovastum atsumiense. Next base: position 4,620,747 of record NZ_OW485601.1, read on the forward strand.
TGCCGCAGCTTGCCCGGATCGCCGATGACCACGGGCAAGGGCGGCAGGGTGGCGAGCAGGCGCAGCCGCGGCTTGCGCGCCGCCAGCGGCCGCATCAGGCCGAGCACGCTCTCCGCTACATCGGCCACCGGGAAAGAGATCTCCTCGACATCGAGCACGTCGGCCTCGATCTTCGAGTAGTCCAGGATGTCGGAGATCACCGAGGAGAGCAGTTCCCCCGACTGGGTGATCGCATCCAGCCGGGCCCGGTCCCCGGCGGAGAGGTCGCTGTGGCCGAGCAGCTCCGCGAGTCCGAGGATGCCGTGCAAGGGGGTACGGATCTCGTGGCTCATGGTGGCGAGGAAGATCGACTTGGCGCGGTCGGCGGCGCGGGCTTCCTCGCAGGCACGGCGGTATTCCGTGACATCGCTCAGGATCATCACCGTGCCGATGACGCGCTCGCTGACATCGAGCAGGCGCTGCGACTTGATCTCGAACCAGCGGGGGCCGAGATTGGTCTGCAACTGCTGCTCACGCACGGGCAGGTCGATGTCGAGCAGCCCGGGCGGTAACCGAACCTGTTCCTGGCTGTAATAGACCATGCCGGGTGCGGAGCGTTCGGCGAACAGGCTGGTCGCCGCGCAGTTCATGTTCTCGACCTCGCCGGCGACGTCGAGCAGGATGACCGGGTCCTTCAGGCTTTCGAAGATGGTCAGGTACTTGCTTTTTTCCTCGGTCAGGGCGCGGTTGCGGATGCGGAGCTGATCAAGGGCCGCATCGCAGGTCTGTCCGGTCCATTCCTCGCAGACACCGATTTCAATGCGATCGAAATAATTATCGATGATGCGACGGTACGATTCCAGATCCTCGCGTTCGAGGCCGGCTTCGTCGAGCAGGTCCTGGTAGGAACGGCGGTAGCTCTTGAGATTGCCGAGGAACATCGCCAGCGGAATGCCGCGGGCGCGGTGGCGGCTGCCGGCTTCGATGCCGTACCAGGCAACGGGGTCACGCCCCGGTACCGTATCGGCCGTCAGCGGGGAAAGCTGGCGCCCTTCCCGCAAAGCCCGCAGCAACGCCGCGGAGAGGCCGCGCATCGAGGCGAGCCAGGCTTCCTCGAACGGGGCGGAGAACTGCATGTAGCCCCGCACCTTGCCGTTGCGGGTGAGATGATGCAGCAGCCGGTCTTCGCCGTGGGTGATGATCTCAGCGAGAGTCGGCATCAGGAGGCGCCCTCTTTCGGATGGTGTCTGGGCTCGGGGGAGATCCCCCCGAGCCCGGACAGCATACGCGATTTCAGGTGGAGAGAGAGGCTCCGCCGCAGACGACGATCTGCTGGCCGGTGATGGCGCCGGCCTCGGGGGAGAGCAGGAAGGCGGTCAGCGCGGCGATCTCCTCCGGTTGCACGAAGCGGCCGATCGGCGGGCGGCGCGGGGCAACGCCGGCGCGGGCGGGATCGTGCAGCATCGGCGTGTCGGTGGCGCCCGGGGCGACCACGTTGACGGTGATGCCGCGCGGCGCCAGTTCGGCACCCCAGGAGCGGGCGAGGCCGAGCAGCGCCGCCTTGGTGGCGGCATACTGGCTGCGGCCGGGCGCGCCATTGGCGACGCGGCTGCCGATCAGCACGATTCGCCCGCCGTCCGGCAAATGGGGGGCCAGCGCATCGGCGAGGCGGGTGGCGACATCGACGTGCAGGTGCCACATCGCCGCCCCGGCCGCGTGGTCCAGTTCACCCAGCCGGCCGACGCGCAGCACCCCGGCCGCATGCACCAGCGCATCCGGCCGGAGATCACCGAGGCTGGCGATGTCGCCGTCGAGCAGGTCGAAGGCGCGATGGGTGAAGCGCGGATCGACGAGGTCGGGCGGGCGGCGGCTGAGACCGGTGACCGCCCAGCCCTCGCGCAGCAGGCGCTGCGCGATCGCGAGCCCGATGCCGGAACTGGCACCGGTGACCAGGGCGTGCCGGGGCGGCGGGGCGGTCACTTGCCGTGGCTCCAGTCCTCGGCGAGGCGGATGTATTTGATGGTCTGCCGGAAATAGGTGAAGGCGATGTGCAGCTTGCCGTCAGAACCCTGCTTGATCGAGGGGTAGGAGAATTCGCGGTTGAGGGATTCCCGCGAGTTGTTGGTCAGGCAGTAGCCGTCACCGGTTTCGAGGTCGCGGCGATGCGGCCAGGTGGCGCCGCCGTCTTCGGAAATCGCCAGCGTCAGCGGCGCCCGCGGCGCGCCCCAGAAGGCCGTGCGATGCGTGGGCGGCTCGGCCGGGGCGGCCTGGGTGTCGTCCTCGCCGATATCGTCATAAAGCGAGATGCGGCGCGCCACCGCATCGGCGGCGCTGGAATTGTTGAAGACCAGCGCGAGATGCCCGTTGGCCAGGGCGGTGAACTGGATCGAGGAATTGTTGTTCGGCAGTTCGGTCGGCACCGGTGGCGTCCAGCTCCGGCCGTGGTCATGCGAGCGGCTGAGATAGATGTTGTCGGCCCAGCGGCTGCGGAACAGCGCCAGCAGCGAGCCGTCGGCCAGCTTGTCGATGTTCATGTGCACGCAGCCGGTGCTGGCCGGCACCTCGGCCTCGGTCCAGGTCCGGCCGCCATCGGCGGAGATCTTCACCGCACTGGTGTCGAAGTCGCCGACCCATTTCACGCCGGAACGGCCGTTGCAATAGAACACCGGCAACAGCCACTCGCCGCTGTCGAGCACGACGACGGGCTGGCGGATGAAGGTGCCGGAGCCTTCGCGCGGGCCGAACAGCGTCTCGATCGGGCCCCAGCTCTCGCCGTTGTCGGTGGAGAGGCGGCGGCGCACGATGGCGGTGTCCTGGTTGCCGGAAATCTGCGCCGTCCACAGCAGCCAGAGTTGCCCGTCCGGGGCGGGGAAGAGCAGCGGGTTCTGTTCCGAACGGCCCGGGTCGTCGGAGAGCTTCACCGCCGGCGTCCAGTGATCGGTGCCGGCGGGAAGGCGGGAGAACCAGACCGAGATGTCGGGGATGCCTTCCTGCGTGCCGCCGAACCAGACGCAGGCGAGGTCGCCGTTGGGCAGCGGCGTGATGTTGGCGGCGTGGTTCTGCACGCAGGGCGAGGGAAGGTAGGCTTCTTCCCGGGCGGGATCGGTGGCGGCGGGGGCGATGTGGCCGGTGCGCGCGGCGAGGGCGGCGGCAATGGCGGGGTCGATGGGGGCGGGGCTGGTCACGACGTTCCTCGTTGGGGGGATGGACCCGGGGAGAGTGGTCCCGCCGGCGGGGCGACCCGGCGGGACCGTGGGTGGGTCAGCGCACGGCTTCGATGGCTGCCTTGTTCTGCCAGCCGAGGGCCCATTCCAGGCCCATCACCAGGATCGGGGTGACGGCGGCAACATACATGTTGTCGATGCCGAAGGGGTTGCCAAGTGCATACCAGACCGTGGTGGCGACGGCGGCGGCAATCAGGCCGAGCGTGGCACCGCGGTTGCTGCGGAAGGCCGGCAGGTAGAAGCCGATCAGGGCGACGATCGAGATCGACAGGCGCAGCGCCCGGGTGAAGAAGGACAGCTTGAGGATGGCAGGCACGGCGAAGACGAAGACCAGCGGCACCACGCCAATGACCAGCGAGATCCAGCGGGTGGCGCGCAGCTCCTGCTCCGGGGTGGGCTTGAAGCGGGGCACGTAGAAGTCACGCACGATCAGCGAGGCGATGGCCAGGGCCACGGTGCAGACGCTGACGAAGACCGAGGCGATCAGGCCGACGGCGACGACGCCGGCAAGGATCGGGTTCATGCCCTGCAGGAACACCGGCAGCGCATAGAGGCTGTTGATGCCAGGGTGCAGGTATTTCGCGGCGACGCCGATCAAGGCGAGCGCGACGCCGAGCGGGAAGCAGAGGGCGGCGGCATAGAGGCAGGAGCGGCGCGCGTCATTGGCGCTGGCCGAGCCAGAGATCGCCTGCACGATGAACTGGGTGGAGAAGATGGCGCCAACCGTGCCGAAGGTCCAGGCGATGATCGTCGCCGGGCCGATCTTGCCGTCCCAGGTGAAGTAATGCGCCGGCATCTGGTCCATCATCGGCTGGATGCCGCCGGTGGCATAGAGCGCGACGCCGAGGATCAGCCCAACGCCGACCACCTTGATGCCGGTGTGCAGCAGCGTGACATAGGCAACGCCCTTCAGGCCGCCGAAGACGAAGTAGAAGGTGCTGACCGCGGCGATGATGCACATGGCCACCGGCAGGTTGATCTTCATCACCGTGGAGATGGCCGCGGCGCCGCTGATGTAGTTGCCGACGTTCACCAGCAGCAGCGCATAGATCATGATGATCGAGACAGTCAGCATGGTCGAGCGGCCGTATTTCTGCGCGATCGCCGCGGAGATCGTGTACTCGCCTGAGCCGTACAGCTTGCGCACGAAGAACAGGCCGAACAGCAGGAAGCCGATCGAGGCACCGATCACCGACCAGGCCGATGCAATGCCGGAATTGAAGGCTTCCTGCGCGGTGCCGACGGTTGATTTCGCGCCGACGAATTCCGACATCAGCAGGATGCCGATGACCGCGGCGGGCAGGGCGCGGCCGGCTACCATGAACTGCGCGCTGGTGCGGCTGCGCAGCCGCACCGTGAGCCAGGAGGTGAATAAGATGTAGGCGATGATCATCGCGACGATGATCGCCGTGTCGATGCTGCCAAACTCGCTCATCTTGAACGGGCTTTCTTGGTTAAGGGTCGTTGCGTCGCGTGCCCACGACGAAATTGGTCAGCAGGCGGCGCGGTAGATGTTCAGGATCTGGTCGCGGCTGAGCTCGCGCGGGTTGTTGTCGAGCAGCCGGCGAATGGCATGCGCCTCGTCGGCCATCGCACCGAGATCGGCTTCCGGCACGCCGAGGCGGGAAAGACGCATCTCCACGCCCAGCGAGGCGCAGAATTGATGGGCGACGTCGAACACGTCCCGCTCGGACGTGACCGCCGGCAGGCCCAGAGCGGCGAGGATCGCGGCGGTGCGTTCCGGCACGGCAGGGGCGTTGAAGGCCAGCACATGCGGGAAGATCAGCGCGTTGGCGGCGCCGTGGGCGATGTGGTGGCGGGTGCCGAGCGGATAGGCGACGGCATGGCCGGCGGCGGTGTTCACCGGGCCGAGGCAATAGCCGCCATAGAGCGAGGCCAAAGCGAGGCCGCTGCGTGCCTCGAGGTCCGATCCGTCGGCGATGGCGCGCGGCAGGAAGCGGCCGACCAGGCGCACGCCTTCCAGCGCGTAGAGGTCGATCAGCGGATGGGCGCGGCGGTTCGTGTACGCCTCGACGCAATGCGCCAGCGCATCGACGCCGGTGGCGGCGGTGACGGCGGGCGGTACCGAGAGCGTCAGCTCCGGGTCGACCACGGCAAGGTCGGCAAGCATGTGCGTGCTCTGCACCGCGAGCTTGTTGCGGGTGGCCGGGGCGGTGACCAGGGCGCGGGTGCCGGCCTCGCTGCCGGTGCCCGCGGTGGTGGGCACCTGCACCAGCGCACAGGCGCGACCGCGCACGCGTTCGGCGCCGACCACGTCGGTCAGGGCCTGATCGCTGCCGTGCAGCACCGCGACCAGCTTGGCGAGGTCCATGGCGCTGCCGCCACCGAAGCCGATCACCAGGTCGGGCTGCACTGAAGCGGCCGCCGCCAGGGCCGCTTCCAGGTTGGGCACGTCGGGTTCCGGGCGGACCTCGCCGAACACGGCGATGTCCGGGCTAAGTCCGAGGGCGGCGACACGGCTGACATTGAAGGCATCGGCGATGACGAGCGGGCGGGCGCAGCTGCGCGCCCGCGCCCAGCCGGCGATGCCGGCAAGCGTGCCGGGGCCGAAGGCAAGGGTGGTGGGGCGGAGGATCTCGATGGGGCGAAGAAGGTCTTGCATCGGGGGGGATCCGCTGGAGATGCGCGTCAGGCGACGAGGCGGGCGGCGGCGAGGCGCTCGGCGTAGTCGATCGCCTCGACCAGGCTCAGTTCGTTGGCGATGCCACGGCCGGCGATGTCGAAGGCGGTGCCATGGTCGACCGAGGTGCGGATGATCGGCAGGCCGAGCGTGATGTTGACGCCGCTCAGCGCTTCCCAGGTGCCGGTGGCCGGATCGACGTTGAAGCCGAGCAGCTTGACCGGGATGTGCCCCTGGTCGTGGTACATCGCCACCACCGCGTCGAACTGGCCGGCGCGCAGCTTGACGAAGACGGTGTCGCCGGGCACCGGCCCGACCACGTCCATGCCCTCGGCGACGCAGGCGGCGATGGTGGGGGTGCTGACCTCGATGTCCTCGCGGCCGAACAGACCGCCCTCGCCGGCATGCGGGTTGAGCGCCGCCACGGCGATGCGGGCGCGGGCGACACCGAGGTCCTTCAGCGCGCGGTGGGTAAGATCGAGGACGTAGCGCAGCCGCTGCGGCGTGAGCTTCTTCGGCACGTCCTGCAGCGCGACATGCGTGGTGACGTGGCTGACCCGCATGTTGCCGTGCGCCAGCATCATCACCGAACCGGAGGCACCGGTCAGCGCGGCAAGCATGTCGGTGTGGCCGGCATAGTGGTACCCGGCCTTGTTCAGCGCCTCCTTGTTCAAGGGCGCGGTCACCAGCCCGCCGGTGCGGCCGGCCTCGGTGAGGCGCACCGCGCGCTCGATGGCGAGATAGGCGAAGCGGCCGCCATCCTCGTTGAGCACGCCGGGCAGGATCGGGTTGCCTTCCGGCCCCGCCTGCAGGCAGGCGAGCGCGGGCCAGGCTTCATCCTCGGTGATTTCGGGGATGTCGATGCCGAGGTCGAGCTGCGCCTGCGCCGCCCGCAGCGCCGGCGTGCTGCCGATGACGAGCAGGCGCAGGTCGCCGGCCTCGATGCGGGGGCGCAGGTGCGCGCAGGCCTTGACGATGATCTCCGGCCCGACGCCGGCCGGATCACCCATGGTGATGGCGAGATGTGGCTTCATGCCCCCGGTTCCTTGCTGTTTTGTTCGATGTTGTCGGCGATGCGGCGCAGCAGGTCGGGGGCGCCGAAGGCCCCGGATTTCGACACCACAACCACGCCATCCCAGGCGCCGCCACGCATGATCGAGCACGGCACGCCGGGCTGGAGCTGGCCGCGGACCTCGAGATGGGTGGCGCCGAGCGCGGTGCAGATCGCCCGCAGCGTCTCGCCGCCCGCGACCACCAGGGTGCGGGGCGGGGCGAGCCGCGGCAGCAATGCCGAGAGTTCGCGGTCGATCCAGGCGGCGGCGGCGACGCGGTCGGTGCCTGCGGGCAGATCGAAGCTGGCCAGCGCGGTGCCGGTGGCGGTGAGGCGCGCGGCAAGGCCCGCCGCACTGGCCGCGTCGCCGCCGGCGAGCGGAAGATGATGCGCCCTTGCTTCCCGCAGTTGCGCGGCGGTGACCGGATGGTCCGAACCGAACAGGCCCAGCAGCGGCGCGGGAAACGGCCCGTCGAGATCGGCCGGCGCGCCGGCGAGCAGGGCCGCGAGGCCGCCGCTGCCGCTCCAGAGCACCGGCCCGGACAAAGCGCGGCCGGCGGTGGCGATCTGGTGCAGGTCGTCCTCGGTCTCGGCATCCCACAGGCTGACCCCCGGCGGCACCGTATCGCCGGGCCGGACCAGGGTGACGACGATGCCATGCCGGGCCAGGGTGTCGTGCAATGGCTCGCCGACGGGCCGCCAGCCGGCACCGTCACGGGCGTATTGCTGGCCGGCGCGGGTGATGCGCCCCTGGAAGGGAAAGGCGGGGGCGATCAGGCAATGCGCCGGGCGCAGCTTCTGCAGGCCGGCGGCGAGGCCGGTGGCCCCATGGCCACGCAACAGGCTGTCGAGCTTCCAGAAGGCGACGGTGTCGGGCGTCGGCGCGAGGGCGGCGGCGAAGGCGGCCGCCGTCGCGGCGGTCGCCTTCTTGTCCTGCTCGCGCGTGGCGATATCGAGCGCAGCGCTGGCGGGGAGGGCGCCTGCGGGCGGCGCCCAGAACACCGCCACCTGCCCCGCCCGCGCGGCGAAGCACGCCGCGCTGTCCAGCGCCCCCGTCAGGTCATCGGCGACGAGACGGAGATGCATTCAGCCCTGCCGCATCCGCTGGGTCAGCGCCGAGGCGGCGCGGGTGATGATCGAGGTGTCGGTGGCCACCGCGATGAAGTCGACACCCTCGGCGACGCGGCGCGCCGCCTCGGCCTCGTTGGTGGTCAGGTAGCCGCAAGGCTTGCCGACCGCGCGCAGGCGGCGGAAGGCGTCGTCGATCGCGGCCTGCACCTCCGGATGCTGGGCGTTGCCGAGATGGCCCAGCGAGGCGGCGAGGTCGGAGGGGCCAATGAAGACACCGTCCACGCCTTCGACCGCGGCGATGGCTTCCAGGTTGCGCAGGCCGGCTTCGTTTTCGATCTGCACCAGCACGCAGATGTCGTCGGCGGCGCCGCGGAGATAGCCGGTGTCGAGCCCGTAGCGGGCGGCCCGCGAGGCACCGGAGACGCCGCGCACGCCCTGCGGCGGATAGCGCGTGTAGCTGACCGCCAGCGCGGCTTCCTCGGCCGACTGCACATAGGGGAACAGCAGCGAGCGGGCGCCGGCATCGAGCACGCGCTTGACCAGCACCATGTCCGACCAGGCCGGCCGCACGATCGGGCTGACCCCGGTGCCGTTCAGCGCGCGCAACTGCGAGATCACGTTGGGCAGCTCGTTCGGCGAATGCTCGGTGTCGATCAGGATCCAGTCGAAACCGCAGCCGGAGAACAGCTCTACCAGCTCGGTGCTGGCGAGGGTGGAGAACAGGCCAAGCTGCTGGCGCCGGCCGAGGTCACGCTTGAAGGGGTTCATCGGAGGGGCAGTTCCTTTGTCACGAGGTGGCGCCGACGGAGATCGCGCCGGCTGAAAGCCGCACGGCGGTGCTGAGCTCGCCGGCGATGCGCTGCGCCGCCGGCAGGGCGGCGGCGACGAATTCGGCGAGCGGCGCCCGCGCCGCGTCGATGGTGAAGCTGATGCCCGCGATCGGCGAGCCGGTGGCATCGAGCACCGGGGCGGCGACGGTACGCAGCCCATAGGCGTTCTCGCCATCGGAGACGGCGTAGCCCCGGGCACGGATGTCGCGCAGCCGTGCCAGCAGCGCGTCGAGATCGGTGAGGGTGCGCTCCGACAGCTTGACCCGCTCGACGCTTTCCAGCAGCGCGACCTGGCGCGGCTGCGGCAGGTAGGCGAGCTGGACCTGACCGATCGCCGCGGCATAGACGGGGATGCGCCGTCCGGGGCGGCGGTCGATGTCCTGGCGCATCTGCCCTGATTGCACGCGTTCGAGATAGACGACGTCGGGGCCGTCGAGGATCGCGAGCGAGCCGGCATCGGCGAGGGCGGGCACGCATTCGCGCAGCAGCGGTGCCGCATGCGCGGGAAGATCCTGCGAGGCCAGCGCCAGATAGCCGAGTTCCAGGCATTTCAGGGTGAGCCTGAACCGCTTGCTGGTGGGCACGGCACAGAGATAGCCGAGCGAAACCAGGGTGTGGATCAGCCGGAACGCGGTGCCGCGGTCGAGCCCGGCACGCGCGGCCACCTCGCTGATGGTCAGTTCCGGCAGTGTCGGGTCGAAGGCGCGCAGCACGGCGAACACCTTCGCTGCCGACTGCACCAGATTCTTGCCGTTCTCAACCATGCTGGCCCGTCCCTTCGGGTTGGAGACCCGAACCGCACCCCGTTCCGATGTTCGGAATGCGAACACTTGTTTGTATACCGATCATTCAGCGCCTGCCTGAAAGTTGCGTCAAGGACTTTCTTGTTGCCCGAAAAGGCGGTTTCGCTGGGAATTATTGTGCGATGCGGCATGGGGCGGTCGGGAGTGAGGTCCGACAGCGGAGGGGCCGCAGAGCAACGAAAAAGGCCGGAGGCAACTGCGTGCCTCCGGCCCTGGGGGGCGATGAAGGAGCGAGGCGGGCGGCGTCAGCCGAGGCTGATGCGCACGCCCAGCGCGGCGATGAACCGGGCCAGCCAGGCCGGATGGGCGGGCCAGGCCGGGGCGGTGATCAGGTTGCCATCCGCCACCGCCCCGTCGATCGCGATCTCGGCGTAGCGGCCGCCGGCCAGCGCAACTTCCGGCGCGCAGGCCGGATAGGCCGAGACCGTGCGGCCGCCGATCACCCCGGCCGCCGCCAGCAACTGCGGGCCATGGCAGACCGCGGCGATCGGCTTGTTGGCCTCGGCGAAGGCACGGATCAGCGACAGCACGCGCGGGTCGAGGCGCAGATATTCCGGCGCCCGGCCACCCGGGATCACCAGCCCGTCATACTGGTCGGCGGAGACGGTGTCGAAACCGGCATTCAGCGTGAAGCGATGGCCGGGCTTCTCGGTGTAGGTCTGGTGACCTTCGAAATCATGAATGGCGGTGGCGATGTGGTCGCCCGCCTGCTTGCCGGGGCAGACGGCATGCACGGTCAGCCCGACCATCTGCAGCGCCTGGAACGGTACCATGGTCTCGTAATCCTCGGCGAAATCGCCGACGAGCATCAGGATCATCTTCTTCGTCAAACCCGCCTCCTGTTGTTGCGACGGCGCCCTGGCGCCATCGGATCGATCCGGCATGCGACGGTGACCCGGCCCGGGCCCGCCGCCGGCGCGGAGGCCAGCTTCTGCCGGCCCGGAGGGCATCCCTGGAGTCAAGCCGGCGTGAGCAGGTCTGCATGCGGACGCATGCAGGCTGAGGAAGATTTCAATTTACACCAAGCAATCATTACAAAGGTAATCGCAGTGATTATTGAATGATTCTTCGATCATTGCAGATTTCGGATTCGGCAAATACTTGCGGTGGCGGTTGGTTTTGCCTAGAAATCGGATCTCTTCAATAAGTGGAAGCAGCGGGGGTTCGATGCAGGATGCGAAGGAGGAAGCGCGGCTGGACGCGTTGCGGCAGCTCGACCTGCTGGACACGCCGCCCAGCGAGGCATTCGACCGCATCACCCGCATGGCGGCCCGGTTGTTCGACCTGCCGATCGCCGCCGTGTCGCTGACCGATCTCGACCGGCAATGGTTCAAGTCCCGCGTCGGGGTCAGCCATACCCAGATCCCGCGCGATCGCGCCCCCTGCGCCCAGGTCGCCGAGAGCTCCGGCGTGCTGGTGATCCCGGACCTGCTGGACGATCCCTGGTACCGCGACAGCTATCTTGCCGGCACCGGCGTGCGCTTCTACGCCGCCGCCCCGCTGATCACGCGGGAAGGCCATTGCCTGGGGGCGATGTGCGTGCTCGGCATCGAGCCGCGCCAGGCCAGCGGCGCGGAGATGGCGGCGCTGGGCGACCTGGCGGCGATGGTCATGGCGCAGATCGAGCTGCAGCACGCCTTCGGCCGCGTCGATCCGTTGAGCGGCCTGCCGAACCGCAACCAGTTCATTGAGGACCTGGAGGACCTCGCCCGCGACCGCCCGGCCGATGAGCCGCGGATGGTGGTGCTGGTCGACCTGGCCGGCCCCGAGCGCCTGAGCGCGACCCTGCGCGTCATGGGCTCGGCCCATGTCGACGAGGCCATCCTGCGCGCGGCCCGCGTCCTGCGCGCGGCGATGGGGGCGGAAAAGCGGATCTATCACGTCGGTCCGACCCAGTTCCTGTTCCTTGCCCCGCCCGGGGCCGACGCGACGCGGATCGCCGCCGGGCTCGACGCCACCCTCGTCGTGCTCGGCGGCGATGTCGGGCCCGGGCTGATGACGGACGCGGTGGCAGGCATCGCGCCCTTCCATCTGGGGAAGGTGATCCCGCGCGACGTGTTGCGCATCGCCCACGGCGCGGCCGAGGATGCCCGCCTGACGGGGCAGCGGACCGGCCTCTATTCCCAGGAACAGGACAAGGCGCACCGACGCCGCTTCCGCCTGCTGCAGGATTTCGCCCAGGCAGTCACGCGGCCCGGCCAGTTGCGCCTCGTCTACCAGCCGCGCATCGACCTTGCGTCCGGGCGCTGCCTCGGCGCCGAGGCATTGCTGCGTTGGCGCCATCCCGAGTTGGGCGAGGTCTCGCCGGGCGAGTTCATGCCGCTGGTGGAGCGTACCGCCATGGTCCACCCCGCCACGGGCTGGGTGCTGGCGGCGGCGATGCGCCAACTGCGCACCTGGCGCGACGGCGGCATCACCCTGCAGATCTCGGTCAACATCTCCACCGTCAACCTCGTCGAGGGAGAGTTCGCCGCGACAGTGCTGGACGGGCTGGTGCGGCACCGCCTGCCCGCCGAATGCCTGGAACTGGAAGTCACCGAAAGCGCGGTCATGCAGGATGCAGGGCGCGCGCTCGCGGCGCTGCAGGCGCTGGCCGATGGCGGCATCCGCCTGGCCATCGACGATTTCGGCACCGGCTACAGCAGCCTGGCGTATCTGCAGCGCCTGCCGGCCAGCGTGGTCAAGATCGACCAGTCCTTCATGCGCGACCTGATGGGCGATGCGCGCCGGCGCGCCCTGGTGGCGGCGATGATCTCGCTGGGCCATGACCTTGGCTACCACGTGGTCGCGGAAGGCGTGGAAAGCGTCGGGGTGCGCGACTATCTCGCTTCGGTCGGTTGCGACGAGGCACAGGGCTACCTGTTCGGCCGCCCGATGGAGGTGGACGATTTCGTGACCTGGGTGCGGCAGGCCGGGGGCGAAGCCGCGCCCGGCCCCGGGCAAGCGGCATCCTCCGTGGGGATGTGACCTGCGGCACAGACGGCCGGCCGGCGTCCCGCTTGTATGGGCACCACACGCAGCGCGTGTGAGCACGTTCACCGACAAGGGGGAAAAACGAGATGTCCACGATGTACTTCCTGAAACCCATCTCCATCGAGTGCATCGACCAGAACGAGATCAGCCAGGACGAGCCCTATCTGCTGTTCAACGGCACCAGGATCTGGTCGGGCGACATGAGCCAGGGCCAGTCCATCCGGCTGGATTACCTGGATGCGATCCCGTTCGGGCAGGGCGGCGCGGCCACGCTCAGCCTCTACGAGGATGATGGCGACCACTGGTACGATCGCAACGACTATATCGGTTCCACCCGGCTCAGCGGCGCCCAGGAGCCCGGTGGCGCCTTCTCTCGCGACTTCACCGGCGGCGATGCGCATTACCGCGTCTACATGGACGTGCAGCGGGCGAGCACGCCCGTCTGAGATGAGGTAAGCGGCCCCTGGCCGTGGCATTCCCCCGTGCCCGCATGGCATGGCCGGGGGATGTCGCGGCCAGGGTTCCTTGCCGGGGCGGCGACAAAGGGATTGTCAGGGCAATCGATCGCAATATACACTTGGACATAACGCTTCTGCCACAGCCTTGGGCCAACGCATCGCCGTCTCTGCCCGCGGCGGGGAGGGTGCATGCAAGGATCCCGACATGACCGAAGCTGTTGCCGAGTCCATCCCCGATCGCCTGCGCTTCCTGCTGGAGCGCCAGTCCTGCGCCGCGCTGGTGGCGCCCGCACCGGATGCGGCGGCGCTGCGCCTGATGCTGCAGGCGGCGGTGCGCGTGCCCGATCACAAGCGCTTGCGGCCCTATCGCTTCGTCATCGCCGAGGGTGAGGGACTGCAACGGCTTGGCGCGATCATGGAACGCGCCGCCGTGGCCGCGGGCAAGCCGGAGGAGGTGGTGCGCCGCGCGCCGCGCATGCCGCTGCGCGCGCCGATGGTGATCACCGTGGTGGCGTCGCCGCGTCCCGATCCCGATGTCCCGGCCTATGACCAGGAACTCACCGCGGGCTGCGCGGTGATGGCGCTGCAGATGGCGGCGCAGGCGCTCGGCTACGGCGCGATCTGGCGGTCCGGCTGGTTCATGTACGACACGCTGCTGCAGCGCGAACTCGGGCTTTCGCAGACAGAGCGGATCGTCGGATTCCTCTATGTGGGCACGCCGGGCCGTGTCCTGCCGCCGCCGCCCGCGGCCGGAGATGTCGATGCCCTCGTCAGCCGGCTCTGAGCCGGCTTCCGGCGTCCCTGCATCGACAGGCACGATCGGGCCGGCGGTGTGGCTGGACCGGGTGGCGGTGGCGCTGGGCGGCCACACCGTGCTGCAGGACATCACCTTGCGCGTGCCCGCGGGCGCGATCACCGCGGTGGTCGGGCGGTCCGGCGCCGGCAAGACCACGCTGCTGCGCACGCTGAACGGGCTGGTGCCGCCGGCGGAAGGCGAGATCGGCGCCGCCGGCATCGGTCCGCTGGGCGATGCGGAAAGCTGGCGCCGGCACCGCCGCCGCATCGCCACGGTGTTCCAGAACCACGCGCTGATCGACCGGCTGTCCGCGCTCGACAACGTGCTGCTCGGCGTGGCTGACCAGCGCCATCCGCTGTCCCTGCTGCCCTGGCCCCGCGACCTGCGCCGGCGCGCCGCCGAGGCGCTGGACGCGGTCGGCATGCTGGGGCTCGCGAACCGTCCCGTCTCGCGGCTGTCCGGCGGCGAACGGCAGCGCGTCGGGCTGGCGCGGGCACTGGTGCGCGAGCCGGACCTGCTGCTGGCCGACGAGCCCTTCGCCTCGGTCGATCCCACATTGATCGCGCAGTTGACACGGGATTTCCGCGAGGCCGTGCACCGGCGCCGGCTGACCGTGGTGATCGTGCTGCACCAGATCGAAACCGCCCGCGCGCTGGCCGACCGCATCGTCGGTCTTGCCGAGGGGCGCGTGGTCTTCGAAGGCACCCCTGCCGCCTTCGACCAGGACGGGCGCGGACGCATCTTCCATGCCGTGCGGCCCGCGCGCGCCGATTGAACCGAAAGGAGCCTGCATGCCCGTTCTCTCCCGTCGTGCTGCCCTCGCCGGGGTCTTCGCCGGTGCCGTGACGCTTGCCACCGGCACCGCCGGCGCCGCCGACCGCCCCCGGAAACTGACCATCGGCCTGTTGCCGACCGAATCGGCACCGACGGTGATGCGGCTGAACGAGCCGCTGCGGCTTTACCTGGAGAAGCGGCTGGAACTGCCGGTCGAACTGGTGGTCGGCGCCAACTACGCCGCCACCAGCGAGGCCTTGCGTTTCGGCCGGCTCGACATCGCCTATCTGGGGCCGGTGACCTACATCCTGCAAAGTCGGCGCGCGAAGCTGATCCCTTTCGCACGGCCCTCGCATGCCTTGGTCGGCCCGACCTTCCAGGCGGTGATCATCGTGCCGGCGGGCAGCAGCACGCGCACGCTCGGCGATCTGCGCGGCAAGGAAGTGGCCTTCGGCGACCCGGCCTCCACCTCCGGCACCTGGGTGCCGCGCTACCAACTGGTCGAGGCCGGGCTGGTGGCCGGGCGCGACTACACGCTGCGCGTGCTCGGCGCGCATGACGCGGTGGCGCTGGCGGTGGCCAATGGCCGCGCCGATGCCGGTGGGCTGTCGCTGCCGATCTACAACCGGCTGATCCGCGAGGGACGACTGGATGCGGGCAAGGTCCGCGTGCTGGCCGAATCGGCGCCGATCCCGGAATACATGTGGACCTTCCGCGAAGGGTTGGACCCGAAGCTGCGCGAGGAGGTGCGTCGGGCCTTCATCGGCGTGACCGATCCGGCGGCGCTGCAGGTGTTCAACGCCGAAGCCTTCATCCCCGCCGTCGATTCCGACGTGGATCGCGTGCGCATCTGGATCGAGGCAATCCGCAAGGACAGCCCCGACGCGGTCCCCGCCCCGCAATGAGCGGGGCGCGCCAGCCGGCCGACGCCTCCGGGCTGATGGAGGCGGTGCTTGCCGAAGGAGGGCGGCGGGCGCTGCGGGGCTATGGCGGCGCGCTGCTGGGCGGGGCGGTGATCGTCGCGGCGTTCTTCTATGCCGATGCCCTGAATTTCGCCCGCTACCGCGACGCCTTGCCGACGCTGTG
Organism: Rhodovastum atsumiense; assembly: GCF_937425535.1. Taxonomy (NCBI): domain Bacteria; kingdom Pseudomonadati; phylum Pseudomonadota; class Alphaproteobacteria; order Acetobacterales; family Acetobacteraceae; genus Rhodovastum; species Rhodovastum atsumiense. The sequence goes on from NZ_OW485601.1 coordinate 4,636,433, forward strand.
GGCACTGCTTGCGGATTCGCTGCCGCCGGATTTCTCGCGCTGGCGGTCCTGGGGCCGGCCGCTGGCCGAGACCCTGGCGATGAGTATCTGCGGCACGGTGATCGCCACCGTCGCCGCTGCCCCGCTCGGCGCCATCGCCGCGCGGGGCAGCGGCCACAGGATCGCCGGCGCGGCGGTGCGGCTGATGCTGAACACCATCCGCTCGATCCCCGGCGTGGTGTGGGGCGTGCTGTTCGTCGCCGCCGTGGGCTTCGGGCCGTTGCCCGGATTGCTGGCGCTGGCCTGCCATTCCACCGGCATGCTGGGCAAGTTCTACGCCGAGATCATCGAGCATGTGGACCCGATGCCGGGCGACGCACTGCGCAGCCATGGCGGATCGCGCCTCGCGGTGCTGCGCTTCACCGTGCTGCCGCAGATCCTGCCGCGCATCGCCGACGTGACGCTGTATCGCTGGGAGCACAATGTCCGCGCCGCCACGGTGCTGGGCGTGGTGGGGGCGGGCGGCATCGGCCTGGAGCTGGTGACCGCCTTCCACCTGTTCGAATACCGCGAGGCCATGGCCCTGATCCTGGTGATCCTGGGGGTGGTGAGCCTGATCAACCTGATCGGCGCCTGGCTGCGTGGCCGCTTCCTCGCCAGTGCCTGAGGCGGCGCGCGGGTTATTTGCGAGGGAGTATTGATTTCACCGGACCGCCGGGGTCTTGCGTATTCCCGTCGCCGCCAGGTCGTCGACAAAGTGCGACCGGAGTCTCGGCGGGAGGTTGTATTGCGGTATTCGATGCGTCTTGCAGCGGTCATGGCGCTGCTCGTGCTTCCGGCGCTGGCATGGGCCAAGGGCGCCGGCACATACAGCGTGCACGGCACCAACAGCCACGACCAGTCGTCCTATGACGGGACGGTCACGGTCACACAGGCCGGGGACGGCACATGGCGCGTGCGGCAGAAGATCGCCGGCGAGTCCTTCGATGGCTATGCCATCGGCGACGGCAACATCCTGGCCGTCACCTACAGCGCCAGCGGGTCGACCTATATCGCGGTCTATGTTGCCCGCGATGACGGCGGGTACGACGGATTCTGGGCGGAGAAGGGCGACAAGAAGGTCAGTACCGAGACCTGGGCGCCTGGCAAGGGCCAATAACGCGGCGCCATCAGGCGGCGGGCCGGAGCGTGTCCGCTTCGGGCACAACCCAGGGCTGGGCGGCATCCGCCTTGGTCCGCGCCAGGTAGCGCAGGCATTGCTGTTCGCAGTCATAGCCAAGCAGGATGCCGAGCATGAAATCATGCTCGGCGGAGAGGTTGCACAACTGGGTGGTGAGGAAGCGCCGCGCCGCCAGCACCGCCGCCGGGCGCCCGAACAGCACGTTGACCTTGGACGGGCAGGCCTCGTGCACGTGATGCGGTGTGGCGGTGGCAACGAGGCGGGCGACGATGGGCGCCGCTTCCTCCGGGGTCAGCGTCATCAGGATCAGCGGGCGCAACCCCTTCGACAGTTCGTAGAGGTGATGGGCAAAGATGCCCATCGTTGCGGTGTTCAGCCCAGGCTCTCGATCCATGCGCTGATCCTCTTTTCGGAGCGGGAGGCCTGGCTGTCCTGGTCGAGGGCGAGGCCGACGAAGCGACCGTCACGCTCGGCGAGCGAGGCAGTGTAGTCGTAGCCCTTGGTTTCGGTGAAGCCCACCACCGTGGCACCACGGTTGACCACGTGGTCGTACAGGATGCCCATGGCATCGACGAAGCTGTCCGGATAGGTCACCTGGTCGCCCGTGCCGAACAGCGCCACGCGCCGTCCGACGAGATTGGCGCCGGTCAGCTTGTCGAGATGGGCTTCCCAGTCGGATTGCAGGTCGCCGTTGCCATAGGTCGGGGACCCGAGAACCAGCAGGCTGCAATTCTCGAAATCGTCCGGCGTCGCCGCCTTGATGTCGATGGCCCGGCCCTGGAGGCGCCTGGCAATGCGGGAGGCGACCGCCTCGGTGGCACCACCGTCGGAACCGAAGATCACGTTCACGCTCATGGTCTGGTTGCTTCGCTGCGATCCATCTGGAGGGAAGGGGATGGTGGATCGTCTAGCGCAAATGAGAATTAATCGCAATTACAAAATCAAGGGTGACGGCGGAGCGTTGCGATGGCGGATGGCGGCGCGCTGACCCGCCCCACGGTTGCGACAGTTGCTTTGCCGCGCAGCGCTTTTGGTGTGCAGGGGCCTTGTGGCCCCTGCCGGGTCCAGGGCAGCACCCTGGCCTTTCTTTTTGACCCTTCAGGCCGCCAGGCGGGTGGTGCCGAGGGCTGCGATGGCACGGTCGAGCCGGGCCAGGTTCTCGGCGTCCTGACGGAACACCAGTCCCAGCACGCCGGAGTCCGAGCGCACGGCCCGTCCCGCGATCGCCCCGCCCGCGCCGGGCAGATCGAGTCCGACCTCGGTGCCGGGGTGCGGCACCCAGGCGCTCAGCACGGCCGCGCCGGCGCGCGAGATGTCGCGGAGTTCCACCTGGATCGGCGCGCGGCCGGCGGTGGAAAGCGTCACCCTGGCGCCGCTGCCGGCGACGCGTTCGTCGCCACGGCGTTCGCCGTCCTCGTCGCGCACCGTGGCGAGGAAGTGGTCGACCTCGATGCGCAGCTTGTCGGCTTCCTCGCCGATGCCGTTGGCGGCATCGAGCACCTGGCGGCTGACGGTGCCGGCCTCGTCGGACATGCCGACCACCTGCCGCATCGCGCCCGTCGTGTGGGTGCTGGCGAGGGTGACGGTGTGCAGGTCGGCGGCGATCTGCCGCGTCGCCGCGCTCTGTTCCTCCACCGCGGCGGCGATCACCGCGGTCACCTGATCGAGCCGGCCGATGATGGCGGCGACATCGGCCATGGCGGCGATCGAGCCACCGGTGGCGGTGCGCACCGCCTCGATCTGGCTGCCGATTTCATGCGTGGCAGTCGCGGTCTGCCGCGCCAGGGCCTTCACCTCGCCGGCAACAACGGCAAAGCCGCGCCCGGCCTCGCCGGCCCGTGCCGCCTCGATGGTGGCGTTCAGGGCCAGCAGGTTGGTCTGGCCGGCGATGCCGCTGATCAGGCTGACCACTTCGCCGATGCGCGCGGTCGCCTCGGCCAGTCCCTTCATGGTTTCCTGGCTGGCATCGGCGCGGCCGACCGCGTCACGCGCCACCTGGGCCGCGGTCGTGACCTGGCGGGAGATCTCGTCGACGCTGGCGGTCATCTGCTCGATGGCGGCGGCGACCGCGGTCAGTTGCCCGGAGGAGGTCTCGGCTTCCCGCGCGGTGCCGCTGGCATGTTCGCGCACGCCGGCGGCCGCCTCGGCCATGGAGGCCGCCGCCTTGCGCATGTCCTCGGCCGCACCGGAGAGGCCGGCCATCACGCCGGAGACGGCGGTGCCGAAATCATGCGTGTGGCGGTCCATCGCGGCCTGGCGGCGTTCGCGGGCGCTGCGTTCCGCCTCGCGCTGGGCGGCGTTGCGTTCGGCCGCCTGCAGGTCCTGGCGGAACTGCTCCAGCGCCTGCGCCATGGCGCCGATCTCGTCGCGGCGGGTGCAGCCGACCACGGTGATGTCCAGTTCGCGCGCGGCGACCTGGCGCATCTGCCGGGCGAGCGCAAGCACCGGGCGGCAGATGCTGGCAATGGAGAGAATGCCGCCACCGGCGCAGATCGCCGCGCAGGCCAGCATGGCCCCGAGCATCAGCCACAGCCCGAGTTGATAAGTGCTGCGGGTGGTGCCGACACCGGTCCAGGCTTCCAGCACGATCATCTGGCGCATGGTGTTCACGCTGTCGAGGAACTTCTGGTAGGCGGCGTTGGTGCTTCCCTGCAGGGCGGCATCGGCGTCGCTCCGGCGGCCGGTGCGGGAGGAGTCCAGCACCGCCGGGATGGAGTCGCGGTACTGCCCCCAGGCAAGGCGCGCGATGTCCAGCAACCGGCGCTGCTGCTCGGCGGTGAAGGTGGCGGAAGCGCCGGCGAAGAAATTGTCGATCAGCCCGACCTCGTCGGCGAGCTGCGGCTCGAGCGCCGCCTTGGCCTGGGCATCGTCGGTGATGACGTGGCGCAGCAGCAGGCGGTTGTGTTCGTTCAGCTCGGCGCGCAGGTCGGCGAGCACGCTGACATGCGGCAGCAGCCCGGCGCCGAAGCGCGCGGCCACGTCGTTGAGCCGGTGTGTCTGGTAGAGCGAGACAAGACCGAGGCCAAGGCAGGCGAGGAACGCCGTGCCGAAGCCGATCAGAATCCGTGTGCGGAGTGTCATTGTGCCTGTTCCAGGCTTGGTGTTCAGGAGGAATAAGTAACTGAACCAAATTATTATTTTATTATAGATCCGGATTGGATCGGGAGCGATGGTGTTTTTCGGTTGTTCATCAATTTTGCCGCGGAGAGGGATCGGCGCCTGACGCCCCCGGCAGGGGGGTGGGGGAAGTGCTGTCCTGCTGGCGTGCAATACTGCGCATGCAAATTGTACTGGATATATGCATTGGTCATTTGCCAGTAATTTGCATTGACCGCATGAGTATGATTTCAATTTATTTATAATCGAATGATGTCGCCGGTGCCGGATGCCGGCGTGTGCGGAGGAGCGTGCCATGCCGCGGCTGACGCCGATTGCCCTGATCCTGCTGGTTGCCTCCACGGCCGGCGCGGCGGCACAGGCCCCGGTGTTCTATCCCGCCAGCGGGCAATCGCCGGAGCGGATCAGCCAGGACCAGGCGGCCTGCCGGAACTGGGCCTCGCAGCAGAGCGGCGGGGGGCCGGGGGCGCAGCCGGCGCCGCCGGTGGGCGGGCGGGCGCGTGGGGCGGCGGCGGGGGCGACCGCCGCGGCGATCACCGGCAACGATGCCGGCAAGGGCGCCGCCGCCGGGGCGGTCGGCGGGGCCGCGGCCCAGCGCGGCGCAAGGCGGCAGGCGGCCGCCCAGCAGCAGCAGGCCGGCACCGCCTTCAACCGGGCAATGGCCGCCTGCATGCAGGGACGCGGCTACACCGTGCAGTAGCCGGCGCGGGGCCGCCTGCGAGCCGCCGGATGTGCTCCGGCGGCTCCTGGGCGATGGTCCTGTCCAGTGGGCGGTTTCCTGGACGGCCCGGACCATCGCAGCAGCCGGGCGATGACGCTGTGACCTGGAGCACAGGCGGGGCGATGGCGGATTGCGCTCCGCTTATCCGTTGAGGGGGATGGCCCCCGCCCTGCCATATCCTTCCTCAGGCCACGCGGCGTGGGACCAGCCCGACGATCAGCCGCTCCAGCTTCGCCGTGGCGGTGGCGTCCGGGCGGAGCGAGACGCCGAGCTCGTCCTTGCCGACATCGACCACCACGAAGGGCAGGGACAGGCCGAGGGCATCGAGGAACAGGCTGCCCTGCGTGCCCGGCGGCAGTGCTGGCCCGTCGGCGATGCGCGCCCCTTGCGGCGAGATGTCGATCAGGCGCGCGGCCTGCCGGGTCTGGCCGGGGGCGTCAACGCGGCATGGCAGGTCCACCGGCAGCCGTGACGTGAGCCGGCGGTCGATCTCGGCGGTGGAGGTTCGCACAGCCCGAACCACCGCACGCTGCAGGTCGCCCACCGCTTCGGTGAGGGCGGCGCTGTCGGCGCGCACGGCGGCGGAGCGGCGATCGGTGCCCTCGGCTTCGGAGGACACCGCGCCGATGCGTCCGGCCACTTCCTGCGCCGCGGCGGCGGTCTGCGTCACGTTGCGGGCGATCTCGGCAGTGGCCGCGCCCTGTTGCTCAACCGCGGCGGCGATCGAGCCGGCGATGCCGCTGACCTCAGCGATGGTGCGCTCGATCCGGCCGACTGCGGCGATGGAGGCGTCGGTGGCGGCGCGCACCTCGGCGAGGCGGTGGGTGATCTCCTCGGTGGCGCGGGCGGTCTGGGCGGCGAGCTGCTTGACCTCGTTCGCCACCACGGCGAAGCCACGCCCGGCGGTGCCGGCGCGGGCGGCCTCGATGCTGGCATTGAGGGCAAGCAGGTTGGTGCGCGTGGCGATCTCCGTGATCAGCCCGGCCACCGTGCCGATGCGCGCTACCTGCTCGTCGAGCGTGCCGATGGTGGCGCGGGTCTCGCCGCTTGCCGCCACGGCGCGGCCGACCACGGCGCTCGACTGGCCCACCTGGGTGCCGATCTCGCGGATCGAGGCGGAGAGCTGCTCGGCGGCGCTGGCCACCATCTGCACGTTCGCCAGCGCCTGGGTGGCCGCCGCGGCGGCATCCTGGGCGAAGCCACCGGTGCGGGCGGCGCTGGCGTGCAGCTCGTCGGCGATCCGCGCCATGTCGTCGCTGCGCCGCGTCACCAGGGCGAGCGCCGTGCCGGCCTCGGCCTCGATCGTGTCGGCCATGCGCGCCAGGGCCGCCTGCTTCTCGGCCGACGCGTGGGCGCGCGCCTGGTCCTGCGCGGCGCCGAGGCGGGCGGCCTCCTGCATGTGGTCGCGGAAGACCAGCAGGGCGCGCGCCATCTCACCGATCTCGTCGCGGCGGCCGAGGCCGGGAATGGCGGCCTGCAGCCGGCCGTCGCTGAGCTCCACCATGGCCCGGGTCATACCCGCGACCGGGCGCGAGACCATGCGCAGGATCAGCAGGCCGAGCCCGGCCAGGACTACCGCCGCCGTTGCCACCACGGCGGCCACCAACACGAGGGCGAGCCGGCGCAGCGGGGCGAAGACCTGGTCCGCCGGCAGCGACACCCCGACGTACCAGCGCGCCGAGGAAAGCCCGTCGACCGGGTAGTACCGGGTAATGGTGGCGCCGGTCTCCTGCCTGATATCGGTTTCAGCGCGGGCGGTGGGCACCGCGTCGCCGGGCTTGAGGATCTTCGCGGCGTCGGGATGGACCAGCACGGTGCCGTCGGCATCGACCAGCGAGACGAACCCCTTGCCGCCGAGGGTCAGGGAACGAAGGAAATCCTGCAGCCCGTCGAGGAAAAGATCGGCGCCGACCACGCCGGCGAGGCCCCGGGCCGTCGTGACCGGCCGGGCCAGGGTCACCACCAGCTTGCCGGTGGTCGCGTCGACATAGGGGCGGGTGAGGGTCAGTCCCCCTGTCTTGAGGGCGGCGTCGTACCAGGGGCGCTTGCGGGGATCGTAGCCGGCGGGGCGGGGGCGGGTGTTGGAGGTGATGAAAGCACCACTGGCCTGGTCGCCGAAATAGGCCGAGGAGAAGCTCTCGGTCAGCACACCGCGGGTGACCAGGCGGTGAATCGTCTCCGGCGCATCGGCGGCCGTGGTGACGTCATCGGCGAGGCTGCGGACCAGCAGGAAACGGCCCTCGAACCATTTGCGGACGCCATCGGCGGTGGCGGCGCCGGTCGATGCGATCTCGGCGTCGATCTCCGAGAGCAGGGCCTCGCTGGTGAGGGTGTAGGTCCACAGGCCGAGCCCGCCGAAGGAAACGGCGATCACCACCGCGGCGGCGGCCAGGATCCGGGTGACGAAACGCTGCCGGCGACCGGCGATGGCCCGGGGCGCCGGCACAAGCGAAGGCCGGCGGAGCGCCGGTTGGTCAATCGTGGGATGTGACATGATTTCGATATTGCATGCGATCGGTATGTCATTAATTGCACATCATGATTTAAATAATCAAGTTGCTGCTTTTTTATTTTCGATATTGCACTTGTCACTGTGCGGCGTCGTTCCTGCCGATCGACAGGAACGACGCAAGGCCGCGCCGTTCAGCGTCCGATGTGCAGGTCGTCGAGCGTTCCCTTCGCCCGCACCTGCCCGGTGACCGGGACGGCATCCGGTTGACCACGGCACGCGGCAGGCCGACGTCGGTTGCCGTTAAATAACTAAAAATTATAGTTAAATATAATACGACGAAAGTGCATTACGTGAATCATTAAATGACACACGAAAATATAAGGTGAATTGTGCAGCGAAGTTCCCTTCGTGTCATCCCTGCGGAAATCCAGCGATGCGGTGAGGAGAAAAAATGTCCGAGGCAGAGCGTTCCTGACGAAATTAACATTCGACGATAGTTAAATTTACGGCACGCGCACAATTGCAACTCCAATAGGGATTGACATACGGAAATGTTCCGTGATTTATGCCTTGCGGTGGTTGTCACGATCATCGTGATCGCGGCCACGCCGTGTCGCTGGCTTCGGCCGGGCGCCGGCCGGAGAAAGAGGAAATCCGATGTCCCGTGACCTTGCCCCACCCGCCACGCCGGTGTCGTGGCTCGATCTGCCCGTGACGGTGGATCACCCGACCGTACGGGAGGTCTTCGCCGCGACTTCGGCCAAGATCGGATATGTCCGTCACCAGCAGCACGTGCTGTCGGCGAAGCCCACGGTGCTGGCGGCGCTGACGGCGCTCGGCGATGCGGTGGTCCGCGACCCCGACGGCGTGCTCTCGCCGCGTGAGCGCGAGGTGATCGCCCTGGTGGTCAGCGCCGAGAACCGTTGCGACGCCTGCGTCTTTGCCCATGCGGCGGCGCTGCGCGGGCAAGGGGCCGCGGCCGAATGGGTCGACACCGTCGCGGTGAACTACCGCCGCGCCAGCCTGACCACGCGGGAACGGGCGCTGGCGGACTACGCGGTGAAGATCACCCGCGCCGCGGCGGAGATCGTGCCGGCGGACCTGGACGCGCTGCGCCAGGCCGGGGTGCCGGAGGCCGGCATCCTGGAGGCGGCAACCGTCACCGCCTATTTCAACCTGACCAACCGGCTCAACAGCGGGCTTGGCATCCGTGCCAACAGCGAGGCCCACGCCTCGCATCGCTGATACCCCGCCCGGCCGGCAGAGACCGGCCGGGCCGCATGCAACACACGGGCCCTGACATGACGACATCCCCCGGACTTCCCGCGCAGGGCGGGGGGCGTCGGCGTCGCACCTATTACGGCGTGACGATCGGCATATTGATGGTCGAGACCTATTTCCGCCGTTTCGTCGGCGATATCGGTAATGCCGAGACCTGGCCCTTCCCGGTGCAGTACCGCATCGTCCGCGGCGCCCTGCCCAGGGACATGACGCAACTGCAGGATTTCCGCCTGCTCGACGCCTTCAAACAGGGCATGCAGGAGCTGATCGAGGCCGGCGTCGACGGCATCACCACCACTTGCGGCTTCCTGGCGCTGTACCAGCGCGAACTCGCCGCCTGCAGCAGCGTGCCGGTCGCCACCAGCGCCCTGCTGCAGGTGCCGGTGGTCGGGCGCACCCTGCCCGGCGGAAAGCGCGTCGGCGTGCTGACCTATGCCGCCGAGGCGCTGTCGGCGGCGCATCTGGAGGCGGTCGGCGCCGATCCGGCCACCCCAATCGGCGGGCTGCCGCCGGGATCGGAGTTCCGCCGGGCGATCGCCGCCGGCGACGATTCGGTGCCGTACGAGACATGGCGCGAGGAAGTGCTGCAGGCCGCCGGGGAACTGCTCGCCGCCGATCCCTCGATCGGCGCCATCGTCAGCGAATGCACCAACCTCACGCCGTTCTCGGCCGCCATCACCGAGCGCTTCGGCATCCCCGTCTTCGATGCCGTCAGCCTGGTGCACTGGTTCCATGCCGGGCTGCGGCCCTTTGCCTTTCCCCCGCGCTGAAGCTCAAGGATCGAGACCATGCCCATCCTTTCCCGCCGTGCCGCCCTGGGCGGAGCCGCTGCCGGGGCGCTCGCCGGCGTTGCCGGGCGGGGCCATGCCGCCGAGACGATCACCGTCGCCGATCCGGGCGGGGTCTACAGCACCGCCTGGGCAGAGGCCTTCTACCGGCCGTTCGAGCAGGAAAGCGGCATCACCGTCCGCAACATCACCCGCGACGCCGAGCCGACCAGCCAGGTCAAGGCCATCGTCGAGACCCGGTCCTATATCTGGGACGTGGTCTCGGTCAGCATCCAGTCGGTGAAGCTGCTGGCAGAGCGCAACCTGCTGGAGCCGCTCGACTGGAACAGCCCCGACCTGCAGCAGCTGATCCCGCAGGCCCGCCAGCCCTTCTGGGCGGGGACCAATGTCTACGGCACCGTGCTGGCCGCGCGCACTGACCATTTCGGCAAGCGCCTGCCGCGGAGCTGGGCGGATTTCTACGACGTGAAGGGCTTCCCCGGGCGGCGGGCGCTGCCCAAGCAGCCGATCTTCACGCTGGAGACGGCGCTGCTGGCCGATGGCGTGGCGCCGGACAAGCTGTATCCGCTCGACGTGGACCGGGCCTTCCGCAAGCTGGACCAGGTGAAGGACCATATCGACGTCTGGTGGGCGAGCTATCCGCAGACCACCCAGTTGCTGCAGAGCGGCGAGGTCGACCTGCTGTTCACATCGAATGCGCGCGCGCAGGCGGCGGTGGATACCGGCGCGCCGGTGCAATTGATCTGGCAGCAAGGCTTCTACGGGTTGGAAGGCTGGGCGATCCCGCGTGGCACTCCGCGCGCCGACGCGGCACGGCGCTTCATCCAGTACTCGGCGCGGGCGAAGCAGCAGGCGCTGTACACGAAGACGCTGAGCTACGGCCCGACCAATCCCGGCGCCTATGACTTCATCCCGGCGAAGCGGGCCGAGGACCTGCCGACCGCGCCGTCGCATTTCTCCGGCCTGATCCTGGTCAACGACGACTGGTGGGGCGCCAACAAGGACCGCGTGTTCGACCGCTACACCACCTGGCTGCTGAAATAAGCCCTGCATGTCGGAGCGGAAGACCGGCGCCACGCTGCATCTGGCCGGGATCAGCAAGCGCTATGGGCCGCAGGTGGCGCTGCAGCCCACCGACCTGGAAGTGCGGAGCGGCGAGTTCCTGACGCTGCTGGGGCCGTCGGGATCGGGCAAGACCACGCTGCTGTCGATCGTCGCCGGGCTGGTGGCGCCCAGCGCCGGCGAGATCGCGATCGACGGGCAGCGCGTCACCACGCTGCCGCCGCACCGGCGCAACATCGGCATGGTGTTCCAGAACTACGCCCTGTTCCCGCATCTGAGCGTGTTCGAGAACGTCGCCTTCCCGCTGCGCATGCGCCGCTGGCCGCAGCAGGACATCACGCGCGCGGTGCAGGCGGCGCTGGAACTGGTGCAGTTGCCGCAGCTCGCCGCGCGCCTGCCGGGGCAGTTGTCGGGCGGGCAGCAGCAGCGCATCGCGCTGGCGCGCTGCCTGGTGTACCGCCCGCCGGTGATTCTGATGGACGAGCCGCTGGGGGCGCTGGACCGGCGGCTGCGCGAATCCATCCAGCAGGAGATCCGGCGGCTGCATGCCGAGTTGGGGCCGACCATCCTGTACGTCACGCATGACCAGGAAGAGGCGCTGTCGCTGTCGGACCGGATCTGCCTGATGAACCATGCACGCATCGCCCAGCTCGGTACGCCGGCGGAGCTGTACCGGCGGCCGAACTCGGTGTTTGCCGCGCAGTTCCTGGGGGATTCGAATATCTTCAGCGGCGAGGTGGCGGCGGAGGGGATGGTGCGGCATCCGGTGTTCGGCATGCTGCGCCTGCCCGAAGCGGCGGAGCCGCCCGGCCGCAAGGTCACCTGGATGCTGCGCCCGGAACGGCTGCGCCTGACCACGCAGGCGCCGCCGGGGACAGCGCACGGCCCGGCCATGGTGGAGGACATCACCTTCGCCGGTGGGCTGGAGCGCATCCGTCTGCGCCTGCCCGATGCCGGCACGGTACTGCTGACCCGACCGGACGGCGCCACGCCGGTGGCGCCGGGCACGGCGGTGACGCTGTGCTGGGACGAGGCCGATGCGGTGGTGCTGGCCGGGGCCGAGGCATGATCCCCGCGCCGTTGCGCGGCTGGGGCGCGCTGCTGCCCTGCCTGCTGTTCCTGGCCGTGTGGTTCCTCTATCCGGTCGGCGAGTTGCTGGCACTGGGGCTGCGTACGCCGGATGGCGGCTGGGGACTGGAGAATTTCCGGCGCATCGCCGATACGCCGGCCTTCCTCGCGGTGCTGGGCGTGACGTTCCGGATCGCGCTGTGGACCACGCTGCTGAGCCTGCTGGGCGCCTATCCGCTGGCGCATGCCATCGCCGTGGCACCGGCGCGGCCGGGACAGCGTTTGCTGTTCTGCGTGCTGCTGGCATTCTGGACCAGCTTCCTGGTGCGCAGCCTCGCCTGGGTGATCGTGCTCGGGCGCTACGGGCCGGTGAACCAGGCGCTGCTGGCCGCCGGCATCACCGAGGTGCCGCTGCGGCTGCTGTACAACCTCGGCGCGGCGCTGGCCGGCATGGTGCAGGTGCAGGTGCCGCTGGCGGTGCTGACCATGCTGCCGGTGATGCGCCGGATCGATCCCGGCCTGCTGCGCGCCGCCAACGTACTGGGCGCCGGCCCGGCACAGCGCTTCTGGCGCGTGTGGCTGCCGCTGTCGCTGCCCGGCGTCGCCGCGGCGGCGCTGCTGGTGTTCGTCTCCTCGCTCGGGTTCTTCATCATGACCGCGCTGCTCGGCGGCGCGCGCGAGACCATGGTCAGCCAGGTGATCATCACCCAGTTGCAGGAATTGCTGAACTGGCCGTTCGCCGCGGCGCTGTCGGTGGTGCTGCTGCTGACCACGCTGGGCGTGGTGGTCGCGTTCAACCGCCTGACCGGCACGGATGCGCTGAGCGACCAGCCCGGGCGCGGCGGGCGGGCGGGCAGCGGCGTGGTGGCGCGGGCGCTGTGCGGGGGGCTGGGCGATCTGTGCGCGCGGCTGCCGGACTGGCCGCGGCTGGGGGGCTGGCTGCGGCACGGCGCGGTGCTGGCGCTGCTGGGCTTCCTGCTGCTGCCGATGCTGGCGCTGCTGGCCGCCTCGGTGTCGTCGGGGCCGGTGCTGCAGGTGCCGCCGCAGGGGTTCTCGCTGCGCTGGTACACCGCTTACCTTGCGTCCCCGGTGTGGCTGACGGCGACACTGAACTCGCTGAGCCTCGCCACCGTGGCCGCGCTGATCGCCCTGCTGCTCGGCGGGGCCGCGGCGCTGGCGCTGGTGCGTTTCCCGCTGCCCGGCCGCGGCCTGGTGCTGGCGGTGATCCTCTCGCCGATGATCGTGCCGCGCATCATCATCGCGGTGGCGCTGTTCTACCTGTACGGCCGCATCGGGCTGGTGGGAAGCTGGCTTGGGCTGGCGCTGGGGCATGTGGTACTGGCATTGCCGTTCGTCGTGGTGACGCTGATGGCGACGCTTGCGGCACATGATGTCCGGCTTGACCAGGCGGCGGCGACGCTGGGGGCACCGCCCTGGCGGGTGCTGCGCCACGTGACCCTGCCACTGATCCGCGGCGGGGTGGTCTCGGCTTTCCTCTTCGCCTTCATCACCTCCTTCGACGACCTGACCATCGCACTGTTCGTCAACGGCGGCGCCCTCACCACGCTGCCGCGGCAGATGTGGAACGACATGCTGATGCAGGCCGGACCGACGCTTGCGGCGGTGTCCTGTTTGCTGCTCGGCGTGGTCACGCTGGTGCTGCTGGCGGTCGGGGTGAGCCTGCGACGGGGCTGAGGCGCCGAGCGCGACATTATCTTGCGATACGCTGCGACGGCGGATTGCGCTGCGCTTATCCGCCCTACGGTTGTTGCGGTTGCGGGAGAAGGGCAGGCACGAGGCCCGGCGGTGGCGTCACAATCGTCGTATTGCCTGGCCATTTGCAACCATGACGAGAAGTGTTTGTTCCTGGGAAATCATAGCATCTGATCCAGATCATTCCGCAATGATCGTGTTCAATGCGAGCCGTCAACGACCGTGGCGTTCTGCGGACGCAACCAGCTGGTCGTTGCAGGGGCGCAGGGTGCGCCACCCGGCCCGGCTGCGGGGTGGAGGCACGGAATGTCCGTTCAATCGAGCCAGGTCGCGATCACGTCAGGGGCAGGGTGGCGCACGGATTTCACCAGGAGCCTGGCTCCGGTCGGGCATAGTTGGGGGCATGTCTGGGACGACACCGCCCACGGGCAGGTGATCGTTTCCTCCTGGGTTGGGGATGGCTTCCGGCCCAGCGGGATCATGCAGGCCCCGGCCGGCACCGCCAGTGCCCAAGGCTATGGCTGCTACGAAGTGGAGGTGCAGTTCCATGCCGCCATCCCCGGCGGCTTCGTCTGTCTTTGGCCGGCCAGCAATGCCTGGCCGGGACCCGAACTCGATTTCGTGGAAGTGGGAGGGGACGGAACCGCCTACAGCACCGTGCACTGGAAAGGCGTGGATGGCGGCGACCGCACCGCCGTGCACAGGCTGGGCGGGGTCGATGTGACGCAGCGCCATGTCTACGAGCTGGACTGGCGGCAGGACCTGCTGGTGATGAAGGTGGACGGCCGGGAGATGTGGCGCAGCAGCGACCACGTGCCGGCCGACGCCGCCCATGGCGGGGAGAACGGCGCGCTCGGGGCGGGGGTGCAGCCGGCGGGATTCAGCTCGCTGCAGCACGGGGACAACTTCATCACGGTCTCCGGCATGAGGTACCAGCCGTGGGGGTGATCGACCCTACGGGCCGACGGTTGCTGTGCCGCGCAGCGCATTTGGGGTCAAGGGGCCTTGTGGCCCCTTGCAGGTCCAGGGCGGAGCCCTGGCCTTCCTACCTGTGCCGCCGCGTCGGATCCAGCACGGCGCGCAGCGATTCGCCGAGAGCATTGAAGGCAAGGGCGGTGAACAGGATGGCAAGGCCGGGTGCGTACATCTGCTCCGGAGCAATTTCCATGTAGGTGTAGGAGCGTGCCAGCATCTGTCCCCAGCTCGGCTGCGGTGGCTGCACGCCGAGGCCAAGGAAGCTCAGGCTGGCCTCGGACAGCAGGGCGGTGGCCAGCATCAGCGTGACCTGAACGATGCAGGGCTGGATGGCGTTGGGCAACACGTGCCGCAGCACCAGCCGCCAGGGCGCCATGCCGAAGCAGCGGGCGGCGTCCACGTACAGCTCGTCGCGAACGATGATTGTCTGCACCCGGATCAGCCGGGCGATGCCGGGCGAGAAGACGATGCCGACCGCGATCATGCTGTTGGTCAGGCCGATCCCCAGCGCGCCGGTGACGGCGATGGCCAGCACGATGCTGGGGAAGGACAGCAGGGCGTCGATGAAGCGGCTGGTCAGCGCATCGACCCAGCCGCCCAGCCAGCCGGCCAGGATGCCGACCGGCAGGCCGATCGCCGCGCCGACGCTGACCGCGAGGAAGCTGGCATAGAGCGTCATCGGCGCGCCGTAGATCAGCCGGCTGAACACGTCGCGGCCGAGATCGTCGGTGCCCAGCCAATGCGTGGCATCCGGCGGCATCAGCATGTCCAGGCTCTGCACCACCGGCGAATGCGGCGCTACCCAGGGCGCGAGCAGGGACAACGCGACGAGCAGCGCCAGGTAGAGCAGGGCGATGCTGGCGCGCAGGTCGTCGCGCAGCCAGCGGAGGACGCGGCGCAGCCCGGAGCGCCGGACCGGCGCGCGGGGCGAGGAAGTGACCATGGCGAGGCTCATCGGCGGTTCACCCGGGGATCGAGCAACGAATAGAGAAGATCGATCATCAGGTTCAGCCCGATGACGATCAGCACCAGCGCGAAGACGACGCCCTGCACTACCGGGAAGTCCTTGTTGGTGGCGGAGGCGACGACCAGCGAGCCGGTGCCGGGGATGGCGAAGACCGCCTCGATGGCGACGGTGGCGCCAAGGGCGCGGTTGAACACCAGCCCGATGACGGTGAGCAGGGTGAGCGAGACGTTCTTCAGCCCGTGCAGCCAGAGAATGCGGCCCCAGGAAAGGCCCTTGGCATGCAGCGTGCGCACGTATTGCGAGGACAGCACCTCGATCAGCGCGCTACGCAATTGGCGCGTGATCTCGGCGATGCCGCCGGCCGCCAGCGCCATCGCCGGCAAGGCGGCGTGGGCGAGGGCACGCATCGGATCCTCGGCGAGCGGGGCGGCGCCGGTGGTGGGAAACCAGCCGAAGTGGAGGGCGAACGTGCCCACCAGGAGCATGGCCAGCCAGAAATTCGGCACGGCGACGCCGAGCGAGGCGAGGCTGGTGACGCAGCGATCGAGCGGCCCATCCACCCGCGTTGCCGCCAGGATGCCGAGCGGCACCCCGATCAGCACCGCCAGCAGCAGCGCCAGCACGGTGATCAGCAGCGTGTTGGGCAGGCGCCGCAGCACTTCATCCGCCACAGGCTGGCCGGTGATCAGCGAGGTCGAGAGATCGCCCTGCAATGCATGGGCCAGCCAGACCGCGTATTGCTCCCAGAGCGGCCGGTCGAGGCCGAGCATGCGGCGGATGCTGTCGATGCGCTCGGCCGTCGCGTTCTCGCCGGCGATGACGGCGGCGGGATCGCCGGGCACCAACTGCAACAGGCCGAAGATGACAACGGTGGCGAGGATGATGACCGGCAGCACCTGCAGCAGGCGCGAGCCGATCAGCAGCAGGGATCGCCGGCTCATGCGGGGACCTCCACGGGATGCGGCCGCGCGCCTTCCGGCAAGGTTCCGGCGAAGTGGCAGGCGGCCCAGTGGCCGGGGCGCACCTCGCGCCAGGCCGGTTCCTCGGCCGTACAGCGCGCGGCGGCGTAGGCGCAGCGGGTGCGGAAGCGGCAGCCGGAGGGGGGCGAGACCGGGCTCGGCAACTCGCCTTGCAGCACCACGCGGTGTTGCCGGCGCAGATGCGAGGGCAGGGCGACCGGCTCGGACGAGAGCAGCGCTTCCGTGTAGGGATGCAGCGGGCGGGCCATCAGCGCCTCGGTCTCCGCCTGCTCCACCAGCCGGCCGAGATACATCACCGCGATGCGGTCGCTGACATGCGCGACCACGCCGAGATTATGCGTGATGAACAGATAGGTCAGGCCGAATTCGCGCTGCAGCCCGGCGAGCAGGTTCAGGATGTCGGCCTGAATCGAGACGTCGAGCGCCGCTACCGCCTCGTCGCAGACGATGACGGAGGGCTGCAGCGTCAGCGCGCGGGCAATGCAGACGCGCTGTTTCTGCCCGCCCGACAGCTCGTGCGGGTAGCGGTCGGCGAATTCGCTGCCGAGGCCGACACGCTCCAGCATGGCCAGCGCCCGCCCCTCCCGCTGCGCGCGTGGCAGTTCCCGCGCGACATCGAGCGGCTCCTGCACCGAGCGCAGGATGCTCATGCGCGGGTCGAGCGCCGCGTTCGGGTCCTGGAAGATGACCTGGTAGTCGCGCCGGTGGCGGCGCAGGGCACGCGGCGTCAGGGCAAAGGGATCGACGCCGCCATGCCGCACCCGGCCGGCGGCCGGGCGCTCCAGGCAGACCAGCGCCCGGCCCAGCGTCGTCTTGCCGGAACCGGATTCGCCGATGACGCCGAAGGTTTCGCCGGCCCGCACCACCAGGCTGACGCCGTCGACGGCGCGCAGCAGACGGCCACGGCCGAGGCGGAAATGCACGCCGAGATCGACAGCTTCGAGGATGGGGACGGTGCTCATGCGGCATGCTCCGCGGTCAGCACGCCAGGCAGGGCCAGTTCCTCGGCCCGGCAGCAGCGCGTCCGGCCGCCGGAGGAACCGGCGTCGCGCAGCGCCTGCGGCGTGAGGCAGGCCGGCCGCGCGTGCCCGCAGCGCGGGCGGAAACGGCAGCCATCCGGCATCTCCCCCTGCTGCGGCACACGCCCCGGAATGGCCGGCAGCGCCGCCTTGCGCCGGGTCAGCGCCGGCAGCGAACGGAGCAGGCCGGAGCTGTACGGGTGGCGTGGCCGCACCAGAATGTCGTCGACGCGGCCTTCCTCCACCACCTCCCCGGCATACATGGTCACCAGCCGCGAGCATGTCTGCGACACCAGGCCGAGGTCATGGGTGATGAACACCAGCGCCATGCCGAGCCGGGCACAGAGTTCGCCCAGCACGTCGACGATCTGCGCCTGCACGGTGACGTCGAGCGCGGTGGTCGGCTCGTCGGCAATCAGGATCTGCGGCTCGCAGACCAGGGCGATCGCGATCATGGCACGCTGGCGCATACCGCCGGAGAGCTGGTGCGGATAGGCGTCATAGCGCAGCGCCGGCTCCGGGATGCCGACGCGCGCCAGCGCCTCGATGGCGCGGTTGCGCGCCTCGGCCTGGCTGATCGCGTGATGCGAGCGCAGCGTTTCCGTGATCTGCTGGCCGATGGTGAAGACCGGATCGAGCGCGCTCATCGGCTCCTGGAAGATCATGCTGATGCGCCGGCCACGCAGCCGGCGCATCGCGCGTTCCGGCAGGCTGACCAGATCCTGCCCCTCCAGCAGGATCCGGCCTTCAAGCCGGGTGGAAGCCCGCGGCAGCAATCCCATGATGGCAAGCCCGGTCACGGTCTTGCCGCAACCGCTCTCGCCGACCAGGCCGACCATCTCGCCACGGCCGACGCTGAAGGAGGTGCGGTGCGTCACCTGGACGTCGCCGCGACCGGTGCGGAATTGGATGCTGAGGTCGCGCAGCTCCAGCAATGGCGTGTCCGGCATGGGCGGACACCTCAATGGCGGGGTGGGCGGCGGCGCACCGCGGTCTCATCGACATCGGTGCCCCAGCCCGGCCGGTCGGGCAGCACGAACGCGCCGTTCTCGATGACCGGAGGATGGGTGACGAACTCGCTCTTCCAGGGCACGTCGTCGATGTCCATTTCCAGGATGCGCAGGTTGGGCGTGGCGGCGGCGAAATGCGCGCTGATGTGGTCGGCGAGGTGGCCATAGAAGTTGTGCGGCGCGACGTTCACCTCGTAGGCATCCGCCATCGCCGCGATCTTCATGGATTCGAGGAAGCCGTTCCAGAGAACGTCGACGATGGCGACATCCATGGCATAGGCGTCGAGGAAGGGACGGTAGCCGCGGCGGGTGTAGAGGGATTCGCCGCTGGCGATCGGAAAGCCCGCCTCGCGCCGCAGCAGCGCCAGGGAGTCCGCGTCGTAGATGTCGAGTTCCAGCCAGGCGAGGTTGAAGGGTTCCACCGTGCGCACGAGCTGCAGATAGCCCTCGGTGCGGAAATGGAAATTGGCGTCGAGCATGATCTCGACATCCGGGCCGGCACCGGCGCGCATTGCCTCGAGCTGCCGCTGCAGCGATCGCATGACCGACGGCTGCGGGTTCAGCTCCGGGAAGCCGGGCATGGAGCCGAAGCCGGGACGGAAATTGCCGATGCTGCCATCGGGTTCCAGCATCATGATGTTAGTCTTGAGCGCGCGGAAGCCACGCTGGCGGACTTCCTCGGCGAGGCGTTGCAGCCCGTCATAGTCGCGCACCGGCGTCACGCCGCAGAATTCCGGGAAGCGCACGCGGTAGCTGCCGCAATGCGACCAGTAGACCGGCAGACGGTCGCGCAGCGCGCCGCCGAACAGCGCATGCACCGGAACCCCCAGGGCCTTGCCCTTGATGTCGAGCAGCGCGTTGCCGATCGCGGCCATGGCCTGCTGGTTGATGCCCGACCAGGCCGGCACGGCATGGGTGTAGAGCTGCGCCATGATCCATTCCAGCCGCATCGGATTCTGGCCGGGCAGTTTCTCGGCCATGGCCCGGATGGTCGCGGTCAGGCCGGCATTGCCGACATTCTCGCTGTACTCGGACCAGCCGACGATGCCGTCCGCTGTGGTGATCTTCAGGAAGGAGGTGGTCCGCCAGCCGGCATCGGCGTGCAGGTCTTCGACTTTGACGATTTTCATCTCGGGCTCGATGGTCGTGGAGAGGGCGGTGGCTCAGTCGGCCAGGAAGATCTCGTTGAACTTCGGCTTGCCGAGCAGGTTGGGCGTGTAGTTGCGCACCGATGGCGAGAAGGCTTCGATGCCCGGCACGAAGGCCAGCTCGCAGGACAGCGCGTGTTCCAGCGCGGCGCGTTCCAGCCGGGCGAAGGCCGCCTTGCGCGCGGCCGGGGCGGCGCTGGACTGCGAGTCCGCCTGGGCCTGCGCCATCTCCGGCGGCGGCGGCACCTTGCCGGCATTGTTGAAGCCGTCCGCACCATAGACCAGCACGAAAGGCTGGCTCGGATCGGGCCGGCCGGTCCACAGCGCCAGCAGCATGTCGCCCTCGCCGCGCACCATGAAGCGCTGGTACATGTCTGCCGAGGAGCCGACGGTCATGTGCGCGCGGATGCCGGCGCGGCGCAACTGCTCGATGATGATCTCGTGCCGCTGCTGCGAGGCCTGGTCGGAATAGCCGAAGAACTGGATGTCGACGCCGTCGGGATGGCCGGCTTCGCGCAGCAATGCGCGGGCACGGTCAGGGTCATGAGTGTAGAAATGATCGAACGACGGGTCATGCGCCCAGTAGCCCGGCGGCAGCATGGTCTGCGCCGGCACGCCGAGGCCGAGCAGCGCCGCCTTGTTGAAGCCGTCGCGGTCGATTGCGTAATTGATCGCCTGGCGCACCCGCCGGTCGTTCAGCGGGGCATGGCCGTAATTGAACAGCAGGTGATAGTCGGCGATGGTCGGGGTGCTGCTGATCCGCACGCGCTTGCCCATGCGGTCAGCCACCAGCTTCTGCTGCGGGTTCAGGCGGTAGGCGAAATGGGTCTCGCCGGCGATCACCGACCGCAGCCCGGTGTTGAGGTCGGTGATGATGCGGTAGGTGATGCCGTCGAGATAGGGCAGGCCCTTGTTCCAGTAATCCTCGTTGCGCACCAGCTCGACGATGTCGTTGTCGTTCCAGCGGACGAAGCGGAACGGGCCGGTGCCGACCGGGGCGCGGTCATATTGCCGGCCGCGTTCCTGCATCGCCTTGGGCGAGGACATCATGCCGGCGCGGTCGGCGAGGATCAGCGGCAGGGCGGTGTCGGGGCGGCTGAGCAGCAGGACGACGCGGTGCGCGTCCAGCACCTCGATCGCTTGCAGCGAGGCGAGGTCGCCGCGCACGGCGGAGCGGTCGTCACCACGGGCACGGTCGAGATTGACCTTGACTGCGGCGGCATCGAAGGGGGTGCCGTCATGGAAGCGCACCCCCTGGCGCAGCGTCAGCACCAGCCGGCGCGGATCGAGAAACTCCCAGGCGGTGGCGAGACCCGGGCGCGCTTCCAGGGTCTCCGGCACGAAATCCACCAGCGTGTCGAAGATCGGGTAGAGCAGCATGTGGTCGGAGCCGGTGCCACCGGTCACCGGGTCCAGCGTGGACGGGTTGAAGGGGGCGGCTACTTTCAGGATGCCACCGCGCCGCGGCGCGGCTGTCTGCGCCCCTGCCACCGCCGGCAGCAGCGGCAGGGTCCCGAGGCTGGCCAGAGCTTGCAGCGCCTGGCGTCGTTGCATGGGAATCCTCCTTGTTCTTGCGACCCGCCGCGCTCAGGCGGCGAGCCAGATGTCGTTGAACCTGGGCTTGCCGGGCAGGTTGGGCGCGTCGTTGCGCCCTGTCGGCATGGGAGCCGACGGTCATGTGCGCGCGGAGGCCGCGGCAGCGGAGTTGCTTGATGGCGATCTCGTCGCGTTGCTGCTGCACCGCACTGGGCGAGGACATCATGCGCGACGCGGTGTTTCGGGTCGTGTGGGCGAAGCCGTGGCCAGGGTCAGCCTGGCGGTTGCCAGAATCAGGCGGCGGTTGATGGCGATGCCGCGGCCAGTCGGCCAGGATTCCAGGTTGCTCGGCACCTGAACGTTCCCTGTCTTGTTGATGGCCGGTCCGTCTTTGCGGGCGGCAGGTCGCCTTTGTGGCGCCTTCAAATTCGATATTATATATGATAGCGAATGGCAAGCGACAAAGTTCCGGGCTATGTCCGGTTTCCGGATATCCGGCGGGTGCGTGCAGGGGAGGGGAAAGTGACGGAGTCCACGGCGGCGAACGGGGTGGTGGGCACCATGTCCACACGGATCGAGCAGGCCATCCGTCGCGATATCCTGAGCGGCGCCATCCGGCCCGGCGAGAGGCTGCGCGTGGCCGAGCTGAGCGCGCGCTACGGCGTCAGCCACATCCCGGTGCGCGACGCGCTGCGCCAGCTCGAGGGCGACCGGCTGGTCATCATCGAATCACACAAGGGCGCCGTGCTGCGCGGCGTCAGCCGCAAATTCGTCACCGACATGCACGACACCCGCGCCGCCATCGAGACCCTGCTGGTGCGCAACGCCACGCTGAAGGCGACGGAGGCGGAGCTGGACACGCTGGAGCAACTGGCCCTTGCCTATGAGACCGCGGCCGCGGTGCAGGCGATGGAGCGCATGGTCGAGGCCAATCTGCGTTTCCACCGCTGCATCGCCCGCATCGCCGACAATCCGGAAGCGGCGGATATCCTCGACCGCGGCTGGGAGCTGGTGATCGGCATCCGCAACCGCTTCGGCTTCGGAGAGAACCGCGTCGCCGACATCATTCGGCAGCATCGGGCCATGGTGCAGGCCATCCGTGCCCGCGACCCGGTGCTGGCAGTGCAGATGGCGCAGGAGCACTGCGATTCCGCCAGGGACGACCTGCTCGCGCGTATGGAGCGCGAGGAGGCGGCCCGCTGATGGTGCCGTGCCGCTTGTGGCGGATTTGCAACATGTTTGAATTTCTAACAAGGCCTGCTGGACTGCCACGGAAATCCGTGGCATAAAGGGCAAAATCGCAACGTAGCGCGCCCGGCAGTCATCACTGGCTGCCGGGCGTTTTCATGTCCGGCCATCTGCCGGACGACCTGATGCAGCCGGGTCCGAGCCATGACCGAACGACGCCATGCCGCGCAACCCCGGGGCGACGCTTCGCCGCCGGCCGAGGCGGTGCCGGAAACGCCTGCCGGCTTCGATCCGCTGGACGGGTTCGCCGACGAACTGGCGCGGCTGCGCGCGGGAGAGGGCGCAGCCGCACCCTGGATGGCCTATGACGCGGCCGTGGCCGCGCTGATCTGCGAGCGGATCGCCGAAGGGGCCAGCCTGCGCCGGATCTGCGCGGTCGCGGGCGCGCCGAGTGCCACCCTGGTGCGGCGGTGGCTGGCCGAGACCCCGGAGTTCCGGCGCCGCTATGCCCGCGCCCGCGAGGACCAGGCGGATACGCTGGCCGACGAGATCCTCGACGAGGCGCGCGGCGTCCGTCCCGACAACGCCCAGGCCAAGCGGCTGCTGCTGGACGCGCTGAAATGGCGCGCCGGACGGCTCAAGCCGAAGCTGTACGGCGATCGGGTGGACATCGGCTCGGCCGAGGACATGGACCCGGACAGCCTGACCGATGCACAACTCCTTGCCATCGCCACGGGACGCCGCGGAGACGCTGCTGGCCCGGAGAGAGACACGACGCAGCCTTGAAGCCTGGTGCCGCCATGCGCTTGCCGCCATCGGACACGTTCCGGCCGCGCATCATCTGTTGCTGATCCACGAACTGGAATTGCTGTTCCGCAGCCCTGGAGGCCGGCTGATGGTGTTCATGCCGCCGGGCTCGGGCAAGAGTTTCTATGCCTCCAGGCTGTTCACGCCGTGGATGTTCGCCCAGGCGGAGCGGCTCGCCGTCATTGGCGCCTCCAATACCTCGTTGCTGGCCGAGGCGTTCTCGATCGAGGTGCAGGGCTATCTGCGCGCGCATGCGAACTGCCTCGGCGTGGGGGCGGCGACGCATCCGGCGGCGCGATGGCGGACGACGAATGGCGGGCAGTACCTCGCCGCCGGGGTGGGCAGCGCCATCACCGGCTTTCGCGCCGATGTCATCGTGATCGACGATCCGGTGACCTCGCGCGAGGAGGCCGACAGTGCGACGCTGCGCGAGAAGGCATGGCAATGGTGGCTGAACGACGTGCGCACGCGGTTGCGTCCGGGCGGGCGGGTCGCGCTGGTGATGACGCGCTGGCACGAGGACGACCTCGCCGGGCGGCTGCTGCTGCACCAGCCCGATGACTGGCGCGTGGTGCGGCTGCCGGCGCTGGCCGAGGCCGACGACCCGCTGGGCCGCGTGCCGGGGGCGCCGCTCTGGGGCGATGATGGCTACGGCTATGCCGCTGAACTGAAGCGGGTACGGGCCGAGTACGAGGCGTCGGGCGACATGCGCGCCTGGTGGGCGCTGTACCAGCAGGAGCCGCGGGCGCCGGAGGGGATGCTGTTCAAGGTCGAGCGGTTGCAATTGCTGGACATGGTGCCGGAGGGAGCACGGGTCGTGCGTGCCTGGGATCTGGCGGCGACCGCCGAAGGCGCGGGGCGGGATCCCGACTGGACGGTCGGGGTGAAGCTGGCGCGACTCGGCGATGGCCGCTTTGCGGTGCTGGATGTGGTGCGTGGGCGGGGCGGCCCCGACGCGGTGGAGGCGGCGATCCTCGGCACGGCCGGGCAGGACGGGCAAGGCGTCACCGTCGGCCTGCCGCAGGACCCAGGGCAGGCCGGCAAGTGGGCGGCGCAATACCTGGTACGCCGGCTGGCCGGCTTCAGTGTCGCGGTGACGCCGGAGACGGGGGGGAAGGAAACCCGGGCTGGCCCGCTGGCGGCGCAGGTGAACGCCGGTAACGTGGTGCTGCAGCGGGCGGCGTGGAACCGGCCCTTGATGGAGGAGCTGCGCGACTTTCCCTCCGGCCGCCACGACGATCAGGTGGATGCGTTGTCGCGGGCCTTCGGGATGCTGCTAACGGCCCCCGCGCCGGCAACGGTGCGGCCGTTTCGGCTATAGAAAAGCCGCGCAGCGAGAGTGGGGTGCAGGGGCCTTGTGGCCCCTGCCGGGTCCAGGGCAGAGCCCTGGCCTTGCGCTTTACTTGCCGGCGAGGGCCGCCTTCCAGTCGTGAAACACGTCGAGTTCGACGCTGTCCGGGTACCAAAGGTATCCGGGCGCGTGCCCGCGCTGATCGGTGACGCCGTATTGCCAGATGAATTCCTTGGTCTGGCGGTCGATGACCAGCACGCGCTCGCGGTGGTCGTCGTTGACCAGGATATCGCCGGTGGGCAGTTCGACCGCGAGCGAGGGATGGTCGAGCATCTTCTCGCCTTCCTCGGTCACCCGGTATTCCCAGACGATCTTTTTGGTGGCCGGGTTGAAGATCACGATGCCGCCCGGCTTGACGAAGTCGGCGACGATGATGTTGCCGTCGCTGGCGGCGCGGGCGTCCGAGGGATAGCGCAGATGCGGTCCGCGGACGCTCCAGACGACATGGCCGTCGGGGGCGAGGCGGGTAATCCAGGCATCGGTGATCTCGGTGACCAGCAGGTCGCCGTTTTCGTAATAATTGATGTCGTTCGGGTAGACGAAGGTGTTCGGCGGGTCGTGCCGGCAGACGCCGGGCTTGCCCCATTGCGTCAGGGTCTTCGAGGTTTTCGGATCGATGAACAGCAGGCGGCAGTTGCGGATATCGGCGACGACCATGCGGCCGTCCGGCAGCAGGCGGGCGTCGTCGGGGTAGTTCAGCAGGCCCTCGCCGGTGCCGCGGGTATCCGGCACGCCGTAGCTCCAGGTCAGGCGGCGGGTTTCGTAGTCGATGAAGTGGATGTCGTAGTTGTCCTCTTCATTGACCACCAGCGTCTTGCCATCCGTGGAGAAATTCACGTCGTCGTTACCGCGGTAGATCTTCAGCAACGGCGAGGGGAACTCCCAGACAATGCGCTTGTCGGGCGTGACTTCCAGCAGCCGGTTGTTGCGCCGGTCGGCGATGATGATCGGCCAGGGCAGCGGCTTGCCCCAGGAGGGCACCGGATTCGCGCGCGTGCCGGTCACCGGCGGCGGCGGCGGCAGTTCCACGCCGCTGGAGACGATGCCGGCGCCGGTCATTTCCTCGGTCACCTGGACCGGGCGCGCCTTCGGCTTCGCCGGCTGGTCGGCGGCGGGCTTGTCGGGCGCGGCCTTGGGCGGCTCGGCGGCGCTGGCGCCGAGGCTGACCGCGAGGCAGGTGGCGGCCAGCAGGGCCAGGCGCCAGGGCAGGGTGCGAGCAAGGCGGGACGACATCACCGATCTCCTTGACGCCGCGGTCGTACGCGGCTTCGAGCCGTCCCATAACGAGGCGCAGGGGGCGCGTGCAACGCCTTCCGCGCGGGGCCGCCGCGCGTCCGTTGCAGTTCCATGACAAGACCGCCCGCCCGGGTTGCTTGCGTACTGGCAAGGAAATACCGCGCCGGCGGCGATGATCGCATGTGAGGACGCATGAGCTCAGCTCCTGACCCGGGTCCGGCTTCCGATGTCCGCATGCCCTCCGCCCAGGTCGCGGAAATGGCGGCGGACTGGGGGCTGGTCGACACCCTGCTGGGCGGCACCCGCGCGATGCGGCGGGCCGGACGGCGCTATCTGCCGCAATGGCCGGCCGAGGACGACGCCAGCTACCAGGCGCGGCTGGCCAGCGCGACGCTGTTCCCGGCCTATGCCCGCACCGTTTCCGTGCTGGCCGGCAAGCCCTTCGGCAAGCCGCTGACCATCGGCGAGGACGTGCCGCAGCGGCTGCGACCCTGGCTGGAGGACGTCGACCTGCAGGGACGCAACCTGCACAGCTTTGCCGCCGAGATCTGCGTCAACGCGCTCTCGCACGGCCTGTGCGGCATCCTGGTGGATTGCCCGCCGAATCGCGGGGCGCGCAGCGTGGCGGAGGAACGGGCGGCCGGGATCCGGCCCTACATGGTGCATGTCCGCCCTGGCAGCATCCTGGGCTGGCGCACCCGGGCACATGGCGCGGCGACGCAGCTTGCCCAGTTGCGGCTGCTGGAATGCGTGGAGGAGGAGGATGGGCCGTTCACCGCGCGCGAAGTGGAGCAGGTGCGGGTGCTGGAGCCCGGGCGCTGGGCGGTGTACCGCCGGCAGGTGGTGGACGGCGCCGAAGCCTGGCGGATCCACGAAGAGGGCACGACCACCCTGCCGGTGATCCCCTTCGTGCCGGTCTACGGGCGGCGGCGCGGGTTCATGCTCGGCGCGCCGCCGATGCTGGAACTGGCGCACGCCAATGTCGAGCACTGGCAGAACAAGTCCGACCAGCAGACCATCCTGCACGTTGCTCGAGTGCCGCTGTTGTTTGCGCGCGGGTTGGGGGATGCGCAGATCACCGTCGGGGCGAATTCACTGATCCAGACCGGGTCGGAAACCGCCGAACTGCGCTATGTCGAGCATTCGGGCGCGGCAATCGAGGCCGGGCGGCGCTCGCTGCTGGATCTCGAGGACCGGATGCGGCAGACCGGCGCCGAATTGCTGGTGATCAGGCCAGGCAACACCACCGAGGCACAGACCATCGCCGATAACGAGCAGGGCATGTGCGACCTGCAGCGCATCATGCAGGCGGTGGAGGACAGCCTCGATACCGCCCTGGCCCTGATGGCGCGGTGGGTGGGCGAGAAAGATGGCGGGCACGTCAGCATCTATCGCGACTTCGGCGCGGCGACACTGGCGGAGGCGAGCGCCAGCCTGCTGTTCCAGATGCAGTCCGCCGGCGCGCTGAGCCACCAGACGCTGCTGGGGGAACTGAAGCGCCGCGGCATCCTCTCGCCCGATATCGAGGTCGCGACGGAAATCGCACGGGCACAGGCGCAGGCACGATAACCGGCCGCATGGCCGTGAAAGCAATCCATGAAGCTGAAACTGGACGATGCCGGGCACGTGGTCGTGTCCGACGGCAGGCCGGTCTTCCTGGCCGAGGACGGCAAGGAAGTCGCCTTCGATTACGCGGCGACGCTCGCGACCATCTCGCGGCTGAACGGCGAGGCACGCGGGCTGAAGGAACGCGCCGAGGCGGCCGAGACGCGGCTGCGGCACTTCGACGGCATTGAGGACGCCGACACGGCACGCCGGGCGCTGCAGACGCTGCGCAACCTCGATGCCAAGAAGCTGATCGACGCCGGCGAGGCGGAGCGGGTGCGGGCCGAGGCGGTCAAGGCCGTCGAAGCCGCCTACCGGCCGGTGGTCGGCGAGCGCGACACGCTGCGCGCGGCGCTGGTGGACGAGAAGATCGGCGGCGCCTTCGGCCGCTCCCGCTTCATCGCCGAGCGGCTGGCGATCCCGGCCGACCTCGCGCGCGCCGCCTTCGGCACGGCTTTCGCGCTGGAAGAGGGGCGGATCGTCGCCACCGACCGCAGCGGCAACCGGATCTTCTCGCGCGCCCGGCCGGGCGAGCCGGCGGATTTCGACGAGGCGCTGGAAACGCTGGTGGACGCGTATCCGCATCGCGACAGCATCCTCAAGGGAAGCGGCGCGTCCGGGGGAGGGGCCGCCGCCGCCGGTCCTTCCGCGTCCGGACGGCACAGCATGACCCGCGCACAGTTCGACGCATTGGCCCCGGCCGCAAAGATCGCGGCGGCACGGGACTGCACGATCGTCGACTGATGCCGTTGGCGGGGCGTTGCCCCGCGCCCCACCAGGAGGCTTTGCCTCCTGGACCTCCACCAAGGGCGAAGCCCTTGGAACCCGATATTTTCCCTGCTGCTTGGAGGCAGACTTGGCCAATACCCTGACCAACCTGATCCCGACCATCTACGAGGCACTCGACGTCGTCTCGCGCGAAATGGTCGGGTTCATCCCCGCCGTCACCCGCAACGTCTCGGCCGAGCGCGCCGCGCTCAACCAGTCGATCCTGGTGCCGGTGACGCAGGCGCAGGCAGCGGCGGACAACACGCCGGCGGTGATGCCGCCGAATACCGGCGACCAGACCATCGGATCGGTCGCCATGACCATCAGCCGGTCCAAGCACGTGCCGATCCGCTGGAACGGCGAGGAACAACTCGGCCTCGCTTCGAGCGGGATGTTCCGCACGGTGCTCGGGCAACAGTTCCAGCAGGCGTTCCGCACCCTGGTCAACCTGATCGAGGCCGACCTGTTCACCGCCGCCTACCAGGGCGCCTCGCGTGCCTGGGGCAACGCCGGCACCGCCCCCTTCGCCACCGCCTCCGATCTTTCCGATCTTGCACAACTGCGCAAGGTCCTCGACGACAACGGTGCGCCGCAGACCGACCTGCAGCTCGTGCTCGGCTCGGCCGCGGTCGCCAACCTGCGCGGGCGGCAGTCGCTGCTGCTGAAGGTCAGCGAGGCCGGATCCGCCGCGCTGCTGCGCCACGGCGCGATCACCGAACTGCCGCTCGAGGGCTTCGAACTGCACAACTCCAACGCCATCCAACTGGTGGCGAAGGGCACCGGCTCGGGCTACGTCACCTCCGGCGCGACCGCCCCGGGCGTGGGCAGCATCGCGCTGGCCAGTGGCACCGGCACGGTGAATGCCGGCGACATCGTGACCTTCGCCGCCGACACCGTGAACAAATACGTGGTCAATGCCGGCATCGCCGCCCCCGGCACGATCGGCATCGGCGCCCCGGGCGCGCTGGTCACCATTCCGACCGGCAATGCGGTGACGGTGGGGGCGAACTACACGCCGAACGTGGCTTTCTCGCGCTCGGCGGTGCAACTGATCACCCGCATGCCGGCGCGGCCGGAAAACGGCGACATGGCCGAGGATGTGATGACAGTGCAGGACCCGGTCTCGGGACTTGCCTTCGAGGTCAGCGAATACCGGCAGTTCCGGCAGACCAGCTACCATGTCGCGATCGCCTGGGGGGTGGCGAACCTCAAGCCGAACCACACCGCCATCCTGATCGGGTGAGCCATGGCCGCTTGTGAGGGCGGCAGCAGGCGCGGCAGGCGGAAGGCACCACCGGCGGAGGCGGCTTCGTCCGGCCTCCGTCCGGAGGAGGCCGGGCCGGAGCGGGCACCCGATCCGCCGACCGGCCTGGTGGAGGTGGCGAAGGCAGGTGGGCGGCTGCTGGTGCATCCGGCGACGCTGCACGCCCATCTCGCCGCCGGATGGAGGCAGGTGCGATGACGCTGACCGCACAACAGCTCGCCGATGTCCGCCACTACATGGGCTATTCGGTGGCCGGTGACGCGGCCTCGCGGCCGTGGGGGGAGCCGGCTTATTCGGGTGCCTCCGGCATGGGGATGTCGCTTGAATACCGGCTCGCGCACCTTTCCGCCGAGGAGGAGGCGCGGCTCGCCGGCTTCTTCCTGGCCAGCCTCGCGGCGCGCGAGCGCGACATCCAGGATGCGGCCGCGACACTGGACACCGCGGCGGCGGCGGCATGGAACCGCAACCCGAACGAGATCGCCGAGCGGCGCGCCCTGTTCACGGCTCTGCGGCTGGATCTGTGCCGGTTCCTCGGCTTTCCGCCCGGATCGGGTCTGGCGACGGGCAACAGGCTGGTCCGGGGATAGGCCATGTCCGAATCCACAAACGCGTGAAGGGGCATCGGATGCCGACATTGACGCTGCCGAAGGCAGGGATCGTGTTGTCCGGGGAGAGGTCGCCGCTGTGCTGGCCGGACAAGGCCCCGGGAACGATCGATGACCACACGCTGGATCTGTCGGCCTGGATCGGGGGGACAAGTGTCGCCGCGGCGCGGGTCGCGGTGACGGTGAAGCCGACCTCGCTGGCGCTGATGTCGCTGTCCCTGACATCGGATTCGGTGACGCTGCGCCTGGGCGGCGGCGAGG
Organism: Rhodovastum atsumiense; assembly: GCF_937425535.1. Classification (NCBI taxonomy): domain Bacteria; kingdom Pseudomonadati; phylum Pseudomonadota; class Alphaproteobacteria; order Acetobacterales; family Acetobacteraceae; genus Rhodovastum; species Rhodovastum atsumiense. The sequence goes on from NZ_OW485601.1 coordinate 4,666,514, forward strand.
CCAATTCCGACCAGACGCTGGTGTGGACCATTCTCGCCGGCGACGGGCGGCGGCTTGACGTGGCAACGCCGCTGCACGTGGACGCCACCCCCGCGGCGGCGCCCGTCACGGTGCCGTCGCGGCCGGCGGTGACATGCCTGCCGCAATCGCTCGGCTGCGCGCCCCCCGGCGCGCTGTTCGCCAACGGCACCTACATCGCCGTCGCTCCGACGGCCTCGGGGTCCGTCTACATCGACGGCACCATGATCGCGGTCGCGCTGGGCCTGGCCAGCGGCGACGAACTGCCGACCAGCCCCGACGGGCTGGCCCCCGGCGCGTTCTGGCGCAACGGCTCCTACATCAATGTGGTGCCGCAACCTGCCGTGGAGTCCAATCTTCCGACCAGCCCCGACGGGCTGGCCTCTGGTTCTCTCTGGCTGAATGGGAATCTGATATGCGTCGCCTGATCCTGGCCGTTCCTCTCGCCCTGCTGCCGGCCGCCGCCGGCGCGGGCGAGATCACCACCAGTCTCGACCAGTTGACGATCCACGGTGCCAACAGCACGGGCGAGGTGCCGAACCTCACGGTGGACGGCACCTCGCTGCGCACCACGACGGAGCGCGCGGCGACAGCGGCGCCGGCCGCGGCGCTGTCGGCCGAACAGGCGCGGGCACAGGCGGCCGAGGCGGCTGCGGTGCAGCGGGCGGCGAATCTCGGCGACTTGGCCGATACTGCGGCGGCGCGGGCCAATCTCGGCCTGGGCGGCGCGGCGCGGCTGAACGTCGGCACCAGCGCCGGCACCGTCGCGGCCGGTGATGATTCCCGCATCACCGGGGCGGCCACGGCCTCGGCCCTCGCCAGCGAAAAGACGCGGGCGCAGGCGGCCGAGACGGCGGCATCCAACGCGGCGGCGGCGGCGCAGGCGAAGGCGAATGCCGCGCTGCCGGCGACGGGCGGAACGCTCACTGGCACCATCTCGGGCGGGGCGCTGTCGGGGACCGACGCAGGTGCCGCCGCGGTGACGGCGACCGGCGCGACGGCGGCACGGACAATGGCCGCGCGTGCGGCGGATGTCGTCAACGTCAAGGATTTCGGCGCCAGGTGCGATGGAAGCACCGATGACGCAGCGGCGATCCAGTCCGCAATCATGGCACTGCGGGCACGAACCTACAGCAACGCCGGAATCGGCGTTTCCGCCCGGTTGGTCTTTCCGGGCGGAGCTTGCGTGGTGCGCTCGACGCTCGACCTGACGAACCTGTCGACGTTCGGCACGCTGATCGACGGCGCCGGCACCACGCTGTTCGGCGCCACTGCCGGGGCGCCCGTGATCAACGCACTCGGCATGCAGAACGTTACCGTCCGTGATCTGTCGGTTTACGGCAGTTCGCTCAGCACGCCGACAATCGGCATCCAGATCGGCCTGTCTGGCAACGGGAAGCCCGCCGACAGCAACCGATTCGACAACATCCACGTCACCGGCAGCTTTTCTCTGGCGGCGTTCTATAATTATTCATCAGAGGTGACCAGCTTCGCGCATGTATATTTCCACAACACGTATGCTGGGAACAATTGTTACGCATTCATCGAGGATGGCACGAACCACTTCGGCGTCTCGCCGTCGATGCCGGCCGATGGAGTGAACAGTTTTAACGAAAATCTCGTTGAGAACAGTTGGGTATCAGCGTCGGGCGGGTGCACGCCGCTGTGGATTTCCGGGTCGGGACGGCATCGCTGGATCAGCAGCTACATCTCCAACTTCTCGGGCAGTGGGTACGGCGCCGTGCTGTGGACCGGCGGCACCGGCAACAGACAACTTGACATGGATGTCCATTTCGAAACATCCCCGAGCGACACTTTCCTGATTTCGGGGCCGGATCCGACGCCGACCCTGATCGGGTTCCGTTACCGCGATCACATCAACCAGGCGACGAACAGCATCTTCAAGCTGGATACCAACATTACTTCGGCATCTCTGGTTGGCGGCTCGCTCGAAATCGGCCAGTTCCTGAATCCAGGCGTGGTGGTGTTCGCCGATTCTGCGCGGTGGAGCAGCAACCAGGATGTGTATCTGCCCGGCAGCAACTACTGGAACCTGTCGAAGAACTTCAACGGCACCCTGCGCATCGGCGGAACGACGTATTTTTCCGGCACGTTGTCGAACGCGTCGCTGCCGTCGCCGCTGGTCGCGAGCCAGATCATATCGACAGGTTCGGTGACCGGTGTGACGGTGCAGAGCAGCAACAAGGGGGGCTACAAGCTGTCGCCGCCCTCGGTGACCATCGCGCCTCCGCCTGACGGCGGATCCCAGGCCACAGCCTACGTATCGAAAGTATCGATATATGGAGCCACGCCGACCATCGTGTCCGGCGGTTCCGGCTATACCGGAGCCGACATCACGCTGGCTTCACCGAACTGCACGACACAACCTGCATTTCACGTTGTGCAAAGCGGCGGCGTTGTCACCCAGTTGACGGGCTCCGGTACCGGATTATGCAGCCCTGCGGTCATGCAGGAAACCGCGACACCCACCACAGGCGGGGGCGGCACGGGATTGGTCGTCAACCTGACATCGGTGTTGTGGGGCGTGAACGGCGTGACGGTGGGAGGCGCTGGCGGCGGCTATTCTGTTCCCCCGGCCGTCACCTTCTCCGCAGGGGCTCCCACTGCGGTCGGAACGGCGACGCTCGGCGCCAGCTTCACGGCGGCGAGTTCGGCCGGGCAGGTGCTGTTGAACAGCAACGGAACCGTACTGGGAGTCGCCGGCAGTTCCGGAGCGCCAGTACTTTCGGTCGGTGCCTTGATCGACAACAGCGGCGTGCGACAGTCTCTTGGTTCCAGCTACACCGTTCCCGCCAACACGTCGCTGGTCCGCTTCACCCAGAGCAGCACTGTCGCTGCTTCCACTGTGACGCTGCCCGCGCCGCTGGCGGATGGTCAGAGCATTCAGTTCGTGAACTACGCCGGAGCGATCACCGCCCTGACCTTCTCACCCGCGGTCAACGGCTGGACGAACGGCACCACACTTGCGGCCTATACCGGCCTGCGCATCCGCTGGGATGCGACGGCGGGGAGCTGGTATCGCGAGTAACAGGCCCCCGGCCCGGGCCACGTAGCCGCGTCGGGCGCACAACCTGGATATAAGGCGATGGATGGCAACAAGCTGGCGGCGCGGCTGGCGCATGGTGCCGCGCGTGGCGCCGCCGTGATCGGACGCAACCACGCGCTGTTTCGCCCGGCCGACCCGCTCGACCCGCTGGACGCCCCGATCGGGGTGCTGCCGGCGGCGTTCAGGCCCAAGGGTAGCCGGTTCGGCACGCCGAACAGCCCGCAGGACCCGTGGTTCGACGGCGTCATGGATCTCGCGCTGGTTCGGCCGGGCGATTACCTGGCTGGCCCGGCCGGGACCTACTTCATCTGGCAGATGGTGCCGCTCGGGGGCGCGCTGTGCGTGCGTTGCAACGACGTGCTGAGCCTGAAACGGCCGGCTCAGGTCGCGGCCGCCGGGCCGGATGCCTATGGCGGCAATACCGCGTCCGGGGAGACGCTGCTGATGGCGGGCTGGCCCGCCGCGATGCTGCGCGGGGCGCGTGGCGGCGGCGGGCGCGTCGACCTGCCGGGCAATGACTCGCTCGGGGCCTGGGCGGTGCTGTTGCCACCCTGGCCGGGCGTCACCCTGCGCTCCGCCGATGTGATCCTGCGCGCGGGCGGGGGGCGCGCGGTGGTGACCTCGGCGGAACGGACCGATGGCTGGCGGCTGCTGGCAACGGAGGCCACGAGCTGATGGCGTCATTGATGGAGGTCGAGACCGCCCTGGCCGGGCTGGTGGCCGCCGCCTGCGCGCTGGCCGCAGACCCGGTGGTGCGGTGCTTCCCGGGCTTTCCCGCGGCGGCCGGGCTGGATGCGGACCTGCGTGCCGGCATCGTCAATGTCGGCGTCAAGGCCCGCGAGGGCGTCGGCCGCGCCGTGCCGGTGTCGCTGGCCGGGGAGCAGGTGCTGCGCCTTGGCGAGCCGACGCTGACGGCGGTGGTGGAGGAACGCCGCGTCACCTTCGGCGGCAGTGTCACGCCGGGCTGGCCAGTGCTGCTGATCCTGGACGGCGTGGTCCATGCGTACGCACCGGTGGCGGCGGATACGCCGGAGTCGGTGGCGGCGGCGCTGGCGCGACTGGTGGCGGAGGTCTGTCCCGGGGTCGCGGCGGCAGGATGCGTGCTGGACCTGCCCGGCACCGGCGTGCTCGCGGTGCGCTGCGTCGGTGCCGGCACCCTGGCCTTGCCGCTGCTGCGGCAACTGCAGGGCTTCTGCGCCACGATCTACGCACCGACGCCGGCACTGCGCGACCGGGTGGGATTGGTGGCGCGGCTGGCGCTGGCCCGCTCGCCGCGCCTGGCACTGCCGGACGGCACCACCGGCCTGCTGCGGGTGGGCGGCGAGGCGGACACCGACCGGGGCCAGGCGGCGCTCGCCTATGAGCGCCGCCTCCTGGTGCAGGTGGAATACGACAGCGTGGAGATCCGCCAGGCCTGGCGGATCGGCGCCATCGGCGGCGTGCTCACCGCACCGGGCGGCTCGGTGCGCTGGGGCTGCACCGGCGCCGCCAGCGCGGTGCTGACCGATGCGGCCGGCGCGGTGCTGGTGGACGCGGGTGGCGACCTGGTGGGCACGCCATGAGCGATGGGCGGACAGCGGATGGAGGAACCATGAGCGGCGGCGTCTCAGCCTACACATTGGTGCCGATTGCCGCCTTCGCGGCGCGGGTGGTGGCGGCGATCCGGGCCGCCGGCTTCGCCGGGGTGGATCTGTCGCAGGCCGTGGTGACGCCGGCGAGTGGCGGGGCGGCGCGAAGTCTCGCGGAGATGGCGGGGCCGCCGGACTGGCTCAGCGGGCAGGCGGCGTACCAGCTCTCCTGGCCGGTCGGCGGGGCGCAGACCGCCATCCTCTCGCCGAAGGGGCAGATCGCGCTGACCACGGGGTCGCGCGCCTCTGACCTGAGCAACGCCTATGGCTCGCTGCAGACCACCATCGGCACGGCGAGCTTCGCCATCAACGACGACCTGCCTGACAGCTCGGGACGGCACGTCACGGTCTATGCCGGCTATGACGAAGCGCAGGCGCAGCCGGGGGCGGGCGGGCTGACCTTCGGCCGCGAGATCGACGCGGTGACACTCGGCGGCGTGGCCGCGCCGGCCGCCTCGCCGGGCCAGCCGCTGTCCTGGGGCACGGGCGAGGGCCCGGGCAGCACGGCCGGGTTGTGGATCGCCTCTGGCGGCGAGCACGCGGGCGCCGCGGACGCGAGCTTCGCCATCGGCATCAAGGACAACGGCGCGCGGTTCCGCGCCGGAATCGTGTTCGGGGCGCAGGCGCTGACCGACCATGGCGGGACCGGCTACGCGGCACGGCTGGCGCGCGGCCATGTGCTGCAATGGCACGATGCCGACGACGCGGAAGGTCCGCGCATCGGCAGCACCGTCGCCGACGCGGCCAACGCGGTCAGCCTGCGCTTCGAGGATGCGGGCGTGGTGTTCGCCAATGCCGATGGCGCCGTGCTGGCGACGGTGCGGCAGGTCGCCGGCGCGGTCAACGGCGCGACGCTGACACCCGGGCCGGCCGGGGCGCCGGTCGGGCTGACGGCGGACGGCGCGGACACGGATATCGACATCCTGCTTGTCCCCAAGGGCGCGGGCGCCGTGCGGGTGCCGGCGCGGCTGGAGGCGGGCGGCGACGTTTGCCTTGGCGCGGCGGCGCGGAGCCTGGGCTTCTACGGCGCGGCCGGCGGGCGGCGGCCCACGGTCAGCGGCACGCGCGGCGGTAACGCGGCGCTGACATCGCTGGTCGCGGCACTGGCCGGGCTCGGCCTGATCACCGACGCCACCACGGCCTGACCACAACAATCCGGAGCGAATGATGGCCTACCACCTGTTCGTGCGCGAGCCGTTCGGCGACTGGAAGAAGGGCGACAAGATCACAGATCCCGCCACGGTGGCGCGGATCCTCGGCGACGAAGACGCGGCGCATGTGGTGAAGACGGCGGCCCCGGCGGAGACGCCGGCGGTGCCGGTCGCGGAGGGCTGAGACATGATCGTGCAGCAGGGCGCCATCAACCTCGCCGCCGTGCAGGTCCCGGGCGTCATCGTCCAGATCGTGCCGCCGGCAATCTCGCCGATCCTCGGCGTGCCGTCGAACGGCGTGGCCTTCGTCGGCACCGCGAGCTGGGGACCGGTCAACAGCCCGGCCATCGTCGGCAGCTATGCCGACTACGCGGCGAAGTTCGGGCCGCTGAAGAACCGCCCCTTCGACATGGGCACGCACGTGGCCGCGGCCTACCAGCAGGGCGCCAACGATTTCCGCTGCGTGCGCGTCACCGATGGTACCGACACGGTCGCCGTCTGCGTCTTCAACTATGAGGCCGGCTCGCCATCGACCTCGAGCCTGGCGCTGCCGTCGCTGTACACCGGCAGCTACGGCAACAATACCATCGTCACCCTTTCTCCCGGCACGCGGGCGGGAAGCTGGAAGCTGACCGTCTCGTTGCCCGGCATGGTCCCCGAGGTGTTCGACAACGTCGCGGCACCCACGCCGGCAGCGTTCTGGAGCAATCTCGCCGACGCGGTGAACCATGGCCAGGGACCGAACCGCGGGCCGAGCCAGATCGTGTTCGCCCAGGTCGGCAGCCGCACCGCGATCGCGCCCGCCGCCGGCAGCACCGCCAATGGCGGCAGCGGCAGCCTGACCGGCATGGTCGGCGGCACCGACGGCGCCGATGGCGTCACCGCCGCGAGTATCGTCGGCAGCGACGGCACCGGCGCGAACCGCAGCGGCATCTACGCCACGCGCGGCTGCGGTACCGCCCTGCTCGATCCCTGCGACCTGACCGACACCACGCACTGGGCCAACGTCGCCGCCTTCGCGCTGGCCGAGGGCATGTACGCCGTGCTGGCGCACCCCGCCGGCACGGCGATCGGCACCGCCGTCGCCGCCACCGCCGCGGCCAACGTGGACAGCTACGCGGTGAAGGTGCTGCACGGCGACTGGTGCTACTGGTCCGATACCGTCAGCGCCGTGACGCGCGCAATCAGCCCGCAGGGCTTCGTGGCCGGGCGACTGGCGAATCTCTCGCCGCAGCACTCGGGGCTGAACAAGCCGCTCGCCGGTATCGTCGGCACGCAGAAGACGGCAGCCAACCAGGTCTACGCCCAGGCCGACCTGCTGGCGCTGCGCCAGGCCGGCATCGGCGTGATCGTCACCCCCGGCCCCGGCGGGCAGCGCGCCTACACCCTGGCCTTCGGCTGCAACGCCGGTTCCAACACCGGGACCAACGGCGACAACTACAGCCGGCTGACCAATTTCCTCGCCCCCACGCTGAACCAGGCGATGGGCAGCGAGATCGGCCGGCTGCAATCGGGCGAGCAGCGCCGGGCGGCGCTGGCCAAGCTGGATCAGTTCCTGGCCTCGTTGTGGCAGCAGGGCATCATCGGCAATGCCTCCGGCGATTATCCGAACGGGCCGCAGCCCTGGTCGCTGACGCTGGATGACAGCAACAACCCGCCCGACCGGGTGGCGCTGGGCTTCGAGCAGATCGACCTGAAGGTGCAGTATCTGAGCGTCATCCTGAACCTGCTGGTCAATCTGGAAGCCGGCCAGTCGGTGCAGATCACGCGCGCGCCGGTCGCAGCGTAGGGGGAGAAAGCGCATGCCTGTAGCGGGATACAGCGTCGGCCGCGACATCAAGCTGGTGTTCGTGGACGAGAACAGCGGCTCCGTGGTGACCTGGCCGGTGCTGGCCTCGGCCGATTTCCGACCGGATTTCCGCACGCTGAAATGGGTGCAACTGGACGGCACCCACCTGACGGCGGAACTGCCGGCCGGCTGGACCGGCACCTTCACCGTCGAGCGCGGCGGCCCCGACCTGATGGACTACGCCGTGCAGGCCGAGAACGATTACTATCTCGGCCGGCCCTCAGCGAGCGTCTACCTGCAGCAGACCGTCACCAATCCCGACGGGTCCGTTTCGCAGTACCGCTTCACCAAGGGCGCGGTGAAACTGACGGATGCGGGCAAGTGGACCGGCGACGAGAAGGTGACGCAGACCGTCTCTGTGGCGTTCTCGCGTTGCCTGAAGGTGTCCTGAGCATGGCGCGGGTGACGATCGAGGACCCGGCCGCGCCCGGCGCCGCGCCGATGGCGGCGGAGGACGCGCCACGAACGCAGGCGCCGGTGCCGGCGGGATGGGACGAGTACCGCGACGCTGGCGGGCGGATGGTGGTGCACGCCGCCCGCCGCCTGGGCGTGCGCGAGCGGATGCACTTCTATCGCGGCCTTCCGGCGGAGCGGCAGGCCAACCCGCTATGGATGCAGCTCGCCATGGCGGTGGCCTGCATCCGTCGCGTCAACGGCGAGCCGGTGCCGGTGCCCGAGGGTGAACGCGAGATCGAGGCGATGATCGGGCGCGTCGGCGACGATATCATCGACCGGATCAACGCCGCCAATCTCGCGCGCATCGAGGCGGAATTCGCCGAGATCGAGGCCCGGGCAAAAAACTGACGCAGGACGCCGAGTTTCGCCAGTGCCTGGCACTGGTGCGACGCGGCGTCCCCTACGATGTGGCCTTCGCACTGGAACCTTTCGAACGGATCGCCCATCTGGTGGTGTTCGCCGAACAGGGCGATCCGGGCGGTAAGGGCGGCAGGTGGGATTGGGAAGCGATGCGGCTGGCCGAGGCCGGCTGACCGCCCCCCTGGTCCCGTCGGCGTCAGCCGAAGGTGAGCGGCGGGCGGCTGAGGGCCACGTAGACGCCCGCGTCACCGAAGCCGACCAGGTCATCCCGGCCATTGCCGTTCACGTCGCCAACGGCGCGGGGGAAGGTGTTGAAGCTGGTCCAGCCGCCGGCGCCGTGGGCGAAATTCTGCAGCACGAGGCGGGGCTGGGCGAAGGTCCCGTTGCGCTGGCCGAGGGCGACATAGGTGCCGGCTTCGCCGAAGCCGACGATGTCGGCGCGGCCGTCGTTGTTCACGTCGCCGACCGTGCGCGGGAACAGATCCTGGCTGGTCCAGCCGCCGGCGCCATGGGCAAAGTTCTGCAGCACGAGGTTGGGCTGGGCGAGGCTGCCGTCGCGCTGGCCGAGGGCGACATAGGTGCCGGCCTCGCCGAAGCCGACGACATCGGCACGGCCGTCGCCGTTCACGTCGCCGACCGCGCGGGGGAAGGTGTTGAAGCTGGTCCAGCCGCCGGCGTTGCGGCCGAAGTTCTGCAGCACAAGGTTGGGCTGGGCGAAGGTCCCGTTACGCTGGCCGAGAGAGACATAGGTGCCGGCGTCACCGAAGCCGACGATGTCGGCGCGGCCGTCGCCGTTCACGTCGCCAAGCACGCGGGGGAAGGTGTCGAAGCTGGTCCAGCCGCCGGCGTTGTGGCCGAAATTCTGCAGCACGAGATTAGGCTGGCCGAAGCTGCCGTTGCGCTGGCCGAGGGAGACATAGACGCCGGCGTCACCGAAGCCGACGATGTCGGCGCGGCCGTCGCCGTTCACGTCGCCGACCGCGCGCGGGAAGGTGTTGAAGCTGGTCCAGCCGCCGGCGCCATGGGCGAAATTCTGCAGCACGAGATTAGGCTGGCCATAGGTGCCGTTGCGCTGGCCGAGGGAGACATAGACGCCGGCCTCGCCGAAGCCGACGATGTCGGCGCGACCGTCGCCGTTCACGTCGCCGAGCACGCGCGGAAACGTATCGAAGCTGGTCCAGCCGCCGGCGTTGCGGCCATAGTTTTGCAGTACCAGATTGACCGGCATGGCTTCACCCCCTTGGGTTTTGTTGGTTCCCATAACTGGGCAGATGCGACGCTGAGTTCGTGTGTCAGGAAAAAGCCTGGGTCGGTATTTGATCGATAAATACCAATAAAAGTAGTACTGATATTTTTCTTTAACCGGATAGATCAGACATAAATACCAAAGCGCATTTGCATCGATTGATGCAAATCAAGCTCTTGTGTGATTTTGCAGAAATCAGGGAGTTTCATTGTTATATATTTCGCATTTACGCCCTCGCGGTGTGCCGATCAAACCGGTGCGGCGGGATTTCGGTGTTGGCCATTAACGATGGCGTGTGGCGCAACCAGGGATGACCGGGACATGTCCGAAGCCACCATTCCCGCCTTCGTGGACAGGCTCCATCACGGTCTGCGGGAGTTGGGGCCCGCCATCGAGACAGTCCTGCGCGAGGCCGCGCTGACGCTGCGGGAGCGGGCCGGCACGGCGCTCGGTTCCGCCCCGCCCGACCTGGAACCGGGCGGTCCGCCCGAACCGCCCGTCGATCTTGCCGAGGTCATCCGCATCCGGGTGCAGGGAGGTGCGGCCATTGTCGGTATCCCCGAGAGCGGGGGCCATGACGCGGGCAGGCCGCGACCTGCCCGGGATGCCGCCGAACTGGCGGTGGCGCGCGAATTCGGTTCCTTCGAAGCGGCCGGTGCCGTCCCGGCACGGCCCTTCCTCGGGCCGGCAGCGGCGGAGATGGCGCCGCGTCTTGCCGCCGACATCGCCCGACGCCTCGTCGCCGGGCTGCTGCCGCCACGCTGACACGACACCGTTGCTGTAATCAAACATTCGGCCGCCATGGCGGCGGCCTGGCAGGGGGCGCGCATGCTGGAAGCCTTCCGCATCGGCGTGATGCTGAACCTGGAGAGCAACGCGCCGGACGTGTTGAGCGGCATCGGCCGCGACCTGCTCGGGGTTCAGCAGGGGGCGGGCGCAGCGACGGCGGCCCTGGGCCGGTTCCGCGCGGCCTGGGCCGGGGTGGCCGGGGTGACGCCCGGGCCGGCGGCGCTGGCGCTGCTGCGCAGCCTGGAGACGCAACGGGAGAGCCTGGCGCGACAGCAGGTGGCGTGGCGCGGCACCGCGGTGGCCGGCGGGGAGGTTCGCGTCGCGACCGATGCCATCGGCGGCGCGCTGCCGTTCGCGCCGGACCCGCAACGGACGGGTCGGAGCATCGCCGGTGCCGGCAGTGCCGCGCCCGTGGCTGGCGCCGCGATGCCGGATGCGCCGGCCTTGCTGGCGCGGATGCTGCGGGGGCTGCCCGACCGGGCCGAGCCGCCGCCACGGCCCGGCCTCTTCGATGACATGGGGCCAATGATGGCGGCGCCTCGCCCGTGGCGTGGCGCCGGCGAGGGAGGGGCGGCGGAGGCGAAGGCGGACAGCCCGGCTGGTGGCGGCATGGGCGACATGATCACGGCGTTGCGCGAGGTGGTGCAGGCGACGCGGCTGGCGCAGGGGCGTGGGCAGCCGGAGACGGCGACCCCGGCCGGGAGCCTGGTCGATGGCATCGCCGGGAGCAGGGGCGACCTTCGTGACGGCGTGCGGCATGAGATGCCGGCATCGTGGCCGTTGCCGCGGCCGCTGCATGTCGGCGAAGAATTTGTCGCGCGGCGTCCGGAGCGGGGGGGGGCTTTGCCCCGCAGGGGCACCGGCCTGCCGCTGGTGCCGCCGCGACCGGCGATGATCGGGGATGGCCGCGTTTCCGCCGCTGCCGGAGTGCCGCGACACGAGGCATCGATCGGGACCGCGCTGGCCGGCATGGCATCGGCGCTGACCCGGTTCGGTCTGCGGCCCGGCATTGGGGGAGGGGCGGACGCAGTGCCGGTCGCCGGCGTCGCCGCAGCAGGGCATCCCGGTGGGATCGACCATCTCCTCCCGGGCGTGGTGGCACCCGCGGGGCTGCCTTTCGCCCGGCCCGATGCCGAGGCCCTGCGGTGGCGTGGCCTCGCGGAGCCGGATGGCGAGCGGGCACGGCCGCGCGAGGGCGAAGCCGGTGGCCGCGACCAGGCGGCGTCCGGTGCCGGCTCCGGCCGGGACCTGGTGCTGAACGTGACGCTGGCCGTGGACGGACACGAACTGGCCCGTACCCTGGCACGCCTCGGCGACGGGCCGCTTTCCGGCACCGGCAGCTTCGACGGACGGCGCAACATGCTGACGGCGGCCTGAGCGGGGGCGGCCGGTTCCCGCGGCAAGGCGTGGCGGCGCAACAAGGCGCGGAGGCAGCCGATCCCATGGCGGACACTTATCTGACCCTCGGCGGGATGTCGTTCATCGACGACTTCACCGTGCCGGAGGCGATCAATGGCGGCGGCACGCATCACGTCGTGCTGCACCGCTTCATCGGCGGCGCCCGCGTCATCGACGCACTGGGCCCCGATGACGACGCGATCCGCTGGCGAGGCCGCTTCCGCGGTGCCGATGCCAGTTTCCGCGTGGCCATGCTGGACGTGATGCGCCGGTCCGGCCGGCCGGTGATCCTGTCCTACTGGACCTTCCGCTACCGCGTGGTGGTGACGCGCTTCGTCTGGCGGTTCGAGCGGTTCTACGAGATCGCCTATGCCATCGAATGCACGGTGGTGCAGGACCTGAAGGCACGCGCCTGGACCGCGGTGGCGAGCGGGCTGGACAGCCTGTTCGGGGCCGACCTGTCGCTGGCCGAGATGCTCGGGGTCGGTGCCGCCGCGGTGAACGACGCCCTGGCGGCGGTCCTGATGGCGCAGGCGGCGGCGGGGAGCCTGGGGACGGCGACCCGCTCCGGGCTTGGCGGCGTGCTGTCAGCCGTCACCATGGCGGTTTCGGTCGCGGCCACCGCCAGCATGGCGGCGGAGACGATGGCGGGGTCGGTGGGCGGCGTGGAGGCCGGTGGCGATCCGCAGGCGATGGGGGCGGGGCTGGTGGCCAGCGGCAACGCCTTCCAGGAGGCGGCTGCGGGGGTGCAGGCCGGCGGCGTGTTCAGCCGGATGCGGGCCAATCTGGAGGCGGGCGGATGAAGCCACGCCGCTCTCCGTCATGCCAGGGCCTGCTGGAAAATATGAAAACAGAAAATAAAATGGATTATAGATATTTATTTCCTGGCAATCATGTTTGGTAATGTTGGAATGTGGATTTGGTTTGTATTTGGTCTGCGGATTTAGCTAGGTACATCGCTTGTTGACTTTTGGTTGCAAGTGGCCTGGGACAGAGCGGGCTGGGAATGATGACATGCGTCTGAACGAACCGGTCACGAATCGGGAAATCGAGGTTCCCGCGGATGCGCCGCTGGTTTCGAGCACGGACACGACGGGCCGCATTACGTTCGTGAACCGTGCCTTCCAGCAGGTGAGTGGCTTTTCCCGCGACGAACTGATCGGTCAGCCGCACAATCTGGTGCGCCATCCGCACATGCCCAAGGAGGCCTTCGCCAATCTGTGGGCCACCATCAAGGCCGGCCGTCCGTGGGAAGGGTTGGTCAAGAACCGCACCAAGAGCGGGGATTTCTACTGGGTACGAGCCAACGTCGCGCCGATCATCGAGGCAGGGCGTGTCGTCGGCTACATTTCGATCCGCAGCCGGCCGGCCCGCGAGGAAATTGCCGGCGCCGAGGCCGCCTATGCCGCCCTGCGCGGTGGCACCGGCCAGGGGATCGATCTGAACGACGGCCAGATCCTGCGCCGGGGTTTGATGGCGGCGTTGCGTACGGCCTTCTTAAGCCTCAGTGGTCGGATTGGCGGCAGCTTCGGGTTGCTGACCCTGGCGCTGGTCCTGGTGGGATGGCTCGGGTTGCACGGCATCACGCAGTCCAATCAGGCGTTGTCGGGCGTGTTCCATGAAGAAGTCGGCGGCATCGTCCAGGTCACCGCGATCGAGAAGAACATCCATGACACCATGCGCAACGCCATGGCGCTGGCCTATGACCGCGAGGGCCATGGCGGCCGGACGCCCTCGGAACGGATCCGGATTCTTCGCGAGCTGAATGAACGTGGCGAGGCCGCCTGGCGCAGCTTCGCCGCGCATGGCATGCACGCGGAGGAGCGCCGACTCGCCGATGAATTCGCCACCCGGCGTGAAGCCTTCAACCGCGACGGCGTGGCGCGGGTGATGGCGCTGGGCGAGGTGGGAGATTTCACCGCTGCCCAGGATCTGGTCGAGCGCCAGTTGCTGCCCCTGTTCCGCTCGACGGCGAAAGCGGCCGAAGCCCTGGAGGCGTTCCAGGTGCGTCAGGTCAAGGACGTGTACGATACCGCCGAAGCTGCCTTTAACGGCCAGTTCTGGAGCGTGATCGGCATCGTCCTGGCTTGCTGCGCCGCCGCGGTGGCGTTGGGCTGGATGCTGCTGAGGACGGTCGGGCGGCCGTTGCGCGAGCTCGAGAGCTATTTCACCCACATTGCCCAGGGCGATTTCACCCGGCCGATCACCATGCCGTCGGCGCGTGAATTCTGGAGCATCATCCGCCTGCTGCGCACGATGCGCGCGCGCATGGGCTACGATGCTTCCGTCCGGAACGAACTGGAGCAGGAAGCGGTGCTGCAGCGTCGCGACGCGGTGCGGGAGATGGCACAGACCATCGAGCGCGACGCCAGCGCTGCCATGGAGCGGCTGGGCCAGCAGACCGACGCCATGGCCGGCGAAGCGGGGGTGATGGCACAGGCAGCCGAGCGCGTCAGCGGCAATGCCGCGCGCGTCGCCGAGGCGGCGCAGCGCGCGGAGAGCAACACCAATCGCGTTGACGCGGCCAGCCAGCAGCTCAGCGGCTCGGTGCGCGAAATTTCCACCCAGGTGCAACGCGCCTCTCAGCTCGCGCAGGAGGCGGTGCACAGCGCCGGGCAGGCGCAGGAGCGGATCCATTCGCTTTCAGAGATGGCCGGGCAGATCAGCGCGGTGGTCAACCTGATCGGCGACGTGGCCCGCCAGACCAACCTGCTGGCGCTGAACGCCACCATCGAGGCGGCGCGCGCTGGCGAGGCGGGGCGCGGCTTCGCGGTGGTGGCGGTCGAAGTGAAGAACCTCGCGGTGCAGACCAGCCGCTCCACCGAGGAAATCTCGCGACAGGTGACCGATATCCAGGGCGCCACCGGGGCAGCGGTGAGCGCCGTCGCCGAGATCACCAGGGCGATTGACCGCATGGCACAGGTCTCGGACACCATCGCCGCCGCGGTGGCCGAGCAGGCCACGGCCACGCAGGAAATCGCCCGCAACGTGGCGGAAAGCAGCGCCGCGGTGCTGGCGGTCAGCCGCAGCATCGCCGAGGTGGCGGAGGATGCCGTGGCGAGCGGCTCGGTGGCCGGGAAGGTCAAGGGCGGCACGACGTCGCTTGCGGGCGGCGTGGGCGAACTGCGTGGCATCATCCTCGACAGCGTGCGCAACGCCACCGACAACGCCGAACGCCGGGTGCGGGAAGGCCGCAATGGGTAAGGCCCGGCAGCGGCGGGGCGTCGCCCCGCGCCCCACCAGGGCTTCGCCCTGGACCGACCAAGGGCTCCGCCCTTGGAACCCATTTTCTGCTGCGCAGCGCGATTGGGGTGCAGAGGCCTGCTGGCCCCTGCCGGGTCCAGGGCAGAGCCCTGGCCTTCTCGGAGCAAGCGGATGAGCGCGAAAACGATCACTGTGGCCGGCGGCAACCTGTTCCGGATTGCCGCCGAGGAACTCGGCGATGCGACGCAATGGGATCGCATCGCCCGGCTGAACGGGCTGTGGGATCCGATGCTGACCGGCGTAGTGACGCTGCGCATCCCCGCCCCGGCCGGCGAAGGACAGACCACCGATGGCATCCTCGGCCTGCCATGAGCGGCATCCTGGTGATCCCCGCACCGGATGTGCGGGCGCCGCGCATCGCCATGCGGGTCAACGGCCAGTTCGTGCCGGGGTTGCTGCGCTTCTCCGTTGCCAGCAACAACTACTGGTCGGCGGATCTGTTCAGCGCTCACCTGGCGAGTTCGGCGCTGCCGCGCGGCCACGGCCCGGCGTACTGGGCCGATACCGACGCGATCGACCTGGAATTGCTGGCCTGGCTGGAGGGCCGGACGCAGCCGGCGACGATCATCCGCGGCCTGGTCGACCAGGTGGCGGTCGGGCTGGAGCAGGGCACCATCGTGCTGCGCGGACGCGACTACGCCAGCCTGCTGATCGACACCCGCACCAGCGAGAAATTTCCCAACCAGACGCTGTCGCAGATCGCGCACATGCTCGCCGAACGGCGCGGCCTGGAAGCGGACGTGACCGAGACCACCGTCAAGGCCGGCGACTACTACAAGGGCGAGCACGTGCAGATGAGCGATGCAGTGTCGGAATGGACGCTGCTGACCTGGCTCGTCGAGCGCGAGGGGCTGGATGTGTGGGTGAGCGACCGCACGCTGCATGTGCGCGAGCCGCCGGCGGTGGAGTTGCCGCCGCTGGGCATCCTGTACAACCCGGCCGATGCGGTCGAGGGCACGATGCGCGCGAACGCGCCGGTGATCGCGCTGGAGCGCAACCTGACGCTCGCGCGCGACATCCAGGTCACGGTGCGGTCCTGGAACCACGAGCAGAAGGCGGCGATCACGGTGACGCGGCGCGGCACCCGCATCCGCCGGCCGGTGGAGCGCATGCGCTCGCAGAACCTGCCACCGCACAGCTACGTCTTTACCGTGCCAGGACTGACGCGCGTGCAGGCCGAGCAGCTTGCCGAGAAGAAGCTCGCGGAGCTGAGCCGGCACGAGCGCACGTTGCTGCTGCAGGGGCTGCCGGCGGTGCCGGGGCTGACGGTGCGGCGCAGGCTGCGCCTGTCCGGCACCGGCACCGCCTTCGACCAGGATTACTTCATCGTCGAGATGGATCGCGAGTTCAGCTTCGACTGCGGCTCGCGCATGAGCCTGCGCTGCAAGAACAGCAGCCCGCGCAACCAGGTCACGCTGTAGGGGCACCATGGACGATCTGCTGAACCTGATCCGGCGCGAGGCGGAGCGGGCGGTGCGCGGGCTGGCGCAGCCGCGCGCCGCCGTGGTCACCAGCTACGACCCCGACCGCCACGCGGTGAAGGTGCTGTTCGGCGAGGACGGCACCGAAAGCCAGTGGCTGGCGCTGTCGCCGGCCTGGGCCGGCAATGGCTGGGGGCTGTATTGCGGCCCGGTGCCGGGGACGCAGGTGGCGGTGTCCTTCCTGGGCGGCGCGGTCGGCACCGGCATGGTAACCGGGCATTTGCCGAATTTGCAGGACCGGCCGCCGGCGGTGCCGGCCGGGGAGGCGTGGCTGGTGCACCAGTCGGGTGCGCGCATCCGGCTGCTGAACGGCGGCACCGCGGAGATCAACGCGCGGGTGGTGCAGGTGACCGGCGCCGAGGCGGTGCGCGTGGACGGGCCGGCGGGGGTGACCATCACCGCGCCGACCACGCATGTCATCGGCGACCTGCTGGTTTCCGGCGAGATCGCCGACCATGACGGGGCGCATCACACCTTTGGCTACCTGCGTGACGCCTACAACGCGCATGGCCATCCGGTGCCCTGGGTGGAGCCCGGCCCCGCCACGGTGACCAGCGACATCACCAACCGCACGGTGCCCTGATGGCGGATCTGTCCCATGTCTGGTCCGGCGATTTCGCCATGGCCCCCGGCGGCGACCTGCTGCTGGCGAGCGGGTCGGAAGCGGGGCGGCAACGCGTGCTGCGCCGCCTGCTGACCACGCCCGGGGAGTATATCTGGCAGCCCGAGTACGGCGCCGGGCTGCCGGGCCAGATCGGCGCGCTGACCGGCGATGCGGCGCTGCAGGCGATCGTGCTGACGCAGATGCTGCAGGAGGACGCGGTAGCACAGGATCCGCCGCCGGTGGTGACGGTGACGCGGCCGAGCCCGGGCATCGTGGCGATCGGCATCCAGTACCAGGACGCGCAGACCGGGGAGGCGGTGCTGCTGGGCTTTTCCGTCGCCGCGGAGGCGTAGCCGACGCGCCGGCACGATGCCGGCGGCCGGGCGTTACGGCACGGTGTCGAGCACTTTGCCCTTCACCGTCATCAGTTCCTCCGACGGCGGCAATGCGTCGAGGATCTGGCTGGAGCCGGCATAGACGAAGCGACGGTTATCGCCGAGCGAGACGGATTTCACCGAGGAATCGCTGGTGATGCGCACCGGGACGCGGATGCATTCATCGAGCGGGGCGATCTCGGCGTCCAGGATGGTCTCCAGCCGGAGTTGCCATTTGTCGCCGTTGAATTGTGCCAGCGGATCGTCGGCGCGGCCGTCGTCGCGGAACAGCGTGCCAGCCGGGATCTTCAGCGACGACATCACCGGTGCCGCGAGGTCGAGGGTGCGGCAGGCGAGCAGCGTGGCGGCGTGCGCCGGGGCGACGAGGGCGAGCGCCAGGAGGGCGCCCGCCAGGATGCCGACCCCACCGGGGCCTGGCCGCGGAGGAACCGCGGCCAGGGTGGTGGAAGGATGAGCGGGCACCCGGTTACTGGGCGATGCTCACGGTGTAGCCGGCGCCGTTGCCGGTCACGGTGCCGACATAGGTCGCATTCGCGCTTGCCTGCGTCACGACAATGCCGCTGTTGTTGGCGAGGGTGGTGCCCAGCGTATTGGTGTCGCCGCCGCTGTTGACGGTCAGGTCCAGGTAGGCGCCTGTCGCGCTTTGCGTCACCTGGATCTTGCCCGTGGCGCCGCTGGCGCCGCGCACATCGTTCAGGGCGACCTTGGCATAGGTGTTGCCGGCGGTCGACGACAGCGAGTAGTCGATCTTGCTGGTGCCGTCGGCGGTCAGGATCGAGGTCTGGTCGCCGTTCACGGTGGCCCCGGAGGCGCCGAAGTTGTTGGTTACGAAGTTGCCGCTGCTGGCGAGGGTGACGGCCACCTTCTTGTTGCCACCGCTGCCGTAGACGCTGTTGGTGACGGTGTTGTCGCTGCCGGTCACGTTCAGGCTCAGCACGGTGTCGCCGGAGCTGGCGCCTTCTCCGCTCGACGCATAGGTGTTGGTAACATTGTTGGTGATGGTGTTGCCGGCGCCGTTGACGGTCAGGCCGTAGGCGAGGCTGCCATTGACCGCGATCGTGTCCTTGATGACGTTCGGCTTCGCGGCCGCGGTCGCGTCGGTATTGGTGACGTTGACGGCGATGTTGTCGACCGACTGACCGTTGACGACACCGGTGAAGGTCTGGTCGGCGGAAATGTCGACGAAGTGCGTATTCTTGGAGGCCTTGGTGCTGTCGGTGCTGGCGGTCGTATAGGTGCCGACGAATTTGCTGCCGGTGCCGTTCTTGACCTTGATCGTGCCAGCCAAGGTGTTGTTCGCCTTGTTCTGAGTGATGCTGACCTTGTTCCAGTCACCGCGGACGCCGAAGGGCGTGCCGGCGCCGAGGCTCGCCGCGGTGCTCTCCCCGGTGCCGGTTTTGCCGGCCACGGTGTTGGACGGAGCAGTGCTGTCCTGCTGGATAAACAGCGTGTTCACCGATCCGGCGCTATTGCTGGCGGCGTCGATGTAGATGCTGTTGGCGTTGCCCTCGGTGGTGTTCTGGGCGAAGGCCGGCACGGCGATCGCCATGGCCGCGGTCGAGGCCGCCAGAGTGAACATGAACCTACGCATAAGCTGTCTCCTTTCTGGACGACAGCCGGGCCTCCTGCGTGCCCGACCGTCGGGTTAGCTCCACCACTTGTCCTGGATGCCGCGGTTGATCAGCTGGGCCAGGGCGCCACGCACGGCGACCCGCAGGGCAAGCCCGACCGGCTCGTTGCCGGCGCCGCCGAGTTCCGCTTCCATTACGTTGGTGGTGAAGATCTTGGTCAGGTGCCCGCCGACCTTCAGCGAGGTGACCGATTTGGTAACCATGGTCTGGCCGAGCACCTCGCCGGTCTGCACGGCTACGGCACGCAGGCTGAAGGTGATCAGGTCGGTCACCAGGGTGGTGTTGCCGCCGATGCCGCCCAACGCGCCGCCTGCCGAGACCTGTCGTGTCTCGCGGTCATAGGCGACCACCTGGCCGACCAGCAGCATTTCTGCCACGCGCAGCGTGTTCAGCTTGCGCGGGGGAGTGCCATTGGCGGCGTTGTTCAGCGCCAGCGTGGCGATCTGACGCTCGCGCAGCAATTCGTCCACGTGCTGCCGTTCGACGAGATTCAGGTATCCCCTATCGAGGGAGCGGACCGCTTCGATCAGATACGGCGTGCAGTCCATCGGCACGGCGGTGCTGAGTTCCTGTGAGGAGCCGGTTGGTCGCCTTTGGCCGGTGGTGTCGATGCAGTTGTAGACGCTGACGGTCAGTGCTCGGTGCGGCGGCGGCGGCAGTTGGATCTGTTCCGATTCAAGTGTGAACGGCTGTGCCGAGGGCAAGGGATCCTGAACGCAGCCCGCCTGTGCCAGCATCAGCACACAGGCCGTTGTCGGGCCGACGAGTGAGCGAAGTCGTCGCATGGCGCAGCTTATTGCCCGGTCGGTATCGACAGCGTCGTGGTGCCCTCAGCCGTGGTCATGGTGACGTTCAACTGACCATCGGCATTGACGTATGTGATGGTGGCGCCGTTGGCGACGACCGTGCCGGCGTCACCATCTTTCGAGCCGGCGATCTTGTCGGCAATGCTGCGTGCCACCAGGGCGGTGATCTGCGCGGTCACCGTGTTGACGAAGGTCTGGCTCGGGCTGGTGGTGGTCGTTGAGGTGGCGGCCGCGGCAGCCGCCTTCGCGGCGGCTTCGCGCGCCGCGTCGCGGGACTGGACCAGGCTTTTCTCGAGCTGCGCCCGGGACAGCGCGGTGTCGTTGCTGCCGCCGAAGCTCGGTGATTGCAGCACGTAGACCAGATCGGTGGCATGGGCCGGCATCGCCGCGAGACAGGCCAGCGTCACCGCAAGGAGCGGGACGTGCCGATTGCGGGGGCACCCACAACCACGCCTGCCGCCACGACTGGTCGCCGGAGTTGGCTTCACATCAGCGGAACTTTGAGGGCTCATCCGGAAAACACTCGGCGTCGAAGGGGAAGCTGTGGGGGGATGCCTGTTCGATGCCGAACCGACATGGCCTGGCTGGGGAAGAACCAGGCGGGTGGCGATTCAGGCGAAGAAGCGAGGATCCGGGGCTCGATGTGGTCTCGGGGCCATGCGGCAAGTGCGAATGCGTCGTGGGACGGACCGGAGCGCGCGGTGCGAAGGATCTGCCTCGCATGGCGGATCCCCGTTGGCTCCGTGGACCCGCTGCATCCCTCCGACAATCACGGCGATGGTGCAGGCCCCGCATGTCATGGCTCGCTTTGCTCCTTCTGGACCGGCTCATGCGGATGAGCCCGCGATTCACGCTAATTTGATAATAGCTTTCTTTTACGCTTCTGCAAGCGAAGGGCGATTAACGGGGGTGATTAGTACCGTTAGGTTGCGAATGGCAACGAATGTTATGCAACCTAAGGTGGAGTATACTTGGTTTCTTGTCGACAATAATGCAGTGTAAGGTGCCAGAGGCTGCAACCTTGATGGAGACATGCACCGATTTTCGATACTTTCATGCATGTCGTCTCGAATCTTGGAGCTTGCTTACTGAAATTGAGACGCTGCCCATCCCTGGGGTGTTGTCCGCCAGGCCTGGGGGATGTTCCCCACCGTTGGCGGGGAGCCTCAGTTGCAGCGCCCGGCCGGAATCGGCGGGGGCGAGGCGTGCCCCGTGGTCCGGGCCAGCGGCTGATTCAAATAGAATTTGTATCTTTATTGTTTTGATATAGATGCGGTTAATTAATCTGAAATCTGGACCACATATTTGCCAATCACATAAGACGATCACACCAAAACATTACTGCCCCTCATCATCAGGCAGAGGGAGGGGACGTGGCCGGCACTGCCCGCCATGCCCCAGGGCCGGTGGACGCCGTTCCCGAAACAGCGGAGGGACCATGTCGAACAGAAGAAAGTCCGCCCCTGGCCGCCGGCCACGGAGGGCGGCATGAGCGATTCGCTGAACACACGTGGCTTCACCACCCTGGTTGCGGCGCAGGCGGCGGTGGTGCAGGGCCGGACCGGGCGCGCCAGCCTCGACCTCGCGCCGGGCTCGGCGCTGCGGGCCATCCTGGAAGCCTTCGCCTCCGTGGCGCTGTGGCTGCAGGGGCTGGTGCTGCAGGTGCTCGCCCGTGCCCGGCTGAGCACGGCGAACGGCGCCGACGTGGACAGCTTCGTTGCCGATTACGGCATGACCCGGCTTCCCGCCACCGTCGCCTGCGGGCGGGTCAGCTTCGCCCGTTTCTCCCCGGATGCCGCCGCGCTGGTGCCGGTGGGCGCGCGCGTGGCCACCGATGACGGCTCGCAGGGCTACGAGGTGATCGTCGATGCGGCCAACCCCGCCTATGTCGTGGCGGCCGGGGGCTATCCGGTGGCGGCGGGCGTGGCCGCGGTGACCGCCAGCGTGCGCGCGCTCGCGGCGGGGGCGGCCGGCAACGCCGCCGCCGGCACCGTCACCGCGCTTGCCACCGGCCTTCCCGGCATCGATTCCTGCAGCAACGGCGCGGGGTTTTCCGGCGGCGCCGACGCCGAGACGGATGCGGCGCTGCGCGCGCGCTTCGCCGCCTATATCGCCAGCCTCGCCCGCGCCACCCGCACGGCGGTGGGCTATGCGATCTCCACGGTGCAGCAGGGCGTCACCTGGACCCTGACCGAGGGCGCCAATCCGGACGGTTCGGCCAATCCGGGATTCTTCTTCGTCGTGGTCGACGATGGCACCGGCACGCCGCCGGCCTCGCTGCTCACCGCGGTGGCCGAGGCGATCGAGGGCTACCGCGCGCTGGGCGTGCGCTGCGCGGTCTACGCGCCGTCGGTGGTGACGGCCCGGATCACGCTGGTGGTGACGGCAACGGAGGGGTACGACGCAACCGCCGTGCGCGCCGCCGTGCGGGCCGCGATCGTCGCCATGGTGAACGCCCTGCCGACCGGTGCCGCGCTGCCGTTCTATCGCGTCGCCGCCACCGCCTTCGCCACCGACGGCGTGGCCAATGTCGCCGCGGTGACGCTGAACGGCGCGACCGCCGACCTGGGCGCCACCCCCTTGCAGGTGATCCGCACCAGCCTCGCCAGTGTCACGGTGTCCTGATGCCGACCGGGGACCTGAACGACATGGTCGCGCGCATGGCGGCGGTGCTGCCATCCGCGTGGTTCCCCGCCGGCGCGGCCGTGCTGCGCGACGCGCTGCTGACCGCGGCCGCTTCCTGCGGCACGCTGGTCCACGACCTGGTGCAGTTCGCCGGCGCGCAGTTGCGCGTCGCCACCGCCTCCGGCGGCTGGCTCGACCTGATCGCCTATGACTTCTTCGGCCGCGCCTTGCCGCGCCGGGGCCTGGGCGATGACAGCTACCGCCTGGCGATCCGGCGCCGGCTGCTGCGCCAGGGCGGCACGCGCGCCGGGCTCGCGGCCGAGCTGCTGGTGGCCACCGGCCGGGACCCGGCGATCATCGAGCCGTGGCGGCCGGCGGATTGCGGCGCCTGGGGTGGCGGCGTGATCGCCATCGGCTATGGCGCGGCCGGCGCCTGGGGCTCGCTGCTGCCCTGCCAGGCCTTCGTCACCATCCCCCGCGGCGGCGCCGCCGCGGCCGACCTGCTCGCCACGGTCGCCGATATGGCACCGGCCGGCGCAGGCGTCTGGACCGTGATCAGGAACTGAGGAAATCCATGGACCGGGCCATCATTTATCCAGGGGCCGTGCCCCTGGAAACCGACCTGCTGTTCCCCCAGGTGGCGACGCTGCAGGCGCTCGGCGCGCTGATCGGCGCCACCCTCGGCACCACGACCGTGGCGGACGGGCTGTGGGCGACACCGACCTCGCCCGCGAGCATGAGCCTCGTCATCGGCCAGGGCTGCCTCACCGCCTTCGGCGTCACCGATGCCGCCGGGTTCTCCAGTCTGGGGACCAATGGCGACGGCATCGTGCGCATGGGCATCAACGTCGAGCCGGTCACGATCGGTCCCTTCGCGGCCGCTCCTTCACCCGGGCAGGCGTGCAACGTGCTGATCCAGGGCGCCTTCGCCGAGACCGACGCGAATCCCGCGCTGTTGCCTTACCTGAACGCCGCCAACCCCGCGCTGCCCTTTGGCGGCCCGGGGAACAACGGCGTGGCGCAGCCGACGCGACGGCTGCAGCGGGTGGCGCTATCGGCGCGGCCGGGTACGCCGGCCACGGCGGGCCTGCAGGGGACGCCGGTCGCTGACAGCGGCTGCGTGCCGCTCTATGTGGTGACGATCCCGTACGGGACCGCCGCGCTCGGCGCCGGCAACATCGCCATCCATCCGGCCGCGCCGTTCATCCCCTTCAAGCTGCCGCAGCTCGCGCCGGGCTTCAGCAACATCCGGGCCTTCACCGCTTCGGGAAGCTGGACGGTGCCGAACGGGGTCACCCGCATCCGGGTCACCGTGGTCGGCGGCGGCGGACAGGGCGGCGGCGGCACCGACGCGCCGATCGCGCTCGGCTCGGGCGGCGGTGCCGGCGGCACCGCGGTCGGGGTCTTCGCCGTGACGCCGGGCAGCACCTGGCCGGTAACCGTCGGCGCCGGCGGCTACAACCCGACGGCGGGCACCGACGGCAGCAATGGTGGGGCCTCGAGCTTCGGGGCGCTGATCTCGGCGACCGGGGGCGCGGGCGGCAAATGCGGCACCGCCCCGGTCGGCGGCAATGGCGGGATCTGCGCCGGCGGCAACTACAATTGCATCGGTGGCGACGGCCTCGACGCCATCGTCATCAACGACGGCAACGGCAATTACGGCGGCACCGGCGGAGGCACGCCGTTCGGCACCTCCAATCGCTCCTCACGGCAGCTGACCGGCGGGCAGGCGCCCGGCGTCGGCGGCGCGGGGGCCCCGCAGGGCATCCGTGGCGTCGGGTCGGGCGGCGCCAACGGCCTGGTCATCGTGGAGTGGTGAACATGTGGGCATGCATCGAGGACGGCATGGTCCGTGAGCTCACGGCCACGGATCCGGCGGGCCGCTTTCATCCGTCGCTGCTCTGGGTTGCCTGCGACGCGGCGGTGCGCGAGGGGTGGCGGTGGGATGGCACGGGCTTCGCCGCGCCGGCCGCCGCCGGTCCCGACCTTGCCGCGGCGGCGCGGCTGGCGCTGCGCGCCTCCGATATCGCCGTGCTGCGCTGCGCCGAGCACGGCGTGGCGGTGCCGGCGGTCTGGCTGACCTATCGCGAGGCGTTGCGCGCGATCGCCGCGGGCACCACCACGGTCGCGACCCTGCCGGAGCGGCCGGAATACCCGCCCGGGACCTGACCGGGCCGCCCCCTGCGACGCGCGGATCCGCGGGAGCGGGGGACGCCCCGGACAGGGAGCGGCATTCCCGGCACGTCGATCCATTCCCCACCGAAGGAGGCCGTCATGGCCGACATCGAATCCACCGCCGGGCTGAGCCCGGCCGAGCTCGTCCGCCTGCGCCACCTGGCGCAGCTGGAGCCGGAGGTGCTGGAGGCATTGGCCAATCTGGGGGTGGGAATGGTCACGGCCGGGCGCGTGCGGCGCGGCGTGGTGCTGGCCTTCGCCAGCGTCGGCGCGGTCGCGGCCGCGCTGGTGGCGCTGCAGCAGCTCTGGGTGCAATGGCGGGGCGGGCGCTGAGCGATGGATCTGTCCTTCGCGGCGTTGCGGCCCGAGTACCTCGCGCGCTGGCAGACGCTGCAGCCGCGCGTGGGCGTGGCGGCGGTGGCGGCGGACCTGGCCACCGGGCTCGCCGCCGGGCGGGCGCGCTACGACGCCATCGGCGGTGGCGTGCCCTGGTGGTGGATCGCCGCGATCCACCAGATGGAAAGCTCGGCCGATTTCGGCCGGCATCTGCATAACGGCGACCCGCTCGGCGCGCGCACGGTGCATGTGCCGTGCGGCCGGCCGCCGGACGGGCAACCGCCCTTCACCTGGGAGAGCTCGGCGCGCGACGCGTTGGTGCTGGCCGGGGTGTGGGGGCTCGACGACTGGTCGGCGGCGCCGGCGCTGTGGCGGGCCGAACGCTTCAACGGCATGGGCTACCGGCTGCGCGGCGTGGCCTCGCCCTATCTGTGGGCCGGCTCGACCCACTACTCGGCCGGGCAGTTCATCGCCGACGGACGCTTCAGCGCCGGCGCGGTCTGCCGGCGGCCGGGCGTGGCCCTGCTGTGGGCGGCAATGGCAGCCGCCGGCCTCGCCGACATCGCCGCGTGAACGCTCCGCCGCCGGCGAGGCGGCGCTTCCTGGAGGAGAACCATGGACATCACCACCGTCGTCACGGCGGTGCTCGGCCTCGTGCCGGCCGAGTACGGCGTTCCCATGCTCACGCTCTGCGGGGCCAGCGCCATCATCGCCGCGCTGTGGCCGCGCCCGGCCGATGGCTCGCGCTGGCTGCCGCTCTATCAGCTGGTGAACGCGCTCGGTGCCAACATCCTGCACGCCCGCAACGCCCCGAACACCGCCATGCCCACCACGCCCGCCTCTACGGCGGGCGCGCCGGCGGGCCGGCCGTGAGCGCGGGGGAGGGGGGGCTGCACGGCTCCCCCGGCCGGCTCGGGCTGGTCCACCGCCCGCATCCGGCGCTGCCGCGCCTGGGGGCGCAGGCCGGGCCGCTGCGGCTGCGTCCGCCGCCCGCCTGCGACTGGCATCGCGCCATTTCCCTGGATGGCGATGCACTGGGCAATGACCGGCTCGGCAATTGCGTGCCCTGCGCCGCGCTGCGCGCCATCCAGATCCGGCGTGGCGTGGTGGCGGGGGACCGGCGCCGCCCCACCGAGGCCGCGGCGCTGGCGCTGTACCGGGCCTGGGCCGGTTATGACGGCACCGCCGCGACCGACCTGGGCACCCCCAGTGACATGGCGGCGGCGCTGTGGGCGCGCGACGGCATTGCCTGGGGCGCGCAGTGGGAGGACGTGCCCGCCATCGCCTGGATCGATCCGGGGCGGCCGGAGCAACTGCGCGGTGCCGTTGCTTTCCTCGGGCCGGTGCAGCTTGACCTGGCCCTGCCGCGCAGCGCGGCAGGGGCGGCGCTGTGGGAGGTGGGCGAGGGGCCGGATGGCAGCCCGGGGAGCTGGGGCGCGCACCGCGTCTGCGTCGGACGCTACGACGCCGACCATTGCTGGTGCATCACCTGGGGTCGGGAGCAGCCCATGAGCTGGAGCTTCCTTGCCCGCTACGGACTGAACTGCGAGGCGACGGTGTCGCGGTCCTGGCTGGACACGCTGGGGGTCTCGCCGCAGGGGCTCGACCTCGCGACGCTGGAGCGCGCGTCCAGGGCGCTGGCGGCCTGATCGGGGAGTGTGACGGCATGGCCCCCCTGCCGATGATGATGACCCTGCTGATGACCGTGGCGCTGGGTCCGGCCCTGGCGGGCTGCGCGGCGCGGCAGGCGCGCGAGGCGCGGGACTGGGCGGCCGGGCGGTCCCTCGCCGAGCTGGAATCCTGCATGGGCGTGCCCGACCGGACCGACCGGCAGCCGGACGGGGTGGTGATCGCGCAATGGGATCGCGCCGAGGCGGCGAGTTCCATGACCCTGCCGCTGCTCGACCTGGCGTTGCTGCCGGTCACGCTGCCGGTCACGCTCGCCGGGGCGGGCTCGGTCTCGGTGGGGGCGGTGGCGTCGTGCCGGGTGATCGCCACGGTGCGGGGGGGGCGGGTGGACGGGCTGCGCTATGCCGGCGACAGCGATGGCGTCGGCGGCCGCGACGCCGCCTGCGCCCCGCTGGTGCGCGGCTGCGTGCGCGGACCCTAGCCGGCCCGGCCCCTGCCCCGCTCAGGAAGCCGGTGCCGGCCGCAGCGCCGGCTTGCGTTCGTTGATGCGCCCGCGCAGGGCCTTCAGCACCCGGAAGAAGACATAGGGAATCCGGATCAGCCGGCCGCGGGCGGAAGGGAAGACGAACAGCGTCCGGTACTGCTCTTCGTGCGTGGCCCAGCGGGATTTGTAGTGGCCGAAGGCCGGCCGCATGTCGAGGTCGCGACCATTGGCATGGGCCCAGTGCGCCAGGAATTCCAGCAGCAGGGTGCCCACCGAATAGCGGGCGAAGGCCTCGTCATAGGTCGTGACGAAGCCTTCGAGGCTGTGGCCCCCGATCAGGTTCAGCGACGCCGCGACCGGCATGCCGTCGACCTTGACGAAGGTGATGAAGGGGGTCGTGGCCAGGTCGAGCTGGCGCGACAGCGCGATGAAGAAGTCCCTGATCCGGTCGTCGAGCGGATAGCGGGTGTGGATGCCGCGATCCTCGGCCCATTCGCGCTTGGTGGTGAACAGCCAGGTCAGCATCGCCTCGGCGTCCCCGGGCGTGGTGCACCAGCCGATCTCGACCTGGCCTCTGGCTTCCAGCAGCCGGCGCCGGCGCCGCAGATTGCCGCGGTCGTTCGACGACAGGCTGGCCAGGAAATCCTCCCAGCGGGGGACGTCGCGCAGGCGGATGACATAGCCGGTGGCGGCGCCGAGCCCGCGCAGCAGCCACAGCAACAGCCGCGGCTGCGCCGCTTCCAGGCATTGCTGCAGCAGCGTGCCCTGCCGCACCTGGACCTGCAGCACCTCGGCGGGCAGGTGCGTCACGGCCTCGAGCATCCGCTCGATGACCGGCCGCCCCGCCGCTTCGTGCAGCAGCGGGCCACCGTACTCGTCGCCGGTGCCGCAGGTGAGCACACGGGCGATCCGCAGTGGACCCTTGCGGTGGATGGCAAGAGGCCAGAGAACCATCAATTGATGATCCTGGTACACCAACAGGACAGCTACGGTTCCACCGCCGGCGAAGACATGTTCTGCCGCCATCGCACAATATTGATAAGTCTGGGTGAAGGAATAATCCCCGGAATTATTAATGAGTATATCCCAGTCGTGGCGTATGGATCTGAAGGCGTCCAGGTTGTCCACCGTTCTGACCTGATACCGTAACTCCACTGGAACCCTCCGTCACGGAAACGGGCTGGCGCTGCCTGGGGGCGTGGGCGAAACCGGGGCAGTCGCTTCGTAGTACGATGGAATATTTACGGCGCGTGGTGTTTTCGTAACAAACCCATTGAGGTGATGGCGATCACTTGTGCTGGTGTTGACGATTCCACTGCACGCTATAATTGAGAAACCGTTGCCAGGAGGCGATTTTCCAGCGCTGATTTGTAACTAAAGATAGATTTTTGTTCGATTTGCTTGCGATTCGATGCCGATGTCATCGGGGGATAATCGCCTGTCGCGACAATCTGTGGCGTGGCCTTTTGCCGGCCTCGCGCGACCTTGCCCGCAGGCTGACCAGCCACGACGCATCATCGCTTCCGCCGCTGTGCCGGGCGTTGCATGAACGCGCCCGGGTTGCGCGGGACAGGCGATGATCGGCGTTTTCGATTCCGGACATGGCGGGCTGACGGTGCTGCGCGCGCTGGTGCGTGAGCTGCCCGACCGCGCGTTCGTCTATCTTGGCGACCACGCGCATGCGCCTTATGGCGATCGGGCGCCCGATGACATCTACCAGCTCACGCTCGCCTCGCTGGAGCGGCTGTTCGCGCAGGGGTGCCGGCTGGTGGTGGTGGCCTGCAACACGGCCGCGGCCATCGGTTTGCGCCGGTTGCAGCAGACCTGGCTGCCGCGCGCCCATCCGGACCGCCGGGTGATCGGCGTGCTGGTGCCGATGGTCGAGGCCATCACCGGCATGCCGTGGCAGGCGACGGTGGAAGCCGGGCGGCACCGCGGCGAGCCCCGCACCATCGCCGTGTTCGCGACCCGGCACACGGTCGAGAGCGGTGCCTTCGTGCACGAGATCGGCAAGCGCGCGCCGGAGATCACGGTGGTGCAGCAGGCCTGTCCGGCGCTGGTGCCGCTGATCGAAGGGGCCGCCCCCGCCGAGGCGGTCCGCGCCGCGGTGCGCGGCTATGCGGCGGAGCTGATGCAGCGCCTGGGGGGCGTGGTGCCGGATGCCGCCCTGCTCGGCTGCACGCATTACCCGCTGGCACAGCCCTGTTTCACCGAGGCGCTGCCGGGTGTGGAAATCCTCTCCCAGCCGGACATCACCGCGCGCAGCCTGGCCGCTTATCTGCGGCGCCATCCCGATCTTGATGCGATCGGGGCACGGCCGGTGCGCTTCTACACCACCGGTTCGGCCGAGCGGGTTTCGCTGATGGCCAGCCGTTTCTATGGCGAGACAGTGACCTTCCGCGGCCTGGCGCCGGTGCGCCCGGGGAACGCGCCATACCGGGCTGCTTCGTGACCTGAGCTTTCCGTCCGATGCTGCCATGTGATTGGTGGGGATCAGGTGGCATTCGGAGCCGATGCGTCTTCATTGACACTGTGTCTGAAAACACTGCATATTTACTACAGGAAAACAAAACACATCAGCAATTATTGCTGATGCATTAGTTTTGAATTCGCAAATAATGCCGAGCGAACGTCCCATGTTGCGCGTGCGCGGATTTTTCCTGGTGGCCATCGTCATGATGGGGGTTTGGGTACCCGCAGCGGTTTTTGCTGCCCCTCCGGGATCCCTGGATTATCTTGAATCCCTGGCCACTCGCGTGCGGGCGGCGGCACTGCTGGAAAGCGTCGCCCGCCAGACGCTGACGCCCGATCCCGCCCAGGCGTCCGTGGGGGCCCGCGCCAGACTCGCGCAGGCGCGTCGCGACCTGCACGTCGCGGTGGCGGCGCTGACGGCCGCGATCAAGGCGGACCCGTCGCTGTCCGCGGGCGACATGCGGGGCCGGGATGCTCTGCGCGCCGGCGATGCCATCGCGGCGGCCGCTGGCGGGGAGCATGATCCCCACGGGGAGCCGCAAGGCGCGCGGCCGGCGGCGGACTGGGACCAGGCGATCGGGACCCTGCTGGAGGCGACGGAGCAACTCCTCGCCGAGCTCAAGGCCGGGCGGCGGGTCCACTTCCAGGAGGGGGCAGGCAAGACACAGGCCGATGTGGGAGGCGGGCTGCCACGGTTCGATGTCGGCTTCTATCTGCGGGGTGGCGCCATCGGCGGGGCGGTCATGCTGGGGCTGGGATGGTTGATATGGCGGACGGCAAAGAGGCAGGAGCGCCCGACCCGCCATGGCAGGCGGTTTCCCTGCGGCGGGTCCGCCGAGATCCGCGACGAGGCCGGGCTGGTGCGGCACGGGCAGATGGTCAACGTCTCCTGTGGTGGGGCCGCGGTGCGGCTGCAGGCAGGGGCGGCGGGGGCACTGAGGAAGGACAGCCATGTGACGCTGCGCCTGGAGAACGGCCTGACCTTGCCGGGCCATGTGGTCGCCCATGCCGAGGGCCTGCTCCGGCTGGGCTTCGACCATATGGACGAAGAGACCCAGAAGTCGTTCTGGGATTTCCATGACCGCCAGCGCCTGGCCGTGGCCGACTGATCACCCCCGTCACCCGGGGGCGGAACCGGGGGCGGCGGCTGGGCTGTTGCTTTCGCCAGCGACATCCCCGCCTTCGCGCGCCACGGCCTCGTACTCGTCGGCCAGTTGCAGCAGGATATCGCGGATCAGCGGGTCCCCGGGATGCGAGGCCATGCGGCGAAGGCGGGCGGCTTCGTCCAGGCAACAGCCTGGTTCACGTCGACACCGGATGTCACACGGCATGCGATATCGTAGCTGCATGGCATTCAATTTGCGGGGGAAATAGCGCCGCCGCAAGCAATCAAAACGTTATATAACCGTTATAATGCAGGGGCTGCCAGGGGGGGATGACGCACACCACTGTACTGCTAAGCCACAGGCCCGCGTGAATCCGAGGAGTGGCTGCGAATTCCAGGGCGCGGCCGGTGGCGTTCCGCGGCAGCGGCAACGCCCGGTTATTTACCGGATTTGCAATTTTACAAAAACGGTTGTCGCTCGCGCAACAACTTTCATACGCGGAGTTTTACTTTTCAATGCATTCTTCTGCCGTTCATTAAATATTTCCTGACTTGGCCGTTGCTTGGACTTTGGTGTCAGTATCTTCACAAAACGGCGGTGACACGCCTTGGAGGGGGGAGATGAATGAAGCGGGATATGATGACGGTCTGGTTCATGGGCACCGCTGGGCGAGCGAACCTTTTGGATACTGTCCACGCAAGCCTGCGCTCAGGCGCCGACACGAGGCAATGCCGCCGCTGGCGACGGCAAGGAAAGCCACGACGCTGATCGCGCAGGACGAGGCGGGCCTCGATCTTTTGGCGCGTCGCCGGGCACGGATCGTCCTCGTCGATTGATGCATCCGTCCAGGGTCGCCGCGGGCGACCTGCATGGGCGGGCCCGTAGGGGCAGGTGGTCTGCCTGCGCGCGGGTGCCCGGGCTGTGGGGTGCCCGATGCCGTTCCTTCGGGGGGCGGTGTGCCGGCGCGGGGCATCAACCGGGCGAATCACGAGGGCGGCCGTCGTCCAGGTATCCAAAGGTAAACGATCAAGCGAAAACGCCTTTTCGCATCGCAATCGTGGTCTGACTGCAAGTCATCGCCGCTGACGATCGCAGCATAATGTCAATGCTGTAGAAGAGAGCGCTTGTCCTGTTTTACCATTGGAGTGACATTGATGAATGTGGACGTGAAAACTGCGCCTGCTCCTGCTGATGTCTTGCTTGACTCGCCCGTCATCGCCAGTGTTGGCGTGATCGGCGCCGGCCAGATGGGCAATGGCATTGCCCATGTCTGCGCCGTCGCGGGGCTGCCGGTGGTGATGCTGGATGCCAAGCCCGAGGCCCTGGACAAGGCCATCGCCACCATCAGCCGCAATCTCGACCGGCAGGTGCACAAGAACCTGATCAGCGCCGAGGACAAGGCGGCGGCGCTGGCGCGCATCACGGCCAGCGGCGACTACGCCGCGTTCGACGATTGCGACATCGTCATCGAGGCGGCGACCGAGCGGGAAGAGGTGAAGAAGGCGATCTTCCTGCAGCTCGTGCCGCATCTGAAGCCCTCGGCGATGGTGGCTTCCAACACGTCGTCGATCTCGATCACGCGGCTGGCCGCGGTGACCGACCGGCCCGAGAAGTTCATCGGCATGCACTTCATGAACCCGGTACCGGTCATGAAGCTGGTGGAGATCATCCGCGGCATCGCCACCGACGAGCCGACCTTCCAGGCGGTGATGGCGCTCGCGCACCGGCTGGGCAAGACCACGGCGGTGGCCGAGGATTTCCCTGCCTTCATCGTCAACCGCATCCTGGTGCCGATGATCAACGAGGCGGTCTATGCCCTGTACGAGGGCGTCGGCCATGTGAACTCGATCGACAGCGGCATGAAGCTGGGCACCAACCATCCGATGGGGCCACTGGAGCTGGCCGACTTCATCGGGCTGGATACCTGCCTGTCGATCATGCAGGTCCTGTATGACGGATTGTCCGACAGCAAGTACCGGCCCTGCCCGCTGCTGGTGAAATACGTCGAGGCCGGCTGGCTCGGGCGCAAGACCGGGCGCGGGTTCTATGACTACTCGCAGCATCCCCCGCGGCCGACACGCTAGGCTATCTTCGTCCGTCACGTTGCCCGTCGCAAGCGGGGGCAGGGCGTGCCGGCCGTCCTGGCGGTGCTGTGGTGGACGAGGCAACAGGCAACCGGGCCTGTTGCCGGGATTCCTTCTTCTTCTGCGGAGGTCAGCATGGCGAGGCTTACGGACAAGGCGGCCGGGCAGGTCATTCGCATCGTCACGCCCGAGGACGAGGACAGGGTGCGTTACCGCGCCGCCCTGCTGCGGGCCTGTGACAATGCGCCGGGGTTCCTGGCGACGGGCTGGATCACCGTTCCCTGGTTCCTGGCGACGTCGTTGATGTCGTTCCAGGCGGAACTGCTCGCCCGTCGGCTGCGCCGGGACCGCTGATGGTATGCCGCGCAGCGCTTTTGGGGTGCAGGGGCCTTATGGCCCCTGCCGGGTCCAGGGCAGAGCCCTGGCCTTATTTTTTCTCGTCTTGCGCGCAGGCGAGGAGGGCCTGCAGGGCGTCCAGGGTATCGATGCCCAGCAATGCCACGCCCCGATAAAAATCCGTATCTGCCCGTTTATTGATCTCGTGCAGGCATGACCTTGCCCACCGGTCCGGATGCTGCGCGAAGAATGCTGCCGCGGTGGCGACGTCGTGCCGCGCCCGCTCCGGTTCGCCCTCCGCGGTTGCCTGCCCGGCGCGGGTCAGCAGGGTCGCGAGGAAGGCGAGTTCGAAAGCCAGGTGGTCTGCGGGTTCACGCCATGCGCCGGGCGGCGCCAGCCCGGCCGCGGTGAAGGCGGCCGCGACCGCATGGGTGCAATCGGCGAACAGCAGCCGTTCCTCGGTCGTCCACACCGATTCCCACATCGGCACCGGCGCCTCCGGCCCAAGGAACAGCCGCGTGTTGTCGTGCTCGATCGCTTCCAGCGTGATCGTGTCCAGGGAGGCGAGCGCCTGCCCCAGCAGGGCAAGCCCCGTGCGGCCTGCCTCGCCCGTAGTGCCGGGTGGCCAGGTTTCGGCGATGTGGTCCTGCGCGCAGCGGTGCAGCAGGGCCCGGTCGCAGCCGGGGCGGAGCAGTCGCGCCAGGAAGCCGCAGGCGGCGCCATGGGCGAACAGGGTGTTCGCGTCGGTCATCGTTCCGCTCCGGTGCGGGCCCGGCTACAGGCCGAAGAGCACGTGCATGCGGAAGAAGGCGAGCCGTCCGAGCGCCTCTCCCGCCAGGGTGACCAGGAAGGCGCAGGCGCCGAGCATCGGCACCATCGCCATGCCGTTGCGCAGCTTGAGGATGGCCCCCTGGGCGAACAGCGCCACGCCGGCGACCAGCAGCACCAGCCGCAGCGCGAACAGCCCCAGCCCATCCCCCAGTACCACCGACAGCGCCGAGATGCCGCGGGCATTCGTCTCCGCGCCGGCGATCAGGCTCATCGGGATCTCGACCACCTTCGCCGCCAGCCCCAGCCCCAGGGCCAGCAGCAGCACGGTGGTCACGCGCAGCAGCGGCGCGCCCAGTTCCAGCCCGGTGGCGCGGGCCCAGTGCAGCGAGACCAGCGCACCAATGGCGATGGTGCCAAGCAGCAGCGCCGATCCGGCGAAGTTGAGCAGCGTCGCCGGTGAATTCCAGGCCGGCACGGTGACGATGGCGTACACCTTGCTCATCGCGAAGACGCTGGCCAGGCCGGAGAGTCCGGCCAGCAGCGCGAGCGGCCCGGCCAGGCCGGCGAGGCCCTCGGACCGACGGGCCAGCGTCAGGCCGGCGAGGCAGGCGAGGAAGGCCCCGGTGCACAGGATTTCGCGGCTCAGCCAGGATTGCCCGAGATTGAGCAGGGCGAAGGGGCTGTGCGCCGGGGTGCCCAGATGGGCGAAGGAGAAGGCCAGCCCGATGCCGCCGAGCACCAGGGCGACGATTTCCCGCTGCGCCAGCAGGCGCCGTGCGCCGGGGCCGCCGGCGAGGCGCGCGAGTTCGCCGACCACCGCCATCCCCGCCGCCGTCTGGACCAGCAGGGTGAAGACCACGAGCGGCCAGTCTTCCGTATACATGGCTAGACTTCCTCCGGATTGGCGATCCTGCCGGATTTCGAGCCCAGTGGCCGCGCGGTCCGTCCGGGCGAGACCAGCAGGTTCGGCCGGGTGATGGCGGGATCGGGCAATGGCGCGATCGGCACGGACTCACCCCATTGCCGTTCCAGCTCCTCGCGTTCCCCGAAGGTAAGGGAGCGGGCCGGGCAGGCGGCGACGCAGGCCGGCTTCTCGCCCTGTTCCAGGCGGTCCTTGCAGAAATCGCATTTGGTCATCACCCCCAGCGCCGCGTTGAACTGCGGCGCGCGATAGGGGCAGGCCCATTCGCAGTAGCGGCAGCCGATGCACTTGGAGGCGTCGACGCTGACGATGCCGTTGGCGTCCTTGTGCATCGCCGTGGTCGGGCAGTTGCGCACGCAGATCGGGTCGTCGCAGTGATTGCAGGAGATCGACAGGTAGTAGGCGAAGACGCTCTGGGTGAAGGTGCCGTCGGCGCGCGCGACCCAGTCGCCGCCGCTGTATTCGGAGACGCGGCGCCATTTAACGCCCTCGGGCAGGTCGTTCTTGTCCTTGCAGGCGATCATGCAGGTCTTGCAGCCCGTGCAGGTCGCCACGTCGATGTGAAACGCCGGATGCTTGATCATGGCGCGGGTTCCTTACGCCCTGGCGACCTGGACGAGGCTGGCATGCTGCGGATTGCCCTTGGCCAGCGGGCTCGGGTGCTGGGAGGTCAGCACGTTCGGGCTGCCGGCGCGGTCGCGTCCCGTGGCGTCGGGGGTGTACCAGGCGCCTTCGGGCAGCAGCACCACGCCGGGCATGACCCGTGGCGTCACCTTCACCTGGATCAGGCTGGTGCCGCGCTCGTTGAAGACGCGCGCCGTCTCGCCGTGGCGCAGCCCGCGCGCCTGCGCATCGACCGGGTTGATCCACAATTGCTGCGGCGCGACTTCCTTGAGCCAGGGAATGTTCCCGTAGGTCGAGTGGGTGCGCTGCTTGTAGTGGAAGGTCACCAGCTGCAGCGGGAAGTCCTGCCGCTTCGGGCTGAGATAGCCTTCCGGTTCGTGGGTGAATTCCGGCAGGGCGGGAATGCGGTCGCCCGGCGGCAGCTCCCACTTATGACCGATGTCCCACAGGCGCTTCGAGAAGATCTCGATCTTGCCGGACGGCGTGGCCAGGGGATTGGCCTTCGGGTCGTCGCGGAAGGCTTTCAGCGCGACCAGCGGCGGATTCGGATTGCGGACCTTGAAGATGCCCAGTTTCCACGCTTCCTCCAGCGTGGCGGGCAGGTCCGGCAGCTTCTTGCGGGAATCGTCGAGCAGGTACTGCAGCCACTCGGTGCGCGTGCGCCCCTCGGTGAAGCGTTCCCGCACCCCGAGCCGGCCGGCGAGGTCGGCGCAGATGTCGTAGATGTCGCGGCATTCGAACAGCGGCTCGATGACCCGCTGCGCGAAGATCGCATAGGCCATCTCGCTGGCGGCCTCGGAGGGCGCGAAGTCGTCCTCCTCCAGGTTGGTGGTGCCGGGCAGCAGCACGTCGGCGAAGCGCGCGCTCGGTGTCATGAAGTTGTCGATCACCACGATCATCTCGCACTTGGTGTCGTCGGCGAGGATCTCCGCGGTGCGGTTGATGTCGGAGTGCTGGTTGACCAGGGTGTTGCCGGCGTAGTTCCAGATGAACTTGATCGGGGCCTTCAGCCGGTCGGTGCCGCGCACGCCGTCGCGCAGTGCGGTCATCTCCGGGCCACGCAGGATGGCGTCGGTCCACGTGAACACCGAGATCGCGTCCTTGACCGGGTTGGTCAGGGTCGGGAACAGGGTGATGGGCAGGCTGAAAGAGCCCTCGCGCGCGCCGGTGTTGCCGCCCGGGATGCCGACATTGCCGGTCAGCACCGCGAGCAGCGCGATGGCGCGGCAGGCATCCTCGCCATTGGCATGGCGCTGCGGTCCCCAGCCCTGGCTGATGCAGCAGGGCCTGGCCTGGCCGATCTGGCGGGCCAGCCGGATGATCGTCTCGGGCGGGATGCCGCAGATCGGCGCCGCCCAGGCGGGCGTCTTGGCCTGGCCGTCCGGTCCCTGGCCCAGCACATAGGCCTTGTAGGAGGAATTGGGCGGAATGCCGTCCGGCATGTGCGCGTCATCGAAGCCGACGCAATAGGTATCGAGGAAGGACTGGTCGAGCATCCGCTCCTCGATCAGCACATGCGCGATGGCTGCGACCAGGGCGGCGTCGGTGCCGGGGCGGATCGGGATCCACTCGTCGGCGATCGCCGCGGTGTCGGTGAAGGTGGGATCGACCACGATCAGGCGGACATCGCTGCGCTTCCGCGCCGTCAGCACGTCGTAGATGATGCCGCCGCCGCTCATGCGCGTCGCCGCGGGATTGTTGCCGAACATGACCACGAGCTTGGAATTGGCCATGTCGGAGGCGGCGTTGCCGAGATTGATGCCGTAGAGATAGGGCATCCCGGTGGTGATCTGGCCGGTGCTGTACGTGTTGTAGTGGTTCAGGTAGCCACCCCAGCAATTCATCAGCCGCGCCACCGGTGTCATGCCCGGCGGCCAGCATTTCGACATCAGCCCGCCCAGGGCGCCGGTCGCGTAATTGAGGTAGAACGCCTCGTTGCCGTGGCGCTGGCGGATGTCCTGCATCTTCGCGGCGATGGTATCGAGCGCCTCGTCCCAGGAGACGCGGCGGAAACGCGCCTCGCCGCGCTTGCCGGTGCGGATCATCGGGTATTTTAGCCGGTCGGGGGCGTAGACCTTCTTGCGCATGGAGCGGCCGCGCAGGCAGGCACGCACCTGGTGCATGCCATAGGTGTCATCGCCGGAGGCATCGGTATCGATGCGGGTGATCGCGCCGTCCGCGACATTGGCGCGCAGCACGCAGCGACTGCCGCAGTTCACGGTGCAGGTGGTGGTGACGATCCGCCCACCGGCCGGGCCGGGGGTTCCGGCGGCCGGGGCGGCCTGCAATACCCCGGTTCCGCTTCCCAATGCTCCAAGTCCTCCCAGGGCGGCGCAAAGTTTCATGGCCGCGCGCCGCTTGATTTCACCTGGCTGGGGCACATGCGAATGCTGCATAACAATGCCTTTCAGGTTGATATATTGCCGATCAAAATTAGACCCATTGGCGCAACGGGCCTTGACGCATATCAATCGATTGAAAAGCGCGACGGTTGTGCAGCCGTTGATACAGTTCCTTACAGGACATTCCTGGCCGCGTGCTTCGTAATCCCTGAAACTGCGATGTCATGTGTCTGGCGCGACATCCCGCCCGCGCGCGGCTCGTTGCCGCGTCGGTCCACACGGGCACGAAAGCACAGGTGAGAACAAATGTGTCGGGAGCGGCCTTGCGGCCGGCGAAGGCCCGCCCTGCGTGGCGGCGATCCCTCGCCGCGGTGGCTCTCCGGGAAGGTCCCGGAGAGCCGGAACGTCAGGTTTCGTCCGGATCGTGCAGCGGCGATGACCAGCACCATTCATCCGGCAACTCGCCGCCAGCGGCCAGGACGGGACGGAGTGCCGTTTCCGTCTCAGGGCGCGTGACGAAGTTCATGGCCCGCCGGGAGCGCCGGGACAGCAGGACATGGCTGCTGATCCCGTCAGGCCCCTCATTGGTCAGCAACACCGTCTCCCAGCCGCCTTCCGGGCCGCCGGCCGGCCGGATGACGACGAAGCCCCCACTTGCAAGCGCGGCGGCGCTGCCTTTCAGCGATTCGGCCTGCCATGGCGCCCGGCCGTCCACGGCCTCGGTCTGGATCGGCACGAAACCGTCTTCCTGGCGTGTGCAGGCACGCCCGGCCTCGGCCATCAGCTCCGCGTCGGAGAGCGGCAGCGGCGGCACCAGTTCTCCGCTGGCGACAGTGGGCTGGGGGCCGAGCGCGCGGGTTTTTTCCAGCTCGGCACGATGCGCCTGCTTGTCTGTCGGGGCATGTGATTGCGGCTCCACCGCGCCGGTCTTCTCGCTGGCGGTGCGGCTTGGCCGTTCGTTCTCAAAGCTGCGCAGCCCGGTCGGTGGTGTCGTGGTCATGGTCCGGCTCCTGCGGCGACAGGGTTGCGCAAAGACCATGGCTTCGGACCAGGAATATGATGTTTGGACATGTCTCCCCCAGATGATGCGGCGTACGGCTTCGTGCCCTTCATGAGCTTCTGCCGGCTCATGCAGATTAGCCTATCGGGCATGCCCTGATAATCGCCGGATGGGCGCGCAATTATTTCTGCTTGTTTTCTGGTCTGTTCAGGTGGGCGCGTCACGCCCTGGAGCATTTACCGTTCGCATTGGCTCACGGGAAATGCTCTGGCTCTTTGTTTGGGCAGGCATCTCTATCCGACGCGCAGACCCGTTCGGTCGGATGATGCCCTAGGCGCCGTCGGTCCAGGCGACGTCCACGCCGAAAGCCTCGGCCTGGCCTTCGACCCAGTTCCTGGCTTCGTCTGCCGAGGCGCACACCTTGATGGCGGGTGGGCGCGGCGCGACGTCGGTGTCGGCCTCGCCGATGAAGGCGGCGCGCACGCCACCGTCCTCGATGTGTTCAAGCCAGGCACGGAGGATGCCGGTTACGGCGCTGGCTGTCGCGTCGCCGGCGGAGAGGCGGTCTTCTGACGGCATGCGGCCATGCCCCTTACGACATCATGTCTGCACGGGAATGTGCTGCAGGTCGCCTGGCTGGTCAAGATCTGGCTATTCTTTGAGCCAATGGGGCAATGCCGGGCGGGGTTGCGCAAAAATTAGGCGCTTGGCCCGGGCATTCGGTCGCGTCGGAGGCTGGCGTCATGGCTGCTGCCGCTACGGCGCGGCGGATCACGCCGTCGCGCCGTGATGCCGGTACCAGTCCCCGATACGCTGTTCCGAATCACGCGAGGGGCGGGCGCGTCCGGTGAGATTGAAAGGCTAGATATTGGCCGGCCCGTGGATGCACAGGACGGTCTGGCCGGTCGTCTCGATGGGCGAGGTGGCGGCCTGGGCATCGAAGCCCGCGTCGATGACCTCGTACATCGGCTCCCCGGCGGCCAGCGCCACGTCCTGGTCGTCGAACAGCGATATCGTGGTCAGGTGGCCATCCCGGTCGGTGACCATGTACATCGCCTGGAACCCAGGGGTGGACTGCAGCTGCCGGGCCAGCTTTCCCTTGAGGTTGCGGGTGAACTCCGCCGAGGGATCGTTCGCGACTTGGTAGCTTTTGATACTTACCAGCATCTGACGCTCCCGTTTTTCGGATTTGGCGGATACATCATGAGCGTCACAAGATGAGAATTCGATAATATTTTCGAGATTAGATGTCTTATTCGGGGCTAACCCGTCGCGCCCGTCCGCAGGGAAGGGCGCTCAGGCCAGGGCGGCGGCGGGGACCTGGGGGGTGCGTGCGGCTTCCCGCAGCCGGATCGCCTCGATGCAGATGCTGATGGCCGGGGTGGCGGTGTCGGAGATCCGGCGCGGTGCCTGATTGTCCTGGTGGCTGTGGAGCGTCAGCCGGCCGTCGGGGTGGAAGCTGACATCGACATTGAGATCTGCCGGCAGCAGCGCCAGCGCTTCATGGAAGTCACTGGTCCATTTCGGCAGGCGTCGCGTGGCGAGACCATTGGGATCGACCCAGTAATTGCGGCCGAACCATGATTTCCGGCGTCGCCAGCCAAAGTAGATGCCGATGGCCTCGTCCAGGCCACTATCGGCGGCCGTGGCGACATTCAGTTTTGCAAGCAGGGTGTCAGCGAGGGGTCGCATGTCACAGGATGCGGTCGACAATGGCTCGAGCAAGCCATCGACCCGACCATGCTCAATCCTCATGTTGCCGCCGATCAGCCTGTCAATATTCATGGTATCCGGAATGTTCCTCTATCGCGAACCAGAACATAAATTGTTTGGAGGCTGCAATACTCTGTTTTCATGCGCAAGGGATTGTGATGGTCGTCGCGACGCATCATCGTGGGCGGCAGCCTGTCAGAACCGGGCGGTGGCGCTGAGCAGGACGCGCCGTTCCACCGGAACCCCGCCGGCCGTCTGCACGATCCGGCTCTGGTTAAGCTGCGCAACGGCAAGAGCGAGGGTCAGGGTCTCGGTCACGGCGTAGCCGATGCGGGCGTTCGCGGTGAGGTAATCGGCGACGATCACCGGTCGCAGGCTGCGTCCGATGCCGTCGGTGGGCGCGTAGTCGCGGAAGCGCGATTGCCAGCGGGCCTGCAGGTCGAATTCCCACTTGCCGATGGCATAGCCGCCGCCGACGATGACGTTGTGCACCGGCGTGCCACGCTGGTAGTCGATGATGCTGTTCGGCTGCGGACCCTTGTTGACCGTGGTGTGGTCGGTGACCGAGGTCAGCGCGTAGCTGACATTCCAGTGCAGGCCCGATTCCGAGCGGCCCTTGAGGCCGATCTCCCAGCCGATCTCGTCGCTCGCGCCGATATTGCCCGCCACCGTCGCGGATCGCCCGTTCGGCGCGAGGATGGTTGGCCCGCCGAAGACGGTGCTCAGGATATCCTCGGTGCGCTGGTAGAAGATCGAGTTACGCAGCGTGGCGCCAAGGAATGGCAGGCTGCGGTCGTGGCTGAGCTCGTAGTTGGTGACCACGGCGGGGGTTGCCCCGGGATTGCCGCCGTTGGTGGCGCCAAGGATCAGCAGGCTCGGGGCCTGGACGCCGCGGGCGGTGGTCAGCCGCACCGTGTCGAGTTCCGTCACCCTGTAGACCAGGCCGGAATTGTAGCTGACCGCCGTGAAGCTGATGTCGTTGTACCAGGCGGAGGTGAAGCCGGTGCTGGTGGTGTTGCCGTTTTTGTTCAGCATCAGGTGATCGAGCCGGACGGCGTTGGTCAGCGACAGCGTCGGCGTGATTTGCCAGTCCCACATGGCGGAGCCGGCAACGACCTGGTAGCCGACCGCTCCGCCGAACGACCCGCCCCCCGGCACGAAGCCGGAATCGACGCTGTTGTTGCGGTACTCGACGCCGAGGCGCACCGCGTGGTCGGTGCCGAGCTTCACCAGGTCGCTGGCCTGGACCACGTAAACCACGTTGTTCCAGGCGATCGCGCTGGTGGACGAGCGGAAGCGCAACTCGTTGCGGTAGGCATTGAGATCGAGCAGGCCGATCGGCGTGTCTGCCTGCACGTAACCCCGCACTGCATTGGTACGATAGTAATTGGCGCTGAGCATGCCGTAGGGGGAGAAGGCGAGATTCTGCGCGCTGGTGTCCGAGGCATAGAGCCCGACCTCGACGCCGGGGGCGACGCGGACCTTGCTGTCGGCGCTGAGCACGCCGCGCCGGGGCGACAGAGGCTGGCCCGCGATGCCGCTCTGCAACGCGCTCCTGTCGTATTCCTTCGCCAGATAGCCGCCCGCCGACACGCGCAGCCCCAGGCGGTCGAAGGCGCGCACCGTGGTGATGGCGGTGCCCGCGGCGAGGCTCTGGGTGCCGGTGCGGGCGGCAAGGACGTTCACCGGGTCCTGCAGCGGATCATAGGTGACGATGTTGATCACGCCGCTGACCGCGTTGAAGCCGAACAGGGCGGAGGCCG
Organism: Rhodovastum atsumiense; assembly: GCF_937425535.1. Lineage (NCBI taxonomy): Bacteria > Pseudomonadati > Pseudomonadota > Alphaproteobacteria > Acetobacterales > Acetobacteraceae > Rhodovastum > Rhodovastum atsumiense. The sequence continues at coordinate 4,709,039 of NZ_OW485601.1, forward strand.
GTCCCTTGACCACCTCGATCTGCCGGATTTCCTCCATCTCCACCGGGATGGTCTGCCAGGTGACCGAGCCGTAGTCGTCGCGATAGACCTGCCTGCCGTTGAGCAGCACCAGCAACCGGCCGTTCTGCGGCTGGTTGTTGCCGCGGATCGCCACGCTGACATCGGCGAAGCTGCTGCGCCGCAGGTCGATGCCGGTGACGAAGCGCAGCAATTCCGGAATGTTGCCCGCGCCCGAGCGGCGGATGTCGTCGCGCGTGATGATGTCCATGTTCGCCGGCACGTCGCTCGCGCGCTGCGGCTTGCCGGTGGCGGCGGTGGTGACCGGCTCGCCGAAGAGCTGCTCCAGCGCACCGCGATCGAGCTCCTGGGCGGCGGCGGGCAGGGGGGTGCCGGCGGCCAGCGCGAGCAGCAGCGCCGACACGACCTTGCGTGGCGGTGGGCACCCGATGACGGCATGGCGCCGCGGCGCGCATCGATCAGGGAATGTCCGCACGGAACACCATGTCAATTTTCGCAATCTTGGGTTTAGATTGCGCCTAAATATTCACTATAACGGCGAATGACATAGGCATTTTGAATTGCAGAATGCGAGGAAAATTTCACCAATTTGGTTTTTGTTTATGAGATGTGGCGCGGTTGCGTCGTTCTTCCTGAGTGTGACTTTATTTCAACAGCACAAATATTACGGATGCCCAGGGGCGCCGTTGTGGCAACCCAGGGGCGAAAACCGCCGGGGGCTCAGCGTCCATGGGCGGATTACCGCCGTCGCCGATACCTGCTAAGACGCCCGCCCCGCACGGCGCCGGGCCGTGCCATGAGGATCACGAGGATCATGGACCCCACCCTGCTTCGCGCGCATGCGCTCCGGATCCTCGGCGACGCCACCATCCCCGAACTGCCCCGGCATTATCGCGGCAAGGTGCGCGACAACTACGACCTGCCGGACGGGCGGCGGGTCATCATCGCCTCCGACCGCCTCAGCGCCTTCGACCGCATCCTCTGCGCGGTGCCGTTCAAGGGCCAGGTGCTCACCCAGACCGCGCGGTTCTGGTTCGAGGCGACCCGCGACATCTGCCCCAACCACGTGCTGGACTATCCGGACCCGAACGTCGTCATCGCCCGCCGGCTGGACATCCTGCCGGTGGAAGTCGTGGTGCGCGGCTATCTCGCCGGCACCACCGGGACCTCGGTGCTGACGCTCTATAAGGCCGGGCAGCGGGAGATGTACGGCATCCGCCTGCCCGATGGCCTGCGCGACAACCAGCGCCTGCCGCAGCCGATCCTGACCCCCACCAGCAAGGCCTTCGACGGCGGCCATGACGAGCCGCTCGCGCCGGCCGACATCGTCGGGCGCGGCCTGCTGAGCGCGACGCAATGGGGACAATTGAGCGAGTACGCGCTCGCCTTGTTCGCGCGGGGACAGGAACTGGCGGCGGCACGCGGCCTGATCCTGGCCGACACCAAATACGAATTCGGCACCGACGCGGAAGGCCGCATCGTCCTCGCCGACGAGATCCATACCCCCGACAGCAGCCGCTACTGGCGGGCCGGCAGCTACGCGGCCCGATTCGCGGCGGGCGAGCGGCCGGAAAGCTTCGACAAGGATTTCGTGCGCAGTTGGGTGGCCGCACGCTGCGACCCCTATCGCGACCCGATCCCGGCCATTCCGGAAGACCTCGTGCTGGCCACCGCCGCCGTCTACATCGAGGCGTTTGAAACCATCACCGGACAGGCGTTCCGGCTTCCCGAGGACGACCGGCCGGTGCTCGACCGGGTTCGGGCTAACCTGGCGCCGCTGCTGGCGGCCTGATCATTGGGGCTTTGCCCCAAACCCGACCAGGAGGCTCCGCCTCCTGGACCTCCGCCAAGGGCCACAAGGCCCTTGGATCCCATGTCTTTCGGTGCAGTTCAACCTGGAGGTCGGTGTCTTTCCGGATCCAGCGCCGCATTTCCACAACTTCGCCATCCAGAACAGGCCACCCACGCCACCGCCAATCGCTCCGATCGGCAGCAAAAGGAAGGCAAGGAAGAGTATTACCTTACCAACTTCTAAGCCCACCCCCAGGAATGCCTGAGCATAAACACTCACTAGCGCAGCAAAATAAAACAGGGAAAATAAAAACCAGGCGCCAACGATTCCCCACACGATAAAAGCTGCAGAATAGCAAAAAAGGCGCAACGGGATATAAGCGGCATCGACCCACTTCATGGCGGTCTAGTCTTGGCAGGAAAACGCGTTGCGTAAGAGCGCCATTAAGTTCTTGTGCCAGCCAATTCTTTTATTCGCCTGCAGGGGTAATCGCGACCGGTTCGGCACAGGGCGGGCCTTGCGGATGCTGGCACGCATCCCCAAGCCAGGGCCGCTCGCCGGTCAGGCCGATCCAGCCGGCCACCAGGATCGGGTCGAACCCCGCCTCGCAGCGCTCGCCTACCTGCAGCAAGGGGCGGCGGATCAGCAGCGGATCGGCCAGCATCAACGCCAGCGCGGCGGCTTCATCCAGTTGCTCCGGCTGCACCTCGCCCGACTTCACCCGCGGCGAGGACCGGTTGAACCACGCCGCCACCGGACGCGCGCCGAAGAAGCGGCGCAGCGTCGCCGCGGTCCAGTGCTCCGCGCGCAGGTCCCTGGCCTGCACCGTGTGGCCAGACGCCTCCAGCAACGCCTTCTGCCGCGCATTGCCCGCACACCCGGGCTTCTCCCAGAACGTGACGACCGCCATCGCGCCCTTCCCCCACCATCCTGCAACGACCCCAAGAAGGACACGGAACCGGCGGGCTGGCAACGCCGTTCCGGCGGTCCGGCGCGTGGCAGGGTGGCGCGGCGGGCGGCGTCCCGGGCCTTACGGAGCGCGCGTGAGGGATGGTATGAGGCGGCCGCCCGGCCTGCCGGCCGGAAGCGGCGGTGCATTCCCCCGGTCGCGGCGGGAGTGGCCGCTGCGATTTTGTTTCGAGAAGGCCGGGCCGGGAACACCGGCGCGGGAAAGCCATGTTGATGCGCCTCTTCCGTTCATTGATGCCGCAGGACGAGCGTTTTATCGAACGGTTCTGCCGGCACTCGGAGAACGTGGTGGGCGGCGCCATGGCTTTCCGCGACATGTTGGCCGGCAAGGCCAGCGTGGAGGCCTGTTATGCCGAGCTGTGCCGATTCGAGGACGCCGCCGACGAGGTCACCCGCGAGACGGTGACGGCGATCCACCGCAGTTTCGTCACCCCGTTCGACCGCTCGCAGATCCTGGACCTGTCGACCGCGCTCGATGACACCATCGACCTGATGAAGGAGGCCGGACGGCGCATCCGCCGCTACGACGTCGCCTTCACCCCGCAGATGCGCGACATGGCCGAATGCGCGCTGCGCGCCACCATCGAGATCCGCGACGCCATGCCGTTGCTCGGCGCGATCCAGTCCAATGTCAGCCGCCTGAGCCAGATGCAGCGCCAGGTGCGTGCCGCCGAGAGCGAGGCCGACGACCTGCTCGACGCCGGGTTGCGCGCGCTGTTCGAGGGCACCAGCTCCGCCGGCCACAAGCTGACGGTGGAAAAGGTCTATGACCTGGTGGAATCGGTGGTGGACCGCTGCGAGGACGTGGCCGACGTCATCGAGGGCATCGTGATCGAACAGGTCTAGGCGGCGCCGCGGTGACCGGGATGACGCTCGCGACGGCTGCCCTGATCGGCCTCGCTTTGGCTTTCGATTTCCTGAACGGGCTGCACGATTCGGCCAATTCGATCGCGACCGTGGTGTCCACGCGGGTGCTGCGGCCGTCCTTCGCCGTGATCTGGGCCGCGTTCTTCAACTTCATCGCCTTCCTCTTCTTTGGCCTGCACGTCGCCAACACCATCGGCAACGGGCTGGTGGCGGGCGGCCTGGTCGACCCGGCGGTGATCTTCGGCGCGCTCACCGGCGCCATCGTCTGGAACGTGCTGACCTGGCTGCTCGGCATCCCGTCCAGCAGCAGCCATGCCCTGATCGGCGGACTGGTGGGCGCGGCCATGGCCAAGGCCGGCCCCGGTGCGGTCATCTGGGGCGGGCTGTCCACCGTTGCCTCGGCGATCGTGCTGTCGCCGGTGACCGGGTTCCTGCTGGCGCTGCTGCTGGTGCTGGCGGTGTCCTGGGCCTCGGTGCGCACCACCCCCTTCGCCGTGGACCGGCGCTTCCGGGTGCTGCAGTTCGTTTCCTCCTCGCTGCTCAGCCTGGGCCATGGCGGCAACGACGCGCAGAAGACCATGGGGATCATCACCGTCCTGCTGTTCTCGCAAGGCGTGTTGCAGGGCGAGTTCCACGTGCCGCTCTGGGTGGTGCTGGCCTGCCAGGCGGCGATGGCGCTGGGCACGCTGGCGGGCGGATGGCGGATCGTGCGGACCATGGGCACGCGCATCACCCATCTGAAGCCGATGCAGGGATTCTGCGCCGAGACCGGCGGCGCGCTGGCGCTGTTCGGCGCCACCTGGCTTGGCGTCCCGGTCTCCACCACCCATACCCTGACCGGCTCGATCATCGGGGTCGGGGCGGCACGGCGGACCTCGGCGGTGCGCTGGGGCGTGGCGCGCGGCATTGTCGTCGCCTGGGTGCTGACCCTGCCGGCCTCGGCGCTGGTCGGTGCCATTTGCTACTGGCTGGTGGCCACGCTGGCGCGATGACGGCGGTGCCGCCCGCTTGCCGGGCTATGGCATGGGCCTCAGCCCTGGCCGGGGGGCCGTGTCGGCGACGCTGAGGCCGACATGGTCGCCGGGCGGCAACGCGTCCGCCGTATATCACCGCCCAGGCGTGTGCGGGGAAACTGGCCGGTCAATGCCTGATGGCAGGGGGTATCTGATTTAATATCGAAAGTATTTCCTCGGATTTTAATTTGCATTGTCGATAATTTTACTTTGACCGCATGAAGCTGATCTTTGCTTGTGTGCCCTGGCCTGCGCGTGCTGCCGAGGTGATGTTGCTGTCCGTTTTTTCTCGCATGGCAGTTCCGATGGCCAGGAGGATGGCAATTATTCGGAATTTGGAAATATAGGTAGAACAATTTTCAGTTGAATTCTGTCGCGCCGCCAATTACCTCCGGCTGGTCAGGATGTGCTTCTCTGGATCGTCAAGACGGTCTGCTGCAACCGCACTGACCCGTTGGAGCAAAAATTCCCCATGTCCATCCTTGCCCGGCTTCGTCTGACTTTTGCGACGACTTTCCTTGTCTTTGCCGCTCTGGGTGGGGTGGCGCTCTGGCAATGTGCCGGCCTGCATGGCGCGAGCGACGTGATTGCCCGCAACCTCCTGCCCAGTGTCCAGAAGCTCGGGGAGTTCGAGGCGGCGCTGCTGCGCTACCGGCTGGTGCAGGCCTCGTCGCTGCTGCCATTGGACGAAGCCGAGAAGGCGGCCGTGCCGGCGCGGGCGGAGGCGCTGCTTGCCAAGGCCGACAGCGCCTGGCGTGCCTACGAGCCGCTGATCAGTTCCCCCGGGGAGCGCCAACTGGCCGAGGCCATCCAGGCAGGGTGGCGGTCCTATCGCGCCCTCGGCGAGCGGATGCAGGCCATGCTCCGGGTCGGCGATGTCGCGGGGGCCACCCGGCTGTTCAACGGCGAGATGCGCAGCCTGTTCCTCGACGGCGTGGACAAGCCGCTGCACAGCGATTCCGAGCTGAATGCCGGGCAGGGCGAGGACGCGGCACGGGCCGCCGATGCCGAATACCAGGCCGCGCTCTGGACCGTCGGCGGCATGCTGCTGCTGGGGGCGACACTGATGGCTTTTTGCGCCACTTCGCTCCGTGCCCGCGTTATCGCCCCCATCGTCCGCCTCTCCGGTGTGATGCGCCAGCTTGCCCGGCGGGACTATGCTTTTGACCTGCCCTGTGTGGTGCTGACCGACGAGATCGGCGACCTCGAGCGGGGCATCGCCGAATGCCGCAGCGGGTTGCAGCAGGCCGACGCGCTCGCCGCCGCCGAGGCGCAGCGCAATGCCGCCCAGGTGCAGCGGGCCGCCCGTCTGGACGAGCTGACCCGGCGCTTCGACGCCCAGGCCGGGGAGATCGTCGGCGCGGTCGCCGCCTCCGCCACCCAGTTGCACGGCTCGGCCGGGGAGATGTCGCAGATCGCCGGCCGCACCAGCGATCGCGCCCGTTCCGTCGCGGCGGCGAGCGGGCAGGCCAGTGCCAGCGTGCGCACCGTCGCCACCGCCGCCGAGCAACTGGCCGGATCGGTGGCGGAGATCACGCGGCGGGTGGAACAGTCCGCCAGCATGGCGCGGCAGGCGATGACGGAGGCGCGCGGCACGCAGGAGACCGTGCGCGCCCTGTCCGACGCGGCGCAGAAGGTCGGCGACGTGGTCGGGCTGATCACCAATATCGCCGGCCAGACCAACCTGCTGGCGCTGAACGCGACCATCGAGGCGGCGCGGGCCGGTGAGGCCGGGAAGGGGTTCGCCGTGGTGGCGAACGAGGTGAAGAACCTGGCCGGCCAGACCACGCGTGCCACCGGCGAGATCGGCGCCCAGATCACCCAGATCCAGGAAGCGACCCGCCAGGCCGTCGCCGCCATCGAGGCGATCGCTGCCACGATCGGGGAGGTGAGCGGAATCACCTCGGCGATCGCCGCGGCGGTGTCCGAGCAGGGCGCGGCGACGCATGACATCGCCCAGAACGTGCAGCAGGCGGCGCACGGCACCGGCGAGGTGACGCAGAACATCGGTATCGTCAGTGAGGCGGCTGAGGCGACCGGCAACGGGGTGCGTCAGGTGCTGAGCGCCGCCAACGGATTGTCGCGCCAGGCCGAAGGGCTCAGCGCCACGGTGCGCAACTTCCTCGATAGCGTCAGGGCCGCGTGACGGCGGCCCCTCCGGTGGCCGGCCTCACTGGTCCAGGAAATACCGCTTCGTCGGCTTCAGCGCGGCATCGAGTTCGTAGACCAGCGGCTGGCCGGTCGGCAGCTCGAAGCCGGGGATGTCCTGGTCGGGGATGTCGCTCAGATACTTGACCAGTCCGCGCAGCGAATTGCCGTGGGCGGCGATCAGCACGCGCTGGTCCTGGCGCAGCGCCGGGGCGATCGTCTCGTGCCAGAAGGGCAGCACGCGCGCGACCGTATCCTTCAGGCTCTCCGTTCGCGGCAATTCGGCGGCGGTCAGGCCGGCGTAGCGTGGGTCGTGCTTCGGATGCCGCGGGTCGTCGTCATCGAGCGGGGGCGGGGGCACGTCCCAGCTGCGCCGCCACAGCCGGACCTGTTCGGCGCTGTGCTTGCGGGCGGTTTCGGCCTTGTTGAGGCCCTGCAGCGCGCCGTAATGGCGTTCGTTCAGGCGCCAGCTTTTCTGCTCGGGCAGCCAGAGCAGGTCCATCTCCTCCAGCGCGAGGTGCAGGGTCTTGATGGCGCGTTTGAGCACCGAGGTGAAGCAGATGTCGAACCCGAATTTCGCGGCGGCGAGGCGCTTGCCGGCCAGGCGTGCTTCGTCCACGCCCTGCTCGCTGAGATCGACCTCCGTCCAGCCGGTGAACAGGTCTTCCTTGTTCCAGACGCTCTGACCGTGACGGAGCAACACGAGACTTGGCATCAGTCCTCCCCCATCTCAATCCGGACAGCGACAAGGTTACACGTTCAGGCAGGCCTGTCGAATCGGCTTTGACCGTTGCATGGCGCGGTTCCGGGGCAGGACGATCCTTCAACCTGTGCTGGAGACACGCATGTTCACTGGCTTGTCAGCAGGCCGGCGGAGCCGCGATGCCGCGCGGGCCGGTGCCGGTCGCGTTGTCGCCGGGGAGCACGTGAGGGGAAAGCACCGATGCGCAGGAGCGTGACGACCGGGGAACTCAATCCGTTGCGGCGCTGCCTGCTCGGTGCCGCGGCCGCGACCATCGCCGCCGGCACCCTGTGGCCGGGGCGTGTCCTGGCCGACGCCACCGGGGCGATGCGGCTGCCGGCGATCCGGCCGGGGACGGTTCGCTCCTTCGTGTCCCTCAAGCAGATCGAGGCCGGGGTCCTGACCGTCGGCTATGCCGAGGTTGGCCCCGCCGGTGGACCGGTCGTCATGCTGCTGCACGGCTGGCCCTACGACATCCATAGTTACGCCGATGTCGCTTCCCTGCTGGCGCTGGCCGGCTACCGGGTGATCGTGCCGCATCTGCGCGGCTACGGCACGACGCGCTTCCTCTCCGGCGAGGCGGTGCGCAACGGCCAGCAAGCGGCCCTCGCCGTCGATGCGATCGCGCTGATGGATGCGCTTCGCATCGGGCGCGCGATCTTCGCCGGCTATGACTGGGGGGCGCGGACCGCCGACATCGTGGCGGCGCTCTGGCCGGAGCGCTGCAAGGGCCTGGTGTCGGTGAGCGGCTATCTGATCGGCAGCCCCGAGGCCAACCGCATGCCCCTGCCGCCGGAGGCCGAGCTGCAATGGTGGTACCAGTATTATTTCGCCACGGAGCGCGGACGGGACGGGTATGCCCGCTACCGGCGTGAATTCGCCCGGCTGATCTGGCGGCTGGCGTCGCCGCGATGGGACTTCGACGACGCCACCTTCGATCGCAGCGCGGCGTCCTTGGACAATCCGGACCATGTCGCCGTCGTGGTGCACAATTACCGGTGGCGGCTCGGCCTGGTCGCGGGCGAGCCGAAATATGACGAGCTGGAACGGCGCCTCGCCGGATTTCCCGTCATCACGGTGCCCACGATCACGCTCGAGGGGGACGCCAATGGCGCGCCGCATCCGGACGCGGCGTCCTACGCAGGCAAGTTCACCGGCCGGTACGCGCACCGTGTCGTCACCGGCGGCATCGGCCACAACCTGCCCCAGGAAGCCCCGCAGGCCTTCGCCCAGGCGGTGGTCGATGTCGACGCAAGTTGACGCTCACCGGGAGCATGGTTCAACATAAGGAACCGTGTTCACAAATCGGCGAGGCTGTCATGCTTCGTGCGGGACGGTCGGCTTTGCCTTGGTGGTCAACGCTTTCCATCCCCCTGCCGGCGGGCTAGACCATCCCGCATGACAGAAGATGCCGTGCGCCGATGAGCCTGTCCGTTGCAGAGACCGAGCCCGAAACCGAGCGCCGCAGCGCGCCGGCAGTGCACAAGGCGTTCGCGATCCTCGACCTGGTTTCGCGCGAGGCCGGCATCAGCTTCACCGCGATCCACAAGACCCTGAGCCTGCCCAAGAGCAGCGCGCATCAACTGATCAGCGCGCTCTGTGAGCTCGGCGCGCTGCAGGTCACGCAGACCGGGGGCTACATGCTCGGCCTCAGGCTGTGCGAACTTGGCTCGATTTCCGCCGGCCAGCGCTCGATCGAGCACGATGCCCTGCCGTATCTGCGGGCCCTGGCGCACGAGGTGCAGATGACCTGCCATCTCGGCATCCTCGAAGGCCGTGACGCGATCTACCTGGCCAAGGTGGAAAGCGAGCAGGCGATCAAGATCCACACCTGGGTGGGCAAGCGGCTGTCGCTCTACCGGTCCTCGCTGGGCAAGGTCCTGCTCGCCTGGCGGCCCGAGGCCGAACAGGAGAAATTGCTGGCGGACATCACCTGGGAGCGGAAAATGCCCAACACCCTGCCGGATGCCGCGGCGGTGCGGGCGCATCTCGCGCAGGTGCGTGCCCGCGGCTGGGCGGTCGACGACGAGGAGGACCTGCCGAATATCCGCTGCGTCGCCGCACCGATCTTCGATGGCCGGGGCAACGTCATCGCCGCGCTCTCGGCGGTGGGCACCACGCTGCAACTGCGTCGTCGCGATTTCCCGCGCCTGGCCGAGCGCGTCTGCGCGGTGGCCCGCGACATCTCGCGCGCGCTCGGGCCGCAGTAAGGCCCGGGGGCCATCGCCCCTCTATCCGGCCCGTTATATCCGTCTGGCGCGAACGCTGCGGATGCGTCATGTCTTGTGGCGTTCGCAGCGATGAGGGATTCCGTGCAGAGACGCCACGTGTTGCAAGGCTTCCTGGCCGGCGCGATTGCCGGCGCGACCCGGCCCGCCCGCGCGGCCGCGGTGCCCGGGCTCGAGGTCCTGGGCGCTCCCAATGCCTCGACCATCGTGCTGGTGCGGATGATCGAGTCCGGTGCGTTGCAGCCTTCGGCGCCGGGCGCGACCTTCCGGCTGTGGCGCGACCCCGATGAATTGCGGGCCGGCGTCGCTTCCGGGCGGACGCGGCTTTTCAGCACGCCCAACCATGTGCCGGCGCTGTTCGCCAATCGCGGCGTTCCGGTGCGGTTGCTGGCGGTGATCAGCATGGGGCACCTCTACATCGTGGCCCAGGATCCCGCGATCACCTCGCTGGCGGCGCTGCGCGGGCAGCGGGTGACGGCATTCTTCCGCAACGACATGCCCGACCTGGTGTTCCGCGCCCTGCTGCGGCGCGAGGGGCTGGAGCCGGGCCGCGACGTCGGCATCGACTACGTTGCGACCCCGATGGAGGCGGCGCAACTGGCCATCGCCGGGCGGGCGCCGATCGCGCTGCTCTCCGAGCCGCCGGCCACCATGGCCATTGCCATGGCCGGGCATGCCGGCCGCACGCTGCATCGCGCGGTCAACCTGCAGGCGGAATGGGGGCGGCATTTCGGCCAGCCGCGCATTCCGATGGCCGGCATCGCGCTGCACCAGTCGCTGATCGATGAATCGCCCGAATTGCTGGCGGCGCTGCGCCAGGGATTGCCGGAAGCCGCCGCCTGGGCCCAGGCCAATCCGGCCGAGGCCGGGGCGCTGGCCGAGCGGCGCATGGACATCCGCGCGCCGCTGTTTGCCCGGGCCTTGCCGCATTTCAGCATCGGCGTGTACGGGGCGCGGACGCTCAAGGCCGAGCTGATGGATTTCTACCGCGTGCTGCTGGAACTGCATCCGGAAGCGATCGGCGGCCGGCTGCCCGACGACGACTTCTTCCTCGACCTTTGATCCCGGCACGGGGCGTGGACCTTTGATCCCGGCACGGGGCGTGCCTGGGGGCGGCCTGCTCGCTCCGGCGCTGGGGCTCGGCGGGTTCCTGCTGCTCTGGCACCTGGTGCATGTCGATGTCGGCGCGCTGGTGCTGCCCTCGCCGCTGGCCGTGGCGCGGCGGGTGCTGGCGCTGGCGGTGGCCCCCGGCACGCCGGAGGCGCTGGCCCGCACGGCTGCGGATGCGCTTGGCGGGCTGGCGGCCGGGGGGCTGGCCGGGTTGCTGCTCGGGGTGGCGTCCGGGGCGCTGCCGCCGCTGGGGGCGGCGCTGCGGCCGGTGGTGACGGTGATCCTGGGCGTGCCGCATATCGCCTGGGTGGTGCTGGCGCTGCTGTGGTTTGGTCCGCAGGGCCTGGCGCCGGGTGTCACCGTGGCGCTGGCCTGCCTGCCGGTGCTGTTCGCCGGCGGCTATCACGGCGCGCGGGCGCGTGACCCGGACCTGACCGAGATGGCGCGGGTCTTCGCGCTCGGGCCCTGGCAGCGCGCGACCGAGCTGGCGCTGCCGCAATTGCTGGTGCATCTGGCGCCGGCCTTCGCGACCGCGCTGGGGCTCGCCTTCAAGGTGGCGGTGATGGCCGAGGTACTGAGCGGTGGCGCCGGGGTGGGCGGTCAGGTCGCCACGGCGCGCGCCTATCTGGAAACCGACCTGGTGCTGGCCTGGATCGTGCTGGTGGTGGTGCTGCTGCTGGCGCTGGACGCAATGCTGGCGCGGCTGCTGGCCCCGGGAGGCAGGCGGCGGTGCTGAGCTTCGAAGGCGTGGCCCTGCATCGTGGCGGGGCGTTGATTCTCTCGGGGGTGACGCTGCGCGTCGCCGCGGGCGAGGTGCTGGTGCTGATGGGCCGGTCCGGTATCGGCAAGACCAGCCTGCTGCACGCCGCCGCCGGGTTGCTGCCGGTCAGCGCCGGACGCATCGCCGTGCGGGGACGGCGGGCGGTGGTGTTCCAGGAGCCGCGGCTGCTGCCCTGGCGCTCGGCGCTCGACAATGCGGCGCTCGGGCTGAAGGCGCTGGGTGTGCCGCGCCCGGCGCGGCGGGAGCGGGCGGCGTCCTTGCTGCGGGAGCTGGGGCTGCGCGACGAGGATCTGCTGAAGCGGCCGCATGCCTTGTCCGGTGGCATGCGCCAGCGCGTGGCGATCGCGCGGGCGCTGGCGGTGGAGCCGGCGGTGCTGCTGCTGGATGAGCCCTTCGCCGCGCTGGACGCCGGCCTGCGGGCGGAGTTGCAGCAGCGGCTGCGCGAGGCGGTGCGGCGCCGGCATCTGGCGACGCTGCTGGTGACGCATGACGTGGTGGAGGCGGTGCGGGTGGGCGACCGGGTTGCACTGCTGGCCGGCCGCCCGGCCGGACTGCTGCCGCCTTTGCCGTTGACCCGCCCGGCGGCGACGGATGCCGCGGTGTTCGAGGCCTGTGCCGGGCTGTTGCGCCGGCCCGGCGTGGCCGAGGCGCTGGGCCTGCTTGCGCAGGCGCGCCAGCCGTCCCCGCGCGGGTGGGACTGATTCCCTGCCGATGGCGGCTGCCTTGGATCAGACGGGCGTGGCGAGTGAGTGACTGGAACGGATGGTTTGCAGACGCAGACGACCTTTGGAAGAATGCATCCCCCAAGGAGTTTGGTGTGCGACGCTTTGGCTTGTTGTTCGATCTGGACGGCACCTTGGTGGACTCGGACGCACTGCACCGTTCTGCCTTTGCGGAAGTGTTGAGCGGAGCCGATGTGGTTGTCGATGAGGCTTATTACAGATCCCGTATCGCTGGGCGCTCGAACGATCTCGTTATCGCCGAAGCCTTTCCCAGTGCATCGCAAGAATATTGCTCAATATTATCTTCTAAAAAAGAAGCCATATATCGAGAAAATATGAAAGATATTAAAGTTATTCCTGGAGCCCGCGAGATAATAGAGTGGGCAAAATCCAAAAATATTTGCCGTGCTATAGTTACAACTTCACCTCGTGCCAGTGTTGAGGCTGTCCTTGTGGGTACAGATCTACTTTCATCGTTCGATTTATTGGTTGTGGGAGATGAAGTTCAGCGCGGCAAGCCCGATCCGCTTCCATATCTGGCGGCCCTGATGAAGCTTGGCATTGATTCTGACGAGGCTGTTGCCTTCGAGGATTCTCTGCCGGGCCTTGCGTCTGCAACAGGTGCCGGCATTCCGACAGTTGGAATGCTGGCCTCCTTGAGTGAGCGTACGGCGCTACTTGCTGGCGCAATTATAACCGCGAAGGACTTCCGCGACGCAGGACTGCGGCTTTGGTTGGAAGAGCGGCACGCAGCCTCCGCGTCGATGTAGCCCCCTGATGTCGGTTACGGCCGAAGGATCGCTATGGGGCGACAGCCGCCATTCGATCAGAGGCGGCGGATAAGCCCCATTTCCCGGCAACGCCGTACTAGCTGTCCCAGTCTGCCGTCAGGGCGTCGAGCCCCGCGCGCGCGAACAGCGGTGGGTTCTGCAGCATCGCGAAATGGCTGACGCCCGGCAGGATCACCAGCCGCGCATCCGGGATGGTCGCGGCCATGGTGCGGCTGTGCGACTGCCTGATGGCCTCGTCGTAGCGTCCGTCGGCAACGGTGATCTGTGTCCGGATCGCCTGCAACTGGGCATCGCTGATGTTCGGCTGCGTCTCCCACATATGGCTGATCTGCCGCACGAAGCTGTCGTATTGATCCGGGGTCGGCGACAGCGCCTTGTACTCCGCCTCGCTGCGCGCGACGAAGCGCCCGAACACCGGTGTCTTCTCGAAGTTCGGCACCAGCCCGGACGGCACGGTGTTGGCGCCGAAGGCAAAGACGCGCCGCAGGCGCGCAGGCTGGTGGATCGCCATGACGAGGCCGATGATCGCGCCATCGCTCCAGCCCACGATATCGGCCCTGGGGAGGCGCAGCGCATCCATCATTGCCACCACGTCGGAGGCCATCAGCTCGTAGCTGTAGGGCTGTGCCGAGCGGGTGCTGCGGCCATGGCCACGGCTGTCGAGGCAGACGACGCGGAAGCCCTCGGCCACGAAATCCGGGATCACCTTGCCGAAGTAGTTGGAACTGGCGAGGCCGCCATGCAGCACCACCACCGGCCGCCCTTCGGCCGGGCCGAATTCGGCCCGCCACATCTCGATATCGTTGACGGGCACGCGGCCGGCCACCCTGGCCGGCGGCAGGTCCGGCATCGGTGGCAGCACCATCCAGGGGTTCCGCCTGTCCGGTTGCGCCAGTGCCGGCGCCGCCGCAAACGGGAGGCCGGCCAGCAATGCGGCAGAGGCGAGCGTCCGTCGTCCCAGCATCTGTTTCCCCTCTTTTGGGCATCGGCGGGTTCGGCTGGGGCGAACGTGACGATGCGGCGGCGGGGGCTGTCAACCGCCTTCGGGTCCTGGGCCTCGGCCCGCACCCCAAGGGTGAATGATCCGGCCGGAATTCTCCTTGATCGGCGAAGGTTCCCGCCGCGTCAGACGCGGTTCCACGCCGACAGCCGGCGTTCGATGCTGACCAGCAGGGCGTTGATCGTCACCCCGAGCAGAGAGAGCAGCAGGATCCCTGCGTACATCTGCGGAATTTCGAAATTGAACTGGGCGGCGTTGACCAGGTAGCCAAGCCCGGCCCGGGCGCCCACCATTTCCGCGGCGATCAGCACCAGGATGGACATGCCGGAGGCGAGGCGGATGCCGGTGAAGATCGTCGGCACCGAGGCGGGCAGCACCACTTTGCGGAACAGCGCGACCGGCCGCAGCCCCAGCGAGCGTGCCGCCTTGATCAGCAGCGGATCAACGGTGCGCACGCCGGTGATGGTGCTCAGCAGCAGCGGCCAGCTCGCGGCGTAGAACACCATTGCCACTTTCGAGGTCTCGCCGATGCCGAGGATCAGCGTGAACACCGGCAGCAATGCCAGCGGCGCGGTGTTGCGGAAGATCTCCATCACCGGGTCGAGCAGCATGGCGAGCCGGCGGCTGGCGCCGATCGCCAGCCCCGCCGGGATGCAGACGCCGACGGCGAGCAGGAACCCGGCCAGCACGCGCAGCAGGCTGGCGCCGAGATGCGTGGCCAGGGTTCCGGACAGCGCCATCTGCCAGGCGGTGGTGGCAACTTCCGAAACCGGCGGCAGGAACACCGCGTCGACCGCCCCGCTGCGCGGCAACACCTCCCACACCGCCAGGAAGGTCAGCACGGCGATGCTGCGGGTGAAGGCCCCGCCGAGCAGGGCGCGCAGCCTTGGCCAGAGGCGATCGCTGCGGGCCGGGGCGGCAGTGGCGGCGAGGCTGGTGGACATGGGTGGCTTCCCTGCTCAGGCCGCCGCGGCGGCGTTGTGGCGCAGTTGGCTCCAGACATGGTGGCGCAGGGCGCCGAAGCGGGGATGCGAGCGCAGATCGCCGACGCGCTCGGCGAAGCTGAAGGGGATGTCGATCAGTTCGGTGATGCGGCCGGGGCGTGCGCCCATCACCGCGACGCGCTGGCCGAGCACCAGCGCCTCGTCGATGCTGTGGGTGATGAACACGATGGTCTTGCCAGTTTCCTGCCAGATCCGCAGCAGCTCTTCCTGCAGCAGTTCCCGCACCTGCGCATCGAGCGCGCCGAAAGGCTCGTCCATCAGCAGGACCTGCGGGTCTGTGGCGAGGCTGCGGGCGATCGCCACGCGCTGCTTCATCCCGCCCGAAAGCTGGTGCGGATAGCGGTCGGCGAAGCCGGCGAGGCCGACCAGGGCGAGGAAATGCCGCGCCCGCTCCCGCCGGTGTGCGCGCGCGACGCCGGCTGCCTCCAGCCCGAACTCGACATTGGCCAGGGCGGTGAGCCAGGGAAACAAGGCGTATTGCTGGAAGACGACGCTGCGATCGGGGCCGGGGCCCTGGACCGGCTGCCCGTCGATCAGGATGGCGCCGCTGCAGGGCCGGGTCAGCCCGGCGGCGAGGTCGAGCAGCGTCGACTTGCCGCAGCCGCTCGGGCCCACCAGGGCCAGGATCTCGCCGGCGCGCACCTCGAGCGAGAGCCGGGCGAGGGCGGCGAAACGGGTGGTCCCGTCGGCGGTGGCGGCGGGCAGGGGGAAGGTCTTGGTCACCTGCTCGAAGCGCAGCTTGGTCGCGGGGGCGGTCATCCCTGCCTGTCCGTGCCCTCGGCATAGGGATTGAAGGCGTTGGTGTAGACCTCGGCGGGTTTCAGCCGGGCCACCGCGGCATTGCCGTTGGCGCGGAACCAGTCGAGGAACAGGGTGAAGTTGCGGTCGGCCAGCACGCCGCCTTTGGCGCCCAGGGCGATCGATTTCCAGTAGCGCACGGCGCTGTCGTCCTCGCCGCCACGGTTGCGCCGGTGGATGATCTCGGCCAGCCGCGCCACGACCTCCGCCGGTTCGCGCGTGTGCGCCCATTCGATGGCGCGGGCGGTGCCGCTGACGAAGACGCGGGCGGCATTGGGGTTGCGGGCGATGAAGCGGCGGGTGAGCACATAGGATCCGGTGGTGAACTCGCCGAACAGCTCGAAATCCGATTGCAGCAGGCGGATGCCGCCGCGGCTGGCCGCCTTCTCGCGGAAGATGGGCGAGAGGAACACGGCATCGATCTGGCGCAGCCGCAGCGCCTGCTCGGCGTTCGATGGCGGCAGCACCACCAGCGTCACCTGGGCGATCTCCGCCGGGGCGAGGCCGGCGCGGCGGAGGTATTCCTGCAGCACGAATTCGTTGTGGGCGCCGTAGGTGTTCACGCCCACCTTGCGGCCGACCAGGTCGCGCGGCCCCTGCACCGGGCTGTCCTCCAGCGTATAGAGCCCGCTCCAGCTTTTCGCGTCGGTGCCGGTGTTGCCGATCACCGCGACCAGCGGCGCGCCGACGCCGATCAGCTTGAGGATCGCGGAGTGGAACGCCTGGCCGAAATCGGTATCGCCGGTCACCGTCGCCTGGATGTCCTGCGGGCCGCTGATGGTGTTGCCCACCCAGCGCAGCCGCAGCGGCGCGAGATAGCCGAGATTCTCGGCCAGTTCGGGATAGCCGACGGCGCTTGCCATACCCTGGTAGCGCAATTCCTTCACCTCGGGCTCTCCGCCCGCGGCCCGGGCGGCCAGGGGCGGGAAGGCGGTCAGGGTGGCGAGGCCACCCGCGAGAAAGTTGCGGCGCAGGGGCATCTGGAGGGGCCTTTCGGCGGCGCTACTGGATGGCGATGCGGTCGAGATGGCGGAAGAAGAAATGCGTGGCTTCTTCCTGCCGCCGGGCACGGTCGAAATCGAGGTCGGTGACGCTGTCGATGGCGATCACCCAGACCGCGGCGAGATCGGCCCCGGGATGCGCGGCGGTGAAGGCTTCGTAGTGGCATTGGAAGACGGGGCCGGCGATCAGGCTGCGCAGGGGGCGTCCGGTCAACTCGAAGCGCCGTCCGTCCGGGGCTGCCAGCGCGATCGCCACCTTGCGGTCGAACCAGATGGCCCGCACCAAATTCCGGTTGCTCCTTGAGGATTCGAGCGGCTCGAAACAGAGGATGCTGCCGTCATCGGCGAGGGCGAGGAAATCGGTGACCGCGGCGTGCGGCGTTGCCTCGGCATCGGTGGTCACCAGCACCTTGACGGTTGCCGGATCGGCGATCAGCGCGTGCAGATCGGTGGGCAGGGGGGTGGTCATGCCGGTTCCTCAGAGCAGGCGGGCGAGATCGGTATCGGGGTGGTTGCCGCAGCGGCGGTAGTCGTCGAAATCGACCCGCAGGCGGTACTTCACCCGCAGCGCGTGCAGCCGGCTGGCAAGCTGGATGTAGTAGTCGAGCGACGGTGCCTGCTGGTCGCGGAAAGCCGAGCCCGGCCGCGGCACCCAGACGGTATGGATGACGCTGACGCCGCGCTCGGCGAGGTATTCGGCCTCGTCGAGCGTGGCATCGAGCGACTCCGCCTCGCTCTGCCGGCCATGCGGCCGCGCGAGATCGACGCCGCCGACGATGCCGGTGTTGACGTTGCCGCGCCCGAAGATGTCCACCGCGCGGACCAGGCGGTCGCGCCATTCGCGATAGCCCAGCACCCTTGCCTTGCCCGGGCTGATCCACTGGAACAGGCGTTCGTCGAGCACTTCCAGGTCGGTGGTGTAGCTCGACAGCCCCGTTTCCTCGTACAGCCGTCGCAACTGGCGCTCGTTGAAGGCCGAGGCAACGAGCTGGCTCGGAAACCGCCGGGTCGCGAAGTTGCGACCGATGGCCCGCAACGTCTCGATGTACTGCGCGACCTCAAGGTCGAACACCTCTTCGCCCTTGAGCACTGATCCGCCGGTGAGGCAGAAGGTGGTGAAGCGCCCTTTTTCCTTCAGTGCCTCCGCCACCGTCTCGGCGAGATCGGCCGGGCGTGGCCGTTCCGGGCGGTCGCGGAAGATGTCGCGCTGCTGCTTCTGGAAGGTGACGATGTCGCAGAACCGGCAGCCGCCCTCGTCATTCGCCCAGAAATAGCAGTAGCTCGACTGGAAGAGGTTGATGCGTTGCGGCCGGGCCTGGGCGATCAGGCTCATCCGGATGCCGGAGCGGGTCACCTTGTCGTAGAAGGCCGGCTTGTGCCAGAGCTCGACCTCCTCCAGCACCTCGCCGCCATCCACCAGGAACAGCCGGTCGTCGATCCGGTCGACGAGATAGGGATTGGCGGCAAGCGGCGCGGGATCGACGACGATCGAGGTGCCGTCGCGCAGCAGCAGCGAATCCGGCAGCAGCACCTGCAGGGTCTCGGTGCGCGTGCCGAAGATCGCCGGGCTGCGGGTCTGGTGCCGCGCCGGGTCAACCAGCGTCAGCGCCCGGTCTGTGTAATGCACGCCGCGCCGCTGCACGTCGATCTTCAGTGCGATCAGCTTCGGGAAGCCAGGATATTTGGCACAGGCATCGGCGAGGCTGAACGCCTCGGCGGCGTGGGATGTGGACCGAACGACGTTCATGGGTGGCCACTTCCTTCCTGGCCTGGGCGCGGGCAGAGCTTCATTACGAAACGTAATCGGGAAATGAAACTAACATACGATAAAATGGCGTGTAAACAGATAAAAGACATCTTTCGATGGTGTGACCATCATGCAGCGCGGCTCCGCCGGCCTGTGCGCAAAAGGCGAACAGCCTTGGGCATGACTCAATCTGTCTGTCCGGGGTGAAAAATCCGGAGAAAAAAAGGAAGGCGAAGGCTCAGTGCCCATAAGCGCGAATCCAGGCGCTTGCGCCGACGTGCGGGGCATGGGCGCGGCAGCATCGATATTGACGCCTGAACCCGGAGTATCCCTGATAAGGGGTCAATCCAGGTGGTGGCTGGCAACAAAGTTCTTGTTAACGCTTTGTTTGCACTCGTTTTCATTCCGTTAACAAAACCCGCGAACGCGGTTTACACACCCCGGCTACGCAGAGTCCTGAGCGGCCGTCGCGCTGACGGCGCGGCGAACGGGGACGAACGATGCTGGCGTGGCTGCGCAGGTCTTGGCGGAAGCCGGTCTTCAGAATCGGACTGGGAGGGGCTGCAGCGGTCGTTGCGGTGGCGGTCGGGGCAACGGTGGTCGCGGGCGGTGCCGTCGGCGTGGCGCTGCAGCGGACCAGCACGCTGGAATTCTGCGTCTCCTGCCACACGATGCAGAAGCCCTACGTGGAGTACCAGGCTTCGCCCCATTATCGCAACGCCTCGGGCGTCCGTGCGATCTGTGCCGATTGCCACGTGCCGCACGAGACCGGCCCGAAGCTGCTGGCCAAATTGCAAGCGGTGAAGGACGTGTGGGCCGAGTGGCGCGGCACGATCGACACCGAGGAAAAGTTCGAGCGCAACCGGCTGCGCATGGCGAAACAGGTCTGGGCGCGCATGCAGGCGAACGACTCGCGTGAGTGCCGCGCCTGCCACCTCGCCACGGCGATGGACCCGCACAAGCAGAAGCCGAAAGCGGAGCAGATGACCAAGGGCCTCGCCAACGGCGAGACCTGCATTTCCTGCCACAAAGGGATCGCTCACCATCTGCCGGACATGTCGCAGGGCGCGCGGCAGATGTTCAGTGATCTCCAGGCGACGGCGGCGCAGACTACGGCGCGGGCCGGCGATGTGCTCTATCCGCTGGCGACCATGCCTCTCTACGTCCAGCGCCCGGATGACCAGGAGACACCCTCCGACGGTCGTTTCATCGCGGCGACGGCCCTGAAGGTCCTTGCCAGCGAGGGCGACTTCCTCCAGGTCCGCATCGAGGGATGGCGGCAGCAGGGTGCCGACCGGATGATCTACGCGCTGCAGGGCAAGCGCATCTTCGCGGTCGCCCTGGGACCGCGGGCCCTCGAAGCCGTGCAGGCCGGCGAGAGCATGACCGACCCTGATACGGACCAGGTCTGGACCCCCGCCACCCTGACCGCCTGGGTGCGCAAGGGCGGGATGGTGGCCGATCTCGGTGCGATCTGGGCCTACGGCGAGGAGATGTATGGCTCAAGCTGCGGCACCTGCCACGCGCTGTCGCCGACGGACCACTTCCTTGCCAATCAGTGGATCGGCACGGTCAACAGCATGCGCGACCGCATCACGCTGGACGACGAGCAGGTCCGGCTGATGCAGAAATACCTCCAGCTCCACGCCCGCGACGTCGTGGCCGACGCTTCGGCGAAGGTGCACTGATGACGCCGCTATTGGTCGGGGGCGGGGTGCTCTGGCGCTGGCTGTCCGGCGTGTTCGCAGCCCCTCTCGATGCAACCTCGCTGCAGGCGTGCCGGACCGGCATGGACGAGATCGAAGCGCTGTGCGCCGACCCAACGCTGGCGCCCGGCCTGCGGCGCATGCGGGACGCGCTGGCGGCCTTGCCCGTCGCGCCGGCCTGCGTCGCGCTGCTGGCGCATGACCACACGCTGCTGTTCTCCGGTGCGGGCGGGCCGGCGACGGTGCCGCCGTACGAGTCGGCGTTCACCGAACCGGGCGGCCGCCTGTTCGGCGCCGCGGAAACCCGGATGCGCAGCCTGCTTGCGGATCTCGGCCTGCGGCTAGCGCCGGGCGTGGTCGAGCCATCGGACCACATCGCAATCGAGTTCCTGGCCATGGCGGAGCTGTCTGAGGCAGCCGGGCCGTCACCACGACGTACCGAGCTGCTGGCCGCCCTTTGCAATTGGCTGCCTGCCTTCCGCGATGCCTGCCTCGTCCGCGACAGTCGTGGCTTCTATGCCGGGGCCGCGATGCTGGCGGCCGCATTGGCCGCGGCGGCCTGGCCGGCCGCATCTCAAGAAACACTGGAGGAATGCTGATGTTGCACTCTGACCATGACGAGCGCACGACGGCGGTCGGCCGCCGGTCGCTCCTGAAGCTCGGCGCCGCGGGCGCGGCGCTGTCGATGTTCGGGCCTTCGCTGCTGACCCGGGGCGCCGCGGCCGCGATGCCGGCAAATGGCGAAGTCATGAACGCCAGCCACTGGGGCGCCTTCAAGGCGACGATCAAGGACGGCCGTTTCGTCGCCATCAAGCCCTGGGAGAAAGATCCGCATCCGACGCACATGCTCGACGGCGTGCTGGACATCACCTACTCGCCGACCCGCATCAAGTACCCGATGGTCCGGCGCGCCTGGCTGGAAAAGGGCCCGGGGGCGATGGTCGAGGACCGGGGCAAGGGGGATTTCGTCCGCGTCAGCTGGGACAAGGCGCTTGACCTCGTGGCGAACGAGATCAAGCGGGTGCAGGGCAAGTATGGTCCCACCTCGATCTTCGCGGGCTCCTATGGCTGGCGCAGCTCGGGCTGTCTCGGCCATCCCGGCACGTTGCTGCGCCGGCTGATGAACACGACCGGGGGCTATGTGAAGTCCTCCGGCGACTACTCCACCGGCGCCGCCCAGGTGATCATGCCGCATGTGATGGGCAGCCTGGAGGTCTACGAGCAGCAGACCTCGTGGCCCGTGGTGGCGGAGAACACCGAGTTGCTGGTGTTCTGGGGCGCCGATCCGGTCAAGACCTGCCAGATCTCGAACACGGTCGCCGAGCACGGCGCCTATCCGGGGATGCAGGCGTACAAGGCCAAGGGCAAGAAGGTCATCTGCATCGACCCCGTGCGCACCGAGACCGCGAAGTTCTTCGGCGCCGAGCTGGTGTCACCGCGGCCGCAGACCGACGTGGCCATGATGCTGGGCATCGCCCACACGCTCTACACCGAGAAACTGCACAACAAGGCATTCCTCGATAGCTGCACGACGGGCTTCGACCGGTTCGTGCCCTACCTGACCGGGAAGTCGGACGGCACCCCCAAGGACGCGGCCTGGGCGGAAAAGATCTGCGGCGTGCCGGCCGAGACGATCAAGGACCTGGCCCGGTGCTTCGCCAAGAGCCGCACCATGCTGGCCGGTGGCTGGTCGCTGCAACGCCAGCACCACGGCGAGCAGGCGCACTGGATGCTCGTCACGCTGGCGGCGATGCTCGGCCAGATCGGGCTGCCGGGGGGCGGCTTCGGCTTCAGCTACCACTACGCCAGCGGCGGCAACCCGACCACCCGGGCGCCGCGCGTGACGGTGATCAGCGACGGAACGGTGGCGCAGGGGGCACCCTGGCTGACCAGCGGCGGCGTCGCGTCGATCCCCTGCGCCCGGGTCGTGGACATGCTGCTGAATCCCGGGAAGGAGTACCAGTTCAACGGCAAGACGGAGCGGTACCCGGACATCAAGATGGCCTACTGGTGCGGCGGCAACCCGTTCGCCCACCATCAGGACCGCAACCGGCAGGTCAAGGCCTGGCGCAAGCTGGAGACCTTCATCGTCCACGACGTCGTCTGGACGGCGACGGCCCGGATGGCCGACATCGTCCTGCCGGCGGCAACTTCCATCGAGCGCAACGACGTGAGCATGGTGGGCGACTACTCCGCCACCGCGATCGTGGCGATGAAGAAAGGCATCGAACCCATCTTCGAGGCCCGCAGCGACTACGACATCTTCGCGGGCGTTGCCAAACGGCTGGGCAAGGAGCGGGAGTTCACCGAAGGCCGGGCCGAGATCGACTGGGTGCGTGCGATCTACGAAAAGGCGTACAACCAGGGCAAATCGAACGGCGTGCCGATGCCCGACTTCGATGCGTTCTGGACGGCCGGCATCGTCGAGTTCGAGGTGCCACCGGCCAATGCCAAATTCGTCCGACACGCCAAGTTCCGCGAGGATCCGTTGCTGAACCCGCTGGGCACGCCATCGGGGCTGATCGAGATCTTCTCCAGGAACATCGAGAAGATGGGCTACGACGACTGCCCGCCGCACCCGGCCTGGATGGAACCGCTGGAGCGCCTCGCTGGTCCGGACACGAAGTATCCGCTGCATGTCGCGGCATCCCATCCGAACGACCGGCTGCACTCGCAGCTTTGCGGCACCAAGCTGAACCTCGGCTATCGTATCGCCGGGCGTGAGCCATGCCTGATGAACCCGGCCGATGCCGCCGCCCGCGGCATCAAGGACGGCGATCTCGTCCGGCTGTTCAACGGCCGCGGGCAAATCTTGGTCGGCGTTCGGATCAGCGGCGACGTCATGCCAGGCGTGGTGCAGGTCTACGAGGGCGGCTGGTACGATCCGGCCGAGCCGGGCGTCGTCGGCACGCTGTGCAAGTACGGCGACGTCAACGTTCTGACCCCCGACATCCCCAGTTCGAAGCTGGCGATGGCCACCTGTGGCCAGACCGTCATGGCGGAGGCCGAAAAGTTCAAGGGGACTGTTCCGGAAGTGACGGTCTTCTCGGCACCGGCTGCCGCCGCGTAGCAAGTAAGGCGAGGGCGCTGCCCTCGACCCGGCAGGGGCCACAAGGCCCCTGCACCCCCAAAGCGCTGCGCGGCAAGGAATGGGATCCAAGGGCCTCTGGCCCTTGGTGGAGGTCCAGGGGGCAAAGCCCCCTGGCGGGGGCGGGGCAGCGCCCCGCGAAGCCTCAGGCTTGCACCAACTCCGGCTCGAAATTCCACAGTGAACCGGTTTCAGTCGCGCGCCGCGCCAGTTCGGCGGTGTCGCAGGCGATCATCCACTCTTCGTTGGTCGGCACCACGACGGCGCGCGGGCCTTCGGCGTTGCTGCTGATCACCCCGCCGGCGCCGCCGACCATGGCGGCATTGGCGGCCGGATCCAGTTCCAGCCCGAGCAGGCGCAGCCGGGCCACCGTCATCGCGCGCACGCGGGCCGAGTTCTCGCCGATGCCGCCGGTGAAGACGATGGCGTCCAGGCGCCGCAGCGCCATCGCCAGCCCGCCGATATGGCGCACGAGGCGATGCACGAAGACGTCGAGGGCAAGGCGGGCACCGGGGTGACCGGCCTCGGCGGCGGATTCCAGTTCGCGGCAGTCATTGGTCAGGCCGGAGACGCCGAGCAGGCCGCTCTGCTTGTTGAGCAGGGTGTCGATGTCGGCGGCGGAGCGGTCGCCGGTGCGCATCAGGTGCAGCACGGCGCCCACGTCGATGTCGCCGCTGCGTGTGCCCATGACCAGCCCTTCCAGCGGGGTCATGCCCATGGTGGTGTCCATGGAATGCCCGTCCTGCACCGCGGTGGCGGAGGCGCCGTTGCCGAGATGGGCGATCACCAGGCCGTGGTTGCCCGGTTCCAGCCCCAGCATGGCGACGGTCTCGCGCGCCACGAAGCGGTGGCTGGTGCCATGGAAGCCGTAGCGACGCACGCCCTGCTGGCGATAAAGCTCGGTCGGCACCGCGTAGAGATAGGCTTCCGGCGCCATGCTCTGGTGGAAGGCGGTGTCGAACACCGTGACATGCGGGATGTTGGGCAGCCGCGCCAGCGCGGTGCGCAGGCCGAGCAGGGCGGCGGGGTTGTGCAGCGGCGCGAGCGGGCTGACCGCCTCGATGTCGGCGAGCACCGCGGGGGTGACTAGGGCGGAACTGGTGAAGCGCTCGCCCCCGTGCACGACGCGGTGGCCGACCGCGGCGAGGGCGTCGATCCAGTTGCGCGTGGTCAGTTCGGCCAGCACCGCGTCCAGCGCGGCGGCATGGTCGGAGGCGGGCAGGGACTCGGTGCGCTTGCCCTGCACGTCCTTGAAGGTGATGCGCGGGCCGTCGGTGCCCAGGCGCTCGGCGAGGCCGGAGATCAGCGGCGTGCGCATGCCGGTATCATGCACGGCGAATTTCAGCGAGGACGAGCCGCTGTTCAGAACGAGGATCAGGCACGGATCAGTCGACATCAAGACACTCCTTGCGCGTGACCGGCCGCAGCCGGGGCTGCGGGTCGATGACATTGCGCGTGACGATAGGGAGGGGAGGGCGCCGCCAGGCCGGACCGTGCCAGCCTGGCGGCGCGCTAGTGTGAGGCGTCAGGCACCGGCAGGCCACGCGCGGCGAACAGCGCAACCGCGCGGGCGGTCTCGGCCTGGGTCGGCGTGGGCGTGTCGGCAAGCTCGTAGGTTAGGCCGAGCGCCTGCCATTTATGCGCGCCCATCTGGTGGAAGGGCAGCACCTCGACGCGGTCCACCGCCGGACCGAGGCTCGCCAGGAAGTCGGCGAGTTTGAGGATATCGTCGTCGCCGTCGGTCCAGCCCGGCACCAGCACGTAGCGGATCCACATGCGCTTGCCCAACCGCACCAGCCGCTGCGCGAAATCCAGCGTCGGCTGCAGCTCCTGCCCGGTCAGGCGGCGGTACTGGCCGGGGTCACTGTGCTTGATGTCCAGCAGCACGAGGTCGATCGGATCGAACCAGGCATCGTCGAGCGTATCATGCAGGAAGCCCTGCGTATCAAGGGCGACGTGCAGCCGCAGCTCCGTCTTGATGCGCCGGGTCAGCGCGCCGACGAAGCCCGCCTGCAGCATTGGCTCGCCGCCGGAGATGGTGACACCGCCGGCGAAGCGCAGGAAGCCGGCATAGGGCCGCACCTCCGCCAGCGCCTCGTCCAGCGTCACCGCGCGGCCGTTGTGCAGCTTCCAGGTATCGGGATTGTGGCAGTAGAGGCAGCGGAACAGGCAGCCCGAGGTGAAGAAGATGAAGCGCAGCCCCGGCCCGTCCACTGCGCCGGCAGTCTCGACCGAATGCAGGAACCCCGTGCCGGTGTCGGCGGTGGGATGGGCATGCGAGGGGACGGGCGTGGCGGCGTCGAACATGGGGCACTCGCGAAGGACCAGGGCGGGTGCGGCGGGAGCCGAAGCTCCCGCCACGGGGCAGGTTACATGGAGCCGTGGAAGGTGCGGCTGATCACGTCCAACTGCTGCTCGCGCGTCAGCTTGACGAAGTTCACCGCGTAGCCGGAGACCCGCACCGTCAGTTGCGGATACAGCTCCGGGTGCTCCATGGCGTCGACCAGCGTGTCGCGATTGAACACGTTGACGTTGACATGGAAGCCGCCGGCGCAGGCAAAGCCGTCCAGGCAGTTGGCGAGGTTGGCGATCCGGTCCGACGGCGTGTGGCCGAGCCCGTCCGGGGTCGCCGAGGCGGTCCAGGAGATGCCGTCCAGCGCGCATTCGTAAGGGATCTTGGCCACCGACGCACCGGCCGCGACGAAGCCCTTGATGTCGCGCCCGTTCATCGGGTTGGCCCCCGGCGCGAAGGGTTCGCCGGCGCGGCGCCCGTCCGGCGTGTTGCCGGTCTTCTTGCCGTACACCACGTTGGAGGTGATGGTCAGCACCGACTGCGTCGGCATCGCGTTGCGATAGAAATGCGGCTGCGCCTTGACCTTTTCCATGAAGGTCTGCGCCAGCCACACCGCGATCTCGTCGGCGCGGTCGTCGTTGTTGCCATAGGCCGGGTAGTCGCCCTCGCGCTTGTAGTCGACCGCGAGGCCCTGTTCGTTGCGCACCACGCTGACGCGGCCGTGCTTGATCGCCGACAGCGAGTCCGCCGCCACCGACAGTCCGGCGATGCCGCAGGCCATGGTGCGCAGGATGTCGCGGTCGTGCAGCGCCATCTCGATCCGCTCGTAGGCGTATTTGTCGTGCATGTAGTGGATGCAGTTCAACGCCTTGACGTAGGTGGCCGCCAGCCAGTCCATCATGGGATCGAGCCTGGCCATCACCTCGTCGTAGTCGAGCACGTCGGAGGTAATCGGGGTGAAGCCGCGCGCCACCACCGCGCCCGACTTCTCGTCGACGCCGCCGTTGATCGCGTACAGCATCGCCTTGGCCAGGTTGGCGCGGGCGCCGAAGAACTGCATCTGCTTGCCGATGCGCATGGCCGAGACGCAGCAGGCGATGCCGTAGTCATCACCCCAGAACGGCCGCATGCGGTCGTCGCTCTCGTACTGGATCGCCGAGGTCTCGATCGAGACGCGGGCGCAGAACTTCTTGAACCCCTCCGGCAGTTGCGCGCTCCACAGCACCGTCAGGTTGGGCTCCGGTGCCGGGCCGAGGTTGAACAGCGTCTGCAGGAAGCGGAAGGAGTTGCGCGTCACCAGCGAGCGTCCGTCCTCGCCCATGCCGCCGATGCTCTCCGTCACCCAGGTCGGGTCGCCCGAGAACAACTGGTCGTATTCCGGCGTGCGCAGGAAGCGAACGATGCGCAGCTTGATCACCAGGTCGTCGATCATCTCCTGCGCGGCGGCCTCGGTCAGCGTGCCGGCCTCGATGTCGCGCTGGATGTAGATGTCGAGGAAGGTGGAGATGCGGCCGATCGACATCGCCGCGCCGTTCTGCTCCTTCACCGCGGCAAGGTAGCCGAAATAGGTCCACTGCACCGCCTCGCGCGCGTCCTGCGCCGGGCGCGACAGGTCGCAGCCGTACTTGGCCCCCATCTGCTTCAGCTCGTCGAGCGCCCGCCACTGCTCGGACAGCTCCTCGCGCAGCCGGATCACGTCTTCGGTGAAGGGGACGTTGTCCAGCTCGTGGAACTCGCGCTGCTTGTCGCGGCGCAGGAAGTCCACGCCATACAGCGCCACCCGGCGATAATCGCCGATGATGCGGCCGCGGCCATAGGCATCCGGCAGGCCGGTGACCACGCCGGACTTGCGCGCGGCCAGCACGTCGGGGCTGTAGACGTCGAAGACACCCTGGTTGTGGCTCTTGCGGTACTTGGTCCAGATCTCCGCGACCACGGGATCGGGCGTGAAGCCGTAGGCCTGCATGCCGGTCTCGACCATGCGCAGGCCGCCATTGGGCATGATCGCCCGCTTCAGCGGTGCATCGGTCTGCAGCCCGACGATGATCTCCAGCCCCTGGTCGATATAGCCCGCGTCATGCGCGGTGATCGAGGAGCCGCGGTCGCCCGAGATGTCCAGCACGCCGCGCTTGCGTTCCTCGGCCAGCAGCGGCTCGAGCTTCTTCCACACCGCGAGCGTGCGCTCGGTCGGGCCGGCCAGGAAGGAATCGTCGCCGGCATAGGGCGTGTAGTTGGCCTGGATGAAGGCCCGCACGTCCACACGCTCCCGCCAGCCTTCGCCGGCGAAGTCGCGCCAGGGATCGATCCCCGCCGCAACCGTTGACATCACGTTCATTCCACTTCCTCCGAAGATGAAATCATCTGCAAAACGGGGTGTGTGCGTCCCGGGCTCGCCATCAGGGGCGAGCGGCCATGGGACGCGGCATGCCGGGGGTGACTGCCATGTGTGGCTTGCCCGGCACGGAACATTTCCTGCCCGTGCCGCTGGCCTGCCCGGCGCGGCAGGGGGATCAGGTAAACCGGTTCCAACGTTGCGGCAGCGGAGCCTAGCACGAACATGACCGGCACGGCGCGGAAAGAGCAAGAAACGGCATGACTGGAGCCGTTCAGAGTAAAAAACAGTACTTCGCGATGCGACTTACGTAGAACAGCCGGTGGGGCGAAGGTGGCCATGACGCTTTCCGATCGAACGGAGTCTGCACGTAAACCGGTTACAACGCACATGCGACTAAGTTGCGATTGGCAATACCAGATTAGAATTTTCAGCGACATCTAACTAATACTTGTCAGATATGCGGCTGAAGCAAAGTAATTTTAGGGTAAATACTTACCTATAGTCGCCGGATACCGGCAACTTTGCTTTACAAAAGGCGAAGTATATTCACTCGCCGCGTGCAACAAAACATTACGGTTGATTGGTTTTGTTCGTTATCATTGTCATCACCATGGGCGTTTGGTTTACCTCGCGAAGAGTTATATAGGATGCCCAGGTGACGCGCTTTCGACAAAGCGTCGCCCGCTGTCGATGAACGGACAAATGTGGTGCGGATATGACAGGGCTGGCGAGGGAGTGGGTCTACGATGACATGCCTCACATTGACCACCTGCCGCGGGCGATTTTATTTCGCTCTCAGTGCATCCGTCCGGGTCACCGGGTGCATATCCATACCCATGCATGGCATAAGCTGACCTATACGGTATCCGGGACATTGATCGTTTTCGACGACAATTCCCGTTTCCTGCTGCCGCCCGAGCAGGCCATGTGGATGCCCGCGGGCATTCCGCATGCCACCGGCGCGCTGCAGCAGGCGGAATTCCGCAGCCTCTACATCGCCGACCGGCCGGATCTGCGGATGCCGAACTCCATCACCACGATCACGGTGACGCCGCTGTTGCGCAGCCTGATCCTGGAACTGTCGGAGATCGAGCGGAACGGTGACAAGGACGCCTATATCCGGCGGGTCGAGGCGCTGGTGCTAGAGCAGTTGCCACGCCAGACCGTGCGCAACCTGTCGCTACCCTGGCCGAAGGGGCCGATCCTGAAGAAGATCTGCGACCAGCTTTACGCCGATCCTTCGGATATGCGTGACCTGGAGGAATGGGGGCGGGAGTTCGGCGCCTCGGCGCGGACGCTGACGCGGCGCTTTGAGCACGAGCTGGGCATCGGCTTCCGCGAATGGCGCAACCGACTGTGCCTGTTCCGCGCGATCGATCTGTTGCAGACCACGACGAACAGCATCACCGAGATCGCCTTCATGCTGGGCTACAGCACGCCCTCGGCGTTTTCCTACATGTTCCGCCAGCAGATGGGCAGTTCCCCCTCCAGTTGGCGCCGTGCCCAGGAGCGCCAGCCCGCCTGAGGCGGAAAAGAAAGGGGTGCAGGGGCCGTGTGGCCCCTGCCGGGTCCAGGGCAGAGCCCTGGCCTTCCTTATTTTAAGAGGTGGTTCAATTCCCGGCGGCCGCAGGGGGCACGGCCGGTTCGTTGGTGGCGGGAAGCTTGACCGCCATGGAGCGGTCGAAGTTCAGCGCCAGCGAGCAGAGCAGGTAGCCGGCGGCGGCGGCGGTGAAGAACATCATCGCGCCGTAGTAGGAACCGGTGACCTGGATGATGGTGCCGATCAGGATGGGCACCACGGCGGCGGTGAGGTTGGAGCAGAAATTCATGGCGCCGCAGATGGTGCCGGCCTTGGACTGGGCGCCGAGCAGGCCGGGGATCGACCAGTACATGCTGGCCCAGCGCAGCGGGAACAGGGCGATCGAGAGCAGGGCGATCACCGCGGCCTGGTTGCTGACCTGGGTCACCGCGAACAGGCAGATCCCGGCCACCACGGCGGAGATGCCGAACATGGTGTGGAAGACGGTATTCGCCCGCCCGCCCGCGCGCCGCCAGCGATCGGCGATGTAGCCGCCCAGTTGCTGGCCGACGAAGCAGAGGAAGAACATCAGCGCGACGGCGGTGCCCATGGCCTTGAGGTTGAAGCCGTGTGCCTGCTGCAGGTACATCGGCGCCCAGGTCATCAGCCCGTAGAACACCGTGCTGTAGCAGCACCAGCCGCCGATCAGGGCCAGGACGTTGCGCTGGCGCAGATAGGGGCCGATGTCGCGCAGGCGGAACTTCTCGGCCTTGCCGGAGGGCTGGGTGCCGGCCTCGATCCAGGCCAGTTCGGCCGCGTTCACCTTCGGGTGCTCGGAGGGGCGGCTGCGGATGTACCAGTAGGCCGCGAGACCGGCGAGCATGGTGCCGCCGCCGGCGATCAGGAAGGCGATGCGCCAGGAGTCGAAGGCGACGATCAGCGCGGTCAGGATCACCGCGCCCACGGCGGTGCCGAGCGGCGCGCCGCCGTCGAGCAGCATGGAGCCGCGGCCGCGCTCGTTGGGCGTGAGCCAGTTGCCCATCAGCTTGGTGCCGGCCGGCATCACCGGCGCTTCGGCGACGCCGAGGCCGAGGCGGGTCAGCGCGAAGGTGAAGGTGGTGCCGCACAGACCGCCCACGCCCTGGAAGGCGCCCCAGACGATGGTCGCGATCACGATCAGGGTGCGCGGGGCGATGTTGTCGGCGAGGATGCCGCAGGGCAACTGCATCAGGGCATAGGCCCAGAAGAAGGCGCTGTGCAGCCAGCCGGTGACGCGGGCGTCGACGATGTTGAATTCGGCCGCGATATGCGGCATGGCGATGGCGAGGGAGGCGCGATCGATGTAGTTGATCGTGCCCAGGATCAGCATGAGGATGAAGATTCCCCATCTGACGTTGGTCGGCTTCTGACCGTTCAGACGTTGGCCCATGGCCTGCCCTTTTGCCGGTTCACGTTGTTCACGAGGGGTCCCCCTGGGGGCGGTTTCGAACTCCGCCCTCGTATTGTTCCGTAGGGTCGTTACATGACGGCGCCGACGTGCCAGGGGGCGAATTCCAGTTCGCCGTAGCCGAACAGCTCGCTTTTGGTCTTCTCGCCCGAGGCGGTGCGCAGCATCATCTCGAACAGCTCGGCGCCGAGCTCGTCGATGCTGGCGGTGCCGTCGACCACGCCGCCGCAATTGAGGTCCATGTCCTCGGATTGCCGGTTCCACAGCGGGGTGTTGCTGGCCAGCTTGATGGAAGGCACCGCGGTGCCGCCATAGGCCGAGCCGCGGCCGGTGGTGAAGACCATCAGGTTCGACCCGCCGGCGATCTGGCCGGTGGTCGCCACCGCGTCGTAGCCGGGCGTGTCCATGAACACCATGCCGCGTGCGGTCACCGGCTCGGCGTATTCATAGACCGCGGCCAGGGCGCTGTTGCCGGCCTTGGCGATGGCACCGAGCGATTTTTCCAGGATGGTGGTCAGCCCGCCTTCCTTGTTGCCGGCGGAGGGGTTGTTGTTCATCTCGGCGCCGCTGCGGGCGCAGTACTCCTCCCACCAGCGGATGCGCTCGATCAGCTTGCGGCCCACCGGCTCGGAGACGGCGCGGCGGGTCAGCAGATGCTCGGCCCCGTAGATTTCCGGGGTTTCCGAGAGGATGGCGGTGCCGCCCTGGGCGACCAGCCGGTCGACGGCGTTGCCCAGCACCGGATTGGCCGAGATGCCCGAGCAACTGTCAGACCCACCGCATTCCAGCGCCACCACCAGCTCGCTGGCCGGCACGCTGACGCGGGTCACGGCATTGGCCAGGGGCAGCAATTCCTTCACCATCTCGATGCCGCGGGCGATGGTCTTGCCGGTGCCGCCGGTCTCCTGGATGGTCATGCTGCGCAGCAGCTTGCCTTCCGCCAGGCCCTGCGCGGTGAAGAGGCTGGCGATCTGGTTGCTCTCGCAGCCAAGCCCGACCACGATCACCGCAGCGAAGTTCGGATGCCGGATATAGCCGCCCATGGTGCGGCGCATGATCTCCATCGCCTCGCTGTCGTTGCCGACGGCGCAGCCCATGGTCTGCGGGATGGAGACGACCCCGTCGACATTGGGGAAGTCCTTCAGCGCCTCGCCACGGAAATGGTCGGCGATGCGCCGCACCGCGGTGGCCGAGCAGTTCACCGAGGAGATCAGCCCGATATAGTTGCGTGTCGCCACCCGGCCGTCCGGGCGCACGATGCCCTGGAAGCTGCGCGGCTGTGCCGCCGGGGCCAGGGTGATCGGCTCGGTGCAGAAGGCGTAGTCGCGCAGGAAGTCGCCCATCTCCAGGTTCTGCAGATGGACATGCTCGCCAGGGGCGATGGGGCGGCTGGCGAAGCCGATGATCTGGTTGTAGCGCCGCACCGGCTCGCCCTTGGCGCGGGCGCGCACCGCGACCTTGTGGCCGAAGGGGATGGCGCTGGCGACCCGGATGCCGGAGGGCAGGACCTGCCCCTCGGCCAGGGGTTCGCGGGCGATGGCGACGTCGTCCTGCTCATGCAGCAGGATGACCGGCTGTGGACTGGGCATGGAACCTTCGTCTGGTTGTTGTTGGAAGTGCAGGAGGCTCAGGCGATGCCGGCCGCCTTCAACACCTCGCCGACCCGGGCGGCGAGCTCGGGCGTCAGCGGGCGGGCGGGCGGCAGCACCGCGCCGGAGATGTCGAGCCCGGTGCGGCGGATCGCCTCCTTGATCACGGCGAAGAACGGTGTCTCGATCTCATAGATTGGCGCGAGGGCGGCGATGGCACGATGGGCGGCGAAGGCGGTGGGGAAGTCGCCGTCGCGGAAAGCCCTGTACAGCCCGCAGGCGAGCTGCGGCGCGAAATTGGCCGTCGCCGGGATGCCGCCGTCGCCGCCAAGGGCGAGGGTGTTGAGCAGGTGCTCGTCATAGCCGGCGATGACGGCGAAGTCGGGGCGGTGTCCCTTGACCTCCAGGATCAGGCGGCGCGTATGCGCGACCACGTCGATCGTGTCCTTGATGCCGACGATGTTGTCGCAGGCGCGGGTGAGGCGCAGCGCCAGCTCCGGGCCCACGTCCTGGCCGGTGAGGGCGGGGAAGTTGTAGAGCAGGACGGGAAGATCGAGCGCACGTGCGACCTGCTGGTAGTGCAGGAACAGGTTCGCCTCTGACAGATGCGCGTAGTACGGGTTGATCACCAGCACCGCGTCGGCGCCGGCATCCTGCGCGTGGCGGCCGAATTCGACGGTTTCCAGCGTGCCCGGCGCGCCGATGCCCACCAGCACCTTCGTCCGGCCGGCGACGTGGCCGATGCAGAAGGCGGCGACCTCGCGGCGCAGGGAAGCGGGCATGTGGCAGAACTCGCCGCCGCTGCCGAGGATCAGCACGCCGTCGACGCCAGCCGCGATCAGGTGGTCGAGCAGCCGGCCCATGCCCGGCCGGTCGAGCGCGCCGGTGTCATCGACGATGGTGGGCACCGGCGGGATGATGCCTTGGAACGAGGGGGAGGGCATGGCGGGGGCTGTCTCCAGTCAAGTTCTATATGCAGAACTTGGTTCTCTGTGATGGACGGACCGTAGCACCCGATCCGGGGGCGGGCAAGCTCCGGGATGTTGCGGTATCGTCCCGGATCGACCGGTGCGGCATGGTGCGCCGGACGACGAACCGTTTCCGGAACGAGGAGAGATCCATAGCCATGACCGCGACGCTCGCGAATCTTCTTGTCACTGCCAGCAGCTATCCGTCGGTGTTCGAGGACATGCTGCGCAGCCTCGGGCGTGGCCTGATGTATGCGTTCGGCTTCAAGGTGATGGGCATGCTGTCGCTGCCCGGGGCGGTGGTCGTCGTGCTGGTGGTGCTGGTCATCGCCTACGTTCTGAGCCGGCACTGAAGCGCTGCCCGCCCGGGGACAGAGTTGCGGCCGACGCCTGTTCTGCGCCGTCGAAAAACATCGCTCAACAAGTGCGAGCGTGATACTGTTACGGACAAAGATTTCTACTGTAACGGCAATGACGGGCGCCAATTGCAATGAACAACGAGCTGAACGATCTTGATCTCCTGTTCGACGGCCTGGTGGCTGCGCTGCAGCAGGCGAAGGACCATCCCGAGGTCCTCGCGGAGGCCGAGGCGCTGGAGGCCCGCCTGTTCCAGGCCCATGACGCGGTGATGGCCGAGCTGGCAGCGGCGGTCCGGGCGACCGGCCGGCCCGGGATCGGCTATTCCGCCGCCGTGGAGGCGCTCGACGCCGTCTATGGCGACACCGTGGCCCTGCTGCGGATGCTGGCGGGCGGAGGCGTCTGGGGCCTGGCCTGACCCCGCCCGCCCGGCGCGCGGGGGCGCCGGGCGGGGGAAACTCGGCCTCCATATTTGCGTGCCGCTCCGATATCGGCAGGGGCGGAGATGCTCTAGAGCCCGGGCATGCATCACGATGGAGAAGCTCGATGCCGGCCCTGACTCGCGCCGTGACACGCGTCCTGGCCGGGCCGTATTGCCGCGGCGTCGCGGCGATGACGCATCGCCTGCTCCGGGGCCGGTCCGGGCCGCGCGCCTTCGATCGTGTCGTCGTCGTTGCCGCACTGGGCAAGAACAACGGCATCACCTCCGGCGCCCGGCGGCAATGGGCGACGCTGCGCGCCTGCGGCATCGAGGCCGAGCTGCTCGATGCCACGCCGGCGCTGCGCAATCCCCTGTTCCGGATCCCGCACCAGCCCGGATCGGCCTATGTTTTCCACTCCGCGGGGCCGCAGAGCGGCGTGCTGGTCGGGGCCGTGCTGCCGCATGTCGCCACTGCCTGGCGCATCGGCTACTGGGCCTGGGAACTGCCCGATCCGCCGCCCGAATGGCTGGGCTACGAACGCAATTTCCACGAGATCTGGACACCGAGTGGCTTCTCGCAGGCAAGTCTGGCCCGCGGCCTTGCCTGCCCGGTGGAGATCGTGCCGCATCATATCCCCGCGCGCGCGGCGCGGCGGCGGGCGGAGGATGCGCCGTTCACCGTGCTGGTGATGGCCGACAGCCGATCGAGCTGGGAACGCAAGAATCCCGAAGGCGCGCTGCGGGCCTTCCGCGCCGCCTTCGGCACGTCCGCCGCCGCGCGGCTGGTGCTGAAGCTGACCGGATGGCCGCAGGACGTGCTGGCGTTCGAACAGCGTTTCGCCGGGCTGCTCGAGGGCGGCAATGTCGAGGTCGTGCGGGGCCATCTCGATGCGGCGGCGCTGGCGCGGCTTTATTGCCGGGCCGATGTGCTGCTCTCGCTGCACCGGGCGGAGGGCTATGGCCTGCCGATGGCCGAGGCCATGGCCTGGGGCGTGCCGGTAGTGGCCACCGGCTGGTCGGGCAATCTCGACTTCATGGATGACTCGGACAGTTGCCTGGTGCCGTACCGGCTGGTGCCGGTCAGCGACAGCGCGGCGATCTATCGCGGCAGCACCTGGGCCGAGCCCGATCTCGACGCCGCCGCCGCGGCACTGCGCCGGCTTGCCGAGGACCCCGCCTTCCACGCGCGTCTGGCCTCCGCGGCGTTCCGGCGGGCCTGTGCCGTCACGCCACGCTTTCCCTTCCCCTTGCCGGAGGCAGCGCCGGCTCCGGCGATGGCCTGACCGGCCGGCGCTGCCTGGTCACGCCACCCCGGACGCGGGATCGCCGAATTCCGCGACCACCCGCTCGATGAAGCTGCGCAGCTTCGGGGTCATGCGCCGGTCGGCGGCATACAGGATGTGCATCGGCCGCGACGGCCCCGTGTAGTCGGGCAGGACCCGCAGCAGGCGGCCGGTGGCCAGTTCCTCGGTCAGCACCGCCTCGGGGCCGAGGGTGATGCCGAATCCCTCCAGCGCTGCCCGCAGCAACCCCTTCCAGTCATTGACCTGCAGGCGGCCGCTCACCCCCACGTCATGGCTGTGTCCGTCGCGGCTGAACCGCCACTGGCAGCGCAGCGCGCCGGTCCAGTAGGCGAAGCCCAGGCATTCGTGACGGGCGAGATCGGCCGGCGTCTGCGGCACCCCATGCTCCGCCAGATAGGCGGGGGCGGCGCAGGCGATCAGGCGATAGGGGGCGAGGGGGCGGGCCACCAGCGAGCTGTCGCCGATCGGCCCGAGCCGCAGCACCGCCTCGAAGCCTTCCTCGACGGGATCGACCAGGCGGTCCGACAAGGTCAGGTCGACCTGCACCTGCGGATGGTCGCGCAGGTAGCGCGTGATCAGCGGCACCAGGCTGTGGCTGCCGAAGGTCACCGGCGCGTTGACACGCAGGCGGCCGCGCGGCGCGGCGCGGGCCTGCTGCGCCAACGCCT
The DNA here is from genome assembly GCF_937425535.1 of Rhodovastum atsumiense. NCBI lineage: Bacteria > Pseudomonadati > Pseudomonadota > Alphaproteobacteria > Acetobacterales > Acetobacteraceae > Rhodovastum > Rhodovastum atsumiense. Next base: position 4,745,465 of record NZ_OW485601.1, read on the forward strand.
CGGCGGCCTCGATCTCCGCCAGGATCAGCCGGCAGCGCTGGTAATAGGCGCGGCCGAACTCGGTCAGGCTCTGCCGGCGCGTCGTGCGGTTCAGCAGCCGCGTGCCGAGCCGGTCCTCCAGGAACTGGACGTGTTTGGCCACCATCTGCGCCGACATGCCCAGCGCCGCCGCGGCAGCGGCGAAGGAGCCGAGATCGGCCGCCCGTACGAACACGGCCATGCTGGTGAGCCGGTCCGGCATTGCCCACTCCTGGTTGGGAAAGAAGCATCGAGACGGCGATTTATCACACCCTGGCGCGGGATCACGCTGTGGGTCATCGCGGGTGCCATACAGGAGTACGCATATGCGGATCGGGATCATCGGCGCGGGATTCATCGGGCGGGCGGTGGCGCGGCTTGCCGTGGCGGCGGGCCACGAGGTCATGGTCAGCAATTCGCGCGGGCCGCACACCCTCACCAGCATCCCCCCAGGCACCGGGGCGGGGATCGGCACCGTGGCGCAGGCCGCGCGCTTCGGCGAGATAGGGTTGGTGGCGATTCCGCTGCACCAGATCCACACCCTCCCGGCCGATACCCTGGCCGGCCGGATCGTGCTGGACGCCAACAACTACTATCCCGCGCGCGACGGGGCGATCGCGGAACTGGACGCCCACCACATCACCACCAGCGAACTGCTCGCGCGGCATCTGCCGCATGCGCGCATCGTCAAGGCGTTCAACGCCATCCTCGCAACCGACCTGGAAAAAGGCGGCCAGGTGCTGGAGTCGGGACGGCGGCGCGCCCTGCCGATCGCCGGCGACGACCCGGCGGCCAAGGCGGTCGCGGCGGGGCTGCTGGAGCAATTCGGCTTCGACGTCGTTGATGCCGGCACGTTGGCCGAAAGCTGGCGCTTCGAACGCGCGAAGCCGGCCTACTGCATGCCGCTCGACCGGGAGGCTCTGCTGGGGGCCCTGGCCGCCGCGGAGCGCGACAAAGGTGTGCCGGAAGGATCCTGGCGACGGTAACGCGTCGCCGGCTCCATTGCCAGGCTATCCGCCCACACCGTCCAAGTAACGGAACGGTCAGGGAAAACCCGACCAGACCTCGCTGACGTTGTCACGCCACATTCATCGCAATGACCGCCTTCTGCCATGTCGGCGCGCCATACGCGCTTCGCAGAAGGAGCGACGGATGGTGCCTCAATCAGTGGATCTGGCTGGAATCGACAAGAGCTTCGGCTCCACGCAGGTACTGAGGGGAATCGAGCTTTCCATCCACCCGGGCGAATTCCTCTCGCTGGTCGGCATGTCGGGCTGCGGCAAGTCCACCCTGCTGCGGATCATTGCGGGGCTCGAAACCCCGGATCGTGGCACCGTCTCGATCGGCGGGCGGGACGTGACCGATGTCGATCCGAGCGATCGCAACATCGCCATGGTGTTCCAGTCCTATGCGCTCTACCCGCATATGACGGTGCGGCAGAACATCGCCGCGCCCTTGCGGATGCGTCGCCTGGCCTTCGCGGCGCGCCTGCCGTTGATCGGCCGGGCCGTCGCTCCGGCCCAGACCCTGCGCGAGATCGACGCCGCCGTCCGCGGGGCGGCAGAGACGCTACGAATCGCCGATCTGCTCGACCGCAAGCCGGCGCAGCTTTCGGGCGGGCAGCGCCAGCGCGTCGCCCTGGCTCGCGCGCTGGTGCGCTCGCCGGCCGCTTTCCTGATGGACGAGCCGCTCTCGAATCTCGATGCGAAGCTGCGCGCCCACATGCGCGAGGAGCTGTCCGCACTGCACCGGCGCCTTGGGGCAACCTTCGTCTATGTCACGCACGACCAGCTCGAGGCGATGACCATGTCCGACCGGATCGCGGTGATGGTGGAAGGACGGATCGAGCAGCTCGGCACTCCCGACGCGCTGTACCGGCGCCCGGCCACCCTGACCGTCGCCTGCTTCATCGGCACGCCGACGATCAACCTCCTGCCGGTCGAGATCGACGGATGCGGCCGTGTCACTGTCTTCGGGCAGGGGCTTGGGTTCCGCGCGCCGGGCGGGGCGGGGCCGGCGCAGCTCGGCATCCGGCCGGAGGCCGTGCGGCTGGGGCGGACCGGGATGGCCGTCCGCGTTCTGCGCATGGAAACGCACGGCGCCGACCGCTTCGTCACCTGCGCCCCGCTGCAGGACGAAACCCTGCGGATCACCCTGCGCCAGGGGGCCGACGCGCCGGTCGGCGCCACGCCCGAGGGCACCTTGCTGCTGGGCTTCGCGCCGGATGGGGTGCACCTGTTCGGGGCGGACGGCCTCCGGCGCGAGATCGTCCCGTGCGAGCGCGTCACGGCATGAGCGCGACCGGGTACACCTCGCCCGCCATCCCCCGGTCGCGCCCGCGCCTGTCGCGCATGGACCGGCGGATGATCCGGCGCGCGCTGCTGTTCTGCGCGCCGGCGGTCCTGTTGCTGCTGGCAATCTACATCATCCCGATGCTCGTGCTCGCCGGCTTCTCGGCCACCGATTACCGCCTGGGCGCGCCGTCCTTCGCCTTCGTCGGCATCGGCAACTTCACCAAGGCCCTCCATGACGCGGTGTTCCTGCGCGCGCTGCGCAATACCGCGCTCTATGTCGCGCTCGTCATTCCCGTCGGGGTCTTCCTCGCGCTCGGCATCGCACTGCTGGTCCATGCCCGCCGGCGCAGCCGTGCCTTCTGGGAGATTGCCTATTTCCTTCCCGTCACGGCGACCCTGGTCGCGATGGCGACGGTCTGGCAATTCCTGCTGCATCCCTCGCTCGGGCCAGTGAACGCCGCCATCAAGGGGCTGGGCTTCGAGCCGGTGGCGTTCCTGTCCAATCCCGCGCTGCTGATTCCGACCATGGCGCTGATCGGGATCTGGCAGGTGCTGGGCTTCAACACGGTGTTGTTCCTGGCGGGGCTGACCGCGATCCCGAAGGACCTGCACGAGGCGGCGCGCCTGGACGGGGCGAAGCATCCGATCGACCGCTTCGCCACCGTGACATGGCCGATGCTCGGGCCGACGACGCTGTTCGTCGTCGTCACCACCTCGATCTCGGCCTTCAAGGTGTTCGAGACGGTGGCAGTGCTCACCAAGGGGAATTCCGGATCCGAAACCCTCCTGTTCGAGCTCTACCTGGAAGGGTTCGAATATTCCAATACCGGGTACGCGGCTGCGCTGACAGTGATCTTCCTCGCCATCGTGCTGGTCCTTTCGATCGGCCAGACCCTGCTGATGGACCGGAAGGTGCATTACTGATGTCTGCCCTCCGCCGATATCTCCCGCACCTGGTCCTGGCGCTCGGCGCCTGCGTCATGCTGCTGCCGTTCTACTGGATGGTGCTGACCTCGATCCGCTCGCCGGCCGAGGTGTTCAATGTCTCGCTCTGGCCGATCCCGAGGCATTTTGACGCGATCGCGAACTATGCGCGCGCGGCGGCGCAGGTGCCGATGGCGCGATTCATGCTGAACGGCGTGATCGTCTGTTCCGGCATCCTGGTCGTGCAGGTCCTGACGGCGGTTCCCGCGGCCTATGCGCTGGCCAGGATGCGTTTCCCGGGGCGCAGGATCCTCCTTGGCCTGGTGATCGCCGCGCTCTGCGTGCCGATCCAGGCCCTGGCACTGCCGCTGTTCATCGGCCTCGCCAAGGCCGGTCTGCTGAACACCTATTTTGCGATGATGGCGCCCTTCCTGCTGTCGGTCTTCGCAATTTTCCTGCTGCACCAGTCCTTCCGCAGCTATCCCGAGGAGATCATCGAGTCCGCCCGGATCGACGGGTTTTCGGAAATCGAGATCTGCTGGCGCCTGGTCCTGCGCGGCTCGCTGCCGTCGCTCGCGGCCTTCGCGGTCTTTTCCTTCGTCGCGCACTGGAACGATCTCTACTGGCCGATGATCGTGGTCAGCGACACCGCCATGGCACCGCCGCCGCTGGGCATGCTGTTCTTCTCCGATGCCGAGACCGGCGCGAACTACGGCGCGCTGATGGCGGGCGCCACGATGATCACCGCGCCGATGCTGCTGTGCTTCCTGCTGGCCCGGCGGCATTTCATCGCGGGCATCACCATGACCGGGGTCAAGTGACCCCCGTCCGTTCCTTCTGCAATCCCTTGGAGACCGACATGACTGTAACCCGACGCGCCGCCGTGCGGAGCCTGGCCTTCGGGCTGGCCGGACTCGGCCTCGCCAGGCCCGGTGTGGCGGCGCCGGCAGTGACGCTGAACGTGCTCTACAACCTGCCGGGCTTCACGAAGTTCCACCAGCCGCTGGCGGACAGCTTCATGAAGGCCAATCCCGACATCCGGATCAACTTCCTCGCCCCGGCGACCAGCTACACCGAGGGCCAGCAGCAGGTGCTGCGCGCGGCCGTGACGGGCAACCTGCCGGATGTCTATTTCTCGGGCTACAACCTGACGGCTGAACTGGTCCACACGCTCGCCCCGCGCCGGCAGATCACCGATCTCGGCCCGTTCATCGCGGCCGAGGGCGGCCAGGCCTTTCTCGACCGGAACTTCAGCCCGAAGATCGCCGCCCTCGGACGGGTGGATGGGACGCAGTACGGCCTGCCGGTCAATGCGTCCTCGCCGATCATGTACATCAACGCGGATCTGGTGAAGAAGGCGGGCGGCGATCCGGACCACATGCCCACCACCTTTCCCGGGCTGATCGCGCTGGCGGCGAAGATCCACGCCCTCGATCCCAGGATCGCCGGCATGGGCTATGACATCAATGGCTGGCCCGATGACTGGCTGTGGCAGGCGCTGATCTTCGAGCAGGACGGCACGCTGGTGGATGGCGCGACGAAGAAGGTCGCCTTCGATAACGCGATCGGCCTGCGGGCGCTGCAATATTGCCGCCGGTTCGTGATCGAGGGCGGACAGGTGCTGCTCGACTGGGACCAGTCGCGCCAGCAATTCGGCGCGGGGCTGACGGGGTTCATCTTCTCGACCCCGGCCCATGTCCAGACGATCGAAGGGCTGGTGGGCGATCGCTTCCCGCTCAGGACCGCGACCTTTCCGCTCGACAACACGGCAACGGGGGGCGTGCCCACGGGCGGGAACTCGGCGGTGATCCTGACGCAGGACAAGGCGAAGCAGGTGGCCGCGTGGAAATACCTGACGTTCATCACCGGCCCCGAGGCGCAGAACGTCATCGTGCGCATCACCGGCTACCTGCCGACGAACCTGCTCGCCAACGGGCCCGATTACCTCGCGCCCTATTATGCCGAGCATCCGAACGCGCGGACGGCCTCGCTCCAGGCCGACAGGTCGATGCCCTGGGCCGGTTATCCGGGCGGTGACTCGGTGCGCATCTGGCGGATGCAGCGTGACATCATCGGCAGCGTCATGCGGGGCGATATCACGCCCGAGGTTGGCCTGCAGCAGATCGTCGCGCAGACCAACGCCCTGATGAAGTAGACGCCCGGCGCGGCCGCGTGCGACGGTCTACAGGGCGTACGCGGCCAGGTCGTCGATATGGATCTCGATGCCCGGCGGCATGTTCACCGGATTCATCGTCAGCAGGACATGCGTCGCCCAGTCCGGGGCATAGCCGTCGCAGGGGCTGGTGGGATCGGAATAGGTGGTGGTGAAGGCGATGCGCTCGAAGCCCGGCATGGCGCTGCCGAGGCGGACGGCGCGGCTGGCCTCGCCGATCAGCAGGCTTTCCCCCAGCATGGGAAGGCCGGCGGCGTCGCTGCCGATGAAGCGCGCGAACAGCGCCTGGAAATAGAGCTCCGCTGTGCCGGCGCCGCCGATGGCAACCGGCACGCGCCACGCGAAGTCCAGGCCGACCGAACAGCGCGGTGGGATCGGGGCGGCAAGGAACAGTGTCGATTCCGTTCCACCGCCGACGCCGGTGCGGGCGAAGCGCAGCGAGCGCTTGCCGCTCGCTGCGCAGCGGTCGGAGATCGAGAGGCTGGCGCGGCCGTACTCCTGCTCGCCGTTGGCCCAGGCCACGCCGTGGCGGTCCAGCCGCCGCGTGCCGCCGGTGAGCCAGCAATTGACGGCGATCGAAGCGGTTTCGAAGGATCCGCCGCTGCCGAACAGGTTGTGCACGCTGTCGCGCTTGGTGACGGCCGGGACCTGTTTATTGCCGCCCCCGGCCAGCCCCGAGCAGAACAGCCGTCCCGCGCCCCCGAGCAAAGCGCCGCTGGTGGTGCGCCAGTTCCAGGCGGAGACGTTGCGCAGCCGCACCACGGAATACCGGTTCCTGGCAAGGAACATGTACTCGTGCGCGGGGCCGCGGTCGAAATCCACGCCCGAGATCATCAGCATGCCGCCGTCGAGCGTCAGGTCGCCCGCATCGGTCAGTTCGAAGGGGATCTGCCCGGCGGCGGTGGGGCGCGAGATCTCGAAATGGCAGCAGACGAAGCTCACCGTGCCATGGCCGACGAACAGGCGGCTGCAGTAATCCAGCGAGCAGCCGAAAAAATACAACTCGGCGCCCCGGTTCAGCACCGCGAGCTCGCTGTTGAACAGCAGGCAGGAGACGAAGGAGATGTTCTCCCCGGCGTCGTCCCCGCCGGAGAACTCCACGCAGGTCCTGCAGTCGTAGATGTCGAGCCCGACCAGCTTGAGCGCATAGGCGCGGTTCGCCATGCGGATCCCGCAGCGGAAGCCGTGGATCGCCAGCCCGCTCGCCAGCACGCGGCTGCTCAGCAGCGGGGTGGGCGTGTCGAAGAGGATGCCGTCGACGTTGCCGCCCCGTCCCGGGCCGGTCAGCGTGAATCCCTCCCAGGGAAAGGCCGCATGGCCGTACGGCGGCGTATCGGGGCGGGACCGGCAGGTGATCGCCGCCGTGCCGCCGCCCTGGAAGGTCAGGCGGGCGCCGTTCCCGCGCAGCCCGGTGCGCACCGGATCGATGACCAGCGAGCCGCCGCCCAGGGGGTAGCTGCCCCCCTCGAAATCAAGGACGCCGCGGCCACGTTCCTCCTCGATGAAATTCACCGCCCGCTGCAGCGCCGCCAGGGCGTTGGCGCCGGGAAGCGCGCCGAAGCGGGCAGGGGTCACCACCTGGTCCGGTGCGAGCACCCACCAGCGGCCATCCGCCGAATGCTGGCGGTGCCGCCCGCCGCCGGCCACCGCGACATACTCGGCGCCTCCCGTGCCCGGCTCGCTGTGGCCGCTGGTGCGGATGCGCGTGACCTCGGCCGGGACGTGGACGGAGCCCAGATCCCGCAACAGGCCCAGGGTTGTGACCGGCCTGCCCTCCGGGGTGGCGGCGGCGATCGTGGCCACCGGCACCATCGCCCCGAGCATCGTGGCCAGGCGGCGACGGTCGATCGGTGATCTGTCTTCGTGCATCGGCGGCTCCGGACCCGGCGGCAAGTGGCCGGATAATGCGGAGCCGGGGACTCGGTCGCCAGAACGATGCGGTCAAAAAACAGTGCGTGTTGAGGCTGTGCCGCGCAGCGCGATTGGGGTCAAGGGGTCCCCTGACCCCTTGCGGGTCAAGGGCGGAGCCCTTGTCTTTTCTCACATCGTCCCGTTCGGCACGCTCCGCCCCAGTGTCCGCCCGACCAGCAGGCCGAGGCTGTGGGCAACCCGGTTGGCGTCGCGCACCTGGATCTGGCAATCGGCCGAGATCACCCAGACATAGGCATAATCGGTGGTATCAAGCACCTGGGCGGTGACCCGCAGGGTGCTGGCCTGGACATCGGTGAAGCCGCCTTGCTGGTCCGCCCAGGTGAAATTGTTGAAGACCTGGCCCGAACCGGCCGAGGCCAGGGTGAACACCAGGCTCAACCGGAAATTGGAACCGGAATCGATGCTTGCCCCGCCCTCGCGAAATCCGTTGATGAACTGTGCTGCCAGCCCCGGATTCTCCGGCGCCTCCGCCAGCGCCACCGTCCGGGCGAGCGATCGCTGCTGCATCACCGAGGCCATGTAGCTGCCCTGGCAGACCTCGTCCGCCCGTGCCGGCGATGCCCACATCCCTGTCAGCCCAACCCCGAGCAGGGCCATGGCGACCTGCCGTGCCTGTCCATGTGCGACGCTCATGCGGCAATCCTCCCTGTCCGGGTCGGCCCGGCCTGAAAACCGAGTCGGCGGGGAACAATTCAGGCATGCCATCACCGGGGCCGCAAGCGCGGCATCTCGGATCACGACGCCTGGGGCAGGCCCCTCCGGGCGGCTTTCTCCTCGCTGGTTTGCCGTCGCCGTCGGGGCGGGAGGGAGATCGGTTCGGAACTTTCCACCAGGTGCAACTTGTCGATGGTGCCGAACACCTCGCGCAGGTGCAGCCGCATCGCCCCGGTTGCCCGATCGGCGTTACGCTCGACCAGGGCTTCCACCACGTCCTGGTGCTGGCCGATCAGCCGCTCCAGATGGGCGTGGTCGGCGAAGCTGAGGTAGCGGATCCGGTCCATGTGGACCTTCTCCTGCTGGATGACCCGCCAGACCCGCGGATGGCCGGCGATCTCGGCGATGATGGTGTGCAATTCCTCGTCCAGGCGGTAGAAACGCTCGCCATCGTCCTGCCGCGCCGCGCGGCGCTGGGCATCGAGATTCTCGATCAGCCGGCCGGAACCGGCCAGCGTCATCTGCGCCGCGGCGTCGGCCACCATGGCGCATTCCAGGTGCTCGCGCAGGAACTGGGCTTCCCGCACCGCCTGCAGCGAGATCGGCGCGACGAAGCTGCCGCGCTGGGGGAAGACCCGCACCAGCCCCTCGTCGGCCAGCTTGATCAGCGCTTCCCGCACCGGGGTGCGGCTGACCTGCAGCCGTTCCGAGACGTCGGCCTCGATCACCGGTGCCCCGGGCGGGAGCACGCCGCGGACGATCTCGTCGCGCAACCGGTCGAAGACCTGTTCAGTCAGGCGTGGGCTGCGCCGGTCCATGTATGGCTTCCCGAAGCTGGCGGACAACGCGAGGGGCAGGGGCGCATGCCGCGTGTGTCGTTCCCTGGCAACATGTTCCCCGGCACCATAGTGCCATGGCGGGCGGGGCGAAACCTGTCCCCGCCCTGTCGCCCCTCACGTCCGTCCGTCTCCGCTTCGTTCCCCGCTTAGCTGACGCGGCCGGCGCGGAAGGCCGCGATGGTCTGCATCACCCCGCGCAACTCGGCCAGCCCCTTCAGCCGCCCGATGTTCGAATAGCCCGGGTTCATCTTCTTGCCGACGTCGTCGCCCAGCAGATGCCCGTGATCGGGGCGCATCGGGATCTGCGCGTCCGCCCGTCCCTCGGCGGCGCGGCGGTCCTCCTCGCGCATCAGCGCCGCCGCGACCCCGATCAGGTCGGTGTCGCCATCGAGGTGTTCCGCCTCGTAGAACGACCCGTCCGGCTCGTGGCGGGTGTTGCGCAGATGGGCGAAGTGGATGCGCGGCGCGAATTCCCCGGCCATGGCGACCAGGTCGTTGGCGCGGTTCGATCCGAAGGACCCGGTGCACAGCGTCAGGCCGCAGGCCTCGCTCGGCACGCCGGCGAACAGGGCGCGCACATCCTCGGCCGAGCACATCACCCGCGGCAGGCCGAAGATCGGGAAGGACGGGTCGTCGGGATGGATGCACAGCCGCGCGCCTTCCTCCTCGGCGACCGGCGTGATCTCCTGCAGGAACGCGATCAGGTGCGCGCGCATGCCCTCCTTGCTGATGTCGCGATAGAGGTCGAGCATGCGCAGGAAGCCGGCGCGGTCATAGACGAAGTCGCGCGCGGGCAGCCAGTCGATCAGGATCTTCTCCAGCGCGTCGACCTGCGCGGGCGTCATCGCCTTGAAGCGCGCCTCGGCGGCGGCGATGCGTTCGGGCGTGTAGTCCGCCTCCACGTCGCGGCGCTTCAGCACGAACAGGTCATAGGCGGCGAAGTCGATCGCGTCGAAGCGCAGCGCGTAGCCGCCGGTGGGCAGCTTCCATTCCAGGTTGGTGCGCGTCCAGTCGGTGATGGCCATGAAGTTGTAGCAGATCACCTTCGCCCCGGCGCGGGCGACGGCGCGGATCGACTGCTTGTAGTTGTCGATCTTCTTCTGGAAATCGCCGGTGCGGGTCTTGATCTCCTCGCCCACGCCGATGCTCTCGACCACCGACCAGGTCAGGCCGGCCTCCTCGATCTGCTTGCGGCGCTTCGCCACCTCGTCTTCCGGCCAGGCCCCGCCGGTGTTGAGGTGATGCAGCGCGGTGACGACGCCCGTCGCCCCCGCCTGCTTCACGTTCTCCAGGGTCACGACGTCGTCGGGACCGAACCATCTCCAGGTTTGCAGCATGATGACCTCGATGAATTGAAACGGTGATGCCGCGCCGGATCAGCGGCGCAGGAAGCCGGCCAGGGCGCGGCGCATGCCATCGGCGCGGATGGCGCGCAGGTTGGCGACAACGGCGGCCTTGAAGCCGGCATGGGCGGCGATGTCGGGGCCGAAAATCTCTGGAATGGCGAACAGCGCGTCGACCAGTGCGACGGTGTCGCCGTTGCAGGCCTCGCGCACCTGCAGCAGCCGGTCGGCCATCGGGTCGGAGACGGCATAGCCCTCCACCGCGTCGTTGCAGCCGGCGAGGAAACGGATCCAGGCGGCGACCACGAAGGCGATGCAGCTTGCGTCCGCGCCCGCGCGCAGCCGTTCCAGCGCCGGATCCAGCAGCCGCGGCGGCAGCTTCTGCGACCCGTCCATGGCGATCTGGATGGTGCGGTGGCGGATCGCCGGATTGCGGAAGCGCTGCTCCAGCTCGCCGGTGTAGCTGACGATGTCGGTGCCGGGCACCGGCGGGACCGTGGGCACCAGGTCGTCGCGCCACAGCCGGCGCACGAAGGCCGAGAGATCGGCATCGTCCATGCCGTCCGCCACCGTTTCCAGCCCCGCCACCACGCCGATATAGGCCAGGGCGGAATGCGCGCCGTTGAGGCAGCGCAGCTTCATCACCTCGAAGGGGTGCACGTCGCGCGCCATGATGGCGCCGACCTCGTCCCAGGCCGGCCGGCCGCCGGGGAAGTTGTCCTCGATTACCCATTGCCGGAACGGCTCGGTCACCACCGGCCAGGCATCCACGTAGCCATAGGCGGCGGTGACCTGCGCGCGGTCCTCGTCCTTGGTCGCCGGGGTGATGCGGTCGACCATGGTGCAGGGGAAGGCGATGCTGTCGGCAACGAACTTGCCCAGGTCCGGATCACGCAGCGTGGCGAAGCGGGAGACGATGCGCCGCACCTTGGCGCCGTTCTGCGAGAGGTTGTCGCAGACCAGCACGGTGAAGGGCGCCACCTGGGCGGCGCGGCGGCGGCGGATCGCCTCGGCAAGCAGTCCGGGCACGCTGCGTGGCAGCGCATCCCCGGCGAGATCGGCGCGGATCGCCGGATGCGCCTCGTCCAGCGCACCGGTGGCGGCGTCCTGGCAATAGCCTTTCTCGGTGACGGTCAGGGTGACGATGCGGGTGCGCGGATCGGCCATGCGCTGCAGCGCCGCCTCGCGCTCATCGGGGCCGAGCACGCCGCAGAGCGAACCGACCACGCGCGGCCGGTCGCCTTCCGGCTCGCGCACCAGCAGCGTGTACAGATGGTCCTGCGGCTGCAGCGCCTCGCGCACGGCGGGTGAGAGCGGATCGACCCCGACGATGCCCCAGTCGCGCGCGCCCCGGGCGAGCACGTCTTCCGTATAGACGGCCAGGTGCGCCCGGCAGAACGCGCCCGGGCCGATATGCACGATGCCGGGCGAGATCGCCGCGCGGTCGTAGCTGGGGGGGGCGACCGCTGCCGGAACCGCCCCCAGCGTGGCCTGCGCGAGCCGGGGCGCCGTTCCTGGACGGCAAACTGCATCTGCCATGACGACGAGGTCTCCTGGCGTTTAATGAACTCTAGTATGGTAGACTTTGACGTGGGCCAATGCAACAGCCATCTGATTTTCCTTGCATTTGCTACATTTCGACCCCGAATTCCCGGCTTGAACACGCCTCCGTGATGCGATATGTGTCGACTAACATACTACCACGCGGAGTGGCCGCCATGGTCATCGCCAGCTTTCCTCCGGTTCCGGTCGCCCCCTCCGGATAACGCGCATCCGGCCGGTGTCTGCCGTGCGGCGGCGGCGCCGGCCCAGGCGGGGCGGGAGAGCAGGATCCCTCCGGCACCGCGGCACAGCCAACTCACACAACCCAACGGAATACGAGATGCCCAAGATCAGGCACCTGCGGTGGTGGATCATCGGATTGGTCTGCCTCGGCACGATCACGAACTATCTCGCGCGCAGCACGCTCGGCGTGGCCGCGCCGACGCTGCTCAAGGAACTGGATATCTCGACGCAGCAATATTCCTGGATCCTCGGCGCCTTCCAGGCCGGCTACACCATCGCCCAGCCGATCTGCGGCTATGTGCTGGACGTGATCGGGCTGAAAATCGGCTTCGCCCTCTTTGCCGTGGCCTGGTCGGTGCTGACCATGGCGCACGGGCTCGCGGGCTCCTGGGTCAGCATGGCCTGGCTGCGCGGCCTGATGGGCATGGCCGAGGCCACCGCCATCCCGGCGGGCATGAAGACCACCGCGGAATGGTTCCCGGCGAAGGAGCGCGGTCTGGCCGGCGGGCTGTTCAACGCCGGCACCTCGGTCGGCGCCATGCTGGCTCCGCCGCTCGTGGTCTGGGCCATCCTGAACTACAACTGGCAGGCGGCCTTCCTGATCACCGGCGCGCTCGGACTGGTGTGGACCGTGCTGTGGCTGTGGTTCTATCAGGGTCCGGACAAGCATCCCGCGCTGACCGATGAGGAACGCACGCTGATCACCTCCGGCCAGGAGACGCATCTGCAGACCGGCGCGAAGCCGTCGCTGAAGCAGATCCTGCGCCAGCGCAATTTCTGGGGCATCGCCCTGCCGCGCTTCCTCGCCGATCCGGCCTGGGGCACCTTCACCTTCTGGGTGCCGCTGTATCTGGCCTCGGTGCGGCACTGGGATCTCAAGCAGATCGCGATGTTCGCCTGGCTGCCCTTCCTGGCCGCCGATTTCGGCTGCATCGTCGGCGGTCCGGTCGCCTCTTTCCTGCAGCGCACCACCGGCATGAGCCTGATCAACGCGCGACGCTGCGCCTTCACCATGGGCGCCGTGCTGATGCTCGCCCCGGCCTTTATCGGCTTCGCCGACAGCGCCTATACGGCGATGGCGCTGATCTGCGTCGGCGGCTTCGCCCACCAGATGCTGTCGACCACGGTGATCACCATGGCCTCCGACCTGTTCCGGCGCAGCGAGGTCGGCACCGTCGCGGGGCTCGCCGGCACCTGCGGCTGGACCGGGCAGTTGATCTTCTCGCTGATGATCGGCGCCCTGGTCAGCACCATCGGCTACAACCCGTTCTTCGTCTGCCTCGGGCTGCTCGACCTGGTCGGCGCGGTGCTGCTGTGGACCTTGGTGCGGGAGCGCAAGGAAGACGCGGCGGCGGCCGCAGCTACCCCGCAAGCGGCGCACTGATCCCACCGCCTGCCTGCCTGTCGTCCTGTCGGAAAGGGCGTCGCGCCAGCGGCGCCCTTGTCGATTCGTCAGGCGTGCATGTCGATGACGACGCGGCCGTCGACCGCGCCCTCACGCAGCCGCATGAACACGTCGTTGATGTTGTCGAGGCGCTCGGTGGTGACGTTGGCCCGCACCTGCCCGGCGGCGGCGAAGTCAAGCGCCTCCTGCAGGTCGAGCCGCGTGCCCACGATGGAGCCGCGCACGGTGATGCCGTTCAATACCACGTCGAAGATCGGCAGCGGGAAGCTGCCGGGCGGCAGGCCGTTGAGCGAGATGGTGCCGCCACGGCGCACCATGCCGAGCGCCTGCTCGAAGGCGCGGATCGACACCGCCGTCACCAGCACCGCATGCGCGCCGCCGATTTCCTTGCGCAGCACTGCCGCGGGGTCGGTGCTGCGGGCATTGATGGTCAGCTGCGCCCCCAGCCGCCGGGCAAGTTCCAGCTTGTCCTCGGCGATGTCCACCGCGGCGACGTTCAGCCCCATGACCCGCGCGTATTGCACCGCCATGTGCCCCAGCCCGCCGATGCCGGAGATCGCCACCCATTGGCCGGGCCTGGTGTCGGTGACCTTCAGCCCCTTGTAGACAGTGACGCCCGCGCACAGGATCGGCGCCGCCTCGACGAAGCCGAGATTGGCCGGCAGGTGGCCGATATAGTCGGGATCCGCCACGGCGTATTCGGCGAAGCCGCCATTGACGGAATAGCCGGTGTTGCGCTGCGATTCGCACAGCGTCTCCCAACCGCCGAGGCAATGGCTGCAATGGCCGCAGGCGCTGTGCAGCCAGGGTACGCCGACGCGGTCACCGACGCGGACGTGCCGCACATTGGCGCCGATTTCCGTGACGACGCCCACGCCCTCGTGCCCCGGGATGAAAGGCGGCGTCGGCCGGATCGGCCAGTCGCCATCGGCCGCATGCACGTCGGTGTGGCAGACGCCCGAGGCCTCGATCCTGACCTGGATCTGGTCGGGGCCGGGCTCGGGCCGCGCCACTTCCTCGCAGACGAGCGGACGGCCGAGGCTGCGCACGATGGCTGCCTTCATGGTCTTCCCCATGGTCTCGTTCCTCCGGTTGATTTGTTTTCGGGCGGGCGTAGGGCGGATAAGCGCAGCGCAATCCGCCATCGTGCCGTTGCGCAAGATGGCGGACCTGCGTCGGCGGATGACGGTGCTGGCCTTAAAAGAACCCGAGCGCCTTCGGGCTGTAGCTCACCAGCAGGTTCTTGGTCTGCTGGTAGTGTTCGAGCATCATCTTGTGGGTTTCGCGGCCGATGCCCGATTGCTTGTAGCCGCCGAAGGCGGCGTGGGCCGGGTAGGCGTGGTAGCAATTGGTCCAGACCCGGCCGGCCTGGATGGCGCGGCCGACGCGGTAGGCGCGGTTGATGTCGCGTGTCCACACCCCGGCGCCAAGCCCGTACTGCGTGTCGTTGGCGATCGCCACCGCCTCGGCCTCGTCGCGGAAGGTGGTGATGGAGACCACCGGGCCGAAGATCTCTTCCTGGAAGATGCGCATGCGGTTGTCGCCGCGGAACAGCGTGGGGGCCACGTAGTAGCCGCCGGCGAGCTCCCCGGGCAGGACGGTGCGCGCGCCGCCGGTCAGCACCTCGGCGCCTTCGCGGCGGCCGATCTCGATGTAGGAGAGGATCTTCTCCAGTTGCTCCTGCGAGGCCTGGGCGCCGAGCATCGTCGCCGGGTCGCGCGGATCGCCCTGGCGGATGGCGGCGACGCGGCGCAGCGCCCGGTCCATGAAGCGGTCATAGATCGCCTCCTGCACCAGAGCGCGGCTCGGGCAGGTGCAGACCTCGCCCTGATTGAAGGCGAACAGCACGAAGCCTTCGATGGCCTTGTCGAACAGGTCGTCGTCCTCGGCGGCGATATCGGCGAAGAACAGGTTGGGCGACTTGCCGCCGAGTTCCAGCGTCACCGGGATCAGGTTCTCGCTGGCGTATTGCATGATCAGCCGCCCGGTCGAGGTCTCGCCGGTGAAGGCGATCTTGGCGATGCGCGGGCTGCAGGCCAGCGCACGGCCGGCCTCGGGACCGAAGCCGTTGACGATGTTGAGCACGCCCTCGGGCAGCAGGTCGGCGATCAGCTCGGCCCAGAGCAGGATCGAGGCCGGCGTCTGCTCGGCCGGCTTGAGCACGACGCAATTGCCCGCGGCGAGCGCGGGGGCGAGCTTCCAGGCCGCCATCAGGATCGGGAAGTTCCAGGGAATGATCTGCCCGACCACCCCGAGCGGCTCGTGGAAATGGTAGGCGATGGTATCGGTATCGATCTCGCCGACCGTGCCTTCCTGCGCCCGCACGGCGCCGGCGAAGTAGCGGAAATGGTCGATGGCAAGCGGGATGTCGGCCGCCGTGGTCTCGCGGATCGGCTTGCCGTTGTCCCAGGTCTCGGCCTGCGCCAGCAGGTCGAGATTGGCTTCCATGCGATCGGCGATGCGATGCAGCAGCCGGGCCCGCTCGGCCGGGCTGGTGCGGCCCCAGCGGTCCCGCGCCGCATGGGCGGCATCGAGCGCGAGCTCGATATCGGCCTGTTGCGATCGGGGAATCTCGGTGATCTTCCGCCCGGTGATCGGGGTGACCTTGTCGAAGCGACGGCCATCGGCCGGCTCGACCCATTTGCCACCGATGAAGTTCCCGTAACGAAGCCTGAAGGGCGTCGCCAGGTGCGACGCCGCTGGCGCCAGGTCATTCATGTGTTTCCTCCCGCTTTGAACAGGTGGTCGATTGCTTCCACTGCGGCAATGCGGAGTGCGGCCTGTCTTGCAGCCACGATGAGTCCACAAGAGCAGTGGCGGCGCCCGTTCTGCAAGAAATTTCTTATGTAAAAGAAAGAGTCATTGTCTTCAACTTTTGCGCCGGGCTGGTGCGGGCTCCGGGCGGGACATAGTGCCGCAACGGTGTTTTCCCGCAGGGGGTGGGGGCAGAGAGCGCGCTGCGATAAGCAGCCTGCCGGTTGGGGGCATTGCGGCATGGTTGCAGTCATGCATGACTGAAACGATATAATACCTATCAAAAAACGATCCGGCCGTGATGGCGCTGCCCGGCCGGGGAGGGGATCTGCCGGGGCGGCGGGACAGGAAGCGCATTCCTTTTGTCTGCAACGAGAAGAATGCGGGATCATCGCGGCCGCGCAAACGGTCGTGTTCCCTGGCGTCGGTGTGATGACGAAAAAGCAGGCAGTGGAAATTTATGCTCAGCGTTTGCGTCAATTTGGCCTAGCCTGATCCGGCCAGGATATCCAAAATATGTAACTAACAAGGGGTGGATTGGACTCCATCTAAACACTGGAGGTGGGCCGTGAAAGTCCAAGGCGTTGTGCTCGATGCAATCGAGCAGTTGTCTATCCGTGAGATCGATGTCCCGTGGACACTCCAGCCCGCCGACAACGAAGTCAAAATTGCCGTCAAGACAGTCGGCATTTGCGGCAGTGACGTTCACTACTACAAGCATGGCCGGATCGGTGACTTCGTCGTGCGGGAGCCGATGATCCTCGGCCACGAAGCTGCCGGGGTGGTGACGCAAATTGGCAAGGCGGTCACGCATCTGCGGGTCGGCGACCGGGTCTGCATGGAGCCGGGCATTCCCGATTTCGGCTCGATGCAGACGCTGCAGGGCATGTACAACCTCGATCCGGCGGTGCAGTTCTGGGCAACCCCGCCCGTGCATGGCTGCCTGACGCCGGAAGTGGTGCATCCGGCGGCACTGACCTATCGCCTGCCGGAGCAGGTCAGCCTGGCCGAAGGCGCGCTGATCGAGCCACTGGCCATCGGCGTCTACGCCGCTGCCAAGGCGCGCATCCATCCCGGCGACGTCGCCGTGGTCACCGGGGCCGGCACCATCGGCCTGATGATCGTGTTCTCGGCGCTGGCTGCCGGCTGCTCGGAAGTGATCGTCAGCGACGTGGCCACGGCCAAGCTGGCGCTGCTGGCCGGGCATCGCGAGATCACCACGGTCGACCTGACCCGCCAGGACCTGGGCGAGGTCGTGCGCGCGCGCACCGATGGCCGCGGCGCCGACATCTTCTTCGAAGCGAGCGGCAGCGCGAAGCCCTACGACTCCATGATCGATCTGATCCGCCAGGGCGGGCGGGCGGTGCTGGTTGGCATGCCGCTCGACAAGGTGCCCTTTGACGTGGTCGCCCTGCAGGTCAAGGAAATCGAGCTGACCGGCACGTTCCGGTACGCAAATGTCTGGGACCGCGCGATCAAGCTGGTCGCCAGTGGCAAGATCGACCTCAGGCCGCTGATCTCGGCCACCTATCCCTTCGACGACTCGATCGCCGCCTTCCGACGTGCGGCCGAGCACCGGCCCGAGGACGTGAAGATCCAGATCGCGCTCTGACCGCCGCGCCGCATTCCCCCGGCCAGGATTGACCGGGGGGAACGGCCCAGGCAGGACCGGTGCCATGAAGGTCAAGCCGCTGTGCGAAGTGATCGGGCCCTCGCTGGAGGGAACGTTCCGCGTGTTCCAGCACGACTATCCTTTCCCGTATTCCGGCTGGCACTTCCATCCGGAGTATGAGATCCACCTGATCCGCAAGAGCCGCGGCCTTTGCTATGTCGGCACCCATGCGGGCCCGTTCGATGTCGGCCAGGTGATCCTGACCGGGCCCAACCTGCCGCATATGTGGGTCACCGATGGCGGTCCGGACGCGCAGTATGACGAAGCCGGCCTGATCCGCGACCGCGACCTGGTGCTGCAGTTCAGCGGCCGCTTCGCCGAACGCTGCATCGCCACTTTCTCCGATTGCGCGGGGCTGCAGGCGCTGGTGGACGCGGCGCGGGCGGGCGTGCAGTTCTCGGTGCCGGTGGCGCGCAAGGCGTGGCGGATCATGCATTCGCTGCTGGATGCCTCGGGGCTGGAGCGCGTCGGCATCTTCTTCACCCTGCTGCACGTGCTCGCGGGAGATGCGGAGCGGCGCCTGCTGTCGGTGACGCCGCCGAACGCGACCGGCAACCGTCCCAAGCGGCTGGCCTCCGTGCTGGAATACATCGCCGCCAACTACAACCGGCACAGCCTGAGCTGCAACGAGCTCGCGGCGATGGAGAAGATGACGCCGAGCGCCTTCTCCCGCTTCTTCGAGCGCAACATCAGCTGCAGCTGCAACGAGTACATCAACCGCCTGCGCGTCTATCGTGCCTGCCAGTTGCTGATCGAGACCGACGCCCAGGTCACGGCGATCGGCTACGATTCCGGCTACAGCACGATCTCCACCTTCAACCGGAATTTCGTGCGCTTCATGGGGGCGAGCCCGTCGGAGTTCCGGGCGCAGCGGCGCCTGCCCCGGCACCGCCCGGATCTGCCGGCCCATGCACCGGTCCATGCAGGAGTGGCATGACATGTATCTAGGCATCGATTGCGGCACCCAGAGCACCAAGGCGCTGATTGTCGCCGAGGACGGCACCATCCGCGGCAAGGGTCACGCCGCGCATGAGCTGATCGAACGCCCCAACGGCGCGCGCGAGCAGGATCCCGCGTGGTGGGTCGCGGCGATGATCGACGCGGTGCGCCAGGCGCTGGCGCAATCCGGCCTGCCGGGGCGGGAGATCCGCGCCATCGGGGTTTCCGGCCAGCAGCACGGGCTGGTGGTGCTGGACGAGGCCGGCCAGCCGATCCGCCCGGCCAAGCTGTGGAACGACACCGAGACCAGCCCGCAGAACCAGGAGTTGGTGCTCGCCCTCGGCGGCCCGTCGAAGTGGTTCGCCGAGTACGGCATCATTCCGCTGACCGGCTACACGATTTCCAAGCTGCTCTGGTTGAAGCAGAACGAGCCGGAGCATTTCCGTCGTGTCCGCCATATCGCCCTGCCGCATGACTACCTCAATTTCTGGCTGACCGGGCGGCATGTCGCCGAATGCGGCGACGCGTCCGGCACCGGCTTCTTCGACATCCGCCGCCGCGCCTGGGCAGCCGGACCGCTGGATCTGATCGACGGCGGCACCGGCCAGTTGCGCGCCGCGCTGCCGGCGCTGATTGGCGCCGACGACATCGTCGGCCCCCTGCAGCCATCCGCCGCCGAGGCGCTAGGGCTTTCCACCGACTGCCTGGTGTCGGCGGGTGGCGGCGACAACATGATGGGCGCGATCGGCACCGGTAACGTGCATCCGGGCGTGGTGACGATGAGCCTGGGCACTTCGGCGACCGTGTGCTCCTTCAGCCCGGAGCCGGTGCTGGACGCGCGCGGCTGGCTGGCGCCGTTCTGCTCCAGCAGCGGCGGCTGGCTGCCGCTGGTCTGCACCATGAACGCCACCAATGTCACCGGCGGCATCGTCGAGCTGCTGGGCCGCGACATCGGCTATCTCTCGGACGCGCTGGACGCCACCGCGCCGGGGGCGGGCGGCCTCACCGCGCTGCCCTTCCTCAACGGCGAGCGCACGCCCGACCTGCCGAACGCGACCGGGACCCTGCTCGGCCTGACGGCGAACAACATGAACGCCGGAAACCTGGTCCGCGCCATGGTGGAGGGGGTGAGCTTCGGCGTGCTCGCCGGGCTGAAGCTGGTGCTCGGTGGGCGCCGCGCCGCGCGCATCTTCCTGATCGGCGGAGGCGCGCGCAGCCCGCAATGGCGACAACTGATCGCCGATGCCTCCGGCGCCGAGATCGTGGTGCCCGTGACCGAGGAGGGCGGCTGCCTCGGCGGCGCGCTGCAGGCCATGTGGGCGGAGAAGAAGCAGCGCGGCGCGACCGAGGCGCTGGCCGACATCACCGCGCGCTGCGTGGCGATCGATCCGGCGAAATCGGCGCAGCCCGATGCCGGCCGGCGGGCGGCCTATGACGCGGCCTTCGCGCTCTATCGCGAGCGGCTGCAGCAGATCCATGGCGTGGCCGGCTGAGGGGAGGGGCGCATGACCACCGCCCCGCTGCTGTCGATCCGGGGGATCAAAAAGAGCTTCGGCGGGGTGCGGGCGCTGGTGGATGGCTGCCTGGAACTCAATCGCGGTGAGATCCTGGCGCTCTGCGGCGGCAACGGCGCCGGCAAGTCCACCATCCTCAAGGTGCTGATGGGCTTCATTGCCCCCGACCAGGGCGAGATTCTGATCGATGGGCGCAAGGTCCGCTTTGCCGATGCCAGGCAGGCGCTCGATGCCGGCATTGCCATCGTGCAGCAGGAACTCAGCGCGGTGCCGCATCTCACCGTCGCCGAGAACATCTATCTCGGCGCCGAGCCGCGCCGCTTCGGCTTCGTCGATTTCCGTGAGCTGAACCGGCGCGCGCGCGAGCTGCTGGCCTCGCTCGGCTTCGATATCGATCCCACCGCGACCATGGACAGCCTGAGCGTCGCCGCCCAGCAACTGGTGGAGATCGCCAAGGCGCTGTCGCATGCCGATGCCGACATCCTGATCTTCGACGAACCCACCTCGGCGCTGAGCGAGAAGGACAGCGAGCGGCTGTTCGACGTGCTGCGCGGCCTCGCCGCCGCCGGCAAGGGCATCATCTATGTCACCCACCGCCTCGCCGAGATCTTCAACATCGCCACGCACTACACGGTGTTCAAGGACGGCGCCTACGTCACTGCCGGGCGGATCGCCGACATCACCCGCGAGCGGCTGATCGAGATGATGATCGGCGGTGCCATCCAGCAGGAATACGTCAAGGAGAACGTGCCGACCACGGCACCGCTGCTGGAAGTCCGTGGCCTGACCCGCCGTCCCTGGTTCAGTGATGTCAGCTTCGCGCTGCACCGGGGCGAGGTGCTGGGCATCTATGGCCTGGTCGGCTCCGGCCGCACCGAGCTGCTCGACACCATCTTCGGCCTGCGCCGGGCGGATGCCGGCGCGATCCTGATGGAAGGCCGCGCCTTCGCCGGCGGCGATGTCGCCGAGGCGATCGGCGCCCGGCTCGGCTATGTCACCGAGGACCGCAAGCGCAGTGGCCTGGTGCTGTCCTCCACTGTCGGCCGCAATCTCTCGCTCGCCGCCCTGCCGCGGCTGCAGCGTGGCGGCTTCATCCACTTTCCCGAAGAACGCTCCTGCATCGCCCGGGCGATCCGGATGATGAACATCAAGGCGCCGGGTCCGCAGGAGCCGGTGCAGAACCTCTCCGGCGGCAACCAGCAGAAGGTCGTGCTCGGGCGCAGCATCCTGACCGATCCGCTGGTGCTGCTGCTGGACGAGCCGACGCGCGGCGTCGATGTCGGGGCGAAGAAGGAGATCTACCGCTTCATCTCGGGCTTCGCGCAAGCCGGAGGGGCGGTGCTGATGGTGTCCTCGGAGCTGGAGGAGATCCTCGGCATGAGCGACCGGACCATCGTGCTGTGCCGTGGCCAGGTGAACGGGCAGTTCCACCGCACCGAGGCGACGCAGAAGAAACTGATGATGGCCGCTGCCTGACCAGGGTGCGGCAGGGGCGGGAGGCAAGCATGTTGCAGGCACTGACCGTACGGACCCCACGATTGGGGAGCGGTTTCAGGCAGTACGGGATCATCATCGCCTTCCTGGCCCTGTGCGTCGTGGTGGCGGCGCTGTGCCAGTACAAGGTGATCCAGGGCGAGTGGAGCGAGAACACCTTTCTCACCGCCGAGAACCTGCTGCTGATCCTGTATCAGATCTCGGTCAACGGCATCCTGGCGATCGGCATGACGCTGGTGGTGATCTCGGCCGGGATCGACCTGTCGGTGGGATCGGTGCTGGCGCTGTCGGGGATGCTGGCCGCGTCCTTCGCCACCCGCTCGACCACGGTGACGGCCTGGGCCGGCACCTATCCGGTGCTGGTGCCGGTGCTGGCGGCGCTGGCGATCGGCAGCGCCTGTGGCGCGCTGAACGGCTGGATCATCGCCCGCTTTCGCATCCAGGCCTTCATCGCCACGCTGGGCATGCTGCTGGCGGCGCGCGGGATGACCATGGCGCTGACCGGGGCCAATCCGATTTCCGCCCTCAGCCCGGATTTCCGCTGGTTCGGCACCGAGCGGATCCTCGGCATCCCGGTGCCCATCCTTATCTTCCTGCTGGTCTTCGCCGGCGCCTGGGTGCTGCTGAACCTGACTGTGTTCGGCCGCTATGTCTACGCGGTCGGCGGCAATGAAAAGAGCGCCCGCACCTCCGGCATCAAGACCGATCGGATCATCATCGGCGTCTATGCGCTGTCCGGCCTGCTCGCGGGCATCGCCGGCATCATCCTGACCGCCAAGACCGGATCAGGCCAGACCAATGCCGGCAGTTCCTACGAGCTGGATGCGATCGCCGCGGCGGTGATCGGCGGCACCAGCCTCGCCGGCGGCGTCGGCAAGCTGGGCGGAACCCTGATCGGCGCGCTGATCATCGGCGTGATGAACAACGGGCTCGACCTGCTCGGCGTGGAGAGTTTCTACCAGCTCATCATCAAGGGCGTGCTGATCGTCTCGGCGGTGATCGTCGATTCGTCGCGCAAGGCCGAACAGCACTAGGGATTTCGCCACGGCCGGGGCAGGGGCGCCGGCCGTGGCGAGGCGACTGCAACGAAATCGGGAGAAAGTCTGTGAAGAAGTTCTTGTTGGCGGCTTGCGGCCTCGCGGCCCTGGCCTGTGCGTCTACGGCCGGCGCGGCCGAGATGAAGAAGGTGCGCATTGCCGTGCTGATGTACGGCAACAAGGCCGAGTTCGTGCAGTTGATGCAGCGCTACGGCCGTGAGCATCCGGCGGTGACCAGCGGCAAGGCCGACATCACCTTCTATGACGGGCGCTACGACGCCTCGGTGCAGAACGACCAGGCGCAGCTCGCGATCAACAACAAGGTCGATGCGATCATCGTCAACCCGATGGATTTCGACGCCAATATCGATGTCGTTACCAAGGCGAAGGCGGCGAAGATCCCGGTGGTGGTCACCAATGCGCGGCTGAACACCCAGGCGATGAATGCCGAGGTGGTCTCGGACGACGTGCTCGGCGGCTACCTGGAAGCCAAGGACGTCCTGAAGAAGCTCGGCTGCAAGGGCAACGTGGTGATCATCGAGGGGCCGAAGGGCGGCTCGGGCGAGATTCAGCGTGGCCAGGGTAACGAGAAGGCCATCGCCGAATGTCCGGCCGGCGCGGTCAAGGTGCTGGAGCGCAAGACCGCCAACTGGTCGCGCGCCGAGGCCTATGACCTGATGCAGAACTGGCTGGTGAAGCATCGCGGCCGCATCCAGGGCGTGATCGGCCAGAACGACGAGATGGCGCTGGGCGCGATCGAGGCGATCAAGGCGTCCGGCCAGGATGTGAACAAATACGCGATCGCCGGCATCGACGGCGTCTCCGACGCGCTGCGCGCGGTGAAGGCCGGGGAGATGACCTCGATCCTGCAGGACGCAAAGGGGCAGATGCAGGGCAGCATCGACGTCGCGATGCGCGCGGTGCTCGGGCCCGACTACCAGCCGATGTCGCCGATCTGGGCGCAGTACGGCAAGGACATGCCCTGGAACGACGGCCAGTCCAAGCGCTACGACGTGCCCTGGACGATCGTGACGCCGGCCAATGCCGACGCCCTGCTGGAGGCGCGCAAATAGGCGGATGACGGACGCGACCGCGCCGGGACATGACCGTCCCGGCGCGGTCGCATGGCGTGGTGGTGGCCGGCGCGGGCCCTGCTTACGGCGTGAGCTGCTTGTTGTTCTTGAACGGCGGCAGGTTGCGCCAGTTCACCGACCACCACGCCACGGCCCCGATGATGACGATTCCAATAATGTAAGACGACATTGACCCTGTCTCCCACGTCTTGTGTTTTCAGCAAGTCCCCGGGCGCCCCTTGCCTCGGTCGGGAGACAGCGCGTCGGGAAATCCCAGGTTCGGCGCATTGCAGAGACGTGATCGCCATGATTGCGGGCGATCACCCGGCGTCGTCTTCGCCACGCGCCGGGCTCCGTCAGCGGCGCAGGAAGAAGAACCAGACGAGCACCGCCAGCACCAGCAGCGCATGGGTCAGGGCCGGGTTGACGTCCTGAAGGGCGTGCAGCATCGGGCGAAGCTTTCCTTCCCGCGGCAGGGATATCGGGCCGTCCGGGCAGACGCGCGCCGGCCGCGTGGCACGGCCCTTGAATCGTGCCGCCCGGCATCCAATCCAGGAAGCAGCGGGCACCTCTGCCGTAACGGCCCGGCTGCCCGGAAGGTGGCATCGAAGGCGCTTCTGGCAAGGACATGGAGATGAGGACCGGCTGCGATCGTGCGTGCCGCCCCGTCCGGGATGGCGGGGGGCGGCTGTGAACGACGACCCGTATGAGACCCTGGGCGTGAAGCGCGACGCCTCGGCGGAGGAGATCCGGCGGGCCTACCGGCGGCTGGCGCGAAAGCATCACCCCGACCTCAACCCGGGCGACAGCGCGGCGGAGGAGCGGTTCAAGCGCGTCTCCGCTGCCCATGACATCCTCGGCGCGCCGGAGAAGCGCGCGCGCTTCGACCGCGGCGAGATCGACGCCTCCGGCGCCGAGCGCCCGCAGCCGCGCTATTATCGCGACTATGCCGGGGCCGGGGCCGGCGCGGGAACTGGCGAGCCGCCGCCCTATGCGACCGATGCCGGCTTCGCCGACATGGCCGAGGCCGACGACCTGCTTGCCGCGCTGTTCGGGCGGCGTGCCAGGGCGGGCGGGGGCGGGCGGGCGCAGATGCGCGGCGGCGACCTGCGCGGGCAGCTCGCGCTCGGTTTCCTGGAGGCGGTCAACGGCACGACGCGGCGGCTGTCCCTGCCCGATGGCAGCACGGTGGAAGTCACGGTGCCGCCGGGCACACGGGACGGCCAGGTGCTGCGCCTGCGCGGCAAGGGCGCGTCCGGCCTGGGCGGCGGCCCGTCGGGCGACCTGCTGGTCGAGGTGACGGTGGGCGGGCACCCGCATTTCAGCCGCCGCGGCGACGACATCCATTTCGACCTGCCGGTCACCTTGCCGGAGGCGGTGCTCGGCGCCCGGGTGGAGGTGCCGACCCCGGCCGGGCCGGTCACGGTGACGGTGCCGAAGGGATCGAACACCGACACGGTGCTGCGGCTGCGGGGCAGGGGGGTGAAGCGGCCGGACGGCACGCAGGGCGATGCCTATGCGACGCTGCGGATCGTCTTGCCCGATCACCCGGACGCCGCGTTGGAGAGCTTCGCCGCCGGCTGGGCGGCGGGCCGCGCGCATGACCCGCGCAAGGGCATGGAGGCGACATGATCGCGTGGCAGGACTTCCTGGTGCGGGCGCGCCTCGACGCGGGTGTGCTCGAGGCCTGGATCGAGGCGGGATGGCTGGCACCGCAGGCCGAGCTCGGCGGGCGAGGCTTCTCCGAGCCCGATCTCGCGCGCGCCTGCCTGATCCGCGACCTGCGTGAGGATCTGGGCGTGAACGACGAGGGCATCCCGGTCGTGCTGGGGCTGCTCGATCAGGTGCATGGCCTGCGCCTGGCGCTGCAGCGCCTCGCTGCCCTGCTCAGAACGCTGCCCGAGCCGGTGCGGCGCGATGCCATCGCCGCGCTGCGGGAAGGAAGGGCGTTCCCCGGCGGGACGTCCTGACCCGCGCCCGCGTCACCATCGGACCTTTCGCCGGCCGTTCCAGACACGGGCTTGGGCTCCTGCGGGGACAGGGACCACATCCGGGCCAGCCTATCACGGATGCCGGAACGACATGCGCTGGGACGATCTCACGTGGCGCAGCGCCTGGCGCGGCGCTGGTTGCTGCAGCGGCTGCCCGGGATCAGCCAGGGGGACCGTCGCTTCCGTGGCCGGGAACCGTGGCCGGCGGCTCGGGCTGGAGCAGCGCCAGTGCCGCCTGTGCCGCCCCATCCAGCACGGCGCGCTGCGGCCGCGTTCGCGCCAGCACCCGGATGCCCAGCAACAGGCTCAGCAGCAGCTTCGCCAGTTTTTCCGCCGGGGGGTGTGCGGTGATCGTGCCGTCCTGCTGCCCGGCGGCGATGCAACGGCGGAAGAACGCCTCGACGAATTCCAGTTCCCCGGCCACCAGCCTGCGGAACCCGGCATCGTGCGGCGCCACCTCCAGGGCCGAGTTGACCAGCATGCAGCCGCGTCGCTGCCGGTCGGCCACCGAGCGTTCGACGATTTCCGTGAAGAAGCCGCGCAGCGCCGCCAGGGGCGGCAGCGGCGCGAAACGCGCGATGCGGTCGCGGACGGTCTGCGCCAGGTAGTGGTCGAGCGCACGGCGATAGAGGGCGCGCTTGTCGCCGAAGGCGTTGTACATGCTCGCGCTGGTCATCCCCATTTCCCCGGCGAGGTCGCGCATCGAGGTCTGCTCGTAGCCGCGCTGCCAGAAGCAGTGCATCGCGGCGTCGAGCACGGCCGCCTCGTCGAACTCCCGTGGACGTGCCATCGCCTTTCCCCCCCCGCGGAGCATTCGCGGCGGCAGCCGGGCAGGCTGCCGGGGGCGAACGCCACCGGTTTTTAGAATGCGTGCCATAAAACCACAACCGGTCCCCTGGCCGACGCGGGGCCGTGGCCATTGCCACGGGGGCCCGGGCGGGGCATTCTGGCACGCGCGTTCCAAAACAGGTGGCCCTGCGCTTCCGCTGCCTCGCCCCATCACGATCGCGGCGGCGATGCCCGGCCGGTGTAACCGGCCCCGCCGCCCGACCGAACCCATGACGGGTGCGTGGGGGGAGGGCGACGTGTCGGGCACGGTGCTGGCATGGTGGAGCTGGGAGGGCCGGGCGGTGGCGCGGGAGATCATGCCGCGGGAAGCAGGCAGTGCCGGCGCGGAGTGGGATGCGCTGATGGCCGCCGCCCAGCGTGGCGACGCGGCCAGCTATCATCGCCTGCTGTCAGCGGTCGCCCCCTGGCTGCGCCGCTATTTCGTCCGGCGGTTGCCGCCGGCGATGGTCGACGACGCGGTGCAGGACACGCTGGTCGCGCTGCACGAGAAGCGCCACACCTACGACCCGTCGCGTCCCTTCGGGGCCTGGCTTGCCGCCATCGCGAAGTATAAATGGATCGACGCCCTGCGCGCGCTCAGGGCAAGGCCGACGGAGACGCTCGACGACGCGATCGCGGTGGCGGATCATGGGGATGGGGTGGTCAGTGCCTCATCCCTGGAGCGATTGCTGATGATGCTCAGGCCGGCGCAGTCGGATGCCATCCGCCTCGTCAAAATTCAGGGGTTCAGCGTCGAGGAGGCGGCGCAGGCGACCGGCCAGTCCGTGTCGCTGGTCAAGGTCAACATCCACCGCGGGCTGCGGCGGCTGATCTCCCTGTTGCGGACGGGCGCCGATGCCGATTGAACCCTTGCCGACCGGTTCCCTGATCGACCGGCTTGCCCGCGAGCTCAGGCCGGTGCGCCGCCGCGCGCCATGGCGGGAGGCGGCGCTGCTGCTCGGCCTTGGTGCCATCGAACTGGGCCTGTTCCTGGGGCTGGGCCTGATGCGCCCGGACATGACGGCGGCGATGCAACTGCCGGTCTTCTGGTGGAAGCTCGCGAGTCTCGGCCTGATCGGGCTCGTGGGCGGCGCGGTGACCCTGTTCTCGCTCGATCCGGTGCGATCACCACGGCCGGGGCTGCGCTGGCTGGCGGTGTTGATCGCCGTCTGCCTGGGCGGCGGCTGGCTGCTGGATGCGTCGCGCGAGGGGCTGGCGGCCCTGGTGGGGCGGCTCGACTGGCATCACGGCCTGCAATGCCTGGGCAAGATCGTTGCCCTGTCGGTGCCGGCCGTCATCGCGCTGGGTGTCGTGATGCGCCGTGGTGCGCCGACCGACCGTGCCGGCACCGCGCTGGCCGCCGGCCTCGCCGCGTCGGGCTGGGGGGCCTTCGTCTTCGTCTTTGCCTGTCCTTTCGACGATCCCCTCTATGTTGCGGTCTGGTACTCGCTCGGCTGCGGCGTGGTCACGCTGTTCGCGCGGCTGGTGCTGCCGCGGCTCGCGCGCTGGTGAGCGGCGGCGTGGAAAAAATCCGCGCCGCGGCATGGCCGCTGTAACTCCCGGCCCTTCTGCTCCGAAGAGGTCAATGTGCGTGCCATCGCGCATGTTGCCACACCATCGGAGACAGACATGTCAGCTGCAACCAGGCTTTCCTCCGCTCTCCTTGCCGGCGCCGTGACGGCGGCGATCGCTTCGGCCGCCGCCGCGGCGCCGCTGACCCGGGCGGAAGCCGATGCCGCCACCGCCGCGCACAAGGAGAAATGCTACGGGGTCGCGCTCAAGGGCCAGAATGACTGCGCCGCCGGGCCCGGCACCTCCTGCCAGGGCACCTCGACCGTCGATTTCCAGGGCAATGCCTGGAAGTTCGTCCAGGGCGGCACCTGCACCGGCATCGTGGTGCCCGGTGGCCGGCATGGCTCGCTGACCCCGTCCCGCTCCTGACCTGACCGGCTGCCGGAAAGGGGAGACCAAGGTGAACGCACTCACGCGCATCGATCGCGGCCGCCCGGAGCGGGATCTCCGCTTTCCGGCCCATCCCATTGCCGGCCGTGCCGGGGCCGGCCTGAAGCACGATCACCTGCCGGCCATCGAGGCCGAGCCCTTCGCGGGCGGCTTCTTCGAGGTGCACGCGGAAAACTACATGGGGGCGGGCGGCCCGCCGCATCGCATCCTGGCACGGATCCGGCGGGATTATCCGCTGTCGGTGCACGGCGTCGGCCTGTCGATCGGTGGGCCCGGCCGCATCGATCCCGACCATCTCGGGCGGTTCCGCGCCCTGGTCGCGCGCAGCGAACCGGCCCTGGTATCCGAGCACCTTGCCTGGTCCACGCACGCAGGCATCTGCTTCAACGACCTGCTGCCGTTGCCTTACAACGCGGCGTCGCTGGCCCATGTCGCGGCGCATGTCAACGAGGTGCAGGACGCGATCGGGCGGCCGATCCTGCTGGAAAATCCGTCCACCTATGTCACTTTCGCCGATGCCACCATGTCCGAGGCCGACTTCATCCGGGCGCTCGTCCGCCGCACCGGCTGCGGGGTGCTGCTCGACCTCAACAATGTCTTCGTCTCGGCCACGAACCAGGGTTTCGCCGCGGCGGACTACATCGCCGATTTCCCGCTGGCGCGGGTCGGCGAGATCCATCTCGCGGGCCATGCCGTGCAGGCTGACGACGAAGGCGAGGTGCTGCTGATCGACAGCCACGACCGGGAAGTGGCGTCGCCGGTCTGGGCGCTGTTCGAGACGGTCATCGCCCGCTGCGGTCCGATCCCGACCCTGATCGAATGGGACAGCGCCCTGCCGCCCTGGCCGGTGCTGCGGGCCGAGGCGCAGGCCGCGCAGGCCATTCTCGACCGGCATGCCGCGGCGGGAGGCCACCATGCGCACGGATGATGCCGTCCTGTCGCGGCGGGCGGTGCCGTGCTTCGCCGCGCTGCTGGCGCCGGGGCTCACCGATCCGACCCTGCCGCCCCCCGCCAACCTGACCGGGCCGCGTGGCAAGGGCGCGGTCCGGCGCTACAACGTCCACCGCAACAACGTCACCGTCAGCCTGATCGACGCACTGGCCGCCATCTTCCCGGCCACGCAGCGGCTGACCGGCCCCGATTTCTTCCGGGCGATGGCGCGCTTCCACATCCGCGCGACCCCGCCGCGCTCCCCGCTGCTCTTCGAGTACGGCCGCGACTTCCCCGCTTTCATCGAAGGCTATGAGTACGCGCGGCCGTTGCCCTGGCTTGCCGATGTCGCCAGGCTCGAGCGTGCCTGGCTCGATGCCTATCATGCCGCCGAGGCACCGGCGCTGCGGGCCGGGGCGCTTGCCGCGATCGCCGCCCCGGACCTGGAGACGCTGCGCTTCGTGCCGCATCCGGCAAGCCGTGTCCTCCGCTCGCCGTTTCCCGCGCTCTCTCTGTTCGTGATGAACCGCAACGACGGCCCGCCCGGGCCGCTCGCGGCTTTCGTGGCCGAGGATGCATTGGTCACCCGTCCGGACCAGGATGTCATGGTCCGCCATCTTCCCCCCGGCGGCGCCCCCTTCCTGGCCCGGTTGCTGGCGGGGGCAACGCTGGGCGAGGCGGCCGAAGCCGGCTTCGCCGCAGCGGCGGCGTTCGACCTTGCCGGCAACATCGCCGGCATGATCACGGCCGGCGTGTTCGCCGCCATCCGCGACGGAGGGTCCTGATGTCTCCGCAGAGCGACTCCCTGATGGCGGGCGGCGATGCCGGCCGGCCGGTGCCGGCCCTGTACGATCGTACCGCCGCTCTCGCACGGATGATCGTTCCTCCCGCCGCGGCGCAGTTGCTGCTGCGGCTTGCCCTGGCGGTGCCGTTCTGGCGATCCGGGCTGCTCAAATGGGATGGCTTCCTGCGCCTCGGCGACACGGCAGTGCTGTTGTTCACCGAGGAATTCCGGCTGCATCTGCCGGGTGGTCCCTATCCGTTGCCGGCGCCGGCGCTGATGGCCTTCCTGGCGGGAACGGTCGAGATCGCGGCGCCGGTCCTGCTGGTGCTGGGACTGGGCACGCGGCTGGCGGCGCTGGCGCTGCTGCTGATGACCGGCGTCGTCCAACTGGTGGTCCCGGATGGCTGGCCGGTGCATCTCACCTGGGCGGCGCTGGCGCTCGGGCTCATCGTCTGGGGGCCCGGCGGCCTGTCCTGCGACGCGCTGCTGCGGCGCTGCCTGCCCGGCGGCCGGTCACCCCGGCGGCCGGATTGATCCCTGTCCCGGCGGCTTTGCCGGTTCGGTCATGGTCCCGCGTCCAGGGCCAGGTTCACCTCCAGCCGTTGCCCGTCGCGCAGGATCGTCACCCGGACCTGCTGTCCCGGCTCGAACGGGTCCAGCGCCGCGCCGAGCTCGGCGACCTGCCGCACCGGGCGGTCGCCGATGGCGAGGACGACATCGCCGATGCGCACGCCCCCGCCCGGGGTGGGCTCGGCCGCGCGCAGCCCGGCCTTGTCGGCGGCCGAGCCGGGGGCGACGTCGAGCACGAACACGCCCTCGATGCCGAACCGCTGCGCCAGCGCGTCGTTGATCTGCGGCTCGGTGCGGATGCCGAGCGTGGGGCGGACATAGCGGCCGGTGGCGATCAGGCGGGGCACCACGCGGTTGACGGTGTCCACCGGCACCGCGAAGCCGATGCCGGCCGAGGCGCCGGAGGGGCTGTAGATCGCCGTGTTCACCCCGATCAGCCGCCCGGCGGAATCGAGCAGCGGCCCGCCGGAATTGCCCGGGTTGATCGCCGCGTCGGTCTGGATCAGGCCCTGGATCGCGCCGCCGCGCTCGTCGGCCAGCTCGCGGTTCAGTGCCGAGACGATGCCGGTGGTCAGCGTCCAGTCGAGCCCGAAGGGGTTGCCGATGGCGAACACCTTCTGGCCGACCCGCAGGTCGTGGCTGCTGCCGATCGGCAGCGGTGCCGGCGCGCCGCCTCCCACGCCGATGCGCAGCACCGCGAGGTCGTGGTCGGGGCTGGTGCCCACCAGCGTCGCGTTGAAGGCCCGCCCGTCGGCCAGCCGCACCGTGGCGCCGGAGGCGCCGGCGATGACGTGGTTGTTGGTGACGATGTGACCCAGCCGGTCCCAGACGAAGCCCGACCCGGTGCCCCGCGTGACCTGCAGGGCGTTGCGCGTCCAGGGGTTGACCACCCGTTCCAGCGTGGTGATGAACACCACCGAATCGCGGGAATTCTCGAACAGGGCGATGGTGCTGCGCTCGTCCGCCGCGAGGTCGCCGCGTGGCTCGACGGGGCGCGGGCTGGCGCGCGGGGCGAGCCATTCCGCCTCGATCAGGGGCAGCTCCCGCCATGTCAGCACCAGCAGCAGTATCGCCGCGGTGATGGCCAGCAGCCGGAGCAGGAACCGCGTGTCGTTGGGCATGGGCCAAGGCTATAGGGGCCGGGGCGCCGGCGGACAAGTTCGCTCCGCCATCGCGCCGATCGGGCCGGGACGTCCGCCGCTGACCAAAAATCGGCCGCAAGCGCGGCCGTTCAGGGCCGGGTAAGGCCGTGAGGCGCGTCTGCGCCGACATGAGTCAGTCGGGTGTCGGTTTTCGGATGGAGGGCTTCTTGGTGATCCGCTTCAACCATAGGCGCAGACCGCTCTCGACAGCGGTGGTTAACTCTTCGCCTGTTGCTCGCACTGCCTCGATCAGCTTTGGATCGAGGCGAATGGACACGGCTTTCTTCGGGTCGCCTCGGGGCATATGTATATACAGTTTTCTGTTGCGCCGCAGCGCGTCTGTATATACAATACATCTCATGCTGATCCGCAAGGCACACATCTACCGCCTCTATCCCATCGACGAGCAGGAACAGAAGCTCGGCCAGTGGGTCGGTGCCGTGCGGTTCACCTACAACATCGCCCTTGAGCAGCGCCGGGATTGGTATCGGCCAGGCCGGACCTTCAACTTCGCCAGCCAATGCCGCGAAGTCACCACGTTGCGGGCGGAGGTGGATTGGCTGCGAGATGTGCCGGTCCACCCGCTGCAACAGGCGATCAAAGACCTCGACCGCGCCTATATGAACTGGTGGGAAGGACGCGCACAGGCACCGCAGCCACGCAAGCGCGGGTTGAACGATGCCATGCGGTTCCCCGACCCAGCGACCTTCGACTTCCGCCGCATCTCCCGGCACTGGGGCGAGGTGAAGCTGCCTAAGCTCGGATGGGTGCGATTGCGCTGGGATCGCGATATCCCCGGCACGGTAAAGAACATCACCGTCGGCCGGCGTGCCGGTATTTGGACCGTGGCAGCGCAGTATGAGCGCGAGATTGCCGATCCATCGCCGTCCACCCTGCCAGCGGTCGGCATCGACCGGGGCGTGGCAGTGTTCGCAGCCGTGTCGAACGGCACCAGCATTGCGCCCGCCGACTGCGGCAAGAAGGCGCTGAAGGCATTGCGCCGGGCACAACGGAAGCTGGCGCGGAAGAAAAGAGGCTCCAACAACAGAAGAAAACAGGTTCGCCGGGTTGCCCGGCTACATGCGCGGGTCGCCCGTGCTCGCAAGGACTTCCTGCACAAAGCATCCAGCCACGTTGCCCAGAACCACGGCAAGGTCGTGCTGGAGAAGCTGGAAGTCCGGAACATGGTCCGCTCGGCCGGCGGCACCGTCGAACAGCCCGGCCGAAACGTGCGCGCCAAGGCTGGCCTGAACCGCTCCATCCTCGATCAAGGGTGGCACGGCTTCCGCGTCATGCTCGGCTACAAGCTGGCGGAGCGCGGCGGCCGGCTGATCGAAGTGCCGGCGGCATACACCAGCCAGACCTGTTCGGTTTGCGGCGCGGTGGATGCGGCCAGCCGCATCAGCCAGTCGCAGTTCCGCTGCACGGCCTGCGGCCACGAAGCCAACGCAGATGGGAATGCGGCAATCAACATTCTTCGCCGGGCGGACAGTCCGGTGCTGCCTGTGGAGGGACACCGCGCTAAGCGGCCCAGAGAAGCAGGAACCCGCCGGAGGGCAGCGTGATGCAGCACTCCGGAACTCGGGGCTTCGGCCCCGAGAGGATGTCAGGTCTGTGGTGTTCGCACGGCAGCCGCGCGCGGGCGGTTCTGGACGGCGGTATCGGTTTCAGGCGCCTCTGACCGGCGACGAGGCCGACAGGAGCGCTTCATGCTGAACTTCGAATTCCACAATCCCACCCGCATCGTCTTCGGCCGCGACACGATCGCGCGGCTGGATGCGCTGCTGCCGCCGGCGGCGCGTGTGCTGGTGCTCTATGGTGGCGGCAGCGTCCGGCAGAACGGCACGCTCGCCGAGGTGCGGGCCGCGCTCGGCGGGCGCGAGGTGCGCGAGTTCGGCGGCATCGAGCCCAATCCGACCTACGAGACGCTGATGCGCGCGGTCGCCCTGGTGCGGCAGGAGCGGCTCGACTTCCTGCTCGCGGTGGGCGGTGGCTCGGTGATCGACGGCACCAAGTTCGTCGCCGCCGCGCTGTCCTTCACCGGCGAGGATCCCTGGACCATCCTGGAGACGCACGGCGCCAACGTCACCGGTGCGATGCCGTTTGGCAGCGTCCTGACCCTGCCGGCCACCGGATCGGAAATGAACCCCACCGCGGTGATCACCCGCACCGAGACGGCCGCCAAGCTCGCTTTCCGTAGCCCGTACACCTTCCCGCAGTTCTCGATCCTCGACCCGAGCAAGACCTTCACCCTGCCGGCGCGCCAGGTCGCCAATGGCGTGGTCGATGCCTTTGTCCACATCACCGAGCAGTACCTGACCTTCCCGGTCGATGCGCGGGTGCAGGACCGTTTCGCCGAAGGGCTGTTGCAGACCCTGATCGAGATCGGGCCGCGGGCGGTGGCGCAGCCGGAGGATTACGACACCCGCGCCAACCTGGTGTGGACCGCTACGCTCGCGCTGAATGGCCTGATCGGGGCGGGGGTGCCGGGGGACTGGGCGACGCACATGATCGGCCATGAGCTGACGGCCCGCTTCGGCATCGACCACGCTCGCACCCTCGCTGTCGTGCTGCCGGCGCTGCTGCGCGAGCGGCGGGAAGCCAAGCGCGGCAAGCTGCTGCAGTACGCCGAACGCGTCTGGCACATCACCGAAGGGACCGAGGACGCGCGCATCGAGGCGGCGATCCGCCGGACCGAGGCGTTCTTCGAAAGCCTCGGCCTGCCCACGCGGCTGTCGAGCTACGCGGTCGGCACGGAGGCGATCGACGGGCTGGTCGCGCAGCTGGAGACGCACGGCATGACCGCCCTGGGCGAGCAGAAGGAGATCACCCCCGAGGTCAGCCGGCGCATCCTGGAAGCGAGCCTGGTGCCGGCAGCGTAAAAGAATGGGATCCAAGGGCCTTGTGGCCCTTGGCGGAGGTCCAGGAGGCAGAGCCTCCTGGTCGGGTTTGGGGCGAAGCCCCAACGCTCTCTTGCCAAAAAGGTGATGGACCGTATCTTTCCGGAGCGCGCAGGTTGCGCGTTCCGGGAGGTACGTGGTCCGGCGCCGATGACAGAGCTGCTGTTACTTCTGATTGGCGCGCAGGTCGTCCGGGAGAAATGGCGGACCATCGGGTATATCGGCCTGGCCTGGCTGCTCGTCGGGGCGTTCTTCTTCGTCGATGCGCTGCTGGATGAATTCCGCATCTGGCCGGTGTATTTCGCAATTCCGCTGCTGCTCGACGCGGGTGTCTCGTTCGTTGCCGGGTTGAGTGGGATCGACTCGCGCCGTGGCCTGCGTTTCGCCAAGGCGGCGATCCTGGCCGTCATTTCGCTGCTGATCATTTTGCGTCCCTGGGGCAGCGACATCGTCATCGGCTTCCTGGTCGGCATCCTGCTGGTGCTGGATGCGGGCTGGCGCGCGGCGAGTGCCACGGTGGTGCGCTTCCCCCGCTGGCGCGGCGCGCTGGGAGTGGCTGTGTTCGAGTTCGCGCTCGGCGTCTGGTCCTTCGTGCCATGGCCGACGGGCTGGCAGGGCGAGGTCGGGCTCGACGTGGGCACGCTGATGATGGTCACTGCCATCAGCCTGCTGGTGCTGGCCTGGCGCATCCGGCGGCTGCCGGCGGGCATGCCAATGTCGCGGCTGCTGAGCGACGGCTGGCCGCGCGGCCGCTGGCCTGATGCGGCCGGCGAGGCCCCTGTTCCGGCGATGGCAGGCAATCTGGTTGTCCATGTCTGGACCCCGACCGGGTCCCTCGCACCGTTGCGCCACGGCATCGCGCGCTACGTGGCGGCGCTGGACGAGAAGGGCGTCATTTCCACCGGGCATGCGGCGCTGGAGGCGCCGGATGTCTACATCAGCCATTATCCCGCGGCCGACATCGACCGCGACCAGTCGGCCTTCACCCGCACCCTGCGCGCGACCGTGGACAACGATGTGCCGGGCCGGTTCCTGCCGGGCTACGCGGAGGAAAGCGGGGAGTGGTGTCCCTCGACCGTGCAGGTGGAGCTGCGCGGCCTGGATCTCGGGGCGTTGCGCGCGTTCTGGGAGGGCTACCGGCAGGACACCACCTACAACCTCACCCGCCGCAATTGCTCGACCGCGGTGGCGCGGGCGCTGGATGCCGCGGTGGAGGGCTGCTTCGCCGGGCGGGCGCGCTCGCCGTGGTTCCTGCTGCGGCTGCTGGTCCTGCCGGAGCTGTGGACCGCCGGCCTGATCCGCCGCCGCGCCGCCGCGATGGCGTGGACCCCCGGGCTGATGCTCGATTATGCCCGGGCCCTGGCGGGTGTGCTCGACCTGCCGGCGCGGGCCGGGGGCAGGGCGCCGGTCCGCGCGGTGCCGGCCGCGTGACCGGCAACCGCACCCTGGCCGCGCGCCTCGCCATCATCGTGGTGGCGGTGATCTTCGGCCTGACCTACAGCCTGGCGGCGGCGCTGATCGCGCTCGACCTCGCCGGGCGGGGCTTCAGCGAGGCCCTGATCGGCGCCAATGCCGCCATGCATGCGGTGGGCGTGCTCGGCATGGCGTTCCTGCTGCCCGCGATCACGGCGCGGCTTGGCCTGCGGCGCACCGTCATCGGCGCGTTGCTGGCTGCGGCGGGGCTGCTGCTGCTGTTTCCGGCGCTGCCGTTCCTGGCGGCGTGGTTCGGGCTGCGGGTCCTGCTCGGCGCCGCCTCGGAGGCGTTGTTCGTGCTGTCGGAGACCTGGCTGAACGCCCTCAGCACGGAGGCGACGCGGGCCCGCACCATGGCCGCCTACACCGCGGGCCTGTCGGTGGGGCTGGCGCTTGGCCCGCTGCTGCTGTCGCTGATCGGCGCGGAGGGGTTCGCCCCCTATGTGGCGGGGGCCGCCCTGGCGGTGGGGGCGGCGTTCCTGGTGCTGCCGCGCTTCGTGACGGCGCCGGCATTCGCCCCGCCCGAGCACGCCAATCCGTGGCGTTCCATCCGCCTCGCCCCGCTCGCCATGGGCGCGACGGCGCTGAATGCCGCGGTGGAGACGGCGGGCCTGACCTTCCTGACGCTCTATGCCATGTCGGTGGGCTGGCCGGAGGCCGAGGCGACGCAGTTGATGACCTGGATGATGTTCGGCGCCATCGTGCTGCAACTGCCGATCGGCTGGCTGGGCGACAAGGTCGACCGCGAGCGCATGATCATCCTGCTGGCGGCACTGTCGGCGCTGGGTGCGCTGGCCTGGCCCTGGGCGCTCGGCTGGCCCTGGGCGACGCGGGCGCTGCTGTTCGCCTGGGGCGGGGCCTTCGTCGGCATCTACACCATGATGCTGGCGATCGTCGGCAGCCGTTTCCAGGGCAGCCGGCTGGTCGGGCTCTATGCGGTCATGAGCCTGTTCTGGGGCGTCGGCGCCTTGCTCGGCCCGGTCTGTGCCGGGCTGGCGATGCAGGCATCCGACCATGGCCTGGTGTATTTCGTGGCGCTGGCCTGTGCGGCCTTCACGGTCTGCGCCGTGCTCGCGCGCCGCCGCGCCACTGCCCCCGCCGCCTGAGCCGAGGCGCGGTTTCACAACGACGTCAGGCCCCGCGTCCCCCGGCCGGCCCGATCCCACCTTCCCGGCACGCCGCAGCGCCGCGAAGGGGGATCACCATGCAGACGCGCCGTCACGCCGTGCCGTTGCGCGGGCCTCAGACCGATGGCGCGGGCGGTCGCCCCGCGCATCACCTGCCGGTCAACGACCTCGCCGCGTCCCCCGCCGCGGACAACCCGTTCCTGCAGGGCGCCTACGCGCCGGTTGGCGACGAATGCGACCTCAGTGACCTGCCGGTGCGCGGCGCCTTGCCGGAGGGGCTGCAAGGCAGCTTCCTGCGCAACGGCCCCAACGTCGCCTTTCCGCCGCTCTCCTACTCCTATCCGTTCGACGGCGACGGCATGGTGCATGCGCTGAGCTTCCGTGGGGGCCGGGTCGCCTACCGCAACCGCTTCGTCGAGACTCGCGGGTTGCGGGCCGAGCGCCGTGCCGGCCGCGCGCTCTATGGCAGCGTGCTGGCGCCGGTGCTGCCAGAGCCCGCGCTGATCGGGCCGGACGGCGATCCGGGGCCGATCAAGAACACCGCCAACACCAACGTCATCCACCATGCCGGCCGCACGCTGGCGCTGTGGGAAGGCGGGTTGCCGACCGAGCTCGGCCCGCAGCTCGAGACCATCGGGCTTTACGACTTCGATGGGCAGATCACCGACGCCTTCACCGCGCATCCCAAGCCCGATCCGGCCAGCGGCGAGCTGGTGGCGTTCCGCTACAGGCTCCGTCCGCCCTTCCTGGTCGGCTTCGTCATCGATGCCGAAGGCCGCGTGGCCCGGCGCATCGAACTGGAAGCGCCGGTGCCGGTGATGCTGCACGATTTCGCCGCGACCGCCACGCACATGGTGTTCTTCCTCTGCCCGGTGGTGCTGGATCCCGAGGCGGTGGCGAAGGGCGGCAGCATGTTGTCCTGGCAGCCCGAGCGCGGCACCCGCATCGCCGTGGTGCCGCGCGACGGCGCCGGCCCGGTGCGCTGGTTCGAGACCGAGCCGTTCTTCGTCTTCCATTTCCTCAATGCGTTCGATGCCGGGGGGCGCATCGTCGTCGACTACGTGCAGTATGCCGGGTTCGGGCCCGCCGTCGCCGCCGCCGCCCCGCCCTGCCTGTGGCGGGCCGAGCTGGATCCCGGCACCGGCCGGGTGGAACGTCGCCCGCTCAGCGACCGGCGCGCCGAATTTCCCCGCGTTGATCCGGCCGTGCTGGGCCGGCCCAACCGCCATGGCTGGAGCACGGGCAACGGCGCCACGCCCGGTCATGCCGCGAGCTTTGGGGCGCTGATCCATTACGACCTTGGGAGCGGGGCGACGGAGCTGC
Source organism: Rhodovastum atsumiense (assembly GCF_937425535.1). NCBI lineage: Bacteria > Pseudomonadati > Pseudomonadota > Alphaproteobacteria > Acetobacterales > Acetobacteraceae > Rhodovastum > Rhodovastum atsumiense. The sequence continues at coordinate 4,784,345 of NZ_OW485601.1, forward strand.
ATGATTTCGGCCCCGGGCAGGCAGTGGGTGAGCCGGTGTTCATTCCCCGTCCTGGCGGAAAGGGCGAGGCGGATGGCTGGATCGGTGCCTGGGTCTACGACCAGGGCTCCGACACGTCCCGCTTCGTGCTGCTGGAGGCGCTCGCGATCGGCCGCCCGCCGGTGGCCGAGGTGATGCTGCCCCGGCGGGTGCCGCACGGCTTCCACGGCAACTGGGTCGCCTGACCGGCGGCCCCTTGGTCGGGCCGGGGAGCCGCCGGGGAACGCGCTCAGCCTTTGGTGCCGGTGGGCTGCAGGATGGGGGGCGGCGGTGCATCGAGGTCGGCGGTGGGCCGGTGCGGTGGCGCGGCCCTGGTGGCCGGTGCCGCCGGACCGAGCGGACGAAAATCGGGCACGGTCGGCCGCAGCGATCCGGGCAGCTTGTCGCCCGCGGTTTTCCTCGGGCGCTTCCCGGCGGTCGTGGACTCCGGCTTCGTCATGTCCCGGCGCGGCGTCGTGCCCGCCCGGGTGGCCGGGCGGGGAGGGCTGGCGCTGCGTCGCGTCGCCCCCGAAGCGGGGGAGGCGAAGGACTGGAGGAAGGCCCTCTGCACGCCCAGGATCCAGTCGAGCCAGGCCAGGCCCAGGTCGAAGACCGCCGTGAAGATGGCCTGTGCCGGGGGCGTGTCGCGCCGTTGCATCCGTCGCCGTTCCGTCTTGCGTCGCGAGGCCGCGGCCTCGCGCGCGGGGGCATCGGTGATGCCGGGGGGTGTGGCCCCGGCCACGGCGGGTGGGAATTCAGCAGAGGCCGGGGCAGCCGGCTCGGCATCGCGGGTGAGTGGCGGGGTGCGTGGCACGTCCTCGGCGGCGGCGTCGCGCCGGGGGGGCGACGGGGCGGGGCGGCCCGCCGCATGCCGATGCCGTCCCGGTGGAAACACCAGGGCGGGCATCGACGCCATCACGCGGGCCTGGTGTTGCTCGGTCCGGATCTGCCGGCTCGCACGCAGCCAATGGCTTTCCTCGCGCCCCTCGGGACGCCCCTCCTGTTCCCAGATGTCGTGCGCACGTTGCCGGATGCGTTCTTGATGATTGGGCATGTGCTCTCCCTACTGCCATGCAGGCGGAGGGAAAACGCCGGGGCGCAGCCCCAGTGGCAGGGCAGGCCGACGCGAAAGATGCGGGGCCAGGATGCGCGTGCAACGACGGGCGCGGCCGGGGCGGCAGCGTCCCGGCCGTGATGATCGCTGTCAGGTTTGGGCTTTTAAGTGTGGCTGTCCGGGTCGCGTCAGCGACGCAGCGCGCGCGGGCGCAGCCAGGATGCGCCGGCATGGTTCTCCGGGGCGGCGCGCGACCACCGGGTGGGCTCGGGTTCGTCCGCGGCCTCGCCGGCGGGGGTGATGGCGGGCACGAACACCGGCACCGGCAGGCCGATGAACGAGGTGAAGCCACGGAAGGCCAGCACCGCCTCCAGGGCGGCGGGGTCCATCGGCGGCGGGTCGGAGGGGCGAAGGCCGAAAAGACGCAGCAATTTCTCGCTGATCGCGTAGGCGCGTGCCGGGTGGCAATCCGCTGCGGCCTGAAGTGCCTGTGCCATGGTGGCTGTCCGACGAATGATGGGCTGTTGTCGCCGGCCTCACATGGCGCGCGCCATGTGGCCAGATTATGGCGTCAATGCCCGGGATCGTGGCAGCGATCGTGGCGCTGCCCGGCCGCCTGCGCCATGGGTGACGGCCCGCACGGAATTGACTTGCGATTCATTCGCAGTTTCAGCTAGACCGACACCACGACGGCCATGGCCCAATGGCCGATGACGAAAAGGACAGCGCTGCCCGGCCGGCCCAGCCGGAGGTGCCGTCCTGCCCGAAACGGATGGCGGTGCTCCTCTCTCGTCCGCCACGCCGTGCATGGCATGCCGCCGTCGGCGCGGGCGCGGGACGTGCCCCGCGCGCCGGGCTGGCGGCGGCGATTTCGTCACGGCACGACCGCTTGTCCCCGGGCGGAACGGGGCCACATCGTTACTCCGCCCTGCGCAACTTCCTGGCCCCTGGCCCGTTGTCGCATTCGACCCGGGGATGCGGGTCCGTGCTGCGACGCTGCGCGCGTTGGCGGCATCTATTTGCGTGCGCTGATCCGGCCGTGCCGGCAGCGACATTGCGATGCTTCAGGAGATTGCAAGTAATTCTCAATTACCCTACCGTTCCTTCTGCTCCGCTTTCCGACGTCGCCGCCGATTCCACGGAGTCCACCATGACCGCCTGCTTCTCCCCTGCGCTGAAACCACCCTCGTCCATCGACGTGCCGGGGGACGGGCTTTCCATGGCGGAGACGGTCTGGCCCCAGCTTGATGGCAGCGACATCGCCCGCCGGCTGGCGATCACCGAGGCCGAACTGGTGGAAATGGACGAGGGCAGCACCAGTGCCAGATTGCGCGCCGACTGGCCCTCCCTGCTGGAGGGGCTGCGCCGGCTTGGTCCGGTGCTCGCCCAGACCGGCAATGCCCATGCGGTGCTGGAGGCGCATGGCCACGCCATGTTCGCCCAGCAGCGGCCCGGTCCGGTCCGCCCTCCCGGCCAGGAAGTGGAACTGCGGCTGTCGCTCGATCACTGGTGCCATGCCTGGGCCACCACCGGGCAGGGACGGCGGGCGCTGCAGGTCTTCGCCGCCGATGGCAGCGCCGTGCACAAGGTGCTGCTGACCGAGGACTCGGACCTGTCCGTCTGGGAACGGCTGCTGGTGGCCCTGGCCGCGCCGGGCCTGCCCGCCATCGACATCGATCCCGCCGCCCCGCCGGCACCGCCGCTCTTTCCGGTGCCGCCAGAGGCGGTAATGGACGTCGCCGCCTTCCGTGCCACCTGGGATGCCCTGCGCGACGCGCGCGAAGTCTCCGGCCTGTCCGGGCACTGCGGTGCCGACCGGTGCAGCGCCGGCTGCACCTGGGCACCGCGGCAACTGGGGGAAGCACGCCGGGTGTCGCCGGACGCGGTGGTCGGGTTGCTGCGCCGCGTGGCGGCGGCGGAGCCGCTGACGGTCATGGTCGGCAACCCGGGCTGCCTGCAGACCCATACCGGCCTGTTGGAGGTGGTGACGGATGCCGGCCCCTGGCTGCAGGTGCGCGGCGCCGATGCCGTGCTCTACCTGCGGGCGCGGGCGATCGCCGGAGGGTGGGTGGTGGCGACGCCGACGCCGCAGGGCGTGGTGACCTCGCTCGAGCTGTTCGCCACCGACGGCACGCCGATGGCGATGTTCTGCGGCCGGCGGCTGGCGCGCGACGGCGTTGATCCACAAGGCCTGGCGCCGGCGTCGCCGCTGACGGCGGAAAGCTGGCACCGTTTCGCCGGCTGAGCGCGCCGGCGCGCGGTCAGCCGCCCGGCGCGGTGGGGCGCCAGAGGATCAGGTTCCCCACCGTCCGCGCGAACAGCGAAAAGCCGCGCGCGGCGGCGATGGCCTCCAGCCGCCCGGCCGCGTCGTGGTCATCGCCGCTGACATTCTCGACGCACAGCACGCGCGGCCCCGCCGGGCCGAAATGTGCTGATTCCAGGATGGCGCAGTCCAGCCCCTCGGCATCGATGCACAGCAGATCAGGCCATGTGCCGCCGCACTGCGTCGCCACCACCTCGTCCAGCGTCACCACCGGGATGCGCCGCACCTCGCGGATGGAAAAGGCGGGATGCGCGGCGACGAAGGCTTCCGCGGTGGCGCGGTCGAAGCCGTTGCGGCCGGAGAACTCGTCGATCATGTAGTAGTCGAGTTCCCCCGCTGCCGGCCCGATGCCGAGATTGAGGGTCACGTCCTCCGGCCGCAGCTCCGCGTAGGCCGGCATGAAATGCGGGTTGGCATCGATGTTCACCCCGCGCGAGCCGCGCGCATAGAGCAGCGCGGTGTTGTTGCAGGCGACGGGATGATGGGCGCCGACATCGATGAAGCCGGGCCGCTCGATGCGCAGCATGTGGAACAGGTTCTGCAGGATCAGGTCCTCACCGAACTGGGCGTAGGATACCGGCCCGAAGGGCTGGTCGGGGTGGCCGCGGTAATTCCATGGCCCGAGTCCACCCTCCGCCGGTGCCGCCGGCCGCGGCGTCATCGCCTCGGCCAGGGCCCGCAGCGGCGTGCCCACCTGCCGTTCCAGCGCCGTCTCCAGCAGGGCGGCGAAATCACGTTCGTCCATCTCAGGCATCCTCGCCGGGCGTGCAGGGCAGCGCCGCGACCGCATCGGGTGGGGGGAGGGCGGTGCCGAGGCCGTGCGCCAGCATGGCCGCGAGCAGCCGTTCGGCGACGTCGGTCGGATGCTGCTCGGTCATGCAGCGCGGCTCCTTGTGGCCCTTGGCGCAGGCATCCATCCAGTCGCGGGTCAGCCACCAGCAATTGCCACAGACCGGCGGGTCGAGGCTGACATTGTCGGGATAGGCGAAGTAATCGCTCGGGGTCGGCCCGAACACCACGCCGGAGGTCACGCCGTAGCAGCGCGCCAGGTGCACCAGCCCGCCCTCGTTGTCGATGTGGAAGGCCGCTTGTGCCAGCACCCCGGCGGCGTCCTGCAGCGTGGTGCGGCCGACCAGGTCGAGATCGCATTCCGCCAGGGGCTCGCTGGTGTCGCGGGCGCCGAGCTGGACGAACAGCAGATGCGGCAATGCCTGCTTCAGCCGGGCGACGACGGCGCCGAACTGCGGATAGCACTTGGTCGCGCGCCGGCCGGAGATGACGAAGCGGGTGTCGAAGCCGTTATGCACGGTGACGTAGCCGCCCGCCGGCAGCCCCAGCCGTGCCGGGGCGAGCCGGTTGGCCGGCACCGCGAGCCGGTCGCCGCCATAGGCGATGCCCGCCATCCGGTGCAGCCAGTCGCGCCGCGTGGCGCCGGCGAAGACCGCCCTCTGGCCGAGGAAGTTGTCGAGATAGGGATGCTGGTTGATGAACACGTCGACGCCGGCGCGGGCGTGGATCAGCGTCCGCAGCGCCCGCACCAGCGCCGGGGCCTCGCGCAGCGTCTCCCAGCGGACGCATTCGCGATAGACCACCACCGTCTGGTTGGCGCGCAGGGCAAGGTCGTATTCCCCGAGCAGGCGCTCGAACAGGATGTCGTCATAGGCCTGGTTGAAGCCGGGCACGGCGGCGAAGGCCCAGCCCGCCAGCTCCGGGGTCGGGGAGAACACGTCGAAGGCGATGTCGCCGCAGCTCGCGGCAAGGTCGCGCAGGAAGCGGGCGATCACCAGGCAATCGCCGAGCCCGCCGGTGACGGCGACGGCGCAATGGATGCGTGACGGCGGGAAGCCCGCGCGTTGCCGCCCGATCCGTGCCCGCACCAGCCGCAGCCGTCCTGCCCCCAGCAGGTGCCGTCCCAGCATCGGCCCCTTGCGGCGCAGTTGGCGCGCCAGCAGGGTCGTGGTCGCCCTCAGGCCGTCGCGGGCATAGGTCTCGCGCAGGGTGGCGGAGAAACGGCGGAGGCGCCGCGTCAAGGTGGTCAGGGACACGTCTCGCACGAGGGGGGCTTGCTCCATGAAAGAGGATCCCGCCCCCTGCCGGGGGCGCCGGCAGGGGGCGGGCAGTCATCCTGGCTTCAGACCAGTTGCCAGTTCGGCGCCGTGGCGCCGAGCGAGGTGGCGGAAACGGCGAGGCCGTGCTGCACCTGCCAGGCCGCTACCGCGCCGGAAGCGTGGGTGAAGACCAGGTCGGTGGTGCCGTCGGCATCGAGGTCGCCGGCGGTGGCGAAGCTCCAGCCCTCGGCGTACTGGCCGATCGCGCCGGTGGCGGTGACGCCACCGTCCTGCAGCGCCCAATAGGCCATGGTGCCGCTGGTATGCGCGAACACCAGGTCGGGCGTGCCGTCGCCGGTCACGTCGCCGGCGGCCTCGAAGCTCCAGCCATCGGCGAGGTGGCCGATGCCCTTGCCGCTGACGGCGACGCCGTCGCGCACCATCCAGGCCGCCACGTCACCGCCGGTGCTGGTGAACACCAGGTCGTCGGTGCCGTCGCCGTCGAGGTCGGTCGCGGCCCGCAGCGTCCAGGCCGCGTCGGTGTGGCCGAGCGTGGTCACCCCTGCGACCGTGCCGCCCTGCATCCGCAGGGCGGTGATGGCACCGTCGCTGCCCTGCAGCACGATGTCCTGTGCGCCGTTGCCATCGACATCGCCAATCGCCGCGACCTGCCGTCCCGCGCCGGGGGCTGCCAGCGCATGCTGCGTGGTGACCGTGCCGCCATGCGTCTCCCACACCGCAAGGCTGCCATCCGCCCGTTGCGTCAGGATGTCGGCGATGCCGTCGCCGGTCAGGTCGCCGCTCGCCAGCACCGTCGCCCCGGCGGGCAGGGTGCCGAGCCCGGAGGAGGCCGTCACCGCGCCGTTCGCGACCGACCACAGCGCCACCGTGCCGCCGCCATGCTGGAACAGCAGGTCGGTCGTGGCGGTGCCGAGGAAGTCGCCAGGGGCGGTGTGCAGCGCCAGATCGCCGTCGGTGAAGCGGACCACTTCGATCGAGCGCAGCACGTCGGTGCCGTCGGCGCTGGTCAGGCGCCAGCTACCGTCGCCGAGGCGGGTGAGGGTGCTGCCGGCGCGGGTGGCATTCACCACCGCGACGTCGGCGCCGGCCCCGCCATCGAGCGTGTCGTTGCCGCCGCCGCCGACCAGCGTGTCGTTGCCGCCGAGGCCGCGGATGACGTCATCGCCGGCGCCGCTGGTGAGCATTTCCGATGCCGCGGTGCCGGTGATCTCCTGGCCGGGCACCGTCGCGCCGTTCAGCCGCGTCACCAGCACGTCGTCGAAGCTGACCCCCGGATTGCCCCAGGTGTAGAGCCCGACCGTGCCCTGCTCGGTGTCGTGCACCGCGATCGGCGAGGCGAACAGCGCCACGCCGTCGAGCCAGGCGGTGATGACGCCTTCGACGATGTCGACCCGCAGCACCGCGGTGTCGGTGGCGGTGAAGGCGTTCGGGCTCTGCCACAGCGTCTGCTCGATGCCGCCCTTCAGGCTGAACAACTGGATCAGCCCGGTCTCCGAGTCGAGCTCCAGCTTGTAGGTGTTGTTGGCGTCCGTGTAGTGGAACAGGAAGCCGACGCCGCCGGTGTCGGCCCAGCGGATGGTCGCTTCCGTCGAATAGTTCCGCCACTCCCGCGCGCCGGCTTCGTCCCACAGGGCGTAGGCCCCCTTGCGCAGCGCGTAGATGCCGTCGCCGAGCGGGCTCCAGGTGAGTCGCCATTCCGGCGTCGGCGCGGTGTCGCCGCTGCCGCCGAGCTGGCGGCTGTAGCTGTCGGCGAGCTGCGTCAGGCGGCCGTTCACCACCTGCCAGTCCGGCGCGGCGCCGAGTTCGTGCTCGTCGACGAAGCGCCAGCCATTGGCGTTGCCATCGGCGAAGTCATCCTGCACCAGCACGTCACTGGCCTTGATGACCGTGACGATGACGCTGTCGCTGTCATGGCCGCTGTCGCCGGCGCCGGTGAGGTTCAGCGTCAGCACATGCGTGCCGGCGCCGAGCGAGATCTCCGCGTCGGCCGCGTTCGCCACCACCTTGCCGTTCTCGCTCCAGGTCGCGCCGGCGATGCCTCCGAGGGCGAAGCTGTGCGATCCGGTCAGCGATATCGTCGCCGCCCCGTCGCCGTCGCTGTCGATCACCCGGATATCGCGGCCGGCATAGGCGCGCAGTGTGCCGGCGGTAACCAGCACGTCGTCGAAGATCGACTGGTGCTGGCTGTTCGACACCAGCCCGACGGTGCCGCCCGTGAGCGGGGCGGTGGCGTCGGTCACCGCCCCGCCGAACAGCGCGTCGCCGTCGAGGGTGGCGAAGATGCGGCCATCGGCGACGCTGACCTTCAGGTCCATGGTCTGGTCGAACGGCGTGGTGATGGTCTCACGGGCGAGCGTGGTGCTCACGCCGTCCTTCACCTTCACCAGCAGCCGCTCGTTGTTCTGGATGTTGAAGGTCAGGCGATAGAAGTTGTTGGCGTCCGTGTAGTAGAAATAGACGCCGATGGTGTCGTCATCCTCGGTGATCAGGGTGACGTCGAGCGTATAGCCGGTCCAGGCCTTCGCCGCCGGGTCGGACCAGATCATGGCGCCCGAGCTGTCGTTGTAGGCATAGAGCGCGCCCTGGGCGTTCGCCGCCGTGGGGGTGGCGGCGGCGGTGCCCTTCACCAGCCAGGTGCCGCCGGTGCGGGTCCAGCCATTGGCGTTGCCGTCGTTGAAGTTGTCCCGCAGCAGGGTGGCGGCGCCGGTGACGGTGACGTCGACCGTATCGGTGCTGGTCACGCCGTCGGCGGTCACCGCACGCAGGGTGAAGCTGTATTTGCCGGCGGCCAGCTCCAGCGCGGCATTCTTGCCGGTGGCAATCACCTCGCCGGCGGCATTGAGCCACTCGTATTTCGCCACCTGCGACAGCAGGTCGATACTGGCGCTGCCGTCGAGCGTCACCTTGATGGTGCCGGCATTGCCGGCATCGAGGGTCAGGTCGTCGCCCGCCTTCGCCTTGAACTGGTAGTCTGGCGCATCGGTGTCGAAGCCGGGGATGGTCTGCTCGTGGTCGAGATAGGGCCCGGTCAGGTCGGCGGTGCTGGTGCCGTCGCGCGAGGGCGTCGTGGTCTGGCGCACCCCGGTCAGATAGGTGTCGAGATTGGCGAGGTAGGTTTCAGTGTAGACGGTGCCGGTTTCCGGATCGATCGTCACCAGCCGCATGGCGCCGTTGCCGCCATTGCCGCCGGCGGAGGCGTCGCCGTTGCCGGTGATCTCGCTCGCGACGCCGTCCTGGTAGTTGACGAACATCTGGTAGACCGGCTGGCCGAACTGGTTGTAGCTGACGATGGTCTCGGCGCCGTCACCGAACACGTGGCCGGAAAAGACGAAGGAGATGTTGGAGTACTGGCTGACCAGGGTCTGCCAGAGATCCTCGCCGTCGCTGGCCCCCTGGGGATCGTTCACCATCCCGTAGTCCTTGCCGGTGCCCTCGCCATAGAGTTCGTTCGAGAGCGGATCGGCACGCGTGCCCATGTTGGTGTAGTGATGGGTGGCCAGGATGACCTTGTAGTCCAGGTGGGCGTCCATCACTCCCTTGGCCCAGCGCACCACGTCGTCGCGCGGGCCGAATTCCATCATCAGCACCATCCACTTGGTGCCGTCGCTGCCCTCGAAGGTGTACCAGGCATTGGCGGTGCTGTTCGGCTCGCCGTCATAGACGCCGCCCAGCGTGCTGTTCTGCGTCATATAATCGAGGGTGAAGTACTGGCCGAGCAGCGTGGTGTGGTTGGAGGCGCTGCCCTCCGCCAGGTCATGGTTGCCCGGCAGCACGGCGTAGGGCACCACGCCGTTCAGCGTCGACCACGCGTCCTTGGCGATCGCCCATTGCTCCGGGGCGCTCCATTGGGTGACGTCGCCGACCTGCAGCGCGAACACCGTGTTCAGCGCGGCCTTGTTGTCGGCCAGCCACTGCGTCATCTTGTGGTACAGCCGCGCGCCGGCCGGGTCGTCGGTGTAGTCCTGGGTGTCCGGCACCACCGCGACGGTGTAGGCGCTGGCGCTGACATGGCGCAGGCGGAAGCTGTCGGACACTGCGTCGCCGGCGGCATTGGACGCGGTGACGGTGATGTCGGTGATGCCCCAGCCGTTGACATCCACCACCAGCTTGCCGTCGACGACCCGGGCGGTGGCGATTTTCCCGTCGCCGGTGGTGACGTTGTAGGTGAGATCGCCGCCGCTGAAGACGCCGGCGAGGTCGATGGTGATCGTGCCGGTCGCCGTGGTCAGGCGCTGGTCGTCGATGGCCTGGGCGATGGCCGGCGGGGTCAGCATGCCGATCGCGGTCATGGTGGCCGAGCCGTAGCTCGCGGTCAGCGTGCCATTGTCGAAGTCGAACTGTGTGGCATAGGGATTGGCGTTGGCCTGGGCGATGATGCCGCCGATGGTCGGACCGCCGAGGGCTGCGATGGCGGCGCCGTCCAGCACGGCGGGCGTGATGTGCAGGCTGTTCAGGTAGCCCGCCCAGGTCTCGCCGTCATTGTCCGACAGCACGGTGCAGCCGGTGGTGCCGTTGACCGAGAACTTGGCGGCATCGACGGTGAAGTGCCCGGCCACCGCGCCATCGACATAGGCGGTCAGCACCGAGCTGCCGTTGCCCTGGTCCTGCACCGTGATGGCCAGCCGGTGCCACTGGCCGAAGGCGAAGCTGCCATGGGTCTCGCCGGCGACGGAGATGCCGATGCTGCCGTCCTGGTTGCGCACCAGGAACACGTTGGCATTGGCGTCCATGTCGGCGGATGTGCGGAACAGCGCCCCCGCATCGCCGTCCTGGCCGGCCGGGATCAGCAGGTCGAACAGCACCGAATAGCTGCTGATGCTACCCGGGACATTCACGCCGATCTGGTAGCCCTCGCCCGGGCCGGTGGCGGGGAAGCCCAGCACACCGCTGTCATCGCCGGGGAATTTGCCCACCCCGAGCTTGTCGGCATCGCCGATGCTGCCGCCATCGGTGCCGCGCGGCGCCAGCGTGCCGGTGCCGTAGGTGGTGCCGTAGCCGCCCTTGTCGAAGTCGAACTGCAGCGTGCCGGCGGGAACGGTCGCATCAGTGAAGATGCCGCCGCGCGTGGCCCCGCCCAGCGCAGCGATCTCGGCCCCGGTCAGCGTATGGCCGACATAGGCGAAGCTGTTCAGGAAGCCCGCGGCGGTCTCGCCGTCCTCGTCGGCCAGGATGAGGAACCGGCCGCTGGCGTCGATGGAGAAGCGGGAGGTGCTGAGGGTCTGTTCGCCGACCAGCGCGCCGTCGACGTATTTGCGCAGGACCGTGTTGCCGTTGCCCATGTCCTGGTAGCTGACGGCGATGCGGTGCCAGGCATCCAGCGTGATCTCGCCTTCATAGACGCTGGAGATGCCGATGCCGGCGATGCCGGTGCCAAGCTTCTTGAGGAACAGGTCGGCGTCGCTGGCGTTGCCGGGGTCGGTCTGGAACAGCGCGGCGTAGCCGCCCAGGTCCTTCGCCGAGAGATAGAGGTCGTAGATCAGCGTGAAGGAAGAGACGGTTTCGGTGGCGCCGGTCGTCACCGTATAGCCCTGGGCGATGTCGGAGGCGGGATAGTGCAGCACTCCGGCCGGATCGGCCGGATAGGCCGGCAGGCCGAGCTCGGCCGGGGAGGCGATGCCGCCCGCCTGCGCCGCGTCGACCGCCGCCATGGTGCCGGGGCCGAAGCTGGCGGCGAGGGTGCCGCTCTCGAAGTCGAACTGGGTGGCGCTGCCTTCCGCCGGCGCCGCGGCGAGGATGCCGCCGGCCGTGGTGCCGCCGAGGGCGGCGACCTGCTGCTCGCTCAGGGCCGTGGTGGTGAACAGGAAGCTGCTCAGCGCGCCGGCCCAGGTCTCTCCGTCCTCGTCGGTGAGGATCAGGAAGCCGCTGTCTCCGTCGAAGCTGAAGCGGCTGGTGGAGACGGATTGCTGGCCGACCAGGGCGCCATCGACATATTTCGACAGCACCGAGCTGCCGTCACCCTGGCCTTCGAAGGTGAAGGCGATGCGGTGCCAGCCGCCGAGGGAGACCTCGCCGTCATAGGTGCCGGAGATGCCGATCCCGGCGGAATCGGCGGAGAGCCGCTTCAGGAACAGATCCGCATCGGAACGGTTGCTCAGGTCGGTCTGGAACAGCGCGCCATAACCGGAGGACTGGCCTGCCGGGATCAGCAGGTCATAGACCAGCGTGAAGGTGGTGACGCTGCCGGACACGCCGGGGCGAATCAGGTAGCCGCCGGTGTGGGGCGCGGCGGCGGGGAAGCTCAGGGCTTTCCCGCCGGTGCCCGGCATCGCGGCGAGACCAAGGGAGCGGATTGTTCCGAAAGTGGAATTGCTCATCCTGCCGTTCCATTTAATGGAGGCGGCACAATCCGCATCGAACACTACAGCTTGATGACACTTCGCAATAGGTTTGATGTATTGCCCAGATCGATTGCAGGAATCTCGTGCAATATGACAATTTAATCATTTATATTATCAATATGTAACAAAATGTAACGTGCTGTTTGCGCCCCCGGAGGCAAACGCACCGCCGCCGCGACCGCCAGATGGAAACCGCAGGCGGGCAAACGCGAAGCGATATTTCACGCATAAAAATCGCATAAACAGAGTCTTTTTATTACGAAATTATATTTTATTCGCGCGTGAATTGACATTCCATGATGTGGCTCTTACCGTACTACGCGTTACGGAAGAAGTTTCGTCTCTAAATGCAATGTTTTGCCGTTGAATTCTCCTTCCGGCGCCCGCCCTGCTGGCCCTGGCGCGGATGCCGGCGACCCCGGATTCCCGGGATGGCCCCGGATCAGCGCGGATAAAACACCAGCTTCATGCGTGGTTCGCTGATCCCCCGGCAATGCCCGGCGGGATCCTGGCGGTTCACCAACCGGCGCGCCCCGGCGGAGAGGGGCCGCCGGTCCGTCACCTTCTCCGGAATGCGGCCGCGTGGCCGGGAGCAGAGGAAGCATAATGAAGGCATTGGTCCTGCGTGAGCACGGCGGTCTGGAGAAGCTCCGCCTCGAGACGGATTTCCCCGATCCGGTGCCGCAAGCGGGTGAGGTCGTGCTGCGCGTCCGTGCCACGTCGCTGAACTATCATGACGTCTTCACCCGGCGCGGCATGCCGGGCATCCGCATACCGTTCCCCTGCATCATCGGGCTCGACGTGGCCGGCGAGATCGCCGCCATCGGCCCCGGCGTCGAAGGCTGGCAGGTCGGCGAGCGCGTGCTGGTCGATCCCATCAACCGCGTCGAGGGCGGGCTGATGGGCGAAACCCAGCATGGCGGCATGGCGGAACTCTGCCGCGCCAAGGCCCACCAGCTGATCCGCCTGCCCGACACTGTCAGCTTCGAACAGGCGGCGGCGCTGCCGGTCGCCTACGGCACCGCCCTGCGCATGATGTACAGCGTGGGCAAGGTGCAGGCCGGGGAGAAGGTGCTGATCCTCGGCGCCAGCGGCGGCGTCGGCGTCTGCTGCGTGCAGCTTGCCAAACTGGCCGGCTGCGAGGTGATCGCCTGCGCCGGCAGCCCGGAGAAGGCACGCCGCCTGCGCGAGCTCGGGGCGGACCAGGTCATCCTCTACACCGAAACCGATTTCCAGAAGGTCATCCAGGAGACCTATGGCAAGGCCAGCCGCCGCCGCGGCGCGCCGGGCGGCGGCATCGATGTCGCGGTCAACTTCACCGGCGGCGACACCTGGAAGAAATCGCTGCGCTGCCTGCGCCTCGGCGGCCGGCAATTGACCTGCGGCGCCACCGCCGGCTTCGCGGTGGAAGAAGACCTGCGCTTCATCTGGACCTTCGAGCTGCAGATCATGGGCTCGAACGGCTGGGACACGCCCGATATCGGCACGTTGCTCGATCTGGTGGGCAGCGGCCGGCTGCAGGTGGTCATCGACCGGGTCTACGGGCTGGACGAGGGTGTGGAAGCCCTGCGCCAGATCGAGGACCGCAACGTCATCGGCAAGATCGTGGTGACGCCATGAGCGGCGGCACGCTATCGCCCGAGGCGGTGCAGGCGATCCTCGATGCATCGCCCTTCATCGCCTTCTCCGGGCTGAAGGTGGTGTCGGCCGATCTGGCCCGCGGCGAGATCACCATGCGCTGCCCGATGCGCCCGGAATTCGAGCGCCGCGCCGGCTCCGGGCAATGGCATGGCGGCCCGATCGCCGCGGTGATCGACACGGTCGGCGATTTCGCGCTCGGCATGCTGGTCGGGCGCGGCCTGCCCACCGTCAATTTCCGCGTCGATTACCTGCGCCCCGCGCTGCACACGGATCTGGTGGCCACCGCCACGGTCCGGCGCAACGGCCGCAGCATCGGCGTGGCCGATGTGGATGTGTTCAACGAGCAGGGCGTGCTGCTGGCCATTGGCCGGGCCAGCTACGCCATGACGGAGCCAGGGAAGTGACCTCGATCATGCAGATGACGCGCCGCGGCGTTCTGGCCGCCTCCACCGCCGGGGTCCTGCTCAACGGGATCTGGCAGCCGGCCGCCCGCGCCGCCGGCACGCCCCGGCGCGGCGGTTCGCTCACCGCGACCTGGGGCGGTTTCGAGCCGCAGGCGCTGTTCGTGCCCGGTGGCGGCGGCTCCAGCCCGTTCATGACCTCGACGAAGGTGCTGGAACGCCTGCTCGGCCAGACCAGCGACCTGAAATTCGTCAACATCCTGGCCGAAAGCGTGCAGGCCGCGCCGGATTTCCGCAGCTACACGCTGCGGCTGCGCGAAGGCGTCACCTGGCATGACGGCCGGCCCTTCGCCGCCGATGACGTCGTCTTTTCGGTGCTGCAGTTCTGGAAGCCCTTCGCGCTGACCGTGGCGCTGAAGGCGCTGACCGGGGCGGAGGCGAAGGACCCGCGCACGGTGGTGCTGAGCTTCGCCTCGCCGGTGCCGGATTTCTATCTGCGCTCCACCCTCTCCGGCCAGAACTCGGTGATCCTGCCGAAGCATCTCTACGAGGGCCGGGACCTCGTCACCAACCCGGTCAACAACAAGCCGATCGGCACCGGCCCGTGGGTGGTGCGCGAATGGGTGCGCGGCAGCCATGTCGAGTACGAGCGCAACCCGAATTACTGGGATTCCGGCAAGCCTTATCTGGACCGCCTGTTCATCCGCTGGTGGCGTGACCCCGCCTCCCGCGCCGCCGCCTTCGAAGCGGGCGAGCTGGACATGGGTATTTCCAATCCCGTGCCGGTGCCCGACATCGAGCGCCTGACCCGCACCGGCCGCTTCCAGGCTACCACGCGCGGCTACGAGACGTGCAGCTGGTGCGCGACCATCGAGTTCAACCTGCGCCGCGAGAATGTGAACCGGCGGGAAGTGCGCCAGGCCCTGCTGCACGGCATCGACCGGCAGTTCATCGTCGACACCGTCTATTTCGGCAAGGGCAAGGTCGGCACCTCGCCGATCCACAGCAACAACCCGGTCTTCTACAACCGCGATGTTCCCCGATACGACTTCGATCCCGCGAAGGCGGCACGGCTGCTGGACGCGGCGGGGCTGAAGAAGCGGCGGGGCGGGCGCTTCACCGTGCAATTGCTGGCCGCCAACTGGTTCGAGGAGAACGCCAAGAACGGCCAGTACGTGAAGCAGGCGCTGGAAGACCTGGACATCACCGTGAACCTGACCACGCCGGACCGGGCCACCTCGCTCAAGCGCATCTACACCGACTACGATTTCGACATCGCGCTGTCCAATTACACCGCGCCGATCGAGCCGGTGCCGATCATCACCCAGTACTATACCACCGACGGCATCGTGAAGGGGGCGCCATTCCGCAACGCCAACGGCTTTTCCGACCCGGCGATGGACGATCTGGTCAGCCACCTGGCCACCGAGACCGACGAGGCGAAGCGCAAGGTCCTGGCCAACCAGTTCCAGGCCGACGCGGTCGCCCAGGCGAACCTGCTGCCCATGGTGGAATTCGACAGTTTCACCGTTACCCGCAGCGACGTGCGCAACCATTCCGGCTGGGCCAACTACATCGGCGAAAGCTGGGCCGATCTCTGGCGCGAGGGCTGAGGGGGCGCGGGCATGGGGCGGTTGCTGTTCCGGCGCCTGCTGCAGGGATTGCCCCTCGTGCTCGGCGTCATCGTGCTGAACTTCGTGCTGATCCAGGCGGCGCCGGGCAGCCTGCTCGACGTCATGACGGCCGAGCAGCAGATCTCGGACCCGGCGATGATCGCGCGGCTGCGGGTGCTGTACGGCATGGACGACCCGGCCTGGCTGCAGTTGCTGAAATACATCTGGTCGGTGCTGCAGCTCGATTTCGGCTTTTCCTACCGCCAGAACATGCCGGTGCTGGACGTGATCCTGTCCCAGCTTCCGGCGACGCTGATCCTGATGCTCTCCAGCATGGGGCTGGCGCTGCTGGTCGGCGTCACCGCCGGCGTGGTGGCGGCGGTGAAGGTGAACAGCCTGTGGGACAACCTGCTGTCCTTCCTGGCGGTGTTCTTCTTCGCCGCCCCCAGCTTCTGGCTGGGGATCATGCTGATCATCCTGTTCTCGGTGAAGCTTGGCTGGCTGCCGGTGGGCGGCATGACCACCATCGGCGCTGATCCCGGCGCCTGGGGTGCCGCGCTGGACGTGCTGCAGCACATGGTGCTGCCCACGCTCACGCTCGGCCTGTTCTATGCGGCGGTCTATGCCCGGGTGATGCGCGCGGCGATGCTGGAGGTGTTCAGCCTCGACTTCGTCCGCACCGCGCAGGCCAAGGGGCTGGGCCGGGCCCGCGTGGTGATCCGGCACGTGCTGCGCAACGCCCTGCTGCCCATCGTCACGTTGTTCGGGCTGCAACTCGGCACCGTGCTGGGCGGCAGCGTGGTGGTGGAGACGGTGTTCAGCTGGCCCGGCATCGGCAGCCTGCTGCTCGACAGCGTGTCCTCGCGCAACTACCCGGTGGTGCTGGGCGTGCTGGTGCTGGGATCACTGGTCGTCGTGCTCGCCAATATCCTGGTCGACCTCGCCTATACCCGGCTCGACCCGCGCATCCGGGGGAGGTGATCCGGACATGTCCCGCATGGCAGCCCCCCTGGTCTTCGCCGCCCTCGGCCGCTTCGCGCGCAACCGGGCGGCGCTGGTGGGCGCACTCATCCTGCTCGTCATCGTCGTGGCGGCGATCGCGGCCCCCTGGAGCTTCCCGCGCAACCCGCTGCGCATCGTCGGCCGGCCGGAGCTCTGGCCGTTCCAGGACCCGCGCTTTCCGCTGGGCACGGATTCGCTCGGCCGCGACATCGCCGCGATGATCGCCTGGGGGGCGCGCGCCTCGCTGATCATCGGCATCTGCGCCAGCCTGACCGCCACCTGCATCGGCGTCGGCATCGGTGCCGTCGCCGCCTATTTCGGCGGCCGGGTGGACGAGGTGCTGATGCGCGTCACCGAGATGTTCCAGATCGTGCCCGGTCTGGTCTTTATCCTCACCGTGGTTTCGATCATCGGCGGCACCATCGGCAACATCACCCTGGCCGTGGGCGTGGTGAGCTGGACGCAGATCGCGCGCCTGACCCGCGGCGAGATCCTGTCGTTGCGCAACCGTGAATTCGTGCAGGCCTGCCGCGCCATGGGCATGAGCGACCTGCGCATCATCCTGCGCGAGATCCTGCCCAACGCGCTGCCGCCGGTGATCGTGCTGTCCTCGCTCGCGGTGGCCGGCGCCATTCTCTACGAATCCGCCATTTCCTTCCTGGGCCTGGGCGATCCCAACATCGCCAGCTGGGGACGGCTGATCGGCGAGGGGCGGACGCTGATCCGGACCTCCTGGTACATCTGCGCCATTCCCGGCATCGCCATCATGCTGATGGTGCTGGCGCTCAATCTGGTGGGTGACGGGCTGAACGACATGCTGAACCCCCGGCTGCGAGGGCGCTGAGATGACCCCGGTGCTGGAACTGCGTCATCTCTCGGTCAGCCTCGACACCCGCGCCGGGCCGCTCCGGGCGGTCGACGACGTGTCCTTCGCGGTCGAGGCCGGCGAAACCCTGGCCGTGGTCGGCGAATCCGGGTGCGGCAAGTCGCTGACCGCGCTGGCGGTGATGCGGCTGCTGCCGCAGCCCCCGGCGCGGATCGGCGGCGGGCAGGTGCTGCTGGCCGGGCGCGACCTGCTGGCCTTGCCCGAACGGGAGATGCGGGCGGCGCGCGGCCGCGACGTGGCGATGATCTTCCAGGACGCCATGTCCGCCCTGAACCCGGTGCTCACGGTGGGAGCGCAGATCATCGAGATGATCCGTGCGCACCAGGATCTTTCCACCGCCGCCGCGCGCCGGCGTGCCTGCGAGTTGCTGGATCTGGTCGGCATTCCCGAAGCCGAGGCGCGGCTCGATGCGTTTCCGCACCGGCTGTCCGGCGGCATGGCCCAGCGCGTCATGATCGCCATGGCCATCGCCTGCAATCCGCGGGTGCTGATCGCCGACGAGCCGACCACGGCGCTGGATGTCACCATCCAGGCGCAGATCCTGGATCTGCTGCGCCGGCTGCAGCGCGAGACCGGCATGGCGCTGCTGCTGATCACGCATGACCTGGGCGTGGTGGCGGAAATGGCCGACCGGGTGGTGGTGATGTACGCCGGCCGCAAGGTGGAGGAAGCCGGGGTGGATGCGCTGTTCGGGCGTCCCTTGCATCCCTATGCGCGCGGGCTGATGGCCGCGACCCCCGCCGCCGGCCCGGCCGCCCGGCATGCCCGGCTGGCCGACATCCCCGGCATGGTGCCGGCGCTGGCGGACCTGCCGCCCGGCTGCGCCTTCGCCGCGCGCTGCCCGCTCGCCTTCGATCGCTGCCGGCGGGAAGCGCCGGCGTTGCGGGCGCCGCCCGGCCTGCATCCCGTCGCCTGCTTCGCCGTGGAAAAGGAGGTTGCCGGTGTCGCTCATCAGCGTGCGTGACCTGCGTGTCAGCTTCGCCACGCCGCAGGGGCGGCTGCAGGCCGTCGATGATGTCAGCTTCGACGTCGCCCCCGGCGAGACCCTCGGCCTCGTCGGCGAGTCCGGCTGCGGCAAGTCCACGCTGAGCAAGGCCCTCCTGCGGCTGGTGCCCGTCACCTCCGGGCGGATCGAGATCGAGGGCGAGGACATCGTTCCGTTCGGGCCGCGCGCGCTGCGGCGCATCCGCCCCAAGGTGCAGATGGTGTTCCAGGACCCTTATGGCTCGCTCAATCCGCGCCACCGGGTCGGCACGCTGATCGGCCAGCCCCTGTCGGTGGCGGGATGGGGGCGACGGCAGATCCGGGATCGCGTCGCCGAGTTGCTGGAACAGGTCGGCCTGCCGCGCGACGCGGCGGAGCGCTATCCGCACGAATTCTCGGGCGGCCAGCGCCAGCGCGTCGTCATTGCCCGCGCCCTGGCGCTGTCGCCGAAGCTGGTGATCTGCGACGAGCCGGTCTCCGCCCTCGACGTTTCGGTCCGCGCCCAGGTCATCAACCTGTTCAAGGACCTGCAGGACCGGCTGGGCGTGGCCTATCTGTTCATCTCGCACGACCTGTCGGTGGTGGAGAACGTCTCCGACCGGCTGATCGTGATGTATCTCGGCCGCATCATCGAATCCGGCCGCGCCGCCGAGATCTGGCGGCGGCCGGCCCATCCCTATACCCAGGCCCTGCTCGCGGCCGCCCCCGTGCCCGACCCGAAGCTGGCGCGGCAGCGCCGCCGCCTGGTGCTGCAGGGGGAGTTGCCAAGTCCGTTGAACCCGCCTTCGGGCTGTGCCTTCCGCACCCGCTGCCCGCAGGCCCGGCCGCGCTGTGCCGCGGACCGGCCGCCTTTGCGCGCGCTCGGCGGGGCGCAGCGTGTCGCCTGCCATTTCGACCTCGCGGATGCCGCGCCGGCACCCGTCCCCAGCGATGAAAGTGCCTGCGTATGAGCCACGCTGCCGTTCCGCCTATCCTCCCTTTGCACGGGCGCTGGCATAATCTCGGTGATCTCAGTGACCGCAGCCTCGACCAGGACCGGCTGGCGATCATCGATCTGCTGCATCCGGAGCATCCCCGCAGCTACAGCCATGGCGAGGTCGATGCGCTGGCCAACGGGGTGGCGCGGCACCTGGTCGCGCGTGGCCTGCCCCGTGGCGCGAAGGTGGCGATCCTGTCGCTGAACCGGGCCGAATATGTCATCGCCTATTTCGGCATCATGCGCGCCGGTTATGTCGCCGTGCCGGTCAACATCAAGCTGCCGCAGGAAACCATCGACTACGTGATGGCGGATGCGGATGTGGCGCTGGCCTTCACCGACGCGGCCCGGATGGACGCGGTGCGGCCAGGGGTGCCGGTGATCGGCTTCGACGATGCCGGCCCACAGGGCTGGGCCGCGCTGATCCGGCCCGCCGGCCCCGCCACGCTGCCCGCCGGGCCGGAGGACATCGCGCAGATGCTCTACACCTCCGGTTCCACCGGACGGCCGAAGGGCGTGCCGCTCAGCCATGCCGGCCAGCTCTGGGCGCTGACCACCCGCATCCAGCCGGACGGCGCGGAGGACCGCTATATCCTGGCGCAGCCTTTGTTCCACATGAACGGGCTGTTCATGACCAAGACGGTGTTCGCGCAGACGGCCTGCGTCGTGGTGATGCCGGGCTTCAACGCCCGCGCCTATACCGAGGCGCTGGCGCAGTACCGCATCACCACCCTGACCGCGGTGCCGACCATGTTCGCCCGCGTGGTCAAGGAGCAGGACCTGGTGCAGCGGTTGGATTTTTCCGCGCTGCGCCGCATCGCCCTGGGCTCGGCGCCGGTCACGCTCGGGCTGATCGAGCGCATCCGCGCCACTTTCCCGCGAGCGGCGGTGCTGCATGGCTACGGCACCACCGAGGCCGGCCCAGCGGTGTTCGGGCCGCATCCGGCGGGCATCCACCCGCCGCCGCTCGCGCTCGGCTATCCGGTGGCGAGGGGCGAGGTGAAGCTGGTGGGTGGGGCCACGCCGGACGAAGGCGTGCTGTGGATGCGCAACCCCGCGGTGATGCGGGGCTACCACAACCTGCCGGAACGCAGCGCCCGGGTGTTGCATGACGGCTGGTACGACAGCGGCGACGTGATGCGCCGCGACGCCGACGGATTCTACTATTTCGTCGGCCGCGCCGATGACATGTTCGTCTGCTCGGGCGAGAACATCTATCCGGCCGAGGTGGAGAAGCTGCTGGAATCGCATCCGGCGATCCAGCAGGCCAGCGTGGTGCCGCTGCCCGACGAGGAACGCAGTCAGGTGCCTGTAGCCTTCCTGGTGCCGCATCCCGGTGCCACGGTGACGGTGGAGGAGGTGAAGCGCTTCGCCCTGCAGGGCGGCCCTGCCTACCAGCACCCGCGGCGCATCCGCTTCCTGGCGGAACTGCCCTGGGCGGGCACCAACAAGGTCGACCGCAAGGCGCTGATCGAGCAGGCGCGGCACCTGGAAGCAACCGAAGGGTGGTCGCGATGACCGACCCTTCCTCCCTTGCCGGGCGGCTGGCCGTCGTGACCGGCGCCAGCCGGGGGATCGGCCGCGCCATCGCCTTGCAGCTTGCCGCCGCCGGGGCCGCTGTCGTGGTGCATTACCGCCGTGCCGAGGCAGAGGCGCGGGCGGTGATCGACGCGATCGGCGCGCAAGGCGGCATCGCCCTGGGTTTCGCCGCCGACCTGCAGGACCGGGGAGCGGTGCGGGACTTCTACCCGCGGCTGGACGCGGAACTGCAGGACCGTTTCGGTGACACCGGCTTCGACATCCTGGTCAACAATGCCGGCATCGGCGGCGGTCGGCTGCGCATCGGCGAGGTGTCGGAAGCGGCGTTCGACCAGGTGCTGGACGTGAACCTGCGCGCCCCGTTCTTCCTGATCCAGGGCGCCATCCCGCGCCTGCGCGCGCACGGGCGCATCATCAACATCTCCTCCATGGGCACGCGCGCCGCCTTTCCCGAGATGGCGAGCTATGCCCCGGCCAAGGCAGGGCTGGAGGCGCTGACCCGGCTGCTCGCGGTGGAACTGGGCCCGCGCGGCATCACCGTCAACGCCGTGCTGCCGGGGGCGACGGCGACGGACATGAACGCCGCGGCCCGCGACCCGGCGCGCAGCCGCGTCGTGGCGCAGGGCATCGCGCTGGGGCGGGTGGGGCAACCGGAGGACATTGCCGGCGTGGTCGCCTTCCTGGCCTCCGGGCAGGGGCGCTGGGTCACCGGCCAGAGCATCGAGGCGAGCGGCGGCCAGCGGCTCTGACGCGGCGCCTGGCGGGGGAGGGGAGAGGCGCGGACAGGGGTCAACCATTGCTGATCCGGCACGGGGCTGTGTGAAAAACGCTTGCATGGTCGTCGCGCAGCAGACAAAGCGGACCCCTCTCACAGCTTCATCACGTGATCGCCCCGATGCATTTGCTGGTTCGGTGGACCCCGGGTCTGTCCCGCGCCGAGATTCTCCATGGCTGCCGGCTGGCCTTCGCCGCCTGGCTGGCCTTCACCATCGCCTCCTTCCTGCACGTCGAGAACGCCTTCTGGGCGGCCATGCCGGTCTGGGTGGTGGCGCAATCGGCCAAGGGGTTGTTGCTGGAGCGCGCCTTCTACCGGATTGCCGGCACCCTGATCGGTGCCGCCGCCGGGTTCGGCCTGCTGCGACTCGGCGGCGGCCCGTACATGGCGCTGGCGCTGCTGGGCCTGTGGGTCGGGCTGGCGGGGGCGCTGGCGCAGATGCTGCGCGGCGTGCACGCCTATGGCGCGATGATGGCCGGCATGAGCGCCGCCGTGGTGGCGCTGCCGGCGGTGCTGAACCCGGCGCTGTCTTATGAATTCGCCATCGCCCGGGTCGAATGCACCCTGGTCGGCGTGGTGGTGGTGACGCTGGTCACCGCGCTGTGGACCCCCGATTCGCCGCGCGCGGAGTTCTATGGGCGGGTGCGCCAGCTGGGCCGGGACGCGGTCGACTTCGCCGCCGCCGTGCTGCGCGGCCTGCCGCCGGAGGCAGCCGAGGCGCGCGAGCGGGAGATCCTGCGCGAACTGGCCGAGGTGCAGGAGACCGCCAGCCTGGTCACCGCCGGCTCGATCGAGGGCTACCGTCGTTTGCACCATGTGCAACGGCTGACGCTGGCGGCGCTGGCGGTGATGGCGGAGGCGCGGGCCTATCTGGCCCGGCAGCAGGCGGCGGACGATGCGGCGCTGGCGGCTCACCTGTCCGCCCTGGCCGGGACGCTGCTGGCCCCGGAGCCGCCAGAGCCCGATCTCGCCCCTGTTGTTGCCGCCGATCCGGCGCTCGCCGAGGCGGTGGCGCGCCTCGTTGCCGTCGAGGCGGCCTTCCGCGCCGAGCCGGACAGCGCCGATGCGCGCTCCTTCGGCAGCAAGGTGCTGTATCTCGCGCCCTGGCTCGATGTCCGGCTGGCCGCCGAGGCCGGGCTGCTCGCCGGCGGTGCCACCACGCTTGCCGGGATGCTGGGCTACGCCTCGGGCTGGGGCCCCGGGGAACTGGCCGCGCTCGGCATCTGCATCTTTTCCATGGTGCTGAGCTCGATGCCCGCCCCCGAGCGATTCGCGCCGATGATGCTGAAGGGCGTGCTGGCCGGGGTTGCCGCGGCACTGCTGTATCGCTTCCTGGTGCAGCCGCACGTGACCACGCTGCCGATGCTCAGCCTGTCGCTGGTGCCCTTCCTGCTGGCGGGCGGGCTGGCGCGCGCGGCCAGGCGCACCGCGGGGCCGGCGATCGACGCCAACATGTGCTTCATGCTGGCCGGGCAGGCGGTGCTGCCGCCGGTGACCGATGCTTTCACCATCCTCAACGAGACGTCGGCGCTGCTGCTGGCCGCCGTGGTGGCGACCACCGGCTTCCGCTTCATGCCGCCTCGCGCGCCGCGCCAGGCCGCGCGCGCCCTGCGGGCGATCCGTCGCGACCTGCGGCGGCTGGCTCAAGCGGGAGGGGGCGTGGATGTCGGGCGGGAATGGGCGCGGGGGGCACGCCAGGTGCTGCGGCTCGGCCTGCACCTGGACCGGGCGGCGACCGCCGGGGCCAGCCCGGGCAGCAGCCTGCTCGCGGTGCTCAATCTCGGCCTGGCCTTGCTCGACCTGAGGGAACTGGCGGCGCGGGACGCCGCGGCGGGGGCGGCCCTCGACGCGTTCCGGCGGCTGGAGCGCGATCCCGATGGCGTGGCGGCGGAGTTGGAACGCCGGGCTGAGGACGCGGCGGAGGAACTCGCCGGTGCGCTGCGCACGGCTGCCGCGGCGTTGCGGGCCAGTCGCGGATTGTTGGGCGATCCGCAGGGGTGAACCGGATGCGGGGCGCTGCCCCGCCCCCGCCAGGGGGCGTTGCCCCCTGGACCTCCACCAAGGGCTGCGCCCTTGGATCCCGTTCTTTGCCGCGCAGCGCGATTGGGGTGCAGGGGCCTTGTGGCCGTCACGCGAATGCGTGCTGCGCACGACGCTGGGTCCAGGGCAAAGCCCTGGCCTTACTTTCTGTTCAGAGGTCTTCCCCCTGCGCGAGCGTGATCTCGCGCCCTCGACCGGAGCGGGTCATTTCCTCGGCCAGGGAGGGCCGCCCGGCGAGCTGGCAGCGATAGGCGTCCCGCGTGGCCGCGATCAGTGCGCCGTCGCGGCCGAGCAGGGCGTCGCCGAAGTCGATGATGCGCAGGTTCGGCCAGGCCTGTGGGCGGATGCGCAGCACTTCCTGCAGGATGCGTCCGGGCGCGATCTCCGGCAGGGCCTGTGCCAGCAGCAGCGCCATCGCCGCGGTGGAGCGTGACACGCCGGCGTGGCAGTGCACGAGCAGATGCGCCTCGGGTTGCGGATCGCTGATCAGGTCCTGCCCGAAGCCGAGCAGGGCCGCCACCTGCGCCGGTTCCGGCGCGATCGTGCCGGCGATGTCCGGCTCGATCACGTCATGGAACCGCAACTCCAGCTTGCGGTGTTCGCCGAAGCTGCCGAACGCCTCCGGCACCGGCCAGTCGGGGTCGAGGATGGAGAGCACGTGGCTGACGCCGGAGGCGCAGTGCCCGTCCAGTTCCTCGAGGCCGCAGATGGTGATCCTGAAAGGCGCGATTCCGTCCATTGCCATCACCTCGGTTCGACCATCCGCGGGCCGGGGGCAGCCTTCCCTACAGTCGCGGCGTGGCGATTCCAGTATAGCGGTCGAGCCGGTCCACCTGTATGGCAATGCGATCAAGTCGTGCG
The DNA here is from genome assembly GCF_937425535.1 of Rhodovastum atsumiense. NCBI lineage: Bacteria > Pseudomonadati > Pseudomonadota > Alphaproteobacteria > Acetobacterales > Acetobacteraceae > Rhodovastum > Rhodovastum atsumiense. Next base: position 4,808,865 of record NZ_OW485601.1, read on the forward strand.
CTGATATGCGCATCCACCTCGGCCAGCGACCCGATGTCGCGATGCAGGCTGGCGGTGGTGAGTTCCAGCGTGCCGACCCGCTCCGTCAGTTCCAGCAACTTGTGGTCGATGCCGTCGAGCCGGTGGTGCAGCCGGGCGAACTGCGCGCGCAGGAAGGACAGGACGTTGGCGTCGTCGGAGGTCTCGTCCAGCACGTGGGGCGTTTCGTTCATCGCGGGGACCTCTTTGAAACTACGGGAAAGTGATTGAGAAGCCGACATCCTCGATCATGGCGACGACATTGGCTGCCTGCCACCTTGGCACGACCGGCGGCGCGACATCGCGCATAACCAACGCCGTGTGTAACCGGTTCGCCACACGCACTGCCAGTACAAGGGGCATCCGCAGGACCGTTGGTGGTCTATGTATCAAACATCACAGATGGGCGTGAGAGGTCCGACGCCAGGGCAACGGCGACCCCGACTTGAGGCTGGACGGTTCCGGCGCTCCGGCAGCCCGTGCGCGCAGGACGAGCCTTTCGCGTCGTAGCCGTGGCAGTTCCTTTCGGGACACCCTTCCCCGCTGTTCCAGTCCCCGACCACGCGGTGCGAACGGGCAGATGGGCACCCTCCCGCGACAGCCGGCGAACGCCACGCCAACGGCGCCGCTCGGCCCTCGGACTCATCCTTGCAGGTGAGTCGAGGGCGGTGCCGTCCATCGAGACGAGACGCTCGCCATGTCCCAACGCCTTGCGTCCGATGCAGAGAGCGGCGGCATGATGCGCGCTCATCCCACGACACTTGGCGTATTTCCATCGGCCGATCACGGACGTGAAAGCCGGGTTCACCTTCACCAGGTCCACGCCGTCCCGCTTGCAGCGGGCCTCCGTGAACTCGGCGAATTTCCTGTAAGCGAAACCGCTGAGGCGGCGCGCGTGCGCGGCGCCATACTCCCGCAGCCCGGCCTTCTTCTTCGAGAATTCCAGGTCCTCGATGGCGATGCCGTAGTGGCGTTTCCGCGCCAGCAGGCTCAGCGCCCGCACGGCGTCGCCAATCATCGCCTCCGCCTTGCCCTCGTCCGTTCCCGCGACAGGGAACGGCAGGGTCAGCCGGCCGACAGGGTTGCCCCAGTAATCGACCAATGTGACGGCGAAGTGGTCCACGTTCACGTCTACCGCGACAACGCCGTTGCGGGCGTCCGTCACGAGTTCCGCCGCGGGTTCATCGACGGTGACATGGGCGTGCCAGCGTCCGGCCCCGTCCTTGAACAGCAGCCAGGTCAGGGCGGCACGCGTCTCGAAGTCCCTGTTCCGTTCCAGCACGGCCCGGAGTTGTTCCTGACCGTAACGGAACGTCACGCCGCGCAGCGTCTCGACATGCCCGCCCAAGGAATCCGGCATCCTGACAAGCAAATTCTCGCCGTCCCATTGGATGCTCTGGTTCCCTGCGGCGTTATCGTGCTTCGCGCCGGGAACGAAGATGCGGCTGTTCCGCCTGTCGCGCCACGCCCACACGTCGCCGTCGCGGAGCAGCTTGCGCCCGCCGAAGCAGACGCGGGGGACGCCTTCCTTGATTTCCAACAGAAGAGAGGCCAGACAGCCTTTCAGCACGTCCAGGCGTTTCTTCTTCAGGATCTGCGCTTCCAGCAGCGCCTTTCGCTTGCGCTCGGTCTTGGCTTTCTCCGCCCGTCTCCCGAGCGCGGCGATGCGCTCCTCCGTCGCCTCGATGGCGTCGCGGAGTTGCGTGGCGCGGAAGTCGCACGTCCCCTTCCAGGCGTTCGCCGCCTGGGCCGCGTCGGTGCGGGCGCCATAGAGGTGGCGCCGTGTCAGCCCGAACTCGGCCATCAGTTCCTTCTGGACGTCGCCGGCCGGGCGCTGGAGGATGTGGATTTCCTTGAAGGCCGCCCTGATCGCCTTGCCCATCAACTCGCCGAATGGCGCGAGGACGCTGTCTGCACGTCCGTCCCGGATGATGGCGCAGAAGGTGCGGCTCATGGCTTGAGCGCGTCCAGGGCGCGGGCGGCGCGGTTGCGGGCTGAGCGGCGGCCATAGAGCCGTGCCGAGAAACACGTCATCAGGTCGAGCATGTCGCGCACGAGGTCGTCGCCGACTTCCTTCGGCTCGATGACGGTGATGCCGCGTCCGGACGCGGCCAGCGCGCGTTCCAACTGCGCCACGCCGAAATGGGCGATGCGGTCGCGGTGTTCGACGACAATCCTGCCGACCTTCGGGTCGGCCAGAAGCCCGCCGAGATCGCGCCGCCGATCGTTTAGCCCGGAGCCGATTTCCCGCACGAAGCGGTCGATCCTGACGTTCGCCGTGGCGGCCCATTCCGCGATGCGGGCGATCTGGCGGTCCAGGTCTGCTTTCTGGTCGTGCGACGAGACGCGGGCATACGCCACGGTCAGCGGCGCGGGTTCCCCGTCATCGACTTCGACCCGCCAATGGCCCTTCGCCGTGCGTGTGGCGCCAGGCAATTCGCCAGCCGCGGCCATGCGCCACGCCGTCATGCGCGACACGCCCTGCTGCTCGGCCCATTGAGAAAGTCGAACTTTTCGCTTCATTTGGTCCGAATGTTACAGCTAGACGCAGCTTCTTGCAACCCCGGAGGCGCCTGCACGCACGATGACGGACGCCATGGCGCGTTTCATTTGGCGGGGCCGCGGCGCCGTCATGGCACGCAGGCTTGATGGCAGGGGGATCGGGGGCGGGATCGGGGCTGGTTCGCCCAGGCAGGTGGATGCAACTCGGGCGCGAATCGCTGCATCGGCCGGGGGCCGATCTGCCGGCATGACCGCTTTCGGCGTGTCGACCGGCAGATTGCCCGGAAAGCGTAACGTTTCAGATGAAGCGAAGCGAATTTTCCAGACTCTGTCTCAGAAAAGACGCAACACCCGCAACGGGCAGCCTTCACAAAGTCTTGACAGCTTCTCATAATTGTGATGGATTAATATGGTTTCTTGAATTGTTGTCCCAGGCTCATCGCGATCGGGGTCGTGCTGCGTGTCCACGCCGGATCTGGTCACTCTTTGCCGCATCGACCGGAACATTCCCGGGCAATTTTATAACTATTCCAATACGAGGTGGCACCTGATTTTCACCCCTGGTTGGGAGTATTTTGGTGCGATTTTGCATCGATCGGCCGGGCGTTGGGGGCCACATCCAGGGGATGGTCCGCGACGGTGGTCCCGCCGGTCCAGGCCGATCGGTAAGGGCGCGCGAGCTTGGTACCACGCAGGAACAACCGCACCGCAGGTCGGGCTGACGGGTGGCAGCGTCCAGTGAGACGCGATGGTGACGGGGCAAGGATGAAGTCGGAGAGCAAGGCGAACGGGCCGGCGGCAGCATGTGACCTGAACGGGATGCTTGACGCCGTCCTGCGCTCCGTCAGCACCCTGATGACCGTTTCCGGCGGGCTCGTCGAGCATGACGGGTTGTTCCTGCCTTGGCTCCGCCTGCGGGGAAGGGATCGATGTGGCGAGTCCCTGTCGCTGCAGATCGCGGTGGGCGGCGGTGTGGATCCAGATTTCAGGGCTTATCTGACCACCGGCAACCGGCAGGAATTCATCGGACGGGTCACCGATCTTCTTGGCCTTTGCCACTGTGTCAGAGCGCAACTGCAGCAACGGTAGGTTCCGCCGCCGGCTTCGTTGTCCCGTGCGCAGGCGAGGGCGACCTTGTGCTCCTGAGGGTGTTTGTGTTTCAAAATAAAACACAAGATATTTAATCAAAACGGTACGGAAAGGATTGTCGCGAGCTGCTCCTGCCAGGAGGGGAGGTGAACTGCGAAAATCGCACGAGTCAGGAATGTTACTATATGCTTACGCATTCCTGACCTGATCCGGTTTCTCCGCGGTCCTGGCCTGCCGAACCGGTGAGGGGGCACGCAATGTTTCACGCTTTCCAGTTTTATTCGAATTGATACTGAATTTATATGGGCATGCGGCTCCCGCTGCTGCCGGCCTCTCCCGTGACGCCAGGGGAAACATGATCCTGCAACATCCGGGGCGGTTTCGCCTCATGCCGACGGGCAGGAGACTCTCCGGTGGTATGAGGTCGTGATCCAATGTACGTTCCGGACTATGAATTGCTGGCGCGCGATCTTAGATTCGATATCGATACAGTTCAGCCGATGAACCGCGCCGCGGTTCCGGCCAGACTTTTGCGATTTCTCCTCGAAACTGCGCTCAGGATCGTTGATTTCGATGTCGGCCAGTACCTTCGCACCAACCCTGACGTGGCCAGCGCATTCAGGCGCAACGACGTGACCGGTACCTGGGAACATTTCGTGCGATTCGGCTATTTCGAGGGGCGCTCCGGCCAGGGCGTCGCCTTCGACAAGACCTGGTATCCGAGAAAGAACCCCGATGTCGCGAAATCGGTCCGCCAGGGCAAATGGCGCTTCGGTCTCGCGCATGACGAAGCCAGGGGCGCGTGGGAGTGGCGTGCGCCGAACGCCGGGGCCGAGGCCGATCTGGCGCAATGGCGCGATCTGCTGGCCGTCTCCACGCCGTCCCGGACCGAATCAGCCGAGTAGCCCGTCGCATGCGCCGTCTCAACGCCAAGTCCGCCGAGCAACCGTTGCGCGATATCGGGGCCATCCTGCAGGGCAGTGATCGTGGCAGGAATGCCGAGGCTGGCTTCGCCGTCGCCTTGGCCGTGGAGGCGCTGGCGCACGAATCGAGCGAAGCCGCGCTGCGTCATCTTGAATATGCGCAACGCGCCGCGCCATCGGACGGCGGCATTATGCTGGCGATCGGCCTGCTGCGCCTGCATGCGGGGGACCCGCGTGCGTTGGAAGCACTGGAACTGCTGGCCGGCCAGACCGGCTCACGCGATGTGCTGTTCCAACTGGCCCAGATGCGCCGGCACTTCAGCGGTCCCGATCATGCTGCCGCCGAACTGCACAGAACGCTGACCGGCAACGCCCCCCCTCTGACGGTGCCATTCTGCCGGCTGGCCGCGGAACTGTCGGAAGCGACCGGGGCCAAGGGCTGGTGCGGGCTCGACAATGCCGGGGTGCTGCATATCGGCGGCGCGGCGGCCCGGCTGCGCCGCAACGGGCTGGAGATCCTGCTCGACGGCCAGCCGGCCCGGATCGGCCCGCCGCAGAAGGGCGCGGTCGAGGGCACGGTAGCGCTCGCCCTAAACGAGCCCTGGGCGCGCAAGGCCCGGTTGGAGGTGTTCGCGCGGTCGCTGCCGCTGATCGGCAGCCCGATCGCCATCGGGCAGGTGACCCGGATGGAGGGCTTCGTGCAGGAAGCTGCCGGTGGTCTGTCCGGCTGGTGCTGGCTGCCCGGCCAGCCGGAACTGTCGCCGCGGGTGACCCTCCGCGGTGCCCAGGGGAAGGGACGCCAGCGCTCGGTGGTGGCGAAGGCACCCCTCGTGGACCTGCGTGGTTTTCCTTTCGGCGCCCAGCCGCGCGGCTTCATCTTCGGCGCCGAGGCCGTGGCGGCGCTCGGCGGCACGGTGCATGTCGAGGGGCCGCATGGCCGGGCGCTGTACGGCAGCCCGCTGACGCCGGGCCAGATGATCGCCAGTGCCCGCCGCGCCGCCCAGGGGGTGCGGGCGTTGTTTCCGCCGGGGGGGGCGTCCGCCGCCGATCCGGTTCCCGCCGGGGTCGGCCCGATCGCCGAGCCCAGCATCCCGGCCGACCTGGTGGGGCCGAAGCCACCTTATGGCCGCCCCGCGCTGCCGCGGCCGGTGGACATCGTCGTGCCGGTCTATCGCGGCCTGAAGGTGACGCTCGACTGCCTGGAGAGCGTGCTCGCCGCCCGGTCCCTGGCCGATGAGCGGGTCGTGGTGGTAGTGGATGATTCGCCCGATCGCGAGCTGGTCGCGGCGCTGCAGCGGATGGCCGGGGCCGGGCGCATCGTGCTGAGCCTGCAGCCGGTCAACCGCGGTTTCCCGGCAACGGCGAATGTCGGGCTGCGGCTGTCGCGGGGGCGGGACGTGGTGCTGCTCAACAGCGACACGCTGACGCCCCCGGGCTGGGTGGAGCGGCTGCAGCGGATCGTCTACGGCGCCGACGACATCGGCACGGCGACGCCGCTATCCAACGACGCGACCATCTTCAGCTATCCCCGGACCAATGCGGCCAATCCGCTGCCGGACGCGGATGCCATCGCGCGACTCGCCGCGCTGGCGGCGGAGGCCAACGGCGATGCCTGCGTCGACGTGCCGACGGCGCACGGGTTCTGCATGTACATCCGGACTGAGTGCCTGGAAGACACCGGGCTGCTACGCGAGGACGTGTTCGCCCAGGGCTATGGCGAGGAGAACGATTTCTGCCGGCGTGCCAGCCTGTTCGGCTGGCGCCACGTCGCTGCGCCGGGGGCCTTCGTCGGCCATGCCGGCAGCCAGTCCTTCTCGGCCACCCGCACCCACCTGATCGCGCGCAACCTGGCCATCCTGAACCGGCTGCATGTCGGCTACGATTCGCTGGTGCAGGCATGGCTGGCCGCCGACCCACTGGTGCCGTTCCGCCGTCGGCTCGACCGGGCCCGGCTCAACGCCGAGATGGGCGATGCGGCGACGGTGCTGCTGGTGACGCATGACCGTGGCGGCGGGGTGCAGAAATGCGTCCGGGACCGGGTGGCCATGCTGCGCGAGCAGGGAAAGCGCCCCGTGGTGCTGCGGCCGGAGACGAAAGGCGAGGCGGTGTTCTGCCGGCTGGAGGTCGGTGCTGGAGATGGATTCCCCAATCTGGTTTTCGGGATGTCGCAGGAGATGGAAGAGATGCTGGCGCTGCTGCGCGCGCTGGCGCCCGCGGAAATCGAGTTCCACCACTTCATCCGCCATCCTCCGGAGCTGATCCGTGCCCTGACCGGGTTTGGCGTGCCCTATGACATCTACTTGCACGACTATTCCTGGTACTGTCCGCAGATCACCCTGACCGCGGGGGGGAACCGCTATTGCGGCGAAGTTTCCCCGGCCGCCTGCGGACCGTGCCATGCCGAGCATGGCAGCAAGCTCAACGAGGAGATCACGCCGACAGCCTTGCGGACGCGCTCGGCTGCCCTGTTTGCCGGGGCGCGGCAGGTGGTGGCGCCGTCGCGCGATTGCGCCCGGCGCTTCGAGCGCTGGCTTGGGGCGGAGGTCACGGTAGCGCCCTGGGAGCCGATGCGGGAGTTGCGCCTGCGGGGGGGGGGGGCGGAGAAGCCCCGGCGACGCGTCTGCGTGCTGGGGGCGATCGGCCGGGAGAAGGGCTACGATACCCTGCTGCGCTGCGCCAGCCTGGTCGCCGAGCAGGACCTGCCGCTGGAATTCGTCGTCGTCGGCTATAGCTGCGACGACCGCCGCCTGTTGCAGACCGGCCGGGTGACGATCACCGGCCGTTACGAGGAGCCGGAGGCGGTTGGGTTGGTCCGGGCGCAGCAGGCGGACCTGGGCTTCCTGCCGTCGCTATGGCCGGAGACGTGGTCGTTTACCCTGTCGCAGATGTGGGAAGCCGGCCTTCCGGTGATCGCCTACGACATCGGCACCCCGGCCGAGCGAATTCGGTCGATGCAAGGGGGGCTGGTGGTGCCGTTGCACATGCCGGTGGAGAAATTGGTCAGCTTGTTCCTATTGCAAACAATGAAATCTGCTGCTGAGAAAGCTGCTTAGGGAGGATCGGGCATGCGTATTGTAGCGGTTAGCCGTATTTTGGACGAAGCTGATATCATCGAAGCATTTGTCCGCCATACTGCTGCATATGTAGATCATCACATCTTTATTGATAACAAAAGTTTCGATGGAACAGTCGAAATTCTGCACGCTTTAAAAGAAGAGGGATTCAAAATTACTGTATTTTCTAATTCATCTCCGTTTTGTAATGAGAAGGATTACAACACAAATCTGTATAAATTAGCAATAAATGACCATAAGGCTGATTGGGTTATATTTTTAGATGCGGATGAATTTATAGATGATCGGAAAATTGATGTTGGATTTTGTGGTGTATTACAGAGGATACCATCAATGATTTCCTGTGTGCGTGTTCGGCTTACATCATATGTAGCAACAACTAGAGATAATGGTTCTGAGCCACTTATTACATCCAGAGTGCGGTTTCGACGTGATCCTGGGGAAGTTTTTAAAGTAATTGTGCGTGGAAATTTATTAGATAGATCTGTTAAAGTCTTAGATGGTAACCATGGCGTGGAAATTGATGGTGGCAGAGCTTGCCCATGGCACGACGAATTGTCATTGACATATGCGCATTTTGCAGAGCGTTCGCTGCCACAAACCATAGCAAAATTTACCCGGGGATGGGCAAAGGCACTCGCAGCAGGTCCAAAATGCATCGAGCGAGGCACAAGCATTCATTATAAAGAACCATTCAGAATATTTCGTGATCGGCCGCGTGATTTGATAGAGTTTCGGGATTTTGCAATTTATAACTCATTAGGTGGCTTGATTGAAGATCCCATTATCTATCGTGGTACAGCGCTTCGTTATACCCCTTCGGTCGATGAGGAGGCGCGAGCCGTTCGAATGATGATGGGGTATCTTGAGAAGCTGGCCCGGCATCATGGCCTTTTGTTGGATGCAAGCCCCGAGGCACGAGCCCTTGCGGAGCAATGGGCCGCCGCATGGGTCAAAGTTCTTTAGATATTGCGTGTCCTCGTGTGTTGCTTTCGTTTGACTCATTCAGCGTCTAATCTGAAGCCGAAGCCATGAAACATTCTGGCAAAAATCCGAAAGTCGAGGCCGGTGCGTGTCAACGTGGTTGCCGCTTGTATCTCGTAACGAATATCCCCCTATCCGGGCTGTGCTGAGGGTGGGTGGGCTGGATGCTGTGCCCCTCCGACCAGGGCGGAGCCTGCCACGGTGCTCGCTGCGGGGAAGGTCCGGTGCTCGCCGTCCTCGCCATGCTCGCTGCGCTGCGCGTGGCTGCGGGCGGCTTCTCTCCTCCCGTCCCCTTCGCTGCGCGCCGTGGCCAGGGCGCTGCCAGGTCGGGGCGGGAAAGCAGGTGCGCCGATCGAACCGGAAAGCTGGGTCTTTGTCGGGCCAGGCTGAATGACGATGTCGCGCTCCGGGTTGAGCGTGACCGCACCGATTGGGGTCCAATTGCGGGTGTGCCGGCTCCAGCGCCGGGGATGGCGCTCACGTGCCGCCTGGTAGACGGCATGGCGGGCGGCGAGCAAGCCGCCATCCTCACCGGCATGGCGCTGCGCCGGGGTGACGTAGCGGATGCCGCTGTGCCGGTGCTCATGGTTGTACCACTGCACAAACCACGCTGCCCATGCCCGGGCCGCTTCCAGGTCGGCAAATCCCCTGGCCGGAAACGCGGGCCGATATTTGGCGGTGCGGAACACCGCCTCGGCAAAGGCATTGTCGTCGCTCACCCGCGGGCACGAATACGAAGGGCTGATGCCGAGCCAGTGCAGCATGGCCAGCACCGTGGTCGCCTTCAACGTGGCCCCGTTGTCGCCGTGCAGCACCGGCCGGGCTGGCATCGCATGCACTCCTTCCGCGAGTGCCGTGCATCGGACCAGATGGGCGGCGTGCTCGGCGGTGTCGCTGTCACGCACCTCGAAGCCAACAATCTTGCGTCTGTAGAGGTCGAGAATCAGGTACAGATAGAACCAGCGGCCCTGCACCGTGGCCAGCAGAAATGTCACGCCCCAGCACCAAACCTCGCCGGGACGGGTGGCGACATGCGTGGTCAGCAGGCGCGAGGCCCTCGGCAGGCTGGCCCGGCCGCGGCGCTTCATCTGGCCGTGGGCGCGCAGCACCCGATGGAAGCTGGATTCGCTGGCGATGTAGACACCCTCGTCGGCCAAGGCCGGGACGATGCACGCCGGCGGCGCATCGGCAAACCGCGGCTCGTTGGCCACCGCCACAATCCGCGCTCGCTCCTCGGCGCTCAGCGCCTGCGCCGGCCGCGGACGCTCGGCCTGCGGCCGACGATCGGCGTGCACCGCGCCAGCGGCGGCGTCGGTGCCGGCACGCCAGCGCTGTCGCGTCCGCGGATCAATGCCCGCCTCGGCACAAGCCGCGCTCAGACGCGCCCCGGCCGCATGCGCCCGGGCAACCTCCTCCAGCAGGGTCCGGCGGTCTTCCGGCGAGGTCATGCGTCCTCGCCGTCGCGGAAGACCGCCGCCAGTTTTCCCCGCATCACCAGCAAGGCCGTGGTCTCCGCCAGCGCCTTGTCCTTGCGCTGCAACTCGCGCTCCAGCTCCTTGATCCGTCGCCGGTCCTGCTTGGTGTCGGCAGCACTGGCGCCTCGGGGCTCGCCCAGCCCGGCCATGGCGTCACGCTTCCAGCGCTCCAGGTCCGCGACGTAGAGCCCGTGCTCCCGGCACCAGGCACTGCGGCTCGCCTCGTCCATCGACGCCGTGGTGATCACCGCTTCCAGCCGTGCCGCCGGCGTCCATCGTTCCTCCCCACCCGCCGCCGCGCCGGGCTCAACCAACGCAGCCGCCCGCCAGCGCTCCAGCGTCGCCACGCTCACGCCCACCTCGCGCGACACCACCTCTACCGCCGCGCTCTCCGGTGGCAGCAACCGGGCCACCACTCGCCGCTTGTATGCCTCTCCGTATCGAGCCAATTGCGTCGTCCCGCACCCCCATCGCCTCATCCTATCCACGCGGCAACTTCAGTGACACAGGGGGCAGGGGGCATGGCCGCCGGCGTCGGGGCGCGATAGCGCCGGCCGCAGCCGTGACACCGCCCGCCGAACACCTCGACCCGCGTCACCTCCGGGCGGACGACGGAAAGGTCAACATGGTCGTAGCGCTCGCGGCACTGCTGCGCCGTCTCGGCCACGGCCGCCCCGCAATGCGGGCAGGCCTCGACCAGGCAGCATTCCGTCTGATCGGGCGTGTCCGCCAGCGGCCGCGCCGCCCCCGGTCGCGAGGGGCGGGGTTTGCGCGACCGCTTCCGCTCCCGGTTCTTGCGCCCCGGGCCATCCTGGGACGGCGGAAGGCTGGAATTCGACGACGTCTTCCGCGGTTTGCCGACCAGCGCTTCCAACTCGGCGATCCGTGCCGCCATGCGCTCAATCAGCGCCGCCTGCTCCAACAGCAGCGCGTCCTTTTCAGCCTCGGTCAGCCGGATGTGAGGAGGGAGCGGCATCCGGATTTTGATTCACATTTCAGCGTCCAGCGCACCCCTCCCGCCAACCCCGTGAGCAATCACGACAAAATGGCATTGTCGGTGCAAGTTGCACCGTAATTGATGATCCGTAATGTTGATAGATTTGACGAACAAGGCGACTGAATTCGCTCAAGCTCACCCTTATTTCAGAAAGTGAAGACTCTAAAATTCGATGATATAATTACAGTTTCTGGCAAATTTATAGTTGATTAACGGAAATGTCTCTTAATAAGAACTGCGTCAATTGGTACGCGGGGCATTGAGAGAAGTTTTCTATTTACATTAAAAAATGTAGAATTGTACCAAATGCGGCAATATTATATGGCATGGGTCGATTAAGAAGATGTTACGGATCCATTTTTTCTAAATTGCATGAGTTGAGCGAAGGGGCAATCTACCAGATTGCCTTCCCCACTCGGCCTTCACCTACCCAATTGGTCGGATGGTCAGCCACAAAATATTATCGTATCAAAAAATATTATCGTACCAAAAAAATATTATTGTGATAAAAAATATTACTGTATCAAAAAAATAATTTTGCATTTGTTGGGCGTGGCTGCTATCAGTTAATATCTATAACGAAAGGTTTTGGATGCGGATCTTACTCACTGGTGGATGTGGATTCATCGGGTCGGCCATTATACGGCAATTGATCCGGTCGACCGGGCACAGCGTGGTCAATGTTGACAAGCTGACATACGCTGCTTCCGAGGATGCCTTGGAAGACGCATCGCGGCATGATTGTCACACGCTGGTTCAGGCCGACATCGCCGACCATGCCGCCATGCGAGAGGTGTTCGCGACCCACGCCCCCGACGCGGTCATGCATCTCACCGCCGAGACGCATGTGGACCGTTCGATCGACGGGCTGGGTCCCTTCGTCCAGACGAACGTGGTCGGCACATACACGCTGCTCGACGTCGCCCGTGCGTATTGGTCGTCGCTGCCTGTTGCCCGCCGGGATTCGTTCCTATTTCATCACATCGTCGACCGACGAGGTGTTCGGGGCGCTGTCACCGACTGGAAGAAAGCAGCCTGCAGGCCGAGAAGCTGGGGCGCGGCTGCGCCTGGCTCGATGCCGGCACGCCGGATTCGCTGCTGCAGGCCGCCACCTTCGTGCAGACCGTCCAGTCCCGCCAGGGCATGCTGGTCGGCTGCCCGGAGGAAGTGGCCTATCGCATGGGCTGGATCGACGCCGACCGGCTGCGCCAGCACGCCCGCGCCCTCGGCAAGACCGAGCTCGGCCGGGTGCTGACCGAACTCGCCGATGCCGGTCTGGAGGCCTGAGACAGCCATGAAAGTCGAACGGCTCGCCATCCCCGACGTGCTGCTGCTTACGCCGCCGCGCTACGGCGATGCGCGGGGATTCTTCTCCGAGACCTTCAATGCCCGGCGCTGCGCCGAGGCCGGCATCGACCAACCCTTCGTGCAGGACAACCACAGCCTCTCCGCCCGGCGCGGCGTGCTGCGCGGCCTGCATTGCCAGGTCGCGCCGAACGTGCAGGGCAAGCTGGTGCGGGTGGTCAAGGGCGCGATCTGGGACGTCGCCGTCGACATCCGCCACGGCTCGCCCACCTACGGGCAGCACGTGGCGGCGGAACTCAGCGCGGAGAACTGGTCGCAGCTCTGGATCCCCGGGGGCTTCCTGCACGGGTTCTGCACGCTCACGCCGGATGTCGAGGTCATCTACAAGGTGACCGGCGACTATGACCGGTCGGCCGAGCGCGGCGTGATCTGGAACGACCCGGACCTCGCCATTCCCTGGCCGGTCGCCCCAGAGGAGGTCCAGCTCTCCGAGAAGGACACCCAACTGCCTCGCCTCGCCGAATGTGACGTCTGGTTCCGGGCCTGACCGGCGCGGACGGAAAAGATCCGCGGTTGAAAAAATCGAAAGACCCCCTTCCATGGATGATATTCTAGCGTTTCTTACACGTGCAAAAGTCGAAAAGTTTGTCTCTGATGGCAATGTGGATGCGCCCAAGAATGTGGAAGGGAGTGTACCTATTCAGGTTCAGGAAAAAGTAAAAGAGCGACTTGATAGTCAAAGTATGCAAGCCGCTATTCGCCTTAAAGAAATAAAACTAATTTCACAATCTGGCTTATTTGATAGAGAATATTATCTAAACACGTACAATGATATTGCCCAGGCTGGGGTTGAGCCTATCGAGCACTTTTATGATTACGGATTTACTGAAGGTAGAAAGCCGAATCCGTATTTTGATCCACTTTGGTACTTGGCTGCCTACCAAGACGTCCATGATTCTGCTACACAGCCATTGTTTCACTATGCAGCCTATGGTGATAAGGAAGGACGGTCGCCAGGGCCGCTATTCGATACGAAATGGTATCGAGAAAACTACAACATCGACAAAAACGAAATTGCTTTGCGTCATTATTTAAGTAACCGAACTTCTTGCATGTATAGTCCAATAAAAGAATTTGATGTGAAGTATTACATTGAAAACAATAAAGATGTCCAGAGTGCATCTGTTGATCCATTTGAGCATTTTATTTTATATGGCTATCGGGAACATCGGAATCCATCAGAGTATTTTGATGTCCGTTATTATGCCCAGCGCTATTGCGGTGGGAATTTAGACACAAACCCATTCCTGCATTATCTTGAGCACAAAAATGATCCTGGTATTTATGGTTGTATGCCAGATCATGAAACCACAATATTTCGCGAAATCAAAAAATTTGCAAAACACGGGCCATTTTTTGAAGAATTTCGGCCTGAAAAGATTGTGGTAGCGAAAGCCAAAATTCTTGCATATTATTTGCCACAATTCCACGCATTCGCAGAGAATGACGCTTGGTGGGGATCCGGGTTTACTGAGTGGACCAATATCTCGCGTGGTGTTCCACGGTTTGTTGGTCACTATCAGCCGCGTGTGCCGCGAGATCTTGGGTTTTACAATTTGCTAAATAAAGATGTAATCGAGCGCCAAATCAACATGGCGAAAAAAGCTGGTCTGCACGGGTTTGTATTTTATTATTATTGGTTTAACGGTAAGAGAATTATGGAGCAGCCGATTGAAATATTTTTGAATAATAAATCATTGGATATGCCATTTTGTCTGATGTGGGCCAATGAAAATTGGACTCGTCGCTGGGATGGCGCGGAGAGTGAAGTACTAATTTCGCAGGATTATCGCCCTGACGATGACGCGCGGATGACGGCAGAGTTTGCACGCCATTTTGCGGACCACCGATACATCCGTATTGATGGTAGACCTCTGCTGATGATCTATCGGCCTAAGCTTATTCCAAATACAAAAGAAACAATTCAAAAGTGGAGACAAATATTCAAGAATGTTCATGGTGAGCAGCCTTTGATTATCATGGCGCAAAGCTTTGATGATTCTGATCCTGGCCCTTATGGGTTAGATGGCGCGATTGAATTTCCACCTCATAAATTGACGGCTAATCTTCCTCCTATTAATATTGGACTTGATCTTCTTGACCAAGAATTTAAAGGAAAAGTTTACAATTATGAAGATGTCATTAAGGTCTCTATAAACGAAGGGCCAGCTAATTATCCGCTAATTAAAACTGCAGTTCCTAGCTGGGATAATGACGCGCGCCGTCAGGGAAATGGGTTGGCAATTACAGGCTCTACGCCTGATAAGTATGAAAATTGGCTAACAAAATTAATAGATATGGCACGAGATCAGCCGTTTCATGGTGAGCCGATAGTTTGTATAAATGCTTGGAATGAATGGTGCGAAGGCGCTTATCTGGAACCAGACCTCTATTTTGGTGCTGCGTACCTTAATGCAACATCTCGTGCGATCACCGGTTTTCTCAAAGAAACATCGGCTCCCCGACTTCTACTAATTGGGCATGATGCGTTTCCGAGTGGTGCGCAAATGCTTCTTCTTAGCATTGGCAGAACACTAAAAAAATGCTTTGGTTTCGCCGTTGAATTTCTTTTGCTGGATGGCGGTAAATTGGAGAGCCAATATAAATCTATAGGGCCGACCGAAATTTGTAATAGCCGTAGCGGCATCAGAGCGAAGCTTGGATCATATTTTGACAGGGGATTTGCATCTGCAATCATCAATACGACGGCTGCCGCGCACATATTAATGGATGTGCGGAGCGTTGGTATGCGAACAACTGCTCTGGTCCACGAGCTGCCCCGCATTATTAAAGAAAAAAACCTAATTGCTGGTGCCGAATCGGCAGTGGTTGATGCAGATCAGGTTGTGTTTCCTGCTCCGTTTGTGCGTGATGAATTGTTACGCTTGCTTGGGCGCGAAGCGAGTGAGCGTGTATCTATTTTGCCTCAAGGAGTATATAAAGACATAAGTTGGAACCCAGAAAGTGCAGCAAAAGTCCGGGCCGAACTGTCTATTGGAAACGATGATGCTGTTATAGTCGGTATCGGCTATGCAGATATGCGTAAAGGTTTTGATCTTTTTCTCCAACTCTGGCGCCTCCTTCATGGAAAGGCACCGCAGAGACGCATCCACCTTATCTGGGTAGGTGCAATGGATCCGGACTTACAGGGGTGGCTAGCAGCTGAAATTGATCTGGCCGCGACGACAGGGACATTCCACCTGTTAGGGTTCAGGCAGGATGTGGATGCAATTCTGTCCGCTGCGAGCGTTTTTGCTTTAACCTCCCGCGAAGATCCATTTCCAACGGTGGCTCTCGAAGCTCTAAGCGTAGGGTTGCCGGTTGTCGCATTTGACGCGACCGGTGGAATACCAGATATGCTACAGAGCACCGGGCAGGGGATGGTGGTTCCCTATGGGGACGTGCTCGGCATGGCTAATGCAATTGAGAAAATTATTGGCACCCCACTGCCAGATGAACTGCGAAAAGAAAGACAGGCATTAGTCACTGAGCGATTTCAGTTTAAACCATACGTAAAGAAGCTTGTCGAGCTTGCATTGCCAAACCTCCCGCAGATTTCGGTGGCAGTACCAAATTATAACTATGCGCGCTATATGGAGGGGCGATTAGGAACAATTTTCCAGCAAACACATCCTATCCATGAAATCGTCGTGATAGACGATTGCTCGAAGGATGATAGCGCCGTTGTAATTCCGCGTGTAGCTGCCGATTGGGGACGTGAAATCGACTTCGTAAAGAACGAAAAAAACTCCGGATCCGTTTTTGCTGCCTGGAGAAAAGCTGCAGAACTGACAACAGGCGAATATATCTGGATCGCAGAAGCCGATGATTTATCTCATCCGGAATTTCTTGCAAAAACATTGGTGATGCTTAAGGCTGATCCAATGATTCAATTTGCTTTCACGGATTCAAGCACGGTGCTCAGCGACGGCGCACCGCAATGGAAAAGCTATAAAGATTATTACTCCACAGTTGCCCCTGGTACGCTCTCTAAAACCATGATCTTTGATGCTCCGGATTTTATCCGTGACGTAATTTCTGTTAAGAACCTGATTCTGAACGTCAGCGCAGTTGTGTGGCGCCGCGAAGCGTTATTGCAAGCTCTTGAAGCATGTAATGAAGAGCTTCGAAATTACCGTGTTGCGGGAGACTGGCGTCTTTATTTGGAAGTCTTAGCTCGACCTGGAGCTCGTGTCGCTTATGAAGCGGAACCTTTAAATATTCACCGGCGTCATGCGGAAAGTGTTACCCATAAATTGGATGCAGAGCAGCATCTGAAAGAAATAGCAGATTGCCATGCTGTCGTTTGCGGCATTATTGGTGCGGATGACAAAAAAAGAAATGAGCAATCTTCGTATTTGAATGAAATCGCTAATCAGCTTGATATAAAACTAGTTAAAAGTCATGCTAAAAATATTCACGTTAGACAATCTGTGCCAAAAAAGAAGCGCATGAATCGCGGGCATAAATAATATATAAAAATCGTAAAAAGAAGGATATTAGTATGGGTTACGTCCTTGAAGTTCCGAGAGAAAAATCCACTATCGCGTTCTGAGTATAGAAGGAAATGTGATGTTTGTTCCCCCACTTGGTGTGCTACTTGAGGCATCTGGAAAAACGGCGGCAAATTGGGAGAGCGAGAAGCAGATCTCAATTCCAACAGGTCTCTTTAAATTTTTAGTTCAACTTGCTATCGCAACAAGTGACTTTAATGAGCGCGATTATTTGAAAGAAAATCCGGATGTAAATGATGCGATTAAAATGGGAGATATCGAAAGCGCCAAGCTTCATTACGCCGGCTATGGCTATTTTGAAGGACGCATGGGGGCATTGCCCGATGTTGATGAGGCCTGGTACTTAAAGGTATATCCCGACGTGGCTGAAGCTGTCCGGAAACGCCAGATTTCTTCTGGAGCAGAGCATTTTAGAGTTGTCGGCGTCAAGGAAGGCAGAAGCCCAAGTGCAGCCTATGATTCTGCCGCCGCGAAATGGAAAGCTGCGTTGCGCAGTATGAATGCCTAACACTACAGTTGCTTTTTCCGTTTCAGATGTGAGCGCCTGGCGGCGGGCCCACCATGCCGCCAGAGCGACCATGCAATGACGTAGGCGGGCTCGATACGTCGTTGTGCCAACCGCGTAACCGGGACTATCCGGAATTTCGCGTGCGAGATGACGCGGTGCGTGTCAACGTGGTTGCCGCTTGTATCTCGTAACGAATATCCCCCTATCCGGGCTGTGCTGAGGGTGGGTGGGCTGGATGCTGTGCCCCTCCGACCAGGGCGGAGCCTGCCACGGTGCTCGCTGCGGGGAAGGTCCGGTGCTCGCCATGCTCGCTGCGCTGCGCGTGGCTGCGGGCGGCTTCTCTCCTCCCGTCCCCTTCGCTGCGCGCCGTGGCCAGGGCGCTACCAGGTCGGGGCGGGAAAGCAGGTGCGCCGATCGAACCGGAAAGCTGGGTCTTTGTCGGGCGCATTGCCTCACCTGAACTGCTCCCGAACGATTGACCTCTTGCCTCATGTGATTTGCTCCCGACCAGCCCCGGGTGGAACAGTATCCATTCGGTGAGCACCGCGGCCTGGTTCGACTTGGTTCGGCCGGATCAGCTGCTCGGCCTACTCTGCGGATGGTTGCTCCCGGCGAGGCGGCGCGCGGCCGGCCTCTCGTTCATCGGCGATGATCTGCCTGAGGCACTCGATGCCGTATTCGGTGAAAGCCGTCGTGCCGTCGTCGTCGAGATCATAGACGTGAAGGCAGCCGTCTTCGGCGAACATGCCGATAGACAGCTCGTGGAGCCATTCCTCGTCTTCTCCGAGCATGGCAGCAACGCGGCGGATCGTGAACACGGCGCTGATGGCAGGCACGATCAGGCCGCCTCTGCGACGTGCGATGCGGGCTCGCCTGCTTTCCAGTTCCACGGCAGCAACTCATCAAGCTTGTGAGCCGGATGCCCGGCAATCCGTGCCAGCACGTCGGCCAACCATGCCTGCGGATCAACGTCGTTCATTTTGCAGGTGACGATGAGGCTGTACATCTTCGCCGCGCGTTGGCCGCCGCGATCCGATCCTGCGAACAGCCACGACTTTCGTCCAAGGGCGATGCCACGCAGCGCGCGCTCTGCAGCATTGTTGCTCAGGCAGATACGGCCATCTTTCAGAAACTGCGTAAAGGCAGGCCAGCGGCTGAGCATGTAGTCCATGGCCTTGGCAACGTCGTTGTGCCGCGACAGCTTGGCGCGTTCGGCGCGCATCCAGCTCTCCAGGTCGGCAACCAGCGGAGCGCTGTGTTCCTGCCGTGCGGCAAGACGCTCCGACGCGCTCTTGCCGTTGACGGCACGCTCGATCTCGAAGAGCGCATCGATGCGCCGCACCGCGGCAAGTGCCAACGGCGAGACGAAGGCCGGCGTCTTGCCCTTCGCCTTGCGGCGTGCGCTTTCGGCAATGTCGGCAAGCACGAAGAACTTGCGCCGCGCGTGCGCCCAGCACGCCGCTTCCGTGATCGGGCCTGGCTTGCGGTCCGCTTCATAAAGCTTGCCATATCCGCTGAACGCGTCTGCCTGAAGAATGCCGGCGTAGCTGGCCAGGTGACCTTGCGGATGACCGCCGCCACGGTCCCGCGAGTAGTAGAACACCGCCGCCGGCGGCGAGGTATGGCCAAATGGGCGATCGTCGCGCACGTAGACCCAACAGCGTCCGGTATCGGTCTTGCCGCGGGCCAGCACCGGCACCGTGGTGTCGTCGCCGTGCAGCCGTTCTGCTGTAAAGACGTGTTTCTCGAGGCGCTGGAACAGTGGGTCGAGTACCACGCAGCACGCGCCGATCTGGTCGGTCAGGGTGGACAGGCTGAGCGGCACGCCTTCCCGGGCGTAGCGTTCGGCCTGCCGGTTGAGCGGCTGATGCTGGCCGAACTTCTCGAAGGCGATCATCGCCAGCAGGCTGGGCCCCGCCCAGCCGCGCGGAACCACATGGAACGGCGCCGGCGCCTGGCTGATGCGCTCGCAGTCGCGGCAGGTGAACTTCTCGCGCACGTGCTGGATCACCTTCCAACGCCGGGGAATGGCTTCCAGCGTCTCGGTCACATCCTCGCCCAGCCTGGCCAGACGCGTGCCGCCGCAGCACGCGCACGTCGTCGGTCCCGGCACGATCACCCGCTCGCGCGGCAGGTGGTCGGGGAACGGCTTGCGCCCCGGACGCTTGCGGGTGAACGGGCCGACCTGCGTGGTCTTCGCAGCGTCCCGTTCGGCGCGCAGCTCGTCCTCGGTCGCCGCAGTCTCCAGCTCTTCAAGCTGCAGTTCCATCTGGTCGAGTAGGCGCCGGCCGCGCTCTGAACTTTGGCCGTAGAGTGCACGCCGGAGCTTCTCGATTTCCAGCCTGAGGTTCACAATCAAGGCCTGGGCGTCGGAACGCTCGGCACGCGCGGCGGCGGCATCAGCGCGGGCGGCAAGAAGCGCTGCCTTGAGCGCCTCGATGTCGTCCGGCAGTGCCGCAGGTTCCGCTTCCATCACCGGATAGAATCATGAAAGCCGTGACCGCGTCACGGCTTTCTTCGGTGTCCTCCGAACTATTTTAATCTACCCGGCGGCCTGCGGCCGCCAGGTGCGTTGCGGATTTCTCCAATCAATTCCTTCGAGCATATAGCCGAGTTGTGCAGCCGTGACAGGCACCACGCCGTCGGCGGGAGAGGGCCATATAAACCGTCCGCGTTCCAACCGCTTCGCGTACAGCGACATGCCAAGTCCGTCGTGCCAGAGAATCTTGATCAGGTCACCGCGGCGGCCGCGAAACACGTAAAGATCACCGCCATGCGGATCGCGTCCGAGCGCCTGCTGCACCTGCAGCGCCAGGCCGTTCATGCCGCGTCGCATATCCGATGGGCCGGACGCCAGCCAGATCCGCACGCCCGAGGGAACCGGGATCATCCGCGCAGCGCCCCCAGCACGCGCCGCAGCGCCACCGCACCCACATCCCGTCCGACCCTCACCGTGGTGCCGTCCGGCAACCCGATCTCGATGACGGCATCTCCCGCCACCGCTGGCTGCCGACGCGGCAATGCCAGCGGTTCGGCTGGCATCGCGGGCGCTTCCGCCACCATCTGCACCGGCAGAAACTGTGCCGTTGTAGGCAGCGCCAACTCGCCGTTCCGCACCTGTCGCCGCCAGTTCCATAACAGGGCCCGACTGACATCGTGCCGACGTGCCACTTCGGTCAGATTGGCGCCAGGCTCCTCAGCCTCAGCAACGATCCGCAGCTTCTCCTCCAGTCGCCACCGCCGCCGCCGCTCAACCCCCGTGATGATCTCCACAGCTCTACCTGCTCCTGTTCTTACCGATGTTCGTACGAGCGTCGGTAAGGTCAGAGCCGGGATTCAGCGCCACAAGGCGGCCGTCCGCGGAGGGATACGTGGAACAAGCGGGGATGAGGAGGGTCAGCATGACGCTGCGGGACGAGTTGGTGCCGGCTCCAGCGCCGGGGATGGCGCTCGCGTGCCGCCTGGTAGACGGCATGGCGGGCGGCGAGCAAGCCGCCAGCCTCACCGGCATGGCGCTGCGCCGGGGTGACGTAGCGGATGCCGCTGTGCCGGTGCTCATGGTTGTACCACTGCACAAACCACGCTGCCCATGCCCGGGCCGCTTCCAGGTCGGCAAATCCCCTGGCCGGAAACGCGGGCCGATATTTGGCGGTGCGGAACACCGCCTCGGCAAAGGCATTGTCGTCGCTCACCCGCGGGCGCGAATACGAAGGGCTGATGCCGAGCCAGTGCAGCATGGCCAGCACCGTGGTCGCCTTCAGCGTGGCCCCGTTGTCGCCGTGCAGTACCGGCCGGGCTGGCATCGCATGCACTCCTTCCGCGAGTGCCGTGCGTCGGACCAGATGGGCGGCGTGCTCGGAGGTGTCGCTGTCATGCACCTCGAAGCCAACAATCTTGCGGCTGTAGAGGTCGAGAATCAGGTACAGATAGAACCAGCGGCCCTGCACCGTGACCGGCAGAAATGTCACGTCCCAGCACCAAACCTCGCCGGGACGGGGTGATTGCTTGTATGGGGCTTGCCTCTGTCAAGGGGGCTTCATGGCGTGTGTTATCCTGGGTGCGGTGCAACTGCCGTTCTGTGGGGGGATGAGCGCTTGGCATATACGATCGAACCGAGGGGAGCCCGCCTTGGCAGCGCGGAGCATCGCGCCGCAACCTTGTATTCGGTTGGCCCCACCCGGGGCCGGACCATGAAGCAGCCATTCGCTTCGGCGGCGAGGCTCCAAGGCGGCGGGCCCATTCTCACGACGGCATGAAAAGCCATGCAATCACTCGGGTTGCCGCCACCTCGGATCGCGGTCAACGACCCATTATCGATCTGGATGGGCGTTGGAACCTCTATGGTTGCGCTCCGTGCTGTGGGGAATCGGTCAAGCAGGCTGACGCAGCACGACGCCGTGCGGGACTTCGCCAGCGGTGACCATGCGCCAGAGGGCGATGAGTAGCTTGCGGGCAAGCGCGACGATCATTTTCGTCTTGCGCGTGCCGCTGGCGCCCTCGGTCCGGGTTCGGAACCAGACAGCCAGCGCGCTTTCCTTCTGGAACATGAGGAACCGCCAGGCGAGTTGAATCAGTCCGCGACGCACGCGGGCATTGCCTGATTTGGCTAGCCCTTTCTCGCGTCGCTTGGAGCCGCTCTCATCGGGAGCCCCGGTGAGCCCGGCATAGCGTGCGACCGCCCTGCGGTCACGAAGGTTGCGCGAGAGAACTTCATGGACCAGCATATCGGCTGTCTCGATACCAACCCCGATGATGCTGGCGAGCAGGCGAATCATGCCGGTCGGCCCGGTTGATGGCGCCTGCTCCAGGCGTGCCAAGCGGGTCTGCTCGATGTCCTTGATCTGGTCACGCAGCATGGCTAACCGAGCGAGGTCACGTCGCATCTCGTCGAGCGTGTTCCGTGGGATTGGCGAGCCTTCAGGTGTTCGAAGAGATTCCAGAAGACCTGGTGCTTTGCGCAGCTCTGGCTTGAAGCCGCGGATACCCAGGCGGGTCAGTGCCGCCTTCATGCGATTGACGATGCGTGTGCGCTCGCCGACAAGGTTTTCTCGCTCGCGACTCGGCCGTTTAGCGTCCTCTTCCTCGATTGTCGGCACGGCAACCATCCCGCAGTGGCCGCGTTCGCCGCGTAGCCAGCCCATGAACACCCGCATCAACATGGCCGTATCGAGACGATCCGTCTTGGCCCGTCTGTGCTCTCGGGAGATAGCAACGCTGGTCGAGTGGATCACATGGATCTCGATTCCCCGCTGGGTCAACCAGCGTGCCAACCACACTCCATCACGCCCCGCCTCGAATGCGACGGCGATGCGGGTGATGGTAGAGCCGCTCCGGATCGCCTCGTCGCGCCACCGGTGCAGCAAGCGTAGCAGGGCCGCCTCGTCCGGGACGATCTTCTTCAGCGGTTGGCGCTCGACGCCAGGAACGGACGCGGCGATCAGCCAACTCGACTGACTGAGTTCGATGACGGCCACCAGCGTGCTGTCCTGCTCGAAGGGGGCGAGGGATCGGCTCAGATCGTTCGGCTGG
Organism: Rhodovastum atsumiense; assembly: GCF_937425535.1. Classification (NCBI taxonomy): domain Bacteria; kingdom Pseudomonadati; phylum Pseudomonadota; class Alphaproteobacteria; order Acetobacterales; family Acetobacteraceae; genus Rhodovastum; species Rhodovastum atsumiense. The sequence goes on from NZ_OW485601.1 coordinate 4,831,843, forward strand.
GACATCTGGCACTCCATCGGCATTGATCACGGTGGCGATGGTGTCATCTCCTCACCGCCTGCCCCATAGTTTCTCACGGGGTTGGCGGGAGGGGATTGCGCTGGGCGCTGAGATGTGAATCAAAATCTGAATGCCGCTCCCTCCTCGCATCCGGCTGACCGAGGCTGAAAAGGACGCACTGCTGCTGGAGCAGGCGGCGCTGATTGAGCGCATGGCGGCACGGATCGCCGAGTTGGAAGCGCTGGTTGGCAAACCGCGGAAGACGTCGTCGAATTCCAGCATTCCGCCATCCCAGGATGGCCCGGGGCGCAAGAACCGAGAGCGGAAGCGGTCGCGCAAACCCCGCCCCTCGCGACCGGGGGCGACGCGGCCCCTGGCGGACACCCCCGATAAGACGGAACGCTGCCTGGTCGAGGCCTGCCCGCATTGCGGGGCGGCCGTGGCCGAGACGGCGCAGCAGTGCCGCGAGCGCTACGACCACGTCGACCTTCCTGTCGTCCGCCCGGAGGTGACGCGGGTCGAGGTGTTCGGCGGGCGGTGTCACGGTTGCGGCCGGCGCTATCGCGCCCCGACGCCGGCGGCCATGCCACCGGGAACGCCGTTCGGGCCGAGACTGTCGGAAATTTATGGAATGGCCCGCCCCTCTTCTCCTGCTGGTGTAGACTGGCGGGGGCTACCGGAGGGAAGGAGGACTGGCTATGTCCATCGCTGTTCTCGGCATTGACCTGGGTAAGAACAGCTGCAGCCTCGCTGGGCTGGACGAGCGCGGGGCGGTGGTCAAGCGGCGTCGGATGCGGCGCGAGAACATTGCAAAGTTTACCTCTGCTCTGACTCCCTGTGTTATTGCAATGGAAGCCTGCTGTGGTGCCCATCACGTTGGCCGGCTGCTCATGGCCCAGGGCCACACGGTGCGGCTGATGTCGCCGGAGTACGTCCGGCCCTATGTCAAGGCGCAGAAGAACGACGATCGCGATGCGGAAGCGATTGCCGAAGCCGCGACACGGCCGACCATGCGCTTCGTCGAACTGAAGAGTGAAGAGCAACTCGACATGCAGACGCTGCATCGTGCGCGTGAGCGTCTTGTCGGGGAGCGGACGGCTCTGATCAATCAGCTACGTGCCATTCTGCTCGAGCGCGGTATTACCGTTCCACAAGGTCGTTACAAGCTCGCGAAGTATCTCGACGCGGCTGAGGAGCAGACGAAATCAACGCTGAGCTCCCGGATACTGACCTTGATCGACGACATGCGCGAGCAATGGCACGAGTTGGACCGCCGCATTGATGCTCTGGACGACGAATTTGCTGATCATGCTCGCCAGGACGAAGCCGCACGGCGGCTGGCGACCATTCCGGGCATCGGTGTACTGAACGCGACAGCGCTGGTGGCCGCCATCGGTGATGGCCGCACATTCGAGCGCGGCCGTGATCTCGCTGCCTGGCTGGGGCTGGTGCCCCGGCAAGTGACGACGGGTGGCAAACCGCGTCTGGTAGGTATTACCAAGCGTGGCAATAAGTACCTGCGCAAGCTGCTGATCCACGGCGCCCGGTCCGCCATGACCCCGCTGGCCAAGAGTGCCACGCCGCTCGGCCAGTGGTTGCGTGCTTTGATGGAGCGCGTGCACCACAATGCCGCGGTTGTTGCCCTGGCCAACAAGCTTGCACGGATCGCCTGGGCGGTCCTGCGGCATGGAAAGGAGTTCAAGGCGGCGGCAATAGCCGCGGCGTAATCGAACCGGCTGGCAGCGTGCCATGAGGCGCTGACTGGTCGCCGATGTCTGCGGGTGGTGGAAGCGAGATGGCCTGACAGTCGACCGGCGTTCCGGAAACCTGAGCACACGAATGGCGCTCGACGCCGCGAAATTTATGAGGACCGGGACGCGCGGATCTCCATCTTGGCCAGGGCCATGCCCATAGGCCGGATACGTTGACGCAGACTGGTCGGTTCATCGCGAAGAAACTGCTTGCCGACGGGGCGGGCCATACGTTCGTGTTCGGGATGACATGATGGGAAGGAAGGAGAATCCCTCATGGCCCGACGCAAGGAGCCGCGTATCCCGGACGCGGTGCTCGACCAACTGCTGGCGGGAGCTGACCCGAAGACGGCGTTCGATCCGAACGGCCTGCTTGACGAGCTGAAAAAGGCGCTGGCGGAGCGGGTGCTGAACGCGGAGATGGATCACCATCTGGCTGGCGACGAGACCGGGAACAGCCGCAATGGCTATGGGCGGAAGACGGTGATCACCGACACGGGGAAGTTGACCCTGGAGATCCCGCGGGACCGGCAGTCGACCTTCGATCCCCAACTGATTGCGAAGTATCAGAGACGGTTTCCTGGCTTTGACGACAAGATCATCTCCATGTATGTGCGTGGCATGAGCACGCGGGAGATTGTCGGTCATCTTCGTGAGCTTTATGGCATCGATGTTTCACCGGATCTGATCAGTGCGGTGACTGATGCCGTTTTGGACGAGATCACCACCTGGCAGGCGCGGCCGCTGGAGCCGGTCTACCCGCTTGTCTTCTTCGATGCCCTGCGGGTGAAGATCCGGGACGAAGGCATGGTCCGCAACAAGGCGGTCCATGTGGCACTTGGCGTGCGAGCCGACGGCACCAAGGAAGTCCTTGGTCTATGGCTCGAACAGAACGAGGGAGCGAAGTTCTGGCTGCGGGTGATGAACGAGCTGCGCAATCGCGGTGTGGAAGACATCCTGGTTGCCGTGGTTGATGGATTGAAGGGCTTTCCCGAAGCCATCCTCGCGGTCTTTCCCCAGGCCACCGTTCAGACCTGTATTGTGCATCTGCTGCGCCAGAGCCTGAATTTTGTCTCCTACAAAGATCGTAAGGCGGTTGCCGGTGCCCTCAAGGAAATCTACCGAGCGGTGGACGCCACCGCAGCGGAAGCGGCATTGACGGCTTTTGAAGAAGGGTCATGGGGCGAGAAATACCCGGCCATTGGCCAGAGTTGGCGCCGCGCCTGGAGTGAAGTGATCCCCTTCTACGCTTTCCCGGTCGAGGTGCGGCGCATTCTCTACACGACGGATGAGATCGACAACCCTCTCCTTTGCGATTTTGCCGGGACGGCCGGAATTTGGCCGGGGAGACCGGGCCGGGCTACGAGTTGTTGCTGCACGCGAAAGCAGAGTAGTGCGTCGACGGCATCACGGCCACGCTCTCGGCGGGCGCGCCGGGGTCAAGCCCCGCAGCCGCGCAGCGGGGCGCCGCAGGCGCCGGGCTTGACGACGGCGCGTCCTGCCGAGAGATACTGAAGCATGCCGTCGGTCGCGTCCTCGTCCAACGCTATCCGGCAGGTCGAGCACTGAACCTTGTCGACGTGCTATTCTGGCCTCGCACGGGTGACCGCGTGGCGAAGAGCAGGGTCCGAGGACGCAAGGCCTGCCGCGCTGCCTTCATTGTCGCGCCTCAGTGGCGGCACCCGTGCGCCGCTTCGCCGGGCTACGTTGCTGACGCTGGCTCACGAATTGCTCGTAGGCACGCTCGGCCTGACGTGCAACGTCGACCTCGCGATCGCGCAGTTCCTTGACGTTATAGGCGTAGGTGGCGCCGCGCTGGTTGCCTTTCCTGGCTGGTTGCCCGGATTGCAGTTCCATCCCCCGGATCTTATTGGCGACCAGCGCCGGGCGTGCCCAGTGATAGTCTTCGTTCTTGGTCAGGAGATGCCAGCACAACACCGCCAACTTACGTGCAACCGCGACGGCGGCGATCTGGTGGCCGCGCCGCGCCCGGATCCGTAGGAAGAACGCCCGCAACGGCCCTGGTGCCTTGGAGGCCGCCCAGGCAGCTTCCACCAGCATGGCACGCGCATGGGCACGCCCCTGCTTGCTGATGCGGCCATACTGGGCAAATCCGAGCCCCGATTGGTGAACTCGCGGGTTCAGGCCCACGTAGCTGACCAGCTTCTGCGGATCCGCAAAGCGGCTGATGTCTCCGATGGCGGCGAGCAAGCCCGCCGCAACCGTCATGTTGACGCCGGTGATGGTCAGCAGGCGCCGGACCGCTGGATTGCCGATCGCGGCATGGGCGATCTCGCGCTCAAGCCCATCCAAATCCTCGCCCAGGCGGTCAAGTTCGCGCAGATGACGGTCAATGGCGGCACGCTCGTCGTCGGGCAGGGCCTGTGCCCCGAGCCAGATGCGGCCGAGCCGCCCGAACAGGTCGGCATGAGGGCACGGCGGCACCAGATGCGCGTGCAGGATCGCGTGCACCTCGTTCTTGATCCGCGTGCGGTGGCGGACAACCTGGTCGCGGCGGGCGACCAGGCGCCGCATCCGTTCGGTTTCGGGGTCGGGCAGCCAGACCTCAGGCAGGAAGTCTGCAGCCCGCAGCGAGGCCAGCACGCCCGCATCGATCTTGTCGGTCTTAACGTGAGCGTGCGCGATCGCCTTCACCTGCATCGGGTTGGCCACGATCACCCGCGCCACGTAGGGTGACAGCACCCGCACGACCGCCATCGCGTTGCCGGTCGCCTCGATCACCACCTCGTCCTGCTGCGTCAGGCTGCGGGCGAACCCTTCGAGTCCCGAGCGAGTCATGTCGATCCGCCCCGCCGGTTGCAGCCGACCCGCGTCCCAAAACACCACCTCCGCAAAGGTGCGGTGAATGTCCATGCCGATCACGCGCCGCATGTTCCGCTCCTCTCCTATGGTCAGACGGGAGCAGTGGGCAACACGACACCTACGGATCCGCGCTCTCGGCGCAACCGGGCAGGTCGCAGGGGCGGCCAGCTACTAACACGAGCTCTTGGCTCATCGTATAAATCGGCCTACCCACCTTGCGTGCTCCCGGTGCCCCTCGTCCCGGATGGTCGTACCATACGCCAGAACCAGACCGGTTCCAGCCGGACGTGCAGGCACCGCGATCCTCATACCTGATACCAATGCTACCAATGCTATCGAATCCCTCAATGCCAAACTTCGACGGGCGGTTCGGGCGAGGGGACATTTTCCGAATGACGACGCTGCATTGAAGCTGCTCTTTCTGGTCTTGAACCGGGCGGAGAAAGAGTGGACCATGCCAGCGCGTGAGTGGTGCATGGCCAAGGCCCAGTTCGCTATCCTTTTCGGCGAGCGGTTTACCCGGGCTCTGGCCTGAACGTGTGCAACGTCATCTCGCACACGAAATTCCGGATAGTCCCTCGAGCACCATCGCTTGGCTCAACCGCTGCCGCCGACTGGCCAAGGATTGGGAGTGCCTGAACCGCTCCGGCCTCGCCTTCCTGCGCTGGGCTTCCGTCCGACTCATGCTCCGAAAGCTATGCCCGCGCAGGAAATGATCCCGGATAGACACTGAGGGCGAAAGCCGAATGGCTGAGCTACTCGACCACGACCTCGCCCCCCTCCTCCTGAATTCCAGTGGAACGAGGGTAGATGGCCGATCTCAGAACCCGAACCGGCCGCAGGTGGCGTCTGCTACATGATGCTGGTTTCGTTCAATCAGAGGCAGAAGATGGCGAGACAAGATTGCTGATCAGAACTCCATATTGATCCGTCACATATAGGACCGGCCGTCTGAATTTCGACCCAGGCACACCAAAAGTGCGGAAGGACCAGATTCTCATGGCGCCTGACAACGCCTCTCCGTATCGAGCCAATGCCCTTGTCCCGCGCCCCCATCGCCTCAATCCTATCCACGCGGCAACTTCAGTGACACAGGGGGACTGACACAGGGGAGGCTCTTCCAGAGCAAACCCTGTTGGTTTGACGATCTACTGATTGGGGTACATAATACAAGCCAATATGGGTTTAGAGAATGTTTCGCAAGAAACCTTCCAATAGATGATTGGAATATTCTAATGGCTGTATCTAGAGACAATCTAGCTGTATATTGCACTGCTGCTCGTAAAGCAAAATCTCGTCTTGCCCTGCGGCAGATTTTGGCTGATTTGGTTTTGTTTCACTTTCACCTTGATCCAAATTTCTTGACAGCAGTTAGATTTTTGGATGCTCTTTATGCAGAAATCAAATTAGATATAGAAAATTTAAATTTGTCAGCCCCCGATGCACACTTTGCTGAATCTTGCTGGAATGCACTAATTAATTGGCCCCTTCCCGTAGAGGAAAACTCTTACCGTGTGCGGCAGGCCTCTGCTAATTACGATTTTATCGTCGAAAACCGGGAAGTTAGTGATTGGTCACTTTTTAAAACTATAAACTTTGTCGTTCTCGTTAGCTTGCAGTGCACAAAGCACGCTGCAGTCGTTACGTCTATAAGAAACGAAGGCCTTAGCATCCTTGAGTGGATTGCGCATTATCAAGCAATTGGGTTTGAAGGGATTTATATTTATGCAAATTCTAATACAGATGAATCAAGCACATTATTAAAAAATCTAGCTCACCATGGTATCATTCATTATATTGAAAATGAGAATGGGAAAAATGTTTCCCCTCAAAGAAAAGCTTTTGAACATTCAATTCATTTTTTACATGACATCAGGAAGTATGAATGGGTTTGCTATCTCGATGCAGATGAATTTTTAATTCCTCGCTGTGAGCCAGAACTTACAATTCAGAAGCTGACGGAGCACGTAGAACACAAACTTGGTTCTGATCGTCCCATTGCAATACTTTATAATTGGAAGTGGTTTGGAAGTGAGAATGCTTTCGAGCGAACGGATGGCCTTTTGTTGGAGAGATTTGTTTACTCTAAGCATAATAAACATGTAAAAACACTATCGAAATTGTGGTCTATTATTTCTATGTGGCCAATACATTTTCCTATTTTTCTGCCGGGAGTTAGCGTTTACAATTCTTCATTACAAGAAATTCCCATTCCAATGGTAGAAATCGAACCGACATATGGTACGGGACAGATAAACCACTATTGGAACAAGTCATTTTGCGAATTTGTGATCAAAAAATTTCGCGGGCGCGGAGCCCTGGCAATGGATGGAGAGCAAAGACCATTTGAAACATTTTTTCAATGGGGAAACAATTATGAGAAAGGAAATTATGACCCTCCTATAGAAAGGATTCTGACAGCAACTCGAGTTACTTATTCAAAGCTTTTGCAGTTAGAAGGTGTGGCAGATGCTTTATATCGTGTTGAAGAAGTCACCAAAGCCGAGCTAGAAAAAATTGATAAACAATTTAATTTGCGAGCCGTTTATGAAAAGAAAGGTCGACTCTGATCTTGGTTTTTTATTTGGCGTACGGGATGCACTTGACCAACTGGGTGTCAATGATGCCCAGCGTCGACTCCGGCGAACGATCTGCCACCTGACGGCACAAAAAGGCCACATCAAGGAGCAGACGGTCGAATATCTCCAGTGCTTACCGGCGCCGGAACCAGCCATACACGGTCCGCCAGGGCGGAAAAGTCACTGGCAGGGCTCTCCAGCCGCTGCCCACGCGCAGCCCCCTGTGTCACTGAAGTTGCCGCCTGGATTAGGATGAGGCGATGGGGACATTCTGCAGGAGATCGCGCAGGCTCGTGCCGCGGGGGCCCGGCTCTGGCTGGCATTTATCAGTTCGTTGAGAAATCGGGTGCTGCGACTGGATCAGTTTGGATCGTCTGGCTGCACGGCGATGGCGAGAAGGGCGGTCTGATCGCCAGCGATGACGATGAGCAGCGCCACCATGCCGCCATCGGGGCACGCAAAGAGGCCGATCCAGACCGAGCCTTGGTCATGGAAGGCCCTTGGTGTTCCGCTCCCGGTCAGGAGCCGCATGATCAACCCGAGATTGTAGCCAGTGACGTGGATCAGGTAGCGTTTCTGCACCTTCTCGCGGCCGCGGAGCCACACCCGGCGCATGCCGCCGCGATCGAAGACCAGGGCGAAACATCGCTCCACCCGTTCGGCTCGCAGCCTGAAGGCGACGCGCGCGACGCCGGAGAGCAGTCCCGCCCGGTTGTTATAGACGGCCCGGCCGTTCCAGCGCAGGTATTCCTTGCGCTGCGGCCCGGCAATGCGGGTCTTCCACGGCCCGTCCTCAAGATCCTTGAGCGCTGCCCGCGCGTGATACCCTTTGTCGGCGACCAGTTCGGCTGGCGCCTCGGCGGTCGGCGCCGCGTTCACCTCGGCCAGGTGCCGCGCCGCGGCGAGCGTGCCGGGCATTGTCGTGGTGTCGCCCTGGTCGGCGCCATGCACCTCGGCGGCAATCACCGCGCCGGTGTCGAGATCCACCGCGTGCTCGGGCTTGTAGGCCAGATGCGTGCGTCCATCCTTCATCTTGGCGATCTTCGCCTCGGCATCGACCGGGCTCTCCCAGTCGGCGTTCGAGAGCGTCTTGTCCTTGCGGGCGCGATCGAGCCGGATCAGATCCTCCGTCGTCGGCGTCTCGATGCCGCTCTCGTGCGCCATGCGCCTGAGCATCTCGCGATGGGTTTCGCCGCTGTCGCGCCGCACCAGCGTGCGCAGCGCCGCGTTGGCCTCCATCGTCGAGGCGTCCACGCCGATCCGCTCGCCCCGGACCAGACCGCGATCGGCCTAGCGTCCCGGCGGCAGCGACGGACGGCCGCGCCGCTCAGCGTAATGCGCTGCGCACACGCCCTCGACAAAAGGGTCGAACTCGGCCGCGATGAGTTCCGACTGCAGTCGGTCGTAAAGCGCATGGCCCGGCGAGCGCGGCAACTCCGCCCAGGCTACCAGCATCTCCTCCTGCCGCGTCCGCTGCCGACTCAGTGCCATCCGCCGTCCCCGCCACGATGCCCGTCGGCACCACGAATCAGGCCAGGACGATTTCGTCAACGGGTTGTTATCCGCGCACACGACGGCGCTGGCAGGGCAGCGGTCAGGCCGATGCGTCTGCCGAGGTGCGTGCCGACCGCCGGCCGGAAGCGGTGCGCCAGACGCCTTCCCAGGCGCTCGCGGCCGAGCGCGCGCAGATGGTGGCGGTGACCAACGAAGCGCGCTTTGCCGATGCGCCACCGACGCGCATCGGCAAAGCATTGGCCGACGAAGGCATCTACATTGCCAGTGAGTCCAGCTTCCATCGGGTGCTGCGCGCCCATGGCCAGATGAACCGCCGCGGCTGCGCCTGCCTGCCGTGGGCCTCACGCCCGCCGACCACCCACATGGCCACCCGCCCAGGCGAGGTGTGGTGCTGGGACGTGACCTTGACACTGTCCCTGCCGACTGCGGTGCAGGGACGCTGGTTCCACCTGTATCTGATCCTCGACCTCTTCAACTGCAAGATCGTCGGCTTCGAGGTGCATGACCGCGACAGCGCTGAGCATGCCGCACACCTGGTCCGGCGTGCCGCGCTTGCGGAGGGTGTGCATGAGATGCCGACCCGGCCGGTGTTTCATGGCGATAACGGCGCCACGCTGAAGGACACCACGGTGCTGACTATGCTGCACTGGCTCGGCATCAGCCCCTCGTACTCGCGCCCGCGAGTGAGCGACAACAATGCGTCCGCCGAAGCGGTGTTCCGCACCGCCAAATACCGGCCTGGATGGCCGCCTGCTCGGCGCCTGCCATGCGCTCTACCAGGAGGCACGCAAGCGCCATCCCCGGCGCTGGAGTCGGCAGACCCGCAATTGGACCCCAATCAGCGCGGTCACGCTGAACCCAAAGGGCGACGCCGTCATCCAGCCTGGCCCATGACGAGAACGGCGAGCACCGGATCTTCCCTGCGGCGAGCACCGTGTCAGACTCGGCCCAGGTGGGCGGACCACCGCATCCGGCCAACGTCTGGTCATCACGCCGGCCCGGATAAGGGGAATTTTGTTACGAAAAAGACACGGTAGCTACATTGACACGCACCAAATGAACAGAATCACTGATAAGTCAAACCGCTGACCGGGCCTGGGCTTGGCTTCGGCAGTTTCCGAACAGCACGACGAACTCTAGCGGGCTACGAGGCGATGGTGAGGCTGAAGAAATGACAGGTTCACAGGATCGGCGGTCAGGACATGAAGGCCCGGGCTGCCTTCGCCGCAAACTTGTCCGATATCCCCAGCTGAATTTCAGTTCATCCAAGGAAGCGCTCGGCTTGTTCATTAAGTTTGCAGCAAAAGCGCGTGCCACGTCAGTTAGTTTCAGATTGGGGTTACTAATTAGTCAATTCTGTTTCGTCACCAGCGCTTTTGCCGGTGATAGGCCGACGATTGGTGCGATCCGCTGGGACGCTTGGTACGTGACCTCTTCGCCGGCGCCAGGCTATTTTACCTGCAGTGCCTTGGCAGCCCGCCAATATCATTGGCGGGCACCGTGGTTTTTTCAAAAGACTGCTGATGGAGGACTCGATTGCAATCAGAAATCTATCGCAGAAATGGGTAAAATTATAGATCAGGAGATTGTCTATGCACACACGGCGGGACTCGGTTACTGGGCCTTTGTCTGGTACCGGCTTGGCGACCCGATGCTCGAAGGCTGGCGTCTTTACCAGCAGAGCTTGCGTCGCAACGAGGTGAAATGGTCAATGATTGTCGGCTACAGCCAGTTTCACTTCGATATGACTCGCGCGAACGGCTACGCTTCACCTGAGGTCTATGCACAATTTTTCATGCAGGACAATTTTCAGCGTGTGCTTGATCATCGTCCGTTGCTCTATCTCTTTCGGGATTCCGGCGTGACCAATGATCAACTTAAAGCCGATGTACTCGCCTTGCGCCGCGCCACATTGGGCGTTGGCAACCCCTATGTCGTCGTCATGTTCGCCAATGCGGCCTTGGCGGCACGAGATGCTGCGGAATTTGGTGGGGATGCTATCAGCGCCTACGCGACGGTGGGAAATGGAGAGCAGCATACTTTTAAAGATCTCGCGCGAGAGGTATCAACGCTGCGGTCGGCCATGGCCGCAACGGGATATCCGGTTATACCTCTTGCCATGACGGGCTGGGATACTCGGCCGGAACATGACAGGGTATTGCCATGGAAACCTCAAGCCCATTTACGACCGAGCCGAGTCTATGATGCGCCGAATCCGGATGAACTCAAGACCGAAATGAATGATATAATTGCTTGGATCCGGACGCATCGCGCGGCTGCTCCGGCTAATGTCGCTCTGATTTATGCTTGGAATGAGTTTACCGAAGGAGGATGGCTTTGTCCCACCTGGACTGACAATGGTCCAGACGTATCGCGTATTAATTCCTTAGCGGAAATACTGAAATGAAGTATGTTAAATTTGAACAGAATAATCCGGCCTGCCTGGACCAAATTCAATTTCCTTTCGAAATTGCGCATGACATTCTGATCGGGCCACCTATATTTTGTGAACCAAACCTTATTGGTAGCGTTGCTCCGTACATCAGGAATTTTATTCTGCGCGAAAGGCAGGCTGCCGAGCCAATCCTGAAGGCACCTTCCGATTACCCAGCTTTTATCAGCCAGCTTGCCTCATCTCATCGGCATGTAAGCATTTTCGAAAAGAGGGAAAGCTTTTTTGTTGGTTGGCTCGGTCTTACAAGCCGGCCGACACACATCGTCATCCCCAAAGCCGAGGCTGTGATTTACGACCTCCAGCCTGCCGCGTGCCAAACCGCTTGGGATTCATGTATGAATCCGCCCACGGGGAGCCTTGGGCCAGGTCGCATAGGTGTCGTCCCGATGCCAATGAATTTTGGCCATCAGATTATGAATAATCTCAGCGGATTGCAGAGATTGATTGATACCGGGGCGCATCAGCAATTTGATGAATTTTGGATTGTTGGCAAAGAGTTTTTTGGCGACACGCAAAAACTGTTTCCTGAAATTGCGAATAAAATCCGCAGGATGTCTTACGACGAGGTCAAAACTGGTTATGGGAAGGTCCATAAAATTGGAGCCAATATTTTTCCTCGCTCGTTGCGAAATCGCATTTTGCGGCGCGCGTTGCAAAAATTTTCACCCGAAATCCTCAATGCAGACCCAGTCATTGCATTTTCGGTTCGAAATGACGGTCGTCGTTGCCTTAATCTTGTAGAAGTAGTCAGCAAAATCGTTTCCCACTTTCTCCCACGCTATCCGCGTCTCGGCGTCATTCTCGACGGATGGTGCCTGCCAGATTCGCCCCTTCCCGACGCAATATTCACCACAAATTCGGCGTTGATCGGCACTGAAGTCGCTTTATGTCGCCAAGTGATGGCGGAGCTTCCGAGCACATTACCGGTCAAAGTCCTGGTCGGAACCTCCATTCTGAAGGCTATTAGCTCACTACAATGTATCGACGCATATGTCTCACACGTTGGTACACCACAACATAAGCTGGGATGGTTCACTCAAGCAGGTGGTGTGGTCCACGGACCAACTGTGTCACTCGACAAGCTCGATTCTGGAACCTTTGCAACCGAGTCCGGCGTGACGCCTTACTTTCTAAGCAAGCAAGGCGTCATTGACCATCCCAATGACGGACCGCGGGGACCAAGCTTCTATGATTATCGAATTTCGGATATTGATGACATTATTGCTAGACTTGAGGCCGTTTTAGAAGGGGCCGTTTATGATTCTGCTGCGAATTCCAGACAAGATCATGTGTGAATGGCCTCGTAGATGCAAGGGCGTTTTGGCGTGACGGCGCCGCGGTCGGGTGCGATCATGTGTCTGGCCTCAATGTGCGGTGCGCATGATCGCGGGCCCTGATCTGTAATTGCTCACCGGGTTGGCTGACGCGTGGGGTTCAGGCGATGGCGAACGAACCATCGATGAGAGCGCGGACGGCGTTGAGGGCGGTCGTCCCTTTCAGGCGGGCCGTCCCGGTGATCGAGCGGTAGCCGGCGTGGACCTTGGCGCCCCAGGCTGAGCGGAACCCGTTGGTGACCTTGCGGAACACCCCCCTGTGTCACTGAAGTTGCCGCCTGGATAGGATGAGGCGATGGGGCGCGGGACGACGCAATTGGCTCGATACGGAGAGGCATACAAGCGGCGAGTGGTGGCCCGGTTGCTGCCACCGGAGAGCGCGGCGGTAGAGGTGGTGTCGCGCGAGGTGGGCGTGAGCGTGGCGACGCTGGAGCGCTGGCGGGCGGCTGCGTTGGTTGAGCCCGGCGCGGCGGCGGGTGGGGAGGAACGATGGACGCCGGCGGCACGGCTGGAAGCGGTGATCACCACGGCGTCGATGGACGAGGCGAGCCGCAGTGCCTGGTGCCGGGAGCACGGGCTCTACGTCGCGGACCTGGAGCGCTGGAAGCGTGACGCCATGGCCGGGCTGGGCGAGCCCCGAGGCGCCAGTGCTGCCGACACCAAGCAGGACCGGCGACGGATCAAGGAGCTGGAGCGCGAGTTGCAGCGCAAGGACAAGGCGCTGGCGGAGACCACGGCCTTGCTGGTGATGCGGGGAAAACTGGCGGCGGTCTTCCGCGACGGCGAGGACGCATGACCTCGCCGGAAGACCGCCGGACCCTGCTGGAGGAGGTTGCCCGGGCGCATGCGGCCGGGGCGCGTCTGAGCGCGGCTTGTGCCGAGGCGGGCATTGATCCGCGGACGCGACAGCGCTGGCGTGCCGGCACCGACGCCGCCGCTGGCGGAGACTGTCGGAAATTTATGGAATGGCCCGCCCCTCTTCCCCTGCTGGTGTAGACTGGCGGGGGCTACCGGAGGGAAGGAGGACTGGCTATGTCCATCGCTGTTCTCGGCATTGACCTGGGTAAGAACAGCTGCAGCCTCGCTGGGCTGGACGAGCGCGTACGCGAAACAATTCGGCTTGTCTTCGATATTTTCGATCGCCGCGGCAGCGTGCATGGTGTGATGCGCTATCTCGTGGAGCATGATATCGCTTTGCCTGACCGCGTTCGGAGTGGACCGGCCACGGGCGAAGTTGCTTGGCGCCGGCCGCATCGCGGCGGCATCATCAACCTGCTGACCAATCCGGCCTATGCTGGCACTTACGCCTTTGGTCGACGTCCGCCGGAGAGCCCGGCCTCGCGCATAAGCAGGTCGTGCACGCAGCGACCCAGCCGTGATCCGGAGGACTGGCGGGTGCTGCTACATGGCCGCTGGCCGGCCTACATCAGTTGGGAGACTTTCGAGGAGAACCAGAGACGCCTGATGGCGAACCGAAGCAAGCACAAGGGAGTTCCCCGTGGCGGGCCGTCGCTATTGGCCGGCTTGCTCTACTGCGGCCGCTGCGGCTGCCGAATGGTCACCTGCTATCGCAACAACGGGCATGACCTGCGCTACAGCTGCACGCGCCATCAGATCAACTACGGCGCTCCACCCTGTCAGGCACTCTCCGGCGCGAAACTCGATGCGCTCGTGACCCGCCTCATTCTGGAGGTGCTGCGCCCGTCGGCGGTCGAGGTGAGCCTGCAGATGGCGGAAGACATTGAACTTGAGCGCACGGCGCGACACCGGCAATGGGCGCTGCGGCTTGAGCAGGCGCACTACGAGGTCGAGCGCGCCGAGCGGCAATACAACGCCGTCGAGCCCGAAAACCGGCTGGTGGCGCGAACCCTTGAGCGACACTGGGAGGAGGCGCTGACGGCCGAGACGCGGCTGCGCGAGGAGCACACGCGCTTTCTCAGCCGCGAGCCCGCGCGGCTCTCGCCTGGCGACCGCGATGCGATCCGGCGGCTATCGGAGGAGGTGCCGGCGCTCTGGCACGCAGAAACCACTACAGCTGCGGAGCGGAAGGAGATCGCGCGCCTCTTGCTGGAGCGCATCGAGGTCACGCTGCATGGTGATACCGAACAGGGGGACTATCCGGAATTTCGTGTGCGAGATGACGTTGCACACGTTCAGGCCAGAGCCCGGGTGAACCGTTCGCCGAAAAGGATGGCGAACTGGGCCTTGGCCATGCACCATTCACGCGCTGGCATGGTCCACTCTTTCTCCGCCCGGTTCAAGACCAGAAAGAGCAGCTTCAATGCAGCGTCGTCATTCGGAAAATGTCCTCTCGCCCGCACCGCCCGCCGAAGTTTGGCATTGAGAGATTCGATAGCATTGGTCGTATAGAGAATGCGTCGAACCTCGCTCGGGAAGGCGTAGAAGGGGATCACCTCACTCCAGGCGCGGCGCCAACTCTGGCCAATGGCCGGGTATTTCTGGCCCCATGGCCCTTCTTCAAAAGCCGTCAATGCCGCTTCTGCCGCGGTGGCGTCTACTGCTCGGTAGATTTCCTTGAGGGCACCGGCGACCGCCTTGCGATCTTTGTAAGAGACGAAATCCAGGCTCTGGCGCAGCAGATGAACAATACAGGTCTGAACGGTGGTCTGGGGAAAGACCGCGAGGATGGCTTCGGGGAAGCCCTTCAATCCATCAACTACGGCAACCAGGATGTCTTCCACGCCACGATTGCGCAGCTCGTTCATCACCCGCAGCCAGAATTTCGCTCCCTCGTTCTGTTCGAGCCATAGACCAAGGACTTCCTTGGTGCCGTCGGCTCGCACGCCAAGTGCCACATGGACGGCCTTGTTGCGGACCATGCCTTCGTCCCGGATCTTCACCCGCAGGGCATCGAAGAAAACCAGCGGGTAGACCGGCTCCAGCGGTCGGGCCTGCCAGGTGGTGATCTCGTCCAAAACGGCATCAGTCACCGCACTGATCAGATCCGGCGAGACATCGATGCCATAAAGCTCACGAAGATGGCCGACAATCTCCCGCGTGCTCATGCCACGCGCATACATGGAAATGATCTTGTCGTCGAAGCCAGGAAATCGTCTCTGATACTTCGCAATCAGCTGGGGATCGAAAGTCGACTGCCGGTCCCGCGGGATCTCCAGGGTCAGCTTCCCCGTGTCGGTGATCACCGTCTTTCGTCCATAGCCATTGCGGCTGTTCCCGGTCTCGTCGCCAGCCAGATGGTGATCCATCTCCGCGTTCAGCACCCGCTCCGCCAGCGCCTTCTTCAGCTCGTCAAGCAGGCCTTTCGGGTCAAAGGCCGTCTTCGGGTCAGCTCCCGCCAGCAGTTGGTCGAGCACCGCGTCCGGGATACGCGGCTCCTTGCGTCGGGCCATGAGGGATTCTCCTTCCTTCCCATCATGTCATCCCGCACACGAAATTTCCGACAGTCTCCGAACAGGCGGATGTCATTTGCCTCTGGGCCGGCGGGCAACGGACGCAGCATGCCCTCGTGCGTTCCGTCCGGCGCACGACGCAGTTGTCCCGCCATGCGGAATTGCTCGAGCGCATCCGTGCTCTCCACCATGAGGGCAGGCGCCCGCCCGCCATTGCCCGCACCCTCGTGGCAGAGGGCTGGCGCTCGGCGCACGGCAAGCCTTACCGGGAGAACGGCATCCGCTCCCTCATGATCCGCATGGGCCTTGTTTCGGGGCGGCTTACGCGCCCGACAGCCATGCTGGTACGCGGTGATGACGAGTTTACGCCCGCAGAGATCGCTGCGCGCCTGAATATGCCGGAAGGCACGGTCTACAGTTGGCTCTACAAGGGGCGCCTGCCCGCTCGCCGCGCCGTAGCCGCCGACCGAAGCCTTTGGCTCATCCGCCTCGACGATGTCGAGCGGCTGCTGCATCAGCGCGGTTCGGGAGGCCGTCTGCCGTCCAGGCCGTCCTCGTGAACTCCCACGGCATCTATGACCGGAACACGCGCGTTCTAAATCTGCTTTGGAGAGGCATCATGACCAAGAGACGACCATTCCGCTGCCATCCCACGCCAGCAGCTTGATCCGATCGTTCCGCTTCGAGCGGAACACGAAAATATCGCCGCCGTACGGATCAGCGCACAGTACATCCGCCACCAACGCGACCAAGCCGTGCACCCCCTTTCGGAAATCCACCGGCCGCGTCGCCATCCACACCCGCAGCCCAGCTCGTGGCGCAATCAACCTACCCCTCGCACCGCCGCCAACACCATCGCCAGCGTCGCCGCATCCACGCCCGCCGTGACCCGGATGCTCACATCCGCCACCGCAATCTCAATGCTGCCGGCCACCCGCTGCTGTCGCTGATCCGCAGCTGCGTCGTCGCAGAGCAGCACCGGTACAAACGACGCTGGTGGGGACCGCAATTCCTCGTTTGCTTTTTCGCTCGCCTCCATCGTCTGCAAGGTCCTCGCCTGCCGCCGCCAGGTGAACACAAGGCTTTCGTTCACACCATGCCGGGCCGCAACCTCCGACACTCGCACACCGGTCGCATAGCTCTCCGCTACAATCGCCGCCTTTTGCGCTGCCGACCACTGCCGGCGTCCGCCCCCTGCGCTCACCCGGCTCGCCAGACCACCATCCCGTGCCATCCCGTCCATCGCCGTGCCCTCCTTCAAACAAGAACGGCACCTATCATCTCCGCGCGCACGCGACTTTCGTAGGTGAGGTCGTCACAATGCTTACTCGGGATCATTCGCGCAGCGCCGCCAGCACGCGGCGCAAGGCGGCCAGGTTCACGTCGCTGCCAACGCGCACCTGCCGTCCGTTGCCCAGTTCGATCTCGATCAGGCCGGACGGCGCGGCCGGTCGCGCGGGAGCGGATGGGCGCGCCGCAGGGGGAGGTGGCGCCGGTGCCGCTGTCGGCGCCGCGTCGATCATGCGCACCGGCATGAAGATCGGCGTCTCCGCCGCCGTCAGCACACCCTCGCGCACCTGACGCCGCCACGTGAACAACAGGCTCTCGCAGACGCCGTGTCGGGCCGCGACGGCGCGGATCGAAGCGCCAGTCTCCTGCGTCTCCGCCACCAGCCGGAGCTTCTCCGCCGTGCTCCACCGACGGCGGCGCTCCCGACCCGTGATGATCTCGACCACCCCGTCCATCAACACAACCTCAAGCGCCGACTTAAACAGCTACTTAAAGCGGCGATCGGCGTCGAACCCAGGCGGCCTTCGGCGAAGGATTACCCTGAAACCTCACGAAATTCCCACCACGCTGGCTCATCTACACCATGGGATCACGAAACGACCAACGGAAAGCCGAGGTTAGGTGGTGGTGGCGCGATACCTGTTTGATCGTTTATTTAACAAATCAATATTAATGCTTTAGTGCATTGATATAGCTAAGCTGTCGAACTAATTCGGTATTAGTGGGTAGTAGATCGAGTGCCGCGCATGTCGCCTCTCGAGCTGAATTTATATCGTTTTTTTGTAGGTGTAATTTGGCCAGCTGGATATGAGAGTGTGCATCAAAAGAATTGGCGGCGACGGCGCGTTTGGCCCAGTTGAACGCGGCTTCGAAATCCCCACGTCGGGTGGCGATGTCGCTCATGCGGCGGAGGAAGCCAGAATTGGCGGGCTCGATCTCCAGCGCCCTGGCGACCGCGGCCTCGGCCGCGGCCGCGGCCAGGGCGCCACGCTGCAGATGCAGCGTGGCCTGATGGTTGTAGGAGTGGGGATCGGCGGGATTGGCGACGATGGCGCGGTCGGCCCAGTCGAAGGCGGCTTCGAAATCCCCACGTCGGGCGGCGATGTCGCTCATGCGGCGGAGGAAGCCGGAATTGGTGGGGTCGAGCTCTAATGCCTTGCCCACTGTGACCTCGGCAGCCGTCAGATTCCCATGCTGTAAGTGTAACGTAGCCTGATGGTTGTAGGAGTGGGGGTCGGCGGGATTGGCACTGACGGCGCGGCCGGCCCAGTCGAAGGCGGCGGCGAAGTCGCCACGCCGCGCGGCGATGTCGCTCATGCGGCGGAGGAAGCCGGGATTGGCGGGCTCGATCTCCAGCGCCCTGGCGACCGCGGCCTCGGCCTCGGCCAGGGCGCCGCGCTGCAGATGCAGCGTGGCCTGATGGTTGTAGGAGTGGGGGTCGGCGGGATTGGCACTGACGGCGCGGCCGGCCCAGTCGAAGGCGGCGGCGAAGTCGCCACGCCGCGCGGCGATGTCGCTCATGCGGCGGAGGAAGCCGGGATTGGCGGGCTCGATCTCCAGCGCCCTGGCGACCGCGGCCTCGGCCTCGGCCAGGGCGCCGCGCTGCAGATGCAGCGTGGCCTGATGGTTGTAGGAGTGGGGGTCGGCGGGATTGGCACTGACGGCGCGG
This sequence comes from Rhodovastum atsumiense, assembly GCF_937425535.1. NCBI lineage: Bacteria > Pseudomonadati > Pseudomonadota > Alphaproteobacteria > Acetobacterales > Acetobacteraceae > Rhodovastum > Rhodovastum atsumiense. The sequence goes on from NZ_OW485601.1 coordinate 4,850,630, forward strand.
CCGGCCCAGTCGAAGGCGGCGGCGAAGTCGCCACGCCGCGCGGCGATGTCGCTCATGCGGCGGAGGAAGCCGGGATTGGCGGGCTCGATCTCCAGCGCCCTGGCGACCGCGGCCTCGGCCTCGGCCAGGGCGCCGCGCTGCAGATGCAGCGTGGCCTGATGGTTGTAGGAGTGGGGGTCGGCGGGATTGGCACTGACGGCGCGGCCGGCCCAGTCGAAGGCGGCGGCGAAGTCGCCACGCCGCGCGGCGATGTCGCTCATGCGGCGGAGGAAGCCGGGATTGGCGGGCTCGATCTCCAGCGCCCTGGCGACCGCGGCCTCGGCCTCGGCCAGGGCGCCGCGCTGCAGATGCAGCGTGGCCTGATGGTTGTAGGAGTGGGGGTCGGCGGGATTGGCACTGACGGCGCGGCCGGCCCAGTCGAAGGCGGCGGCGAAGTCGCCACGCCGCGCGGCGATGTCGCTCATGCGGCGGAGGAAGCCGGGATTGGCGGGCTCGATCTCCAGCGCCCTGGCGACCGCGGCCTCGGCCTCGGCCAGGGCGCCGCGCTGCAGATGCAGCGTGGCCTGATGGTTGTAGGAGTGGGGGTCGGCGGGATTGGCACTGACGGCGCGGCCGGCCCAGTCGAAGGCGGCGGCGAAGTCGCCACGCCGCGCGGCGATGTCGCTCATGCGGCGGAGGAAGCCGGGATTGGCGGGCTCGATCTCCAGCGCCCTGGCGACCGCGGCCTCGGCCTCGGCCAGGGCGCCGCGCTGCAGATGCAGCGTGGCCTGATGGTTGTAGGAGTGGGGGTCGGCGGGATTGGCACTGACGGCGCGGCCGGCCCAGTCGAAGGCGGCGGCGAAGTCGCCACGCCGCGCGGCGATGTCGCTCATGCGGCGGAGGAAGCCGGGATTGGCGGGCTCGATCTCCAGCGCCCTGGCGACCGCGGCCTCGGCCTCGGCCAGGGCGCCGCGCTGCAGATGCAGCGTGGCCTGATGGTTGTAGGAGTGGGGGTCGGCGGGATTGGCACTGACGGCGCGGCCGGCCCAGTCGAAGGCGGCGGCGAAGTCGCCACGCCGCGCGGCGATGTCGCTCATGCGGCGGAGGAAGCCGGGATTGGCGGGCTCGATCTCCAGCGCCCTGGCGACCGCGGCCTCGGCCTCGGCCAGGGCGCCGCGCTGCAGATGCAGCGTGGCCTGATGGTTGTAGGAGTGGGGGTCGGCGGGATTGGCACTGACGGCGCGGCCGGCCCAGTCGAAGGCGGCGGCGAAGTCGCCACGCCGCGCGGCGATGTCGCTCATGCGGCGGAGGAAGCCGGGATTGGCGGGCTCGATCTCCAGCGCCCTGGCGACCGCGGCCTCGGCCTCGGCCAGGGCGCCGCGCTGCAGATGCAGCGTGGCCTGATGGTTGTAGGAGTGGGGGTCGGCGGGATTGGCACTGACGGCGCGGCCGGCCCAGTCGAAGGCGGCGGCGAAGTCGCCACGCCGCGCGGCGATGTCGCTCATGCGGCGGAGGAAGCCGGGATTGGCGGGCTCGATCTCCAGCGCCCTGGCGACCGCGGCCTCGGCCTCGGCCAGGGCGCCGCGCTGCAGATGCAGCGTGGCCTGATGGTTGTAGGAGTGGGGGTCGGCGGGATTGGCACTGACGGCGCGGCCGGCCCAGTCGAAGGCGGCGGCGAAGTCGCCACGCCGCGCGGCGATGTCGCTCATGCGGCGGAGGAAGCCGGGATTGGCGGGCTCGATCTCCAGCGCCCTGGCGACCGCGGCCTCGGCCTCGGCCAGGGCGCCGCGCTGCAGATGCAGCGTGGCCTGATGGTTGTAGGAGTGGGGGTCGGCGGGATTGGCACTGACGGCGCGGCCGGCCCAGTCGAAGGCGGCGGCGAAGTCGCCACGCCGCGCGGCGATGTCGCTCATGCGGCGGAGGAAGCCGGGATTGGCGGGCTCGATCTCCAGCGCCCTGGCGACCGCGGCCTCGGCCTCGGCCAGGGCGCCGCGCTGCAGATGCAGCGTGGCCTGATGGTTGTAGGAGTGGGGGTCGGCGGGATTGGCACTGACGGCGCGGCCGGCCCAGTCGAAGGCGGCGGCGAAGTCGCCACGCCGCGCGGCGATGTCGCTCATGCGGCGGAGGAAGCCGGGATTGGCGGGCTCGATCTCCAGCGCCCTGGCGACCGCGGCCTCGGCCTCGGCCAGGGCGCCGCGCTGCAGATGCAGCGTGGCCTGATGGTTGTAGGAGTGGGGGTCGGCGGGATTGGCACTGACGGCGCGGCCGGCCCAGTCGAAGGCGGCGGCGAAGTCGCCACGCCGCGCGGCGATGTCGCTCATGCGGCGGAGGAAGCCGGGATTGGCGGGCTCGATCTCCAGCGCCCTGGCGACCGCGGCCTCGGCCTCGGCCAGGGCGCCGCGCTGCAGATGCAGCGTGGCCTGATGGTTGTAGGAGTGGGGGTCGGCGGGATTGGCACTGACGGCGCGGCCGGCCCAGTCGAAGGCGGCGGCGAAGTCGCCACGCCGCGCGGCGATGTCGCTCATGCGGCGGAGGAAGCCGGGATTGGCGGGCTCGATCTCCAGCGCCCTGGCGACCGCGGCCTCGGCCTCGGCCAGGGCGCCGCGCTGCAGATGCAGCGTGGCCTGATGGTTGTAGGAGTGGGGGTCGGCGGGATTGGCACTGACGGCGCGGCCGGCCCAGTCGAAGGCGGCGGCGAAGTCGCCACGCCGCGCGGCGATGTCGCTCATGCGGCGGAGGAAGCCGGGATTGGCGGGCTCGATCTCCAGCGCCCTGGCGACCGCGGCCTCGGCCTCGGCCAGGGCGCCGCGCTGCAGATGCAGCGTGGCCTGATGGTTGTAGGAGTGGGGGTCGGCGGGATTGGCACTGACGGCGCGGCCGGCCCAGTCGAAGGCGGCGGCGAAGTCGCCACGCCGCGCGGCGATGTCGCTCATGCGCCGCAGCAGCGCCGGGTGCTCCGGCTCGATCTCCAGCCCTTCCTGCACGGTGGCTTCGGCGGCGGCCGCCTCGCCGCGCCTCAGGTGCAGGCCGGCCAACTGGTTCCGCAGCCCGGTCGTCGCCGGCAACGCGGCGAGGCCTCGTTCCACCCAGTCGATGGCGGCGTCGAGATTGCCCTTGTAAGCGGCCAGCTCGCCCAACCGTCCCAGCAGAAGGGCATTGGACGGATTGAAGTCGAGCGCCCAACGGATGGCCTGCTCCGCTCCGTCCAGGTCGCCTTGCCGCTGCAGGTCGAGGGACAGACGAACCGTACGGCCTGGATTGGTCGGATCCGCGAGAAGATCAAGGTCCTGCATGGTTCATGGCCGATCGTGATTGGTGATATGGCCTGACTGTTTCGATCCGTATGACAAGGCCAGGTGTCATGCCGCCAGGGCGCCCGGCGCCCCGTCTTCCGTTCCGGCGCGGACCGGCAGCATCTCTTCCAGGCGGATCCGCGCCGCCGGAAGAAAGGCCGACCAGTCGTCCACGATGAGACAGAGGCTCTCGGGGGACTGGCTCCGCTGCACGTCCTCGGCTTTCCAGCCTGCCGCCTTCTTGGCAAAGCTGTAGACGAGCGCACGGGCGATCCGCCGAGTCACTGCCCAGCGCGCTGCCTCGGTTGCGGAGGCACGCACCTCCTCGGCTTCGGCTTGGGGGCCGAATTCCGCTTCCAGCTGCTCTGCCAGCGCGAGCACAGCAGAGTACTGAAAGTTAATGAAGATCTGATGCGACTGCGGGAAGTACTGTGCCACGCGCCCAGTCAACCCACGTTCGGCAATCATCTCGTCCTGGTCCAATCCGATGATTTCCGGCGGACGCTCATAGATACGGCGGGGTGGGGAAGGGGGGCGCTCGGGACGTTGGGACTCTGCCGTCTTCGGCTCCGTTGTGGTGGCCTTGCCGCTCCCTTCCACGCTGCGGCCGGGGGCTGTTGACGGTCGCGGAATGAAGCTTGCCTCAACGCCCAGTTCTGCCAGCAGGTCCCGCAATTCGTCCTGTACCTCGTTGGCGAATTTGGCCTGATCAGGGCCATAGGAACGGATGATGCACAGCAGCCATTCCGGCAGATGGGTGCGGACCAGTGCAGAAAAATGCGCCAGAAACACCTGCTGCTGATCGCCGCCGCGGAAGCGCAGGAACTGTCGGTACGCCTCGGGCCGCACAACATAATCGTCCGGTAATTCCACGAAGACCTTGCAGTGCTTCGCCCCGAAGCTGAAGCCGAAAGACGGGCCTTCGAGAACCCAGCGCTCTCTGGCCCGCACGTCATAGATTTCGCCTTTATAGACGATGCAGCCGAGTCCTTCCGTCGTGGCTGAAACGTCACCTTGTCCAGGGTGGGCCTCGCCTGCAGTCGGATCGTAGCAATAGTGGATCGTGATGCCGCTTGCCGTGCGCACCGACTCGGTCTGTTTGAACTGTTCCCAGTGGGCGAAAAAAGTCTCGAACCGCCTTGGCGTGCTGCCGCCCGCCACCTCAGGGCGTAGATGCAGCGTCAGGCCAGCGGGCAGGCGGAAAAAGCGCAGCGCCAGGGTCTCGGCGAGCCATCCCGCTTCGTAGCGAGGACTCCCATCGTATGGATCGACCACCGTGTTCTGCCGGGCATGGTTGCCCCCGAGCACGACCTCGGTCCAGTCGCGGGAGAGATCATAATCCCCCTCCGCTTGGCATATATCCGTAACGTTGAGGACTTCCAACGGGTTTCCCGCGGCATCCGTGCCGAGGCAAAGTCGCCCGTACACGCCGCTCCGCTCACACAGGACCACCTCGCTGACGCGTCCGGCCTTGCAGGAGCGATACCGCAGCATATGCCGGTTGGACGGCAGGGATGCGACCTTCGCACCCATGCCGAAATTACCGTCGAGGCTGTTTTCTTTGTGCAATGAAGAGGCGAGGTCGCAGATCCTGTGCAACTCCATCGCCGACAGGCCCGGGCCGGTGTTCCGGATGCAGAGCTTGGGCGTTCCATCGATGATGCGTGCGGTGATCTCGACCAACCGTTCGCCCTCGCCACGCATCGCCGCTTCGATTGCGTTCACAACCAATTCCCGAAGCATCATCGTCTTCGGGCAGCGTTCGATCATGCTGGAGACAAGAAATGCCTCATTCGCAACGCGCAACGCTGTAACCGGCGAACGCTCCGACATCAGCACCCCTCAGGTAATTGACCTCTCCTATCATAACCTGAGGGTGAAATACCATCCTGGTGTAGTGACGAAAACGAGCAAGCCCCTCACTCCGTCCCGTCATCCGGCTCGCTTGTCCGGATATCCACCATCAGCTCGTTTCCAAGTCGTTCCAGATCCTCGCGCACCAAATCCACCGCCTCGGCGGCCGGGGCGCGCAGGCGGATCTCGGCGCGGAACAGGTGCTCGCCGGAGAACGACCCGCTCAGCACGTCGGTGGTGAGTTCCTCGATGTTCACGCCCCGGTTCGCCAGCGCCTGGGTGATGTCGCGCACGATGCCCGGGCGGTCCTGGCCGATCAGTTCCACCTGGAAGGCGGTATGGGCGATGGAGACCGTCTGGGCGCTGCCTTCCTGCACCAGCACACGCAGCCCACCCGACTGGTAGGCTGCTACCGCCTCGGAGAACCCGGCCAGCTCCGCGCGCGGCACCGCGACCAGGGCGATACCGGCGAACTGCCCGGCCAGCCGCGCCATCCGGCTCTCCAGCCAGTTGCCGCCGCGGGCGGCGACCTCTTCCGACAACTGGCGCACCACGCCGGGCCGATCGGGGCCGACCAGAGTCAGAATCAGGGAAGCCATTTCCACGGCGCTGCTCCTTCCACTGCGGCGCGGAGAGTGGCGGCGGCGGCCGCGTGTGGCAAGCCGTCCCGGCACCGCCGGGACGCTTTCGTTGCCAACCCGCCCCGCCGGGACGGCGACTCGCCGCCGCTGCCCCGGCCCCGAGTAGCCGTCCCGGCGCTGCCTCGCCGCCGTGCCGCGCGCCGGGACTCAGCCCACCCGCACGACGGTGCGCCCGCGCAGCTTACCCTCCACCACCTGCCGGGTGGCCTCGATCGCCCCGTCCAGCCCGATCTCGGTGGTGGCGCGGGCCAGCGTCGCCGGATCCAGGTCCTCGGCCAGGCGCTGCCAGGCGCGCTGGCGGCGCGGGATCGGCGCCATGACGCTGTCGATTCCCAGCAGCGCCACGCCGCGCAAGATGAAGGGCGCCACCGAGGTCGGCAGGTCCAGCCCGCCCGCCAGTCCGCAGGCCGCGACCGCCCCACCGTAGCGACACCCCGCCAGCAGATTCGCGAGCGTGTGGCTGCCCACCGCGTCGATCGCCGCCGCCCAGCGCTCCTTCTGCAGCGGCTTGCCGGGGGCGCTCAGCTCCGCCCGGTCGATCACCTCGGCCGCGCCCAGTTCCTTGAGGTAGGCCGCCTCGCCGGGACGGCCGGTGCTGGCCACCACGTGCCAGCCGCGCCGCGCCAGCAGCGCGATCGCGACGGAGCCGACGCCGCCCGCTGCCCCGGTCACTACCACCTTGCCGCGCGCGGGCTCCAGCCCATGGTCCTCCAGCGCCAGCACCGTCAGCATGGCGGTGTAGCCTGCGGTGCCGATCGCCATGGCCTGGGCGGGGGTGAACCCGGCGGGCTGGGGCAGCAGCCAGTCGGCCTTCACCCGGGCGCGTTCGGCCCAGCCGCCGAGATGCGTCTCGCCCACGCCCCAGCCGTTCAGGATCACCGCATCGCCCGGCGCGAAGCGCGCATCGGTCGAGACCTCGACCACGCCCGCCAGGTCGATGCCCGGCACCATCGGCCAGCGCCGCACCACCGGGGCCAGCCCGGTCACCGCGAGTCCATCCTTATAATTGACGCCGGAATGGGTAACGCGGAGCGTGACCTCTCCTTCCATCAGTTCGGACTCGGGCAGGTCGGTGAGGGCGGCGTGGGGGACCCCGTTCTCGCCCCGGGTCAGCAACACGGCCTGCATGATGGTTTCCTCCGCATCTCTGTTCTGTCGGTCCGGTATCGAGTTTCGTCACTCAGCTATGCCAGAGCGGTCGCGCGCGGGCTATGGGGCGGGCGAGGGGGGCGGGCGAGGGGGTCGCGCCGTGCAGATCGAGTGATTTCACCGCCCGGGCGCGTCCGCGCTGGCGGGATTCCCGGTGCCGATCGGGCCGGTGCGCGAGTTGCTGCAGGTCAGTGGGTTGCGGCCGCCCTGCCTGATTGCGTGTGAGGGATATCTTGCCCGGGGGCGTGGGAAGGCGGCATGCTGCCGGTCGCCCTTTTCTGCCCTGTGTCCGGACCGCTCCATGCTGCGCTTCGTCCTGACCGTGCTGCTCGCCATCCTGACGCTGGCGTTGTTCGTCAGGCTGGTCACAACGTCGCGGCCGTTCCGCGCAGCCGTGCTGCTGATCGTTGCCGGTTTCGTGCTCGCCTGGCTGTGGACGCATAATCCCCGCCCATCCTACTGGCAGGTCGACCCGATTCCGACCGAGGGCCTGCGTCGCTGAAAAACGGGATCCAAGGGCGTTGCGGTATCATGTAGCACAAGCCACCGTTGGCCGAGCAGCGCGCATCGGCGCGGGTATGCCTGAAAGTCGCAAGGCTCCGACGAAAGTGACGGTCTTACAGTGGCCGTGCAGCATCCCAGCCCGCAACCGCTCGCCTTGCGGGGGCCGACCATGCAGGCGCGCCATTTTGGTGCTGGCAGCGGTTTCGTCGAGTGACCTGGGCGGAACTGCCGCGCTCACCAGGGCACGTCTTCTACGACCGTCTCCAGATCGAGTTGGTTGGCACCGGGTTCGACGCCTTCGTTGAGAATGCGTGCGCCCCTTACCACGCGGCGAAGTGTGGCCGCTCGTTGCTACCGTTGGGCCGCTATTTCCGCAGTAAGCGTCGGCCGATGACCGCGGTATTTGCCGTCGGCGCCGAGCGGGTGCTGGGCTACTTTTTCCAGTGCCAGGGGAGCATTTCGCTGGTGCGCTGAATGGGATGATCGGCGATGCGGCCGAGGATATCGGTGAGGTAGGCTTGCGGGTCGATGCTGTTCAGCTTGCAGGTCTCGATGATGGTGTAGATGCAGGCGGCGCGACGGCCGCCCGGGTCGGAGCCGCAGAAGAGGCAGAAGAGGTGGTTGCGCCTACCGAGGACCGGGGGGCGCATGGTTCTTTCGGCCGCGTTGTTGCTCTGAACTGCGTCGCGTCAACCGGCGGTGCGCCGCCGCGCAACGCCAGCAGTGCCGCCTGCGCCTCGGCGCGCCGTACCCGCACATCGTCGGCGAGCGACTCCACCATCTGGTCGAGTTCGGCGTTGCCGGACAGGCCGAAGATGTAGCGCAGGCCGTTCTCTTCGCACCACGCCATCACCTCATGGCGGCCGTAGTGGCTGTCACCGCGCAGGATGATGCGCGTGTTGGGCCAGTGCGTGCGGATGCGGCGCATCATACGCCGCACATGGGCGCGGATCTCCACCCTGCTTGGCGTCTTGCCCGGGCGGAATACGACCGCCACCGGACGCGTGGTGGCGGCGTCGTAGACGTGGATCGGCAGAAAGCGCCGCTCATCGTAATTGGTGTGAAACAGAGCCAGCTGCTGGTTGCCATGTGCGACATCACAGGTGTCATCGATGTCCAGCGTGACAGTGACCGGGGGGCGCGCATAGCTGGCGCAGTAGCGGTCGACCAGGGCGTAGGTCATGCGGATCACCTCGCGCATGGTCGGCGCCTTGGCCGCTTTCGCGGTCAAGCCCAGCGCAACATGGTCGGCTGCGAGCACAAGTCGCCGCCGCTGTCCTGCAGGCGGCCACAGGCGAGCTTGAAGGCCGGGTCGCCGCGCAGCTGGTCGAGGTCGTCGGCATCCTCGTAGCCGCAGGCAATGGCGAGGATGCGGGCGCGCAGGATGTCACTGACAGCGTGCGTCACGAACAGCGGGGTGCGGGGATCAGCGATCAGGCTGGCCAGTGTTTCGGCGATGCCGAGCTGCCGTTCCACCTCGCCGAGCAGCAGCATGCCGCCATCGGAGGTGATGCGCCCGCCGTCGAAGGCGGCGGTCAGTTTCTTGCGGCCCACAGCTGGAAAGCTGAACTCCGATAAGAGCACCACAGTATAGACCGTGCCTCATCCGTGGCCCGGCATGGTAAGTTTTAGATATCTCTGTCAACAAAATGCATGCACGCTGAAGATCGCGCTCAATGCCGTGGCGCAAGTGTGTTATGTACATACCGCTGCAGAAGGTATCAGGCTACCTGATAGAAGAATGTTTTGAAAGTCTTCAGGCGCGCACTTGCATTTTTGCTTCCAATAACGGCTGTGTAACGCTTTTTGGGAGTCGGGTAATATTTTTCAGAAATTGGATAACACTATTTCGGTGCGGTGAAACACAAGTTTTGGAAAAGCGGATACCGCCAGCATGCGGTGTTTTTGGGGTGAAATGCCGGTACCGCACCGTCCCGACACCGTATAATACGGGTGCGTTGGACGGAACGGCTGCGCCGAGGCGAGCCGGATCAAGGCAGGGCTGAGCCGATCGGGCGTAGCTCTTGGGGTGGCGAACCCGATAACGTCCATCGGAATATCAATCAAGGGAGACAACCATGTCACCATTGCGCACGCGAATGATCGGGGACATGGCCCTGGCCAGTTTGAAAGAGGGAAGCCGCAAGCATCCAACAAAGTTTCTGCGGCAGCTGCGCACCAGAAAAATTGCTAATTCGTTCCAAAAAAGTGTTTCCCCCACTTTCGCGAAAGGACCGGAATTTGTGTTTCACAAATCCGAAAATGTGTTACGCAGCACCAGAGTAACGAGGGGACGATGCTGAGATGCGTGCTTGGGGTGCATGCAAGTGAAAGTATGCAAGCGAGAGAGAAAGCGTTACCAGCCTCGCGGCAGTTTCGGACCGCTCGCCATGCAGCGACACCAGCCCGGCTCATTCACGTGCGCCGTCATGGAAACGGGGGTAACCGCAGTGAGGCGCCGGGATTACGCCGGGACCTTGCCCTTGGACGCCACGTAGCCGCGCCTTGGCCGCGGGGCCGTCGAGCTTACCCGCCTCGAGCGGCGCGCAGGGATCACCTCGATTCCGTTGCGGTGGGCGCGGGCGATCTCCAGCGCCGCCGCATAGGTCGCCGCGAGCCGCCAGCATGGCGTCGATCCCGTCCTCGACCGCGCGCGGCAACGGTCGCAAGCTGATACGGCGCTCCCCCGCCTGTGCAGCGCTCACCTCTCCGGCTGAGCCTCAAGATCCCATCGCCGCCGTAACCAGGGCGGTGGCGCGCGCCAGGTCGCTGGCTGGGCCGCCGCCTGCACCGGGCGCCCCCAGGATGATTTCTTCGGCGGCGCCCTCGGCCAGCACGGTCGCGCGTCACAGCTTTGGCCGCTCGAGACAGGCGGTCCAACCGTAAGCGTAAGCTGATGACCGCCTACCACGCATTCCCGTAATCGGGGATGGTCTCGCCCACGCGGACGAGCGGCCGCGCCGCCAGCCGGTGCGCACGCCGCTGCCGCCGGGTCTGCCGCGCCAAACCGTCGTCCATGAGCCGCCCTGTACCTGCCCCGGCTGCGGCGGCACCACCTTCAGCCGCATCGGCGATGACGAACGCGAAGTGCTCGAATACGTCCCGGCCAACTTCAAGGTGATCAAGCATGTTCGCCCGAAGCTGAGCTGCCGCGCCTGCGAGACCGTCATGCGCGGCGAGCGAGGCGCGGGCTGCCGGACGCGGCGGGATCACCGCGGTCGCCGAAGCGACCGGGGTTGCACGTAGCACGATCAATCGGGGGCTGGCGGACCTGCGCTCGGGTACGCAACCTGGCAGCCAGCGCGTCCGCCGGGGGAGGCAGCAAGCCAGCGACCGAGACGCAACCTGGGCTTTTGGCGGCACTGAGGAGTTGGTACAATCGTCCATCCGTGGTGACCCGTAAGCGGCACTGCGCTGGGCCAGCATAGAGCCAGCGCCATCTCTCGGCCGCGTTCGCCACACGTGGGTTCGTGGCCGGACAGAAGCTGGTCGGGCGGTTGTAGGCACGCTGGGCTTCAGCCTGCAGGCCAACCGCAAGACCCGCGAGGGCACGCAGCATCCCGACCGCAACGCTCAGTTCGAACACATCAACGCCGCCGTGGCCGTCTTCCAGGCGGCCGGACAACCGGCGATCTCGGTTGACACGAAGAAGAAGGAGCTTGTCGGAGATTTCAGGAACGGCGGATGTGAACTGCGGCCAAAGGGACAACCCGAAGCGGTTCGTGTCCACGATTTCGCCATTCCCGAACTCGGCAAAGCCGTGCCCTACGGCGTCTACGACATCGCCGCCAATGCCGGGTGGGTCAGCGTCGGCATCGATCACGACACCGCCGTCTTCGCTGTCGAGGCCATCCGCCGCTGGTGGCACGACCTCGGCACCACCCGCTATCCCGCCGCGACGAAGCTGCTGATCACCGCCGACTGCGGCGGCAGCAACGGCACACGGGTGCGGCTGTGGAAGCACGAGTTGCAAGCCCTGGCCGACGAAATCGGCATCGCCATTACCGTCTGCCACCTGCCGCCGGGCACCAGCAAGTGGAACCGAATCGAGCACCGCCTGTTCGCCTTCATCACCCAGAACTGGCGCGCGCCGTTGGTCAGCTATCAGGTGGTCGTGCAGCTGATCGCCAGCACCATCACCAGAACCGGCCTGACCGTCGCCTGTCGGCTCGACACCAACAGCTACGAGAAGGACGTCAAGGTTTCCGACACCGAGATGGCCAGCCTCGATATCCAAACCGCCAACTTCCACGGCGAATGGAACTACACCATCAGACCAAGGTCGCCCTATAACTGAAGCAGCTATTCGGGTTCAGGTCCTAAATTCACCCATAAGGTTCCTGGTCAGGGGGCGCCTTTCTTGATCGCCCGGGCGGCGCCCCCTCGGGGTCGCACGGCCTCGTCCGCCGGTCGCCCGTGACCATGGTGTTCCAGCAAATCGTTGATGGCGCGGGCGAGCAGGGCCTGGACGGTGGTGTCCTGCGCGGCGGCCAGCATCCGAAGGGCGCGTTTGACCGCTGGATCGAAATGCGCGCCGACCCACACCGCGCCGATCCGGGACGGCTGACGCCGCGATCCGGCGTCAGCCTCGGCGGGTGTGTGGGCGGGTTCCAGGGACTTCGTCATCGACTCCTTATCAGGTGGCGCACCAGGGGCTGCACGACCGATATCCACGAGGTGCATTTCACAATCAAGTGTGAATCCTAAAAGTCGACTTTTCATACATGCATCGATCGAGCACAACTCAGGCGCCAATCACTCTGCTGGATGATCGCGTGAAAACCCCCACTTCTTACCAAGTTCCTCTTCGGTCAACGATTTCCACTCTGCCATCGGCACGGCCGATCCTCATCTACGAGATCCGTCGCACCGCCGACGGCAAGCGCTACGTCGGCCTCACACAGCGTCCGCTGCCGGTCCGCTTCACCGCCCATTGCGCCGACGCCATGCGCGACGGCGGCCGCCGCGGGCGGCACGGCACGATCACCGAGGCGATCCGCGAGGTGCTCCGGGCAGGCCAGAAGCCGCGTGAGCGCTTCATCACCAAGGTGCTCGAGGTCTGCGCCGACCTGACGCAGGCTCGTCGGGCCGAGAAGGCCTGGATCGCCCGTCTCGGCACTGCCGCCCCGACCGGCTTCAACCTGATGCCTGGCGGCGCCTCGGTTGGCGGCCCCGGCAATGCCAAGGAAATCTCGTTCTCCCATCCGGTGCGCGGCGAACTCCGCTTCCCAGCGATTTCCGCCGCGCTCGCCGACATCAACGCCGAGCGCCTGCGCAGCGGTTTTCGGCCGCTTGCGGAAGCCACGGTTTGCGCCCGCCTGGAACTCGGTTGGCCGACAGACGAGGCGTTCGAACTGGTCGATCATCGCGATGCGCGGACACGTCGACCGCCCTTTCTGTGGCATGGGCGGCGCTACGACAGCCTGCGCGACCTCGCCAGGGTGGAAGGACTGCCGATTGCGACCGCGCGTTCGCGGCTGCACCGGGCTCGTCAGGCCGGTCATGGCGAAAGCCACGATGCCGGAACCGATCGGCGCTGCCACGCGACGCAGCAGCGATGCCGGGCGGCACGACTCGCTTTGCCGGATCCGCGTTCCTCGTCCGCGCCTCCGGTGGATGCGGCGACCTTCGCGCGCCTGACTGGCATACCGCGCGCCACGGTGCTGACGCGCTGGCACCGCCTGCGACGTCGGAACACCGACGTCGCTGAGCTCGACCCTACGATGGTGCTGGCGGCGCTGCAGACCCCGGTGGACCGCCGAGTGCATCTTACCCTCGTTCTGCCTGACGGCCGACGCGTCGCAGGCGGCGTCCGTGAGGTGATCCGGCAGGTGCTGGACGACCCAGGGCTGAAAGGGGGGCGCATCGAGCGACTGGGTGAATCGGCGATCCGCGCCCGCCTGCGCCGCCTGCCGGGCTGGCCGCAGGGTCCGTTCACGGAGGATGCCATATCCTGGGCGTTCGGGTTCACACCGGGCCTCGCCGGCGCGGTGCATCCTCAGGCGAGGGGTGTCTGACCATGCACGGTCATTCCGATCAGGACGGACGAGCGACCGACCAGCAGGTCGTTGGTGAACTGTCCTGCGATCTCCGGCGAATCACCCACCAGCGTCGCTGGTGCCGTCGGATCCGTAGCCAATTGGTAATGCGGCTCCCATGGCCGTTCTCATTGCGGTGGCGTGCTCATCCGGGCGCACTGACCGCGGATGCAGACGATGTGCCCAACCTGGCTCCGACTGCCTTGTCCGGTTCGGCCGGCACGGCGCCTGTAGACAATGTCGACGCTCCGGATCCAGACGCGGACCACGGACACATCCGAAAGCAACCGTCCGATCCGGCGCGCATCGCCGTGCGGGTGATGCTGACTCGCGCACTGGAGGCCGCCGGCATCAGCGCCGGCGCCGCCGGGCGTGACGGTGTCGTTTGCCTTGTCCTGCTCCCCGGCTCGGTCTGGACGATGATCGCGCAGGATGAATGGGAGGATCTGGCCTGCACAGATAACCGCCCTGCTGATGGCTTGCACGAGATCTACGGGACTCGTGCCATTTGGGTGGCAAGCGAAGCGCCTCGTGAGTATGAACGGCGCCAGGCCGCCGAGAAGTTCGCCACCAGCATCGCGAAGGGGCGGCACTGCGCCGCATTCACCGCCGATCCCGCCTGGCTGCCGAATGATCTGGTCCAGGCCGCCGACATCCGGCTGACGGTGCCAAGGCTTTGTCCGGACGACGTTTCGGCGATCGTAACCGAGCTGTGCGACGAGACGCCCACGGAACGTCTCTCCGAGGAGCAGACCGTCCTGCTCACGCCGCGGCTGCTACGTCTGGCGCGACGTCCCGGCCAAGCGGCTGATGCCTATGTTCGTAAGCTGGTCGACCTGATGGACCGCGATCAGGCCGCCGCAGTCCGTGCCGCGATCGTTCCGACCTCTCCGCGGAACACGCCGGATCTCACCCGTCTTCACGGCATGGACGAGGCGGTCCGCTGGGGGGTGGGCCTGGCCAGTGACTTGCGGCTGGTTGCCGAAGGCAAGATGACTTCGACCGAAGTGGATCGCGGTTGCCTGTTGTCCGGTCCACCCGGCGTCGGCAAGACCTTATTCGCACGCGCCCTGGCCCGGAGCTGCGACGTCCCGCTGGTATCCGGATCGTATTCCGAGTGGCACGGCACGGGCAACGCCCATCAGGGCGATCTTCTCAAGGCGATGCGACGGACGTTCTCGCGGGCGCGGGAGTCCGCACCATGCATCCTCTTCCTTGATGAGCTCGACAGTTTTCCAAATCGCTCGACCGTTTCATACCACTACGCTGAATGGGAGATCCAGGTGGTGAACGGGTTGTTGGCGGAGATTGACGGCGTAGAGGGGCGGGAAGGTGTGGTCCTCATTGCCGCCTGCAATTACCCGGACAAGCTCGATCCGGCACTGATCCGCAGTGGACGGCTCGACCGCCACATTCGTTTGTCCCTACCCGATCGGACGGCCCTGGCGGCGATCCTGCGTGAGCACCTCGGAGCCGACCTCGCGGGCGTGGATCTCTCCGCAGCCGCGCTGGCCGCAACCGGGGGTACGGGCGCCGACTGCGAGAAATGGGTGCGTGGTGCGCGCCGCCGCGCCAGGACGGCTGCCAGGGCCATGATGCTGGACGATCTGCTTGCCGAGATCAGTGGTATGGAGAGCAGGGCCCCCAAAGACCTCTGGATCGCCGCCGTACATGAAGCTGGCCATGCCGTAGCAATCAGCGTTCTCCGGCCCGGGACGCTCAAGGGGGTGTCCTTGCGGGCGGGCAATGGAAAAGGCGGCTTCACCGATGCAGAAATGGCGCAGTCCACGCATCTGTGCGAGGCCGACCTGAAACGCCAGTTGATGATCTTGCTCGCTGGTCGTGCGGCTGAAGAAGAGTTGCTGGGCTTCGCGTCGTCCGGTGCGGGCGGTGAACACGAAAGCGACCTCGCCCGGGCCACGTGGCTGGCGGTGATCGCGGACACGGCGCTCGGTCTCACGGAGGCCGGCTTGGTGTGGTACGGTATGCCAGATGCCAGCACCATTCCGGTGGTCCTTGCGAGGAATGCCAGGCTCGCCGAGCGCGTCCGCGCCCGACTTGACGATGCTTATGCGGCAGCCCGGGATCTGCTCATCCGGCCGCGGACAGAAGCTGTGCGGGCGCTCGCCACCATGCTCGTGGAGCGCCAACTGCTTGATGGGCCCGACGCGGAGGCGGTCATCCGACGACATGCCAATGGCGAAAGCCCATAATCACTGTACATATTGATCCGGCCTGGGCGGTCTTGGATCAGGCGGCGTAGCGGAATGTGGGGTGGCGGAAGTAGCTTCGGATGCGGGCTGGCGGCCTGGAGAGCCTGCGCATGTGGCCGATGAGGTTGCGTTTCAGCGCCTCCCGGCTGCGGGCCGGTGCCTTGCGCGGGATGCTCTGCTTGAGGTCGGCGTTCAGTCCCTCGTCCGGATTGAGTTCTGGGCTATAGGCGGGCAGGTGGAACACCTCGATCTGGGAACGCCGCCCGGCCAGCCAGTCCTGCACAGCTCGGCCACGGTGGACTGGCAGACGGTCGAGGATGAGGAACACCTTGCTCCTGGCATCGCGGATCAGGCGCTCGAGGAAGGTGATCAGCAGTGTAGCGGTGATACCCCGGTCGAGCACCATCCAACGCAGTTCGCCCTTGTTGGTCACCGCCGAGATCAGGCCGACATTGGCCTGCTTGTGGCAGGGGCGCACCACGGGCGTCTTGCCGCGCGGGGCATAGCCGCGGCCGCGCACGTCGTCGGAGCGCAGGCCGGTCTCGTCGCCCCAGAAGATCGCGCCTTTCTGTCGCCGCGCCTTCGTCTGGATGGCTGGGTATTCCTTCTCCAGCCAGTGCCGGACCTGCCCGGGCCGCTGCTCATAGGCGCGCCGCAGCGGCTTCTGTGCGGTGAAGTTCCAGCGCGCCAGGTAGGTGCTCATCGTGCGTACCGCCAGACGCACGCCGCAGCACTGCTCGATCAGGGCCGCCACGGCCGCCCGGCTCCACAGCGCAAACGGCAGGCCATAGGCGTCCGGCGTGCCGCGGCGGATCAGCTTGCGGATCTCCGCTTCCTGTGTCGCCGCGAGAAACCGTCCGGTCCCCGGCGCAGGGCCGCGCGGGCCGGTCTGCAACCCCGCTATCCCACGCGCTCGGAAGCGCTTGCAGATGTCGAACACGCCGTTCTTGGTCAGCCCAACCTGCGCGGCAATTTCAGCGTAGGTCAAGCCACGTTCCCGTAGCCCGATCACCTGCCGACGACGCTCCTCTTGAGCCGCAGGCGCCAGGCTCCGCATGTCCAGGTGCTTCATCTGCCAGACCTGGGCGCAGCCCTACCTCATTCCAAGACAGCCCAGGCCGGATCAATAGCTTTCGCCTGCAGCGAGGTCTGCAGCTTCTCAACCGTTTCAGACGGCGTTGGTAGACTCATCGTCAATCACCGGGCTGTTGGCCCTTCCCTCGCCTGGGGCGGGACAGGGCTCCTTCCCTCCGCCGGCATTACCCGGCCTCGACGGTACTATTGTCCAGGAATTCGGGTGCGGTACACACCGGCGTGCAACGGCGCAGCAAACCGTCGAGGCTCTTATCGGGTTTCGGGGTGGTGAATGTCGAGGGGTAGCACCAAGGCCAAGTCTCTGATCTGATGGGATGAAGATGCAATCCGGTCGGTCCGAGGAGCCTACGCAATCATGGCCGTATCCGATGTAGTCAACCTCTCGGGCCTGCTGGACGAGGCCAAGTGCTTCGAGCTTGTGCGTCGTAACCATTGCGGCCTGATCACCTGGCGCTGTCACGCGCGCGCGGCGAGACTGGCGGGGGCGCGGACGATGATTGGAGACGCAGCAGGAGGCGGAGTGCTGGCACAGGCGCGCGGCCGCTGAGGTAAGGGTACGGCGGCTGCGTGCTCCGCACGCCCGGTGGTCAGCGGCCGTAGCGGGTGGGCGCCCAGAATTCGCGCATGGCGACGATGGCGGATGGGATGTTGCGATGGGCGTCGAAGCGGGCCAGTTCGGTCAGTGGTCCCGGAGGTGGGGCCCCCGGGACCCGGCGGCCGTCGGGGTCGGTGCAGTGGGCGAGGATAGGGATCAGCCAGAGATGGGCCTGCCGGCGTGCGGGCAGCAGGGGGCGCCAGTATTTCGGATTGAGCTGGATGGCGGCGTGGAAGCCGCGGCACCAGGGCCCGACATCAACCGCACCCGATTCGCTGCGGTCGAACCGCGGCGTGAACTGGTCCGGCGTCTCGCTCAGCGTGGCGGCCAGCGCATTGTGATATTTGGCGACAGCGGCGATGGCGGCGAACTCCGGCGTGTTGCCGTGGCAATACGCGTCCTTGCTGACGCCGAGCAGCGGGCAGATCCAGCCGAGCGGTTCATAGGTAACCGGGCCGACGACGATGGCGGTGAGAAAGCCGTCGAGCATGGTCAGGCCGTCGGCGATGGGGGTTCGCGGACGGGGTGTGCGCAGCCAGCGGTCGAGTTCATCGAACGGCATGGGCGGACGAGCCACGCTGGCTGCGGCCGATGGCGGCACTGGCTTGGTCAATCGGCGCGTCATGCTGCTTCCTGCAACGACTGAGGCATGCGGGCGGCCTTCCAGTTCCAGGCCAGCAACTCGTGCAGTTGATGGCTCTTGGTGCGGCCGGAGACGATGCGCTCCAGCACGTCGGTCAACCAGGTCAGCGGATCGACGTCGTTCAGCCGGCACGTATTCAGCAGCGACGCCAGGATCGCCCAAGTGCGCCCGCCACGTTCCGAGCCGGCAAAGAGCGAACTGTGCCTGCCCTGAGCGATGATCCGCATCGAGCGCTCCACCGTGTTGGAGTCGACTTCCACGCGGCCGTCTTCGAGAAACAGCGTCAGGCCGTCCCAGTGCCTCAGCGTGTAGCGGATCGCCGCTGCCAGTGTCGATTTCACCGAGATCTCGGCGAGCAATTCGGTCAGCCGGCGCTTCAGCGCTGCCATCAGTGGCTTGCTCTCGACCTGACGCACCGCCAGTCGCTGGTCGGCCGTGCCGCCCCGAATGCGCTTCTCGATGGCATAGATCGCGGCGATCTCGACGAGGATCTCGGCAGCGGCTGTCGACTGCGTGGTCTTGTGCACGGCCACGAACTTCCGACGCGCGTGCGCGAGGCAGAAGGCAAGCCGGATCTTGCCGCGCCGGGTGCGCTTCACCAACGCCTTGTAGGCGCCATAGCCGTCGACCTGCAGGATGCCGGTGAAGTCATCCCCGAGTTGGGTGGCGATCGCCTCGGTGTTGCGTCCGGTGCTGAACACGTAGGCCACCGCCGGCGGCGCCGGTCCCTGCCAGGGCCCGTCGTCCACCGCGTGCGCCCACAGCTGGCACTTGCGCGTCCGGCGACGTCCTTTCTCGAGCACCGGCAATGGGGTTTCGTCACAAAAGACATGCTGGAAGCTGTGGATCGTCTTCAGCTGCAGGTCATACAAGCCCTCAAGCCACCAGGCGGCGCGATCGACCCAGTGCACCAGGGTCGAGCAGTCGAGCGCGATCCCGTAGCTGGCGAGCATCCGGGTCTGTCGGTTGAGCGGCATGGCCCAGGCGAAGCGGGAGACCACGACCCAGGAGATCAGGGCCGTGGAGGCCATGCCGGCGGTGATCAGCCGCGAGGGAGCCGGCGCCTGCACCACGGCGCTCTCGCAGGCACGGCAGCCATATTTCGGCCGCACCGTGCGCAGCACCCGCAGGATCGCCGGCACGATGTCGAGTTCCTCGGTCGCACATTCACCGATGCGGTGCATCCGGCCGCTGCAGCACGGGCATCTGGTATTGTCCGGCTCGATCACCCGCTCACACCGTGGCAGGTGCGTGGGCAGGGCACCGATGTTGCGGCGTGCCGGTTTGTGCGAAGGTCTGGCCGACGCCTTCGGCTTTGCCGTGCCAGCGTCGTTGGCCGGCGGTGGCGGTGGACTCGCGTCGGTGGCCAGGTCGCCGAGACCCAGCGTCATCTGCCCGTCCACGACGACCACCAGCCGCTCGGATTTCGTGCCAAAATGCAGGGTGTTGATCGTCTTCAGCGCTGCGCGCAGCCGCTCGTTCTCCGCCGCGAGTTCCAGGGCCAGCGCGATAAGCTGGTCGGGATCGGTGGGGAGATCTTCGCGGCGCAGCGGCATAGCCAACCTATACCAGCGTGGCCGCGGTCGTACCAGAGGGATTTCTCGTCCCAGACGGCCAGACAGGCCGTCTGACAGGGGCCGCCACCGCGTGCGACCACGACAGCCCGTCCAACAGCAGAGCCAGCTGGCTCGCAGACAAGCTCATTGCGCCGTCCTGGACCGGTGGCCAGACGAATCGTCCATTTTCCAACCACTTTGTCGCTAACACAATTCCGCTACCGTCCCATGCCAGCAGTTTGACACGATCGTTTCGCTTCGAGCGGAACACGAAAACATCTCCGCCGTACGGATCAGCGCACATTACATCTGCCACCAACGCGACCAAGCCGTGCACCCCCTTTCGGAAATCCACCGGCCGCGTCGCCATCCACACCCGCAGCCCAGCTCGTGGCGCAATCACCCCACCCCTCGCACCGCCGCCAACACCATCGCCAGCGTCGCCGCATCCGCGCCCACCGTGACCCGGATGCTCACATCCGCCACCGCAATCTCAATGCTGCCGGCCGCCCGCTGAAGCCGCTGATCCGCAGCTGCGTCATCACAAAGCATCACCGGTACAAACGACGCTGGTGAGGACTGCAATTCCTCGTTTGCTCTTTCACTCGCCACCATCGCTTGCGAGGTCCTCGCCTGCCGCCGCCAGGTAAACACAAGGCTTTCGTTCACACCATGCCGGGCCGCAACCTCCGACACTCGCACACCGGCCGCATAGCTCTCCGCTACAATCGCCGCCTTTTGCGCTGCCGACCACTGCCGGCGCCCGCCCCCTGCGCTCACCCGGCTCGCCAGACCACCATCCCTTGCCATCCCGTCCATCGCCGTGCCCTCCTTCAAACAGGAACAGCACCTATCATCTCCGCGTGCACGCGACTTTCGTAGGTGGGGTCGTCACAATGGTTACTGTGCGTCAACATCGCTGGCCGGACGGCGTGCGCTGTCCCGAGTGCGACAGTGCCATGGTGATCCGCAACGGCCACGACGAAGGGCAGCCACATCGACAGCGCTATCTTTGCAAGGCTTGCCACGGACGTTTCGACGACCTCAGCGGCACGGTGCTGGCGGGACACCACCAGCCGCTGCGCGTATGGGTCCTGTGCCTCTACCTAATGGGGTTGAACCTTTCCAACCGGCAGATTGCCCAGGAACTGGATCTGGGTA
The DNA here is from genome assembly GCF_937425535.1 of Rhodovastum atsumiense. Taxonomy (NCBI): domain Bacteria; kingdom Pseudomonadati; phylum Pseudomonadota; class Alphaproteobacteria; order Acetobacterales; family Acetobacteraceae; genus Rhodovastum; species Rhodovastum atsumiense. The sequence continues at coordinate 4,871,351 of NZ_OW485601.1, forward strand.
CCTCGGATGTGCAGGCCATGACCGAGCAGCTCCGCCAAGGGCTGGTGGCCCGAACACCGGCCGCGAAGCTGGAAGGCGCCGTGGAAATCGATGAAGTCTATGTCGTGGCTGGACACAAGGGCCAACCGACAGAGGTCGCAAAAAGGGTGCGTATTCCGACGAAAACAGCCGGCGATTCCGACGCAAGCCAGCCACCTGTTCCGAGGCAAACCAGCCGGGCATTCCGATGATGCCAGCCAGGGAGGGCGACACGGTTCGTGGACGCGAACATTGAGCTCGTCGGAGACGCTACTCGTCAAGCCGGGGCTGCTTGCCCGCCTGCAGCTTGCGCAGTGACTCCCCCTTGAGCTCGATGCGATGGGCACCGTGCACGAGGCGGTCGAGCACCGCGTCGGCGATAGTCGGGTTGTCGATGTGCTGATGCCAGAGTTCCACGGGCAACTGGCTGGTAATGATGGTGGAGGCGCGACCGTGCCGGTCATCGACCACCTCCAGCAGGTCGCGCCGCTGTTCGGCAGTCAGCGGCGTAATGCCCCAGTCGTCGAGGATCAGCACCTGCACCCGCGCCAGGCTTTTGAGCATACGTGCATAGCGCCCGTCGCCACGGGCGATGCCGAGGGCCTCCAGCAGCCGCGGCACGCGGTGATAAAGGACGGAGCGGTTGTCACGGCAGGCACGATGACCAAGGGCGCATGACAGCCAGGTTTTGCCGGTACCGGTCGGCCCAGTGACGAGAATATTCTCATGGCGCTCGATCCACTCGCCCATGAGCAACTTCTGAAACAGGGGACGGTCGAGGCCGCGAGAGGTGCGCCAGTCGATGTTTTCCGGCGCTGCCTGCTGGCGCAGGCCGGCAAAGCGCAGACGGATCCGTAGCCGCCGGTTGTCGCGCTCCAGTACCTCCTGGTCGACAAGCAGGCCGAGCCGGTCCTCAAAGCAGAGGTCGGAGAGGTCCGGCTGGCGACGCTGGTCCTCGAGCGCGCGAGCCATACCGGCGAGACCGAGCTCGCGCAGGCGGTCACTGGTCGGGTGGGTGAGCATGGAGGATCTCCTCAGTGGTAATAGCGGCTGCCGCGAATGTTGCTGTGCAGCTGCGGCTTTTCCTCCGACGCGGACTGCGTCGGCAGGCGGTCGAGGTTGTTGCGTAGGATCGACTGCACCGAGCCGTAGGAGCGGGCGCCGATGTCCAATCCGCGCCGACAAGCCGCCTCGACACGGGTGGGCCCGTAGCCGCGCACCAGGCGCAGGATGCCCAACCCGGCCCGGAACCCCTGCTCGGGATGGGGCTTGTCGGCGAGCAGGGCCTTGATCAGTTCGGCCGTGGCGGGGCCGATCGCGGCGGCTTCCTGCAGCAGCCGGGTCGGCGTCCACTCGGCATGGCGTCGGTGTGCGCTCGGCATATGGCCAGGCGTCGTGGTCTGACCTGGGCACTGCGGGCTGCGCGCGTGGCTGGCCACCCGCGTGCCGCCATGGAATAGCTCGACCGTTGCCTCGGTGACCCGGGCTTCGATCACCGTCCGCGCCAAGCGGTAAGGTACGGAGTAGAAATGCCCATGCAACTCAATGTGGTAGTCGAGCCCGGCCCGGCAGCGATGCCACTCGGCATAGGCATAGGGCTCCGCCGGCAGCGGCAATAGGACGGCGCGCTCGAGACGCTCGAACAGGGCCTGCCGGCTGATGCCGAGATGGCGCATCGGCCGGGCGTTGAGGTCGGTGACCAGGTCCCGGATCGCGCCGTTCAGGTCCGCCAGAGAGAAGAACCGCCGGTGCCGCAGCCGGGCCAGGATCCACCGTTGCACGACCTGGACAGCCACTTCGACCTTGGCCTTGTCGCGTGGCCGACGCACCCGCGCCGGCACGACGGCGGTGCCGTAGTGGGCGGCCATCTCCGCGTAGCTACGGTTGATCCCCGGCTCGTAGCGGCAGGCGGCGGTGACGCCGGCCTTGAGGTTGTCGCAGACGATCTGGCGGGTGACCCCGCCGAAGGCGGCAAAGGTATTGACGTGGCAGCCAATCCAATCCGCCAGCCCCTGGCTCCAGCGTGCTTCGGCATAGACCAGGTTGGACGCGCCGAGGGCGGCGACGAAGATCTGCGCGGCCCGCGTCGCCCCGGTGGCCGCGTCGATCACCGCCACCGTCTGCCCGGCGTAGTCGACAAACAGTCGCTCGCCAGCAGGGTGGGCCTGACGCATCGTCGGCGACAGCCGCCCCCGCCACTCGGCATAGAGGTCGCAAAAGCGGCTGTAGCCATACCCATCCGGTTGCCCGGCCCGGTATTCCTCCCAGAGCAGAAGCAGCGTCACTCCGGGACGACGCAGCTCCGCGTGGATCCGCGTCCATTCCGGTTGCGGGCGCGTTGGCTCCGCCACGAAAGGTGGGGTGAACAGCTTGCGTTCCAGTGCCGCGTCGTCGAGTTCGGGCGGCACCGGCCAGGTGATCCCGACCACCGTGGCCCGGCGCAGATACTCGGCCACCGTGTAGCGGCTGATACCGACCGCCGCGGCAATCCGGTGACCACTCTGGCCGCAAACGTGCTTGAGACGAAGAACTTCTCGAACCTGACGCATCGGCAGTCTCTGGCCTGGCATGGCGCTCCCCGGGGTCGTGCGGGAGAGAGCCTGCCCTCGTTGGGGGACTGCCCACGAGCCGTGCCGCCTACCCTGGATCAGACCTGGCTGGCTTGCTTCGGAATGGGTGGCTGGGTTCCGTCGGAATCACCGGCCGGCTTGCGTCGGAATCACTGGCTGCTTTGCGTCGGAATACGCACAAAAAGGGGCAGCCGGGACGACGTCGCAGGCTCCCGGGTGCGCCGGGACGCGGCACTCTGGAAAAGGAGAAACCGCCGATCCTCGGCCTGATCCAGCGTGGCGGACAGGTGATCCTGCACATGCTGGCCAACGTGCAACAGGCGACCATCAAGCCGATCATCACGCAGGCGGTTGGACCAGGCACGCTGATCCATACCGACGAATACGACATCTACGCCCGGCTGCCAGCCTGGGGCTACGCGCACAAGACGGTCTGCCACGCTCACGGCGAGTATGCGCGCGATGAAGATGGCGATGGGTTCTGTGAAGTTCACGTCAATACCATCGAGGGTTTCTGGTCGCTGCTGCGCTCCTGGCTTCGCCCTCACCGTGGCATCTCGCAGGACAAGCTGCCGCTCTATCTCGGCTTCTTCCAGTTCGTGCACAACGCCCGGCGCCGCGGCAAGGCCCTGCTCAGTGCCCTCGTGAGCGGTCTGGTCGGGTGAGGCTTCCTACCACCCCGGAACCCGATAAGAGCCACCGTCGATCCGTCTCCTGTCCTCGAAGGCCAACCGGCCGTCCACGGGTTGACGCCGTCCAAGGAAAACTTCTTATCTATAAGAACAGAATATATCAAACAGCAAGCAAAAATGGATATCATTCCTTGCAAAGAAATATAAAAGCAAGGATTACTTCAGGACTTATCCAGTTTTCCTTTACACAGGAAGTAAATCATTTAAAGACTCGTTTAGGGATCTGCTATTCGAAAGTAGCATAACATAAATCTGATTGGACATGTCATATATTTAGATGAAGTTATGTAGATGGAGTTCATACTTATTTTCATCATCCTATGAAAATACTTTAATATTGACAGTATAATCTTGACAGTGGAGGCTGGTACACGCACGATCACCGTCACTCTGTCCACGATAGACTGGCAACAGTTGGAAGGGCCACTCTCCGGTTCCGCTTCGGGCGGTGAACTCGGCCCTTAATACTTGAGATGATAAGGCACGTCGCATGAGGAGTTTGAATATGGAATCAAATCAAAAGTCTGACTGGCATGACTGGCATGACTGGCATGACCGGCATGACTGGCAAATTCTGTGGGAACCGTCTGCAAGAAAAGTGGCCGACTCCCCGGCAGATGCGTTCGCTCGCGCTATCCTTGATTATGCGCAATCTCGCCCGAACGACGAATTCGCAACCAAATTTGCTGCTTCGGTCGCTGCGGCAGGATGGATCAATGTCAGCAACGAGTTGAGCCGGGCCGCTGGCGACGTGGCGGATCACCTGCCGCTTGATCAGGTGTCGGCGTTGAGCCTGCCTTTTCCTGTCACCTGGGTCGAAGGCAATGTCCCGGATATGGTAGGGGTGCGCTTCGGCTTCCTTTATGAGCGTGATAAGCGTGATAGCAGAGTGCTCTCAGTCCGCTGTGCAAAACACGACAAAAAGGATGAAGTCGTTTTCCTCCGTCATGAGATTATCGCTTCTGCAGAGCGCCTTTCTATTCTGCCGCCAAATTTTTTCCGTGCAAACGCAGCAGAGAAGACAGCGGCCCTCGTGCTCCGGCTGATCACGCTTATCTGCGGAGAAAGCTGAACAACCGCGGCGGTCGCCACAGGGTGGCCGCTTCGGTCCGTTCATGGGAGTAATGTCCTAGGTTGCGGGAAGAATGGTGGTTTCTTTTGGCACCGAATTGGTTCCGGCTAATACCAATGCTCATGGACCAGAACCGATGACCCAAGGAGAGGTTCGCGCAAGCCATCTCTCCCGACCCATCCATAGGTTCTGATCCACGAGCTTTGGTATGATCGGGCGGATGGCGCGATCGCATAGCACAATTTCCTGGTAGACCGCCGGATGAACAAGTCGCAGCAGATACGCTGGACTCGCCATGATGCCGATCTTCTGCTGCAGGTTCGCTGCGCTGTCTACAACGGCACCTTCGGTCTCGGCTTCGGGCAACGCTTTCAGATCGCCGACGATCAGCATCCGCCAGCAGCCCGCGCGGCCTGACCCCCAATCATGAGACAGTTCCCCTCATTCTATGGCGGGACCCCGGGCCGCACCTTGCCCATTTACAAGCAAAAATTCATACAACTTATAGACGATATTTTCTTGAAATATGCTTGTAACGAGCGCATAATACAGGTGAATTACTCGTCGAGCTCAATGTCGTCGTGTCCGCCGGTTCAGTCTGTTCCTTACCAGGACAATCCACGCCCCCAAGGGTAGGGATTGGAATCCGGGTGAGGGCACCGGAAACACCAACTTTGCTGTGCGGGCGAGGGTGATGTCTCAAGATCAGGCGATGTTGTAAAGGAATAACCAACGTGCTCAAATCGACGGTGGCCGAATGCAACCTTAAGAGATCTTCTGCGAATACATGTCGCAAGAAGGATTGTCCTGGGATTACTGCGTTCTTCTTTACCGTTTCCGCGTTTATTGGCTTTCCGGTTGCAACGTCCCTGACGCCTGCCATGTCCTGCGCCCGTCCGTCCGCAGCTGAGGGCTGAGCACATGTCATCCCGCGCTGACCGCCGCAAGAAGGCCAGGACCGAAAACGAAGACGCCCTCGCCCACGTTGTCATTGATCCCGACACCGGACGCACGCACTTCGATCCGCGTGCCGACGGCGCCGATTGGGCCGAGGCGTTCGACGAGGTCTACGCCAGGCACCGCGGCGACTGGAAGCTGGATAAACCCGAGGTGCAGGACGAGAAGGCGGCCAAGCTCGACCGCCGCGCCCAGGCATACTGCGAAGCTCTGAGCCGCCGTTCTGCCGAAGCTTTCGCCCGCCTCAGCGCCGATTACGCCCGCGACGTTGGGCATCTCGCCAAGATCAGGGAACTCCGGAATATCCGTGCCGAAGACCCCGGGCTCTATGCGTATCTCGAAACGCGAGCCGAGAAAGGCGACCGCGGCGCCAGAGACATCATCCGGCACTCCCGTCTCGTGGCCGAGAATTGGGGCAAGAAGGCTGCCGCCGAACGCGCCATCACCAATGCTCTGAACAAGGCACGGATCGAGGTCGGATATGTCCACGACGGCGGCGAATTCGGCAACGGATACGGGCGGGAACCATTTACTTACCAGGGGTTCGTGTCTGACGAACACCCTATCCTGCGGCTGTTTAACTCAATCCTGCCGCGTGTCAAAAAGTTCCGCGGCGGCAGAACAAAAGAGGATTACCAGTCGGTCCGGAGCAAATTGCTCGGCGCCGACCTCCCTTACGCCTCCGTTAACCGGGACATGCGGTCCTTGCTCCGGGTTGACCTCGATCGCACCTACGATTCCGCTGAGGCGCTTCTGGGTCTCATCAATTCGTGCGCCATCTTGGCGCCGAACCTGATCGTCGGTTACGTCGACCGCCAGGGGCGATTCGTGCATCCACAAGCATACTGGCTGCTGGCCGACGCGGCCTGCTGGATGTCGAAGGGTGAAGCCCGTTTCCGCTTCAAGTTCGACGCGGTCAAGCGCGGTCTCAACGCCGCTCTCCTGCCGATCGGCGCCGATCCTTGCGCGATTTGGAACGACACTTGGATCAAGAACGCCCTTTCGCCGCTCTGGTCCTGCACCGTCGGTGCCCAGGTGCCATATTCGCTGGAGGTCCTGGGCGAGAACCTGAACCTCATCGGCTTCGGCAAGAACAAGGAAAACCTCGCCCTCCTGAAGGCGGCAACGCCTGACCTTCGCGGCGCCGGCCCGGTTCCGGTCGAACATCCCGACCCTGAGGTCCAGGCGGGCAGCCAGCCGGCGTTCCGCATCCTCCGCGCCGTCGCCCTGGACAGTGTCGCCTCCTATGCCGACGGCAATGGCGGCACTCACGGCGTCGGACGCGAGGCGTTCGAGGAATTCATGATCGCCCAAGCCCGCCGCATCAACCCGCATGGCAGCATCACGCGCGTCGAAAGCCAGGGCGCCAGTGTCGCCAAATACGTATGGAAGGAACACGCCGGCAGGAAGCAGAAGGCGGCGGACGCCGCTGATGCGCGCGAGATCCGCAACGCCGCCCGGAGGAAGCACGCCGACGCCACGGGCGTCCACCGCGCCCGGAAATCCGCCGGGCAAACCTCGGCGACCAAGCGCCGTACCGGGTCTGTAAGGCTGATTTCCGCCGCCGCCATTGGCCTCATTGGCGATGGCGACAGGCCGACGAAAGCGGCTGTCACCCGCGCACTGGACGGGAAGGTCGTGTTGGAGACGGTGAAGCGGAACTGGTCCGACGCCATGACGTCCCTCGTGCCGCTCTGCGACATCCTCGACGCCGCGCATGCGCACGTCGCCACGGGCGGGAAACTGCCGGGGAAGGAACTGCTTGTCCCAGTCATCGAGCGGCTGGACGAGCTCAAGGAACTGCTGGAGACCGCACAGTCGGAAAGCCAGCGCGAGGCGGCGGGAAAAGAGGTCGTCGCGGCGGAGGATGAACTCGTGGCGGCGAAAAAGATGATTGCCACGGCAAAGAAGGCGGTCACAAACCGTTTTGCGGACGGCTCACGCGAGATGCTTATGCCCCCCATCACACCCCAGGCCCGCGAACGTGCTACCCTGGAACGCGGCGCTGCCGTCGTCGCCGAAGCCAGGGACCTGGTTGCGCGCGGTAAGATCAAGGCTTTTCACCTCGTCGAGGGGTCCGCGAACGACTACGAGGACGGGCTCGCCGCCGGCTACGTGACGACCCGCGCCGCCTGGATGGTGGTCGGCTATTGGGATGTCGTTGTGCACGCCATCACGAACGGCTGGAATCCGAAGATGCGTCCTGCCGCCTGCCGCCTGCCGCCGCGTGAACGGGATTCCTCCGTCACTGCCCCCATCCGTTGGATCGCCGTCGATGACACCGTCGAAGCCGACGGCGCTACCGCCATGCCGATAGCCGGCTGCCCTCCGGAAGCTGCCCTCCCGGAGGCGCCGGAGGATGTGTCCGCCGCCCCAGACAAGGAAAACGCCTCCGCTGTCTCTGACCCCGAAATGGCCTGCCACCACGTCCGGCAGCTGGTGGTGGAGGAGCTGGAGCCCGTTCACGTCTCCAAACATCTCGGGGAGACGCTGGATTTGGATGTGGTCGAGTTCTGGCTCGCCTGGCAACCGCCGCCACCTGCCGTCATCTGACGGAATCCGCGGCAGACGGCCGGCGGAAAACAGCTCATTCGGTCATGTCCCTGTTAAAGAGAACAGCAGCTTGTGGCAAGAGAACTGCAGATAATGGCATCAACCATGGCTGTCATTCCATACATCAATGCTGTTCCCCCATAGGCCTGCAACCACTATGCAGCCACTTCTGGCTATATTCTGTTATACCGCCCTGCTGATGAACTGATTTTTTAATGCGGGAGGCTGTTGGGGTGTGATGCTCTTCGTCCGGTTACGAAGGAGCCCCCGATGGCAAGGCAAGCGCTGGAAATCCGGACCGACTTGCACACGGCTGATGCTCTGCGACGCATGGCGCGTCAGGAGCAAGACCGGCGCGCGGCGATGCGGATGCTGGCGTTGCCCAATGCCATGGAGGGGATGACACGGGCTGAAGCGGCGCGGCTGGCCGGAATGGAGCAGCAGGCGTTGCGGGATGCGGTGATCCGCTACAACGCCGAGGGTCTGTCCGGACTACATGACCGCCCCAAACCGGGTCGGACACCGACGCTGACGGAAGGTGAGCAGGCGACCTTGCGCGCCGTGATCCTGCGTGGCCCCGATCCTGCCTGCGATGGTGGCGGTGACTGGACGTTGCCGATGCTGTGCCGCTGGATGGAAGACCATTTCGGCAAAACCATGCATCCGGACAACCTCTCGCGCGTGGTGCGGCGGCTCGACCTGTCGCGCCAGAAGACGCGCCCGCGGCATCCGAAAGCAGACGAGGCAGCGCAGGCTGCCTTCAAAAAGGGGGGCTGCGCGATGCCGTAACCGAGGTCGCGCAGGCCCATCCGGACCGACGGATCGAAGTATGGTTCATGGACGAAGCCAGAGTCGGCCAAAAGGGCCGCACCGGCCATCGCTGGTGGTTGCGGGGCGAGCGTCCACGCGGGCTGTGCGACCGGCGCTTCGAATCCACCTATATTTTTGGCGCTGTCCGTCCCGCCACCGGCGACGGTCTCGCTCTGGTCCTCCCCACCGTCTCGACCGAGACCATGCAGATTTTCCTCGACGAGTTCGCGGCACGCTTTGCCGCCGATGCGCAGGCCGTACTGGTGCTCGACGGTGCGGGTTGGCATGCCTCCAGCGATCTTGTAGTGCCTGACCGCGTCAGCCTGGTGATGTTGCCTCCATACGCGCCCGAACTAAACCCGGTCGAGCGTGTGTGGCTCTATCTGCGAGAACGATTTCTCTCGCATTGCGTGTTCGCCACCTACGACGACATTGTCCAGGCTTGCGCTGACGCTTGGTGCGCGCTCACCCCCGACACGCTCAGGTCGCTCACCGCCTATCCGTGGCTCAAAGAGATCAGTTCATAGGCAGGGCGGTATTACACAATTATGCCAATGCCCGTGAATGACGACTCATGCGGGGGTTGCCCGACGCGGGTGAAATCGGATTCAAGATGGCGAACGAAGGAGGTTCGCCATGGCTCGCCCCTTGCTCTTGCGAGGTGATTTTGACGCGGTGTCGGTACGTGGCGGCGATCTACGAGGGGGCGAGCCGGGCGGAGGCGGCGAAGATCGGCGGAGTGACGCCGCAGATTGTTCGGGACTGGGTGGTGAAGTTCAACGCGGCCGGTCCGGCGGGGCTGATCGATCCCAAGCGGCCAGGGCCAGTGCCTCTGCTGAGCGCGGAGCAGCGTGCGGCATTGGCCGCGGTCATCGACAGCAGACCGATCCCGGCGGCGCACGGTGTGGTGCGCTGACGGCAAATCGACCTGTGTCAGTGGGTCTGGGAAGAATTCCAGATATCGGTGTCGCGGCAAACGATGAGCCGGGAGTTGCGGGCGATGGGCTTTCGCAAGCTGTCGGTCCGGCCGCGCCATCATGCCCAGGTCGAAGGGGCAATTGAACATTTTAAAAAAGTTTCCCGGCCCGGCTGGAAGAAATCGCCGCCGAGAAGGGTATCGCCCCTGAACGAATAGAGATCTGGTTTGCCGATGGGGTTGAGATCGTGTCCCGGGGAGTGGTGTAGGAGCGGCAGTGGCGGGCCTGTCTCCGGCGGTGTGGGTTTGCCGCGGTCAGGCTGCGACGGCGGGCAGCTCAGTATTGCCCATGGGGGCCAGCGCCTCCAGAGGCATATAGCGCCGCTGGACCGCCCATTCGATCAGCAGCGCGCCGACGAGGCGGATGACCGCGGCATCGTTGGGAAAGATGCCGACGACATCGCAGCGGCGCTTGACCTCGGCATTGAGGCGTTCGAGCGGGTTGGTGCTGTGCAGCTTGCTCCAGTGCGCCTTGGGGAAATCCATGTAGGCCAGCACATCGGCCTCGGCGGCCTCCAGGAAGGCGGCCAGTTTGGGGAACTGCCCTCGCAACCGGTCGGTGACGTCGCGCCATTGCGCCTGGGCGGCGGCGCGGTCGGGCTGGGCGAAGATGGTCTTGAGCAGGGCGATCACCATCGGCCGCTGGGTGGCGCCGACATAGGCCAGTGCGTTGCGCATGAAATGCACCCGGCAGCGCTGCCAGGTGGCGCGCAGCGTCTTGGCCGCGGCCGCTTTCAGCCCCTCGTGGGCATCCGAAATCACCAGCTTGACCCCGCGCAGGCCGCGCCGGGTCAGGGAGCGCAGGAAGTCGGTCCAGAAGATCTCCGCCTCCGACGGGCCGGTCGCCAGGCCGAGCACTTCGCGGCGGCCGTCGGTGTTCACTCCCACAGCGATTATCACCGCCGTCGAGACCACCCGCCCGGCCTCGCGCGTCTTCACGTAGGTGGCGTCGATCCACAGATATGGCCAATCGCCCTCGATCGGCCGGTTGCGGAACGCCGCCACCTGGCCGTCGAGTTCGGCGCAGATGCGGCTGACTTCGCTCTTGGAAACACCCTCCAGGCCGAGCGCTTTGACCAGGTCATCCACGCTGCGCGTCGAAACACCATGGACGTAGGCTTCCTGGATCACTGCCGCCAGCGCCCGCTCGGCGGTGCGCCGCGGCTCAAGGAAGCTGGGAAAGTAAGAGCCGTGACGCAGCTTCGGGATCCTGACTTCCAGGCGGCCTGCCCGCGTGTCCCAGGGACGTGACCGGGTACCATTGCGCTGGTTGGTGCGCTCGGGGCTGCGCTCGCCGTGCCCGGCACCGCAGAGCTGCGACACCTCGGCGTCCATCAGCCGGTGCACCATGAAGCTGAGCATCTCGCGCAGCAGGTCGGTCTCCGCCCCCTTCTCAAGCAACTCGGTAAGGGCGATCGTGTCGGCGGTCATGGTCGGTCTCCGGGGAAGGTTGCGTGGTCGTGACAACCCAAACCTACCCGGCGATCAGGCCATGGCCACCCCCCCCTCACGGGGCGCCGCTCCTACACCACTCCCCGGGACACGATCGATGGTGTTGGTGGTGGTTGAGCGCCGAAGGCGATCAACCGCATTGGTCAGAAAAACAAGCTCACCCGCCGCTGGGCCCGACGGGGCACTCGGCCCTCTGCTCCCCAGGACCAGCGCACGGCGATCTTCGGCGCCATCTGTCCTCGGGAGGGCAAGGAGGCCGCGCTGGTTCTGCCCCGATGTAATCTCGATGCGATGAACCTGCATCTGGTCGAGATCGCCGCCGCCGTGGTGCCCGGTGCGCATGCTGTGCTGATGCTCGATCAGGCGGGGTGGCATACCTCAGCGCGCCTCGCGGTGCCCTCCAACATCACCTTGGTGCCGCTGCCACCGAAATGCCCTGAGCTCAACCCGACCGAGAATATATGGCAGTTTTTACGGGACTGAGCTGGTCCCCGGATCCCGGACAGTTGGATAAGCTTGGTCCGACTGGACGAAGAACGAACGGATGAGCGGGCAGCGGAAGCGCTACTCGGCGGAGTTCAAGGCGAAGGTAGCTCTGGAGGCGATCCGGGGCGAGTTGACGGTGGCGCAACTGGTGGCCAAGCACGGGGTGCACCAGACGCTGATCAACGCCTGGAAGAAGCAGGCCATTGAAGGGATGACCGGGGTGTTCTCGGGCCGCGCGGAGGCGATGGAGACGGCACGGGCGGAGGAGCTCGAGAAGCTGCACGCCAAGATTGGCCAGTTGGTGATGGAACGGGATTTTTTGCGGAAGGCCCCCGGTCGATGAGCGTCGGCCGGAGGCGAGAGTGTACAGCACGGAGCAAACCGGCTGTGGATCACGCTCGAAACCGGCAACTCACCACGCTGGAAAGCGGCGGTGGATCACGCAGGAAACCGGCACCCTGGCACGGGGCGAAGCGGCACCGGCTGCGGCGGACGGGGCTCTCCTGGCAGGCGAGTAATCGCCAAGAACATCCCTCCCTTTCACCGGGAGTGATGGATGCCGAGGACGAGAACGTTGATGCGCAGGATCAAGGAAGTGTTGCGCCTGAAATTCGAGTTGGGACTGAACGATAGCCAAGTCGCGGCCGGGGCGCGGCTGGCCCGGTCGACCGTGTAGGACTACCTGCTGAGGGTGGCTGCCACCGGGCTGGATTACCCGCAACTGTGCGCCCTGAGCGACGAGGAACTCGACCGCCGTTTGTTTCCGCCGCGCGAACTGCGCGACATGTCGCGCCCACTGCCGGACTGGGAGGTCATTGACCGCGAATCCCGTCGCCGTGGCGTGACGCTGCGGCTGTTGTGGCTGGAGTACGTCGCGGGGCAGCCGGACGGCTACCAGTACACCCAGTTCCTGCGGCATTTCCGCGCCTGGCAGCGGGCGTCGCGGCCGACGGTGATGCGCCAGGTGCACCGTGCGGGCGAAGTGCTGGAGGTCGACTACGCCGGGATGACGCTGACGGTGATGGACCTGGGCGTGCCGCGCGAGGCGCAGGTGTTCGTCGCCTGCCTGCCGTGCTCGCACCTGGTCTACGCCGAGGCGACCTGGACGCAGGGCCAGGAGGACTACTGGCTGGGCGCACACGTGCGGGCGCTGACGGCGATCGGCGGCTGCCCGGAGAAGCTGGTGCCGGACAACCTCAGGAGCGGGGTCACCGACGCCTCGTACTACGACCCGGTGCTGAACCGCGCCTACCAGCAATTGGCGCAGCACTACGGCATCGCGGTCGTTCCGGCGCGGGTGCGGCGTCCGCGGGACAAGTCGTCGGTGGAAGGCGCCGTGAAGTACGCGGAGCGCTGGGTGCTGGCACCGTTGCGCCATCGCCGGTTCCTGTCGTTGGCCGAGGCCAACGCCGCGATCGCCGAACTGGTGGAGGCGTGGAACAACCGCCCGTTCAGCCCACCGCGAGAGGGCAGCCGCCGCGCGCTGTTCGAGGCGATCGAGCGCCCGGCCTTGAAACCATTGCTCACCGAGCCGTTCGTCATCGGCCAGTGTGAGCTGGTGGTGGAGGAGCTGGAGCCCGTTCACGTCTCCAAACATCTCGGGGAGACGTTGGATTTGGATGTGGTCGAGTTCTGGCTCGCCTGGCAGCCGCCGCCACCTGCCGTCATCTGACGGAATCCGCGGCAGACGGCCGGCGGAAAACAGCACATTCGGTCATGTCCCTGTTAAAGAGAACAGCAGCTTGTGGCAAGAGAACTGCACATAATGGCATCAGCCATGGCTGTCATTTCATGCCTCAATGCTGTTCCCCCATAAGCCTGCAACCACCATGCAGCCAATTCTGGCGATTCTGTTGAACGGTTAATGGTAATGCTGGAAGCATCCATGGATAATTCGGCTTGCCAACGGCAATATCAAACCAACTTCCACCTCATCGCCATTGCCACATAACCCACAAGCATTCGTACCCTCCGGAAGCTGCCAGAGCCAGGCCCCCCTCATGGCTATTCAATTCTTTGATCTTGATTGCGGTGAATCCGGTGGCTCACAGTTACCGAGATCCCCGATCCGCGCCAGGCGGAAGGGAAGCGCTACAAACTCCCACGTTACTGTTCTCGATCCTGGCGCCGGTGACTGGCGGCAAACTCCTACCGCGGTATCGTCTGGCTGTTCACCGCCACGGGTTCAACGCTACGGGCTCAACGCTGCGTTCGGACTTCATGCAGCCCTGTTGCAGGCAGCCCGCGCCATTCCCGGACAGGGCAGGAAGACCCTGCGCGGCAGCTTCGACGCCTTCCACGACCACGCCGCCGCCCAGATGCTGAGCGCCTCCGCCACCGACACTACCCTGGTGCCGTGTCGATGTCGCCGAGAAGTCCAACGAGATCCCGGCAGTCCAGGCGCTGCTCGCAGGATATCTGCGCGACCACGGTGCCACAGAGCATCTTCGCATTGATTTGAATCGGTTGGGGTTCCCGGCCAGGCATGCCCTGATTGACCACCGGCTCGTCGAACAGGAGTCGCAGCCGCTCGGCCTGTTGCAGGTCGGTGTGTGGGACGGCAGGAACCCCAGCGTGATGCCTGTGTCCGGAACAGCCAAGGTTCTGCAGCGTGTGGAAGCCTGCATTGTCGAAATCAGCACGATGCTGCGCATCCACTCGATACCGCTCTCACGCGCAACGGCAGCAAGCAACGCGTCAGATATCGGCTTGCTGATGGCCTTGTTCAGATACCGGAAGCTCTCGCCCCTGTCGGCTGGACGGAGGTGGCACGGTAACGGATCCGTAACTTAGACCGACTGTCGCATGTCCAGCAGTTTCGCTCGCACCCGTGCCTCCGCCCCGCCTCCAAGTCGGCTTTCTCTCGCGCGGCGGTTGCCTCGAATCTCTTGATGAGTTCCGCGGCATCGGAAACGGTGTCCGCCGCAATCAACAACGATTTTAGTCCGCCCCAGGATATCTTCCGGCAGAGCGCCTTGATTTCCGCCTCGCGCCCAAGTCCGCGGACCCGGACGATTTGCAGCAGGTTGTCGGCACGGGCATCGGCGATCAATTCCTGGACAAGTTCACTCCGACGCAATCCCTCCTCAATCCACGGCATTCTCCGTGTTCCATGTCGGCGTCGGAGGGATATTCGTCGGCTCGGCTGGAGGCAGCAAGGCACCCCCTTGCCCACGACGTGAACTGATGGCCACAGCAGTGGACGATGCTCCCAAATTTCCTTGAATTTTACTTGGAAGTCGCCTCATCGAAGATGATGGCACCCATTCGCAGCGAATTTTTACAGAATTGACAAGGATAAACTGAAATAAAATGCGTTAGGACGACCAATTTTTCCTTCTAAATCCAAATTTTCTTTGCGAATGGAAGATGGCGTGTCAACGTTTAGAAAATAATGTAAATATGTTGTGTTCCGATATTCACGACTGTATCTTTCTTGGCAGAAGAAACAACGGCAACCATGACGAGACAATAATATTTTTAATTTCGCAAAAATCAGTGACGTGCAAAAGCCGTGTTCGGCATTGCGCTGCAACACATCCTATTGGGAATGGAAATGCGGATCATGGCATCCGCTCCAGCCGCTATCGAAGCCCACTGGCGCTGACGCGAACCACGGAAAGTGGCAGGATACGAAATGGAAATCACCCGCCTGAATCTGAACACGGGCGCCACCAGCATGGTTGCGCTTCCGGAGCAGTCAGACACCCTGCGGCGCGCGTACGCGGACATCGTGCGCGATGAAGACGGCGAAATCCCTGGCCACCCAGGTTGGTCCCTCGACCTCCTGTTTCCACTTGCTTCCCCCGGCGTCCGCAAGGCCGGGGCAGCGTTCTTCGAGATCGCCCGCACGACGGGGATTTCGAAGATGCCGTCCATGATGGCCATCGTCTGCTTTGATGTAACAATATCAAAAGAATCATGGGGGCAGGCGCACAGTCTCCTGCTTTCCCTCGAGAGTGTTCTCAAAGCCACACAGATGTGGTCGCAACCGCCTTCGTTCCCTCCACCCGTACCGTGGCTGGTGGTCGTTGAAACGCCGATCGCCAAGCTACAGCCTATCGACTTCTCGGAAGCCGAGTTGCATGTCGTCCGCGCGCTCGCCGAGGCTTTCCCAGGAACCATGCCGTTGACTGCCTCAGCATCGGCCGCCACCAGTCCGGACAGCGGGCCGCAGAACGGGCCGTCATGGCGTCCGGAGGAACCCGATCCTAAGCTGCCCCGCCCCGTCACCCGCCTGAATGCATTGATGAAGCGGTTCCCTGGCCTGGGCAAATCGGTTGATCTCTTTCGGGCCGGCCGCGGCAATGGGTTGGACAACTGGCCGGACTGGTGCGTCTTGCCGATGGCCGGGTGGTTGGCCATTAGCATGCATGAGAGGTTGAGCGGCTCTGGGCCGACATCCCAGGAGCTCGCGGACCTCCAACAGCTTGCGGCCATCGGAGCTTGGCGCTACTCGCAGGGTGTCTACCGCATTGATCCCGACCTGCAGGCGGCACTGACGGAAACGGTGGTTAAGGGACCGATCCCGTCGGAGGTTCTCTACCGTCTTCCAGAGTGGTCTTCGTACGTCGAACCCGGTGCACAGCTCAAATACGGTCCGTTTACCATCCTGGGCTTTTGGGTCTATCTCGAATGGGATGTGAACCAGAGGCGACCAGAACTCCGCTTTCTGCTTGATGTTGGCAGCGAGGTGATGCCGGTGATCCTGCACATTGGCGACTGGACTGTGACCGAGGCCGTCGACCGGGCAGTGGTGGAAATGCGCCGGAACGATCCCTTTTTTCCCGCCGACGCTGTTCTTGCCGAAACGTGGTCCGAGTGGGTGAACCCGCTCGTCTCGATCGTGCTCTACCTGTGCTCGGGTGAGCCGGAAATCGACAACGTTCATCAGCCGGGGCACCGCCCGGGCAACCCGGCGCCGAAGCGCACCCGCGATGGCATGCGCTTGTTTCCTGCTGACCGGGTATCATATTTTGATGTCGGTGCGCGCATCGGCCAGCGCCTCAGGCAGACGCGCGAGTGGGACGGGGCAGGCGCCAACCTCGGCAAGCCGAGGCGTCCGCATTTGCGTCGGGCGCATTGGCACGGCTACTGGCGTGGCCCACGGACCAATCCGACTGCTTTCATTTACCACTGGATCCCTCCGGTCTTTGTCGCTGGCAACAGCGAGGTGGACGGGGAGACGTTGGAGAAATGACATCATCGCTGGGGACGGCGCCAGATGGCCGGCTGGGAAGCAGCGTCGAAATGCGGGCGGCACCGCAGGGAATCTTCCGAGGAAGACCCGGCCTCCCCCCCCCCCCCCGAGGGGCCGGGCGTCGCCTGCAACATCGTGTGGCTTGCGTCCCGCGAGCAGCGAGACTGAGGGACCGGTCTGTTGCTGGCGGGGCACATTGATAGAGGACCGGGCAATCACCCGTCCATGCCACTCACGCCTAGCCCCGGGGCAGGATCGTCGGGTTGCCAGCCTCGCCCGGAACGGAGCCCTTCCAGCCCTGGCCGAACACCCGCGCCCAGGCGGACTCCCCGCAGCACCATCGGCACCACCAGGGCAGGGTGCCCAACTTTGCAGCGGCGCCGCTTCGGCGAAGGCCCGCCCAGCAGCATCGGTGCCGCCGCACGGGCGCGGGTACCGGGGGCGTGGCGCGCGGTGTTGAAGGCAAAGCTGTCGCATTAGCGGCAATCGCTGGCCTGTACTTGGCCGCATGGACTCTTTCTACCAGAACGCTCCGCTGCACGGAGCGCCGTGCCAACGCATGCTGAAATCAACGACTAACACAGGAGATTACCCAAATGCCGTACGACGCTCCCGTTACTGCTGACCAGACGCCGGTGCGTATGGATGGAGCCTTCATGCTTGACGCCTTGGAACGTCTCAATCCCCTGGCAAGCTCAGAGAACTGAACAGCCATGTGGCCCGAGCAAAGCTTCCAGGAATAACCCGGCTGATTCCGCCACTCACTCCTGGGAAAACAGTGGACGAATTCTCGCCTTCACCTCTTCCAATGATGACGAAAATAACTTCAGCGTCGCCTCAGGCGACATAAACGACGGCTCTGTTCTTTCTATCATTTGCAGAAAGAAATGAAAACACGTTTGCAAGATTGCAACTGTAGTGTTGGCTGCCCTTCATCTGGGCAATTGCTTTGGGACGGTCCGCATTCCGGAAAAGTGCCAGCGTACCACCGAAGAGGATCACATGGACTGTGATGTGCCGCCCCTTGAAACGTGCACCAACTCCTCAGCCACTTCGCCTCCGGCAATCATGCCCCATTCCCATTCCGCTGGGAATTTGCAACAGAACCCAGATTATCATTTGTTTTTGCCAAATCATGCGACAGTCCATCTCTCAATTATATTCGGATTTTTAAGTAAAAATAGTGTAAATAACAGGTATTTATTAAATTAATTATAAATTTATATCTTTGAAAAATCGATACTCGTGGATAGTCTATTTGTAAACATGTTGTATTTTACTAATTTAATTATTAAATGGCCTGTGCTAGTATAAATAAATAAAGCTATACTATAAAATCCTATTTTTATGGAAAACGTGTTGCGGTTCGTCAAAAAACTATATATGATTATATTATATCGCCGATAATTTTGTGGCGATGCGTCTGATAGGGGAACTGAACATGAATGAAACTATCTTTTACTACTGCCTCGGCCCAATGAGCTGGGGAAGGGGATCAACGCCGCAGGCAGCGCTCCGCGAGGCTCGGCGTTACAGCCTGCCTGGCGACCTGCACGGCTGCGCAGCACAGCTGACCTGGCGGATCTGGCAGACCGACGCTCGCGTACGTGTGCGCCCTAACATGAGCGGCTTGCATTTCGGCTGGGACGACGATGAGGCGGCGCCGTACCTCGTCGAGGTACTGGATGGACGCGGTCGGCGGTTGCCGTTGCCGGACTGCAGGACGATGCAGGCGGATGACTAACAAGGCTATTGGGCGCATTGCCTCGCTGTACCGGTCGGTTCGGCTGTTTGTGAACTTCTTCCAGCCCTCGTTCAAGTTGGCGAAGAAGTCGCGAGACGGCGCCGTGCCAGCGGCTGCTCGAGGACCTGGCTCGCCTGTGCGCTCGGCCACAAGGCCGGCCGGGAGGGGTTCTCCGTGCTCTATCGGCGGGCGCCGCACCTTTGTGTATAGGCTATTGCTGGTCCTGGTAACGATATTGATAGGCGCAACGCAACACGATTAATTCGAATGGAAAATAAAATGAAATCAAAATTATTTTATACAAGATCGGAGACGGACCTGCGGTTCGGAGGCTGCCCAGTGTGTGGTCAGACGGACGGGTACCTGAACGTCGGACGCAACCATTATTTCGTTTGTGATACGCATCGGACAAAATGGTATGTAGGGTTCAATGTGTTCTCCGTCCATGAAGGACCGGAGCAATGGGACATAAACTCCAAGCTCCTGGACACGTACGCCAAGGTCAAGCCAGTCAAAGAATGGCCGATCCGGAAGGAGAAGAAAGTTCGGGCAGTAACGGTCTCAGCGCAGAAGCGCTGGTATTGGCCACGTCGCCTGTCCTCAATTACCAACCGAACTACGCCACCCCGCTTTCCAACCAAATTCCGGACGGCACCCATGCTCACCCACGACGCCCACCAAACATCTGACCCCTACGTCACCATATGGGGATCACTGCTCCACCATGTCCCGCCGTCCCCAGGCATCAAAATGGACGACATAAACCGGTTCAACGACGTCATGCAGAGCGCCGACTGGATGCGCGAATGGGCGCCGGTCGACATTGAGGACCATCATTCCGACCCGCACCACTGCACGTCTTGCTTCGTCGGCCATGACACCCGAGACATGATGTACCAGGCACACCGCCTGTGGCTCGTCACCGCGGCAGCTATGGCTGAGCAGCCAGTTTCTGGCGAGCCAGATTTCGACCCGGGGCTCAATGTCCTTGTAGCCGCACTCGACGACCGCTTCCAGGGATCGGTCGACCTTGTCCGTGTCCGTCCTGATACGGATAAAGACGCCCTCTTGGTGCAACACTTCTTTACTCGTGAGAGCGGTTGTTGGGTGCTGTATCCGCCGTTCTACTGGACCAAAGCGGGCCCCTCGACATACCAAGACGAGAACGCGACAGAGACACAACAGCGCCTCGTCCGGCAATCGTGCGAGCGGACCCTGCGCCTCGTGACGACCGTCTGCACTGTCGGAAAAGCGCTGAAAGCCCGTATTGAAGCTGAAAACCCGTTCTGAAGGCGATACCGATAGCATCCCGTTTTGACCTGCAGGCCGAGGAGGCACCGCTGCCTTCTCCGCCGCCCCCTGTGTCAGTGAAGTTGCCGCCTGGATAGGATGAGGCGATGGGGGCGCGGGACGAGGGCATTGGCTCGATACGGAGAGGCATACAAGCGGCGAGTGGTGGCCCGGTTGCTGCCACCGGAGAGCGCGGCGGTAGAGGTGGTGTCGCGCGAGGTGGGCGTGAGCGTGGCGACGCTGGAGCGCTGGCGGGCGGCTGCGTTGGTTGAGCCCGGCGCGGCGGCGGGAGGGGAGGAACGATGGACGCCGGCGGCACGGCTGGAAGCGGTGATCACCACGGCGACGATGGACGAGGCGAGCCGCAGTGCCTGGTGCCGGGAGCACGGGCTCTACGTCGCGGACCTGGAGCGCTGGAAGCGTGACGCCATGGCCGGGCTGGGCGAGCCCCGAGGCGCCAGTGCTGCCGACACCAAGCAGGACCGGCGACGGATCAAGGAGCTGGAGCGCGAGTTGCAGCGCAAGGACAAGGCGCTGGCGGAGACCACAGCCTTGCTGGTGATGCGGGGAAAACTGGCGGCGGTCTTCCGCGACGGCGAGGACGCATGACCTCGCCGGAAGACCGCCGGACCCTGCTGGAGGAGGTTGCCCGGGCGCATGCGGCCGGGGCGCGTCTGAGCGCGGCTTGTGCCGAGGCGGGCATTGATCCGCGGACGCGGCAGCGCTGGCGTGCCGGCACCGACGCCGCCGCTGGCGCGGTGCACGCCGATCGTCGGCCGCAGGCCGAGCGTCCGCGGCCGGCGCAGGCGCTGAGCGCCGAGGAGCGAGCGCGGATTGTGGCGGTGGCCAACGAGCCGCGGTTTGCCGATGCGCCGCCGGCGCGCATCGTCCCGGCCTTGGCCGACGAGGGTGTCTACATCGCCAGCGAATCCAGCTTCCATCGGGTGCTGCGCGCCCACGGCCAGATGAAGCGCCGCGGCCGGGCCAGCCTGCCGAGGGCCTCGCGCCCGCCGACCACGCATGTCGCCACCCGTCCCGGCGAGGTTTGGTGCTGGGACGTGACATTTCTGCCGGCCACGGTGCAGGGCCGCTGGTTTTATCTGTACCTGATTCTCGACCTCTACAGCCGCAAGATTGTTGGCTTCGAGGTGCATGACAGCGACACCGCCGAGCACGCCGCCCATCTGGTCCGACGCACGGCACTCGCGGAAGGAGTGCATGCGATGCCAGCCCGGCCGGTGCTGCACGGCGAAACGGGGCCACGCTGAAGGCGACCACGGTGCTGGCCATGCTGCACTGGCTCGGCATCAGCCCTTCGTATTCGCGCCCGCGGGTGAGCGACGACAATGCCTTTGCCGAGGCGGTGTTCCGCACCGCCAAATATCGGCCCGCGTTTCCGGCCAGGGGATTTGCCGACCTGGAAGCGGCCCGGGCATGGGCAGCGTGGTTTGTGCAGTGGTACAACCATGAGCACCGAGACTGTCGGAAATTTCGTGTGCGGGATGACATGATGGGAAGGAAGGAGAATCCCTCATGGCCCGACGCAAGGAGCCGCGTATCCCGGACGCGGTGCTCGACCAACTGCTGGCGGGAGCTGACCCGAAGACGGCCTTTGACCCGAAAGGCCTGCTTGACGAGCTGAAGAAGGCGCTGGCGGAGCGGGTGCTGAACGCGGAGATGGATCACCATCTGGCTGGCGACGAGACCGGGAACAGCCGCAATGGCTATGGACGAAAGACGGTGATCACCGACACGGGGAAGCTGACCCTGGAGATCCCGCGGGACCGGCAGTCGACTTTCGATCCCCAGCTGATTGCGAAGTATCAGAGACGATTTCCTGGCTTCGACGACAAGATCATTTCCATGTATGCGCGTGGCATGAGCACGCGGGAGATTGTCGGCCATCTTCGTGAGCTTTATGGCATCGATGTCTCGCCGGATCTGATCAGTGCGGTGACTGATGCCGTTTTGGACGAGATCACCACCTGGCAGGCCCGACCGCTGGAGCCGGTCTACCCGCTGGTTTTCTTCGATGCCCTGCGGGTGAAGATCCGGGACGAAGGCATGGTCCGCAACAAGGCCGTCCATGTGGCACTTGGCGTGCGAGCCGACGGCACCAAGGAAGTCCTTGGTCTATGGCTCGAACAGAACGAGGGAGCGAAATTCTGGCTGCGGGTGATGAACGAGCTGCGCAATCGTGGCGTGGAAGACATCCTGGTTGCCGTAGTTGATGGATTGAAGGGCTTCCCCGAAGCCATCCTCGCGGTCTTTCCCCAGACCACCGTTCAGACCTGTATTGTTCATCTGCTGCGCCAGAGCCTGGATTTCGTCTCTTACAAAGATCGCAAGGCGGTCGCCGGTGCCCTCAAGGAAATCTACCGAGCAGTAGACGCCACCGCGGCAGAAGCGGCATTGACGGCTTTTGAAGAAGGGCCATGGGGCCAGAAATACCCGGCCATTGGCCAGAGTTGGCGCCGCGCCTGGAGTGAGGTGATCCCCTTCTACGCCTTCCCGAGCGAGGTTCGACGCATTCTCTATACGACCAATGCTATCGAATCTCTCAATGCCAAACTTCGGCGGGCGGTGCGGGCGAGAGGACATTTTCCGAATGACGACGCTGCATTGAAGCTGCTCTTTCTGGTCTTGAACCGGGCGGAGAAAGAGTGGACCATGCCAGCGCGTGAATGGTGCATGGCCAAGGCCCAGTTCGCCATCCTTTTCGGCGAACGGTTCACCCGGGCTCTGGCCTGAACGTGTGCAACGTCATCTCGCACACGAAATTCCGGATAGTCCCTGAGCACCGGCACAGCGGCATCCGCTACGTCACCCCGGCGCAGCGCCATGCCGGTGAGGATGGCGGCTTGCTCGCCGCCCGCCATGCCGTCTACCAGGCGGCACGCGAGCGCCATCCCCGGCGCTGGAGCCGGCACACCCGCAATTGGACCCCAATCGGTGCGGTCACGCTCAACCCGGAGCGCGACATCGTCATTCAGCCTTGCCCGACAAAGACCCAGCTTTCCGGTTCGATCGGCGCACCTGCTTTCCTGCCCCGACCTGGCAGCGCCGTGGCAGGCTCCGCCCTGGTCGGAGGGGCACAGCATCCAGCCCACCCACCCTCAGCACAGCCCGGATAGGGGGATATTCGTTACGAGATACAAGCGGCAACCACGTTGACACGCACCGGTTCCCCGAGGGAACGCCATGCGGGTGACATGGGCCGTGTCATCAGGGACCGGCGGCGGTGATGCAGGACGCAGACACATGACAACCTCTGCGGGATAGGGTGGTCCCGTTAACGCCTAATCGCCATGGGTGGTCGCATTTCGCCAGCAGTGTCGAAAGCGCGGAAGAGCCGCAACTGCTTGCCGACGGGGCGGGCCATTCCATAAATTTCCGACAGTCTCGCGGGTTTGCCCCGATCGGTGATCAGGTCCGTCAGCGTCCCGGCGATGCCATGAATAATACCCATGTCCGTTGGTCGGAACCTATCGTTGCCCCGGGATGGCCCCATTGCTGGAAGCAACCCCCTGGCTATCGGTTCCGACCTCTGAGTGTCTGTCCGCGAGGATCTTGAATTTGGGTAATGAGTTACCAGTTTCCTCGTATGTGGACCAAGGAGAACCGAGCCCGCTACGATCGTAGCGGTCTGCGCTATGAGAGCGACCTGACCGACGCTGAATGGGCGTTGGTGGCACCGTTGATTCCGCCGGCCAAGCATGGTGGTGCCACACGCAGTGTCGACGAGCGGGAGATCGTCAACGGGCTGATGTACATCCTGAGCACCGGTTGCCAATGGCGGGCGATCCCGAAGGACCTGCCACCGCGCAGCACGCTGTGGGGTTATTTCGACCGCTGGGAATGGGACGGCACGCTGAAGCGCATCCATCATGCGCTCTACGTGCAATGCCGCGAACAGGCTGGGCGTGAGGCCAGCCCGACGGCCGCGATCATCGACAGCCAGAGCGTGAAAAGCGCCGAAAAAGGGGGAAGTCGATCGATCCGCCTGCGTACGATTCGGGCAAGAAGATCAGGGGCAAGAAGCGCCATATTCTCGTAGATACCGAGGGCTTCGTGCTGGAGGCGATCGTGCATGCCGCCGACCTGCAGGATCGGGACGGCGGCGTCCTGCTGTTGGCCGCCCTGTTCGGCCTGTTCCCGTTCCTGCGCAGGCTCTACGCTGATGCGGCCTACCAAGGCCCCAAGTTCGAGGCGGCAGTGAAGCGTCTCCTGCGGCAGGTCAAGCTGGAGATCGTCCGTCGGGCCGATGCCGCCAACGGCTTTGTGGTGTTGCCGAAACGCTGGATCGTCGAGCGCACGATCGGCTGGCTCAACCGTTGCCGCCGCCTCGCCAAGGACTGGGAGAACCTGAACCGCAAGGCGCTCGCATTCCTGCGACTCGCCTCAATTCGCCTGATGGTCCGAAGGCTCTGCCAACCCGCATGAACTTCTCGGACAGACACTGAGCATTGGTATAAGATGGGTTAGATCGCGCGCACGTAAGCCCGCTGTGTCTCCAGGGACAGCCCGGCGAGGTCCATGTCCTCAATCATCCTGGTGCGAAGCGGCGACATGACGACCTCCTATGGCTGATACTGCGGTAAGCAATCAGCCCGCCGACCCAAAGAGATACATCCTGCTGCTCAGCCAAGCTTTGATTTGCTCCTTGGCGGAGCCGTTCCGTCCAACATCAGGTAGCAGCGCACCGCCCAAAGGATCACCTCGGCCGTGAAGAGCCGCCCCTTGAAGTTCGCCACCGCCGCCGTCTCCGATCCTCTGTCCTGGATGATCATACCTCCGACGGATTTCGCCGTAATATTTGCAACAGAGCCCGGTTTCTTTGTAACAGAGGAGTAGTTCACATATGATTTCTACGAAAGATACTACAATAGATTGGCAGATCTAAAGCTGAGCCAGCGCCCTTTTCCAATTATTATATGATCGTGTATAAATATATCGAGAGCACTCGCGGCTTGTTTTATTTTTTGTGTCATATGTATATCATCCAAGGAAGGCGATGGATCGCCACTCGGATGATTATGTACCAATATCAATGCGGTAGCATGCAACTCCAAAGCCCGCTTCACTACCTCTCGTGGGTACACGGGCGTATGATTAACCGTTCCGCTTCCAAGCGTTTCGTCAGCTAGTAGATGATTTTTCCCATCAAGAAATAATACAAGGAATTGTTCAGTGCTTGATCTGCTAATTCTTGAATTAAGATAACCAATAAGCTTACCAATATTATTTACAATCGGCAAATTAATTATTTCTGATTTTGCCATTTTAACGGCAGCAGATTTAGTTGTTGCTAGTATTCGAACTATAGAAACATTTACACCTTGAACTGAAAGCAATTCAGATGCTGTTGCTGAAAGTACATTTGTAATATTTCCAAACTTTGTTATTAATGCTTTTGAAATTTTTCTTGAATTTCTCTTGTTTGTGCCAGGTAAAACAAGCATTTCTAAATATTCTTGATCAGACATATCCCCCAACTCGCGCTCAACGGTTTCATCATACAAACGAGCTAAGTTGGCCTGTGCATCATTGAATTCTTGTACAAGGCCAGGGCCTTGTTCCGCGAATCCCGAATAATGCTCACCACGAACTACCACAGCTGATGCGATAACATCAGATGGCAACGGCGGATTCTTATTAGAGTGTTTCATACTTCTATAATTACACAACAATGTATCGATATGTTAATTATTTTTGTTTAAAAAACAATATTAAAGCGTTAATTTTAAATAAAAAATTCGTTAATTTGCCATTTAACGATAACGATAAATTGACAAAGCTCTTTTTGGCTGAAGGAAGATGCCTTCTTATTGAAGAAGTTGATATAAAGCGAAATTGTAATATTCTGGAGCTCGAAGTTAATTAGCACATACATCTTAAATAATGTGCATGCTTATAAAAATCATGCTATAAATTACCAGAACTAATATGGCTTCTATAATAATAGAAAAATGCAAACTTGGTGTTGCTACCGAGGCCGCCTTATGATCGACGGGAGAACAACCAGTTGGCCACTTGTCTTTTGTCTTGTGTTATGTCATTTATGAGAGTGTACTGACGCGGTGATAGTGGTTGCTGAGTGTAAGCTGTCGAACCGCCGATGGCGTATTTGCCATCAGATCGTTTTCAGCGCCTTTGCCGATGCTTGCCGATTCTGTTGCAAATTCCCGGCGCGATGAACAGGAAGACCAGCCCGCCATTCGGTGTGGCGACGGCGCCAAGCCAGGCCGAAGCCCGGTCCCGAAGTTGCCGGGGTTGTCCCGGCTCCGATCAGGAACCGCATGATCAGCCCCAGATTGTATCCGGCGATGTGGATGAGGTAGCGCTTCTGAACGTTTTCGCCACCGCGGTGCCAGGTTCGTCGCATGTCGCCACGATCGAGGATCAGGGCAAAGCCGCGTTCCACGCGCTCGGTCCGCAATCGGAAGGCGGCGCGAGCGACCCCGGACAGCAGACGCGCCCTGTTGTTATAGACGGCCCGGCGCGCGGCCCCATCACCATGCCAACGCAGGCATTGTTTGCGCTCCGGCTCGGCAATGCGGGTCTTCCAGGGGCCATCCTCCAGCGCCTTCAACGTGGCGCGCGCATGATACCCTTTGTCGGCAACCAGTTCGGCCGGATTGTCGGGCGTCGGCGCCGCCTCCACCGCGGTCAGTTGCTTGGTCGCGGCGGTCAGCGTGCCGGGCATCGTCGTGGTGTCACCCTGGTCGGCCGTGTGCACCTCGGCGGCGATGATGGCGCCGGTGTCGAGATCGACCGCATGCTCCGGCTTGTAGGCCAGATAGGTGCAGCCACCCTTCAGCTAGGCGATCTTCGCCGCCGGGTCGACCCGCCTTTGCCAATCGGCGTTGGACAGCATCTTGTTCTTGCGGCCGCGGTCGAGCCGGATCAGGTCCTCCGTTGTCGGTTCTCAAGGGACTATCCGGAATTTCGTGTGCGAGATGACGTTGCACACGTTCAGGCCAGAGCCCGGGTGAACCGTTCGCCGAAAAGGATGGCGAACTGGGCCTTGGCCATGCACCATTCACGCGCTGGCATGATCCACTCTTTCTCCGCCCGGTTCAAGACCAGAAAGAGCAGCTTCAATGCAGCGTCGTCATTCGGAAAATGTCCTCTCGCCCGCACCGCCCGCCGAAGTTTGGCATTGAGAGATTCGATAGCATTGGTCGTATAGAGAATGCGTCGAACCTCGCTCGGGAAGGCGTAGAAGGGGATCACCTCACTCCAGGCGCGGCGCCAACTCTGGCCAATGGCCGGGTATTTCTGGCCCCATGGCCCTTCTTCAAAAGCCGTCAATGCCGCTTCTGCCGCGGTGGCGTCTACTGCTCGGTAGATTTCCTTGAGGGCACCGGCGACCGCCTTGCGATCTTTGTAAGAGACGAAATCCAGGCTCTGGCGCAGCAGATGAACAATACAGGTCTGAACGGTGGTCTGGGGAAAGACCGCGAGGATGGCTTCGGGGAAGCCCTTCAATCCATCAACTACGGCAACCAGGATGTCTTCCACGCCACGATTGCGCAGCTCGTTCATCACCCGCAGCCAGAATTTCGCTCCCTCGTTCTGTTCGAGCCATAGACCAAGGACTTCCTTGGTGCCGTCGGCTCGCACGCCAAGTGCCACATGGACGGCCTTGTTGCGGACCATGCCTTCGTCCCGGATCTTCACCCGCAGGGCATCGAAGAAAACCAGCGGGTAGACCGGCTCCAGCGGTCGGGCCTGCCAGGTGGTGATCTCGTCCAAAACGGCATCAGTCACCGCACTGATCAGATCCGGCGAGACATCGATGCCATAAAGCTCACGAAGATGGCCGACAATCTCCCGCGTGCTCATGCCACGCGCATACATGGAAATGATCTTGTCGTCGAAGCCAGGAAATCGTCTCTGATACTTCGCAATCAGCTGGGGATCGAAAGTCGACTGCCGGTCCCGCGGGATCTCCAGGGTCAGCTTCCCCGTGTCGGTGATCACCGTCTTTCGTCCATAGCCATTGCGGCTGTTCCCGGTCTCGTCGCCAGCCAGATGGTGATCCATCTCCGCGTTCAGCACCCGCTCCGCCAGCGCCTTCTTCAGCTCGTCAAGCAGGCCTTTCGGGTCAAAGGCCGTCTTCGGGTCAGCTCCCGCCAGCAGTTGGTCGAGCACCGCGTCCGGGATACGCGGCTCCTTGCGTCGGGCCATGAGGGATTCTCCTTCCTTCCCATCATGTCATCCCGCACACGAAATTTCCGACAGTCTCGTGTCTCAATGCCGCTCTCGCGCGCCATACGGGCCAGCATCTCGCGGTAGGTCTCGCCGCTGTCGCGCCGCACCAGCGTGCGCAGCGCCGCATTGGCCTCCATCGTCGAGGCGTCCACGCCGATCCGCTCGCCCTTGATCAGGCCGCGCTCGGCCAGCCGCTTCAGCACCCAGGTGAAGACCTTGTCGTGCATCTCCAGGGGCAGGCGCGAGCGGGTGCGGCTGAGCGTCGAGTGGTCCGGCACCGGGTCGCATTCGCCCAGCCGCAGGAACTCCCGCAGCGACAGGCTATCGGCGCAGCGCCACTCCAGGCCGCGCTCGCTGTCGATGCCCTCAAAATAGCCGACCGGCAGCATGCGAAAATAACGACCGGGCGGCAACGACGGGCGGCCACGCTTCGCGGCGTGGTAGGGCGCGCACTCCGCCTCCACGAACACGTCGAACCCGGCGCCGATCAGCTCGGCCTGGAGGCGGTCATAGAAGACGTGGTCCGGTGAGCGCGGCAGCTCCGCCCAGGTCACCATCATCGATGCCTGCCGTTCCCGCTGCCGCCCCAGTGCCATCCGCCGTTGCCCTTGCTGAATGCACCCGCAACGAGTCAGGCCACCGCGATTTTGTCAACGGGCTGATAAGGCAAAGCCTGCACCGGGAATGCGGAAGAGCCCTTTTTCGAAGCCGATTGACACCGGCTATCGCTCGCTCACCGGGACGGCCCGCCTGAAAGGAACGACTGCCCTCAACGCCGTCCGGGCCCTCATCGACGGTTCGTTCGCCCTCGCCTGAACCCCGCGGCAGCCAACCCGGTGAGCAATTAGAGGCTCGGAGGTCATCTCGGCAGAATGCCCCAGCCGCATCGTTCCGGCCAGAGACCGTGAACCTGACAATGCCACAGGCTGGAATACGCCTTGCTCAAAGTAAGCATGCAAGCAGCAGGCAGAGTTTGCAACAGGCTTAGTTACGATTTTATAACTATTTGCCTTTAATTGCACTGGTTATAGCGTGCTGGCCTAACACTGGCGAGAACCCCGCAATACAGGCCCGCATCGCCGATTATATTTTTGGCAAGGATGCGTCCAGTGGCAATTCAGCAGGTATATCCGAACCCAAGCGCGGGGAACCCTCGATTCAAATTCTACACCGGACGGGTTGTTAACGGGCAGGCTGAGGCGTACTCGAACATCCCGGGAAATGGGACGGTTTCAGACTGGTCCATTGTACAATGGCACATGCAGAGCTTTCTGGACCCATCGGTAGTGATCTACAACGATACGAGGTATGCTGACCCCTATTTCGGCATGCCGATCTCCTCATGGACGAGCCCCGGCGACCATGCTGAGTTTTCAATATACCAGACTAATACTGGATATGTTTTTCACCTACAGGACAACGGCGCCCCTGACGCCAACATTGAAGGAACTGGGCCGGGCGGCGCAAGTACTTACCTTAGCAACGAGTGGTCTGGTGACATCGTCGATTTTGGACGCCAAGTTACTTACAGTCTCCGGGCGCGCATTTGCGAGGCATCGGGTGGCTACGGCTTTGTGGGTGCCGGTTTCGAGATTCAATATAACAATCCGACTCTGGGCGGATACGTAGATGGTGAGAAATCAGTTCTTGTCTATATGGGCGTGCAGCTGACAGGTGGCTATAGCGAATCTAAACCGCTTAATTACTTCAGCTATAACACATCTGAATCTAGCATCACTGCCATTGACCAGTGTACTCTTGGAGGAGACGATTACCTACCCAGACAGACAGATTATGGCGATTTGCACACCCTGACCTACAACCTCAATGCCTACGTCGCCAAAGTTGTTTGTGATTTCCAAGCGGCAGGCCTTGCTACCGATGGCATGAAAGATTTATCAAACTGGAAGCTAACAGGGATGTACTTGGGGCCAGAGGTATTTGATTCTAATTGCAGACTTGGCATAGACGTGGCTGATATCAATGTCGAGCGTGATAGCAATGCCACATTTACAATGAACGACTACATAAAAAATCTAGCAACGTATTCGAGCGGCCCAGTCGCTGTTGGCATCACCTCTTATCCAATCTCCTATGCAGTTACAAACATAACTACCAATGAGGCAGGAATTAAGCTCGGAAAGACTTATGACGGACCTGTAAACTACCTGAAATCGGAGTACGGTGATAACAGTGGGCACAATCTAGCAATTGGCGCGCAGCAAGCAGACTGCTGGATATACACAGGCGATGGCGATGATGCGATCGTGGCTCTCTCAGGAGACAATGTAATCGACGCGGGACGGGGGTCTAACTGGCTTGTAGGAGGCAGCGGTAACGACGTATTCTTTGAGACAGCGAGCCCTGGACAAGCTACATGGAATACAATTGTTAATTTCCACCCAGGGGACATGGTCACTATCTGGGACTTTCACACAGGTGGCTCCATGGATTGGCACGACGGTATGGGGGCAAGGGACTATGAAGGATTAACACTTGTTGCCTTGAATTCCAATGGAATTGGATGTAGCGTAACGCTGGCTGGACTTACAAATGTAGACCTCAAACACATCAAATATACTACTGGGAATACGGGAGGTCATGACTATATTCAAATAATCAATTGCTAGAGGCGGTTCGAATTACTTGGGCACTTTTTGACGAGGTTCTCCATCCCCATCTGCTGAGCGGGGGATTGGGGGGAAGAGATAGTGGCCGATATCCGGGGTGGTGGGCGCGATCTGGATGCCTGGCTTGCGCTTTTTCTGAATGTGCTCGGGCGCAAGACGCGCCGGACCTGGCGCCCCTCTACCGGCGCGGGCTGCTTGGTCTGGGGGAGCGTAAGAGCCTGCAGCCCATGGCGGCGCGGCTTGGGTTGTCGAGGCACGACCAGTTGCAGCATTTCATCGCCAGCCCGGCCTGGGACGACGGCCCGCTGTGGACGGAGCTGGCGCACACGGGGGATCGGCTGGTGGGCGGGCCGGACGCCTATCTGGTAATCGACGACACGGTGCTACCGAAGAAGGGCGAGCTGTCGGTCGGCGTCGCGCGGCAATACTGCGGGCCGCTGGGCAAGAGGGCGAACTGCCAGGCGTTGGTGTCGCTGACGCTCGCGCAGGGGGAGGTGCCGGTGCCGTCAGCCTGCGGCTGTTCCTGCCGGAGACCTGGACCGATGATCCCGAACGCTGCGCTGGAGCGGGCGTGCCTGAGGCGCGGATCGTTGCCTGCAGCAAGGGCGAGATCGCGTTGGCCGAGCTGGATCGTCTGCGCGCGGCCGGGGGGCGGTTCGGGGCTGTTCTGGCCGACGCGGGCTACGGTGCCAGTGCCGCGTTCCGGCGGGGGCTGGACGCGCGCGGGTTGCCGTGGGCGGTTGGCATTCCACGCAACCAGAAGGTTTACCGCTGCGGCGTGCAGCTTATCCCGCCGACCGGGCGCAAGTGCCGTCCCGTGCCAGACGAGGAGCCGCGGCTGGCCGAGGGGATCCTGGCCGGGCGGCGGTGGCGGCGCGTGACGTGGCGGCAGGGTACCAAGGGAGCGCTCGCCGTGCGCTGGGCCGCGATGCGCATCCGCGTCGGCGACGGTCCGACTTTCGCCAACAACCGGCACCTGCCGGGGGTGGAAGCCTGGCTGGTCGGCGAGTGGCGCCCGGGCGGCGAGCGCAAATACCACCTGAGCAACTTGCCGCTCCGGACGTCGCTGAAGACGCTCGCCGCAACCATCAAGGCGCGCTGGGTCTGCGAGCAGGCACACCAGCAGCTCAAGCAGGAACTGGGGTTCGGCCACTTCGAGGGGCGTTCCTGGACCGGGCTGCATCGCCACGCCCTGATGACCTGCATCGCCTTCGCCTACCTGCAGCATTTGCGCCTCGCCGAGCACCGTCGGACGAGGCCGGGGAAAAATCAGCCCTCTCGTTTCGGGACCGCCGTCGTCGCCGGAGCTATGCGAGAAACTGGGTGACGACGGCCTGAGAGAGGCGGCGTATCGAGGCTGGTGACGAGCCTGCCAGAACCTCCCGAAGGAGCGATACGCCATGACGAGCCATACCAGGGTTGTTGCCCTCCGTCAGCCCGATGATGTGGATGACCCGCTGACAGCGGTGCTGAGGAGCGGCGCCCGGCGGCTGTTGGCCCAGGCTGTGGAAGCGGAAGCCGAAGCGTTCCTTGCCGAGATGAGTGGCTTGCGCCTGCCGGACGGACGCGAGCGGCTGGTGCGGCACGGGTATGGGCCCGAACGCCTGGTGCAGACCGGCATCGGGCCGGTTCCGGTGCGGCGGGTGAAGCTGCGCGATCGCGGCGCCGCGTCCGAAGCGGAACGGATCCGCTTCACCTCGGCGCTGCTGCCGCGCTGGGCGCGGCGGACGCGCAGCCTGGATGCGCTGTTGCCGATCCTTTACCTCCGGGGGGTCTCGATGGGCGATTTCCAGGAAGCGCTGACGGCGCTGCTCGGCCCGGAGGCACCGAACCTGTCGCCGGCGGTCATTGGCCGCCTGCGGGACGAATGGCAGGCCGACTATACGTGCTGGCAACGCCGCGACCTGTCGGCCCGGCACTACGTCTATCTCTGGGCTGACGGCGTCTACCTGCAGGCGCGCATGGAGCCGCAGGCCGAGTGCATGCTGGTGCTGATCGGTGCGACCCCCGAGGGCAAAAAGGAACTCGTGGGCTTTCAGGTCGGGATGCGTGAGAGCGCGCAGAGCTGGCGCGAACTGCTGGTCGACCTCAAGGCCCGCGGCCTGGCGGTCGCGCCGCGGGGGGCCACCGGGGATGGAAGTCTCGGCTTCTGGAAGGCCCTGGAGGAGGTGTTTCCGACTACCCGGCACCAGCGTTGCTGGGTGCATAAAACCGCCAATATCCTCGACAAGCTGCCCAAGTCGGTTCAGCCCGCGGTGAAGCATGACCTGCGTGAAATCTGGCAGGCCCCCGACCGTGCCACCGCCGAGGACGCCATGGATACGTTCGCCGAGAAATATGCGGCGAAATACGCCAAGGCCGTTGCCTGCCTGCTCAAAGATCGTGACGCACTGCTGACCTTCTACGACTTCCCAGCCGAACACTGGGACCACCTGCGCACCTCCAACCCGATTGAGAAGGGATGGCAACGGGACCGCTCAGTGCGACGTTCTTGTCGAACCGCGGCTGGGCCATGGGGCCCTGCGCGCCTTGGTCAGATGGATGGCGAGCCGCCATGGGCAGTCCGAGGCAGAGGGAGATCCGGTGGCGAGACCTGCCGCGCGAGCGACGGCGACGCCTGACCGTACTGATCGGCAAGCTGGTTCGCCGGCGCCTCGCGGCAGTGATCGATCCGGAGACTGGCCATGAGCGCGAGCCCGCCGAGTGCCGCCCCATTGCCTGCGGACAAGATCCAGGCCCGGCATCGCGAGCGACAGGCGGTCGTCTATGTCCGGCAATCGACGGTGCGCCAAGTGCTGCAGCACCAGGAGTCCACGCGCCTGCAGTACGCGCTGACCGACCGGGCCCGCCAACTCGGGTGGAGCCAGGAGCAGGTGGTGGTTATCGATGACGATCTTGGCCGCTCGGCGGCATCCACCCTGCATCGTCCCGGCTTCCAGCGCCTCGTTGCCGAGGTGGGACTCGGCCACGTGGGTCTGGTGCTCGGCATTGAGGTCTCGCGTCTGGCTCGTTCCTGCCGCGACTGGCATCAGCTGCTGGAGATGTGCGCCCTGTTCGACACGCTCATTGCGGATGCGGACGGAGTGTACGACGCTGCCAATTTTAACGACCGCCTTCTGCTGGGGTTGAAGGGCACGATGTCGGAGGCGGAGCTGCATATCCTCAAGGCGCGCATGCATGAGGGTCGTCGTACCAAGGCGGCACGCGGTGACCTCGTCATGGGACTGCCACGCGGCTACGTGCTGCGTCCCTCGGGGGAGGTCGCGCTTGATCCGGACGAACAGGTCCAGTCGACGGTTCGGCTGGTGTTTGACCTATTCGAGCGTCGCCGCTCGACCCGAGGTGTGCTGCAGTACTTGGTTGAGCACGACATTCAGCTGCCGGACCGCGTGCGCTCCGGGTTGCACAAGGGTGAGGTCTGCTGGGGTCGACCAAACCAGGCGACCATCGGTGACATGCTGCGCCACCCGGCCTATGCTGGAGCCTATGTCTATGGTCGGCGCCGGATGGAGCGCAGGTACCAGCTGCCCGGTAAGCCGCATAGCGGGCGGCGTGTTGTCGATCGTGTCCCGGGGAGTGGTGTAGGAGCGGCGCCCCCCGAGGGAGTGGCCATGGCCTGATCACCGGGTAGGTTTGGGTTGTCACGACCACGTAACCTAACCCGGAGACCGACCATGACCGCCGACACGATCGCCCTTACCGAGTTGCTTGAGAAGGGGGCGGAGACCGACCTACTGCGCGAGATGCTCAGCTTCATGGTGCACCGGCTGATGGACGCCGAGGTGTCGCAACTCTGCGGAGCCGGACACGGCGAGCGCAGCCCCGAGCGCACCAACCAGCGCAATGGCACCCGGTCGCGACCCTGGGACACACGGGCGGGCCGCCTGGACGTCAGGATCCCGAAGCTGCGTCACGGCTCTTACTTTCCCAGCTTCCTTGAGCCGCGGCGCACCGCCGAGCGGGCGCTGGCGGCGGTGATCCAGGAAGCCTATGTCCACGGTGTCTCGACGCGCAGCGTGGATGACCTGGTCAAAGCGCTCGGCCTGGAGGGTGTTTCCAAAAGCGAGGTCAGCCGCATCTGCGCCGAACTCGATGGCCAGGTGGCGGCGTTCCGCAACCGGCCGATCGAGGGCGATTGGCCATATCTGTGGATCGACGCCACCTACGTGAAGACGCGTGAGGCCGGTCGGGTGGTCTCGACGGCGGTGATAATCGCTGTGGGGGTGAACACCGACGGCCGCCGCGAAGTGCTTGGCCTGGCGACCGGCCCGTCGGAGGCGGAGACCTTCTGGACCGACTTCCTGCGCTCCCTGACCCGGCGCGGCCTGCGCGGGGTCAAGTTGGTGATCTCGGACGCCCACGAGGGGCTGAAGGCGGCCGCGGCCAAGACGCTGCGCGCCACCTGGCAGCGCTGCCGGGTTCATTTCATGCGCAACGCACTGGCCTATGTCGGCGCCACGCAGCGGCCGATGGTGATCGCCCTGCTCAAGACCATCTTCGCCCAGCCCGACCGTGCCGCCGCCCAGGCACAATGGCGCGACGTCACCGACCGGCTGCGGGGGCAGTTCCCCAAACTGGCCGCCTTCCTGGAGGCCGCCGAGGCCGACGTGCTGGCCTACATGGACTTTCCCAAAACGCACTGGAGCAAGCTGCACAGCACCAACCCGCTCGAACGCCTCAATGCCGAGGTCAAGCGCCGCTGCGATGTCGTCGGCATCTTTCCTAACGATGCCGCAGTCATTCGCCTCGTCGGCGCGCTGCTGATGGAGCAGAACGACGAATGGGCGGTCCAGCGGCGCTATATGCCTCTGGAGGCGCTGGCCCCTATGGGCAATACTGAGCTCGTCAAGCTGCCCGCCGTCGCAGCCTGACCGCGGCAAACCCAGATCGCCGGAGACAGGCCCGCCACCGCCGCTCCTACACCACTCCCCGGGACACGATCGTGTTGTCCGTTCGCCGGAGCAATGGGCGGTGCTGCGCCGAGATTGTTGGCCGGCCTATATCGATTGGGAAACCTACGCGCGCAACCAAGAGCAAATGGCCGCGAACCGTACGAAAAATAGCGGCGTCCCACGAGGTGGTCCGGCCCTGTTGGGCGGCATCATTCGTTGTGGTCGGTGTGGCCGGCGTATGTCGGTTGGCTATCACAATAATAGCCACGAAGCACGCTACCAGTGTTGCCAGCTGGCAAGTACCTATGGCGGACCGCGATGCCAGTCGGTCAGCGCCCAACCAGTGGATGACTTGGTCAGCGAGCTGATCCTGGCGGCCCTCACGCCGTCCGCAATCGATGTCAGCCTGCAGCTGGCTGAAGACATCGAACTTGAGCACGCCGAGCGGCAACGACACTGGGCACAGCGCCTGGAACGGGCACGTTACGAGACCACGCTTGCACGCCGGCGCTATGAGGTGGTGGATCCCGAGAACCGCCTGGTGGCGCGCACGCTGGAGCGGGACTGGGAGACGGCGCTTGCCGCCGAACAGGCATTGCAGGCCGAGCATGATCGTGAGCTGGCACGCCAGCCCGCTCGGCTACAGGCAACGGAGATGGAAGCGATCCGACACTTGGCCGAGGACGTGCCTGCGCTGTGGCGCGCGCCGACCGCGACGGCGGCCGACCGCCAGATGATCACACGCCTGATGCTGGAGCAGGTCGCGGTGCGTGTGGATGGCAATAGCGAGCATGTGGAGCTTGCATGTGATTGGGCAGGCGGTCCGCAGACCCACCATACACTGATCTCGACTTTCGCCATTTTCGGGATGCTCGCTGCGGCTGACGGATGGGGTCACTTGAAGGCGACGCGATCCAGAAGCCGGTTGTCGAGAGCGTCACGGTAGACCTCGGCGGCGAAGCGGCTTTCGTCGGCTGCGCCTGCCTGATCCGACCGGCATGAGACCTGCCCGCCGGTGACCAGCTTGTCGATAGTCTGCTGCTGCACCGGCACGATCAAGCCATTGGTCATGGCGAAGCAGTCTGGCTGCAAGATCCGGGCGGCGAATACCCAGCCGTTTGCAACGCTCGCCTGCATGCCTTCGTCGATCAGCCACAGCGCGGATCCATTCCGAAGATCGCTCACCATGAGGCCGGTGACGTCGTGGCGGCGCTCGACACGCCAAAGCGAGAAGCGGGCCAGACGCAATGCCTCGAGCGTGAGTGCCTCATCGGAACCGACCGGCAGCGGGGTGGCACGCGCGTAGCGGTCGATGGCGCGCGAACGACCTGCCCTGGCAGTGTAAAGAGCAAACTCGTAGAGCACCGAGAGCTCCTTGACGTCGTCGACAACCAGCGATGGCCCGGCCCGCATTCCCAGGCGCCGCGCCTGGTCGAGCATCGTGTCCGCGGCCAGGAACCGCAGCGCGGCCCTGTGATGGTCGGTAGTGATCGCGCGCAGGCGGCGATACCGATGGAGGATTTCCCGGCGTGTCATTCCTGCCTCCCGAGGCGACAAGCTCACGCAACGCGACCGGCGCGACAGGACGGCGCAACGCCGGTGACCCGATTTTGAGAGACGCCGGGATTCCCCGCCAGCCCGTCTGTGCCGAAGCTTGCCAGCGCGTCGTACGGGGAGAACCAGATGTCGGCAACTGACGCCGGGGGGTTCGCAGCAGGCAGGCTGGGAACCTGGATGCAGCCATTCGAGGCGGCGTTCACCGCGCCGACCTGGCAGCGCGTGCTGGTCCTGGTGGCGGGCGCGATCCTCGTCCCGGGTCGGCGGACGATCGCGTCCGTGCTGCGCGTCATGGGACTGGGCCAGGTCCGACGCTTCAGCAACTACCACCGCGTGCTGAGCCGCAACACATGGTCCGACCGCTGGTTGTCTGGCTGCCTGCTCCGCCTCCTCGTCGACACCTTCGTCCCGAAGGGCGAGCCGGTCGTGATCGGCCCCGACGACACGATCGAGCGGCGATGGGGGATCAAAATCAAGGCACGTGGCATTTACCGCGATCCGGTACGCTCCTCACGCGGCCATTTCGTCAAGGCGAGCGGCCTGCGCTGGCTTTCGTTCATGGTGCTGCCTGAGATCCCGTGGGCCGGGCGCGTCTGGGCGCTGCCATTCCTGACCATCTTGGCCCCCTCGCTGCGGTATTGGCAGACGCACAGGCCGGGAGAGCGCCAGTACAAAAAGCTCACCGATTGGGCGCGGCAGGGTCTGATCCAGGCGGCCCTCTGGCTCCCGGACCGGCGCGTCATCGGCGTCGGCGACGCCAGCTTCGCTGCCATCGAGCTGCTCAACGACGTGCGCCCTTGGGTCACCATGATCACCCGCCTGCGGCTCGACGCCGGACTTTACCACCCACCACCGCGGCGAAGGCCCGGCCAGCGCGGGCGCCCGCGCCTCGTCGGCAAGCGCCAACCCACATTGAAGCAACGCCTCGCCAACCCGAGAACACGCTGGTGTCCTCTGCAGGTGACCGGATGGTATGGTCGTGGCGAAAGAACCCTCGAGATCGTCTCCGGCACCGCCCTATGGCACAAGCCCGGCCACCGCGTTCCGATCCGCTACGTCCTGGTGCGCGACCCGAAGGGCAAACTCGAGCCGCAAGCGTTCCTCTGCACCGACCTCCAGGCTGATCCGCTCGACATCCTCCGTTGGTTTGTTCGCCGCTGGTCGGTCGAGGTCACTTTTTCCGAGGTCCGTCGTCACCTCGGCGTCGAAACCCAACGGCAGTGGTCCGACCTGGCGATCGCCCGTACCACGCCGTTCCTGCTCAGCTTGTTTTCGCTGGTCACGCTGTGGGCCAATAACCTGTACGCCACGCGCCCACCTGCGGTTCGGCTCGCGAGCTGGTACCGGAAATCACTGCCAACCTTCAGCGACGCCCTTGCCGCCGTGCGGCGGCAGCTATGGACTCATGGCAATTTACGAGGGTCCCGGCAGATGTTCGATCCGACAAAAATTCCTGCAGCCACACTCAACACCTTGATAGACTTGGCCTGCTACGCCGCTTGAAATGGCGAATGTCCAGCTGATCCGCCCTGTCCGATGCTTTGAACAGTTGCGTGGCTTCGACCAATTGTTGGCCGCCATTCGTGACCTGCGCCGACAGGGCTGCTCGACTGCGGCCATTGCTGAGCAGCTGAATGCGACAGGATGGCGGCCACCCAAGTGCACGCGGTTCGAGGCAGCTACGGTCCAGCGCCTGATACTCCATTACAAGCTGTCGGAGGGAAGACCGATCTGGACCAGCAATGTCCCGCGGGAAACGGGCCTTGAATGGACGCTCCAGGAAATCGCCACGCAGCTTGGTCTCAATCGCCACGTCATCTATCGCTGGCTTCGCCAAGGTCGGCTATCCGGGCGCATCGCTGATCGTGGTGACCAGCGAGTTTGGCTCGTACGGATGAGCGAGGCTGAACGTAACCATTGCGGCCTGATCACCTGGCGCTGTCACGCGCGCGCGGCGAGACTGGCGGGGGCGCGGACGATGATTGGAGACGCAGCAGGAGGCGGAGTGCTGGCACAGGCGCGCGGCCGCTGAGGTAAGGGTACGGCGGCTGCGTGCTCCGCACGCCCGGTGGTCAGCGGCCGTAGCGGGTGGGCGCCCAGAATTCGCGCATGGCGACGATGGCGGATGGGATGTTGCGATGGGCGTCGAAGCGGGCCAGTTCGGTCAGTGGTCCCGGAGGTGGGGCCCCCGGGACCCGGCGGCCGTCGGGGTCGGTGCAGTGGGCGAGGATAGGGATCAGCCAGAGATGGGCCTGCCGGCGTGCGGGCAGCAGGGGGCGCCAGTATTTCGGATTGAGCTGGATGGCGGCGTGGAAGCCGCGGCACCAGGGCCCGACATCAACCGCACCCGATTCGCTGCGGTCGAACCGCGGCGTGAACTGGTCCGGCGTCTCGCTCAGCGTGGCGGCCAGCGCATTGTGATATTTGGCGACAGCGGCGATGGCGGCGAACTCCGGCGTGTTGCCGTGGCAATACGCGTCCTTGCTGACGCCGAGCAGCGGGCAGATCCAGCCGAGCGGTTCATAGGTAACCGGGCCGACGACGATGGCGGTGAGAAAGCCGTCGAGCATGGTCAGGCCGTCGGCGATGGGGGTTCGCGGACGGGGTGTGCGCAGCCAGCGGTCGAGTTCATCGAACGGCATGGGCGGACGAGCCACGCTGGCTGCGGCCGATGGCGGCACTGGCTTGGTCAATCGGCGCGTCATGCTGCTTCCTGCAACGACTGAGGCATGCGGGCGGCCTTCCAGTTCCAGGCCAGCAACTCGTGCAGTTGATGGCTCTTGGTGCGGCCGGAGACGATGCGCTCCAGCACGTCGGTCAACCAGGTCAGCGGATCGACGTCGTTCAGCCGGCACGTATTCAGCAGCGACGCCAGGATCGCCCAAGTGCGCCCGCCACGTTCCGAGCCGGCAAAGAGCGAACTGTGCCTGCCCTGAGCGATGATCCGCATCGAGCGCTCCACCGTGTTGGAGTCGACTTCCACGCGGCCGTCTTCGAGAAACAGCGTCAGGCCGTCCCAGTGCCTCAGCGTGTAGCGGATCGCCGCTGCCAGTGTCGATTTCACCGAGATCTCGGCGAGCAATTCGGTCAGCCGGCGCTTCAGCGCTGCCATCAGTGGCTTGCTCTCGACCTGACGCACCGCCAGTCGCTGGTCGGCCGTGCCGCCCCGAATGCGCTTCTCGATGGCATAGATCGCGGCGATCTCGACGAGGATCTCGGCAGCGGCTGTCGACTGCGTGGTCTTGTGCACGGCCACGAACTTCCGACGCGCGTGCGCGAGGCAGAAGGCAAGCCGGATCTTGCCGCGCCGGGTGCGCTTCACCAACGCCTTGTAGGCGCCATAGCCGTCGACCTGCAGGATGCCGGTGAAGTCATCCCCGAGTTGGGTGGCGATCGCCTCGGTGTTGCGTCCGGTGCTGAACACGTAGGCCACCGCCGGCGGCGCCGGTCCCTGCCAGGGCCCGTCGTCCACCGCGTGCGCCCACAGCTGGCACTTGCGCGTCCGGCGACGTCCTTTCTCGAGCACCGGCAATGGGGTTTCGTCACAAAAGACATGCTGGAAGCTGTGGATCGTCTTCAGCTGCAGGTCATACAAGCCCTCAAGCCACCAGGCGGCGCGATCGACCCAGTGCACCAGGGTCGAGCAGTCGAGCGCGATCCCGTAGCTGGCGAGCATCCGGGTCTGTCGGTTGAGCGGCATGGCCCAGGCGAAGCGGGAGACCACGACCCAGGAGATCAGGGCCGTGGAGGCCATGCCGGCGGTGATCAGCCGCGAGGGAGCCGGCGCCTGCACCACGGCGCTCTCGCAGGCACGGCAGCCATATTTCGGCCGCACCGTGCGCAGCACCCGCAGGATCGCCGGCACGATGTCGAGTTCCTCGGTCGCACATTCACCGATGCGGTGCATCCGGCCGCTGCAGCACGGGCATCTGGTATTGTCCGGCTCGATCACCCGCTCACACCGTGGCAGGTGCGTGGGCAGGGCACCGATGTTGCGGCGTGCCGGTTTGTGCGAAGGTCTGGCCGACGCCTTCGGCTTTGCCGTGCCAGCGTCGTTGGCCGGCGGTGGCGGTGGACTCGCGTCGGTGGCCAGGTCGCCGAGACCCAGCGTCATCTGCCCGTCCACGACGACCACCAGCCGCTCGGATTTCGTGCCAAAATGCAGGGTGTTGATCGTCTTCAGCGCTGCGCGCAGCCGCTCGTTCTCCGCCGCGAGTTCCAGGGCCAGCGCGATAAGCTGGTCGGGATCGGTGGGGAGATCTTCGCGGCGCAGCGGCATAGCCAACCTATACCAGCGTGGCCGCGGTCGTACCAGAGGGATTTCTCGTCCCAGACGGCCAGACAGGCCGTCTGACAGGGGCCGCCACCGCGTGCGACCACGACAGCCCGTCCAACAGCAGAGCCAGCTGGCTCGCAGACAAGCTCATTGCGCCGTCCTGGACCGGTGGCCAGACGAATCGTCCATTTTCCAACCACTTTGTCGCTAACACAATTCCGCTACCGTCCCATGCCAGCAGTTTGACACGATCGTTTCGCTTCGAGCGGAACACGAAAACATCTCCGCCGTACGGATCAGCGCACATTACATCTGCCACCAACGCGACCAAGCCGTGCACCCCCTTTCGGAAATCCACCGGCCGCGTCGCCATCCACACCCGCAGCCCAGCTCGTGGCGCAATCACCCCACCCCTCGCACCGCCGCCAACACCATCGCCAGCGTCGCCGCATCCGCGCCCACCGTGACCCGGATGCTCACATCCGCCACCGCAATCTCAATGCTGCCGGCCGCCCGCTGAAGCCGCTGATCCGCAGCTGCGTCATCACAAAGCATCACCGGTACAAACGACGCTGGTGAGGACTGCAATTCCTCGTTTGCTCTTTCACTCGCCACCATCGCTTGCGAGGTCCTCGCCTGCCGCCGCCAGGTAAACACAAGGCTTTCGTTCACACCATGCCGGGCCGCAACCTCCGACACTCGCACACCGGCCGCATAGCTCTCCGCTACAATCGCCGCCTTTTGCGCTGCCGACCACTGCCGGCGCCCGCCCCCTGCGCTCACCCGGCTCGCCAGACCACCATCCCTTGCCATCCCGTCCATCGCCGTGCCCTCCTTCAAACAGGAACAGCACCTATCATCTCCGCGTGCACGCGACTTTCGTAGGTGGGGTCGTCACAATGGTTACGGCTGAACTCGACCTGATCA
Source organism: Rhodovastum atsumiense (assembly GCF_937425535.1). NCBI lineage: Bacteria > Pseudomonadati > Pseudomonadota > Alphaproteobacteria > Acetobacterales > Acetobacteraceae > Rhodovastum > Rhodovastum atsumiense. Next base: position 4,913,670 of record NZ_OW485601.1, read on the forward strand.
GGCAGAGCCACACTCCCCCTAAACCGAGCAGGAACGTCATATAGAGAGGCAGCATGGAAACACGTTCGAAAGCGTGTTCGCCACCGTTCGCCTGCGCACGGTGCGGACCAAGGGCGCGCTCTCGCAGGACACCGCCCGCCTCATGGTCTTCAAGCTTGTGATGATGGCCGCCAAGACATGGCGCCGTCCCCCTGTGTCACTGAAGTTGCCGCCTGGATAGGATGAGGCGATGGGGGCGCGGGACGAGGGCATTGGCTCGATACGGAGAGGCGTACAAGCGACGGGTGGTGGCACGACTGCTGCCGCCGGAGAGCGCGGCGGCGGAGGCGGTGTCGCGTGAGGTGGGCGTGAGCGTGGCGACGCTGGAGCGGTGGCGGGCGACGGCGTTGGCCGAACCTGGCGCGGGGCCGGGTGGTGCGGAACGATGGACGCCGGCGGCGCGGCTGGAAGCGGTGATCGCCACGGCGTCGCTGGACGAGGCGAGCCGCAGCGCCTGGTGCCGGGAGCACGGGCTCTACGTGGCGGACCTGGAGCGCTGGAAGCGCGACGCCATGGCCGGGCTGGGCGAGCCGCGCGGCGGCAGTGTCGCCGACACCCGGCAGGACCGGCGGCGGATCAAGGAGCTGGAGCGGGAGTTGCATCGGAAGGACAAGGCGCTGGCGGAGACCACGGCCTTGCTGGTGATGCGGGGAAAACTGGCGGCGGTCTTCGGGGACGGCGAGGACGCATGACCTCGCGGGAAGACCGCCAAACCCTGCTGGAGGAGGTTGCCCGGGCGCATGCGGCCGGGGCGCGGCTGCGCGTGGCCTGTGCCGAGGCGGGCATCGATCCGCGGACACGGCAGCGGTGGCGCGCCGGCGCAGATACGGCGGCGGGCGGGGTGCACGTCGATCGCCGGCCGCAGGCTGAACGCCCGGTGCCCGCGCAGGCGCTGAGCGCCGAGGAGCGGGCGCGGATCGTGGCAGTGGCCAACGAGAAGCGGTTCGCTGACCTGCCGCCGGCGCGGATCGTCCCGATGCTGGCCGACGAGGGGGTCTACATCGCCAGCGAATCGAGCTTTCATCGGGTGCTGCGTGCCCATGACCAGATGAAGCGTCGCGGCCGGGCCAACCTGCCGAGGGCCTCGCGCCCGCCGACCACGCACGTCGCCAGCCGCCCCGGCGAGGTGTGGTGCTGGGACGTGACGTTCCTGCCGGCCACGGTGCAGGGCCGCTGGTTCTATCTGTACCTGATCCTCGACCTCTACAGCCGCAAGATCGTCGGCTTCGAGGTGCATGACAGCGACACCGCCGAGCACGCCGCCCATCTGGTCCGGCGCACGGCATTGGCGGAAGGGGTGCATGCGATGCCGACCCGGCCGGTGCTGCACGGCGACAATGGCGCCACGCTGAAGGCGACCACGGTGCTGGCGATGCTGCACTGGCTGGGCATCTGCCCTTCCTACTCGCGCCCGCGGGTGAGCGACGACAACGCCTTCGCCGAGGCGCTGTTTCGCACCGCCAAATACCGCCCCGAGTTCCCGGTGGCGGGATTCGTCGACCTCGCGGCGGCGCGGGAATGGGCGGTGTGGTTCGTGCAGTGGTACAACCACGAGCATCGGCACAGCGGCATCCGCTACATCACCCCCGCCCAGCGCCATGCCGGTGAGGATCGCCGCCTGCTTGGCACCCGTCATGCCGTCTATCAGGCGGCGCGCGAACGCAACCCCCGGCGCTGGAGCCGGCACACCCGCAACTGGACCCCGATCGGCGCAGTCACGCTGAACCCGGAGCGCGACACGGCCATCCAGCTCGCCGTCTCAAAAATCCCGCTTTCCGGTTCGATCGGTGCACCTGCTTTCCCGTCCCGACCTGGCAGTGCCCCGGCCACGGCGCGCAGCGAAGGGGAAGAGAGGAGCAGAGCCGCTCGGAGCCACGCGCAGCACTGCGAGCATGGCGAGAACGGCGAGCACCGGACCTTCCCCGCAGCGAGCCCCGTGGCAGGCTCAGCCCTGGTTGGAGGTGAGCCACATCCGAACCACGCACCGTCAGCACAGTCGGGATAGGGGAATATTCGTTACGAGAGACAAGCGGCAACTACGTTGACACGCACCGCCGTCTGAAGGGCGATAACCAGTTGCCGAAGGTCGTCCGGGGTGTCAGATTCCGCAACGGCCTCGAGGTCATCGAGGCCCCAGTGCAGACCGCCGCCTGATCGGGCCGTCACCCAGTTTCCAGCATAGCTCCCTTTTCGACGCCGATTGACACAGAGTCAGCAACGGCGTGAAAGCGGCCACGGCAACCTCCGGCTCGGTTGCCACCTCATGAGTCAGAGATCCGGTGACGCGAGAATACCCTTTTTTGTCAGCGGGTTCACTTTGGCCCGCAGCTGTTGCAGCCGAGACTCACCTCAGGCCGTCGGCAGCGTTGAACAGCCGGTGGCGCGGTACTCACTCGGGAGGACTTGACACTCGGAGGCCCATTACGGAAGAGCTTGAGTCTGTCCCTATATCGGCTGCATGGAGCAGGACACGATCTTCACCAATGAGATGTGGGCGATGTGGGAGCCGCTGATCGAAGAAGTGCGGCCGCGCGGGAAGACGCCGCCGAAGGAGCTACGCCGGACCATCTCGGCGATCTTCTGGCGCCATCAGAATGGCGCCAAGTGGCGCGATGCGGTTCGCATCTTCGCCGCCCGCTACAACGCCACGTGGCCGATCGAGAAGAACGGCTACCGTAGCCCGCTCGGCATGCGTGCAGCATGAGATGAACTCAACATCAGGCGGGCCGCATAGCGCAACCTATTGTCCAGTAGTCTGGGTGCAGTACACCATCGAGTTCGGTGCCTATTGTTGTGCATAATTATGATGTCGCGATTGCTAACAAAGGCACAACATCTGATTTTGATGATCCGCATCGGTGGTACAAATTCTGGGATGGGCCTGCTGTGGTCGGCTAAATCGAAAATCCACGGGTCTTTCCACATTGGTCGTGTAATTATTCCTATTATGTTCTGAAGGGGATGCCGTCGACATATCAGGATTGATGGAGAATGATAATGTTTGCTATCGGCGATCGCGTGCGAATCCGCTCCGAGACTGCGACACTGTGGCGCGACCCGCGGCTAAAGCGGATAGCGAGGTTGGGTCGACCTGGCACAGTGCGGTCTGTCGTTGGGCCTGAACTTCGAGAAGATCAACGATTTTACTGGATAGAATTTGATTTGCTCCGACGGGATCTGGATCCCATCATCGAAATGATATCTAGCTGCCGGTTGCAGCATTTGTAGGATACATACAGCATCCGACCCTCAGACCTCATGTGAGCCGAGCTGACTCCTTCTCTCATAGAGGTTGTCCCTGAAACGTGTCGCAAGCCTGCACGCTGCCGCTGCGCAGGCCGGTCATCAGCCAGTGCACGCGCTGCTCGGAGGATCCGTGGGTAAAGCTGTCCGGCACCACCGTGCCCTGTGCGTGTCGCTGCAGCCGGTCGTCACCGATCGCGGTGGCGGTGGCGACCGCCTGGCGCACGTCGGCCTCGTCGATATTCTGGTGGCGCTGGTTCATCCGGTTCGCCCAGACGCCGGCGAGGCAATCCGCCATCAGCTCGATTCGCACCGAAAGGCGGTTGGCCGCGGCCTGGTTCGGGGCCGCGCGCTGCGCCTCCTGCGCCCGCGACAGCAGGCCGAGCAGGTTCTCGACGTGATGCCCGACCTCGTGGGCGATCACGTAGGCATAGGCGAAGGCGCCGCCGCCGCCCAGGCGCCGTTGCATGTCCTGGAAGAAGGCGGTGTCGAGGTAGACCTTGCGGTCGGGCGGGCAATAGAACGGCCCTGCTGCCGACTGCGCGAGGCCGCAGGCAGATCCGGTGGCGCCGGAGAACAGCACCAGCACCGGCGGCTGGTAGGGCCGCCCCGCCTGCGCGGGCAGCAGCTGCGCCCAGACATCCTCGGTCTCGCCCAGCACCCGGGCGACGAACTGTCCCATCTGGTCCTGCGGTGCGCCACGGGGGCCGGTGCTTTCCTGGTGTGCCGGCGCACGGGTCCCGGCCACCTTCTCGGCGCCGCTGATCAGCAGGCGGGGATCGATGCCGAGCGCCCAGCCGAGCAGCCCGAGGGCAACGATGGCGCCGATCCCAAGGCCGCCGCCGCCGAGTCCACCGAAGCCGCCGCTCTCACCGCGTCGGTCCTCGACGTTTTCCGAGGGCCGAAGGTCGTCCTCTCGCATGGTCCTTGTCTCTCCCGCAGCCCGTGCCGTGTCCGCGGGCCGCAACGACGCCGCGACGCGGCCGTTCCAGTATTGCGCACCATGATACCGCCGCCGGTTCTGATTGCATCAGTCCGGCCGCAATGACCGGGCATGCCTGCTCATCCATGGCGTGAGTATCAAGTAGAAAAATTCAACTTCATTCAGCTTGTGCGACATCGGAATTTCACGTATTGTTGAATGTGCCCGAGGATAGAATTTTATACCGGGCGCGTGGCCATGGCTGGCCTGTCGGCAAGGGGGGCGAATGTATATCTGTTCCTGCAATGCCCTGACCGACGCGGATGTCGCGGAAGCGATCAAGGAAGGGGCCCATCGGCCCGCCGAGATCTACCGCAGGCGTGGGTGTTGCGCGCAATGCGGCGGTTGCGTCAGGACGATGCTGGAATGCCTGCGCGCGGGGGATTGCCAGGGCGGCACCAGATCCTGACCGCGGCGTCCCTGGTCAGGGACGGACGAAAGGCAATTGTCGCCCGGGGCCCGCGCGATGGCCCGTCCCGGCAGGAGAGCACATCATGGATGTTGAACTCGTGGTGGTGGCGGCGTTTGCTGCTGCCTGGATCCTGGCGGTCGGCCTGCTGTTCCGTCTGATCCGGTAAAGCCTGTCGAAATCTGTCGGAGCGTGGCTCGGAACGGTCGGCATTGCCGTCAGTCACAAGGGCGGGGGCGGTCCGCCCCGGGGGGGGCGTGGCAGCGTCACGGCGTTGTATCGAGGGGGCGCACGGGCAGGCAGGCTGACGGCATGGGGGCAGCATCCGACCGAGCCTCCCCCGAGCCGTCCAGGGCCTGCCGGAGGCTTTCGATTTCCAGCGCCTGCTGACCGAGCCGGCGCTCCAGGGCGGTCCTGTTCCAGGGCGCCGAGATCGTGCCGAGGTTCGCGGGGACAGCCGCGGCGGGGCGCGTGTTCCCCAGCTTGTCGCGAAGCTTCTCGATTTCCAGCGCCTGCCGGCCGACCATGCGCTCCAAGGCCGCGATCCGTTCCTTGTAGGCGGGCAGCAGGTGCAATTCGCGGGCGGGATCGTCGAAGGCGCCGGCAGCGAACTTGTCGACCCAGATGGCGAGGAGATTGCGGGCGATGCCGTGCCGGCGGGCGATGCGGTTGAGATTCTCACCGGCGAGGTATTCCTGCACCACCTGCCGCTTGAAGGCGATGCTGAAGGAGCGGTTCTTCGTCACGGGCTTCGCTCTTCGCCGCGCGCGACGGGTTTGCCCGGCCCGGTCGCGTCGCCTGTTCCTCCGGATTGTGGTCCACGTGCAAGCCCTGGTGTGGGCGGAGCCGGGCACATGCACCGGAGCCCCGTCCACACCAGGCAGGTGACGCTGTCGCGTCCTACTTGACGGCTTCCGTCACCTTGCTGGCGGCGAGGAAGTTGAATTTCGGGCTGCTGACCACGGCGAGGTGGATCACCACCACCAGCGCGAGCAGGGCAATCCAGATCGGCACCAGCCAGGTGGCAGGATTGATGACGAGCCAGATCTTGTAGTCGTTCTTGGGATCGTACTGCATGTCCGTTTCTCCTGCTTCAGAACCAGGGCTTCCAGATCCACACCAGCAGGTGCGCCACGGCGGCGGCGCCGAGGAACGTGCTGAAGGTGGTCTTGAACTGTTCGTGGAATTCCTGAGCTTCAGCCTCGCTGAGGCCCGACAGGCTGTTCGCCATTGAGCTGTCCTCCGATGGAGTGGGGTGGACGGCGCCGCATGACCCCTTCGGGATGCCGAAACGGCATCCTGCCACTGGCCATGTCCTGGATGCGTTCGCCCGGATAGGAGCGGTTCACCTGGCAGTGGGTGGAGGCAACGAACACCGATGCGTCCTGCCCACTGTCGGTACGTGATGCGGCGGCGGCGCTTACTTCGCCGCGACGACCTTGGCCGGGGCGGCGAGGAAGTTGTATTTCGGGCTGCCGATCACGGCGACATGGATGACCACGACCGTCGCGAGCACGGCGATCCAGATCGGCACCAGGTACTTGGCCGGGTTGATGACGAGCCAGATCTTCCAGTCGTCCTGCGGGTTTGCCATGGGTGCGTTCTCCTCAGCTCAGAACCAGGGCTTCCAGACCCACACCAGCAGGTGCGCGACCGCGGCGACGCCGAGGAAGGCGCTGAAGGTGGTCTTGAACTGGTTGTGGAATTCCTGGGCTTCTTCGTCGGTCAGGCCCGACAGCGTGTTTGCCATGCGTCAATCCTCCAGAAGGAGTTTTCAGCCGTTGCCGCGCACATCCCTCGCGGCGAGGGTGCAATGATCTGATAGTCACGATCAAGCATTGCCCGTAATGGCCGGGCACACTTCAGTCATTCACCAGAAGCTTTCAGTCCTTTTCGAAAGGCGTCCGGCTTTCAGCGACATTGACTGGCTGTAATGTTAGCTGGACGGATCGGGATGTCTAGCGAAATTGACAGTCATTCTGTCAGGAAGTTTCCGGACAGGTAACGGGTTATGTCAGTGTGTTTTCTGACAACGCGTCACAATTGTCGGGAATTTTCCTGACATAGCGCCGCCCCTGTCCGGACACATCCGGACAGGATGCCAGGGGGCCTGGAAAAGGGGGGCGACGGGCCGGAGGAGGTTTTCCCCCGGCCAGGACCGCACGCCTGCATGGATGTGACGGGCATTGCCGAGACGAGGGTGAATTTTCCCGGATATGTGCCCAGGATCTGCGGCGGCGGTCATGGTTGGGTCCAGCCCACAAAGCGCCTACACTGACTGGCCCTGCGTCGTTGCCAAAGGTCGACCGATGCGCTCCAGCCCGGCGTCGCTCGCGCCATGAGCGAGTTTCCAGGCAGCCAGGTACCCGCTTTCGGGGGCGCGGACCTGACCAATTGCGACCGCGAGCCGATCCACATCCCGGCATCGGTGCAGCCGCATGGGGCGCTGCTCGCGCTCGAGCCACGGCAGCTGCACATCGTTCATGCCGGCGGCGACACCCTCAGGATCCTCGGCACGGCGCCTGCGGACATGACCGGGAAGGGCGCCGATGCCTGGTTCACCCCCCCGCAGATCGCGCGCCTGCGCGCCCTGCTGGAAGGCGGCGAGCCGATGACGCGGCCGCTGCATGCCTTTTCCCTCGTCATCGCCCCCGAAGGCCAGCCGACCGACGTCATCGTCCATCGCAGCGGCGATCTGATCCTGCTGGAACTCGAGCCGTTGCGCGAGGCCTCGCCGGAAGACACGCTGGCGTTGGTGCAGACCATGTTGCTGCGCACGCAGCAGGCGGACAGCTCGCACGCCTTCTGCCAGGCGATGGCCGATGTCGTGCGCGCCGTCTCCGGCTTCGACCGTGTGATGGTCTATCGTTTCCTCCCCGATGGCAGCGGCGTGGTCGATGCCGAGGCACGGTCGCCCGGGGTCGAATCCTTCCTTGGCCTGCATTACCCGGCCTCCGACATTCCCCGTCAGGCGCGCCAGCTCTATCTGCGCAACTGGCTCCGGCTGATCCCCGATGCGCAGTACGTCCCCGCACCGATCGTGCCGCCGGTGCATCCGCGTGACGGCAGGCCGCTCGACCTCAGCCACAGCGTGCTGCGCAGCGTTTCGCCGATCCACCTGCAGTACCTGGCGAACATGGGCGTGCAGGCGTCGATGTCGCTGTCCATCGTCATGCACGGGTATCTGTGGGGGCTGATCGCCTGCCATCACCATGCGCCGCGCTTCCTGCCGCACCGGCTGCGCATCGCCTGCGAGCTGTTTGCGCAGATGGCCTCCGCGCAACTGGAAATGAAGGTCGCCGCCGAGGAATTCGAGGCCCGGCTGCACACCAAGCGCGTGCACGAGGAACTGGTGACGCGCATGAGCCAGGAGGCCGATCTTGCCCAGGGGCTGACCCGCTACCGACCGAACCTGCTGGATTATATTCCGGCCGATGGTGTCGGGCTCTGGGTGGAAGGGCATTACACCAGCCTCGGCCACGCCCCGACCGGCGATCAGGTGGCGGCCCTGGTCGCCTGGCTGAACGAGACCGCGACCGAAGGCGTGTTCCACACCGATCGCCTGCCGCATCTCTACCCGCCGGCCGCCGCCTTCGCCGGTGTCGCGAGCGGGCTGATCGCGCTCGCGGTGTCGCGGGCGCCGCGCGACTATGTGCTGTGGTTCCGCCCGGAGGTGATCCGTACCGTCACCTGGGCCGGCAATCCGAACAAGCCGGTGGAGACGGAGCCGGACGGCATCCGGCTGACGCCGCGCAAGAGCTTCGCCGCCTGGTGCGAATCAGTGCGGATGCAGTCGCAGCCCTGGCGCAGCGTCGACGTGGAAGCGGCGCAGACGCTGCGCCTGTCGCTGCTGGAAGTGATTCTGCGCCGCATCGACCAGGTGGCGCGCGAGCGCGAGAAGGCACGGCTGAAGCAGCAGATGCTGCTGGCCGAGCTGAACCGCCGGCTCGATCAGTGGCAGGCCGTTGCCTGCGAGTTAAAGGAAGAGACGCGCCGCCGTGCCCTGGTGGAATCCGAGTTGTCGCAGGTGTTGCGCCGCACCGTGGACGACCAGGAGGCCGAACGCCGGCGCATCGCCCGTGAACTGCACGACAGCCTCGGCCAGACGCTGACGCTGCTGCGGCTGGGGCTGGAGGAGATCGGCCACGCCGCGCCTGCGAGCGGGGATCTGCAGGAACGGCTCGCGGCGCTGAAGGACCTGACCACCGATATCGGCCGGCAGGCCAACCGGCTGGCCTGGGAAATCCGCCCGACCGCGCTCGATGATCTCGGCCTGCCGACTGCGATCCGCCATCTGGTCGAGACCTGGGCCGAGCGGACGCAGCTGCAGTTCGACCTGCATCTGACGCTGGAGGACCGCCGCCTGGATCCGGCGGTCGAGACCACGCTGTACCGCGTGCTGCAGGAGGCGATCACCAATGTCGCCCGCCATGCCGCGGCCAGCCGGGTCGGGGTGATCCTGGAGGCGAAGGAACAGGAGGTGCGGATGATCGTCGAGGATGACGGCCGTGGCTTCGTGTGGGAGGAGGGCCGGCCGGCCGACCTGCCGGCCAGGCGCCTCGGCCTGCTGGGCATCCGCGAGCGCCTTTCCCTGGTCGGCGGCACGCTGGAGGTGGAATCGGCGCCAGGCCAGGGCGCCACCCTGTTCGTCCGCGTGCCCCTGGCCGGAGGCCGGTCATGAGCGGGGTGCGGGTGCTGCTGGCCGACGACCATCCGGTGGTGCTGGCCGGCATGAAGGCGCTGCTCACTGCCGATTCCGGCCTGGAAGTGGTCGGCGAGGCGCGCGACGGGCGGACCACGCTGCAACTGGCCGAAGATCTGCAGCCGGACGTGGTGGTGTTGGACCTGTCGATGCCCGGCCTGAACGGGGCCGAGGTGGCGCGGCAACTGCGCGCTGATTGCCCGCGGTGCAAGGTGCTGGTGCTCAGCGTGCACGAGGATCGGTCCTATGTGCGCGAGCTGCTGGACGGGGGCGCGGTCGGCTATGTGCTCAAGCGCTCGGCGGCGGAGGAGTTGTTGCGCGGCGTGCATGCGGTCGCGGATGGCGGGGTCTATCTCGATCCGGCCATTGCCGCGCGCGCGGTGGGCAGCGGTCCGGCCCGTCCGCGCGAGGCGCCGATGGGCCGTGGCGTCGAGCCGCGTCTGAGCGAGCGCGAGGTGGCGGTGTTGCGCCTGACCGCCGCCGGGCACAGCAACAAGACCATCGCTACCCGGCTGCGCATCGGGGTCAAGAGCGTCGAGACCTACAAGAGCCGGGCGATGGACAAGCTGGGCTTCCACAGCCGGGTGGAGGTCCTGCGCTATGCCCTGGGCAAGGGCTGGCTGGAGGAGTGCTGAGCGGGTTCAAGGAGGGGGCTGGGCGCGAAGCAGGTGCTGAATTGCCGGTCGTGCACCAGGATATGGTTGGCGAACATGTCGTGCAGGACGAAGTGGAAGATCTGCGCCGGCTCGATTTCCCCGCGTCCATAGGCCTGCAGCAACGTCTCCCCGCGGGCCAGCAGGTCGCGATGGATGCGGGCATGCTCCGCCGCCCCGGCATAGCCGGCCGCGGCGAGGATCCGGTCCTCGGTGGCGAAATGCGCGCAGGTCCCGGCGATGAGGGCGCGGGTGGCGGCGAGAATCTCCCCCGGGGGCGACGTCCTGCCGGCCAGGGCGAGCAGTGCATTACCCTGTTCGAACAGCCGCCGGTGCTGGGCGTCGATCTCGGGCTCGCCGCAGAGATAGTCTTCGCGCCAGACCAGTTGCGAGACGTAGTGGCGGCTGTCATTGGCCGGCAGCGACGGGGGATCGAATCCCTCGATCTGTATCTTGTTGCGCCCGCCTGCTTTGGCGCGGTACAGTGCGGCATCGGCACGGCGGAACCAGTCAGTCCAGGTGTCGGTGGCGAGACAGGCGGCGACGCCGAGGCTGATGGTGATGCGCAGCCCCTGTGGAAAGATATGCCGTTCGATGCACCGGCGCATCCGCTCGGCTATGACCAGCGCTTCGGGCAGGTCGCTCATCGGCAGGATCACGATGAATTCCTCGCCGCCCCAGCGGCCGAGGATGTCGGTGGCACGGATGCATTCCCGCGCGATCTGCGCGAAGTCGCGCAACACCGCGTCGCCGGCCTCATGGCCATGGCGGTCGTTGACGTTCTTGAAATGGTCGAGGTCGACGAGGATCACGCAGGCCGGATGCGCGTAACGGCGCAGGCGGTCCATCTCCTGCCCGGCGGCCTCCTCGATGCGCACGCGGTTCCAGCAGCCGGTCAGCCGGTCCCGCATCGCCAACTGCCGCAGCCGCGCGTCGGAACGATCCTTGGCCATCATCATGAACCCGTTCGTGGCCATGATGAGCAGGAGGAAGGCCGAGAAATACGCGGCCAGCTGCAGCGGGGAGGGCTGGAAGAAGGTCTGGAAGTCATGCGGCAGGAAGATCGCGCCCCAGCAGCGGCCCACTGCCAGCAGGATGTCGAAGGCACCGCTCGCCAGCAACATGTTGCGCCCGCGGGTTGGAAAATCGTAGCGACCAAGCAATAATTGCCGGGCGATCAGCCCCACCTGCACCAGGTTGACCAGGCTGGCCAGCACGACCCGGTAGCGGAAATCGTCCATCAGCAGCGCCAGCCCCACGACGAGGATGCAGGGGGGCAGGAAGGCGGCCCAGGGATTCTCTTGTACGCCATGAAAGCGGCAGGCGGCGCGCAGTCCCAGGGACAGTGACAGCGACAGCAGCGCGTTGCCGAGGAGGATGGGGGCCCAGTCCGGGATCGTTCCGCGCAGCGCATGCATCAGGCAGCCGCCCGCCGTGAGGCACAAGGCCTGCGTCCAGGTTCTCAGGCCGTCCCGGTTGTCGCGCGCGGTCCATCCCAGCGACACTGCCAGCGCGAGGCTGGTCAGGATGATTGCTCCCAGCATCGTGGGAATATCGGGAGGATGTGCAAGCATCCGTCTGGAATTGTCCCCTGGCAGCATGTCGGATCAGCCGTCCTCGCCCCGGACAGGAAAGCACCGGCCAAGCTCGGTCCGCATCTTAAATCATATTTATCGTTGTAATTGCGAATCGTTATGCACGGTGCCGGTGGTGCAAGCCATCCTGGCTGGCCACCGTCCGGCGGACGGGGGGGCGGTGCGCCATCCCCGGCTCGAAACCCATAACATTGTCGCATGGAGTCAGATGCCAAGGGCAATTGTCCGCATGGGCCCGCCGCCACATGCTCGGAGGTGGAACCTGCCGACGGATCATTCTTCATGCGCGATCTCTCCCGCTGCGTCCACCATCCCGCCGTCTCCCAGGAGGGGTTCGCCAGCCTGGCGGTGCCGACCTGCCGGGCCTCGACCATCGTCTTCCCCGATGCCGAGGCCTACGCCAACCGCAAATACCGTGGTCCCGACGGCTACAGCTACGGCCTGCACGGCACGCCGACAACGCGTACGCTGGAAGCGCAGCTCTCGGCCCTCCACGGGGCGGAGCGCACCGTGCTGCTGCCTTCGGGCCAGGCGGCGATCACCGTGGTGCTGCTCTCCGTGCTGCTGCCCGGCGACAGGGTGCTGATTCCCGACACCGCCTATCCGCCGGTGCGTGGCTTCTGCCAGAACTACCTCCGCCCGCGCGGCATCGACTTCGCCGCCTATGACCCGATGATCGGCGCCGGGATCGCCAGGCTGATGACCCCGCGGACGAAGCTGGTCTGGTTGGAATCCCCCGGCTCCACCACCATGGAGGTGCAGGATTTCCGCGCCATCGCCACCGCCGCCCACGCAGGTGGCGCGCTGGTCGGCTGCGACAACACCTGGGCCACGCCGCTGCTGTTCAAGCCGCTCGACCACGGCGCCGACTTCGCCATGGAGGCGCTGACCAAGTATGTCGGCGGCCATTCGGACCTGCTGCTCGGCTCGGTCAGCGTGCGCGACCTGGGGCTGCGGCAGACGCTGAAGGACACGATGCGCATGCTCGGCATCGGCATCTCGCCGGACGAGGCGGCGCTGGCACTGCGCGGGCTGGAGACGATGGGGGTACGGCTCGCGCATGTCGGGCGGGTCGCGCTCGATTTCGCGCGCCGCCTGGAAGCCTTTCCGGCAGCGCGCCGGGTGCTGCATCCGGCGCTGCCCGCCTGTCCCGGCCACGCAGTCTGGTCGCGCGACTTCAAGGGCGCGAGCGGCGTGTTCAGCGTCGTGCTGCCGCCCGAGGTGGAGCCGGTGCTCGGCCCGGCGCTCTCCGCCATGCGCCTGTTCGCGATCGGCGCCTCCTGGGGCGGCACGCGCAGCCTGGTCGCGCCGATGACGGTGGCCGCCGACCGCAGCGCCGTGCCTTGGACCGAGGCAGGCACCATCCTGCGCCTCAGCATCGGGCTTGAGGACCCGGACGAGCTCTGGGACGACCTGGCTACGCTGTTCGAGGCCCTGGGCGCCGCGCTGCCCGGCTGATCGGCCGGGCCGTTCCTCACTCTCTGTGAACGAAGGAAGGGAAGCGACCATGTCCGGTCCGTTCCGCTGCCTCGCCATGCTCACCCTGCTGGCGTCCCTCGCCGTATCCCCCGCCCACGCCGAAGGTTCCGGCTCGCCCACGCTGGATGCCGTGCGGGCGAGGGGGGAACTGCTCTGCGGCGTCTCCGGCACCACCCCGGGCTTCTCCTTTCCCGACAGCCGCGGCGTCATCCGCGGCGGCGATGCCGATATCTGCCGCGCGGTCGCAGCGGCGGCGCTCGGTGACGCCAACCGGGTGCGGTTCGTGCTGTTAACCTCCGTCAACCGCTTCGTGGCGCTGCAATCGGGGGAGGTGGACCTGCTGGCGCGCACCGTCTCCTGGACGCTCGGGCGGGAAGCGAGCCTGGGGCTGCTGTTCGGCAACGTCAATTTCTATGACGGCACCGGCTTCATGGTGAAGGCCGCCGCCGGCGTGACATCGGTGAAGGAGCTGAACGGTGCCACCATATGCGTGCTGCCGGGCACCAGCACGGAGCTGGTGCTGGCCGACTGGTTCCGCCTGCAGAAGATGAGCTTCACCCCGGTGCTGATCGACAGCACCAACGAACTGCGCGCCGCCTTCATGGCGGGGCGGTGCGACGCCTATGCCACCGACACCTCCTCGCTCGCCGGCTTCCGCCATTCCCTCGGCGACAAGCGCGGCAACGTCACGCTGCTGCCGGAGACCATCAGCAAGGAGCCGCTGGCGCCGGCGGTGCGCAAGGGCGACGACAAATGGTTCGACCTGCTGCGCTGGACCCAGTTCGCCATGCTCGCCGCCGAGGAATTCGGCATCACCAGCGCCAACGTGGACGGGTTCCAGGCCAGCACCAACCCCGATATCCGGCGCCTGCTCGGCCTCGACGGCGAGCTCGGCCGCGCGCTCGGCGTCGACCGGAGATGGGCCTACGCGGTCATCCGCCAGGTCGGCAACGCCGCAGAGGTCTGGGACCGCAACTTCGCTCCGCTCGGCCTCGCGCGCGGCCGTAACGCGTTGTCCGACCAGGGCGGGCTGGGCTACGCTCCACCGCTGCGCTGAGCGGTCCCCGCGCGCGGATGGCCGCGGCAACCGATCGAGGCAGGGTGGCCCTTACTTTCCGTCAGCTCGAAGCCTTCCACGCCATCATGACCAGCGGCTCCGCTTCCCGCGCGGCGGAGCTGCTGCAGGTCAGCCAGCCCGCCGTCAGTCGCGCGCTCGCGGATCTCGAGCAGGAAGTCGGGTTCGCCCTGTTCGACCGGGTGCGCGGACGGCTGGTGCCGACGCCGGAAGGGCAGATGTTCTTCACCGATGTCGGCGCCAATTTCGCCGGGCTCGACCGGCTGCGGGCGGCGGCGGCGCGCATCCGTGATTTCGGCTCCGGCACGATCCGCGTCGCCAGCCTCGCCGCCCTCGGCTCCACCCTGGTGCCCCGGGCCATCCGCCGCTTCCGCGACGCCCATCCCGGCATCGCCATCACCCTGCACATTGCCTCCTCCGCCATCGTCCGCGACCTGGTGGTCAGCGGCCAGTTCGACATCGGCCTGGCCGCGGACGAGGTGGACCGGTTCGGCGTCGATCACCGCGCCTTCGGCAGCTTCCGCGCGGTCTGCGCGCTGCCGCCGGGACACGAACTGGCGCGGCGCAAAGTGATCGAGGCGAAGGATCTGCACGGCCGGCCCTTCGTCGCGCTCGCCCCGGAAGACCGGGCACGGGCGCGCATGAACCGGGCCTTCGAGGACGCGGGCGTGCGTCCCGATATCGTCGTGGAGACACCCAATTCGGCCACCGTCTGCGCCCTGGCGCTGGAAGGGGTGGGGATCGGGCTGGTCAATCCCATGGCGACCGATGGCTTCGCCGAGCGCGGGCTGGTGTTCCGGCCCTTCGAGCCGGCCATCGACTTCAAGGCCCTGTTGCTGTTCCGACCCGATACGCAGCGAGCCATCCTGGTGAAGGCGTTTACCGCGGCACTGTTGCGGGCACGGTTTCGGCCGACCAACTGACCGTTGCTTGGGGCGTTGCCCCAAACCCTACGTCGTGCGAATGCGCGCCTGCGCGCGACGAGGCTCCGCCTCCTGGACCTCCGCCAAGGGCGAAGCCCTTGGATCCCATTCTGTGCCGCGCAGCGCGAATGGGGTGCAGGGGCCGTGTGGCCCCTGCCGGGTCGAGGGCGGAGCCCTCGCCTTTTAATCAAGTGGAGCCGACCGGGGCTGCAAGGCGTGGCCCAGTTCCATGAAATACGTCTCAGGAGATTCGATTCATTGTCAAATATAAATTAATTTATTGTTGTGTTTCTGTTTAGTGAAATCTATTTTGAGTGTGAACTGTAATGCGTGGCTTGTTGCATGCATCGCTTACGGGCCTTTTGCGGGGCAAGATGGAAACTGCGGCGCAGGGGATATCTGGGCCAGCGGCTCCTGCTGCCGGCTGCCCTGCTGCTTGCCCTGGGGGCGGCGCTGATCATGTTCCTGTGGCTGGCCCATCAGCGTGAGCGCGCGGTGGTCGAGGCGACGCGGGAATTGCGGAACCTGTCTGTCGTCCTCGCCAGCCATACCGCGAACAGCTTCAGCAATCATACGATCCTGCAGGAGGGCATCATCAAGTGGCTGGCCTCGGAAGGCATCCTGACCAGTCCGGCCAGCTTCGCGGAGCGTGTTTCCGGCTACGACGTTCACAGGGAACTGCGCGCCCGGGTCGCGGCCATGCCCCAGATCAACGTTCTCTCGGTCCTTGATCCGGAGGGGTTGCTGCTGATGCGCTCCGCCGCCTGGCCGGTGCAAGGGGCGCGCTTTCCGGAAGCGGTGGCCCTGAAGGTGATGCGGGCCGATCCCGCGCTGCAGACCTTCATCAGCGGACCGAGCAAGTCGCCCGCGACCGGGGAATGGATCTTCTACATCTCGACCCGGCTGCGGGCGGCGGACGGAACGTTCCTTGGCATCCTCAGCGCCTCGGTCAAGCATCGGGCCTTCGAGGCATTCTACGAGAACATCGAACTTGGCGACGGCGGTGCGGTGGCGCTGTTGAAGGATGACGGCATCCTCATCCTGCGCCATCCCAGAATAGAGTCGGCCATCGGCAAGGTTGTTCCGAACGTGCTGCCGGTCGGCGGCCTGCGCGCCGGTGACAGCGAGGTTTTCATCGACCAGAGCCCGTTGGACCAGCAGATGCGGCTCATCGCCCGCAGCCCGGTCCCGAACGTCCCCATCTCCATCTCGGTCTCCCGCCGGACAGATGCGGTGCTGGCCGAATGGCGTGCGCAGCGGCGCACCGCGCTGGTCGTGCTCGCCGTGCTGGAGCCGGTGCTGCTGGGGGCGGCCTTCCTGGCCCGGCGCCAATTGCGGCAGCGTTCCCTGATCGCGGCTGCGGTCGCGGCGCGGAAGGCGGCCGAGGCGGAGGCGGCGCTGGCGGAGGAGCGGCGGCAGAAGCAGGCGCAGTTCGCCGCCGCCGTCGGCAGCATGACCCAGGGCCTGTGCATGTTCGCCGCCGACCGCCGCCTGGTCGTCGCCAACCGGAGCTTCGCCGGGATGTTCGACGTGCCGCCGGACTGCCTGGTGCCGGGCATTGCCTTCGAGGCGATGCTGGACCGGCAGGCCGAGGCCGGACGGCTCAGCCACGCCGAGGCCGAGGCCATCAAGGCGCGCACCCTGGCGTTGCACGGCGCGGGCGAGGTGTCGTCCGTGATCCGCGAGCTGCCGGACGGGCGGAGCATCTCCGAATGCTTCACGCCGACCGCGGACGGGGGCTGGCTGGTCACCTTTGAGGACGTGACCGAGCGGCGGGCGGCGGAGGCGAAGATCATCCACCTTGCCCATCACGACGCGCTCACCAACCTGCCCAACCGTGCCTTGTTCCGGATCAAGCTCGACGAAGCCATCGCCCGGGCCCGGCGTGGCCATGGCTTCGCCTTGCTCTACCTCGACCTTGACCGCTTCAAGGAGGTCAACGACACGCTGGGCCATCCGGCCGGCGACCTGCTGCTGCGCCAGGTGACGGAGCGGCTGCAGGCGGCGGTGCGCGACACCGACACCATTGCTCGCCTCGGCGGCGACGAGTTCGCCATCATCGAGGACCAGGTGCGGGCCCCGCAGGACGCGACGGCCCTGGCGCAGCGGCTGGTGGAGTCGGTGGCGGCGCCCTATGAGCTGGAAGGCCATCACGTGGTCATCGGCACCTCGATCGGCATCGCGATCGCGTCGCCCGACGGGGCGGTAGCGGAGCAACTGATGAAATCGGCCGACATGGCGCTCTACCGGGCCAAGGGCGACGGCCGCAATTGCTTCCGCTTCTTCGAGCCGGAGATGGACGCGAGGATGCAGTTGCGGCGGGGGCTGGAGAGCGACCTGCGGCGGGCGTTGGCGGTGGGGGAATTCGAGCTGTTCTACCAGCCGATCCTCGATGTCGGCAGTCGCAGCGTGACCAGCTTCGAGGCGCTGCTGCGCTGGCGCCATCCGGAGCGTGGGCTGATGCCGCCTGACCGCTTCATTCCGCTGGCCGAGGAGACCGGGCTGATCGTGCCGATCGGGGAGTGGGTACTGCGGGCGGCCTGCGCCGAGGCGATGCGCTGGCCGGAGCGGCTGCATGTGGCGGTGAACCTGTCGCCGGCGCAGTTCGCCAGAAGCGGTCTGCTGGAGGCGATCACCGGGGCGCTGGCGGCCTCGGGGCTGGCCCCGCACCGGCTGGAGCTTGAGATCACCGAGCGGGTGATGCTGAAGGATTCAGAGGCGACGCTCGCGATGCTGCACCGGCTGAAGGCGATCGGGGTGCGGCTGGCGATGGACGATTTCGGCACCGGCTATTCCAGCCTGAGCTATCTGCAGCGCTTCCCCTTCGACAAGGTGAAGATCGACCGCAGCTTCATCCGCAACCTCGGCCAGACCCGGGCGAGCGGGGCGATCGTCGGCGCGGTGGTGGATCTTTGTGCCGGACTGGAAATGGGGGCGACCGCGGAGGGCGTGGAGACAGAGGAGCAGCTCGAGGAACTCACCGCCAGGGGGTGCCGTGAGGTCCAGGGCTTTCTCTTCAGCCGGCCTTGTCCCGCCTCCGGGATCCCGGCCCTGCTTCACCGTCTCCGGGTTGGGGCCGGGCAGACCGACGCGGACTGAAGACCGTTCCGCCGCTGCGCAACGCAGGGTGGCGCCAACCGCGCAGGAAACGTTGCGCCCAACTGGCGTTTGTCAAATGAATGCCGGCACCTCCAGGTCCGCGCGCCGCGGCATCCCCCCCTGCGCCCCCGGCGCGAGGCAGGCCAGAGCCGCCCCCCGGCAGGCCCGTTCCAGGCTTTCCGGCAGCGAACGCCCCTCGTCCAGCCCGACGGTGAGGATGCCGACGAAGGTATCGCCGGCCCCCGTGGTGTCCACCGGATGGATTGCCGGCGCCGCGGCCTGCACCAGCTCGCCTTCCGGTGTGAACGCGACGGCTCCCTTGGCCCCTGCGGTGATGATGCAGACCGTGCTGCCGAACCGGGCGAGGAAGCCGCCGCAGGCGCTCCACCCGGTCGACGGGCCGCCGATGATCGAGGCGGCGGCGACCGCCTCGTGCTCGTTGGCGATGAAGACGTCGCTCACCGCGAGCACCTCGCGCAGCAGGCTGGTGGTCAGGTCCGGCGGCACCGGGGCGAGGTTCCAGACCACGCGCCCGCCCGCGTCCCGCACGCGGCGGGCCAGCGCGAGTGCCTCGGTCGTGGGCACCTCCATCTGCAGCACCAGCACGGTGTCGGCGGTGATGG
Source organism: Rhodovastum atsumiense (assembly GCF_937425535.1). Classification (NCBI taxonomy): domain Bacteria; kingdom Pseudomonadati; phylum Pseudomonadota; class Alphaproteobacteria; order Acetobacterales; family Acetobacteraceae; genus Rhodovastum; species Rhodovastum atsumiense. Next base: position 4,932,492 of record NZ_OW485601.1, read on the forward strand.
CCGCATCCGGCACCAGCGCCGCCGTCGCCGCGCCGTTGGCGCCGCTGGCGACCGTGATCGCGTTCTCTCCCTGCGCATCCACGGTGATGAAGGCACAGCCGGTGGGTTCGACCCCGACCGCGACCAGCGAGACGTCCACGCCGTTGGCCTGCAGGTTGTCGCGGGCCACGCGGCCGAGCCCGTCGGCTCCGACCCGTCCCGCCATGGCGACGCGGCCGGGGGTGGCGACGCGCGCGGCGGCGACGGCCTGGTTGGCCCCCTTGCCGCCGCAGAGCGTCGCGTAGCCCGGCGCCAGGGCCGTTTCTCCGGCGTGCGGGATCGCGGCCACCCGCGCCACCAGGTCCATGTTGATCGAGCCGAAGACCAGGATCATCGTTACGCCTGACTCTGCCGGTCCATGTCGTGCAGCTTGGCGACCCGGCGGCGCATGTCCTCGTCGGTCGAGAACTCGGCGGCCAGGTAGGCGGAGATCAGGTCCCTGGCGAGCCAGGGACCGACGATCTGCGCGCCGATGCACATGACGTTGACGTCGTCATGTTCCACGCTCTGGTGCGCCGAATGCACGTCGTGGCACACCGCGGCGCGGATGCCCGGCATCTTGTTGGCGGCGATCGAGGCGCCGACCCCGGTGCCGCAGACCATGATGCCGCGTTCGGCTTCCCCGCCGGTGATCTTGCCCACGAGCGCGCGGGCGATGTCGGGGAAGTCGACCGGCCTGTCGTCGTGGGACCCGACATCGATGATCTCGTGGCCGAGCGCGCCCAGATGTTCGATCACCGTCTGCTTCAGGATCCAGCCCGCGTGGTCCGATCCGATCACGAGACGCATTCCGTCAGGTTCCTTCCGTTGTCGCGGGCCGAGGGTCAGCCGCGCATCGCTGCCGGCAGCTCGCTGCCATGGAATTTCTTGTAGATGGCATTGAGCTTGCCGTTCTTGAGATTGGTGGCGATCCACGCATCCAGCTTCTCGCGCAGTTGCGGCTCGCCTTTGCGCAGGCCGATGGCGAGGTCGAAGGTGGTGATCAGCACCTTCGGCTCGAAGGGCCGCGCCGGGTTCTTCACGCCGATCTGATTGACGATCGTTGCGGATGTTGCAACGAAATCGGCCTGGCCGGTGACGGCGGCGGTCACCATGGTCGCGTCGTCGTCGTAGCGGGCGATGCGCAGGTCGCGGTCCTTCATGTTGGTCAGCGTGGTGTCCTGCGTGGTGCCGCGCGAGACGGCGATGGTCTTGCCGCGCAAATCTTCCCAGCTTTTCACCTGCAGCGACTTCAGCCCGCCGACCACCGATTCCAGCGCGGCATAGGCGCGGGTGAAGTCGATCACCTTGGCGCGCTCGGCCGTCACCGACAGCGTCGAGATGATGATGTCGGCCTTGCCGGTCAGCACGTTGGGGATGCGGGTGGCGCCGGTGGTCTGGACGAATTCCAGTTGCAGGCCCCAGTCCTGCGCGAGCAGCCGCGCCGTCTCCACGTCCGAGCCGGTGGGCTGCATGCTGGCGTCGATCATGCCCGAGGGCGGAATGGCGAGGTCGGTGGCGATGCGGATCTTCTTCGCCTTCATGATGTCGTCGTACTGGTCGGCCCGGGCGGGCGTCACGCCGAGGGCGGCGAAGCCGGCGGTGGCCGCGGCGGCAGTCAGCAGGGAACGTCTGAACATGGTCGTTGTCACTCCGGGTCTTGCGTTGTGTGGACGCCGTCCACGGGATGGGCCTTAAAGTCCGTTGCCGAGGAACTGCGCGAGTTCCTCGGTACGGGGGGCGGAGAGGATGCCGGCCGGCCCGGTCTCGTGGGCGCGGCCGGCATGCATGAACACGATCTGGTCGGCGATGCCGCGCGCGAAGCTCATTTCGTGCGTCACCATCACCATGGTCATGCCGCCGGCGGCGAGCTTCTCGATCACCTTCAGCACCTCGCCGGTCAGTTGCGGGTCGAGCGCCGAGGTGACTTCATCGAACAGCATCACCTTGGGCTGCATGGCCAGCGAGCGCGCGATGGCGCCGCGCTGCTGCTGCCCGCCGGAGAGTTGCTCGGGATAGGATTGCAGCTTGTCCTCGAGCCCGACCTCGGCCACCACGCGCCGCGCGAGCTCCCGCGCCGCCTGGCGCGGCATGCGCTTCACCGCGCAGGGGGCGAGGATGATGTTCTCCTCCAGCGTCAGGTGCGGGAACAGGTTGTAGCTCTGGAACACGATGCCGACATCCTGCCGCAGTGCCCGCAGGTCGAGGCCGGGGGCGTCGACGCGGTGGCCGCAGACGGTGATCTCGCCGCTGTCGATCGTCTCGAAGCGGTCGATGCAGCGCAGCGCGGTGCTCTTGCCCGATCCGCTGCGCCCGATCAGCGCGACCACCTGGCCGCGGTCGACGGCGAAGCTGACGCCGTTCAGCACCTTCAGCGTGCCGAAGCTCTTGTGCACGTCCCGCACGCGGACAACTTCGGTGGTGTCGTCCGCCGCCATGATTCCGTCCATGGTTTGCTCCCGCGTCATGCCGGCACCAGGTCCTTGCGCACCGGCGCGTTGCGGCTCTCGAGGCGGCGGCTGAGCAGCGACAGCGGGTAGCAGAGCGCGAAGTAGACGACGGCGATGATGGCGTAGATCAGGAAAGGCTCGAACAGGGAGTTGTTGATGATCTGGCCGGACCGCATCAGCTCGACGAAGCCGACCACCGAGGCAAGCGAGGTGTTCTTGATGATCTGCACCAGGAAGCCGACCGAGGGCGGGGTGGCGATGCGCACGGCCTGCGGCAGGATCACCTTCACCATCCGCTGCGTGCGGCTGAGCGCCAGCCCCTCCGCTGCTTCCCATTGCGGGCGCGGCACGGATTCGATGCAGCCACGCCAGATCTCGCCCAGATAGGCGCTGGTATAGATGGTCAGCGACGCGCCGGCGGCGAGCAGCGGCGAGATGTCCAGCCCGATCGCGGCGAGGCCGAAATAGGTCAGGAACATGATCACCAGCAGCGGCGTGCCCTGCACCAGTTGCACGAACAGCGCCGCGGGCAGGCGCACCGCCACCGACGGCGAGATGCGGCCGAGCGCCACCACCGCGCCGCCGATGCTGCCGCCGACCACCGCGATCAGCGACAGGCCGATGGTCCAGAGCACCCCTTCGCCGAGGAACAGCAGATGGTTCGCATTCAGTTGGCCGCCCATGGTTTGCTTCTCCTAGAGCGGCGTGCCGAGGCGGCGGCGACGGGGAAACAGCACCAGTCCAAGCCCCCAGAACAGCGCGCGCATGACCAGCGACAGCGCGACATAAAGCACCGCGACGACGATGTAGGTCTCGAAGGCGCGGTAGGTGTCGGACTGGACGTAGTTGGCCACCGCCGTCAGTTCTTCCGCAGAGATCTGCGAGCAGATGGAGGTGGCCAGCATCAGCAGCACGAACTGGCTGGTGAGCGCCGGCCAGACCTTCTCGATCGCCGGCAGCAGCACGACGTGCCAGGTGATCTGCGCCCGTGACAGCGCGAGCCCCGCGGCAGCCTCGATCTGGCCGCGCGGGACCGCCTCGAAGCCGGCACGCATGATTTCCGTCGTGTAGGCACCGACATTGATGGTCAGCGCCACGATGGCGACGGTGACGGCGGAGAATTTCAGCCCGAGGCTGGCCAGGCCGAAATAGACCAGGAACACCTGCACCAGCAGCGGCGTGTTGCGCACGGCCTCGACATAGATCCCGCTGATCCGCCGGACCACGCCGTTGCGGCTGCCACGGCCGATCGCGCCGAGCGTGCCTATGACGGTGCCGAGGCTGACCGCCACCAGGGTCAGCTCCAGGGTCAGCACCGCGCCGGACAGGAAGCCCGGCCAGCGCTCCAGCACGACGGAGAAATCGAGATGCAACGCCATCGCTGCCGCTCCTGGGCGGGCTCAGCCGCGGGACTGGTTGCTCATGCGGTCATAGACGCGGAACAGCGCCTGGTTGCCGTTGCCGCCTTCGCCATGGGCGCGGGCGTCGATGTACTGGGTGGTGACCAGGGCGGTGCCGGGCAGCGGCACCGACAGCGCCTGCGCCTGTTCCTGCACCAGGCGCAGGTCCTTGAACATCAGGTCGATGCGGAACCCGGCCGAGGCATCCCCCGCGATCATTGCCGGCCCCAGCTTGTCGAGCATCCAGGAGGCGGCCGAGCCGCCGAGCAGCACCTGGCGCAGTTGCGCCAGGTCCACCCCGGCGGCGCGGCCGAGCGCCAGCGCTTCGCTGATGGCCTGCAGGTTCAGCGCGCAGACCAACTGGTTGCACAGCTTCACCGTCTGCCCGGCGCCGGGCCCGCCGACATGGGTGATGGTGGTGCCCATGGCGCGGAAATAGGGCTCGGCGCGGGCGAAGTCCGCGGCCTCGCCGCCGGCCATGATCGAGAGCGTGGCATTGCGCGCGCCGATCGGGCCACCCGAGACCGGTGCATCGACGAAGCCGACCTGCCGGGCCGCCAGATCGGCCTGGATGCGCCGCACCGCGACCGGGGAGATCGTGCTCATGTCGATCACCAGCCGGCCGGCGGGGGGCGTTTCCAGCAAGCCGCCGGCGCCGTAGATCACGTCTTCCACCTGCGGCGTGTCGGGCAGCATGGTGATGGCGATGTCGCTCTCGCGCGCCGCCTCCGCCGGGCTCGCGGCGGGGAGGGCGCCATGTCCGGCCAGGGCCGCGAGCGCTTCCGCGTTGAGGTCGTACGCGCGCACCACGTGACCCGCTTTCAGCAGATTGAGCGCCATTTCACGGCCCATCGTGCCGATGCCGATGAACCCGACAGACCCTTTGCTCGTGTTGCGTTCCATGGTCGTTGCCTTTCCGTCCGGCTGAATGACCTGAAGGGGGGCGTCGTCGCGGCTCACCTGCTGATGATGGCGCGACGGCGATATTCGTCACCGATGGCGAAATGTTCGCGCAGAATGCGGTCGGCGGCTTCGGGGTCGCGCGCGGCGATGGCCTCGAAGATGCGGCGGTGATCATCGATCAGGTAAGGCTGCATCTGCTCGACCACCTTGATTTCCTCGCGGCGGATGAAGTGCGAGCGCCGCAGCAGCGGCGTCAACGCTTCGTGCAGCAGGCTCAGCGCCTCGGACCTTGCGGCGGCGACGATGGCGCGATGGAAGTCGTAATCCGCCTCGCTGCCGACCCGCGGGTCGCCGATGGTTTCGCTGATGCGTGCGAGCGCCTGTTGCAGCCGGGCCAGGTCGGAGAGCGTGGCGCGCCGGGCGGCGAGGCGGATGGCCTGGCATTCGATGGCGATGCGCGCCTCCATCACGTCATCGACCGCATCGCCCTGCTGTGCCAGGGCGAAGGTGAAGAAGTCGTTCAGCACGGACAGGTCCGGGCGGCGAACGACGGTGCCGACGCGATCGCGGATCTCGACGATGCCGAGCGCCGTCAGCGCCCGCAGCGCTTCCCGCAGGATTGGCCGGCTGACACCAAGCTGGGCCGCGAGCTCGCGCTCAGGGGTCAGCCGGTCTCCCGGACGCAGCGTGCCGGTGAGCAGACGTTCGCGCAGGAAGGCGAAAACCTTCTCGAAACCGCGTCCATCCCCTTTGGCCCCATCCGCTTGGCGCGTGATCTCTGGTTGGTCGGGCATCTTGTCAAACCTTGGTCTGACCAGAATACAGACCAGCCCAACCCAGTCAAGTTACGGAACGAAACCCCACCTCAATCGAAACAATATAGTCGCGATTTTGGAACGAAATCGAGCCGGTCGCCTGCGCCAGCCGCCGTTACGGCAGCGCGTCGCCTGGCTCACGTTTTGCCATATCATTTCGAAGGAAAATTATCGCACGCCAGCCAGGGGCGTGCCTGCAAAGGAGGGAGGTGCCCCCCCTTTGCGGATACGCCCTACCGGGCGCAGGCGTTCTGCAACGCGGCCTGTGCCGTCGTGGCCTCCGGTCCGCCGGACGCGGCGGTGGTGCGCAGCCGCGTCACCAGGGCCTGCCGGGCCGCCTCGGCGCCCGGCGCCTGCCCGGAGGCGGCGTTCCTGTAGAGGCAGAGCGCGATCTGCGGGTTGGGCGCGCGCAGGGCCGGGTTGGCGGCGAAGCTCGCCGGGTCGTACATCCGCGCGAGCGCCAGCTCGGCCGGCCCGAAGCTGGTCCGGCCGGTGATGCCGACCAGGGCGCGGAAGGCGGTCGCCCGTGCGTCCGCATCGCCCGAAGCCGCAAGCTGCAGGGCAATCCGCGTCAGGCGCTCCGCCGGCAATTCACGGAGGTATTCCTCCGGACAGCCGGCGCTCAGCCTGCGCGTTTCCGCGGTCACGCAGGCATCGAACGTCTCCGGGGCCCGGACGGGCGGGGGCGGCGCCGGGATCCCGGCACTGGCCTGCGGCCCGTTTGCGGCCTGCAACACCGGGCCGGGCTCGCGTGGGTACCAGGCCCTGACGGCGATCGTGATGGCCACGAGCACCGGCAGGGTGGCTCCCGGCACCAGCCACCAGAGGGAGCCTCGCAGACCGGATGGTGCAGTGACGCGAGGCAGTTGATCGGCGGGAGGAGTGACGACAGGGCGGGGCCCGACCTGCGGCCAGGGGGAAGCGGTGGGCGGCGGATCGACCGGCGGCCGGGGGGCGTCCGTCGCCGGCGCGGCGCCACGCTCCTGCGCCGGCCGTGTCCGTCCAGTCTCCCCGTCCGCTTGCCGCGGTGCGGCGGTGGGCGGGTCGTTTCGCGGTGGCACGACGGGTGCTTCCCGCGTCGTGGTCGGTGGCGGCGGCGCGCCCTTGCCGGTGCCGCGCGCGATCGCCGGCCAGATGTCCTCGCCCATGATCTCCGTGCCGAGCAGGCGCACCCGCACCGGTTCGTGCGGGATCACCCAGTTCGAGACGTCCCGGCCGAACAGCACCCAGAGCGCGTCGCCGCGGCGCTCCACCCGCCGCGGCTGCAGCGCCACCGGCGCGCCGGCCATCCACCCTTCGGCACCAAGGACGGTGAGGTCGCAGTTGAAACGCTCGATCGAGAACCGCACCGGGCCGGTGATCTCCGGCGCCGGCGAGAACACCAGCGCCCCGCTGATTTCGCGGTCGCCCGGATCGGCGAGCGGGCGGATGGCGAAGCCGGTCATCGGCGGTCGCTCCGCGTGGGGGAGGGCGCGGGGGCTGGCAGGTCATTCATCACGGATCAGCTCCAGGATCTTGCCCACGGCCTCGTTCTGTGCCTGGTCGAGCAGGGTGCCGTCGCCGCGGTCGAAGACGTTGCGTCGGGTCGCCTCGGCCAGCGCCTTGATCCAGGAGATGCAGAACAGCGGGCCATAAGGCGGCGGTTCCTCGTCGATCTCGCGCAGCTCGGCGATCGGTGGTGGGGCGGCGAACACCGGCCCCGCGCCCTTGCCCAGGGACGGCCGGTCGGGCGCCGGCTTTCCGTCCGTCCGGAAACCGACGAAATTGACGTGCTCGTTGATCACCTGCGCGGCCGCCATGGCGTGCCCCCGCGCCGCGAGGTCGAAGCGCTCGATGCGCCCGCGGCCGCGCAGCGCCAGCGCGAGCCGCGCCACCACGCCGCCGCGCAGCGCCGCGGCGACCAGCTCGGCCACCACCGCATCGGCTTCCGGGGCGGTGAAGCCGAACCAGGCGCGCAGGGTCTCCTCGGCGGCGAAGCGGCGCACCTTGGCCACCCAGGCGCCGAACAGCGCTTCCGCGCGCTCCCTGGCCGGGTCGCGGCGCTGGATGATCGGCTGCAGCGTGTCGTCGTCCTCGATCAGGGCGAGGATGCCGCTCACCGCGCCGCCGCGCTGCCGGTCGGTGCCGAGCGCCGGCTCCGGATCGGCGCCGACGCGCAGCAGCACCTCGCGCGCCTCGTCGGGCTCGAGGTGGAACTGCGTCAGCAGCAGCCCGAAGCGCTCGGCGTTGCCCAGCTCCACCAGCGCCTCCAGCGCCGGCTGCAGCGCCGCCTTGCGCCGGGCGTACTGCGTCTGCATGTCGCCGGAGACGTACCATTCGGCGATCCGGCGCCGCATCGCCTCCTGCAGCAGCGCCAGCTGGTTCTCGATCTGCGCCAGCTTGAGCGCGCCGTTGCACACCGGCTCCAGCCGTTCGATCAGGTAGGACATGCCGGCATCCTCCAGCCGGAACACCTCCTGCCAGCAGCGCAGCGGCTCGCGGACATAGCGACGCACATCGGGGTGCGCGGCGAACTCGGCGCCCCAGCGGGCGATGCGCTCCTCGACGCCGGGCAGGAACGCCACTTCCCGCTCGGCCTCGTCCAGCGTCGAGAGCGATTGCGACCGCGTCGGGTTGCGCGCGAGCAGCACGTTGTCGAAGGCGCGGCCGGGATGCCAGGCATCGAGCCAGCCATCCGATTCCTGCAGCGGCTGCTGCAGGCTCGCCTTGATGCGCGCCTCCCACAGGTCGCCGCTCGGCGCCCTTGGGTCGCGCCCGCCGGTGCGGTCGAAATGCACGTCCATGCGGGTGAGCACGACGAACAGCGAGGTCGCCACCCTGGCCCGATCCTCCGGCCGCTCGCCATGGGTGCGGGCGATCCAGTTGCGCAGCGCCTGGCGGATGGTCGCGTCGTAGGGGTTGTTGCTTTCCTTGATACACAGCAGCAGCGCGTTCAGCTCGCGTTCGGCGGCGTAGCGCTCGAACAGGAACGCCACCTTGCCGCGCAGGAAGAACTCGCCGAGCCGGGCCGGATAGGCCGCGACCTCGGCGGCGATGTCCATGCCCTTGCGCTCGCGCGCGCCGGGGAAGTCCAGCAGGTCGGCCTCCTGCAGCAGCGGCCAGGGCCGTTCCGACATCGGCAGCTCCAGCTCGGCGATCATCGCCGTCAGCTCGGGGCGGAGCAGCCGGCAGCGTCCGCCGCGCCCGCTCACCAGCTCGATGCGCGGCCCGTCCGTCGCCTCCAGCCGCTCCAGCGTGTCGACCCGCAGCACGCTGTCGGTCTTCGGCACCAGGGCCTCGATCGGGGCCCAGGCGACGCGGTCGAACTGCAGCGCCTGCAGGTGCCGGGCGAGGCGGAGCAGCACCTCGGTGAAGGGCGCGTAGCGGTTCCACAGCAGCGCGTAGAACGCCACCCGCCGCTCCAGCGGCAGGCAGGGCAGCACCGCGGCGGCGCGGTTCCAGAACTGGTCGGAGAAGCTGCGATCCGCCCCGAAGCGGCGGAACTCGTTGCGGAAATAGGTTTCCAGTTCCCAGATGTCCTCGGCCGTGACCTCCCCGCCCGCGCGGCCGGCTTCGGCCTCGGCGGCGTCGAGGGCGGCGGCGATGTCGTCGGGGCCGAGCGTGTTCGCCGCCTGCGGATCGCGCGCGTCGCAGTACCAGGAATTGGCCAGGATCATCACCAGCTCGGTCTCGCCGAGCAGGCGCAGCCGCACCGGGAAGCCCTCGGGGCCACGCTCGCGGCGCATGGTGAAGCGGGTGACCAGCCCGGTCGCCTCTTTCTGGCTCTCGGGGTTGATCTCGGCGAGGAAGGGGCGCGGCCGGTCCAGCTCGACCACGAGCTGGCGGCCCGGCGGGCGGGCGAGGGTGGAGATCAGGTAGGACTTGCCGGCCTGCGAGAGCCCGTAGACGCCGATCGCGGTCGGGCGGGTGGTCGCCGCCTGCAGCTTGCGCGCCTCCACCGCGGCGAGGCGGAACAGCTTCTCCAGCGCCGGGCGCTGCGCGCCCACCCGGTCCGGATAGGCGGCGATCCAGTGCAGGGTTTCCTGCGCGGCGCGTTCGACCCGGGCACAGCGCGCCGCGAGCGGGGAGATGCCTGTATCGGACATGCTGCGCCTCCTCAGCGCCGTTCGGCGACCGCCGACAGCACGGCGTCGAGCGTTTCCAGGCAGCCGGTGTCGAGCCAGTGGCTGCCTTCGTCGTTGCGTGCGGTCTGCAGCGCCTGCGCGACCGATCCCTCGCGCACCGGATTGCCGTTCGCCTGGACGATGCCGCGCGGCTGGATGGCGAATTCCATCCAGCGCCGCACCGGCGCGACCGGGCCGGCACGGCCGGAATCGCCTTCCTCGCGCACCCGGCTCTGCACCTGCAGGCGCAGCGGCAGGCTCATGCCGCTCGCCGCCTCGGGCGAGGCGAACTCGATGCGGTACAGCGGGCTCGCCGGCCAGCGTGCGGCGCGGAACTGCTTGAAGCCAAGGAAGCTGCGGCCGGAGAAGGACAGCGTGCGCAGCAGCGGCTCGGCATCCGCGGGCAGGGCATCGACGTCGATGTCGGTGAACAGCAGCCGCTCCTCGCGGATGCGCTCGCCGTCCATCAGCCCGACGAAGCGCGCGGTGGAGCGGACGCGGAACACGTCGACCAGCGCGAGATTGTCGAGCTGCCCGCCCTGCAGCAGCCGGCAGATCATGGCGCCCACCGCCACCGTCGTCTTCGGGTCCTCGATGCGGCCGAGCGGATCGGCGTAGGGATACCACGCCCCCACCCGGTAGCGGTGCATCGGCTGCACCCGGTTCGGCTCGATGGCGAGCGAGGCCACCACCATGTCTGTCAGCGCCGGCCAGCGCGCCGCCCGGCCCGAGAGCAGCAGCACGTCGCAATCGAAGCGGTTGACCAGTTCGAGCAGCGGATCGAGCGCGTTGCGCAGGGTCTGCCGCACCGTGGCGTGCAGGGCGGGGAAGTCGAGCGGCAGGGCGACCTCGGCGAGGCGGAAGCCGCCGGCGCCGGCGTCGCGGGCGCGGCGCTCGAACCAGTCGGCGGCGCGCGCGCCGGGCGGTTCGGCGCGGGTGCCGGGGGGACGCACCGCCTGCAGCCCGGCCGCGACCGGGGCGATCATCTCGCCGATGCAGCGCGTGGCGGTGCCGCCGCCGGCCATCGGATTCCATCCCTCGTACTCGCCCAGCAAGGCCAGCGCCGCCGGCACCAGCACGTGGTTGAGCACGAGCCGGCGCGCCTGCCGCTCGGGCTCGTTGGCCGGCGGCACCCGGAAGGTCGCGAGCAGGAACTGCTCGGCGCGCGCCGCGCCCAGCCCGGCCTCGGCCAGGGCGTGGCGCACCGCGGGCAGGACGTGGCGCATCACCACGGTTTCCAGCACGTCGTCGCCGGCGAGGCGGAAGCCCTCGCGGAAGGTCTCGTGCGGCACCACGACGCGGTCGTCGAGGAAATAGGTGTAGATCGCGAGATCGGTGGTGCCGCCGCCCACGTCGATCGAGGCGATGCGCAGCGAGGGCAGCGGGCCGGCGCCATCGGGGGCCGGGGAGGCGGGCGCGTCGGCCGCCGTGGCGCGGGCGGGCGGGCGCGGCCGGGCGCGGCCGACCAGCTCGAAATAGGCCGGCGCGTCGCGATAGGCGTGATTGATCTGGTCGTAGAGGTAGACGATCTGGGTCGCCGTCGCCTCGTCGAGCCGTGCCTCCACCTCGATCGGGGCGCGCGGCCGCTGCCCGGGCGTGCCGGCGGCGGGCTGGCCGGTGACGTCGCCGAACAGGTAGGCCGCCGCCCGCGCCCGTTCCTCGACGCAGCGCACTTCCTCCAGCGGCATCGCCGCCGGCAGCGTCAGGATCAGCCGCGCGAGCCGGCGCGGCGCGTCGAGGTACTGGCGGCCGTAGCGGGCGGCGTAGCTGTTCACCTGGGCGCGCGCGTGCAGCAGCACCTCAAGCAGGAACAGCGTGTAGAGGCTGGCGCGGCTGAACATCGGCCGCAGCGCGATGCCCGGCCGGTTGCGCAGCGACTTCACCGAGCCGTCCTCGGAGAGGAATTTCAGGTAGCCGCCGCGGATCGCGCCGTCGCTGCCGCCCGACTGGTTCGACCGCCACGGCGACATCGCCGGCCGGTCGTCCCAAAGGTAGCGCTTGGGACTGGAAATCCCGGTCTGGCCGAGATTGCCCGGATTGAGCGCCGAGAGCCGTACCGCCTCCGGGCCGATGCGCACCGGGCTCGGCCAGTCGAAGGCGTTCGGGCTGCCCGCGGCCAGCGACAGCTCGTCGCGCCCGAAGCCGGCCGGGGCGAACTCGACCCGGCTCTCGAACGGCCGGTCGGCGGTTTCCTCGCAGGCGGTCAGGTCGCGCAGCACCAGCCGCCGGTAGCTCTCGGCGAGGCCGGCGGGGCGGCCGGGCACGCGCTCGACCAGGAAGCCGCAGCTGCGGCTGTTGCCGATATCGAGCACCAGGTCGACGTCGATCACCGCGTTCTGCTTCTCGGCCGCCGCCAGGTCGAGCAGCCGGATGACCGGCAGGGCCCGGCTGGCTTCCAGCAGGGCGAGCAGGGTCAGGTAGGCGGCGTAGTGGCGGCAGCCGATGCGGGCATCCGGTTCGTGGCTGTCCCCGTTCACGTCGCGCTCGCGGTACATCTCCGCGAGCCATGTGCCCATCCATTCGCGGTCGAGCAGCCACGCCAGTTCCTCGGGCCGGGTGCCGACGGCGAAGCGGGCCGGCACCTCGGCCCAGGGGGCGAGGAAGGGGGTCCCGTCGCCGCGTGGCTCGCAGCGCGTGTCGATCGCCAGCACGGCGCGGTGGCGCAAGCCGCCGGGCTCGGGCCGGTCCAGCTCGACGATGCGCAGCCTTGCCCAGTTCTCGGGGCCGGCCTCCAGCCGGCGCCGGCCGGGCACGTCGTCGGTGTGGATCTGCAGCAGCGGCAGCGGCACCCACTTGCCCAGGAACGGCCTGAGCGCGGCGGCGCCGTCGAGCCCGATGAAGCCCTCGTCGTCGGGACGGACGTAGAAGGTCTGGCCGGCCGCGTCGGTGTAGGCGTACAGGTCGTCCTCGCGGCGCAGCGGCTTCAGCGCGCCGATGCCCTCGCCCGCTGGCGCCTCGAACCAGTCACGGCCGAGCCGCAGGTCGAGCGCAAGCGGGATGTCGAGGAACTGCACGCCGGAATTGGGCACGAGCGGGACGGTGACGTCGGCATTGAGCGGCGGCAGCTCGGCGGCGGGGCGGATCATGGCTTGGTTCCGGTCATTCTGGTCCGATCAGCGGCTGGCCGCCGGCGCGGCGATGCAGCCCGACTGCCGCGGCTGCGCCAGCAGCGCCGTCACCGCCCGTCCTACCGCCGCCGCGTCCTCGGGCTGCACGACCTGGCCGAGCGTGCCGCTGGCAAGGCAGGCGGCCGCCCGGTTGTGGGCGATGTCGACCAGCGTGACCGAGAGCGCGGGGTCGCGGGCGCGCAGCTCGGCGGCGGCGGCGCAGGGATCGCCGCCGCAGCTTTCGGCCCCGTCGGTGACGACGACCACCAGGCCGAGCCGCGGCCGGCCGTCCGGCGCGGGGGCGCGGCCGGCGAGCGCGGCCGCGGCGCTGCGCAGCGATTCGGCCAGCGGCGTGCCGCTGGAATCCGGCTGCAGCGCCGCGAGCACCTGGTCGATACTCGCGGTATCGGCGGCGCCGAAGCTGCCGCGGCCGGAGACGCTGCATTTCGCCGTCTCCGGCTGGCCGCCGGCGGGGGTGAAGGTGAGCAGGTGGACGCGGCTTTCCGGCGGCATCGCCGTGATCGCGGCGCGGGCGGCGGCGCGCGCCGCGTCGAGGCGGGCCTCGCCCGGCGGTGTCCGCGCCCAGACGGCGTTCAGGGCGGCGGCGCCGTCCGGCTGGTCGATCGACCCCGATTCGCGTTCGATCCGGCGGGTCTGCTCGGCCTCGCCCGCGGCATCCAGCCGCGCCGGCCAGCGCATGGAGGGCGAGGTATCGACGACGACGGCGATTTCCGGCGCGGCCTCGGCCGCCCCGGCCGGGCAGATCGGGCAGAGCGGGCGGCGGCGTGCCAGCGCGCTTTCCAGCGCGGCGAGCTGCCGGCGCAGATCCATCGTCTCGGCCTCGGCGCGGGCGAGGCCGAAGCCCGGGCACCAGGCTTCGAGCGGCGTGCGGGCCGGCGAGATCCGCCCGCCGGTGGTCGCGCCGAACCAGAACGCGGCGAGCGCGAGCGGCACGCCCACGGCCAGCGCCGCGAGGGCGAGGGCGCGCAGGAAGCGTCCACGGGGGGCAGGGGCGCTCATGGCACGTGGAAGCTGGTGACGCGCAGCGGGCCGTACTCGCGCGCCGTGCCCTGCTCGGTGTGGCTGGTTTCGCCGATGTCGATGCGCACCGTGAACGGCACCGGCGGCACGGTCCCCGTGCCCGCCTGCCGGGCGTCCGGATAGGTGACCAGCACGGTATAGGTGCCGGCGGGCGGGTCCTGCGCCCAGGTGACGTGCTCGACGGGCTCGTCGGAGTGTTGGGTGCCGAAGTTCATGTCGACGTCCAGTTCGCCGCCGCCGCCCTGGCGCTTGCCGAAGGAAATGACCTCGCCGTTCGGGCAGCGCACATAGAGATCGAGGTCGGCACGACCGTTCCAGGCGAGCGTGACCTGTGCCCGGCCCTGCCGCGCGTTGTTGCGGATGAGGCGCTGGTCGATCGCCGCCGCCGGCGGTGCCGTCGCGGGGCGGGGCGCCGCCGCGGCAGGGACGGGCGGCAGGCGGCATTGCAGCACCCGCGCCCCGATCATCTGCTCAAGCTGCAGCAGCCGGGTGCGCAAGGCGGTTTCCTGCTCGCGCGCGGCGGCCAGGCCGGGGGCGCCCTGTGGCGGTGCCGGGCAGGCGAGCGGTGGCGGGCGCAGCGCCGCGACCGCCGCCGCGAGTGGCCCCGGCAGCAGCCACGCCGCCGCCGCCAGCAGCAGCAGGGCCAGCAACACCGGCACCACCAGCCGCGCAGACGGGGCCGGGCCGCGGATCGCGGCCACGGGTGCCGTCGGTGGTGCTACGGCGGGGGGCGGCATTCGAAGGGATGCCACGGGGGGTGGCTTGGGGAGGGGCGCCACGGGTGCCACCGGCGGCTGTGCCGGTGTGGCGGGGGGTGGTTCCGCCGGCGGCTGCGCGAGCCGGTCGAGTTCGCCGAGCAGCTCGTGATTCGCGCTTGCCTCGACCGCGCCGAGCCGGGCCGCCCGCAGCCCCCAGCCGGCCAGCACCGGCTGGTCGCCGACGAAGTGGATGTCGCCCGGGGTCACGCCGGCGATGGCGGCATCGAGCAGCCGCGCCATGGTGTCCTGTGCCCGCGGCTGCGCGCGCAGCCGTGCCGCCGCCGCCGCGATGTCACGCAGCAGCGCGGCGGTCGTCGCCGCGCCGGCCTGCTGCGCCGCCGCATCGAGTTCGTCGAGCCGGCACACCGTGCCAGGGAGGTCGGTCAGCCAGTCGATGCCCTCGCGCCGGCGGCTCGGCCGCGCCAGCAGCCGCGCGTGCCGTTCCGAGCAGGTGGTACGGAGGTATTCCTGGATCGGCTCGACATAGTCGAGCACGGTGCCGTCCAGCACGGGAACCGGTACGCGGTCGCCGTGCGGTGTCCGCAGGATGAGGCGCATGCGTGGCCCCCCGCCGTCAGCGCGGCGGGGCGGCTGCCGCCGCCGCCGGATGACAGGTGTCCTCGCGCACGTCGGGGCGCACGCCGTGGGCCTGCAGGAAGGTGATCAGCATCGGCGCCGAGAGGGCGTAGTCGAGCCGATAGGCGGTTTGGCCATCGGTGCGGCCGAAGGTGTTCACCCCGACCACCCGCCCGCAGCGATCGGCGAGCGGCCCGCCGGAGCTGCCATGGTCGATGCTCGCGGTGTGCACGAGGATGCGTTGGCCGCCGATCTCCTGCGCCGCGCTGAGGAAGCCCGGCGTGAACAGCGGCTGCGGCGGTGCGCCGCGCAGGGCGCGGGCCACGTCGGCGTCGAGGTTGAGCGCGAAGCCGGGGAAGCCAACCGCCACCACGTCGAGCATGCGGTCGGCGGCGGTGGCGAGCGGCAGCGGCGAGAGCTGGCCCTCGCCGAGGCGCAGCAGGGCGAAATCGGGCTGGCCGATCTCATCGCCCGGGGTCTGGGCGATCACCTCGGCCGGCACCGCGCGGCCGAGCCGCCGGCTCAGCACCCGCACATGGCCGGGGGTGGCGCCGGCGATGACGTGCCGGTTGGTGACCACCAGCGTGGGCGCGATGGCGAAGCCGCTGCCCATGGCGCTGTGCTCGCCGGCCTCGGCGACTACGATCACCACCGCATCCTCCAGGATGTCGGCGAGCATCGCCGGTGAGCCGCCCGGTGGTGCCTGGCCCGTGGCGGCGTTCTGGCCTGTGCCATTGCCCTGGGGCGTGTTGCCCTGGGGGGCGGGTGGGCGTGGCACCGGCTGCAGCTCGGGCGGGGGCGCGAGCGGGCCCGCCGGCATCGGTGTCATGCCGGCCGGGACGGCGCCGCCGGGGGTGCAGACATCGCCGCCGAGCGTGCGTTCGAGTTCGGCGATGCGCTGGCGCAGGCCATCGTTGATGGATTCCTGCACTCGCATCATCTCGCTTTCGCGCTCCGGGCCGGGGCCGGGGGCCGCACGCGCCCCTTCCTGCAGCCCCTGCGCCAGGGTGCGCCAGCCCCAGGCATAGCCGGCGGCGAGCGCCAGCGCTGCCACCAGCAGCACCAGCGCAACCGCGGTGCCCGCCGCCACGATGACGCCGCGCCGGCCGGGTGTCACGGCGGGGGCGGCTGCCGCGGCACCCGGCCCCGCGGCGGGGAAGGGGGGCACCAGCGCCGCGGCACCGGCCGGGGGAGCCGCGCGCGCCGGCGCGTCGCGCCAGGGATTGCGTTCGCCCGGCATGTATTTGGCCAGCCCGTCCTGCACATGCGCCGCCAGGGCCGCCGCCGAGGTGCCGACCGCCGCCGGCGCCATTCCCCAGTTGACCACCACCGGCGCGGCGCCGGTCCACATCACGTCGCCCGGCCGCAGCGTGGTGAGCGCGGCGCGCAGCAGCGGCGCGATGGCGGGATCGTCGAGCAACGGGGCCACCGCGGCCAGGCGCTCGCGCAGCGCCTGCTCGGCGATCAGGCGCACATCGGGCGGCAGCGTCCCGAACAGCGCCGGCGCGCCGGGGGCCGCGCCATACCAGGACACCCGGGTGGGGGCGCCGCCATCGACCGCGTCGAGCGTGGGTTCGGCGAAGAGGCCCGCGGCGATCGGCGCCCGCGCCTGCAACAAGGCCTCGAGGTCGGCGTAGCGCAGCAACGCCGGAGGGCCGTCGAGCGACAGCAGCACCGCGTCGGTCAGATCGACGCCAAGCAGGAAACGGACACCGGCCATGACGCGATCGCCCTCGTCGGCAGCCACCAGGAGCGTTGCCATTTAATAACGATGGCCGTGACGCCACAAGCCGGTATCGTAATCACAAGCTGAGAACGTTCCTGAGGCTGTAACAATTCTGACATAATCCGCCTGTTGCGATTGGAGATTCAGCGGTTAATATTCTGTCGTTTCAGGATAGGATCGGACGTTGCAGCTTCGGCTTCCCATTCTTGTGATCAGTGCCGTCCTGATCTCGTGGCTATTGTCGCGTCCCGCCCTTGCCCAATGTCGTGACCATCTTGAAACGGCATCCGCGGGCGGCGTGCTGGTGGTCACGCTGGACAATCCCTGTCGCGCCGGACAGACCGCGACCCTGGCCTACGAGGATCGCGAGTACGTCAGCGTCTTCGACGAGGCCGGGCGGACGACGCGCTTCGTCGCTGTGCCGGTCCCCGTCGCCACGGTGAGCCTCGATCTCAACATGCGCGCGCCGCAGCCGCTTGACGTGCGGATGAACGGCCTCGACGACACGCTGCTGGTGGCATTGCGCTGGCTGGGCGAGGCGCAGCTCGACCTGCACGTGGTCGCCCCCGGCGGCACGCTGGGCGGCCATGGCGATGTCTTCGCGCGCAGCGATCCCGGCGCGAACAGCGGCCGCTTCCTCGATGCCGGCGCGCCGCCCTCGGGCTGGCGCGAGCAGATCTTCGTGCTGCCCGGCCGCAGCCACGATCCCCACGCGCTCTACAGCGTGCATGTCGAGTTCCGCTCCCGCGGCGACGTCGCGGCGGCGCCCTGGTGCGGCGACGATGCCCGCGCCGCGCCGCAGTTCGACGTGGTGATGCTCGACCACGGGACGATGCGGCGGCAGAGCATGAAGCTCGAGGCCGTGCGCTGCGGTGCCCGGCTCGAGCGCGGGCAGCGCTTCATCCGCATCCGTTTCTGATCCCCCCTTCCGATCCCCCGTATCGGCACCGCCCGGAGGCCCCGCACCATGCCCGCCGCCAACTTCTCCTCCGCCCGCGTTCCCTTCGACCGTGTCTGGCGGCGGTGCGCCCTGGGCGCGGCGCTGTGCGCGCTGCTGTTCCCCGCCGCACCGGCGCGGGCGCAGCCGGCCGGCGATACGCTGCGGCTCGCCGGGTCGAACACGATCGGCGAGGAGCTGGGGCCGGCGCTGGTGCGCAGCTTCGCCACCTCCCGCCTCGGCCTGGTCAACGAGCGCGTCGCGGTCAGTCCGGAGCCGCAGCAACGCCGTTTCACCTTCAGCAAGCCCGAGGCCCCGTCGCAACTGGAGGTGCTGATCGAAAGCCGCGGCACCGGCACCGGCTTCCAGGCGCTCGCCGGGCGCCGTGCCGAGATCGCCATGGCCTCCCGCCCGGTCACCGACCAGGAAGAGACCGAGACCGTCCGCGAGCCGCTGCGCAACGCGCAGGGGGAGCGTGTGATCGGCCTTGACGGCGTGCTGGTGCTGGTGAGCGGGCAGAACCCGCTCAATCGCCTGACCCAGGAGCAGATCGCCGACATCTTCGCCGGCCGGGTGACCGACTGGGCCCAGGTGGGGGGACGGCCGGGACGGATCCAGGTCTACCGGCGCGACGATGCCTCGGGTACCACCGACACCTTCTGCAACCTCGTCATGCAGGGGTGCCGCGGCGACAACCGCTTCGTCGCCACGGCCCAGACCTTCACCTCATCGGAGGATCTCTCGGACGCGGTGGCGGCCGATGCCAACGGCATCGGCTTCGCCGGCTTCGCCTACCGGCGCAGCGCCAAGGCACTGGATATTGCCGGCGTCTGCGGCCTCGCCACCACGGCCTCGGAGTTCACCGTCAAGACCGAGGAATACCCGCTGTCGCGCCGGTTGTTCCTCTATGCCCCGGCCTCACGGCAGACGCTGCTGGTGCAGCAATTCCTGAAATTTGCCTCGACCGACGCCCTGGCGCAGCAGGCGGTGCGCGAGAGCGGCTTCATCAATCTCGATGTCGCCCCGGCCGAGCCGGGCTACGCGGCCAATCGCGCCATCGCCGACAAGCCGGGCCTGCCGGTGACCCGGCCGGCCTTCACCGTCTATGAGCGCACGGCACGGGCAGCGCAGCGGCTGTCGGTGACGCTGCGTTTCCGCACCGGCTCGGCGGAACTCGACAGCCGTGCCACCGACGACATCGAGCGGCTGGTGGCCGAGCGCGCCGCCGGGCATCTCGGCACCGGCACGATCTACCTGATGGGATTCACCGACAATGTGGGCACGTGGGAGGACAATCTCGCGCTCGCGCGCTCACGGGCCGATGCGGTGGCGCAGGTGCTGCGGTCGCGCCAGGTCGGGCCGGTGGTGGCCTCGGCGCATGCCTTCCTGCTGCCCGTCGCCTGCAACGACAGTGACCTTGGCCGGCAGCGCAACCGCCGTGTCGAGGTGTGGACCGCCCGGCAATAAGGCGCCGGACCCGACCGGCGAGCAGATGCGCCGCAAAGTTTCACGGAGGTGCAGGAGGTCGTCGATGCCATCGCCACCCGGGGCGCGCTGGTCGACCTCACCGACAGGGGGCGCGCGCTCGGGGCGTGGCAGGCGGGCGAGGGGTTCTGCATCGAGACAGACAGCGATGTCGAGGACGTCACCCGCTGGACCGGGCCGGCCACTGACGGGCTGGGCCGTGTGGTCGCACGCCTGACCGTCAGGGTTGTTTTCAGACCGGTCCGGCTGGCTGGCGGATCCCCGGTGCAGAACCGGTTCGGCGTCTATAACTGGGTGGAGCGGACCCTCGTCGCCGTGCGGTTCAATGACGGCTGGAGAGTGACGGAGCAGGTGGAGGAATAGAAAGGGCGGGCGGTGCCGATGGGATCGCGACTGGTTGGCAACTCGCATTCATATCGAATTCTGATAAAATTACCGTGATATTTTCTTTGAATATTTTACATGCGATGAGTTATGCCCGCGGCAATTTTGGTGCCTCGGAAAGCCGCATGTCCATGAGCATTGGCCGGAAGCTGGTTGTTGCCTTTACGGTTCTGCTTTGCTGCGCCATCGGCATGGGCCTGTTCACGCTTGACCGCGTCGACCGGATCACCGCGGCCAATGCGATGCTGTCCGCCGACCAGGTGCCGAGCGCGCGGCTGCTCGGGCGGCTTTCCTATGCGGTGATGCGGTTCCGCCAGTTGCAGGCGGCCTATCTGCTGGCGCCGGAAGCGGCCCGCCCGGGTGAGGGGAACAGCCTCCTGTCCGTGCGCCAGGAGGTCACCACGCTGCTGTCGGACTATGCCCCGTACGCGACCGCCCCGCAGGAGCGGCAGCTCGTGGCGGCCGTGCAGCAGGCCTGGGAGGAGTATCAGCGCGCGCACGAGCGTTTCCTCGCGCTCGGGCAGGGGGCCCTGGCCGAAGCGGTGGCCTTCTATCGCGGCGAGATGCGGGCGACCTCGCACCGGCTGCAGGATGCGGTGGCGAAGCTGGCGGCTGAGGAGCTGCGCCAGGCCGAGCAGGCGAAGCGGGACGGCGAGGCGCTCGGGCGTTCGGCGCATGCCGGCACCCTCGCCGGCCTGGCTGCGATGGCGGCGTTGTGCGCCGGGCTCGGCTGGCTGCTGATCCGCCTGATCGCCCGGCCGGTCCGCCGCATGACCGGGCTGATGGGACGGTTGCAGGCGGGGGACACGCGCTTCGAGGTGCCGGCCACGCAGCGCGCCGACGAGATCGGTGCCATGGCCCGGGCCATGCTGGTGTTCCGCGACGCCATGGCGGCGACGGCGCGGCTCACGGCAGAGCAGGAGGCGGTGCGGGCGGAGGGCGAGGCCGGCAAGCGCGTGGCGTTGCGGCGCATGGCCGACACCATCGAGCACGAGACCCGCTCGGCGCTGGAGGCGATCGGCGCCCGCAGTACCGAACTGGCCGGGCTCGCGCACCGCATGGCGGAATCGGCCGGCCGCACCAGCAGCGCCGCGGGGGATGCCGGTTCGTTGGCCACCCGGACGATGCAGAACGTGCAGACGGTGGCCGAGGCCGCCGACCAGCTCGCGGCTTCGATCCGCGAGATCTCGGCGCAGGTGGGGCGTTCGGCCGGGATGGCCACCGAGGCGGTGACCGCGGGCAACGAGACCCGCACGACCATCGAGACGCTGAACGGGCAGGTGGCCCGGATCGGTGCCGCCGCCGACCTGATCCACGACATCGCCGCCCGCACCAACCTGCTCGCGCTCAATGCCACCATCGAGGCGGCGCGGGCCGGGGAGGCCGGGCGCGGCTTCGCGGTGGTGGCGAGCGAGGTGAAGAGCCTGGCGGCGCAGACCGCGCGGGCCACCGAGGAGATCACGCGCAGCATCGCCGATGTGCGGCAGGGCACCAGCGCCTCGGTGGCGGCGGTGGCGCGGATCGATGCCACCATCAGCGCGATGGCCGATTCGGCCGGTGCCATCACCGCGGCGGTCGAGCAGCAGGGGGCGGCGACGGCGGCGATCGCGCGCACCATCGCCGAGACGGCGGCGGTGGCGCGGCAGATGAGCCAGCGTGGCACCGACCTGGTCAGTGAGGCCGATGCGACCGGCGGCCATGCCACGGGGCTGGACGAAGGGACGCAGGGACTGGCCCGCTCGGTGGCGGAGCTGACGCAGTCGGTGGTGCGGGTCGTGCGCACCGCGACGTCCGAGGTCGACCGCCGGCGCGAGACGCGGCTGCCGGTGAACCTCGCCTGCCGGGTCGCGCTCGGCACCGGCCCGGAGCAGACCGGCCGCCTGGTCGATCTCTCCCGCAGCGGGGCCCGCCTCGTCGGGGTGGCGGAGGCGGCGGCCGGGGCGCGCGGCCGGCTGTCGCTCGCCGAGGCCGGGGGGACGCTGGATTTCGTCGTGCAGAATTGCAGCAAGGACGCGCTGCATGTCGCCTTCGACGAGCGCGCGGCTACGGCGGTGGAGGCGCTGCTGCGCCGCGTCGCGCCCGATCTCGTCGCCTGAGGGCGCGCCGCCGCCGCTCTGCCCTGGCGCCGGCGCTCAGGCTGCGGACCGGCGCACGCCCTGCAGGCGCTCGGGCACGCCGGCGAAGGCCGCGGCGGTCGCGGCGTCGAGTTGGAAGGCGATGTTCAGCCCGGTCTGGCCGTCTTCCGTTTCCACGTTCCTGACGGTGAAGGGCAGGGCCTGAGCCACGCCGTCGATATGCAGGATGCCCCGCTCCCCGGGTTGCATTGCCGGCGCGCTTTGCAGCCGGGCACCGCCCTGCGAGAGGTCGGCCACGGTGACCGGATGGGGCGTGCCCTCTCCGCCGCGGGCGAGGCGACCGGGGCGATCGACGAGGATGCGCGCGCTCAGGCGGCGGTTCACCGCGGGGGAGGATTCGCGCACGGCGCGCACCACGCTGCGGCGGAGTTTGGTGACATCCTCGGCGAGGCCGACGACATCGGCCTGCACCTCGGCCGCCGCCTTCCTGGCGATTTCGGCGTCGTCGCTGACCGCCGAGATACTCGTATCCGCCTCGCGCGCCGCGGTGGCGGCATCGGCGACGTTGCGGGCGATGTCCTGGGTCGCGGTGCTCTGCCGGGCGATGGCCGCGGCGATCGTGGTCGCGGTGGCGTCCACCTCGCCGATCGCGCTGCCGATTTCGCCCACCACCCGCACCGCCGCCTCGGTGGCAAGGCGGACCGCGGCGATCTGGCGCGTGATCTCCTCGGTCGAGCGCGCCGTCTGGGTCGCCAGCCCCTTGACCTCGGAGGCGACCACCGCGAAGCCGCGCCCGGCCTCCCCGGCGCGGGCGGCCTCGATGGTGGCGTTCAGCGCCAGCAGGTTGGTCTTGGCGGCGATATCGGCGATCATGGCGACGACATCGCCGATCTGCGTCACCTGCGTGTTCAGTGCCTCGACGGATGCACGGGCATCCTGGCCCTTTGCCAGGGCATGGCGGGTGGTGCTGGCCGAGCGGTCGATCTGCCCGGCGATGTCGCGGATCGAGCCGGCGAGTTGCCCGACTGCCCCGTCCACCGCATGGGCACAGTCCCGCGCATGGTTCGCCGCGGTGCTGGCGGCCGCGGCATTGCCGCAGGTCCGGTCGGCGCTGCCGGCCAGGCGGTCGACCGCCGTGCCGATGCGGGTTGCTTCTTCCGTCAGGTGTTCGACATGCCGTGCGGTGTCGTGCTCCACCGTATCGGCCATGGCGCGCAGGCTGGCATAGCGTTCCGCCTCGGCCTTCTGCCGGATCTGCTCCTGCTCCGCGGCGAGCCGCCGGTTCTCCAGGACGGCCCGGTGGAACACCTCGAGCGCACCCGCCATCCGGCCGATCTCGTCGCCGCGGCCGTTGCCGGGGATGGCGATATCGGTGCTGCCGGCGGCCAGGCCGTGCATCGCTTCGGTGATTCCCGCCAGCGGCCGC
Organism: Rhodovastum atsumiense; assembly: GCF_937425535.1. Lineage (NCBI taxonomy): Bacteria > Pseudomonadati > Pseudomonadota > Alphaproteobacteria > Acetobacterales > Acetobacteraceae > Rhodovastum > Rhodovastum atsumiense. Next base: position 4,955,696 of record NZ_OW485601.1, read on the forward strand.
GCCACCCGCTGCGAGATGGTGGCCACGCACAGCAGCGCCATCGCCGTCACCAGCGCGAGCCCCAGCCCGTGCAGCAGCAGGCTGCGCCCGGCCGCCTGCGCGAGCCGGGCGGCGACGCGCGCGCTTGCTTCCCCGGCGGCCTTGGACAGACCGAGCAGCGCATCGATCTGCGGGTTGGTGGTGGAGATCCACTCGGCCGTGCCCATCGGCAGTGGCTCGCCCTGCAGGATCAGGCCGCGCATGCGGTCGGCCAATGGCTCGAACCCGCCGAAATAGGCTGTCTTCGCCGCGGCGACCGCGGGGGCGAAGGCGGGGTCGTCATCCAGCAGGCCCTGGGTGACGCGCCAGGCGCCGGCGACCTGGGCCCGGAACCCCGCCATCTGCAGCAGCGCCGGCTGGGAGAACGCCTGCTTCGACGACATCGCGGTGGCAATGGCGGCGCGTTCGAAGCCGGATTGCTCGCGCATGATCCAGCCGAGTTCCTTCACCACGGCGTAGCGGGCGATCGCCGGATCGGCCGGGCTCGCGGCGTGCAGGGCTTCGACCCAGGCCCGGACCGAGGCATTCACCAGGGCGGTCATTCCGGGCATGAAGCCTTTCACCAGCGCCGGGTCGCGGGCGTTTTGCGCCTGGCCGATCGCCTGGTCGGCCCGTTGCCGCAGATCCGCCGCCGTGCGCAGTGCCTCCGTGACGGCCCCCATCAGTTCCTTGCGGCCGGGGAAATCCTGGTGGTCGAGCAGCGGCACCGCATCGGCAAAGGCTGCTTCCGCCGCCGCGCGGTGGGTGGCGATCAGCGTGCGTTCCTGCGCCCCGGCGGTGCCGGGGGCGATCAGGGCGTTGTTGGTGTGCAGCCGTTCCAGGACAAGGTTCTGGATGGCGACGATCAGCCGGGACCCGCCATGGTCGGCTTCCACCACCCGGGCTGCGACCTGCCGCGCCTGCAGGCTGTCCACCAGCCCATGCGCCAGCGGCAGGATGGAGGCGACGGCGAGTGCTGCGGTGATGCCGATCAGAAGCAGGCGCAGCGAGGGAAAGCGCAGTCTCTGGTCCGGAATGGCGGCGGGCATGGAAGGTGGAGCTCCTCGGGGAGGGCGGTCACGACGCCGTGATATAACGGATGGCGCAGACGGGCCGTAGCAAAAACCAATGTGAAATAAGGTGTTTATTGATGTTATTATAGATTATTTTCAATAATATAAGCAAATCTTGGAAAATAACTGAATTGATACTGCGACTCTGTGGGCCGCTGGGCGGCATCCCCGCCGGCCATGCGATGGCCGGCGCAGGTGCCACTCACGCAGCTGTGCCGAAATAACGCCTCCCCCGCGGGCGTCGGTGCTGATTGCGGCGCCGATGAATCTGCGCCCATGCGGGGAGGCAACGAATGACAAACATGGACGATGGCGGATATGGCGGCATCACCTGGGACACCACGGTGCCGGGTGGACAGACCATGGGTTTCATCCGGCCCGCGGGACGGGGCGGCGGTGTCGACGCATCCCGGCCGGAGCGGGGGCGGGAGGTCACGCAGGCCAACCTGGTCTCCGACGGCTTCGTCCGCGCCGCGCACACGGACGGCCACCTGATCAATCCCTGGGGTGTCTCCTTCGCTCCGGGTGGGCCGTTCTGGATCTCCGACAACGGCAGCGGCGTGGCTACGATCCATGACGGCACGGGACGGACGCTGCCGCTCGGCGGGCATGCGGCGATCACCATCGCTGCCGCTCGCGGATCGCACGATCCCGCGACGCCGACCGGGCAGGTCTTCAACAGCACAGGCAGCGGCTTCGGGATCACCGCAGGCGGCAAATCCGCCGCATCGGTGTTCCTCTTCGCCACCGAGGACGGAACCATCTCCGGCTGGAACCCGCGTGTCGACGCCGGACGATCGGTGCTGGCCGTGGACGGATCCGGCCACGGCGCCGTCTACAAGGGCCTGGCAATGGCGCAGGTGAACGGCCGGCCGCGGCTCTACGCGGCGGACTTCCGCAACAGCCGGGTGGACATCTTCGATTCCCGCTTCGCCCACGTCGGCAGCTTCACGGATCCGTCGCTGCCGAAAGGCTATGCGCCCTTCAACGTGCAGGCCCTCGGCGGGCGGGTGTTCGTGACCTTCGCCCTGCAGGATGCCGACCGCAAGGACGACGTGGCCGGCGCGGGACACGGCTATGTCGACGAATTCGACACAAGTGGCCACATGGTGCGGCGCATCGCCTCGGGCGGCCCGCTGAATTCGCCATGGGGACTCGATATCGCCCCCGCCGGCTTCGGCAGCGTCGGCGGCGACCTGCTGGTCGGCAATTTCGGCGACGGGACGATCGATGCCTTCGACCTCGGGACCGACCATTTCATCGGCCGGTTGCTGGGGACCGACGGACGCCCCCTGGTCATCGGCGACCTCTGGGCGTTGACCAACGGCAACGGCGGCAACGGCGGCGATCCGGGCAAGGTCTATTTCACGGCGGGCGTGCAGGACGAGGCGCATGGCCTGTTCGGCAGCCTCTCGCCGCTGGGTCGGCCGCCGCCCATGCCGGGCCACGGCATGTCGCCCTACGCCTGACGTCGCGGGCCGGGTCCCGGCAGCAAACGGCAATGGGCGCGACGCGACCGCCCCGGGGAGGCTGATCCGCATGCCGGACCTGCTCGCCAGCATCGAGGCATCGATTCCCGCCCTGCGCCGTTACGCGCGCGCGCTGCTGCGCAATTCCCAGGACGCAGACGACCTGGTGCACGACGTGCTGGTGCGCGCGCTGGACCATATGCACGGACTGCGTGCCGATGTGCCGATCCGCCCCTGGCTGTTTACCATCATGCACAACCTCCATGTCAGCTGGCTGCGCCGGGCCAGGGTACGCGGCAACATCGTGCCGGCGGAGCAGGCCGACGACGTGCAGCCAGGCAGCCAGCCGACGCAGGAGACCGACCTGCACTGCAAGGAGACCATGCGCGCCTTCGAACGCCTGCCCCTGGAACAGCGACAGGTGCTGTATCTCGTCTCCGTCGAGGATCTCAGCTACGCGGAAACCGCGACGGTACTCGGCATTCCCATCGGCACCGTGATGTCGCGCCTGTCGCGCGGGCGCGAACAGCTCCGCCAGATGACCGGAAGCGAACCGCCTTCGGCGCTGAGGAGGGTCAAGTGAGCCGCCCGGTGACCGAGGACGACCTGCAGGCCTATGTCGATGACGCGCTCGACCCGGCCCGTCGGGAAGATGTCGCGCGCTACCTGGCCGGGCATGCCGAGGTGGCGGCACGGATGAGGGACTATGCGGCCCAGCGGCAGGCGCTGCGGACGGCGTTTGCGCCCGGCGGCACGGCGCCATTGCCCCCGCGGCTGAACCTGCTGCGTCTGCTGGAAGCCCGCATGACACGGCGCCGGACCCTGTGGCGCACCGCGGCGGCGATCCTGCTCAGCCTGGGCGTCGGCGGCGCGGCCGGCTGGTTGGCGCGCGGTGGTCCGCCGGTCAGCCGCACCGACCGCGCCATGATCCTGCTGACCGAGCAGGCGCTCGCCAGTCACGCCGTCTATGCGGTCGATCCACGGCGCCCTGTCGAGCTCGACGCCGATGCGCGTGACGACCTGGCGCAGTGGCTGTCGAACCGGCTGAAGCGTCCCCTGGCGGTCCCGGACCTGATGGCGGCCGGCTATGCGTTGCTGGGCGGCCGCCTGCTGGCGACGGAGCGCGGCGGCGCGGCGGCGCTGTTCGTCTATGCCGACAGGCAGGGGCAGCGTGCCTCGGTGCTGCTGCGGCCAATGGCGCCCGAACTTCGCGCTCCCCCGCGGGAGGACCGGAGCGGACGGGTCAGCGTCTGCGCCTGGATCGAAAGCGGCCTCGGCTACGCTGTTGCCGGCGCCCTGCCGGACGAGACCCTCGACGAACTCGCCGACCGGGTCAGGGCTTCGCTCCGCGCCCCTGACTGAGCGCCGCCACGGGCCAGGGGGGGCGATCATTCGAGGTCGCGCTCCCAGGGCGGCGGGTCACGGAAGCGGGCCACCAGGAAATCGACGAAGCTGCGCACCTTCGGCGAGAGGTGGCGCGCCGAGGGATAGACGGCGTGCAGCGCCAGCTCCTCGAACCGCCAGTCGGGCAGCAGCCGCACCAGCCGCCCCTCGCGCAGGGCCTCGCCGACGATGAAGGTCGGCTCGATGACGATGCCGTGCCCCGCCAGCGCGGCGGCGAGCAGGGCCTCGCCGCTGTTGGCGGTGATGCTGCCGGACAGCCGCAGCTCCACCGCGCCGTGCGGGCCATGGAACACCCGGACGCGGCCGTGGCGCGCATAGGCGTAGATCAGGCAGTTGTGCCCGCGCAGGTCCTCCGGCCGCCGCGGCGTGCCGTGCCGCGCCAGGTAGGCGGGCGCGGCGCAGGCCAGGACCCGGCAGGCCGCCAGCCGCCGGGCGACCAGGCTTGAGTCCGCCAGCCGGCCGATGCGCAGCGCCACGTCGAAGCCTTCCTCGACCAGGTCGACGACGCGGTCGTTCAGGGCCAGATCGACGGAGAGCTGTGGATGCAGTTCGCAGAACGCCGCCACCGCGGCGGCGAGATGGCGGACGCCGAAGGCCATCGGGCCGTTCACCCGCAGCACCCCACGCGGCTCGGCCTGTCCGGCCGCCGCCACCTGCTCCGCCGCCTCCAACTGCTCCAGCACGGCGAGGGCGCGCGGGTAGAACGCCATCCCCGCCTCGGTCAGGCTTTGCCGCTGGGTCGTGCGGTGCAGCAGCCTCGTGCCGAGCCGGTCCTCCAGCGACTGCACGTAGCGGCCGACCATCGCGGGGGTGACGCCGAGGTCCCGCGCGGCCGCGGTCTGGCTGCCGCGCTCGACGGTGCGCACGAAAGCGGACAGTTCGGCGAACCGATCCATGCTGGCTCCGATACCTTTGGTATCGAAGCCTCCGACGAAAGCCGCATGGTTTCAACCAGGCTTGCCCCCATTTCAGGCGAAGACCGGGGGCGGCTTTCCGCCCCGGCGCTGCCCGGAGCCCTGCCATGCTGCCCAGCCTGTTCCTCTCGCACGGTTCGCCGATGTTGCCGCTGACCACGGCGCCGGCACGCGGTTTCCTGCAGCAGCTCGGCGCCGGGCTGGAGCGGCCGCGGGCCATCCTGGTCGCCTCGGCGCACTGGGAGACCGCCCGGCCGGCCGTCAACGCCGTCGCCGCCAACGCCACGATCCACGATTTCTTCGGCTTCCCGCCGGCACTTTACGAGCTGCGCTATCCCGCCCCCGGCGCCCCGGAGCTCGCCGGGCAGGTCGCGGCGCGGCTGCGCGGCGCCGGCTTTGCCACCGACATCGACACCGGCCGTGGGCTCGATCACGGCGCCTGGGTGCCGCTGCTGCTGATGTATCCGCTGGCCGACATTCCGGTGCTGCAGGTTTCGGTGCAGCCGCAACTCGGTCCGGTGCATCACCTGCGGCTCGGCCAGGCCCTGGCACCGTTGCGCGCGGAGGGCGTTCTCGTCATCGGCAGCGGCAGCCTCACCCATAACCTCGGCGCGTTGCGCGGCCATGGCCTCGACGACCCGGCGCCGGCCTGGGTGGACGCCTTCGCCGACTGGTGCGCCGCCGCGCTGGCCGAGGGGCGGACCGACGACCTGCTGGCCTACCGGCGGCTTGCTCCCTTCGCCGAACGCAACCATCCCACCGAGGAACACCTGTTGCCGCTGTTCGTGGCGCTCGGCGCCGCCGGGGAAGCGGCCCGTGCGCGGCACCTGCACGCCAGCACCACCCATGGCGTGCTGCGGATGGATGTCTACGGCTTCCAGGACGCGGCGGAGGTTCCGGCACACCCGTTCAACCAGCCCCAAGGGGAAATATGATGCCTGAAACCCGGACCTTCGCCCTCACCTGGGGGCCGCGCCTGCTCGGCGTGCTCCGCATCGTCGCGGCGCTGATCTTCCTCGAGCACGGCACGCAGAAACTGTTCGGCTTCCCCGCGCGCGCCGGCGGCGCGGGGCCGGAGCTGTTCTCGCTGTTCTGGTTCGCCGGGGTGCTGGAGCTGGGTGGCGGTCTGCTGCTGCTGGCCGGGCTGTTCACCCGTCCCGTGGCCTTCCTGCTCTCCGGGCAGATGGCCGTCGCCTATTTCCTCGTGCATGCGCCGAAGAGCCTCTTCCCCGCGCTGAACGGGGGCGACGCGGCGATCCTCTACTGCTTCGTGTTCCTCTACCTGAGCGTGGCCGGCGCCGGCGCCTGGAGCCTCGATGCCATCAGGGGGAGGCAGGGACAGGCCGTGCACGGCGCCCTGCGGCGCGGCGCCGCCTGAGCCGATGCCCGGCGAAAGTCGGACCTTTCGCCGGGCGATATCATCCCCGCGGGGATGCCGTGCTACTGCCGCGTCATCTGGCCACGGATTTCACCGGCCGGGTTCTGCGCGGTGTGGACATTGGCGTACCACCGTCCCGCCAGCAGGTCCGCCTGTTGCGGCTCGGTCAGGGTCGCGTTGCCGGTGAAGGGGCTGGTCGGATTGGCCCCCCAGGGCACCACAACTCCCGCATTCGCCTCGGGCCCGGCCGGGCCATGGAAATGCGCCGCGGTCGCCGGCCCGGACAGGCCGGACCACGTCGCCGTGTAGTCGAGCCGGTGGGTCGCGGTATCCAGGGTGGCCTGCACCGTTCCGGCACCGCTGCCGGCCTTGGGCGGCACCTCGGCCTGGCCATTCATGGTGGTGTTGAAGCGGATCGTCTCGGCCTGCGCGCCGGCACACAGCAGCGTCGCGGCGATGGCGGCGGCAAGCAGCTTCGGTTGCGGCATGGCGTCCTCTCCCTGTGTTTCACGGTCCCGCCCTTCTGCGGGCAGGCATGGCCGGCCTGTTGCGCGGCCGCACGCACAACGCACGGAGGATCGGCCGCGTTGGCACCGCGCCCGCCCGGCAGCCGCGGCACGGGCATCTGCGTTGTCACGGATGGCGCAACGGCCCCGCGGCGTGTCCACCTGGGGCCGGGGCCGCCGCGCCCGTCGTACCGAAAGGAGAGAATCCGTGAAGCCCGACCTCCTGCTGATCGAACCGATGATGGCGTCCATCGAGGCCCGGCTTGACGAGGCCTTCCAGGTGCACCGGCTGTACCAGGCCCAGGACAAGGCGGGCTTCGTCGCCGCCATCGCCCCCGTCATCCGCGCCGTCGTCACCGGCGGCGGCAGCGGCATCAGCCGCGAAACCGTGGATCTGCTGCCGCAGCTCGGCATCATCGCCATCAACGGCATCGGCACCGACGCGGTCGATCTCGATCACGCCCGCAGCCGTGGCATCCGCGTCACCACCACGCCCGACGTGCTGACCGACGACGTCGCCGATATGGCGATCGGCCTGATGATCACTTCCCTGCGCCAGATCGCTACCGGCGACCGCTTCGTGCGCGCGGGTAAGTGGTTGGGCGGCAAGCTGCCGCTCGCCCGCCGCGTCAGCGGCAAGCGGCTCGGCATCATCGGGCTCGGGCGGATCGGCCGCGCCGTCGCCCGCCGCGCCGAGGCGTTCGGCATGAGCATCGCCTATACTGACCTGCGCGCCTTCGACGACGTGCCGTACCGCTTCGAGCCGACGCCGCAGGCGCTCGCCGCCGCCTCCGACGTGCTGCTGATCGCCGCCGCCGGCGGACCGCAGTCGCGCGGCCTGGTGAACGAGGCGGTGCTGAACGCGCTCGGCCCGGACGGCACGCTGGTCAATATCGCCCGCGGCAGCGTGGTGGACGAACCCGCGCTGGTCGCGGCCCTGGCCGAAGGCCGGCTCGGCGGCGCCGGCCTCGACGTGTTCGCCGATGAACCCCGCGTGCCGGAAGTGCTCTGGCGCATGGACAACGTGGTGCTGCAGCCGCACCGTGCCAGCGCCACCGTGGAGACACGGTTCGCCATGGGGGAACTGGTGCTTGCCAATCTCGCCGCCTACTTCGCGGGGCGGGAGCCGCCGACGGCCGTGGTGTGATCCGGGGCGCTGCCCCGGCCCTGCCCCGGCCCTGCCAGGGCTCTGCCCTGGACCCGGCAGGGGCCACAAGGCCCCTGCACCCCATTCGTTTGGTTCCTGGGATCCAAGGGCCTCCGGCCCTTGGCGGAGGTCCAGGAGGCGGAGCCTCCTGGCGTGGAATGATCCGGGGCAGCGCCCCGGATCATTCCACGCCAGCGGCGTCCAGGTGCGGCCGCAACCGCCCGCCCAGGGCGAGCGCCAGCATGCGGACATCGCTGGCCAGCGACCAGACCGGGTGGCCGAAGGTTTCCGGCCGGTTGCCCTCGACCAGAGCGTGTGAACTCCAGGCGAAGCCGTACCCGATCAGGGGCGCTGCCACCAGCCAGGGCCAGTCCAGAGTGGCGGCGAAGGCCAGCAGGCAGAGCAGGGCGAGGGCGGTGCCCAGGTAGTGCAGCCGGCGCGTGAGCGGCCGGCTGTGTGCGCACAGGTAGCGGTGCCAGAATTGCGCATAGGTCATGCCGGGACATCCATGCCGCCGGCCGGCAACGCCGCGGTCCTGCGGCGGTTTCCCGCCTCAGTGGCTGCGGGCGTCGAGATAGCCGAGCAGCGCGTCGCGGAATGGCACCAGCTTCTTGTAGTGTTGCATCTCCTCGGGCAGCGCCCGCACCGCATCGCCCAGGCGGGCCGCGATCTCCGGCCGGGAGCAGATCCGTGCCAGCGGGTGCACGCGCACGCGGATGGTGAACAGCACCCCGCCGCTGCGTGGCAGCGCCGAGAGCGTCTGCCGTTCCGTGCGCAGCCACAGCGCCGCCCCGGCATTGGCCGCCGTGATCCAGGGGGCGCTGTTCTCCTGCGCCTTGCCGCCGGGCTGGAACAGGGCGGGATCGTCCACCACCGACCAGTTCAGCCGCTCCACCAGGTGGCCGGAGCGCAACTGAGCCAACAGGCGGTCAACCGGCTGTCCCAGCCGCTCGGCATAGAGCGGCACCGGCGCGTGCACCTCGCGCAGGGGGCGCCCGATCTTGTCGGCGAGGCGCCAGCCGGTCGGGAAGCACAGCACGGCGGCTGCCAGGACCGGTCCTTCCGGGCCGGGCTGCAGCACGCACAGATCCTCCTGCACCAGCCGTCCCGCCACCTCCAGCGGGTCGTGCGGCAGCCGGTTGAGGTCCCATGCCTCGCCGGTTAGTTGGTTGCGCAGCACGCTGCCGCTCTGTTCGAACCAGTCGGGAAAGCGTGCCGGCAACAGCCCGGCCAGCCGCTCCAGCACCTCTGCCCGGGCTGCCTCGGAGCCGGGGCAGGCGGCGAACACCTCGGCGTGGCGGCGCGTCAGCAGCTCCCGGCGCTCCGCCATCTGCCCGGGATAGAGGGCGTCGATCTCGATCATCTCGGCGGGGGCGCGTGCCTGCAGGCCCATCTGCATGCGGTAGGGGCCGGTTTCGAAGGGCAACGGAATGGTCGGCTCGGGCAGGTCCATGGCGTGAAAGTACCATGCGGTGCCGGCGCGAAAGAACCCCTGCGATGTCGCGTGTGGGGCGATGGTCCCGTGACGGCCGGACATGCCGGAGGGCGAGGGGGGATCAGGCCGGTGGGCTGACCAGTCGCTCGGTTGCCGTCCAGACCCGGCCGGCGAGGGTCTGGTCCAGCGCCAGCCGGTTCGGCGCGACCGGCACGCCCTTCTTGAAGAACCGGCCGGTCACATCGGCAAGTTTCGGATCGATGGCGACGCGCAACGTCGTTTCCGCCCCGCGTTCCTCGCTCAGCAGGAACGGCTTGGCCAGGCCCCACAGCAGCCCGAAGCCGCCGCCCAGGTCGCCGATGCGCGTGGCCACCACGCCGGGATGCACCACGTTGACGGTGATGCCGCGTCCGCCCAGCCGCCGCGCCAGTTCGAAGCTGCAGATCATCAGCGCCAGTTTGGACTGCCCGTACACCGGCATGAGCCGCCAGGCACGCGTGGATTCCAGGTCGTCCGGCCGGATCGTCGCGTTGTCGGAAGCGGCCGAGCCGACATTGACGATGCGCGCCCCCGGCGCCGCCGCCTCCAGCGCCGGCAGCAGGGCCTGGGTGAGCACGAAGGGAGCGAGGTGGTTGACCGCGAGGATGCGCTCGTGTCCCTCGGCGGTGACTTCGCGCGTCTTCGTCATTGCCCCGGCGTTGTTGACCAGGATGTCGAGCGCCGGCGCCAGCGCGCGCGCTTCGTCGGCGAGGCGCCGCACCTCCGACAGCAAGGACAGGTCGGCCTGCAGCAGGTCCAACCGGGCCGCCGGCACCTGGGCGGTGACGAAGCGCCGCAGGGCCTCGCCGCGGGCCGGATCACGTCCATGCGCCAGTACCCGCGCCCCTGCCTGCGCCAGTCCCAGCACGGTCCAGCGCCCAATGCCGGACGTCGCCCCGGTCACCAGCACGGTCTTGCCTTGCAGCGTCATTGGCTTCCTCCATCCTGTTGGCACGGCACAGGTGCCTTCCGCCTGCCACGCGGTGGCGTGGTCGGCATCGCACAGGCAGATGGATGCGTGCGCGCCGTCATCAAGGCGTTGTCGTATCGGCCCGTTCCTGTTCCGAGCTGGTGGTGGGATGTCCTGTCCCGGCAAGGCGAACGGGCCTGCCTGCCGCCGGAGATGGCCGCCGTTATTTGCCCGTGATGGCGCCGTTCGCAAGGGGCGGTGGCGGCCAATACGGCGTGATGGAAGCCGGACGGCGGGAACGAACCCGGCACGCGAGAGCTTAGGGCAATAAGGTTGTCGATGGCGCCGGTGCCGAGGGCATGGCCGCGCGGCATCTCCGACCGATCTCAATCCGAGGCGGAGAAGCCTATGAATGGATTTCTTACGTCGGCGCAGCACTTTCTCCATACCCTCAACCTCGATGCCGGTACCAGCGCGATCCTGATCCTGACAATCCGATTGGTCGGCACCGCCTTCGCGGCTTATCTTCTGTATGTCCTCTACGAGGTTGTCCTGATCGGCCGAAATCGACATCCCCGCATCATCGGCGCGGTCTTCGGCCTCGCCGATTTCCTGCTTGGGCTGACCCTGCGCACCGTGATCGGCAACCGCGCGGCGGATGTGCGGCGCCAGGCACACACCGCCAAAGCCGCGCCGGTTCAGGCCGCGCCGGTGACCCGGGACTAGAGTTTCCCCCCGGCCGCTCCGGCTTCCGCACAGGACTTCGGCACGGGCTCCGCTGGGCATTGCTGTCCGCGGCGCCATAACGTGTGTGTGGGGGATGGTGTCCGGGATTGTGTCCGGACCGGGCCTGAACGGTCTGTGCTCCTTGCGCCGTTGCGTGACGGGCAGGCGCAAGCGCTGATGAGTGTCGGATACCGTGCCGATGCTGGAATGATCATCCGGATGCTGCCAGGGCAACCGGGCCGCCTGGGAATTCGTCCTCGCCACCTGTGGTCACCCGGTGTCCTTGCCTGACACTTCCGCCGACAGGCGAGGCTGACAGCGTGGGCCGTGGCCCGCTTCGATCAGAGCGCGTGTTGCTGCGGTGGTCCCATCGCTGATTTTTACCAGATATTAATACGTTTCCGACATATTTGCTTTCCTGCATTCGGACGGTGGCGAGATGATTGCCAGGGGCAAGCGATCAGGCGAGAAATCCGCCAGGATCGTGATTCGGCACGAGGAGAGTGGCGGCGAGGCGCATCACGGCGGGGCCTGGAAGGTTGCCTATGCCGACTTCGTCACGGCCATGATGGTCTTCTTCCTGCTGATGTGGCTGCTGAACTCCACGTCCGAGGAACAGAAGCGTGGACTTGCCGATTATTTCTCGGCCAGTTCCACGATTGGCAGCATGAAGTCCGGCAAGGACATGCCGCTCGGTGGCAAGACCCCGTACGACGAGGGGGAACTGGTCTCCGACCGCGGCACCATGAGCATCATGCCGGCCGATGCCATCGCGCCACCCGAGCCCGAGGAGGAAGAGGACGCCGAGTCCTCGCAGCAATCCCGCACTCTGCGGCGCACGGCCGACGCCGGCAGCGGCCCTGGCAAGGTCGCGGGGCCGGGTGCGAGCGATGCGGCACCGGCCAGGTTCGATGCGTCCGGGCGTGCCCTGGCGCGGGAGCCGGTTCCGCTGCAGGCGATGTTGCTGCCGGCCGAAGCGGGGCGTGCCGAACAGGACCCCCGCGAGCAGACAGCACGCGAACAAGCGATGCGCGAACAGGCGATGCGCGAGCGTGACACCTTCGCTCGGGCGGCCGAGCAGATCCGTGCCGCCGTTCGCTCCGATCCGGCGCTGAACGAGCTGGCGCGCCAGATCGCCATTGATGAAACCCCGGAAGGGCTGCGCATTCAGATCCTCGACGAGGATCGCCTGCCGATGTTCGCTACCGGCTCGGCGGTGCTGAACGAACGCGCCCGGCGGCTGCTCGAGAAGGTCGTGCCGGTGCTGGCGCGGTTGCCGGAACCGATTTCGCTGGCGGGCCACACCGATGCCACGCCCTATCGTGGCGGCGATCGCAGCAACTGGGAGCTCTCGGCGGACCGCGCCAATGCGACGCGCCGGCTGCTGGTGGAAGCCGGGCTGCAGGACACGCGGTTCCGCAGCGTCACCGGCAATGCCGATCGTGATCCGCTGCTGCCGGCCAATCCCCACGCCGCCGCCAATCGTCGCATCGCCATCGTGGTGCTGCGCGGTACGCCGAAATACTGACTTCAGTTTACAGGCAAACTCATGCTGACGATCGGTGGTCTCGTTTTCCTGCTCATGAGCGTGTTCGGCGGCTATCTGGCCGCCGGCGGTACCCTGGGGCCATTGCTCGAGGCGCTTCCGTTCGAGATGCTGACCATCGGTGGCGCGGCCATCGCAACCTTCCTGATGGCCAACAGCCTCCACCATGTGCGGCACACCCTGTCCGGCCTCGGCCGGGTGGTGAAAGGGGCGGCCTACCGGAAATCCGATTACATCGATCTGCTGAGCCTGCTGTTCTTCTTCACCCGGCTGGCCAACACCAAGGGTGCGATCGCGCTGGAGCCGCATATCGAAAAGCCCGCGGAGAGTGCCGCGTTCCGGCACTTCCCCCGCATCCTGGCGAACTCCCAGGTCTGCTCGATCATCTGCGATTATCTGCGCATGATCGGTATGAATGTCGACGACCCGCACCAGATCGAGGACGTGATGGCGCGCGAGCTGAAGAAGCAGCTGCAGGAGGAACTGCATCCGGCGCATGCCATCCAGATCGTAGCCGATGCGCTGCCGGCGCTTGGGATCGTCGCCGCGGTGCTGGGCGTGATCAAGACGATGTCGCACATCAACGAGCCGCCGGCGGTGCTGGGCGCGATGATCGGCGGTGCGCTGGTGGGCACGTTCCTGGGCGTGCTGTTGTCCTATGGCCTGGCCGGCCCCTGCGCCAGCCGGCTGAAGGGCGTGGTGGAGGAAGAAAGCAAGTTCTTCGAGGTGATCCGGGCCGTCCTGGTCGCGCATCTGCATGGCAACGTGCCGCAGGTCAGTGTCGAGACCGGACGGAAGATGGCCCCGAACGAGCATATGCCGAGCTTCCAGGAACTGGAGACGGCGATCCGCAACCTGAAGATCGGGTAAGGTAAGAAACCCCATGGCATAGGGTCGTTCAGAAAACGGTCAGCTCACGCACATGAGTGCGGAGATGCCGGTTGCATGGGGCGCGCGCGTGTTAGACCGCCCCATCGAAGCTGCCGGAGAACGAACGCATGACCCGCCGCGTCAGTCTGCTTGGGATCCTCGCCGTGCTGGCAAGCCTGCCGTCGCTGGCCCTGGCGCAGAAGCCGGAAGCGGCGCTGCCCAGCGTCAAATTGTGCACGGGGCCGCAGGACGGAAACTATGATTTCTCCGGCATCCAGATCGCGCAGCAGGCAAAGGGCGTGCTGAACGTCACGCTGGTGCAGACCCAGGGATCGCTGGACAATCTCGCCCGGCTCGACAAAGGGGAATGCGACGCCGCCATCGTGCAGAGCGATGCCTATGGGGTCTATCTCAAGCAGAATTCCCGCTCGGCGCTGAACATCGAGAAAAGCCGGGTTCTCTATCAGGAATACCTGCATTTCATCTGCAATTCCCAGGCGGGCCTGTCCAAGATCACGCAACTGACCCGGCAGCACACCATCCTCATCGGCCCGCTCGGCGGCGGCACTTCCACCACATGGGAGAGCTTCCGGCTCGCCGACCCGAAGCGCTATGACCCGATCCCGACGCTGCCAGTGGGCGGGCTGCGCGCCGTCAACATGGTGCAGGAAGGTTCCCAGGCGGCCTGCCTGTTGTTCGTCACCGGCCTCAAGAGCCCGCAGATCAATGAAGCGAACCAGGTGGCGCTGAACAGCAAGGGGAAGCTGGTGCTGATCGCCGCCGATGACAGCGACCTGCCGAAGCTCAAGGACCCCAAGGGGCGGCAGATCTACAGCAAGGCCACCATCCCGGGCGGCACCTATCCCGGCGGGCTGCAGCCGTCGTCGATGTTCGGCAGCAGCGTCGATACCATCGCCGTCGACGCGGTGTTCGTGGCCAGCACCGCTTTCATCGACGCGAACGGGCAGGCGTACAATGCGCTGCTGCGGGCGGTGAACAACGCGGTGCCGGCGATCAAGAACAAGGTCGAGGCGAAGTAAGGCGAGGTCATAGGGAAGACAAGGGCTTCGCCCTTGACCCACCAAGGGCCGGCCCCTTGGTCCGCTTCGCGGCCCAAGCCCATTCGCGCTGCGCGGCACAAGAGTCATGGGTTCCAAGGGCGAAGCCCTTGGTCGGTCCAGGGCGAAGCCCTCGTCGGGTGCGGGGTGAAACCCCGCCAGCGCGGCCCCAGGCTCAGAAGACGTTGCGCAGGATGACGTAGAGTCCGCCGGCCAGGGCCATGGCCGCCGGCAGCGTCAGCACCCAGGCCGCGGCGATGTTGCGCACGGTCGCCATCTGCAGCCCGGAGCCGTTCGCCGCCATGGTGCCGGCGACGCCGCTGGAGAGGATGTGGGTGGTCGAGACTGGCAGCCCCCAGACCTCGGCCATGCCGATGGTCCCGGCCGCGACCAGCTCGGCCGAGGCGCCCTGGGCGTAGGTCAAATGCTGCTTGCCGATCCGTTCGCCCACGGTGACGACGATGCGCTTCCAGCCGACCATGGTGCCGAGCCCGAGCGCGATGGCCACCGAGACCTTCACCCAGCCCGGGATGAAGCGCGTGCCTTCGTTCAGCGCGGTGCGATACGCGTTCAGCGTCCCTGCTTCCGCGGCGGAGAGCGTCACGTCTTCCTTGGGCAGCAGCCGCACCGCATCGGCCACGAGGTACATGTCGTTGCGCATGTTCGGCGTGGCTGCCGCCGACACGTGCCGGATCGCCCCGTAGTTCCGCACGTTCTCGGCGATGTCGCCCGACAGGGCGGCGAGGGCCGCGAACACCTCCGGTTGGTTGAGCCGGCGTGCCTTCAGCGCGTCGCCCACGACCCTGCGGGCCGTGTCGGCCGGCGGCGGCGTGAGGGTGGCGGCGCGGGCCTGGAAGATCGCCTGCGCCTCGTGCGAGATCTGGATATAGGTCGGCGTGGAACTGTCCGGCATGGTGCGGTTGAGCGCGAAGGCGGTGGGCACGGCGCCGATCAGGATCAGCATGATCAGGCCCATGCCCTTCTGACCGTCATTGCCGCCATGAGCGAAGGAAACGCTGGTGCAGGTCAGGATCAGCAGGGAGCGGATCCACAGCGGTGGCGGGCGGTTGTCTTCCGGGGCCTGGTAGAGCTTGCGGTTGCGCACCACCAGCTTCATCACCAGCAGCAGCAGGGCGGCGACGACAAAGCCGCAGAGCGGGCTGAAGGCCAGGGCCTTGAACACGCCGGTGGCCTGGGCCCAGTCGACGCCGGAGGTTGCCTGGTCGGCGGGCGCCATCATCTGGTTGGCGAGGCCGACGCCGATGATCGACCCGATCAGGGCATGCGACGAACTGTTCGGGATTCCCATCGCCCAGGTGCCGAGATTCCAGATGATCGCCGCGAGCAGCAGGGCGAAGATCATCGAGTACCCGGCCTCGCTGCCGACCTGCAGGATCAGTTCCACCGGCAGCAGCGTGACCATGCTGTAGGCGACCGCGCCGCTGGAGAGGATCACGCCGAGGAAGTTGAAGCACCCCGACCAGATCACCGCGACCACCGGTGGCATGGAGTGGGTGTAGATCACCGTGGCGACGGCATTGGCGGTATCGTGGAAGCCGTTCACGAACTCGAAGCCGAGCGCGATCAGCAGGGCGATGCCCAGCAGCACGAAGGCGCCGATGGCGAGCGGCTCCTGGCCGACATTGTTCATGTCGCTGATCAGGCCGTACACGGCGTAGCCGATGCCGCTGACCAGCAGCAGCCCGAAGATGAACGGAGTCGAGCCATGCAGCCTGCGATCCAGGTCCGGCCTGGGGGCGGCGATGGTCGCAATGCCCGGTGCTGATGGGGCTACGGTTGAAAGATCCGACATGGCTTTCTCGCCTTGCGTGGAACGGGCCATCCCGAAGGATGGTCGGGGCCGGGGTGGACGGAAAGTTGCGAATGTCAGGATAACGCTGCCCAAAAGCGCGGATTGGGTGAGAATTGCTATTTATTTATGACAGGCACAGGCATAATATTAACCATAGGTAGAATATCACTGAAAAAATAATCTCAAACAAATAGTTGAGAGAGATTCTTGGTCGAAACTATAATGTTAAATCATGCGCGACAATATATGTGCGCAAAAATAAGAAGGAATTTCTTTTCAGTTTGAATTTGTGCTGATCATGTTCGCGTATAATGCTTATGCTTTCATTTTTTATATCGTTTTTAGTGAATTCAAATGATCTGCCTGGATCGTTTCTGCATGTGGTTGTGCCATGGTGCGTCCCGCCCCAGGGGCGATTGCGTCCTGTCGCGTCGGACCGCCAGGCCCCCAGACCGGTCAGCTCGTCAGGCTGTCGTCGTCACTCCGGTGCAAAGCTCCGCAGCACCACGGGCCGTCCCTGCCGCACTTCCACCAGGAAGCTGGCCCGGTCCATTTCCCCCATCGCGTTCCAGCGCGAATCGAGCATCATCGCCGCGGCTCCCGCCGGCACCGACAAGCCGCGCAGCGCCGCCGCCAGGCCGGACCGGTCCACCCGTCCCAGCCGCATGGTACCGGCCGCCAGCAAGCCTATCGCCGTGTAGCCCTTCGCCGCGACCGCGTCCGGCTCTTCCTTGAACAGGTCCAGGAAGCGCCCGCGGAAGGCCGCCAGTTCGGAGGCTTCCGGCGTGAAGGTGACGTGGCAGCGCACGCCCTCGGCCGCCGCCCCGGCCTGCGCCAGCACGCGGGGGGCGGCCAACGTCGTGTCGCCGACCAGGGGCAGGCGCAACCCCTGGCGCCTTGCCTCCTTGAGGAAGCGCACGCATTCGGCCTCGGGCAGCAGGACCACCGCGGCCTCGGCCGGGCTGCGCGCCAGCGTGGCGGTTTCCGTGGCGAACCCCGTCGGGGCTGGCGCCACGCCCTGGTCGGAGGCGATCTCGATCCCGTTGGCCCGCAATTCGCGCAGCAGCACGTCGTGGCGGTGGCGGCCGGTCCAGCCGTTGCTCCAGACCAGCGCCACCCGTCGCACGCCGGCGTCCTCGGCCAGCCATCGCGCCAGCCGCCGCATGCGCAGCGCCGTCCCCGGCGCGGTGCGGAACGGCATGCCGCCGCCCAGGGCCGCGTTGCTCGCCGGCACCGTGGCGACCGTCGCGGTCGCGACCGCTGTATTGCTTGCCACGGTCGCACCCGCCGGCGCGGCCGGATCGGGGCTGTCGCTGCCGACGATATGCGTGATCCCCGCCGCGCGGGCCATCGGCACCGCCAATCCCACCGCCTCCGGTGTCACCGGCCCGAGCAACGCCAGGGGCTCGCCTTCCAGCGCGCGCCGCACCGCGGGGCGGCCGACGCTGCTGTCGAAGGTGCTCATTTGCAGGGGGCGGCCGAGCAGGCCGCCGGCGGCGTTGATCTCCTGCACCGCCATCTCGACGCCGTTGCGCCAGGAATCGCCGATCCGGGCCGCGGGGCCGGACAATTCGACGATCTGGCTGAACCACAGCGGCGGTGCCGCCAGCGGGGGACGGGGAAACAGTGGGGCCGCCAGCAGCCCGCCGAGCAGGGAACGCCGCGCGATGTTCATGTCCGGCTGGGTGGCATTGCCACGCGGGCGCGTCAACCCGTGCCCATTCGC
The DNA here is from genome assembly GCF_937425535.1 of Rhodovastum atsumiense. Taxonomy (NCBI): domain Bacteria; kingdom Pseudomonadati; phylum Pseudomonadota; class Alphaproteobacteria; order Acetobacterales; family Acetobacteraceae; genus Rhodovastum; species Rhodovastum atsumiense. The sequence continues at coordinate 4,973,728 of NZ_OW485601.1, forward strand.
CCGGTCGCACCCGATGGCCAGCGGCCCGCCGAACCATGGCGGTTTTGCATCGGCGTCCCCGATATCGATTTATTGATGAATGTGGTGGATGTCGCCACGTATTCGCCGTCATCAAGTGCAAGAATAACCATGCACCGCGATGCATGGGAGGATGTCATGAGTCTCGGACGCGCTCTGTTGTTGGCTTTTGTTGCGGTTGGCGTGGGGGCCTGCGCGGATTTGCCGGCATCAGGCCCCGTGGCTGCCTGGGGTGACTATGGAAGCGCCCCGGCCTACACGGGTCAGTCCTATCCCTATGTCTACCAGGAATCGGTGCCTTACGGCGGGGGCGGCGGCTATTGGACCGGTCCGGTGGGTGGCGGTGGCTACCGTCCCTATCCGCCCTATGCGTACGAACCCACCCCGTACGGGCGCTATCGCGGCGGGGAAGGCAATGCCTGGCAACGCGGTCCCGCCGACCAGCAATACCGCCAGCAGGTCGAGCAGAACCGCTTCCAGTATCAGCAACAGTTGCAGCGCAACCAGACGACCTACGACCAGAACCAGGCCCGCTACAACCAGCAGGTGCAGCAAAACCAGGCGGCGTATCAGCGCCAGGTGCAGGAAAATGCCGCGCGCTACCGCGAACAGGTGCAGCGCAACCAGGCGATCTACGACCAGAACCTGGCGCGCTATCACCAGCAGGTGCAGCAGAACGACGCGGCCTGGCGGCGCCAGCAATGGGAAGCGCAGCAGCGCAAGCTGCAAGGGCAGCAATAGGGGGCAGCCCCCGACAACGCTCAGGCCACCGGCGCTTCCCAGGGAGGGGCGTTGGACACGGCGGCCTGGATCTCGGCCGGATGGGACCGCAGCGCCCGGGCCAGCATCGTCGCCAGCGTCTTCGGCTCGTACGGCTTCCACACCACTGGCAGGCCGATCAGGTCGGGATCGGAGATGGCCTCGCCGCCATAGCCGGTGGTCAGCACCACCGGCACCTGCGGGCGATACCGCCGCACCGCACGCACCACGTCGGCGCCGCTGCGTCCGCTCGGCAGCAGGATGTCGGTCAGCACCACGTCGATCGGCGCTTCCGAGGCCAGGATCTCCAGCGCCGGCTCCATGCCGCTGGCCCGGGCGACCTTGTGGCCCATGCCGCCCAGCATGTCGGTAACGCTCTCGGCGACCGCCGCATTGTCCTCCACCACCAGCACCGAGACCGGCTCCAGCACCGGCTCCCCCCCCGGCGCGGCCGATGCCTCGGTCAGCGCCGGGTCGGTGGCGCGCGGCAGCAGCAGGATCACCGAGGTGCCTTCGTCCGGCCGCGTCTCGATGCGGGCCAGCCCGCCCGATTGCCGGGCGAAGCCGTAGACCTGCGCCAGCCCCAGCCCGGTGCCCTTGCCGGGTTCCTTGGTGGTGAAGAAAGGTTCGAAGGCGTGCTGACGCACCCCCTCCGGCATGCCGGTCCCGGTATCGGTGATGCGCAGCTCGACATAGTCTCCCGTCGGAACGCCCAGCAGCTTCGCCTCCGCCGCCGGCACCTGCCGGTTGGTCGCCGAGAGGGTCAGGCTGCCCCCTTGCGGCATGGCGTCGCGCGCGTTCACGGCGAGGTTCAGCAACGCCAGTTCCAGCGCGCCGCGGTCGGCGCGCACCGGCCAGGTTTCCTCCGGGCAGATCACCGCAATCTCGATATTTTCGCGCAAGGAATGCACAAGCAGTTCCCGCAGCTCCTGCATGTGTGTCGGCAGGGGGATCGTCACCGGCCGCAGGTCCTGCCCGCGCCCGAACGCCAGCAGCCGCCGCGTCAGCTCCGCGCCTTGCGCGCTCGCCTGCTGGATGCGCCTCAGCAGCCGCTGCTGCCGCTCGTTCAACGGCTCGCGCCCGAGCAGGTGCAGCGCGCTGATCACCACCGTCATCAGGTTGTTGAAGTCATGCGCCACGCCGCCGGTCAGCTGCCCCAGCGCCTCCAGCTTCTGGGTCTCGAACATGGTACGCTGCGCCGCTTCGCGGCCGGCCACCTCGGCTTCCACCCGGGCGGCCAGCTCGTGGTTCAGCGCATCCAGCACCTGCAGCGCTTCCTTGCGCTCGGTGGTGTCGATGCTCAGCCCGATCATCCGCCTCGGCTGCCCGGTTTCGTCGAACAGGAAGCGGCCCCGCGCGGCCAGCCAGCGCACCCCTGTGCCGGGATGGCGGATGCGGTATTCCATGGTGAAGTCGAGGACGTGACGCTCCAGGCAGGTCTGCAGCGTTGCTTCCACCAGCACCCGGTCTTCCGGCAGGATGGTGGCGAGCCAACTCTCGCGCGAGGGTATGACCTCGCCCGGCATCAACCCGTGCAGTTTCCAGTACTCGTCGGACCACATCATGTGGCCAGTGGCGATGTTCCAGTCCCAGATGCCCGCCTCGGCCGCCCGCAGCGCCAGCGACAGCCGCGCCTGTGCCTCCACCAGCCCGGCATTGGCCGTGGCCAGCGCGGTGGTGCGTTCCGTCACCCGCCGCTCCAGCCGCGCGTTCGCATCCCGCAAGGCGATGTTGGCGGCCTCCAGCTCCGCGATGACGAGCTGCATCTCCTCAAGGGTGATGTTCAGCTCCTCCTCGACAGTGAGGCTGCGGGCCTGGTCGGTCTGCAGTTCGAGCTGCACCGCCGCCGAATGCCGCAGCTGGTCGTGCAGCTGCGCCATGGCCTGCTCCATCTCCCGGCCGGTGTGGGTGTGCCTGGCCAGTTCGCGTTCCGCCCGTTCCAGATCCCTGGCGGTGCGGGCGGCTTCCTCGGCGGCGTCCTCGGCTGCGGTATGGGCCTGTTCCAGCTCGTCGCGCAGACGGGCGATCTCGGCGCGCAGCGCGATGGGGTCGTCATCCTTGGCCACGGCTTCCTCGTCTCGTGCGGCGGCGTTCTTCCTGCCATCCCAGACGCGCCAGCACCCGACACAGTTCTTTGAAGAGCGCCGTACCGGCACACAGATCTGTGGGGTCCAACCGCAGGGCGGTCGGAATCGGCGTCTCCGTCGCCGGGAGCATGTCTTCAAGGCCCTGTATCGTCGAGGGGATCCGGCATGTTCGTTCCCTCATGCCGGTCCCGGGCGGCAGGTGTCGCGCCCGGCCGATGGCGGCAGGCCGCCTGCGAGCAGCCCGGAGCGAGGAAACCGTTTAACCGTTAAAACAGATCCGGATCGCCGCGACCGGGCCGATGGGGTTCCGGACGGCACGCCATGCTGGACCGGCTGTGTCGCCGTCATGCGGTGGGGTGGTCCCGTGGCCGGGACCCCTGTTCCTCCGGCACGGCGTCACGTGCCGGTTCGGCAGGCCGGGGAGCAGACGGCGTGCCGTGCATATCCTGTTCGATGCGCAAATGCTCGCGGGCGAGTTCGAGGCTGCGGCGCAGCACGTCCAGCACCTGCTTCGCCTGTTCCGCTGCTTTCGGGTGGTCGTCCTTCTCCAGCGTGTCGACGATCATCATCTGGCGGGCAATCCGCTGCTCGCCTTCCCGCACATGGCGCACGGCCTGGGCGAGGTGCTCTTCGGCCGAATCATTCATGGGCATATCTCCTGGGCGGTGTCCGTGCCTGAGTTGGGGCGCCGGGAGCTCAGGCATCGCCGGTCTCCCCATCGGGGTCGGGGCGCAGCCAGCCATTTTCGATGAAGCCGCGCAGCACCTCCGCCTTTTCCCGGGCCTCGTCGCGCGCCGCGCGCCATCGCCAGGCCAGTTCGTCGAATCCTTTGCCGTGCCAGGTCCCGGCCATGCGCTCGCAGAGGGCCGCCCGTTCATTCAGCACCCGCAGCGCCATTTCCAGCACCCGTTCCATGGCCTGGAACTGGGCCTCGTCCATGTCGGCGGCGACGAAGCGGTGGCCGATATGGCAGGTGAAGCAGGGCAGGGCGCTATCCTGCGTCTCCGCCAGGGCTCCGCCGCAGGTCGGGCAGGTCAGCGCCAGCGGCCGTGCGAGATCATATCCTTCGTTCAAGCCGGCCTCCAGATCGGTCCAGGATTGTTCAGGGGGCAGCATCCCCGGATCCGGCGCGGGCACCGGTCCGGCCAGCCGTGCGAGCAGGCCGGGAATGTCGTCCAGCTTCAGCCGGTGGTCGATCGTGGCATGGCGCAACGCGCTCAGCGGCATGCCGGGACATTTCGCTTCGTCCGGTTCCTGCACGACGGTGATGCCGCCGCCCGCCTTGATCGCGACCAGGCCGGCCGTGCCGTCGTTCAGGCCGCCGGTGAGGACGACGCCGACGACCTGGGGGCCGTAGGCCTGGGCGGCCGAGCGGAACAGGACGTCGATGGCCGGACGGGCCCGGTTCTCGCGCGGGCCGCGCGACAGCCGCATCTGGCCTGGCGTGATCAGCAGGTGATGATCAGGCGGCGCGACATAGATGCGGCCAGGCCGGATCGGCGCGCCATCCACTGCGTGGCAGGCAGGCAGGGTGCCGGCCCGGCTGAGGATCTCGGGCAGCGCGCTGAAGCGTGGTCCGATGTGCAGGACCACGAACACGGCAGCGGGCAGGGTGGGCGGCAGGCAGGCCGCCAGGCGTTGCAGCGCTTCCACGCCGCCCGCCGAGGCACCGATCACGATGATGCCGTGTTCCCGCGTGTCGGTCATCGGCCGATCCTCCGCTCGTGCCCGGGCTCGCGCAGGACCGGGGGGGAAGGCGTGCCGGATGCGGCGGGCAGGGGCCATGCCGGCACGAGCGGCAGCCTGGCGGCCGTGCCACGAAGCTTGTACCGCTGCGGCCCGGGACGGGAGGGGCGCGTCGTCACCGTGTCTGTCCGGCCGCGTCATCCTGCCCCGCTTGCGCGCTTTCCCCCTTCGATCCTCCGGACGGCGCCGCCGGGGCGGCGTGCTGCGGCGGGACGGAAGGTGCTTTCCCGGGGGGATGCAGGCACAGCGCGCGCGTGCGGTGGATCATCGCCTCGCTCGCCATGATGGTGCGCTGGGAGACCTGCACGGCGTGCCGGGATTGCTGCACCAGGGCCTGCGTCTGCCGCAGCAGGCGCTCGATCTGGATGCGAGCCTGGATGGAACTCGGTCGCTTGTCTCCGGCCTGGTCCAAATCGGTCCACTCCGTTGCGACATTGGCATTCGCCGGGAGGGCAGGCTGGCAGTGGCGCGGCATGCCCACGCTTCCTGCGGCAACCGGGCGAGGGAGCATCGGCCAACCGGTTCCGCCACGAAAGCAGGGATTCTTTAGCACGCCGCCCGGCTGCAGTCCGGATCTTCAACTCCCTGTGTGGATCCGGCGCCGGAGGGGGGCGGCCGTTCGGGATCCATGGGCGAGGATGCAGCGGGGCGGGATATTGTCGTGATCGGGGCCTCGGCGGGCGGGGTGGAAGCGTTGCTGGCCCTCGTCGGCGGCCTGCCGGGCGGCTTTCCGGCCGCCCTGCTGGTGGTGCTGCATATCGGGTCCCGGCGGAGCCATCTGCCCGCGGTGCTCGACCGCGCGGGCCGGCTGCGCGCGGCCTGGGCGGAGGACGGCGAGAAGATCCGCCCCGGGCGCATCCGGATCGCGCCTCCCGACCGGCATCTGCTGGTGGCGGCGCGGGGCGACACCCTGAAACTGTCCCGCGGCCCGCGCGAGAACCGCACCCGCCCCGCCATCGACCCGCTGTTCCGCTCCGCCGCCCGTGCCTGTGGCCGCCGTCTCGCCGGGGTGGTGCTCTCGGGCATGCAGGGCGACGGCACGGCGGGGCTGGCCGAGATCGGGCGGCATGGCGGCCTGACGATCGTGCAGGATCCGCGCGAGGCGGCCTATCCCCAGATGCCCCGCGCGGCCCTGCGGCATGTCACGGTCGGCCATTGCCTGCCGGTCGCCGCCATCGCCGGCCTGCTGGTCCGGGTCTGCGGCCCAGGGCCCGCCACCGCCATGTTCGGCGATCCGGCTGGAATGTCTGCCACAGGCATGGAGGAAACTGCAGACATGGCAAGGGAGTACAAGCTGAAGCGGCCGGTGGCGCTCACCTGTCCCAACTGCGGAGGAGCCCTCACCCAGACGCTGGTCGACAGCCTGCCCTATTTCGAGTGCCACATCGGCCACCGCTTCGCCGCCCGGAACATGGACGAGGCACAGTTCGACCAGTTGGAGCAGGCGCTGGACGTGGCGCTGCGGGTGCTCAACGAGCGGGCCGAACTGTGCCGGGGGCTGGCCGAGGCGGCACGGGGCCGGGGCCAGGCCGTGGCGGTCCGGCACTGGGAGGCGGCGATGCGGGAATCGACGCAGCGTGCCACGGTGCTGCGCCGCTTCAACGAGCAGGGCTGGAAACGACCTTCGGATGACGGCGGGGAAGGCGATTTCGCCGTTTCCCCCGCGCGGGGCTGACCGGCCCGCCCCTTGCGGTGGCCGGCCTTGCCCCGCATCCTGTCGGAAGCATGCGTGACGGCCTGATCCGGCGTGGACGCTTCTCCTTGCCAGTCGCCGGGCGTGGTAAGCACACCCAGCCATGACCATGGGTGGACGGATGAGCGGCACCGACGGCCCGGAGCCCGACTTCAAGGACCTGATCGACTACATCCAGGAGCAGCGTGGAATCGATTTCCATGGCTACAAGCGCACCAGCCTGCGCCGGCGGATCATCCGGCGGATGGAACAGATCAACGTCGAGGACTTCGCCACCTACCACGCGCTGCTGGAGGCAAATCCGGAGGAATTCGCCGAACTCCTCAACACGGTGCTGATCAACGTCACCGCCTTCTTCCGCGATCCGGAGACCTGGGCGGTGCTGCAGCGGGAGGTGGTGCCGCGCATCGTCGAATGGCACCGTACCAGCGGCACCGGCATCCGCGTCTGGAGCGCCGGTTGCGCCAGCGGGCAGGAACCGTACAGCCTGGCCATGCTGTTCGCCGAGGCGCTGGGAGGGCCGGAGGCCTTCTGCCGGGCGGCCAAGATCTACGCCACCGACCTCGACGAGCCGTCGCTGCAGCTCGCCCGCCAGGCCACCTATACCGAAGCCGAGATGGACAGCGTGCCGCCGGATCTGCGGCAGCGCTATTTCGAGGCCAGCAACGGCCGTTCCACGCTGATCCGCGACCTGCGGCGCTGCGTCATCTTCGGCCGCCACAACATCGTCCACGACGCGCCGATCGGCCATGTCAACCTGATCGTCTGCCGCAACCTGCTCATTTACCTGGAGGCGTCCACGCAGGAAGAGGTGCTTGCGCGGCTGCACTACGCCCTGGTGGACGGCGGCTATCTGTGCCTGGGCAAGGCGGAAACCCAGCTTGCCCGCTCCCGCCTGTTCGAGCCGCTGGACCTGCGCCACCGCATCTTCCGCAAGACCGGCAGCCCGGAACGCCACCGCTCCATCGGCGGCAGCATCTCCCTGCTGCGCGGCGCCGGGATCGAGCGTGTCGCCGTGCCGCCGGCGCGGCTGCAGAGCGCCATCGTCGACGGCTCGGCCATCGCCTATCTCGCCGTGGACATGGAGGGGCAACTGGCCTTCGCCAATCCGGCGGCGCGGCGGCTGCTGGAACTGGGGGAGGCGGATATCGGCCGCCCGTTCCAGGACCTGTCTATTTCCTACCGCCCCACCGAACTGCGCAGCCGCATCGAGGAGGCGCAGCAGAAAGGCCGCATGGTGCGGCTGGAGAACCTGGAGTTCCATCGCGCCGGCGCCGACCCGCTGCGGCTGACCATCGAGGTGACGCCGCTGTTCGGCCAGGACGGGCAGCAATTCGTGACCTTGCTCGGCTTCACCGACACGACCCACGCCTTCATGCTCGCCCAGGAGTTGCAGGGCGTGCAGGAGGGGCTGGAGACCCATATCGAGGAACTGCAATCCGCCAACGAGGAGCTGGAGACCACCAACGAGGAGCTGCAGAGCACCCGCGAGGAGCTGGAGACCACCAACGAGGAGCTGCAGAGCACCAACGAGGAACTGGAGACCACCAACGAGGAACTGCGCTCCACCAACGAGGAGCTGGAGGTCGCCAACGCCGAGCTGCGGCGCCAGTCCGAGGAGGCGGCCGATTTCCGCCGCTACACCGATGCGATCCTGCGCAGCATGGGGGCGGGCATCGTGGTGCTCGACCGCGACCTGCGGGTGCGGTCCTGGAACCGTTGGAGCGAAAATACCTGGGGGCTGCGCGCCGAAGAGGTGATCGGCCATGATTTCCTGCCGCTCGACATCGGCCTGCCGGTGCAGCGGCTGCACCAGGACCTGCACCGCGTGCTGCTGAGCGAGGAGCCGCAGACCCTGCGCGAGCTGCGCGCCACCGACCGCCGCGGCCGGCCGATCCATGTCCGCGTGCGTATCCTGCCGCTGCTGCGCGAGGAACGCGCGCCTGAAGGCGTGGTGCTGGTCATGGAGGACGTGACCGAGGCGATGCGCAACGAGGACTACATCCGCCATCTCGGCCGCATCATCGGCCAGTCGCTCAACGAGGTGTATTTCCTCGACCCGAAGACGCTGCGCTTCACCCTGGTCAATCACGGCGCCGAGGAGAAGCTCGGCTACTCCCTGATGCAACTGCGCCAGACCGCGATCACCGACCTGATGCCGGGCATCGCGCCGGAGCGGATGCACCACCTGATCGCGCCGCTGCTCAGCGGCGAGCGGCGTGACGTGGTGTTCGAGGCGGTGCTGCGCTCCAGCGGCGGCCGGGACTACCCGGTGGAGGTGTGCCTGCAGCATTTCCGTGACGAGCAGCCGCCTTTCGTGCTGGCCATCGTGCACGACATCTCCGAGCGCCAGCGCCTCGCCGGCGTTGGGTGACGGCTGGGAGCATGTAGGGCGGATGCAATCCGCCAACGCAAGCCGACCACCTTGCGGGCGGTGGTGATGGCGGATGGCGTTGCGCTGATCTGCCCTGCACGTCCTATCGGATCGCGAACACGACTGGCAGCTCGACCGCGATGCCGCCGGCGGGCGGGGGCGGGAACGGTGCCGCCCGCCGGACGGTGCCGAGCGCGCCTTCGTCCAGTCCCGGTGCCGCGGCATGCCCCGCCACGGCGAGCGCGGCGTCGTCGAGCGTGCCGTCGGCGCGGATGCGGAACCGCACGATCACGCTGCCGCCGAGCCGCAGCCGCCTGGCGTCCTCGGGATAGAGCAGGTGGGCCTGCAGCCGTCGCCGCACCGCCGCGAGATAGGCGCCGAGATCGGCCGCGGAGGTGGCCCCCTGCGGGCCGGGGCCCGTGGCGGTGGCGGGGGGTGCGGCTTCGCCGGCACCGGCGCCGGTGCCGGTGGGGCCTGCTCCGCCTACGGGCGGCGCGGCGGGGGCCGTGGCGGCCGGCTGGCGTGGTCCGCTGCGCAAGGCGGCGGGGCGGGGCGGTGGCAGCGGCCGCGGTGGGGGGCGGGGATGCGTGACCGGCGCGGGCGGGGGCGGTGGCACCGGCACAGGCGGTGGCACCGGCTCTGGCGCCGGTGCTGGTGGAGGCTCTGGGGGAGGTTCGGGCTCCGCGACCGCTGCCGCCAGCGGCGCGGCGCTGGCCGGGGCAATCGGGGCGTCGACGGGTGCCGCCGCCGCCTCGTTATCATCGCCCCCCGCCGCGTCCTGGCCAAGGGTGAGCAGCTCGACCTCGACCAGGGGCATGGGCGCGGGCGGTGGGGGGGATCTCAGCCCCAGCAGCAGGCCGATCGCGACGAGGTGGCCGAGCAGGGAGCGGAGGATCGCTCCCGGCGCCGGCACCACGGTCAGAACGTCACCCGTCCCTTCACGTAGTAGGTGCGCCCGGATTCCAGCCAGCTATCAGTCAGCGAGTAGTTCAGGTCGAAGATGTTGCGCACGCCGGCCCCCAGCTCCACGTTGCGCGTGACCTGCCAGTTGGCCTGGAAATTGGCCAGCACATAGGCGCCGGTCTTGAAATACGTGGTGCCGGCATTGCTGATCGCCCAGCGCGCCGTCGTGGCTTCCAGGTTGGGGGTGAGGCCCAGCCCCGGCAGCGGTTCCCAGGTGACGTAGCCGAACACCTTGTGCATCGGCACGTCGGTGAGGTGGAAGTCGGGGCTCACCGGATTGCTGAGCTGGCGCTGGATCAGCGTGTAGTTGCCGCCGACCTCCAGCCAGGAGACGGGGCGGCTCGCCGCGCCGAGCTCGAAGCCGTAGAAATCGCCCGAGCCGACATTCTGGCTCTGCGTCAGGCTCTGGCCCTGGTAGAGGATCGGCACCGTCTCGATCACGTCCTTCACGTGGCTGTAGAAGACGGTGGCGTCGATGCGGGTGGTGCCGGCCACCTGCTGGGTGATGCCGATCTCGCTGTTGATGGCGCGCTCGGGCTTCAGGCCGGGGTTGGAGGTGGCGCCGCCGAAGCGCGAGCTGAAGCGCTCGAACAGGGTGGGGAAGCGGGTGCGCGAGGAGACGCTGGCGTGGGCCTTGCCCGTCTCCGAATAGCGCCAGATCACCGCCCCCTGCCAGTTGACGGCGTCGGTGCCGGTGAGCGGGTAGTTGACGATGCTGCGGGTGGTGGTGTCCCAGTCGCGCGCCTGGTCGAGGTCGCGCCAGTCATAGCTGATGCCGCCCACCACATCGACCGTGTCGGTGGCGTGGAAGGTGTTCTCCAGTGCGACCGACCAGGTGTCCTCGATCGAGGTCTGGCGCGGCTCGGTATAGGGGCGCGGCGTGTACAGGTCCTGCCATTCGCTGTGCACGTCGCGGCGGAAGAAGAAGGCTGCCTTCAGCGTGTTCATCGGCAGCTTGTCGGTGTCCATCTCCAGCGAGGTGCCGTAGGCCTTGTCGTCGTAGAACGAGCGGAACGCCTTCGACGTGGTCTGCGTGGTGTAGCTGGCGTCGTCGTAGGAATAGAGCCCGTTGCTGAAGGTGTTGTAGTAAGCTTTCAGCTTGAGCGCGGTGGCGTCGCCGATCTGGGTTTTCGACAGCCAGTACAGGCTCTGCACGTCCCAGTACGGCCAGTCCCAGTAGCGCAGCATCGAGCCGGTGGCGTTCGGCGCGAGCGGCGCTTCCTTCGACCCGGATTGCCGGGTGAAGTTCAGCGAGTATTCGTCGGTGGCGTTCGGCGTCACCCCGACCTTGGCGTTGACGCGCCAGTCGCCGCGACCGGAGTGGTCACGGTTGCCGCCGTTCTCGTAGCGGCCCGGCTGGAAATCGTCGGAGAGGCGGAAATGCGACTGGGTGAGCCCGGTCGCGCTGAGCTGCAGGTAGTATTTTTCCTGCCGCGAGCCGACCATGCCGTAGCCGTCATAGCCGGTCAGCGAGGCGTTGTTGTCGAAGCCGAGCCCGCTGCGGAACTCGGCCTCGAACGGCTTCGTGGGCGTGCGGGTCACCAGGTTGATGGCGCCGCCCATGCCGCCGGGGCCATCGATCACCGAGACATAGCCCTTGGCGACCTGGATCTCGGAGACGTCGGGGGTCAGGAAGCGGTTGAAGTCCAGCCGCGCGTCGGCGGGCAGGTAGACGCGCACGCCGTCGATCGACAGCGGCACCTGGTTGCGGTCGAAGCCGCGCACCGTGATCAGCCCCTCGCTGCGCGGCCCGCCGGTGGTCGAGGACACCACGCCGGGGATCAGGTTCACCGCATCGGTCAGGGTATTGCGGTTGAACTTCCACATCTCTTCCTGCGGCAGCGTGCTGCCCCCCACCGGGCTCGGGTCGACGCCCTGCGCGGTGACGTTGATCTGGCCGAGGCGGAACACTTCCGATGGCTCCTCGGCGAGCGCCGGGCGCGGTCCGGCGAGCAGGGGGGCTGCCAATAGCGGGGCGGCGAGCAGGGCCAGGGGGGATGTCGTTGTATCGGATCGCATACGGCGCATGGCATGGTCCTGGCTTGCCGGAAGCCGGATCGGCTTTCGGGTCGGTCGGGTCGGGAAGGGGGAAAGGAGGGCGGGCGGATCAGGCGGCGCGGGCCACCCGTCCGCCCCACCCGGTCAGGGGGCGGCGGGCCGCGCCGCCAGCACGCGCGCGACCAGCGCGGCGGCCTCGTCCAGGCTGCGCGCGCGTGCCGCGTCCCAGCCTTGCTCGATGTCGGTCTCGACCACCTTGCCGTCATGCGCCGAGCCGCGCTGGCGGAAGGCCAGCAGCGTGGTGGCGTCCACGGCTTCCGTGGCACTCACCGGCACCGCGGTCAGGCGCGCGCGGGCCTCGGCCAGCGTGGCGGCGAGGCCGACATCCGGCGCCCGTGCCAGCGCGGCCTCGGCGCGGTGCAGGTCGGCCCACAGCGCCACCAGCCGCGCATGCGGCCGGGCGATCATGTGCTCGAACAGCGCCGTGACCAGCCCGGCGCGGGCGATGCCGAGGCCCGGGCGATAGGCGAAGCGCGCGGCCTCCGGGCGGGCGAAGGGATTTACCGTGCCGTCCGGTGCGGCCGCATAGGCGTCCGGCCGCACCGGATAGCGCAGCGCCTCGGGCCGGAACAGCAGCGCCTGGCCCTGCGGCCCCAGCAGGAAATCGACGAAGATCCGCGCCGCCTCGGGATGCGGTGCCTTCGCGGTGATGGCCAGGTGGGCCGGCAGGAAGGCGGTCTCTGCCGGATAGGTCAGCGTCACCGCGCTGCCCCGGGCGATCGCGCTGCGTACCGGCATGTCGATGGTCAGCCCGGCCGCCGCGCCCTCGGCCACCGTGTGCGCGACCAGCGGCCCGACCGGTTCCAGCCGCGCATTGCCGGCGATCTCGCTGATCAGCGCCCAGCCATGCTCCCAGCCCTCGGCCTGCAGGATGATGTCGTACATGGCCGGGGAGAAGCCGACATGCCCGGCATCCGGCAGCACTACCTGTCCGGCCCAGCGGGCATCGGCGAGGTCACGCCAGTCGCGCGGCACCGGCAGCCCGAGCCGGGCGAGCGTCGCCGGATTGGCGACGATGCCGTAGCCGGCCACCTCGAATGCCTCGAACATGCCGTCGGGCGGGGAGATGCGCTGGGCGCCGATCTGGCCGGGCAGGACGGCGCGGTCGACCCCGAGCGGATGGAAGACCCCGGCCCCGTGCAGCGCATGGAAGGTGGCGAGGGAGGGTGCCCAGTAGACGTCGATGCCGCCCTGGTCGGGACTGCGCAGGATCTCCGCCGCTTCGCGCGAGGACTTCCCGACGATCTGCACGGCGATGTCCGGATGCGCCCGGATGAACGCGGCTTCGAACAGGCTCACCAGCGGATCCGGGTAGGCCGTCATGACGACGACCCGATTTCCGGTGGCGCGTGCAGGCACGGCCGCACCCAGCAAGGCCGCTCCCATCGCGGCGAGCATGACGCGTCTGCCCAGTGTCATCCTGGTCCCTCGTGCAAGCGTTATATATTTTCGGAATATAACGGTATCGTCATGGTGTCAAACCGCTCCGTGGCAACGGGAATCTCGCAGGAGTGATGCCGCCGCCGCGTTGCGCGGTCGAACCCGCTCCTCCTCGGGACGCAGCCGATGGCAGGCAAGAAAGGGAGGAAACAATGACCCGGCAATGGGCGGCAGGGCCGCGACGCATGGCGGCGGGGGTGGCGATCGCGCTGCTGGGGCTGGCCGCACCTGCGCCGGTCGGCGCGCAAGGCAGCGGTGGCGCCGGTGGTCCGGGCGCGTTGCCGGGTGGCCCCGGCGCAAGCCGGCCGGCGGAGGAGACGCGGCCGGCCGCGCCATCGCCCTTTGCCCAGACGCGGTTGCTCGGCGACCTGGGCGGCCTGCGCACCCGCCTGCTGGACCGGGGCGTCGATCTTCGGCTCGGCTATATCGGCGAATTCGGCGGCAACGTCACCGGCGAGCGCACCGGCGCGGGCTATGCCGGGCAGATCGCCTTCAGCGCCGACATCGACTGGGGGAAGCTCGCCGATGTCACGGGCTTCAGCACGCATTTCGCCATCGTCAACCGCCAGGGCAACAACCTCAGCCGCTTCGCCATGCGCGACAATTACATGCAGTCGGCCGAGATCTATGGCGCC